>JAEUTP010000012.1 GCA_016787705.1 Bacteroidia bacterium | reverse complement strand
ATAATCAAAAGGTTCTTTTATTTTAACGCCTCCGGAGTTTTGCTCGTATTTTTTTTCAATTAAACCAATGAGTTTACTGTTGATCCATTTGTAACGAGGTTCGTTTTCATCTTTTTGTTCTTTCTCAATATTTAAAGAACTTTTGATCGGTTCAACCTTCTGAGTTTCCTTTTCAACCTCTCTTACATTATTCGATTCTGCTATTTCGGTTTCTTCTTCTTCTTCTGCATCCGCCAACGGTACGAATTCAAATTCACTTTGTTCAACCTTATCGTATTTTACGGTAAGTTCTTCATTACCGTATTTTACGGTATCTTTTTCCTTATCGTATTTTACGCTAACTTCATTAGTAGTAAAAGGCTTTACGATAACTACAGGAACTTGCAAACTTGGTTCTACTTCCGTTGTTCCCGAAAGTACCAAGCCATTTCTTTTAAAGTATGCCATTTGCTTACAGTTATCGCTCCAATATTTTTTGCTCGAGCGTATTGCCGTAAAATGCTCTCCACAATATAAACAGGTGCTTTCCATTCTTTTTAAATTCTAATCGGTTTAATATTCGTTTTCATCATCTTCTTCATCCAACATCAAAACTGTATCGCCAAGCAAACCTCTCATGTATTCGCTGTAATCAGTTAACATGCCTTCCATGTTTTCTTTGGCTTCTCTATTCTTAAGAAAGTTTAAATCAAAATTCACATTCAACAATACTATGTTTTGCCGCTCCTGAATTCCAATAATTTTATGCTTGATATTGTTACCAAACAAAATGCGTAAAATATCCATCAGCAGATCTTCCGGTATTTTATATCGTTTTACTATGAGTTTATTTTCCATGTCTTTCGTTTTATAAATAAGCGGTTTCATATGTTTTCTTTTTCTCCGGTTGCGTTATTGGTATAACATCTCTGATTGCATTTATCCCGATTCCTAAATGGGGATTCTCAGTTTCAGTTTCCGATAACACTTTTATCTTCTTGTATTTCTTCTTTACTTTTTCAAGCTCTTCTTCAAGCTCCGTGTAGTCTTCTTTTAGCTTGAGGTTTTCTGCTTTCAATTTTTCTATTTCTTCTTTTTGCCCTTTTAATTTTATAAAGGCATAGATCAATAAACCGACACCAATCAATAGTGTAATAGGACTTAATACAAGTTTTAATACCGACCCCATTAATTTATTATCTCCGGCAATGGTATCTGCTGCTTTTTCCCAAACACCTTTTTCAATATCCGTTCCTGATAAAGTTTGTTCGGTCTTGTTTCCGGTTTGTTTTTGTTCTGTTTTTTCTTCTCTCGTTTCTTTCATGGCTATTGTATTTTATGTTTAAAAATTCAAAGGTCGTATACTGTATTTTACTGTTTGCCGATTCCCGAACGCATTGAACCTTATTGGTTCTTATTGAACGGTATTGGCGATTATCGTTAGCAAAAACAAAGGTGCAACAAGTGTATTTTACGCTTTCCGCATTTTTGACGTTCATTGCCATCTTTTTCGTTTGTTTTATAATCTTTTCTAAAGTTTTTCGATTTTAGCGTAAAGTAACGGCAGGGGTTTTACTCGATTTACCGATTTGGGCGGAAACTGCCGACAAGTGCTTTCAACTGCTATATAAAGCTATTTTGGTAAAAGGCTCACCCTCTTACTTAAACACTTTAGGCTTTATGGGGAATTAACAACTTTAAGGGCAAAATCCTCAAAAATGATTAATTTAACCCAAAAAGAAATAAAAATTGTTGAGGGGAATTAAAAAGCAATCCATTTAAAATAAATTTAATACATAGAAATGAAAAACACGCTTACCGCCATATTTAAGGATTTTATAAGCAGCGAAAAAAATGCGGGTTTGTTGCTTATTTTTTGTACCATAATTTCTTTACTTCTTGCCAACTCATTCTTCGGAAAAAACTACATTCATTTTTGGCACGAGAAAATAGGCTTTTCTTTTTTTAATTTTAATTTGCACTATAGCATTGAGCATTGGATAAACGATGGCTTAATGACCATCTTTTTTTTATTGGTTGGTTTAGAAATAGAACGTGAATTGTATGCAGGAGAGCTTCACCCCATAAAAAACGCCATATTGCCAATTTTTGGGGCTATTGGTGGTATGCTTTTCCCGCCATTAATTTTTGCGGCAATAAACTTTGGTGCTACAACCGTTAATGGTTTTGGTATTCCAATGGGTACAGATATCGCTTTTGCTTTAGCAATAGTTTCTTTATTAGGGAATAAAGTTCCGGTATCAATTAAAATACTTTTAACGGCAATTGCTATTATAGATGATTTAGGTTCAATCCTAGTCATCGCTTTGTTTTATGGTTCAAACATTCATTACGGTTTTTTAATGGCTTCGCTTGGCATTTTTGTTTTTTTATTGGTGCTAAATAAATTTAAAGTACACAGTCTTATTCCATACTTGGTATTAGGCATTCCCATGTGGTTTTTTATGATGCAATCGGGTATTCACCCAACTATTTCAGGTGTTCTACTGGCCTTTGCATGTCCATTTGGCACAGGGGCAGCAAACACTCCCTCCATTAAATTACAGCATTGTTTACATTTACCAGTTGCATTTATTGTCCTACCCTTGTTTACACTTGCCAATACAGCCATTCCATTTAAAACCGAATTTATTTCCGGATTAAGCGGTTTGCATTCTATTGGTATTGGTTTAGGCTTATTAATTGGTAAACCATTAGGAATAATGCTTTCCTTTTTTGTGATTACGGAATTAAAGATTGTAAAACTACCCGAAGGCATTACTTGGTATGATGTATTGGCATTGGGTTGTGTTGCCGGTATAGGCTTTACAATGTCTATTTTTATTACGCAGTTAGCCTTTACCGATGAGGCATTAATTCAGTCTTCAAAAATGATGATCTTGTTGAGCTCTTGCGTTGCAGGCTTGCTTGGTTATCTTTTCTTTTTCTTTAAAAAGAAGGTAGTAGTAGAATCAAATAAATTTTAATTTACCTTTTAAAAAAAGGTTTCATTTATATCTTTTTATAAGTTAGTAAAGGTACTTTTAAATGAAAGGACATTTCCGATGCCTCGCTTGGGGAGATTAATCTATCAAACCAATTACGGTTTTGTTTAGTAAATAAAACAACTAAACTGGGTTTGTCTTTTTTAATGTCACCTGCAAGATGCTCAGCCAGCGAAAATTCCATCTCTTTCCTTTTAATAACAAAACTTGTGCTTTTTGCGCGGAATTTATCCGCCTGCTTGTCCAGTTTTTTTAAATTTTCAGGAACGTGTAATAAATAATCGTAATGAAACACTTTAAGTTTTGACTTAACGCTGTTCGCTAAATCTTGAACTATTTTCATTTCTTTGTTTAAGGCCGCAAAGTCGCAAGCAAAGAATATGCTTTTTATTGGTGCTACCGTATAACGTTGCGGAATAACTATCACTGGGATAGGTGAATTAGTGATTACTTCAGAAGCATTCGTTCCCCATAGTTTCTTTATTTTTCCGGCACCACGAGTACTCATACAAATAAACGAAACCTTCTTATTCTGAGCCGTCTCCATAATAGATTTTGGTGTATTGTAACTCAACTCTATTTTATACTCAGCGTCTTTAAGTATTTGTTTTTCATTACAAACTTGCGAAACGAATTTTTTAATAGTAACGTCATGTTTTTGAGCCATTTCTTTCGAGTACGTTTTGAATCGCTCTTCAGACCACGAAGTAGGCTTAATTACATCCGCCACATATAAGAACACCAACTTCGCTTTAATTTGTTTGGCAAATTGTATTGCGAATTTAATACCCGTTTTGGAATTTGGCGAAAGATCAGTCGGTACCAATATCTTTTTCATGTCAATTTATTTTTAGAATTTGTTAAAAATTAGCACATCAAGTGACCACTGGTCCCAAGCAGGAGGAGCGATCAATAAAAACAATAAAAGTATCAATCTTGGAAGGACATACTTAGTATCCCACATAGCTGTATTTAGCCCGAAAGCTACAGCAACCATTAGAAGATTAAGACCTAAAAGTATTAATGCGGGGTATTGAAACAACCCAAGTATAAGCATGGCGCCACAAATCAATTCTGTTAGGCTAGTGTACCACGAACCTATGACAGTAACAAAACGTGGTATTCCTTTGTTGGCAAAATCATGTCGAAACGTTTCTATAACATTTCTTATTTTAATTTTAAAAACAGCGTCAAAGCCTTGAAAAAAGAATAAGCATCCTAAAAAGGTTCGAGCTATAAAGATTGCAATTGATTCGTGGTATTGGCTCAATATTTCCATTTTATTGTACAATGTTTAATTTAATTGTTAAAGTTACTAAACTGGTTACTAGAACCAATACACAAACAGTTAATATTATGTTATTTAACAAAACTAGTCATACTAATGCATTTAAATATATTGCATATTTTAAAGTACTTTATTTTTTTAGTTTTTTCATTTGTATAACATCAACTATAAACGCAAAAGCCATTGAAAAATAGATGTAGCCTTTAGGAATAGCAAAGTGTAAGCCTTCACCAATTAAAGAAACACCTATCATCATTAAAAAACAAAGAGCTAATATTTTAAAAGAAGGATGCTTTTGAATAAACTTACTAATTGGCTTGGAGGCTATTAACATTATGCATACTGCTGTAACAACGGCAGTGTACATAATCCAAAGTTCTTTTACCATTCCTACCGCAGTAATAATGGAATCGATTGAAAACACCAGATCAAGAATAATTATTTCAGATAATAACTTACTAAAGCTGCTTTTTTTAACTATATCAGATTCATGATGATTTTCATGTTCGGTACTATAAAATATTTCTTTTGTGCTTTTGTACAAAAGAAAAAGCCCCCCAAATAACAGTATTAGCCCCTTTCCAGAAAAGCTTATATCAAACATTTTAAATAATTCGGAATCAAGTTTTAGAATCCAGGAGATCACTCCCAAAAGACATAACCTAATAAGCATTGCCAGAACTATACCCCAATATCTTAACTTGTCTCTTTGACTTTCTGGTAATTTATCTGCAAGTATTGAAATAAAAATAATATTATCAATTCCCAAAATTACTTCCAAAGTAATTAAAGAAAAAAGCGCTATAAGAGTTTCAGCAACCATAGATCATTAAGTACTTAAATATAGAATAATTGTTGCACATTTCAAATTTCTTCAACCTTACTGCCATCCTCCACCCAGAGAGCGATAAAGATTGATCAACGAAGTGTTTTGTCGCTTCTTGTAATTAACCAATTCCAATTGTGATTGTAATGCGTTCTTTTGAGCGAGAATAACCTCCATGTAGTTAGCTCTTCCTGCTTTAAATAATTCGGAGGATGTAAAAATAGATTGTTTCAGAATTTCTACTTCCTCTGACTTGGTATCATACATTTCTTTAGTGTTCTTAATGTTATTTAATGAGTTGTATACTTCAACAAATCCATTCACCACATTTTTTTCATAGTTTATGTAAGCTTGTTTTTGCTCAGCTTTAGTTGTCATTAGGTCAGCCTTTAATTTTCTTCTGTTTAACAGAGGTGCCGCAAGTGACCCGGCAGCATTGTAAACTAAGGATGCTGGCGCTTCTAATAATAGCAACACATTAAATGACTGTAACCCTAAAAGAGAGTTGATGTTTAATGTAGGATAAAAGGCTGCCTTTGCTGACTTCACATCTGCATTTGAAGCTTTTAATTCCATTTCAGCTTGTCTGATATCAGGACGATTAACTAATATATCAGAAGGTATTCCTGCATTAATAGCAGCAATAGCATTTTGTGAATCCATTAATGTGTCTCTCACTATCTTTCCAGGATAACTGCCAACTAAGAAATTTAATTTACTTTCGCATTCTATTAATTTTTGCTTTACTTCCACTAAGATCGATTTTGAATTCAACAATTGAGCCTTCATCATTTCAACAGCTAACTCATTCGCTTTAGCAGATTGTTTTTGTATGATCACAACATCAAGCGCACCTTGCTGTAATTGAATATTGTTTTCGAGGATCTCAAGTTCATTATCAAGTGCCAACAATTCGAAATAAGTAGTTGAAATCTCCGCGATCAGATTAGTGACGATCAGATCTCTTCCATGCTGACTGGCAATAAATTTTGCTGCCGCTGCTTTTTTCTTATTCTTAAGTTTACCCCACAGATCAATTTCCCATGACGCTTGCACACCGACATAATAATCAGGAAGGGGATTTGGTATTTGTTGTTTATCATTGATGTTCGGAGAGAATTGTGTATCATAATTTCCTACTCCATCCATTGTGTAATCTCCAAATTTTCTTTGACTAGCGCTACCTACAACACCTACTTCCGGTAAACGAATACCTTTCGCAAACCTTATGCCTGCTTTTGAGATCTCTACCTTTTGCAAAGCAATTTGCAAGTCAAAATTGTTAGTGAGAGCACTATCTATTAAAGCTCTTAACTTTTCATCAAAAATAAGCTCCCTCCATTTTTGAATCCTCACACTTGTAGTATCTGTGTTTACAATATAGTTTTTAGGCAAACCATTCTTTGTTTTTTCAGTTGTGAGCTCAGCCGTCTTACAACCGAATAAGAGGACTGCAAAAAGCAATATGTATATTAAACTATTCGTTCTCATTTTTTATTTCTTTAAAATTTTTCCTTCTCTCGCTAATACTTGCAAACAATACATATAAACCAGGTATGATCACCACTCCGAAAAGTGTACCGAATAACATGCCACCTGCTGCTGCCGAACCAATAGTTTTATTGCCGATTGCTCCTGCGCCTGATGCTAACATCAAAGGGATCAAGCCAGCGATAAATGCGAAAGAAGTCATTAAGATCGGCCTTAAACGCGCAATTGCTCCTTCTATGGCAGCCTCTAATACCGTTCTCCCTTCTTTTTGCTTGAGAATAGCAAACTCAATAATTAAAATGGCATTTTTGCCAAGCAAACCAATGAGCATCACCATCGCCACTTGTGCGTAAATATTATTCTCTAAACCAAGAATGTATAGTATAAACAACGAGCCAAAAATTCCAACCGGCAATGATAAAATAACAGGGAGTGGTAATAAGAAACTTTCATATTGCGCTGAGAGTAACAAATAAACAAACAACAAACAGATAGCAAATATGACAACAACCTGGTTTCCTGAAAGGATCTCTTCTCTTGTCATACCCGACCATTCGTAGGAGTATCCCCGAGGTAATTTCTCTTTAGCAACTTCTTCAATTGCTTTAATGGCATCGCCACTACTATAACCATCAGCCGCCTCACCGTTCAACATAGCTGAGATGTACATGTTATAACGCGTCAATTGCTCAGGACCATACACGCGTTCGATCTTACTGAATATGGAATAAGGCACCATCTCCCCATTTTTATTCTTAACACGCAGTTTTAAAATGTCTTCCGGTTGCGCCCTGAATTTTGGATCGGACTGAAGCATTACTTTATACATTTGACCGAAACGGATAAAGTTAGTCGCGTAATAACTTCCCATTAATGTTTGAAGGTTACTCATGGCATTATCTACGCTGATCCCTTTTTTAGCAGCAACATCCTGATCGATATGAATTAAATACTGAGGGAAAGTTGGATTGAAACTTGTGAAAATACTTTTCACTTCTTTTCTCTTTCCTACTGCCTCCATAAAGTCCTTAGTCACTTTATACGTTTCCTGCAAATTGCCTGAACCTGTTTTATCTAATAATCTTAAGTCATAACCGCTGGCGTTACCAAAACCGGGAACAGCCGGAGGAGGGAAGAATTGGATCTCCGCATCTTTAATGTGTTTGGTTTTTTTCTGAAGAACAGCAATAATGTCATTAACAGTTTGCTTTCTGTCTTTCCATGGTTTTAAACTTATTGTACTCATACCGAAAGAGGCTCCTGAACCATCTGTCATCATACTAAACCCTGCCAATGTTGAAATGGATTCAATTGCTTCAATAGTTTTGGCAACATCATCGATCTCGCCCATTACTTTTTCAGTACGTTCTAAAGTAGCTCCAACGGGTGTAGTTACGTTCACATAAATAGTTCCTTGATCTTCAGTTGGAATAAAACCAGTTGGTAAAATTTTTCCAACGCCCCATGTTGCCAAACAAAATATCACAAGAGCTCCAAATGTTACAACTCTTCTATTCACAATTAAATTTAATACCCTGCGATATTTTAAGGCTATAGAATCATAGTAACGGTTAAATCCATCAAAAAAACGGCTCAACAAATTTTTAGGTTTTGGATGTTGGTGATGATTTTTTAGCATGATAGCACAAAGCGCAGGAGTAAGTGTAAGCGCATTAATTCCTGATATAACAATTGAGATAGCCATCGTAACAGAGAACTGTCTGTAAAATACACCAACAGGTCCATCTAAAAAAGCAACCGGAATAAATACCGCTGACATTACTAATGTGATCGCAACAATCGCACCGCCAATTTCACCCATCGCTTGCATTGTTGCTGTTTTTGGATCAGAATGATTTTCTTCCATTTTTGCATGGACGGCTTCTACAACTACAATGGCATTATCGACGACAATACCAATGGCCAGTACCAAAGCAAAAAGTGTTAACAGATTAATTGAAAAACCAAACAACTGCATAAAAGCAAATGTTCCAATTAAAGAAACAGGCACAGCAAGAACTGGTATTAAAGTAGATCGCCAATCCTGTAAAAACAAAAACACTACTAATGCCACCAATAAAAATGCTTCCAGTAATGTTTTGATCACTTCATGAATAGATGCATCCAAGAAACGCGACACGTCATAGCTAATAGTATAATCCATTCCCGGAGGAAACGAAGATGCTTTAAGGAATTCTAATCGCTCTTTAATATTTGAAATTACTTCACTTGCATTTGAACCCGGACGTTGTTTTAAAATGATAGCAGCAGAAGGCTTTCCATTTTCTTTCGATAATACATCATAATCCAGTGAGCCAAATTCAATATCAGCTACATCTTTCAATCGCAGCATCTCTCCTGTTTCAGAAACTTTGATGACAATATTTTCGTACTGTTCTTTCTGCGTTAATTTACCTGTGTAACGTAATACATATTGTAGTGCCTGCGGGTGTTTGCCGGAACTCTCTCCAACTTTTCCCGGAGCTGCTTCAACATTTTGTGCCCGTAAAGACTGAATGATCTCTTCAGCCGAGATCTCGTATGCATCCATACGTTGTGGTTTTAACCAAACACGCATTGCATATTCCCTCTGTCCCATAATATCGGCAAAACCAACACCATCAATACGTTTTAATTCAGCAAGAACATTTATATCAGCAAAATTGTAAATGAATTTTTCATCAAGCGTACTATCACTACTAACCAAATTCAAATACATCAACATACTATTCACCTCTTTTTCAGTTGAAACACCGGCTTTAATTACTTCCTCCGGTAATTCATCTAAAACCGTGGCAACCCTGTTCTGCACATTAACCGCGGCAAGATCGGGATCTGTTCCTACTTTAAAATAAACCTGGATAATGCTTGTTCCATCGTTACCTGAAACTGATGTCATGTATGCCATTCCGGGCACACCGTTAATAGCCCTTTCTAAAGGAGTCACAACTGCTTTTGCAGAAACTTCTGCGTTAGCTCCTGTATATTTAGTTGTAACCGCAACTGCCGGCGGAGCTATATCCGGATATTGGGTAATTGGTAATTGACTTAATGCCAATACACCAAGTAAGGTTATAAATAAGGATATAACCAATGATAATACCGGGCGTTGTATGAATTTCTTTAACATGATTAATGATTGTTATATTATTTCTTTCCCAGTTGTTTTATAATTGTTTTCATACTTATGAAATCAGGGCGTAATGTCATGCCATTCTTTACATTTTGTATCCCTTCGTATATTATTTTTTCACCTTCGTTTAATCCTTTCGACACAATAAATAAATGTGGCAGACGATGTTTGGATTCAATGTTTCTTACCGAGAGCGTATTGTTATTATTAACTACATATACATAGAGCTTATCCTGTATCTCAAAAGTTGATTTTTGAGGGATCACAATTGCTTGATCATATTTTTTCTTGAGGCGGATCTTACCACTCGCTCCATGCTTGATTATCTTATCCGGATTTTTAAATCGCGCTCTGAAAGCGATGTTGCCGGTACTCTCGTCTATTTCTCCTTCAATGGTTTCAATTTTTCCTTTATAATTATGCTCATGACCATCAGCTAAAATCAAGGTTACAACCTTTGATTCAACGCTATCATTTTTAATGTTGCGCGCGTAATTCAAATACTCTTTTTCGGATACATCAAAATAAGCGTAGATCTCATCGTTTTCTGATATTGAAGTCAGTAACGTTCCTTCGTCGATCAAACTTCCTATCTTGTGTGGTATTCTATTAATGATGCCATTAAAAGGTGCGCGTATCTCCGTATTTTCTAATTTTAGTTTAGCATGCGCCTGATGCGCCAGAGCTTCTTCTAAGTTTGCTTTTTGTGACTCAAGTTTATTTTTTGCCACTTCGACTTCAGTAGAAGAAACGATCTTTTTATCAGCCAGCTGTAAAACATTCTTCACCTCTAACTCAGCAGCGCTTACCTGTGCAGTTGCGCTCTTATACATTGCTTTTGCTTTGGATAGCTCTTCGATGTATTCTTTATTATTTATGGTAAATAATAACTGGCCTTCTTTTACATACATACCTTCATCAATATGAAATTTCTCAAGATATCCTTTTACCCGAGCACGTATTTCTACATTTTGCAAAGCATGTATCTCTGAGACATACTCAGTATATGAAGAGGTGTCTATTTTAATAGCTGCTGTAACAGGAAATAATTCCTGTTGCTCTTTTTGATCTTTATTTGAGTTGCAAGAGCTTAGTATAATAAGGCTTAATGCAAGAATGCTTAATGTTTTCACAATAATTAAATGATTAAATAGCACAGGCGTGAGCCTATGTAAAATTTATAATTAAGAAATTAGAGAATGGATAAAAGGCTTATCCGATCAGGAATTCAGGGGGTAATATGTGTATATCATAAAATACACGGGGTATTAAAAAGACATTTTGTGATCTTTTTAGTATAGAAGATGACTTTTGTAGATTCACTTTTGAGATTTCAAAATAAAATAAATTAGCAGGCTCTTCATTTAAGTCATTCTCAGTATCAGATTGTTCCATTTCCTTTGAAAGATCAGAATTTAACTCAACGATGCTGATCTTATTAGTCACCGATAATGAAGGGTAAATAGCTATCATCGAAAATGAGATCAATAAAATAGCTATCATCGAAAATGATAACCATTGTATGCTATTTTTTTGTGAACTCACTTTATTTATTTTATACAAATCTATTTGTTATTTTAACATTTAACACTTAAACCGGTGAATATTTGCATTTTTTAGCTTTTGAGAATTTCAAACAAAACTATTTTTTACTAAAACATCAACTAACCCTTCTTCATCAAATGAATTAGGAATCAACACATTGCTTACTTTATATCCATTCAATTTGTATTTGGTGGTAGTTCCCATTGCAATAACTATTTGCCTTGGATCAGGCTCATACTTACTATAATATGAAGTAACATTTGAAGGGCTTGTAAAAATTAAGATGTCAGAGTACGGTATATCAAAATCAGTTTTGATGTTGGTTTTATATACATACAAATTATAACAGGTATTGGTAAAGGCTAATTGTTTTTGAATGGTTTGATAAGAATCAATCGCTTGTGGAAATAAAACGCTATCGTTTTGCAAAATTTCCCTAAACTCTTTAGCAATATTACCTAAATCTATACCCTTTCCAATAAAATCAGCAGTAATATCATATTTTAAAAGGTGTTTAGCCGAAGCATCGCTAATCACACCAAATTTTACTGCCATTGGCAAATCCGGATTTTGAGCAAAAAAATAATCAATTGCATTTTTACTAGTAAAAAATATCCATTTTGTTTGTGGTGTATAAGAAAATCTTATTTGAGTAATTTGTATCAGCGACTGATCAATGACTTGATGATTCTGATCTTTCAAAAGGATATTGAAGGGACTATCAGGCAATAGTTTTCTTGATATGAATATTTTTTTCCCTGATAGCTTCATTATAAAATTCTGAAAATCAAAGGTACTAAAATGTAAGTAGATTTAATTTACAATAGTTATTAAAAGTTAAAATCTTTATATGATAAAAGAAATGATGTATTTTTACGCTATAACAAAATGAGCAAACTTAATATCATATTAAAGTCTTTATCTTTCTCTCAAGCTATTGGAAAGAGGAAGCTCATTTTTTCTTCGAATAATAAGGCCTTTATCAATTAGGCCCCGCTGAATTTACTCAGCGGGTAAAAGATTAACACTCTTTTAGCAAAACATTGCAGAAAGTTTTCTTTTAAATATTGGCTTATGCTTAATATTTAAAAAATTTTTGCAATAACACGGTTAAATAATTTACTGAAAAACTAACAAGTATTACCATGAGAACGCATGTAGAAATAAAAAAAATAGTCAATCAATTAGATAAAAAGGCAAAAGAGCATCAACGTAAAATTGACATTATAAAGAGGATCAAATATTTGATTAAAGCAGACGGCAATAAATACATTAAAACCTCAAACGAAGTAAAAAATTAAATTAATATGAAACTATTGAAACCTATTATCTCCGAATCAGTTTATAGAATTCTTCGCAATTTGGTTAGAAGAAAGAAAACACTGGAAGTGAAACCATTAAATGATGAATTAGAAAAAGCACAAGTTGTAAAGGATAACTTTCTAGATTCAAAAATCGTCAGTTTATATTCGATTGTAGAGTTTATTAATTCATCATTAAAAAAGCCTATGCGCTTTCAAATTGTATTGCCTGAAGAGGCTGATCTAACTAAAAAAAAGATCTCCATTTTATCGCCCATAGCTACCGCATTAATAGGTTTTAAGGAAGCGGACGATTTTGTATGGAAAATGCCTTCCGGAATTAAAAAGATGAAAATTTTAAAGGTTAATAATTCTTAATGATCATAATATGAAACCAATTATTTCCGAATCAGTTTATAAAACGCTTTATGAATTGATCAAAAAACAAAAATCTCCCGAAGTAAGGCAATTAGGAGAAGAATTATCTAAAGCTGAAATTGTAAAAGATAATGCCTTGAAAAAAAATATTGTAAGCTTAAATTCTATAGTTGAATTTATGGATGATTCTTTCAAAAAACCTATCCGAATGCAAATCGTGCTTCCGACGGAAGCTGACTTGGAACAACGTAAAATTTCTATTTTAGCCCCAATAAGTATCGCATTAATTGGGTTCAAAGAAACTGATAAATTTTCATGGAAAATGCAATCAGGTATTAAGTACTTAACTATTCTTAAAGTTGTCAATTAAAATATGAATATCTTGTATAATATCCGTCATAAAGGTAGGATCACAATTCTTATGATTGCTGTATTTTTCCTTGTTGCATTTAGTTCATACACTTATAATAAGAATATTAATGAAATGGGTGATTTGTCCACTGAAATGTACTCTGATAGATTGCTTGCTCAAGATTATATTTACAAATTTGGAAAGATCTTTTATGAGAGAAAACTTATCGTAACGAATCAAAACGTCAAAAATATTAATGATTTTTTTAAACAGGATAGAGCCATTATTTTGACTCTTTTAGATAATTATGAAAAAACTAACCTGACAAAAAACGAAGAGATTCAGTTTCAAGAATTTAAAAAAAACGTTTTGCTTATGATGAATTTGGAATACAAGTATCTATTAAGCAATAATAAAGATTTAAAGGCCAGCTTACTTACTCTTCAAAATAAATCACTCAATGTCTCTTTAGAACAATTAGATAAATTAGCCGCAATACAAATATCAACCGGAAAAGAATTGAACAAGGCTTCAAAAAAAATAGTTAATTTCTCAACTTTATTGAGCCAATTTGACTGGGCGCTTTTGATTATTATTGGATTAATAATTCAAGTAATAATATTTACATCTAAATCAATGATCCCAAAAGAAACTCAGAATCAATTTTTGAATTAATCTTATTCAATAACATTATCTATCAAGACACAGTAAAAAATATTAACCCTAAAAATAAAAACATGAAAAAAATACAGATTAAAAACATTCTAATTCCTACCGATTTCTCTCGAACAGGATTATTGGCGCTTGAACATGCCGTATTTATGGCTCGCTTATGTAAAGCAAATCTTTTCTTATTCCATGCTATTGAGTTATCAAAAACCACATTTGGAATCTATGACGCTGTTATTGAAATGCCTGATTTTTCCGACATTAAAAAAATCGCTAACAATAAGTTGACTGAGCTCGCAAATATGTTGCGTAAAAAGCATGGTATTACCGTTAAAACAATTTGCATAAAAGGAAAGGTGGCATACGAAGTTGTAAATGCTGTAAAAGAAAACAAGATAGACATTGTAGTAATGGGTACACATGGTGCAAGTGGGTTTAATGAATACTTTATCGGAAGCAATGCACATAAAATTGTAACGGTTTGTCCGTGTCCTGTAATTACAGTTCAGACAAACGCGAAGAAATTGGGTTTCTCTAATATTGTTTTACCTATTGACAATAAATTCAATTCAAGACAAAAGGTAAATGCTGCTATTTCGCTTGCGAAGAAATACGCTTCTAAAATTCATGTACTTGGCTTACTAGATAAAGATGGATATGTAAACCCAAATACATTTAAGGTGAAACTGGATTCAGTAGAGAAAGCTATTCAAAAAGCTGAAGTTGTTTATGAAATAAAAACAATAAAAGGTGATAATTTGTCTCTTGCATCGATGAAGTACTCCAAAAAGGTAAAAGCTGATTTGATTGTTGTTTTGGCTGATGAAGAGTCACACTTAAGCGGTTTGCTTTTCGGTGCTTTTGCTAAACAAATTGTGAATCATTCAAAAATTCCGGTAATGAGTATTCCACCTTTAGATTTAGGGGTTTATGAGTTTAAATCACTACCAGGATTTCATTAACGTCAATTTAAGATGAAGGGATCATGGGTGCATCGATAAAAGGATTCTTTTTTCTAATGAAGCAGTAAACAAATATATATTATGAAAATTCTTGCGTTAACAGATCTGTCTCCACTCTCAAAGGTTGGAGTAATATATGCCGCTAATCTTTGCGTTGCTTTAAACAGCAAGCTTATTGTAATGAATGTTCTTAATATTGATAAGCTATCTCAAATACGTTCTGGATTTAATGATAATGATGAAGTTATTAAAATGCTTACCATGAAGCGTGAAAATGAATGCCTAGATTTTATAGAGCAAGTAAGAGATGAAGTTGTTGGAGATTTTAACCCTGAATTATTTATTGAAAAGAGTAACAGTGTTTTTTTTGAAGAATTAGTTGATACTTTTTCAGTGAACCACAAGTGCAATCTTATCGTAATGAGCACCAAAGGAGCCAGTGGTATAAAAAAACATATTTTAGGAAGTAACGCAGCTGCTGTAATAGGTAATAATAATTCGATCCCTGTGCTGACTATACCAGAATATGCTTCTTTCAAAGGACTTAAGAACTTCGTTTACGCGACTGACATGAAAAGATTATCTGAAGAATTTGCCGTGGTTTTATCCTTGGTAAAGTTATTAAATTCTTCGATTACAGTCCTTCATATTTGTCAAAGTAATAATTTACCGAAATTCAACGAAGCTGCAATGGCAAAAAATCTTCGTGATAGTTTTGGTTATGAAAAAATAAACTGCGTTTACATTTTAAACTCTGAAGTAAAGCGAGGCATTGAGCAATATCTTAATGGCAGAAATGCTGATATAATTGCTATGTTTTCTAGCAAACCGAGTTTTGTTGAGCGGCTATTAAAAAGAAGCAACTCAAGGGAAATGGTTTCCGGAAGCTACGTTCCGATCCTCACATTTAGTAATAATGAAGCAGTTGTAGTTGTAAGGTAAGACTATTAAATTCTTTATATTTATGGAGAAAGCTAAACATTTGGAGTTTTCGGCAAAAGGTATTTTAATATCAGAGGGACAATATGATAATTATAAGTGTAAATCAGGCTTATGGAAGGAATATAATTCTGATGGTTTAATTGAGATCGAAGAGCGCTATCAGAAAGGAAAGCGCCACGGTGAATACATTTCTTATCATGATAATGGCATAATATGGTGCAGAGGTCATTTTAGAAATGGTTTAAAAGACGGAGAATTCAAAACGTATGACCGTGATGGTAAGTTAATTTTAACACAAACCTTTTTTAAAGATCAATTGTTTAGTGAATACAAAAGATCATGCAATAATAAATGAAGGGGATATAAGAAAAAAAATCTTTTGAATACATTACTTACTTTTTATTTTTACCATAAACAGCTTTTCTATAATTTACTCCCCACTTTGCCATCTCGTCAATTAGAGGTGAAAGAGTTTTACCATATGCAGTTATTGAATATTCAACGGTGATTGGCTTTGTGTTCATTACCGTTCTGCTGATTAAATTATTCATTTCTAAATCTTGCAATTCTTTTGAAAGCATTTTTGTACCAATGCCGTCTATTTCTCTCAACAAATCCATAAAGCCCAATCTACTACCCTCAATGAGCGTACCAAGAATATGAAATTTCCATTTCCCTGCTAATAGACTCATGGAATCACTTATTGCTTGCATTCTTACCTGACAAACCGGTGTAGCATTTATTTCAGCGTGTTTTTTCATCTACTTGAATTAATTTATATGTCTTGCAAAGTTACAAATCTCTTAGATAGTTTCCAATAGGAAACTACTTTCAAAAAGGAAACCCATAGCGAATATACATTTGGTATGCAGTAATTTTGTACTATCAATAACAAATAAAATTTAAATAAAATGATACAAGAAACAACAAAAGCACTTGATGTAGTGCAAAAAATGCTTACAGCATTTGGCAAAGGCGATATGGAAGCCTTAAAACAAACCCTATCTGAAAACACAATTTGGGTATATCATGGTACAGACGGTATCCCCTACAATGGAACCTATCAAGGTAAAGATGGGGCAGTGAAATTTATTACAAACATTATGTCAAACGTTGATGTTTTGGATTTTCAAATTGCAAAATTTGTTGCTGACCAAAACACCGTGGTAGTTTTAGGTAGCGAAAAACAAAAAATAAAAAGCAATGGTGAAGTGTTGGAACAAAAATGGGTACAAGTTTATACAGTAGAGAATGACTTGATTACCCGATTAGATGAGTTTGCCAATACTGCTTTTTCACTACAATTATTTCAAAAATGAAATCGATTCAAATAGTAATCATCATATTAACTATGCTTGGCAGCTTCGGTTGCCAAGCTCAAACAAATAAGAAAATGGAAGAAAATAAAAATCCGCTAATGTGTGACCCTGTAGAAGGTATATGTGGAATACCTGACAGCACAGCAAAAACAGAAATTGGCGCACAAAGCATAGAAAAACCTGTTAAAGTTATTTATTTTACCGACCCAATTTGTTCTTCTTGTTGGGGCATTGAACCACAACTCAGAAAATTAAAATTAGAATATGGCAACAACCTAGAAATTGAATATCGTATGGGTGGATTGTTACCCGATTGGAACTACAACAACGGTGGTATAAGCAAACCTTCTGACGTAGCTCACCATTGGGATGAAGTAAGTGTTTATTACGATATGCCTATTGATGGGGATGTATGGTTGGAAGATCCTTTACATTCATCTTATCCACCTTCAATTGCTTTTAAAGCTGCGCAAATGCAGGACAATGAGAAAGCTGTTTTATTTTTAAGAGAAATTAGAGAAATGGTTTTTCTGCAAAAGAAAAATATTGCAAAATGGGAACATATAGAGGTTGCTGCTAAGAAAGTTGGATTAGATGTTGTGCAATTGAAAAAGGATTACGAAGGCAAAGCAAAAAATCTTTTTGAGGAAGATTTGAAATTAGCAAGAGAATATGGTGTAAGAGGATTTCCAACTATTTTCTTTTTAGATAATATCGGTAATAAAGAAATTGTGTATGGTTCAAAACCTTACGCCTTTTATGAAACATCGGTTTTAAAACTTCATTCCAAATCTACTAAAAGTGAATACAGCAAAAATTGGGAAACACTTTTTTCAAAGTATAATTCTTTGACGGCAAAAGAATTTTCAGAGCTTTCAGGAACACCAAGAGAAGAGAGTGAAAAACAACTGAATGAACTTGTTAAAAAAGGGAGTCTGGTGAAATTAACTACTAAGAACGGCTCTATTTGGACGAAAAAAAATACGATCCACTAATAGTTTTTGGCTTATGGGTGCTGATGTATACAACTTGAATGGTTTGCGACTTGGCGTTGTGGGAGATTTTTAGAACTAATGTCCATACGAAGCAAAAATGCTGAACCTTGCACAAATGTATCTACGAAGCACGTCAGCCCCCATAACACCAAACCGCTTTTACATGCTGGTGTTCTTGTCATACAGTTTGTTTTTGTTTATGTTCTGCACAGTCAATTCGTAATTCTGTGTCGGCAAGTTTAGTATTTAAAAGTCCGCAAAAGTGTTCCTGTCCGTTTTTGTTTGATTTGTAAAAATGACAAGTAAAACACATTCGTTGTATATTGATAATTCCAGATTTGTTCAAATGATGTATGATGTCTAACAAACTTAATAATAAATTTTCCTTTTCGGTTGCGTGAAGTTTGTCAATAGGAATTTGTATTTGTTTTGCAAATAAAGATGTCTGTTCGGCTAAGTCATTTCCTTTTTTAGTCAGATGTATTATGTAACTTCTTGTGTCGTTTGTTTCGTATTCCTTCTTGATGAGTTGTTTTTGTTCAAGCGTTTTAACGGTGTCACTGATTGTTGCTTTGGTCATATTAAACTCGTCAGCCAAGTAACTCACCTTCCTTTTTTCGTCAGAGTGATGCAATAAGAAAACAATATTGTCGACACAAATATAGTTAGGATAACTAACAATGCAAAATAAATATATTTTCCTATTGTTTTTTCTCCAACAGGTCTATTCTTGGAGGTATTGGTGTCTTTTACACTTGCGCAGAGGTCATTTTTAAAATGGTTTACAAAGACGGAGAATTCAAAACATATGACCGTGATGGTAAGTTAACTTTAATATAAACCTTTTTAAAAGATCAACTATTTAGTGAATACAAAAGATCTTGTAATAATAAATCAAAAACAATTTACTATAAATATCAAGAACCAATTTTTAAATAAATAGTATTTTTACTCCTCTAACTAATATTTAAAAAATTGAGATTTATACTTGGAATCTGTCAGGCATTAATTTATTCGAATTTATATATATCTATTGCTGCTGCATTTTTGACAATTGAAACGAAAATTCAGCTAGGAATGAAACCTCAGTTGCATCCCTACGTGTTTATTATTTTTTTTGCGACTTTATTTGAATATAACATACATCGTTTAATATTAGTTTTAACTAATAAGGATGCGTTAAACCATAATAGACATTCTTGGATCAAAAAATATCCTAAGCGATTTTATTTCATTGTATTCTTTTCAATTATAGGCTTTTTGGTTTCAATACTTCTTGCTAAAGAAAAAGTCCTTATTGCTTTAGCACCTATAGGTTTATTAACCATTTTTTATTCCTTACCATTTTTAAAAAAATTAAAGTATGTTTTTAGATTGAGAGAAATTCCTTTTCTTAAAATATTTTTAATATCATTTGTGTGGTCAGTAGTCACAATATTACTTCCTATAATTCAGTCAAATAATACTTATGATAAAGGCCATCTATTACTAATGTTAATTGAAAGGTTTATATTCGTATTTGCAATTACTATTCCATTTGATATTAGAGATATTTCTGACGATAGGGTATCTGGATTAAAAACAATTCCCATATTAATAGGTCCAAAGAAGTCAATAGTTGTAGCTAATATTTTTCTGCTATTATTTACAATAATTTGTTTAGTTCATTATCCAATGTATAAACTTACATTTATTTTACCTGGTTTAATTTTATCAGCTTTAAGCACCCTGTTTTTTCTTAATAATAAGACGTTACGTAGCCTTTATTATTATCATTATGGCATTTTAGATGGTACAATGATTTTACAAGGATTTTTAGTGATTATCTTTTTCTATTTTTTAAATTAGCCAAAAAGTAAATTCATTGAAAAGAATTGCAGTCTCTACAAAAATGATTTATAAATAGACATTAAGTTTATGCCAACCAAGAAAATAAAAAGAAGTTACAGAAAAGTTAAATATGTTTTTTATAAAGAAACGTTAATTGATACAAAGGAACATTTTTTTACCTTTTTAGGTGCATTTTTTGGAATTGGTATTATAGGATTCATTAACAGCAAATATTTTGTTTTTAATGATAATTTATTTTTAATAGGGTCATTCGGAGCTTCTTCTGTTTTGATTTACGGAGCTATAAACAGCCCATTAGCCCAACCACGTAATTTAATAGGCGGTCATTTAGTTTGTGCAATTGTCGGTGTTACTGTACATAAGTTAATACCTAATGAATTGTGGCTATCCTCTGCATTAGCCGTTTCTCTTTCTATTGTTTTTATGCAGATTACAAAAACGCTCCATCCGCCAGGTGGAGCTACAGCTTTAATCGCAAATATCGGCAGTGAAAAAATAAAGGCATTGGGATACATATACGTCCTTTCTCCAGTACTAACAGGTGTTTTAATCTTATTTTTAGTCGCATTAATTTTTAACAATATCACGCCAAACAGAAGGTATCCTGTAAAAAAGGATTATAGAAAAAGGATTCGATTCATTTTAGGGTTAAAAAAATAATAAAAGATATTTTTGTCTTTTATTTAAAATTGTATACATTTGTACTATA
>JAEUTP010000022.1 GCA_016787705.1 Bacteroidia bacterium | reverse complement strand
ATGATGGGGCAGTTTATTGTTAAACCAAACCTAACAAGTGTAAGTGAAATTACTTTAAATAACTTAAGTATTAAAATTTATCCAAATCCTGCAAAAGAAGTTTTGTTTTTAAACATTGAACAATTAGCAAGCCCAAAACCTGTTGAAGTAAAAGCATACAACAGCATGGGAAAACTGATTTATCAAACTGTTATTAAAGATGCAAACACAGCAATTGATATTGGACAATGGGCAAGCGGCTTATACGTGATAGAAATTCAACAAGAAGGAAACAGAGCTTTTAAAAAGATAATCGTAGAATAATGAGATTTTATTTGATTTATATATTAACGTTGGTTTTTAAAACTGTTGTTGGGCAAATTCCGAATAACAGTTTTGAAACTTGGAATTCCATTAGTGGGTATTCTACACCTGCCAATTGGGATAATTTAAATCAAATTACTTTTTCAAGTGGAATAAATACTTGCTATCAAGGAACTCCGGGAAATCCCGGTAGTAGTTATTTGATATTAATGTCTAAATCTGTTCCGGGACGAGGAGTTGTTCCCGGAATTGCAGTTTCAGGAAAATTAGACACAAGCACCTATAAACCATTATCAGGTTATCCATTTGCAAATAGACCTCAAAGTTTGAATTACAACATCCAATACATGCCATACGATCCATCGGATTCATCGAGCGTAAAAGTTTTATTAACGAAATGGGATACAACAACTCTGTTGCGTGATACCATTGCCTATGGAGCAAGTTATTATAATGCAATGGCACACTCATGGTTTGTTGGTAGCACATACTTGAATTACCAAAGTGGAGATGCTCCCGATAGTGCATTAATAATTTTATCATCGAGTTCAAGTAGTCCTAAAGAATGGAGTTATATATACCTGGACAACTTGCAATTCAGCGGATCGGTTATCGGCATCAATGAACAAAGTATAAATCAAGATGAGATCATTCTATATCCCAATCCAACAATTGAGTCATTTACAATGGAGTTTAAGAACAATGTAGATGTAGCAGAAATAAATGTTTGTGACATAATTGGGAAACAGATTTTTCGTGCTTCATTTTCAAATAGTGTAACCGTAAATACGATGAGTTGGGCAAGAGGAACTTATTTCGTCAAAATCAGTAGAAACAATAAATCAAGTATTAACAAAAAAATAATAATCCAATGAAACTAAAAACAATATTAGCAGCAAGCTTTTTGCTTGTAGTGCTTGCATCATGTTCTAACAATAAAGTAGAAACTGAGAATACCGAAACTGCTACTGAGGTAGTAAACGGTATAACAACTTCAACTTTCAAAGTTTGGGGAAATTGCGAAATGTGCAAAGAAACAATTGAAGGTTCACTTAAAGTTGATGGAATTACAAAAGCCGACTGGAACGTTGATTCGAAAATCATCACAGTTTCATATGATGACAAAAAAATCAGCCTTGACCAAATCCAAAAAAACATAGCTTCTGTTGGATATGATAATAAAAAATATAAAGGTGATGATAAGGCATACGGTGAATTACCGGGATGTTGCCAGTATGATAGAAAATAGAGAAATAACCACAGGTTACCGTTTTGTTAGTGATTGTGAAATTACTTTTTTCATAGTTTGTTGGCGGTAATCCTGTGGTTTAATAAAAATTGGTTAAACTAATTTGTACTATAATGATTGATTTTGGTTTAAAAAATGGAGTAGCTTATTACATAGGAAGAGGATTTGAAACAGATCTTCATAAACATCATGCTTTAGAATTTATATTTAGCATTGAAGGGACTTTTTCTATTGAAACAACTGATAAAGTCTTTTCTGATGTAACTTCTGTTGGAATTCAACCAAATGTACCCCATAAATTCATTGGTGGAGATGGAGTTTATCTGTTTGTCTTTATTGAGCCTGAGCTTAAAAGATGTATCCAAATAAGCGACCAACTATTTGACAAGGATGATGTTTTTATTCCAAACATTTCGGGTAAAATAATCAATACTGACTCAATTACTCTTTTAAACCTAAATGAGATTGCACGAGTTTTATCCATTACTATTGCCGATGAAGAGGATTACCAAATATTCGACCAGCGAATTAAAAATGCAATTGAAATAATAAAAAATTATATCAGTGAAAAAAATCTTTCACTTGCTTATGTTTCGGATAAGGTAAATCTTTCCGAAGACAGATTCAGACATTTGTTTTCCGAACAAATAGGACTGCCATTTGGGAGGTATGTCTTATGGTGTCGTTTACAAAAGGCAATTGTTTTAGTTTCAAACAAATTAAACTTTACCGAAGCAGCGTATGAATCCGGTTTTGCGGATTCTGCACATTTAAGTAGAGTGTTTATGGAAATGTTCGGAATTGCTCCGTCAAGAGTATTAAAAAAGATAGCCTAATTATTCAAGTTTAATTATTCATAAATGATGTGCTTTGTGGAAACTTTAAAACATAGAACAATGACAAAAATGAAACTTGAATTGAAACGAGGTATTTTAAAAAGCAAGGACTCTATTTTGAGAAAACTTTTCTTTCTCACTGTAATATTTATAACATCATCAGCGTTTGCTCAAACGAAATCTGATGATATTTTAGGTACTTGGCTTACAAGTGATGGAGAACGGAAGATTTCTGTTTACAAACAAAATGAAAAGTATTTTGGTAAAATAATTTGGGTTAAAAATTCAGATAAAAAAGATGAAGTTGGAAAAATAGTAATGAAAGATTTAGAATTCAGCAAAGGAGAGTATGATGATGGTTCTTTTATTATGCCAACGGAAAAACATAGTGCTGATTGCGCTGCAATACTAAAAAAAAGCAATGTACTACAGATAACAATTTATCATGGAATGAAATTATTTGGTCATAGTATTTATTTATCTAAAACTGTATAATAATGGAAAAGAGGGAATTTATACCTGCATTAAGATATAGTTGGCTGACTAAAATTTACAATCCAGTAGTAGCTTTTACTATGCCTGAGTTAAAGTTCAAGTCTGAACTAATTAAGCAAGCAAATATTGCAACTAACCACAAAGTATTGGATTTTGGTGTAGGAACTGCTACTCTCTCACTACTCCTGAGTAAACAGCAGCCTGATTGCTATATTGAGGGAGTTGATGTTGACGAAAAAATACTTGGAATTGCAAAAGAAAAAATTGATGAACAGGATGCTAAAATTAAGTTGACTAAATATGATGGCATAAAACTTCCTTATCCTGATAAAACTTTTGATAGAGTTATTACAAGCTTAGTTTTTCATCATTTAGATAGTGAACAAAAGAAAAATTCACTTGAAGAAATAAAGCGTGTATTAAAATCTGATGGTGAGTTACATATAGCAGATTGGGGAAAGGCATCCAATTTTTTAATGAGAACACTTTTTTATTTTGTTCAGTTTTTAGACGGGTTTAAGACGACCAATGATAATGTTAAAGGATTACTGCCAAATTACATTGAGAATGCAGGATTTTATGAGGTAAAAACAACAATGAATTTCTCAACAATATTTGGCACACTTTCTTTATACAAGGCAAAAATATGAACCAATTATTATGAATTATAGATTTGAATATTTTGTTAATACAGGAATTAGATTTATTTACGGAATGCTGCTTGCAATGCGAGTCAGTATTTATCATAAATAATCATGATAAAGGAGCGGCATTGATGCGTGATTGTGCGGATTTAAACATTCTTCTCTCAGAATTTATCAAAAGAAAATCTGAGATTGAGAAACCGCTTCTGATTTGTTGTTTAAAGGCTTGGTCTAATTGTGAGGATTTATTGGAGATATATAAATCTCAACCTGAAACTGAAAGATGCTATGATATTTGTTTAATGTGTATTGAGGATTTTAAAAATTATTTATAAATGAAAAAGACAATTTTAGTTCTATCCATTCTTGCTACTTGTTCAAATTTATTTGGGCAATCTGATGTTGAACCTTGCTATTTTGATAAGTATCAAAGGCAAAATCAATTGAAGGTAAATGAAGCTGAAAAAATAATAAAAGAAGAAATTTCTAAAAGTAAGCTTTATCAAAAAGCAATGACTTCACCTGTTAAGGTTATTCCTGTTGTTGTACATATTATTCATAACGGAGGCACGGAAAACATTAGTGATGCTCAGATTCAAAGTCAAATCGATGTCCTGAATGAGGATTTCAGAAAAATAACTGGAACAAATGGGGATGGAAATGGAGTTGATACAGAAATTGAATTTTGTTTAGCAAAGAAAACACCGAATGGTGAATGTACAAATGGTATAGTACGCATTCAGTCTACTCTTTCAAATCATCAAACCTATCAACGGTCAATGTTAAAACAATTGACTTATTGGGATAATACCCGTTATTTAAATATGTACGTAGTTAAAAGTATTAACGGTTCGAGTGGTATTTTAGGGTATTCTTCATTTCCGGGAGGGCCACCTGATGAGGATGGAATTGTGGTAAGACACAATTATTTTGGGAGAATTGGAACTGCTGCTTCATCAATTGGTAGAACCACTACTCATGAAATTGGTCATTGGTTTGGATTGTACCATACCTTTAACGGAGGTTGTGGTGTTGACACTTGTGCAGATGGCGATTATGTATGTGATACACCGCCCGCTGCAAATCCTAATTTCGGTTGCCCAACAATAAATAGTTGTTCAATAGACTTCCCTGATGTAAATGATCAGATTCAAAACTATTTAGATTATTCGGACGATAATTGTAAGGACATGTTTACAATGGGACAAAAAACAAGAATGCACGCAACATTAAACACTATTAGAGCTTTAATTTGGAACGACACAAACTTAGTGTTTACTGGATGCGACAGTAGTTTTGTGAGTGCCCCATGTAATGTTGTTGCCGACTTTACTGCCAATTCACAAACTATTTGTATCAATAATCAAATCCTATTCACAAATAAAACACTCAATGGTGCAACATCTTATCAATGGTATTTCCCCGGTGGAACACCTGCGATATCAACATCAACCAATCCTACAATTACATACAATGCTTTGGGCACATATTCCGTGAAACTTGTAGCGTATGGTGGTCTTGGCGCAGATAATGTAGAGTTTACAAATTACATTACAGTAACAACACCTCCTGTAGGTCAAGCACTACCATATTTCGAAGGATTCGAGTCTTTTACATTTCCATCTAATGGCATTAATATTGATAATCCTGATGGTGGTATTACTTGGGAAAGAGACACTGTTGCCGTTATGTATTCCGGAGTTGCTGCTGCAAAAATCAACAATTTAATTAATACAAATTACGGACAATCAGATGCGCTCTTACTACCATCATTCGACTTTACCACATATACAATAACTCCTTATTTGTTTTTTAAATGGGCTTATGCTAAATCCGATCCAAGTTACTCCGATGAATTGATTGTTTTGGTTTCAAAAGATTGTGGGGTGAACTGGACACAAGTTTTTTATCGCACAGGAACAAATTTAGTTACAGGGCCAACACAAACAACTCCTTATATTCCTGATGCAACAACAATATGGAAAACTGCAAATATTAGTTTGAGTACGTACTCTACTTATTCAAACGTAAGAATAAAAATTGTTAACGTGACAGATGGTGGAAATAATTTATACATAGACCATATAAATCTTGGTTCAAATATTACTGGAATTGAGGAGAGTGAAACTAACATTAGCCAATTTGAAGTTTTTCCAAATCCGTCAAACGGATTAATTAACATACAATATTATTTAAGGCAGTCTGAAGATTTATCAATTAAAATAATTGATATGTTAGGTAAGACAGTTTATGAGAATTCATATAAAAACAAAATGAGCGGTAGCAACAAAGACTTTATTAATACAGAATTATCAAGCGGAGTTTATAACATTTCAATTCAAGCGAAATCAGGAATGATAAATAAGAAATTAATAATTAAAAAATAAGTACCACCCCCACAGAGACACTGAAGAATAAAACTCCAAATTTAGCAGGAGTTTTTTCTTCACTCTGTGGATAAATTAAACATAATGAAAGCTCTATTAATTTTTAGTTTAATATTCATCGGCTATCAAGCATTAGCGCAACACGACCATTCGACCCATAATCATGGGAGTGAGGCTGAACATGCTCACAAAATTGATCCGCCACATGGAGGGGAAGTAAAAGATGTCGGGAAATATCATCTTGAAATTGTATTTGAAATAGCTAATTCAAATGAAAACATGAGTATTTATATACTAAAGTCGAACATGAAGCAAGCTGATATTAAAGACGCAACTGGAAAAATAAATATTAAATACAAAAATGGCGCGGAGGAAACTTACGAATTGACTAATAATAATATTGATAAACTTTTTTGCAACATAAAAGATGTTATAAACCCATTTACTGCTTTTATTAGTATTAACTGCAAAGGGAAACTCTATAATTCAACATACTCTTATAAAGGAATGAAATAATGGCTGACAGTTTTTCAAATATCATCTTACAATATAAAACGGATACCGAATCTGTCTATAATACTTGGTTCATTAATAATGACGAGCGACTTAAAGCTTTTCGTTCAATTAGAAGAGGTGTACTTCAAGTTATTGATGATATTAAAGCCGGAACCTTTCCGAATGATTTTAAGGACTCATCACTTGAGTTTGTTCTATCTTGCATTGCAGAACAAAAGCAAGTGTTTGTTGGCGTTGCACACCCATTTTATTGGAAACCTAAATTGAGAATACCTGATATTTACGAAAACCAAGAAAATAAAATTGCATTTGGACAATTTTTAGAAAATTGTATTAACGCAAAGAATGAGGATCAGATTATAAAAGAAATATTAAAACTTGACGAATTAAAAATAAAAGGTTTAGGCCCTGCTGTGGCAAGCATCCTTTATTTTCTGCATCCAACTATCATCCCTCCATTTAACACGGCAATCATTAAGGGGTTCAATACTCTTTTCAAGGATAACAAAAAATTAGGGTCATGGACTGAATACTTAAAAATTCGGGAAACGCTTATTGAAACAAATAATAAACATAAATCTGAATTGTCAAATGATTTAGGTGCTATTGCAGGCTTAATGTTCGAGGTAGGCACTCAAAAATTGATAACAGGCACTGATGAATATTTGTCGTCTGATGAACGAAACAAGCTTGAAAAGCTGATGCTTAAACGTCATGAAGAAGTTAAACTTGAAAAGGATGACGAGGATCTACATACAGAAATGCAATACCATTTATTAAAGATTGGTAACTCACTTGGTTATGACGTAATAACTGCCACGAATGATAAATCGAAATCATTTAAAGGGCATAATTTCTCTTTTTTATGCTTGCAAAAATTTCCTGAAATGCAAACAGACAATGATACCCTATCCACGATAAAATTAATAGATGTGATATGGTATGAAAAAGGAACTAACAATGTTTTAGCCGCTTTTGAAGTAGAAAAAAGCACAAGTATTTATTCTGGAATACTTCGATTAACTGATTTATCATACTCAATTGCCGATGGAGACGAGATATTTTATTTAATCGTTCCCGATAAAAGAGAAAAGGATGTATGCGTTCAACTGTGCAGACCGGCAATAAAAAATTTAAATACTAAAATCAAATATATCTTATTCTCTGATTTAAGAAAAGATTGTGATGCATTGTGTCGCTTTGGTGAAAATCACTTAGTAATGGAAAAAATAGCTAAAGAAATATAAATGAAAAGAAAGAAAGAAATATTGGTAACTAAAGCTTCTGGTGAAAAAGCACCTTTTCATGAGGATAAATTAAAAGCATCCTTAATGAGATCGGGTGCTGATGATAACCAAACGGAGCAAATTCTTTCTGAAATAACTTCCCAATTGTATCCGGGAATTTCAACCAAGAAAATATACAGAATTGCTTTCAATTTACTTAAAAGCGGCACGAAACCTTTTGCTGCCCGATATCAATTAAAACAAGGGATAATGGAATTAGGCCCTTCAGGTTATCCTTTTGAAAAATTCGTAGGTGAAATTTTAAGCCATCAAGGATACTCTGTTCAAGTAGGACAAATTGTTAAAGGCAAATGTGTAAACCATGAAATAGATGTGATAGCACTTGCGGATCATCATCACTTTATGATTGAATGCAAATATCATAATCAACGTGGAACTGTGTGCGATGTTAAAATACCGCTATATATTCAATCACGATTTAAAGATGTAGAAGCTGAATGGATTAAAATTCCCGGACACGCAAATAGAACTCATCAGGGTTGGGTTGTTACCAATACAAAATTCACTACTGATGCAATTCAATATGGTAATTGTAGTGGCTTAAAATTGTTAGGATGGGATTATCCTGTTAAAGGAAGTCTCAAAGATTTAATAGACGAATTCGGCTTATATCCTATCACTTGTTTAACAACACTTACCCGTGCAGAAAAGCAACAATTGCTCGACATGAAAATTGTTTTATGTAAAGAAATATGTAACAATGCTAAATTATTGAGTGATTTAGGAATGAATGAAATCAAAATTGGAAAAGTAATGGAAGAAGGTCAAAAATTGTGTAACAGCTTAATTAATCATGGGAAGCATTAAATTAAATATTATACCATTTTCTATAGAAGTCGATGATGTTTTAAATCATTTGCAATCTGATGCGGTTAAAGGACTTTCTCATGCAGAAGCAAAAAACCGTCTCACATCATTCGGTGCAAATAAAATATCGGCAGAAAAAAACAAGAGTGCTTGGATAATATTTTTCAGTCAATTCAAAAGCCCGATTGTTTGGCTATTAATTGTTGCTGCGGGATTATCTTTTTACTTCCAAGAATGGCTTGATGGTATAGCGATCCTAATTGTAATCCTTATTAATGCGATAATTGGTTTCTACATGGAATTTCAAGCTGAGAGATCGATGAATGCTCTTAAGAAACTCTCAGCCGTCCCCGGTAAAGTGTTAAGGAATGGGCAGATACAAGAAATAAATTCAGAAGTAATTGTTCCCGGTGATATAGTTTATTTCGAAGCAGGAGATATGATTCCGGCTGATGGAAGAATTATAAAGTCATTTCAAGTACAAATTGATGAATCGGCTCTCACCGGGGAATCTCTTCCAGTAGAAAAATCAGTTAATGCTATCCCGATTGATACAACTCTTGCAGAAAGATGTAATATGGGATATAAGGGTACATTCTCTACTAAGGGAAACGGATATATGATTGTTACTTCAACAGGAATGAACACAGAACTTGGAAAAATTGCCAGCATGGTTCATTCAGCAGATCAATCTTCAACCCCATTAGAAAAAAAGCTACAGGACTTTAGTAAAAAACTAATTTGGATAACTGTTGGATTAGTTGTGATTATCTTTATTGCAGGATTATTAGATGGACAGAAATTTATTGAAATGCTTGAGACTTCAATTGCTCTTGCCGTAGCTGCAATTCCTGAAGGTCTACCCATTGTTGCAACAATGGCACTCGCACAAGGAATGTTAAAGATGGCTAAGTTTAATGTAATAGTAAAAAAACTGTCGGCAGTAGAAACTCTTGGAGGGACAAATGTAATTTGCACAGATAAAACAGGAACATTAACACAAAACAAAATAGAAGTTAGTACAATTGTAACCGCTGCAAACAATACCGAATCCCTGGAGTTAATTAACCGTATCGCTGTTTTGTGTAATACAGCCGAACTCCAAAAAAGTAATGGTGAAATCAAAGAAATAGGTGACCCATTAGAAACAGGTTTATTGAAATTTGCCGAAAAGAACTCTATTGATATTGAAAAGTACCGTAGAGAGTTTCAGAAAATAAAAGAGGAACCATTTTCATCCGAAACAAAAATAATGTCTACGCTTCATTTGAATTCCAAAGAGAGAATAATTTATTCTAAAGGAGCGTCAGAGGAACTTTTAAAACGATGTTCACACATTTTAGACTCAAATGGTATTGTTGAGCTGAACAACGAAAACCGTAATCACTGGATAAAAAAAGCTGAAGAATTGGCATTTTCAGGGTTAAGAGTAATAGCAGGGGCTTTCAAACCTAATGCATCAGAGGCTCAAGACCTTTCTCAAAATCTTGTATTTGTTGGATTGTATGGAATGATTGATCCTCCAAGAGCAGAAGTATTTGATGCAATCAAAGAATGTAAAACAGCGGGGATTAAAATCGTTATGATTACAGGAGATCATCCTGCAACCGCAAAAAATATTGCTTTGAAATTAGGTATCGCCAATAATGAAGAATTTAAAGTAATGATTGGAAAAGAAATGCATGATTTTGATTTGCTAACAAATGAAGAAAAAAACAATTGGATTGAAACGAGTGTATTTGCAAGGGTTAGCCCTAAACAAAAATTAGACCTTGTTACAGTTTTTCAGGAAAGAAAAAATATTGTTGGGATGACGGGAGATGGAGTTAACGATGC
>JAEUTP010000014.1 GCA_016787705.1 Bacteroidia bacterium | reverse complement strand
GACATCGGTCGAACAACTTGAAGCTCTTACAAAATTATAAAGACTAAAAGCTTAAATCAAAAGTGATATAAAATCTCGGCGTTTATTTGTCCTGGTAAAACGCGACCGCACACGCAGGGGCCCCGCCTAATGCAGCCTAACTAATGTATAAGCGCTATAAAATAGCGGGTATACAACAATGCTGCTGTATATCCGCTAGTCGTTAATTCCCCATCTTCGCTACCGCTTCAATAATATCGTGCTTGGTAATAATGTGCATGTTGCCGCCAAGGTCACGTAATAAAACAGCGTTATTATCTTTGGTAATTAATTTACTTACTTCTTCAATAGGTGCTTTTTCTCCAACAATTGGGAAGGGTGCCTGCATTAAGCTTTTAACGGTGTAAGTTTTTACATCGTTATTCTCCATTAATTTGCTGAAGATGTAATTGTCGTTTAATGAACCAACATATTCGCCATTTTCTGTTACCGGTATTTGAGAGATAGAGAATTTGCTCAGTGTTTCTAAAGCTGATTGCACGGTGGCGTTGGCATCTACCGTTAATAGTTTTTGATTTTTATGGTTGGCAATAAGATCAATGGCTTTTGGTTTTGTTACTTCTAAAAAGTGGCGGTCGCGCATCCAGTCATCGTTAAACATTTTGCCCATGTAACGTGTACCGTGATCGTGATAAATAACCACTACCACATCACCTTTTTTAAACATATGCTTCATCTGCATTAAGCCTGCCATAGCAGAGCCCGCGCTGTTACCTACAAAAATACCTTCTTCTTTTGGTATGCGGCGCGTCATAACAGCCGCGTCTTTATCGGTTACTTTTTCAAAATGATCAATGATGTTAAAATCAACATTGGCCGGTAAAAAATCTTCGCCAATACCTTCGGTGATGTAAGGGTAAATTTCGTTCTTATCAAAAATTCCCGTCTCTTTGTATTTTTTAAATACCGAACCGTAAGTGTCAATTCCCAAAATTTTAATATTCGGATTTTTTTCTTTTAAATATTTTCCTGTACCGCAAATAGTACCGCCTGTACCAACACCAACTACTAAGTGCGTAATTTTTCCGTCTGTTTGATCCCAAATCTCAGGCCCGGTTTGTTCGTAATGCGCCTGCGAGTTGCTTAAGTTATCGTATTGGTTAGGTTTCCAGGCATTAGGGATCTCATTTACCAAACGCGATGACACTGAATAATACGAACGCGGATCTTCCGGCTCTACATCTGTAGGGCAAACAATTACCTCTGCACCAAAAGCGCGCAGGGCATCTACTTTTTCTTTACTTTGTTTATCGGTAGTAGTAAAAATACATTTGTAACCTTTAATTACCGCGCCAATAGCCAAACCCATACCGGTGTTACCGCTGGTGCCTTCAATAATTGTTCCTCCCGGTTTTAAACGTCCGTCTTTTTCAGCGTCTTCTATCATTTTGATGGCCATCCGGTCTTTAATAGAGTTACCGGGATTAAAGGTCTCTACTTTTGCGTATACATCGCAAGGCAGGTCTTTAGTGATCTTATTTATTTTTACCATTGGCGTGTTGCCAATTGTTTCGAGTATTGTTTTGCAAACTTTCATTTTTCGTTTTGTTATTTTTTAGTGTCAGGCGGAGGGTCTAAATGTCGAAGTCTCCTGCACAAAGATATGCTAAAAATAACCCGCTTAAAAACAATTTTTTGACGGTTATCCGTCAAATTGACGGATAAATTAATTCCCCTTTAGTATAATGGCTTTCTTTCAGGGTATGTTTTTGTTTTTAGGCAAAGAAAAGCTTACTTATAAAATGACCTAAAATGTGCTTAATAATTTTATCTCATTTCTGTATAAAATGAGTTTCTTATCGTTTTCAAGTTGTTTTAATAATCTTGAAACTACAACTCTGCTTGTTCCCATCTCTTCGGCAATTTGATTATGAGAGAGTTGAACTGAGTTTTTTCCGGTTACTTTTGCTTTTGCTTTTAGATATTTAATTAGTCTTTCATCCAATTTGTGGAAAGCAATACTCTCTAATGATTTTAGAAGTTCATTAAATCGCTGTGTAAAGCTGCTAAAAATGTAGCTTTTCCAACTGGGGTATTTAACTAACCATTCGTCCAGTTTTGTATGAGGGATGATTATAACTTCAACATTATCTTCAGCAATTGCCCTCACCTCGCTTTTTTTCGCTTCCATACAACAAGCATAAGCCATTGCACAACTTTCGTTATTGCTCAAGTAGTATAAAATAATCTCTCTATCTTCTTCATCTTTACGCATTACTCTAATTGTACCACTAATGATAATTGGCATGAATCTAACTGGTTTGCCATAATCCATTATAAGCTCGCCTTCCTTTATACTACGAATTTCACCTTCTGCAATTATTTCATCAATCAAGTCTTTTTCAAAGATTGAGCCTAGCTTTACTTTTAATTCATTCATAGGTGTATGGGTTTAAATTTTAAAATCTAATATTAGATTAAAGTTAACCATATTTACTTTGTTATATATGTATTTTAGAGTATTATAAGTTTCGCCCTGCTTTATTTTATAAGCAGCTAAAAATCTTAATTCCAAACCTTTAAAAAATTTATCGAAGGAGTAAGTGGCATAATAATTTATTTGATGGTAGGATGGCATACCATACTTATTTAATCGATAATCTTTTACATCCGGTAGTAAATAATATCCATATCCTAATGTTGTAGTAAATTTACTATTCTTAGATGTTAGTGTTGTTTTAGTCATAAAGGAATGTACGTTTCCAAAACCTTCATTTCTTTCTCTATTTAAAAACGTATAGAATATTTCTTTACCCCATTCTCTTGGCATTAAGTATCTGCCATCTCCAGTAATATGTGTGTAGTTTAAATTTGTGTTTACTCTTTTATTTTTTAAACCAATTTGTGCACTTATAACGTTGGATTGTTCGCCTTTATGCATATAGGTTTTTGCCTGATTTATATTACCTCCGTTGTTAATTGCATCTTGATGTAAGTACATGATGCTTTCATAAAATTTCATTTTTTCTTTTGGCTGTTCTATATTAATCTCAACTAAAGCGGTATTCATTACATTTTCTAAAAGCGAATTCCAGAGGTTTACTTTAATATTTTTATTTGGATTAAAGTAAATATTTCCAATTGCCATTCCTGTACAACCTTCAATATGCTCGTTGTAATCAGCTTTTGTTCCATCCGTATTTACGCCCATAGGATAAACCCCCATTGAATTTGCCATTGAAAACCAACTAACTGTAGAGCGAGGTGAAACCTCCCATATCCAACCACCATTAAACCCAATTTTACTTGATTCTTTTACACTAAGCCAAACACCCTCTTCAACGGTAGGTCTCATTCTGCCGTCTTGGGGATTTAGAAAAGGCGTGTTCAAATTTATTTTGCCAACTGTTAAAGAACTTTTTGATAAGGTGTATTTTAAATACAATTCTTCTAATCTATCTAAATCGTGTTTATTGGTATGATCTTCTATATCAAATAACCCAATTTCATATCTATTTGGTTGACCTGTTAAGCTATCTGCTTCATGTATATTTGATGAGTTTAAATTATACATAAAAAAACCGCTAACCCCAACTTGAAAACCATATAATGATTTTGTTAATAGACCAATGCCTGCGCCTGAAGCTATTGCATAATCGTCTTTTAATTCACCATCATTAATTGTGGACATTGCGAATGTTCTTGTGTGAGCTTCCCAATGTGCTTTTGTTAAACAATCTTTTAAACACACCGTGTCTTTTTCTTTGGGCTTTAAAGCTATATGATGATCGTTATGGTCTTGTGCAAATGAAATTACAGAAGTTAAAAAACTACTAATTAGGATTATATATTTAAACATTATTATTTCTTTTTTGATGATGCGATTTTGTCTTTTATGGGTTGAAATGGACCGTATTTGTGCTGCTCTTCACTAAAGCCATCTTTGTAAGGGCCAAAGGGATGATCAAAAGGCTTCTCTTCTATTTTAGGCCAATCCTTTTTGATGTTTTTCTTCGGTCTTGGCTGTGAATTTACAAATGCAGCTATATCCCAAGCCTCCTCATCTGTTAATTGGGGGCTGTTATGACTAGCGCCTAATGGCATATTGTATTTTATGTATTTAGCCAAATTTGACATTCGAAATAATCCAGCTCCATTATTATAACTATGGTCACCCCACAAAGGAGGATAGGTATAGGCTGTTTTATCACCATTCATAATCCCTAAACCATCTGTTTGATGACAACTAGCACATTTCTGAGAATAAATGCTTTTTCCATTTTCGGGACTTGCAGCTCTATCAAGGAAGGCCATTTTTTTAAGTCCTGATCCTTCAGGAACGTTTCCCTTTGGGACATCTTTACCTAACCATTTTATATAGGCTACAATACCTTGCATTTCTTTTGATGCTGTATCAATAGCCTTTCCATTCAAACTACGCTCAAAACAATCATTAACCCTTTTGTAAATGTTCTCTATAGATCCTGAGCGTGCCCTGAATTTTGGATAAGTAGATGCCACTGCCGAATAATTATTACCAAAAACTTTAGTACCCGCATCTAAATGGCAGTTTTGACAATTCATTCCATTAATAGTGGATTTAAATATTTTACCATTCGGGCCATAATAATCGGCTGTATGTGCTATTAGATCTTTACCGTATAGAATTAAATCTTTATTTGCATCACTATCTAAAGTTGCAACATCAGGTGCTTGCCAGTATTTAACTGTATCCACATCCTTTTTTTCATCTAATGGTGCTGAAGAAACAGTCGATGTTTCTCTTTCAATGTCCGGTGCTGGAACGTACTCCGGCATATAATTATACAATAGTATTCCCAATACAATTACTAAAACCAATAAAAAAATGAGTAAGTTTATTAGTTTACTTATTACATCGAGTAACTTTTTATCATATTCGTTTGCCATGATATTGCGTTTTAATGAGGTAATTTATCTTTAAAGTATCCGTATAAATATGTACCTACAATCGCGAAGAAAAAAACAATTGCCATTGTAAAGAAACCATATCCGATATTTACAACCATGGGGCCGGGGCACGCACCACTTAAAGCCCAACCTAAACCAAAAATTATTCCGCCAGCTAAATAGCGAACAATCGATTTTTCTTTGGGATGAAATTTTATTGGATTGCCGTGAAAATCACGAATGTTGTATTTTTTTATTAGCGCAACTCCAATTACGCCAAGTACAACGGCAACACCAATAATTCCGTACATGTGAAACGCCTGAAAGCGAAACATTTCCTGTATCCTATACCATGACATGGCTTCTGACTTTGCCATTACAATTCCGAACAATGTGCCTAGCACTAAAAATTTTATAAACTTCATAAATTAAAATATTAAAGGCATTATTAAAAAAGTCATTGCTAAACCACCAATAAAAAAACCGATTACTGCTATTAAAGACGGTAATTGCAAATCGGAAAGCCCACTAATTGCATGACCTGAGGTACAACCTCCGCCATAACGGGAGCCAAAGCCAACTAAAAGCCCGCCAATAGCCAATACTAAAAACCCTTTTAGACTTAGTACAGCATTTAAACTGAATAATTCAGGAGGTTGTGCAGAAGTTGGAGCGGCTATCCCTAATTTTGATAAATCAGAAATGGTGCTTTCAGAGATCGCAATTGGATTACCATCAGATAAGAACTGATTTGCAATAAATCCACCGAAGATGGCTCCAATTAAAAATACTAAATTCCAGATCTGACTTTTCCAATTAAAGTCGAAAAATTTAACGGATTTACCGCAACCAGCTGCTGAACAAATTGTTCTTAGATTAGCGGAAAAACCAAATGATTGACCAAAAAATAGTAGCATGAACATAATTGCTGCAATTAAAGCTCCTGAGAACCACCATGACCAAGTTTGTTGAATAATATCTAACATAGAATAATTAATTTTTTAAGTGAAATGAAATAATTGGTTTGAATAAATGATTAATTAGTTTTTCGGTAGCACTTGCGTGAAAAAAACTTCCCTTACCGTGTGTGCCAATGCACACAATGTCCACCTCATGCATTTGATTAAAATGAATTACTCCATTTTCAATATCAGAATCGTTCAATAGATGGTTTTCATAGGTTTCAATTCCATTTTGTTTAGCATGAGCCACCATTAAGTTTAATAGATTCTGTTTTTCTTCTTCAGTTTGTTTGGATACAATTTGCAATTGATGAACCTTTGCACCAAAAGCTGTTACTAATTTTTTAAGAAGTACCAAATTATCATCAGCCGGATTTTTGAAATCATGAACCAGTAAAATGTTTTTGATTACTAAATCTGATCTATCACACATTAAGGATAGTAGCGGAATAGGTGATTTTCGGGCGATGATTTGAGTTTCTGAACCTGATAATTTCTCCTTTAAGCCCCAAGCACCTTTAGTACCCATTACAATTAAATCAAACTTTTTTGATTGTGAGAAATCAAGTATGGAATCGGTGGTTTTACCAAATACAAGGTGTGTTTGTACTTTTTGGCCATATATAGTTTTCAAATCATTTAGTTTCCGATCAATAATTTCCTTCTGTGAAATAATATGGTTAACATCTATTTCTCCGCAGGTTTGAACTTTGCCATTGTTGTCGAGAGTAACGGTATCTGGAACATCCAATACATGAATGAAATGAATTTCAGTTTCAATTTTTTCTTCTAATTTTTTAACCATTAGATAAGCATATTCTGCTTGTACTGAAAAGTCGGTTGGTATTAATACTTTTAATTTTTCCATAACGTTATAGATATTGATTTACATTTTGCCAAGTACCCCCGTTGGTTACGTTACTTAAGCCTTTAGCCTCTAAAGTTCTTTTTGCCATACCGCTTCTGTTACCACTTCGGCAACAAGTAATTATGTGGCTATGCTTTTTAAGTTTTGAAGCATTAGCTTCAATCTGCTCCAATGGAATGTTAACAGAGCCCTTAGCATGCCCTGAAGCAAATTCTCCCTTACTTCTTACATCAATAATGATTGCTCCCTCCTGGATTAGCTTAGCTAAATCAACGGATGTGATGCCTAGTAGTCGTTTTAATGCTGTTATCATAGTCTAATATTAAATCCTTGAGACAAAAGTATGATCTATGTCATGTTTAAACGGTTACAAATGTTACATAACAAAAAAAGCGGTTAAAACCGCTTCTAAAACTGGGATTCAGCTTTTTACATAAAGGAAGAATTGTTCCATTCTCCGCTATTTAGATTTTTTCTAATGCCAATTATATAGTAAGTTGATATGGCAGTTAGAAAAATTACACACCAAAAATAAAAGGCCAAACGTATCATTGAAAAGTAGCCAACAGGATGATCAGTATTAAGAAACTTTGTTGGAATAGTCAAAGCAAAAAGGAATGCAAGTGAAAATATAGAAAGGAGATGAATCTCAATACTTCTAAATGGTAATACTATTAACTTTCTGTATTTTGAATATCCATTGCCCCATTTGGTAATGAAGTAAAATTCTCCACACCCCAAATCAGCAAATATTAAATGTTCAGTATTGGGATGTGCTGCTTTAAAGTTTTGCGATTCGGTTATGATTTTAAAAGTAACTGGCGCTCCCATTTCAATTTCGAAGGCAGAACATTTAACATGTGCATCATAAGGCAGAGTTGATTTATAGTAGGTTATTGGTAAAAAGCGTAATCTGCTATTTATACAAACATTTTTAATATCGGAAATTGAGAATATTCTTGTTGCTTTTAGATTTACTTTTTTTTCTAAAATCACTCCGGAAGAATTATTTTCTATGGAGATAAGTTCCTTTTTTTTAATCCCATTAATAATTGAATACGCCTCTTTTAATAGCAGGCTCTGTTGCAAGTCAACATTTTTTGCTTTTTCACTTTTTAACTCTTGATAAATGTCGAGCTCTTTCATTCAATTTAATGTTTAGAGTTTGAATCGCTTTCATCTATTTCGCCTTCTTCCATTGGTTCAGTTTGCAAAACAAAATCTTCAACCTTGCCCGGCTTACTATAGTCATAGGGCCAACGATGAACTATTGGAAGTTTCCCAGGCCAGTTACCGTGCAAGTGTTCAACCGGAGTTGTCCATTCAAGTGTATTTGCTCGCCAAGGGTTTTGTTGCGCTTTCTCACCTCGAAATAAACTGTAAATAAAATTAAATAGAAATATCACCTGCGCAAGTGCAGCTATAATTGCAAAATAGGTAATTAAAACATTAATGTCAATTAGATTATCGAACATAGGAAAGGCTGAATTAGTATAGTATCTTCTTGGCACACCCGCCATTCCTAAAAAATGCATTGGAAAGAATACGCCATAGGCAGAGACAAATGTTATCCAAAAATGAAGGTATCCTAATTTTTTGTTCATCATCCGACCAAATAGTTTTGGGAACCAATGGTAAACCCCAGCCAGCATACCAAAAATTGAAAATACTCCCATGATGATATGAAAATGAGCTACTACAAAATATGTATCATGTACGGTTATATCTAAAGTTGAATCCGCTAAAATTATTCCGGTAATACCTCCTGTAATAATAGCCGAAACACCTCCAATGGAAAATAGCATTGCGGGAGAAAAATGAATGTTTCCTTTCCATAAAGTAGTGATATAATTAAAAACCTTTACAGCAGAAGGTATAGCAATTAACAAGGTTGTAAACACGAATACAGATCCTAAAAATGGATTCATCCCCGTAATAAACATGTGATGACCCCATACAATGAATGAGAGAAAGCCAATAGCTAAAATGGAGCCTATCATTGCTTTATAACCGAAAATAGGTTTACGGGCTTGGGTTGCAATTACCTCAGAAATAATTCCTAACGCTGGTAAAAAAACGATATAAACTTCAGGATGACCAAGAAACCAAAACAAATGCTCGTAAAGTACAGGGCTGCCTCCGGCATTATCCAGAGGCCTACCACCGATAAATATATCTGAGAGGTAAAATGAGGTTCCAAATGAACGGTCAAATAAAAGTAAAGCCTCAGCGCCAAGTAGCACCGGAAATGAAAGAATGCCCAAAATAGCAGCAATTAGAAACGCCCACATAGTTAAAGGCATTCTTGTCATTTTCATACCTTTTGTCCGGAGATTGATTATTGTTACAACATAATTTATACCTCCTAATAGAGTAGAAGCAATAAAAATAACCATACTTGTTAACCAAAGTGTCATACCTAAACCTGATCCAGGAATAGCTTGAGGTAAGGCGCTTAAAGGTGGATAAACCGTCCAACCTGCGGAAGCACCTCCGGCTTCAACAAACATAGAGCCAATCATAATTATGCTTGCTAAGAAGAAAAGCCAAAAGGATAGCATATTTAAAAAACCTGATGCCATATCTCTAGCACCAATCTGAAGTGGGATAAGTAGGTTGCTAAAAGTTCCACTTAAACCCGCTGTAAGCACGAAGAATATCATAAGCGTTCCATGAATCGTTACAAGGGTGAGATACGCATTGGGGTCTAAAATGCCATCCTTACCCCATTTGTCGCCCATCATTGTTTTAATGAAAGCAAATTTTTCTCCAGGCCACGCCAATTGTAACCTAAAAACAATTGACATTAACATTGCAATTACTGCAATAACAATTGCCGTAATTAAATATTGCTTTGAAATTACTTTATGATCTCTACTGAAAATGTATCTTTTAACAAATGAATCATCTTTAATTCGATGTACTTCATGTTCCTCCTGCGATGCGTAAACATCGTCCGTTTTATATTTTGTTGTATTTTGAATAATTGAAGCCATACTGTTTTTACTCAAAATTACATATGAGATTTGTCAGTTTTATGTAACTATTAATGGCTTTTGTGGTAGTTTTTACAAATCTGATCGCCTTGACTAGAATACTAAGTTGGATTAGCTTCAAATTTGTAAAAAACAAAAAATGGATGGTATAAACCATCCATTTTCTGTTACTGTAAAATTTCGCTTACAGCATAGTTGTGGGGCAAACGTAATCACTAATTCTAAATTTACTTGATTTTTTTATTTCGGTAAAACCACCTTTTATATCAATTAGATTTCTATATCCGCGAGATCTTAGTATTGAGATAAAGACCATTGAGCGGTATCCTCCGGCGCAATGCACATAATACGTTTTTTGTTTATCAATAGTAGCCATACTGTCATTTATAGAATCTAAAGGAGTATTTATAGAGTCTATAATGTGTTCGCTATAATGCTCACTGGCTTTGCGCACATCTAAAATAGTTACAAGTTCTTCATCCATAATTTCGCTTAATTCCTCGGCGGTTATCGAAATTATTTCATCCACCTCTTTGCCAACTTCTTCCCACGCCTTAAAGCCACCTTTTAAATACCCTAAAGCATTGTCATAACCTACACGAGCTAAGCGAGTAATTACCTCTTCTTCTTTCCCTTCATCGGCAACAATTAATAATTCTTGCTTTACGCTTGGTATTAATGTTCCGACCCATGTTGCAAAATTACCATCGATACCAATATTAATTGAATTTGGAATAAAGCCTTTTGCAAATAGCTGAGCATCTCTTGTGTCAATTACTAAAGCATCAGTTTCATTAGCAGCTGCCTCAAATTCCGTTACTGATAGTGCGCGAGTTCCTTTTTGCTTTACTGTATCAAAACTTTCATATCCTTTAATGTTTAATAGCACGTTTTGAGGAAAATATCCGGGAGGAGGCATTAAACCCGATAAGATTTCCTTAATAAATTCCTCTTTAGATAATTTGAGATTTAACGCATAATTAACTTGTTTTTGATGACCTAGTGTATCCGTTGTTTCTTTGCTCATATTTTTACCACAAGCGCTTCCTGCACCATGATTCGGGTAAACAATTAATTCATCGTTTAAAGGCATTATTTTATTGCGTAGTGAATCAAATAGGAGTCCAGCCAGTTTTTCTTGGGTTAAATCTGCAATTACATGTTGTGCTAAATCAGGGCGACCTACATCACCAATAAATAAAGTATCACCGGTAATAATTCCATGCTCTTTTCCATTTTCGTCAATAAGTAAATAAGTTGTACTTTCCATTGTGTGCCCCGGTGTGTGAATCACTTTAACACTATAATTACCAACCTTAAAAATTTGATTATCCTCAGCAATTGTTGCCTTATAGGAAGGTTTTGCTGTTGGCCCAAAAACTATTTCAGCCCCTGCATTTTTAACAAGATCAAGATGTCCGCTCACAAAATCGGCATGAAAATGCGTTTCAAAAACGTATTTAATTTTTGCCTTATCCTTATTGGCTCTATCAATGTATGGCTGAACTTCTCTTAATGGATCAAAAATTGCTGCTTCTCCATTGTTTTCGATGTAATATGCTGCATGAGCAATGCATCCGGTGTAAATTTGTTCTACTTTCATAATGTTTATGTTTTAATATTTTACACAGTAAAGTTCTGTTGAAAGCTGCTTTTACTATGCTACTTTTGTTACTGATAGAATATGATCTTAGTCAGGTTTTTAAATGCAAAAAAGGCTACTAAATTGGTAGCCTTTTGTACATACATTTGTTTTTATAGGTAGATTGTTTCATATTATTGATGTTAACCTACTCGAATACTGAGAATGCCATTCAATAAATTGATTATGATGAAAATTCATAAGCGTAGTTACCTTTTCACGGTCATTCATTGCAAGGGTTTTGTTTTTATTAAAAACAGTATTAAAGTATTGTAAGTCTAATAACGTTTTCAATCTGTTTTCTGTCACGTTCGAAGTAACATTTGATGGTAACCCTAAATCAATAAATAATTGTTTTCTGTGTTGAGAAACAATGGATGGATCAATAATATGCTTTTGATGACTAACTGCCGTAATCACCACATCATATTCATCTAAGGAACTTAAAGCGTATTGATAATCTATTACATCTAACTTATATTTATTTGCCAAATCTTCTGCACGATTTAATGTCCTGTTTGCTATAACAATTTTATTAAAATCAAATTTATTAGTATAACTAGCTACTTCTCTGATCATTTCTCCTGCGCCTAAGAGTAATATTTTATTTTTAGAACCAGTTTGGAGAGAAAATTCTTTTGCAACTTTTAAACTCAGGTAACCATATGAATTTGTATTTGTATAAAATTGTGTCGTATTAATGATTTTCTTATGTAATTGGTTTACCGACTGAAAAGTTCTTTCAAGTAAACTACCCTGCATATTTATTGCCAAGCTATTCAAAAACGCAGTTTTTATTTGGGAGAAAATTTGTTTATCACCAATTAAAGATGAATCCAATCCACTCGCAACCTCTAACAGTCTTTTACTGGATTTGAAAGTGTCATCTGAAAACACTACGCCGCTTGGTGGTGTAGTGTTTAAAAAAGATGCCAGTACACCAAACACTTCACTTGCCAGTGTCACCTTAGATTCAATGTACATTTCGACGCGATTACAAGTGTTTAGAATTAAAAGGCCTTTAATGTCCGGATATTTGGCAACAAGTATTTTTGAAAACTGATTTGAAATATCTTTATCCATTGAAAATGCAGATCTCTCCTCTGTCGAAACGTACTTATGGGATAAGGCTATGAAGCGTAGTGTATTCATTTTTATTTACAATATCAAATCAAAAGCAATCAGGCATAAGGGTTACAACGATTTTTTAGCTAAATACCAATCTACCATTTCTAAATTACTAGCCTTACGTTCAGCAAGGGCCTCTATAGTTTTTGGGGCAGGGATGATTACTTTATCTCCGGGCATCCAATTTAATGGCATAGCTACTTTATGCTCATCCGATGTTTGAAGCGCCAATAAGCTACGTTTTATTTCTTCCATATTTCTCCCAACATTTAAAGGATAATACATTACTAAACGAATTTTCTTTGAAGGATCAATAAAGAAAACGGCTCTTACTGCTGCGGTTTCACTTTCGCCAGGCTGTAACATGCCATATAGTTTTGCCACACTCATGTCTAAATCGGCAATGATTGGAAAATCAAAAAGTACTTTTGTTTTCTCGTTTACTGCATTAATCCAAGCAATGTGTGCATGAATACTATCAATACTCAAGCCTAAGAGCTGCGTATTGTGTTTTGCCCAAAAGTCTTTCTCATTTGCAAATCCCGCCATTTCTGTTGTGCAAACGGGAGTAAAATCAGCAGGATGCGAAAACATTATTATCCATTTATCTTTAGCAAATTCAGATAGTTTTATTTTACCGGTTGTTGTTATTGCTTCAAAATCAGGAGCGGTATCACCTATTCGAGGCATTGTTGAAATTTGTGTTTCCATTGTTATTGATTTAATTAATAATTGGTTATAAAATTATGGTATTATATATTGTTGGTTAGTAACATTGGTTACTTAACAGTTTTATTTAGTTATGTCAAATCTATCGAGATTCATTACCTTCGTCCAAGCGGTAACAAAATCCTTCGCAAATTTTTCTTTAGCATCAGTACTTGCATATACTTCTGCAAGTGCTCTCAATTCAGAGTTTGAACCAAATATCAAATCAGCTCTTGTGGCTGTCCACTTTAGTTTTCCTGTTTTTCTGTCTGTGCCTTCAAAATTTTCTTTTGTTTCAGAGGTTGCTTTCCAAACTGTATTCATATCCAAAAGATTTATAAAATAGTCATTGCTTAACAAATCCTTTTTTTCAGTCAGTACGCCTTTTGTTGAATTATCGTAATTGATGTTTAACACTTTTAAACCTCCCATTAATACTGTCAATTCAGGAGCAGTTAATGTGAGTAATTGAGCTTTATCAATCAATAGTTCTTCTGTTGAAACAGTATATGCTGTTTTTAAGTAGTTACGAAAACCATCTGCCATTGGCTCAAGTACAGCTATCCCTTGTACATCGGTTTGTTCTTGCAAAGCATCCATGCGCCCGGCCGTAAAAGGCACGGTTATCTTATAGCCGCCATTTTGCAACGCCTTTTCTACACCAACATTTCCGGCTAAAACAATCATATCAGCCATAGATATTTTTTTCTTCCCAGCTTTTGCATTAAAATCTTTCTGTATTTTTTCTAATGCATTTAAAACTTTAGTTAACTGAACAGGATTGTTAACCTTCCAATCTTTTTGAGGAGCGAGCATTATTCTCGCACCGTTTGCTCCACCTCTTTTATCAGTTCCTCTGAATGTTGAAGCGGAAGCCCACGCAGTTGAAACCAATTCACTCATAGTTAAACCTGATTTTAAAATTTCTCCTTTTAGTTTTTCGATATCTGCTGTATTCACAAGATCGTGATTAAGCGTCGGAATAGGATCTTGCCATACAAACTCTTCCTTTGGAACTTCAGCACCTATATATAAACTGCGTGGCCCCATATCGCGATGCGTTAGTTTAAACCAAGCCTTCGCAAATGCAGTTGCAAACTGCTCAGGGTTTTCATAAAAGCGTTTTGATATTTTTTCATATTCAGGGTCAAATCTTAATGATAAATCTGTGGTTAGCATTGTTGCCTTATGATATGTAGTTGAATCAAAAGCATCCGGTATAATTGATTTACCGTTTTTAGCTACCCATTGGTGAGCGCCCGCAGGACTTTTAGTTAACTCCCATTCGTTCTCGAATAACATTTTAAAAAAACCATATCCCCATTGTGTTGGTGTTGGTGTCCAGGTTACCTCTAAACCCGATGTTATAGCATCTTTACCTTTTCCGATTTTGTAAGTGCTTTTCCAACCCAAACCTTGCTCTTCAATAGTTGCCGCTTCAGGTTCATGCCCCACTAATGCCGCATCACCAGCCCCGTGTGTTTTTCCAAAAGTATGTCCACCCGCAATTAATGCAACGGTTTCCTCATCATTCATTCCCATTCGGGCAAATGTTTCCCTGATATCTTTTGCTGCTAAAACAGGATCAGGGTTTCCGTTAGGGCCTTCAGGATTAACATAAATCAATCCCATTTGAACAGCCGCTAAAGGGTTTTCCAGTTTTCTATCGACACTATAACGCTTATCTTCCAACCACTTTTTTTCATTTCCCCAATACACATTTTCTTCAGGTTCCCATACATCTTCTCGTCCGCCTGCAAATCCGATTGTTTTAAAACCCATGGACTCTAAGGCCACATTACCTGTTAAAATCATTAAATCTGCCCACGATATTTTCTTACCGTATTTTTGTTTTATTGGCCATAGTAATCTTCTTGCTTTATCAAGATTTGCATTATCCGGCCAACTGTTAAGCGGTGCGAAACGTTGTTGTCCGGCACGCGCGCCACCTCTTCCGTCACCTGTTCTATAAGTGCCGGCACTATGCCAAGCCATTCGTATAAATAGCGGGCCATAATTTCCGAAATCAGCAGGCCACCAATCTTCTGATTTAGTTAATAAATCCTTTATGTCTTTTTTAATTGCAAAAAGATCTAAACTCATAAACTCTTTAGAGTAATTAAAATCTTTATCCATTGGATTTGATAAATCCGACTTCTGACGAAGTACTTTAAGATTCAGCTGATTTGGCCACCAATCACTATTTTTGGTGCCTGCTGTATTAACTTTAGCTGTTTCGTTTGTTTTTTCTGTCGCCTTTGTGTCTCCATGACCAAAAGGGCATTTTCCGCTTGTTTCCATATTTTGTGATTTTAAATTACCGTTAAATGCGCTCATCAGTGCAATTAACAAACTGGGTAAAACATACTTTTTTTTCATGTTATTTATTTTGTAAAAAGGTTAACTCTTGATTTCCGATATTCTTCACAAATTAACGGTAGTTTACTACATAAATCAAACTGATATTTTCTATATTTGCATAGATATAATCTATTAGATGAATTTACAACAATTAGAATACATAGTGTCTGTTGATACACATCGCCATTTTGTAAAAGCTTCAGAAACCTGTTTTGTAACACAGGCAACGCTAAGTATGATGATTAAAAAACTGGAAGAAGAGCTCGACATAGTTATTTTTGACAGAAGTAAGCAGCCAGTCGTTCCAACTGAGTTAGGGGCTAAAATTATTAGTCAAGCAAAAGTAGTATTAATGGAGACCAAGAGAGTTAATGAAATAATTAGCAACGAAAGGGGAGAGATTGCAGGTGATCTTAGGCTAGGTGTAATTCCAACTGTAGCGCCATATCTATTGCCGTTTTTTTTAAATAGATTTCTATTAAAATACCCGAAGGTTTCAATTAAAATAAATGAATTTACTACTGAACAGTTGATCGAGAAATTGATTAACCAAGAAATTGATGTTGCTATATTAGCAACTCCTCTTAATAACACCCAATTATTAGAGACACCCATATATTATGAAAAATTTATAGCTTACACCCCTGGGCAAGCTAAATATAAAAACAAAAAATATTTACTACCAAAAGATATTGATGTAAATAAGTTATGGTTACTTGAAGAGGGGCATTGTTTAAGAAGTCAAATCGTAAATTTGTGCGAGCTTAGAAAAAAAACTAAAGAACATAGTAATTTGCAGTACGAAGCCGGAAGCATTGAAACTCTAATTAGAATGACTGAAAGCAATAACGGCATTACTATTTTACCCGAAATGGTATTAGGTAATTTAACAAAGGAGCAACTTAAAAATATTTATCCATTTAAGGCTCCTGAACCTGCAAGAGAGGTGAGTATTGTCACATACAGGCATTTCTTAAAAGGGGCAATTATTAATTCACTAAAGAGCGAAATTTTAAGTTCAATTCCGAAAGAAATGCTAAACGTGAAAAAGAAGGAGAAAATCGAAATTTAAAAACTAGTTTTAGTATCAGTTATTTGGATTGGAGTGGATATAAGACATAAAGTAGTTTGTAGTTTCGTTTTTTATAGAAACAATTCCGTTAAGGATATCGACAATTGAAATTATACCTGTAGCCTGATTATTATTTATTATAACTAAATGCCTAACCTTTTTTTGTGCCATTAAAGTTAAACAATTTTCAACAGAAGTATCAGAAGCCACTGAAGTGAGATCATTAATTGGGGTCATTATTTCTTGCACTTTTGTTTCAATTGCTCTTTTGTTAAATACAACAACTTTTGTAGAATAATCCCTCTCTGATAAAAAGCCAACTAATATTTCATTTTCATCGTGTACCAAAAGTGATCCAATATTATTTGTCCCCATAATTTTCATGGCTTCATACACAGTATTGTTAGGTTTAATGGAATATACATTCTTGTTACCCCGCCTTGATAGTATTAGTTGAGCATTCATCTTCTTATGCTTTTCCGGTTAATATCTTATTCCAATACAACCATGGTAACACTTTACTTTTAAGTTGATACATGCTCCATCGCTCTTTACTTTGATCAAAAGGAAAAGTTTCCATTGGCTTATTTTCATAATCAAACTCTGCCAATACAAGCTTTCCGTATCCGGTTACCAATGGGCAAGAAGTATATCCCGTATACTTAGCGCTAATTGCTTTACCTTCAATTGCCGATAGTAAATTTTCTACAAGTACAGGAGCTTGTTTTCTTATAGCAGCACCCGTTTTAGAAGTTGGCAATCCGGATGCGTCTCCTAACGTAAATATATTCTTAAACTTAGGATGTTGTAATGTATATTTGTCTACATCTACCCATCCGGCAGCATTTGCCAATGGACTTGATTTTATAAAATCAGGTGAAGACTGTGGTGGGGTTACGTGTATCATATCATAATCTACCCAAGTTTCAATATCTTTATTTTGCTCTCCAAAGCCAACAAACTTGGCGCGTTTGTTTTCACCATCTATCTCAACAAGTTTCTGTAAAAAGTTTAGCTTTATATTTCCTCTCTTTACTACCTCTAATAATGTTTTTTCATAGTTAGGTACAGCAAATAATTTTGGTCCGCCACTCCAATATTGTATATCAATATTATTCAACACACCATTCTTTCTAAAATAATCAGCAGCCAAATACATTATTTTATGCGGTGCGCCACCACACTTAACAGGCGTGTGTGGGTTATGAAATATAGCTTTTCCCTTTTTTAAATTTTTAATCAATTCAAAAGTATATGGTGCATATTTAAAGCTGTAATTTGACGTTACTCCATTTTTCCCTATAGACTCTTCTAATCCTTTTACCTCATTCCAATTTAACTGAATACCTGGCGCAACAATTAAATAGTCATAAGTTACCTTATCGTCTTGGGAAAGAAACACAGCATTAACATCCGGAAAAAATGCTTTTACTTTATCTTTTATCCATTTTACACCTTGCGGCATTACTGAGGATTCTGCTCTTTCTGTTTTATTTATATCAAAAACTCCACCACCAACTAAAGTCCATGCGGGCTGGTAATAATGTTTTTCAGATGGTTCAATAATACCAATTTCTAGTTTTGGATTTTTAATCAATAGCTGTGAAGCAACTGATAGTCCAGCATTTCCGCCGCCAATTATTAATATTTGAAAGTGATTTTGCATAGCGTTAGTTTTAAATTAAACAATGGTATTATTTACTTAAATATAGTAGCTAAGTTATAGCCAACTGTTAATTTGCTACGGTGGTATTTACTGATATTGTGGTTCTATTTACTTTCAAGTGGTAGTTATTAGTTTTTGTGTGGTGCTTTTTTGTAATTTATTTAACAAAATCCTTTTTATACTTAACAAAAAAGTTGATCCAAACTAATCTTCCTGTTCTGAACATCCAAGGGATGGTTATTAAAAGTACAATTGAAAACGATACCACATATATCATTGGATCGAACCCATACATTAGATAAATTAAAATAAACCAACCAACGCCCAATGCAACAGTTAAAGCATAATTAACATACATTGCCCCGTAGAAAAATCCCGGTTCTTTATCAAACTTTTCATTACAAACCGTGCATCTTTCATACATCTTATCAAACTTTTTTAAGTTGTATGGATTTTTGGTGATAAAAAAATCACCTTCATGGCACCGTGGACATTTGTTACCAAGTATACTGTATAGTTTTGTACCTTTTATCATACTATCTAATTTTTCAATTTCCTAAATTCATCTGGAGTAATACCTTCATATTTCTTAAAAAATTTTGAGAAGTATGAATTGTCCTCAAAGCTCAAGTTATATGCGATTTCATTAATGTTTTGATTTGAGTTTACTAAAAGCCGTTTTGCTTCTAACAAAACTCTGTTTCTTATTATGTCCCCAGCCGATTTACCAGTTAGTTGATTACACAGGGCATTTAAATGATTAGGAGTAACAAATAATAATTTGGCGTAATCTTTAGGCATACGTAACGTAGTAAAGTTTTGCTCGATCAGTTTTTCAAAATTGCGTAGAACCAAATAGTTGTTCTTATTTGCGGATTGATTTTGTGAAAAGGCAATTTTTCTATTGACTAGAATAAAAACTTGCAGTAACATTACTTTTATTAAATCTAATTTGCAGTCATCGCAACTTGTAAATTCAAATTGAACTTCCTCCAATATACTCCTTATTTTATCTTGAATTTCATCATCTGATAAATCAATTGAAGAATGAGATCCGTTCGCAGTAAAAAATGGGAAGTCGGACAGGTAATGGCTGTTGGCTAAAAACGAACTAAAAAAATTCTCGTTAAAATTAATCAAGATCCCATTAACGGTTGGATTAAAAAGCCATTCATGTACTTGACTTGGGGCTAAAAAGTAAATCACACCCTTTTTTACTTCATGTTTTTCAAAATCTATCACATGAAAACCATCACCTTGCGTGATAAACAATAATTGGTAAAATGAATGACGATGTGGAAACTTAATATCTTTATGATGATCAATAAACTGTTTTAAATCATAAACGATAACATCTTGTATTGAATAATCTTCGCCAAGTAAATTACAAATACTAATTGTAGGAATTTTTTCAGTCATTTTGATTTGTTTCGTTAATCAAAACTACTTTGAAAAATACCCAAAGAGTGTAACTTTTGTTACTTTAAATGGTACTTTTTACTTTTTTTTGATGAATTACCCTAATGAAGTAATAATGTAAAACGCAGCCCAACCCGAAAAAATTAAAATTAAAGCCCACATCCATTCAGGAATGCTCTTAGGGGTTTCTACGCCATCAATTAAAAAGGATTTTTGATTGCCTTTGCCATACGCATTAATCATAAGAGGCAGAACGCCATCAACCACTTCGTTATCTTTTAAACCTTCAATTGCCACAGCCGGACCATTGCGAACTGTAAAGGGAATTATTCGAATACCTTCTTTACCGATTGGATCTTTGCTTACAATTCTTAAATGATGTTGCCCATCTTCTAATTTTCTTGTATCTAAATCAAAATTTATAGGAGTTTCAAACTCTCCAATTGGCACAATATTTTCGTCAACAAAAATTATTACTTTACTCTTAGCCTCCATGTTAGTTAAAATTTATAAAGGGTTCGTTTAATGTGATTGGGGTCTTTTTCACCTGGCTTAATGGTCCATTTTACTGCAAAAAAAAGTGTAACAACTACAATAGCTACTATAGCCCAAACAATAACATAGTCCCACTGACTTTCGGGGCCTGCGCCATGTGCTATGCCTCGTAAAATTTTCGGTTGCTGTTTTTCGCATTCAGGACAAGCGTATGTTGCTATTGTAAGCAACATTAAAGTTAGGAAGGATATTATTCGTCTCATTATAATAAATTATTTAGATGCTGTTGATGTTTTTAGAAACTCCATTATTTTTTTTACTTCAGCTACTGTTACTTTTTTGCCTGTATTCCCCCAACTCGTTCTTTCGTGATTCATGATTGCCGCTATCTCCTCAGCTTTTAAACTATTATTTGTTCCTATTGCCGGCATTACACCAAAATCGGCTCTTGCATCATATCCATTCATAATAATACCAACAAAAGGTTCTATATTCTCTGCATTAACAATGGGGCTTCCTTTAAGTGGGGGAAAGGCCCCTTTTAAACCTTCTCCATTTTCTTGATGGCAACTTTGGCAATTAGCAGCGTACAACGATTTTCCATCCAATTCCGGTTCGCCATTAGCTCCTCCTTGTGGAGTAAATTCTTTTTTGGCAGGTTTATATAGAAAAGTTGGATCGGGAGTACCATCCGGCATTTTTATTTGTTTTAATGATTGTAAGTAAGCTACTAGTTGCAAGGCTTCTTTTTTAGCAACTACAACTCCAGTAGTGCCACGCATATATTCTTCAGGAACATTAACAACCACATCGCCTTTAGCAGCTTTATTTTTAATTTCAAAATACCATGGATATGGAGCCATTATAGATTGCTTAACAACAATGCGTGGATTATATAAATGAGCTAAATGCCAGTCGATACTTGGTTGCCTTGCTCCGATATTGGTTAAGTCAGGACCAATTCGACCCGTACCCATTAAGTTAGCCGAATTTCGCCAAAAATCGGTTCGCGAACTAGCTGCATAATCAGCAGCAATTCCCGGACGGCTACCCCATATTTTATCCATATCTACATTCCTTACTTGTTGCGAGTGGCAACCCACACAACCTTCTTTTATGTAAATAGCCTTCCCGGCAGCCTCATCAGCAGTTAGTGGTTTATAACCAGGCAGTGGGGCGTTATTTTCTTGATTTTGATACGCAGGAATAATTACTACAAATAATGTAAGTATCGAAAACAGATAGGTTACTACCGAAAAAAGTTTCTTGTGATTATTATAAAATTCCATAACTGAATAGTATTAAAAAGAGTTTTTTATTATTTGCTCGCTGCTGTTCTTTGTTTTAAGATCTCAATTGCTTTTTCTTTTACACTTGTTACTTTAGAACCTGAAACCATTTTATAAAAATTGTATGCTAGTACTATGTGTGAACCCCACATTAATGAGCCTCCAATTGCTCTCCATAACCAATAAGGAGCCATTAGTACAACACTTTCAATAAACGATTTTCCTTCTGCCCAAGCAAGCCCACGCAATGTGCCTCCAATCATTAGTGGTATTGTATAAAACTGCAACCCAATTAAGGCCATCCAAAAATGAGCTCCAACACCTTTTTTAGGAGGTTCATTTCCTGTTAAGCGAGGTACAATGGCATAAATTCCCGCAAATAATAAAAATGTAATAATTCCATACATGGTTATATGTGAGTGAGCCACTGTAAAATCTGTAAAGTGCCAAATTAAATTAGTTTCCCTAAAAGCTTCAGCTGTTCCCTGCATGGATCCTGTGAAATAATATATGACACCTACCAAAAAGAATGGCAACGAATAACTAGAACCTATTTTACTGAATGACCCCTTGAATGTCATTAAATAATTAGTAGTACCTGAAATAACCGCTATTAACTGACCAACGCTACCAACAATAGCAATGGTTTGTAACCACCAAGGCAACGCGCTAAAAATAAAGTGATGAGTGCCTATGAGAGTATAAAATATTATTTGGCTCCAAAAAGCTAATACACCTAAACTATATGAATAGATTGGTTTATTGAGTTGTTGTGGTAAGAAATAATATAAAAAGCCCAAATTTGAAAACATAAACCACATACCAACTGCCTGATGCATGTAATAACCTTGTACAATTGTTTCGCCAATGCCTGTTTGTAAAAAAGGAAGATACGCAAGGGTGGCTACAATAATTATCATAATATATGATGCTATGATATACCAATTGGAAATATAAATTTCCTTGGTGGTACGTTTTGCAACTGTTTTGATAAAATTGTGTAGCGTTAAGATTAACCCGTAAGCCCAAAGTGCCATAATTGGCCAAATAAATTCTCTGTATTCTCCGCCTCCATTGTTAATTCCGGCCATTACTGAAATATTACCTACAACCATTGCAATATTAACAGCCTTTAATGCCCGCCAACCATTTTTTAAACTATGTAGTGGGGCATTACTTACCATTGGTACTACATAATATCCTAAGCCCATCATCCCCAATGTTGCCCATGCCCAAAACACGGAGTTTGTATGCACTGCTCTTAACCTGCCAAAACTTAACCAACTTATACTATCGGCATCGGGTGTAACATATTTTATACCCAAGTATTCACCCATAGAAGTGCCCCATAATAACCAAAAAACTGCCGTACCTAAAAACCATAACACAAGACGGGTTAATTGCGGATCAATTTTAGGACGTTTTGCTGCGCTCTTTTTTTCTGCAAAAAATGAAATGTCATGATCGTCATTTACGTTTCTTATTAAGCCTCTATCATCTACTGCACTTGCAGTTCCTGCTAGTTCCGAATTAGTTAGGCCAAAATCGTTTGCTTTTTTTAATGTGTTTAATGTTTGTTCATCAAGAGAGTCAGTTTCCTTTGTTATCATATCAACAAGCAACTCTGCATCTTTTTTATTTTGTTCATTAAAAAAATGTTTTAAAGCACGTGACACTTTAAAAATCATAAAAATAATGCCAAATAATAATGGTATTGCAATTAGTATAAATGTGATTAGTACTCCGGGTTGTGAAAACAACTCACTCCTTTTAGCAGGTTCTGTTTGAGAAAATACATTGTGAGGTAATAAGAACAGTAAACCAAGAATAGCAGGCAAGAGTTTTTTTGTTGAATTACTGTTATTTAAGTTTTCTTTAACAACTTGAATTTCTTCACTCTCCAAATTATTTAAAAAGCAATTTAATTTGGTTACTTTATCCTGTTTGCTTTTTTTCGAATATATTTTCGTGTCTCTTTTTGTTTTAAAAGCAAAATACAACACCGCTATTACGGCTAATGCAATTAACAAGGTTAACCATAAACCCAAACCAATAGTTTTGTTAGGAAAAAAACTTACCGGATGATCTGTTTGTGCTTGTGAAAGGGAAGGGCTTAAAACAGTAATTAAGGCTAAAGTAAATATTAAACTAATTTTTGAGTGAATATTTTTTTTCATTTTAATAGAAATTAAATTTGTATTGAACTACCTAATTAGAATCCTGATTTAATGTACATCCAACCATCCTCCTGTTTAGAAACAATTTCTAATATTCCTGCCGGTACAAATCCAGCTTCAGTAATAATGTTTGATTTCTCTAATTTTCTTTCTTTTATAGAGAATTCGCACGCCATAAATTCTACCCCTTTTTCTTTTGAGGCTTGTATTCCTTTTAGCACTGTTGTTTTATTTATTAATAACATATCTAAACCCGGCCCATGGCAAACGACTTCAATTTTAGTATCGGGACTTACCAATTTAATGTTGCCAAGCTGTTTCATTAACGCTTTATGTGCCAAAGTATCTGCTGTTGTTAGTTGAAACACTATTTTGTGTGGAGACTTTATTGCTTCTGTTTTTGCATCATCGGGGCATTTATAATTTGATTGTTTTTGAGCAAACGTATTACCTACACTCATTACAAAAGCTATAACTAATATTGTGAATTTTGTTTTCATGATTTTGGCCTTAATAAGTTTAATGAATGATTTACGGTACAAAACTAAATAGAAAAAAACGGATAGAGTGTTACTTTTGTTACTTAATATGGTATAAATTACTTATTGACGAAAAGAACCTTTAATCTGTTACAATTGTTACTGTTAAACGAATACAACTTAATTACCTTTAAACATCAAATAATATCAACATGAGCGAAGAAATTATAATTGGGAAAAGAGCAAGTTCTAATTTTTTTATTAGAATGGGAACAATGATAAACTTAGAGAAAAGACTATATAAACTTTATGAACGTACATTCGGTATTCCTTCAGGAACATGGAAATTGCTACCAAAATTAGATTACATATTACTTTTTAAAACACTTTATATTAAATGCGAAGGTTGCTCACCTGAAGATTTTGATAATGATAAAGGTGCTATTTACCAATTAAGTTTAGTGTATAATAAAAATAAAAAGATTATTGTGCACGAAACAAAACTTAAAAAAGAAGTGTTTGAACTCGCACAAAAGCTGAGCAATTATTTTAAACTAAAAATTAGGGATTCTGCTAGTGATAGGAGGAATCCAAAATGGTTATGATTTTATTTTTCGCCAATTATTTGAATAACTGATGAGAGTCCGTCATGAAACTTTCCCTCACTTATATTTATTTCTATTTGTTCTATTAGAATTGTTTTAAAATCTGAGAAATCTTCCTCTAATTCATTTATAGAGTATAAAAGGTCGGCATTTAACGGGCCACCGGTATTGTATTTCAATTGTTCTTTACTATACGCCACTAATACACATTTTCCTCCTTTTTTTAAGGAGGAATAAATTTTTGAATGTACTTTATTTCTCAGTGATGGCGGAAAATGACCAAATATGCAAACTATACCGTCCCATTGATTCTCATCAAAATCATAAGTTCCTATATCTGCACAAATAGTATCTATTGAAACTTTAAAAATTTTAGCAAGTTGTTGTGTTTTTTGTAGCCCCTTTAATGAGTAATCAATGGCTGTAACCTTGTAGCCTTGTCTAGCAAGAAATACTGCGTTTCTGCCTTCACCTTCAGCCAAACATAAAATATTGCCCTTTGGTTTAAAATTTTGTTTCTTTAAAAAATCGTTCGGTTCTATACCGTATGCGTAATCTGAGCTGCTGTATCTATCATTCCAAAACTCTGAATTCATTTTATTTATTTAAATATTCTAATCTGTAGTCTCCAATATGTTTTTCGCTAGTTTTTATTTTCTTAAGCTGTTTTAAATAATTAACTATTCCTATAATCAAAATAGCAGATGAAATTATAAAAAATGACACCTCTATCATCAAACTATTTTTGAGATTTAATAAACTTCGCAAACTTAATCCTGCTACTAGAAAATAAAGTGCTGTTCTTACAAAAGCCAAAAGCGTGGAGTGATTGGCGAGTTCTGTACGTTGAAGAGCAAGTTTTTCTCTTAGTATTAAATCTTTATTTATTTTTTCATCAAGATTGTTCATTATTTATTACTGAAAATATAATTTAATAGTAGCATTTTTAAAAAACACACTGTCTAAATGACCCATTTGGTTTTTATCTTTTGTGATAAGATGTAAGTGCATGAAAGTGTCATGATGTGTAAGTATAGATTTATGTTCGGTAGAGAAAAACCCTATAATTTCAACTTCCTTATTAGTTATTATAAACTTTTTTTGCCCCGAAGCGTGGGCTATATCTGGCGAAGTAACCACAGTGCCCAATGGTAAATCCATTACATGAATATTCGCAGTATCAACAATTGCTAGTATTTTAAAGAAAAAAGGACGCTTGTGTTTTTTGCTACTTTTATTAATGAATTTTTCTAATTGCTCTAGTGTAATTATTATTGGCAATGATTCAACTTCTTCCCATTTCTCAACGTTGGTGTAACCAAAAAATGGAGCTTTTAAATTATAGGTTTCCGAAACTTTTATGCTATCATTTATCACTTCAGATTTATAGCACTTGCCATCTATTATCATAACTTCGCCTCGCAAATATTCAACTGGCCCTAAACCACATAAATTCTGTTTTTTGATAATGGTATCAATATTTATAGTTGCTTGTAACTGCCCTTTCCACATAACGTTTTTCATTGCACCAACCACAGTTACAGATTGTGAAATGGAATAGTTTATAAATGACAAGGACAAAACAAAAAGTAATATTGCTTTTTTTAAAATTGGATAAGTATATTTCATAGTAGTTATTATTGTTTCTTAATAGCCATCGGGTATGCTCAGTTTAATCATTTGTGCTTGTGCCGAGTAAACAAAGGTATTTCATTATTTATTTTAAGAGCATTTTTAATTCCTCCAAGGATAAAACACCTTCTTTACGATTTACTTCAACACCATTTTTATATATTATAAATACAGGGAAAGTATCAATTTTTAACGCTTTACATAATTCGGTTTGAGTACCACCATCTATTTTGATTACAGCGTATTTTTCTTTCTCAAGTTGCTCTATAATGTGGTTCATTTTTTTACATGGCGGACACCATTCTGCGCCAATATCCACTAATACTGTTTTATCGGCAGGAATTAGTTTTAAATAGTCCTGCATAGATATTTGTTTTGTTTCAACAGCTCCTTGCAACTTTTTATCAGCTTGTTTCCATGCGTTAATTCCGCCTTTCATATTATACACTTTAGAAAAGCCATTAGAATAGAGCCATTGCATCGCATTAGCACTTCTGCCACCACTTAAACAGTAAATGTAAATAGGCTTAGTTTTATCTAATGATTTTACACGATTCTGAAACTCTGTTTCGTTATTCCAGTTTGCTTGCAGAGCATTTTGTAAATGCCCTGAATTATATTCTTCAGCTGTTCTTACATCAAGTAATTGAATATCGATTTTTGTAATGCCTTTTTCAAATTCATCAACAGCTATTGTAGATGTTTGTGCATTAGAGTTACACGAAACTATACTTATAAATTGTATTGTAATAAATGTTATCTTGAACGAGTTAAGAATTGTTTTCATGTTTCTTTTTTTATTTATGATTAATATATTGTTAACACATTTTTGTTCGCCAAAAATATTTTAAAATGCAACACATTTTTACTTCTGCATAAAGCGTTGTAGCTGAGGTTAAAAAAGCTATCATTATTAGAATTGCTGTTGGCGATAGTACTGGCAATAGTAGGCTTATAATTACTGCTCCTCCAACATAACCCAAATCTCTCCAAAATCTGAAGTAAGACAATCCTTGGGCTCTTTGATTAGGGTGCAGAACAGCAGATACTTCCGTTAAAAAATTTGGGTAAACTAATGCCGTACCGATACCTATAAATACCGAACCTAACAGAATAGCATTTATTGTTGAATATGCAGTAAAAACCAAACCTAGTATTTGTAACACCATTCCTATAGTTATTAATTGCTTACGACAAAACGTATCGCCAAGTTTGCCAGTAAATAATTGTGAAACAGCCCATACTATAGGATAAACGCTAACAAGCAATCCTATTTTTTCGATGGAATAATTTTGCTTAACTAAAATTATTGGTAGCATTAGCCAGTAAGCACCATCAATTAAATTATTTGTAAATCCATTAATAGTTATTGGCGAGAGTTGCGGATGCTTAATTGTTAATTGCTTAAATAGTGATTTTATTTTAGGTTCACTACTCATCATCGACTCTTGTTTAAGAAAGTGTTTCGTGTCCTTCACAAAAAAAATACTCAAAATTAATCCACTTAATACAATGATTAGTAAGGTGTAAAACAGTATGTCGTAATTGAAATTCAGAATAATGTAGCCACTTATAAAGCTTAAAGTCCCAACTGCCAAGTAGCCGCTAAACTCATTAAACCCCATTGCCAATCCGCGCTGCTTATTACCAACCAAATCTATTTTTAATAGAACATTACTACTCCAACAAAAGCCTTGGTTTAATCCAATAAAAATATTTGCCAAAATAACATGCCACCAAGCATTTGCAAACAGGAGCAATAATACTCCCGGAATAGCAATAAGCCAACCGAAAATTAATAACCACTTTTTGGATTTATAGTTAAGAATTTTTGAGGTAAATAAATTTGCAATTGCTTTACTTAATCCAAAAGCTATCAAAAAAGAAACTAAAAAACTACCTTCCTGAATATGAAATTTTGTTTCGGCAAAATTAAAGAAAGAGGATCGTTCAATACCCACAACCGCTCCAACTAAAAAATTGAGAAATACAAGCAGTGTAAACTGAACTATGTTATTTTTTAGGCCTTGATTTGCTTTCATTTTATTAAATAAGTAAAGTTAATTATAATTTACTTTTTAAGAGTCTTTAATTATCTAAATTGGTAATCAACCCCAGTAACCTGAGATAACAAAGTTTGTGGCGCATCTAATATTTTTGCATTCATAGGTGGTTTTGGAGTTACTGGCGAATTTTCTTTTAAATAACCTATCATTACTTTGTGTAAGGTTGATGTTGTATTTTCGGCAGCAATAACACCTTTTAATCGGCAAAGCATATCATCAGGATCTCCATCTCGTTGGCACGCTAAAATACTGTAAACTTTGTCTACTTCAAGTTCTTTACCTTTAACTGTAATACTTTGTACTCTTTTACCCATTTCGGCAAAAGCATTAAAGCTTACTTCCATACCTTTAAACTTAATAACCCAACCACCTAACCGTTTGGAGGCATCTTTTGCAAATACGTTATTGAGCTCTTTTTCTAACCACTCTTTTAATTGTTTACCACTAGCTTTTGCTGTTCTTACGGTACTATCAACGGGCAACATATCAAAAATATAAGCGTGTGTAATTGGGATATTCCCAGTTTGATCGGGTGTTGCCAAAGGTTGGCAAAAACGAAATCCATTAGATAGACAAATGTCAATTTCCGGAAACTTCCAATTTAATGCGTTTAAAATCATGGTATCAATTGGATTTTCAACTACAAAATAACGATATAGTGGAATAGTGCTATAACCTACCACTTCGTGAATATCAGCTTTATAAGGAATTTCAGTGTCATTTAATATTTTTTCAATGTTTTTATTTGGAACCAATTTAGTTTGCGCAACTTCTAATAATTCATAGGAGTCAGATGTTACTTTACCATTCTCGATGGTTAAATCTAATTTACCTACAAATGATCCAAATGCTCCAGGCTCAACTACTTTAGCATATTTACATACGATAGGCTTTCGAACCCTTTCGTGCGTATCGCCACCCAAAATATAATTTAATCCCTCACTTTCAGGCATATTTGCTAATGCAATTTGTTGTGATAAACCGAGATGTGCAACCATTATAATAAAAGCACATTGCTCTTGATTTTTTAAAACATCAATATAGTGTGCTAAATTTTCCTCGGGTTTGGTATAAAGTATGCCCTTGCTGTAATTTGGGCTTTGGCGAATAGGTACTAAGGGATCTGTATATCCTAAAAAACCAATTTTTACGCCTGCAACTTTCCAAATATAATAGGGAGGGAATATTAACTCTCCCTTTTTTCCAGCACCTAAATCGTGATACATATTTGCACATACTTTAGGGCCATTTAATGAACCAAGTAAATTTTGCATTTTTTTCTTTCCATAAATAACTTCCCAATTACCCGGTAGGTACAAATCGTAATTTAAAGCATTTAGTATTGGAACAAAGGCATCCCCTGTTGTTTTTACGCTCAGTTCGCTTCCTTGAAACATATCACCTGTATCAATGGTAAAGGTATTTGGATTTTTCTTTTTTAAACCATCCAGCATACTTGCTAAGTAAGCATATCCACCCGCTTTTCTAAAAACAATTTTTTCGTTTTCCCAAAATAGTTCATCATGTGGATGTATTTGACAATGCACATCCGTTGTTTGTAGAATACTTATTACTGTTTTTTTATCTGAAGCGAGATTATTTAAACTTTCGCCTTCTAAGGTATTTGTTAGATTTTCCACTGCTGATAGCGGAGAGCTAATTGCAGCTCCAAGACCCAATACACCAATTGATTTTATAAAATCTCTTCTTTTATTATTTTCCATTTTGATAGTTTTAGTTATGTTTTATAGATTAAATTATGATTAAGCATTCGCCTTATTTAGATGCTTTAAGCGTCCCTCAAAAAATAGGTTGTGTATGTATGCAACGCCAATACCGAACAAAACTGTTCCTATTCCAATAATAACATTATAATAAACAGGAGCAAGGAGTGCAATTCGAATAAAGATGGTTATTAGTACAAAAGCAGAGTACCGAAAGATACTTGGATAGTGAATTACATATCTAAACGCAGCTAACATCAGCAACATATCGGCAAAAATTAAAATGAGATAAAATAAAGGATAGGATGGATGGAAAAAGCCCGTATCTAGATATTTGATAATGTCTAATAGAACAGATATAAATAGGCCAATTAATACTCCTGTTGCTATTATTTTTTTTAAGTTAATAAATCGTGTTTTTTCAGTTTCGTCAGTTATTTGGCGGTGTTTTTGTAAACTATAAAACCACAATGTGAGTAAGAAAATAATCAATGCAGCGCTTGCATCAACTGCCATTCGGCTAATGATTGTAATTTGTTCGTGAAATTGAGAATTTAAAGAGAGATTAGATAGCTCCTCAAAAGAAGTTCTTAAAAAAATAAGGCTCATTATTTGAAACTGTTTTGCTATTGAACTAGCAATGGATTGTGGAATCGCGAAAACCAAACCGATCATTTCAAAGAACAACAAAAAATTGAAACTAAATTCGATAGCATCGTTATAATTTATTTGAGAAAGTAGATAAAAGGATTTAAATAGTGCAAAGTGATTTCCGGCACCAATAAGTAGTGTAACAATAAATACTGTTACTAAAATATAACTAAGATTTCGCGAGTTTTGCTTACTATCCCAATACAATTCGCACCAGTCAAATATTTTAGATATTAATTTTATCATTTTGCTTCATACAATTTCCAATAAAAAAATGTATTTTGTATAAAATTGATGAAAATCATTTTATTTTACGGTAACAATTGTTACAAAACATAAAACCCCGAATAAATCGGGATTTTAAAACTAAATAAATCTACTCGCTTTATTTTTTTACTGGGCACGAATTAATTCCTAACAAAGTGTAAAGCGGGCAAAAGTTCATAAAACTTGTTATAACAAATACTCCTGCCAATACCAATAATACAATTCCTAATGTCCCTGTAATTACATTTGTAAAATACAATACCGCTACAATTGCCGCTATTATAAGTCTAATAATTTTGTCGGCTGATCCCATGTTTTTTTTCATAATTTTTGGTTTTTAAAATGAGTTGTATATTTATTATCTAAAACAAAATTACCTCACATTACAACTAAAAAGCGGTGACTATTGTTACCGCTTACAAAATCTTTATACTATCTGGGGTTTGGATGATTTTATTTTCTTTTTCGAGTTTTTTCATTGTTCGAGAAATAACCTCCCTTACAGTACCTAATTCATTTGCTATCTCACGATGCGAGATTTTAACAGGGTTTTCATTCTTTAATTTTGAAGTCTCTTTTAAGAAATTATAAAGACGCTGATCTAAATTCGTAAAAATTAATTGATTAATAGTTTCCAACAAATCATTATAGCGCACTTTAAATTGCTGATGGAAAAGATTATTAAACTCTGGAAATAGAGTTGTTAGGCTGCTAATTTTCTCGGATGGGATAAGTAGTAAAACTGACTTTTCAATTGTGTGTGCATAAATGGTGCTTTTATCATTTGATAAACTAGCCGAAAATGACATAATACAACTCTCAGACGGTTGTATGTAATACAAAAGCAATTCTCTATCATCATGCCTTGTAAATACTTTCAGTAAACCACTAATAACTATGGGAATTGATTTAACGTATTGACCTTCTTTCAAAATCTCAACGCCTTTGTCAGTTTCATGCACACTCGAAATCTCAATTATTTTTGATGATAATTCTTTACCGAGGTATTGAAGTCGTTTTTGTAACTCAATGTTATTTGCCATTGAGGTAAAGATAGCAAATTAATTTAGTGAAAGATTTCCTTTGGCACAACTCACAAAAGATTTCACCTTTGCTAAGGCTGTGTTATTTCCTTTCTCTGGATAACCTAAAGTAGCAAGTTTATTTACTAGAATTTCTCTAAGTATTGCGGTTCCGTAGATTGTCACTTTATCGTTTTCCTTTTCAATTTCAACATCACTTACTCCCTTCAGTTTTTTAATAGCCTCTTTAATGCTATTGATGCATCCTCCGCATTTTATGTTTTCTACAAATATTATTTCAGTTGTCATAATTGTTTTAGATTTTTTTCGATTATACCTGATAATTCGCTTGCTGATACTACACCTTATCGTTACCAAATTATTTTACCTTTTTTAAATAGAAGTAGCATTGGCACACTTCTTATACTGTATGTATTTGCAGCAGTTGGATTTTTATCAATATCAATTTTAATTATTTTAGCTTTATCACCAATTTTATGTTTAAGATCTTCCAATATTGGTTTTAGCGTTTTGCATGGGCCGCACCATTCAGCATAGAAGTCAACCAATGTTGGGGTTTCGCTATTTATTAGTTCGTTAAACTTTTCCGGCATCTTTATTGTTTTTTTCAGACTTAAAAATTCCTACGATAAGAATTCCCATTAATGCGCCATAAATAGTTGAATTAACGGGGCTTGATGTAATAGCACAACTACCATTTGAGCAACCAACAAAATACCAATAGAGGAAGCCTAAAACCGCACCGAATACTCCTCCGATAAAAGAAAATTTATTTTTTATCAACCACTTCTTCAAAGTCGACATCTTCAATTGTTTTATTCGTCTTCTTATTTGTAAACCTTGTGCCGCAGCCATTAGATCCGCAACATCCAAAATTGAATAGTGCCATGCCTATTAAAAACAAACTCATTGCCCCAAGTAACAAATCTTTAGCAACAATGCTTTGAATTAAAACTACCACGCCAAGCAATAGTCTTAATCCACGCATAAAAGTCCAATTGTGCAATAGCGCATTCATCTTTTAATTACTACAATTCAGATTTTGCCAGGCTCCGAGGTTTTCTACTTCTTTTGTGTAACCGGCACTAATCAATTGTTTTTTTGCTACACCGGCTCTATTCCCACTTCTACAAACAATAATAACTTTATCATACTTTTTCAATTCTTCAATTTTAGATTCAAAAGTATCTAAAGGATAGTTTACTGAGCAATCAGCATGCCCGTCATTCTCCCATTCATCAACTGTTCTTACATCAACGATAATTTGTTTAACATCTGTTTTTGTTACTGCGGTTGTTTTCATTGTTTCTTCTGTTTTATTTTTTTGTGAATTGCATTGAGCTAATGAAAGTGTTGAAATAGCTATTACAAGTAATGTTATTATTTTTCTCATGTTTACTAAATAAGTTAATTAATAGAGACGGCATAACCCGCCTTTATACTATGCTTTTACAAGTTTAGTTTGACAAACGAAATCCGTTTTAGGAACGCCACTTTCTGCTATTGCTTTAAAGCCTCCCTCAATTTCTTTAAAATTGTGAATGCCTCTTGCTTTGAGAATACTTGAAGCAATCATGCTTCTGTAGCCGCCAGCGCAATGGATATAAAAAGGTTTACTGTCGTCAACAGTTTTGAACCAATTGTTTATATCACCTAGTGGTCGGCTAAAGGCTTCTTCAACATGTTCAGCAGCATATTCACTATCTCTTCGAGCATCAAGAACAATTGTTTCACCAACTTTTAATTCAGCTTTAAACTGTGAGGCTGTAATTCTATTTACAGCATCTATTTCTTTACCTGCACTTGTCCATGATTCAAAGCCTCCGTCTAAGTAACCAATTACATTATCGAAACCTACACGCGCCAAACGAGTTACACTTTCTTCTTCTTCACCAACTTTTGTAACTAAAATTAAAGGTTGTTTAACATCAACAATTAATGATCCTACCCAAGGCGCAAAGTCGCCGTGAAGCCCAATATTTATTGAACGTGGAATAAATCCTTTTTGAAAATCAGCAGCATCTCTAACATCTAACACTAATGCTTCTGTCATTACTACCAACTCCTCCAATTTTTTAGCTGAAAGAGCATTCATCCCTTTTTCGAATACACTATCAAAACTTTCAATGCCTTTTTTATTCATTGCTACATTCATACCAAAGTAACCTGGAGGCGGAGTTAACCCATCTGTAACTGCTTTCACAAAAGTTTCTTTGTTAGGTTGATTTAGTGCATAATTCATTTTCTTTTGATTGCCTAACGTATCAACAGTTTCTTTCATCATGTTTTTACCACATGCACTTCCGGCACCGTGAGCTGGATAAACTATAACGTCATCCGCTAATGGCATTATCTTTTTATTTAACGAATCATACAGTAGCCCTGCTAACTCGTCTTGAGTCATTGATGCTGATTTTTGAGCTAAGTCTGGACGACCTACATCACCTAAAAACAATGTATCTCCACTGAATAAAGAATGCTCTTTGCCGTTCTCATCAATCAAGAGATAGCATGTACTTTCCATTGTGTGTCCCGGTGTATGTAAAACCTTTATTTTTACATTTCCTATTTTAAATATTTCTCCATCCTTAGCCGATATAAATTCAAATTCAGGATTTGCGTTTGGGCCATATACAATAGGCGCTCCTGTTTTTTTGCAAAGGTCTAAGTGTCCTGATACAAAATCAGCATGAAAATGAGTTTCAAAAATGTATTTTATTTTGGCTCCTCGGTTACTAGCCATATCAATATATGGCTTTACTTCCCTTAGCGGATCTATAATTGCCGCTTCTCCATTACTCTCGATGTAATAAGCTCCTTGTGCTAAACATCCTGTATAAATTTGTTCTACCTTCATTTTATTGTTTTTAAGATATTACTGAATTTCCTTCGTTAACCCATTCATTCATTCCCGCAGAGTAGTTTAAAATATTGTTATATCCACTTTTTGTCAATAATGAATAGGCAATAGCCGCTCTAGCTCCACTTTGACAATGGATAACTACTTTTTTATCTTTATTTATTTTATCAAGATTATTAAGTATAGTTCCTACGAATACATGCTTGGCACCTACAATATGGCCTGCTTTAAATTCTGTAGCGTTTCTAACGTCAATTATTTCCAAATCTTTATCGGCAAGAAGATTTTTAAATTCATCAAGGTTAATAATTGTTGACTTATCCAAACTTCCTCCCATTTCTATCCACGGCTTAGTTGAAGGTATATAACCGTAAATGTTATCTAATCCAACTCTCATTAGTTTTCGTGTAAGATCGTCTAATTGAGTTTCATCAACCAAAAGAATAAATTTTTCATCGTAGTTCAAAAACCATCCTGCCCAAGTAGCAAATGAATTGTTTCCTTCTATATTTATACTCCCCGGAATATATCCACTGGCAAATTCATTTTTACTTCTCGCATCTATAATTTTTATTCCTTTTGTTACCGAATCTTTTAATTCACTAGCAGTTAGCTGTTTCAACTTTGGCACAGAAGTAAGCAATGGTCTGTCGATTTTATTAAGCGATTTCATTTTTGCAAAATACTTCGGTGGTTCAGGCTGATCCGCCAATAAGTACTTAACAAATCCGTTTTCGTTATCATTATATTGAAAAGCCCAGTTTCGCGCTTTTTCGTAGCCAACAGTTGTACTTGGAACTGACCCTAAAGATTTTCCACAAGCCGATCCCGCACCATGCCCCGGCCAAACTTGAATAAAATCTGAAAGGAGGTTGAATTTTTGTATAGACTTATACATTTGGATAGCCCCTGCATCTGCTGTACCAACAACACCCGCTGCTTTTTCAAGAAGGTCTGGCCTTCCCACATCACCAACAAATACAAAATCACCTGTAAATAACATTACAGGCTCCATACTTGCAGGGGTATCTGTTAGTAAGATACTTATACTTTCAGGTGTATGTCCGGGAGTGTGCAATATTTCTAATAATAGATTCCCCAATTTAATTACATCTTTATCTTTTACTCCTTTATGTGGAAACTCGTATTTCCAACCTTCGCCACCTTCATCAGACAAGTACATGTCTGCGCCTGTTATCGCAGCTAACTCTCTAGAGCCTGCTAAAAAATCGGCATGAATGTGCGTTTCAAAAATATGAGTGATTTTCATATTGTTTTGTTTCGCAATTTCGATGTAAGTATCTACATCTCTTTTAGCATCAATAACTGCTGCTACACCGGCTTTTTGGCAGCCGATAAAATAACTTGCTTGTGCAAGGCTTTTGTCGTAAATGTGTTGAAAAAACATAATATTGGTTTTTTTAAGGTTAGTAATTGTTATTTATTCGGTTATATTTTATTTGTCAAAATTAGTTTGTAGTCTTTGTTTTGATGGTAACATTTATTACACTTCATTTCTACCATATTTGAACTGTAACTTCTGTTACTTTGTTATTTAAGAATGGTTTCCTTAATGATAATGTAGATTCCCATAATCAAAACAAACCATCCAAATATTGGCTTTAGTTTAGCGCCATCTATTTTTTTAGAAAGGTAAATTCCAATAAAAATCCCAATGGTTGCAACTGCCGATACTGAGGTTAGTAAACTCCAATTAATAACTGTTTCTCCACCTTCTCCAAAAAAACCAATTAACGATTTTGCTGCAATAATTACTAATGAAGTACCTACCGCTTCTTTCATTGGTAGTTTAGATAGCAATACCAGTGCTGGAATAATTAAAAAACCTCCTCCTGCGCCAACTAAACCCGTAATTACACCAACTACTGCACCTTCTATAAGAATTACCGGGTAATTAAATTTTTGAGGCTCTGAATTCTCTTCTTTTTTCTTCTTTTCTTTTTTGATCATACTAAATGATGCTGCAACCATAAGAATAGCAAAAAGCAACATCATTAAAATGCTTTTGGTAACTATAAAAGTTCCAATTGAAAAAACTTCTTTTGGTATTGCCGGTACAATATATGCTCTCGTTAAAAAGACAGCTGCGATCGAAGGGGCTCCAAAAACAAGTGCGGTTTTAACGTTTACTAATCCTTTACGAAAATAGCCTACAGAACCAATTGCTGCCGTAAAACCAACAATAAACAATGAATAAGCTGTTGCAGCAACTGCGTCAACAGCAAAAAGATAAACCAGTACTGGTACTGTTAAAATACTACCACCACTACCAATTAGCCCAAGTGATATTCCAATTAAAATAGATGCGATGTAACCAATTATTTCCATTTTGTTTTTTAATTTAAGATTATGCCACAAAGGTGGTATGATAAAAATCAATTAACGGTTACTTTTGTTACATATCAATTATAGTCGTATTTTTTAATAATCGTAATTGAATTATTGGAAAAGAATAAATGGTAGTAAGGAACTTTATAAAAATCATATGGTCAAGGAGTTTTTATCAATATGTTAGATTAATTAATTTTCATTTTATTTGCCGGTGTTCGTTTTAAATATGTGCTATATATTCCATACTTTTGTATTCATGTCCAAAGCAGAAACTAATAATTCAAACAAGCGCAAACCCCGCAAAGGAGTTTACCTTTCTGATATTGCACTAAAAGAGATCACGGAAGTATTAACCCACTATAACACCGAACAAAAGATTGAATTAATTGAGCATTTGCAACAACTATTCAAAGAAGTTTCGGAATACTTTAAAACCAATGATGATAAAATTTATAGAACTTATGCCGATAGGCAACAAGAACTATTAAAAAAGTATGGTAAACAATTTAAACCATTTGCTTTCAAACGCTTTGATAATTACTTTGATTTTAAACATATTTTGAGCATTAAGGATTATTACACAGCGGAAGAATTCAATCAATTAGAAAGTAATGATGATCTAACAGAACAAGATATTTATGAACTCACCACCTCTATGCGTAATTTTTTAGGAGGAGAGTTGCATTTTTTGTATTTGGATCGTGAACCACAATTTTCAACCGATAATGATGATTCAAAAGATGAGAAGGACAAGGAAAGCACCGAGATGCAACAATTATTAGCCCTACATTACATCTTAAAAGCAGGATTTGAGATTGAAGCAAGAGGCAGTAACTCTGTTAGTGAGTTAACTCAACTGGCACATTTATTATTAGGTAAAAAATTTACCACCTTACAGAACTCAAGTATCTATAAAAAATATAAAAAGCTACCTAATTTTGATAGCTCTTCCCAACTTATCAAGGATTTAAAACACATCCGGCCTTATTTTGAGAAATTAGACCTGCAAAACGTTGTAGAACTCATTAATAAGGACTTAAAAGCTGCGGAAAACGACAAGAAAAGCGTTAAGAAGTAGTTTTCCCGTCAATTTTATTACAATTACCAGTCAAAAAGCCGACAATGGTTTTAGTTATCCGTCAATAATTTTATTTAAAAGCGTCAATGGATTTTATGATGCGTCAATTCAAAGAAAACTATCCGTCATTGCATTAGTTTACCCGTCAATAGCAATTTATTCTCCTCTCTGTTTTCAACTCCTCCGTTATCGCTCCCGAAATGCGGAGTTGACGTTTCTCTTTCAGAATAATCTTTAAAATTTCACTGTTGATTATCAATCCTTTAAACGAATGGGTACAGCCCATAGCTTAGTCCATGCCCTAAGAACGCTTCTACTTTTGTGTTGTTAAACTAAAAAATCAATATGACAACAAAAAACAAAAAAACGACAAGTATGGAAACAACAATTAAAACAACCATGATTAGCACCAGTAATGCAACACACGAATCAGTGCTACAGATCTTAGAGGAAAACAAGATTACTTATGTGGAATTAGGAAAAGATCAAAAGGGAAACACCGTTTTGCAAGTCTCTTACACAGATAAGCAGCAACTGGTTATTGACGACCTTCAACTTCTTATCAATTTTATTGAAGATGCCGTTGACTTATTTATGCCAATAACAATAAAGTTTCTAAAAGCCTTTGGGCATGAAGCCGAAATAGCTTTGAAAACATTGCAAGAGAAGTATGCCGATAAAAAACTTTCGTCTAATGATTTAAAACAAAATACAAGTAAACAAAAAACCAATGGAAACGAAAAAGGAAAATAATCAACCACCACCACCTAATAATGCCACACCCAATATACCGGAGTGGGTCATGCACTTGCTCACGGGTTTGGGAACTATGGGGGCTGAATACATGCTATTCATTAAACCCTTGCAGGAAAAAATGGAGTTGCAGACGAAGTTAATCAAAGAACAAGGAGAGCGAATAGAATCTTTGGAAGAATTACTTCAAAACAAACGCAAAATCAAACGCCCCATTTTCAAAGAACATGACGATGAAGACGATGAGGAAGAAGATAATAATAATAATAAACTATTCAATATTAAACGCAAAACTTTTACGTCCTCTAAAACAAGTAAACCCACTCATTTAAGACTTTAAACAATGAAACCAAGAAACACAAAAGAAGAAAGCCTTAAAATACCAACGGATATTTTACTGGATGTGTTAATGATAATTGTAAAAGAGCAGATTCGCCATGAAGTGACCGATGTGTTGGAAAGCAGAGGAATAGTTAAAGTGTCCGTTTATTTGAATAACGATCTTCTGAAACATCAACGGGTATTGCAGAATATTCAGAATATCATAGAAGAATACAATGAATATCGCTATGCAGATAACGAAGAACTAAACTGGAGAGATTAACATGGAAAAGGAATGCCAACATTGTAAAAAAACATTTACGGTAAAACGTATTGATTCGGTTTATTGTTCACGCTCCTGTAGGCAAATGGCTTATATGGCAAGGAAGGGAACGAATCAAAAACCAAAAACAATTGAGGCGTTAGGAGAAATATTGGTGAATACTGATTCGAGTTTTATAAAAGATAAAACTTCATCAGTAAACCATGAAACAAAAATAATACCTCAAACCGAACAAAATCATGTACCGCATGAAAGTAGAATTTTAAACTTGATTCATGAGCGTGTGAATGATGATAGAAATTTACTTTCCTTAAATGCCTGCATAAATACGCATGAGGATATTCACAGTTATTGGGTAGGACTTAGATTACGTTGTTTAGCTGAATGTTTGTTGATGTTTTCTGAGGCAAAGTTCACAAGGATAAGTGATTTAATGGAGCTATGCAATGCCTTTACACAGGCTCGCAAATCCATACATTATCAAAACTTACCGGATGTTTTTCCTTACAGGGGTATAATAGAAGACATCAATCATAAACTAAAATCTTTGTGCATAAAAGCACAGAAATCAGAACAGGTAAAATTTCGTATGAAAGAACAGGACAAAATAGAATTAATAGCTGTTCGCTATGAACTGGCTCAATTCTTCAGAAAAGAAAAATTCAGTCAGCTAAATTTTGAATAAACAAATTTAATAAGAAGAAAATAGCAGTATTTACGGCCTTTTTGGGCTGTTTAAAAAAGAACTTTTATATGAGAAGGAATAAGTGTAATTTAGAGGTTAATGTAGGGAAAACCAGTGATTTTTCATTACATAAAATGTTCTTTGACAAGCTGGGAAACAAAAACATACTTAAAAAAGTGAGCCATGATTAAGCAAGTGGATGAATTATCCCTTGAAAGAGCCAAAGCTCTTTTGGGGAGAGAAAAAGAAGAGATCTCTGAAGAGAGATTAAAAAAAGTGGTGGAACAGGTAAAAGCATTTTGCAAAGTTGCTTATCGGTTGTATTCAAAAACAAATAACAGTGCAACTGATTTAAAAGGCGACAATGTGAGACAACTTTACTGTGAACCACCTGATGAATTCACTAATGCTGCTTAAATAGAATTAAATAAAACTATTTAAGCATACAAAAACTTAAAATCATGGAAACAAATCACTTATTTAAAATTTTCGGAAAGGGCAAAAAGCAACTCCGAATTGAAACAAACGACTGTGTTGTTTATACGCGAGTATCAAGTGCAAAGCAAATGGATGGCTTGAGTTTGGAAGTTCAAATGAAAGGCGCCAATGAATATGTAGAAAAACACAAACTAATTGTAAGAGAATATTTCGGTGGAACTTACGAAAGCGCTGCAAAAGATGAGCGCAAAGAGTTTCAACGAATGATCAAGTACCTGAAAACAACCAAGTACAAGATCTCAAAAATTCTGGTTTATAGTTTAGAGCGTTTTTCACGGAATGAAAATTCTATTTGGCTAAGCTCTCAACTTCGAAAACTGGGAACAGAGGTTGTATCCGTTACACAACCAATTGATACCACAAACCCAGCCGGAATCATGCAGCAAAAAATGCTGTTCATTTTCGGCGAGTTTGATAATCAGTTGCGAAGACAAAAAAGCATGGCTGGTGTAAAAGAACATTTGTTGCAGGGCGAATGGGTAACCGGCCCTCCTGTTGGTTATGATACCGTCAAGCATAATAAAGAGCGAAAAATTGTTGTAAATGATATTGGTTTAATCATTAAAAAAATGTTCTATTGGAAAGCAAAAGAACGAATGCCAAATGTAGAGATACAACAACGCTTGAAAGGTTACGGACTGAATTATTGCCTTCGCAGGATTGGAGAAATACTCACTAATCCTTTTTACTGTGGTAAAATGGTTCATAAAGCATTGGAAGGGGAAGTTGTAGATGGCAAGCATGAAAAGATAGTGTCAGAGAGCATTTTTTTGGAAGCCAACAACATTATGGCGGAAAAGAAACTAGGTCTGCAAACTAGAAAGGAACGCCCTGAGATCGCTTTAAAGCGCTTTATCAGGTGTAGTAAATGCAACCAACCGATGAGGGGCTATATTGCCAACAGTTGTGACACACCTTACTATAAATGTAACACACCGGGTTGTAAGTGTAACCGCAATGCCAATGAAGTAAACAACAAGTTTGCAAAAATGTTAGAGGGATATAAAATCAATGAAACCTACAGCCCTTTAATAAAAGAACAATTGTATATTACCTTTCAGCAGCACAACGCAAGCCTTCAGGATAGCGAGGAAAAAATTAAATATCAATTGACAGATATCCGTCAAAAACTCGAAAGACTGGAAGAACGTTTTATACTGGAAGAATTGACGGCTGAGCTTTACAACAAGTACAAAACCAAATTTGAGAAGGAAACGGAGGAATTAGAGGCACAAAGAGCGAATAGCAAAATAGAGATGTCGAAGTTGGAAGATTACATTGCTGTAAGTCTCGAATACTCCTGTAACCTTCGTGAAATGTGGGCTTCTGGCGACTATACCCAACGCCAAGAACTGCAAAATGCCCTCTTTAAAGGTGGTATCACCTATGACCGACAAAAAGATGAATGTCGAAGTACAGAAGAAAATGAATTTGTCACCGAAATTGCCCGATTATCAGGGCATTTCAGTGATTTTCCCAAGCCTGCTAATAAAAAATTATTGCTAACTTCGGTTGGCGCACGTCGAGCGGAGTCGAAACGCGTGTAGTATTCTCGACTCCGCTCGAACTGACAGTTTATATAAGTAATGTTATCAATTTTTATGTTTCTGTTTTTTTGTTTAATGCTTTCGCACTTGCTCGCTCAAAAGTCCACCGGACTTTTGCCGTGCTCGAACTCACAGTTTATATAAATATCTATTCAGTTAATTCACCTCTCAGGTCAATAAGCAGTTGTTTTTTTAGTTGTGTATTATTTAATTTTTGTCCTAATAAAAACATGAGTTTTGTAATAGCACTTTCAAAGGTCATATCGGCACCACCAATAACGCCCATTTTTTTTAAGTGCGAGCTGGTCTCATACATGCCTTGTATCACTTTGCCTTCAAGGCATTGTGTAATATTTAAAATAACAATGCCTTTGGCAATTGCTTTTTTTAATTCGTTGGCAAACCACTCTTGTGTTGTTGTATTGCCTGCGCCAAAGGTTTCTAAAATAATAGCTTTAATGCCCGGCGTGTTAATAATAGCAGAAGTAATTTTTTTACTGATGCCCGGAAATAATTTTAAAACGGCAATATCATTGTCCATATGCGTATGAACCTTTAATGCTTTTGTTGTTGGCTTTAATAATGCGCTTTTATTGTATTGAATGTTTACACCGGCTTCTGCAAGGGCAGGGTAGTTGGGCGATTTAAATGCGTCAAAGTGCGAAGAGTTGTATTTAAATGTACGGTTACCGCGGTATAATTTGTATTCAAAATAAATACATACTTCATTTACAACAGGTTTGCCTTTTACTTGGCTGCCTGCAATTTCAATAGCTGTAATTAAATTCTCTTTCCCGTCGGTTCTGATAATACCAATTGGTAATTGTGAACCTGTTAGTATTACCGGCTTATTTAAATTCTCTAACATAAAGCTTAAAGCACTTGCCGTAAAGCTCATGGTATCGGAGCCGTGAAGGATGACAAAGCCGTCATACTTGCTGTAATTATCTTTTATGATCTTTGCCAGCTCTATCCAAACAAGCGGGTGCATGTTAGAAGAATCAATGGGTTTTGCAAAGGCAATGGAAGATAATTCAATATCGAATTTTTTTAATTCAGGAACCTGTTGTGTGAGCGTTTTAAAATCAAAAGGTTTTAATTCGCTGGTAACAACATCCTGCATCATACCAATGGTGCCACCGGTATAAATTAAAAGTACAGAAGATTTTTTTTGTTTTTTCATAGTCGAGCCTTAAGCCCCTCTCCATTTAGAGAGGGATTTAGGGTGAGGCTTATTAAAATGGCAGATCATCGTTATCTCCAACATTACCTGTAAATACAGGCGTTGAAGATGTATTGATGTTGTTTGAAGCCTGGTTATTGTTTTGTGAAGATGCGTTAGAGTTGCCTCCTGTCATTTTCTCAATACGCCATGCTTCTAAAGTATTAAAATACTTAATACCTTGCGGACCATTCCATTCGCGGCCACGTAAATTAAATTGCACTTTTAATTCTTCACCTTCACCAAATTGGTCTAAGATGGTGCATTTGTCTTGCGTCACCTGAAAACTCACATGCTGTGGGTACGGCGTGTTGGCTTCTGTTGTTAATACGAATTCGCGTTTTTGAAAACGATCACTCACTTTTTGAGTCTCGAATTTTGCTTTTAGGGTTCCTACTACTTCCATGATATATTTGTTTTTATTTTTTCTATTTCAAGGGCCAATGTTATGTGGCCAATTTATCTTACTAAAATTACCGTAATTTTCCTGTTTTTTGCGATTAACTTTTGCTCATTTATTTAACAGGTATGCCATATATTGTTTTTACATAAAACAGGTTCTTTCGACTTGCTTTTTTTGTGGAAATATACCTGTTCACAAAAATGGTTTCCTGTTCTATTTTGCTTTCCAGCTCTTTTACCTGTTTATTGATACTTTGAATATAAGTAGCGCTTTGCTCTGTAAAATCCGGCGGCACACCCAGTATTTCTGCTTTTGAAAGCTCCACTAATTCGGTTACGGCAGTCATCATTTTAGATATCTCGGCATCGGGCTTTGTGGGTGTAAATTGTTTGTTCTTAAAGTTGATATAATCGTTATAAACTTCGGTAGCATGGTTAAAATGATTGCCGGCGCTATTCAACTTTTTAGTATAATATTCACCTTCTTTTGATTTAAGGTAATTGTAATAATTGGCCGTTACCTCGCTGCTGGTGCCAAATTCATTCAATCTGCGTGCCATGGCAGTTATTTTTTCAATTTCAGATAATTTTAAAAAATCGTTGATTGAATCCTGGTACCACCATTGGGCTTTTATAGTAGAGGCTGCACCGGTATGAAACTGGTATAATGTTATTGGGAACATTTTCATTTGCCATATAGGGTCGATGGGATAGTGTGTTTTGATCAATTTATCAGGATCTGTAAAGTAATAATCGTTGTTTAAACGCCTTACAAATTTATTATTCTGTAAATAGCCGCTACCCCATGTAGGATCAAACAATTGCCAGGTGTTATTAATTTTCACCGAACACCATGCGTGGCCAATAATTGCAGGCAAAAAGCTTTGTTTGGTGCTGCCTTCAATAATATAACTTGGCAATTTTACTAATTTACAAAGTGTATCAAAAACAGTAGCATAACCAATGCAAATACCGGTCTTGTTCTCAAAAACATCTTTTACCAGTTGCGTTCGTTTGTTACTTGTTTTATAAGTGAACATTAATTCGGGTGCGTAAGAAATATTTTTAGTTACCCAATGATAAATGGCGCGGCATTTATCTTCCTCTTTTTTAAAAGTGCTGTCAACAAAAGCGGCGATAGCATTTAAAGTACTGAATGAAGTATTATTATCATCCACCAGTTTATCTATTTCAACAAAAGGATTAACAGGTTCTGAAGTTTTTTTTTGTGAATAAGTTGCAACAGAAAGAAACAATAAAAAAACAAGTATAAGATCTTTTTTCATTTTTACAGCAGCGCCATCCATGCTTCCTTCACTTTGTTTGCTTCTAACAACGTTTTAGCAAATTTGTGCTGGTCTTCTTTTGATGAAAATGGTTTTATCGTTTTTTTGTATTCGCTAATTTCTTCGCTTGCGGGTAAAGTTTCAACGCTTCCCAATAAGCCAAGATTATTACCGCTTAATATATTGCTGTTAAGAATATCCTGGGGTATCTGATCCAGTCCAATGCCAATAGTTGTAATAGGTTTTTCTACTTCAAATAGGGAGGCGCCCGAAGCACGACAATACCAGTTATCGCCCATACGTGCCACAAGATCTATTTTGTTGGCGTCTATTTGTTTGTTCTCGTTCAATACTTCTTCTGAAATATGAATTTTAATGATCTCACAGATCACTAAATTTCCTGCGCCACCGGCTTTTCCCAGTTCTTTTACTTCAATTACCTTGCACTCTAATTGCACCGGACTTTCTTTTACTCTTGCAGGTTTTACCAATTCAGATGGAACAGGAGTAAAGCCTGCTTTTATAAACTCGCTGGTGCCTTTAGGAAATGGGCTGCTGGCCAAGCTGGTTTGTTGTACCATGTTGTAGTTTACAACATTAATAACAACTTCAGGCACTTCTAAAACATTCAGTAAAGTATCTTTTGGTGCTCCTGTGCGGCCACTATATGCAGGAGAAAAAACCGCAATGGGCGGGTTAGAAGAAAATATATTAAAAAAACTAAAAGGTGCTAAATTTTGCTCGCCGTTTTTGCTTACTGTACTGGCAAAACAAATAGGGCGCGGCGCTATTGCATTCTGCAAATATTTTTGCAAAACGGGTATTGTTAATTCTTTAGGATCTAATGATAGCATAGACTTTCAAAGTTACAAAAAGCTTTAGCAATTAACGAGGATTGTTAATAATTGGCTGAAATGTGGATTACTGTTTAAGAAAATTTAACCACATGAAAAAATTGGTTATGGAAATGATTAAAAATGAGCCACCAGTTGCACGAATTTCACAAAGTTATTCCCAATTAATAGTGTGATTTTTATTTGTGAAATTTAAATTATTCAAAGCAATTTATGCTTTGAGTAAAAATTACACTAAATAAGGCAAAGTATACATTAAATTGTTTGTGTTAATTAGTGAAATTAGTGGCAAAAAAAATTATGATTTTATCTTAAACGCCGTATTAAAATACTGCAACCCACTTCTAAAATTAATGCGCTTACCGCCAATGGTACGGTAATGATCTTTACAGAATTGGATAGAGAGATAACCTGCATTGGTTGGTACAAGGCCTTGTAATTCACTTGAAGTAAAAGTTATAAGTGTATCTGTTCCTGAAAATAATTTATTTGGATAAACAGTGCTTCCATTACCACCCAACATTACTACCTTAATTAAACTGCAATCACCTGTACCACTAATGTCTATTGTAAAACCTGCTCCTGTACTAATTGAGTCGGGTATGTTGGCACTTTTATTAAAAATTGGTGGGGTATGTGTATTGGAATAGGAAAAGGAGTTAACAGCGCCCGAGCCGCCAATAATCCAGGTATGTGGCATTAAAAACTGTGTGGCAGTAGTATCGTTATAATAAAAATTGGTAACAATACTTTTGTTTTTGAAGGTAACACCATTAAGGTTTACAGAGCCCATATCCTGCAGGTTGGCAGAAGAATAAACTTCGTTTGTGATCAGTTGAGTTGAATAATAAGCAGAAGTGAGGCGACCAACAGCGGTATAAGTTCCGGATATTTTTGAATACGTATTTAAACAAGAAAATAATGCCTGGTAGCTCGAAGAATCGCTTGGGTTAACATTTGTAATGGGCGTGCCCGACGGATCGGCATCCGGCTCTTCCTTTTTCTTGCAGGAAACAACAATTAAAAAAAATAAAAATATATAGAAATGCAGTTTCATTTTAAAGTATAAAGATATAGAAATAACTGTTTACTTTTTTAACCACATAGAAACATAGTTTTTATAGATTAAATATAAATTCAAAAGTAAAACATAGCATTTTCTTCACCTAGCGAAGAAAACTCTGTACCCTTTTAGGCAGTTAGTTTTTAACTTTTTCCTAGTATCTATGTGGTTAAATTTTTAGAAACATAACACCAGTGTTCCATCGCCTAAAACCTTATCTGCAGCTTAACATTCACCTGCCTGTTGGTAAGATAATTTGGCACTGCATAACGATTACCCGTTACATCCTGTATCCAGGTAAATGAAACGGTGTTTTGTACCTGCAATAAATTAAAGATCTCTAAAAAGATCCACATATCTTTTAAATTATTAAATACGTTTTTTCTTTTTATTTCGCGGTTAGCTTTTAAAAGATTGTAAGCAAAACCGGCATCAACCCTGCGATATGGAGGCATACGCAATACCTGTTGGTAACGTAAATGTGTTGGTGGACCGAAAGGCAGACCACTGCCAAACTGTAAATTCAGATTAAATTTAAATGAAGGAAATTTTGGTAAATAATCCTGAAAAAATAATCCGAAAGTTACCAATTGATCTGTTGGGCGCGGAATAAAGCCAGGATCTACCAACACACTATCTACAACAGGATCAAAAGCCGTATTTTTAAATACAACTTCTCCTTCTTTATTTAAATAATCCCAGTGAATGTTGTCAGGCGATTTTTCATAGGTTCGTAAAAAACCAATAGTAGCCCAGCTTTCAACACCCTTTACAAACTCACCATTTATTCTCACATCAGTTCCAACCACATAACCTTTTGCATTGTTGTTTGCAAAATAGCGTAAACGCACGTTATCAATTTCGTAAGGAATAATATTATTTAATTGCTTGTAGTAACTTGAAAGTATCAATTTAAAAGGTCTTTCCCACATCTTAAAAATATAATCTGCTGTTAATACAAAATGAATAGATTGTTGTGCTTTCAGATCTTTGTTAAGAGAGCCGTCGATACCTCGTAATTCACGGTAAAATGGCGGCTGATAATAAACACCTGAACTGAATTTAAATAACCAGTCACGTTTCCAGTTAGGTTTATATGAAACCGTTAGGCGGGGCGAGATCAATAATTGTTGGTTCACAGTCCAGTAATTTGCCCTTATGCCTGCTGTTACGCTAAAGTTAGAAGTATCTGCCAGCATTTTATTGAAATTATATTGCATATAAGCTTGTGAACGGTAACTTGGTAAAGAGATCTTTGTTTTGTAAACATCCAGCAAATTAATTTCAGTTGCACTGTATGGAATAATAAAGCCTGAAGAATCTACAGTACGCCATTCGCTCAGCTTATCATTTATCTGTTCCATTTGCTGGCGGGCGCCCCATAAAAAATCGGAGTTATTATTAATATAACGAGTGCCCTTGTGCTCTACATTAAAAACAGTAGCGTCTAAATAATTGCGGCCATTATTTAAAAAAGTACCAATGCCACGGTTATAAGCTACCTGTCCAAATGTTTCTTTCCCAAAATCCGCCTCCAGCTGATCAATATAATATTGCCCTTGTACAGTATAGATCTCTTCTTCTTTCGCATGATAGGCCGAAGTAATAAATTTTAATTTGGTTTTGCCATTAGGGCGGTATGTGCCTGAAAGTCCGCCCATGTAGGTGTTGTATTGCATCAGTTCCTGTCCGTCAAAATAAATGGTAAGCCGCAAAGCGTTATTAACCGTACCAAAATTTGTTTGCCGGCTTGCCGGAATAACCAGATAACGATTGTTGGCAATGTTACCTAAAAATTCAATTTTTAATTTTGGATTTACATCAAAGGTTAAAAATGTTTGCACATCTAAGGCACTGGGGCGGTATTCACCTCTTGTATCCAAACTTTTTAATAAATACGAGTTGGTTCTGTAACGGGCGCCAATACTCCAGGCAAGCAGGCGGTTGTTACTAACTCCTTCCAGTTGCATATTGCCGCCTAAAAAGCTTCCTGAAGCGCTTCCACCAAATTTTAATGGCTTACGGTAAGTGATATCCAATACACTGCTTAGCTTATCGCCATAACGCGCTTCAAAGCCACCTGCAGAAAAGTTAATATTTTGAACCATGCTTGGGTTGGCAAAACTTAATCCCTCTTGTTGTCCGCTGCGCACTAAAAAAGGACGATACACTTCTATATCGTTTACATAAACCAGGTTCTCATCAAAATTACCACCGCGTACACTATAACCGCTGCTTAGCTCGTTATTACTGCTAACGCCCATTTGTGTTTTAATGATGTCTTCAATATTGCCGGTTACGCTGGGAATTTGGTTGAATACCATAGGATCAAGCCGCACAACTTCTTCGCGTCTGCCTTGCTTATCGGTTACTTCAACAGCTGTTAAAGTGCCTTTAAATTTTAATATAGGCGAGTATTTAATGGTCTCGCCTGGTTTTGCATTTACGGTATAGGTTAGAGTGCTAAAATTGATGCTAAAAAAAACGATGGTTATAGGTTTGCCGGCATCAATAGTAAGCTTATAAAAACCGTTTTCGCCCGAGGTAGTAATTTGTGAAGAATTTTCTTTAACACCGATTGTTATTCCTTCGGCATTTTCATCGTCGTTTGCCTTAATAAAACCTGTTACGGTAGCTGTTTGCGAAACTGCAAAAACTGCCATAAAAAGCAGGATAAAAAGAATATGGAATTTATAGGTTTTCAGAATTTAATTAAGATAACGAATATACAGAGATATTATTATTTGAAGAAACGATTATTTTACAGACCCTGAATTGTTGATAAGCATAGCGTTGTAAGCCTGTAAAAAAACTTTAAATTCTTTTGAGGTTGTTTTATCCAATAAAGGTTGTTTGTTGAGAAGCTGATTTCGCAGTAAACTATCATGTTTATAATTGAAAACAGATTTAAGTTCAGGTACCGAAAAAGAATAACATATGGAGTCGTTATAAACATAATAAGAACTGTTGGCATAAAAATAACTTTTGCGCGAAACTGTATCAGTAAACGATTTACCCAATGCGTAAAATGGTTTATTATAACCTATTAAATTCATAATGCTGGGTAAGATATCCATTTGAGAAAAAGTTTTGTTATTTTCTCTTTTTAACGAATTATCTGGTTTAAAAAATAAAACCGGAATGCTTTGATTACCTACAATATTACTATAAAAAGGATCTTCTGAAATGCTTGCATGATCGGCACATAACACAAAAATTGTATTATTATACCAGGCCTCTTTTTTAGCAGACGCAAAGAATTGTTTTAGTGAATAGTCTGCATACCTTATTGATTCTGAATTTTCAAGTGGGCCTTTTTTGAATTTATCTTTATATTTTGCAGGAACATAATATGGGTGATGCGAGCTTAGTGTAAATATTGCTGAATGAAAAGGCTGTTTGAACTCACTCATTTTTTTTACCGAGTATTGTAAAAAAGGCTCATCCCAAATACCCCAAAAACCATCAAAATCATCATCGTTACCGTATTCTTTTTTTCCAAAATAGTTGCTGTACCCAGCCGATGGTGCCCAATCGTCAAAATTCATAGTGCCATTTATACCTCCGTGAAAGAAGGCTGTAGTGTAACCTTCTTTTCCTAACAAGGTGGCAAATGAAGTTTGAACGTTGTTGGCGTAAATAGAATTGATAAAAGGATTTGCCATCAACGACGGTAAGCTGGAAAGAACAGCAGGAATACCTTCAATAGATTTTGAACCGTTTGAATAAGCATTTGTAAATACCAATGAATGATCCATTAAACTATCTAAAAAAGGTGTCAGGTTTTTATGCCTGCCAAGTTTTGTATATTCTTTTGAGAAACTTTCAAGTAGCAACACCACCACGTTTTGCTTTTTAAATAGTGAATCTTTGAAATGGTGAACCGGTTTAAAATTTGCATTTACAAAAGCCTCATCGTAAAAATCATATTTTTGAAGTGCTACCTGGCTAACTGATTTTATTAAAGTAAAAGGTGTATTCAATACTATGGGAATCTCTTCGGGAATAGTTACTGATCCGGCATTTACAATATCAATAGGTATGCGCTGTAAACCGCCTCTTATACCAAGTATAATGCAGCCGGTAAATAAAACAAAAGTAAAAAATATCAATAGCCATTGTTTGATATTTGTGAAAACATACTTTTGCAATACAACAGGTTTTACTTTTTTAAACAGCTTAATTAATACAATTATTAAAATAATATAGATCAGTAAAACCCACCAAAAATCCAGAATATATTGTGGAAGCAATTTAGCCATGTCGGTTTGTCCTCCAATTTGTTCAAAGAGATCAGATGTAGAGCGTTTTTTTGTGAAGCGGAAATAACCAAAGTCAACACAATTAGCCATTATAAAAACAGAGTTGGTAATAATGAACAGCCATTTTAAAAAGCTTTGGTACGCTTTTCTTTGATAAAAATTAAAAGGTAGTATTGAAAGAAAAATAAAAAGACTGTTGCAAACAAAAATGCTAAAGGTGTCAAAGCGCAAACCGTAGATAGCATCTTGTGCAAAATGCATAAAATTAATACTCGGAAAGAGGCTTGCATTACAAACATAAAATAAAAAACGGCAGGTAAAATACAGCAGGTAACAAACCAGTAGTTGCCTGATCAAAAATTTTAACTGGTTTAAATAATTTAAGGCCACAATAAAATCAAAAAAATGTAATTTAGTAAAATCTTGAGCACAAATATAAAACAAGATATTCAACAGGTTTTAAAAAAGTATTGGGGCTACGATAGTTTTAGGCCCATGCAGGAAGATATTGTGCTTTCTGTATTGGAAAAACGCGATACTTTGGCGCTTTTACCAACAGGCGGGGGCAAATCTTTGTGTTTCCAGGTGCCGGGTATAATAATGGGAGGAACCACTTTGGTGATCTCGCCATTAATATCGTTAATGAACGATCAGGTACAAAACCTTAAAAACAAAGGCATTTCGGCGGTAGCAATAAGCGCGGCCATGAATTTTAAAGAAATTGATGTGGCTTTAAATAATGCCGCATTAGGGCATGTGCAGTTTTTGTATCTTTCGCCGGAAAGAATTCAAAACGAAGAATTCCGTCAAAAACTTGCCTATTTGCCAATTACGTTAATTGCTGTAGATGAGGCACATTGTATTTCGCAATGGGGCTACGATTTCAGACCAAGTTACTTAAAGGTGGCCGAATTACGTTCGTATTTTACCGATGTACCTATTATTGCCTTAACCGCAAGTGCTACAAAGTTTGTGGTAGAAGATATTCAGTTGCAATTGCAGTTCAGGGATCAGAATGTTTTTCATCAATCTTTTGCCCGAAAAAACCTGCGTTATGTTGTGCAACAGGAAGAAGATAAAATTACGAGATTGCTTAAATTGGTTGCCAATATTGGTGGTTCGGGCGTTGTATATGTGCGTAATCGTAAAAAAACAGAAGAACTCGCAAGAATATTACAATCAAAAAAAATCTCCGCGCTTGCTTACCATGCCGGTTTAAAATTTGATGATCGGGAAACCATACAGGACCAATGGATAAATAATCAAATACAGGTTATTTGTGCTACCAATGCTTTTGGAATGGGTATTGATAAGCCCGATGTGCGTTTTGTAGTACATATGGATCTTCCTGAAAGCCTGGAAGCCTACTTTCAGGAAGCGGGCAGGGGCGGCCGCGATGGCAAGATCGCTTACTCAACTATTTTTTATACAACAGCCGATCAGTTACGTTTGATAGATAATTTCCGTTTTGCTTTTCCCGATCTAGATTATATAAAACAAACCTACCAGGCTGTGTGTAACTATTTTCAGGTGGCAATTAACTCGGGACAAGGATTGAGCGTTGATTTTGATCTGGATAAAATTTGCAATAGTTATAATTTATTACCTGTTTTAGTTTATAACAGTATTAAATTTTTAGAGAAAGAAAATTACTTATCATTTTTAGATGCTGGTTTTGAACCTTCAAAAGTGCTGATGTTAGGCAATAAAGAAGAATTGTATTCTTTCCAGATAAAAAATCCAAAGTATGAACCTGTACTTAAAACCTTATTAAGAAGTTATGGCGGTTTGTTTGAGAATTATGTTTTTATAAATGAAAAAGATCTGGCCTATCGTGTAAAAACCAATGCAGCAGAGCTTACCGAACAATTAAAATTTTTAGATAAACAAGGCTTGTTATCGTATGTGCCACAAAGTAATTTGCCGAAATTAATTTTTGTGCAGGACAGGGTAAATACAAAATTCCTGGAGTTTAATCCTGAAAATTATCAAAAATTAAAACAACGTTATCTGGAACGGATCAATGCAGTGATAGATTATACCAAAGAAGATAAGATCTGCAGGCAGGTTCAGCTGTTAATGTATTTTAATGAATTTAATTATAGTGATTGCGGCCATTGTGATGTTTGTATTAACAAACGACCAAAAGATTACGAAAAAGTAAGAAAGAAGATACTTGATGTTTTAAAAGCCCAGGCTATGTCTTTAGAAGATCTGAAAGAAAAAATGACTTCCTTTAATGATGATACCTGGATAAAAGCTTTTAATGAGTTGGTAGATGACGGAAATATCTCAGAACGTGAGGGTGTTTTTTATATAAAGAAATAACTAAAATAGTTTTTGCCACTAATTTCACAAATTCCTCTAAGCTTAATTAGAAAGAATTTAACTTACCATCATTTGTGAAATCATTTATTTCTGAAAATACTTTTCAGAAATAAAAGCACTAATTCGAGATAAACTTTAATCAATAATCTAATTTGTGAGATTAGTGTAATTAGTGGCTTAAAATCTAAAGGATTTTCTTAATAACCCTTAACGTATGCGAATACTTCTTCGTATCAGAACTAAAAATACCGTAATGATCAAATTTATCAATACGTACCGAGCCACTGGCATGAATGATCTGTTGGTTATCCAATAAAATACCTACATGTACAATGTTACCTTCTTCGTTATCAAAAAAAGCAAGATCACCGGCTTCGGCTTCTTCTACAAAGCTTAAGGGGCTGCCTAACTCAACCTGTTGCGAGGCATCGCGAGGTAATTTGTAACCATTCAGCTTAAAAACAGTTTGTGTAAAGCCACTACAATCAATGCCTAAGGGGTTTTTACCTCCCCATAAATAAGGTGCGTTAATAAATAGATAAGCTGTCGAAATTATATCCTGCGCACTTTTCTTTTGATCACCAAGAGTTGTTTGTCCTTCAAAACCAAAAGAAAAATTTTCAAAATTAATCGATCGGTGTTTTAAAAAAGGTAAAGCAGCGCCAATTGAAATTGGAAAATTTGTGTTGGTGCTCTTATTCGATATCACCTGCATTAATTCTGTAGAATAAACGGCTGTTTGTTTTTGCAATTGGTTAAAGGTGGCTTCGCCGATCTTTGTATGTTGTTTGACGTTGATCCAGCATTCGTAATTATCGTAAGCGATCTTGATTTTTATCCAGCCTTCGCCCATTTCAAGAATAGAATAATGATCGCCAAACAAAAGCTGGGTCACCATTTCGCTGGTATTGCTCGCTTCTTTTCTGCAGGGAATTACGCTTAGTAAACAAATGCCATATTGCATGATGTAAAGTTACTTAAATTTAAGTTTATCTCAAAACTAGCCACTAATTGCACGAATAACACAAAGCAAATTTAAAGTTATGCAGTTCTTTTTGTGAAATAAAATTGTTCAAGCAATAATTACTTGAACAAATAAATTCCACTAAAAGGTAGAATGAATTAGCAAGTTTAAAAAACAAAAAATTGGTGAAATTTGTGCAATTAGTGGCTTTAGAAGTGTGACGAATACCCATTTTTAATGGATGTAATTTTATAAAAGGTCGACCTATTTTTTTATTTGTTCTAAACTTAAATAATGCCTAAATTAGAATCGTAGTTATGAGCCAGGAGACTAAAGACGCTGTAAATAAAATTTTAACCGAGTACTTAGAAAAGCAACAACACCGTAAAACTGCGGAACGTTTTGCAATACTGAATGAAATTTATTCGCACGACGGGCACTTTGATATTGAACAATTGTACCTGATGATGAAAAATAAAAAGTACAGGGTTAGCAGGGCTACTTTGTATAACAACATCGAGATACTTTTGGATGCCGGCTTAGTTATCAAACATCAGTTTGGTAAAAACATGGCACAGTTTGAAAAGGCCTACAAATACAAACAGCACGATCACCTGATTTGTAACGATTGCGAAAAGGTGTTTGAGTTTTGTGATCCCCGGATCCAGCAAATACAAAGGTCGGCAGGGGATATGTTGAATTTTGATATACAGAATCACTCTCTTAATTTTTTTGCAAAATGCAGAAGTCTGAGAGAAAAAGGAGTTTGCGAACATTTAAAAAAATAATGTTATGGTATTTGATTTTACAACTGAAAAAAAAGAGAATCACGCCATTATTACTATTGGTGGAAATTTAATAGAAAAAGGACAAGCTACCCCTTTACTCGAAAAAGCTGAAGAATTAGTTAACGAAGGTTGCACTAAATGGGCAATTGATATGGAGAAATTAATTTACATGAACAGCAGTGGCTTAAACACGCTTATTCAATTATTAACCAAGGCACGGGTGGCCGGTGGCGAAGCCGTTTTGTTTAATATGAACAAAAAAATAAATGAGCTGATCTTAATTACCAAATTAAATACCTTGTTTAAGGTAACAGAAACAAAATCTGAAGCTTTTAAGGTGTTGGAAGTTTAATAAAGTATTATTTTACTTGCCACTAATTACACCAATTTCACAAAATTCAATCATAAACTTCGTTCTATTTGTTATAATTTAATGTTGCGGCATAGATATTATCTGTGGAGCAATTAATTTCACTAATTCAATAGTAAACCCCGAAAAAACTTTAGTGTTAATTTGTGAAATTCGTTGCTACTTTTTCTCCAGATCAGCCAAATGCTTTTGCAATTCGGCCAAGTGCATTTTTTTCTCAATAAAAACCCTATGATCTTTGTTTTTTATTAAGGTGGCGGGAATAGCGCCTGTCCACGCTTTATCTATTTTATCAATAAAATCATTGCCATTAATTTCATCCAATAAAACGCATTCCATTTTAATGTTATGACTTTTTAAGAAGGGATTCACCTTTTTTTCGAGGTCTTCCTTAAAATCAAGGCTCACTAACAATATTTTTACATTTGAGATCTTGGAAAGACTATCAAATGAAGGAAGCTCAGCTACACAAGGCTTGCACCAGGTAGCCCAAAAATTAATAACATAAGTTGTATCTGAGTTCTTGATCCTGTTTACAAGCTCATTGATCTTATAAACTCTGCTAACGCTTTGCGATTTGCCTAAAAAAGACAGAAACAAAATACTAATCAGCAGTACGTTTCTTATAATCATATTCTTTCAATAATAATTTTACTTCCTGTATCAAACGGTTTATTTCTAAACTATCGGTACCGTCATAAAAACCTCTTATGTGTTTTTCTTTGTCTATTAATGCAAAATTTTGCGTGTGTATAAAATCATCATCATCTCCATTACCTTCTTCTGCATTTAATAAATAACCTTTGCGGGCAATATCATAAAGTTTAGGCTTTTCGCCGGTTAAAAAAAGCCATTTTTTGCTAATTACACCGTGTTTTTTTGCATAGTCCATTAAAACGGGTACGCTATCAGTTTCAGGGTCTACCGTGTGTGAAACGATCATAAACTCAGGTTCTTTCTCAAACTCCTTATAAACTCGTTCTAAATTGGTATTCATAACCGGGCAAATACTTTGGCAGGTGGTAAAAAAATACTCAGTAACGTAAATTTTATCTTTTAATGTTTGTTGCGTTACTTTTTGATCAAATTGATTGGTAAATTCAAAATCCGGAATAAAATGATAAGTAGTATCGTTTACTTTTAGTGCTTTTCTTGGCCCAAAATAGGCCAGGTAGCGCAAAGGCTTATCTTCTTTGGTTCTTGATAAATACCAGCCAATAAAAATTACGGGAATTAAAATTAACAACCAATAATAATTAAATTTACCTTTCATTTTGTAAAGTTACATACTTAAATAATTGTAATGGCAATTTTTAATAATAAAAATAAAGACGAACGGGAGCTTGGCTTTGGAACCAAGAATTACAATAGCCGTGTTCGTTTTTTAAGTCCGGATGGCAGTATTAATGTTCACAGGGCAGGTCTTGGCATTGGTAATATAGATATTTATCACTGGCTAATCACTACCTCTAAACTCAATCTTATTTTAGTGATAATATTGGGATATATTACAATTAATTTTGCTTTTGCCGGAGTATATTTTTTTATAGGCCCTGAGTTTTTTGGCGGTTTGGATAGTTACGAGCCTTTTCAACAATTTATGAATTTGTTCTTTTTTAGCGCTCAAACTATTACTACACTTGGTTACGGACATATTTATCCCATTGGTAACGCAGCCAGTATAGCCGCCGCAGTAGAATCATTATTGGGTTTATTAAGTTTTGCTTTAGCCACCGGTATATTGTACGGCCGTTTTTCAAGGCCAAAAGCGCACCTGTTATTTAGCAAAAATTTATTAATATCTCCTTATAAAACAGGTAAAGCAATCATGTTTCGCATTGCCAATCCTAAACAATACGAACTGATTGAAACAGAAGCCGGCTTTACAATTACATTAAATAATCCGGAAACAAAAAAACGCGAATTTTTAAACCTGAAGCTTGAAATTTCAAGAGTTAATTTTTTACCGTTAAGTTGGACTATTGTTCATCCTTTAAATGAGGAAAGCCCTTTGTTTGGTCTGAGTAAAAAAGAACTTTTAGAGAGGGATGCTGAATTTATTATTTTAATAAAAGCAGTAAACGATACCTATTCACAAACGGTTTACTCACGTAAATCTTATAAACCTGAGGAAATGATTGAGGATGTTAAGTTTAAGCCATTAGTGCCGGAAGTAGATAAGCGCGGGCGTTTGCGCTTAACGGTAACAGATATTCATCATTACGATGTTGTAAATTAAAATTTTTATAATGAACCAGGAACTAAAACAGGAAGAACGCGAATTGATAAAATTGGTTGGCTTTTTTAAAAAGAAGGCAGAACAGTGGACGGAGGAAAGCGAAATACCGGATGAATTTAAACAGCTGGTTGAGACCTGCAATAAACTGGTTGAACAAATAAATATTCATGCGCAGAGCAGGGAAGTGATTCTTTCGGAAAGAGAGATGCTTAAAAAATTGGTGAAAGATAATGCACAATGTCCACACTGTAATAAACCGGATAATTTAAAATTAATTGGAACGGAGAAAAACGATAAAGGCTGGAAGAGCAATAAATACAAATGCCGTAAATGCAATATTACTTTTGTTTGGAACGCGCCTAATAACCCCTGGGATATGATTCCTTATGTAGAAAGCATTGTGGCGGAGATTGAGAAAAAAGCAGAAGCAGAGAATTTAGATGAAGCATCGAAACAGCATTATACAGATGCAATAACTCAAATGAAAGGTAATTTGGCCAAACTAAAACCGGTAGTTGAAAATTCGGCTATAGACATTGCGAACCTTGAATTACGTGATAAAGAAATGGCCGATATGGTTCATAAATTCAAAAAGCATTTGATGATTGAGAAGATTAAGCTCAGTTAAACAGTTAAGATCTGTTTAACTGAGTTTAATGAACGGCCCTGATCTAGACTTTAACACCAATCACCAAAATATCATCTATCTGTTCGTTTGCACCTTTCCATTCTTCAAAAAAGGCAGCAAGATGTTCTTTTTGATCTTTTAATGTTTTGTTATTAATAGATACTAAAAGATCTTTAAAATTTTTGGTCATTAATTTTTTAGAATTCGTTCCGCCAAACTGATCGGCAAAACCATCACTGAATAAAAAGAAAACATCATTCTTCTCTAATTCAATTTTGTGATTCTCAAATTCCTGCTCATCCGGTGTTAAACCACCAATAGAGCATTTGGTAGCTTTGTATTCGGTTAATTGTTTGGTGTCATTTTTAATTACCCATAAAGGACGGTTAGCGCCTGAGTATTCTATCGTAGCTTTTTTTTCACCATTCTTAATAATTGGAATTGTGCAGAGTGAAAGATCCATCCCATCACGAGTGGCATTTAAATTATCTCCAGACTGGCGAAGTGCGCTTTTAACACCTAAATTTAATTGTTTTAAAATACGTCCGGGTTCATGTGAATCGTCAATGGCATCTTTTAATTTTTCGGTGCCTATCATACTCATAAAAGCACCAGGCACACCATGGCCGGTACAATCAACCGCAGCAAAAATTACTTTGTTATGGTCTTTTGCATATTTATCAGAGAAGAAATAAAAATCACCACTTACAATATCTTTTGATTTATAAAAAATAAAATAATCTTTTAAATAAGGGTCTATCTCTGAATTCGGTGGAAGAATGGCATTTTGAATACGCTTAGCGTACACAATACTTTGTAAAGTTTCCTGGTTCTTTTCTTCAATGAGGCGACTCTTTTCTTCGATTTCTCCTTTTTGATGATTGATCTCAACAGCTTGTTTGGCAAGCAAAGCGTTGGCCTTTTTCTTTTGCATAATGTTTCTAACCAGGAAAAAAGAGAATAGGGCAATAACAAAAAAACCTCCTAATAAATAATTAAATACTTTTTTACGCTCATTAATTTCAATGTCGGCTATTTTTTTTTCATTATTTGCAATATTCAATTCACGCTCCGACATTTCTTTTAAACGCTTTTGTTCATCTGTTTTTTGTTTTGCAGTTTTAAGTTCCTTATCCTGCATAATACTTTCCATCTGCTGCTGACGTGTTATGATTTTTAAGCGTTCAATTTCCCTTGCTTTCTTTTCTGCTTCTAATTGCTTTTCAAGGATTTCTTTTTCCTTTTCCATGAACAAAAGACTCTTGATTTTTTTTTCCTGTTCAGCTAATGCCAGCTCGTTTGCTCTTTTATCTGCTTCCAGTTTTTTTGCCAACAATTCATTCTCTTTTTCTTTTATCAATGCCGCTTGTAGATCTTGTTCTTTTTTAAGCATTTCAATTTCTTTCAGCTTATTTTCTGATTGCATCCTTAAATTATCGATCTCTAATTTTTTATTGCTTTCCATGGTCGAAGCAACAAGCAATTGCGTAGTAGCGCTAATATCATTTAACTGCTTTTTAAATAAATGTTCATACGAACCATCGGCATTAAATTCTTTTTTCTTTTTATTGAAATAGATCTTATTGGAAGGCTTATTAATTATAAAACCCAAAACATCTTTAGTAGCGCCTGTTGCAAAGTTATCGCTCAATGAAACTTTCCAGTTGGCAAGATCATATGCTACAGGATCGGTAACATTAGTTGTTTTTGTATTTATTAAAATGGAGTTTTTTAGAAAGCCTTTTTTGTTGAAATGAATTACATATTCTGATTGAAGATCAAGCTTAATATTAAAGGCACCATCAGCACCTGTTGTTTGTTTTGCAATTGGCAGATCATAGTTATCAATAATTATTTCCACATCTTCCAACGGCTTTCCGTTTTTTGTAACAAGCCCTGAAAAGTTGAGTACCGATGTTTTTTTATCATCTGCATCCTTGGAGAATGACTCGTCTTTATCACTGTAAAAAGTTATTTTATCAGCCCATTGATTGTTCTTAAAAGTTCCTTCTTGTCTTAATTTTCCTTTTTCATTATAAAATTTTGCTTTACCATTGGCTAAGCCTTTTGCATAAGTAACTTCACTCTTAATTTTATTTGTATTGGTGTGATAACTTTTCCATAAACCGTTTTTTTGGTTATTCACAAAAAAACCATCCTCAACAATTTGATTGTGCTTTAGTACTTTATTCTTAAGGCCTTTGCTGTCACGTCCGAAGTAGATCCAGCGCCCCTGTTTATCACCATTATTGTCTGTTTTGTTAATGGTATCCCCTAAAAACAGTTCAAATTCTGTTTTATTTTTTTGCGCGGTTAATTGACTTAGGCAAAATAGTAAGACAAAGAGTATGAAGATCTTTAATTTCAATGAATTTATTTGAACTACTAAATATACATATAAAATAAAAAACAGGCAAACTCAAAAAGCATGCCTGTTTAAAATCATACATTTATAAATTATATAAATACAGATTCTACCTGCTCACGCAGATTATAACGATTGCTCATTACCTCTCCATAAGCACCGGCGGTGCGCAGGGCCACTAAGTTACCCCTTTCTGTTAAAGGCATTTCTACTGCTTTTCCAAAACAATCGCTGCTTTCGCAAATAGGACCAACAATATCGTATTTGATCGTATTTGGCATTCCTTGTTTGGAGATATTTTCAATTTTATGATAGGCCTGGTAAAGAGCGGGGCGTATCAATTCTGTCATGCCCGCATCCAGGATGGCAAAATTGGTATTTATGCCGTTTTTAATATAAAGTACACGCGAAATAAGGCTTCCGCACTGAGCTATTACTGAACGGCCTAACTCAAAGTGTATTTGCTGCGTTGGGTTCAGTTCTAAAAACTGTTTAAAAATACTGAAGTAATTTTCAAAATCAACAATGGCATTTACATCGGGGTGATGATAATCAACACCAAGGCCGCCACCCACATTAATATGTGGTAATAAATAACCTTTTTGTATGAACCACTTGTTTATTTCGTTAACACGCAGACAAAGATTTTTAAAAGGATTAAGATCGTTTATTTGTGAGCCAATATGAAAATGGAGACCTGTAAAATTGAGACTACTTAATGTTTTTAGAATGTCCAGAACAGTGTCAAATTCGTAAGGGTTAATGCCAAATTTATTTTCTTCGAGCCCCGTTGTAATGTATTTGTGTGTGTGGGCATCTACATTAGGATTGATGCGTAAAGCAATATTAGCCTTTGTGTTTTTATTTTTTGCCAACTGATCGATGACCTTTAATTCGTGAACACTTTCAACATTAAAACAAAAGATAGAATTATCTAAAGCGAAATTTATTTCCTTATCACTTTTACCAACGCCGGCAAAAGCGATATCTGTATTTTTAAAACCACATTCTATGGCGCGTTTTACTTCGTTACCACTTACACAATCAGCTCCAAGACCGGCATTTTTAATTATATCGAGAAGGTTAGGATGAGCATTTGCTTTTAAAGCATAATGAATATGGTAATTTGGCAAAGCTGTTCGTTTGATTTCAGCCAAAGTTCTTTTAAGCAGATCAAGATCGTAAAAATAAAAAGGCGTTTCTAAGGCAGAAAAATGATCGATGTGTTTTTGTGTGAACATAATTTTTCTTAGTTATAATTAAACAATCCTTTATTTAATGCCTGTAGGGCGGCTTTCTTTTGATCGCCGTTAACCAAAACAGAAATATTGTTTGAGCTGCCACCGTAAGAAACCATTCTTAGCGGAATATCCTTTAAAGCTTCTAAAACCTTATTGGCATAACCCGGCTGCTCTTTTGGCAACTGGCCTACAATGCAAATAATGGTTTGGTCTTCGTCAATTTCTACCTGTGCAATTTCTTTAAGATCTTTTAAAATCTCTTTTAAATTTTTTGAATTATCTATTGTTAAGGATACAGCAACTTCAGATGTAGTGATCATATCGATTGATGTTTTATAACGCTCAAAAATTTCAAATACCGCACGCAGGAAGCCGTGGGCTAACAACATTCGGGCGCTTTTTATGTTAATTGCGGTAATGCCGTCTTTTGCAGCTACCGCTTTAATACCTTCTGTAGTATTAATGTCGGCAATTAAAGTCCCTTTTGCGTCGGGCTGCATGGTGTTTTTTAAACGCACAGGAATGTTGCGTTTTTGCGCAGGTAATATGCATGTTGGATGCAAAATTTTAGCACCAAAGTAAGCCAGCTCGGCGGCTTCGTCAAAACTCAATTCACTAATAGGGTGAGTTTTGTTAACGATGCGCGGATCGTTGTTGTGCATGCCGTCAATGTCTGTCCATATTTGTACTTCAGGGCTTTTAATGGCGGCACCTATTATAGAAGCGGTGTAATCGCTACCGCCGCGTTTTAAATTATCTATCTCGCCAAAAGCATTGCGGCAAATATATCCTTGGGTAATAAATAATTTTTTGCTTTTGTGTTTATTGAGTTCTTCAAAAATATATTTTTCAATGTAATCTAAATTGGGTTCATCATTCTCGTCAATACGCATAAAATTAAGAGCGGGTAAAAGAACCGATTCAATATTTATTTCTTCTAAATAATAATGGAATAGGGCAGTGCTTAACAACTCGCCTTGCGCCAAAATGGCTTTTTCTTCGTTAGCAGTAAACATATCCAAAGTAAAAGCAGTTATATATGCAAAATGATTATCTATTAAATTAGCAGCTTTTTGCAGGCAATTCTCATTAGAATAGAGCAATTTTATTTCGGTATAATATTTTTGTTTTAAAATATTAATTTGTTCGGTAGCCTGCTTTACATTTTTTGAATAAAGCGAATTACAAATTTCTACCAATGAGTTGGTAGTACCGCTCATGGCGCTTAAAACAACAATTTTTGGTGTATCGTTAACAGTTAATTTTACAAGGTCTTTTATTCTTTGGGCAGAACCAACGCTGGTACCGCCAAATTTTAATACAAGTAACATAGTATTTGTTTTTTTAATTAAGGTGATTGATAAATTTACTTTCGGATGAAAGAGAGACCGTAGCTCTCAAATAATAAATTAATGGCATGGGAGCCATTTATACTTGCACTTTATTTGAATATTGAAATTCATTTACCGGGTAACAAAGAAAAAAAAGTTTTTTAATATCTACAAAGCTTTTTTGGCAGGTGTTTGTAAATAAAATTTATAGGTAGAATCAAAATTTAATGGAGGTTCATTATCAAATATTCCAAAAACACTGCTACCACTGCCACTCATACAGGCATATACCGCCCCGGCAGCATAAATATCTTCTTTTAATTTTTTAATTTGCGGATACTTTATGAACACTGTTTTTTCAAAATCATTGGTAAGCTCGTCTTTCCATTTGTTGATCGGCGTGTTCTCCATAATGGTTTTGAGGTCTTTTTTAGAGGGGGATGGGATAATTCCAGCATAAGCATCTTTGGTATTACTGTGAATGTTGGGATAAACCAACAAAATATAATAATCAGAAAGGTCTAAGTTAATGCTTGAGAACTCATTACCTTTGCCTTTTGCTAAAACAGACTCATTATTTAGGAAAAAACTGCAATCACTTCCCAATTGAGATGCGACTTTATTCATTTGCTCATAACTAATATCTAAATTAAATTGTTTATTTAACTGTTTTATAAAGAATGCTGCATCGGAGCTGCCGCCACCAAGACCAGCACCCATGGGTAGGTTTTTATGAAGATGCACTTTTATAGGTGGAATTGGCTTTATTTCTGATAGTAGCCTCCATGCTTTATAAATGAGATTATCTTCCGCATTACCATCAATTTGTAAACCGCTGCCTGAAAATGTAAAATTGTGCGACCCAGCCGGAAGTTGAATGATTTCAAGAGCATCGCACCATTTTACAGGGTAAAAAACAGTTTCGATATTGTGGAAACCATCCTCTCTTTTTTGAGTGATATTAAGGCCCAGGTTTATTTTACAGTTAGGGAATACAAGCATTATTTTAACATATTTTTTGTTGGTTCGAATATTTTTGCTAAATTGCAACAAATTATTTCAAAACTATTTATCAAAATGAAAAAAATTACTTTAGGTTTTTCAATTTTAGCGGCTGCTACTTCAATTTTTATGGTTAGCTGTAATAAAAAAGTGACTGAGGCTCCTGTAGCTGATATGGAATTTGATAGCTCAATTGAGGCTAGCTACGCTACTTCAGCGGTGCAGGATATTGATATGATCTGCGGCTTTTTAGGTGAGAACGCTTTTCCTAAATTTGTTGCCCCTGCGGCTAATTCAACAGGAACTATGACCGTGATCAATAATACTCTTGCTCCTCAATCAGCGCAAATTACCTGGAGTAATTGTATTTGTGCTGACGGTAAAACCCGTAATGGAAGAATCGTTATGACTTATTCATTTACCGACATTAACTCTAACTATTACCGTGATTATGGATTTAACGGGAACCTTCAATTGGTTGATTACTCATGTGATGGTTGGTCAATTGATGATTCTGTTTCTTTATCTGCAGGCTTAAGTCGAATTAAAAACTTAGTTCCAAATTCTGGTAATTACAGTAAATTAAGATGGAGCGTGGATGGATATTTTAAATTTGTAAATATTGCCGATCCTACAAAACGCATTGATTGGGTAGGAACATTGTATAAAACGTTACAAAGTTCATCTCCAGCCCCAACAGCTTTAACAGCAATTACGTGGACTAATGCTGTTGTTGCTTACGATGGTGTTTACAGAGGAACAACAGTTGGCAGCAAAGCGTTTACTTATTCTGTTAACCCTGAACAACCATTAATAAGAGATTACAGATGTTCGCCGGATAAAGCTATTGGCATTTCTACTACACCATCTGTTGCTATTGTTAATTCTGAATTTCATCCTATAATTAATGGTGTAGCTTCTTTTACAACAGGTGCCGAAAAGGAAAAAGAACCAAGAGTGATTGATTACGGTACAGAGGGTGCTCCATGCGATAACAGCGGAACCATTTATATTAAAGGTATTTCTTATAAAGTAGATTTCAGAAAATAAAAAACATATTAGATACATTAAAAAGCCGCTTCAAAAGAGCGGCTTTTTTTATGATCATACTAATTTAAAACTTATAGGTTAAACCGTTTTTAAGAATGTAAGTGAGATCTGGAATGCCAATGGGTTGCCTTGTATCATATAAAAGATTAAAGCCTACTTTAAAATTAAAATGGTTGGTAATAACGATCTCAAAAGCAGAATCGTTGGCAATTCTATAATCATCAAAATTGGTAAGATTAGGTTGATAAAATGTAGTACTAGCAAACTCAACTCTTTTAAAACTGATACCAAAAGTAATGTATGAGCTTATACGATTATTATAAGCCTCAGTTGAATCGTTATTTTGACTTTGGTATTCGAACATATATAATGCCGCAGTGTAAATTCTAACTTTTGAAGTTTTAACCAGTTTAAATCGTGGCCCCGATCCCGCCAGGTATCTTCTGTCAAGTAATAAAACTTTGTTATATTGGGCTTGTAAAAAGGCTTCCCATGTTACAATTTTATTGATTTTGTAATTATATCGTAAATGTTGGTAGCCAGAGTTAACAAAATCTTTTGTGCCAGCTTTTATAAAAGCAAGATCACCTATTGCTAATATTCTGCTTCGGTTATGTACATACTGACTGTGAATATTAATGCCAAGAGATATTACCTGACTGGTGTTTTGATTAATATTGAAGTTAAGATCTGCTTTGCCTCTAAAGCCATTGGTGTCTTGTAAAAAGCGTTTACTTTCAATATTAATAACCTGAGAGGTTATTTTGTATTGGAAAAATACAAGAGCAAAAAGACAATAATAATATTTCATTTTGGAGTTCAAATTTATGAGATAAATTACATTAATCGGATATAAATCTTATTTTTTACATCCTTTTTATACCTTTGTTTAAAATCTTATTATGAAGCATTTTTGTTTTTTTGTTACCACTCTCTTTATTGCGCTATCTTATCAAGCGCAGGTTACAATGCTTACTAACCTGCCGCCGGTTGTAGCTCCAACATCAGATCTTAAAGTAGAAGTAAAAATAAATAAAGGTAATATCGGCAACTTTTCTAAATATGAAATGGAGTTGCCACAAGGTTTTGAAGCAAGTGAAGGAAATAGTAAAACAGGCTATTTTACTTTTGAGAAAGGACGTTTAAAAATAGTTTGGGTAACTATACCTTCGGAAGTTGAATTTATTGTATCCTTTAAAATACGATCACCACAGGCAACCGGGTCTTACATTTTATACCATAAATTTCTTTATATGGATAATGGCGTGAAAAAGGAAGTGAATGGACAGCAAATCGATCTAAAAGTAGACCCAACAGGTGTTACCAGAACCTTAAGTTATTTACCCGATGAGCCCGAAGAACCTGTAAAAACTAATACCGTTGCCTCGCTAACAAACTCTTACGTACCTGTTGTGGTAACAAATTCCGTTCAGGCTATTCCCACAACGACCTTGCCTGCAACAACAACATCAACCATTGCAGCATCTGCCAATACAATTGCTGTTGCCACAGGCAATACTTTAAGTACAACGCAAACCGGCCTAACCTATCTTGTACAAATTGGTACTTTTAGTGCCGATCCTGGTAAAGCTAAGTACGCCGATCTTGGAAAAGTAACTATTGAAAAAGACGGCGTTGTTTATAAAGTTTTAATAGGCGAATACGTAACCAAAGAAGAAGCCTTAAAAAAACGTGAAGAACTTATTCCAAAGGGGTACAATGGTTTTTTGGTAAAGTACCAGTACGGCAAAAGGGTAAAATAATCCCTGTCTTAATTATAACTGACATTTTTTCCCGATTTTTAGATTATTCTGCTTTTTTTCTGAATATTTTTCAGTTTTCTTTTAAAAAACCCGCTTGGCATAGTTTATGACGTTATCTTTGCGCAGAAAAATTAAACAACTATAAATATGGCAAAATCAAATTTAAGCATAAAGCCTTTGGCAGACAGAGTGTTGGTTGAACCGGCACCGGCAGAGACAAAAACAAGCGGAGGGATAATTATCCCGGATACAGCAAAAGAAAAACCAATGCGCGGTAAAGTAGTTGCAGTAGGAAATGGTAAACCGGATGAGCCCATGACTGTAAAAGTGGGCGATATTGTGCTTTACGGTAAATATGCAGGTACAGAACTAAGCGTTGAAGGAAAAGAATACCTGATTATGAAAGAAAGCGACATCTACGCAATAATCTAACAAAATCAATCAACGAAAAACGAATTTTCATGAATATACGAATCGAAAACACTTATTAGTAAAATTGTACTTATTCGTATTTTGTAGTAAATTAAAATATAAACTTAAAACAAGAAACATAATAAAATGGCAAAAGATATTACCTTTAATATTGAAGCCCGCGATGCTTTAAAACGCGGTGTTGATGCGTTAGCTAACGCGGTAAAAGTTACTTTAGGTCCAAAAGGCCGTAACGTTATTATTGATAAAAAATTTGGTTCACCGGCTATTACAAAAGATGGTGTAACTGTTGCAAAAGAAATTGAATTAAGCCACCCGGTTGAGAATATGGGCGCTCAGTTATTAAAAGAAGTTGCTTCTAAAACGGCTGATGTAGCAGGTGATGGAACCACTACTGCAACCGTATTAGGACAGGCAATTGTAACCGCAGGCTTAAAGAACGTAGCGGCAGGCGCTAATCCAATGGATCTTAAACGTGGTATAGATAAAGCCGTTGTGGCCGTTGTTGAGAACTTAAAAAAGCAATCACAAAATATTGGAAACGATAATAAAAAGATTGAGCAGGTAGCAACTATTTCGGCTAATAATGATAGCACTATTGGTAAACTTATTGCGGAAGCAATGGGTAAAGTAAAAAAAGAAGGTGTTATTACTGTTGAAGAAGCAAAAGGAACCGACACAACTGTAGAAGTTGTAGAAGGTATGCAATTTGACCGTGGTTATATCTCTCCATACTTTGTAACCAATGTAGATAAAATGGAAGTGGTTATGGAAAGCCCTTACGTTTTAATTTATGAAAAGAAAATTTCTGCCATGAAAGAATTATTACCAATTCTTGAAAAAGCAGTACAAACCGGTAAACCATTATTAATTATTGCCGAAGATTTAGATGGCGAAGCGTTACAAACTTTAGTAGTTAACCGTTTACGTGCTAACTTAAAAATTGCAGCTGTTAAGGCACCAGGCTTTGGCGATCGTCGTAAAGCAATGCTTGAAGATATTGCTATTTTAACAGGAGGAACTTACATTAGTGAAGAGCAAGGCCGCCGTTTAGAAGATATGCAATTAACTGATCTTGGAAGAGCAGAAAAAATATCTATCGACAAAGACAACACAACTATTGTAAATGGTGCAGGAAAAAAAGCAGATATTACATCACGCGTTAACCAAATTAAAGCACAGATAGAATCGACAACCTCTGATTACGATAAAGAAAAATTGCAGGAGCGTTTAGCTAAATTAGCAGGCGGTGTTGCGGTACTTTATGTTGGTGCAGCCAGTGAAGTAGAGATGAAAGAGAAAAAAGACCGTGTGGATGATGCTTTAGCAGCAACACGCGCAGCTGTAGAAGAAGGAATAGTACCGGGTGGCGGAACAGCTTATATTCGTGCAATAGCAGCATTAGAAAAATTAAAAGGTTCTAATGATGATGAAACAACCGGTATTGCTATTGTAAAACGTGCTATCGAAGAACCTTTACGTCAAATTTGTACAAACTGTGGTATTGAAGGATCTATTGTTGTACAAAAAGTAAAAGAAGGTAAAGATGATTTTGGTTTTAATGCAAGAACAGAAGTGTTTGAGAATTTATTAAAAGCAGGAGTTATTGATCCAACTAAAGTAAGCCGTGTAGCACTTGAAAATGCCGCCTCGGTTGCAGCTATGCTATTAACTACAGATTGCGTTTTAGCTGAGAAAAAAGAAGAGAAACCTGCTATGGCTACCCCTGACATGGGTGGTATGGGTGGAATGATGTAAGAATTTTCTTACGTTTTTGTGAAAGCAAAATCTTAGAAAATTCTTATGCAGAGCGTGTCGAAGCATTCGCTCTTAACTTAAAAAATAATTAAAGCCTCTATTTTAATAGAGGCTTTTTTATTTACATAATAATTTCAGCTGGGTTACGTTATCCTTAAAAATCCATAAAAATATAAAAATGAAAAAGACACTAGTTTTAGCAGCTATTGCAGGAATTGCTTTGGCTTCATGTAAAAAAGACAGAACGTGCACCTGTACTAACAGCACTATATCCCAAACTTCTACTGAGCCCGGATATACTTATACACCGCAACCTGCCAGTACAAATAAAACTACCTACAAAAAAATTAAAAAGAAAAATGTAATGGCTCAACTTTGTGTAACAAGCGAAGAAACGCATTCTTATAGCTACCAAAATTTTTCACCAACCGGCACTGCAACTTATGTTATGACGGTAAATACAAAAAGTGATTGCGAGTTAGAATAAAAGTTTTTTCAACGAAATAAGAGCTTCTGTTCGAAAGAGCAGAGGCTTTTCATTTTATAAATTTCATAACCACATACTCTTCTGGTACACATAACTTATCGATACAATAATTTAGTTTTTCTTTTAATTCATGAGGATATTCTTTTGTAATTTGAAAACCCAAAGGCTCAAAAAATACAGGAATAATACAGGTTAAAAATAATGGCCCACCGGATTTTTTTATAAGCTCTTCTGAAAGTATTCTTCCAATACCTTTTAAACGTTGCGGCTCAATAACACCGAGCGAACACAATTCTTCACATGTACTATGTTTTCTTATTCTACCAAAAGCAACAACCTTATTTTCTATATCTTTTACAATTAAGAATTCTTCTTTTTTTAGTTCGCGATCATCTAATTCAAACTTTGCAATATGAGCTTTTATAAAATCGAATTCAAAAGTATTTGGCTGGCAGATAATCATTGATTGTTAAAAATACAAATACTAATTCATAAAGTACTTTTTATTTTAATAATGAGATTAGTATATTTAATAAATATTATGAAACAGCTTTTATACTTATCAGTATCTCTTTTGGCCCTTTTCTTTTCCTGCGGAAAAAGTGAAGAAGACATGCGTAAAAAAGAAGAAAAAAAAATGCAGGAACAATTGAATAATTCAAAAATTCAGTTGTACAAATCTATGAAAATAGCTTTGCGTTCAACTGCCACCGTGGGCCAAAATCCTGAGTTGGATAGTGCACGTAAAAGTATGTTCTTGCTGGTTGGAACGGTGTTGCATGAAGGTGCTTCATTGCTGGATAAAAGTAAGCCTGTAGAAATTCACCCGCTTGAATTGTTTGCCCTTGCAAAAGAAGTTTATGATACTAAAGAAGTACTTTTAAAAACAGATGAAGATTCTTTACCTACATTACTGGCAAATATTTTTTATGTTTTTACAGGTTCGGCTAATATTAAATCAGATTTCTTCCCTATATCATATAACAATAATCATGAACACATTGTTCTTTCTTTGCTTTGGCAAACAACGCCTTCTGCACCAAAAGATTTTGCCTTGTATGAAGTTTATAGATCTGAAGAAAAAGATATTCAGGACCTTAATTTAAGATTGGTGTATCAACTTACCAAAGCATTTGTATTAATGGATAATGAATATTTTTATCACTCTTATGATAAGAGTAACGAGTATTTACATTATATGGAAAGCAATAAAGATCTTATTTCAAAAACACCAATGATAAACATGGTTAACCAGGGCTTTGGTCCGAGTGAACAAAGCTATTACCAGTTTCATGGTATGGGACTTATTATTCGCGCATTGGATGAAAGTAAAATGAAAAAAGAAAAAGAATCGCTTGATGATATGGAATTGTTTTTAGAGGATATGGAGAAAGGTGGTTTGGATAACGAATTAACCTGGCTGGTGGATGCATATGTACACATTAAAAAAGAAGAATACGATAAGGCCGTTCCCGCATTAGAAAAGCTGCAAAAGAGCGATAAAATACAAGCACCGGAAAAACAAGCAATTTCTGAACTTTTAGTGTTTATTAAAGGCAGGAAGAAAGATAGTGCGCTGAATATATTCAATGATAAATTAGCTTTTGGTAAAATTGCTTTTCATTTAATGACAGATCGTTTAAAAGCTTCAAAACAAATGGCAGACCTTGAAAAGAGCAATGAAGGAAAAAAACTGGTTGAAGTACAAAAAGAAATGAATGATAAGATGCAGTATTTTGATAGCGCCAAGAACAATTTAAACACAGACAGTTTAAGCTTAAAAGCAAAAAATCTGCTGAAAGATGTTTTTAAATAAAAAATTAGCTACAAACGCAATAAATCAAAAAAAACAATAAGTTCTTTTTTCATTATAGAATAACATCTTTTAGTGTTTCTTTGTATTGTCTGTGTCTTAGTGGTAAAAAATTATGAGTTCTCTTCTTTATTATTGCCCATATCTTTTAACAGGCTTTTTGAAAAGAAGAAAATGATGATGGTTCCTAATCCTAAACACAACCATAAGAATTGTTTCGTTTCAAAAAACGATTTTTCTTTTTCTTCTACTTTTGCAACGGTCTTCGTAATTTCTTTTATGACGCCAATTTCTGCCTGCGGTAATAATTGCGGAATGGTTGTAACAAAATTCCCTAAGTCGTATTCCGGCATTTTTAAAGCAGTATTTCCAAAACGCAGATGATATTTATTGTTGGCATTTAAATCGCATACTAAATAACTTGCCATTTGTTTGCAGCTAATACTTTCTAATTCTAATGGCGGATTATCTTTATTTTCTATTTCTATAAAAACTTCTTTTTCATTTAAATAAGGTACATCAAATAACAAAGGATAATCTGAACTTAGATTAAACTCGTAAAGTATTTCGCGGTATTTTTCAACCTTATCATGCTTTAATTTACGCTCGCGGTTAACATAAATAGTAGCATGACGCATGTATAAACGAGGACTTTTTACTTTAAAATCCAAACGGTTTACTTCCTGGTTATTTGAAAACGAAAGTTGGATAACTGTTTTCTTATTAACCTTATCTTCACTAATACTTTTTGTAAATACAACGTCGTTTAATTTTCCGGCAATAACTGAGTTTTTAAAATAGCCGGCAGAGTTGATCTTTAAAGGCTCAGCGCGCCAGTCATCAACCAAAAGGCGGAAATAAGAATAATTATTTAACGGAAAATAAATTACTTTATAAGTATTTGTATACACATCGTTATAAGCAAGGCTCAGTTCTTGATCTTCGCTAACGCTGTACCATTGCTTCATATCTTCGCTACCTTCAATAGCACAATATTTGTAAGCATCGGAGTTATTAATGTTAAAGGCAATGTTGCTTATTTTATCACGATTTGGGTTATAAATAATGATTTCGGAATAATTGCCAAAATGTTTTTGCGATAATATTTTGTATTCAATAAAATCTGATTTTGATTTTAATATAGGTTCGCTTAAAACAACATACGGCACTTCTCTTTGAGATGAATCGTGAATGCGGGTATCATGAAGATCTTTTGTCATGTATTGTTTAAGATCGGGGTTTAACGGGATCTTATACAGGCCACTTTCTTTCAGGCCGGCAATTGGCGCCTGGTGCGAGTAGGATTGGGCATTTGTTCTGCCAATGCTTAATACTATAATTAAACCATAAACCAGTTTTTTCATGTGTGTTGTTATTTAATTTTTAGTCTGTTTTAGTTTCTGTGCCTGTAGGAATTTCGTTGTTAGGTTCGTCAGTCTTCTTTTTTGTATCATCCAGTAATAGCGCTTTAATTTTTTGATACATAAATGAGATGATCAATAATACAACACCTAAAATAATAAAGGCAATTATTTTACCGGCTTCCGAAGCATCTTTAATATCAAAGGTGAATAGTTTTATTAATGTAAGCGCTATTAATACTAAAGAGATAACCCTGAAAGACTTGTTGTATTTTTTCATACCAATAAATAATAATACAAAGGCTAAAATGCCCCAAAGTATTGGGAAACCTATTGTAATAGCATGTGTTTCTAATCTGCTTATTTCAATTATCTTATCCATGTATTCAATATCGTTAATGTTGAATACGTTTATCAGATTAAGTTTTAAAACATGCAATAAAAGTTCAACACTTGATAAATAAACAATGGCAATAGAAACCAAAATGCTGTTTAATACTTTGGTGTTAGAGATGAAAGAACCTTTTTTGTTTATAGCGTTATTCATGCTAAACACTAAAAATACCGCCGCTGCTATTGAAACGTAATGGAAGATAAAACCCATGTGATTCATTTCTGTAGTCAGCACCTGGTCTTTAATTTCAGTAAGCGGCATCCAAGCAAAAAATAATAAGAATACGACAAGAGTAATGTAGTTTAAAACATATAAACTAATTTGCAATGCTTTGTTTTGCATTTTTGTGCCTGTAATATTTAATGCAACCAGGAATAATAAATGATACACCTGTATTAATATTGGTGTGGTTAATGAATTCTCAAACCATTCTTTTACCTGGTAACCTGTTTCTAATAATCCGGTTAAATAAAGAAGGGCAACAAAACCAACTGTTAAAACACGCGAATAATTTTTAGGATTGAACGGAATGCCAAGATAACTTAGTTTTTCTTCTTCTTTTCTTAACAACAAAACAACCGCTAATAATGATAAGGAAGAAACCAAACCTGTTATAAATGCTTTATTAAGAAGTATTTTAACACCTTCTTCATTGTAAGTGCCGTATACATTTACCCAATCCATAAATAAGCTAATACACATTAAAAAAGTAATTATTACCGAAGCAAAACGGAACAATACAATTTTTGAACGCTGACCAAGCCATATTAGCAACACAGCTTCTAAAGCCCAGAATAAGGTAATGTAATTACCATGTAATTGAACCGGAGCAGCAATAGTAATAAATGTGAGTGTTAAACCTATCATTAAATATACAAGCTTAACATCGGCTTTAAATTTCTTGTAGAGTAGGAAAGAGCATATTAAATTAAATCCTGCTAACAATACGCTAAAGATCCCTTTTAATTCAGGATGGTAATAACTCAAAATTTGCATTCCCGACCCAAAGAACAAGAAGGTATTACTAATTAAAATAGTAAGATCCAGGGCTGCAAATTTTCGTCTTTCTTTAATGTTGTTAATGATATTCATTAAAATAAATACAAAATAAAAAATAGCACCAAATATTAAAGCGCCTTTGTAAGGAGCATTCGTTTGTCCTATACATTTTGCCTGCAACCAACCAAAATAAAGGATCATGGTAAATGCGTATGCCAGAATATTTATTAGGTTCCATTTGCGCATATAAGCAAGAATAAGCATGCCTATATCTAAAATTAAAATGTATGTAAATAAAACCTGGTAATTACCCTGACCTGTACTTACCATAAACGGCGTGGCAAAACCACCAATAATAGAAAGTGCTGCCAACTCAATACGATCGTAAAGAATAGAAATGAACACACTAAAGCCAGTTATTAATAACATAATAATAAAGGCAGTTGTTTGATTAAATAAATGGTATTGATGAAAAGCTATACCTATTGTAAAATAGAATATGGCAATGCCTCCACCAACTAAAACAGAGCTGAATGCTTTAAAGTTCTTACGCAAACGGTGTGCAAAGCCTAATACAATAGCACCACACAACACGCCAATACCAACACGGGCAATTTCGTTTATCCATTCTTTATCAATGGCGTATTTTACAAAAAAAGCAATACCTATTACTAAAATGGTGATTGCCACCTTGCTAAGGATGTTTTCGCCAATGAATTTTTCAATATCAGGATTGTTCTTTCTGAATTTGGTATACCAGCCTTCTTTTTGCTCAACAGGTTTAACAGGTTGTTTAATGGTTTGATTAATTTGAACAACTATCGGTTCTTCTTTTTTACCCTCAACAACTTCTTTAACAGGAGGGATAATATCTTCTTTAATAATAACAGGTTCTTCTTTAACCACCGGAGGAATAACAGTTTTAACTTCGGGAACCACTTTTTCAGGTTCGTCTTTAACTTCTTCGGTTTTAGTTGTTGTTTGGGTAGCCGCTTTTTGAGCCTGGCTAAATTTAACAGCCTTAAGGTAATTCTCAATATTAGTAAGCCTGTCTTCGGTTCTTTTTAATTTGGAGTTTTTAGTTGTATGAAAAATGATCAGCAGTAGAATAATTACGCAGAGTAAAAATATTTCCATAGGGTTTGGCTTTTATACAGGATAAAGATACAATAATCGGTAACATACGTGCTATAATTTTAACGAACGTTAAGAGGCATTGCACGAAAAGAGGCAATCAAATAGCGTGTATATCAGCTACTAAAGCTTTTCATTAAAATAAGTTAATTGTATTATTTTTTAGGAACAGCAAGTCCCTTATTTACCCTCTCAACTATGGTATTTGCAATTTTAGAAAAATATTTATCTATTATTTTCTTTGGATTGTTAAGATTGGCTTCAAATTCTTCTTCTGCAATTCCTGAATTTATTTCTTTTGCATCTAAAGTATAAACGGTATAATGCACTGTTATTTTACGGTTGGCATTACCATCGCCCAGTTCAGCCGGACCTTTATTGCCACTTGCTTTAATATCTAACTGATTGATAAAAACATAAAGATCGGTTTTGTATTTGCCATAAAGAATTGGAACTACTTTTGCATTGGTAACCTTTGCATTCATGAAACGGGCGTCAGAATTACTTTCTACATTCAACTGACCTTTTTCTATTTTCTTTTTTTCGGCCTCTTTTTTTGGTGGCTGATAGTTTTGCTGATCGGGCACTTTTTGAAAGTCGTAAGAAAGAAATTGGTAAATGCCATCAAGGTCTTTTTTATATTTGGCAGTATCTTCCATTAAATCTACCACATTAAATTTATTGGCTTTAAAAGCTTTGTATAATTGCTCGTTTAAACCATCTCTGAATTTATATTTTATTTCTTTAGCTGTGAGTTTGGTTTCTGCATTTATCTTTTGATCAATTTCTCCCATGTACATGCGTGTTTCAAATGGAATGATCATTACTTTATGCGCAGCGACGGTTTCGCGCTCAGGCTTATCAGTATTGGCTTTAACGGTAGCGTTTTGGCCAATAATATAAAGGGTTAAAAAGTTAAAACTTAAAAAGATGATAATTTTCTTCATCTACGATTTTCTTTTTAATTGTATCAATTAGAATAGGTTTAATCTCTGAGCCAATCTGTATTGGCCCAAACCATTAAGCCCAACACCAAAAATAATCCAACGTTGTTGGCATAATAAATTACTTTGTCAGATACTTTTTTGCCGGTTATCATTTCCCATAAAATAAACATAATGTAACCACCATCCAACATAGGGATAGGTAAGAAATTCATAAATGCCAATGCTAAGGATAAAAATCCGGTAAACATCCAGAAACTTTGCCAATCCCATTCGGCATTCATTTGCTGAACCATGGTGTAAAAGCCACCCACTTTTTTGTGCGCGTCTTTAACTGTAAATATTACCACAAACTGTTTTGCCTGCATAACTATTTGCTCCATGCCGTCTTTTACGCCTTCAACAAAGGCGGCACCAATACCAAATTTATGTTCTTCAATTTTAATTTTATCAGCATTTGGTTTGTTTCCATAACCAAGAATACCCAAATCACTTACCTGGCATTTAGTTGTAATAGTATCTGTGCCGCGTAAAAGTGTAATATTTACTATTTTGCCTTTATTTGCTAACCATTGGGCTTTCGCCTCATCATGGTATCTTACTTTTTTACCATTAACAGCAATAATTTTATCATCTATTTTAAGATCAGCATTAGCTGCAAAAGCTGTACTATCTATATATCCAATAATAGAAGTAACACGCGGCTCAACCAGGTGAGATTTTTTAATCCGGCGTAAGATCTTAGCACGATCATTATCATTTACAGGTAAAGAAAATTTTGTTCCGTCTGCATGAACGCCTTCAATGGTTGAAACACCATTCATGATAATTTCTAAAGGAATACGTTTTACATCCGTTACAGGTTTTTTATCCAATGAGGTAATGTAATCACCATTGCGTAAACCCATTTCGTAAGCAGAGCTATCAATTGCCAAACCATGTGGTAAATTAGTAACCGGTACTGATGTTTTACCCCATACAAAAAAGCACATCCAGAAAATGATAATACCTAAAACAAAGTTCACAATAATACCGCCCATCATTACCAATAAACGTTGCCATGCCGGTTTGCTGCGAAGTTCCCACGGTTCAGCCGGTTTTTCAATAAGCGATTTATCCATTTGTTCATCTACCATGCCGGCAATTTGAACATAACCTCCAAAAGGAAACCAGCCTAAACCGTATTCTGTATCACCGATCTTTTTCTTGATCAAGGCAAAATTCATAATGTTGGCAAATGGAAATAGAAAATCGAAAAATAAATAGAATTTATCTACACGACATTTAAATCTTTTGGCAAACCAAAAGTGACCAAATTCGTGAAGGGTTACAAGTATAGTTAGACTTAAAAATAACTGGGCAATTTTAATAAACATAATATGGTTTTATTTTAACAACTAAATGCGCTTAAATTATAATTAATTAAGCAGCTAAAGTTACAGTAATTTGGCGGGGTTTTAAAGAAAAAAGCACTGGTTTTAAGTATTATTATGAACTTAAAGTTGTTGGTTGGCCAAAATCCTTGCTTCCTTGTCACAATCAATGTATTGAAGGTAATCCGGGTTTTTTATAAAGCTCATTTTTTCCATGGTGTTACCAACAACATCGCTCATTTGCAAAAAGCCTATCTTGTCTTCTAAAAATGCCTGAACGGCTACTTCATTGGCAGCGTTTAACACGCAGGGCATATTACCACCTTTATTTAAGGCGCTAAAAGCTAATTTTAAGTTGGTAAAGGTATCAAGATCGGGTTTTTCGAAGGTCAATTGAGGGTACTTTAAAAAATCAAACCTTGGAAAACTATTTTTTATCCTTTGCGGAAAACCCATGGCGTATTGAATTGGTAATTTCATATCCGGTAAGCCCATTTGGGCTTTCATGCTGCCATCTTCAAATTGAACTATACTGTGAATGATGCTTTGAGGATGAACGATCACATCAATTTTAGAAACATCCAAATTAAATAACCATTTTGCTTCAATTACTTCAAGGCCTTTATTCATAAGACTTGCAGAGTCGATGGTTATTTTAGCACCCATGCTCCAGTTAGGATGTTTTAAGGCCTGTGCTTTAGTAACATTAGCAAGATCGTTACGTGTTTTGCCTCTAAAAGGGCCACCGCTGGCCGTTAAATAGATCTTTTCAATAGTATTTTCCCATTCGCCGGCAAGGCATTGAAAAATGGCAGAGTGCTCACTGTCTACCGGGTAAATATTTACGGCGTTCTCAAACGCCAGGCGCGTTACCAGCTCGCCGGCAACCACTAATGTTTCTTTATTGGCTAATGCAATTTGTTTTTTGTGTTTTATGGCATTGATAGTAGAGGCTAATCCGGCATAGCCAACAATACTTGCCAAAACAAGATCGATGGTTTCCATCTCTACAATTTGTTCAACCGCTTTTGCACCGGCATAAACTTTAATATCTGCTTTTTGCAGGGCTTCTTTTACATATTGGTATTTTGATTCATCGGCAATAACAACCGCATTTGGATTAAATTCCAAGGCCTGTTTAATTAACAGATCGGCATTGGTATTGGCAACCAATACTTCGGCAACAAACTGCCCCGGGTTTTCGCGTATTACATCTAATGCTTGTGTACCAATGCTTCCGGTGCTTCCAATAACGGCTATATTTTTCTTTTTCTCCATGAATTCAGGCACAATAATGAGCAAAAAAATTAATGTTGTAAAACTATTTTTTGCACAATAAATAATCAATGGTAAATTTGCAGCGTCTTAAGGGGTGCTTTTGAGATTTTAAATGCAAAATTATAAATGATAAATTAAGCAGATCATTTAAAATTTATCATTCAACATTTAAAATTTCGAATGGCTGAGATCAAACCCGTTAACAGTATTCGCCAAACGTTGCTGTTAAACACCTGAACAGGATAATGCCTGCGGAGGGAAATAAATTAAAATAACACATGCCCCACGTGTTGTTATGTTTAATTGTAAAAAATAAAAAAATGAACAAACAAAAAATGGCAAAGTTCGTCTTTGCGGTTGCATGCTTTAGTATAACTAAAATTTATGCACAACACAATTTATCAGGCCAGGTACGTTCCGATAAAAATGAAGCAGTACCATTTGCCGTAATTGGTATTAAAAACACACAACTTTCTGCAACAACCAACTCTGAAGGGAAATTTAATTTCAGGAATTTAAAAGCTGGAACTTACATTCTTACCACCAGGTCGTTAGGTTATTTGGATAAAACAGATACTCTAATTATAAATGCAAACAGCGTGTTTGATCCACAGCTTACCGAATCAAATAAACAGTTAGATGAAGTGGTTGTAAATGCCACGCGTGTAGATAAAAACAGTGGTATGGCCTTTAGCAATTTGGATACTGAGACTTTAAAAAAACAAAATCTTGGTCAGGATGCGCCTTACATGTTGAACCAATTAACCGGCGTGGTTGTTAATTCGGATGCGGGGGCCGGTGTAGGTTATACAGGTTTAAGAATTCGCGGCTCGGATGGAACGCGTATTAATGTTACCATTAACGGGGTGCCGGTTAATGATGCCGAATCGCAGGGAACTTTTTTTGTGAACATGCCCGATTTTGTTTCGAGCACAAATAACATACAGGTTCAGCGTGGAGTTGGCGCATCGAGCAACGGAGCCGGGGCTTTTGGTGCCAGTATTAATTTTCAGACCAACGAATTAAAAGATAATCCATATGCAAATGTAATTTCAACAGCTGGTTCTTACGATACATATAGAAATACATTAGCCGCCGGAACAGGTTTATTGAATAATAAGTTTACGCTGGATGCTCGAGCCTCAAGCATTACCAGTAACGGATATATTGACCGCGCAAGATCAAACCTACAGTCGTATTATATTGCGGCAGGTTATTATGGTAAGAAAAGTGTTTTAAAATTTATTAATTTTTTAGGGCAGGAAAGAACTTACCAGGCATGGAATTATATATTGGAAGATTCGATCAAAAAAGGAAACCGTACTTATAATTCTTGCGGCGAATATTATGATGCCAAAGGAAATGTGCATTATTATAAGAACGAGGTTGATAATTACAAGCAAAATAATTTCCAGCTTCACTTTATTCACCAGGTAAATTCTAAAATAAGTTTTAATATTACCGGCCATTATACAAAAGGTGCCGGTTATTACGAGCAATACAAGCAAGGCCAAAGTTTTTCGGATTATAAGATGGATGCCCCCGTTTTTTATGTAAACGATTCTACCAATGTTACAATTAATTCAACCGATCTTATACGCCGTAAATGGTTGGATAACGATTTTGCAGGCGGTATCTTTAACTTAAACTTTGCACCAAGTCCACAATTGGCATTTACTTTTGGCGGTGGTTATAATACTTATTTTGGCAGACATTATGGCCGTGTTATGTGGGCGCAATACGCTTCTAACAGCGAAATTGATCATGAGTATTATTTTGAAACAGCCAATAAAAACGATGGTAATATTTACCTGAAAACAAATTACAAACCTATTTCTAATTTCAATATGTTTATCGATCTCCAGTTGCGTAATGTTGAGCACCGCTTTTTAGGATTGAACGATTCTATTTTATTTGAAATTAAACCACAAAATCAAGCTTACACATTTTTTAACCCAAAAGTTGGTTTAAGTTATGATGTAACAGCTCAGTTAAATGTTTACGCTTCTTTTGCAACAGCTAATAAAGAACCAAACAGAAATGATTTTGTTCAAAGCACTATTAAAAGCAGGCCAAAGCCCGAACAGTTAATGGATATAGAAGCCGGCTTAAAATATCAAATCAAAAACATTTATGCAGCAGCAAATTTTTATAACATGCAATACAAGGATCAGTTGGTGTTGAACGGTGCCATTAACGATGTTGGCGCCTATAACCGTGTAAACGTTGCAAAAAGTTTCAGGCGTGGAGTAGAGCTGGAGTTGGATGCTAACCTGGGTAAATATTTTGCAGCAGGTGGAAATATTGCTTTATCTGAAAATAAGATCGAGAAATTTATTGACTATACAGATAGCAGCGATGCCGGCTATACAATTTATACCCAATACAAAAAGGTTTATAACAACGTGGATATTTCATTCTCGCCAAATATTGTGTCAGCAATTCAAGTTATAATAAAACCTGTAAAAAACATGGAGATTACTTTTATTAATAAATATGTTGGTCGCCAGTTTTTAGATAATACAGCTAATATAAAACGCAGTATCGACCCATATAATGTTGTTGATGTACGTTTTAATTATACTATTAAAACAAAACTAATTCCTGAAATTGGATTTATGTTTAGTGTTTACAATCTATTAAGCACAAAATATGAAACCAATGGTTACACCTTTAGTTATTATACAGAGGCTACTTTAAATACCTTTAATTACAAGGCTCCGGCAGCACCGCTTAACTTTTTGGGTGGAATAAGTTTGAAGTTTTAAAACCCGATATTATTTTTGAGAAACAAAAAAATCTTATCACAGATTCCTCCTTTTTAGGAATGACAATTATTCTAACAAAAAAATCCCGGTAATAGGCCGGGATTTTTATTTAATAGAGGATTATTAAACTATTTAATATCGTTTAATACGTTTGTAGCTTCGTGAATATAAATATCTTTTGCTACATTTTTAACCCATCTGTTCTCACGGTTTAAGCGGGTTGTATCAGCGCCGTATTTTGCAATATCTTCACTTAACAGCTCACCCGTAAAGCCTTTTATTTCTTTTCTAAGGTCTTCGTATTTTTTATTTTGTTCTCTTAATTGTTTTTGCTCAGCTCTGAATTTTTCTAAATTTAAACTGTATTTAGTATCATCTTTTTTAGATTTTACTTCTTTAGCCTGTGCTTCCACTAAAGTAAACTGTGGGCTTTTTTTGATCCTTGCCTGGCTGTTTTTGATTACAGAAGAATAATTAATATTTTTAAATTCAGTATAATCAGCTTTCGGAATTTCATCCCAAGGCATTGGATTATCCATTTCTTTCTCACCAAGATCAATAAATGCATACGGATCAGGCAACAATACATCAGGTATAACACCTTTTAATTGTGTAGCGCCACCGTTTATACGGTAGAATTTCTGTTGTGTAATTTTTACTTGTCCTACAGGTTTAATGGTATCAAACTGTGGTAATAAAAAGTTATCCAGATCAACAAACGACTGTACGGTACCTTTGCCAAAGCTTGGTGTACCAACAATTACACCGCGTTTATAATCCTGTATAGCTGCTGCTAAGATCTCACTGGCACTGGCGCTGTTATGATTTACCATAATGGTTAAAGGACCATCCCAAACAACATCAGGGTTCCTGTCTTCCATTACATTTTTCATATTGTTTTTTCCTTGTACCTGTACAACTGGCCCTTTAGGAAAAAATAAGCCGGCCATCATTACTACTTCCTGTAAAGATCCGCCACCGTTATCACGTAAGTCAACGATCAATCCTTTGATATTTTGTTTTTTTAATTTTTCAATTTCCTTGCGCATGTCATTCGAACAGCCACGGGCACCAGTTCTTGTAAAGTCGGTATAAAACGATGGTAAGTAGATATAACCAATTTTGTTTTTGTTTTCAAGAACAGCGCTTTTCGCAAACGTTTCTTCAATTTCAATTACATCTCGTATAATTGGAATTACTTTAATGCTGTTATCACTTTTTTTAACGGTTAATTTTACTTCAGTACCTTTTTTACCTTTAATGTGTTCAATAGCCTCGTCAATGTCAAGATTGGTAATATCAACAGGTTCGGCATTTCCTTGTCCAACTTTAGTTATCTGGTCGCCGGCTTTTAATTCGCCCTGTTTGTAGCTCGGGCTTCCAACAATAATTTCACTTACAATTAAAGCACCATCTTTTTGCGATAAGCGTGCGCCAATACCTTCAAACTGGCCACTCATAATCTGGTCAAATTTCTTTTTTTCTTTTGGTGCAAAATATTCGGTATGCGGATCGTAAACACCTGTAATGGCATTTGCAAAGGTTGAAAAACGCTCCCGCGGTGTTATCTTATTTAAACGTTTTATCCAATCTTCGTTTGCTTTTAAAGTTTTACGTCTTGCTTCAACTTCTAAAGTATCGTATGATTTTACTTTCCAGGCTGTATCCTTTTTCTCAATAGCTTTTTCTTGCCTTTCCAACATATCGTCTAAACGTAATAATACCTGGTATTTGATCATCTTGCGCCATTCGTTCTTAAGGTCCGTTTCATTTTTAGCGTATGTGGTTTTTTCAAAATCAGTTTCGTATTCCTCATCAACCGTATAATCAAACGGTTTTGATAAAAGCTCTTTATTCCATTGTTCTTTTTCTTTTAAACGCTTGGTATATATCTCTATTGATTTTGCGTAAAAATCATGGCGTTGATTTAATAATTGATCATCAATGTCACGGCGGCTTTTACCCAACTCATCAATATCGCTTTGAAGAAGGAATTTTTTATTATAATCCAAACGTTTCATATAAAGCTCAAACACTTTTTCACTAAAAGCATCATCCAGTTTTTGAGGTGAATAATGGTTTTGGTTTAAGCTTCCAAAAAGCAATTCAAAAATAACGTCATTCTTGTCAAAAACGTATTTAACAATTGTAAACGACGAAAGAAATATTATCCCTGTAATTATGAGGGCTTTGGCGGTTATTTTAGACAGTAACTTTTGCATATACACAAATTTAATTTTTTTAAACGTAATTTCATATTCACTCATCACATATTTTGCCAGACCTGCTAAAAACTTGTTTAAATATTGTTAAATGCCACTCCTTTAAGAGTGTTATATTTAGCAGGAAATAACATTACTATGATAGATTTTTCTCGTGCGCAGCTCACTCACTTTTGTGTGCATTTTGTTGGTAATAAAGGTTTGGGCGAAGAGCTCACTTTAAGTGATAAAGTGTTTGAGTTTAAAGATGATTTTGTAAAAGAAACAGTTTTAAGATATTTTTTAAATCCGTTTAAAACCGATATTTATTACCAGTTCAAGGGTAAGGTTGATGTTTCGTTAGATAGTGTTGCCAATGCTTGCGAAGATATTTTTGGCTCGCAAAAAGAGTTTGTAAAACAAAGCAAACAAGCGGCAAAACATTTGTACGATCAAAGTATGCACCCAAAAATAAAAGGTGGAGAATTTTATACCTGTTTTTTCAGGGATGCAGTGGTAGATGGTGAATTATGTAATGCGATTGGCTTTTTTAAGACAGAGAATAAGGAAACTTACCTGAAAGTTTATCAGCATGTTGATACTTTTGACATAGACTGCGATAATGGCATAAATATTAACAAACTTGACAAAGGTTGCTTGGTATTTGACCTTGATAAAAACAACGGTTATAAGCTCAGTATTATTGATACCAATAACCGTAATGCCGAATGCGCATTGTACTGGCAGGAAGATTTTTTAAACGCAGTAATTAAGCCAAATGGTTATTACCATACTAAAAACTTTATTGATACATCGCGCGGTTTTTGTGAAGAGGTATTAACGGAAGCCAATAATGTAAATAAACAGGATCAGATGATGATGCTTAACCGCAGTACATCATATTTTAAAGAAAAAGATAAATTCAATTTAAAAGATTTTGAGAAAGAAGTGTTGATTGAACCAGAGTTAATTGGTGCTTTTAAGGATTACCGCAAGGATTTTAATAAAAAAATGGATCTCACAGCTATAGATGAATTTGATGTTTCGCAAACAGCAGTGAAAAAGAACCAGAAGTATATGCGCAGCGTGGTTAAACTGGATAAGAATTTCCATATTTACATTCATTCGCGCCACGATTACATAGAGCGTGGTTATGATGAAGAAAAAGGCTTAAAATATTATAAGCTGTTTTATGTGAACGAAGAGGCCGGATAATCATTTTTCAGGCTTTTGTTTATTGTAGGTGAAGATCACCTCACCGGCTTTTGTAAGGATGAGACTTTCTCCTTCCAGCTTATATTCTAATTGAATAAAATTATCTAATACATAATTCTGCGCTTTATAATCATTGGGGTTTCCACAAGCGTTATCGGTAATTTGCATACCACCAATAAAGTTAATTTTATTACCTACAATTTTGTATTTGCCTGAAAAGCCATTGCAGCCATAACCGGTATAAGTAGAATCTTCAAATTTTAAAATAGAGTGGCTGTGATTAAGATTAATGCTGGCTTTTTCTTTGGTATCATCGATCTTTGACAGTACCCAAACCACGCCTTTTAAACCCGTTTGAGCATAACCGGTTGTTATTAAGCCGATCAATACAATAACTATCAAACACCTTTTCATCTTAAATAAGATGATGCAATATTCATGCCTGTAGGTTTTAGAAATTACTTTTTTCTTGCTTTCATTTCGTTGGCAATGGCAATTGAAGCTGAATCTCGTTTTTTCTCTAGTTCGCTAATAATAGAGTCGTGGTTTTTTTGATCCCTGTTTTGAGATAATTTATAGGCCGCTTCTATTTTTGTGATCTTAATTTCAAAGCCAACCACACCTCTCATTTCCTTTTCTACATAACCAGGTGTCATTTTATCAATATCAACAGGCTTTTTAGAAGCTTTTTCGTATTTGTTTACCAACCGTTTTAAAGCTTTTAAAACTTCATCATCATTCATTATGTGAATGCTTCCATAAACATGGGCGGCAATATAATTCCAGGTTGGTACATTTTCGTGATCGTACCAAGAAGAGGAAATGTAAGTGTGCGGACCTGAAAATATAGCCAACACCTCATTAGCAGTTTCAAAACTTTTCCATTGTGGATTGGCTTTTGATATGTGACCGCACAAAACATCTTCGCTTTTTTCGTTTTTGTGTAATTCAAGCGGAATGTGTGTGGCTGTAATTTTTCCATCGGCTTCAACAACCAAAATACCAAAGCTATTTTGTTGAATGAAATTTTTAATTTCATCAATATTATCGTTCTTATAGTCGCGTGGAGTGTACATATCTAATTTTCCTGTTTCCTTTTTACTATAAGAATAAGATCCTTATCGAGTGGAAGGTATCCAAATTCATAACACCAAATGTAAGTATGGTTGTTTTTTGTAATTGTTTGATGTGTGAAGTATTTAAAATTAAATCCTTTATCAATTAATTTTTGTTTGCCCAATGTTGTTTTTTCACCTTGTAAATTTTCTTCCAAAACCCTTCGGTTTTTACGTAAAATATTGTTTATGTTTCTTACATAATTAGTGCTATCGCTGTTAACCTTGTTGTTAAAAGCGTTGCGGCACATATCACTGCAAAATTTCTTATCAACACGGCCTTTAATAATTTCTCCACATTCAGGGCAAGTGCGTTTTTCCATAAATTATTTAGCTACAATTTTTAGTGTATTTTTTACCAATCTGGCTTTTTGCTTTGCTTTTAAAATATCATCATCAACAATAGTAGCATGGCCCATTTTGCGAAATGGCTTTGTTATGGCTTTACCATACAAATGCACATAAACACCACTGAATTTTAATATATCTTCTAAGCCTTGATAAATGGCGTTTCCTTCATGCCCAAAATCTCCTAAAAGATTAACCATTACACCGGCTTTAATAATAGAAGTATCGCCTAATGGTAAATTTAAAATAGCACGCCATTGTTGTTCAAATTGTGAAGTTATATTTCCTTCAATAGTATGATGACCGCTATTATGAGTTCGTGGCGCAATTTCATTTACCAGAACTTTCCCTTCTTTGGTTAAAAATAATTCAACCGCTAAAAGACCAACAATGCCAAGCTTTTCTGCAATATCAGCGGCCAGTTTTAAAGCTTCTTTCTCTACACTTTTTTTAATATTGGCAGGACTGAATAAGAATTCAACCAGATTTGCCTCCGGGTTAAATTCACATTCCACTACCGGAAAACATTTTATCTCGCCACTTTCGCTGCGTGCAACAACCACAGAAAGTTCTTTATCAAAATCAACTAAACGTTCTAATACAGATGCTGCTTCAAAGGCTTTCTCTAAATGATGAGGATTAACCAGTTTTACAACGCCTTTGCCATCGTAACCGCCTTTACGCAGTTTTTGAAAGAAAGGAAAGTAGTCGGCATATTTTGTAATTTGCTTTTTGTTTTCCACTAAAAAAAAGTCAGGGCTCGGAATATTATTACGTTGGTAAAACATTTTTTGAGATCCTTTATCCTGTATCATTTCAATGATATGTGGTTGTGGATAAACTTTTTTTCCCTCTTTTTCCAGTGCTTTAAGTGCTTCCACATTTACATTCTCAATCTCAATAGTAATAAGATCTTTATCTTTTCCAAAATCATAAACAGTCTCGTAATCATTAAGATCACCCAAAGTAAATTTTTTAACCAAATACCTGCAAGGCGCATTTTTATCCGGATCTAAAACGGAAATATTTAAGTTTAGATTTATAGCGTTCTGTATAAGCATCCTTCCTAACTGCCCGCCGCCCAAAATGCCAATATTTATTTGTTGAATGGTTTTTAACATGTATCAAAATTTGATTGGTAAAGATAATTAAAGTAAAATTGATACCTTTAAATATCTTTTAAAATACATGAAAAAACTTTTATTAAATTTTCTACTGCTTTTTAGTGGAATTATTACCGCGCAAAACGAATTTAAATGCGGCTTCCTGGAGGCCAATGAGTACTTATTTAATCAGGATAGAACGGCAAAAAAAAGATTTGACGATTTAATAAAAGCAGCCGATGAGCAGGACGCTAAAGGCTCTGCGCAAAAAACAACTATTTCAACTTATACTATTCCTGTTGTATTTCATATTTTACATTTGGGGGGCAACGAAAATATAAGCGATGCTCAGATAAATGATGCCATGAAAATACTGAACAGGGATTTTGCAAAAAAAAATGCAGATACAACTAGTATTATTAACCAATACAAGGCCCTTGCGGCCGATTGCCAGATAGAATTTAAATTAGCTACAATTGACGAGAACGGACAATGCACCAATGGTATTACCCGCCATTATACTGCTAATACAAACTGGACACCAAGCTTCTCAAATTATATTTATACCTGGGACCGAACAAAATATATGAATGTGTACGTGGTAAAAACAATGCAGGCTGGCGCTGCGGGTTACACGTATTTACCGGGTACGGCAAGTGCCAGCGCCGATGCTATTGTTGTTTTACATAATTATGTTGGAAGCATAGGTACATCGAATTCATTTACCTCGCGCACATTAACACACGAAACTGGGCATTGGTTTAACCTACAGCATGTTTGGGGTAGTACCAATCAACCGGGTGTTGCCTGTGGTGATGATGGTGTAAGCGATACGCCAATTACAAAAGGTCACACAAATTGTAATTTAAGTTCGGCAGTATGTACATCGGGTATCGTTGAAAATGTTCAAAATTATATGGAGTATGCCTATTGCTCAAGAATGTTTACGCAAGGGCAAAAAACAAGAATGCACAATTGTATTATTGGTGGCATAGCAGGCAGAGATAATTTATCATCCAACACTAATTTAATTGCAACAGGTATAATAAATCCTAATACGGCCTGTGCACCAAAAGCAGAATTTGTTTCAAATCCTGTAACATGTGTTGGCAACAATTTTACCTTTACCGATTACAGTTATAATGCGCCCGTAACCGGCTGGCTCTGGAGCAGTCCGTCTGCCAGCAATACTTCTACCTTACAAAATGGTATTTTAAGCTTTACTAGCTCCGGTCTTGCTAGTGTTAAGTTAAAAGTAAGTAATGCTTTTGGTGAAGATTCTATCGTTAAACAAAATTTAATTGTTTTAGCCGGGACTAATAGTGGCACTCTAAATCTTACACAAGGTTTTGAAGCAGGCTTTCCTGATAATAATTGGTTATCTACTATTCCTCAATATGGCAGCGGCTTTAAAACCAATACGGTTACTGCTGCCAGTGGTACGAGTTGTGCATGGGTAGATAATTTTTATGATAATCCAAACGGGCCGGTAAGTATTTATAGTCCTATGTACAATTTGCAAAATCTGGTTAGCGTGCCGCAATTTGAATTTAAATATGCTTACGCACAACAATCAACCAGTAATAACGATATTTTAAAAGTGTTTATCTCTACAGATTGCGGCGTCACCTGGAATGCATTGTTCTCAAAAACAGGAACGCAGTTAAGCACAACGGGTACCGTTATTACTTCTGCTTTTCTAAATCCACAATTAGCGCAGTGGAAAACAGAAATGCTGAGTTTGTCAGGTTATGAGGGTAATCAACAAGTGGCGTTTAAAATTGAATTTACACCTGCCGGTGGCAATAATGTATATGTTGACGATATTAATGTAAGTGGTGTGGTAGGTATTAAAGAAAATAGCAATATTTTAAGTGCAGTATTTGTTTACCCAAATCCATTTACTAATACATTAAGTGTTAAAGGAAATGATCTTAACAAAATAAACTCTGTTCATTTGTATGATATTTTAGGAAAAGATATAAGTATACAACTGGAAAAAGGTAATGATGAAATAAAAATTTTAAACATAGAAATTTTAAATGCAGGGATTTATTTCATGAAATTAAATTCGACGGAAGGTAGCAGAATAGTAAAAATAATTAAGCAGTAATTGATATGATAAATAGTAAATTGTTTATTGTTCTTTTATTTGCAGTGTTTTTTTGTGCCTGTTCCAGACCACAATCTGATACAGCTTCTACAGAAGCGATTAAAAGTTATGATGGAATAGAAAAACTTGCCTGGTTAGCTGGAAAATGGGAAAGAACTTCCTCTGTTGATTTTAGCTCTGAAAAATGGGAAAAGAAAAACGATTCTGTTTTTTATGGTGTAGGGATTACTATAGAAGGAAAAGATACTGTGGCTTTTGAAACAATGACCATTGAAGAAAAAAGCAGAAAGCTTTATTATATTCCGGTTGTAAAAGATCAAAATGGTGGTAAGCCGGTTGAATTTGCATTAACATCATCTAACGAAAATGAATGGATATTTGAAAATCCGAAACATGATTTTCCTACAAAGATAATGTATAAAAAAATAAATAACGATTCTTTATTTGCTGAGATCTCGGCGGTAAGGGAAGGAAAGAACGTAACGGTCCCTTTTCCGTTTTCAAGAAGAAAATAAACAAGCTATTTTAAGTTTTTTGATTCAAAAACCAAAAACCTATTACCAAAAGTAGATGTTTGTTTTACTATGAATATGTTCACATTTGCTAAAAAAAACGAATGTTGGGCATAAAATTCCCCAACAGAAATTAAAGCGGTTAGGTACGTATTACTTATTTTTATCGCATGATTTTAATAGTTGATGACAAGTCAGAGAATATCTTCGCACTTAAAAGTCTTTTAACATTACATAATTTTATTGTTGATACAGCTAATTCAGGTGAAGAAGCATTAAGAAAAGTTTTAAAGAACTCTTATTCGCTTATTATCCTGGATGTTCAGATGCCTGATATGGATGGTTTTGAAGTAGCAGAAGCTATATCGGGTTACAGTAAAGCGAGCGATATACCTATTATTTTTTTATCGGCAATTAATAAAGAAAAAAAATTCATTACAAAAGGTTATACATCCGGTGGAACAGATTATGTTACAAAACCTGTTGACCCTGATATCATGTTATTAAAGGTAAAGACCTTTTATAAGATTTCTGAACAAAAACGCGAGTTAAACCGTATACAGGAATCACTAAAAAAAGAAATTGAATTCAGAAAGCAAGCGCAAGAAGAACTGGCTGCAAGTATGAATGAGCTAAGATCGGTAATGGAAGCGCTTCCTTTAATAGCCTTCACAACAAATAAAAATGGTGAAATTGAATATGTGAATGAACAATGGCTCGAATATTCTGAATCACCAGCAAGGTTTCCTGAAACGCATATTGATGATAATTATGTACTTGCTAAATGGGAAGAAGCTTTAAAAGCAGGGTTAGACTTTAACAGCGAAGTACGTTTAAAAAAAATAAAAAGCAATAATTACCGGTATTATTTTTTAAAGATAAAAGCAATAAAGCAAAAAAATGAGATCGTAAAATGGGTGGGTACTTTTATGGATATTCATCAGCAAAAAACAATTAATGAATTATTAGAACAAAAAGTAAAAGAACGCACAACTGAATTAATTTTGAAGAATGAGGAGCTTGAAACAAGAAATCACGAATTGCAGCAATTTGCCTGGGTAGCCTCACATGACTTAAAAGAACCTCTTCGAAAAATACAAACCTTCAATTATCTTGTTAGAGATAAATATTTAAACGAAAATAAAGAAGCAGAAATGCTATTGGATAAATCTATCAAATCATCCGAAAGAATGTCGCGACTGATAGATAACCTTTTGAATTATTCACTTCTTTCTGCTGAAGCTGTTTTTGAATCTACTGATCTGAATGCCGTTTTGCAGGAAATCTTATCAGATCTTGAGATACGTATTGCCGAGGAAAAGGCAAATGTTAATTTTTCTGTTTTGCCAACGATTGATGCTATTCCCAGCCAGATAAGACAGGTGTTTCAAAACCTTATAAGTAACTGTCTTAAATTTACAAAAACGGATGTGAAGCCAGTTATTACAATAACTTCTGATTTTGTTAACGAAAAAGATATAAACGCACCTGCCGTTACCAATGGCAATTATTGCCGCATAAATTTTAAAGATAACGGCATTGGTTTTGACGAAAAGTTTATAGACAGGATCTTTGTGATATTTCAACGCTTACATACAAAAGAAACATACGAAGGAACAGGGATTGGATTAGCCATTACAAAAAAAATTATCGATAAGCATAATGGTATAATCAGGGCGAAAGGTGTTGTAAATGAAGGGGCTGTATTTACAATAATTTTACCCGTAAAAAATAATAATCATATTAATTACCAATAATTTATGCCGGAAAATAAAACATCTAATTCAGTAATTAGAAATTTACAGATCGTATTTTTTATTTCAACTGTTTTGCTGGTTATAAGTATAGGCAGCTCCTTGTTCAGTACGCAAAAACTTGTAGAAAGTTCAGAACAGGTAAATCATACACATGGAGTTTTGATCGAGGCTGAGAATATGATCTCTTTTATGAAAGATGCAGAAACAGGGCAACGTGGCTATATTATTACTTTAGATCCGCAATTTTTGGAACCTTACAATATCGCAAAAGCTAATGCTGTTAAATCTTATCAAAATCTTCTTACAATCACTTCAGATAATCCTATTCAACAAAAAAACTTACCCGACGTAAAAAAACTTATCCAAGCTAAATTTAATCAGATGCAGGCTGTAATTGATGCTAAATTATTGCATAAAGAGTCTAATGATACAACAACAATTTATGGCGAAATGCTTAAAGGTAAAAGAATAATGGATGATCTGAGGGACGTTGTTAATAGAATTAAAAATGAAGAAACGAGACTATTAACTATTCGATCAAAAGATCAGGATACTTATATTAGCTTCACACCCAAGCTTGCTATTTTTGCCGCGCTTGTTTCTATTCTCATTACTATATTTTCTTACGTAAAAATAAAGCGTGATGTAGATCAGCGTTTACAAAAGCAGCTTGAAGATGAAGCGGTTTATAAAGAAACCTCTCAGCGCATTACAATTATGGAAGGTATTACAAGAAAAATATCGGAAGGAGATTATACTGCAAGAAGCACTGATAATAAAGATGATGACCTTGGAAGAGTTTCTACGGCTTTAAATAACATGGCCGTTGCTTTGGAAAAGAATTTTACGGTTTTAAAAAATAAAGATTATTTGCAGCAAGGAGCTGTTAATATTAGTGATGCCATTCGTGGTGAACGCAATATTAACCAACTCGCATCTAAACTAATTAAATCAATAACCGAAACAATCAATGCGCCACTGTCAACACTTTATGTAAATGAAACAGGAATTTTTTCACTTGCTTCTAGTTATGCTTTAAATGATGTGCCAAAACATTTTGTGCTAGGAGAAGGTTTAATTGGTGAAGCCGCAAGAAATAAAGAACTAAAAATAATTAATGATCTTCCTTCTCAATTTATTATCAAATCATCTGTAGGCAATGCATTACCTGTTACTTTAATTATTTTGCCTTTGGTTTACGAAAATGAAACAATTGCGATAATTGAGTTAGGGCTTTTAAGGAAACCTGAACAAATAGAGATCGATTTTTTGAAAAATAATGCAGAGCCAATGGCCATTGGTATTAATGCAGCTGTTAGTTATGTGAAGCTTCAGAATTTATTAGAAGAAACACAGGCACAAGCAGAAGAATTACAGGCACAGCATAATGAACTCGAAAATTTAAATGCAGAGCTGGAAGCTCAAACACAAAAACTTCAGGCTTCTGAGGAAGAGCTAAAAGTGCAACAGGAAGAGTTACAACAAACAAACGAAGAGCTGGAAGAGCGTTCGGTATTATTAGAAGAAAAAAACCAGGAGATAGTTAGAAAAGCGAAGGAGCTGGAAATTAGCACACGCTATAAATCCGAGTTCCTTGCAAACATGTCACACGAATTACGCACGCCTTTAAATTCTATTTTATTATTAAGTCGTTTGTTATCTGAGAATAATGATAAAAACTTAAATATAGAACAAATTGAATACGCTACGGTTATTCAGAGTTCAGGTCAGGGTCTTTTAGGTTTAATAGACGAAATTCTGGATCTTTCTAAAATAGAAGCGGGTAAAATGGAATTGGAATATATGGATGTTCCTCTTACAGAAATAGGTAATGATATGAAATTTCTGTTTAAACAGGTTGCTAAAGAAAAAAGTATCGAATTCAATATTATAGTTCAACCCGACCTTCCGTATACTATTCAAACAGATAAAGGAAGGGTGGAGCAGGTACTAAAAAATTTACTTTCTAATGCTTTAAAATTTACCGGTAAAGGCTCCGTTACGCTTGAAATTAAAAAATGTGAGGTAAATAATGCATTGATCTGCTTCTCGGTAAAAGACACAGGTATTGGTATTCCTGCGGATAAACAACAATTTGTTTTTGAAGCTTTTCAACAGGCCGACGGTTCTACACGAAGGAAATTTGGAGGAACTGGTTTAGGCTTATCTATAAGCCGAGAGTTATCAAAATTACTAGGTGGCGATATTCATCTTATCAGTGAAGAAAATAAAGGAAGTGAATTTATTTTACGTGTGCCAATAATAAAACCTGATTACTCCAGTTATTTTGAAAGCAGGGTAGCTATTGAAGAGGAGGAAAAGCAGGTGCCCGGAACAAATGCAATTAAAGACGAATATATCGCTTCAGTTATCCCAGAAAGCATTCCTGACGATAGGGAAGGTATAACACCAAAAGATAAGAAGATATTGATCATTGAAGACGATACTTTATTTGCAAGATCACTTTTAGACGTGGCACGCAAAAAAGGATATAAAGGTATTGTAACTGTAAGAGGTGATGAAGGCCTGGAACTAGCAAAAAAATATAATCCTTCAGGTATTTTATTAGACATACAGTTGCCGGTTAAAAGTGGATGGCAGGTGATGGATGAATTAAAAAAAGATCCTCAAACAAGGCATATTCCTGTTCACATGATGTCGTCTTACAAATTTAAAAAAGAAAGTTTGTTGAAGGGCGCCGTAGATTTTATAAACAAACCTTTTGCATTCGAACAAATGCCTGAGATCTTTAAAAAGATCGAATATGTATTGAACAGGAATTCTAAAAAAGTGCTAATTATTGAGGATAACCCTAAACATGCGCAGGCATTGGCTTATTATCTTGAAACATACAATATTAATTCAGAGGTAAAAAGTAATGTTTCAGAAAGCGTCAATGCGTTAAAAAAAGATACCATTGATTGTGTGATCCTGGATATGGGTATACCTGATGCCAAATCATACCAATTATTGGAAGAGGCTAAAAAAGATCCTACACTCGAAAATTTACCGATAATTATTTTTACCGGTAAAAGCTTATCTATGACTGAAGAGCAACGCATCAAGCAATACGCTGATTCGATAGTTGTAAAAACAGCACATTCTTACCAACGTATGCTCGACGAAGTGTCTCTTTTCCTTCACCTGATGGAAGAAAAAAAGAAAGCCAGTATACCAAATACTGAATTTAAAAAACTCGGCATTTTAAATGAAATATTGAATGGAAAAACAGTATTGATAGTAGATGATGACGTGAGAAATATTTTTTCACTTTCAAAATCTTTAGAACTGTTTAAAATGAATGTTGTTACTGCCATGAACGGGAAAGAAGCAATTCAAAAACTGGAAGAAAATAAAAAGGTAGATGTTGTTCTTTTGGATATGATGATGCCGGAAATGGATGGCTATGAAGCTGCAAAAGAGATCCGTAAAAATTATACATGGAAAAATCTTCCGGTTATTGCCGTTACAGCAAAAGCTATGACGGGAGATCGTGAGAAATGTATCAGCGCGGGCGCATCTGATTATATTACAAAACCTGTAGATATTGATCAGCTTCTATCTTTATTAAGGGTTTGGTTATATGATAGTCAATCATAAAAAATTATAATATGATTAAAAGTAAGATATTAATTGTAGATGATGATAACAGAAATATTTTTGCATTGAAGGCAACGCTTAAGTCAAAAGGTTTTGAATGCATTTCGTGTTCAAGCGCGCAAGAAGCAATTATGTTATTAAAAACGAATGAAGATTTCAGTAGCATTTTAATGGACATGATGATGCCGGACATGGATGGTTACCAGGCTATACCAGAGATAAGAAAAATTGAAAAGCATAAAAATACACCTGTAATTGCCGTTACTGCACAAGCCATGCAGGGTGATAAGGAAAAATGTTTAAAAGCAGGTGCCGATGAATATATCTCAAAACCAATAAACGTTGACATTATGCTTGAAATCTTTTCAAAATTTAATATTAAAGCATGATAAGCGATAACGATATTGATCTCATTTTAAATGATCTGCACGAAATTTATGGTTATGATTTTAACTATTATTCCCGTGCTTCTTTAAAACGACGAATCAATCGTTTGTATTCTTTAGATAAATTTTTAAGTATTAATGAATTCAGGTCAAAAATAATTTCTGATAAAAATTACATTAAACGTTTTATTGAAGAAATAACCGTTAACGTTACAGAAATGTTTCGTGATAGTTCTTTTTATAAAGAACTTCGTACGCGCATTTTGCCGGTTTTAGGAACCCATCCTTTTATACGTATTTGGCATGCAGGTTGTTCTACCGGCGAAGAAGTTTATTCTATGGCCATCCTCTTGCAGGAAGCCGGCCTCTTACACAAATCATTGCTTTATGCTACTGATATTAACCCGGGAGTTTTAGAAAAAGCGCAATCGGGAATATTTCCATTATCTCACATGAAACAATATTCCGAAAATTACATTGCTTCGGGTGGACTGCAGGACTTTTCGTCTTACTACACGGCTAATTATGATGGTGTAAAATTTAAACCGGAACTACAGAAAAAAATGATATTCTCAACCCATAACCTTGTTTCTGATAGTTCATTCAATGAATTTCATTTGATCATTTGTCGCAATGTGCTTATTTATTTTGATAAAGAACTACAGGAACGTGTATTTAATTTATTTGATGAAAGTCTTGCCAACCTATCTTATTTAGCTCTTGGCTCAAAAGAAACCTTAAAATTTTCTGGTATACAACACAAATATAAACAGGTAGACAGAGAGAAGATATGGCGTAAAATAAAATGAACTATTCTTGTAAAATATTAGCAATAGGGGGCTCTGCCGGAAGCCTGGAAGTGCTGTTAAAAGTGCTTCCACATTTAAAAGAAGAAATTTCTTTTTCTATTATAATAGTTTTACACCGTAAAAATTCGTCAGACTCCGCTTTATCCGATCTATTTTCAACACGAACAAAAATACCGGTTTACGAGGTCGAAGATAAGCAATCAATAGTACCCGGCAATATTTATATTGCGCCTGCCGATTATCATTTACTTATAGAAAAAAACATTAGCTTTTCACTTGATTTTTCTGAAAAAGTAAATTATAGTCGTCCGAGCATTGATGTTACTTTTGAATCTGCCGCAGACGTTTTTAATACAGATCTTATTTGCCTGCTTTTATCGGGTGCAAATATGGATGGGTCTAACGGTTTAAAAGTAGCGAAAGAAAATGGTGCTGTAACACTTGTTCAGGATCCTGAAACAGCAGATTCGAAGATAATGCCTTCCATCGCTATTAAAAATAATGAAATTGATCACATACTAACACCAGATCAAATAGTAACATTTATTAATTCAATAAATGTTTAAGTATATTTAATAGCATTATCAAAAGTTTCTTCATTACTATGCATTACTTCAAGCTCCCAACCGTTAGGATATGGCGCTTCTAATAAAGAACCTTTTAATAAATAAGGATACATCTCGGCATAGGTTTGTATTTGGTTAGCACTTACACGGCGGTAAATATGAGATCTGTGCAACTTATCAGGATGATCCAATCCGGCGGCCGACATTAATTCAACGGCGGCTTTAATAGTTTCGTGATGATAATTAGAAACGCGTACCCGTTTATCATTTACATCCAAACCTTTATATAGTTTTGGATTTTGTGTTGCAACGCCGGTAGGGCATGTGTTGGTATTACATTCTAAAGCCTGTATACAACCAACTGCCAGCATCATGGCGCGGGCACCGTTACACATATCAGCACCCAGTGAAATATTTTTTACAAGATCAAAACCAGTGTGTACTTTTCCTGAAGCAATGATCTTGATATTTTTCTTTAAACCGAAGCCATGCAAGGCATCATAAACAAAGGCTAAAGCATCGCGTAATGGCATACCAACCGAATTGCTGAATTCTAATGGCGCAGCACCTGTTCCGCCTTCACCGCCATCAACGGTAATAAAATCAGGCATAATCTGTGTTTTTATCATGGCTTTGCAAATAGCAATAAACTGACTTTTTTGCCCTATACATAGTTTAAAGCCAATAGGTTTACCACCACTTAAATCACGTAATTGTTTAACGAAAAGCAATAATTCTTTGGGCGTTTTAAACGCGGTATGATATGGTGGCGAAAGAACATCTTTGCCTTTTTCAACCAAACGGATCTTTGCAATTTCTTCGGTAACCTTTGCCGCCGGCAAAATACCACCATGCCCGGGTTTTGCACCCTGCGATAGTTTTATTTCTATCATTTTTACATTTGGTTGAACTGCGCGCTCTTCAAATGCTTTATAATTAAATGTACCATCAGAGTTTCTACAACTAAAATAACCCGTTCCAATTTGCCAGATTACATCACCACCCGGTTCTAAGTGGTAAGGACTTAATCCACCTTCGCCAGTATTGTGAGCGAAATTTCCAAGCTTAGCGCCGCCATTTAAAGCCATAATAGCGTTCTTGCTTAAAGAGCCATAGCTCATTGCGGAGATGTTAAAGATACTGGCAGAGTAGGGTTGTTTACAATCCGGTCCGCCCACTAAAACTCGAGGATCATGATTAACAGCAGAATGGGGTAGAGGGGCAATAGAATGATTTAACCATTCGTAACCGGTAGCGTAAACATCTAATTGTGTGCCAAAAGGCGTAGTGTCGTTTACTTTTTTTGAACGTTGGTAGATTACATTCCTGCTTAAACGGTTATAAGGTGCACCACTAGTGTCTGATTCAATAAAATATTGGTAAATTTTTGGTCTCATCCATTCGGCCCACCAGCGCATACGACCAATTACGGGAAAATTATATTTTAAAGAGTGCTTGGTTTGTGTAAGATCTTTTATGCCAACCAAAATTATTGGAATAATAATTACAAAAGACCATAATACCCAATGAAAGAAATAGCCAAGTGTACCAAATATCAGGCAAACAATGATTGAAAGGATGGTAAATTTTGTTCTCATACTCTTATTTTAAAATTTAATGAGATTATAAATATAACAAAAGAATTGTCTAAATAAAATATAGTATTAGGCTTTGTCATATAAACTCCAAATAACTGTTTTACAGCATAAGTTTTAATTACGTATCTTTGCGTAGTAATTTAAAAAAACATTTTTTGACATTCGACGATTTTAATTTTGAAAGTTCTTTACTTGAAGGACTTTATAGCATGGGTTACAAACAGCCTACGCCAATACAAGAACAAGCTATACCTGTAATTTTAAATAATAAGGATCTTATTGCCTGCGCTCAAACGGGTACAGGAAAAACCGCGGCTTATCTATTACCCATCATAAACCATATTTTACATGCGCCAACAAGGCATTTAAATACTTTGGTAATTGCGCCAACGCGCGAATTGGTTGTTCAAATTGATCAGCAAATTGATGGAATGGGTTATTTTTGTTCTGTTGGTTCAATGTCTATTTATGGTGGTGGTGATGGAATGACCTGGGAGAAACAAAAGCACGCTTTAAAAGAAGGTGTTGATATAGTTGTAGCCACTCCCGGACGTTTGATCTCTTTATTACAAGCCGGCGATATTAATTTTGAACACCTGCAACATTTAGTATTGGATGAGGCAGACAGAATGCTGGATATGGGCTTTTTTGACGACATAAAAGCCATTATAAGCTATTTACCAAAAAAGAGACAAACCATTTTATTTTCGGCAACCATGCCGCCTAAAATGCGCCAGCTTGCTAAAGAAATTTCAAACGAGCCCGAACAAATAAATATTGCTATTAGTAAACCCGCTGCCGGTATTTTACAACAAGCTTACCTTGCTTTTGACGGGCAAAAAGAAGCCTTATTAAAAGGAATTTTAAAGAACGAAGATTATCAGTCGGTAATTATTTTTTCTTCAACAAAAGAAAATGTAAAGAAGTTAGAAAAGACCTTAAAAAGTGTAAATGGTTCCATTAAAGCGTTTCATTCGGATCTTGAACAAGCGGAAAGAGAAGAGATTATGCGTGATTTTAAAGCTAAAAAATTACGCATCTTAATTGGTACCGATATTTTATCGCGGGGTATTGATGTGGATGGAATTAGTTTAGTTGTAAATTATGATGCGCCGGGCGATCCTGAAGACTATATCCATCGTATTGGCCGTACAGCAAGGGCTTCAAAAGCGGGCGTTGCTATTACTTTCATTAACCAATACGATCAGCAAAAATTTGGTCGTATCGAAGCTTTAATGGGTTTTGATGTAGAAAAAATTCCTTTGCCACCTGAGTTAGGAGAAGGCCCGGTTTATAATCCAAATGCGATAGTTAAAAAACCTTCTAAGTTTGGAAGTAAACCTAACAAACGTTTTCATAATAAAGACAGAAAGAAAGGATAATTTATGACTTTAGATTACCTTGCTGGAAAAAGTATTTTTATTTCACGAAAGCTAAAAGCAGAAAGCCCATTTATAAGATCAGCAAAAGAAGGGAAAATAGTTTTAGTGGATGAGCCCCTTATACGTATTGATGAAATTCGTTTTTCCTATACGCCAAAAACAGATTGGATCTTTTTTTCAAGTAAGAATGCAATAAAACATTTTTTTTCACAGAAACCTGAACTATGCCACGGTGTTAAGCTTGGTGTGATGAGTACCGTATCAGCCGAATATTTATCACAATTTGAAAAAACTGCCGATTTTATTGGCACAGGTGTTGATCTTAATGTTATTGCAAAAGAATTTAAATCAATAATAAAAGATGAAAGTGTTTTATTTCCACAGGCAATAGATTCTTTAAAAACAATTCAAAAGCACCTTTCTTTTATAAATACCTGTTTTAATCTTTTTGTTTATAAAACAAATATCAGAACCGATTTTGTAATTCCGCATTGTGATATTTTAATTTTTACCAGTCCATCCAATGTTCAGGCTTATTTAAATAAATACAAAATTGAAAAAGATCAAACTGTTATTGCTATTGGAACATCTACTAAAACAAAGCTGGCAGAGTATCAGGTTGAGAAAGTATTGCTTCCGAATGAGTTTTCTGAAAAAGGCCTTTTTGACGTGTTGTTTAAAGCTGAGTACGTTAATTAACGCATTAACACCATTTTACCAAAATCTTTTACAAAGTATTTATCTGCGCTATTTCCTGCTTTTTCAATATCATTGCCGTTTAATTTTGTAACTATCTTATACAGATAAACACCGTTTCCAAGTTTATCACCATAGTCATCACGGCCATCCCAGGCATAGTCAGTAATATTACGGCCAATATGCACATTGCCAAGCTCAGATCGTTGAACTTCACGAACCACCTTCCCTGTTATGGTCATTATTTGAATGGTAAACACTTCCGGCACTTCGCTACCCGTTAGTGTAAACACAAATTTTGTACTCGTGCTAAATGGGTTTGGATAATTTAATACGTTGGTAACGGTTGGTTTATTATTTATTTCAAACTGTATTTTATAATCCTGTGTACCCGAATTGTTGCGGCTTCTGTCTTTTGCCTGTACAATCAGTGTATATTTTCCATCGGTTACAAAGTTCGGACTGTAATTAATACTACAACTATTTTTAGGCAAATTGGCCGGTGTAAACTGTAAGCCTTGTGCAAAATAAATGCGCTGTTGTGTACTTTGATTAGGTGCTTGTATTAATACAGAAAACGCTCCCGTATCATTTAATGCTAAAAATTTATTCTCATCTTTTAAGGTTATCAATATATTGGGTTTGGCCGAGACAATATCCCCATTTAAAATACGGATGCCGTCAAATGTAACATCCAGCAAAGGATTGGTAACATCTTTGCTAACTTTGAACTGATAACGACCAATATTATTAAACTGTGTTTGTTCTTTTTGATACTTTGAATTGGATAAAGGATTAACATAAATCCATAACGCATTATTACCTACAAACTGGTAACTATTAACTTTTACTGTATCAATAAATACCTGACCGGGCACAAAAGGTTTTGATTTCATTTTTTGTGGAAGCGGTGTTTGATTTCGGTTATTATCCTCGATCCAATAGGTTACTACAAGACTATCATCAAAATTCTTAACACCAATATTCTCTATCGGAAATTTAAAGATCACATCGTCACCTTCCTGTAAAGTGTCATTAATACTCGCAAAACCTTTTAAAGGATTAATGGCACACTCAGGCGCTTCATCATACAATACCTGCCATTTTTTTAATTGCGGTGATGTTGTGTTTAAATTATCCTTCATAAAAGCAACCAATTTTAAGTATGGGTGAATGGCTGCATCTACATAGTTATATAATGCAAGAATATCTGTACTATCCTGCACAAAAGTTTGTAAGGTATCTATCTGTCCATTGTTGCGAATTCCAACCAGTTTTAAAATAGTTGTATCTCCCGGTAATGCGTCAATACTTTGCACACGCCAATGCAAGCTGTTCCATTTATAAGAAGGCCCAATAATTTCAGAAGCAACATAACCATTGCTCCAGCGGGTTTTAATACTATCGTTTAAGGTAATAATAGATTTTTTATTAATTCCCTTAACTTCATGTCCCTGCCCGGCTATCATTCCTTTTTTTCCAAATAATATATAAGGAACTGTATCTGGCGTGGTTCGTATAGTAACAGCTCCTATACTTTCAAAAGCATTGTAAAGATTGTTGCTATAACTCGTGATTTGTGCGTATGAAGGTGTAAATGCACCCGTTGTGTAAGCTAATACATAATTATTATGCGCAATGCCCATTAAAAAATTTTCAAGATCTGTTTTCCAGCTTGGCACGTTGCATTGACAATTGTAATCATAGTTCCCGAATGAATATACATGAAGCACCTGGTTGGGTACACAAATGCTATTATTATACAAACCCGGCCCGGCGGCTGGCCAATTTACACTAATAACATCCTGCGGGTTACCACTTATTGAGTCAAAAACAGCTATGTTCCAGCCATCAGGTGTACAGCCCCAACTTGACAAAGTTATATTATTAAAAAAGAAATTAATATTAGTTGGAAAAATATTAGGCTGTATGCCGTTTCTACATGAAATACTTTGCTTGTTATTTTCAAAAGTAAAATTACGCAACGTTTTTTTATAGTTTACAAATTTATAATTATCGTTTTTAAACTGGTGAAAATGTGCCTGGGCCCAACCTCTCTTTGTGCCAATGGTTTGAAATGAGCTTTCTCGCCAGATGAATGGAGTAGTTGGCGTTGTGCTATCTCTGCTTACTCGCCAAAAATAAACAGTACTATCTGCAAAGGGTAAATTTACATTCCACTCTAATACACCACCACTACTGGTTATTAAGGTAGTTTGTATAGGATTTAAAAATTTATCACAGGTATCTAATTGAAAACGATAAACAGCGTTTGGGGCAAACGGATCGGTTGTTGATGCTTTTAATGTTATGGTATTTGTTTTAGGTACAATTGCATATTTATAAGGGTATACAGGCACCACATCTCCACCGGGAATAAATATATCAACAGTTCCTAAAGTGCTGTTATTTGTTTCTATGCTTTCACCAACTTCATTAAATTCATCAATTTTTACTTTAAATTTATTTAATCCTATACCACGGTTAAAATCAATTTGAAGGTAAAAAACTAAACTGTCTTTAAACAATGGTGCATGTATTCTTTTATAAATTATACTAGAATCGCCATTCGGAAAAAAACGTTCTATCTTTACAAAAACAGAATCACCCACTGCCTTACCTTGATTTTTCAGGTTTATTTTTATGCCTAACGAATCGGTATATTTTTTTGTATTAAAACCAACATCGCTGTTCTTTAGTTGATAGTCTGGCAAGGCGCCTGCAGTTATTTTTAAAGAAGGATCGCCATGTAGTGTAAGATCAAGGCTTGTAAACTGTGTTACTTTATCAATTGACATGCCATTATTGGCAGCTGCTTCTTTTATTACATCACCAATGCCCTTATTATATTGGGTTTTTGCAAGTGCCTGGTAAAAATAATTGTTATAATTGTTTAATGAATGCACAAAGCCCAAAGACGTTGCGGCTAAAAAACCAATACTGCCTTTTTGGTTGGAGAAAATAAATTTTTCACTTACCGACATTCGACCGGGTACATGTATGTTTCCAGAATAGCAGGAGTTGGCAATAACAAAAGGATATTTACCGGTGTTGTTATATAATTCCGGATCATCAATGGCCTGGTCAAATCCCTGTTCAGAACCATGACCGAAAAAATTTATCAAAGCCGCGCCATTACTTATTATGCTTTTTATACTATCACTAATTGCCGTTTGAACTGGGGCAGTTGTATTTTTTTTAAATGTAAAAACTTCAGCGCCAAAAAGGGTGTCTTTAATTATCTGTTCATAACCTGCCATATAGTTGGAAAGTGTATTGGCAAGAATTGGCTCATCGCCACCTATAAAATGTAAAGCTCTTTTTTTCCAGTCGGCAGGGGCCGTACTTTCGTGCTGCTGAACTTTTGCGAGATAAATGTTTACATCGCTGTTAGATAATGCAGCAATGCGGCCTATGGGTATTTCTGGTGCGTATTTATTTGTATTGCTTGGCGAAAGTAAAGAAGTCAAAAGATTATCGCAGCTTGGGACACCCATTGTTGGTACTAAGTTTAGTGATTGCGTGGAAGGAATGAGTGCATCACAACCAACCCCTTTACCAATTATAAAAACATAGTTAGGTACATTTGTTAAACTATCTTTTAAATACCGGCAAAAATTCTTTATGGCCAGTGGATGTTTATTAATGCCATAACTAAATTGTTCATAAAGCTCATCAACATTTGCTGTAATAACATTATACGAACCGCCTGTTAACGTTTGCCTGTAATTTTTATAAGCAGTTACACCTGCCTGTAAGCTTTTATGATAAATAATAACAAAAGGTTTATTTGCAGGAAGATTTTTAAAATAAGTAAAGCTTGCTGTTTGGTTTACTTTTATTAAAGAAGTAACACCTATGGTTTGCGATTCGGCAACCAAAACACATACTTTGCGCCCACTACCGTTTGGTATTACCGCCCTGATATTAAGTGGGGTAATTTTTGTACTAATCTTTTTATTATTACTAATATCATACAATAAAACATTTGCTGAACTTGAAAGATTAAAATTAGAAAAATTGAAAAAAGTTTTTGGTTGTGTAGCGTGATTGTCAATAAACAATTTGTAGTACGATTGATTATTAAGATCTGGTATTTGCGGATAAAAATAGTTTATGTAATGTAAAAGAGTAGCGTTGTTTATGCTTGCCAGTGAAGGCACAGCAACCGAATTTAAAGTAATAGTTGTAGTATTGCCTGTGTTTTGAGAGTTTAACGTAAATGTTTGGCGAACTGGTATGTAACCTTTAAAGGCAAAATCTGCTAATTGTACAGTAACATTATTTTGATCTGTATAAGATGTTTTTATCTCATGATCATCAATTACGGTTTGGTCAAGACTATTACCTGAATAGTTAATGCTTAAATAAACAGGTAAATTGGTTGTTGTGTATGTATTTAAATTAGAAAAGACACCACTAACGCTGTTGCCTTTTGAAAAATTAACACCACGGCCTTCGGCTTGCGTGTACAAAGGATCGCTTGCACCAGAACTGTATTCACTAACAAAATTGCTTTCAGCAAAACCCTTAAATACTTTTTCGGTATAAAAATGATCGCCTGTTGGATATAAAGTAGCGGTTGTATCTGTTTCTAAAGTATAACGTTTGTTTGTGGTTAAATTATTAAGCGTAATAAATCCATAAAGGGTATCATTAAATAGAGGCGCATAAGGATTAGGAAGGTAATTGATATTATCATATATCAGCGAATCAAAATCATTCATTGCAGGTGAGGCGAAAAATTCAAGATAGTCGCCAATATTAATTTTATTATCACTTTCACCGTTAATGAAAAGATGGTTTTCTTTTCCTTTAATGAATAGCTGGAAATTTTTAGGATTAGTTGTAGTTAAATTAAAATAATTAGAAAGGGTGGTGGAATCTATCCTGTAAATACCTTCTTTATTGATTGGAAATTTAAAGTACTGTTGAGAAAAGTTGATCCACTCATTACCATAAACCTGGGCTTTAACGGTAAATGCAACAAAACAAAATATGCCTATTGCGAGTAGTTTTCTCACTTGTTCATCTTCTTATTAATATCAATTTTTAATGAAAAAATATTTGAATATAAAGCAATAGATCTGTCGCCAATATCAGTTAAAGCATAATCAAGTGTAAAAATCTTGTATTTTACACCTACGCCAAAGTTGGGTTGAAAGGTAGTAATGTATTTGGTAGCATCATCATTTAATTGTTTTTGAATATTGCCAATACCACCTCTTAAATAAACAAAACCTTTGTAGCCAATTTCTGTTCCAATTGCCGGCTCAAGGCTCCACACATCTGTTTTTACAACTGTATTTCTTTTTCCATCAAAAGAGTTTATTAAATTCAACTCTCCAAGCACCGATATTTTGTCTTTCCAGAATAAAAAAGTTCTTGCCGCACCAATTATTAATTTCGGGGCAGTTACTTCAATGGATGAAGAAGGAATTTCGTTTCCTGTTTGTTGAAAGGTAGCAATATCTTTTTCACTTAAATTATAACTCCAGGCATTAAATGTTCCTGTAATATCTCTTCCCATGGCAGCAAATTTCCAATCTTTATAATTGTACTTAGCACCTGCATCTAAACCAAAGCCCCAGGCGCCTCCAAATTGGCCAAGCTTACGACGTATAATTTTAAAATTGCCACCTAATTCAACACCTTTTAATTGAGGAATAGTACGCGCATAGCTTAATAATGCAGCAAAATCAACGGCATTAAACGTAGTAATACGGTTGTAATCCACATTTCCGTTGGCATCAACCAGGTCTAATGTGTTTGGAATATTATCTACACCAAATCGTAAAATAGAAATTCCAGCAACGCTGTTACTGTCAATTCTTTTAGAAACCCCTATATAATCATATTTGGCAATGCCTGCAAAATACTCGGCATGCATTAAACTTACTTCAATATCACTTTTTTGCTTTAAAAGGCCCGCGGGATTCCAGTAACCTGAATTTACACCCTCAACACTGGTAATGTTGGCATTGCCCATGCCCAAAGCGCGGGCGCCCACACCAATATTTAAGAACTCGTTACTGTATTTACGAAACTGTGCCTTTGAAATAAGCGTGAACACAACAAAAAGAGAAAAAAGAAACCTTTGCATATCTAAATACTAAAATTAAGCTAAAAAAATGAAATTCTATGCTATTTTAACGAACGGGAAGCAATTTTATTGTTGAAAAACCGAGATAAAATCAGGCTGTATTTTAAAGCCCCTTTATAGTTTAAATGATAGTGATCTACAAAACAGGAACGATCACTGCAAAAGGGGAGCGAAGAAAGGTCGGAATAGGTAATTTGATGGATCAAAGCAATGTTTTTTAGTTGCGTTATGATTTGTTTTTTGTTAACAAGATCTACCTCGCCACCGGCAAATATGGGAGAGCTGATAAGGCTTATGTTTGTGCTGTTTTTTTTACAAAGTAAAATAATAGAATCAAGATAATTTCTATCGTTTAAATTAAAAAAAGTATGATATCTTATTATTGGAACATAATTTAGTTGCGGTCTTAATACTTCTTTTAAGTACCCTTTATAATACAAACTATCGGTTTTATTTGGAATGTTTAACCAACCGTGCAAACTTGTACTTATGTTTTTTAAACCTGTGTATGGCCATGAATAATAGGCATTGTAATAGAAGTGTGGCATACGTTCATCTATTTTTGTAAACTCACATAATAGCGTTTTGTTAGATAAAAAAGAAAAATAATTATTGAATTCTTTTACTTCGGTACTTTTATATTTTAAGAAATGATAATCTATTTCATAGATCAGGTAGGTTGGCGCTTTACTGTTTTGCAAATAAGCCTTTAATGCTGCAAAAGCTACTTGTGGTGTGGCGCCGGCAAGACTTAAATTAAATGAATTTTTACCAGTTAAACTATCAAATAGGTGGGTATTGTAATGCATTTCTACCCTGGAAGATCCTAAGAACAGAACATTATAATCGTTTTTTTCAAAAAAACAGGTTTTGTATTTGTTGTAAAAGCCCGATTTTTGTTTTAATAATCCCATATAATGCAGATAGCGTAAAGCATACAATGATGCTGTTATAATTAAAAAATATGTAATTACGCGTTTTATCAAAATTGAAAATAAATAAATGTGTTCGCCGAAAAATTACCTAAAATAAAGATAAGTACGATAAAGCAGATGTAGGCAAATGGCTTTAAAAAACTGTATGTTCTTTCATGTTTGTGGACGATTGCATATTCCTCATTTAGTTCTTTCAAGAACAAAATAAGAATGGAGAATAAAATGATGAGATAAAAGAATTTATCCTGCAAAAGATAAAAATGAGAGATTGAAAAATAATTGCCTTCAGAACCAAAAATTGATTGGTAAATACTTCTAAGATCTGTAAATGAGTTGGCTCTAAAAGCAATAAGTGTAATGGTATGAAATCCTAGTAAATAAAGCCTTCCGAGCCACGAAGGAACTTTTACATTAGAAAATCTTTTCATAAACAGTATCTCTAAAATATAAAAAATACCATGCATGGTTCCCCAAACAATAAAAGTAAAATTAGCGCCGTGCCAAAAACCACTGATAACAAAAACCAAAAAAATATTTAGCAGCCAGCGATTATTACTAACCCGGTTACCACCCAAGCCAATGTAAAGATAATCTCTAAACCATGTGGTAATGCTGATGTGGTTACGTGTCCAGAATTCGTGTAATGACCTTGAAAATAAAGGTCTGCGCCAGTTTAAAGTTAAATTGATATTAAATAATTTTGCAATACCGGTAGCAATGTCGCTATAGCCGCTAAAATCACAATACACCTGTATCACAAATAAAAAGCCTGCAATTAATAGTTCAAAACCTGAATAAGCAGTTACGTCGTTAAATACGGGTGTTACAATTAAATTTAAATTATCGGCAATAACGAGCTTTTTAAAATAGCCCCAGGTTACCAGCGTAGCAAAGCTTTGCCAGTTAATGTTTTTAAAATAAGTAATGATCTTTAACTGGGGCATAAGATCGTTATACCTTACAATTGGCCCGGCAACCATGTGCGGAAAGAACGAAACGAATAATAAAAAATCTAAGAATTTATCATCGGCTTTATATTTTCCACGGTAAACATCAATAGTATAACTTAACGATTGAAAGGTATAGAAAGAAAGGCCTGCGGGAATTATAAAGTTATTTAAGAGTGAAGATTTAAGACCTAAGATTTCTATAGTTGAGTTATGAACGAAAACATAATATTTAAAAATAAAAAGTACACCCAGGTTACTTAAAAGACTTAAAACAAGAAATACTTTTTTGCTCTTTTGATTTGGCGTTGATAAGATCTGTTGCGCCATAAAATAATCTAAGGCAGAAGTGCCTATCAATAATAATAAGAATGCCGGATTATAACTATAATAAAAATAATAAGAAGCAAGTAATAAAAAGTAATTTCGGTATTTAGCCGGTGTTAACCAATAAACAATAAATACAATTGGTAAAAAAACTGTAAATATGAGTGAATTGAATAACAATTAAAATAGCTTTTTACGTGATTGTTTTAATTCGCTTTTATGTTTTTTGTTCTCTGCTTTTCTTTTAATAGAGCCCTTGCTTGGTTTTGTTGCAAAACGTTTTTTTACAGGCTTTAAAAGTTTGTTTAGTAATACAATTAGTTTTTTGGTAGCAATATCTTTATTGCCTAATTGCGAACGATCGGTATTACCCAATACTTTTATTAATGTGCCATCAATAAGATCGGTATATTTTTTAAAGATGATCTTTTTCTGCTCATCATTTAATGCCGAAGATGTTTGTACATTAAATTCGAGCTCTACCTTGGTCTCCACCTTGTTTACATTTTGACCTCCTTTACCACCTGAACGGGAAGTTTTAAAATTTATTTCTTTTGAAACTATTTGATGTATTTGCTGTTCTGTTAACATATTTGGTTTGATAACAATTTGAAAGTACAAAAAATAGCCGAACAGATAATTTTAATTTTATAAACATGCCGCGTACTCTTTTTGTTTTTTGCTTTTTCTGTCATTTTGCCTTTGCTCAAACCATACAGCAGTGTAAATACCGTTTTGATACGTATTTAAATTTTAGAGGTTCTTTAAACAACCGCGTTCAATTTACTAACGATGCTATTTATATTTTAGATGAAAAAGGCAAAAAGGAGATAGCTGTTTACGCTAATGAAATTGAGCTTTTCGCAAAGTTTCTTGTAAATAACCCTTTTTCAAAACAAGAACAACTTATAAAATTTAAAGGTGTAAAAAAATTATCTAAATCAAAATGCGATAGTATTTTTGATAAAATAACTGATAAAAAAAAGAAAAATAAATACGATAATAAATTACCTCTTTCGGGATATCGTATAGCTATTGATCCCGGGCATACAGCTGTTAATTTAACCGAAGCTTTGATAGAGCAAAAATTTTTGTATTTCAGAAAAGATAGCATCAATCATCCTTATGATACCATTAAAATATTTGAAAGCGCTTTAGCATTTAATACAGCGCAGCTGTTACAAAAAATGCTGGAAGAGCAAGGTGCGAAAGTATTATTAAGCCGTTCTCAGGAAAATTACAACTCATTTAACTGTACCTATTCTCAGTGGTTAAGCGTTCATAAAACCAGAGTTTTAGATAGTTTATACAACAATAAGATTCTTCCAAAACTAAAATATACAAAGTTTATAAAAGATAACGATCATGATCTTTTCTGGGATTTTTTCAGGGATTATGATCTTAACAACCGTGCAAAAGTAATGAATGATTTTTATCCGCATGTAAGCGTTGTTATTCATTACAATGTGGATGAAAAAAATGAACCCTGGAAACAGGTAACAAAAAAGAATTTTACAATGGCCTTTATTGGCGGAGCTTTTACAAATGACAATTTAGACAAGGCAGAAAATAAGGTTCATTTTTTACGCCTGCTTTTAACAGATGAGTTAAACCAGTCAGAAAAGCTGGCTGCTTTAACTGTTTCTAACTTTAACAAAAATCTCAGTATCCCAATCGCTTCTCAGTTTGACGCTTCGTACTTAAAGGATAATTGCCTTTTAACAAAAAGCCCGGGTGTATTTTCAAGAAACCTTAATTTATGCCGTACCATAAATTCACCTTTGGTTTATGGAGAAAGTCTTTATCAGGATAATGAAACAGAATGTGACGCTTTAATGAAAACAGATATTACCTATAAGGATTTAAAAACCAACGACCGCTTATTGAATGTGGCAAAAAGTTATTACCAGGCCGTATTTAAGTTTATAAAAAAATAGTATATTAGAGTTTGTAATGGCTGGAAAAGTAAAAATATACCTGGTTGATGATCATCAAATGCTGTTGGATGGTTTAAAAGCTATTATCTCGAGCGAAAAAGATTTTGAGATAGTGGGCGAATGCACCTTGCCATTGCTGGCCTTTGAGCAAATTCAACTATTAAAGCCGGATATTGTTTTAACCGATATAAATATGCCAGAACTAAGTGGTGTTGATCTTGTACGCAAATTAAAGCCACGTATGGGCGATACAAAATTTATTGCATTAAGCATGTTTGGTGAGCGCAGTTATATTAAAGATATGCTACAGGCGGGAGTAAAAGGCTACATTTTAAAGAATACAGGCCGGGAGGAATTAGTGAGGGCAATTAAAACTGTTTACGAAGGCAACGAATTTTTTAGCGAAGAAGTTGAGAATGTAATTGAATCAAACCCGGTAAATGATGAAAAAATTAATACCATTAATTTAACCGAGCGTGAAGTGGATATTATTGATTGTATTGCCAAAGAAATGACCAATGCGCAGATTGCGGAAGCTTTATTTATAAGCGAGCGCACGGTTGAGACCCACCGTAAAAACATTTTCAGAAAAACCGGAATTAAAGGAGTTGTGGGCCTTGTAAAGTTTGCTTTGGATAAGGGGTTTATTAAATGATGTAAAATGTAATGTGGCAGATATATGATGTACGTGTTCGAATTACATTTTCCATTTTACCTCTTCAGTTTTCCATTTTCTAAGGAATATTCATATACTTATGAGTTTGCAAACTGATCATCCATTTAGGATTTGATTTTACGTACTCAATAATTTTGGGCAGCAATTCTGCATGTTTGCTCCACTCAGGTTGCAGGTATAAATAACAATCTTTACCAACTTTTGCAGCTTGTTCTTCCGCCCATTTAAAATCGTGTTGGTTAAAAACAATAACTTTTAATTCGTGTGCTTTAGAGTATACTTCTGGCAATGGCGCCATTGTTTTTTTGGGGCTAAGGCAGATCCAGTCCCAATTACCGCTTAGTTTGTAAGCGCCCGAAGTTTCAATGAAGGTTTCAATATTTTTCTTTTTTAATTCAGAAGTTAAGGCCTCTAAATTATAGATCAATGGTTCGCCACCTGTAACTACAACGCTTTGTGCTTTCCATTCAACAACATTGGTAATTATTTTTTCGATAGGCGTTAAGGGATGGATATTAGCATCCCAACTTTCTTTCACATCACACCAGTGGCAACCTACATCACAACCGCCAATACGAATGAAATAAGCAGCCTTACCGGTATTAAATCCTTCGCCCTGGATGGTATAGAATTCTTCCATCAATGGCAAAAGTTTCCCTTCATTCAAAGCAGCTTCATCGTGCGGGTTTAAACTATGTAATTTGTAATTCAAGGTTGCAAAGATATTACTAATTCTTAAAAGCCACTAATTTCACTAATTACACAAACATAAAGTAGTTTGGGTTTTATTTTTTTTAGTGAAATTCTTTCATTAAGAAAATTTTCTTAATGAAACCAAATTAACACGAAGTTTGTGTTGATCTTAAATTGTTTTGGTGAAATTGGTGCAATTAGTGGCTAAACATAAACTTTGTTAACATTATTCCACGCTAATTATTCGTACTTTTAATGCTGAAAATTACAGTACTTAATATATGAATATAGGAATGGTTTGTTTCCCTACTTATGGCGGAAGCGGGGTTGTAGCAACAGAATTAGGTAAAGCATTGGCTAAAAAAGGCCATAAAGTGCATTTTATGTCCTACAGCCAGCCTTTTCGTTTAAACCTGTTTGATGAGAATTTGTTTTATCATGAGTTTAACGTGAACGATTATCCTTTATTTGAATACCAACCTTACGAAAGTGTATTGGCCAGTAAAATTGTAGATGTAGCTATCTTTGAACAGTTGGATGTTTTGCATGTTCACTATGCCATTCCTCATGCTTCGGTAGCTTATACAGCACAGCAGATCTTAAAATCAAAAAAGATCAGTCTGCCTTATGTTACTACTTTGCATGGAACTGATATTACATTAGTTGGCCGTGATCCGGCCTTTGAACCGGTAATTCGTTTCTCCTTAAACCATAGTAATGCTATTACATCGGTTTCTGAAAGTTTAAAAATGGATACATTAAAAACATTCAAAATTGACAATAAAATTACTGTCATTCCCAACTTTATTAATATTAAAGAATACGAAATGCCACAGGAACATTGTGTGAAACGCAAGTACGCGCCTAACGATGAAAAGATATTAGTACACATTAGTAATTTTAGAAAAGTAAAAAGAATTGAAGATGTGGTTTATGTTTTTGAAAAGGTAAAAAACAAAATGCCTGCAAAATTAATTTTAGTTGGCGATGGTCCTGAGAAAGCACAAATAGATCAATTATGCAGGCAACTGAATTTACAGGCAGATGTAATAAATCTGGGTAAGATAGCCGATCCTAAAGAGATATTAAGTATGGCCGATCTTTTTATTTTACCTTCAGAAACAGAAAGCTTTGGCTTATCGGCACTTGAGGCAATGGCTATGAAAGTACCGGTAATAAGCACCAATAGCGGTGGTTTGCCTGAGGTGAATGTAAATGGTAAAACAGGTTATTTAAGCGATGTTGGTAATGTTGAAGACATGGCTAATAATGCTATAAAATTATTGAAAGACAATAAACTATTCGAACAATTTCGCCAAAATGCTTTTGCACAGGCAAAAAAATTCGACCTTGTAAATATTTTACCGCAATACGAAAAGCTTTACCAGCAACTCGTTTCAAGCCCGGTAACGGTAGCTTAAAATTGTTAAATTTTAGTAGGGAAATTCTTTATTTTAAAAAAAACGGTTTAATATTGTAATACAAAATGGTAAAAACAACCACACATAACATTGAGATCTCGGTTGAAGTACGCTATTTATCTGAACAAAGCGTGCCAAGAGAAAATCATTATTTCTTTGTTTATTTTATTACTATTCAAAATAACAGCGATTACTCTGTACAACTTTTAAGAAGGCATTGGGATATTTTTGACAGTGTTGGCGAAAAGCGCGAAGTTGATGGCGAAGGTGTAATAGGTGAAACCCCAATCATTGAGCCGGGGCAAAAATTTGAGTACAACAGCGGCTGCAATTTAGCCAGCGAATTAGGGTATATGGAAGGTTTTTATGTAATGACCCGCTTAATTGATGAGACCGAGTTTAATGTTCAGATCCCGAGATTTGAAATGTTTGTACCTTCTAAATTCAATTAAAATTTTCTTCGGTATTTTTAGCCACCAATTTCACTAAAAAACACTAATCTGTTTCAACTACATCATTAGTGAAATAATTATTTAAAACAATTTATTGTTTTAAGTTTAAATTACACAAATAATATTTCTATTAAAAATATAAGAATTTGAGAAATTAGTGGCTCTAAAAAAAACAAATCACTTACAAAATCGTTCAATGATCTGTGCAGCGCTTGTATTGCCTAATCCATCGGCTTTATTAAGATCATCGCAAGCGCCATGTTTATCTTTAATGGCCATTTTTGTTGCGGCGCGATTAAAGTAAGCATCAGCATAATCAAACTTAAGTTTTATTGCCGCTTCATAATCTTTTAATGCTTCCTGAAACGCTTTATTCTCAGATTTTGCAACGGCCCTGTAACAAAAGCTTACCGGATTTTTTGCATTAATTTTAATAGCTTCATCCAGATCGGCAATAGCACCAGTATTATCTTTACTTTCAATTTTAGCTGCACCACGAGCTACCAAAGCCTCTTCCTCACCGGGCACACCGTCTAAATAAACATTCCAGTCGGTAACAGCGCCTTTATAATCTTTATTTTCAAACTTTGCCTTTGCCCTGAGTTTATAGGCTTTATAATCTGGTGTTTCGGCAGGCATTTTTTTAATGGCATCATTTAGTTCTTTAATGGCATAATTGTACTCTTTTGTAACAAAGCGAATTTCTCCTTTCAAAACCATACAATCAATACATTTTGGGTTTATCTCTACCGCCGATTCAGCCGCGCCCAAAGCTGCTTTATAGCTTTTCCCTTTAAACATAAGCAACGAGCGATAATAAAAAAGCTCCCAGTCATCAATCTTTTCATCTTTTGCAATTTCAACAGCCGAATCAATAGCGCCTTTACTTTCGCTAAACTTATTATTTAAATAATAGTTAATACCGTTCAACTTAGTAGTTTCAAAATTTAAAGGCATTATCATTTCTGCTTTTTTAAGATCCTTTTCGGCCCCTTTGTAATCTTTTAATTTTATTTTACAAAAGGCCATTTTATTATAGGCTTCCCAATAATCCTTCTTTTCTTTAATGGCATTTTTTAAAACCGGAATGGCTTCCTGGTACTTTGCCGAATCAATTAATTTTACAGCTTTTGCATAGATCTTTTCATGCTCTGGAATAGTATCGGCGGACACTTCCTGACCTTTTAAAGTTGGAGAAATAAGCCAAATGAGGACCAAAAAAAGCCATTTATACGTATTTTTTACCACCTTTAAAATCGATTTTGAAGCACAGGAAAAATTTCATACATTTATACAAATATAAATTATTATGTCGCCAGTTGGATTAATTATTATCATCGTTTTTGTACTATTAACGCTATTGCTTTCTTTTGTTTCCGTACAACAAGGAACTATTGCGGTTACAACCATTTTTGGAAAATTCAGTCGTATCCTTCGCCCGGGTTTAAACCTTAAAATTCCTTTTATTGAAAAAGTATTTAAAAAAGTATCGGTTCAAAATCGCAGCTCAGAACTTGGTTTTCAAGCTGTTACAATAGATCAGGCAAATGTAAACTTTACAGCTATGTTGCTTTATTCTGTTTTAAATAGCGATGAAGAAACAATTAAGAATGTTGCTTTTAAATTTATTGATGACCGTAATTTTATGCAGGCACTTGTTCGTTCGGTGGAAGGATCGGTCCGTGCATTTGTGGCTACAAAAAAACAATCTGAGGTTTTAATTTTAAGAAAAGAGATAGTTGAAGCGGTAAAAGAACAATTGGATAATACTTTAGAACAATGGGGTTATCATTTAATAGATCTTCAATTGAATGATATTACTTTTGATGAAGAAGTAATGCGCTCAATGGCTAAAGTTGTGGCAAGTAATAACTTAAAATCAGCAGCAGAGAATGAGGGCCAGGCTTTATTGATTACAAGAACAAAAGCTGCCGAAGCAGAAGGTAATTTCATTAAGATATCGGCTCAGGCCGAAAAAGATGCATCTCAATTGAAAGGTGAAGGTATTGCTTTGTTTCGTCAGGAAGTAGCTAAAGGTATGGCCGGTGCAGCAAGAGAAATGCAGGATGCCAATCTTGATTCTTCTTTAATTCTTTTTAGTATGTGGACAGAAGCTGTGAAAAATTTCGCTCAGGACGGTAAAGGAAATGTTATCTTCTTAGATGGCAGTGTGGAAGGCATGCAAAAAACCATGAAAGATATGATGGCTTTAAACCAGGTAAATCAAATTCCTACTAATCAAAAAAAATAAACACATAAAAAATAAATAAAAACAGCATGAAAAAACAATTATCTAAAATAACACTTGGTGTTGCAATTTTTGCAGCAACAACTGGTATTGCTCAAGAAGGTAAAATTCAGCCATGTAATACGTATGCGGCTATGGAAGAAGCGTTTAAAGCAAATCCAGGTGCAGAAAAACGTTATAACGCTTTACAGGAAGAAGCATATAAACAATATGTTGAAGCAGAGAAAAATAAAGGAGTTAATAAAACATCTGCTGCTTTTCAATATACTATTCCTGTTGTATTCCACATTTTACACCAGGGTGGAGGCGAAAACGTTTCGGATGCAACATGTGCTGCTGCTTTAGCGCAAATGAATTTAGATTATGCTGCTGCCAGCCCTGACGCAAACACTGTTGCTGCCCCGTTTCAGTCATTATACATTAATTCTGACATTAAATTTATGTTAGCGCACAGAGATCCTAATAATAATTGCACAAATGGCATTGTTCATCATTTGGATTCGAGAACTGTTTGGTCACAATCTGCAGTTAGCACTAACTATACAGGAATTACTTGGGATCCTACAAAATACCTTAATATTATTATTGTTAAACAAATTGTACCAACCGGTACTGTAACTGGTGGTGGTATTATTGTTGGTTATACTTATAAGCCTGGCACATGGCCATCTGGCGCTTTACCTGACGCTATCGTTTACAACTATGGTTTCTTAAGCACCATGACAAACATTCGTTCATTAAGCCACGAAGCAGGTCACTGGTTAAACTTAACCCACACTTTTGGTAATACGAATAACCCTGGTGTTGTTTGTGGTGATGATGGCGTATCTGATACACCTTGGACTAAAGGTAATTTTAGCGCTTGCCCTACAAGTTTGTCTGGCAACGTTTGTACTGGTGGACCAACTCAAAATGTTGAGAATATTATGGATTATTCATCTTGTCCAAAAAACTTCACATCGGGTCAAACAACTGTTATGCGAAATGCACTTGCTTCAGCAACCAGCGGCAGAAGTAACCTTAGTACGCCTGCTAATTTGGCACTTACTGATGTTAACAGCACAAACCCTTGCCCTCCGGTAGCAGAATTTATGTCAACCACAAATTACACAGTATGTTCAGGTGGATCGCTAAATTTCAAAGATCTTTCTTATAATGGTACTATTTCAACATACGCATGGAGCGCTGATAACGGAGCTACTCCTGCAAATCCAACAAATTCAACTACTGCAATTTCTTTTCCAACACCGGGTGTAAGTTCGGTAACTTTAACCGTAACCAACGGTCAGGGTAGCAGTACCAAAGTAAAAACTGTTACTGTTTTAAATGGTAATGCAGTTATTACAGGTAACTATTTTGAGAGTTTTGAAAATGCCGGCGTACCAACAAATTGGTCTGTTGATAATGTTGGTGGCGGTGTTACATGGGATCAAACAGGTGTTGCTGCTAAACATGGTTCTGGTTCATTTTATTTAGATGGTACTCAAAGTTCATTTAACCAGGTTGATATTTTAACAATGCCAGTTATGGATGTTGTAAATAATCCAAACAACATTTTAAAATTCTCTTATGCTTATGCAAGACAAAGCGCAACACATGCTGATAAACTGGTTTTACAGGGTTCATTAGATTGCGGTGGTTCGTGGATAGATGTGGTTAGCCTAAATGCAAGTACTATGGCTTCAGGTTCGGGTGGTACTACTTCAACACCTTACGTGCCTGTGGCTTCAGAATGGAAAGATGTTGATGTAACTTCTTATCCATATTGGTTTAACTTTGCAAACTCTCCAAGCGCTACATTCCGTTTTGTGTTTACTGAAGACCCTATGAATGGTTTTGGTAACCGTTTATTTATTGATGCAGTTGATTTTCAAGGGCCGAACGGATTAAATGAATTAGCAAAGAGCTATAAATTAAATTTATTCCCAAATCCTTCTACTGGAGAAACAAACCTTAAATTTAATTTAAATGATGGTGCAACTGTTACTGTAAATGTTGTTGATATGTTAGGTAAAGATGTTTTACCTGCAACTATCAATACTTATAATGCAGGTGAGCAAACTGTTACTGTTAATAAAAACAGTGCGCTTTCAAAAGGTATTTATTTTGTAAATATCTCTATTAACGGCCAAAAAATGTCTAAAAAATTAGTGATCAACTAATAGTAAAATAGTTTAAAAATGATCCCGTTCGGTTAATGCCGGACGGGATTTTTTTTTAGCTTTAATCTTTTATGCCAAATGTATTTTCCAATATTCCTTTTTTTAGGATACTAATTCCTTTTATTTTTGGTATATTATTAGCTATTCATTTTAATTTACCGGTCTCACATTTATTTTTTTTACTTGGGTTAATTGCAGTAATAGTTTCTATAAGGCTAAAAAAAGAACAAAGTAATTTTACAAAACGCGCTTATCTAATTTCTTTTGACGTTTTCTTATTTGTTTTTGCCTTACACCTTGTAAGTAATACTAATTTAAAAAAGCAAAAGGAATATTATGGCAATTATTACAAAGCAAATAAACCGGCATATTTTGTTGTTACTATTAATGAAATACCTATCGAAAAAGAAAAGTTTATTAAATGCTTGTTAACAATAAACGAAATAAGAACAGATTCATCTTATATAAAAGCAAAAGGCAATATTATTGCTTATTTCAAACGTTCAGAGAGTAACTCTAAACTAAAACCTGGCGCTACTTTAATATTAAAGACAAAACTAATAGAAATTAGCCCGCCGCAAAACCCATATGAATTTGATTACAGAACTTATTTATACAACAAGCATATTTATCATAGCGCTTTTGTTGATGTGAATGCTTTTGAGATCTTAGATGTTCCGCAAAAGTTGAATACTATTTGGCTTAACGGGCTATTTATTAAGCAAAATATTTTAAGAACATTAAAAATCAGCGAATTAACGCCATTCGCTTATGGTATTTGCGCGGCGTTACTAACCGGTTATGATGATGAAATAGATAAACAGGTAGTTGAATCGTTTTCTCATTCGGGCACCCTTCACGTGCTTTCGGTTTCGGGTTTACATACAGGCTTGATTTATTTAGTATTAAGTTTTTTGTTTGATCTTATTGACAGGAAAAAAAAGTACAAGATTTTTAAATTTATTCTGATCACTTTGCTGCTATGGAGTTTTGCTTTGATAACTGGTTTTTCAGCGCCTATTTTAAGGGCTGTTATCATGTTTAATCTATTAGGTATTGGGCGCATTTTTTTTAGAAGCGACAACAGGGTGCAAACAAATATTTTACTGGCTTCAGCATTTATTTTATTATGCTATGATCCTTTCTTTATTACTGATGTAGGTTTTCTTTTAAGTTATTTTGCAGTTTTTGGTTTAATTTATTTTCAACCTAAATTAATGGCTATCCTGCAACCTCAAAATTACCTTACTAAAGAATTATGGAAAGGTACAACAGCTTCTTTTGCAGCTACCTTAAGCACCTTGCCATTAACCTTATTTTATTTTAAGCAATTTCCAATTTGGTTTTTTATTTGCAACATTCTAGTTGTGCCCGCCAGTTTTATTATTTTGTTACTTTCTTTTTTAATTGTTTTAAAACTAGGTTTTGCAGCTATTGTAATTAACCAACTCGTTAATTGGTTAGTTACTTTCATAAGCCTTTTTAATTCATCAGGATCTGGCTTTATAGATAGTGTTGATTTTAGTTTTTATGATATGCTCTTCCTTTCCTTTTTTATTATTGTTTTTACCTTATCTCTCCAAAACAAATCTTATCGTTCGCTTGTATTTTGTATGATAATTTTGATCTGGTGGCAAGCATCCGCAATTGTATTTTCTTATCAATCAAAAATAACTGATCTTATAGCAGTTTACCAGGTTAATAAAAGCAATACAGTATTGGTAAAAAACAAAAGGCATTCTATCATTAACCAGTTAGATTCTGCTCAATTTATGTTTCATATAAAACCACATGTAACTTCATTTAATAATGTAAAGCTGGAAGTAAATAAATTTAATTATATTGAAAAAGGTAATATAAAAGCACTTTTATTAAATAAAAAAGATCAATGGCCTCAAACAGATCTTTCGGGAATTAATTTATTAATCCTTGCTAATAATTTTAAGCTTACTGCCAACGATTTTGATGAACTTTCCGGCCTTAAAATAATTGTGGCAGATGCTTCAAACAGCAATTATTCTATTAAAAAAGTAGAAGAATTATGTTGTAAATTTGGCATTGAATTAATTAAAACAAAACAACAGGGAGCTTACATCCTTGAATTATAATGAAACTGAGAATAGGCGATAAGGTTAGGTTTTTAAATGAAACAGGCGAGGGCATAGTTTCGCGTATAAAAGATAAAGCAACTGTATTTGTAGAAATGCAGGATGGTTTTGAAATCCCTTTCCTGGTTTCGCAACTGGTACCAATTCATACAGAATTAATAGTTGATAAGGATGCTGATAATATTGAAATAGACCCTGATGCTGGAGTAAATGATGCTGTTTACCTGATAATAGAGCCTGATCATGAATTGCCTGCACTTATTAATGATTATAAGATATATTTATTTAATTCATCCTCCTACAATATATTATTCTCGTATTCAATTAAAGATGAAGAATACTTTCAAACGCTTAAGCATGGCGAGTTAGGGGCGTATCAAAAAGTACTTTTAAAGCAGGTAAAGATCCAGTTCTTTAAAGAATACGGCTACCATAAAATTGAATGTTTGTTTTATAAGAATACACATTTTAAAACACAAATGCCTATTGTTGAGATCGTTAACATAAGCCCTAAAACCCTTGCCGAATCTAAAGTTATTAAACACTATGAATTTAAATTTCCCGTATACGGCTTTTTGTTAAAGGATGAGTTTTTAATGCAAACCAATGTAGAGGAGGAACTAAGTCTTGTTGACATAGCCAGACTAAAAAGCATTAAAGAGTTTAACTCACGCGCAAAAACATCTAAATCAAATAAAGAATATTTAAAGTCGTTAGAAAAAGAGGTTGATCTTCATATTACCGAACTGATCGAAAATCCCGAAGGTTTAAGTAATTTTGAAATGCTGAACATTCAACTTGAAAAATTTGAAAATGAGCTGGATGATGCTATTTTTAAGAACATGAAAAAAATTGTTTTCATTCATGGAGTTGGAAACGGACGATTAAAGCAGGAAATAATTGAAAGATTAAAAAAAACAAAGGGTGTTACTTTCCAGGATGGTTCTTATAAGGACTATGGTTTTGGCGCTACGCAGGTAAATATACTTTAATTTAAAAATTATAAATTCATTTTATGATCCCATTTTCACCACCAAGAATAGATGATAAGATCTGCAACGAGGTTGTGGCAACATTAAAAAGTGGTTGGATAACTACCGGACCGCGTACTAAATTATTTGAAAAAAAGATAACCGAATATTGCGGTAATAAAAATACGCTTTGTTTAAACTCTGCAACAGCGGGGCTTGAAATTATGCTGCGCTGGTTTGGAGTAAGAGAGGGGGATGAAGTTATTATTCCTGCTTATACTTATTCGGCTACTGCCAATGTTGTTATACACGTGGGTGCAAAACCTGTTTTTGTAGATATTAATGCTAACGATTTTAATATTTCAGTTGCCGAAATTGAAAAAGCCATCACTTCAAAAACAAAAGTAATTATGCCGGTAGATTTTGGTGGATTACCATGTGATTATTCAGAAATAAATGAATTGGCTATAAAATATAAAAATAAGTTTGTTGCATCAGATAATGCAAATCAAAAGCAGCTTGGCCGTATTTTAATTTTAAGTGATTCGGCTCATTCATTTGGGGCTAATTATAAAGGAAAAAAAGCGGGTGCTTTAACCGATGTGAGTGTATTTTCTTTTCACGCAGTAAAAAATTTAACTACTGCCGAAGGTGGTGCCGTTACTTTAAATTTACCATCACCTTTTGATAATGAAGCTATTTATAAACAACTTTGTGTTTCTACGCTTCACGGACAGGATAAAGATGCCCTTGCAAAGACACAAAAAGGTAACTGGCGTTATGATATTGTAGAAGCCGGTTATAAATGCAACATGACTGATCTTACTGCTGCTATTGGGCTTGTAGAATTAGAACGTTATGATAATGATACGCTTATAAAACGTAAACACATTGTTGATACTTATATTAATTTATTAAAGACTGATACACGTCTTGAACTTCCTGTAATGGAAACTAAAGACAAAACAAGCTGTTATCATTTATTTCCGTTAAGAATAAAAAATGTAAATGAAACGCAACGTGATGAGATAATAAAACATGTTTTTGATGCGGATGTAAGCGTGAATGTTCACTTTTTACCATTGCCGGGCATGAGCTTTTATAAGAATTTAGGTTATAAGGTAGAGGATTATAAAGTAACCTGCAATAATTCAAGCCGTGAAATTAGTTTACCTGTGTTTTATGATATTACCGATGAGCAAATTAAAACTGTTGTAAACGCCGTAATTGAAAGTGTAAATAAAGTTATAAAGTAAATTGATAGCAAAACGCATATTCGATATTTTCTTTTCCCTGATAGGTTTGCTCGTACTTTCTCCGTTTTTAATTTTAATTTCTTTATTTATTATTATTGGCAGCGGTTTGCCGGTGTTTTATATTCAAAAAAGAGTAGGGCGTTACAATGTAGATTTTGGTTTGTTTAAGTTTCGTACAATGAAAAAAAATGCGGATAAAGCAGGCTTGCTTACTGTTGGCGGAAGAGACCCGCGTATTACCAACATAGGCTATTATTTACGAAAATATAAGCTGGATGAATTACCGCAGTTATTAAATGTTTTATTTGGAAACATGAGCCTGGTTGGTCCCCGACCGGAGGTAAGAAAATATGTTGATATGTACACCACCGAACAAAAAGAAGTGTTAAAGGTAAGGCCCGGAATTACCGATTATGCCTCTTTAGAATACTTTGATGAGAATGAATTGCTGGCAGCTTCTAAAGATCCTGAACAAACTTATATTAAAGAAGTAATGCCCGCTAAATTACAACTGAATAAAAAATACGTATCGCAAATGGGTCTTGGTACTGACTTTAAAATTATTTTTAAAACATTAAGGAGAATAGTTTCTTAAGCACCTAGGGCTTTTTCGATCTTTCCTTTCGATTCTTCACTCACATTAACATTGTTTCGGGTTACCCACTCGTTAATTGCAACTAAAAAAGTAGTTTTTTCTTTTATGTGAATCAATTTTATTTGAAACACTTCTTTATTCTTCTTTACAAAATAAAATATTTCGTGCCTGAACTCAATAACTTCAATATCAGCAGCAAACACTTTTTTTAAACGGCTTTCCGCAAACAATAAATAATTGGCATAAATACTAATAAAACAAAGGTTACGCTTGTGTTTTATTAAAAGAATTATCAATTCTGTTAACGCAATTATTAAACATATTACATATAAATACTTTGCCCGGCTGCCCGATGTAAAAAGCATCATAGCAAAAGTTATAAATATTGAAGCTTTTAAAACCCTTAGCGCTACAAGGCTAAAGGTGAAATAGGAAAAGCGTTGAACCGGTAAGGATGCTTTAAAGCTGGCATTTAAAATTTCGTAACAGCTTAAGAATATGTAAGCCAGCCCAAAGAAAAGTTGTATCCACAACAATTCGTTCCAGTTAAACCAACTGTAAAAAAAATTAGATGCCGATAAAATGACAATGGCTACAAGCAATAAGTTTTTTCCGATGGATGCAAGGGCTGAATTCATGAATCGCAAACTTACGAATTTTGCAGTTATATATTAATTAAAACAGCCACCAATTTCACTAATTTCGCTAACCGGAAGTTATTTAAGCGGTTCTCATTCAGAATTTGTGGAATTTGGGCTTTGCTCTATTAGCAAAGGCATTAATTACACCAATCATTTGTGAAAATTAGTGAAATTGGTGACCATTAAAAGTAATTTAGCTAAAATCCGAATTTCTCATTTGTAAAACCATTACTATTTTGTATTTTTATACCCTATGATGTTTGTTTATCCCGCATTTATATGGGCTTTAGCGGCGGTTGCAATTCCTATCATTATTCATTTATTTAACTTCCGTCGCTACAAAAAGGTTTATTTTACCAACGTTAAATTCCTTAAAGAGCTTCAGCATCAAAGTAAATCCAAGTCCCGCTTAAGAGAAATACTGGTTTTAATAGCCCGTTGCCTGGCTATAGCCTGCTTGGTACTAGCTTTCTGCCAGCCGGTTATTTTTGATAAAGATGTTGTTATTACCAACACCGGTGCAAAAGCGGTAAGCATTTATATTGATAATTCTTTTAGTATGGAGAATGTCAATAAACAGGGCCCCTTACTGGAGATTGCAAAGAACAAAGCAAAAGAGATCATTAAAGCCTTTGGCAATGGCGACAAATTTCAAATTATTACAAACGATTTTGAGGGCAGGCATCAACGTTTTAATTCAAAAGAAGATGCTATAAATGTAATTGATGAAGTAAAAATTTCTTCATCGGTAAGGGCTTTTAGTGATGTGCTAAAGCGTCAAACAGAATTCTTAAACTCTTCAAACCTGGCCAATCAAAAAATATATGCTTTATCAGATGCACAGGAAACTACTTTTAATTTAAATGAAATTCAAAACGATACTTTGGTTAAAGTAACCATCGTTCCTTTAAAAGCTAACGAAATAAATAATATCTATATCGATTCTTGCTGGTTTGAAACGCCTTTACAGCAAAAAGGCTTTATTCAAAAGCTGCATGCCAATATTGTAAATTATGGCAATGCTAATTTAGAGATTGGTTCGGCTAAATTATTTTTAAATAAACAACAAATTGCTATCAGTTCTTTTTCTGTTGAAGCCAATTCAAAAAAAGAAATACAATTTACTTTTGAATGTAAGCAGGAAGGCATTAATTATGGTTCAATAAAGATCGAAGATTTTCCAATAACATTTGATGATGAGTTATTTTTTGCTTTTAATTCAAAAGTAAACGTTGCTGTATGCCTTATCAGTGGTAATGATCAAACCCTGGATAATTCAATTTCTACACTTTTTAAAACCGATAGTTTGTTCAAGGTTAATTCTTATTTAGAACAATCGATTGATTTCAACGCTTTTAAAACCTGTGATGTGATCATTTTAAATCAATTGGCTGATATTAGCAGTGGCTTAACTTCTGAACTTTTAAAATTTACTGATAAAGGTGGCTCTGTTGTTTTTATTCCTTCACAAAATGCTAATCTTGCTTTTTACAACCAGTGTTTAAATATGCTGCAAATGCCTAATTTATTAGGTTTAGATACCGTTAACTTAAAAGTCGATAAAATAGAAATGGCTTCTAAATTTTACACCGGAGTTTTTGAAAAAGTGAGCGACAGACTTAATTTACCATTGGTAACCAAACATTATAAACTTGCCCGAACCAGTAATATCGATTTCGAAACTATTTTAATGCTTCAAAATGCTGATGCCTTATTTGGTGTGAGCAAAAAAAATAATGCAAATATTTATTTATTCTCTTCACCGATAAATGAAAAATGTACTAATTTTTCTAAACACGCATTGTTTGTACCTACCTTTTACCAGATATGTTTTAATAGCTTAAGATCTGTTCCTTTATCATACCAGGCTGGATCAAACGTTGTAATTAATATTAAAAATGACCTTTCGTCAATCGATCAGCCTCCACATATTAAACAGATTGCAGGTCTGCTGGATGTTATACCTGAATCCAGGGCCTTAAACAATGGCATTTCGTTGTATACCCAAAACCAGGTTACTGTGCCGGGGTTTTATGAGGTAGTTCGTAATTCGGCAGTACTATTGCCTTTGGCTTTTAATTACTCAAGAAAAGAATCAGACCTTCTATGCCTTAATAATGAGCAATTAAAGAAGATTATCATAGATAAAAACTTTAATAACATTCAACTGATCGAGGATGCCAATTCAGATATTACTTCTCAAATACAACAGGGAGCTAATGGTAAAAAACTGTGGAAAATATTTATTATCTTAACCTTGTTGTTTATAGGAATTGAGATAGCTTTATTACGATTTTTAAAATAACCAATTAAGCAGATCAAAGATCGCTTCATTATAAACAAAAAGAATATGAATATATTAATTAAACAGGCGCAGGTTTTAGCAAGTAATAGTCCGTTTTACAACAAAACGGTAGATATTTTAATTGAAAGCGGCGTTATTGTTGAAATTAAAAAATCTATTACACCTAAAGGCAATGTTAAAATAATTGAAGGCAATGAGCTGCTGGTATCTAACGGATGGGTGGATATGCAGGCAGTATCCTGCGATCCAGGTTTTGAACACAAAGAAACATTAGAAACGGTTATAAAAGGTGCAGCTGCCGGTGGTTTTACTTCAGTATGTATTCACAGTCACAATAATCCAGCATTGCATAACAAATCACAAATAGAATACATAGTTAACAAAACCGAAAATAAACTGGTAACTATTTTACCGTTTGGTACCATTACGGTTGATGGAAAAGGGAAAGATCTTGCAGAAATGCATGATATGAAACAATCAGGCGCCATTGGTTTTAGCGATTACAAACACGCTATAAAAGATGCCGGCATGATTATGAGGGCCTTGCAATATTCTGAAAATATAAATTCGTTTATTGTTACTCATTGCGATGACGAAAGTATTTCTCATGGCGGACAAATGAATGAAGGGGAAGTTTCTGCCACTTTGGGTTTAAAAGGTATACCGGTTTTAGCTGAAGAATTAAATTTACAAAGAAACCTTGCCATTCTTGAATATACAGGTGGTAAGCTGCATATACCAACCGTAAGTACAAAAGGAAGTATTGAATTATTAAAAAGAGCAAAAGCCAACGGGCTTAATGTAACCTGCGGTGTAGCCGCTGTAAATTTATTTTTAGACGACAGTAACTTAACAGAGTTTGATACCAATTACAAAGTTAACCCGCCTTTACGATCTAAAAAAGATGTATTGGCTTTACGCAATGCGGTTACAACCGGTGTTATTGATGTTATTGTAAGTGATCACTTTCCGCAGGATATAGAAAGTAAAGACCTTGAATTTGATCTTGCTGATTTTGGAATGATCAATCTTCAAACTGCTTTTTCATGCGCCTTCGAAGCTTTAAAAGATAAAAATATTGATTCAATTGTGAGATCGATGTCTGATAATGCATATAAGATCCTCAACATTAAGGCCCCAGTAATTGATGAAGGTAAACCCGCTAACCTTACCATTTTTTCAATGAAAGATAATACAACCTTAACTGAAAAGAATAATGAATCGCGGTCAAAAAACTCGCCGTTTTTTGGAAGGCCGCTTGCCGGAAAAGTAATAGGAATGGTTAACGGCAGTAAATCTTCATTTAATTAATATCCTTTAAAATTAATGGATTAAAATTCGGCCAATGAAAAAAAACTTACTATTTATAACATACTTGTTTTATAGTTTGGTTTTTGTTTCTCAAAATAATTCAAAAGCACTCGAAATTCTATTAAGAAATGCCGGCAACGATACAAACCGTTGTAATTTACTTTTCGAAATAATTGAAAAAGAAACGGATGAAGAGATCTGGCCAAAATATAATGATCAAATATTGCAGATTGTAGAAAAAAATCTTGCAGATCCGAATTTATCTTCCAAAGAAAAAAAAGTTTTTTTAAAGTACCAAAGTTCATGCCTTAATTATAAGGGATATCTTGCTCAACAGCATGGCCAAATAGATGAAGCACTTGAAGACTTTGAAAAGAGTTGTAAAAGTGCACAGGCATTGGGTAATATGGCTGCTGTTGCAAAGGTTTACAATAATATAGGTTCTATTTATTTATACCGGGGTAAAGTACCGTTAAGTATTGAGTATTTTACCAAAAGCTATGATCTGAGTAGCAGTATTGGCAATAAAAAGGGTATGGCCACCAGCTTAAATAACCTTGGTAATATATATGATAAGCTGGGTAATACTCAAAAGGCCCTTGATAACTATCACCAAAGTATAAGAATACGTAACGACATTAAAAACACTGAGGGTGTTGCAACTTGCTTAAACAATATTGGTTTTATATATCAAAGACAAAAGGAATTTGAAAAAGCGCTCGACTATTTTCAAAAAAGCCTTAACATAAATTTAAAAAACAATAATAAAAATGGTATTGCCACTGCTTTAACCAATATTGGAAATATATTTATGGCCCAAGGAGATCTTGTAAAAGCCAAGGTATATTTTAATAAAAGTTTAAAGATCTGCGAAAACCTTGATGATAAGTTAGGGCTTGGGAGAGCCTATAATAGTATTGGAAAGGTTCATCAGTTAAGTAATGATCTGAAAACCGCGTTAGATTATTATAATAAAGGTTTAAACGTTCTCGAACAATTAGAAAATAAGGATGGTGTATCTTCATCCCTGTTAAATATCGGAACTGTTTATTTTATACAAAAAGATAATGCAAAAGCACTTGAATATGCTTTACGATCATTAAAATTAAGCCAGGAATTGGGGTTTCCTGAAAGAATATCAAAATCGGCCAATCTTTTATACGATATTTATAAAAAACAAAATAATACTGCCGATGCTTTGCTTATGCACGAATTGTATACCAACCTGCAGGATAGTTTGGACAATATTGAGAATAGAAAAATTAGTTTAAAAAAAGAATACCAGTTTGAGTACGAAAAAAAAGTAACTGCCGATAGTGTTAAAGCTGTTGAAGAGAAAAAGATCGTTGCCGTGCAGTTGAAACAGGAAAAAACCCAAAGGTACGCCTTATATGGTGGCTTGCTAATGATAGCCCTATTTGCTTTATTTATGGTAAACCGTTTCAGAATAATAAGGAACCAGAAACAACTAATAGAGGTAAAAGAAAAAGAAACCCAAAAACAAAAAGATCTTGTTGAAGAAAAACAAAAAGAAATCTTGGCCAGCATCCGTTATGCAAAAAGAATCCAGGAATCGCTACTGCCTTCAGAAAAATACATTGACAGGAATTTTAAAGAATTAAAAAAGTAGACTTACTTTTTAAGAATTTGAAGTTTGTAATAAGCATTCAAATCAAATTCGTTTTGCGTTAAATTATTTTGAATGTGGCTATATAAAGCAATACACTTTACTTTTAGTCTGCTATAATTTGCATCATAGTTATGCTGTGCAAACATATTTAGTTTTTCAAAAAGCAGCTCAGCCATTATTTTTAACTGATCCTGTGTAAGGGTAGGGTGGTTTAAAATTTCTTTCTCAAATTCAACATCCGACATTTTTTCAATGACGTTTATTTCAAAAGAAGTAAATTTTAATGCAGCATCTGCAATTTCTTTTTCAAATTTATCCCAGTCTTGTTGCCTTTTAAAACCTAAAATTACGGCCATTACTTTACCGAATTCTTCCATTTGTCTTACTAAAAAATCTTTTTTAAGCATGGGTAAGTTTATTATAAATGTTGAGTACCTGGGTTATTAAAAATTCCTTTTCATCGTTGTAGATCACAAAATCAGATTTGGCTATCTTTTCCTGTTGCGGTAATTGTGCCTGTATCTTTTTTATCACATCTTCTTTACTTAAGCCATCGCGCTGCATTACACGCTTGATGCGAAGCTCATCATCTGCTGCTACCAAAACAATTTTATCTACCTGCGCTTCCAGTTTAGCTTCAAATAACAAGGCGGTTTCTTTTACAACCAGGTTATTAATGTGTTTTTTCTTGAAGATCTCAAATTTCTCAATAACAGCAGGATGAATAATAGCATTTAATCCATGTAACAGGGCGGTATCAGAAAAGATCTTTGAGCTGATATATTTTTTATTAATCTGTTTTTCAGAAATATATGTCTCGGCACCTAAAAGCGTTATTACTTTTGCTTTAACGTCTTTATCAAAATATATTTCTTTGGCAACATCATCGCTGTAAAAAACCGCACAGCCAATTATTTCAAATAATCTGGCTACTGTACTTTTGCCGCTTCCTATACCTCCTGTTAAGCCTATTACCATTAATTCTTAATAATTAAAAGTTCAACTTCTTTAGGTGTAATACTTAAAATATTTACGTTGCCTGGCATTGTACTTAAGTAAATATTACATTTATTATTTGTATTTGTTTTTAATGGATCAATACTTGCTTTAAATAAAATGGTATCTGCTATTGAGAATGTATTTTGTATACCGGTAAATTTTACTTTTACCTTTGAGGGAAAAATGTTAACCTGTTTAAATTCTCTCCCATTAATAACCGAAACGGGTAAAGTTATAGTATGTTCAATTAATTTTGCTACTTCAATGTTGGTTGCAACTTTTGATTCAGATAAACTAATGTTTGAATTTGGTTTAATGATCACCAGTTCTGAATTGTAGTTTTTATTTACATTAATTAAATTAAGTGGTTGAGTATAAATTGTATCTATTCTGTTAATATCAGCCGTGTCGCCCCAAATGGTTAAAAATGCGGGTGTAATAACAGGTTTATTAGCACCATAACCTAAAGCACATTTTATAAATAGGGGCACTTTAACCGGTACATTTTTTTGATATCCGTTCTTTTCTGAAAAATAGAGCGTATCAGGACTTATGTGTTTTATTTGTGTTTCAAACTTAAAGCTGCTTTTAAAATTAACTGAGCCGGCACTTAAAATATAATTTTGCTGTTTGTTAACCGATTTTAAAGTATTAAGATCTATTTCAATTGTTTTAAAAGGCCTGTTAGCTAAAACAAGAAGCAATTTTAAGCCCGATGCTTTTATATCTACTTTTACATTGTTTGGAATTTCAGCTAATGGCTTTTTATTTTGCGGCATATTTTTAAATATCACAGGTACAGTAATTGTATAAGTATAAACTGTATTTAAGGCCTGCAATATCCAAAGCATAGCAGCAATACCAATACAAATAAAAAAAGCCGTGGCTTTGCCAGGCTTTATTTTTTTTTCTGAATATGCTGCGTTTGAATTATTCAAACGGAAATTATTATTGTTGTTGGTTTAAAGTTGAAGTAGCATCTTGCGATACGGCATTTTTAGAGATCTTCATTTTGCTACCGTCTTCAACTTCCATAATAATAGTACCATCTTCTTTTAATTCGGCAATTTTACCATAAATACCACCAATAGTTAAAATTTTGTCTCCTTTTTTTAATGCTTCAATATATTTTTTTTGCTCTTTCGCTTTTTTCATTTGAGGACGGATCATGAAAAAATAGAAGACAACAACTATTGCTATTAAAGGTAAGAATGACATAATTGGGTTTTGGCCTTGAGCCGGAGCTCCCATTAAAATTACTAATTGGTTCATGTTTTTGTTTTATTTATTAATTGGTAAACGATTTTGGTTACCGGGTTTGTTTATAATTTTATACTATAAAGTAATCTTGATTTCCTTCATCTTTACTTTGCAGTTTCAGCTACAATTATTTCTGTTTTTATTCTAATCACGCGTGTTGCGGGCTCACAATTAGTTATAATGGTAATTGTCTTATCTTGTAATCCACTTTTCCCTTCACTGTTAAACACCACGTTTATTTTATTTGTCTCACCAGCTTTAATTGGCTCTTTAGGCCATTGCGGTACAGTGCAGCCACAGCTTCCGCTGGCACCACTAATAATTAAATTTTTACTGCCGGTATTTTTAAATGTAAAAGCATGACTAACAATTTCCCCTTGGGTTATTTTCCCGAAATCAAACTCTTCTTCTTCAAATTTTATTTCCGGCATATCAGCATCCGTTTTGCCGTTTGCGCTTGCAGAATTATTAACAACATCAGATCCAACGGTGCCATCTTGTTCTTTATTATTACACGAAAAAAGTGAAATGATAAATGCGGCGATTAGTATTTTTTTCATAACAGGCAACAAATATAAGTACATTATAGAGGTTTTAAAACAAAAAAAATCCCAATTGCTTGGGATTTTTTAGAATATTTTTGTTTAGAACTTGGCTCTGATCTTTCTCATTTTTCGTTTTTTACCTTTGCCAAAGAAACCATGTCTTGCTCGGTAAAAACTACTTTTCCCTCTAATCACATAACTATAACTAAGGCTCATGGTCATATAAGCGTCCTTATGCGTTTTATCTCCACGTTTTGCACCCCATGTGTGCGATTGGAAAGCTCCAATGTCTTCTGGCGGCAATTCTGTAGTTCTTAATATCAGTCCTTGGGTATAAGCATCACCCGGAGGAGGATCAGGGTAATTCCCGCTAATATCATCCAAATAGTCTGTAAAGGTTTTTCTGTAATTCATTTCAAAACCAATACGGTGCTTTTTATCTAATGTAAAATAAAAACCTAATCCCATTGGTATGTTTAATCCTATCTTTTTGTATTCAACACCTTCACTTGCATAGGGCTGCATTTTTACCCACTCACCTTTATATAGCGATTTTGGATTCGTGTAAAAACCACCAACTCCGGCAAATAAATAAGCTCTGAAACCATTTCTGTAACGGTAAGTATTACCAAGATCATTGTTTTCATAAAAAAACCATTCACCCGTAAAAGCAAGATCAAAAATATCGTTTCTGAAATTAAAGTTCCTGTACATGCGACCAGGATTGGTAGATAATTTATCATCACCCTCAATTCTTAAATAATCAAACGCTAGTTTTAATGAAAGTTTTGGTCTCCACTTGTATCTAACAAAAGCGCCACCATTCCAACGGGTTTTAGAAAGCTTCATATCAGCCACAAAGTCGCGTCTCGTTTTTTCTTTCCCTCCAATATCGCCCAGGTAATTAGTAACACCAACAGATCCGCCGTAATCCCAAAGCCATTGCGACCTTAAAGTAAAGGTTGAAGAAATAATAAAAATGAATAGTATAAGTTTTTTCATTGTAATTCTAAAAATACCCCCAAATATAGTGAAAATTTCTTTAAACAGATAAATTATATACGATTAAATTATATAGTACGGTTTTGGCTAAAAAACATAATTTTATGCCTGTAATTTTAAGTAATTTATTTATGAAAAATAATCGTATTTGCGAACTGTTTAACATCGAAAAACCCATTATACAGGCAGGTATGATATGGTGCAGTGGCTGGGAACTGGCAAGTGCAGTAAGTAATGCAGGCGGTTTAGGTCTCATTGGATCTGGTAGCATGTACCCAGATATTTTAAAGGACCAAATCCAAAAATGCAAAAAAGCTACCTCAAAACCTTTTGGGGTAAATGTGCCGCTTTTATACCCAAATATTGAAGATCACATTAAAATAATTATAGAAGAAGGTGTGAAAATTGTATTTACAAGCGCCGGAAACCCAAAAACATGGACCAATCATTTAAAGCAGCATGGCATTACTGTTGTGCATGTGGTTAGCGCCGTTAAATTTGCCTTAAAATGCCAGGAAGCAGGGGTTCATGCAATTGTGGCTGAAGGTTTCGAGGCTGGCGGACATAATGGCCGTGAAGAAACAACCACTTTGGTTCTTATTCCACAAATACGCAAATCCGTTTCAATCCCTTTAATTGCAGCAGGTGGAATTGGTTCAGGAAGTCAAATGGCAGCCGCTTTTGCCCTGGGCGCAGAAGCTGTGCAGGTTGGAAGCCGCTTTGTGGCTACGACCGAAAGCAGCGCACACCAAAATTTTAAAGATGCCGTAATCAATACCAAAGAAGGCGATACGGTTTTAACCCTAAAACAATTAACTCCGGTGAGATTGATAAAGAATAAATTTTTTAATGAGGTTGAAAAGGCCGAAAAGGAAGGTGCTTCAGCTGAAGAATTAGGAAATTTATTAGGTCGGGGAAGAGCCAAAAAAGGCATGTTTGAAGGTGATATAAATGAAGGCGAGCTGGAAATAGGCCAGGTAAGCGCTGCTATTGATTCGATTATACCAGCCGCAAAAGTTGTAGATGAAATAATGCGTGATTTTAAGGCTACTATTGAAAAAATGAAATCTTTAGCTTTATAATTTATTTAGAAGTAATTTTGATACATAACACATTAACACTGATCTTAAGAGGGTATGATAGAGTTTGAAAAGTTTACTTTAGAAAATAATTTACGCGTAATTGTTCATCAGGATAAAAGTACACCACTGGCGTGTTTAAATATTTTATACGACGTTGGCGCAAGAGATGAGGATGAAAGTAAAACAGGCTTTGCGCATTTATTTGAGCACTTAATGTTTGGGGGGAGTATTAACATTCCAAGTTACGACGAGCCTTTACAAATGGTGGGCGGAGAGAACAATGCTTTTACAACTAACGATCTTACCAACTATTATTGCACAGTACCTGCGGAAAATATTGAGACCATGTTTTGGCTTGAGAGTGATCGTATGCTAAGTTTAGCTTTTACTGATAAAAGTTTAGAAGTGCAGCGTAACGTGGTTATTGAAGAATTTAAACAACGTTACTTAAATCAGCCTTACGGAGACGTATGGTTAATTTTGCGACCACTGGTATACGAAAATCATCCTTACAAATGGGCAACCATTGGAAAGGAAATTTCGCATATCGAAAATGCCACCATGGATGATGTGAGATCATTCTTTAAAAAACATTACAATCCCAGTAACGCCATTATGGTTGTTGCCGGAAACGTAGAAGTGGAACAGGTAAAGCAGCTGGCAAAAAAATGGTTTGAACCAATTGCGGCTGGAATAAAACCAAAAAGAAATTTACCGGTTGAGCCCAAACAAACTTCGCCTCGCCGGTTAACTGTTGAACGGGATGTGCCCGCAAGTTCTATTTATAAAGTATATCACATGTGTGCCAGAGTAGATGAGGAGTATCATACCGTTGATATTATATCTGATATTTTAAGTCGTGGAAATTCATCGCGTTTATATAAAACATTAATAAAAGAGAAGCAACTTTTCAATGATATAAATGCCTATGTAATGGGCGATCTGGATAAAGGCGTTTTTGTGATCAGTGGCAAGATTCCGGATGATGTAAAAATGGAAGATGCTGAGAAAGCCATTATTGAAGAAGTTGAAAAATTAAAAACAGAATTGGTTGGCGAGGCAGAGCTTCAAAAATGTAAAAATAAGGTTGAATCAAGTTTAACTTTTAGCGAAACAGATGTGTTGACAAAAGCTACTAACCTTGCCATCTCTGAACTTTTAGGCAATGCAGAGTTAATAAACGAAGAAATTACGCGATACCGTAAAGTAACTGCCGAAAAAATAAAACAACAGGCCAATATTATTATTAATGAAAATAATTGCACCACATTGTATTATTTAGCTAAGAAGAAATGATAGACAAAAGCTATATTTCCAATCGTTTACAAAAACTGGGATTTTCAGATTCTGTTTTAAATCGTTACGAAGAGCATCAGCGTTTTTATCATACAACAGCTCATTTACTGGACGTTGTGCAGCAGCTTTCTAAACTGGAGGATTTTGACGATGAATTATTTTTAGCAGCTGTTTATCATGATGCTGTTTACGATCCACAGGTGTTTGATAACGAAGAACGTTCTGCCAAATTGTTTTTAGAGGAAGCAAAAACCACAAAACTTACAAAAACGCAAAAAGATTCCATTTATCAAATGATAATGGATACGATTACACATACACCATCAAATGATAAATCACAAGCTTTAATGAAGGCTGATCTTAATATTTTAGAACAACCGCTCGAAAAATTAATTGAATACGAACACCAGATCTTTAAAGAATACCAATTCGTAGATTATAAAGTTTATCAACCAAGACGCATTGAAGTTCTAAAAAAACTGAACGTTAACGGCAAACTAAATTCGTTGATCGATTATGTAACACACCGAAAACCGTTAATAGGCATTTTTTGCGGCAGCTTTAATCCTTTTCATAAAGGGCATTATAATGTTTTACAAAAGGCTGAGCGCATTTTTGACAAGGTAATTATCTCTTTTGGCAAAAATCCGGATAAAAAAGACAGAACTTGGGATATTCCTAATTCTATAAAAAATCGTCAGCTGACAGAGTATTCGGGCCTTTTAACCGATCATATAGAATCGTTTGGTTACGATGTAATTGTAGTGCGTGGGTTACGAAATTCTACTGATTTTCAATATGAACAAAATCAATACCGTTATATTCAGGAATTGATGCCACAAATAAAAATAATAAATGTTTTTTGTGATAAAGAGTTTGAGCACATCAGCTCGTCCGGCATCCGTACCTTAGAAAAATATAACAGACATCAATCTTATTTACTGGACTAAACAGATGTTAGTTTTAGAAAAGCATTTCAATAAATTATTTTGGCTACTTAGCATTGTAATATTTATTGTTGTTTGCTTGCGCGCTTTTTGCATTCCTTTTAGTCATGATGAAACTGCTACTTTTTTCTTTTATGTACAAAGCGATAATTATTTACCTTACAGCGCCCATGTTTACACCAACAATCATGTTTTAAACTCTGCACTTACCAATGTATGTTACCATGTTTTAGGCTCACACCGTTTTGTTTTAAGAATCCCTAACATATTAGCATTTCTTATTATGTGTTTTGGAATCTTTAGATTATTTAAGCATTTAAATACTATTCCCGCAAAACTTATTTTGATTACATTTTTCGTACTTACGTTAAATTTTCTCGATTTTTATGAAGTATGCCGTGGTTATGGTTTATCGTTTGGCTTAATGACACTGGGACTTTCTTACTTAATAGATTATTTTTCCACAAAAAAAATTAAGTATGTTGTTTTATTTTCTCTTTTCTGGCAACTGGCTTTGGCTGCCAACTTAATTTTGGTTGTTGTTTTAACCATTTTATTCTTTTTTGTTTTTGTTTTTCAAATAAAAGAAAAGCAATTCTTTAACGCTAAAAATATAATTCTTCAGCTTATTAATATTGTTATCTTATTTTTCTGGATCAAATTCTCCTTCTTTTATAAAGAGCAAGGCATGTTGGATTATGGAGTTGGAACAAATTACTGGAAAGTAACTTTCAAAACGCTTATCCTTTTTCTATTTGGTACCGATCAGTTGTGGATACAGATCTTAGCGATCGCTATACTTTCAGGCATATTTATCTTTTCACTGTTATTTTTTTTAAAAAAACCTTGTTCTTTATTTTCAATTTATAGCAAAACAATCTTCTTCACTGTTATTTTAATTACCACTATTCTTGCTTTTTATCTTCAAAAAAAATTGCTGGATGTCAACTATCCTGAAGACAGAACAGGCTTATTCTTCTATTTATTATTTGTATTAAGCTTTGCTTTTATAATTGACCAGATCTCAAATTTCCCATCAGCAATTATTGCTTCCGGTGTTTTGATTGCATCTTTAGGCTATTTTATTTTAAATGTAAACTTAAAAGATTTCAGTTCTTTATTTTATCACACCATGCCAAAAGCTTTGTTTGATAAGCTGACAGAAGAGTATAAAAAAACAAACCAGATCTTTACCATTGGTGGGCATCGGGTACGTGAATTAAATTACGCTTTCTTAAATTATCGTGGCGGTGCGGTATTAAATCATATGGACGAGTCGGAACAAATGGCTATGAACTGTGATTATTATTATGCCATGATACGTGAAAAACCTTATTACGAAGCATTTTATGAAGTAATTGGTGAAGATAGAACCTGGAACCGTGTACTTTTAAAACGCAAAGAAAAAATAAATAAAAAAGAGCTTTTTGCATTTCCCGGCACTCCTAAAAATTACAATGGCAACCTTGAATATTTTGAATTTTTACGTTTTGGAGATACACTTATAAATTCTGGCAATTGTCTTGAAGCTGAGTTGGCGATTACTTTTAAAAATGTGCCAAAACCTTTCAATTCTTTTTTGGTTTTTAGTGTGGATAATGATAAAGGCGAACATGTTTATTTTAAACGCATACCTTTGAATTGGCTGGCCGATAATTTAAATAACGAAACAAAATATTTTAAACTTACTACCGGAGTAATGCCTGAAAAAGGATATACGGCTGTAGTTTTTATATGGAATATTGATAAAAAACATGCTGAATTTGATGTGAATTCACTAAGAATAAACGAACTTAGCGGTAAAGGTGTTAACGTTTCAATACCTGCCAGCTTTTACCCTTTAATAGAAACAATTACCAAACAGCCACTTTTATAAAATGATGAACAGAACAGAAGCCCCTGCCTTTAAAACGATCGAACGAATTGATATTATAAAAGCTAATAAAGAAAAACTGAATAACGGTATTGAACTTTATACTGTTAATGCAGGAAGCCAGGAGATAACAAAAATTGAATTTGTTTTTAAGGCAGGCATGTATTACCAGCCCGCACCTTTAATAGCGTCAAATACAAATTCGTTGATAGAAAGTGGTACAAAATCTTACACGGCTAACCAGATAAGCGATGGTATTGATTTTTTTGGTTCTTTTTTAGAGCTGGAAGTAGGGCAGGATTTTGCAACAGTAACTTTATATTCTTTAAATAAATATTTAAATGAGAGTTTAAAATTTATTGAAGAAGTTTTAAAATACCCTACATTCCCTAAAAATGAGTTTAAGATTCACGTTAACAATAAAAAACAAAAACATTTAATTAATTCTCAAAAAGTTGACATTCTGGCGCGCAGAAGATTTTCCGAACTGGTGTTTGGCGAAAAGCACCCGTATGGCATACAGGTTCAGGATAGTGATTTTGAACGTGTAAATGTTGCAGAAATAAGAACATTCTTTAGCGATCATTACAGCTCTAAGAATTGCACTATTATTGCTTCCGGGCATTTACCAAAAGATTTGCTTAAAACATTAAACTCTTTTTTTGGTGAATATAACTGGGGCAACACAACTGCAAATATTTCAGCCAACAATATTATTTTACAAACTACAAAACAAGCCAAACATTTTATTGAAAAGCCGGATGCAATTCAGTCTGCAGTAAAAGTTGGTCGTTTATTATTCAATAAAACAAATTCTGATTATTTTAAATTCCAGGTATTAAATACCATTTTGGGCGGTTATTTCGGATCGCGTTTAATGGCTAATATTCGTGAAGATAAAGGCTATACTTATGGTATTGGCAGTGGTTTAGCATCTTTTGTAAATGGTGGCTATTTTGCTATTTCTACCGAAGTTGGTGCTGACGTTACCAAACAAACCTTAGAAGAGATCTATAAAGAGTTGGCAACATTGCGCACAGATCTTGTTTCTGATAATGAGCTTGAAACAGTAAGAAATTACATTCTTGGCCATTTTTTGAGAAGCGTGGATGGCCCGTTCTCATTAGCAGATAAGTTTAAAAGCATTTGGGAATTTGGTATTGGTTATGATTATTTTGACAATTATTTTAATGCAGTTAAAACCGTTACACCAAACGAATTACGCGATCTTGCCAATAAATACTTAAAGCAGGAAGACTTGATAGAGTGTGTGGTTGGAAAAATGTAATTTGCTGCTATTAAAACTGAGTTTTTATTCTTATTTTTGAACCTATTACATTATAATTTATGAGAGTAATTGAATTTAGAGAAGCCTTAAGAGAAGCCATGTCTGAAGAAATGAGACGTGATGAAAAAATATTTTTAATGGGTGAAGAAGTAGCCGAATATAACGGTGCTTACAAAGTAAGTAAAGGTATGCTGGCTGAATTTGGCGCTAAACGCGTTATTGATACACCTATTGCCGAACTTGGTTTTGCAGGTATTGCCGTAGGCGCTGCCTCTAACGGATTACGTCCTATTGTTGAATTTATGACCTTTAATTTTAGCCTTGTGGCTATTGACCAGGTAATTAACAGCGCCGCTAAAATGTATAGCATGAGTGGCGGCCAATACAATGTGCCAATTGTTTTCCGTGGTCCTACTGCAAGTGCCGGTATGTTAAGCTCTCAGCACTCACAGGCTTTTGAGAACTGGTATGCTAATTGCCCGGGGTTAAAAGTAGTGGTACCAAGTAATCCATACGATGCAAAAGGTTTATTAAAAAGTGCCATTCGCGATAATGATCCGGTAATTTTTATGGAGAGTGAGCAAATGTATGGCGATAAAGGTGAAGTTCCAGAAGAAGAATACACCATTCCAATCGGTAAAGCAGATATTAAACGTGAAGGAACCGATGTAACCATTGTTTCATTTGGAAAGATTATAAAAGTAGCTTATGCTGCTGCAAAAGAATTAGAGGCAGAAGGAATTAGTGTAGAGATCGTTGATCTTAGATCGGTAAGGCCTATTGATTATGAAACCGTAATTAACTCGGTAAAAAAAACAAACCGTTTGGTAGTTGTTGAAGAGGCCTGGCCATTAGCAAGCATTTCAACAGAAATTGCATTTAAAGTGCAAAAAGATGCTTTTGATTATTTAGATGCGCCAATTATTAGAATTACAACCGCTGATACACCTTTACCTTATGCGCCAACATTAATTGAAGCAAGCTTACCAAGTGTTGCTAAAGTTATTAAAGCAGTAAAAGAGGTTATGTACGTTAATAAATAATTTATCATGCAATACCGTTTGCCTGTTGTTAAACCTTCCAATCCTAAATGGATAGAAACAGTGATGGCAAATTTTTCTTTTTTTTTACAGGATCACGCAGGTTGCGAACGTAAAGCCTCGGCCTCAGCTATGAGCCTTGTAGCTAAATATCCTAATCGTGTTGAGATCATTCCGGAATTAATTGATACGGCTTTGGAAGAGATGGAACATTTTAGAGATGTTTATAAAATAATGCAGTCACAGGGACTTCAATTACAACATGAAATCACTGAAGATCTGTATGTAAAAGAATTATTAAAGCTTTGCAGAACGGGGCGCAACGAACATTTTATGGACCGTTTGCTTTTGGTTTCGGTTATTGAGAACAGGGCAGCGGAACGCTTTAAATTAATATACGAACATTTACCGGAAGGGGATCTTAAAAAATTCTATCATAATTTATGGGCCAGCGAAGCAAAGCATGGCGAAGTGTTTGTAAAAATGGCGCTAAACTATTTTGATGAAGAATCCGTATATAAAAGACTAAACGAGTTAAATAATGCCGAAGGCGAAATATTAGATACCATGCCAATTACAGGCAAGCTTCATTAAATGAAAATAGCTTTAATTACAGATGGAATTTGGCCTTATGTTTTGGGCGGCATGCAAAAGCATTCGTACTACCTCTGTAAATATTTAGCACAAAAAAAAGTTTACGTTGATCTTTATCATTTCAATCAAAGTACCTACGATATTTCTAAGCTTGAATTCTTTTCAGATGAAGAAAAACAATACATCACTTCCATAATTGTTAATTTTCCAAAGCCAGGTATGTTACCGGGGCATTACCTTCGTAATTCTTACAAGCATTCTAAACTGATTTTTGAAGTTATTAAAGATAAGCTTCAAACTTATGATTTTATTTATACCAAAGGCTTTACGGGCTGGTACCTAATAGAACAAAAAAATGCAGGCAAAATAAAATGCGCTAAAATAGGTGTTAAGTTTCATGGTTATGAGATGTTTCAAAAACCGCCCGATCTTAAAATCAAAATACAACACATCTTATTATTAAGAAAACCTGTAAAAGAAATTTCTCAAAAAGCAGATCTTGTTTTTTCGTATGGAGGAAAGATCACAGATATTATCAAGTCAATTGATGTAGTTCCAACCCATATAGTTGAATTACCGTCCGGAGTAGAAGCAAATACGCTTGCAAAAGAAATAAAACCAACTTATCACCCTTTAAAATTTCTATTTCTTGGCCGTTATGAAAGAAGAAAAGGAATTGAAGAATTAAATGAAGCTATTCAATCTATTAACGATAAAACCAGAAAAACGGAGTTTCATTTCATCGGACCAATTCCAAGAGAAAAACAATTACAAAATAATTCTGTTATCTATCATGGCGAAATTCGCGACAAAACAGGATTAACCATGCTTATACAAAAATGCGATGTGCTTATCTGCCCAAGCTGGAGCGAAGGTATGCCAAATGTAATATTGGAAGCTATGGCCAACGGTTTAACGGTTCTGGCCACTGATGTTGGCGCTGTAAATGTGTTAGTAAATGAACAAACTGGCTATTTAATAAAAGATTCAGATCCTGAATTAATAAAAGCTACTCTCCAAACAATAATTTCATCATCAAATGAAGATATAGATACAAAAAAGCAAAACGCCTTAAATCTTATAAAAGAAAAATTTGTTTGGGAAAAATTAATTGAAAACCTTCTAAAAGCTGTCTCATGAAATATTTAATAACATTTTTTATTCTATTAATAATTTTAATTTCCTGCACAAAAAAAGTAGGTAAAGATCCGGAAACAGCTTATTCAAATTTCGCGCTATTTGATAGCATTAACGCTTCAGGTTTTACGTATTATAAAAATGATCCCAATACCTTTCTTCCCGGAACAAATGGCCCACATGGCCCTTATAAACTCAGGTTTAATAAAATTGGCTTTAATGCTTTAACAGATAACGGTAAACTGCCTGCAAGCGGTACAATGCCTGATGGATCATTTATAGTAAAAGACGTTTACGATGGAAATAATAATATTAAATATTATGCCTTTATGTATAAGCGATCCGGAAGTTGGCTTTGGGGCGAGATAAAACCAAATAAAGAAGTTTTATATAGTGTAAATAGAAATCCTTTTACCTGCATTAATTGCCATTCACAAGTGGGTAACAGGGATCTGGTAACTACGTTTCATTTTCATTAAACTTAATCTACCCAATCTGCAATAAACAAATTGGTATCCCTTGTTCCACCATTATTTCTGTTAGAAGAAAAAATTAATTTCTTTCCATCCGGCGAAAACATAGGGAAGGCATTAAAAATGCTTTGATTGGTTATTTGTTCTAAACCTGTACCATCTTCATTTACCATAAACAGTTGAAAATCGTAGCCTTTTTTGCTGTGATGATTGCTTGAGAAAATTATTTTCTTGCCTGATGGGTGATAGAAAGGTGCCCAGTTAGCTTTACCTAAGTGCGTTACCTGTTTTAGATCACTGCCATCTATGTTACAGGTATATAATTCCATAGCTGTTGGTGCTACAAGGCCTTGGGCCAATAGTTCTTTATATTCTTTTACATCTGCTTCTTCTGTTGGACGAGATGCCCTGAATACCAGCTTCTTTCCGTCTGGTGAAAAAAATGCGCCTCCATCATAACCCAAACCAAAAGTAATTTGTTTTTGATTCATCCCATCAATGTCCATCGTCCACAATTCAAGATCACCACTTCTGTCGCTTGTAAAAACTATTTTCTTTCCGTCTGGTGAAACCGTTGCTTCGGCATCGTAGCCTTCCGTATCTGTTAATTGTTTGGTAATATTTCCTTTCAGATCGGCAATATAAATATCAAAGCTTTTATAAATGGACCACAAATATTTTCCTTTTATATCAGGCATTGGCGGGCATTCATCATTACTTTTATGAGTAGATGCATATAAAATATGTTTACCATCTTTTAAAAAATAGCTGCAGGTTGTTCTGCCTTTGCCTGTGCTTATTAACGCAGGTTTGTATGTAGAATCTTTTGCTGCTTTTTCAATATCCATATCAAAGATCTGATCGCATTTTAAATTCCATGCTTTATTATTACTTTGAAAAGAAGCGTGTTTACCGTTAAAACTAAAATAAGCCTCAGCGTTATCGCCACCGTGTGTGAGCATTTTTAAATTTTTAAGGTGCTTTTCTTCCTGCTGAGAAAAGCTTACTGTTGTTGAGATGGCACAAAACAATAAAAAAAATAGCTTCATATTTATAGATGTTCTGCTGTTTTTCATAGACGATATCAAAGTTAAAAACCGTTAAGTTACCACTTTTAAGCCATATCGTTAAAAATTTTAATAGTTACATTTGTAAACTATTGTAAAAAACAACTGTTTTAAATGCATAATAAAAAAGAAATAAAAATGCCGGTCGGAACAAAAGCGCTTATCTTGTCAAAATTGTACTATGGTGTTTTAAGCAAAAGCCTTGAAAGATTGGATCTTGAGCGTTATTATTCGGTGCTTTATTTTTTAAATGAGAATAATGGCTGTAACCAGCAATGTATTTGTAATAATTTGGCCATTGATAAAACGGCTATGGTTAAAGTTATTGATCATCTTATAAAAATGGATCTTGTTGATAGGGTCATAAATCCCGATGACCGGAGAGAGCATTTTATAACGCTTACTAAAAAAGGCTTGAAACAAACCGAAGAAGTGGTACGATCTTTTATGGCCATTGATGCTGAAATATTTTCAACCATTAATAAAGAAGACCTGGAAACGTTTATGAGTGTTTTGGACAAACTATCATTTAATTTAAAAGCATTGCCATCTAACGACCTGTTTTTTAATTATAAAAAAACAGCAAGAAAACCGAGAAAACCAATTCAAAAGTAGTACAATGAAAAAAATACCAAACTGGATAATTATTGTAATGGTGATCGGGCTATTAATTGCATCTAAATTCCTTTTCTTCTCAAAAAAAGATGACATGACTAAAGGTGTTAACAAAGGTAAAAATGCTGCACCTGTTGCAGCCAACTATTATATTGTTAAACAAATGAGTTTTAATAATGATATTTTTACCACCGGCAAAATTGGAGCTTTAAATCAAATTGACATCATTCCTGAAGTAATCGGCAAGGTTACCGCTATTTATTTTAAAGAGGGAGAAACTGTAACTAAAGGAAGCACTTTGATTAAATTAAATGATGCCGACCTACAGGCGCAATTATTAAAATCAAGAACCCAATTAAAACTATCAGAACAAAAATTAGACAGGTTAAAAAAGCTAATGTTGGTTAATGGTATTAGCCAGGAAGAGCTGGATATACAGGAAAATGAATTAAATAGTTATAAAGCCGATCAGGCCTATATTTCAGCTCAAATTGCAAAAACAACAATTACAGCACCATTTACAGGTGTGGTTGGTTTAAAGAATGTAAGCGAAGGCTCTTTTGTAAATTCAACTACACCTATTGCCTCATTAGTTCAGGTTAAACCTTTATATGTTGAATTTTCGGTGCCGGAAAAATATATTGAGCTGTTTAAAAAAGGTTTATCAATAAAATTCTCAAATGATAATAATGCGGTTACTAAAACATATACAGCAAGTATTTATGCCATTGAACCACGCATTGATGAAACAACCAAAACCATTAAAGCCCGTGCTATGTATACAGGTAATCAGGAGTTTTATCCGGGTAGTTTTGTAAAAGTATTTGTAAACATGGATGAAACAAAGAATACTTTAATGGTGCCAACCCAAGCTGTAATTCCAACTTTAAAAGGCCAAAAAGTGATCTTGAATAAAAATGGCATTGCAGTTGAAAGTATGGTTACCATTGGTGTAAGGACTGACGAAAAAATTCAAATACTGGAAGGTTTACATGCCGGTGATACAATTTTAACAACAGGTTTGTTATCAATAAGAAAAGATTCAAAACTAAAATTATTAAAGGCAGATAACTAAAATGGATCTTGGCTCACTCAGCGTAAAGCGACCTGTATTGGCAATAGTAATGTCTGTTATTATTGTTTTATTTGGCGCTATTGGTTTTAATTATTTAGGTATTCGCGAGTTTCCTTCGGTAGATCCGCCTGTAATTACAGTACGTACAAGTTATACCGGTGCCAATGCAGATGTTATTCAGTCGCAAATTACCGAGCCTTTAGAAAAGGCTATTAATGGTATTGATGGTATTCGTTCCATCTCTGCTTCTTCCAATCAGGGTTCAAGTGTAATTACTGTAGAATTTAATCTTAGTTCTAATTTAGAAGCCGCGGCAAATGATGTTCGTGATAAAGTATCGCAGGCGGTAAAACAGCTGCCACAGGATATTGATGCGCCACCGGTTGTTTCTAAAGCAGATGCCAATTCAGACGCTATCATTTCTATGACACTTTTAAGTGATACCCGTTCATTATTAGAAGTAAGTGACTATGCAGAAAATGTAATTGCACAAAACCTTCAAACCATTTCAGGTGTTAGTTCTGTACAGATATGGGGCCAGCGTAAATACTCTATGCGCATAAGATTAAAACCCGATCAACTGGCTGCATATAATCTCACACCTTTAGATATAAAGCAGGCATTAGATCGTGAAAATGTTAACCTACCATCGGGCAAAATTGAAGGTAATAAAACAGAATTAACAGTAAATACTATTGGCAGGCTGTCAACCGTTAGTGAGTTTGAAGAGATGATCTTAAAAGAAGATGCCAGCAATATTGTTCGTTTAAAAGATGTGGCAAAAGTAGAACTTGGAGCTGAGAATGAAGAGACCATACTTAAAGAATCAGGTACACCCATGATAGGCCTTGGTCTTGTGCCACAGCCAGGATCTAATTATATAGATATTGCAGATGAATTTTATAAACGATATGAGATCATTAAGAAAGATCTGCCAAAAGATTATACCGTAAACATTGCATTAGATAATACGCGGTTTATTAAAAAATCTATTCTTGAGGTAGGTGAAACCCTTGCTATTGCCTTGATCCTAGTAATTTTAATCATATTTTTGTTTTTTCGCGACTGGTTAATTGCTTTCCGGCCTTTAATAGATATTCCTGTTTCTTTAATTGGTGCTTTTTTTATAATGTATTTAATGGATTACTCAATTAACGTATTAACGTTATTGGCAATTGTACTGGCAACAGGTTTGGTTGTAGATGATGGCATTGTTGTAACTGAAAATATATTTAAGAAAATTGAAAAAGGCCTTTCTCCAAAAGAAGCTGCTATTGAAGGTACACGCGAAATTACAACTGCTGTTATTATTACCTCACTAACTTTGGCTGCTGTATTTATGCCGGTAATATTCTTAGAAGGTTTTGTTGGCCGCTTATTTAGAGAGTTTGGTGTGGTAATAGCCGGCGCGGTATTAATTTCTGCTTTTGTATCACTCACATTAACTCCCATGTTAAATGCTAATCTTGTCAGAAAAGATCCTACTAAAAAAAGCAGATTTTATTTATGGTCAGAAAAATATTTTGTTGCCCTGGATGATTGGTTCAGAAAAACAGTTACCGGTTTTCTTCAAAAAAGATGGTGGGCCTTTATTGTCTTTGCAGCATCGGTTGTATCTATTGTATTTTTATGGTTCCAGTTAAAAGATGAACTTTCTCCGCTTGAAGACCGTAATTGGTTAAGATTACAGGTAACAGCACCTGAAGGAACATCTTTTGAAGCAACAGATGCCCTAATGGATAAACTCTCTGGCTTTATTACCGATTCAGTTCCTGAAAAAAAAGTTTGTTTAACAGTAACAGCTCCTGGCTTTGCAGGCTCAGGTGCAGTTAATACAGGTTTTGTACGCCTTGCATTAAGCACTGCCGATGAGCGCGAACGATCACAGGCAGATATTGCAGCGTATATCAGCAAACATCTTTCCATATTTCCTGAAGGAAGGGTGTTTGTTATTCAGGAGCAGTCCATTTCTTCGGGCAGCGGCCCAAAAGGTAACCAGCCAATACAATATGTTTTACAAACAAACGATTTCAATAAGCTTAGAGAAAAACTTCCAAAGTTTTTAGAACTGGCTGGAAAAGATCCCACCTTTGGCGGAACTGTTGATGCAAATTTAAAATTCAATAAGCCTGAACTTAATATAGAAATACTTAGGGATAAAGCTAAAACATTAGGTGTTTCTATTGCAGATGTAGCACAAACTATTCAACTCGCACTTAGCGGTCAACGTTTCGGTTATTATATAAAAGGAGATAAACAGTACCAGGTGCTGGGCCAGGTTAGCCGAGAGAACAGGGATAATCCTAGCGATATTACCAAACTGTATGTGAGAAATAATAAGGGTAATATGATCCAGCTGGATAATATTATTAACATAGAAGAAAAGAGTAGTCCACCGCAATTGTATCATTACAACCGTTATCAGTCTGCCACGATACAAGCAGGTTTGGCTCCGGGTAAAACTATTGGCGATGGTGTTGATGCCATGAACCGTATTGCAAAAGAGGTTTTGGATGATAGCTTTAACACTGCTTTAACGGGTTCTTCTCGCGATTTTTCAGAAAGCTCTTCTAATATTGTATTTGCCTTCGTACTAGCGTTGGTATTGATCTATTTATTACTGGCTGCGCAATTTGAAAGTTTTTCAGAACCAGTAATCATTATTTTATTTACGGTGCCAATGGCTTTGGCAGGCGCACTTTTTGCACTTTGGTATTTTGATCAAACACTTAATATTTTTAGCAAGATAGGGCTTATTATGTTAATAGGCCTTGTTACCAAAAATGGTATTTTAATTATTGAGTTTGCCAATCAACTTCGCGAAAAAGGATTTAGCGTTTATGAATCCGCCATTGAAGCTTCTACCGCGCGCTTGCGGCCAATATTAATGACTAGTCTTGCAACTATATTAGGTGCGTTGCCAATTGCAATGGCCTTAGGCGCAGGTTCAAAAAGCCGAATGGGAATGGGTATAGTAATTATTGGCGGCTTATTATTATCCATGATGCTGACACTATTTGTAGTGCCTGCAATGTATTCATATATCGTGAAAGATAAAAAAAACAAGAAAGATGAAACAGTTTAAATATTATTTTATTGCTCTTGGATTTTGTAATAACCTAATTGCACAAGACCTTTTAACGGTTAATGATGCTCTTAAAATTGGTCTCGAAAAAAATTATTCTGTTTTAATTGTAAAAAATAACCAGGAAATTGCAAAAACACAAAATAATTTTGGTAATGCCGGTATGTCGCCAACCGTTAGTTTAAATGGAGGTTTAAATGCAGCTAGTTTAAACTCTTACCAGGAGTTTAATACAGGCGCTGTGCAGGACAGAAACGGAGCAAAATCAAATGCGCTGTCAGCATCTGTAAATGCCAACTGGATGGTGTTTGATGGTTTACGCATGTTTGCCATAAAAAAGAGATTAGAGTTGAATGAAGACCTATCAGCAATACAATTAAAACAGCAAATGGAGAATACCGTTTACGATATTATTGTAAACTATTATGAAATAATACGAATAAATGAATTAATAAAAGCCGCTAAACAAAATTTAAGTATTTATGAAGAGCGTAAAAAGCTTGCTAAATTAAAATTAGAGATCGGCTCTGATTCTAAGGTTGATCTTTTATTGTCACAATCAGATGAGAATAAAGCCAGGAGTAACATTATTCAATTAGAGATACAATTACTGAATGCAAAAACAGTCCTGAATAAACTAATAAGTAAACCTGCAGATTTTGATTTTAAAACAAGTGATTCTATTGTTGTAAATTATGATCCGGGAATTGAAGAATTAAAGAAAAGTGTTTCAACCGGCAACTCTTCTATTTTAATCTCCAAACAAAACGAATTGATCTTTTCTCAAAGTATTAAAGAAGCACGTTCGGCCAATTTACCTTTTATTCAATTGAACGGTGCCTACAATTTTACACGTAACCAAAGCCAGGCAGGTATTGTGTTTTTAAACAGGCAGGCAGGTTTAAATGGTGGCATCACGGCCAGCTGGTTAATATTTAATGGGGGCAAAAATAGCAAATTGGTAAAAGAAAGAAATATACTGGCACTTAATCAGAAGTACCTAACAGAGCAAACTCAATTAGCCGTTGATGGAATAGTATATACTAATTACAAAACCTATTTACTAAATAAAGAAATTGTTGAGTTAGAGAAACAAAATTTAAAAGACTCTAAAGAAGTTTTAGATGTTTCTTTAGAAAGATATAAGATCGGTAAAGCCAATTTATTAGAGACCATAGAAACGCAAAAGAATTTAGAAGACGCGCAAACACGTTACATTAATGCTTTGTATTCGATAAAAGTGGCAGAAACAGAGTTGCTGAGAGCAAACGGAAGTTTGGTGAAATAATGGTTTGATTTATTTTGTCATTCTGACGGAGGAAGAAACTAATTGAAAAAAATTCTCTTGCGTTGAAATAACAGCAGAATTAATTATTAAAACGCATCTGAAGCACACCCCAAAAGGCTTCTTTAAAGATTTTGGTGCTCATTTTACTTACACCCTCTACACGGTCTACAAACGTAATAGGAACCTCTACAATTTTAAATCCTTTTTTATAGGCACGGTATTTCATTTCAATTTGAAAAGCGTAACCCATAAATTTTATTTTATCAAGGTCTATCGCTTCTAAAACCTTACGTTTATAACATTTAAAACCTGCTGTTGTATCTTTTACATTAAACCAAAGTATCATTCTAACATATAACGAAGCAAAATAAGATAACAGAATACGCTTCATATCCCAGTTACTCACATTACCACCTTTTACATAACGCGATCCCACGGCTACATCCGCACCTTTTTCGCAGGCATCCAGCAAACGTTCAAGGTCTTTTGGGGTGTGACTAAAATCACAATCCATTTCAAATATAAAATCGTACTCTCGCTTTAAGGCCCATTTAAAACCATGAATGTAGGCAGTACCTAAACCCAGTTTTCCTTTGCGTTCTTCGATATGTAATTTATTTGTGAATTTTTGTTGAAGTTCTTTTACTTTAGTAGCAGTACCATCAGGCGATCCATCATCTACAATAAGTAATTCAAATTCCCTGTTCAATGCAAAAACTGCATGTACCATTTTATCAATGTTTTCAATTTCATTGTAAGTAGGTATTATTACTAAATTCTTGCCCATTAACGCCACTAATATAACTATAATGCTTTTAAATAGTAACAAAAAAACGGCATTTATATTGTTCTTTTAAATAATTTTACCAATTGTTAGTATTTTCAAAATTACAGCGTTAATCTATTTAATAATTGATCCGTTTTAAGACGTATATAAAGCAACTTCTGGTTTTACTTGTCATAATTACTTGTGTACACCCCGTTGCCGCGCAAACAGATAGCATAACATCTAAAAAAAGGTATAAGATCTCCGGCTTTCCCGTTCTTTTTTACACTCCTGAAACCCGTTTGGGCTTTGGTGCCGCTGGCATTTGCACCTTTAATTTTAAGAAAGACAGCATCAACGCCGCCCGCTCCAGCTTTAACCTTGGCTTTGCTTATACCCAAAACAACCAGGTACTTTTATACTTACCCTATTTTTTGTTCTTTAAAAACCGAAATTATCAATTATATGGTGAGCTGGGTTACAATCGTTACAATTATAATTTTTATGGTGTTGGTAATGATCAGCCAAAAGATTATGTTGAGAAGTATGGTGTAGAATTTCCGAGGTTAAGGATTACTTTCCTGAAAAAAATAACACCGCATTTTTATATAGGGCCACGCTATGCCTTTGATAACTTTAGCTTATTTAATTTGGATACAACCGGTCAATTGATCAAAAAAGATATTCCCGGCTCAAAAGGCGGTTACGTATCGGGTGTTGGTGCTGTGTGTGTTTATGATAACCGTGATAATATTTTTTATCCTTCGCGTGGGCTATTTGGCGAGATTGTTATTTACAGGGATGATAAACTTACCGGCAGCTCTTTTAATTACACACGTATTGCCTTAGATGTAACAAAGTATTTTCATTACAAACAAAATATTTTGGCACTTAATTTATACTCTATTTATTCCGATTCTGATCTTCCTTTTTTTCAAATGGGAAACCTTGGTGGACAAAAGAAAATGCGCGGCTTTTATGAAGGACGATACAGGGACAATAATTTATTAGTGTTACAGGCCGAGTATAGGCGACACTTATTCTGGCAATTAGGCTTTACACTTTTTGCCGATGCAGGGCAAGTTGCAAAACGTTATGATACGTTTAATGATAAAAACTGGCGATATACTTACGGCGCTGGCCTTCGTTTGATGATAGATAAAGCTCAAAAAATTAACCTTAGAATGGATTTTGGCTTTGGCGATGGAAAAGTGTTACCTTATTTTACGATCGGCGAAGCTTTTTAAAATGATAATAACTCCCGCTTTCACGTTAATAAGATTGTTTTATAATAGTCTCCATATTCTTTAAATTTAAACCGTGAATACAAAATTTAATGTAAGAGTTTATGGTATTTTAATTGAAAACAATAGTGTTTTAGTATCTGACGAATACATTAAGGGCAATAAAATTACAAAATTTCCGGGCGGCGGACTTGAGTTTGGTGAAGGAACAAGAGAATGTCTTGTTCGTGAATTTAAAGAAGAATTAGACCTTGATATTGAAGTACAGGATCACTTTTATACTACTGATTTTTTTGTGGCGTCTGCTTTTCATACAAAAAGCCAGGTTATAAGTATTTATTATTTAGTTAAAGCCAAGAGCAAACTTAACTTTAACATCAGCATTACACCTCATAATTACGATAAAAAGGAGGGCGCCCAGGCATTAAGATGGATAGACCTTAAACAATTAAAAGAATCTGACCTTACTTTGATCATTGATAAAAGAGTAGGAGATATGCTTATCAAGAAGTACGGATAGCCACAACTTTTTTAACCAGATAGAACGCATAGTTTTAAATTTCTATATGCCCTATGTGGTTTAATTTTTATCAATCACCTCAAAATTACATTTTACACTTTCACCCGCATCATCGGTTAATTCTAATGCATGTAACCCTTTATCAGGCAAAACAGATAGTTGATGAAATTTTTGCGTGCTACCAATATATTTCCCATCCAAGTGCCAGTAAATAGTAGCGTTGTTTTTTTTGTGCGCTGCTTTAAAGATACAATTGCTGCGTTGTCCACTTTGATCAATTGGTACATAGATCTTAAAGTTTTCTCTAGGATAAATGATATCCATTTGATGTAAACTCATATCGCTGGCACAGCCCGGTAAATATTCAGGTAAGGGTTTATAAAATAAACTATGCTGCTTAAAAAAATATTCCTGCGTTGGCGAAACAACGAACCAGGCTACATGTTTCATTTTATCTACCGAATAGCAATTGCTCGTTACACGATATTGTTCTGTTTCATCTAAATGAATTAATTTATGATAAGGACATTGTTTTGTTTTATTACATCCTTTTTGAAAATATTTTACTTCTACATCTTTACAAACATCCGAAGCTTTATAACCACTTTGTTTACATACATTTATTTTTTCTACGTCGCTTGTTGGTTTATTGAACCATGTTTTGTTTGGTAATACATTAAATATCGAAAATAATAATGGTGCAGCAGCTGCGGTACCTGTTAACTCCGGTCTTCCTTCTCCATCGGCATTTCCCACCCAAACAGAAACCGTATATTTTGAATTCAAGCCAACTGCCCATGCATCTCTAAAACCAAAGCTGGTTCCGGTTTTCCAGGCAATACGGTTCTTCGAAAGAAATTGCATCCACCCAACATAATCCTGTGGGCGTAATAATTCTGTCATGGCATTAAATGTATACCAAATACTGGAAGCGCTTAGCAAATCTGAATTTTGTGTTGCGTTTCTATTATTTATTAACTCTGACCTTAAATAAACTAATGATCTGTAACTATCCGCAGCATATTTATTTCTTGTGTTTGAATAATTTATCAAAGCCCTGCCCATTGATGAATAGGCTGCGGCTACATCCCACAAAGTAGCTTCGCCCCCTCCTAAAATTAACGATAGACCATAATGTGTGGTTGGTTTTGTAAAGGTTTTAAAGCCCAATTGTTTTAGGCGTGTATGAAATTTTGCCGTGCTATACTCCTGTAACATTTTTACCGCAGGTACATTTAATGATCTTGCGATGGCCTTGTTGGCCGGAACCAGACCATCATATGTAAGATTAAAATTCTTTGGTCCGTAAGAACCTATTTGTGTTGGTACATCTTCTAGCAAAGTTGCCGGCAATAGTTTATTCTCGCTAAGCATAAAAGCATATAAAAATGGTTTTAAGATGCTGCCTGTACTGCGGGGTGAGTTAATAATATCAACATAATTCTGATGTTCATTTTTTAAAGAAGAACTGTTGCCAATATATGCCAGCACTTTGCCGGTTTCAGTTTCAGAAACAATAGCACAGGCATTGTTAATTTGATTGGCAGATAAATTTTGTACGCGTTTATTTACAAGCTCGTTTACCTGCAACTGCAAACTTTTATTTATGGTAGAATAAAAGATCTTAGAACTTCCTTGTTCCGCAATACACCTACCGAGCAGGTGAGAGGCGAGTTGCGGAATTGGGAAAGGTTTTAAAGGTAATGGTTCTTCTATAGATAATTTATAAGTAGACTGATCAATAATATTTTTATCGGCCATTTTTTTTAATAAGCGGTTTCTTTTTTTAATTAAAGCATCATGATTTTTTCCCGGGTATATTAATGATGGTGAGTTTGGAAGTACTGCTAACAAAGCACTTTCGGCCCAGCTTAATTTTTCGGGCCCACGGCCATAATAGCGCCATGCTGCCGCTGATAAGCCAACCACATTACTTCCAAAAGGCGCGTTGCTGCAATAAATATTTAAGATGGATGATTTTTTGTAAGAAAGTTCTATTCGCACTGCAAGTAATATCTCCACCAATTTTTGATAATAATTCCTGCTTTGATTGTGGCGCATCATCCGTGCAATTTGCATGGTAATGGTACTTCCGCCACTTTTTACTTTACCGGCACTAAAATTTCGTTTAATTGATTTTGCAATTGAAACAGGGTTGAAACCCGGATGGTATTCAAAATACTCATCTTCAAAAGCGATAATACATTTTTTAAATTTTTCAGGTACACTGTCACTTTGTGGAAAACGCCATTGCTCGTCATCTGCAATTTGCGCAGCGAGCAGCTCGTTATTTTCATCCAACAAAATAGTGCTGCAAGAATTGGTGAACAGTTGCGGTGGCAGCCACCACCAATACACAAGTGACAGAATAAATAACAAAGCAAATTTAATTTTATGCTTCTTAATGTATGTTGTTATTTTATTTATGATTACCAAGCCAACGCCTTTAAGGCTAAAATTAATAAAATATAAATCGCCTAAGTTTTATTTTGAGCAAATTTTGTATGAAAATTAGTTGTAAACTAAATATAAGGTCCCTCATTAACGATTAGCTTTTTTATTACATTTATTATAAAATAAATGCCATGCTCGAGTTTTTAAAGAAATTATTTGGTGTAAAAAAAGAAGAACCTTCTGTAAATATTCCACAGGAGTATATTATTCCAAAAAAGAAAACTATTCCTGTTGAAGAAACAATAATGGATGAAGTCTCTGCGCCCGATATTTCTAAAAACGATATTATTGATTATACAGCAAAAGTTGAGCTTAAAGAAAGATCAAATTATGCAATAGAGCAGGAGTGGAGCGTTTTTGAAGAGAATAATAAGTTTGGTTTTAAAGATGAGAACGGTGAAAAAATAATTCCCGCAAAATTTGACCATGCAGAAGACTTTAAAAACGGGTATGCGATTGTAAGGATAGATCAAAGCAGAGGCATGATCAATACAAAAGGAGATTTTATATTAAAGCCCGAATACAGTTATATTGAAGATGAAAGAAATGGTCTTTTAAAATTGGAAAAGGATGGAAAATATGGTTTTGCCAATCCACAAGGAAAAATTATAATACCTGTTAAATATTTGGATACGGGTGAATTTGCTGAAGGTTTAGTTTGGGTAGAAAAAGATGATGCCTTGGTAGGTTTTATTGATAAGAATAATAAAACCGTAATTGATTTTGTGTTTGATTATTGCGGCGATTTTTCTGAAGGATTGGCCTCTGCTACAAAATATGCATTAGAAGAAGGGGAGGAAGATGTTTATGGTTTTATTGATAAGGCCGGAAAATTTGTTCTTAAAATGGATTATGATGAAGCAGGCGATTATAAAGAAGGTCTGGCTCCAGTTTGTATTGATGGAAAATACACGTTCGTAGATAAAAAAGGCAAATCTGTTTGTGAACCATTGTATGCAGATGCCGGGAATTTTGTACTTGGCCTTTCTTGTGTGCAACTAGAAGACAATGGTAAATGGGGCTATGCCGATAAGACCGGCAAATTGGTAATTCCTTATCAGTTTGATGAAACCTCAGATTATATGGACGATGCAGAGGCAATTGAATTTGTTAAAGCTCTAAAACTAAAATATCTAAATAAATAAATTTTCAGCTTTTGCAACTTTTTTAAACTTAGTCCGTAATCATAGTTGAACAAAACCTTTTACTATGGCAACGAGACAACAACAGTACCAGTTAACTGTTAAGTGGACAGGTAACACAGGCGCAGGTACCGCCAGTAAGGATTCATATGAAAGAAGTCACGAAGTCTCGGTCAAGGGTAAGAAAAAGATTCAATGTTCGTCCGACTCCAATTACAAAGGTGATAAATCAAAAAACAATCCCGAAGATCTTTTAATAGGTTCGCTTTCTGCCTGCCACATGTTATGGTTCTTACATTTTTGTGCTGCCGAAGGTGTGGTGGTAGTTGATTATATTGATAATGCAGAAGGTAAAATAATACAAACCACTAACGGCGCCGGTTATTTTACAGAGGTAGTTCTCAACCCACAGGTAATTGTACAAAACGCTTCTATGGTTCGTAAGGCACATGAACTGCATAAAAAAGCAAGTGATTTTTGTTTTATTGCTAATTCAGTAAAATTTCCGGTATATAACCGCGCTGTTATTATGGAGGTAAAAGCAGAGGCAGCAGCTTAATTAGTTATTTTTAATAAAGTTAACCCACCACCATTATCTACACAGTAATCGCCCGACCATTTCAAACGACGTGAATTATATGCTTTATACTTCTGCACACTGTATGTCCACCTCATTTTTAACTTTTTTCCATCCTCCTTTTTAATCAATAAAGTATAATAATGGCGGCGCATAAACAATGGATGACCACCTAGTGCTGAAAAGCCATGCCAGTAGGGAAAAAATGCTAAATGCGAAATAAAAGATATTTTATCCTCTTTATAAAAACTGGTTTTACAACTATAATTACAGTTCTTTTCAGAACTATCAGCAAATGCGAGCGCAAATTCTTTTCCACTTTTATCGGTTAAAATAACAGAATTGTTTTTTCTTTTTACACTCAATGTTATCGGGTCTTTTAAGGGGCTGTAAACATCCAGTTTTTTAAGAATTGAGATTGCAGAATCAGATGGTGTAACAAAAATTTCAATTCCACCCTGGTTACTTTTTTGAGCATAATTATTTCCGCCTGAAAGGCCAACATTTAGTTTTTCAATAGTTAAACTATTTTTATGGCACTTACATGAAAAAAAAAACACTAACAAAAAATAGAAAATATAATTTATTACACGGGTATAGAGCTTTAAATATCAATTCAAAAATTATTTGGCAGTTATTTTAAACCAGTCGCTTTCATCACCATCGTAATCAAATTTTTCAATAAATGAAAAACCAAGTTTTTTTAATACTTTATTTGAATTTAAATTCCGGCTGTCCGTCATGGCATAGATCTCTTTTAAGTTCATTTTATTAAAACCGTAATTCATGCAGGCTTTAGCAGCTTCGGTAGCATAACCTTTACCCCAATATTTTTTATTGAACCTGTAGCCGAGATCATAAATATGAATGTGCTTATTTATAGTTTCGGTAAAATACTTTAAGCCGCACCATCCAATAAATTCATTTGTTTCTTTTAGCACAACCGCCCAACGGCCAATACCGTTATCAACGTATTGTTTCCTGATAAATCGTATAGCGTTATTTATCTGCTCAATATCTTTAACCGGATCATTTCCTAAATAAGTATGCACTTGCGGATCAGAATCCATTTCAAACATAGCTCCTGCATCCTGCAGCAATATCTCTCTTAAAATCAGTCTTTCAGTTTCTATTTGTGGTTGGCATAGTTCGGGCATTTTCGTTTTTATTTTTCTTCAATTCATATTAGCAGCATTCAATTATTGTAACTACTTTTTTATCCCTGGCGGAATAACCCAAATAATAATGGTTTTCGAGATTTAAAGTATAATTCAATAATCTTCTGCCTTTTGCTTTCATATCCAAAAACAAATCGTAGTTTGTAAACTGTTCTTTTGAAGCAACAGCTAAATAATCTTCTTCGCCCAATTTATCAAGATCAACGATACCTTTATGCAATAACGCATCAGCTTTTTTTACGATATAATCTGCCATTTCTTTATCGCTCTTAAATGCAACAATATCATATTCGTTTATCAGTTCAGTAGTATTAAAAATATGCTCGTAAACTTGTGCACCGTTTTTAGTAAGTATACGCAATGCAGTTTTTGTTTTATTGATATTACCCTGTGGAATAAAAACTATAAAACGATCATCCGTACTATCATTTGAAAATTTTGCAGAAACCATATCATTGTAATCTACCGGCAAACTCGTATTAGCAAAATCAAATTTTGCATCCGGATCCACATTATCTGCTACCGGCAAAGAGGCTTCCATACTATCAACAGTAGTTAAAGGCTTTTGATCAACAGGTGGATTAGAATTGTTACATGCTAATAAAATAAAATTTATTGCGATTATTGTAATCATATTTAAATTGATCTTTTTCATTTTGCTCCGATTTCTTTTGCATTAAAATTTATGGTAATGGATATTATTTCGTTTTTGTTAACTTTCAGTTTTTCAATTATAGCATCGTACCAATAAGGCACAGAAAAAGTAAATTTATAGGTGCCCATATCAATATGATCAATGTAAATTCCTTTTTCATTCATTTCCGGAAAAACTGTTTCCTCATCAACCACCATTTTTACATTGCTCTTTACAGGTTGTTTGGTTGGACCAACAAATTTTATGATCAGGTTATTTTGATCGTCTGTTATGGGTGTTTTGCTTATGGTACGCTCAACTTTAACGGTGCTTTTTTTTGCTTGCGCAAAAGTATTTAAAGAGAACAAGACTGTAAAAAAACTAATGTATACTAATCTCATGTATTGGTTTTAGGCCAATAAATATATTGAAATTAATTAAGATAATTTTAATATTGTAAACAATGCCTGTATTTGTGAACGAAAGCAATTATCATTTACATTATAAAAAAAGTATTACCGTAAGGCGGCATCTCAGCACTTAACAGGTACCGAGTTTCTAATTCAAGTTCCAAATCGGACTTACTTCTTTGCAACCCCGGCCCCCTGTTTCACAACATATATCCATTGCCCTTTCGTTCTCGCATAAATACTATTATCGTACATGGCTTCTACATTAATAGCCGGTAAATAGTATTTGCCTTCGTAACTCGCGTTCAGCATCAGGTTAAAGGTTTTTACGTCGTTAATATTCAGATCAAAGTAGGTGAGTACTTTATCATCTTTAATATCCTGGTAAGTGTAAGATGAGTTCTTTAACACTGCTTCGTTCTCATCCATACGCGCGTTATGAATTTCCCAACCTGATGGTACGTAATCTATCAAAGCAATATTTTTAATATCACCCATCATACCTAAATTTTTAACGGTAACACTCATCATAAAATTAGTGCCTTGTACCAATTCTGCCGGTGAGATGCTGTTGCCTAACATATCTTTATAAATAACATTTACTGTAATATTTTCATTAGCTTCTACTTCTTCACCCATTGGTGGTTTACCGCGGTTAATTAAACGCACATATAAATTGCCTTTACCATTGTTTACAATGCTGATGTTTCCTGCAGCATTGTTTTTAAAATCAATTGGTATTTGCGCAATAGTAGATTTACCGGCTAAATTTACCGCTTTACCATTTATAGTTACCTGTGCCTGCATAGCCGATGAACCACCAAATTTTTTAACGAAAGAGCTCACTGCTACCAAAGCATAAGCCGTTGTCTGCGTACTTAACCAATTTTTAGATCCTAAAAAGTCAGATACTTTTTTCAATTGTATAAAAGCTTGTTGTTTTTTATTGATCAACGATAACACATCTAAAATAATGGCCATATCACGATCTGACGAACCATAAGTGTAATAATTGATACGATATGGTGTAACATCTGTACTTGCTAAAGAAATTAATTTTTCAGCTTCTGATGTTTGGCCAACCTGTGCATACGCGCCGGCCAATAACCAGCGCGCCTGGTTAGATAAGCCTGTGTATTCACGCAAACGGTTCATGGCGCTTAACACCGGGTTGTTTGATAATGCCAACACATACAAACGATAAGCCTGCTGCTCATCATTATTATAATATTTATTGGTGCTTGGCACAAAATTTTGCGCTACACCGGTTTGATATTTAACCCATGATGATTTAAATCCTGTTGGCAACTCGTAACCTTTTTTCTCGGCAGCCATCATAAAATGCCCGGCATAGGTTGTACCCCAATCATTAGCCTCATTCAATCCTTGCCAATAACTTAATGCTCCGCTTTGCATCTGGAATTTACGAAGCTCACTTATGCCATGCTTAATATTTAATTCAATATCCGCTTTACGCTCGGCAGACAGATCCATAATATCAGTTAAATATAATTGCGCAAAAGCTTGTGATGTGGTTTGCTCAACACAGCCATGAGGGTACCCAATTAAATATTTTAAGCGTTCATCTAAATTAATTGGTGGAATAGTGGAGAGCTCCAACACACCAGTATTAGTGCCCGGCAGACCAATAGGATTAAATGTTTCTTTTATAGTTTTGCCCGCATCTACCCAAAGATCTTTAATATCTGTTGTGTATGGATTTGGATTTCTTACATCTAATTCCATTTCATAAGTAGCGGTATGGCCGCCACCTGTTGCCGTAATTTTTGCCTTGGCAATACCAGTTTGGTTTTTTACTTTAATATCAAACACAACCAATTGCTCATCGTTTTTACCAACGTTAACCGATTTAGAATTTTTACCAACGGTTTGCAGTAAACCATTCACTTCTACTTTTACGGTTGTATTTCCAATAGCGTTATCACCACCAAATACAGAAATTGGTAATTTTACTTCTTCCGTTACGCTTAATACACGTGGTAATGTGCCTAAGATCATTAATGGTGCTTTAACAGTTGTAGTTTGTTCTGCCATACCGTAAGCGCCTTTTTCTCCTGCAATTACCATTGTTCTAACCGAACCAACATACATTGGCATTTTAAAAGTGATGGCTTTTTTCTCACCTTTGGCAATTTTAAACGGACCAAAATATCTCACCATTGGTTTAAAACGATTGGCTTTTGCGCCATCATCGCCCAACAAACTTCCGTCACCACCAATACTTAAAATACGCTCTAACTCAGCACCAAAAGCGCCGATGACGCTGTTATAAACATCCCATGTTTTTACGCCTAATGCTTCTTTTGCATAAAATGTATTATGAGGATTTGGCGTTTTGAATCTTGTAATATCCAATAAACCTTCATCAACAACAGCCATTGTAAATGCCATTTCTTTGCCGTTCTCTTCGCCTACATTTATGGTAACATTTTGCTCCGGTACAATTGTTTTAGGCATATTAATGGTTGGACGTAAATGCGTTTCAGGATCATCAATATTAATCGGTACTACACCGTATAAGCGAATAGGAAGATCGTTGGTTCTTGAATGCGGTTGCATTAAAGAAACGTGGACGTAAACGTTTGGCGCCATTTCGGGCGTTACTTTAAATTTAAACACGGTGCTTCCTTTTTCAGTTTCTAACCAATGCGCTTCAATAACACGGCTTCCGTTTTCAATAGAAACCAAAGCACGTCCGTTATCCGGAGAAGGAATGGTAACGTTTACTTCTTCACCGGTTTTATATTTTGTTTTATCGGTTGTAAAGCTTAACATGTTAGAGATAATTTTATTATCACTTCCGCCGTCACGCTCCATCCAATTACTCCAGTCGAAATAAACAACCTGCGATGATGAGTGTCCGCCATCCAGATCAATGACGCGAAGTAAATAACGGCCCCATTCGTTCTGTTTAATTTTTACTTTAATTTTTGCAGAACCGTTTTTAGAAGAAAAATTCTCTTGCTGAATGCTGCGATGATAATCATCAGAAGCATAATTTGCTAATTCATCCCGGTACTGATCCCACCACCAGCGCCATTCTAATTTATATAATTCAAATTTTAAATTACCGCGCGAAACAGGATTTCCTAAAGCATCAACAGTTGCAATATCAATAGAATGCTCTTTATCGGTATAAAGTATTCCTGAATTTCTTTCACCTTCCGGCATTTTAATCCCCGTATAATAAGCGTAAGGCGAATAATCCACCGTAAAACGGTCTACGCTAAATGCACCACCTTGTTCAAATACCTGCGTGTTAAAATTTGCTTTTAATAAACCGGGCGCATTTTTACCAAGATCTAATTTTAAAGGGAAGCTCGTATTTCCATTCTCATCTACCTTGCCGTCAAAAATGGTTATTTGTTGCGCTTCAAAACGTATTGTTTGATCGTCAAAATTATGGTCAGGATATTTTGCAAACTCTGTCCTTGCTGAGTTTAAAGATACATTAATGTTAGCCGCTAAACCTCTTGCGGTGGCGCCGGTTAACCAATTGGTATGCAGTTTCACCATATTTTCTTTTGTTCCAATTAATAATTTATTATCACCTACGTTCACTTCAATTTTTAAACGGTTTGGCATAATAGATTCGATACGCACACTTTTACTAAAATGCATGGAACCGATTTTTACATCAGCGTTCCATAAACCGGTTGGCGCATTTTTATCAGTTGTGCAAGAGAAATTATAAAAGCCATCAACACCTTTACTGCTGATAATACGTTTGTATAATTGACCTTGCGGATTGGTCAATTCAAATTGCACAGGATGCCCTGTTGGAATAGAACCTAATTTATCTTCTAAAATAAAAGTTAAGAATAATGAATCGCCAGGACGCCAAACACCGCGCTCACCATAAATAAAACCTTTTACTCCTTTTTTAATTGCATCACCCGAAACATCATACATGCTTAATGAAAGCGTTGCACCATCATCTAATTTTAGATAAGCTCGCTGCTTGTCTTTTTTAGCGATGATGAAATATGGTTTTTGGCCCGGCGAAATAAATGCCTGTCCATCTGAATTTGTTTTTGAAGAAATGATCAATTGTTTTTGGTAATCATACATTTCAATTTCAATGCCATTCATTGGTTTTGTTGTAACAAGATCATTTACTACCACAAAAAAGCTACCATCGTTTCCTTTCTTAACTGTTAATCCAAGATCTGAGGCTAAAATACTTCTTGAAACCGAACGGCCATATTGTGTATAATAAGCGTTTTTGCAAGGATTATCTCTGAATTGCCAGCTATTCTCGTTTTCTTCGCCATCACCTTCGTATTCTCCTTCGTAGCCGTAATCATAGTTGTAAGAATATTCATCATAATAATATCCAAAGTAAGAAATGTTATCTTCATCTTCGGGTGCTTTAATTTCTTCCATCTCAAACTTTTCATCGTTATTATTTCCTAAGCAAGGAAAAGTAGAGTAAGCCTTTTTAAAACTTAAATACACTTTGTAAATAGCTCCAGGTTCAGATTTAATAAGGCTTCCAAGATCCAATGAGAATTTTTTCCAGACACCAAAGTCTGCCGGATTTGTAATTCCTAAATTAATGCGTTTCTCAATTATCTTTTTACCAACCTGCGCAATTTGATTATTGCCATCCATATCGTTGGTTTGCAAATATTGAAGAATGTTGTTCTCGTAAATTTTAATGATCTTCACATCAACTGCTCTTAAATTTACGGTTTCAAAGGGCATAGAAAGGTTATTGGTGGAAGGTAAAATATTTCCTTCGCCACTAAATTTAACAGCAGGCTTAGCATCTTCAAAAACAATATTATGTTCAGATGATTCGCTTAACTGTCCTTTAGTATCTCTTACCGACTGAACTTTTAAAATATAAGAACCGCTTTTGGCATTGGCGGGATAAATTAACACCTGGTTATTATTAACAATGTATTTTGTTTCAGTCAATTTATCAATGCCAATAAGCCCTTCCAACGCCTGGTTTTGATCAATGGGATTTGAGAAATTAACCAGTACATAAGGATCAGCATCTACAGAAACAACGTGTACATTTAAAAGCGTTAATTCGTCTTTTGCAGGAATATCAAAGCTTTGTTTGGCTGCATAAGTAATATTTAATCCTTTGCCATCGCAGCTCAAGTTTAATTTTTGGGTAGAGCTTCCTCTTTCAATACTATCAATAACAAATTTATGAAGCGTGCCTTTTTCGTTATGTGTCCATTTAACGGTAAGATCTTTGCTGTTTAGTTTTGCATCAAGAGTTTTTTCCAATAAAGCGGCGTCGGCAAAATCGGCAGTTGAGATATTGCCGCTTAAGCTGTAAAAACTATAATCATTAGAATGGTAGCTCTTTAAATCATTTAGCTGCAATTGAGCAGACTGTTGAATGGCCTGGAACTGGAACTCAAATTCCTGCAATTCTTTTTTTACTTCAACCAATTTATTTAAGTTGAAGGTTGCAGTATAAATTTGGCCGGGCTTTAAGCGTTGCTTTGGCCTGAACTCTAAAGTTTGCCCATCTTTCCAAACAGTCTCGCCTTCAATAGAAGGAGAAAAGGAGAAATATTTTTCTGTTAAAGCTTTATTTAATTGTGTTGTATTGGCAAATTCGCTGCTCAACTTAATTTTAATGGTTGAGCCGGTAGAAACATAGCCCGTTGTAAAAGCACTGATATAGCTGGCAAACTCTGGGTTTATCTTATTAACAATACCGCCGTTTTTATTGCTGCCGGTAAGGTTCTTAAAAATATCGCGGTTATTGTATAGTAATACCACACCTGCCGTCATAGCCACACCAATGGCCATATATTTTATTTTTTGTAATAACATATCGTACAAATTTGAATTTAAAAATAACATTTTTACTTAAAGAAACACTTTAAGTTATTGCTTATCTTGTAATAAATTGTTAACTAAAATAAATGTTTCCTGATTCTATAATTTGTAGCAAGATACCATGGATCTTTCATTTACCTTTATCTTATGAATGACAATCTAAACCCTGACGGTGAAAATCTGAACACAACCGATAAAGAGATAGAACGTGCACTACGGCCTATTGCTTTTGAAGATTTTAGCGGTCAGCAAAATGTGGTAGATAATTTACGTGTGTTTGTGGCTGCTGCAAAACAGCGCAATGAAGCATTGGATCATGTATTACTACATGGCCCCCCGGGTTTAGGAAAAACAACTTTAGCACATATCATTTCTAACGATCTTGGGGTTAATTTAAAAGTAACAAGTGGACCCGTGCTGGATAAACCGGGTGACCTTGCCGGATTATTAACCAATTTAGAGCCTTTTGATGTATTATTTATTGATGAGATCCATCGTTTAAGTCCGATAGTTGAAGAGTATTTGTACTCCGCCATGGAAGATTATAAAATAGACATTATGATTGATAGCGGGCCAAACGCCAGAACAGTTCAGATCAAATTAAACCCTTTTACTCTAGTTGGAGCTACTACCCGAAGTGGATTATTAACCTCTCCGTTACGCGCACGCTTTGGCATTACCAGCCGTTTAAATTATTATGATAGCAAGGTTTTGACTAGTATTGTACAGCGTAGCTCAGACATTTTAAATGTTGGCATAAAAGATGAAGCGGCATACGAAATAGCCCGCAGGAGCAGGGGAACACCGCGTATTGCCAATGCTTTATTGCGCAGGGTACGCGATTTTGCACAAATTAAAGGTAATGGCAATATTGACATTGAAATGGCCACTTATTCTTTAAAAGCCTTGAATGTAGACCAGAATGGATTAGATGAAATGGATCATCGCATACTTAGTTGCATCATTGATAAGTTTAAAGGCGGGCCTGTAGGTATTGGTACCATTAGCACCGCTGTTGGTGAAGAAAGCGGCACTATTGAAGAAGTGTATGAACCATTTCTGGTTCAGGAAGGTTATTTGACACGCACGCCGCGTGGCCGTGAAGCTACAGAAAAAGCCTATAAACATTTGGGCAAAAGCATCTGGAAAAAAGATGGTGGGTTGTTTGATATTTGATATTGTTAGAAATGCATGTCATGTCGAGCGGAGTCGAGACACATCCACTAAAACTAATAAGAAAATTCAATTCCAATGGTTATTAGATATCTTTATGTTTATATTTTAGAATGCTCTGACGACCTTTACTACACTGGTATTACGAACGACTTAGAGCAACGTATTATAGAACATAATACAGGAATTGATAAAGATGCTTTTACCTATAGTAGAAGACCTGTTAATCTAAAATTTCATGAACGCTTTTCTGATTTCAATCTAGCTATCGAATGGGAGACGTGCATCAAAAAGTGGAGCAGGAAGAAAAAGGAAGCTTTAATAAACTCTGATTGGCTATCCTTGAAAGAAGGTTCAAGGTGTAATAATAACAGTTCGCATATTAATTTTAAATAGGTATTATAGGCGTCTCGACTCCGCTCGACGTGACACTATAATCTGAGTATTGTTTATGGAATTTTACTATCTTTAAGCCTTCATTATAAAGTATAGCAATGTTCCATTTTCTTTTAAGAACTATTCCCCGTCCTATATTAATCCAATTAAGTTTGATATTTAGTAAGCTTGCCCCGGTTTTATATTATGGCAACCGTTACGAAGATCCAATCACCGGCAAAACTTACCGCAAATTTTTACCCTATGGTTACAGTGGCAAAGCAAAACGCAAAAATGTATTATGTCCGGGAAGCTTATCGTTAGAGCGTCACAGATTGCTGTGGTTATACCTTAAGCAAAAAACAGATTTTTTCACAAAGCCGCATAACATGTTGCACATTGCGCCTGAGCAATGCTTTTACAAATTATTTAAGGCGCAAAAGAATTTAAAATACACCACGGGAGATTATAACAGCCCCATAGCAGATGTGCATTTCGACTTACATAAAGCACCATTTGAAGACAATACCTTTGATGTGATATTTTGCAATCACGTATTAGAGCATGTTGAAGATGCTGATCAATGTATGCGCGAGCTTTATCGCATAATGAAACCGGGGGGCTGGGGAATTTTTCAGGTACCTTTAGATACAACGCGCGCTAATACTTACGAAGATAAAACTATAACCAGCGAAGCGGACCGAGAAATTCATTTCTGGCAAAAAGATCATGTTCGCTTATTTGGTTTGGATTATAAAGACAAATTAGCTGCAGCAGGGTTCAGCGTTAAGGTAGATAATTTTGTAAATACACTTTCACCTGAGCTGGTTGACAGGTATCGTTTACCCGCCGGTGAGATGATCTATTTTTGTAGTAAAAATTAATATTACTGCTTATTTTTTTTCTTATAGCTTAAAAATATCATAATTATACCAAGTTCTTCCTCGCTCACCAAAGTATCTGGCATATTTTTTTCATGCTGCGCATTTTTAACTCTTAAAGCATAGCCAACCAGCTGTTCAGGTTTAAAGTCAGGAATAATCTGTTTACCTTTCACATTTGTGTTATGGCATCTGGCGCAGTTTATATCATATAGTATCTTTCCTTTATCACATTGCACAGCATACATTGTTTTTACGTGGGGAAGCATAGCTTCAGGCAATTCGTATTCTACTTTTTTTTGAGATTGGCATTTTACCAATATAAAAACTATTATAGAGAAAATAATAAATTTAACTGTTTTCATTCTTACATCTTTAATATTCACCACTTACTTTTCTTTTATTTAATTCTTTTATTTTTGATGCGGGTAATTTTTCAGGAATCTTTTCAAATTCAATTTTTTCGTTTAGCGAATTTATAAAAGCCAGTAAATTAATCTTGTCTTCTTTACTTAAATGCAAGGAGTCAGATGATAATGTCTGGTTAGGTACATGTAACCCTTTTCCTGCACCACCGCCTGCATCATAAAAATCTATAACCTGGTTTAAATTTTTAAAAACACCGTTATGCATATAGGGAGCGGTTTTAGCAGTATTCCGTATTGTGCCAGTTCTAAAAGCATTTGCTGTTTCTGTTGCTGCATTAATACCAAATCTGCCTTTATCTAAACTTAAAGCTGTAAAACCGGTATCTTTTGGCACTCCCAAAACTTCAAATTCGGAGCTAACATATGGCGGTTTTACACCGTTAAATTGTGGTGCAAAATGACAAGTTGCGCATTGAGCTTTACTCATAAAAACATTAAACCCTTTTTGAGCCGACTCATCCAATTTTTCATTATTATTTATTGCCATATCAAATGGGGAATAGTATTTACTAAATTTTCCGTAATAAAAGGTAATAGCAGAGGTAATATGCTCCATGTTTATTTCTTTTTCAGTTGGCGTGTATTTTAAAAAATTTTTAAAAGCATCGAGGTAATCATTACAGCTTAGTATCTTTTTAAGAACCTCTGTTTCATTGCCACCCATTTCAATCGGGTTTGTAATGACATCTTTTGTTTGATTTTGTAGGGAAATATGTTTACCATCCAGCATTATTAAATGATTATATTGAGCATTTATTAACGAGGGTGAATTTCTGGGTAAGAATTTTTTTGCATCAAATTGAAGAGAAGTTGCAGTTAACGTATCGGTAAAATAATGTGTTGGTTTATGGCAAGAAGCACAACTTCTTTGACTGTTACCGGAGAGAATTGGATCGTAAAATAAGAGTTTCCCGATTTTCTCGATCTCAGCTAACACTTTAGGGTCGTTTACTCTCAAATAAATTCCTTTTGAATTTTGTCCGTTATACAAATTCTTGCTAAAAATAGAAGTACTGTTCTTATTCAATGAGTAGTCAACATAACTTTTACTCCTAACATTGTATTCTTTTATTAGTTGCTGATTGATCGTAAATAATGGATTAACATAATCTCTTATAAAAGTAAAATGATCGAAGCGTTCAAAATCTTTTGATTGAGCGTTTACAAAAGCTATTGTGTTTTTGTAGAGTCCAAGGTAATTATTAGTAAGGGGAGTAGTTGAAAATCCTGAATTAAAAGAAGCGTATGTTTTATCAACGCTAATAAGCATTTCCTGTAGTTCGGGAATTATTTTCTTGGTATCAGGGCATTCAAAACCGGTTGTATAAATGGCAGCAAGATTTAATAAAAACAATCGGTTGCATAAAAAAAAGTGATGGTGTTCTTTTAAATTATTTGTAATAGAATCGGCACTAAAAACCTGCGTAGCTTTTATTGAGGAGTATACCAGGTTTAAGAGTGAATCTTTTTTAATGTTTTCTTCTTCCAGGTAAAGTGATGCTAATGTTAAGCCCGCACCCTCTCGTTTATAAGGTTTTTCAAATTTTTCAAATACCTCTGTTTCCCATTCAACGGGTAATGGTCCGTTAATTTTTTTATATGAAATTGGCTCTAAATAACGTAACCAAAAATCAATACTTTTTAATGCGTTACGTGTATTATTTAATTGATATCTTATTTTTTCAAGATCTTTTTTTGAGGAAAGATTACTTTTTTCAATACAATCTAATAAAACAGATTGTCTATTTTTGAATACTGCTAATTTTGATTGGTAATCAGTAATGTAATCATTAGCATTACTTTCTTTTTTAAAAGAAAAAGTAATACAAAGTAGTGTTAAAAAAAATAATAAAATTGTTGCTTTTTTTTTCATTTTAGTACTTGTAAATATAGCAGTAAAGGCCAGGCATGCTTTGCATACCCAGCCTATAACTTTTTTAGTATTTTGTGATTAGTGGTTTACAACCATTTCAACTCTTGTTTTTTTACCTGCAGAAGTAACTTCTACAAAATATAATCCGTTTTTAAGGTCAACGGTATTTATTGAAATTAAGTTCTCACCTTGCTCTGTCAGCGACTCTATTGGAGATTTTACTAATTTTCCTTGAATATCATAAATATTTACTGTTACATTGCCAGAGTTTTCACTTACAACTTTAACAGTTGCGAAATCCTTTGTTGGATTTGGATATAATGAAACCGATTCAGTTAAAGATTTATATGCGTTTATACCCGTAGTAACCATAGCATTTCCTTCTAATTTATAATCATACCATGTTTCGGTAATATCGGTATTTACAATATGAATATTTGCAGAACGTGTACCTGCTGCTGTTGGTGAAAATTGCACCGAAATAGTTTGCGATGCAGCCGGAGCAATAGTTAAAGGATAAACAATTGGGGTACCAGATAAAGTAAATTCATTAGCGTTAGCGCCCGAAAAACCAATTTGTGTAATTACTAAATTTCCTAAACCTGTGTTTTGAATTACAAAGTTTTTTGTTTGTGGAAAGCTAATACCAACCAAACCAAAGTTTGTATTATCGCCTGCGGATGTTGTAGTTGCGCCGTCAATAATATTTGTTGCATTGCCTTGCAAATTTATTTCAGGATTAACAATAGCTGTTGAAGGATTATATAAAGCAAGGATCTGTCCTCCTTCCAGAACCGGTGCAGGGATTGAATAATGTGCCTGGTCAACAAATAAGAACATACCCGGACCTAAGATCGATTGTGCATCAAAAATACCTGAAGCTTCTTCATCCTGTGTAAGAAAATTTGGCCCACCTGTAATAAAACGATTGGGATCGTGCTGGGCAATTAATGTAAGGTTATCGTTTGCAATAGTATATTGCCACATTTTTCCGTTGTGTGCCTGGTTGCCTACATCTTCCTGAATTATCAGATGTCCTGAATTATCAATTCCGAAATTATCCATCATTATTTGACCTTCGCTGCCATCTAATACAGCAGTTATTGTTCCACCTAATTCGGGATTAGATGCATTTGTAAAGCTTAATCTCCACAAACGACTGTTAGCCGTAAAGCCATTTGTAGTTACAAAATAAAAATCTTTTGGATTTGAAGGATCCCATGCACCATCTTCAGGACGTAAGAATTGCGTAACACCTGAATTTGTACTTGCAGTTTGCAACGCAGCACCTGTCATTGACGAAACGTTTCCAAGATCAACTAAAGAAAAAGTTGTACCGGCAGCTGGAACGCTTGCATTTGATTCTAAAATTAAACCTGTAACAGCTACACCATAAAGTTTGCCATTTGTTAAACCGGCTTTATCTATTTCATTACCTGTATTGGTTTTAGTGCCAATATAAAAATATACCTGTCCTGGAGTGGCATCATCTAAGCCTGCAACCACCGTTTTATCGGTTGCATATGGACTAGCCACAGCATTTTCCCAAGAGAATTTTCCAAGGCGAGGCAACTCATAAGAGGTACCTGCATTTGCACCTGTAGCTATGTGCGCAAAGCCACGCCCCTCAGCACCACTTTCTTCACCGTTCATAAATATGCGCTCAGGAGTTCCGTTACCTGTAAATACATTCCAAAAAGCAGAAACAGAAGGAAGATCGGCTGAACAAAAACGACCAAATGCTGCTAACGTTGATGGAGAAGTTGCATTATAAGTTGTATATGATGTACCATTCCAGATATTTACATTTTGTATAAGATCGGTACCACTTACAACCGCTAAAGTAGATTTGTTAATGATCCATTTTGAAACAAAAGCACCAATTGAACCGTGAGCCCTTGTTGATCCGGCAGTATTTCCGGCCTCATGATTTATCAACATAGAGAAAGTTCCATTGCCATTGTCCCATGCACCTGCACCATCCATCAAACCTGATGCTGTGTAGCTTCCTGATGTTTGAGTGGCAGTAAAAACAGACGTAATAGTTGCGTTAGCAACAAGCGGATTAAGGTAAGGCGTTTGAGAACTGCTTGGCCCTGTAACAGATGTTTGTGCTAATACTGATCCGCCAGTTAACACACCTAATAATAAAGTTTGTAAAGTGTTTTTCATGTTTGAGTTTTTGATTTGGTACAAAATTACTTCGCACTTTGCGCTCAAATCATTATAAGTATTTAATGAAATTATTAAGTTTATAGTGTCATAAATAATTTTAAGTTTATTCCTTAATATTCAATTAACCTAACAGATAATAACAAAAAAATTAAAAATAGGATGTTTTGAATAAAGAAAAAGTTTACAAATTTTATGTAAATCTTACATATGTTTACTAGAATAGCTTAATGAAGAGCTATTTACATATTGCTGTTATATATTTATAAAATGATTCAATAATATTTCATGTTCAATAAATTATTAAATAGCCAAATCAAAGATATCTATCCTGATTTGAATATTATTTCTGAAAAAGAATTGGCTTTACTAAAACTAATAAATGAAACATATAATGCTTTTGAAAAGAAAAGTGAAAACCTTGAATTAAAGCTTGAAGACGTTCATACCGAATGCGCTGAAAAGGTTGAAGCAGTCAAAAGAAATACCGAAGCCTTAATTAATAGCACCGACGATATGATTTGGAGCATTGGCCGAGACAGAAAATTGATTGCGGCTAATAACTCTTTCATTTCAACAATAAAATTATTAACCGGTACAATATTAAAGCCGGGTGATTACCTAACCCAATTGCAGGGCTTTTCAACTGAACGGCTAACCAAATGGGATACTTATTATAAAAAAGTTTTTGCCGGCGAAAGTTTTACAGTAGAAGAGTATGATAATTCAATTGGCATTGAAGTTTGGACCGAACTTTCATTACAACCTATATTTGATAGCGATAAAGTTATTGGCGCTTCCTGTTTTTCTAAAAATATTACTGAATCTAAAAAAACGCTTGAAATCATTAATCAAAGCGAAAAAATGATGGCTGAGGCACAACGTTTAGCCCATTTTGGAAGTTGGGAAATGAATTTGATAGAAACTGAAGATAATTTACTAAATGCGTTGAAATGGTCAGATGAAGTTTACAGGATTTTTGGTTATTCTCCAGGTGTATTCGAATCAAGTATAAAGAATTTTTTTGATTCTGTTCACCCCGATGATAGGGTACTTGTTGCTGACGCAATAGCACAGGCGCTTAAAGAAAATTCTAAATACGACATTGAACACCGTGTTGTAAGACCGAATGGAGAAATAAGATGGGTTAGAGATAGTGCAGAAATACTGCTCGACAAAAAAACTCTGTCACCAACAAAAATGATCGGTACTGTTGAAGACATAACTTATAGGGTAGAATCCGAGAGAGCGTTAAAAAATGCTGAGGCAAACCTCAGAAACCTGCTTGAAAATACAGACACAGCTTATGTTTTGCTCGACAAAAATGCTACTATTTTATCGTTTAACCATATGGCAAAAATCATGGCACAAATACAAACAGGTAAAAGCATTCATGAAGGCATAAACTATATTGATATTATGCCGGATTATAGAAAAGAAGAAGTGAGGAGTAAACTTGACCTTGTTTTGCAACACGTAGAAAAAACAAGTTACGAAACTACTTATATTGATGATAAGGGTAACGAGAGTTGGTTATTTGTAAGTATGCACCCGATTTTAAATGATGAGAAAAATCTTTTAGGTTTAAGTGTAGCGGCAAGAAATATTACTGAATTAAAAGTATATGAAAAAGAAAGAAGTAAGATAACAAAAGACCTCACGCAACGCAATAAAGATCTAGAGCAATTTACATATATTGTATCGCATAATTTACGAGCGCCCTTAGCAAGTATATTAGGGCTGTCGTCACTGCTTGAAAGACCTGATATAAGTGAAGAAGTTAGAAAAGAGTGCTTAAAAGGATTTGTTACTTCTGTAAAAAATCTTGATAATACCATACTTGATCTCAATTATATACTTCAGGCTAAAAAAGAAATAGGAGAGAAAAAAGAAATGGTAGATTTTGATGACACTGTTCAAAAGATAAAAGAAAGCATTAATGATATAATTGTAAAAGAGGGTGCTATAATTAATACAAATTTTATAGCTGCTGAAAAAATATTGGCAGTAAAAAGTTATTTGTATAGTATTTTTTATAACCTTATATCTAATAGTATAAAATACCGAAAAGTTGATGTATCGCCCATAATTACTATTAAAAGCAGTTACATAAATAACAAAACAGTTTTGTTTTTTTCTGATAATGGAATTGGTATAGATCTAAAAGAAAACGGAGATAAGGTTTTTGGCCTCTATAAACGTTTTCAAACAAATATTGAAGGTAAGGGAATGGGGTTATACATGGTGAAAACGCAAGTAGAAACCCTTGGAGGGAAAATAAGTATAGTAAGTGACTTAGGTGTGGGAACAGAATTTACAATAGAATTTGATAGTTGATAAAACAAATAAGATTTAGGCTTTATCAAATAATTTTAGAAACTCTTCTTTTTTTCTCGACGATACATCTGCCAGGGTATCATTAGAAAGAAGTACCCTACTTTCGGCTTTTAAATATTTACGGATATGATTTAAATTAACGATCCACGATTTGTGGGTTCTAAAGAAGAGGTCAGGATCAAGTAATTCTTCAAACTCGCCAATATTCTTTGTTGAAAGAGATCTTAAACCTTTACCCGCAGTAATTTTAGTATATTTTCCGTCTGCTTCCAGGCTAATAATATCATCAACATCAATAAAAGCATAACCTTCGTTTGAGGGAATAGCAATCTTTTTTAATCCATGGTCTTTCGCTTTTAAATTATCCAAAAGTACATTTACATTTTGTTTTGGATCCGATTTTTTTTCCTGCTCAAGTTTTACTACAACAGTAACTAATTCTTCAATATTTACCGGTTTTAGTAAAAAATCGTAACAAGAGCTTTTTATAGCTTTTAGGGCATATTTTTCATGAGCAGTAGTAAATACAACTTCAAAGCTAGGGGATGGGAAATACCTAAAAAGATCAAACCCCATTTCATTACCAATCTCTACATCCAAAAAAACCAACTGAGGATTGGTTGTATTAATTAATTTAACAGCATCTGCAATATTAATGGCGGTTCCCAAAATATTTAATTTAGGGCAATATGTATTAATTATTCCCGATAACGCGGCAATACAATTAATATCATCATCAACGATAATAGAGTTCATTTTTTTAGAATTAAAGGTAAATAAAATTTCACTATCGTCCCATTTTCTATCTTTGGTTTAGATATGATCTCAAAATAATCTGGAACTATTTCACTCCCCGCAGTAACAAATATTAGTTTAATACGCGTGCGCAGCATGGCAATAGCATGTGAGCGTTTAAAAATATCTGTATCTGAATTAAAGCCTATACCATTATCTGCAATTATAACTTTTAAATAATTACCTTCTTTTAAAAAACTAATGCTTATTTGTGCGTTTGCAATATTCTGTAAGCCACCATGTTTAAGTGTGTTTTCAATAAATGGCTGTATTAACATTGGCGGAATTGACAATTCGTAATCATCAACATTGTTTATATTTATAATAAGATCGATTTTATTTAAGAATCTTGCCTGTTCAAATTTTAAATAACTATCCAAGTATTTAATTTCATCTGCCAAACGCAAACTTTCTTTTATTGAATTATTAAGTGTATTATACATTAGATCTGAAAATGAATTTATCTGATCTATCGTTTTTTCTTTTTTACCGGTAATAACAAAACCCTGTATAGTATTTAATGCGTTGAACATAAAATGTGGATTCATTTGACTTTGATACCTTGTAATTTGTTTTGCTTGCCAACTTAAAGCTTCCGACTGATTTTCAATCTCAATATTTTTTTCCTGCAATTTTAAATACGCTTTTTTTCTTTCTGAGATCGTTCGCATTAAAAAAACAGTTAAAATGCTTAATATAAGTAAAACCAAAACAACTGAAATAATAATAATAGTTAATCTCTTCTTTGTTGCCGCCTCTTTTTCCAATTCTAATTCCTGAATCTTATTATCCTTATTAAGTCTTAGTATCTCCTTTTCCTTTTTCTCGGTTTCATATTGTGTTTGTAACTCAATGATCTGTTCATTATGATTTTCAGCCAAAAGCGAGTCTTTTAAATGGGCATGCTTTTTAAGATATAAGATCTCATGTTTTATATCGCCTAATTTTTCATATACCTGTGCTTTATTCTGATAACTATCCAACAGATCGTTGTTTAAAGAATTTTTTTTATTGATCTTTTCGGCAATATTTAAATAATAAAGTGCTTTTTGATATTTTTTTGACTCAAAATAAGTTCCGGAAAGACTTGCATAACATGACGAGATCTTTTCAGGAATTCCTAATGCCAGGTAAAGATCAATAGCTTTTTGCGTATATTTAATAGCCTGTGGATAGTTTTTAATTTGCAGATAACTGCCGCCTAAATACATATAACATAAACCTAACGGATCACTTTTTTCGTTCGTATCTAATAATACTAATGCCTTTTTCAAATAAAATAAAGAACTGTCAGAATTTTCAAGTTCAATAAAAACGCCTCCTAGATTAATATAAGAAGAAGCCAGATCCATTTTTGAACGCTTACTTTTGTTCTCATCCCTGTAAATTAGCTCTCTCATTTTAGAAGCTTTTGTATAATAAAACTTAGCTTCTGTATTGTTTCCTATCTTTCCTAACGTAGCACCAAGATTACTTAACAATTTTGCGGTATTTTTATTTTCGTTAAATTTTTCAGAGATCTTTAATGCCTTAATGCAATATTCAACCGATTCTTCAGAGTTTCCCAACCTAAAAGCTAAATGTCCTTTTATGGAAAAAACTCTTGATCTTTCCATTTCGTAAAACTTTATATTGCCGGCTTTTTTATCAGAATTATTTATTTCATTTAATGCACTATCAGCATATAATTTAGCCAGATCAGCATCGTTTCGTGAGTAAATTATAGCTAAGCGATTATAGGTTTTAATTCTTATTGTATCTGATTTTGCTGTGGAGATAACTTGCTTTAGAGAATCTATATTTGGTTGTGCTGCACCTAAAAACGGAAGAAGGCAGAATATAAGGGCAAAAAAATATATATTTAAAGATCTCAATTTTTAATATTTATAAATCAATGGTAAACAAAATTCAACTTCATGGCCTAATGCCAATTCTGATTCTGATTTGGTAATAAAATAATCGGGTTTAATTTCTTTTTTTAAAGTATTAAAAAGCACTTCTATACGATAACGTATCATATCAAGAGTACGCTCGATTTTATAAATTGCAGTGTCGTCTGCATCTAAAATAATATGATAATTCATTTTTACTTTTAATACCTCTTTTTTAGCCGATATAAAAAGATCGATCCTGCACACATCTATCTTTTTATCACTAGTTAGTTTAATTATATTTTCTATAAGTGGTTGTAACATCATCGGGGGAAGTAGTATCTCATCTATATCTTCTGGCAGAGCTAAAACAAATTCAATTTTCTTATCTAAGCGTTTCCTCTCAAACTCAAGATAAGTTTTTAAATAAGAGATCTCAGTTTCCAGTGTTATGATTTCTTTTTCTGAATTGTTAAGTGTTTCACGCATTAATTTTGAGAATGACTGAAGTTGTTGTATTGCTTTATCTGTTTTATCATTCACAACCAGTCCTTTTATTGATCCAAGTGCGTCAAAAATAAAGCCTGTACTCATTTGACTTTGATATCGCGAAAGTATCTTTGCCTGATCACTTAGTTTTTCAGATTGATTCTGGATCTCAATATTTTTTTCCTGTAATTTTACATAAGCCGTTTTGCGCTCGGCAACCGTTCTCATTAAAAAGAAAATTAATAAAGCCAATAATAATAGTACAAGCATAATTGAAATTATAAGAATGATCAACCTGTTTTTCGTTTCTGATTCTTTATCCAATTGCAAATCCTGAATCTTATTATCTTTGTTTAGCCTAAAAATCTCTTTCTCTTTCTTTTCAGTCTCGTATTGTGTTTTTAATTCTTCAATAGATACGGCATTGTTAATCAGGTTCAAAGAGTCTTTCAATTTTCTGAATTTTTTAAAATAAGTCAATTGATTCTTTACATCTTTCAGTATTTCATAAGATAACATTTTTGTTTCGTAGATATATAATAAATTCTCATAAAGATTGTGTCTGAGACAGATCATTTCAACCGAATCGGCGTACCTCAATACCTTGTTAAAGTTTCTTGTATCAAAATAAATATCCGAAAGGTTTATATAAGTTTGAGACATTTCTGCTTCATCACCAAGTCTTCTGAAAATTTTAAGCGATTTATCACCGTAAAATAAAGCTCTTTTAAAATCTTTTTTCATTCTGTAACCTGTTACCATACCGGTATAACAAAAAGCTATCCCATTTTCGTCCTTGTTTTTTAAATAAAGGTGTAAGGCGTTCTCATAAAAATTAATTGAAGTGTCGGCATACGCTACACGTGAAACCGAATCGGTATTTGAAAGCTTTGAATAAGCAGCACCGAGATTTACAAAAGACTCTGCCATTGATATTTGCATTGCGGTATTATCGGGGTATTTGTTATATATATCCCGAGTAATTATCATACTCTTTTTAAGATACATAACTGCATCGCGAAGTTTACCACTTATAACAAAAATAGCGCCTACATTACTTAAAGACACTGACAGAAGACGTTCATCATTTAATTGCTCGTATATTTTTGCACATCGCAAATTAATTTTAATGCTTTCATCAAGATTGTCGTTTATTAATTCAATATTAGCAAGTGTAGTTAAAGAATTAGCTTTATATAAAAGGTGGTAATGGCGAAGTTTCTTATTTGTTTTTTTATATTCATTAATACTTGTTTGAATAGTATCTATATACTGTCGGGATATAGCCTGGTTAAATGGGCGGTAACTTTTTGCCAATAACCAGTATGCCTCTAATTTTACCGAATCGTTTTTAGTAGTACTAACCACTTTTTTTAATGTAGTAATATCTTCCTGCGCTTTTAGCTCATAGAATAAGATTAAAAAAACAATTATTATAAAAAATCTGATCATTTGATGATATAAATGTAAATATTTAAGCGCTCATTACACAATTACTATAAAATCATATAAGCGTTATTTCTAAATTCATTAATCTTGATTAATATTTACTTTTTCGATAATAGTTTTCAGGGATTTAAAAATTAAAACAAAAAAGTATCCTACAATTTATGCAAACCAGGTCGGTTTGCAACGTTAGTTCCTGAAATTTACACGCAGGTTAAAACTGAAAAATGAGGACTTTATAATTAGCAATCTTTACATTATAAAAACCTAATTATATGAAAACCCGCCTGCTAATTGCCCCATATTGTTTATTAAGTTTTAATAGTATATCACTAGCATGAGGTGATAAATGAATAGGAACGATTGTTTTTTCAGGTCAGCCATTCCGAAAATAAAATAAGATAAAAAGACAAAGAAAATTTAAAATAATTACAGATCATTTAAAAAAATATTAAAAACAAATCACTAAAACCTATAAAAATGAAATACGAAATGTTACCAGACGAGAAAGTGGTTGATACCTGGACCATCTTATATGAAACACCAAAAGGTGGAAAATACAATGGGAAATTAACGGTTACCACCAAACGGTTATTATATGATGCAAAATTTGATGTATCGTCAAAAGGAATGATAGAAGAAGCTCTATTTGTAAAATGGGGCTCTGAAGATTTTGTGGTCATTCCCAGAGACAGGATAAAAGAGGTAGAAGTTGCCAAAAGTTTTTTTGCTAAAAAAGTAATACTGACCTTGGATAATGACTCTAAACATACCTTTAATTATGGTATGTTGAATATTGACCCTGTTGCAAAAGCGATCATGAAAAAATAAAATTTGCTAAATAACGATTGTCGTATTATTCATGTTATTACAATTCCATTAACAAAAAAAAACGGGAGTAATTACAGAGCGCGCTATTGCGTTGTTGAATACTTGCATAAACAACGAAATTATTCAACAGCGGCCGATAATAGAAGTTATAAGAAATGAGCGAAAAGAATTTCGCGAACATGAGGTTATCAGGATCTTTAAAGATCAGGCCAAAGCCATATCTTATGCCGGGCAAAATGGCTTAACAGATATTATATTTTGAAATAGGTCAAACGTTCATTCTTAATATCTCAACGGTATTTCCCTTTAAAACTGCTTTGTTTAAATAGTTCCATTTTAAAACTCAATAATACTCAACTTAGTTAAAAATTACTCAACATGAAAAAACAATTATCTGTTTTATGCACTTGTTTAATATTGATTCTTACAATTAATAGTAAAGCCCAGGTTAATTTAGACTGGGTTAAAAGTGTTGGTGGAACTGGTTACGACCAGGGTAATGCTATAACACTAGATGCCCTCGGAAATGTATATACAACAGGCTTTTTTTCAGATGTAGTAGATTTTGATCCGAGCGCGGCTGTATTTACATTAACTTCCAGCGGAAGCAATACTGATTGTTATATCACTAAATTTGACGTTAATGGTAATTTTATATGGGCAAAAAATATCGGATCCACAGATTCTGAATACGGCAAAGCGCTTAAAATTGATGCAAATGGCGATATCCTTATTGCCGGTACTTTTCAGGGAACTGTTGATTTTGATCCGAACGCAGGAATAAACAATTTAACAGCAACGGGAGGCACAGATATGTTTATTTTAAGACTTGATGCCAACGGAAATTTTATTTGGGCAGAAGATATTGGTAGTTCTTATACTGACCCAAAGTCTTTAACGATAGATAATAATGGAAATATACTTACTACAGGCGTGTTTAGTGGTGTAAACGATTTTGATCCGGGCGCCGCGGTGTTTTCAATTACAGGTCAAGGCAATAATGATATTTTTGTTTTAAAATTAACGTCAAGCGGAAATTTTGTATGGGCAAAAGCTGTTGGCGAATCGGGATTTGATAATGGTGAGTCTGTTACCGTTGATGCAACCGGCAATTGTTATGTTACAGGTTATTTTCAAAACACTGCAGATTTTGATCCCGGTGCAGGTACTTATTCATTAACCTCTACCGGTGGTGACGAAATTTTTATTTTTAAACTAGATCTTTCAGGCAATTTTGTTTGGGCAAAGCGCATTGGCAATACTGGTTCTGATCTTGCACGTTCAATTATCAGCGATGCATCAAACAATATCTATTTAACAGGTTTCTTTACAGGTACAACGGATTTTGATCCAGATGCGGGAGTTTTTAATTTAGTAGCTGGCGGTCCATTGGAAGCGTTTATTTTAAAGCTTAATTCGTCGGGTAATTTGGTTTGGGCCAAATGCACAAACTCCGGAGGCAGTACATGTGAAGCATTATCTATTCAATTGGATATACAAGGCAATGTGTATACGACCGGTATTTTTCAGAATACAACCGACTTTGATCCAAGTACAAACACAAGCACTTTAACATCAAATGGTAGTAATGATATTTATATTTTAAAACTTGATCCTTCAGGAAATTTTTTATGGGTTAGGGGCTTTGGAAATTCGAATTTTGAGGCTGCCTATTCAATTGCTGTTTATAATACAAACTCAGTTTATACAACTGGCGGTTATACCGGTACGGTAGATTTTGATCCAAATGGAACTGTCAATAACCAAACATCCATTGGAAGTCAGGATATTTTTATTCATAAACTGAGCGAATTAAATGTAGGCATAAAACCTAATAGCTCATCTCTTTCAGATATCACCGTTTTTCCAAATCCATTTAATGATAAACTAACTGTTCAATTCGCACCTTCTTTACAAGGATCTCACATTGAACTATATAATTTATTAGGTACTCTTATTTACACAGATATAATAACTTCTAACCAGGAAATAGATATGAGCAAACAACCAAAAGGCATATATTTTATCAGGATAGGAATGAATGAAAAAACGGTCACAAAAAAAATAATCAAAGAATAAATACTCAATCCATCAACCATGAAAAAAATAGTTTTACTTTTTTGCCTGGCACTAACTACTTTAAATGCAGGCAATATCAAAAGATTGCAGTACATAACAAACCCAAACGAAATAAAAGTTGAGAAAAGCCTTCTTTACAAAGGAAAAGCTATGGAAAGCTTGTTTACAGCAAAATTTGAAAATAATAAAACAAAACGCTATTTTGAGGTTATTAAAACAAATGGCGCATTAAGGGATTTTTTTTTAGCGGAATTTTTATTGGTAGAAAAAGATAATTTAAATAAAATAATCTATTATCCAATGGGCTGGACAACCGATAAAATAAAAGCAGAAGAAATAAAAGCCAATTGCGTTTTAATAATATCAGGTAAAGTAAGCGCGGTTAAGCCCGAATAATAAAACTAAAAACAAGTATTATGAATAAAAAACTACTCTTTATTTTAGCTTTTCTGATCACCGTTAATTTTATACAAGCTCAATCCTATATTGCAGTTAAAAAATTCCATCCACGGGTTTTATTAGATTCATCGATAATAATAAAACTTCAAAGTCGCGCCGCTGCTAATACAACAGAATGGCAACAGCTGCAAACCCGCATCAGCGCTATTAGTTCATTAAACTCTACTCAAATAATGAACACAGTTTACGAAGGCCAGCAATATGCTATTATGAAAGCGCTTTCTTTTTATGCCAGTGGTAATACACAGCACCGCGATTCTGCGGTAAGCATTTTTAAAGAATATTTTATTAAGCATACAAAAGACAGTTCAATGTATTACGATTCAGGATTTGAATCGCGGAGTACACTTGCCGAAACAGCTATGCTTTATGATTGGTTATACACATATTTATCTGAACCTTTCAGATCCAATGTAAGAACGCGTTTAATTTATTGGGGTAACTGGATCCGAACAAAGCCAAATATTTATGGCATATGGGGCAGTCCATATTATTTTGAAGGAAACAATTACACCATGGGTCATTTCGCAGGCTTAACTCATCTTGGTTTTGCCATACATTCAGAAGATTCGGTTAACGCTAAAAAATTCATAAAAACTTCTGATTCCATTCGTCCGTATTTAATGAATTTTGCAAACACACGTTTAAAAAATGGTGATGCCAACGAAGGTTGGGGTTACGGTGCAGGCTACGCCATAAATTATTTAAAAGCATTGGCAATATTTAAAACAGGTTCAAAAAATAATATCGATCATTTTGTAAATACAACTTACGACGAAGACGCTATAAAATTTTTACCGTACGCAACCTTACCAAATTTAACACACATGCTACCGGAAGGTGATTGGGCAAGAGAATCAACTGGAGAGTTGTGGGAGTATCACCGACTGGTAGCTGACCTTATTTCGAGTTATTCGAACGATGCCACATCAAGACAGGTGGCATTATTCTATGCTAACGAAACAGTACCTTTTAATAGTTTTGCTGTAACAGCCTACAGATGGTTTCCTTTTTTATTTTCAAATAAAGAAATTACACCGCTTGATTACAGAACACAGCCAGTATATCAAACCAATTATTTATATACAGATACAAGCGGAACAGACCAATTTATCCGTCGTACCGGCTGGAACGCAAACAGTCAGTGGGTAAGTTACAGGGCCGGAGCAAGGTATGGTGATCATGCCCATAATGGCTCAGGACATTTTTCTGTTTATGATCACGGTTGGCTGCTTGTAGATAAGAATATTTTTACTTCTTCAGGAATTGAAGGAATGGACTCTATGCACAACTGTATTCATGTGCAAAAAATGAATAATTTTGAAATGTATGCAATTAATGATTACATAAATGCAGAGCATAGTACAAATGTGCGCAGGGATCTTAATAATGAGTACTCTTATTTATGGAGCAATTCTGCACCAATATATCTTAAACGGGGCACTGTTACATTTAATAATGTGAACGAAAACCAAAGGCAATTCTTTTATATTCCCGGCATTAATAAAATCGCAGTTTATGATATTGTAAAAACAACAAATTCTACTTACAAAAAATGGTTTGGTTTTAGCTTTTATGGTAATCCAACTTTAAGCAACGATTCATCTTACAGTTTTTATTCCAATTCACAAAAAACCGCCTATGTACATACAGCATATCCGCTTAATAAAAATGTAGTAAAATTCGGAAAATCGATCCGGGTAAATAATAATGTCAACCAAGCTAAAGATTACTTTATGCACCTGGTATCAACAGCGCCAAACGCGGCGTCTCCTTTAAATGTTGTATCATTAAATAAAGACAATGGCAGGGTAGTGGTATCAGATTTTTATGGTTCATATCACCAGGATGCAGTTAAGGATTACGCCATTTTATTTGCCAGTGATAACACAGCATTCAATTACGATTCGTTGGTTTATGAGATCCCTTTTTCAAACAAGCCCATTCATTCATACATTATTGGTTTAGATCTTTCTTTTAATTATTACGTTTCAAGCTCATTAGCAAATAATGGTGATATAAGAATAAGAGTGAACAAACAAAATCATACAGCGTCAACCATGCGCCAATCAACTGCGGGCGGCGTTCTGTCGTTTGATCTTTTAGATTACGTGGGCATTAAAGAAATTAATAAGGTTATTTCTGATTATCATATATATTATAATTCCTTAAGCGAAACTATTTTAATTGAGAACCAAGCAACTGTAAATAACAGTAAAGTTTCTCTTATTGCAATCGATGGCAAAGAGATCATAAGTTCTGTTTCTTTTACTTCAAGATCATTAACGCTTAGCACCAATAATATTGCAAAAGGAATTTACATTGTAAAGATCACCTCTGATAATAACGTAATAAGTACACAAAAGCTGATCATTTACTAATTAATTTTTTTTTTGTTTTTGTATTCTTTGCTGTGTAATTGAAACATAGTATCTTTAAACGGATATTATGATCAAAAAAAGTATACTGGCAATTTCAGGAAGCACGCGGGAAAAGTCTACCAACTTAAATCTTATTTATGCCATTAAAGAACTCGCAAAAGATATTTTTGATATCGAGATCTTTAATGAAATAGCCAATCTTCCACAATTTAATCCTGATCTTGATATAGATCCGGCACCTCAAACTATTTCAGTATTTAGAAAAAAAGTAAAACAAGCGGATGGTGTTTTGATCTGTACACCTGAATATGCAATGGGAGTGCCCGGCACTCTAAAAAACGCTATCGACTGGACAGTTTCTTCTGCTGAGTTCTCAAAAAAACCTGTTGCTTTGATCACAGCATCATCAATGGGAGAAAAAGCACATGCTTCTTTATTAGAAACTCTTAAAATAATTGAATGTAATATTACAGATGATACACAACTTTTAATTTCGTTTGCGCAAACAAAAATTAATTCTGATGCAATGATAACGGACAATGAAACATTAGAACAGGTTAAAAAATTAATTTTCTCATTTTCAAAATTGGCAGGCAATGAATAGAATTGACAGGGTCGCTAATATATTAATTCAATTACAATCTAAACGAGTTGTTAAAGCGCAGGACATTGCTTCTCGCTTTGAAATAAGCCTTCGCACTGTGTATCGCGATATACGAACTCTGGAAGAGGCAGGTATTCCTTTAATTGGAGAAGCAGGTGTTGGTTATTCTATTATGGATGGCTATAAACTGCCACCCGTTATGTTTACGTTAGAAGAAGCTACGGCTTTTTTAACAGCTGAAAAATTGGTAGAGAAGTTAACCGATACTTCAACAAAAACTGCTTACACATCGGCCATGTTCAAAGTACGATCGGTACTTAGAAATAATGAAAAAGATTATCTAGAAAATATTGAAGATCATATACAGGTTATAGATAATCCTTATTTACCTAAAGGTGAAGAAAACAATCACATTCAAACGATCTTACAAAGCATTTCATTAAAAAATATTATTTCTATAAATTATTTTGCTAATCACAATCAAAAAGACACTAAACGTAATGTTGAACCTTGTGGCATATATTACCAGGGCAATAAGTGGTATTTGATTGGTTTTTGTCAGCTAAGGAACGATTATCGCAATTTTAGAATTGACCGGATCTCTGGAATAAAAGTAACTGATATTAAATTCAGTAAATTGCATCCAACTTTAAAGGCATTCTTAAAACAGATCACAAAAGAAAAAGAATTGTTTACAGTTGTAATGACGGTGAAAAAAGATATTATAAGTTATCTTGGTGATCAAAAATATTATAATGGCTTCGTTTCACAAAAAGAAATGGGCGATAAGATCGAAATGACCTTTTTAACCTGTTCACTCGAGGGTTTTGCCCGCTGGTACATGATGTTTGGCGATTCTGCGGATATTATCACTCCACAAACCCTTAAAGATAATGTTAAAAAAATAGCCTTGGCTATTTCAAAAAAATAACTTTTTTACTGCTGACATACCTTTGTCACTTAGCCATAGTTACTTTGTTTTATAATTTAAAACGAATAACTATGAAAAACAAACAAATCTCAGAATTTAGTGTAATTGGTATCTCGGTAAGAACTACGAACGAGAATGGCCAGGCGGCAAAAGATATTCCTTTATTATGGAATAAATTTTTTGCAGAAAATGTACCAGAAAAGATCGGTAATAAAAAAAGTACTGATATATATTGTATTTATACCGATTATGTAAAAGATCATACACAACCTTATACAACTATCCTTGGTTTTAAGGTAGATAGTTTAAACAACATTCCTGAAGGGATGGTTGGAAAAACTATTGCCACCACAAATTACACACCATTTATTGCGCAAGGAAAACTCTCAGATGGAATTGTATACAACGAGTGGCTAAAGATCTGGGATGCGCCTATTGACAGAGCTTTTACTGCAGATTTTGAGATCTATGGACCAAAAGCAAAGGACCCTGAAAATGCCGAAGTTGAAATTTTTATTGCCTTAAAATAGAATTATTTTTTACTGCTGACATAATGCTGTCACTTACCCAAACTTACTTTGCATTATAAACCAATTAAAAACTAAAAAACATGACAATGATCAATGTATTCCTTAAAGAACTGGAAGCAGAAAGCAAAACAACAAAAAAAATGCTTTCAATTGTACCAAATGATAAATATGACTGGAAACCACATCCAAAAAGCATGAGTATTAGAAGCCTTGCCACTCATATTGCAGAATTACCAACCTGGATAAAATTAGCCCTTACAACCGAAGGACTTGATTTTGCAACAGCTCCTTACAACCCTGAAGTAATAAATAATACCAAAGAACTTCTTGATCTGTTCGAGAGATCTTTTGCAGAAGGAAAAGAGCAACTTGTTGCAAAAAATGAAAGTAAATTAAACGAAACCTGGACCTTAAGTAATGGTGAAGCAATTTATAGCAAAGATAGTAAAGCGGAAACCATTCGCCATGCGCTTTCGCAGATTATACACCACAGAGCACAGTTAGGTGTCTTCTTGCGTTTATTAAATGTTCCTATCCCGGGAACTTATGGACCAAGCGCAGATGAAAATAATTTTTGAATAAGAAACGATGCAGATGCTGAGAAATTAGCATCTGCTTTTTTATTGCTTTAAACATGGAAAAATTAGATCTTACAAAAATTTATAAGAGCTATTATACCGCTAAAACAAAGCCTGAAGCAGTAACAATAGACACCGCTCAATACCTTTCCATTACAGGAAAAGGAGATCCATCTGATAAACTATTTGCCGAAAATATTGAAGCGTTGTATTCGGTTGCTTACACCATAAAATTTTCATTTAAAGCACTAAATAAAGATTTTGTTGTAGCAAAGCTGGAAGGTTTATGGTGGTTTGATGAGAAAAAATACAAAAACATTTCTATTTCTGATTCACCAAAATTAATACCCAGAAGCGAGTGGGAATACCGCTTGTTAATTCGGTTGCCAGAGTTTGTGAGCAAAGCAGACATTGATTCTGCAATTAAAATAGTGCTTGAGAAAAAATGGATCCAAAAAGCAAAATTGATTGAATTATTTAAAATGGAAGAAGGTAAAGTTGTGCAAATGCTACATATTGGTCCATTTGATAAAGAGCACGAAACATTACTGATTATGACAGAATTTATAAAGGAACATAATTTTTTAAAGAATGGCCTTCATCACGAGATCTATTTATCTGATTTTAGAAAAACAGAGCCCGCTAAACTAAAAACAATTTTAAGAGAGCCTGTGAAATAAAAAAACTATCTTTAAATACATGTTAAGTGAGCTTGATAATTTTTATTTAAAGAAAGTAGAGCCAGCAAAAAGTTGCTTACTGGTTTTGCGTGATATTATTACTTCGTATGATAAGGATATTACTCATACCTTAAAATATGGCATGCCGTTTTTTTGCTATAAGGGAAAAATGTTCTGCTATTTATGGACTCAAAAGAAGACCGGATTGCCGTATATTGGAATAGTCGAAGGAAAACATATCAATCATAAAGAACTTATTCAGGAAAAACGTTCACGTATGAAGATCATACTGTTCGATCCCGCTGAAGACATACCTGTAAAAACCATTCGCACTATTTTAAAACAAGCATTGGATCTTTATAAAAGCGGGAAGATAAAAATTAAGCAAACTCAATAAATATTTCTCCTGTAAGAACATCTTCCCCTATTAATTTAGTTAGATTTTTGGTAAACTCTTTAATTGGCATCCAATCCTTTAAAGCAAGTTCCATAAACTCATATTTAATAAAATTACACCTGCAATTTCCTATTTCTTTAAGCTTTTCAAGGCATAAGATCGTGTCGCTTATTAATGGTCTGTTAAATTCAAAAGCAATATATTTTACTTTAAGGTTTAGCCCCGCTAATACCTCCGATTCATAACCTTCAACATCCAGTTTTATAAATTTTGGTAATCCGTACTTTTCAATCACTTTATCTAGTGTTGTTACTTGGATCTTTTCTTTTTTTTGCCAATGCAGATTAGAATAATTAGAATATACAGAAACAAAATTCTGCGAAAGTGTTGAGCATTCGTTTGTTTCATCACAAATAAGCAGTTCATCTTGCTTTTCAACCCTGCCTAAAGCAAAAGGCAATAGTGTAATACTTTTATTTTCAGAAAACTTGTTTTGCAAAATCACAAAACAACTGTTTTGAGGTTCAAACGTTATTACTTTTGCGCCGAGCTTATAAAACAGTTCCGTTCTTTCGCCAATATTTGCGCCTACATCAAAGCAAAGATCGTTGGGTTGAATAAATTTACTGTAAAAGTCAATCATCCTCCGCTTTTTAAAAAACCTATGTATAAATTTCGGCAATAGCATCACTAAATTCAAAGATCAAAAATAACTTATAATTATTGTAAAGATTGTATCAAAAAATATTTTTGTTTATTTTTAAAATAGTAATTTTAAATCTCCAAAAAATAGTTTATGGCAGATATAAAAAATATATTCAAGAATAACGAAAAATGGGTTCAGGAAAAATTATCACTTGACAAGGATTATTTCACAAACCTTGATAAAGGCCAAAAACCCGAATACTTATACATAGGCTGCTCAGATAGTCGTGTTACCGCAGAAGATCTTATGGGCCTTGGGCCCGGTGAAGCTTTTGTACATAGGAATATTGCCAACATGGTAAACAATGTAGATCTTAATGTTATGTCTGTAATTAATTACGGCGTAAGACATTTGAAAGTAAATCATATAGTGGTTTGCGGGCATTATAGCTGTGGTGGTGTAAAAGCTGCTATGCAGGCAACCGATATGGGCATTTTAAATCCATGGTTAAGAAGTATACGAGATGTTTACCGTTTGCATAAAGATGAACTAAATAAAATAGCCAATGAAGATGCGCGTTACAACCGTTTGGTAGAATTAAATGTGCAGGAACAATGTGTAAACTTAATTAAAACTGCTGCAGTTCAACAGGCCTATAAAGAAAGAGGATTAATGGTTCACGGCTGGGTATTTGATATTCATACCGGGAAATTAATAGATCTTAAAATCGATTTCCCAAAGATCCTTGAAAATATAATGGAGATATATAAGTTGGAATAATATTCAATACCTTATTTTTGAAGGTATTTTAAAATTGAAAGTCCTATAAAATCAATATTGAAGGATGTATTTGAAAGAACCACTACACCTGCTTTTTTTGCTTTTATAAAACCGCAAAAGCTGCTAAAACCATAAGTAGCTCCATTATGCCACATCAACTCGTTATTGTATTTTGTATTAATAATATGCCAGGCAAGCGCAATATTAGAGTTTTTATTAATAGTAGATATATGTGCTAATTTTACCGCCGCATCTTTTTCCATCAAATTGTAACGTAAATAACTTACCATATCGTTTGTACACGATCTTATTCCCCCTGCTGCCCTAAAAGCACCAAGCTCCCAATGCGGCATTATAGTTCCATTATTATTGTAACCCTGGGAAAAATTTGGTAATTGATATTCATTTAAGTTAATTGTAGTATTATTCATATTATTTTGATTGCAAATCTTTTCTTTTATTAATTCTTCAAAAGATTTGTTATAAACATTTTCTAAAATAATACCCAATAGTGCCATGCCTGTATTTGAGTATTGACATAGTTCACCAGGTTCGCTACTAAGCTTTGCTGTACGCAAATAGCCAAATAATTTAGCTTTATCGTAATTTTTATAGGGGTTAAGAGAATCAAAGTCTGTTTGTGATCTAATATCTTCAGGTATTACGGGCAAACCGCTGCTATGATTTGCCAGGTGCTTTATTTGAATGGCTTGTTTATTTGTTTCAAGATTTGGATATTGGCCGGGCATATATTTTCTAATATCGTCATCTAACTTTACCTTTCCTTCTGTTATAGCATAGCCTAATAATATACCACAAAATGTTTTGGTTACAGAACCTATTTCATAGATCGTATTTTGTTTAGGAATCACATTATTGCCTCTAACGGTTTCACCATAATTATAAAAATAAACCGAAGTATCTTTTATGATACCAATACTAAATCCACAATTTTGCGGATCTTGAATAAAATCAATAACAGCATTTTCAACTATCGAATCTAAAACACTGTACTTTATATTATCGGATAAAAAGTTAGTGCGCTTGGATTGAAGCTGTGTTTGAGTGTAATAACCATTACAAACCAAAATTAAAAGAAGCACATATGATTTTATAGAAAATTTCATGTTTTTAAGAGCTATAAATTACTATTTGTTTTACAATTCAACCAAAATAATTACCAACCTAACACACTTTTAATAAGCCTAAAAGCGTTAATAACTAAGGTTTTTTAGTATTTTAGCTTAACCAATAAAGCCATATATTTAGTGTTTAAATGAAAAGATCTCTTATTGTATTCGCTTTACTTTTATCCCTTTGTGGCCTTGCACAAAAAGAAGGACAGGAAAATGCTTTGGTAACCATAAGAGGTAACATTGGTATACCAAGGGTAATTGGCAGCCAGTCATTTCGCACTTGTTTTGCAGGGCTTTATGAGGGCAATTTATCTGTAAACCTTCGGTTATTCAGTAATTTTTTTGTAGGTGTGGGTTTTCAAAATTCTCAGTTTCAAAATAATAAATTTTTAAAATTTAAATATTTCAACGCCGATGTTCCTTACAACACACGATTGATGATGAACAGCCCATTTATTAAATTGGGGTATGATAATTTTTTTTCAGATAAAGGCTATGTGACTTTTGCTTTAAATTCAGGCATAATGCTAAACAATTACTTTAACGTAAATGCAGATACGAGCCTGGCCAACCGCCCATATGTAATCCAGGATTTTTCAGCGCCATTTGTTCAACCGGAGTTTGCAGTTAATTTCCAGGTAGATAAATTATTGAGTTTTTCGTTGATGTTTAGCCACACAACTTTATTCTACAGATTCGATCCTAAAGCGCCGCGCTTTAATCATTTTCAGGAAGTAAAGGATACACGCAACCGCGCTAATATGAACTGGTTTAACATTGGATTTGGTTTCAATGTATTATTAAATAAAAAAACTAAAGCATAAATACCGAATGATGATCACCGCCGAAATGCCCGTTAAATTTGACCGCAAGAAACATAAAGACAGTACTTTATTAGAACTTTATGTAAATATTTTAAAGCCCCGAATGATAGAAGAGAAAATGTTATTACTTCTTCGCCAGGGTAAAATTGCCAAATGGTTTAGTGGTATAGGACAAGAGGCAATTTCTGTTGGTGTAGCTTCTGCTTTAGAAAAAGATGAATATATTTTACCAATGCACCGTAATTTGGGCGTATTCACTACGCGCCAGATTCCATTAAATCGTTTGTTCTCACAGTTCCAGGGTAAGCCGGGTGGCTTTACTCAGGGGCGCGACCGCTCATTTCACTTTGGTACCAACGAGTATAAAATTGTTGGAATGATCTCGCATCTTGGCCCGCAGTTAGGCGTTGCTGATGGTATAGCTTTAGCCAGCAAGCTAAGAAAAGAGAAAAAAGTTACTGTTGTATTTAGTGGTGATGGCGGTGCCAGCGAAGGAGATTTTCATGAAAGCATTAATACTGCTGCTGTTTGGGACTTACCAGTAATTTTTGTAATTGAAAATAATGGTTACGGACTAAGCACTCCAAGCAATGAGCAATTCAGGTGTAAATCATTTGCCGATAAAGCTATTGGCTATGGTATAGAAGGGGTAAGTATTGATGGTAATAATGTTTTAAAGGTTTACGAAACAATAAAAAATTTATCTGAAAGCATGCGCGAAAATCCCCGCCCGGTAATTTTAGAATGCGTTACCTTTCGTATGCGTGGGCACGAAGAGGCCAGTGGTACAAAATATGTTCCTAAAGAGTTGTTTGATGTTTGGGGAAGAAAAGACCCTGTAAATACGTTTGAGAAATTTTTAATTAGCGAAGGTGTTCTTACTGAGGAATTAATTGAAAGAACAAGAGCAGAAATAAAACAGGAAATTGAAAAAGGTTTGGAAATTGCTTTTGCAGAACAAAATCCAAAACCCGATACCGAAAAAGAATTAAAAGAATTATTTAAACCATTTTCTATTCAGGATACAACACCAGCAAACGGCACCAAAACCAATATGCGACTAATTGATGCTATTAGTAACGCTATGAAATTAGCCATGCAAAAACATTCTAATCTGGTTTTAATGGGACAGGATATTGCAGATTATGGCGGTGTATTTAAAATTACCGAAGGCTTTGTTGAAGAATTTGGAAAAGGAAGAGTAAGAAACACACCATTATGCGAAAGCGCTATCTTGGGAACAGGCTTCGGCCTTTCAATTAACGGGCATAAGGCCATGGTGGAAATGCAGTTTGCCGATTTTGTAAGTGAAGGCATGACTCAGATCATAAATAATTTAGCAAAAAGCCATTACCGCTGGGGGCAACATGCAGATGTTGTAGTGCGTATGCCAACAGGCGCTGCGGTTGCTGCCGGTCCATTTCACAGCCAAAGTAACGAAGCCTGGTTCTTTAAAACACCGGGCTTAAAAATTGCTTATCCTGCTTTTCCATCAGATGCAAAAGGACTTTTACTAACGGCGTTTGAAGATCAGAACCCGGTAATGTATTTTGAACATAAAGCATTATACAGAAGCATTAATGAAGATGTGCCGGATGATTACTATACCATTCCATTTGGTAAAGCGCGTTTAGTAAGAGAAGGCAGTGATCTAACCATTGTTACTTATGGCCTTGGTGTACATTGGGCTATTGAAGCGTTGAACGAAAATCCTGATATGAGTGCAGACCTGATTGACCTTAGAACATTAGCACCTTTGGATGTTGATACCATTTACGCATCAGTTAAAAAAACAGGTAAAGTAATTGTAATGCATGAAGACACTTTAACGGGTGGTATAGCAGGAGAGATAGCCTCATTAATTACTGAAAATTGTTTTGATTATTTAGATGCACCGGTAATGCGTGAAGGCAGTTTAGATACACCTGTACCAATGAATGTGGATCTGGAACATAACTTCTTACCAAAAGAAAGGTTCAAACAGAAATTAATGAAACTTTGGAAATATTAATATGCAGATCATTGACCTGAGGAGCGATACTGTTACAAAACCTTCAAAAGCCATGCTGGATGTTATGTTCAGCGCTGAAGTGGGCGATGATGTGTTTAAAGAAGATCCTACTATTATTGAACTTGAGAATTACTCTGCAAAGTTGTTCAGTAAAGAAGCGGCCTTGTTTTGCCCGAGTGGCACAATGACTAACCAAATTGCTATTAAAGTACACACCCAACCCGGTGATGAACTATTATGTGATGTGAATTCACATATTTATAACTATGAAGGCGGTGGTATTTCATTCAATTCGGGTGTACAGGCAAAATTATTGCAGGGATATGAGGGTAGACTATCTCCACAATTAATTGAGCAAAACATAAATTTAGATTTTGACTGGCTAACACGCACGAGCCTTGTATCGCTTGAAAATACCGTGAATAAAGCAGGAGGCAGCTACTATACAATTGAACAAATAAAACCAATTGCCGAACTGTGTAAAAAGAATAATTTAAAATTGCATTTAGATGGCGCCCGCATTTTTAATGCTTTGGTTGAGTCAAACGAATCAACACAAGAAACCGGAAAGTATTTTGATTCTATTTCCATTTGCCTATCAAAAGGCTTAGGAGCGCCAATTGGCTCACTATTATTGGGCGAAAAAGAGTTCATAAAAAAAGCTCGTAAGGTTCGCAAGATCTTTGGCGGTGGTATGCGTCAGGCAGGAATATTGGCTGCCGCAGGCTTGTACGCATTAAAAAATAATGTGAGCCGTTTAAAAGAAGATCATGCCCGCGCAAAAAAAATAGGGCAGGAGCTAAGTAAATTGCCATATGTAGAATCAGTTTTACCCGTTTACACCAACATTGTTATTTTTAATTTACGATCTCAAATAATTACCGGCGAAGCCTTCGAAAAGAAATTATCAGATAATGGTATAAAAGTATCTATGTTTGGTAAACACACCGTTCGAATGGTAACGCATTTAGATTTTGATGATGCGATGTTAATGAAAACGATTGAGGTGTTGATGAGAATTTCGTGATGGAACACTGAGGAAACTGATCGTACAGATTTTCACAGATTAAAAATATCAGCGCAAATCAGTTATACCCACGTCATCTGTGTTTAATCACCTGAATTAAAACACCATCTTTATCTCATCCATCTTATCCTGAAACTCAAAGGTATCTCCAGCATTCATGCCTTTAATATTTTCATAAAAAGGTGATTTTGATGAAACAACCATCACGCGCTTATCTTCAATTTTTACAGGACCTAAACCAATCGCAATAAAAAATAATAACCCCGACATCTCAAAAACTGAACCAACTTTTATTTCATCAGTTGCCATAGAAACATCAATTTTTTCAAGAGCAACCAATTCCTGTTCAGCTTCAAATAATTGTTTGGCATTCATATCACTATCTAATTGCCCCATTGCACGTGATGTTTCGTACTTATCACCGGCTGTGCTTTTATCGTTGCTATTAGCGGCTTCCTGTGCGTTATCAATTGCTACTTTTGCATTTTTAATACGTTGTTCAATTAATTGAATGCATTCAGCTTTCAAGCTTTTTTTAAAAGCCAGTTTACCTGTTGAAGATTTTAGATCGATCATTTAAATAACATTTTGAATTTAGAATTTAGGGCAGCTCACCAACACTTTACGATTACGCTTACGCTTTGAGGCTATTTCGTAAACAATAGAAACTTCGTGCGCACCTTGTGTATTGTTTATTTTTAAATTAGAAACAGTTGCATCATAACTATAACCTACTCGAAAATTCTTATCAGGTACCTCCAAACCAACAAGCAAAGCAATACTCTCGCGGCTTGAATAACCGGGCTTATAAGTTTTAAATGGTAAACCGCGATACCACAAGCCAACATTAACAAACGATTTAAAATAATACGCACCTACATCCAACTGACCATATTTTTGTTCACCGCGGATGTTGATACTGGCACTTACAAACTCTTCCAATTTTGTTTTACCTGAACCTCTTGCGCTAATAATAAAACGATAGCCTCCGTGTATACTTCCTGAAATTGGTAAAGCTTCAACATTACCAACCATACTCGCGTTGGGTTGATTAACATGCCTTGCAGCAAAGCCAAACCAGTAATTAGTTGAATTAAATAAACCACCCATACCAATATCAAAATAACTTATTTTATCTGCTGATAAGGCATCCTGCGAAATGGATGAACCGGTAACAAATTGGTCGTTAAAGATCAGGCGCGAATTATCAATTTTTTTTTGGTTCATTACTAGCGAAATGCCGCCGCGTGCTTCAGAATATTTACCAAGCTTTACACGATAGGCGTAGTTTATACCTCCCATAGTTGTTACTAAATTAGAAGTACCTGCATGATCCTGCAAAACAAAACCTCCAATACCGCTATTTATACTACTTACATTATAATCATAAGAAGCCATATACGTATTATAAGCAGTTTTAATGCCCGGCCATTGATTACGGTAATTGGCAGCAAAACGATGCTCGTAGGTTAAACCCGTAAACGCAGGATTTAAGAACATAGGCGCAGCGTAAAACTGTGTAAACTGCGGATCTTGTGCTTTAAGTTCAATTAATGAAACAATAATTAATAATATGGTACATATCCTCTTCAACATTATTTCTTTACAATTTTAAACTCAAGGTCTTTATCTACTTTTTCAAACGCCAAAGGGTCAATATCAACAACTAAAGTAGTGTAACCTTCTGCTTCAACAATTGCCTTATATGATTTAAGCGGATTCATTACTAAAATAAATTTTCCGGTTTTTGGATTTGAGTTATAAGTTCCATTCACCGCATTTCCTTCATTATCCAACAAAGTAATTTTTACTTTGGCAGGCATATCATCTTTAAATGCCACACCATGCTTAACTTTCAGGTCGTTATCGCCAAAACGCGTATCAATCTGGTAAATATCATTATTGCCAATGGTCTCTTCTTTTAAGGATGAATAATAACCTCGTTGCCCATCAACACTTAAAACAAAAAAAATATCATTCCCTATATTATTAATGGGATAACCTAAATTCTCAGCTTTTGAAAATTGATTTGTTTCCGGATTTAAAATACTTTTAAAAACATCATATTCACCCATTGTATTATGACCTTTACTACTGTAATACATGGTTATATTATCAGGATGCAAATACGGACTATCTTCATCATATAAAGTATTAATATTCGGACCAAGATTAAATGGCAATGCCCAGCGACCATTAGGTAATTTTTTTATGCGATAAATATCTTTTCCGCCATAACCCCCAGGTCGGTTACTGCTAAAATAAAGTTGACTCGTATCAATACTAAAGCAAGCGCTTGTTTCAATAAACTGAGAATTTATTTCTTTTGCCATTTTTTGTAATGGCTCCCATTTATTATCGCTTCCTAATTTTGTAATATAAAGATCGCCGGTAACCTGGTCTGACGAGGTTCTGTAAACGATCATACTTTGCCCATCAGGACTAATTGCAACACAAGCGTCGTTAGTTTCTGAATTAATAGGTGTTTTTACATTTTCTGCTTTTGTCCAAACTCCTTTTTCTTTTACAGAAACATATACATCCTCATAATAATTTCCGTAAACATCTTTTTTATTATTGGAGCTTCCTTCGCGACGTGAAGTAAAGTATAATGTATTTTCATCAGGAACAATAACCGGAACGTAATCTGCATAAGTTGAATTGATCTCGGGCCCCATATTTTTAATAATAGAACGGTGTGGTTTACTTATTAATTCTTTTGCCGATTCGCAAACACCTATCATGTAGTTTGTTTCTTCAATAGTATGCAAACGTTTCTTAGGACTTTGTTTATTATAATCATTCAATAATTGAATAGCTTCATCAAAATTTTTCTGCTGATGCTTGATCTTTGCAAGATAATATTTCGCATCTACTAATGTTGAAGAAGAAAGTCCCTGCATAAAAAATTGGGCGCTATCTAAACTATAGCTTAATTTAAAGAAAGAAATAGCACTATTAACGCTTGCTTTTTCATTCTTTGGATCCAGCACCAATACATGCCTGTATGAATTCCAGGCATTTAAGTGATCTTCAATATCAAAGCTCAATTGCGCCTCTTTTAATAATTCCTTTACCTGTTTTTTATTTTCTTTACTCTGTCCAAATAAAAAAGTTCCCGTAAATAATAGAACAAATAAAATATAACTCCTCTTCAACATAAAACTATTTTAACAATAACACATCTCCTGTTTTATTGAAGGTCTTTCCATCAATAAATGAAGCGGTGATCTTCCATACATACACATCCTGTGTGCACATTTTTCCTTTGTAATAACCATCCCAGCCTTCGGCAGGGTTTTTTGTTTCAAATAACAATTCGCCCCAACGTGAATATATACTCAATACATATTTTTCTACACCGCGGATATTAGGATGAAAAATATCATTGCTCTTATCCAGTGGATCATAAGCACTTCCTGGAGAGCCGCCGGCATTTGGAGTAAAGGCATTTGGCACTTGTACAAACGTTTCTTCTAATGCAATTATCTTTGATCCAAGATTAAAAGTATCTCTACAGAATTTTTCACTGGTGGCAATTAAAATAATTTGATATTCGCCGGGCTGTATATACGTATGTGAAGGTTCAAAATCCGTAGATACACCACCATCACCAAAAGTCCATTTATAAGATACAGCACCGGTTGAAAGGTTATAGCATTGCGTTGCCTGGTTGGGAACAAATACCTTTAAAGGATCAGCTTTAAAAAAAGCAGAAGGTTTTGGAAATACTTTTATAATTCGCGTAGCTGTATCAGGACAGCCATAACTATCTTTTGCAACCAGTTGAACGGTAAATGTTTTATTAACTGACGTTGAATTTATAAATGTATTTGTAACACTTCCCGTGCTGGCTGTATTACCATCTCCAAATGTCCATTGATATTGCGCTGCGCCAACAATGGGAGGGAATAATACTTTTAAAGGTGTGCAACCACTATCAGGTAATGCTGAAATAAAGAATACAGGCTGTGGGTGAACTACTAACGGAACCTTTAATGTATCCTTACATCCATTACTATTTACAGAAATAAGACTCACAAGATAACTCTGATTAACAGGAACAGGATTTGTGTAAATCTGCGTTGGGTTAGTTTGCGTAGAAGAACTTGAATTTCCAAAATCCCATAAGTACGAACTTGCCCCTATAGAAGTATTAGTGAAGGTTAATTTTGCCGGCGAACAGGCGGGAGTATCTACCAACATGGCCGACATTGGTCTTGCAAATAAATTTATTGGTTTTATAATTGAATCGTAACAATTATTTGCCGTACCCACAACCAGCTTTACACTATAGGTAAACGGCCCTGAGCCCGGCGCATTGGTAAATGTCATAACCGGGTTATTTAAAATAGAGGCATTTCCATTACCAAAAAGCCATGCACTGCTATTATTACCTGTACTTGAATTAGTAAATGTTACCAAAAGCGGCGAACAACCTGAAACAGGAGTGGCGCTAAAATTTGGGATAGGTTTTGGAAAAACAATGGGGCTGCCAAAACTGGAGTCTATACATCCAAAACCATTGCTGGCAACTAATTTTACAGTAAATGTTTGTGTAGCAGTTGTGGTATTTGTAAAAACATGGTTAGATGGGGCAGTAGTTGTTACCACCGAAGGCGAGCCATCACCCCAACTCCATGTATAGGAGATAACACCTGGTACGGATGGAAAGCTTACCGATAAAGGCGTACAACCGCTTGCCGGAATCATGGTAAATGATGTGAATGTTTTTGGAAAGATCTGGATTGTGTGTTTTACTGTATCTGTACAACCTACACTATTTGTTGCCACTAAAGTAATAGTATTGGTCATTAATAAAAATGAATTGTTGGTGTAAGTGTGGCTGGGATTTAAAACGGTTGAAGATGTATTATCTCCAAATGTCCATGAATAAGTGGTTGCGCCAATAGTTGTATTTGTAAATGTTACCGGTAAAGGCGAACAACCGGGGTTTAAATTACCGGTAAATGATGCTACTGGTCTTGGCAAGATGGTTACTACCTTTTTGATTGTATCACTACAGCCGGCGGCGGTTGATGCAATTAAAGTAATTGTATTATTTAATGTTGCCTGTAACGTGTTACTGTACGTAAACGTTGGATTAATAGCAGAAGATGTTGCTGTAGGAGTTACACCAAAATTCCACAAATAATTAATACCATTTAAAGTAGTATTTGTAAAAGTAACAGCTAATGGCGGGCAGCCAACTGTTGGCGTAAATACAAAATTTGCAGTTGGTTTTACATTTGCTGTTATTGTATTTGTTGTTGAATCTTTACAAAAAGCTGTAGCTACAATTAATTTTACTGTAAATGTTGCCGCAGTGCTATAAGTATGTGGAGGATGCTGCACATTTGAAGTTGGAGAACCATCACCAAAATTCCATGTATAGCTGTTAATAGCATTAGTACCCGTTACAGTAGAAAGGTTTGAAAAACTTGTTACCGAACCAACACAGGTTGATGATGGAGAAAAAGCAGCCACAGGATTTGGACGAACAATAATAGATGCAGTTTTAGTATTAACGCAGCCGTTTGCGCCTGTAACACTTAATGATACTGTATATGAACCAACAGCAGGATAGTTTTGATTTGGCGGAATCTGGACTGAACTTGTATTACTGTTTCCAAAGTTCCAGCTCCATGAAACAGCACCTATAGAAGATTCGTTAAAGACAACATTGTTTAATGCATTACAACCTGCCGTAGGCGTAGCTACAAAGCTAGCCGTAGGCGAGGGCAAAATATTTATGACGACTTGAACTGTGGATGTACAGGCAGCTCCTGCTCCGGGAATAAAGGCAGCTAACTGCACGGTATATGTACCGGGTGTAGAGTAAATATTTGTTTTAGGTCCTGCTCCAAGATTAACAAAGCCGCCACCTGTTCCAAAATCCCACAAATACGAAAAACCTGCAGGACTGGCATTTGTAAAAGTGATTGGTGCATTTTGGCATAACGGTCCTGGCGGTGCCACAAGGCTGGCCGTTGGTGGATTAACAATTTGTACGTTAATAATCGCAGTATCTACACCACATAAATTACTATCTCTTAGCATAACAGAATAAGTACCAACCGCAGGATAAGCAATACTTATAGGTGTTGTGGGCGGCCATGGCTTCCAGTCAATAATAGAATCGTGGTTTATTGGCGGCCAATACATACCAAAGTTCCACCATTCCTGGCGCTGAAAGGTATTGCCCTGTGCTAAACAATTTCTTTGAGTGGTATTTGTAAATGTAAAAACATTATCAGGCCAGCAACGAATTAAAAGATCGGGCGTAATGGCAGCGTTATCCACATCATAAATTTGAATAGGGTTGAAGTTGGCGATTGTAGGATTGCCAAAACTACAATAATTAAGCGCCTGCAAAGTTATTTGTGTTTGACAGTTGACTGTGTTCTTGAGATAAGTATGCGTTATGGTTTGCCCGGCATTTGTATAAGTAAATGGAACAGGTGGGGAGCCATCTCCAAAATTCCAGACAAAATTTGTTGTGGGGCTTACATCTGTGCTTGAATTAGTAAATGATAATGTTTTAGGCGCACAGGCTTGCGTAACGCCTCCAATGGGAATTTGTATAGAAGCATTAACCGGCTTTTCCATAACAACAATACCTGTTAATGTGCAATTTAGCGCTGGAATTATAAGTGTAACAACAAAGGTATCTACTGTTGCTGCATAGTTATGCGTTAAAATTGTATTGGCTGCATACGATACTCCCGGCACAGTTGGGCTGCCGTCGCCCCAGTTAATTGTATAAGCTCCCCAACTGCTGGCAGATTGAAAATTAAGCATGTATGAGGTGCCGGTACAGCTAATAAAATAAGGGTGCGGTGACGGATTACCAAGATAATCAAACACAGTTGGACACTGCGCCTTAGCAGAAAAAGAGAAAATTAAAGTTATAAAAAACAGTAAACGTTTGATCATCCTTAATAATTTATTTCACACACATTTGCAAGCCTGTAAGCCGGGTTCTGTTTCATCGCAGGTTGCCCTGCGGTATATTCTATCATTTATCTTTGCGACCTACCCATTGCGGCTTCCTCCCGATAAATATCGGGATCGGAATAAGACGAGCCGCCTTAATTACCGCAACCTATTTGGCCTTTCAACATCCGAGGTTTACCCAACATAATTATCACTAATTACGCTTGTGAGCTCTTACCTCACATTTTCACTATCACCGCAAGTGCTTTCGCACCTCGTGGCTACCTTGTTTTCTGTGGCACTTTCTGTTACAAAAACATTTCGATTTTTGCACCCACCCTTTCAGGTGGCGGATTGCCCTATGTTGCCCGGACTTTCCTCTGCGAGATTAACCTCACAGCGATAGAACAACTTGCATTTAAATTTACGAAGAAAAATCCATTAAGGTCTAAGTAAATATTTAACAAATTACTATCATTTATTAAGTAATACGGGCCTGTTGAAGTAAGCTTTATACGCTTTTATACCTATATTCATTAAACGCAAAAAGCCGGGCAATTACCCGGCTTTTAATTAAATTTTTAGTTTATTAAAATATTTTTGCTTCTACACTTATCTCAACATTGGCGTCTTTAGGCAAACGGGCTGCCTGTATAGTAGCACGCGCCGGAAAATCGTTCTTAAAATACGATGCGTAAACCTCGTTAACATGCACGAAATTGTTCATGTCGTTCAAAAAAATGGTGCTTTTTACAACGTTATCGTAAGTACAGCCACCAGCTTTTAATATAGCGCCAAGGTAATCCATTACCATTTTAGTTTCTTCCTTAATACTGGTTTTAACCAGTTGTTTACTTTGAAGATCCATAGCAATAGTGCCGCTGATAAACATGCTGTCGCCAACAATTACCGCTTGGTTATAAGGCCCGATTGGTGCCGGAGCGTCAGGAGTATTGATGATTTTTTTCATAGAGATGTTTTTAATGCTAAACAAATATAATTAAAGATTTGGAAAATGAAACCCGCTAATTTTAAACATTTATCTTGCTTTTTCAATTCTTGTTTTGTTCCTTTGTTTTTATAGATGAAAGATCAATCTCATAAAATGTGTTTTATTGCGTGCAATTTTAATAATTGTTGGCATATTACGACTTTTATCATGCGCCGATATTAATCTTCCGGCAATTTTAATTTCATTTTTTTCAATTTTATTTTTTAAGAATATGCAAACGATCCCTGATCTTGTATTGGACAAGTTAAATACATTACTAGTTGTTGTAAACAACAAAGGTGAAGTAGAGTATATAAGCAACTCCGCAAAAACCTTGCTTGGTTTTGAACCTGAAGAGCTTTTAGGCAACAACTGGTGGATCATTCCACGCCCTGATATTGATGAAGGCCTGGCAGTAAAAGAAAAAATACTCTCTATCATGATGCACGATTCATACCGTGTTGACCAGGGCTTTGAACATGCTTTAAAAACTTCTAAAGGACTTTTGAAATGGTTTAAATGGAGCTCTGCCATGTTGCAGGATAATAAATTAATTGGTATTGGCATTGATGTTACTGATAAAAAAAGATCAGAACAGCGAACGCTTGATATAAATAAATCTTTAACAGAAAAAAACAAAGAAATAACAGCGAGTTTAAATTATGCACAAAAGATACAACAAGCCATTTTGCCAAACGATAATTTCTTAAAAAGAAACTTTAAAGATGGTTTTGTGTTATACCTCCCAAAAGATATAGTAAGTGGCGATTATTATTTTTTTTACGAGAATGAAGAAACAAAATATGTTGCCGCTATTGATTGTACTGGCCATGGTGTACCTGGAGCTATGATGTCGGTAATTGCCAACTCGTTATTAAAAGAAGTATTTTATAATAAGATACTAAAAAAACCTGATTAGATAATTTATGCATTGGATGAATTATTATTTGATTCGCTCAATAAAAATAATCCCGAAGATATACGGTATGACGGTATGGATATTTCGTTATGTGCGATCAATAAAAAAACCAATGTATTAGAATTTGCCGGTGCTATGCGACCTTTATTTTTAGTGAGTGATAAAGAACTAATTGAAATAAAAGGAAGTAAATATCCCGTTGGTTATTATTTTGATAAAAAGTATTTTGCTTTAAATACAATTCAACTAAAAGAAGGAGATCGTGTGTACCTTACTACCGACGGTTATGCCGACCAGTTTGGGGGAAATAATAATAAGAAACTTAATAGAAAAGCGTTTAAGGAGCTTTTGCTTTCGCTAGAAGGAATGGACGCTGATGAACAAAGTTCTTTTTTAGATTATTCATTAAGAAACTGGAAACAGGACGAAGAACAAACTGATGATATTTTAATAATAAGTTTTTTTATTTGAAAGCTATTCCTATAAAATAAAAAAGTCCCACACAAAAAATGTATGGGACTTTTTTTAAATACGCATTATTCATTCGATAACTAATTTATGAATACTTTGAATTGTATTTTGATCAATGATCTTAACTGTATAAATACCTGTAGCAAAATGTGCATTGATAATATGTTTTGCATCGTTGATACTTTCAATAAACACCAATTTACCTAAGTTGTCATATACCTGCACAAAAGCAGAAGATGAGAAACCTTTACTTTCAATAGTAAACATACCATTATTAGGATTTGGATATAAAAGAACGTTTACAGTATTTGAATTTGAAACTAAACCTGTACATAAAGAAACGGTTACGCTTACAGTTGCAGTTTTAGAACAGCCATTAGAACCTGTGCCGGTTACTGTATAAGTAGCAGTGCCTGAAGGAACAAATGCTACACCATCCACAACAGATCCAGACCATGTATAAGTAGTTGCACCGCCACCAGTTAAAGTAACGCTTGAACCTGAGCAAACCAAAGTAGAAGTGGCATTAGCGGTAACAGCAGGTACTGTATTGACAGTAATAGCTACTGCGGCTGTGCCTGTACAATTGCCAGTTAAACCTGTTACAACATAAGTGGTAGAAGTAGAAGGAGCAAAAGCTACGTTGTTTGAAGCACCGCCTGTCCATGTATAAGAGGTAGCGCCACCGCCTGTTAAAGTAATATTACTGCCGGCACAAACCGTATTGGTTGTTGTATTTGCAGTAACCGTTGGGTTTGGATTAACTGGAATATTAATAGATGCTGTACCTGAACAAGCACCCGTTGTGCCTGTAACTGTGTATGTATTTGATGAAGAAGGAGAGAAGGCAACGTTATTGGTTACACCACCGGTCCAAACATAAGACGTAGCGCCACCGCCATTTAATGTAACACTACCGCCGGCACATACCGAAGCAGCACTTGTAGTTGCAGTTACAACAGGATTAGGAGTAACTACCACCGAAGAAACAGCAGTATTTGTACAACCGTTGGTTGCTGTACCTGTTACAGTATAGTTTAATGTTGATGCAGGAGCAAAGGCAACGTTATTGGTAACTCCGCCTGTCCATGCATAGCTATTAGCACCTGTACCTGATAAAGTAATATTTGTACCTGCACAAACGTTTGTAGAAGTAATATTAGCACCAACCGTTGGATTAGCATTTACCAACACAGTTTTAGAAGATACCGCGTAAGAACCACAAGCATCATAAACTAATAAATAGGTTGTAAAAGTACCGGCACTTGGAAATAAATTTGACGGTGATAATGCTGTTGAAGTTGCTGTTGGCGAAGAACCAAAGTCCCAATAAACAGAACCACCGGTAGTTGATCCGGTTGAGTTATAACTTGCATTTTGACCGGCACAAATGGTATTATTTGTAATAGCAAAAGTAGAAATAACCGGAGATTGAACAAGGAAAGGGTGAATCAGCAATGATACATTCTGGCCCCAAGAAAAAGTTGTATTTGAATAATTGTACCATGCATTATTACTTTGTTTTTCCCACGCTTTACCTGGGGTAGTTTGGCCGCTTGTATTACTAACGATACTTAATGAGTCTTTAGGGGATGCAGACCATGATAAACCTGTTATATCAACACTGCAATAGAATTTTTTTGAAGCAGGTAATGCTACCGGCGTAGGAAAATAAAAATCCGAATACTGGCTTGCAGCTACATCAGCCATGATCTCACCCATAGTTATTGTTGTTACTCCAAGTAAAGCGCCAACCACATTGGTTGTTGTTCCGTCATAAATTCTTAACGCTACAGTTTTTGAAGGTGTAGCTGAATAGGCACGGCCAAAACCAACATAAACGTGTGTTACGCTTGAGTTTGCACTTGCAGAAACATCAAAATACATCGCTTTTTCTTTATCAGCGTAAATATTAGGGCCGCTTACAAAGCCATTAGCAGCAAATGGTGTACCTGTGCCGTAATTTACCAATGACCATGTTGCAGGCGCCGGAAAGTCAACCGACATACAGGTTGATGTTGTTGTTGAAAAAGCTGCACTGAGGCCTTTAACTTTTGAAGCGGATGAATTAGAGGAATAAGAATTATCGTTAACCACAGAAAAATTGTTTTGTTTGCTTTGTTGGGCAATAGCAAAATTAGTGATCAATAAAGGCAAAAAGATTTTTAGGAAATGTTTTTTCATGTTTTAATTTTTTAGTGATGTAAGCAAATATATTAAAAAAGTGATGCAAAAAAATACAATTAACACTTGCGCAATGTTAAAAACGACAAGAGTTAACTAGTTAAATCTTTGTTAAATCGAATTAGTAAAGAATTAAAATAAATTCAGAATTAAAAACGAATTCCTATTACACAAACATCATCTACTTGCTCAAGATCACACTTCCAATCCTGAAAATTTTTGATAAGTGTTTCGGCCTGATTTTTTAAAGGCATTTTATTAATGGCCAACAATTCATTATTTAATTGCTTGTATTTATATTTTTTTCCTTTTGGTCCGCCAAACTGATCTGCATAACCATCAGTATATAAATACAGTGTATCACCTTTTTGTACTTTAATTTCATTAAGGGTAAAATCCTGCTCACGCTCACCTTTACCAACAGGCATTTTATCTTTTTCAAGCTCTATTATCTGCTGATTATGAATCATTATAGGCGAATTATTTGCTGAGGCATAAGTTATTTTATTTGCTTTTTTATCGATGCAAAGCAACACACCATCAAATCCATCTTTTTGTTCTTCTTTACTTATAGAGTTTATTAAGCGCGAACGGGCATAATTTAAGATCTCATTGGGCTGTAAGATCAATTTTTCGTTAATGGCCTCGCTTAAAAAACCAATATTGAGTAAACTCATAAATGCACCCGGCACACCATGCCCGGTGGAATCGCAAACGGCTAAAAAGAATTTATTGTCCTGCTCACAGGCCCAATAAAAATCGCCACTAACAATATCTTTAGGATGAAATAAAGTAAAATAATTATCCTTTCCGAGATGAACATCTAAAAAGTCACTATGCGCCAATAATGTATATTGAATTCTTTTTGCATAGTTAATTGAGTCGGTGATCTCTTTATTTTTATTTTCGATGATCTCTTTTTGCTCTTCTGTTTGCTTGCTTTTTATTTCAATGATCTCTTTTTGCTTGCGGATAATTCTAAAACGGTTAAAAATAACAATCCCGAAAATAAATACTAATACAAATCCGGCTGTGAGGGCTATTTTTAAGATCTTATCCCTGTCAATTTGTGCTTTACTGGCTTTAATTTTTTCATCTTTAATAATATTAGCTTCGGCATTTTTAATACTATCTCTAACGGCACGACGATTAAATTCAAATTCAATTTCTTTTTTGTGAAGTTCTTCTTTAGAGCTTGTCTCATTCAACTTTTCAATAACGGAAACATATTTTTCATACTTTACCAATGCTTTTTTTATGTCACCGGTTTCTTTATAGATCTTATAAAGATTACTGTATACACTTTGCAAAGTACTGTAATCTTCAATTTCTTCACCAATCTCTTCTGCTTTTAAATAATAGGGGAGTGCAAGGTTATATTGTTTTCGTTTGTAATAGATCTCGCCAATATCCATGGATGATGTACATTCTTCATAGGGATTTTCCGCTTCTTTTGATAATTCATTATTCTTAATAAAATTCTTAAGCGCTTCATCAAGATCCTTTAATCCCATATACGCATTACCAATATTGCCGTAAGCCGAACAAATGCCATTTACATTTTCCATTTTTTTATAAATAGCCAATGATTTTTTACCATACTCAAGTGATTTATTAAAATCAAGGAAATTATTATACAGCAAGCTTAAGTTATTATAGATACTTGCCAGCTTATTTTCATTATTTAATTTCTCAGCAATAGCAAGGCTTTTTAGCTGATACTCCAATCCTTTTTTATTTTGCCCTATAGTTATATAAATAGCACCAATGTTACCTAAAGCAACAAGTACAGCTTCATCAATTTTCTTTTGTTCGCCTAAATTGAGCGATTTTTGATAATAATCAATCGCTTTTACATAATCACCCTTAACCTGGAAATAAGAACCCATAAGGTTAAGGATCTTTGTTTGGATGCGGGCCGAGCCCGATTTTTTTGCATGAAAAAAGGCTTGTTTTGAGAATGTATATGCAGAATCGGGATCTGAGTATAAATAATCCCAGGCCATATCATAATAAATAAAAAACTTAACACTATCCGTTGAAGAAGGACTATAGGCAATTTTAAGCAAAGAATCTCTATTGGTACAATAAAGATCTGTTCCAAAAATAAAGGCAAGTAAAATTATTAAACTTTTAAATTTCAACTTATTTAAAAATCTAAAATAAGAAAAAAAATTGAGTAATAACGATTGAATTAGGCAAGTGGAGCTTATGCCATGACAAATGGAAATTAACCCCATATACCTGTTAAACAAATATTTCTTTTACACAGTTTATATTGAGCGAAGTAGAAAACACTCAGGTAAACTGATTTATTGGCTTTTTTATATTTTTATTCCAATAATGCAAATATCGTCAACCTGCTCAAGCTGCCCTTTCCAATCATAAAAAGCATTATCTATTAATTTTTGCTGTTGTTCCATATCTGAACTATTAACCGACAATAACAACTTTTTAAATTTAGAAGCCTTGAATTTTTTTGCCCCTTCACCACCAAATTGATCCTGATATCCATCGGTAAAAATATAAATGCAATCGTTTACTAATAATTTTATTGAATGCGAAGTAAAAGGTTTAGCCAATTCAAATTTACCAATGGGTTGTTTATCGGGTTTAATATCTATCAGTTCATTATTCCTTACTATCCATAAAGGATTATTAGCCCCGGCCCAATTCAGTTCTTTTGTTTTAATATCAAGCACACATAAAGAAATATCCATGCCATCCAACACTTCTTCTTCACTTTTTTCAAATTCAGAAATAACAAGATCTTTTGTCTTATCTAATATTTTACCTGGATCAACAAGGCCATATTCTCTTACCGAACGGTTTAGTGCATTATGGCAAACAACACTTACCAATGCGCCAGGCACACCGTGCCCCGTACAATCTGCAACTGCAAACAATATTAAATCTGCAGCAGGCGACTTTCCAGTTTCGGACTGCTGATTAATTTCTGCCGAATTATGACTGATTGTTTCCATCCAATAAAAATCACCGGCAACAATATCTTTTGGTTTGTATAAAATAAACGAGTCTTTAAAATATTCTTTTACCAAACGTGTTGAAGGTAAAATAGCGTTTTGAATACGCTTTGCATAACTAATTGAATCTAAAATCTCGGTATTCTTTCCCTCAACAATTCGCTTTTGATCTTCAATTATTTTTGAAGCCTGTTTGTTCTTTTTTAACCCCCTGTAAATATAAAAGGCAAGAACACCAACTATGAGGAGAGAAAGAAGGGAGATGAGGGAGATATTTCTTTGTAAAGAAGCGCTGCGTTTATTGTTTTCAACCTCTTGTTGTAAATATTTTTGTTTGGCCTGTGCATCTATCGAATCTGCCATGTGCTTTTTATCAAATTCGTAGTACAATTGTTTTTTTGTTATCTCTTCACGTATCTCATCGTTTATAATAGAATCTTTTAAACTCACAAATTTTCGCATGTATGAAATAGAACGCTTCAGATCACCTGCCAATTCGTAACAATCGGCCATTTGTTTGTAAGTACGCTCCATTAAAAGCGGCGAACCGGTTTTATCACAGATTTTTATGGCTTGTTCCATTACTTTAACTGCCTGTTTATATTTTTTTTCACTTATATAAACATCTGCATCAACTGCCAAACAGGATACAATGCTATACGGATCTTTAAATTCGGTAAAGATCTCTAAAGCAGCTTTATTATATTCTTTTGCCTTATCAATATTTTTTTCAGAGAGCTCGCTCGATGCCAGGTTCATGTAATTGTAACCCAAGTTATGTTTGTTACCCGATAGAGTATTTACTTTAACAGCTTTTAAATAATACTCTTTTGCCTCCTTTTCATTTTTTAAATTAGAAAGCGCAGAGCCAATATTATTATAGGTTTGACCAATTACTTTATTATCATTTTTTTGAATGGCCATTTCAAGGGTTTTCTTAAAATAATTAATGGCAGTTTTGTAATCTAATTGATCAAAATAAACACCTGCAATATTGCTATACAATTTCATTTGCATAGCAAGGTTATGGCTTACCTCAAACACCGGAAGTGATTGATGATAAAAAGCAAGAGCCTTTTTAAAATCACCAAGCCGGCCGGCACACATGCCCATATATGTTTTACATTCGGCAATACCATTTTCATTCTTTAATTGTATAGCAAGTGGCAGGGTTTCTTCCCCAAGCTCATAAGCCAGCTTGAATTTGCTTTTTTTATAATTAAAAAATACATTTTTAATAGAAATAAACAGCTCGCACTCTTTGCTTTTTATAAGAGTGTTTTCGTTATGGGCACGTATAAGGTATTTTTCACCATCATCCATTTGGCCCAGATTAATATACTCAACTGCAATCTTAACCAATGTATTTATCCTTGCACTATCCTTTTGCGACCTGGCAATATGTTGAAGGCTATCAAGGTTAGAAAAACAAAAGTTGGGTAAGACTACGAGGAAAAAGAGGAGAATAGCTAATCTAATATGTTTGAAAGTAACCATTACAGATTTTCAAAGTTAGATTTTTAAACGAATAAAGCAAATAGAATGAATAACTCAGTACTATCAGAATCGAATACCAATGACACAAACATCATCTATTTGCTCTAAAGGTCCTTTCCAGTCAATAAACTCTTTATTTAATATTTTTTGTTGTTCATTAAAAGGTTTATTTGAAATGGAAAGAAGTAATTCATTTAACCTACGTGATTTATATTTTTTTACCTCAGGGCCGCCAAACTGGTCGGCATAGCCATCGGTATAAAGATATATGGTATCTTCTTTGTTAAGATCTTTAATTTCATGCAAAGTAAAAGAGATCATTTTTTCGCCTTTACCAACCGGCATTTTATCTTTTGGCAATTCAAGCATGTGATTATTGCGAATAAGAATTGGTGCATTATTAGCAGCAGAGTAGGTAATTCGCTTCGCCCTTCCAGAGGCAGAAGCCTCTATTCGTATAAGAATACAATCCATACCATCCTGGCCACCGTCCTGCGAAATATTCTCTATTAATCGCTCTCTTACATAATTCAAAATTTCGTTGGGCAAGAGAATATGTTTTTCTTTAATAGCTTCGCTCAAATAACCAATGTTAAGCAAGCTCATAAAGGCACCCGGAACACCATGGCCGGTGCTATCGCAAACAGCAAGATAAAAACTATCATTATGTTCAGTAGCCCAATAAAAATCACCACTTACAATATCTTTTGGCTTAAAAAGTATAAAATGCTCATCCAGATTTACCGATAATAACTTTTCAGCAGGTAATAAAGCATATTGAATTCGCTTTGCGTAATTTATTGAATCAACAATTTCAGTTTGCTTTTCTTCAATAATTTCTTTCTGCAATTCTATCTCTACCTGTTTTTGTTCAACCTGTTCTTTTTGTTTACTAATAAGAATATGTGCTGTTTTTTTCTGGCGATATATCCTGAACATAAACACCCCAAAAAGAATAGAAACAATTAAGCTTATAATTATAAAAGCATTGATTGTTTTTTGCTGGTTAATGGTTTTTGTAGATAATTCGTCTTTCTTTATAAGTAAAGCGTTTTGTTCTTCTTTCTTTTCGGTTTCGTATTTTGTATTTAGCTCCACTACCTGTTTGTGAGCCTCTTCATCAACATATAAGCGGTTAATGGAATCGTACATTAAACGGTATTGATAAGCCTGTTTAAATTTGCCCTGGTCAGAAAATAATAAAGACATTTCATCAATTGCTATTTTAAGATTCATAATATCTTTTGTACGGCGCGAATAGGAAACGTACTGATTATAATATTGCTCAGACTTTTGATAATTTTTAAGATCTTTATTTAAAGCGCCCAATAAACCATAAATATAAAATATGGCAGATGAATCTTTATCCTGGTAATGAAGTATCAAAGCTGAGTCTGCATATTGTTCAACTAACTTAAAGTATGATCTGTCATCCGCATCTAATGCTTTTGCGTAATAAGCGTTAGCAATGTTATCAATAATAATTACTTCATTACTTCTTAATTTATATTTACGTGCGATCTTTAACCCCTCTAACAGTAAATTTATGGATGAATCAAGTGAATTTTTAGTGTTATAATAATCAGCGAGATTAACCACACAATTCAAATAGCCTTCGTAATTTTTTTCAAGGATTGAAATAGATTGTTGTTGCTTAAAATATTTATATGCTTCATCCTTACGGTTTAATCTTAAATAAATATAACCTATTTGGCCCAGCAGTGGAGAAAGCTCTCCTTTATTTCTTTTTTCAATCAAATCGCGTGCTTTTAAATAATGCGTAAGCGCATCGTTAAATTTAAAAAGGCGTGTGTAGGCAACACCAAAGTTAATATGTCCTCTAATTATCTGGTTAACATAATTAATTTTTGTGGCCAGCTTTAATTGAAGATCTGCATACTTTAAAACAGAATCGGCACTTGTTAACTCGTACTTCTGGCAGGTGTTGTAATATTCTCTGAGTTTAAGTGTATCGGCTGTAAAATTTTGAGCAAAGCAAAATTTACCTGTTACAAAAAACAGGACGAAAAAGATAATTTGTTTTATTCTAAATTTTGACTTCAATTTGTATTACTTTTTAAATCTTTCATACTTCTTTCAATATACTTTTCACTGGGCAAAGAAGCTTGCTGTATGCGTTTAGCATAATTGATTGAATCCAGAATCTCTTTTTGTTTTTCTTCTACAATACTTTTTTGTAATGAAAGAATAACATTTGATCTCTTTTTTTGACGGTAATTAATGATAGCAAAAACTGCTAAACCTGAAATTAAAATAAGGCCTATAACAATAGAAACATTTATTCTTTTTTGCTGAAGAATAACGAGGTCTTTATTTTTTAATTTCTCTTCCTGTACCTCAATTTCTTTTTGCTTACTTTCATTCTGGTATTTTGCTTCCAATTCCTGTATCTGTTTTAGCTTTTGCTCATTGTAAACGGTTTTAAGCAATTCAACATATTTAGACTGGAATGAATACGCTTTTTCATAATTTTTTGTTTGAGAGTAAACATATGCCATAACTTCATATGCATACTTTAAGTGATCTTTGTTCTTTATCTGTTCTGCTATATTTAAACCTTTTTCTGCATAGGAAATAGCATTTTTTTCATTACCTGTTTTTATATAAATATCTGCTAAATTGCAATAAGAATCGGCAAGACTGCTTTTATTGTTAAGCCGAATATAAAGATCTGCAGTTTTCAAGCCTATATCTATTGCTGTTTTATAATCTTTTAAAAGCATGCTTGCCGTAGAAATATTTGAAAGGCAGGTTGCTATCATAGGATAGTCTTCTGCTTTTTCGTAATAGCTCAGTGCACTTTTAAAATTCTCTATTGCCGGTTTTAATTCCCCTTTTGATCCATAAACAATACCAATACCAACCAGGGCCACACCCGAAAGTTCAGGAGCATTAATGGTTTTACTTAATGCTAATGATTTTTGATAATAGAAAAGTGAATTTGTAAAATCTTCTCTATCCGTATAAATTGTTCCTAAATTGGCAAGACAGGAAATACAAGAACGTGTATCTTTTAATTTTTCGTTAATGGTAAGTGCTTTGCGCATATAAATAAGCGCAGTGTCATAAACACCGAGTTTTCTAAAAAAATTAGCATAATCTTCATAAATATCTGCAACCAGGTTTTCATCATTTTCTTTTTTTACAAGTTCAAGCGATCTGGTGAATAATTTACGTGATTCAACATAATCATCAGTAAGCCTGTAATAAAGTGCAAGGTCGGCAAGGCAATAAACATATTGAAGCGAGTAGTTGTTTTTTTCGGCTAGTTCTTTTGCCTTTGTAAAGTATTCAAATGTTTTTGGCATATCAGTTCTCAGGTACGATCTGCCCAATTTGAGGTAAGCATTGATACGGGTTTTATCATTTGTTGTTGTATCAATTCTTTTAAGAAGACTATCCCTGTTAATAGCATTAAGATCATTGATACAAAAGACCAATAAAAAAAAGAAAATTATTTTTTGTATGATATTACTTTTCATTTTCTATTGTCAAAAAAACTATTTTTTCTTTAAACTGTTGATGCTTTTTTCAATATACTTTTCGCTTGGCAATAAGGTTTTTTGAATACGACCTGCGTAATAAATAGAATCTAGTATCTCTTTTTGCTTTGCTTCGATAATAATTTTTTGAGTGGCTAAAAGCTTATTGGTGTTGTTTTTTTGAACATTTGATTTTATTACCAAAACAAACAGTACCAGCAACAAAGCGGTAACCGCTATACCGGCATAGATAAGAATCATTTTACGGTTAATTTCAGACTTATTAAAATCGTTTTCGGCATTTAATAACTGTATTTGCGCATTCTTTTTCTCAGATTCATATTTTTCCTGAACATCCAATAGCTGCTTACTGCTTGTTTCGTTAAATACAGAATCTTTATACTGTATATGAAGCTTTAAATAATCTGCTGATTCCTTATACAATTTTGCTTTGTATGCTGTTTCTGATAGGCGTACATAAGCTTCCGAAATATTGTGAATAGCTTTATCCTCGATCATTAACATCAGGGCTTTTTTTAAATAGTCGATAGCTTCCTGATATTTTTTTTGCAGTGTCAGCAATTCGGCTTTACCTTCATAACATACAAATGAAGCATAATTTAAATTAGCTAACTTTAAATTTGCTTCTGAAATATCAAGGAATTCTTCAGCTTTTTTTAGATTACCCATTTTTATATAATATCCTGCGCCATTACTAAGCGATATACAATAACCAATATATTTTTTTTGCTGTTTAAACAGCCCGATGCATATTGCGTTCCATTTTAGCGCCTCTGCATAATCCATAATACCACCATAATAACTTGCCAACCCACCTGCGCCAAAAGGCTGTTCCTGTAGTAAATGATGCTTAACAGCAATATCATAAGATTTAGTATAGTACACTTTCTGTTCGGGTAATTTATTTAGGCCAATATATGTATTACCTATAGTGCTATATGTACTGGACAACCTACGGTAGGACTTATTTCTTATGTATATTTTTTCCGCTTCAAATAAATATTTCAAAGCTTCTTTATAATCGCCAGAGCCGTTGTAATGATTGCCCAATGCGCTGCAACTACTTCCTGTGATCCTATCAAAAGGTATTTTTGAGCTTATGGCATACACAAGTTTAAAATACGCAATTATGGTATCTTTAGAAATATTGTTTGCAGGTGCTGTAAAATAATTAAAAAGATCTTTTACAGCTTGCGTATCTTTAGGGGTAATAGAGAGTTGCTGCCTTAATGTATTTAATTTTTTATAATCCTGTGCGTTTACAAAAGCAAACAGGAAAATAAAAAGTAGTATCAAGCCAGTTTTAATTCTCATTGCAATAATTTAAATTTAATCCTGCTTCTTCTTTTTTACCATTGTGAGTATGGTAGCAATGCCAACAGTTTGACCGGCCTGGTCAATTGCGTCATATTTTTCCAATATATTCATGGCGCTTGCATCGTAAATATCAACTACCCATTTTACAATACCCACCTTGGTTTCAGTGCCATCTGCCGCTGCTAATGGCTTATCGTTCTCAATTTTTTCTTTGCAGGTAAATTTCACGCCAATGGTCATGCCCGGATAAATTGGTCGTGTAAAACGGCACTCATCAATACCATAATTCAATAACACAGGGCCTTTTGGCGGATCAACAAATAAACCTGCAGCTTTAGATAAAATAAAATAACCATGTGCAACCGTGCGCTTAAAAATGGTTCCTTCCAAAGCATTGGGTTGTAAATGCGCGTAAAATTTATCACCACTTAAGTTGGCAAAATTTACAATATCTTCTTCGCTAACAGTATGAGTAGGAGTAATGGTTGTTTCGCCCACTTCAAGGTCTTCAAAATACTGGCGAAAAGGGTGAACATCTTTAATAATTTGTTTTGATCCTACTTGGTAACTGTTCAATATAGCTGTGATCATTGAAGGAGAACCTTGTATAGCTGTACGTTGCAAATAATGGAATACACCGCGTTTGCCTCCCATTTCTTCGCCACCACCAGCGCGACCCGGACCACCATGCACCAACATTGGCATTGGTGAACCATGCCCCGTACTTTCTTTAGCGCAATCTGCATTCAATACCAGGATACGACCGTGCATACAAGCAGCACCAAGTGTATACATACGTGCAATTTTTTCATCAGCTGTAACTATTGAACTTACTAAAGAACCCTTACCCATTTTGCTTAACTGAATAGCATCATCCATAGTTTTGTACGGCATAATTGTACTCACTGGGCCAAATGCTTCAATATTGTGGCAATCGGTATTTTTAAACGGGCTATCATTATAAAAAATTATTGGCGGCATAAATGCGCCTTTATTTTTATCGGCACCTTTAACTTCAAAATTTTCAAAGCTGCCAATTATTATTTTTTGTGTTTTACTTAACAGTTCTACTTTTTCTTTTACCTCAATTAGCTGCGATTTGCCGGCTAAAGAGCCCATACGCACACCTTCCACATTAGGATCGCCAATAACATTTTGTGCTAAACGTTTGCCTAAAGCTATCTGAACATCTTCTACCATATTTTCAGGAACGATGATGCGTCGTACCGCCGTACATTTTTGCCCTGCTTTAGTAGTAATCTCTCTTGCAACTTCTTTAATAAAAATATCAAACTCAGGCATGGCTGGTGTAACATCGGTTCCAAGCACACAGCAATTCAACGAGTCTGCTTCCATATTAAAATGAACCGCTTCTTCTAACAAACGTGGATGTGATTTCAACATTTTGCCTGTAGAGGCAGAACCTGTAAACGTAACCACATCCTGACTTTGCACATGCTCTAAAATACCGTTAGCACTACCACAAATTAATTGCAATGCGCCTTCAGGTAAAATTTTACTGGCAATAATTTCTTTTACAACAGCTTCGGTTAAAAAAGAAGTAAGCGCCGCAGGCTTAACTATTGCAGGAACACCAGCCAACCAGTTAACAGCAACTTTTTCAAGCATGCCCCAAACCGGAAAATTAAATGCGTTGATGTGAATAGCCACACCTTCTTTAGGCACGCAAATATGGTGACCAATAAATGTGTTGTTCTTTGATAAACGCGCAACATCACCATCGTAACAATAAGTTTCGTTAGGAAACTGGCGGCGCAATGATGCATATGTAAATAAATTACCAATGCCACCTTCAATGTCTACCCAGCTGTCAACTCTTGTTGCGCCGGTTGCCCAGCTTACTTTATAAAAATCTTCTTTTTTACTTAGCAAATGTGTTGCTAAAGCTTTTAGCATCAAGCCTCTTTCCTGAAAGGTCATTTTGCGAAGCTTTGGTCCGCCAACAGTGCGCGCGTATTCACACATTTTTGCAAAATCCAAGCCTTTGCTGCTTGCTGTTGCAAAAACATCACCTGTAATTGCATTATATAATTCTTGTCCGTTCTCGGCCCCGGCAACCCATTGGCCGCAGGCATAATTATGTAGTTTGTTCATAGTATAAAATAGAATCATAAATATAATAAAATAACAACATAATAGTTTTTAAAATGCAATAAATAAGCGCATTAAATATGCTGTTTTAGAGAGGTTTACACATTTACAAACCAAATAAGTTCGGTTTAAGTACAATTTTAAAAAATTTAAGGAATTTTAAGAATTTGCAGTTATATTTAGCATACTGTTTGAAAACTAAAAAGCAAATTAAAACCCCAACATATGAAAAACAGATTTTTATTTTTGATTGCCGCCATAACTTTTATGTCGAATATTATTGCTCAGGATCTTGGTAAGATAATTGTGCGTAATGCATCAAATGGCTATCCAAAGTTTATTGCATCTTTAAATGGTGTTCGCCTGTCAAACGATTATAGCGAAGTGATCACTTTTTCTTTTTTAGATGAAAATCGCTACAGGATAAGACTTTTACAAGCCGGATCGAGCAATGTATTAACGTATACACTGGCCAGCGAACCAAAATACCTTTCAAAATACTTAATTACAAAAGATAATGCAGGCAATTATTCGTTGATACTCGAAAGTAAATCTTTAATGCCGGATGTGCCTGAGCCAGTAGTTAATAATACTGTGGTAGTTGTAGATCCGGCTGTAATACATACCACTGCTGTTACACCAACCATTATTCCTACAACGTCGGTTGCGGTTACAAACATAACAAAAGCAGAGTTTGAAGAACGGCTTAGTGCAATTAAAAATACAAGTTTTGATGAAAACCGTTTAGCAAAAGCAAAACAGGTGTATGATGATGAGATCTTAAGCACCAACCAGGTTATTGAGGTGGTTAAAGTTTTTTCATTTGACGATTCAAAACTCGCTTTTGCAAAATGGGCGTATAAAAATGTTATTGATAAAAAGAATTATTATAAGCTTGATGATCAGTTTTCCTTTAGTGGAAGTAAATCTAATTTAAGTGATTTTATAAAAAAGCAACCTAAATAGGTTGCTTTTATTTTATGAATCTACTTCAACAATATGTGGCGCAATAATAAATTTACTGATCAGCTTTTCAACTTTCTCGCTAAATTCATTTGTAAAAATAAGATGCTGACATTTCGGTAAACTCAGTGCAAGCCTATCTATCTGGCCCTGCCATTGGTTTTTAATCATTTCTTCGGCATCATCAATAATAAATAATTTTATTTTATTAAGATTAAGCGTTTGCTTAAAATAAATATCCATAATACGTTTGGCAGTACCAATTAAAATATCGGTGCCTTCATAAATATCGCCGGCCTGAACTTCCATTTTACCTTCTTCAAAAATAGAAAGCACGCGCAGATCTGTGTCTTTGGCATATAATTTAAATTGTTCCTGCATGGCCAAACCTTTTTCTTTACTGGCAACTAAAATTAAAGCCCTTGGCGGTGTTTCAAAAGCATAAGGTATCTTATGTAAAGCACTGATAACAGCCATGGTAGTTTTACCGACACCTGCGGGGCCAACGGCAATAACATCGGCGCCGCTGTTAATTTTAGGCAGGCATTTTAACTGCAATTCTTTTGGCTCTTCGATACCGGAGGCAAGTAAAGCAGCATTTAATTTTTTATTTAATTTTTCTTTGAACATGAACTGCAAAGATACTATTCTTCAGCCAATAAATTTATAACCCACACCGCGAATGGAATGAAAATGAACCGGTTCCTTTGGATTAGCTTCAAAATATTTCCGAAAATTTAAAATATAATTGTCGATGGTGCGGGATGAGGCATTTTCGTTCACATCCCACAATTTTTCAATAATCTCGTCGCGCGATATTACTTTGTTCTCATGTTCTGTCAATAATTTTAAAAGGCCAATTTCACGCTTTGACAGGGTAGAGGAAGCGCCATGAATATCCTTTATTTCGAACGTTTCAAAATTAATACTGCAATTATTAAAATTAAAAATGGCAGGTGTTTCTTTTTGGGTACGCTTAATAAGATTACTTACGCGCAATAATAATTCTTCAAGATCAAAGGGTTTAGTAATATAATCATCTGCACCCAATTTTAATCCCTCTATCTTATCAGAGATCTGGTTTTTTGCCGTTAAAAAAATAATGGGTATGGATGGGTCTATTTTTTTAAATTGTTTACAAAGATCAAATCCGTTTATCTCCGGTAGCATTACATCCAACAGCACTAAATTTATGGCATTAGCATTTAACCTGAATATGTCCAATGCTTGGTTACCGCTTACAGCGAGCATTGTTTTATAATTCTCTAACTGCAAATTAAGCGCAATGGTTTGCGCCAGGCTTTGTTCGTCTTCTACAATTAATATCTGAAACTGTTGCATCAGGCAGGAAAAGTTATTTCGTAAGCAACCCCTAATACACTATCTACACCAACTTTTCCATCCATTTGTTCGGCCAGCATATAAATAAGTTGCATACCTAAGTTTGAATCACGTTTAACATCAAAGTTAACTTTTAAACCAATACCATTGTCTTTTACAACTAATTTATAGTGTTTATTGGTTTGGCTCATTTCAATATCTATTCTGCCTTCATTTTTTGGGAAAGCGTATTTATACGAATTACTTATTATCTCATTTAATATTAAACCCAAAGGTATCATACGATCAATATCAAAATACATATCAGGCTGCAAATCATAATGAAATATTACCTTAGCATCATTCTTTAATAAAGAATTTTGTATACCTAAACTAAGTCGTTGCACATATTCGCTTATATCTATTTTACTAAGATCTTTTGAAGAGTAAAGCATTTCGTGTACAAGTGCCATAGAGTTAATGCGGTTGCGGCTTTCTATTATCAGATCAAGATAACGTTTATCTAAAATATTTTCAGATTGAAGGTTTAATAAGCTTGAAACAATTTGAAGGTTATTTTTTACACGGTGATGGATCTCTTTTAATAATTGCTCTTTTTCTTTTAAAGATAGAGTAGAGGATTCCAACTCTTCGCCCAGCATATTTACACCGGCACCAATAGCATCAAGGGCATCGTTACCAATTATTGACGTTTTTTTTGAGAAATCGAATTTAGCGTAAGACATAATTACGTCGAGAATTTCTTTTACGCGATCGGGATTATTGTTATTTGATTTATAGGACATTATAATAAGTGCGTTTTTAGCCATTCAACAGCTGCATTTTCATCATCAAATAATCGTGCCGGAATTTTTGGCTTATTTAAACCCATAAAAAAATTACCCACCACACGGCTTAAAGGTGATTTAACCATTATGGCCATAGAGGTGATCTTCGTTTCGCGGCCATTGGTAGAAAAATGTTTTCTTGCTTCTTTGGCCATTGTTTTAACATTTCGTGCATCAACAAGCAATGGAAATTTTTTGTTCTTATAAAAAGCACTCACCGCAACAGAGTTTTCCATGGCTTCTTTTAAGGTTATCTCGGCCAGGGGTTTTGTTTTGGTTCTGCAGATCCCGTCGTCGCCCATCCAAGTCCAGAATAAAGATAGTTCCGTGGCGTTATCGGGTGGGTTCAAATGATCCATTACTCAAATGTAAATAATTAACTACCGTTGCAACTAAATTATTTAAAAAATTATTAAAACCACTTGTTCAATCTTTTACAGCAAAAACACATACCTTTACCTGATTGAAAACCCGGCAGATTGAAATTTATACCGATGGCAGCTGCCACACTCAGCAAGGAGTAGGTGCCTGGGCAGCATTAATAATTGTGGGCGGTGCTAAAACAATTATAAGTGGCATTGAAAAAGATACCACACATAACCGTATGGAATTGTTGGCCGTAATAAAAGCAATAGACTGGGTAAATAAAAACGGTTTTACTACTGCTGTTTTTACTGTTTATTCAGACAGTCAATATGTTATAAATTTACAACTCCGGAAAGAAAAATTGCAGACAAAACAGTTTATTACCAATAAAGGTACGCCTATACAAAACGTTGATCTTGTAAAGCAAATATTAACTTTTTACAGCACCTGTAATATTTATTTACAAAAAGTAAAGGCCCATCAAAAGCCTGATGGAACTGAAAATTTTAACAGAGAAATTGATATGATTGTACGTAAACTAGTACGTGAAAATATAAACTAATATGAATAAAACTTCAAACGATCCACTTCACGGTAAAACTCTTGAGATGATCTTAAAGCAATTGGTTCATTATTATGGTTGGGAACATTTGGGAACAAAGATCGACATTCGTTGTTTTAATAATGATCCAAGTATAAAATCGAGTTTAACCTTTTTAAGAAAAACGCCGTGGGCCAGGAAAAAAGTGGAAGAACTTTACATAACGCTTGTTGAAGATCAAAAAATTTAATTTATTCTTTAGATAAATTAGTAAAAGTTTTTGCGCATAATTTTCCACACTTTCACTGTACCGTATTTTTCAAAAGCCCTGTATTTACACATTTAAAAGACTTTTTATTGTAAATAGCGCTGGTCTGATACTTGATTAAAGTAAAGAGAATCTATATTGATCTTTTTATGAAAACCAAGATATTCAACACCGGCTTTTATTTGTTATTTTTTCTTTTTTGTTCAATTTTATTTTTTTCATGCAAAAAAGATAATTCAGCAGCTCCTGAATCACCCACAGGTATGCTTATTACACCTAACAATTTTTTAAGTTCTGAAAAATATAGCAAACTTCAAATAGAAATTCAGTTTGTGTATGGTTATAAACCAACACCTACAGCCATTGAGAACATTAAGAGTTTTTTACAGCAGAGGATCAATAAACCCGGAGGGATTGAAGTAATATACACTACCATTGAGCCTTCTGACAAAACTATTTATACCCTTGATGATATAAAAGCTATTGAAAAAGCTAACCGTACAATTAAAAACAATGGCTCAACTCTTTCGGCTTATATTCTATTTTTAGATGGCAATTATTCACAAAACTCAGAACAATTAAAAACACTTGGCCTGGCATACGGCTCGTCCTCTATGGTTATTTTTGAAAAAACTATCCGTGATCTTAGCGGCGGCTTGGGTCAACCATCCATTACATCCGTAGAAGCGACTGTTACAGAGCATGAGCTTTGCCATATTCTGGGTTTAGTAAATAATGGCACGGCCTTAACAAGCCAGCACCAGGATGGAGGGCACGGAAAACATTGCATTAACAGCAGTTGCCTTATGTACTACGCAACAGAAACAAGCGATATTTTAAACAACCTTTTAGGAAACAACATTCCTTTATTAGATCAAAATTGTATTAACGACCTTAAAGCCAACGGTGGCAAATAATCATGGAAAATGCAGAGTTAAATAAAATAGGTAAACGTATTGAAAACTTACAATGCGGCGATACCAACGCAGTAGGAAATCTTATAACATTAATTGATAAGATTTACATTATTTTGGATGAGTTAAATCATATTAACTTGTTTAACGAGCGTTTAAGCGCAATAAAAAGTAACCTGGCAAGTGTAGATTGTCATAAGTCAGAAGAAAGAGAAAGATTTAATGCTGGTAAAAAAGAATTGATAGAGTTAATAGAAGAAACACACTCATTAATTTAAACAAAAAATTATGGAACTTGAAGAGGCTAAAGACCTGATTATAAAACATTACAGCCAATATATTGATAAAAAAGTGTTTTTTGCGGCAACCAACCAAACGTTGGTAATAAAAGCCATTGATGTTACAAAAAATGATAATGGCGAGTACGATGCTACGTGTTATACAGAGAATGCTTTTGAAGAAGATGCTGATTTTGAGAATGGAATTTTTGAACATCGTAGTTTAAAAGATGTTATTAAAAATGGCAGGTTACTTTAAATGCAACTACAGAAAAGGTTAAACGATCTTATTTAAATGAAAAAGTAAAGATTCAAAACTTTTTTCGTAATCATTTAAAAAGGTAAGAGAATTATAATCTTTTGGATGGGTTTGAGACAAATCATCAAAATTACGCAATGCATAATTATAGTCTGAAGTATCCATTTTATCCAAAAATATTTTCTTATTATTCTCCAATAGCCTTGCAATATGAAGGCATGAGCGGTGATTCTTTTCTTTTTGAAGCTCTTTTATTTCTTCAATTATTGCTTGTAAACGCGCCATATTTCCGTATTTAAAATTACACAATTAAAATGAGGCAAAATAAATATGGGTTAAATGGAAAAATGCCGGCCGCGACAACTTAAATAATAATCCAGGTGCGTCATTTTCAGTACTTAACAAAACAATTTATTGGATGGAGATACCAGAGCCGCAACCTGAAGAATAAAGAAACATGAATTTAATTCAATCCCTGGAAATCAAAACTGTGTTTGGTGATCTTTTCAAAATCTTTCCCTAATTCAAACATTTCATCATCATCTATCTGGTATTTCCAGGTAACTTTTAATTCGCTTTTTGAAACGGCGTTGATCAGGTTCATTAGCTTTAAAATTATTTTGGTGCTGCTGGTGTTAATGTAAACCAGGTACACATCCAGATAAACCGGCGTATTTTCATCATTTTGTTTTAAAAAAGCTTCAACCCATTCTAAAAGATCAGTATAAAATTTGGCCGGATTCTCCATATAAGAATTACCGCTTATTTTAAAATAACCATCCGTACGAAACTCAATTTCAGGAGTTTTGGTAGATGAAGCCAGGTAATAATTTTCCATGCGGTAATTATACAAAAGGGGTATATTACAAATTTAATAAAAATTGAAAAGAAATCAAAAAAGCATTAAATTATGATATAAACAGGTTAAAAACACGCTATTAACAAGATTAACAAGTTGTTTACGTGTTTTATACGATTAAATTTTTACAAAAGATTTGAATGAAATCCATAAATCTGAATTTATATAATTAACATTATGTTAAATAAAAATTAGCAAAAAAAGAGGAAATCAACCCTCTTTAATAAGATTAAACTGAACGTTTATTGCTTTTTTCTACTTTAGAATATGCAGGACACTTTTCGTGGCTTTTGCATGAGCTAAAAGAAATAGCAACAACTAAAAGTACAATCGATAAGGAAACTAATTTTTTCATAAGTCTGTGTTATAGAATATAAATTTAAACAATTTTTTTATTTACCGAAACTAAATGCATGTACTTTTGTACATTATTTAATAACAATTTAACGTTAGTACTAAACATGTCTATCAAATCCCTCTCGCCCGATTGGAATCTTCTTCTGCAACCGGAGTTTGAGAAGCCCTATTACCAGGCTTTACAGCAACAGGTGAACACTGCGTATAAAACGCAAAACATATACCCACCGGCCAAACAAGTGTTTAACGCGCTTCAGCTTTGCCCTTTTGAAAAAATAAAAGTTGTTATCATTGGCCAGGACCCTTACCACGGGCCCGGCCAGGCACATGGCTTAAGCTTTTCGGTAACTGATAGTGTGCGCAAACCGCCCAGCCTGCAAAATATTTTTAAAGAATTAACTACCGATATATCCGGCTTTCAAATTCCCGAATCGGGTAATCTTGAGGCCTGGGCGCAACAGGGCGTATTACTTTTAAACGCTGTGTTAACAGTACAGGCGGGACTTCCCGGCTCGCACAAAAATTTTGGCTGGCAACATTTTACCGATGCAGTTATTAAATTAGTGAGTGATAAAAAAGAACATGTTGTTTTTCTTTTATGGGGTGCTTATGCAATAGCTAAAGCAGAATTAATTGATAAGAATAAACATTTGATCTTAACTGCCGCACACCCATCGCCATTGGCGCGTGGCGCCTTTTTCGGGAGCAAACATTTTAGTAAAACAAATGATTATCTAATTAAGAACAACTTAACACCTATTAATTGGATGTTAACTTAGTGGCGTTATATTTTTCGGTACGTTTATTTTTACCGTTGCTATCGTAAAAATTCCAGGTACCATCTTTTACGTAAGATTTACCGTCGATTGACAATACCAAAGGCCCTTCACCTTTTATTTGCCCGTTCTCATAAAATAATTTTTGTGTGTATCTTTTATTCTTAAGATCCGAAATTTCCATTACATCGGCCACCTGCCCATTATCATACCACGATTTTTTTATAGTAAGGTATTTCATTTCTTTTTCATTCTCTTCGGTGTACTTTGGTAAACCGCTCACATAAAATTCATATAATTTTTGTGGTAACCCGTTATAATAATTTATCTGGCGGCGTTGTTTACCGTTCTCATAAAATATTTCAATATTGCAATGCAAAGGATCCGGATTTACAACTGTGCGCTCACATTGTCCATTCTCGAAAAAATTTTTGAAAACTATGGCACGGCCATCAATATAATAACCACGGTGCAATAACTTTCCGCTTACATAATAATCTTCATTCCAGCCTTGTTTATTGTAACCCTGTTTATTGTATGTTACCGAATCGCCACCAATTGCCTCTATTAAACGGTTGTACATTTTAATACCTTCCACGGTATCAACAATATCTTTTTGAAGATAGCGCTTTACTTGCGGCACCTGGTCGGCAAAGCGGTTTGTTTGACCAAACGCAACCTGCAGGCAGAAAAAGACCATACCTAAAAAATAAAGTATTTTATTAAAGTGGGACATCTTACCAAATTTACAGAAAATACCTCAGTATTTAAACGTAGCAATGCAAAATTTTATTAAACAAGCACTTGTGTAAACTGTTAAAAGCTTGCCCTCATTTTGGTATGGGGAATGTTGTCTTCGAGATATTCGTCACCCTCGGCATTAAATCCAAGTTCGGTATAAAATTTAAGAAGATAACTTTGAGCCGAAATAACAATGTCTTGTTTTGGATAAAGTGCCGCCAGCTGTTTAAGACATTCTTTCATTAAAATTTTACCAAGATCTTTGCCTCTGAATGTTTTTTTAACCACTACCCTACCTATTGAAGGTTCTTTATAAGAAATACCGGGAGGAATGATGCGGGCATATGCAGCAAGGGTTTCACCCTCCATCAGCAATACATGTTTTGATAATTTATCGGTAGCATCCACATCCTGGTAAGCACAATTTTGCTCAACAATAAATACTTCGCTTCTTAAATTATAAATTTCAAAAAGCTGGTCGTTAGTAAGGTCTTTAAATTCTTTAAGGATAAATTCCATTTTAAAAATTACCAATACTCAGCATTACTAAGGTACAACCTTCAACACATTCAATACCTGCTTTTGTTGCTTTTTCAAAAAATACAGGATTCTCGGTTCCGGGATTAAAGATAATGCGTTTTGGTTGTAAGCCAATTAAATAATCTATCCACTCCCCCTGATTTTTGGTACCAATGTAAAGTGTAACTGTATCTATTTCTGATAATTGTGGCTTGCCTGTTATAATTTTACTTCCGGCTACTTCGCCTTCTTTTAAGCCAATACCAATAACTTCATGGCCATGTTTAGCCAGACTTGTCATGGCTTTAAAAGCATAACGTTCAGGATTTTCTGACGCGCCTATTACAACTGTTTTTTTCATTATTCAGTATAGTTTAGATCTTTATGGAAAGTCTCTTTTAAATTCAACCAAGCCAATAAAGCTAATACACCAACTATTATGCCAACGGCAATTGCTGCCATTTGAGAATCGGGTTTGCCATCGGTATTTACAAAAACAGTTTCAAAATACCTGAAACCGAATGATAAAAAGATGACAGCGCCACGCACAAAGTTGGGAGCCGTTGTGGTTGCCGTTGCCCTGATATTAGTGCCAAACAACTCTGCAGCTGTACTCATAAAAACAGCCCAGTAACCCGTTGCAAAGCCAATAATGGTAATTATTAAATAATAATGAAACTCTGACAAGGTGGCTACATTAAAATAAAGAAAAACAGAAATGACCGTCATAATTAAAAAGAGCAACAAAGCCTGTTTCCTGCTTTTTAACCATTGGCTTATGGCACCGCTGGCCACATCGCCTGCGGTAATTCCTAAATAAGCATACATAATGGATTTACCTGCATCGGGTTTAAAATGTGTTACGCCAATAGATGCAAAGATTTCCGGGGCAAATGTTATAAGAATACCCATTACATACCAAACCGGCACGGCAATCATAATTACGCTTAAATATTGAAAGGCGCGCTGCCTGGTTTTAAACAGGTCTAAAAAATTTCCTTTGCTTATGTTGCTTTGTTTTACTTTTTCGAACATACCCGATTCAAAAATGCCAATACGCAATACCAGAAGTACCAAGCCCATAGCACCGCCAATATAAAAACTCCAGCGCCAGTTAGTGATCACATCGCCCATAAAGCCTGCAACAACGGCGCCAAAAACACCAACCGTGGCCACTATCATAGTACCAATACCCCGCTTTTCTTTGCTCATCGTTTCGCTTACAAGTGTAATGCCGGCACCTAATTCTCCCGCCAAACCAAAGCCCGAAATAAAACGCAATGCGGCATACCACTCTACGTTAGTTACCATGCCATTAAAAATGTTTGCTAAAGAATACATTAAAATAGACCCGAAAAGAACGGAGAGCCGGCCCTTTTTATCGCCCAACATTCCCCAAAACAAACCGCCAATAAGCATACCACCCATTTGCCAGTTAAGCAGGGCCATGCCAATATTTTTTAAGCTTTGGGGATTTGCGTTTGCGCCGAGAATCTCTGTCAGACTGTCTTTTCGCTCAACACTAAACAATACAAGATCGTATATATCTACAAAGTAGCCTAAGGCTGCAACAATTATAATTTTATTTAAAGCAGAACGCGGAACCAACTGATCCATAAAAAACTATTGCTTCACTATTTTTTTAAGTTGGCTTTCAGAATTGTTATTACTGATCTTAATAAAATAAACACCCGAATTAAGATCAGAAAGATCGTAATTAAGCACGGATGAAGGGTTTATTTCTTTGTACGTTTTAATCAAACTACCTAAAACATTATACAATTGAATTGTAATGGCCGTGGATGTTACTTGTTCTAATTTTATAGATATCAATGAATTAAATGGGTTTGGTGAAACAATAAAATTACCTGCATCGGATAAATGGTGTTTAGCAACAGTAGTTATTGCCACAGCGCACATGTTAGGCGTACCCCAGCCACGCGAGTTATTTGGTGTTGCAAAATTAGATGCTGTTTTTCTTAACGTATCAATCACTTTAAAAGCATTAAAGTTAGGATGCGCCTGCCAGAAACAAGTCATGGCACCTGCTAAAATAGGACAAGAAAAAGAAGTACCATTGGCCTGGAAACAGGTGCCGGTTGTGCCGCTTACCCATGCATTACCACCGCGGGCTACAAGGTCGGGTTTAATTCTTCCGTCGGCTGTTGGCCCAAGTGAACTAAATCCGGTAACATTGCTTAAACTATCAATTGCACCAACAGTGCAAATGCTATCAGCATCTGCAGGAATACCAATTTTTGGCCAAGAACTGCCATTACCGTTGCCGGCAGAATTTAAAACCAATAAGCCTTTACGTGCGGCTAAATTAGCCGCTATGCTCATAGGTGCTGTTTTACCATCCAGTGTTGCAAAGGTGTGATTTTGTGAAGGATTATCAAATTCAGTATAACCTAAAGATGTTGTTAATACATTTGCGCCAACGCTGTCGGCAAACTCTGCACCGCGTATCCAGTTATATTCTTCAATTAATTTTTCCGTATTTGCATCTTCTGTTCTTAATAACCAATAATCAGCTCTTGGTGCAGAGCCCATAATTACGCCCGGTTTAATAGCGGCCATGCATGATAGAACCATTTCACCATGTGCATCGTCGTCATACACATTAGTGCCACCGCTTACAAAATCGCGGGTACCTAAAACCCCACCCCTGTTAAATAAGCTATCGTAAACCGGGTTAGTGTTGGCATCTTTAAACCCTGCATCCAACACAGCTATTACCATACCTTGTCCGCGAAAACCCTGTGAATGCAAACAGGCTAAATTTAATTGTTGTGTTTGCCAGTTCGATCCGCCATAGTTAAAGGTGGCTGATGAAGCAGAGCGCATATCCTGGTTCGGTATAAATGGCGGTTCTTCAACTTTCGGTATATCCAGTTTATATTTGTTTACCAATGATGTGGATGTAACAAAGGTTAATGAGTTAATGGATGCCAATGCAGTAGCACTATTTGAAGAAATAGATACAACAGCACCGTTTAACCATTTGGAAACGTATAAGATAGAAACATTTGTTACTGCGTCAAGCTGCGTTACGTAAGATGGTGTTACCGGAAGATCGGTAAAATGAATGGGCACAGCATAAGTATTTCTTCTCGCAATAGCCGCCGGACTTAAAAATGCAGATGGATTACCAATGGTGTAAGGTGTACCGTTTTTATTGGCGAATTTTACCCAATGTTTTGTTTGTGCCTGAAAAGAGCTTATCATTTCAAAAAGGCATACTATTAAAAAAAGCTTATTTTTATTCATTGCCATAGGTTACTAATGTTTGTTTATAAATTAATCCGTCTTCTATTCTGCCTTCAACAGGCACATTTGCAATTACATTGTTTGAAAGTATATCGGTTATTTCCCTATACACCAATCCAATACCTTTTGCATATTTTTCAGTATAGTTTTGATAGGAGATCAAGGTACGGTAATTTTTTTGTTTTACGTTAAGCACTTTATCCAATTGTTTTGAGCCTATGTTTTCGGCCTTATCAATATATTCATAAGTATATAACCACTCTCCTATCGTATTCTTTGCATTACCATTCCAATTGGCACCTTGCTGAACAGGAAATACCAATTTTGTGTAGCGCACATTGCCTTCAACAACCTGTATACTTTTTTTATTGGCGTTTACCATCCACACTTCTTTAATGGTCCATGCAATGCTGTCGTATGACTTATTGGGGTTGTATTTTTTAATAAAACGTTCTAAACGTAAGGCGTCCTGGCCTTCGTTATCGGTAAACAAATCGGTAATCTTTTCTTTAATGCGGTATTTTGTTACAGTTGTATCTTGTGTAAGGCTGTTGTAAATTGTACTGTCCACATCATAAATAGCATATCTGCCAATTGTGGTGGGATAATAATCCAGCCCCAGTAACGAATCATCCTGCGGTATCTTTTTCTTTGCACAGGAAAAGAACAATAAACATGAACTGATAGATATAAATAAACTTATTTTCAACCAGTTAAAGATAAGAAAAAAGACAAATGCTTTTACAAGAGATTGATAAGTGGTACTTAAAAATTAACCGGTGTGTTAAACATAATAATGCCTAAGCAGGAAAAGACATATCTTAAAAACCGTAATCTTTATAATCTTTAGTAAACTCGTTTTCTTCGAAAGTTGGATTTACCTGTAAGAAATGATAATTATATTCTTCAAAAAGACCTTTATCATCTAAAATTTTCATGCTGATGGGTAGCATATATTGCTTATCAATATACATAATAACCGATTTACAATACCAGGTTGGTATTTTAATTACCTGGCCTTTTTTAACAAGGTCGAAATAATCTTTAAACTTCGGATTTTTTTCAACGATCATATACTCAGCTACAAAAAATTTACGGGCAATAGTGGTAATACTTTCATGATCGCCAACTATATAATCCGTATAACCAAAATCCTTATTATCAATAATTATTTTATAACAATTGCGGCCATTTACTTTTTCTTCGCCCATCAATTTAAAATACTCATCAAATTTATCGCCCAACTTATATTTGCTGTATTCAATAACCGATCCAAAATAATCGTAGCCCATTTCGTTTAGGGTATGATGCTGGTCCTGGCGCATCAGATCGCCCATTGGATCGAGGTTTAAATTAAAATACGGAAATGAATTTGGTTTTACCAACGCTTTACCGTTATTTTTGCCCTGCACCCATAATACTTCAATACCCTTTATATAAAGATAGATAAGCCTTGGGTTACGACTAAATTTTACATTACTTTCGTAAAAATTAAAGCCTTTTTTGCCGCGCTCGGTAATTTTTAAATGGTATTTTAACCCTTTTACTTCTTTAATGGATTTTAAAGTTTTTGTAACTATTTCATTACAAGTTAAATCTGCATTTTTTTTAACTGCAGAACTAAACAGCATAATAAAAAAGGCTGAAAGGATAAGGGTTTTATGTATGGTAAAACGCATGGGTTTGCAAAAATAACACAATCCCCCAAAACATAGCATTAAAATAACCTGTATTTAAAAATATTTAATAAAAAAGAAAAATTCGTGCATTTTGATTAGTTATATTTGATAGGAAAGTTAAATTTGCAGTCCACCAAAATGAATGTGCAACAACTCATAATTAAAGGTGTTAAGGAACAACTGTTCTTTAATAATTATTTGGTATTGCCAAATTTTGGAGGTTTTGTTCTAAGATCAAATCCTACTCATTTCTCAGGTAGTAGTGCAACTTTAATGCCACCATCAAAAACCTTAAGTTTTAATGTACAGCTAAAACAAAACGATGGCATTTTAGCAACCTGGCTTCAGGGCCGTTTACAATGTACTTCAAGTGAAGCTTTAAGTCATTTGAATGAGTTTGCCGATTATTGCAAAACCATTTTAAGTACGCGCAGAAGGCTAAGTATTGATGGCGTTGGTTTTTTTTACCTGGATTTTGAAAACAATACCTGCTTTGAACCACAGCTGGATATTAACTTTTTAGCAGATAGCTTTGGCTTAAAACCTATATCTTTAATAGAGATAACCGAAACGGTAACCGAAGTTAAAAAAGAAATTGTTGTTGAAGACCGTATAGGCAACGATGCTATAAATACTATATCCACCGAAATTAAAAAACAACGTAATTACCGTCGCGTAATTGCTCCGTTAGCATTATTGGTGGCAGTTTTTAGTTTACTGGCTTTATTGGTAAGCAATACAAAAATTAGTGGCAACTTACAATCAGTTATATTTGGAAATAATGAAGTACCAACTTATACCCCATTAACTTATCCTGAACTTACATTAACCGAAACTAAAAAAGCAAATGCAGAATATGTTGCTGATGCTAATGGTATTGCAACAGTTGAGGTAGATAATAATTTAATTGCTGTTAAAGTAATTGAAAGTACAAATACAGCTGATGTGAAATATGTTTCGCGTCCGGTAACAGATAAATTTTACAAACACAATAAAAATAATTTTGAAGTAGTGCTGGGTTGTTTTTCTGTTTTAGATAATGCCAAGCGCATGATCAAAAAATTAAAGCGTAAAAATATTAATGCTGTTATCTCAGAGCAAAATGCAAAAGGTATGTACGTGGTAAGTAACGGCGATTTTACAAATAAGGAAGAAGCTATGACCAGGCTTGAACAAATAGATTCTGTTTGCCCAAATGCCTGGGTTAAGAAACCGGGGTATTAAAGTCATCAATCGGCAGATTTTAGTCGACAGTCCTAAATCCAGTGCAACTAAAACTCTTGTATATAATTTCATATAAATTTAAATAATGAAAGATAATACTATCCCAAAGCCCTATTCTGATTGGAGAACAAAACCCTATGATCGTGCCGAAGACGCTGCCTATACTTTTGGCTATCATTTAATTAATCATTGCAGAAAAGCGGGAGTTGAATCTCTCCCCGAAGATCTTAATGATATACAAAGAGAAAAAGTTATTAAAGCTATAGATGTTTCATTACATAATGTATTAGATCTATTTGAAGGATTTTTCTCTCTTGAATCAGGCAAAGATCATTCAATTGGTTATTCGCTTCAGGTATTAGTTCAAAATATAAATGACAGAACAAAAGAAATTGAACGAATTGAAATAACAGGACAGGACATGTCTATTGGTTATTGGAAATGGGCAAAGGATAATGAATTTAGGTAAATTTGATACTGAGTAATGCAACTGCCTACTGCCAACTAAAAAACTGACAACTGACTATTTCTTCTTTTTCTTTTTGATCTTCGAATTCTTTTGCTCTTTCTCCGCTTCGCGCATTAACAGTTTCCAATTGTCATTGGTATCTTCTGTATATAAAAGGGTTTCGGTATAATCATCTTTTTTTACATCCAACACTTTTATTGGCTTGGTTAAAAAAGCCTCTATTTCTTTTAAAATTTGTTTTTCTTCGGGCGCGCAAAAACTAACGGCATTTCCTTTTTGTGTTCCCCTACCCGTTCTTCCTACGCGGTGTACATAATTTTCGGGTTGATCGGGCAGATCGTAATTTACAACAAAATCAACATTATCAATATGTATACCGCGCGCACTTATATCGGTGGCAATAAGCATTTTTACTTCGCCGCTTTTAAATTGCTTCATTACTTCCAGCCTATCGCTTTGTTCTTTGCCGCCGTGCATGGTAATAGCTTTTATACCTACCCGCTTCATTGCCTCAAACACCCGCTCGGCGCGAACTTTAGTACGGACAAATACCAACACTTTACTTTCAGGATTTTCGTTCACTAATCTTTCAAGAAAAAAACGTTTATCATCCATGGAAACAAACATAACCGAATGATCAACATTTTTTGAGACCGGATCTTTTGGTGAGATTTGTATACGAATTGGATTTTTAACCAACGAATAGGCAAGATCTTTAATATGCAAATTAATGGTTGCCGAGAAAAACAGGGTTTGGCGATGTGGAGGTAAATACGTGGTAAGCTCTTTAATATCTTTATAAAAACCAAGATCAAGCATGTGATCGGCCTCGTCTAAGATCAATATTTCGGTACCGCGTAATTTTATATGGCGCTGACTCACCAAATCAAATAAACGGCCTGGCGTTGCAACAAGAATATCGGCCCCTGCCTGAAGTTTTTTTATTTGTGGATCCTGCTCAACACCACCGTAAATACCAACGGTTTGCAGGTTGGTGTATTTAGCTATTTTTTCAAACGCTTCTGTAATTTGAATGGCCAGTTCATGCGTTGGTACCATTACCACGCAGCGTATACCTGTAGGCCCATCCAGGCGTTTACGGTTAAACAATAAACTAATAACCGGTATAGCAAAGGCTGCGGTTTTACCGGTACCGGTTTGCGCAATGGCCATTACATCTTCCAGCTTTAAAATACTTGGAATGGCTTTAAACTGTATATCGGTTGGACGTTTATAGCCCAGTTCTTCCAAAGCCTGTTTTATTTCCGGGGCAATATGGTATTCTGAAAATCTCATTTTTTAAATAATTCTTGTTTTAATATGTTCTTTTTAAACCATAGCTCAAATGCGGGATCTATAAATACAACTTTTCCCATTTGTATATCAATGATCTCATTTTTTAAAAGTGTGTCTTTTATTTTTGTCACATTTGCCGAGGTGCCAAGGTTGTATTTATGAATTGATTCTTTAGAGCTTAACGCTTCAACATTATTGGCAACAGCCTTTAAAAAATTAAGCTGCGTTGCGCTCAGGTTCTCGGTATCTTTATAATAAAGTATGGCGTTTTGATTTAACAGATCATCGGTGGCCTGCTCAATAATTTTAAGTGTAGCCGCTTTTTCAGTTAATATCCAGGTTAAGTGCGACAACTGCTGTACATAATAAGGATGATGTTTTACCGTATTGGCAATTTTGGCCGCTAACTCTGCCGTGATCGATTTTTTTGTTCTTATAAATGCAAGGGTTATATAACGGATCCAGTATTTTTCTTCTATCTTTTGAAGGTACATTATTTCCCCAAACTTATAAAATGGCATCGATTGCTTTTCAAACAACTGCATCATCATGTGCTGCTTGCTGCCATATAAACAATATGTAACATGCTGCTGGTGCTGCCATTCGCTTCTCAATCGTTTTTGAAAAAGCTCCGGCTCATCAAAATTACTTATGTTTTGAAACTCATCTATACAAATTACCAGTTTAATATCTTTTTCCTTTGCTATTTTTGCCGGTAAAGACAAGATCTCTTTATAATTTTTTTGCACGCTTTCCCACTCCAATGATATTTCAAAATCGTTAAGCGGATCTACACCTACAGAAAACTTAGGGCTGATCTGTTTTAAATATTTTTTTGCAATCTCTACCCAGGCCTCCATTTTGTTTGAAGTGGCCTTAATTACTTCTTTGGAAAAATAGGTGTAAAATTCTTCTTCATTTCTTATGGGGAACAGATCGATGTTTACCACCACCAGCTTTTTGGAGTTTACCTGGCCGGCAACTTTCTCTACCAACGAAGATTTTCCCCACCTGCGTGGAGAGATAAGCGTAGTATTTATGCCGTTTTCAAAATTAGAGCGTAGCTTTTTACTATCGGCCTCCCTGTTTGTGAAATATTGGGCTCTAACCGTTTTACCGTAGGCGAATGGGGTTTGCATATACAAATATATACATTATTTTAAAACTAACCAAATGGTTAGTTACCTTTTGGTTAGTTACTGCTTGGTTAGTTTTTTATAAATTGGTTAATTCGCTAATTACTTTATAAACAAACCTTTGTAAATAAAAAATCAACAAGATTCCCCAAAAAATATTTTGGTCAGCAAAAATTCATCATTAGTCATCAATCATTTATCATATATCCTTTTTGTTGTAAAAAACATTCTACACTTTTACCTGCATTCCCCACTATCACTGCATTACATTAACATGGTTATTCAAAAAATTCTTATTATATAATATTGTTTTAACATTTCTGTATTGTAATTTCATTAAAACATTTTTTTATGCACCGTAGTTTTAATTTATTTGGCCAAAGATCTTTCTCAGATTACGCCCTTGAGCGTTTTAAACACATTGCCCGTGCCATTCATAAAATGAGTGACGTTGAGGTGCTGATGTATGAAAAAAACTTTGATGAGCTTATTAAAAAAATAATGAATGATTATTATCTTTCAAAAATAGATGTATCGTTTGATGATAAGCTGGTAGATATTATTGGTAAACCATTTGATAATCATGTGCGCTATTTTGTAGAATATACCTTAATGATAGATGGCGATCCGGAACTATTAACCATTGACCCCTACCCTAACTTCATTAAAAAATTCTTGTTTGTTGAGGTAAAAACAAATGTGTTAACCTTTGAAATAGACACCAATTATTTTAGTGATGAGTTAAATGCCACAGCCATGCAAACAGTAAGGTACGAATACAACCAAATTAAACGTTTTATGTGCGATGCTTTATTGCATTTAAATAACGAATCACAAAAATTTAATTTACAACTGGAAGATTATATTATACCAATACTGTTAGACAGGTTAAGAAAGGCACACTACAATTCTCACTTACGCGAGAAGCTGAATTTTAAATAATTATTTTGTTTTGTTTTTTGCCAACTCAATAATATAGCTGCAGGCATTGTAAAAATCGCCTTTTGTTTTTTCTTTGATATTTTGTGTAGCGCCGGTTTCCGCGCAAAACGTTTGTTTTATACCTTCGGCAAGGCACATACGCGTAGTTTCTTTATCATATACAGTTCCTTCCAGGTCAACCGTTTCTATCTTATCAAAATTAAAAGACTTTAATTTTACAAACACTTCTTCCTTTTCTTTGGGAGTAAGCACAAAACGTTTTACACTATCAACTCCTCCTTCCATTTTCACATACCTGCAAGAATCGGCAAATAAAAAAATATTGGTGCTTTCGTAAGCCATACCGCCACCTTCGTAAAAGGTAACACTAAAATCTTTAGTCCAGGTAGCGGGCATTACAAATGCTTTAGGTTTATCAACAGTTTCATTACCTGAAGTCGTTTTTGAGCCGGAGCAATTAAGTAGTAAAATAGAAATTGGGATAAAAAGATATTTCATTTTTTGAGTTTAGAGCCCTAAAGATATAAATTATTATTTCTTCTCTTTAGCCTTCTTCTTAAAATACCTTCTTAATAAAAAGTTATGCTGTAAGGCCTCCAGGTCTTCATCCAGTTTTTTTGATCCGCTTTCTAAATTCTTCATACTTGCTTTTAACTGTGATCCGGCTGCTTCATCGTGCAACAATACGCCTACAGGAGTTTTTGGGTTACGACTGGCTTCGTTTAAATTGGCAATAAACACGGCAGCTGTATCAGCAATCTGGTTTAATTCTTTTACCGAATTTTTAATGTTATTAAACACAACCGTATCTGTAACAAGATCGTTAGCCAGTGTACCTTTTTGATTTAGTTTTGCGCTGAAAACAGAAAGCGAATTCATTAATGCCTGCGCCCTGTCTGATGCTTTTTTTAGCGAGGCAGTTGTATTAGAAATATTTTCATAAATATCTTCGTCTTTCAATAATCTTCCAAGACTACCGTGACCATCCACTAAATTTTTGCTTATGGTTTTAAAATCGCTGGTAATGGCCAGTACATTTTTATTATTCTCCTGAAAGGTATTCATAATATCTTCGGTGCTGAATGTTTTTTCAATACCCAAAGTATCACCCTCACTAACGGCTGGCATATTGGCGCTTCCGCCAGTTATCACCAATATTTTATTTCCTATAAATCCATCGGTACTTACTTTTACCTTTGCATCTTTACGAATGTATTCCTGCGCTTTTTCATCAATGTTCATCGTTACTTTAACACGCGATTTTTCAAAGAATTCTACTTTTTTTACTGTCCCTATTTTTACACCTGAAAACCAGATGTTATTCCCTTTTTGCAAACCATTCACATCATCAAAAATGGTGGTAACATGTAATTTGGTAGAGAAAGTTTGATGCAAGTTACCAATGGTTAATATTCCTGCAATTAAAAAAATAATTCCTACCAGTACAAAAATACCAACTATTATAGCGCGTTTATTTGGGTTCTCATTCATGATCTATTGTATAAAATTATAATTAAAAAAACTTTGTATTCTTTCTTCCTTGTCTGCAAATACTTCATCAAAGCTGCCTACTTTTAAAAATTTACCGTCCAACAGCATAGCCACACGGTTACCTGTAACCTTGGCACAGGTAAGATCGTGGGTGATAATGATAGAGCTGCTATGGTATCTGCGCTGCACATCATTAATAAGATCGTTAATTTCTATAGATGTAATTGGGTCTAAACCGGATGTTGGCTCATCGTACAACATAATTTCGGGTTTTAAAATTAAAGTACGTGCAATACCGATCCTCTTTTTTTGCCCGCCGGAAAGATCGGAAGGTAATTGATTGACCTTATCTTTTAAGCCTACAGCTTCCAACACTTCTTCAACTGCCATATCAATTTCCTTTTTAGTAAGGCTCTTAAAATTCTGTTTTAATGGAAACTCCAGGTTTTGCCGCACATTCATACTATCGTATAAAGCACTGTTCTGAAAAGAGAAGCCTATCTTTATGCGCAAAGCATCCAGTTCTTTTCCTTGTAGCTTATCAACTTCTTTTCCTAATACTTCTACTCTGCCTGAATCAGGTTTTAAAAGTCCCACTAATATTTTTATAAGCACCGATTTACCCGTGCCCGAACGACCCAGTACCACTACATTCTCACCCTTATATACATCCAGGTCAACACCTTTTAATACACCTAATGTTCCAAAAGATTTATAAAGTCCGCGAATGGAAATTACTGAGTTGCCTTTATCAATTATGTCGTTATGATTATCTGATTGCATTTTAATATAATCTTATCCAGTTGCTCACCTGCACAATTACTACTTCTTCAATAAACACCAAAAACATAGACAGTACCACTGCCTGGTTAGAAGCCCTTCCTACACCCACTGTGCCGCTTGATGCGTTATAACCTTTATAACACCCCACCATGCCAATGGTAAAACCAAAAAAAATGGATTTTACAACCGAGGTAAAAATGTCCAAAAAGGTAATGGTCTCAAAACCATGTTCAAAAAAGCTAAAAAAGCTGGTAGACTCATGCGCGTTTATATTTACAAAAGAACCCATTAGAGCAACAAAGCCACAATAAAGCGCCAATATGGGAACCGTTATGGTAGTGGCAATAACGCGCGTGGTAACCAAATATTTAAAAGGGTTAATGGCAGAAACTTCCATGGCATCAATCTGTTCCGTTACACGCATAGAGCCTAATTCAGCGCCAATGCTCGATCCTACTTTACCCGCGCAGATTAATGCTGTTACCAATGATGCCAGTGCGCGAAGAATGGCGATTGAAATAAGAGAAGGTAGCCAGGATGTAGCCCCAAAAGTTTCTAACGATGGCCGTGATTGTTTGGTAAACACAATACCGGTAACAAAACCTGTTAAGGTTATTAAAGGCAGAGCTTTTAAGCCAATTTCATAACACTGGTTTATTATTTCTTTAAAATGGAAAGGTGCTTTAAAAGCTTCTTTAAAAAAACTACCAATAAATTTATAGGCATTGTAAATACCAATAAAATAATCATCCAGTTTTTTTGAGATAAAGAATTTCTTTGTCATAACTGCGTAGCATTAAGAAATTATAGTGCCACTGTTTTTAAGTACGAATGGGGATTTTAATGCTCAAATACAAAAAATAAAAAAAGTTGTCCGCCAAGTGGGAAATAAAATTCACAACAATATATCTTTCACAAATTAAAAAATACCGATATTTAAAGTATGACAAATGCCATTTCAAAAAAGCCGGATGTAGTTTTAATTGGTGCAGGAATTATGAGCGCCACATTGGGAATTCTTTTAAAAGAGCTGGAACCTTCACTTACAATAGAAGTGATTGAACGCCTGGATGTAATTGCAGGCGAAAGCTCAGATGCCTGGAACAATGCAGGAACAGGGCATTCCGCATTTTGTGAATTAAATTATACGCCACAACAAGAGGATGGCAGCATTGATATTTCTAAAGCCATAAAAATTGCAGAATCGTTTGAACTCTCTCGTGGTTTTTGGGCATATCTTGTAGAGAAAGGTTATCTAAGATCGCCGCAAAACTTTATCACCAATGTACCTCATTTAAGTTTTGTTTGGGGTGCCGAAAATGTTTTTTATTTAAAGAAACGTTATAAAGCTTTAATTGAAAACCCATTGTTTAAAGGTATGGTGTATTCTGAACACTGGCCACAGTTAGAGAAATGGATGCCTTTGGTAATGGAAGGTCGCGATCCGGGAATTGAAGTAGCCGCCACCTATATGGACATTGGTACCGATATTAACTTTGGTGCTTTAACACGTGGGCTCTTCGATCATTTAAAAACATTGCCCGGTGTAACCATTCAATTAAGTTGCGAAGTGCGCAACCTTGAAAAAGAAGACAACGGTTTGTGGAATGTTACAGTTAAAGATCTCAACACCGATGAAAAAACACATTTATTAAGTAAATTTGTTTTTATTGGCGCCGGCGGTGGCTCATTGCCGCTACTCGAAAAATCAAACATCGAAGAAGCAGAAGGTTATGGAGGATTCCCCGTGAGTGGACAATGGCTAAGATGTACCAACAAAAAAATAATTGACCGGCACTTTGCAAAAGTATATGGCAAAGCATCTGTGGGCTCACCGCCCATGTCGGTACCACATTTAGATACGCGTATTATTGATGGTAAAAAAAATTTATTGTTTGGCCCGTATGCAGGCTTCTCTACCAAATTTTTAAAGAATGGTTCATATTGGGACCTGGCAGGATCTTTAGAGTTGGATAATTTATTCCCGATGTTATCAGCAGGCATCCACAATATACCGCTTACAAAATATTTAATAAGCCAGGCCAGCCAATCAGCGGAAGACAGGGTTGAAGCCTTGCAGGCTTACTTGCCTTATGGTAATATTAACGATTGGGAATTGGAAATTGCCGGGCAGCGTGTTCAGGTAATTAAAAAAGATGAGGAAGAAGGCGGTGTATTGGAGTTTGGAACAGAGATAGTAAACGCCGGTGATGGTTCTATTGCCGCATTATTAGGCGCGTCGCCTGGCGCATCTACATCAGTAGGTGTAATGCTGGATGTAATAAAAAAATGTTTTAAAACAAAAATTAATTCGCCGCAATGGCAAAATAAATTAAAAGAAATGATCCCTTCTTATGGGGAATCTTTATCTCAAAATGAAGCATTATGTTTTAAAACCCGCAAAGCATCGGCTACACAGTTAAAACTGAAATTCTTTGAATATGCCCACAAGGTATCTTAAAATAGTATTTTCTTCCACATTTCTACTTCTTACTAAAACTTACGCTCTTTTGACTCCCCAAAATGCTATAGTTTTGTGCTGGCATAAAACTTGAAGATAATTTATAGAGGAAATGAAAGAAGCCAACAGATCCGGAGTGCAAGCATCATACTGTTTACCTTTCAAGGTAAAAACAATTAGGTCTCTTTTAATTTCCATTTAATTGTAAAATGAAATATTATGGAAACTTTAAAATTTTTAAAAGTATTTTATACAGCCTGGATCATCATCTTTGCCATTATCTTTTTAACGCGTTGTAAAAGCAATCCAAATCAAATGCACGAAACTATTGCTATAGATAATAATATGATCAAATTGCCGTCAAATCCTGTTATACAAACCGATTCGTCATTAACACAGCCAACGGTTGAAGAACCTGCAACTACTTCGGTTGCCGTAAACGATACTAAACCAGTTAAACTCATCTATTTAAAATAAAATTATTTTTTGTTTAATTCCCTTTCTTCGCGTTTTGCCTTTGCCCCTTCTTTTTTAATACCTATGCTTAAACGAAAGAAAGCGCTCATGTAAGTGTTGCAATACATATTAAAGAAAGTCCTGAAATTAAATAGCCATACCAAGCCAGAATAATTTTACAATTATCTTTCAAACAGGCTGCTAACTTCTACCTGCAGCATAGCTTCCATGTTCAGATAATTCCTGGCACTGCTAAACAAATAGTCTTCAGCTTTTAAAACAACTTTGTCCTTAACCGGATTTTGATGCATGTAATTTAATTTCTGTTCCAAAAATTCTTTATTCAATACTTCTTCTGCATGATAGCCATCCTGCCATACTTTATATTCCTGCTCTTTTTTTAAATGTTCACAGGCTTTTGAAAAAAGCTCTAAAAGCCATTCACGGCGACTCTCAGGCTCCTTTTTAATATTTTGAACAATTTGTTTTGAAGTATGCTTTTTAAAATCACGGATAATATCCGGCAACTCAAAGCCTTTCTTTGCACTGCATATCATATGCAAATGACTATGCATTAACGTATAGCCATAAATATTCAGTCCCTTGTTTTCGCGGCAATAATTTAAAGAATCAATAATTGTTTGTTTATGATTTAAACGCGTAAATATATCTACCCATTCAACCGTTGTAATGGTTACAAAATAAACATTGTTATTATTGGCCTTGTATTTGGTAGACATATTTTAAAGATACTACATTTTATTATTTTACAATTAAAGTTCTGCAAAAATAAATGCGTAAACAATTCTCAAGCATACATATACTTTTAGAAAAACAAATAGTTCTTCTTGAAAGGCGTTTTATATGTGTTCGAAGGCTTAAATTCAAACGTTCAATATGATTTATTCTGTATGGGTTTACAAAATGAATTTCTTTTTTGATAAGTGTTGGATAAAGGTTCAATCCATCGGTAAATATTTTTTTTGGATTTAATTTTAAAAGGCTATTAATTACCTTACCAAGCATTTCTTTTGTTCTGGGCCCAACAACCATATTTATCATTTGCCTTGTTTTTTTGTTTATAGCGTAGGTTATATAGCACCTGTTTTTTTTATTTTGAATATAGGTTTGCATTTCATCAACTTCGTATTCCTGTTTGTCTTCCGCAATTTCGGGTTTAAAACATTTTACCGCGAGCTGTTTTATTTTGTTGATCACATTGGTTGTTGATATTCCTGTTACTCTTGCAATTCCTCTTACTCCGACACCATTGTTATTTAACGTAACGATCATTTTTTCATCATTGATGCTACACAATTTGTATACGTAATTACTTTGTTGGTAAAGCTTACAAGTATTACAGTACCATTTTTGTTTTAAGTTTTTTTGAAAACCTTTTTTAATACATAATTCATTACAGCGTTTACAATTCATATTTAGTAAATATAGTACCCTCGCAACCTTTTGTCAATTAGGGAAAACCCTAAAAATTACCGGGTGATAATCTGAACACTAAAAGCTTTGAAACCTTTGATATATGCAATTTGCAGGATCTTTAATGCAAAAACGGAAGTATAATACCCCCGCTTTTAAATAAAATCCCTACTGAATGATGTGTTTTTGAGCAACTTAGCTTTCTAAAAATGAACAAGTGATAAAGTGAACATTACCAAAGCATTTTAATAGAAAAAAACAAAAATCAATCAGAAAAATAATTTAATAGCGGTTTACTAATTGTAGTAATAAAAAATGCTATAAATATTTTGTAGGATTAGAAATAAAAAACCGCCAAAAAAAACTTCGGCGGCTTTCATTAAACATTACTGCTATTTAAAATGCTATATTTTTACCAACTTTCACTTAGGCTTGAATTTAGATAAGACAACTGTTTTTACTTTTAAATTTAATTCATTATAACCTTCAATGACATCTAAATTTTTTAGAGTATCAACAATCAATTCTTCTAAGTACCTGAGTTTTTTTAAACAATTAATAGATTCCACCTTTGGTAAATTATATAATCTTAATTTTCTTAATAATGTTAGATGTGAAATTATTTCAATTGAATTAATATTTTTTAAATACCCCAAAGCTAAATATTCAATATTAATTAAATGCTCAAGTCCTATTAAAGATTTAATCGGAGATTGATCAATGCCAAACTTTTTTAAACGTTTTAAGTTTTTAAAATAAGATAAATCATCGCCAACATATTTGGATAGAAATAATTCTTCCAATTTTAAAGATTTTTCTAAATTTTTTATTTTTTTATTCCAATAAATATTGCAGTATTTAAGATTAGGGAACATTAGAAAATCAATTTCTTGATTAAACTCCATATTTACTGAAAGTTTTTCAAGTGATTTTATATTATGAATTAGAGAAATATCTAGTTCATCATTATGAAATATTAATGCTAAATTTTTTATTTGTTCCGTATCAACAAAGTTTAAAAAGGAAAGATCTTTTGCTAGATAACCTTTCGATACTGTAATATTAAACCCACTAATATTATTATCTTTAGCATATTTTAATTGCTCATTGATTCTATCAGAAGTGAGTCGAATATATAATCCAAATTCGTTCTCAATGAACTCAAAACTATCTTTTTCAAATAAATTTAACATAATCTTAAAATTAAAAAGGTGGCCAAATTTTATTCCAATTACTTCCGTCCTTAAATCCAGGTCCACCCCATCCATCTAAAATTTGATGTTCCAAAGCTTCTCTTTGCTTTTTTGTGGACCCTGGCATAGAATGTATTTTATCAATTATAATTTCTTTACCAGCAAATCTACCATTTTTTCCTGTATGTTGTGTAAACCTCTTAACTATATCTTTAGACTGTCCCACATATTTTACGCCATCTACAGTTATTTCATAAACTCCTTTAATTATAAATTTGCTAGAAAGTTTCGCTCCTGTTGCAGCCCATCCTGCAATTGGTATCATTGCGGCAGCACTTAGTGCTGCATTAGCATAATCGCCTCTAGCAGCATAAATTGCAGCATTAATGCCGTCAAAAATCTCTCCAACTAATGGTACCAGACCTAAAACATCAAATGCTAACTGTGCTCCATCAAGCACCTGTGTTGCAGTAATTGCATCTTCTTCTACTCTTGCCTCTGCCGCCTTTGGCCTTAATAATGGATTCTTACTTTGCGGTAAATGCTCACTTGTCTTAGGAACATTTAATGTTGTAGCTGCTAAGTTATCAGAACCCTGTTTTACCCATTTTCCACTTGGTGTATAAGTTCTTGTATCTGAATTTCCATCTTTTCCCGTAACCCTTATAACACCACCTGTAACACCATCTTTGTTTCCGTAAGAAATCTCAACATTAGCACCTGTAATTTTTGCTTCATTTAAAACTCTATTCGCTTCCGCATTAAATGTTTCATCACCACCTGTGTAACCTCCACCATTATTTCCTGTCTCACTTCCACCTTGTGGTTGAGTATTACCATCCTGCTGTCCATCAATATCAAAATCATTTATTGGATTATTATCTGCATAATTATAAGGGGTTAAATGAACATAATTATCCGCCAATGGATCGACACTTATAAATCTACAGGTCCATGCAGCGTAATAGCGGGCTCCGTAATAATACAGGCCGCTTTCCCCATCGCGCTCTTTGCCTACATAGCGGTAACGCTTGTAAGTAAAGGTTCGCAATGATGAATCACCAAAAGGATAATACTCTTCCCTGTCAATCTCATCACCGCTGGTATCAATTCGCATAACTGATGAGCCTATCTGGTCTTCAATAATAAATACTACATCATCTGTAATATCTCCCGGAAAAACATCACCCACTCGCACTTCAGCAATACGGCTTTTATTATCCATTACATGGATATAATTTTTTTCGTAGGTACTGCCATTTTCTAAAATGCAGTATTCAAAAATACCATCAATATAAATTGTCCGCTCATAATCAAGCCCGGTGCGAACCATCTTGCTCACCCTGTCTTGTCCGCTATAATCATATTGTGTAAACACAGTGGGTGCCGACATGGATGCCTGGTTCTTATAACAGATCAAACGGTCAGCATGGTCCCAATAATAATAACGGTTATCGCCTGCCTTTACCTGGTTGCCACACCCGTCATAATCAAAATATTCTATTACAGAAGAAGAACCATCTACAACCTCATCCAACGTATTTACATTTGCATTGTAGTTAAATGTTCTGGTAAACCCATTTGTGCCACCCTGTATAACGCTTTGCACATTGCCTATTTTATCATAGGTGTATGTGCGATTATATGCACGTACATCCGTAAAGCCGGATGGCGGTGGCGCATCCTCATACAAATACATATTTCCGCTTTGTGTATTGCTCTCGCGACCATCCGCATAAGTTAAGCGGTAAACAGGATCATATTCAAACACGCGATCCAGTTCATCGGGATTAGAAATACCGCAATCTTTCATGCGGTCAAACAACTTAATTATATTTCCAACAAAATCAAAATTAAAGCCGTCGTCCTGCCTCACTGTTCCGCTGTTGTAGGCATAAGTAATTGTGCTGCCAACAACTGACTTTGTAAATTTTTCGCTTCGCTGGCGCAAAAGCCTTGACATTAAAGTATCATATGTGTAACGCGTCATTACGCCATTACCAAAAGAAATTAATAAGCGCTGGCCTTTTGCATTGTAAGAAATATTTTCAACATAATTTGTGGTAGTCGGCCCTGCCGGGCTATATAAGTCTACTTTTTGAAGAGCACCTGAATTACTATATGTAGGGATTATTTGTTTTCTTTCAGTACTTACATCTTCGGGTAATGTTAATAATGTAATACGATTCAACGCGTCGTATTCCATATCACTTGTAAAAATAAATGTATCAAGAATTGAAGGCAGTCCAGTCCAATCTACGATAAACGTATCGTATGTATTCATCTCTGCTTTTAATACAGAACTTTCTATTACCTGCCTGTTTTTGCTTAATAGATTTCCTTTAAAATCAAAGGATGGGGTTTCTTCCATACCGGCTTCATCATAACTTTGGTAAACTTTTCCATTAAGATTAAAAACAGATGGTGTAGTGGCAGTCTCTCCAAATACAATATAATTACGTAATGTAATAGCATCGGTTCCATTATTTCTTGCCCAATTATAGTTTGGCCTGCTAATTACATCATATGCCCTTAGAATCATGGCATCTTTGTTATCATGACTTTCAATTGGTTTGCCAGTTGCATCATACAAAAGTGTGCCTTCACCGCTATCAATATGTTTTGTCCATAATACACTCGATGCTATGTCATATTTGTGTTCAAAAACACTTCGTTCGTAAGCATCTTTTACCAATAACAAATTACCACGTATATCATAAAAATATTTCATTTCTATGTTATTTGTGTAATTGGAATTATCGAAGAATTCTCTTGTTCTTATTGAACGACCGAGACAATCAATCTCCCCGCTTTTTGGCGTATTGTTATGAGATGCAGGAACAGCAGTATTTCCGGGATGAGTAATTTCTGCCAGATCATTAGCATCATAAGTATAATTCTCCCAAGGAGTTTGTACAAACTGTTCAAATGAAAACGGATCTGTTAATTGATCAATTATTTTAGGTATTCCGTATATAACCCACTGCTCAGTGCTATCCGGATTAATTGTTTTTACAACTCTTTCCAAAGCATCGTAAAACATACGTACTCGCACACCTGAACCCGGTCCGGTTAATGAAGGCAGCATAAAATCAAAACCTGAATCAAAAAAGGGTTCAAATTTTTCAACAACTTTACCTTTATTGTTGTAGATCTGCCAGCCGCTTACCACTACATTCAATGGGTCACTAACGTCCCGCTGTGTACCGATGGCATTCGCGTTATTTCCCTGTATGGCAGGTAAGCCTGAAGAACCGAATTTTTGGTCACCAAAAATTACATCTTCGGCCTGTACACGGGTTTGCAATAAACGGCCAAAGCCATCGCTGTATTCTACTTTTATTATTGTTGGGCTCACAGCGCTTTGCTGGTAATGCAATTCGCGACTGGTAGTTTCTACCCACACCGGGTCGCCATCGTTCATAAAGGCAAAAAAATCGTAATCCATTTTTACGCTTGGCGCGTAACGATCGTAATAACCACCGCTATTGGTAATATAATCACCTTCGGTGCCTTTGCCAATCAATGCGGTAGCACGCAATAAACCTAAAGGCGAGAAATCAAATACAGAGATATTCTCATTTATATCTGTTACTTTAAACGGCTGCATCACGCGATAATCGTACTCTGCAGTAGTAACTAAATTATTTGTTGATGTGGGATACAGATCTAAATATTGCGTGGAAGTGAGCGGCATCATTAAAAAATCGTCGTACTCTATACTGCTCCATGCATCAAATACATCACGGCTTTCGAGTGTCAGGCCCACAGCCGTTAGCGGGTCAATATGAAAATCGTATTTCAACCGCGCGCTTTCGGCATACCAGCCATCTACGTAAGGATCGCCTGTTTTCTCCACATAACCTAAACGGTCATCACTGTTTTGCAAGGCCCCTGCAAAAGCGCCGGGGTAACCTGTTGTCCAGTCGGGCGTGGCTTCAAAGCATTGCGGTGTGCTGCTGTAAGCCGCTGCAATAATAGCATCGGTAATAATTAATGTTTCGCTACGCACCTGGGCGCCGTAAGCGCCAATTACACCATAAGCATCTCCGGTAAAAGCGGCGCCGTCGTAATAATTAAGCGTGCAGCCAATTACCGGGAAGGTAATGGTTAAAGGATCATTTGTGTACTGGCTAAAAATATCGTCGCGCAGACCAAACACGGTTTTATTAGCTGAGCTTTGTGTAAGGTCCCAGCCCAAACTGCGCTTTACACGGTTTACCATGTATTGCCCCGCGGCTACATCTTTATAAATATATTCGGAAAGACTGTAAGTTGCTAAATAATTACCAATGGTGCTTACATAAGGGTTAATGTAGGCCGTCATACCGGGAGGCGTTAGCCCGCGGGGCAGGCTTACGCTTAATTGCCCCAAAGGCTGGCCGTAAGCGTCGTATTCTTTGGTGAAGCTAAAGCTGTGCATGGCATCGGTACCGCGCTCGTATTGCGTGGTACGCTGCGCGATATTGAATGGGAAGAAGACGTAGTAGGATTGTTTGTCGGGGTTGAGTGCTTCGACTCCGCTCAGCATGACGGCGGATGAGCTCGACGTAACAGTTTTGTTATATGGGGCCGGTAATTGTGAGGGGTTAAACTTTTCCGTTAAGCTCATCATGCTTTCGGTAACGGTATAAGGTCGGTCCTGCAAAGCGCTTTTATCAAGGGCGTACAATTCGCTGCGCAATAAAGTGCCGCGCAATGTTCTTAATGCTGCACGTCTTGCAGGGCGTGGCAAAGCTGCCAGTGTATCGAGCATGCTTTGCGGGCGCTTTAAAATATTGGTATCGCCGCTCCAGTACTCGTCACTAAAATCGGGTTCGTGCCAGCGGCTAAAACCATCACCCACAGGGCCAACGTAGAACCAGCTTTTGGTTTTGGTGGCGGGAGAGTAATGGGTTGGGGTAACGGTTTGCTGGTTGTAGTTTATTTCTGTATTATTTATTGTATAATACGTTGGCGCTTCGACTCCGCTGAGCGTGACAGGGAGGTTATATTGTGTAAATGTTTCTGTATCGATACTGTCTACATGGGCAAAACCGCGAAATTCGCGCTCCACGCCATCCCAATAACCGTTGTGGTAATTGTATTCGGTTACCAGTTTACCGCCTGAAAGAAAATCAATGACCTCTACCCTTTTAACCACCTGAACGGGAAAAGGCAGATCGGTCTTCCAACGGCTTGCAGGTTGCAGCTCGTCGCGTAAATAATGGTACACAGATGAACCATAAATAACACGGGTTAAGCTGCCCATATTATTGTTCATTTCCTGCATTACGTAAGGTTTATTGCCTTTTGTAAAATCCAAAAAATACATTTTACCGGGAGTGCCCGCATCAGGGCCAAAGCTCCACAACAGACCTGCCTGGCCGGTGCCCATAATATCTATAATGCGTAAGGCTTTTGGATTAGTAACGCGCGGTGTATTGCCAATTTTTACCGGGGCAGAAAAAGCATTGCCGGATTGATTGATGTATAATGTAACTGTGTTGTTCTGTACAAAAGCAATATCTGCTTGCCCGTCACCATCAAGATCACCTATTAATACCTGTGCGGGATCGTATTGCTCGGGAAACACCGGCGCGTTTTTCATGTTTATTTTTTGGCCAAAGCGGCCATAACCCATGTTGGGCCAGTATTGCACGCGTCCCGAACTTATTAAAACAATATCCTGCAAACCGTCACCTGTCATATCCGCGAAACGGATGCGTGGATCGGCAAAAGAAAAATCGGCAAAGGTTTTTATGGCAGTGCGTACTTTGTTAAAGCCTAATACAGGGTCATTATAAAAACATTCGAATTTGGCGCCGTTGCGCAGCACATCGGTAATCCCATCCCCGTCAAGATCTATGAGCTGTACTTCAGGATCGGCAAAAGAAAACGAAGGAATTTTTGTGTAAGGGCGGAAACCGTTAGTATCCCACACCTTGTGAAAAGCGCCGGGAAAATAACCGGCCACAAGTCCGTTGTTCACCAAGAGGTCGGTACGGCCATCGCCGTTGGCATCAATGAACTGCACGCCGGGCATGCCCAGCTGCACCGAAGGCGCAATGTTAAGCTCTTTTGGCGGTGAGAATTTTCCGTTGCCTTTGTTGGTCCAATAACGTGCCACACCATTTAATTGTAAAATATCGGGCAGGCCGTTGCCGTTAAGGTCTACCAGCTCAAAGCCCGGTTCCGCTAAAGAGTTAACAGGGATAGGGCCTTTAATTTCCTGCAATTCGCGTTTAGCTGGTGCAAATTCAGAATAACCGAATTGAAGCGGTGGCATAAATTCACTCTCCGAACCGTTATGACCTTCAACCTTAACGTTATCAAGCAAAGAAGCACCGTTAAGCGGCAAATTACTCTGGTAATTAAAATGGTAGGTCTTTGTTTTTATTTCAGGGTCGGGAAAAGGATTGGTGTAGGTTTCGATAGTAGTACAGCGTAATGTTGTGCGCACTTCAAAACCCTGCTTGTAAGCCGAGAAAGGATCGGGGCGCTCTTCGTAATTGAACTGCACGCGGCATAAATATTTTATACCGTCGGATACTGTCGGGAACTGGCAGTAGACAATGTTATCTAAATATACCTGGTCGTAAGTACGGCCCTTCTCATCTATTTTAAGGTCGCGGAAATAATTGTAGAGAATGACGTTACCAAAAGGATCTTCGGTTTTTGTAAGGTGCCAGGCGAAGATCGCGTTACGGTTTTCGGGGTTGGCAATAATAGCAGGGTCTCCGTCCCCTTCGACAAGCTCAGGGTCCAGGTTTGGCGTGCCATACCAACTTATTAAACCATCTTTACTGCGAACTTCCCAGTAATGTTCACCGTTTGATTTTTTGTGGCGGATGATGCGGGCAAAGAGACCTTCGGTACGGGGGCGGTACTGGGTACGTTCCCAGGTAACACCGGCGTTGGTCTCTTTTTCGTAAGCCACAGGTACCAAATCTTCAGCACCCGATAAAATAAAGATGTCTTCAATATCAGAATAAACGGGAATGCCTTTTGCTGTTTTGCGCGTCACACCCGGTATGCCCAGTGCCCAGCCCATACCAAAAATACCGTTGCCGTTGCCGGAGCTATAGCCCAAAGTTAATTCCGGCTGAAAACCATTACGGCCCGGTGGCACAGCAATGGGCACGGAAAAGTTGCCGGTGCCGGTAAACAGGTCGGGAGAAAATTTTTCGCCAAGGCCGCTTTGCGCGCCGCCGCCCTGCGGGCTGTTAATGACTGAAGTGCCTTTTGTATTTGCCATACCGAATATATTTTTTACCACAGAGTACACGGAGGTACAGAGGGTTATTTTATTTTTTTTAACCACATAGACACATAGAGTTTTTTTCTTATGAGGCTATGTTTATTTTAGTTTACTTAGATTGCGAGCTGCGCTTTGCAATTTTCTGTTTGTTCAGCCTCACCCTAAATCCCTCTCCAAAAGAGAGGGACTTGTTGTGGGTGCTTACGCTTTATTTTTTTTACCACATAGACACATAGAGTTTTTTTTATGAGGCTATGTTTATTTTAGTTTACATAGATTGCGCGCTACGCTTGCAATTTCTGTGTTTGTTTTCAGCCTCACCCTAAATCCCTCTCCAAATGAGAGGGATTTGCAGTGAAAAAGCTTTGTGTGCTTTGTGCCTTCTTAGTGAACTTTGTGGTTAGTATTACAATGGATAATTTTTTAATTCTGCTTTGCAAGGCATCAATAAAATAATATCCTTAATTTTTCCATCTGCAAAGAGCTGCACTGTGGTATTATCAAGCGTTAATTTTAATTTTACCAATGGTGTACCATTGTTTATATTACTGAGTGCAGTGGTAAGTGCCCCTGCATTGTAAATACCATTAATGGTATCTGCATCTACCGGCGAATTATTTGCAGGAAGATTAAAATTAACGACCGTAATTTCACCATCATAATCTTCACGCACAAAATACAGGAGCATGCCGGTGCCATTGAGCTTTAAATTTTCAATACCCTGCGGGAACATTTCGCGTTTTAATTCGATGGTTGCCGTTGGCGTTGTTTCCGCTTCTGCCAGTTCATACCAATGGTCAGGGAAATTATTCTTGAATGAGAAACCGCGGTTGAACGAGATCTCATTCTCCATATCCTGCAATACCTGTGTGCGGTACTGGTAACTGTCAAATGCCGTATAGTCAACACTTATCAACACATCGGCAATATTTGAAAAATCGAAACGGTTGCTGAACTGCGGCATCTTTAATTCCCAGCGCGATTCCACGCCCATACCTTCAAACGGATTCAATACTTCACCCTGCATTTGCTGCAGCTCAAACACACCCGTTGCATTATTAGCAGAAGTAAGCGCTACCGAATCCAGCTCCAAACGCTTGATAGGGATGCGCTGAAAGGTGGTGCCACCAATTACCGTATACGATAAATTATCGGCCGTTAACGTTGCTTTAATTTGATCATAAACAGGCAGCAAGCCCACAACCGTTGTCTTTACCTGCGTGATCAAACGCAAGTAATGGCCCGGGAAATCGTAATCGAATAATTTATTGGTGAGCTCAAAGGTCATTACCCCCGTCTCTTTAAAGTGCTGAAATTCTGACGGGAAGTTCTGCGACAGTGAAATAACTTTTGTCATTTGCAATTTTCGTTTAAAGCTATCAAAAGCGTATTGATCCAGGCGTGTAATATCTACCAATAAACGCGCGCTGCCTGTTAAACCGCGACGGTCGACCGAAGAGCCTGAACTTCCCGAAGTAAATCCTGAAGAAGGTGTTTCCCAATAGTCATCTAAAATAAACGGTCCGGCCTGTTCCTGTCTTTCAAAGTACAATTGTTTTTCTGCGGTACGCGCAACAGAATTAGAAAGGTTAAGCATATAACTGTACGCACTTTGCAGCACGGTGCCCATCCAGCTGTACAGCTCGGCATTTGTAAATTTATTTTGCAGGAATTGTAAGCTTTCCTGCGCGTGCTCAGTATTTAATTGCGCTATCTGGCGTTCCTGAGTTACCACACGGATGTTATCATCGGCTACTTTTATTTGTTGATTAGCCAAACTGATATCAAAACCAGCAAGGTCTTTCTGAAAAGTCCATTCTTCTGCGCGACGCTGGTAAGAGGCGAGCTGAGAGAATATATTTGCCTGAATACTTAAAGCCTGTGTAGTAGCAGAAATCGCATTAGTTGCATATGTAGCGGCCGCAGTGATTTCTTGAGCAACTATAGCGGCGCCAGCCGCTTGTGCAAAACCTATAGCTGTTATTGACTGAATAACTACTACCCCTCTTAATAAATTCAAACTCGCCTGTTCAAATCCATTTAATCCATTCGCTAACTGGTCTGCAAAATGATTTTGCATAAATGTTACTTTATCTAATTGTAAAGTAGCGGTTATGCGCTCATCGTTTGCCTGCTTTATTCGCAGGTCTTGTAATTTTACGGTTGCCCTGGCTGTTTCAAGATCTTGTCTTGCGCGCAGCTGGCTGTAATTTTCAGCATCTTCTTTTTCAAGCGCCGCTAAAAACATGCTTTCCATTTGCTGGGCCTGTGCCGCAATTTGTTTGGCGCGCTCTATCAATACGCGGAAACGGTATTGCGATGGCGCGTAAGTGCCAATAGCAGGTGTAACCAAATTACCGCTCGCACCAATAACCGGCATGCCCGTAACCGTATCGGTTGCAGCCGAGTAAACGTCCAGCTCGCGGATCATGCCTGCAATGTTACGGCAATTGAACATTTTGTATAATTCCAAATTGCCTTTCATATTCAAGGCGTTGTACACAGGATTGGACGGCATACAGAATTTATAATCCAGTAAAGGCGTATAACCAACCGGCATATTATTTTGATACTGGCCAATTACAAAAGGCGCGTTGTAATAGGTAAAACTTGTTGAGTAACTTCTGGGTGAAGGCTTTAAAGGATCGTAAGGCGTTTTTGCCATAAACTGTACACCTTCGGAAGTGGCGAAATCAAAATCAAGCGGCTGATCATTATCAGTTGGCGCACTGTACAGCCACACTAATTTTTCAGCACCATCGATGGTTTCCAGTTCAGAAACCTCAAGTCCCGAGATACCAGCAATGGCGCGCGCGTACTCATTCTCAACATCAGCGGTAAATTTACTCTGATCGCTGGTTGCAAATATATAACTGTACGCGTTGTTAAAACGATCGGCAGAAGAAGTAGTAACGGCGGTTACATCTTCGGGTTCCGGCGCCGGAGGCAATTCTTCATCTATCATGTCAAATGCCTCGGCAAATTTTTCAGCAATGTCTTCTTCCGGAACGTCTACAAACAATGCTGCTATTTCCTCCGCCAGCGTATCAATTGTTTCGGGATTACCAACACGCTGTAGATTATTTTGCAGGCGCGCTGTTTGGTTGCTCCAGGTCGGGTCTTCGGCCAGCTCAGGCATTAGTGTAGTAAGACAATTGTTAGCATTGGCCTCGCATAAATTAGCTTTAAGGTTTATTTCTTTTACACGCAACAATTCCAGAGCCGTTGTGTATAATTTACGTGCTATTGGTAAGGTTTCAATCGTATCTAAAGTATATTCACGGTCGGCAAAGGCAAACATACACTGCACAATGTTCATGATGGTGTATTTTGTATAAGCGTTGGTGCGGGTTTGCGCAATAAGGTGCGGGTTGAGCGGATCGAGCAGCCAGCCTGCGTTTTGCGCGTAAGAATTAACAATGGTCTCTTCCAGCCTTAAACCATAAAAGATCTTACGGGTAGTTTGCGCATACATGGTATAATCGTATACCGAACGGTACCATGATAAAGCAGAATCAAACTGTCCGCGCTTTTGCTGATCAAGCGCCAGTAACATAGGCACAAAATAATAAGCCTCGTTCAGCAATTCACGGATAGCCATGCTTGATTTTTTCCATGAGGCCAATGTTCCGGCAGGGGCGGCCATGTTTTTCTGAATTTGTGTTTTAACCGCGGTGGCCCTTGTGTACATGTTATCAATGCAATCGGCCGATTCAACCGTTACGCCTGTTACATCGTAAGGTTTGAGCATATAAAATTCACCTAAAGTAAAGACTGTACTTGTATCTATAGTAATACCAAAGCTGGTATCCAAGCTATCTTTAAACGCATACATACGTGGCGCATTTCGTTCCTGGAAAAAAGGAAGAACCTTTTGCGGTAAAGTTGGAGACGATGGAGTTAAATTAGAAAAGTTGAAAACGTTTCCACTTGTCGGAATTTCTATCTTATCAGCTTGATAGACATTATTAGCATCTACCCAATATACAACTATCGAATTGTCATCAGCTGCTCTATTTTCAAATGCAGCATAAATATTAACCACTCCTGTAAGTACCTTGTTAAGAGTTGTTGCTTTGCCTAACCAGCCACATTCTAAATTCCAAATGCCGGCATCTGACTTAAATACCATTGTTAAACCTGCATACCATGGCCATGGTAGTGTTGGTGTAAACAACATATGACGAATAGCAGCAAAAGGTTTTGGAGAATCATTATATACTACTACTTGGTTAGAATGGAATTTATCTTCCTCGTAATTATAGTTAAATTGTATATGCGTTTTAGTTGTTTGGCTTTCGGGTATATTTGTTTGTATTGAGATCTGGTTTTGCCAACCCGGCGGTGCAGGGAATAAATTATTCATCCACGGATGCTGGATAACTATAACCTGGTTCTTAACAATTACCTGATGATATGAGAAAACAAAAGAAGGCATATCCCAATCTTCGCTTTGCTGGCAGGCAGTAATGTATGCGGGTACAATATCCGGTTCAATCGTTGGAATATCTTCTGTTTCAGTTGGCGCCGACCAGTTAGCTTTTGTATCAAATAGCTCTTTTTTAATATAGGCCATTTTTAATTTGCCTTTATCTAAATAAGTATAAAACAACATAAGTGCCAAAGGCCTGGTGGTCCAGTTATCCCAACGCGAACCAACCACGTAACAACCCAGCACGGTTATATCTTTTGTTTCAATTGGCAAAGCTTCCCAAAAGCCGTTGCCTTCAAGGCTCGACGTTTCTTTATATGACCAGTACGCTTTTTTTGATTTTGACTGTGCAAAAAAGTAGGTCATGTTCTTTTCAATGTAATCACTTGTATTGCAGCAATCGTGTGCATTATCGGGTACAAAGCGTGTACGAGAAGAAGTGCTGCATATAATGTCAAGGTCTTGCACATCGGTTAAATATTCTTCAAACTCCTTTGCTGCATCACAGGCATTTTCAGGACTAAAACGGTTTGCAGCCTGAAGCTTTTGCGAAAGCTCAACAAATTTAGGACTTTGCAAACGCTTTAAAGTAGGATACAATAAATTTTCAGGGTATAAGAAAACAAACATGGCCGAGCGCCAGGCGCTGTAAGTACCCAACCATTCCCACTCACGTTTAAAATCGGGTGCTACCAATTTAAAGTTGGCAACAAAATCGTCGAAGATGCCATTGGCCAATGAAAAGTAGAAGCCCTGCAGGGTCTCTAACGCAAACGACACACGGGTGTGTTTAAAACAACAATTATCTTTTGTTTCAATAAAAAAGGTCTTCGCCAATTTTTCAGCAGTATCCTGCCAGTTAAGACAGGTGTTGGTGAGTGCCTTTATTAATGAGTCGCGCAGGAAGGGCATGTTCTGATCTTCCGCTTCCTTCAGTACTTCCTTCCATTCATCTTCAATTGCTTTTTTACGTTCTATCCTGCTTTGTAAAAGATCTTTCCAGTCTTTACGCAACCTGTTTGGCGAACGCCATGCGTTAGGTGCTTCCAGGTCGCTAAGCGGAAAATTATTTAAAGCCGGTTTGTAATTCTGAAAATATTCGGGGCTTAAAATAATATCATCATTGTATTCATCCAACACATCGGCAAAGGTTAAGTTGCGTGAGCGGATGGCAATAATAATATTTTTTATGTCTTCGTATTCTGAATCCAGCAATGGTATAGCGCCTGTACCTGCACCTTCCAACACTTTAACAATATCTGCCATGTAGCGATACTCAGTTGAAGTAATACCAAGCTGGTTAATGTACGGACGAATATCATCGCCATTGGCTTCATGTGTTCTTATTGCTTCAAAGAAAGGATAATATACAAACGGCGGTGTTAACGGTGTATAGGTACTTAGCCTTGCAACAATAAGATCTATTTGTCCCTGTAAATTTAAAAGCAGGTCATCAGCATTCCCTGCACCCGGGTAGATGTATGTGCTGGTAAGCGTATTGTAAGCAGTGATGAGCGCTATCTTACGAAGGTTCCAGGTTGTATAGATAGGATTTGATAAAGTAAAATTCACCACATTTTCAGGTGGCACAATATCCGGTTGGATAAACGGCATGCGGTTCCAGGCAGCGAGTGTACGCTGCCATTCAGCGCGTTCGTCAGCATTTGCACGCGCCGAGGCCAGTTTCATTTTTCTTACATTGTAATATTTTACAGGATAACCTGTAGTTAAAAAGAAACCGCCGGCAATTTCTTCTTCAATCCAACCAATAGTAGAGCCAACTGTTGGATATAAGTGACGTTTCTTGTAAGCGGTTACAAGCGGTATTAGTGTTTTTTGCAGTTCGCCAACAGAAGGTATTGTTGCAGGGTTTGCTGAAACATAAGCCTGTACTACTTTACCTATCTTTAAAAATTCATTGCCTTCAATAGAAAAAGCAATCATTGCTACATCACTTGCCTGTTTATTTTTAAAAGGATCATTACTTTCAAGATCAGCCAATAAAGCATCCAAATTGGCATAAGGAGAAATATCATAAGGCAATACTGCATTACCGGTGCTTACGCGGTTTAACACACTTGTAAAGCCTGTAGGGGCGTAAGGGATTATATAATTGGAAAGTGTGGATTTAAAAACAGTAAGTATATCCTTACGTATCTGGTAAAGGTCGGTATAAGGCACAGATTCCGGGATACGGAGCATATCATCGGCACTTAAAATCTCCGGATCAATAATAGGAATATCTTTATCGGACATGTCTCCCGTATTATCAGGAATGGTTTGCAGGCTCGGATCCCAGGTACCAACTAACGGTTCGCTCATTGCCTTCCAGAAATAGTTACCTGAAAGCATCAAAACTTCAGGACTAACCATTGGATCGGGGTATTGAATTTCTTCCTGCACCCAAAGCGCAAGTAATTGTGTTTTACCGCAGGTTTGCAGTATGGATGCAAGTTCATATAATTCTTCTGTAGTTGGCCTTATTGCAGTAAATGTACTTTTTACATAATTATCGCAAATACGTATGATCTCCATCATGCGTGTAAAGGTACCCGTACTCATGCGAAGGTTAGTTTCTATAATAGTTGTAAACGTTTCCACATCAATACCGGCGCTCCACTGGTCCTGCATCTGTATCAATTTGCCAACATTGGTAGTGGCAGTAATTGCACCGGGCCAGGTTGGCTCTATCCAAACAAAGAACTCAGCGGGATCGGGTGTTGTAAATGCAGGCGGGAACAATGTGTAGGTTTGCTCTACATCAAACATCTCTGTTACAAGTTTTTCCGGATCCATGATCACATCAGATACCAATGGCACTTCGGCTTCGTAAATAAAGCTTACAACACCTCCGCAAAAATTAGAGTTAGGTCCCGAAACGGTAACGTTAACTGTTGTTGCTGTGTGTGAGTTTACTGTTAGCGATGCATCGGAGGTTTGAAAAACAGTAGGATCGCCGGTACTTATTAATTTTGCATAAGGTGTACTTGACCAGTTAAGGATCACATCATCAGTCCATGTAAGCGTAAACGTATTTGAAGATGGAATAATTGCTGTTACAACCAATAACACCTTATTGTATTTCATTTTTGGCGCAGGACCTACAGGCTGTACAACCGGGTAAGGGTATTGGGATTTATCAAGAATAATATCTGTGTTGGTTCCTTTTAACGATTTGCCAAAGATCACATACGGGTCCCAGGTTGCCGCAGGGTATTCATAATAAATAGTATTATCCTCAATCACATCAGTACTTATATCAATGCCTTCTACTTTTAAGATCAATAGTTTTTCATCTATCGAAATTTCGGATACCATGGTTGTATCGTTCACACAAAAATTAAGAAATCTGTCAATCTCTGCTTTTCTATGCTCCCACAATTCTTTTGCAAAAGTACCTGTTTGATAGGTCATATCCTGCCAGCCAATATTGTCAGGATCGATAATGGGTTTCCAATTGGCTTTAAAAGAAGAGCCATCCGTTGGATCAACATCTTCCCTGCTGTAATCGGTAAATAAATAATCATATTTTTTCCAGATGTTCCGTAACTCTGCACTGCGCCATGTTTCAACATAGCCTGTGGGGGTAACAGTTAACACATCACGCAATGTATCCCTGTAACCAAACAAAAGTTCTACATTTCCTATTGTAAGCTGATTGCTGGGATTAGCGTTGCCAATGGTTAACCAAACAGCTTCTACAGTAAGTGTACTTGATGAAGGTACATAAACCGGCAGGCACATTTTTGCCGACCAACGTTTAACTGCTTTTGTTTTTTCATCACCAAAAGGCATGGCCACGATATCTCTTACTTCGTTGATGCTTGAACCTGCCTGCGTAAGAATAGCTTTGTAAACAAGAACAAGATATTTTTCGCGGGCAATAGTAAGCGCCGGGCCATTTACCGCTGGCATAAGTCCTCCTTTTGCAATCCATTGTTTTTCGAGTACCTCAGTAACCAGGCGCACACGACAAAATTCATCATGCAAAGTTTCGCAGCTTACATTTATGCCTCCAAATGGCTGTAAGAAGTTATCTTCCATTAAACCTATAAAATCTTCAAGGTGCTGCTCGTCACCACCACGGGCATACATAGCCGTTGCGTTATCTATATGAGAAGCCCCGTACTTTAAAAGATCTATTAAATAGGCAAAAGGACTAATACCCGATTTACAATCATCACATCCGCAACTGCTCGCAACAGAATGTAACTCGGCCGCCGGAAAATTATTGCCAGGCACAAAAGGAATAGAAGATTCTGCCATGCGCATATCGGACATGCGGTTAGCAAGCATATTAGAAACCAGCTTTTGATTTTGGGTTACCACTTCATGAATTTGTGCCGCACGAAACACATTTAGATCAACATTTACTACATCCGTTACAAACACATCTTTAGGCGTATTGGCAATATCATACATCCTGCCATAGCCTTCGTTTATGATGTGTTGGTTGATAGCTGCGTTTTTGCTTACTGTATAAAGGTCGGTATGCGATTGCAAAACCGCCAACTCTTCAGCCCCAACATCTTCAGAAGGAAAGCCATCAATGAATTTGATAGGCCCTGCCTTTCTAACGGCTTCCACTGTGCCGAGTGATTTTAAAGCAAGGAAATCTAAAAATTCGGCAGAAAAAGTTACACCGCTAATAGTTTGAATATCGCTGATGGTTGGAGAAAGATCGGGCGCAACATAAGGTGTACCATCAATTACCACCGGAATATAATTTGGGCTGCCAGGTGTTACAAAAGTAAACTCATGTGTGTAAACCAACGACCCGGGAAGAAATACATTTAATGCGACATCTACATAATAAGAGCCTGGATTTGTAACAATGGAAGTGTAATCTGCAAAATCACCCGTACCAAGATCGCCTTGCGTTAACGAACCTGTGTCGCCGTTGGTCTGGTAAAAACCATCTGAGTAGGAGGTTAATTTATCAGGAAATTCAATGGTTGTAAATTCAAGTGTACCTAACACTGTCCATTCTATCAACACACCATCATAACCATATACCACACCCAATTTTGTAATATGAATGGCAAGTATATCATCGCCAACCTCAATTGTATTTGTTAGTGCATAATAATTAGAGTCGCCATCAAAAATTGCAAGATGTCTGTCAAATACAAAAAGATCCCAAATGAGTGTGTATAGGGTTGAACCACCACCATTCACTTCCAGGTACATTTCTTGGGCACGCTCATTTAAAGCACCTTCAATAGTTAAACGAATAACAGTTGTTTCGGTGGCATCTTCAAAGGTTCTTACCACCACGGGTAATATTGGCGTATCAATCTGTATAAAGCCATCAGCATTGGGGTACTGTTCATAGGTTACCCACTCCGACTCTACCCTACCTTTAACAGTGAACACGCCTCTGTATTCAAGAGGTATAGGCTCGCCCGATAATAATTCCAACTTGAATAATAAGCTTCGTGGAATTGGTGGCGTATCCGCTAAATTCTTTACAGGGTTTTCTGTTGGTTGTTCAACATTTGTAATATCAATTTCAAATGTGCCAAGGTCGTTATAACCTTCGTGAATGGTGAATCCTTTTGGTGATATAGACATAAAATATATTTTTTAGTAAATTAATTTTTTAATTTAAACGGGTATTGTAAGCCATTGCTATTATTGTATAAGAAAGATACTTCCGCATCTGTTAGTCCATGACCTTTCCAGATCGCGATCTCATCTATTAATCCATCTAATGATTGAGGACCGGAAATATCTGTGAAGGTTGCTAAAATTAAATTAGGCGCAACAACCGATACAACCTCTGTATTTACAGCAGCTCCGAGTGGTGTACCATTAACACATACTTCAAAATTTTCACCAATTCGCCTCAAAACAAAATGATACCAGTTACCGGGAACAAGACTATATGATCTTGAATACATAACAGAACCGCTTATTGCAACAACAAAAGGGCCGCCTACTACAAATTGCATTAATAAGCTTTCTATATTAGGGTAGCCACTGTCTACCATCATAAAACTATTGCTGGTATTATTTGCCAGCATCCAAAACGCAATTGTAAAGTCGCCGGTACCAAAATTAAAATCAGTACTTGCCGGAATAACCAAACCACTATCAACTGTACCATCAAGACCGCCATTAATGTATAAACCGTTATTTATTTTTCCCGCTTGCCAATCAGGCAATGTTGCTCCTGATAAAGTTGCGGTATGGCCATTACCGGTTGCATCAGCCGCGGCTGTTCCTGAAAGTTCATCCAGCTTCCAGTAAGCAACTAAACCTTCCAGCAGATATGCAGGTATTGTAAAATCTAATTTCTGTCCGTTATAATACGCTTCTAAAAAAGCATTGGTAATTTTACCGTTGATAATATAATCTACCGGACTGTCTATTTCAAATTCAATAATGAATGCACCATCTGAATTTGTAATACCTTTTCCAAGGAAGATGGCCTGCATTGGTGTTTTATGCCATAGCTGCACTTCAATACCCGCTACTTGAATATTGGAAGGTATTGTTCCCGGCTTGTAAAAGCAGGAAAGATCTCCCCGTATTTTAAAATTCCTGTTCAATAAAGTTTCCATAAGTTATTTTTTATTTTTATTTTTATTTAAATGGATATTGTAACCCTTTACCGTTATTATATAAAAGAGCAATTTCGTCTTCTGATAAACCATTTCCTTTCCAAACACCTATCTCGTCCATACAACCATCTAAAAGCAAACCGGCGTATTCGCCCCAGCCTCCAATTGACAGGCTGGTTCCGGAATCAGTCATAGGAGCGGTAACAGCGGTCATACTCTGAACTGTATTATCAAGATATAAATAGATCGTATTCCCCCGCCTTACAAAAACTATGTGATGCCAGAAAGCATCGGCAACAGCAACTACCGATGTTAATGCAACAAGAGTACCTGTTCCATAATTTGCAATAATAAAATCTGAAGAATCAAATTCCAAACTAAATGAGATGGTTACATCATGTCCACTTGAATCGCATTGCCCGAAAAATAAATTTCTCCCAACCGTGTTCCTTTTTACCCACATCGAAATTGTAAATTCTCCATCTGCCATGGTCCAGTCGTCTGAATCCGGAACCATAATTTTGCTGGTAACACCATCAAATCCTGCACCGCTATTAATTTTTCCATTAGCATCAGAATAAATAATATCGGTATCTGAACCGTTATTGGAATGGCAGGAATCATTTGAGTTTCCATCCAGTTTCCAATAAGCAACAAGGCCTTGTAATAATGAATTAAAAAATAATTCTTCGCCGTTATAAAACGCCCTTATAAAAACATCAGATATCTTTCCATCAACAACGTAATCAACCGGACTGTCTATTTCAAATTCAATAATGTATTCGCCGTTTGCATCTGTTAATCCTTTGCCAAGAAAAATTGCCTGCGTGGGCGATTTATGCCAAAGCTGTATTTCGATATTTGAAATATTAAGGCTCTCTGTTATTTCGTTCGGCATATACAAACAGGAAACATCTCCCTTTACTTTAAAATTTCTGTTTAAAAAAGTTTCCATAACTTATATAATATACATGGCTCATTAAAGTAACAAGCCTTTTTAATTTGAACGCTTATTTATTATTATTATTACTTATTGGAGATTAAATCAAAGTAAGCTTAACATTTTTTTATTGTCAATTAGGGTTTACCCTAATAAATGAAGTACTGCTAAACCGATGTAATACATTAGGGTTTGCCCTATGTTTTTAATATATAATCTTGTACCTGAAGTTGTTTGTTTTAAAAAATTTACTATCTTAGTTTTTACAATTTAAATTTCTTTATGCCCCATATCCAAATTCTATTTGCCGAAGATCATAAGCTCTTTCGTCAGGTACTCATCGAAACTTTAAAAGAAAATAATATCATCACCATAGGCGAAGCCGCAAATGGTTTTGAATTATTAGAGCTCCTGAAAACAAAAAAAGCCGACCTTGTATTACTTGATATAGAAATGCCCGGAATGAATGGTAGCGAGACATTCACAAGGATAAGAGAGTTATATCCTGATTTGAAAATTATTTTTTTAACTACGCATACCGAAGATATACTCATAGATTATTTTTATAAAAAAGGTGCAAAAGCTTATCTCACAAAAAATATTGATACAGAAACTTTAATTGAAACAATACGCCTTGTACATGGAAATAAATATGTACGTAAATACACAACCAAAAAAGAATACTCTGAATCGGACAATAAAATTAAATTCAGTAGAAGAGAATCTGAAATGATCTCTTTAATTGTTGAAGGAAAATCGAATAAAGAAATTGCAGATGAATTAAGTATTGGCAACAAAACGGTTGAAGCGCATAAAAAAAATTTGTTTAAAAAAACAAACACTCAAAGCGCCGTTGGTTTTGTAAGTTATATTTTAAAGAAAGGGTTAAATTACCTGCGATAGTTTAGCCGGCCATAGTTAAAAGTGTAAGACAATTGCTTTTTTGCATTTCTTTTGTTACTTCCATTCCCTCATACAAAAAAACTATCTGCAAAAAATAAAAAGTAAAACCGGCTTCTTTTATTGCTTTTGGATGTAGCACAATAGTTTGTTTTTTCATATCTAACTTTAACTTTATGCTTGCATTACTTTCATAGTGTTTATTGTTCTTAGGATCTATTTTTGAAATGATAACCGTAATTTTTACACCGCTTGCAGGTTTAGGTGCTTTAATGTGTTTTTTTGTTATCAGGTCTTTAAAAACTATTTTTCCTTTTTCAATTACCGGTTCAACTTTTAATAACGTATCCAAAGTTACATTACTGTTAAATTCAAAACCTTGCAAAAGCAATTGCCCTTCATCAGTTTCCAGTCCGGCAGTTACCAACCGCTTGCCTTCCACAGCTTCGCTATCTAGATTTTTAAGCGCTATCATCAGCTTATTAACCCGGCCTACGAGTTTATGATCGGGTGCTTTTTTTGAAAATGCATATACACTGTAGCGAAGCAACTTTGCCACTTTAATGCAGTTAGTAAATTCTTCCTGGTAGCTGCGCAGGCGTTTAAATTTTGGCGACTTTCTTATCTTTTCCTTACTGGCACCTCCTTTACGTCGCACAATATCACCAAATACCGAGCTGTAGAACGATAGATTATCCAGCGTTCCTTCTATCCTGATTGCACCTTTCTGTTTAGCCATAGCCTACATATTATATACATTAAATATACATAATATATACATAAAATATGAAATAGATAACAAACCTACCCTTTTTTCGGGAAGTATTTAATTATGATTTGCATTAATCTCAATGTTTTATTCAGTCTTCTGCTCAAAGAGCAAAATGTTATGTTGGGTTTTCGTACTCATCGCACTGAACGGGATTCGGCTTGGCCAGTTCTCTGCAGTCTCAGTCTGAAGTAAACTTATCCGAGACCTTCGATGCGGGATTCAGCTTCGCTGCTTCCCTCCGGTCTGCTTCTGAAAGAGCAAAATCCTTACTTAGAAATTTAAAATTGATAATGAGATCGGGATTCGGCTTCGCCGGTTCCCTTCAAACTGACTCTGAAATAAACTTATTAAGAATTTATATTGAAAAGGATTCAGCTTCGCTGCTTTCCTTCGGTCTTTTTTTGAAATAGCAAAATCCTTCCTTCGTAAGAATTTCGTTTTCATAAATTCGCTATGCCTTGAAAATAAATTTTCAGGCTTAGCTCATTCATGAAAATAAAAATCCCCGCCAAATGGCGGGGATTTTTTGCTTTTATTGTAGCCCGTACGGGAATCGAACCCGTGTTTCATCCGTGAAAGGGACGTGTCCTAACCCCTAGACGAACGGGCCAAATTTTACTCTCAAACAAGTACAGGAGAGTAATTTGGAGGTGCAAAATTAATGATTTATTTAAAACAATCAAAAAATATTTTCAAAAAAATAATCTTTAAAAGTAGCTACCTTTAAAAGGCCTGATAATAAAGGGTTTTGAATTTTCTAAAAAACCGTATAAAGCAACCTGCCTACCAAAAAATAAATGGTAATGCCAATTATATCGTTTAAGGTAGTAACAAAAGGACCGGTTGCCAGGGCCGGATTTATTTTAAAACGGTTCATGGTTAAAGGCACAAAAGTACCCAAAAAAGAAGCGAATAAAATAACCGTAAATAAGGCAACACTTACAGTAGCGGCTAATTGCCAGTCTTCTATTAAAAACGAATAACCGCAAATTAAAGTAGAGCAAATAAGTCCGTTAATAACCCCAACACCCAGCTCCTTTAAAAGTTTAGGCAGGATCTTATCATCAATTAATGTGTTATTGGCCAACCCCTGCACAATAATAGCACTGCTTTGCACCCCTACATTACCGCCCATAGCCCCAATTAATGGTATAAAATAAGCCATTTCGGGGTGGATCATTATCTGCGATTCGTAGCTGCCAATAATGCGTGAGCCAACAATACCACCACACATACCTACCAATAACCATGGAATGCGGGCTCTTGATAAACGCCAGATCTTATCATTTGAATCCACATCATCTGAGATACCACTCATACGCTGAATGTTCTCGTCAGCCGTTTCACGGATCACATCAAATACGTCATCAATGGTAATACGGCCAACTAACCTGCCTAACTGGTCAATAACCGGCAATACAACCAGGTCGTATTTTTGCATGATCTCGGCTACTTCTTCACTCGTAGTGCTTGTTTTCACAAACTGTATATCCGGTTCGTAGATCTCCTCTACTCTTGCTAAAGGGTGCGAGATAATTAATTTTTTTAAAGAAAGCATCCCCACCAACCGCTCATTATTATCCACAACGTAAACAGCATACATTACATCCACGTTATCTGTTTGATGTCTTATCTCTTCAATACAGGCACTAACGGTCTCAAAAGCATAAATACTTACCAATTCTTTTGCCATTAACGATCCGGCGGTACCATCTTCGTAATTGATCAATTCGGCAATATCACTTGCCTGTTCAATATCTTCAATATGCGAAAGAACCTCTTCCTGTATCTCTTCGGGAAGTTCGGAAATAACATCGGCAGCGTCATCACTCTGCATGTTATCCAACTGCTCGGCAATTTGTTTACTGCTAAAAGTGGTTAAAAGGTCTTCGCGCTTCTCATCATCAAGCTCTAATAGAACGTTGGGTGCAATCTCATCATCCAACAGTTCGTAAATGTAAGCGGCCTGGTTTAAATTGAGCTGATTAATAATAATAGCAATATCCTGAGCATAAAATTCATTTAACTGCTCTTTTAAAAAAACATCGTTTTTTTCGTCAATAGCTGTTTTAAAGCTATCAATATATTCAGATGTGATCTCTATTTGCATTTTTAATCTTTGCAAAAATAAAGAAATATATTTTAGGATTTACCGCCACTACATTAATTTAAACCACATAGATATATAGATTAAAAAAAGAGAAAGGCGATTTGCTTTGGATAGGAAAACTAGTTATTTAAAAATTTAAGTGCATTCCTGATACGCACTTTTATAGCCGCCGTCATTGGATAATTTTGCATGTGTTGTAAATGCAAAATAAGTTCACGTTTAAGCTCGGGATATTTTTTGCAAATAGCCGAAGCTACAGTAATAGCAAAGGCTTTAACAGCAATAGGGCTTTCCGCAGAAACAATCAGTTTAAAGCAGGCATCAACAAGCGCACCTTCATGCTTTTCGGGAATATCTATCTCCTGGAAAAATCTTAAAATATTACGCGGAATAGCGGGATGATTGCCTGGTTTGTTTAATAATGTTATAAGTCGCTCAAGGTAGGGATAAATTAATTTTGGATGATCGATGGCAATATAACTCATGGGCCAGGCTGCCCTCTGCATTATGCGATATTCACTATTCAAAAAAACAGTCATTAATTCTTTGAAACGTTTTTTATCATCACCAACATATTTTATAACAGCCTTTGTAAGTGTTAAGCTATGCTCCCGCTCTAATCGTTTTGCTATATCCATGCTAAAATAGTATCGCGCCAAATTAAAATAAAAACTCCTAAAACCGCAATAGCGCAGGCAAAAACAGATTGAAGGGTAATTCTTTCTTTGTAATAAAAATAGTTTATTGGCAATACTACAATGGGCAACAAGGCAAAAATAGTTTGCGCCGTTGCAACAGGCAAATGTTGTATGGCAAGCAATGAGCAAGAAACACCAAGAACAGGGCCAAACAAGGTACCCAGGAACATGTATGGCACACCGTTATTTTGATTTTTAAACACCGGTGTTGAATTTTGTTTTATACGGCCGGTAATTAAAGAAATAAAAAATGCTGCACCAAAGGCAAACAGTAACCGTATCCAAACGGCATGTAAGGTTGGCAGTTTTTCTTCATAAGCATCCATCCCTAACTTAGAAAGCACTAAACCAACACCCTGGCAAAGCGCGCCAATAATGCCAAACAAAATGCCTAATGGATTTCTTTTAAAACCGGCATCTTCTGAAGCTTCGGTATCTTTTTTAGAAAGCGTTAACCATATAACACCGGCAATGGTTATAAAAATACCACCAATGCCTATAAAATTAATGCGCTGATTTAAAATTAAAAAACCGGCAAGCAAGGCAGAACCAGGTGCAATAGTGGTATAAAGACTTCCAAGCTTTGGCCCGAGTATTTTAAAAGAGCTAAAGCTAAAATAATCGCCAATGGTAAATCCAATAATACCCGAAAGGCCAAGAAATAAATACTGTTTAAATTGTGGTGTTGTAAACAAACCTAGAATAGATACGTGATAAAAAACAATAATTATAAGAGAGATAACTATCCATGCCAAAAATAAACGGTATTGATTAAGCGCAACAGTACCCAGCCGTTTAGCCGCTTCGGTAAATGGAAAGATACCTATGCTCCAGCAAATAGTTGTAGTTAATGCTATGAGTTCGCCAAACATATATTATTTCTTGTTTCGAGTTTCTTATTTCTTGTTCTGACTGCCCACTGCAAACTGCTTACTTATTTACTATAAGAACGTTCTCCAAAAATACTACTGCCAATGCGGATCATAGTGCTACCTTCTTCTATGGCAATCTTATAGTCACTGCTCATACCATAACTCAAAATGGAAGATGGAAAATGTAAAAGGGAAGATGTTTTTTCTGCAAATTGTTTTAACGAACGGAATTCTTTTCTTACTTGTTCTTCATTCTCTGTATTACTGGCCATGGCCATAAAGCCAAGGATCTTTATATTTTTTAATTGCGAGAATACGTCTGATCTTAAAAATGTTTCGCATTCTTCAAAAGAAAAACCAAACTTTGTTTCTTCCTGCGCAATATAAATTTGCAGTAAACAATTTATTGTTCGGTTATTTTTTAAAGCCTGCTTATTTATTTCCTGCAATAGTTTTGCGCTATCAACACCATGTATCAAATAAACAAAAGGCGCAATGTATTTTACTTTGTTGCTTTGCAGGTGACCAATAAAATGCCAATGAATATCTTTTGGTAATTGCTCTTGTTTATCAACCAACTCCTGCACGTAATTCTCACCAAAATCTCGCTGACCTGCTTCATAGGCCTCTGTGATCATAGCATTGGGCTTTGTTTTAGAAACAGCAACCAGCGTTACTTGAGCAGGCAACGAATTTTTTAATTGTATAAGGTTTTCTTTGACTGACACGTTGATGTTTTAAGCCACTAATTTCACCAATTTCACTAAGTAATAAAAATAAATTATCGTTAATTGTCAGAATTAGTGAAATTCGTTAAATCCGATAAATCGGATTTTACTAAATTAGCACGAATAAAAAAAAACAATTTATTTAATTAGTGTAATTGATGGCTATTACTCCTCTTCAAAACTATAGATCACTAACCCGCTGCGCATTTTTGGCTCTACCCAGGTTGATTTTGGCGGCATAATATTATTGGTATCTGCAATCCATTTTAAATGATCCATGGTTACGGGATACAAACCAAATGCAACCTGCGATTTATCTTCGTCCACACTTTTCTTTAGAGCTTCAGCACCTTTTATACCGGGAATGAAACCAATGCGTTTATCAATTTTAAGATCGTGAATACCAAATAAAGGAGAAAGGATATGTTCGGTTAATATAGAAGCATCCAAACTTCCCACAGGATCATCGCTATTATAAGTTCCTTTTTTACACACAAGTGAATACCATTTATTATCAATGTACATACTTATCTCGTGTTTTTTTTCCGGCTTATAAATAGCTTCTTTAATTTCTTTTACTTCAAATTTATTTTTTAATTTTTGTAACAGATCGCTAACCGTTAGGTTATTCAGATCTTTTACAACACGGTTATAATCATAGATCTTTAATTGAGTTTCTGAAAAGAAAACACCCAGGTAATAATTAAATGCTTCTTTACCGGTATAATTCTTTTTGGCTTTGCGTTTAATATTTCCTAGTAAGGCAGATGAAGCCGAGCGGTGATGCCCATCTGCAATATAAATAGCAGGAATAGCAGAAAAACGTTTAGAGATAAGATCCACATTTTTGGTATCGCTTAATACCCATAAGGTATGGCGTACTTTATCGGTAGTTGTAAAATCGTAATGCGGTACAGCTTTTGAAATAGTTGCTATCAAAGCATCCAGCTCTTTATCGTTAGGATAACAAAATAAAACCGGCTCTGCATTAAATTCACATACTTCTAAATAATCTTTTAATTTCTCCTCGCGCTGTGTAATAGTTTGTTCGTGAATTTTTATCACACCATTCATGTAATCATCAATACTGGTGCAGCCTATAATGCCAATAAATTCAATATTATTCTTTATCTGGCGATAGATATAATACGCAGGTTTTTCATCTCGCTGAAAGATCTTTTCTTTGATGAATGCTTTAAAACGGCGCTTTACTTTTACCAATCTTTCTTTTGACCCGGGCTTGGTTCTTATCCCATCATCATAATCGGGATTGATAACATGTAGAAAAGTATAAGGATTACCGGCTAATTTATCTTTTAATTCAGACGTATTGTAACCATCCACACTGCGTGAAGCTACAAGGTGAACCTTATCATTGGTAGGCCTTAAACCTTTAAATGGAAGAACTGTTGCCATTCTTTATCAGTAATTAGTTTTTTAGTTGACGGTCGGCAGCAGTGAGTGTGTTTTCTGACTGCTTACTAAACTCTGCCTACTGTTGACTGTTATTTAATTGCTTCAATTAATTTTTCTGCTAATTCAATACCAATGCGTTCCTGTGCTTCGTTGGTAGCAGCACCAATATGCGGTGTTAACGAAATTTTTGGATGTTTTAAAATTGCTACTGAAGGACGCGGCTCATTCTCAAAAACATCCAAACCTGCATGCGCCACTTTGCCGCTATTTAATGCCTCTAAAAGATCATCTTCATTAATAACGCCACCGCGGGCTGTGTTAACCAATATCACACCATTTTTCATAGATGCAATTTCATGACGTGTAATTAATTTGCCACCCGGTACATGAAAGGTTATGTAATCTGAATTTTGAATGACCTTATCCATACCAACGGTTTTGACACTTACGGAGGCCGCTTTTTCATTTCCATTAATTTCAATATCAATATTAGCCTCTGTAACAAACGGATCAAAAGCTAAAACTTTCATTCCCAAGCCTAAAGCCATTTTTGCAACGGTTTGCCCTATCCTTCCAAAACCAACAATGCCAATAGTTTTACCTCGTAACTCAATACCTTTTGCGTATTTTTTCTTTAACTCATCAAATTTATCTTCGCCACTATTAGGCATCTGGCGGTTACTGTCGTATAAAAAACGAACAGAAGAAAACAAATGTGCAAACACCAACTCAGCTACCGAATTGCTTGAAGCAGCCGGTGTATTTATTACGTTAATACCTTTTGATTTTGCATACTCCACATCAATATTATCCATACCTACTCCGCCTCGGGCAATTACCTTAAGGTTGGGGCACGCGTCAATAATATCTTTTCTAACTTTAGAAGCGCTGCGCACGGTAATGGCTGAATAGCCTTTATCATTAATTTCTTTTGCAATGTTATCCTGCTCAACTTTTTCAGTAATAACAGTAAATCCTGCTTTTTCAAGTAACGCTTTTCCGGCAGCATCAATGCCATCGTTAGCAAGTATCTTTTTAGACATAGTAAATTCTATTAAATATTAAGAATTTAAATGTAAAGATTATTGCTCAAAAAAACAGCAATACTAAAAAAAATTAAAATTTAATTCCTACAGTGGCAGAAACGTTGGTAGCGTTATACTTTATATTGGCTTTTTGCTCAATAGTATTAAAGAAATAATAATCTTCGTTACTTAAGGTTTTTACCCATACAAAATCAAAATACAAATTGTTCTTGGTTCTGAAGCCTGCACCAACAGAGAAAGAATTTCTTACAAAACTACCGGTAAACACATCGCCAAAAGGGCTTCCCTGCATATTGTAACCCAAACGCAGCATTACGGGTTTCATATTTAATTCGGTGCCTATTCTTATGTTATGCCCCGGTGAATACTTATTTTTTATAACCGCATTTACCCCTGCAAAATCAGCCACTGTACCACTGCTTAAAGAGGCGTTCTTATAGTTTACCATCTCATAATCTATACCAATGGCTGCAATTTTAGCAACAATAATGGCAGCGTTGGCACTTATTCGTGAAGGTGTAACAATTGTATAGTTAAAGTAACCTCCGTCTTTTGGGTCTTTCCAGTTTTTTGGATTTGTCAGATCTCCATCAAACACTGCACTCATGGAATTATAATATTCGTCTTTTAAAGTATAGATAGTTGGCGTGTGATAATACAGGCCTAAACGTAAGTTATCATTAACACGGGCTATACCGCCTATTTTTAAATTAATACCGCTACCTTTTGTTTTAAAGTATTCGGTATAGGTTAAACTATTAAATCCTCTAAATTTATAATATGGGTCGTAATGCAAGTTAGTAGGCTCATTAAGGTATGTGCTTGTGTAAGTACTTGTGCTCGTAAAATTAATGCGCATGCTATCTTTATCATCTACCTCGCTGTGTGTTGTTGTTGAAGTATATTCAACTCGTGGTAAACCCAAACTCACACCAAAATAAAACTCATCTTTATACGCATAGGCATAAGAAAAATTTAACTCGTTTGTTCTGCCTGATGTTACAAGATCGCGGGTTTGTTTTACACTGCGTTTTGTATCTACCAGAGAAGTGTATTTGTTATTAATAGAATCATAATCCAACAAATAGGTTTGATAACCAAGATCTTCATAAAAGCTATTTAAGCTGGTACCTGATGAGTTGGCAATATTGAGCATGTCTTTTACAATAGAACTGTTATTGGTGTAAGAAGACATTCTTGTTTTGCCTAAAAAATTTTGGGTTTGCGAATTGGTAAAAGAGATGATATTTCTGCTCTCTTTATCATTTTTTGCTTCCCAGCCACCCAATATTCCAAAATTATTAAAAGCAAAACCGGCGTTTGAAATGCTGGATGATTTTGAATTTATTATTCCTTCGTTATTGGTAGTTCTTAAACCGCCCGAAAAAGTTATTTCTCCTTTGCGGTAAAGTGCCAGGCCGGCAGGATTATAGGCTGCGCAGCTAAGATCGGCACCTATAGCTCCAAAAGCACCACCAAGCCCCATAAAGCGGGAAGTTCCGTTAGTTCCGTAACGTGAATAACGAATAGCATCTACATCATTTTGTGAATGCGCAGATAAACCTAAAGTTAATAGGCCTGATAAAAATATAATACGTTTCATAAGAATTATCTTGGACGATTTCCGCCACCGCCGCCTGAACCTCTTGGAGTAGATGAACCTCCATTATTACCGCCGCTACTATTAGAGTTGCTTGGCATTTCAAAAGTTCCCGAATTACGTGTAGGATTAGAGTTAGAATTACTGTTATTATTTTCAAATATTGAGCCCTGGCTTTTACCAGAACCTCCGGAATTTGAACCAGAGTTGGAATTACTGTTCTCGTAAGTACCACTGTTCTTACCCGGATTATTATTAGTGGACGTATTTCTGCCACCACCAGTTTTAACTGGATTGGTATTTACATTTTCACTATTACCATTTCCAGTATTTTTAACAGGATTGGTAGTTGTTGTATTGGCATTCTCATTCCAACCTAATTTTGGCCAAAAGCCCGTATTCTCATTTCTAGGTGTATTTTTTACAGGATTTGACTCGGTAGTATGATTAGAATAATTCTCAGTATTTCCATTAGAGCGCGGTGTTGAAGAAGTTCCTGTATTTACATTTCCGTTATAATAATTTTCTGAATTAACAGAAGTCACTTTTTTATGAGGCACTTCTGTAAACCTTGGTGTTGTCTCTTGTTTAACTGCAACCGCATTTACAAACTGCGTGCGCTCGCTCATACCATCCGGTATGGCCATTCCTGGGTTAGTGCCACGGGGTCCGTTACCACCACCATTACTGCCTCTCGGGCCATACGTCATATTACTGTAAGAGCTATTCACATCAAAGCTGTTATAATATCCCCAGTTGGTTCCATTATAAAAACCATTGTTAAAACCATTCATATAACCTGCGTAATATGGACTATAATAAGGGCTAAAATATGGATTATAAAAAGGATCATAATACGGGTTGCCCCAATATGGATTACCCACTCCACAAAAAGTGTTACCGTAACCATAATACGGATTATAACCAAAACCATTATTGCCATAATAATTACCTGTACTGAAAACTAAAGACAGACCGTTGCTGTAACCGTAAAATTGGTTAGAAGGCATCCAGTAATTATAAGAACTGTAAATACTAGTTCCATACGAATATGGATTTTGGTTATACATATAGGCATTTGTATAATAACTATCATAATAGCCCATACCGGTATATAAACTATTGTTATTAAAACGACGCATTTGTGATGCGTACTTGTAATCGTAATAATCGTCAGAATTATATTGAGGATCCTGATAATAAGGATTAGCATCGTCTTTAGCTTTTTGTGCCAAAGCTTCTTCTTCTTGTTTTAGTTTTTCCGCTGCAACCCGTTTTGCTTTTTCTTCCTCTGCTATTTTAGCAAGGCGTCTTTCTTCTTTCGGACTGCTATAGATATCATCCGAATAAGAAGTAATTTGTGAGGTCTTACATCCACTAAAAAGTAATGTAAAAAATGCTACCGGGACTAAGATTTGTTTCATCGCAAATTTTTTATATTGTTAATACTAATTGCGGAGATTTTAAGTAAATTTACGCAAAAACAAGGTAACATCTTAAATATTTGCATTTTTTATAAGTTAATTTTATAAACATTAAAGGTGCAGAAGAACTAAATTGATTTATGAGCAAGGTTATTACACCACAGGAACAGGATTACAGTAAATGGTACAATGATATTGTTGTTGAAGCCGATATGGCCGACCATAGTGCCGTTAGGGGTTGCATGGTAATTAAACCACATGGTTATGCCATTTGGGAAAAAATGCAACAAACCTTAGATAAAATGTTTAAAGATACAGGGCACGTAAATGCTTATTTTCCTTTATTCATACCTAAAAGTTTATTTGAAGCGGAAGAAAAAAATGCAGAAGGTTTTGCAAAAGAATGTGCAGTTGTAACTCACTATCGTTTAAAAACAGATCCGAATAATAAAAGCAAATTAATTGTAGATCCGGAAGCAAAACTAGAAGAAGAATTGATCGTTCGCCCAACCAGCGAAGCTATTATTTGGAATACCTACAAAGGTTGGATTCAAAGTTACCGCGATTTACCATTATTAATTAATCAATGGGCTAATGTTGTTCGTTGGGAAATGCGTACACGTTTATTTTTACGAACTGCCGAATTCCTTTGGCAGGAAGGTCATACCGCCCATGCTACTAAAGAAGAAGCTATTGAAGAAACAACAAAGATGCTGGATGTATATGCCGACTTTGTGGAGAACTGGATGGCTATGCCGGTTGTAAAAGGTGTAAAAACAGCTAACGAGCGTTTTGCAGGTGCCGATGATACTTATTGCATAGAAGCATTGATGCAGGATGGCAAAGCTTTACAAGCGGGCACCTCTCACTTTTTAGGGCAAAATTTTGCTAAAGCATTTGATGTAAAATTTGCCAACAAAGAAGGTAAGCTTGATCATGTTTGGGCCACCTCATGGGGCATGAGTACACGTTTAATGGGGGCTTTGATCATGAGTCACAGCGATAATAATGGTTTGGTAATCCCTCCAAAATTAGCGCCAACACAAGTGGTTATTGTTCCTATTCACAAAACGGATGAAGGACTTGCTAAAATAAATGAATATGCCTTTACACTGAAAGCAAAACTTCAATCAAAAAACATTTCGGTTAAATATGATAATCGTGATTCGTTACGTCCGGGTTTTAAATTTGCAGAGCACGAATTAAAAGGTACACCAATTCGCATTGCAGTAGGTGAAAGAGATCTCTCAGCAGGAACTGTTGAAATTGCACGCAGAGATCTTTTAAGCAAAGAAGTGATTAATATGACAGATGTGGAAGCACACGTTGAAAAACTATTGATCGATATTCAGAATAATCTTTTTACAAAAGCCAAAGACCGCATGACCAACATGACGCACAAAGTTGAATCGTACGAAGAATTTAAAAAAGTATTGGATGAAAAAACAGGCTTTGTTTACGCGCATTGGGACGGAACACCTGAAACTGAAGAAAAGATCAAGAACGAAACAAAAGCAACCATTCGTTGCATACCTTTAAATAATCCGCAAGAAAATGGCGTTTGCATATACAGTGGTAAACCAAGCACACAACGGGTTTTATTTGCAAGATCATATTAAGCGTTGAACATGACAGAGAACGAAAAAAAACAAAATGATACTATTCTAAAATTACTGGCAGAAAAATCTGTTATGAAGCAGGATGTGTATACCAATACCATTACTGTTTTTAACGAACTGAAAGAAATTTTAAAACAAAGAGCAGAAGAGTTATCTAACCAAATATCTGAGGTAGATAAACGTGTGCATATTTATTACAAAGATGTAAGTTTACAAGGCATGCACTTAAAAGTGGCAGGTGATATTCTGGATTTCCAGATGCACTCTAACGTTTTTGAGTTTGACAGATCGCACCCCATGTATAAAACGGGTTATATTAAAGAAAATGATCTTAACTCGTTTAGTGGTATTATCAGTGTGTATAATTTTTTAGCAGATTCGTACAAATACAACCGATTAAATGATCTTGGTTATTTAATTGCCCGCATCTTTATTAACCGTGAAAAGAAGTTTTTTTTAGAAACACGCACACAAATTGGTTATAAGTACAATTCTTTTAGCGCAGAACCTGTAAACAAAGAACAGTTAATTGATATTATTAACGAACTGATCATTTACTCTATTACTTTTGATTTGTTTACCCCACCTTTTGATGCTGTAAAAGCAGTAACCGTTGCCGAGATCCAGGAAAAATCAAGCAGCAGTATTTTAAGAACAGGCAAGCGCCTGGGTTATTCAAACGCATCTTCTAACTCGTTAAACTCGTTTGATGACGAGGTTAATTTGTAATATTTAATGTCGAAGATTTTCATCATAGGGCCCGCCTACCCGCTTCGCGGCGGCCCGGCTCAATTTAACGAGAATTTATGTGCTGAATTGATCAAAGAGGGTCATGATGCGCAGATAATTTCGTACTCTTTACAATACCCTAATTTTTTATTCCCCGGTTCTTCGCAATTCGAAACAAGCGGCAAAGCACCGGCAGGGATAAAAATTCATACTTTAATAAATACAGTCAATCCTTTTAACTGGTTTAAGGTAGCGCGTTTCATTAAAAAAGAAAAGCCCGATTTTATTTTATTCCGTTATTGGTTGCCCTTTTTTGGTCCGGCTTTAGGTACTATTGGCCGCTTTGTAAAGTCAAAAACAAAAGTACTTGCATTAACAGATAATATCATTCCGCACGAAAAACGTTTTGGCGATAAACCATTTACAAACTATTTTGTGAACAGCTGCCATGGTTTTATTGCCATGAGCAAAACAGTACTAAATGATATTTCTAAATTCTCAAACACAAAAAACAAGGCCTACTCGCCTCACCCCATGTACGAAACATACGGATCGGCAGTTTCGATGGAAGAAGCGAGAAAGAAATTAAATTTAAATGCGAATGATAAGATCATTTTATTTTTTGGTTTGATCCGTCATTATAAAGGTTTGGATATTTTAATGGAAGCAATGGCTGATTCTGAAATAAAAAAACAGAATATTAAGCTTTTAATTGCCGGCGAATTTTACGAAGACAAACAACCTTACCTTGACCTTGTTCAAAAACATAATTTGCAGGATCATATAATTTTACATGACAAATTTATTGCCAACAACGAAGTGCGTTATTATTTTTGCGCCAGTAATTTAGTTGCCCAAACCTACAGAAATGCTACTAACAGTGGCGTAACAATGGTTGGTTATTTTTACGAAAAACCCATGGTCGTAACAAATGTTGGTGGCTTGGCAGAAATTGTTCCTGACAATAAATGCGGTTATGTAGTAGAAACTTCTGTTCCAAAAATTTCAGAAAAGATCATTGAATATTTTTCTCAAAATAAAGAGAACGAATTCACAAACAACGTTCGTGTAGAAAAAAAGAAATACGAGTGGACGGAGTTTATTCGGGTGTTGCTGGAACTATATAAAACCTCAAAGTAAATAGCCACGAATTTCACTGATTTCGCAAATTACATTTCAATGACAACAAGCAAATTTGTGCAGTTCTTATTGTTCTAGTTGACAAGTCAACAGAACAATAATTTAACTAATCAATATTTAATAAAGGAAATAATTTTGTGTATTTGGTGAAATTAGTGGCTTACATTATTTTAAGTAAACCTCTGTGTCTCCGTATCCCTGTGGTAAGAATGACGCAGGTTATCAACACCTGTTAATTATTAGTAACACCTGTTAATACTTTATTTATTTCTATAGATTCCATCAATCCCTTTAAAATCAAGCTTTTCAACCCAAAAAGTTAATTACTGCTTTTTTTGTTAATAAAGCCATTTCGTTGTGCCACTAAGGCTTCGTAAATTTAGTAATTAGGTATAAAGATGGCACTACAGGTCAATGTTAACGACATTCTCTCACAACTCTACCACCAGCGTGGGGTTGTAGAATTTTTATTTGCTAACCGCGATAATATCACGGTTAACGAATTATTGAATCGCGAAGATATTTCAGCAGAACAATATCAAAAATTAAAATCACTCGATCTCGTTTACGAGTACGAAAATATTGTGAGTTTGAACGACGCGGTAGTGGCGATGTTTGAAGACTTTATGGAAATTGGTGAAGTTACACCCGGCTTCATTAACGATTACATCAACGAGCTTAACCGCCACATTCGCTTTTACCAGGAAGCCCGCGAAATGCGCTTCTTGCGCAGCATAAAAAAATATTTAAAACGCATTAACGCCACGCTTACCCGTGAGATCATCAAGCTTCAAAAAAATGTGGATGACACCTACAAGAACGAAAGTAATTATCGCATTAAATTACAAAAGCTTGAAGATTATCGTGAGAAGCGGGACACCATCATCGAGTTTATCAAAAAAACCACCGATGTTGTTGAAGAAACAAGGTCGCTATTTGCATTAACTAACGATTCGGAGCTTTACGGAATTGTTTCAGCACTAAAAGTTAGCTTAATTGAGAACCTGGATTACCTGATCGAAATACAAACCGATATTACCGATTTCATTAACAAGATCCAGTTCCAGATTGATGTTTACAAGAAAGCGCAACGCTTAAAAGAAATCAAAGAACACGGTTCGCTTTACTACAAAACCAATTTTAAAGAGATTGTTCAAAACATCAATACGCTTAAACACAACGGACATAAAACACCAAAAACAAAAATTGCAGTAGACTTTTTATTTACTGATGATGGTCACGTATTGTGCAAGCGTATAGCCGAAAAATACAAGCTTACCCGCTTAATGGTGCGCGGTATTGCAGGTAAAATGGCCGGTAACTTTAAAGACAAAGGTTTAGAACAACAAATAAAATTAGATACCGAAAAATTAGTAGAGCGTTTTTTAGTGCAGACAAAAACTAATTTGTTTGAATATTTAATGGACTATAAATTTCCTAAAGCTATTGGTACCGTTACGTTTGAAGACAGACTCTCATTATTTGTTGAGATTGCGATGGAATACCAAACCGTATTGGATTTTAAATACCGTTTGCAATATTACGATTACAACGAAACAGGCAGCACTGTAAAAAAACGTTTGGGATATACACTCATCCTTCCTGCAAAACAAAAAGAAAAAGCAAAGAAAGAGAAAGTGAAGAAAGACGATTCAGAAAAAGAGTAAGCAGTTTGCAATAAGCAGTCAGAACAAGAAACACAAAATAAAGAAAAAGAGTTAGCAGTACGCAGTTAGAACAAGAAACATAAAACAAGAAACCAGAAACAATAAGGCATGTTAGCAGAAGATTTTAATTTACCGAAACAAACCCACGATATTTTTGGCATCATGGCCCGTGGCAATTTTATTTCCAGTAATGGTACTAAAGATGGTATGAACCGTTTATACGATATCGTTAATAACCCTGATAATTTTGACAGGTTACAGGCTTACTTTAACGTGATCCGTTACAACATTGAGCGTGGAAATAATTTTTTCTATTTCTCAAAATTAAATGAGCCTAACTCCGAGATTGAAAAAAAACTGGAGCGTTTTGAACGTTATATTGACATTGTTGATCTTTTAGCAAGTATGGATAACAAGATCACTATTGGCAGCCGTTTTCGTCCGAGTGAGATCGCCGAAGAATGTAACGCTAATGTGCGTTTGAAACAAAAATTACAAAAAATTCCTTTGTACCGTTCAGAAACGTTGCACAACAAAGTGCGCGAGATCTGTGACCTGATGAGCCGCGATTCCTTTTTGGAATTAGAAGACGAAAAAACAGAATCGTACAAAGTGCTGGATTCATACTCATATTTGCTGGATGTAATTAATTCGGTAGCTATTTATGAAGACAGCGGCAACTCTGATGATGCGCAGGGATTGATCTATAATTAATATCAACTGTCACCTTGAGCGGAGTCGAAAGGTGATTAACGTACTAAACGAAGCCGGGCTTCGACTCCGCTCAGCCTGACAGAGCAAAAAAAATAAAAGAATTAAATAAGAAGATGGAAAATAACTGTAGAATATTAAATAGAATTGTTGAGATCAATATTGCGAACGTAAAATACGCAGATATTGAATTGAGCGGAAACACCTGCTTTGTGGGAACCAATAACTTTGGTAAAACATCTTTGCAGCGTGCCATTTTGTTCTTTTACAGCGCCAACAGCCGTGGATTGGGAATCTCTGCCTCTCAAAAACCATTTGAAGAGCACTACTTCCGCTACGAAAATTCGTATTTAATTTATGAGATCGCAACAGAGGACAAATCGTTTTTTGTGATGGCTTACCGTCATAATAAATTGGTTTTCCGTTTTGTGGATTCACCTTACAACCCTGATTTCTTTTTCACAGCCAATGATGAGGCTATGAAAATAAAAGAGATCATTTCGAACTTAGAAAAACGGGGTGTTTACATCTCTAATCAGATTGATACATTTGAACGTTACCGTAACATTATTTATGGAACAGAAACTGATAAACAACTTTCTAAATTCCATTTATTAAAAGGAAATGAGAAATACCAAAACATTCCAAAATCCATTACCAATGTATTCTTGTCTTCAAAAAGCAGTGTAGACTCGCGATTTATTAAAGATTTTATTGCCAACTCATTAACCAGCGAAAGCAGCTCTATTAAATTAGAACAGGTAGAGCGTCAGTTACGCCAGTTTAACGAGAAGTATACTGATATTGAAACGTATTTAAAAAAAGAATCTCAGCAATTGATTGAGATGATTGATAAAAAATACGACCAGGTACATATGTTGAAAGGCGCACAAATGGAAATGGCCGATAAATTAGGAAGCAGTTTACGCTTTGCAGAAACACAAAACGAAGCCATTCGTGAAGCCGCTAAAAAGAAAGAAGAAGAGCTTGAAAAATTAACGGAAGAGCATGAAGCTTTAAAAGATAATATTGAAAGCAAACAAAACGATATTCGTGAAGAGATAGGTTATTACGATCGTACCATTCGCGATGCCAATAAAAAATTAAAAGCTTATAAAGAACAAAATGTAGAAGAAGCTTTAGAAAAGAACCAGGAACGCGAAAAGCTACAGGTGGAATTGAACATTGCCCGCCGTGAATATGAAAGCTTAACTTCTAACGTAGCCAGTATTGAAATGAAATACTCGAGTTTGATCGAGCAATTACGTAACGATAAAACAGCGTATATTAATAAGATCAATTCACGCACTTCTGAGATCTTTAACCATTACAGCGAATTACAATTACTTCAAAAAAACGAATACAACAAACGCGATTCTGACTTAAAACAAAAACGCGACGAGAGCTTTGGTGAAATAAATGCAGAGATCACAGCCAAACAAATTGAATTCAACGAATTAAAATCAGAGGAAAAAGTTATCCGCACAACCCGCTTTTACGAACAAGAGATAAAAGACCTTGAGAGCGAATTAGCCGAACTCCGTGCTGTTAGCTACAAAAACAAATCAGAGCGTGCCATTAAACAAAACATGGTGCAAACCTTGCAGCGTGAGTGGGAAGCTTTAGAAGTAAAACTAAAAACATCTTTAAGCAACCGTGTTAACCAAACCAATAACGAGATCATCAAAATTAAAAATGAGATCAAGGAAATTGAAACAAAATTAAATGTACAGCACGATGCGTTTTACGGTTTCTTAGAGAAGAATGTAAAGAACTGGCATAACACGATTGGTAAAGTGGTGAATGAAAAATTATTGTTCCGTACCGATATTACACCAGAGTTAAAACAAGAAACTGCAGATACATTATATGGTATCAGCTTAAATTTAGAAACAGTTGAAGTGGTTTCTAAATCAATAGAAGAATACCAGTTTGAAAAGAACGAGCGCTTAGCTCAAATTCGTGACCTGGAAGAATCTTTAAATGCTTTCCAGACAGCTAACAATGAAGAAAAAATGTTAGCCGCAGATAAATTTGGTAAGCAATTAGGTGAAATGAAAGAAGATGTTAAGGTACTAACATACTCTTTAGAATTAGCCGATAAACGCGAACACAAATTAGGAACCGAATTAGAAGAATGGAGACATAAAGCGGGCATTGAAGTAGAACAATCTTTAACCGGTAACCGCCAGCGTTTAAATATCATTGAAGAAGAATTAGCGATCTTAAACAAAAAGAAAAATAATTTAGTAAATGATTTCGCTAATCAATTTGAGAAATTAAAAGTATTTAACGAAGAACGTTTAGCTGAATTAAAAGAAAGACAGGAAACTGAAATCTCTGAACTGGAAGTTGAGAAAAAGAACCAGGTTAAAGATTACGAAGACAAAGAAGATCAGTTATCAAAAGAAAAAGAAACCAACTTTAAGAGCAAAGGTGTTGACGCTAAACAGTTAAAAAGCGTTGAAGGCCGCATGAAAGAGATCACCGAAGCCTTAAAAGAAATTGAGCAGTACGCGCAAATTGTAAGCGATTATTTAAAAGATAAACGCGAGATCTTTGATAAGATGCCTGACTTTATTCAAAAGAAAGAAGAATTTGTAAAAAGTAACAACGACTTAACAGCCCAGGTGGAAGATGCTACACGCAAATACAACACCAAACGTATGGAGTTGAATAAACAAAAACGTGCTTTTGATGAAGAGTTAATTGACTTTAATAACGGTATTAATTTTTATTCGAATAACTTCCGCGAAACTCCGGTGTATACAAAGTATTCAGACATTATAGAACGTGCAGAACCAAAACGTACGAACTACAACATCATGGATCTTTGTACACAGTTATTAAAGAACGATTCACACTTTAACGAAGAGTACGGCGCGTTTCAACGTTATGTAAATGAGTTTGCCGGTAAATTTAAGTTAGACAATCACTTTAACTTCGTGATCCGTAATGATGCGAGTCAGGGCGAATACGAACGTTTTGCTCAAAACTTGCGCTCGTTCATTAACGAAAATAAAATTGAGTTATCAATTGCCGAAACCGCTACGCAAATTGGTTTGGTAACTGATAGTATTGCTACCAAAGTAAAAGAGCTGAGCGGGCAAAAAGATAAGATCCAGCACATTATTACGTTAATTGCAGAAGATTTTAAGAAAGCGGAGTTTGAAGAAAGTAAGTTAATTGAGTTCATTAAAATTCGTTTAGAGGAATCGGATAACAAAGTGTACCGTTTATTAAAACGCGTGCAGGAATTCCGTGAAGAAAATGGTTTAGTATATAACGAAGGTTTATTTAACACCGACTTTGCAACCGGCCAGAAACGTGAGATCAGCGGCCGTGCCGTAAAATTATTAGACCAGTTAAGTTCTGCCATTAAAGAACAAGAGCAGGAAGAAATCCGTTTACAGGATCTTTTTGAATTGAAATTCAACATTAAAGAAGGTATGAACGAAACCGGCTGGACACACAAAATTGATAGCATTGGCAGTACCGGAACCGATATCCTTGTAAAAGCAATTATTTACATTACCCTACTCCATGTATTTATTAAAGAATCCAGTCACCGTAGCAGCTCTGACTTTAAGGTACATTGTATCATTGACGAGGTGGGCCAGATCTCCGCGCACTACTTACGCGAATTGTTACGCTTTGCAAAGAACAGAAATATTATGATGATCAACGGTCTACCAAACAAATCAGGTTTGGAAAGCCATTACAAATACACCTACCAATTCAGAAGAGAAGAGAACAACAACGTGCGTATCTTCCCAAGTATTGTAACGGAAGTAGAGGCTTAATTAAAATGAAATAAATTAATACGAACGCCAATCCTACATTTAGTAAGATTGGCGTTTTGGTTATTACAATTTATAAACCTGTCAGAGTTATATGGATTTAAGGATAAAGAAACGATTAAGATAAGGATTGAACTAAATAAATGGTATATAAAATAACAGTTTCTACGATATACGAAAGCAGTCTTGACCGTGTTTTTAAAACACCAATGTTATGTGATATAACTAAAGTTCACACCGGCTTTGGTCTTATGCCAAAAATTATCAGTGTATCGGATGATGAAAACTGGGGGTTACCAGGCTCAGCCAAAAAAGTGTATGCCGCAAAATCCATTAGTCAAAAAGGTGGCTTTATTTCTATGGATAAAGTAATTGAAAGAAGGGAAAATGAATATTGGAAAATAGAGGTTTATGATTTTCAATCCTGGATGATGGGATTTTATAAATTTACCGGAGAATGGGAAACAAAAGAATTGGAACCAAATAAAATTTTAGTGAATTATACGTATTCATTACATTCCAGCACACCCTTATTATATCCATTTAACTGGTTGTTCGCAAAAACATTATGGAAGATATACATGAAAAAAGTTTTAGAAAATATAAGAAAAATGGCTTCTAACAATGAACCTTATCAATATATTTAAAAAATGGAAACTATTTTATTTATAAATTTATAAAAGTAATGCTTTATCCAACGATGTTAAATAACATACAACCAAGTAAGGTGAAAACAAAACGCATCCTTTTCACCATCACCCATTCTTCTTTGTAACATTTATAAATGTGCAGGATAAATATAATTTTAACAACACTAAATAAATTAACATGCTTGAATTCATAAAACAACCCTGGGCATGGTACGTTGCCGGAGCGCTGATCGGACTAACGGTGCCAACTTTATTAATACTGGGAAACAAGCCCTTTGGCATCTCCTCCTCTTTGCGTCACATTTGCGCCGCCTGTTTCCCATCTAATATCAGCTATTTTAAATATAACTGGAAAAAAGAGGCCTGGAATTTATTTTTTGTTGCCGGCGTTTTAATTGGCGCCATCGTTGCAAGTAATTTTTTAAAAGACCCACATGCGTTTGTTGTTGCCGAAAAAACCAAAGCGGTTTTACAGCAAAATAATGTCACCGACTTTGATCACCTTTCTCCAACTGATATTTTTAGCTGGCAAAGCCTGTTAACACCGCGAGGTCTTATCTTTATTGTGCTTGGAGGATTCCTGGTTGGCTTTGGCACGCGATACGCCGGCGGTTGTACAAGCGGACATTCCATTATGGGGCTTTCTAATTTACAATTGCCATCGTTAATTGCAACGGTTTGCTTTATGGCAGGCGGCATTTTTTTTACCTGGTTTGTTTTACCTTTTATTTTAAAATTATAATATGCAAAAGAACAGTATTAACCAGAACATCTCCGATGAGTTTAAATCTGTAACAGAAATTAATTCTGCCAATGAATTTAGTTTAATAAACAATTTAAAGTTTCTTTTGGTGGGCGTTTTTTTTGGTATCATTTTTGTAAAAGCCGAAATAATAAGCTGGTTCAGGATACAGGAAATGTTTCGTTTCAATTCGTTTCATATGTACGGTGTTATTGGAACGGCTGTAATAGTTGGTGTAATATCAGTTCTTATAATTAAACGCTTTAAAATAAAAACTCTTTCCGGAGAAGAAATAAAAATTGAACCAAAAACGTTCAATAAAGGACAGATATATGGTGGTTTACTGTTCGGTTTCGGCTGGGCTTTAACAGGGGCTTGTCCCGGACCTTTATTTGCGCAAATAGGCAGTGGCTTTACCGTAGTTATTGTAACATTTTTAAGTGCTGTTTTAGGTACCTGGATGTATGGTTATTTAAAAGATAAATTACCGCATTAGTATTTATGCGCTTCACGCATATGAATTAACAAACCTTCACTCAGAAAAAATACTTACGCTGAATAAGTATAAATAAAATTAAGTAAGCAACTTTGGTTTGTCTTCCAAAAAAAACTTTGTAATTTTAAAAAAATCATTTGTGCTGTGAAAAAAGAAACCAATTTAACTTTAGGCATTTCAGAAACTGAAAAAGTAGATGAATATATGAAAGGCTTGAAGCATCCGATGCTTAACGTTATGAAATACCTACGCGAATTTATTTTAAGCTGCGATAAAAATATTGGCGAAGGCATTTACTGGAATGCGCCAACGTTTTATTATACCGGTAAAATGAAGCCCTTTGATCCTAAAGAATACAAAAGATATATTGTGGGATTTAACTTTTATAAACAGGATACTGTTCGCTTAATATTCTTAAAAGGCGCTAATGCCAAAGATCCTAAAGGATTATTAGAAGGTGACTATAAAGATGGGCGACGATTAATGTCGTTTAAAAGCCTTGAGGATGTGAAAAGTAAAGAAGCAGAATTAAAAAAAATAGTGAAGCAACTGGTAAAATTAATGGAATAAAAAACAGGCAAAAAAAGCCCCTTTTCCATTCAAAAAAAATCGTAAATTGCCTTATGAAAAAGATTTTCCGGGCAGTATTATTAACAGGCTTTATTGCTTTGTTTTCCATTCCCGCTTACACACAAATTACATCAAATACCAACAAACGTATTGTTGCCCTACTCGATCTAACTGCAAAAAACGCTGAAACTTCTGATGCTGAATTTTACTCAGCCAAATACATTTTAAAAACTGCAGGTATTCCTTTTATTGTTACTACGGATGTAAATGTGGCTAAAAATTATGGTACTATTCTTGGCTCATCGCGATTTGATGTTACTACGTTTAGCACGGATGAAAAAGACACATTAATTAATTATGTAAATAAAGGCGGGGTTTTAATTGCGGCCAGCGTTCGCGATCCCTACTTTAATACGCTGTTTGGCATCTCGGCAAACGTAAACAGTAATACCCGCTATACAGTAAAATTCAATTACTTTTTAAATGACCCCTCTTTTAAATGGCTAAATGATACTATGGAGCAAACCATCTCGTTAGCCAAAACCACATATACCGCGGTTTTTTTTACACGCAGCTATGACCTCTCAGGAGCATTGGCATTGGCAGTTTACAATGATAATACGACCGCAATTACTAAAAGAAATTATGGAGCAGGCACTACTTATGCTTTGGGTTTTTCGTTTAGAAATTTAATAGCCGTTAATCAGCAAAATTTAGATTACAGTGCTAACCGTTTTTACTCTAACGGTTTTGAGCCAACCTCAGATGCTGTTATGCTTTTTATAAAAGGCATATACAATGCTCACGTTCCAAAGGCAACCTGGTTGCACACATCCCCATACAACAGCAAAACCTCTTTAATGATTACTCATGATGTAGATGCTACATCTGCTTATGATACCATGCATTTGTATGCAGATTATGAAACTTCAAAAGGAATTAAAGCTTCTTATTTGTTTACAACGCATTATATTAACGATGGATTATTGTCTGATTTTTACAATCTCAACAGCATTCCCAAAGTGCAGTATGTTTTAAATAAAGGACATGTTGCGGGAAGCCATTCTGTTGGACATTTTCCAGACTTTGACGATGAAGCTGTTTTCCCATTAGGCGTATTAGGAAATACACCGTCTAACTACCTGCCTTACAATTTTGGCACAGGATCAACCACCGCAGGATCTGTACTTGGGGAAGTAGAAGTATCTAAAAATTTATTAGAAAATAATTTTGGCTTAAACGTTAAAACATTTAGGGCAGGATATTTATGTTTTCATGATAAAATAATTAATGCTTTGGATACAGTTGGTTACACAAACAGCACAACTCTTTCGGCAGCTGATATTCTTACAAATTTTCCATTTCAACAACGCAAAAACCGTTCTGTTTCGGGCGCATATACTAATGTTTGGGAGTTTCCTATGACCATATCAGATGTGTTTTTTTCAGATGGCATTACCCCTTCTAATTATCCCCAAAAAGTAGCAACATGGCTGGATGTGCTAAACAGAAACATGGCAAATAATGCGCCAAATATTTTATTAATACATCCAACAAGGGTATATAAATTAACTGCCATGCAAGATTTTTTAAACGCACTACCAAGTGGTGTTTGTATAATGAGTCTTGAAACATTTGCCGATTATTGGAAAGCAAGAAATGCAGTTTCTTTTACCTCAAAGATATCGAACGACTCATTAACCATAACAGTTCCATCGGTGCAGCTTCCAATCCATCCTGCTGTTAGTTTTGTTATTGATAAAGGTCAACAGCTAACCAGCATTAAAGCACAGGATGAGTTGGGAAACCCCATTACGGTCATAAAATCTAATTTTAATACCAACGATATTATTTTACATTTTGAAAATTATCCTGCTTTGGGAATTGACGATCAAAGCACAAAAAATGAAAAACCTGTTTTTATAACAGTATCTCCAAACCCAACATCTGGTAATTGTGTATTTGATTTTAGACTAGAAAGAACTTCCTCTATAAAGTTAGAGCTATTGGATATATTAGGTAATGTTGTAAAACTGGTTGCAAACAAAAATTTTAACGAAGGCTGGCAGCAAATTGAATTGAATACCACTGAGTTTAAGCCAGGCATTTATTTTTACAGGTTAAGCGTAGACGACACTAAACCGTTAGTTAAAAAGTTGATCATATCAAGGTAAACAGTAACTTAGAACTATATTGCCGATTTGAAAAACTTTTTACATATAATTTCAAAACAACTTTTTAGTTTATTGCTTTTTGTTAATTATCCTCTTATTGCACAAGATGCATTAAAAAAACTGGATAAGCTTTCGGAAAAGAACTATATTAAAAAGAAATACGATTCATCTATTTTTTATGCAAATGAACTTTTATTACAAGCAAAAAAAGTCAATTCAGATTTTTATACCGCTTCTGCTTTTTTTCTAAAAGGCAGGGCGTTAGCCCAGTTAAATAAAGAGAAAGAAGCATCTGATCTTTTTTATCAGTCGCTAAAAGCATGTAAAGATACAACACAAAACTTTATTAAAGCCGGCGTTTACAATGAGCTTGGAATATTAAGCTATCATCGCAATAATCCTGCTATTGCAAAATCATATTACCGGGATGAAATAAAGATTCGTCGGGAAATGAAAGATGATTATAGGGTGGCCAATTGCCTGCTCAATCTCTCTACCATGCATCGCCGCCTGGGCGAAACCGATAGTTCCGCTCTGCTTTTAAATGAAGTAAAACCACTTGTCTTTAAAATTAATTATCCTGAGTTAATGGCGCATTATTATCAGGGCCAGGGCGCACAGTGGCAAACCATAAAAAAATCTGATTCTGCCGAGGTTTATTATTTAAAGGCACTTTCTTATTGGAAAACACTTAATAATAAAAGAGATGAAATGATTCCTCTTTTTAATTTAGGGTTGATCTATCATTTAAAAAATAATTTTAAAAAAGCACTTGATCAGTATTTACAGGTTGAAAAAATAACAGAAGAATATGATCTTGATAGTTACAGATTAACACTGTATGGTAACCTGGCCGAAGTGTATTATGACCTCAAGGATTTTAAACGTTCGGCAGAATATTTCAGAAAATACATTGAAACAAATAACGAAAAGCAAAAAAAAGAAATTAACGAATACACTGCAAAACTTGATAGACAATTTAAAATAGAAAAGAATGAGATCATACAAAAACAAAAACAAGAAATTGAAGAACAGACCTTAAAAATAGAAGAACAGAACAGACGCATTTATTTATCGCTGATGGCTATTTTGCTTGTGGCCGGTATTTTAATAGTTTGGTTCTTTTACTATAATTTTAAAAAGCGTTTGGATATTAAAATTGAAGAAGCGAAAAAAAAGTTTTTTTCAAATGTGGTGCATGAGATAAGAACACCTTTAAGTATGATACAGGCGCCATTAAAACTTTTAAAAACAAAAATAAATACGCCAGACGAACTGCAAAATATTGAGTTGGCAGAAAGAAACATAAAACGCCTGAATGAACTTGTAAATCAAATGTTGGATATTTCCAAGATAGATTCAACAAAATATAAGTTGAATGAAACTTTTGGTGATCTTGAAATTTTCTTTGATCAATTGGTAAGCACTTATAAAAAACTTGCTGTAGAAAAGAATATTAGCATATTGCATAATTTTTCAATAATAAATAAAGTTGCTTTTTTTGATAAAGACGCTCTTGAAAAAATTACCGGCAATTTGTTGGGCAATGCTGTAAAATACAGTGCTAATCACAGCCAGGTTGGCATAGATGTATTTACAGACGAAACTGAACAGGGTGTTAGACTATCAATTTCGGTTTGGGATACGGGTATTGGTATATCGCAAAAAGACCAGGAAAATATCTTTAACCGATTTTACAGGAGTGAAAAAACAGCTTCATCAACAAAAGGCGTTGGCATTGGCTTATCGCTGGTAAAAGAATTAATTGACTTACATAAAGGAAGCATAAATGTAAAAAGTAAAGATGGGAAGGGTTCAACGTTTACAGTTTCTCTTATTTTAAAAGATAAAGAAGAAGCTATAGTTATTAAAACACCCAGTGAGACTATTGCGAATGAAGACTTAGATCAGATCTTAATTGTTGAAGATGACAAAGATATCCTGGAATTTAATACTACTTACCTCGAACAAAATAATTTTAAAGTTTTAAAAGCAAAAAACGGTAAAGAAGCCATTGAACTTTTAGAAAAAACACTTCCCGACCTTATTATCAGTGATATGATGATGCCGGAGTTGGATGGTATTGGCTTATTAAAAGCAGTAAAAAACAACACGCAAAGCAATCATATTCCTGTAATTATTTTATCAGCTAAAGCTTCAGCAGAGGCACGTTTGGAAGCATTAAAACTTGGAGCGCAGGGTTACCTGGCAAAACCATTTTTACCTGAAGAGTTACTTTCTGTTGTTAGTAATCAGTTAAAAATATTAAGCAAACGTAAAACCGAATTTAAAGAGTTAATTACTCAGCCTGAGAAAAAAGTGGAAGAAAAATTTGTTGGTACCGAGCCTTATACGCAAAAACTATTCTCACTTATTTTTAAGCAAATAGAAGATCCTGAACTTTCGGTAGAAAAACTGGCCGATCAAATGGCTACCAATCGCAGTCATTTTCAGCGTAAAGTAAAAACAATTACGGGCTTATCACCTTCTGAAATAATAAAAACGATCCGTTTAGAAAAAGCCCATGAATTACTTTTAAGCAAGAATGGAAATATTACCGAGGTGGCTTATCAAACGGGCTTCTCATCGCAATCGTATTTCACAAAATGTTATACGCAACATTTTGGGGTTTCGCCAACACAAATGTTGCAGAAGAATAAGTAATTTCAGGGCTCACGCGAAATCCCTCTCCTTTGGAAAGAGACTTTGAAAATGTTAGCCCCCTCCTCCTTTGGAGAAGGGTTGGGTAGAGCTTATTCTTTCACAAATTTCTTAATGCCAACAAGTTTTTCATTTTCATCGTACAATGAAATAAAATAAATACCTGTCTCTAATGAAGACACATTTACCTGTTTGCTTGCTTTAGCTGCTAAAACTTCCTTACCGGTAACATCTCTTATGATCATTCCTGAAACAAGCTGAGCTTCTGAATTTATATTTAAAACAGAATTTGTAGGGTTTGGATATAAAGAAATGAATTCAGCATTTGAAACAGATACCAGACCTGTTGTTAAGGCCGAACAAATGGATGTGGAGCTATAGGTAGCATTTGCAATTGGAATTGTAATGGTTGTTGCAGTAACTGTTATGGCGCTTGTAGTATAATTAAGTGTTGAGATCGTATAATTAAAAGTAGTGTTGCTAACATTATACACGGAGTCTTTACAACCTACACCTTCAAATATATCTGCTTTGGAAATATAAACAGAATCCATACCATACGGATTGAAAAAATGAAAGGAAGCATTGGTTGAGTTTATAAAACTGCTTGTTTGGTTACCAAAGGTATTTGCCGGTACCGGAATTTTACTGAAATGTCTCGAACCATTAATGCCTAAAGTTGTATCCAGTCGAATTGTTTTGTAGCCATAACCTGTTGAAGGAATACCACTAATCAATAAATTAGTATTGTTTGAATAAACATCCTGTATCATTATACCCGGTGCAAATGTTTTTGAAGCAATTGCTGTTAAATTGGTATCCAGCATACGTATTAAAATCGGGCCTTCGCTGGTTGAAACTATAGTTCTGTCTATCGATACAAGTTTTCCTTTTAATATAGTGGCAAAATTTTGCATAAACTTGGGCGATGCGCTTTGGATAGTTTTTGAGGTTAATATGTTTCCTGCCGAATCTAGTCTTAGAACCGAAGACTCTAAAACATTATTAGGTACAGACTCTGTAACATATAATGCCCTGTTTCCATTAAAAACAATATTGCCGCAGTTTTGATTTTGGTTTAAAGTAGTTTCACCAATATTTTTAGTCCAAAACAAAACACCGTTTGTATCCATTTTTGCGATCATAATATCGGTTTTGCTTTGCGCTGCATTAAAATAATTCCCTAGTAAGTAAATATTTTTAGCATTATCATAGGCTATCGATCTGAAAACCTCATTAGTAATAGATAGCGTTTTACGCCATGAAGTAGTATTTGTGCTCAAATTATATTTTATGACACAAGGCACAGTTCCGGTTGAATTGGTCAAAGATGCCGTCATATAAAGCATTTGATTGTTCTTTACCACATCCAGCACTTTAAGATCGTAGCCTGAAACAGAAAAAGTTTTGCTGCTGGTAACATTACCTGTTGATGTGGTGAACTTTGTAACATCTGAATATGCTGAAAAAGGTGTACCCGGATAAATGACCCTTACTACAAAGGTGCTTGTATTATATTCGTTGGAATAGATGACAGAAGTGCTCACTGCAGATGAAGTTGTATGATAAAGCCTTCTCTGATAATTAGATTGTGCATTGGCAAAAACAGAAAGCAGGATAAACGAAAATAATATGATGTTTTTCATGGTAAAATATTTTAACTAAATGTACAAAAATAAAAGCGCTTTAAAAAAAAAGCCCCCGGCAACGGAGGCTTTTTTGTAAACTAAATGTTATTTATTATTTAAGAATTGTGGCTCTTAAAGCATAGATCTTTTCAGAGATAGATTTAAAGTTGGCATCTTTAAAATCTTTTGGATCTTTTACAGCGGTAATTTCTTTTAAGATCACTTTTAACTGATCATTCAAAACAACACATTCTTTTTTGTCTTTATACTCATCTAATAACTCAGATAAATTTTTAAGATAAAAGCGTTGATCCCATAATTCTTTATAACCTTTTTCTTTTACAGCCGGCTCAGCACCTGCTTCAGTAATTTTACAGGTTAAATAAAGAGCTTCTACCCACGAACCGGCAAACACTGCAGCAGCTGTATAAACACGCTCGTTAGTTCTCAGGTAAGCATCGCTTTTTACAAAAATCTCATCTAAAATTCTTAATAACGAATCTTTATTAGCAATGTTTTGCTCGGCACGTTTGCCAACCATTTGGTCAACCGCGCTTTTTAAACCCAGGGCATCAGATTTTACCAAAACAGCTTTCATATATTTTAAAACATCTTCGCCAACGTTGTTAACCATAGCGTAAGACATATCAATATTGAATGCGCCTAATTGTAAAGCTTTGTTGAATTCATCGCCTGTTAATTGTTTTTTGGTATCAATTAAAAATGCGCTATTATATGGCACACCCCAACTTGATAGCTCATTTACACTAGCAACAGGAGAAGGTATATTTGCTATCGCAAAATCAAACTTAAATTTTGTATCCTCACTTACTGTTATTGGTGTAGTATCTTTTGGTGTGTTATCAACAGCCGAAGAATCAACTGTTTCTTTTAATTCATCAGATTGTTTATCACCACAAGATGATAAAGCAACTAATAATGAAAAACCTGCTACATAAAGTATTTTAGTCATTTTTTTTAAATTTTGATAGCAAATATAAACTCTTTTTTCATTTCCCTGTAAAAATTGTTAATTTGTTACTTGTTTTTTGATAACTCTTAAAAATCGCAAAATCTAACCACAAAGGGCATTAAGTAAATCTCAAAGCACACTATGGATTTTGCGTACTTTGTGCAAACTTTGTGTTCTTTGTGGTTAATTTTTACGTGTAGGTTCTGATTGATAATAATGCAGATAATTGCTGCGCCAGGTTTTATTAGCAAGGGCATTGTATTTTTCAAATAAAGGCTTATCATCTGTATTAACAAGTTTAGTGCGGGCAAAGCTCTCATTTATTTCGTAAGGCTGTTTTTTGAGGTCCTGTAATGAACAAACAAATAATAAATTACGGTAGTTTTCATCATCTGAAACCGAACAAACTTTAACTTTATAACCTGTTTGTTGCAAAGTATTATTTAAGATGCTTGTACCCATTCCTTTTTCTCCTTTAATGTAACCATGCCAGTTGATAATAAGTAACGCAGAATCTGTAAGATTCTTTTTCAGACTCTCCAAACTTTCAATTGTAATAACATGTGATGGTTGTTCTTCCGCTTTAAAAATATCAACTAAAATAAGATCATATTTTTTATTAGAGCCATTCAAATAATAACGGGCATCTTCGCAAACAGGTTTAACTGTTTTATTAAGATCAAAAAAGTTTTGTGCTGCATCAATTATACCTTTATCAAATTCAACACCATCAGTAACATAATTTTTATCTACTAATAAATTTGCAGTTAAGCCCCCACCCAATCCCAACACTAAAGCCGCTTTTTGCTTATATGAATAATTAATAAGTGTATCCAGTAATTTCACATATTCAGATACTGAACGCTTTGTTTTTACATTCATTTCGGTTTGTACAATATTATTGATTTTCAAAATACGAATGGTTTCTTTGTTATTATTCAAAAGATCCTGCACTTCCAGCTGACCTAAAATACTATTACCATAAAATAACTGTTGGCTTTTAATAAAGCTAAATTGCAAATTAAGGTATACAAATGCAGCAAATAAAAGCAAGTGAATTGCCTTGTAAGACTTAAATATAACGCAATTTGCTATAAACAAAAGGGCGCCAAAACCCAATAAGCACCATGTTAAGCCAATTGCCGGAATTAAATAGAACCCGCATAAAAAAGTAGCAATAATGCCGCCCAAGGTTGATACCGCATACACTGTACCACTTACCCTGCCGGCCGCACTACTCTCTTTTGTTTGTATGAAAATAAATAAAGGTGACGTTGCTCCTAAAAAAAAAACAGGTGGAAATAACAAAATAAATGTGCTTAGTACTACAGCTAATAAAAATGGTAAGTAAGATATCCAGGGTATAACATAACGGCTTATAACGGGCATCAGCATTACAAACAGAGCCGCAAAAATGAGTACATGAAATAATCTTTTCGAATGCTGTTTGCTTCTTTCACTTACCACACCACCAAAAAAATAGCCTAAAGCCAACGCTGCAAGTGTAATACCCATTACTGAGGCCCACACATATAAGCTGCTGCCAAATATGGGCGCCAGTAATTTAGCGCCGCATAATTCAGAGGCCATTACAACTGCGCCTTCAATAAAGCTTAATAAAATTAATTTTTTGATCATCTGATCATTTAACTTGTGTATGGTAATCTATCAGGCCATCTATTGGTGACTGAATAACACTGCCAATTTTGTAACCGTGTTGAGTGGCTACTTTTTCAAAAAGTTCTTTATAATAAAAGCCAATAGAGCCAACGGTATGCACCTTGTATGATTTGGCATCGGTATATTTATTTACAAGCTGTATAAAAAACGAATCAAAACAATCCAGCAATACTTTTTCAATAAATGCATGCTCTTTATTCTTTCCTACAAACATGGCTACCGAAGCCAGATAACGACTTGGCATAGCTTTTTTGTAAACGTTGGTTAATATTTCTTCCCGGTTGTAACCTTCTTTTTCAAATTTCTTTTTAAGATCAAGCGGTAAGTTATCTTCAAAATATTCTTTAATAAAATTTTTACCTATTTGTGCACCGCTGCCATAGTCACCCCATAAATAGCCAACCGAAGGAATATTCTCTAATATGAATTTACCATTATATAAACAGCTGTTGCTGCCAGTACCTAAAATACAGGCAATACCCCACTCTTTTTTACAAAGAGCTCTTGCAGCGGCTAACAGATCGTGCGATACATTTATTTTTGGTACTCCTAAGGTGATTGTTAAACAATCTTCAATCAACTTACAGTTCTCAAAAGTAGAACATCCGGCACCGTAATAATGAATTACTTTTATTTTATTAAGATCTTCGAGTAAATGCGGCTTTAAATTATTTAAAATTTCAAGGCTTATCTGATCTATAGATTGAAAATAGGGATTAAAACCAATGGTCTTTACACGCTTAACAATCTCAGAATTTCTCAATAAAACCCAATCTGTTTTAGTAGAGCCACTATCTGCTATTAGTACATACATGCTCACAAAATAGCAAAAAAAAACCGCCTAAAAGCGGTTTCTTTAAATTTTAGAAAGAAAAATATTATGCTGTTGTTTCGTCGGTTGACGGAGCATCAGTTGAAGGAGTTTCAGTTACAACTTCAGCTGCAGCCGAGTTTTTTGCTGCAATTTTAGCTGCTTTTGCATTTTTAGCCTCAGTTTCAGCTTTAGCTTTATCAGCTGCTTTTTTGTTGCCTTCTGTTTTTAATCTATCTTTTTTACCTGCAACTTTACCTTCCTTTTCACTTAACCATTTGCTGAATTTTTGTTCAACTTGTGCCTCAGTTAAAGCGCCTTTTTTTACACCTTCCAATAAGTGTTTTTTCATCATAACACCTTTGTACGATAATATCGCACGGCAAGTGTCTGTAGGCTGAGCGCCTTTCATTAACCAGCTCAAAGTTGAGTCAAAGTTAATATCAATTGTTGCCGGATTTGAATTAGGGTTATAAACTCCTAATTTCTCAATGAACTTTCCATCGCGTGGTGCACGACCATCCGCAACTACCACATGAAAGAACGCTGAGTCCTTTTTACCATGTCTTTGTAGTCTAATCTTTACTGCCATTTTATTAGTTTTTTAAATTAAGGCTGCAAATATCGTGAAAAAATCGGTTTTTGCAAAAAAAAAATAAAAGTCTTGCGATGCCGGATAAAAGTTATAATTTTGCCCTAAATATCACATAATATGCAAGTTAAAGAGAGAGGCATTATTCTTATTCCAATTGATTTTACTAAACAATCACTTTTAGCTATAAAACAATCCTATAATTTAGCTAAATATACCCATTCTAAACTGGTTTTACTGCATGTTTACGAAAAAACAGGCGAAGAAAGCTATGATGCGCTTAATAAACTTACCAAACAAACTGAGCAGGAAAGTGGCGTGCCAACCGAATTTATGAATGTTAAAGGCGATATTTACGATGAAACCGATCGTGTTGCCGAAGAATTAGGTGCTACTTTAATAATTGCTGGCCTTGAAAGCCACATGAAATTTAGAAACATTATTGGCTCAAGTGCCAGTAAATTAATACGCAAAGCGCCATGCCCTGTTATTACCATTCGTGGTATGGAACACCGTGATGGTTGCGAAAACATACTTTTACCTTTGGATCTTTCTACTGAAACCCGCGAAAAAGTGGATGCTGCCGTACAATTTGCTCAGTATTTTGGCGCCAGCATTCGTATTTTAGGTGTTTTTGACCCTAACGATGCTTCTTACGAGAACCAATTACTGGCTTATTCGCACCAGGTAAAACAATTCATTAAAAGCAAAGGTATTTCGTGTACCAACAAATCAATTCCTGCTAAAGATGTGGCAGAAACAGTAGTTGAATACGCAAATAAAATTGAGACCGATCTTATTATGATCATGAACAAACCTGGCTTAAATGTAGGTGAGTTTTTTGGCGGAACCGATGCGCAACGAATTGTTGATATCAGCAATATCCCTGTAATGACCATTCAACCAATGAAACGCGAAAGTTTAAAACATTTCGGTACAGGATTTTAATTCACATGATGGAGCGCGGATCTTACTGATCAAAAAGATTTTCGCAGATAAAAAAAGAGCTACTGTTTTTAGTAGCTCTTTTTATTTTAAATAATCAGTTATCAGTGTAAACCATTTAAATCCGAGTAATCTGTGTTCCATCACGTCATGTTAGTAAACATGCTGGCCACCATTAATGCTATAATTAGCACCGGTAATAAAACTTGTTTCTTCGCTTGCTAAAAAGCTTACCAAATGCGCTACCTCATGTGTACCCCCCAAGCGGCCCATGGGTACCTGCGCAATAATTTGATTTAAAACTTTTTCGGGTACGGCCATAACCATATCAGTACCAATATAACCCGGAGAGATAGTATTTACAGTAATACCGTATTTTGCCACTTCCATTGATAAGGATTTGGTAAACCCATGCATACCCGCTTTTGCGGCGCTGTAATTGGTTTGCCCAAACTGGCCGCGCTGTCCATTAACCGAAGATATATTGATGATACGGCCAAAATTACGCTCTATCATGCCATCCAAAACCTGGCGGGTACAATTAAAAACGCTGTTTAGATTTGTATTGATAACATCATACCAGTCTTCTTTTTTCATTTTGGCCAAACGACCATCACGCGTAATACCGGCGTTGTTTACAAGTGTATCAATCACCCCTACTTCTGCTTCAATTTTTTTGATCATTGCTCCGGCACTGTCAAAATCACTTACATCACCATGAAACAACTTAATATCAAAGCCTTCTGCTTTCATGTTCTCCATCCACTTTTCAGCTTTTCCCTGAGTCATATAATTACCAACCACGCGGTACCCGTCTTTATACAATTGTTTGCACATTGCGGTTCCTAAACCGCCGGTAGCACCGGTAACCAGCACAGTTCTTTTAGTATTTGCGTTATCCATATATTAAGTTTTTAAATATTAATTCAAAAATAAAAAATGCCTGTTACCCTAATGTTTCCTTCAGGTTAATTGCTCATATCCGTTCACTGTTCAATATTGTAGCTTCACCGCTGGTGCAAATGTTTCCGCTTTCAACGTGAATGATAACGGTTTCAACAATAGCACGGTGTTTATCTTTCATTACTTCTTTAACCATAAATGTAGCTTCGTACTTTGTATCAACATACATTGGTTTTAAAAAATTTAATGTTTGTTTTAAGTAGATAGTTCCATCACCCGGAAATAAAGTACCAAATACTTTGCTGAATAGTGATGCGCTAAGCATACCGTGCATGATAGGGCGTTTAAACATTGTTTTAGATGCGTAATCAGCATCTGTGTGTACTGGATTTTTATCACCGGTAACTTCCGCAAAGCGATTTACTTCTTCTTGTGTAAATTGAAATTCGTGTTTGTAATTTTGATTAACTTCTAACATATATTTATTTCATTTGAATACAACTAAAGTATAATAAATTATCTTAAATCCCAACACAAGGCATAATAAAATCTTAATTTTGCAAAAATATTTTTAAAGGCTTGATTCCGCAATCTCACAATACAAATGCTTAAAGCTTCTTATTATCTAAATAAAGATGTTGTTTTTTTGGCTAAAGATCTTATTGGCAAAACCCTGTGTACACTCATTAATGGCAAACTAACCTGTGGTATCATTACAGAAACTGAAGCTTATGCAGGTGTTATAGATAAAGCCTCACATTCTTACGGTGGTAGAAGAACAAACCGAACAGAAACCATGTACAGCAAGGGCGGTGTAAGTTATGTGTATTTGTGCTATGGCATACACCGCTTGTTTAATATTGTTACAAACGATAAAGATATTCCGCACGCTATTTTAATCCGTGCTATTTACCCAACAAAAGGTATTGAAGAAATTGTAAAACGTCGTGGTGTGAAATTTTCAAACAATTTATGTGTTGGGCCGGGTAAAGTATCGCAGGCTTTGGGTATTAACCTATTGCATAATAACCTATCTTTAACGGGCAAAGAAATTTGGCTACAAGATGATAAAATAAACATAAAAGAAAATGATATACAGGTTGGACCCCGCATTGGTATTGATTATGCCGGCGAAGATGCTAAACTACCCTATCGTTTTTTTACAACAAATTATAACTTTTAAATATGGAGTACTCAAAAATAACATTAGGCAAAGGCAAAGAATTTTCGCTTCAACGCAAGCACCCATGGGTATTTTCGGGTGCTATCTCTAAAAAAGAGAGTAATCTTGCCGATGGTGATATAGTAGAGGTATATTCCAACCAAAACCAGTTTTTAGGTACCGGGTATTTTTCTAATGGCGGCAGTATTTCTGTACGCATTATCTCTTTTGAAAAAACAACGATTGATGAAAATTTTTGGTTCGAAAAAATAAATAAAGCCTGGCAGTACCGATTACATTTAAATATTTTAAATGAGCATACAAATGTTTGCCGCTTATTTTTTGGTGAGGGTGATGGTGTGCCGGGATTGATATTGGATTATTATGATGGCCATATTGTGCTACAGGCGCACTCATGGGGCGTGTACCTACAAAAAAATAACATTGTTACTGCCATACAAAAAGTGCTTGGCACTAAACTAAAAAGCATTTACGATAAAAGTGCCGAAACGCTTAATAAACACCACGCCGAAAAAACAAAGAATGGCTTTATCTTTGGCGAAACAAACGAAGATATTATCGTAAAAGAGAATGATCATCTTTTTAAAATTGATTTTATTAACGGCCAAAAAACTGGCTTCTTTATCGATCAGCGAGATAACCGCGAATTGCTCGGTAAGTATAGTAAGGATAAAACGGTTTTAAATACCTTTTGTTACACCGGCGGCTTCTCTGTTTACGCAGCGGCTGCAGGTGCAAACGTTGTACACTCTGTAGATGCCAGCCAAAGTGCTATTGATCTTTGTGATAAGAATATTGAATTGAATAATGTACAAAATCATGAAAGCTTTGCTACAGATACATTTGAGTTTTTAAAAGGGAAACAAAATGTATACGATGTGATTGTTTTAGATCCGCCGGCATTTGCAAAAAGCAGGGATAGCAAACACAATGCTGTTATTGGTTATAAACGTTTAAACGCACTGGCCATAAAGCTTATTAAACCAAACGGTATTATCTTTACATATAGCTGTAGCGGTGTGGTTGATAAATATTTATTTTACAATACCATTACAGCCGCAGCTATTGAAGCGGGCCGTAATGTAAAAGTGCTTCATTACATGATCCAACCGGCCGATCACCCGGTAACGCCTTATTTTGCAGAAGGTGAATATCTTAAGGGCATGGTTCTTTGGGTGGAGTAATTAAAATTTAAGAATTTAGTCCCGATAGATTTCTATCGGGATAAAAAGTGAATTTTTTGGTAGAACTTTAACGAGAATTAATTATTGTCTCACAAAAAGAAGATGTAAATTTGCATCGCTATGATCTTACCTAACCATAATCCTCAATCGCTATTAAATTCATCGTTGTATTCGGATGACTTAAAAGCCATTGCAAAAAGAGTTTTTAATGGTGAGCGAATTACTTTTGATGAAGGTGTTTTACTTTACAAAAAAGCCGAATTAGGTTTTTTAGGAACACTTGCTAATTACGTACGCGAGAAAAAAAACGGCAATTACGTTTACTTCAATCATAATTTTCATGTAGAGCCTACCAATGTTTGTGTTTATTCCTGCGCCTTTTGTTCCTACTCGCGTTTAATAAAACATCGCGACCAGGGTTGGGAACTATCTATCGAACAGATAATGGACATCATTAAAAAATATGATGGACAAGCGGTAACGGAAGTGCATATTACCGGGGGGGTTGTACCAAAACAAGACCTCGCTTTTTATACAGAATTATTCAGGCAAATAAAAAAACACCGTCCTGATCTTCATATCAAAGCCCTTACCCCTGTTGAGTTTCATTACATCTTTAAAAAAGCAAAACTCACTTACGAAGAAGGTTTGAAAATAATGACCGAAGCCGGGCTTGACAGTTTACCCGGCGGTGGCGCAGAGATATTTGACAAAGATATTCGCGATAAAATTGCGGGTGGAAAATGTACCAGCGAAGAATGGCTTTCTATTCACGAGATTTGGCATAAAATGGGGAAACATTCTAATGCTACCATGCTTTACGGACACATAGAGACCTTTGAACACCGCATTGATCACATGGAAAGGTTGCGTCAATTACAAGACAGAACAAAAGGTTTTAATGCCTTCATTCCATTAAAATTCCGCAACAAAGAAAACGAAATGGCCAATGTGCCTGAAGTGAGTGTTATTGAAGATCTTCGTAATTATGCTGTAGCGAGAATTTATTTAGATAACTTTCAGCATATTAAAGCGTATTGGGCCATGATAGGAAGAAATACCGCTCAGTTATCTCTGAATTTTGGAACAGATGATCTGGATGGGACCATTGATGATACTACAAAGATCTATAGTATGGCCGGCTCTGAAGAACAAAGCCCTAAACTCTCCACCGAAGAACTAGTTAACCTTATTAAAACCGTCGGCCGTACACCCGTTGAACGCGATACACTCTATAATGTTGTTAAAGATTTTACGGCAGCCTGATAACCGCTATTAATTAAATTTATATATGAAAAAACAATTTACACTTTTAGCAATAGTTTTATTTTTAAATACAAAAGCTCAAGACCCTTTGATCTTGCAGCCAATAAAAGCAGACTCTTTACAGCCTGTTAAAAAAGACACTTCATGGAAAACGTCGGGTTTTTTTGGATTGAATTTTAGCCAAACCTCTTTAAGCAATTGGCAAGGTGGTGGTCAAGATAATCTTGCCGGTAATGCTATATTGAACCTACAGGCCGATTACAAAAAAGGAAAGGTTGAATGGGTAAACAAACTGGATGCGCAATATGGTATCATTAAACCGGGAGATTTTAAATTATTCCGCAAAAATATTGATCAGTTATTTGGACTTTCTAAATTAAACATCAATGCTTTTAGCAAATATTGGTATTATGCAGCGCAGGTGGATTATCGGACTCAATTTGGCCCGGGTTATAATTATGTAGGCGATTCTATTACGGGCCGTGCAGTATCTGATATGAATTCGCCGGGATACATACAGATTGCTTTGGGTTTGGATTTTAAGCCCACAAGTTATTTCTCAATTACCTTTGCGCCTGCCGCAGGGAAAATTACAGTTGTAAATCGTCAATACCTTGCTGATGAAGGTGCTTTTGGTGTTGAAAAGGCTGTTGTAGACACTATGGGCAATGTAGTTACACCAGGTAAAAAAACAAGGTTTGAGTTTGGTGGACGCGTGATCGTTAAATTCAAAAAAGATATTTTCAAAAATATTAACCTCGATTCTTATTTAGATCTGTTCTCTAATTACGGAAATCATCCTGGTAATATAGATGTTGTTTTTAATAATCTCCTTACTCTAAAAATAAATAAATATTTAAGCGCTAATATTATTTCTCAATTAGTGTACGATGATGATATTATTATTAAACGCGATTGGAATAAAGACGGTTTATATGATAATCCAAATGACATTTATGGTCCGCGGGTGCAATTGCTTACAACACTTGGTATAGGTTTTGGCTACAAGTTTTGATTTTTTTTAAATCAAATAATATAGATACATAGTTAAACTTTATTTTTTTATTCGATGAGATTTCTGCTGCTGATAATGTTTTTTGTTTGCATTAAATTATCAGCACAGAAAAACTCTATATTTACATTAAAACCTTCTTTAGGAATTAACGGCTGCCAGATACATGGCGATACTTATAGTGGATACAATAAAATTGGCGCTTTTGGTGGTATTGCTGTTAACGCACGATTAAAAAACAAAGCAAGTTTTGAATTAGGTTTTTATTTTTCGCAAAAAGGAGCAAGGCATAATTCAAATCCGGGTAAGGGCGATTTCTCTTACTATAACGTAAATTTAAATTATATAGATATGCCTTTATCATTCAGATTTAATGTTAACCCACGTTATTTTATAAGCCTTGGCCCGTCACTTGCATACCTTGTTAGTTATAAAGAGAATATCAATTACACAGATTTTACCGGCCAATATCTTTTTAATAGTTTTGAAACTGGCGTAAATGCCGGTCTTGGAAGGAAGATAAAGGAAAAATTCACCATAGAGGTACGCAGTTCTAATTCAATAACTCCAATACGCGATTATGGTACAATTGCCAATTTGGTATTTTATCCTAACCCGGTGGCGCGATTTTTTAATAAAGGACTTTACAACAATATTCTTACCTTAATGGTTTCTTATACAATTGATCTAAAAAAGAAAACTGATAGTGCAGACTAAACACAAAATAGCTATTGCCGTTACGGGTGCCAGTGGCAGCATTTACACAAAAGTATTGCTTGATAAGTTACTCATTTTAAAAGACCAGACTGCTGAAATAAGTCTTGTAATGAGTGATAATGCCAAAGACATCTGGGAGTTTGAATTAGGAAACAATTCTTATAAAAACTATCCATTTAAAGTTTATTCTAAAACAGATTTTACTGCACCTTTTGCATCGGGTTCTGCAAAATATAACACCTTAATTATTTGCCCTTGCAGCATGGGTACGCTGGCTCGCATTGCCACAGGTGTCAGCAACGATCTTATAACACGTGCGGCTGACGTTATTTTAAAAGAAAGACGAAAATTAATTTTAGTTACCCGCGATACACCTTTAAGTTTAATTCACATTAACAACATGCGAACCGTTACCGAGGCAGGAGGCATTTTATGTCCGGCTACACCGTCTTTTTATTCAAAACCACAAACCATTGAAGAAGTAGCAGCAACTGTAATTGACAGGGTTATTGATCTTGCCGGCCTTGAACAGGATTCGTACAGGTGGGGTAATGATAAAAAATAAACCACTGAGACCCTAAGAGCACAAAGTTTCCGCTAAGATTTTTTAGAGTTTACTCAATTAATTTAACCACATAGGCACATAGTTTTTTCATAGATCAACTACACTTCAAAAGTAAAACATAGGATTTTCTTCGCTAACGAAGAAAATTTATGTGAACCTTTTAGGTGTTTAGCTGTGCTTTTTTCTATGTTTCTATGTGTTTTAATTTTTCAATCTCTTGCATTTTCGCTTGTGGTAAAAACACCCAGCAACAAAAAAAGGCAAACCTTCCGATCTGCCTTCTTTAATTTATTTGAAATTAATTTTATTTATTTTTTTCTTGGGCTTATTACCATTTGCATTTTTTTACCTTCTAAAACAGGCAACTGCTCTGCTTTGCCCCACTCTTCCAACTCATTTGCAAAACGTAATAATAAAATCTCACCTTGTACTTTAAATACGATCTCACGACCTCGGAAAAACACGTATGCTTTTACTTTACAACCTTCCTGTAAAAATTTCATGGCGTGATTTTTCTTGAAATTAAAATCGTGATCATCAGTATGCGGACCAAAACGAATATCTTTAATTACGATCTTCGCCGCTTTTGCTTTCATTTCTTTAGCTTTCTTTTTTTGCTCGTAAAGAAATTTACCATAATCAACTATCTTACAAACCGGCGGATCAACATTTGGCGCAATTTCAACAAGATCTAACCCCTGTTCTTTTGCCATTGCCAAAGCTTCTGCCACTGAATATACACCTGCTTCAATGCCTTCGCCAACTACGCGAACGCTTTTTGCATAGATCCTTTCGTTTATCCTGTGTTGTTCTTCTTTTACACCGGGACGTTTAAATCCGGCCTTTAAACCTCTTGGCTGTTTAACTACCGGTTTTGCTGTATTGTTATTATTATTCGCCGAATTATTATTGTTTGACGAGTTTACAGGCTTTGTAAAATTTGGTTTTTTGTTGTTGATAGGTTCCTCCGCTTTTTTAGTTTTAATTTTATTATATACAAATTTAAGAATTTAATTTTTGATTAAAATCATTTTCTATTATTTGGTTGACATATTTTACAAAATCATTAGGTGTAAATTCACCAACATCTCCTTTTCCGTGAGCTCTTAGGGCAACTTTACCTTCGGCAGCCTCTTTCTCTCCTACAATTAGCATAAATGGCACTTTTTTAACTTCGTTATCACGTATCTTTTTGCCGATGGTTTCATTCCTGTCATCTACAAAACCTCTTAATTCAGCGGCTTTTAAAGTATCTGCCACTTTTTCGGCATAAGCATTATACTTTTCACTTATTGGTAAAATAGCAAATTGATCGGGTGTTAACCATAACGGGAAATTACCAGCGCAATGTTCAATTAAAACCGCAATAAAACGTTCTAAGCTTCCAAAAGGTGCACGGTGGATCATTACGGGGCGGTGCTTTTGATTATCACTTCCGGTATATTCCAGTTCAAAACGCTCTGGTAAGTTATAATCTACCTGAATGGTTCCTAATTGCCATTTGCGGCCCAAGGCATCTTTCACCATAAAATCAAGTTTTGGTCCGTAAAATGCAGCCTCGCCTAATTCTGTAACAGTTTTTAATCCTTTTTCTGCCGCAGATTCAATAATGGCCTGTTCGGCCAAAGCCCAATTCTCATCGGTACCAATGTATTTTGTTTTATTATCCGGATCTCTTAATGAGATTTGCGCTGTATAATCTTTAAAATCCAATGCATTAAATACGTACAACACCAGATCTATAACTTTTAAAAACTCTTCTTTCACCTGGTCAGGACGGCAAAATAAATGCGCATCATCCTGTGTAAAGCCACGTACACGTGTTAAACCGTGCAACTCACCGCGTTGCTCGTAACGGTAAACAGTACCAAACTCGGCGTAACGCTGTGGCAGATCTTTATATGATTTTGGTGATGATTTATAAATTTCGCAATGGTGCGGGCAATTCATTGGCTTCAAATAAAACTCCTCACCTTCATGCGGCGTTTTAATTGGTTGAAATGAATCAGCTCCGTATTTTTCATAGTGACCTGAACAAACATATAATTCTTTTTGCGCAATGTGCGGACTAACCACGGGTAAATAACCCGCTTTAAGTTGTGCTTTTTGCATAAATTGAATCAAACGCTCACGCAACATGGCCCCCTTTGGTAACCATAACGGCAAACCCATACCTACTTTTTCAGAAAAGGTAAAAAGCTCCAACTCTTTACCCAACTTCCGGTGATCGCGCTTCTTAGCCTCTTCTAACAAAACCAAATATTCTTTTAGTTCTTTATCTTTAGGGAAAGTGATTCCGTAAATGCGGGTTAACATTTTATTTTTTTCATCGCCTTTCCAATAAGCACCGGCAATGTTTAAAATTTTTGCAGCTTTTATAAAACCTGTGCTTGGAATATGAGGTCCGCGACACAGATCGGTAAAGTTACCTTGTGTGTACAAAGTAATGTTACCATCTTCTAAACGTTCTAAAAGATCTAATTTATAATGATCATTTTTATCGGTAAAATATTTTACGGCGTCTGTTTTCGAAATTTCTTTTCTTTCGTAAACATTATTTTTTCTAGCCAGCTCTAACATTTTTTGCTCGATCTTTTCAAAATCGGCAGGTGTTAATGTTTGTCCATCAAGATCCACATCATAGTAAAAACCATTTTCTAACGGTGGTCCAACCCAAAATTTTACACCGGGATACAAAGCTTCTAAAGCTTCGGCCATAAGGTGAGCAGATGAATGCCACATGGTTTCTTTACCAAGCGCATCGTTCCACGTTAATAAACTTAATGTGGCATCTGAATTAATTGGGCGTGACGCATCCCAAACTTCGTTGTTTACTTTTGCGGCTAATACGTTTCTGGCTAAGCCTTCGCTAATGCTTTTAGCGATGTCCATTGATGAAGTTCCTTTTTCGTATTCGCGAACAGAACCATCGGGGAGAGTTATTTTTATCATAAATTTTTTTGTACCTGCAAACAAAACAGGTTTATTTTTCGGGAATAAAGATAGCTATTAGCCACTAATTACACTAATTTTTACAAATTATTTTTTAACCTAACTCTCTCTCAACTTAAAAATTAAAAAGCCACAGATTTCGCTGATAACGCAGATTTGAATTATTATAAAAAAATCTGTGGCATTTTTGAAATCTGTGGCCAAATAAAATAGCTAACAAATATTAACAACCATAAAATAATATGCTTAAAAAACAAGCGTTCAAAGTTTCTATAAATCCTTATTTTTACCTTTTACATCTATGGGAAATTATATTTTTTTAGTCTTAATACTGGTCTCGTTTTTTGGCCTTAGTAAATTATTTACAAAAGCAGGTATAGAAAGCTGGAAAGCCTGGATACCGGTTTACAATTTTTATGTTCTCTCAAAACTATTAGGCAAACCAAGTTGGTGGTGTTTAATTATGATAGTGCCAGGCGTTAATATTTTAATGTATGGCGTTTACGGTTTTAATGTGGCACGTGCATTTAATAAACCCAGTAACTCCGATCTTTTATTTGCATCTCTTTTACCTTACATCTTTTTTGTAAAATTAGGTTTTGATGATACAGCTAAATTTGTTGGTTTAAGCAAATTTAACATTGAGCCAAGTAAAATTATTAAGAACTGGGTAGACCCTATCATCTTTGCTGTAATTGCGGCTTCTATTATTCGTGGTTATTTTATTGAGGCATTTACCATTCCTACATCCTCGTTAGAAAAATCGTTAATGGTGGGCGACTTTTTATTCGTAAATAAATTTGCTTACGGACCAAAAATTCCGCAAACGCCATTGTCATTTCCATTTGCGCATCATACCTTACCATTAAGCGAAACAAAAAAATCGTATTTAGAATGGATAAAATTACCTTACATGCGCTTGCCCGGTTTTGGCCATGTTGAAAATAATGACATTGTAGTATTTAATTATCCAGATGGCGATACAGTGGCATTAAGACAGCAAAACCAAAGCTACTACCAGATAATAAGGGATATTGTAGACAACGAACTAGAAAAAGACAGCACGCTTAACCGTGCAAAAATTCAGAAAGAAGTTTGGGAATATGTAAACAGTACACCCGAGCAATTTGGCGATATTGTAGCAAGACCGGTTGATAAACGTGAACATTACGTAAAACGCTGTGTAGGTATTGCAGGTGATAATTTAGAGGTGCGTGCTGGCGAAGTTTTTATTAATGGCCAAAAACAAAAAATGCCTGAAAAGGCACAGCACCATTATTTTGTAAAAGCAAAATCTAATTTTATTACACTTGAATACCTGGATAATTTAGATGTGTATGTAACCGAAGCTTTGGTAGCATCAGTTGGCTTATCAAATAAAAAACCCACTGTTTTTTTAGAACCAATTACAGGTGGTAACGGACGTTACATTCCCTTAAGAAATTACGATTACACTGTTTTTAAGAACACCTTCACTACCAAAGACACTTTTGTATATTGTTTAAACATGACACCGGAAAGCGCTGCTAAAATTAAAAGCGATCCGAATGTGTATTCGGTGTTTAAGCGTATCGATCTTAAAGATGCTTATGATAACGGTATCTTCCCGCACAACGGAGCGTATGCCTGGAACAATGATAATTTTGGCCCACTGTTAATTCCAAAAGCAGGAACAACCCTGCCAATTGATACTCACAATATTTGTTTGTATGAAAAAATATTGAACACTTACGATGACGGCATACACCAGGTAACAAAAAACGGTGCGCAGGTTTTATACGATGGCAAACCAATTACAAATTACACCTTTAAACAGGATTATTATTTTATGATGGGTGATAACCGTCATAATAGCGCTGATAGCCGCAGTTGGGGTATGGTGCCTTACGATCACGTAGTAGGTTCACCTTTCTTTGTTTGGTTTAGTATGAAGTATTCTGAAAACAACCCTGTTAGCGGCAAATCGGTATTAGGATCGTTGTTTAAGAACAGTAAAGAGGGCAAATTCAGGTGGGAACGTTTTTTATCTTATGTTGATGATGGTAATTTACATTCAATAAAAATTCCATTTATTGTAACCATTTTATTGATTTGGGGTTTAAATAAGTGGAACAACCGCCGAAAGCTTAAACAACAAAAAGCATCGATCAAATAAAGAACATACTTGATTTTGTAAAGAAACAAACCTGGTTTCTTGCAGCATTCATAGCACTGCTTTTATTTATTTTTTTGAGACGATTTATTTTCGATATCCGTAAAGTAAATAATATGGATATGCAGCACACTTATTACCGGGGCGATGCGTTGCTTATTAAAAAATTTAATAACACCTTAAGCACTAACGATATTGTGTATTTTGAATTTCCGGCAAAAGATTCAACGCAGCCTACAACTTATTTTTTTCAGCGCCTTATTGGTTTGCCCGGCGACAGCATTGAGTTAATAGATAAAGTTATTTACATAAATGGTATGCCAATTACCGATACGATTACAGTTAAACATAATTTTCATGTAAAGTCTGCTAAGGCAATGGATAGCCTGAGTTTAATAAAACACGGATTAACAGAGGGCGCTGCCATTTCAGAAAAAAATGATTACAGTTTTTCGCTTACCAATTATTTTGCCGATAGCTTAAAGCATTTGGCAGATATAGAATTGATTGAATTAGAAATGGAAAAACAAGGAAGCTCCGATCTTTCCTGCTTTCCCTACTCTATTAATTATAAATGGAACATGGATAATTACGGCGCCTTATATATTCCAAAAAAAGATGATGTGCTGCAATTAGATACTATAAACATTGTGTTCTATAAAAAATTAATAAAGGATCATGAGAAAAACAGCTTAGAAATAAAGGGTGATAGTATTTACATTAACAATAAGCTTACAAAAACCTACACCGTAAAAGGTAATTATTATTTTACCATGGGCGACAATCGCGATAACGCCAACGATTCGCGCAAATGGGGTTTTTTGCCTGAAAATTTTATTGTAGGCAAAAGTATTCGCGTTATCAAACAAACCAAGCCATGAATGTTTTATTGAGCACTGCTTACTGGCCTAACCTGCATTATTTTTATTACGTTTTAAATTCTGACACGCTTGTTATTGAGAATTTTGAGAATTATCAAAAACAAAGCTTTCGTAACCGCACTCAAATTTTATCGGCTAACGGTAAACTTGATCTTTCTATCCCAGTAAAAAAATTACATACCAAAGAGTTAATAAAAGATGTAGAAATTTCTTATACCGAAAACTGGCAAAACAACCATTGGCGGGCCATTACAAGCGCTTATAAGAACTCACCTTACTTTGATTTTTTTGAAGACGAAATACATTATTTTTATAATAAAGAGTTTAAATTTTTAATGGAATTAAATACTGAGCAGCTAAAGCTTGTTTTAAAACTCTTAAAACTAAAAAAAGAAATTGCTTTCACTTCTGCATTTGAAAAAGAACCTGCTTCGTTAATTGATCTGAGAAATTCTATTCATCCGAAGCTAAATTTTACAGATGATGGAAAAGTCTCTCCAACATTAAATACACCTTATTACCAAACTTTCGAAAGTAAATTTCCGTTTCATCCTAATTTAAGTATCCTCGACTTGCTTTTTAATAAAGGTTTGGAGACAACTACTTACTTAAAGAATTTAACCACATAGAAAAAAGTTAAGCAAAACGCCTAACATAGTTTCACATAAATTTTCTTCGCAAGCGAAGAAAATCCTATGTTTTACTTTTGAAGTGTAGTTGATCTATGAAAAAACTATGTGCCTATGTGGTTAAATGGCAAATAAACTCAGTGTTCTCAGTGCCTCTATGGTAAAAATTTTGGAATTATTCCGTAAAATCAGTAAATTTAACTACATTATACTTTGGTAAACATAAAAGATTGGTGCAAGAATGACTTTGAAGTTATCAGTCAATTACGCATTAATACAGAAAACAGCCATCAACGCTACGACATTATTTTGCTGATTAACGGATTGCCAGTTGTTCAAATCGAATTGAAGAAGCTGGATATTTCTCCGAGAAAAGCAATGCAGCAAATAGTAGAATACAAAAACGAGCCAGGCAATGGTTACGGAAATTCGCTGCTATGCTTTATGCAGTTGTTTATTGTAAGCAACAGAACCAATACTTACTATTTTACAAATAACAAGAATCAACATTTTCAATTCAATGCAGACGAACAGTTTTTACCGATATATCAATTAGCAGACGAAAACAACAAGAAAATAACCCATCTTGATTTGTTTACTGAAAAATTTCTGACCAAGTGCACACTTGGAGAATTGATTAGTAAGTATATGGTTCTCATTGAGAGTGAACAAAAGTTACTCGTAATGCGACCATATCAGATTTATGCAGTTAAAGCAATCGTGAATTGTATTCAGCAAAACAGAGGTAACGGTTATATATGGCATACAACAGGAAGCGGTAAAACCTTGACTTCCTTCAAGACTTCTACTCTACTGAAAGACAATCCTGATATTGAGAAATGTTTGTTTGTAGTTGACCTAAAAGACCTTGACAGGCAAACTCGTGAAGAATTCAATAAATTTCAAGAAGGCAGTGTAGAAGAAAACACCAATACAGAAACTTTGGTAAGACGACTACTTTCTACCGACTATGCAGACAAAGTAATTGTTACGACCATTCAAAAATTAGGACTTGCACTTGATGGCACACAGAAGAAAAACTACAAAGAACGTTTAGAGCCATTGAGCAAAAAACGAATAGTATTCATCTTTGATGAATGCCACCGTTCGCAATTTGGCGATAATCACAAGGCGATTAAAGAGTTTTTCCCTAATGCTCAATTATTCGGTTTTACAGGCACGCCAATTTTTAGAGACAATGCCACTTATATTGAAAGAAATGGTGAAGAAGCAAAATACAAGGAAACAAGCGATATTTTTGAAAAGCAATTACACGCTTACACCATTACACACGCCATTGACGATCGAAATGTATTAAAGTTTCATATTGACTATTTCAAAGGAAAAGGCAACCAAAATCCGAAACCGGGAGAAGCAATTGCACAACAAGCCGTAGTAGAAGCTATTTTAGAAAAGCACGATACTGCCACCAATTCAAGAAAATTCAATGCAGTTTTAGCAACTTCTTCTATCAACAACGCCATTGAATACTATCAACTATTCAAGGAAATTCAAAAAAAGAAACAAGTTGAAAATCCTAATTATGTTCCTTTGAACATCGCTTGTGTATTTTCTCCACCATCACAACTAATTTCTAATAATGGCGACCAACAAGCACAAAAGAATGCTGCTGATATTAAGCAATTACAAGAGGACTTGACAAATGAACGAGAGGACAATAAACAGAATCCCGAAGAGAAGAAACAAGCATTAACAGAAATTATTGCTGATTACAATAAGCAGTATAAAACCAATCACAGCATCAATGAATTTGATTTGTACTATCAAGATGTACAAAGACGAATCAAAGACCAACAGTACAGCAATAAAGATTATTCACACGAAAACAAGATTGACATTACAATAGTGGTGGATATGTTGCTAACGGGTTTTGACAGCAAATACCTCAATACTTTGTATGTGGACAAAAACCTGAAATACCACGGACTTATTCAGGCATTTTCAAGAACAAATCGGGGGTTGATGTCGCAAATTGGACAAGGATATCAAAGGATTTACAAGGTTTTTAAGTCAATTTTCGAATTTTAGCCAGTCGATGGTCATTTACCGTAACCCTTTATACGGGAAGCAAGAAGCTTCTGGATAAAACTTATAGGCTATTGCCTTTCTTGTAAAGAACGAGCTACAAGCTAATCATTGCCTCATCGGTATTCAAGACAAGCAATTCGCCATGATTATACACGCCCAAAAACGACCTGTAACTGCTTAAATTTAAAAAAATGGGAGAGGAAAGCCAAATAATATATAAAATATGGGCATAATAGAAGTGCATAAAATATTTAAAAATAATGAGCACAATTGCAGATTTCAGACTTTTTTTAAAAGATTAGCTATTGTATACAGTTTATTGTTTCCAAAATTATATATGTGGGAAGTAAGAAGACTGGAAAAGAAAAAAAAAGCCTTCGAGTTTAAACTAATGAAATAGTAAAATACAATTCCAAACCAATATAATTTCTTTCAGGATTGGAAATAGAAAGTCCATTAGCTGATAATGATATAGCTAGTGAAGGAACATTAAAATTTTCATTTAATAAATGATAAAAAGTTACTGATTTGTTAGCTATCATATCCTTTGGAAGAATTTCAATAATAACTTGACGACCATTTTTATTAAAAATCTTACAGATATCTACTATTTCTTGTATGCTCATATTAATTTATTTTAACCCTTTTAAAGAAGCTCTAAGCACATCATCCAGCGTTCCATTAATAACAAGCTTCTCTTCGTATTTGGAAGCTCTCTTCTTAACGGATTTCTTTTTGACTGCCTTTTTAGGTGCTTTCTTTTTGGTAGGTTTTTTAGCCATATCCAAAAATACGGAAAATTATTTTCCCTTTTTTGTTTTTAGATAAACCTTATAGCCATGAGTAATATTTTTACAAAGCGCATTTCCTTCAGCATTTGCTACTGTTTTTTCAAAAGCTAAGGAAATAGGAAGGTTTCGGTTATTAAACCTCACTGTAAATTCATCAACATAGTGTTGAAGATGGATGTCACTGACACGATGATGCGTTCCGTGCAACATGCGTTTAAAATGACTAAAGAAATTTTCGACTGTATTAGTATGGCAACTACCGTTAACATATTCTTTTGCTGAGTGGTTGACCGTACTATGCTGATAATTATTTTTAAGATTGCTATATGAATGATGGTCATCTGTATTTACAATTGTACCGACAGGAATATATTTGTCGATAAAAGGTTTTAGCGATTCTTCTTTCCTATCTTTAATTACTTCAGCACGAACTAACCCATTACGTTGAATTGCTGCTACAACAATATTTTTTGGTTTATATGGCGACCCATCATTTAACAAATGCGGATGAATATTTGAACGCTTTTTCTTCGTGTGTTTATTTTTTGATTTACCACCGACAAACGTTTCATCTATTTCAACGGCAAAATTTTCTGCTGTACCAATTAATTCTGGCATCTGCGCTCTAAGCATTATTCGAATTCGTTGAAGAACGTACCATGCTGTTTTTTGCTCTATACCAAGTGTTCTAGCTACAAAGTGAGAACTCATTCCTTTTTTATTGGTGGTGCATAAATAAATCACTGCAAACCAGATTCTAAAGGGAATTTTAGAACATTCAAAAATAGTTCCAACTTTAACGGTAAATTTTTTGTAACATTTATTATTGGAGCATTTGTAGCCAGTGGTAACAATGTAGGGTTTATCAGATTTACAATGAGGACATATTGGATTACCATTCCAACGAAGTTTTTCATAATACTTAACTCCTGTTTTTTCATCTTTGAAGTAATCCAATAAATGTTGCAATGACTTGAAATTCATAACGACTCCTTTCTCAGTACAAATATACGATTTGTCCACGTATCTACCTAATTTATTTTTCATGAGAACTTTTGTTTAGTAAGTCTTATAGTTCGGTAAACCGAAAGTTTAGTTGAAAAATGGTAGTTAATGTTAACGCATTGAAGACCAGGTGCGGTATTTAATCTTATCTTTGATTACACGAAGGATTTTATGGATATTATTTGCGATACAAATATTTGGTACAATATTGGAATGGGCAATATTGATTTGTCAAAACTTAGCTCAGATGACAAACTTATCGGTAATTACAATAACATTGATGAGCTTGCACATACAACACAAATTATTTCATTTCCTGATGTTACAAGAAAGGCGATTCAATCACTTTATAATTCTGCTCATAAGATTATTCTTGACCCTCCGTTTATTCATTTAATAAAATTGCATAATCCAGATTTTAAAATTGATATGCAAGACCACATAGAACCAATGGTAGAGTTTACAAAGGCGATATCACAAGGTAGCAATATTGACAGTTCAAAAATTGATGAATTTAAAACGTATAATGAAGAAAGAAAAAAAATTCTCCAAGAAGCTGCAAATACTTTAAATAATGAGGCAGACACAATTAAAAAAGCAATAAAGAATAAAAACTTTAAAAACAAAGAGGATAGAATGCCTTCTGTTAGAGAATTAATCTCAACATACGCATCAGAGCAACGTGGAGGACAACATTTACCTAGCGATTATGATTGGTCGAAAATTGAGTTACTTGAAAATGTTATATTGGAATTTTTTGCGGGTCTTGAAAAAGGAGCTTATAGAACTACGGCAAATGACTGGTATGATTTTTTTCAACTTGCGTATGTTCAACCGGGTCAAAAGATTTGGACAATGGAATCTAAATGGAATAATATGATAGATGCTGCGGGAATGAATAAATATAGATATCAATAAATTAAAATTAGATTATGCCTTTAATAGAAGTTAACAATGTTGAAAATTATGGCGCACCAAGTGGTAATTCATACGATTGGATTAAACCATTAATTGGTGTGGTTGTTGGTTATGGATTAAGTGTCTTTACTGCATGGAGATTACGTGTTAAAGAAAGAAATAAAGTCGGTAAAGTTTTCGCATATCAATTAGAATCATTTAAAGAAAGCCTTAGAACCCAAGTCGAAGCTCTTAAAGATTATCAGGAAAAAGTTTTGGCACATGAGTATTCAACCATTATAATTTATTTAGAATACAAATTCGATTTGATAAAATCTCTCGATAGACTAACTATTATAAAATATCTTGAAAAAAAATTGAAAAGAGACGCTTCAAAATGGGTAAGTAAAATTTACAATAATTTTGAGATTTTGTGTGCAGAAGCAAAAACACTTGGAGAGGAATATGAAATATTTCAAAAAGAAATTGATACTTTTTTAACTACATATAGACAAAATTTCGACGCTTTACGTATTGAATTAATTCTTCACGTTGAAAGCTTAACTAATGATGAATATAAAAATGATACTTTAGCTTTAAAATTTGAAGAATTAATAATTAAATATTTTGACAAGAAAAAAATTGATTTAAAAGCTATGATTGCGCTCAAAACTACTTTTCATTCAGAGCTAAATCAATTACCTATTATACATTCACATCCTCTGCACCCTAAAATTTTGGCTTATAATTTCAAAGCAGTTGATTTGATTAATTTAATGGAAGTAAAAGCCACCAAACATTATAATCTCGCAAAAAGATTAGAAGAATCTATTCGAGAAAAGTATTCAATATTTTATAATGAAGAGATGAAGGATTCCACAACTGAGGCTAATCCCGATTCGAAATAACAATATCCTGAATATCCACATCCAGAGCATCGGCAATTTTAAGAAGTGTTTTTAAGGTCGGAGCGGTTTTACCAGATTCAATACGCTGCATATTCTGCTTCTCAAAGTTACAAGCCGCAGCCAACTCTACTTGCGTAAGACCTTTTTCTTTTCGCAATAGCTTAATATTAGCTGAAACCTTCTTTATATAGCTCTTAGAATTCACCCTCTAAGTATCAATTATTTAACAAAATAACGGTCATCAATTTTGATTACTTTGAAAAATTTCATAATTTCGATTTTACAACTAAAAACCATATCAATGAAAACACCAATCTTAAATCCCTGCAAGATGCTATTGACCTTAGCGTTTATCTTCTTTATCAGTTTAAATATTAACGCAACAAAAAAGCGAATTGGTGTCGGTACAAACGGTCAGAGCTGGAATCAGGCAGATACCGCCTATTTATTTGCTACCGTTTATTATCAATATCATTATAACGCTCATGTAGGGGATACGCTATTGCTTGTATTAGAATATTCTGCTAATGCGCCCTACCTTAATTTTTATGACTTCACTCAACAAAATACATTCCAGCCATTTGTTAATAGCTTCAATATTCCTAATGAGGTCAAGAATATAAATATATCCTCTGATACATCCTTAATGGTTATAAATGGATTGCCTTCAAGTGGAGAAATAACTTTTGAATTCACTAATGTGAGCATTCAGCTTATCGTTCACATAACTACATTGGCAACAGGAATTGTTGAAAGTAAAAATATATTTTCAGATTTAACCGTGTTTCCAAATCCTGCCAAAGACATTTTAAATCTTAATAATGAAGCGAAGACCCTTAAAGTTATAAATACGTGCGGAGAATCGATTCTTGAAGAGAAAAACACTAAGCAAATGAAGGTATCAAGTCTAAGACCTGGCATTTATTTTCTGCTCATCAATGATTTCAAAAAAGTAAAATTTATTATAAACCAATAAAAACCTAAACCATGCCAAAGTTCATTATCTCAAAAGTAACAGTCCACTGGAAAGGTGGCAAACAAGAAGAAGTTAAAGATGTTGAACTCGATGCTCCGTTCACGCCAGCAAATGATAGCAGAACAAAAGAGCTTTTACTAGAAAAATTCAAATGTGAAAAAATCGGAGGTGTCTATACACCAGTTAAAAAAATCTGATGAGACCTCTGCCAATTGAAATCTACGAAACCTTGGGCGAAGTTATTTCTTCGCCCAACTTTTTACAAGGACTTCGTAAACTCGATAGAGATAAAACAGCTTTTGGATATATTAATTATAACCTAATGCACGATGCAAAATTATTTGCATCGTCTTGTGGGTGTTCGATAAATAATTATTCAACAATAAATAATGAAATATCTTTTGATGTTTATATATCGAAACTAAATAAACTATCATCTAGGCTACGAAAGTCCATGTATGGAGAACTATTGATAAGCGAAGGGGAATTACTCATCAATATAATAAGTATCACTTTAAAACAAATTAAATATGGCTCTAATTGATATTTCTAATGCTTCATCTGAATACGATAAGCTAAATGTATTTTTAAAAGACCTTCCCAATATAGTACGTAGGATATTTAATCAAGACACAAATAATTATTTTGATACGCTTAAAAAAATCCCATCTGCCAATGCTCTTGTATTTTTTATAAATAAATCTTACAACGACCAATTAAGAAATTATACAGATAAAATAAAGAATAAACTTAGATTTTCTAATCTTAACGAAGTACTTGTCAAAGAGGATAATCTTAAAAACAGGTTTGAAAGCAATTTAATTTATTCCGTTGGTTTAGGAGTGCAAATAAATTTTATTAATAATATTTGGAGAGAGCTATCCGATGCCAGAAATAATAGCCCGATTGATGTAACTAACAAAACTCAATTAGGTCTGTTAACAATGGTAGTAGGAATTATTCTATTTGTGCTAGGCATTTTAAGGCACGTTCTATATGAAATTGGAGAAATCATTTATGTTTTAGATTACTTCCTCATTGGATTGGATGAAATAAACATGGAAATCATTGAAAAGCAGCAAACCATATAGGTAATATTACCTACTCCAAAATAGGTAAAATTACCTATTGTGCAGGTCAAAAACATTCTTTAATCTTGAAGTGTTCCAAACTAATCGAATTAAATTTAGCCTAAATCCCTGTATTTTCAAGGGTTATGCTATGAAATAGTTAAAAAATGAAAATGAGGAAAATATTCAACAATATTAATTTTGTCAGATTGACAAAAATATATACTTTTGATTCAAGTTTACCACAACTTTCTATTGCAAGAAATAATAGAAGGGAATTTTCAAGTGCCTCGTGCAAAATTTATCATAAAGCCATTCCGCAAGGAGTGGCTTAATTTTTTATAAAAATCCATGAAGAAAAAAGTAATTATTTTAATTGACGGTCAGAACCTATACAAGACAATAAAAACAATGGGTATAAAAGAAAAAGACCTTGACTGGACTTTAATCTTTAATTCCATTATCGAACCAGATGATGAATTCATAAGAACATATTGGTTTCGACCTGAAAAAGTTCACGAGTTATTTTTTAATGAAGCTGTCCATACGACTCATTACCTAAAAAATTGCGACGAAAGTAATAAGGAAGAATTACTTCAGGATAAGTCAAAAATTTCGACGGTATTAGCAGCAAAAATAAAAACTGATTTTGATGATAAAACAAAATGGTTAGGAGAATTTAAACAGACGTTTAGTCAAACTGACTATAAATACTCTTTGATAAGCAACGCATTTGAAGATATAGAAATTGTTCGGACAGGTTACTTAAAAGTTGACCCTTTTAATAAAGCTGTATTGACTGAAAAAGGAGTTGACGTAGCTTTAGCAGTTAGGATGGTAGAATATGCTTTAACAGGAAAATGTGATAAAGTAATTTTATTTAGTGGAGACTTCGATTACATAGAGGCTTTACAATCTGTAAAGAACAACATGAAAAAAGTTCATGTTGTAATGTTACACTCTGGAACACCACCTAAAAACATCTCTACTTCTGTTGAATTAGGATTTAAAGCAGATAAGATAATCAACATATATCAAAGTGAATTAGTTGGAAAATATAAGGCTACGAGCTAACAATACAGTTAAACATTCATAAATTACTCAAATTGTATGTTTAAAAAAATAATTCTTCCTTAAAATAATAATTAGTCTAATCTTTTTATAAATTTGTTAAATATGACTTTTGAAAATATCACAAAAGATTCGAAGTGTAACTGTTTGGAATCCACTTTTGAAGATACTGAGTCTTTATATGCTAGAGTATTACGCAAACAAACATTTGACGACAAAGATTTTTTAACCAAATGGGAAAAAGAACATCGTCATGATGATTGTGAAACGGTATGTAGTGATTTAAAATGCCTCTCAATAAGTAAAGTTGATAGTGATGCGGTGAAAGAAGAAATAGTAAATATATATAAGAAGATAATGAATTTGTCACCGAAATATAAAAAAGGAGTACTCTTATTTAAAATTAAGGAAGGTGCTGGTGTTTATAAAAAAACACCTTTCGACGACAATCCTTATCACCATGACCTATATAAATCTGATGCCTTTAGCATAGATTCAATAATAAACTCAGGAATTGAAATTTTAAACCCTTAGCATTTGTTTGAGTATACACAACATAAAGCATTGATAAGTGATTTGCCGATAATCACTGACAATTATCTAAAATTGTTAGCTGATGAATATCCAATTTTATATACTGGAACAAATCGTTATGGAAACAGAATATTGGGTTCAATTATTGAGGAATCAGATGATTTTATCGTTTATTATTTTCATACAATTATCGATGATGAAACATATTATAAGTTTATTGATAAAAAAATCACTTTAAGAGAAATTTTTAAAAATTCCAATACGCTTTTTATTGTAACATATAAGGGTGGAAAATTAGGCGAAAACAATATTATCGCATTCAATGAAATTCCATCTGATTATTTACCGTTGGAAAATTCATACTGCCCTTCAGGTTTTTTTATTCCGTCACTAAATTTTGGAGTTAGCTTAAAAGGAAAATTGGCAGATAAACATGAGGTCGAAGTTCCTGATGCAAATGATATCCAGACTAAATTCGCTGATATTCTGAGAAATGCCTTATTGAGTTTAGACGACTTCGAATTGAATCCTTCCTGTTTGCTGGTTCCTGCCAAAGCTGGAAGCTTTAGAATTAATTACAGGATTGAATTTAAACCAATTCAAGCAAACATCTTTAACGCAGAAGAAAATGTAATTGCAGATTACTTGTCATCACTACTTAATTACATAATTAATAAGTTGCCAAACGAAAATCAGAAATTGACAGAAGAAGGAATGGATTCACAATCCTTCATGGAAGTGGAAGAAAAGTTTGAGAAAATTTATGAAAGCTCAAATTTAGGAGTTTCATCAGAAGAAGATTTAGAGAAAAAATTAGTTGAAAATATTAATGATTCTGCAATAAAATTTGAAGATGTAGTCAATCAAATTAAAAATAGTTCTAGCTTTAGTAAAATTGAAATAATTAATTATAACTCATCTGGTGGCGAACTTGGATTAGGTTTAATTGATGAACAATTTTTTGAATCGATTAAAACAAAATTAATTATTACTGAGCCTGACATTAAAACAACTCAAATCGAAGAAGATACCGTACCAAAAACTTACCGAATAAGAGTTTATCATCTAAATACAGAAAGTGGAAATTGTTGGGCTTATTTCTATCCAGACCAAAGTGAAAATCACTACAAAATCCCTATTAGAATTAGGAAGAATGACAAGGAATACCATAATTCGCTTCTTTCAAAAAGTTTGGATGGAAAGCAGGTAATAAATATTCAAGGATTTGGTGAAAGACACGATGGGAGAATCTCATCAATTACTGTGGATTTGTAAACATCCATTATTACATTTTCTTAATTTCCGAATAGAACTGTATAATAAATGCATATGTCTTGATAATGTTCCATTTATCAAAATGCAATTTATATATATAGTTAATGCAATATCTTAAATCACTTTCTTGTGAAATAAAAACTTATGAATCCTTTTTAGGATGTCCCACAACTCAAAAAACTGAGAAAAAAATTTTCCAAAAAACTAAACTAACTCCTGACTTAGAGAAAATAGCTATTCAGGATGCAAAATTCATTCAAATGTCTAATAAACCAATAGACGAATTTGAAGCTAATGAAACTCAGCCAAGCGATGAGGAGATAGAAAATATTGATTTAGATAGTATTTACATTCCTGAACTTCCAAAAGATAACTAGTTCTTAATAAAACTCATAATCATGAGCTTTTTGTTTGATTATCGCAAATTATTCTTGTCCTTTTATCGACATCAGCCCCAACAAATCGTGTATTAAATGATACCAAACCTTACGGTAATATTTTAGATTTCCGTTCACAACAAGAATCCGTAAACCAAGCTATTGCCTTATTTTCAGGAGAAGATAAAGACAGGGCAATTAAAATTTGGATGGTTGACCCTGCACCAGTTGTAATGGAAAACTATCAAAAGGCAGTTGAGGCTTTAGGGATATTTATGCAAGAGCAAAATTTGGTAAACGAACCACAAGAAGTTTATAATCTTAAAGGTGATGCAGCACGAATTACATTCGTAAAAAACTTTAAAGAAGTTCAACGGCTTAAAACCCAATTAGACCAATACACAGATTTAGACGAAGAACAAAAGGCAAAAATTGAAGCGATTTTACCTAAAGAAACTTTGCAGGAGTTCCGTAGCTCATATATAGAAACAGCAAAACAGTTAAGAGAAATTCAGCAAAAAGACGGAGACCAAGCACCTCCTGAAATACAACAATTGGATTTTGAATTTGTGTTGTTTGCTTCTGCTGTAATTGATTATGACTATATAATGAATCTGATAGCTGACAGTACGCAGAAAAAACCTGCCAAGCAAAAGATGACAAAGGCACAGGTAATTAGCTTGCTAAAATCAAACTCCAATTTAATGGATGAGGAAGAAGATTTAACCGAGTACATTAATAGTTTGGATTGGGAAAGCGGACAGGATGTAGATACACTTCGAAAAGGTTACATTACGTTTAAGGACGACAAATACAATAAAGAATTGGCAGCTATTGCCCACAAACACGGTTTGCAAACGGCAGACCTGAAAGCGTTTGTTGAAATGGTAATGAACCGAATGATTTTTGACGGTGAAAAATTGACTGACCTTTTAGAGCCATTGGATTTGAGTTGGAAAGAACGCAGAGTAAAAGAACTGGCACTAATGGCAGATTTAGTACCACAATTTAAAAAACTTGCCCAAGGGCGTGAAATTTCAGGATTAGCAGCGTATGAGTAAGAAGAAAAATAAGTTTATACCTGAATTGCGTTTTCCTGAATTTAAAAATGAAGGGGAATGGGAGTATGTTTATGGTGATGAACTTTTTGAGCCAATTTCAAATAAAGACCATGACTCTGATTTACCCATACTTGCTATTACACAAGAGCAAGGAGCAGTACCAAGAGATATGATAAACTATCACGTTTCAGTTACCGAAAAAAGCATAGAAAGCTATAAGGTAGTTGAGATTGGAGATTTTATTATTAGCCTTAGGTCATTCCAAGGTGGGATAGAATATTCAAACTACTTAGGCTTGTGTAGTCCTGCGTATATTGTATTACGGAAAAAAGAAGACGTTATTAATGACTTTTACCGTCATTATTTTAAATCATATCCGTTCATTCAAGACCTAAATAAAAATCTTGAAGGAATTAGAGATGGGAAAATGATAAGCTACAAGCAGTTTTCCGAAATTTTAATTCCTAAACCCAAAATAAAAGAACAGGTAAAAATTGCTGCCTGTCTTAGTTCTTTAGATGAAGTAATTTCAGCTTACAATGAAAAGTTAGAATTGCTAAAAGACCATAAAAAAGGTTTGATGCAAAACCTTTTTCCACAAGTAGGTGAAAAAGTGCCAAAGTATCGTTTTCCCGAGTTTGTAAATAATGGTGAGTGGCTTGAGAAGGACTTGGGAGAAATAGCGAAGTTGATAACTATAAAAAATAAGGACAATGTAGTAACTCGTGTATTGACAAACTCAGCTGCAAATGGAATAGTTGATCAACGTGATTTTTTTGATAGAGAAATCGTAACTGAAAGCAATCTTGAAGGGTATTATATTGTAGAAAATGGAGATTTCGTATATAATCCAAGGATTTCAACAGTAGCTCCTGTTGGTCCAATTTCAGTAAATAAAACTGGTATTGGAGTAATGTCTCCACTTTACACAGTTTTTAGATTCAACACTGATAACATTGATTTCTTTGAGCAGTATTTCAAGACTGACCTTTGGTATTCATCCCTACGTAGTATCTCTAATAGCGGTGCACGACATGACAGAATGAATATTTCATTAAATGCATTTTTCCATTTACCCTTGCTTTCTCCTAATTCTGAAGAACAACAAAAAATCGTTTCTTGTCTTTCAGCATTAGATGAACTCATCTTAGCTCAAGCTGAGAAATTAGAACTATTGAAACAACATAAAATAGGACTGATTCAGGATTTGTTTCCAAAAATGATTGAGTAGAAGATGAGTACAATAATTGAAATAGCAGAACAACTAAAATTAAGTAAACAGCCAATAGTGTTGATTTACGCATTTAATTCTACAGGAAAAACAATACTTTCTGTTGAATATAAAAACATAACTAAAAAGGAAAACGGCAAACATTCCGGGGTTTATTACAATGCATATAGTGAGGATTTATTTAGATGGGACAATGATGAAGAAAATGGGAATGAAAATATGAGACTTGAAATACTAAAAAGTACCCTAAACCCATATTATAGTTCCATAATTGAAAATCCTGATTTACTTGAAGAAAAATTAGCACCTTATTTGCCGAAATATTCATTTGAGTTTGATGTGAATTCAAATCCTGAATTAGGAATTGACGCTGTTCGATTTTCACGGGATGGTGTAAATAATATAAAGATCTCCAGAGGAGAAGAAAGAATTTTTATTTGGTGTTTTTTTCTTGCTTTATTTGATGCAGATGCTTGGACAGGAGAACAAGATGCTCACTTTTTTATAGACGACCCTGTTTCTAGCATGGATGACCATAATATATTCATCACTGCTGATTCTGTAATTAAACTAATTGATGATAAAATAGCGCCAAAATCAGAAAAGCGTATAATTATTACAACACATCACATTGGTCTATTCTCTATACTATCTGATAGGTTGATGAATAGCACCCATAGAAATAATACTAAACGAAATATTTTAAGCATTCATAACAATGTACTAGAATTAAAGAATCACGACAAAGATGTATTTCTATATCATTTATACTTAATGCAAATTTTGAATGAATGTATAGCTGAGAAAAAAGTTATGGGTTACCATTTTGTTATGTTACGTCAACTGCTTGAGATTATTTCTTCATTTTTAGGGGTAGGTGGAATTAAAAAAGCATTAGAAGAAATTGGATATGGTGAAGATATTGAAATGGTGAGTAATCAGGTTAATGCTTTGTCGCATAAAGATGCAAGACCACAGTCTGCTGAATTAAATCCCAACGATGCTGAATTGCTTGTAGATATTTTCACTAAAATTCAAGATAAGTACAATTTTATAACTCATTAAGAATGGCACAAAAACAACAACATAAAAAATTAGGCGATACACTTTGGAATATTGCGAATGACTTGCGTGGAGCAATGAATGCAGATGATTTCCGTGATTATATGCTTTCATTCCTTTTTTTACGGTATCTATCACACAACTATGAAGAAGCCGCCAAAAAGGAATTAGGTAAAGATTATCCCATAAGTACTTCTAAAGAAGTAAAGGCTGATTTTATAGTTCCTCCACCATTAGAAATATGGTATAAAAAGAACAAAGAAGATATAGATGATTTTGAAAAGCAAATGCGAAGAAAAGTGCATTATGTTATCGAGCCAAAATATCTATGGAGTAATATTACTGAATTGGCTAGGACACAAAACGATAAATTACTTAGCACCTTGGACAAAGGTTTTCGTTATATCGAAAATGAATCGTTTGAAAGTACCTTTAAAGGTTTGTTTTCTGAAATCAACCTTAATTCTGAAAAGTTAGGTAAAACTCAAAAAGAAAGGAATGACACTCTCTGCAAGATTATTACAAAGATAGCTGAGGGCATTTCAGATTTTTCTACTGACACTGACACACTTGGTGATGCCTACGAATATTTGATTGGTAAGTTTGCGGCTGGTTCAGGCAAAAAAGCAGGTGAATTTTATACACCTCAAGAAATCTCCAGCATTCTTTCTCGAATAGTATTGTTAGACTCCCACGACCCAACACAAGGCTACAAATCTAAATTGAGCAAAGTGTTAGACTTTACATGTGGTTCAGGCTCTTTACTATTAAACGTTCGTACACAGTTAAAAAAAGAAACCAAAGGAAAAGGAACAATAGGAAAAATTTACGGTCAGGAAAAAAACATTACAACATATAACCTTGCCCGGATGAACATGCTGTTACATGGAATGAAAGATACCGAGTTCGAGATATTTCATGGAGACACATTACTAAACCAATGGGATGTATTTAATCAAATGAACCCAAGCAAAAAAATAAAATTTGATGCCATTGTTGCCAATCCACCTTTTAGTTTAAGATGGGAGCCTAATGATATTTTAGCAGAAGATTTTCGCTTCAAAGGGTATGGTTTAGCTCCAAAATCTGCTGCTGACTTTGCTTTTTTATTGCATGGGTTTCACTTTTTAGGTACTGATAATTTATCTGATGATGGAACAATGGCAATCATTTTGCCACACGGAGTTTTATTTCGTAGTGGTGCAGAAGAAAAAATAAGAACAAAACTGCTAACAGAAAATTCTATTGATACGATTATTGGTTTACCTGCTAATCTTTTTTATTCGACAGGTATTCCAGTATGTATTTTGGTTCTGAAGAAATGTAAAAAGAAAGAGGATGTATTGTTCATTAACGCAAGCGAACATTTTAATAAGGAGAAGCGACAAAATACGTTAGACGAAAAGCATATCAACAGAATTGTTCAAACATATCAATATCGCAGAGACATTGAGAGATATTCTCGTAAAGTCTCAATGGACGAAATTGAAAAGAATGGTTATAACCTGAATATTTCTCGATATGTAAGCACATCACAAGAAGAATCTAAAATTAACTTAAAGGAAGTAAACACAAAACTAGTATCAATAAACAAGAGAATTAAAACAAACACGGACAAGCATAATGAATTTTTGAAAGAGTTAGGACTGAATTTAATTTAAAGACGAGATGAATTGCCAACGCTATTTGAAAGCACATTGCCAAAGCCCCACAAGCCAACGCTCAAACCAAAGCTTTGTCAAAGAGCTTGCAAAGCCAGCGCAAGAAAAATTGTTTTTAAAAAAATTCCCGACCCTTCAAAAAAAAATAAAAAACGCAACTCACAACCGACACAGACAATGACACTGAAACCCAGCAATGACAATGGTTTACAAGAACGGTGGACAAGAACGCCAGCACCTAACAGCGGTTTGGCAAAAGTGGCGGTTCTGTGCTCTGCAGACTCATTTGTGAATAAACAAGCATTGGTTTTCCACATTAACATTTGTGTTGAAAGTCGCCACCTTCGCCAAGCCGCCAAACCGTTATTTTAAACACATCAGAAAAATAAATAAAAACACAAATAAGTATGAAACATCAATGTTTAACTTTTTTATTAGCTACAACTCTAATTCTAACAAATTCTAAAACTTTAGCTCAAACAGTAATTAAGTTTATTGACCAATCTTGCAAAGAAAATTGCGATGCTATCAAAAGCCTTTCTTCCGGCACAACTAATAAAGACATATTCCTGAACTTCTCAATCGAAGGAATAAAAAAAATAGCACTTAAACCTTCTGAAGTTTTAATGGTTGAATTTAATTTTTATGACGAATCCAGTTCGTTTGAAAAAATAAACATTTTAGCAAAACAGAATGACAAAGGCCTTATTATTGGAGAAAGTATTTTATTGCCGAGTTCAATTAGTTCATCTATAGAGGTTAATACTATATACAACAATGAATTTAATTATAAGATAATCGAGCGCTTAAAAAGCCAAAATGGTGGCAGTTTGAAATTACATATTGAAAAATACTCGATCAGAGTTTATGATATCATAAAAAAACAACAAGTAACTATGGATTATGGTGTGCAACAAGAAGACTTAGAACGCTTTAAACAATTTATTAATATTGGGACTTCTTTTGAAATTAAAAAACATCCTACTCTAAAGATAAACTGTGAATCGGGTTACAAATTTGATGAAATAAGTTCCAAAATTGAAAATGAAATAAAATTAAAAAACGAAAAATTGTATCAAGATCTGGCAAATAATACACCTGCACCACAAGAATACAAATTAAACAATTTTAATGGCATTGGAAATGAGATTTCTAAAGAGGTTGCCTCAAAAGTTATTTCTGAATATTTTGGCGAAAGTAAATATAAGGTGCTCAAAATTAGTAAGAGCAGTAATGAAATTGAGATTGAGAAAGAATTGAATGGTATCCCTAAATATAAATGGTTTTACATTAAAGTTTATATTCAAGGACCTAAAGGTAATTGTGGATATGCTCCTGTAACTATGAAATCTATTTATCTTGGAAATGGTAAGTATGGAGATTGGAAAGTAGATGTATATAAATATACAGCTTGTACTTGTGAATAAAAGATTCACTTAATAATGAAGTTAAATATTCCAATTACAAATTATCGGTATAACTACGTTTTAACGCCTGACGTTTCAATTAAATTGAGTAATTATTAAAACAACCGCATAACAGCAATCAAACACAAGCCACTAAACTAAAAAGCTTTTTCTTTCTCTTCAAAGCATTAACGGTCTTCATTATTTCATAAAAAAAAAATCGAAATTCCTTTAAAGACTAAAGGCTTAGATTAATAATTCCGATAATTTAACAATATATTTAACCGGATTTATCAAATGCCAAAAAACTCTAATTTTTTGCTGATTTATAAAAAACTAGTGTACCTTTACACTGTTTTTACCCTAATGTTAAAAGTTTTAAAAATAAATACCGCGGTTATAATTTGCCTAGCATTTATTTTCAGGCTGTATTTAATTAACGTGGGGCCTATTTCTTGTTTAAACTCTACTGAAAAAAGCGATAAGCTTACTTCAAAAGCAGGTGTTTTAAATATTCAAAAAAACACAAGCTTTAATAGTACCGATGAGTCAAAAAGCTTTCCGGCTATCGAAATTTGTGAAGAAAACTCTGACAACGAAGAAGACGATTCTTCAAAAACAAGTGCCTTTATCATCTTACAGGTACTCTACTCTTCTTTTATTAATGATATCTCTTTACGATCGAATACACTGTTCGATCACATCAACCACAAAGTAGCGTCTAAGAAATACTTAGCTATTTCAGTTCTCCGTATCTGATCAATTTCTTGTTGGCTCTTGTTTTGAGCCGGTGTATCTAAAGCTATTGGCTTGCGCCTTGCTTTAACTACACTATCGTCTTTTGCCGGCTTTGCGCATGGCGTAGGCCAAAAAATTAATAAACCAATTTGTATAAAATAAAATTATTATGAGGATCACTCTGATATCCATAAGCCTGTTTGCCATCCTTTGCAATACAAGCTGTCAATCGCACAAAGAAGAACATGAAGAAGAAACAAAATTCTTAGTGACGAGTCCTTTAAAAAAAGACACCATCAGTACAAGAGAGTATGTGTGCCAGATACATGCTGTACAACACATTGAAGTAAGGGCCCTTGAAAAAGGTTATCTCGAAAATATTTTTGTAGATGAAGGCCAGTTTGTAAAAAAAGGCCAGTTGATGTTTAAGATCATGCCTTTAATATATAATGCCGAATTGCAAAAAGCACAGGCAGAAACCAACTTTGCAGAGATCGAATATCAAAACACCAAACAGCTTTCTGAAAAAAATGTAGTGTCGCCTAACGAACTGGCATTGGCAAAAGCAAAATTGGATAAAGCAAAAGCCGAGCAATCATTGGCAGCAACACATTTACAATTTACCGAAATACGTGCGCCTTTTGATGGTATTATGGATCACTTCCAGGTAAGATTGGGAAGCCTTATAAATGAAGGCGATCTGATGACTACCTTATCTGACAATAGTGAAATGTGGGTTTATTTTAATGTGCCTGAGGCAGAATACTTAAATTATAAAACGCATGCTACCGAAGAAAATTTATTGAAAGTAAACCTGCTTATGGCAAACAACCAATTATTTGATTATCCCGGTGAAGTAAAAACCATTGAAGCAGATTTTAATAACGAAACAGGTAACATTGCTTTCAGGGCTACGTTCCCCAATCCTAAAGGACTTTTGCGTCATGGCGAAACAGGTAATATTGAAATGGGCATTCCTATTAAAAATGCAATTATCATTCCTCAAAAAGCAACCTATGAAATTTTAGAAAAGAAATATGTTTTTGTGGTGGATAAAAATAATACCGTTCACTCAAGAGAGATCACCATTGCTTCTGAAATGCCCGATCTGTATCTTATCAAAAGCGGCCTTAACGAAAATGAACGCATATTGTTGGAAGGCATTCGTAAAGTAAAAGATAACGATAAGATCGTTTATACCTACGAAGATCCTAAAAGCGTACTTCCGAAATTAAAAGTTTATGTTGAATAAGATAGTTTAGAAAGTTACAAAGTTGTGAAAGTTAAAGAGTTTGATTCACGACACAAAAAACACAACATGTAATTTTCTAAATAACCAACATTCTAAACCTTCAAAACTAATTAACTTTTAAACTTAATAATATGTTTAGTAAATTCATTCAAAGACCGGTGTTAGCAATTGTAATATCACTAGTGATATTATTTATTGGTACACTGGCTATAAAAACATTGCCCACATCGCAATTCCCCGAGGTAGCACCTCCTGTAGTGATGGTGAGTGCTTCTTATCCCGGCGCAAGTGCCAAATCGCTTGCTGAGTCGGTGATCATTCCTCTCGAACAATCTATTAACGGTGCATGGGGCATGCGTTACATGACATCTGATGCTACCAGCGCCGGCGAAGCAAACATCCAGGTGGTATTTAATCCGGGTACAGATATTAATCAGGCCTTGGTACAAGTATCTAACCGTGTGCAACAGGTAACTAATCGTTTGCCAATACTGGTACAGCGTGAAGGGGTTGTTATTACACCTGTAATTCCAAGTATGTTAATGTATGTAAATCTTTACAGCAAAGATAAAAATGCCAACATGAAATACCTGTTCAACTACGCAGGTGTTAACATGGTGCCGGAGTTACAGCGTATTAATGGTATTGGCCAGGTAAGGATCTTAGGAAGCCGCCAGTATGCAATGCGCGTATGGTTAAATCCTGATCGTATGCGCGCTTATAAAGTTTCGCCCGATGAAGTAATGGAAGCATTAAGTGACCAAAGTATTATTGGTAAACCGGGCCGTATTGGCCGTGGTGATAGCAAACAGGCAGAAGCATTGGAATATGTATTAACCTACACCGATCGTTTTAATGATCCAAAACAATACGAAGATGTGATCATTCGCTCTAATCCAAGTGGCGAGAACCTGCGATTAAAAGACGTAGCAACGGTTTCGTTAGGAAGCGAGTATTACGATATTTATTCAAGTATGAATGGTAACCCTTCTGCAGCTTTGGTATTAAAACAAACTTATGGCAGTAATGCCAGCGAGGTAATTGAAAAAGTAAAAGAAAAACTTGAAGATCTTAAAAAAACATTTCCTCCGGGAATGGATTACGAGATCAGTTACGACGTTTCTAACTTCCTGGATGCATCCATCGAAAATGTGATCCATACCTTAAGAGATGCTTTCATCTTAGTGGCGCTTGTTGTATTTATTTTTCTTGGGGATTGGCGCTCAACGCTTATACCAACACTTGCAGTGCCCATCTCATTAGTGGGTGCATTTTTCTGTATGCAATTATTTGGTCTCACCATTAACATGGTAACTTTGTTTGCATTGGTTTTAGCAATTGGTATTGTGGTCGATGATGCTATAGTCGTCGTCGAGGCCGTACATGCCAAGATGGAAGAAGAGCATCTTTCGCCATACAATGCAGTACGAAAAGTTATTGGTGAGATAAGCGGTGCTGTAATTGCAATTACTTTATTAATGGTATCGGTATTCGTTCCTGTATCCTTTATGAGTGGTCCGGTTGGTACTTTCTATCGCCAGTTCTCTATCACGATGGCTTCCTCAATTGTATTATCGGGTGTTGTAGCATTAACGGTAACACCGGTATTATGCGCCATGATCTTAAAAAACAATCACGGTAAGCCAAGAAAGAAAACCTGGATGAATCGTTTTATTGACAGCTTTAACGGTGGCTTCGAAAAATTAACAGGCAGATATGTTTGGTTATTAAAATTAATAGCGCACCGTAAATTGATCACCATTGGTTTATTTGTGTTGTTTGCATTAGGTATTGTGGGCGTGAGCAGTAGTTTACCTTCCGGCTTTATTCCGAGTGAAGATCAGGGAATGCTGTATGCCATTATTCAAACCCCTCCCGGCTCAACATTAGAAAGAACAAACGATCTATCAGAAAAGTTAGTTAAAGTAATTAATGAAGTAGAAGGTGTAAAATCGGTTTCATCCATTGCCGGTTATGAAGTATTAACCGAAGGTCGCGGATCGAATGCAGGAACCTGTTTGATTAATTTAAAACCATGGTCGGAAAGAGATCATAGTGTAACCGAAATTATTGAAGAGTTGGAGCAAAAAGCAAAATCCATTCCCGGTGCAACCATCGAGTTCTTCGATCCACCGGCTGTACCCGGCTTTGGGGCTGCAGGTGGTTTTGCATTGCAGCTATTAGATAAAACAAATAGTGGTGATTACAAACAGCTTGAAAAAGTGACCACCGATTTTATGAACGAGATGCGTAAGCGCAAAGAGATAACAGGTTTGTTCACCTTCTTTAGTGCCAACTATCCACAATACGAAATTGAAATTGATAACCAGGCGGCCATGCAAAAAGGAGTTACTATTGGCAATGCCATGAATACACTTTCAATTTTTGTAGGAAGTACTTACGAGCTTGGTTTTATTAAGTACCAGCGTTTCTTTAAAGTGTTTGTGCAGGCAGCGCCTGAATTCAGAAAACTGCCAACCGACATTATGAACCTGTATGTAAAGAACGATCGTGATGAGATGGTTCCATTCTCGGCCTTTATGAAAATTCATAAAAAACAGGGCGCCAATGAAATTAATCGTTACAATATGTATAACACCGCTGCCATAAGAGGTGGACCAGCTAAAGGGTACAGTAGTGGAGAAGCCATTAAAGCTGTACAGGAAGTGGCTGCAAAAACATTACCGCACGGTTATGATATTGATTGGGCTGCATTATCGTACGATGAAACAAGACGTGGTAACGAAGCCATTTACATCTTCATCATTGTATTAGTGTTTGTATATTTTGTTTTAGCAGCTCAGTACGAAAGCTTTATTATTCCTCTCTCAGTTATTTTATCATTACCAGCAGGTGTGTTTGGCTCGTTCTTATTAATAAAAGGATTAGGATTGGCCAATGATATTTACGCGCAGGTTGGTTTGGTAATGCTCGTGGGCTTACTCGGTAAAAATGCGGTATTGATAGTAGAGTTTGCTGTGCAAAAACAAAGGCAGGGTGCATCGGTAATTGATGCGGCCATTGAAGGTGCAAAGGTGCGTTTCCGTCCAATTTTAATGACATCGTTCGCATTTATTGCTGGTTTAATTCCTTTAGTGGCCTCGCATGGCGCGGGGGCTATTGGTAACCGCACTATTGGAGCATCTGCATTGGGTGGTATGTTTTTTGGAACCATTTTTGGTGTTATCATTGTTCCGGGTTTATATTACATTTTTGGCTCTTTAGCAAAAGGCCGCAAGATGATTAAAAACGAAGACGACAGTTCGTTAACAGAAGAATTGGTTCATCAAATTGATAATTTTTCATTAAAAGAAGATCATGAAGACAATGAGCAATAAACTAAAAATAAATTTATTGGTAGTAGCCCTTGTTGCATCAACAACGGCTTGTAAATTGCCGCAGGTGGGTCGCAGAACCGAGAGTAGAACTGTTCCTCCAAGTTACAGTGCTTCAAGAGATTCGCTTAACACCGCCGATACAAAATGGAATGATCTTTTTAAAGACCAAAACCTAAAAGCGCTTATTGATACTGCATTAAAAAATAACCAGGAGCTAAATATAGTGATGCAGGAGATCAACATTTCTAAAAACGAGATACGCGCAAGAAAAGGAGCTTATTTACCAATGGCGGGAATTGTTGCGGGCGCAGGTATTGAAAAATCAGGAAGGTACACCCTGCCTGGTGTAGTAGAAGCCAACAATGATATTGAACCGGGAAAAAAATTTCCTGAACCCCTACCTGATATGTTAATTGGGGCTAATATTTCATGGGAAGTAGATATATGGAAAAAGTTGCGGAATTCAAAAAAAGCAGCCGTATATAAATATCTTTCTACGGTTGAGGGTAAAAATTTTATGGTCACACAATTGGTTTCTGAAATAGCTAATTCGTATTACGAATTAATGGCATTAGATAACCAATTAGAGATATTAAAAAAGAATATCGAAGTGCAGCAAAATGCCCTTGAAATTGTGAAGCTTGAGAAAATTGCCGCTAAGGTTACTGAGTTGGCTGTGCGCAGGTTTGAGGCAGAGGTGTTAAAGAATCAAAGCAGACAGTTTTACATCATGCAACAAATTACTGAGACGGAGAACAGGATAAATTTTCTGGTTGGAAGGTTTCCGCAAACTGTTGCGCGAAATTCTTCAGGCTTTACCGAGCTAGTAACGGATAGCATTCATGCAGGTATTCCTTCACAGCTATTATCTAATCGCACAGATATCAGACAAGCAGAACAATCATTGCTTGCAGCCAAACTGGATGTAAAGGCAGCAAAGGCAGAATTTTATCCTTCGTTTAGAATTACTGCCGGTGCAGGTTTACAGGCTTTTAATCCTACATATTTATTAAAAGCGCCGGAGTCGTTGATCTGTGCTTTAGCAGGTGAATTAGTTGCTCCTTTAATAAACAGAAATGCCATTAAAGCTAATTACTATTCGGCCAACTCAAAACAGATACAGGCTGTTTATAATTACGAGCGCACCGTTTTAAGAGCCCATATTGAAGTGGTGAATCAGCTTTCCAACATCAGCAATCTTAAAAAAAGCTACGATCTCAAAAATAAACAGGTTGAAGCGTTAACCAAATCTATAGAAATTTCAACAGGCCTATTTAAAAATGCCAGGGCCGATTACATGGAAGTATTGCTAACACAACGCGATGCTATGGAATCTAAATTTGAATTGATAGAAACAAAAAAACAGCAAATGAATGCCATGGTAAATATTTACCAGGCATTAGGCGGTGGCTGGAAATGATCGTAACTAAAAAAACGCCGGGCAATAGATTTTGTCCGGCGTTTTTTTGTTTGCTTTCTGTCAAATGCTTATTTTTAATTAAGTAAAATGATCATGACTGTAACATCGCAAATAACAAAACATTTTAAAGAAGTACATTTTGGAGGCAACTGGACCTGTTCTAACCTAAAAGATAATTTAAACGGTCTTACCTGGCAGCAAGCCACAACACAGATATATGATTTAAATACTATTGCCACACTCACCTACCATGTAAATTATTATGTAGATGCTGTTATAAAAGTTTTAGAAGGAGAAGTGCTTAATGCTAAAGATGAAAATAGTTTTTCGCATCCACCAATAAATTCGCAACAGGATTGGGATAAACTGGTAACCAAAGCTTTAAGGGATGCTGAAAAATTTGCAATACTTCTTGAAAAATTTCCTGAACATAAATTATGGGAAGATTTTACCGATAAAAAATATGGTATTTATTATCGGAATCTTCATGGCATTATCGAACACACACACTATCATTTAGGCCAAATTGCTATTATAAAAAAAATAATTTTACAGGCTGCTTCAAAGATCTGAAGAAAAAACCGGAAGCATGAAAAAAAACTACACGACAGAACGTTTGCTATTAAGCGAATTAACCCTTAAAGATACTGAGTTTATTATTGAATTGGTAAATACCGAAGGTTGGTTAAAATTTATTGGTAACAGGAACATAAAAACAAAAGAAGATGCCATTAAATATATTCAAATGTTACTGGATGATCCCGGCATTGTATATTGGGTAGTAAAGTCAAAAGAACAAAACATTCAGATTGGTGTTGTAACATTTATTAGCCGTAAACATTTACCACATCCCGATCTGGGTTTTGCATTTTTACCGCAGCATTCAGGTAAAGGTTATGCGTTTGAAGCGGCAACAATTGTTTTAAATGATATAATAAAAGAACACCCTACCTTACTCGCTTCTACACTTGATGGAAATATTAGTTCAATGAAGCTTCTTGAAAAACTTGGATTTACACCATTGAAAGAAGAACTGGAGGAAAATATAAAAGTGTTTTATTATTCAATTACACTAGATAAATTAAGTATTGATGCTAACATTAAAACTTTTTTTGGAATTTTTAATAATAAGAACAATCAGCAAGCAAATTGGGATCCTATAAATAAGGTTTGTATGCCAGAAACCATGATCATTAAAAAAAATAAAAATGAACGGGTTATTTACAATTTAAATTCATTCATTGAACCAAGAAAAAAGATATTGAGCGATGGAACATTGGTAGATTTTGAAGAAAAAGAAATAAGCTCAGAAACGAAAATAGTTAACAACATAGCGCAACGCTATTCGCGCTATCAAAAAAATGGTATTTTAAACGGAAAACCGTTTAATGAATGTGGCACAAAATTTTTTCAGTTCATTAAAACAAATAACGAATGGAAGATCAGTTCTATTATTTGGGAAGATGATAATATTTAAGCGCAAATTTTTAACCACAAAGTTCACAAAGCTTTTACACTAAATTCACCATTTATTTTGTGTGCTTTGTGCGTTCTTTGTGCTCTTAGTGGTTAATTACTTCCGTTTCAACAAATATTCAAAAACAGTCTTATTACCCACCCTATCTTCCACTTCCAATCTAAATGGCAGGTTTCCGGGTGGCGTATCTCCATCAAAATAATAAGTAATAAGATCTGCTTTGGCATCATACTCACCAATTACCCATTTATCGTTTAAAAATAAATTGTATTTGTAAATACCACTTAAATTATCGGTCATTACAAACGAGAAAGAATCCCACTTTTTGATCTTTGCAATTTGAGTAGCCGTTTGTTTTGTTTTTACCTTTGGTGCAATCGTATCCATATCTATTAAAAACCAGCCAAAATTACGTACCGAATAAAAAACAGAATCTTTATTATTTATTGGATTAAAAACAGATGAACCGCTTTTTAAAACCAACTTCGTTTTATAGGGCAATAATTTTTGAGGCACTTCAAAACCAACAATAGAGGTGGATTTGAGATTGGCCTCGCTTGGCAAAATAATTAATTTACCTGTTGTTTCTATTGTATTTTCAAATATCAAGCCAGTTGAATACGCTAAAGTATTAGCCGGAATATAAATCTGTAATTTATTTTTACTGATCATAAAATCTTTTGTACAGGTTACCTGCACATCGCTGTTAATGGAAGGTTTAGAGTAGTAATTAAATTTACGTGTTTTAACAGAAAACTTAACAGCTCGCTCGTTGCCGTATTCATCAAACACAACTAATTTAATGGTATGAAAATTAGTATCCAGCAAAAAGATCCTTCCTTTATTAAATACATTATCATAAAAATTTTTAGGATACAAGGTAGGCTGAAAACATTTTTGAAATCTTATTTTTTCCGTCTTGCTTTTTTCTACCAGTTCGCTAAACTCGTTTACAAAACGGGCATCGTCAAAGCTTATTGTATTCATGGCATGCGAATAAATAAGTTTACCGTCAAAAAATAAATTAGCGCTGTATACATTATTTGGATTACCTTTTGGTAAGCATTGATCAAAAGCAGTAAATGCAAAACCTAAAATAGAATTTCTTAAAATGACAGAATCTTTAATAATAACAAGACTATCATTCTTTAGCTTTTTTACCGGCCATGAATTTAAAAATTTTGGAGAGCAGGTATCGGCCAGGTTATAAAAAGCCACATGCTGTATAGTAGGTAAAACAGTATCAATAATTTCAAAATGTTGTAATGGATTTAAAGGCATTTCTGTTTTTTCATCGCGGATCTCAAAATGTAAATGCGGTCCGGTTGAATTACCTGTATTTCCTGACAAAGCAATAATTTCACCCTTTTTTACTTTTATACTTTTATTCTTGGGAAAGATCTCTACTTCAAAACTTTTTCTGGCATATTGTTCTTTTTTTACAAGATCGGTTAAAGCAGGATTAAGCGAATTTAAATGACAGTACACGCTTACTTTCCCATTAGTATGTGTTATATATATGTTTTTGCCGTAACCGCCCGAGCTTATCTTTACGCGAGAAACATAACCTTCATCAATAGCGTAAACGGGTAAATTTATTAAACCATTAGTAGAAAAATCGATGCCGGAATGAAAATGATTAGGCCGGATCTCACCATAGTTACCTGTTATTACGTGAGGTGAATCTATTGGCCAACGATAAGCGTTTTGTGAGAATAAAAAAAAAGAGGAAAAAAAAACAAGTATAATTATCTTAAACCTCATGAATTAATTCCTCCTCACCTGCTAAATTAAAAAGACAAAAGAAAAACACAAAAAACAAAACTCCCGCAGCGGTTTGCAGCATACTTTCCACTAAAAAATTAAGTACAATTACCAGTGAAAACAGAAAAAGCAAAAAGTGCCTTTTTACAATTCCCTTTATCATTTCACCAAAAGTTAAAACAATCAACAAAATAAAACCAATAATTCCAAGTCCGATAAATGTTTGGAAATACTGGTTATGTGCATTTAAATTATGTTCGGAGGCACCTGTTAATCCACTTATCTCGTAAGCTTTGTAAAGCTCGTCGTTTGCATCACCAACGTTTGTTCCCATCCAGAAATTGTTTTTTATTATTTGAAGGCATTGCTCCCAAATCAAAATCCTTACGGTTGTACTTTCTGAGGATGTTTTATCAAGTTTTGATGTTGATACCATTGTAAGAGATGACAGACGTTCAAACGCACTTGGAAATAATTTATAAGCTACAACACCTGATACAAATATAGCCACAATTAACATCGCCACATTTTTAATACTTAAAAAACTTTTGAACTTATAAAAAAATATAAGTGGGATTGAGATGAAAAAACTTATTAATCCAAGTTTTGAAGAGCAAAGAAAAATGGTAATAATAAATGCGACCACAAAAAAATAAGATGTGTAGATGACATTTTTTTGTGCTTTGAACCAAGCTGGATAAAGAAAAACCACTAAGATAATTGCCAACAAAAGATACATTGCAAAATATGAAGCGTGAATAAAAACAGAGAATTGCGTATAAAAGAAATACTCTGAGTGGCCTGTAAATGAATAATACGTTGATCTTAATATCAAAATAATACAAGCAAAAAAACAACCCGATACAAAGGATATAAGACAGCGCTTAATAATTTGCAAAGGCCACTTAAAACAAAAAAAGAGATAAGGAAAAACTAAAAAACTCATCTTTATTTCCACATTAAAATTAGCTTCGGTTTTATTTGATGAAAATAAAGCACTTATCAGTGTAAAAAAAAAGAAAATCAATAAGCACCATAAGCTTTTATTTTTGATACCTGTTTTAAATTGCTGCTTATCGATGTTAAAAAAAGAGGTGATCGTCCATAAAACTACAAGGCCCGACAATACAAGCGAGCCAAAAGGGAGGCAAAAACAAAACAATACCGGAAAAAAATAAAATAAACGTTGTTTTAAAGTAAATTCCATTTAAAAATTACTGTTTTTGAAACACTGCTAAGATATGACTTCTAAGAAAAGGTATATTAAATAGATTATACATTTTACCAACAAGTCGCCCAATTGGCGGGGCTAATGTTACCTTTTCAATACTGATTTGTGTAGCGTTCGAAAACAATTGTTTTACTTCAGCAACACTTACTTTTTTTACATCGCTGTTATTTGGATTGTTATAAATAAAATCATACCACAAAATAATACCGCCGGGTTTTAAAAGTTTCCACATTTTATTGGCAAGCGCTATCCTTTGATCGTCATTTAATACAGAGGTAAAAACAGTAGATTGAAAAATACAATCAAATTTTCTATCAAAATCTATTTCTAAAGCGTTTCCTTCATAAACTTTAATAGTTGGGTAATTATTTTTAATGTGCATTACACGTTCCGGCAATAATTCATTAACAAAAATATTATCATCATTAAAATCCATCTCTCTTAATAAAGGAATATTACCACCCTGCCCCGCTCCAATTTCTAAAATGGTTGTATTGTTATTTATCAAAATTATCTTTTTTACTAACTCTTTAATCTTGACTGCTCTTTCTTTTTCAGAAAAATAAGAGTAGTCGGAATTATAAAGTTTTTCCTTACCGGTTCGTTTACCGTATTGTTTTGTGATATCTTTTTGTAACGACATTTATAATTCTTTTAATTTCTCAAAAAAAACGCCCGCAATAGTCTCACGGTTAAAAAATTTATTTACAAAAACCCTTCCATTTTTCCCTAGCTGAATTGCTATAGCTTTATCTTCCATTATTATTTTTATAGCATTTGTTAAGCTTTGTGCATTTTCTGGTTCAAAATAAATACCGGAATTTCCTTTATCTATAAATAAATGGCGGGCCTCGCCGTTTACACCTAACAAAATAGGTACTTCCATGGCCAGATTCTCAAATATCTTTGAAGGAATAGCACCAAGAAAAAGATCTAATTTTCTTAAAGGAATAATGGCTGCATTGATGTTTTTTAAAACACCCGGCATTTCTTTTTTTGAAATAGCTTCCATAAAAAAAACATTTTTCAATTTAAGATCATCTTTTTGCTTTATCAATTTCTCTTTTTCAGGGCCGCTACCAATAAATACAAACTTGACATTTGTTTGGTCAACAAAATTTTTGGCTGAAAGCAGAATAACTTCCAATCCTTGTGCTATACCAATAATACCCGCATACAATAAAACAATATCTTCTTTCGAAAAACCATTCTTTTCGCGCCAGTTACCGGCCTCAATCCTGGAAGGATCATAATAATTAAGGTCTACGCCATTTGGCAACCAATATGTTTTTACCGAAGGGAAACGGATATTTATACTTTCGCAAATACCTTGTGTTTGACCGGTTACTAATACCGACCGTTTATATAATTTAGCTTCCAGGTTATAGGCAAGATTTAATAATAGCTTATTATTTACAACCCCAAGTTTTTCAGCACTTTCGGGCCAAAGATCGCTGACATTAAAAATTAATTTTGCTTTTTTTTGTTTTGCCAGTCGCATGGCACTGTAACCTAAAAACAGTGGTGGCGATTCGCATAATAAAAAATCGAAATTACCGAGTTTTGATTTTCCTGTTCTTGCACTTGAAATCACAAAAGAAAAATAATTTCGTAAACGGTTAATGATGGATTTACTTTTAGAAACATAAATAGAAGAACGGTGAACCTTTAAACCTTCTATTTCTTCGTAAACATATTTTTTACCGGCATAGCCCGCATAAATTTCCATTTGTGGGTAATTAGGCATTGCGGTAAGAACAGTTATATCAACGCCTTTTTTTTGCAAGCGCACGGCCAACTCAAACAACCTGTTTTGCGGCGCTCCTACTTCAGGAGGAAAATATTGTGTTAATATTAAAAGTTTCAATTTAGTTTTTTAATGCATCGTAAAACGCCTTATGAATCTTTCCTCTTATTCCCAATTTGGCTAATTTATTAGGATCCACATCAGGATAAACCCTGTTGCTCAAAAATACATAAACCAAACGATTCTTTGGATCGGCCCAGGTAAAAGTACCTGTAAAACCGCTATGACCATAGCTTTCAGGACTACATTCAGAGGTTACCGGACTATCTTTTTTATTATCGATCTCCGGTTTTTCAAAACATAAACCACGGCGGTTATCCGGACAAAAATGACAGCTAGTAAAATCTCTTACCACAGCAGTATCTAAAATTCTAACACCATTTAACTCACCTTTGTTTAAATACATTTGCATTAATTTGGCAAGCTCTAAAGCATTGCCAAATAAACCGGCATGGCCAGCAACACCACCTTCTAAAGCAGCGCCGGGATCATGCACAAAACCCTGAAGGATTTGTTTCCTGAATTTCGAATCATTTTCAGTTGGCGCAATTTGTGAGATAGAATATTTTTTTAGCGGTTGATAAGTAAGTACAATACCCATTTTAAAATACATGTCACTTACGTATTCATCCAGCTTTTTTTGTGTAATGTTCTCAATTATTCTTTGCATAAAATAATAACCCAAATCACTATATAAATATTTACCTGGATTTTCGATCTTTGAATTGATGATCCGTTTGTAAATAGAATCGTTAAATCCCTTTACAACATATAAATTTTTTGCAACCTGCGTTGGATACTTATCGGTAGCTTTTTTATTATAAAAACCCGGTTTGTATTCATCATTTTTTTTAAGTGTTCTTAAATAGAATGGGATCCATGCCTGCAGCCCGGCCTGGTGCGTAAGCACATCTTCAATAATTAAATTCTCTTTATCGGTGCCTGCCAGTTCAGGTAAATAAAAACCAAGTGTTTTTTTGTAATCAAACTGGCCTTCTGTTTTTAATTTCATCAACGCCAAAGCAGAAGCAGATATTTTGGTGATACTTGCCAGATCGTAAATAGTGCCATCATCTACCGGTTTCGAATCTGGCGCATAGGTGAAATTGCCAAACGATTTTTGATAGATCAATTCACCATCTTTAAATGCAACTATCTGGCAACCAGGGTAAGCTTTTTCTTCTATGCCATAAAGCGCAATACTATCTACTGCTCCAAACTTTTTTTTTTTAAAGTTTTCTTTAATAGATTTTTGTTTTGGTAAAAAATAAGGCTCAAGCGTTAAACCTGTTTCTGCTTTAAACATATTAGTACTTACAGGTAATTTACCATTTACTTTTCCGAAGCCTAAAATAGCATTGGCGCTTGCTTTTAAAATAGTTGGCATATACTCATATCCTAAAATAACCGACTTATAATTTTGAATAGACGTAATTTTATTTAAAATGTATGGATTGGTAAGCAAAACCAAAACACTTGGCTTTAAAACAGCAATAGAATCCATTAATTTTAAGGTTTGATTACCTACTCCGTAATTATTCTCGGCTTTTAAAGTGGCTTTGTTTATTTGCAAAATAACAACATCGGCTTTTTTTATTTTTTCGAAAAGTGTTGCAACTACCGAAGGCTTTGCATCGTGAGATAAACCAATGTGCTCAACATAAGCATAATTCTTTACAGTTGTGTATAAAGAATTTTCTTCTTCAACACCAAAAGAAACCTCAACAATTTTAAGACTGTCTAATTTTTTTAATGGTAAAAAATTATTTTCATTCTTCAATAAAGTAATGGATGCTTCTGCCAGTTTGTAATTTAATTCTTCACCTGCTTTTGTATTTAATTCTTTATATAAGTTACGTGTAACAACTTCGGGTTTTACATTTAAACCGCACCAGTATTTTGCCATTAGTATTTTTTTGCAACGTTCATCAATTTCATTCCTGTTTATTTTACCTTCTTCAATGGCTTTGTTTATTTCAGTAATTGCTTTAGGAACATCTTCACTAAACAATAACACATCGTTACCTGCTAAAAGTGCTTTCACATCTACAATTCCGGGGTCATAATATTTAGAAACGCCTTTCATGTTCAATGCATCTGTAAATACCAAACCTTTAAACCCCATTTTATTTTTTAAAAGATCGTTCACAACATTTGGTGATAATGTAGATGCTAAATTTTTTGTTGTATCTAAGCTTGGAATATTTAAATGCGCTACCATAATACTGGCAAGACCTCTATCAAACAAATATTGGAAAGGATATAACTCTAGTGAGTCTAATCTTTCTTTTGAGTGCGCGATATAGGGTAATGTTTTATGAGAATCGCTGTCTGTATCTCCATGTCCGGGGAAATGTTTGCCGTTGGCCATTACTTTTTCATCCTGCATACCTTGCATGTACATGTATGCTTTGTGGGCTACCTTATATTTATTCTCGCCAAAGCTGCGCATGCCAATGACAGGATTGAGAGGATTATTATTTACATCGGCAACCGGCGCAAAGTTTACATGTAAACCAATGCGCTTACATTCTTTTGCAATTTGTCTTCCCATTAAATAAATAAGCGAATCGTTTTGAATGGCGCCTAAAGTCATTTGTTTGGGATAACGAATGGTACTATCTAATCTCATAGCTAAACCCCACTCACCATCAATACTGTAAAGCAAAGGCGTTTTTGCAACGCTCTGATAATAGTTAGCCAGTTTACCTTGTCTAACAGGTCCTCCCTGCATCCAAATCAAACCACCAATATTATAATTTACAACAAGGTCTTTAATTTCTTTTGCATGCTTAAGATCTTTATTACTGTATGCTGCAACCATAAATAGTTGCGCTAATCTTTGGTCGGGAGTAAGAGATTTAAAAACAGAATCGACCCACTTGTTTTGAGGTGTTAAAAAATCAGGTTCTTTTTTGATTTTGTTTGGTTGATGAAATGAAAATGCAGTAAATAGTACAAAAGAAAGAAGTGTTATAAAGATCTTGTTCATCCTCCTAAATTAAGCTTAATAAAAAAGCGCATCATGTTGGATAAAGAATGTTTTTAACAGCCCATTTTTGATTTTAATTAAAAGAAAAAGGTGTGGGTAACAACTCCCACACCTTAACACACAAACATAGAACACTATGAATTACCTGTTTAAAGTTACATGGCCGGTTTTATTCACCTTTTTACCATCTAAACCTTTATACGTTATTTTATAAATATATACTGCATATTCGCTTGGCTGACCTTTAAAAGTACCATTCCAACCTTTTGTTAATTCGCCGGAAGAGAATATTTTCTCGCCCCAACGGTCAAATATTTCCATTGTAAAATCGGTAATATTATAACCAAAAGCTAAAAACTCATCATTAATACCATCGCCATTTGGAGTGAAGGCATTTGGAACGTAAATACTAAATTCTTTTTTTACTTCAACACACATTTCATCTTTAGCTTTACAACCAAATTCGTTAACAGTTTCTACCACATAACATCCACTGTTTTTAGGAAAGATCTGGCTATTAGGGCAATCACGGCAAGATATCTCTTCACCAACTATCCAAGACAAAGTACCTGTACCAGTAGCATTAATAAACATTGCATCTTCATGATTATACGAAGTATCTCTGCCCGCAGTAACTACAGGGTTAGGATTTACCTGAACAAATACTGTAGTAAACGAACCGCAAGATCCCTGGTAAGAAACATCAACGGTATACATTGTAGATACAGAAGGGCTTGCAACAACACCTCCGCCTGAACCTACATTTAAACCAACTGTAGGTGTCCACGCATAAGTATCGCCACCGCTTGCAGTTAGCAAGGTTTTATCACCTGCACATATAACTGAGTTTGGGGAAACTTTTGGTTCTGCCAATGGCACTATAATTACAGAGTAACTCATTTTTTGAGTACAAACAACTGTTCCACTTTGATTGTAACCAACTACAGTATAATTTGTAGTAGTAAGTGGTGAAGCTACTATATTTGAAGCTGTTGTAGAAGACAAACCTATAGAAGGAGACCATGTAAAATTAGAGGCGCCACTTACAGTTATACCTGTTGAAGCTCCATAACATATCTGTGACCCGGGGGCACTTAATACTAATGCCGGAGAAGGAACAACTTCCACAAAAACGCTGGCCGACGCAGTACAAACACCATTAAAACCTGTAATGGTATAGTTGGTACTTGAAGATGGTGATGCTTGAACTAAAGAACCCGATGTAGTATTTAAACCTGTCGCAGGCGACCAATTGTAACCACTTGCGCCATTTGCATTAATATTGGTTTTTTCACCGTTACAAATAATAGGTTGCGCAACGTTCATTAATAAATTAGGAACCACTATTACCGATACCTGGTAAACAGCTGTTGAAGTACATGAGTTTTGTGAGCCAAGAACTGTGTAGGTTGTATTTGTGCCCGGACTAGCATTTACGTTAGCACCGGTTGTTACATTTAAGCCTGTGTTTGGCGACCAGCTGTAACTGGTTGCCCCATTTGCAGTTAAATTAATATTACCGCCAACACAAATTGTATTAGTTAAAGGTCCAATAGTAATAGTAGGATTTGGAACTACTGTTAATGTAGAACCCATTGTTTGACTATTGCACCCTAAGTTGCTGCCTATAACACCATAAGAGGTTGTTACATTTGGGTTAGCCATAACAGTTGCAGAGCTTGTTGAATTTAATCCTGCCGAAGGGGCCCAGTTATAACTAGTTGCACCACTGGCAACCAAACTGGTTCCAAAACCCTGGCAAACACTGGCACTAGTAACCGATACAATTGGATTAGTATAAATTGGAATGCTAAATGATGTTGTATTGGAACATGGCCCATTTATACCGACAAGCGTAACAGAACCAGTTATAAAACCTGCTGTAGGCGTAAATGAAATAGAAGGTGCGTTAGATGACCCCGCAGTATTGCTTAGTCCTGACATGCCTGACCATGTATAATTAGTTGCCCCCATGGCAGTTAAGCTAACCGAATTTAATGATCCATTGAAGTTAAATGAGCATATGGTATTTGTTGAAGGCGCAATACTTAGCGTTGGTGTTTGTGATACCAAAACACTTGCCGAGCCGGCGCAAATATTAACTGTGTTACTTATGTAAACAGAATATACACCTGTAGCATTTACGGTAATTGTTGGCGTTGTTGCAGAACCAACAATACCAGGGCCCGTCCATTGAATATTATTTGTTGCTGAATTTGGTGCAACTGAAATTTGTGTAGGACCATTGATACATGTTGGAGCTGTAATGGTTGGTGTAATAGCTGCTAAACCCGGAACTACTAAAACAGTATCAGGTGAATTTCCTACACTTGGAATGCAGCCATCAAAACCTGCATAACAAGCCGGATAAACATTATGACAAGTATATAACTGACCTCCAACTGGAGGCGTAACAGTAAGTGTTGGGCCTGTTCCAAGTGGAACAGGGTTACCAACCGCAAACCAAGTTAGTGTTGGAATTACCGGAGCACCTGAAGGTGACCAGCGGTGAGAGTTGTTTGAAGTTGTCCATTGAGTTGAATTTCTTCCCGGAACAGTCACACCTATGGTTCCTGCCAGATTATGTATACCTTGTACGGCTGTGCCACCCGACCATGAAACACAATTATTTTTTGTTGTGATGTGATTTTCGATAAGATTTGTTCCTTCGTAAATTACTATCTGAAAGGTTCCTAAAGTAGAAGTACAAGAATACATAGGGATATTAGTCCAGCTTACAACTAACCTTCTGCAGGGTGCCGTACCTTGTGTTTGATAACGGATATAGTTACCTGCACCAATACCCGGATGCCAATCCTGCCATGGCCCCATAATGCAATTTTTTGGAACGCTTCCCGCAGTGCTTGGAATAGATGCAGACGCAAAAGTTACGGGTTGTCCTGCGGTAAAAGAGATCCAACCATTAGAACCAATATAGAATTGAGTATAGGTATTACCAAAAAAACAAAATGTGAAACCAATTGGTAAAGCACCTGTTTGAGAATCGTCAGTTAAATTAATAATGGTACCAGTATTAGGATACGGTGCAAATGGAATATTTGCAACGCTATAGCTGGTAGTTTGATTAGCAGTAATTGTAGATGGGTTACAAGTTGTAAGATTTGCTGTTAATACAGTTTGAGTTACACCACAAGGTAAATTCTGGTCGGGACCTAAACTAGGACAGTTGTTTTGAGAATTTACCACTAAAACACTAAATAAGGTGATAAGTATTATAGCTATTCTTTTTGTAAGTTTCATTAAATTAGTATTTATGCTACAAATTTAAAGCTAATTTCGGGGGCTTTTTTCACAAAAATTTAAAACAGAGTCTTTATTTAGTAAAACCCCAGCTTTGATGAGTGAAGCAAGGTGTTAAAATCTTTGTTTATAAATGGTTTTAGATTAGCTGGTTTTTATAAAAAAAACAAAAAAAAGGCAGATGTATTTCTGCCTTTTTTTTAAAAATTTAAGAACTTATTTGTTCAAAGTTACATGACCTGTTTTATTCACTTTTTTGCCATCTAACCCTTTGTAAGATATTTTGTAAACATAAACACCTACTTCACAAACAACACCTTTAAATATACCTTTCCAACCTGTTGTTAGTTCTTTAGAGGTAAATAATTTTTCGCCCCAACGATCAAAAATATCCATCGAAAAATCAGTAATGTTATATCCTGAAGCAAGAAATTCATCATTTAAACCATCACCATTTGGTGTAAAGGCGTTAGGAACATAAATACCAAAATCCTTAGTAACTTCAATACACATTTCATCTTTTGCCGTGCAGCCAAAATCATTTACCGTTTCAATAGTATAACAACTGTTACGCTTCGGAAAAACCTGGCTGTTAGGGCAAACGCGGCAAGATATCTCTTCTCCATCTACCCATGTCATTGTACCTGTGCCATTGGCGCTTAAAAACATTGGTTGGTCTAAATTAATAGTTGTATCGCGTCCGGCAGTAACTGAGGGAACCGGGTTGACTTTTACAAAAACAGTATTGTAGCCATTACAGTTACCATAATGAGAAACATCAACCGTGTATTCAGTTGACACATTAGGACTAGCTACAACTCCACCGCCTGTTCCTACATTTAAACCTGTTGTAGGGGTCCACACAATTGTATTTCCTCCACCGGCAGTTAAGGTTGTTTTATCGCCTGCACAAATAGCAACGCTAGGCGAAACATTAGCTTCTGCCATTGGAACGACTATTACAGAATAACTCATTTTTTGAGTACAAACAACTGTGCCGCTTTGATTATAACCAACAACTGTGTAATTAGTAGTTGATAACGGTGTTGCTACAACAAACGAACCCGTTGTGGTGGATAGCGCTGTAGAAGGCGACCATGTATAATTAGATGCGCCATTAACAGTAATGGCTGCAGATTTACCTTCACAGATCTGTTCGCCCGGAGAACTTAAAACAATTGCTGGTGACGGAACAATTTCAATAAATACGCTTGCAGAAGCTGTACAAACTCCATTAAATCCTGTAATAGTATAGCTTGTGCTTGTAGCAGGAGAGGCTTCTACAAATGAGCCTGCACTTGTGTTTAATCCTGTAGCAGGAGACCATACATAACTATTTGCTCCATTAACATTTATATTAGTTTTTTCTCCACTGCAAATAACAGGTTGAGAAACATTAGTTAATAAATTTGGCAACACAATAACTGAAACCTGCACTACCGCAGAATTTGTACAACTATTTAAAGAAACAAGCACTGAATAATTTTGTGTAGCGCTTGGTCCGGCAATAACATTAGCTGCGGTTGTTGTATTTAAACCAGTACCCGGCGACCAGTTAAATGTATTGGCATTACTGTTAGCCGTTAAACCAATTGATCCTCCAAAACAAATAGTTGGTGTAGCAGGAGAAATATTAACTGTTGGAATTGGCATTACTGTTAAAGTAACGGTTTGTGTTGCACTATTACAACCAACACTTGATCCCATAACAGAGTAAATAGTTGTTAATGTTGGATTGGCAATAACAGAAGACCCAGTTGTGGCATTTAAACCTGTTGATGGCGACCATGTATAAGTTGCAGCGCCGTTAGCGCTAAAAGTAAAATTACCTCCCTGACAAACGCTGGCTGTAGCAGGTGCCGCAGCGATAACCGGATTTGGTAAAATTGAGAAGTTTGAATTTATAGTTGCAGAACAAACACCATTTGAACCTATTAAAGTATTAGATGCAACAACCGCATTTTGTGAGAATGGTGCCGCTGATGTTAAAACCATTGGTGCCAATGTTGATGAACTAGCAGAATAACCAGGGCCCGTTAATAAAGTATAGTTCGTAGCGCCTGAAGGAGTTAACGTGATGGTGTTTGGCGAATTATTAATATTCTGAGCACAAACAGTAGGACTGCTATATGCGATGTTTAATGTAGGGTTTGCTAAAACGTTAACTGTAGCGGTGCCTGCGCAGGCACTATTTGGAATAGTAATATTTACAGAGTAAAGCCCTGCGGTATTAATATTTATAGTTGCCGTTCCCTGCCCTGAAACTATACCCGGGCCCGACCACAAAATAGTATTTGTAGCGCTGTTAGGTGATACCGATAATACCGCGTTGCCCGACATACATGATGGTGCTGTGATAGTTGGTGTAATAACCGCACCCTGACCAATAACAGTAAAAGAATTAGTGACTGAGTAACTTGGGCACCCCCCCGTACATGTAGTCCAACTGTAGACACCAGGTTGATTAACTGTAATAGTTGGCGTGAATTGACCCGCAATAATACCCGGGCCACTCCATGTATAATTACAAGTAGCAAGAGAAGAAGCTGGAACGGCGCTTGAAGGAAATCCAATACCCCCCGGAATGATCATTGCTACAAGAGGCAATGATGGAACAGTACAACTTAGGGTTCCGCCATTTGGCGCTATTGTTGTACCTGTTGGAATTGGAATTGGGCAACTTGCAAAATCGCTGGGGCTTGCAATGGCTGCCTGCGCGGTAAATGTGATCGTTGAATTTCCTGGAATTATGGTGCCAGCGTAAAAAGAACCATTGTGATAATAAACCTTATCACCAACAATGGCAAAACCACCACCTGCACTACTAATTGGGCTACTTGCAAGGTTCCAGCTGCACTTTAAAACACCGTTTGGCCCATACATACTTAAAGATTGAGGTGCTGTATTTTTTAAAATAAAAAAGTTACCTGCCATATCACACACAACATCATAGGGTCCTCCGCCCGAAAATCCGGCGAGAGTTACTAGCAGGGTTCCATTACCTGAGCCGTTATAAGAGTATATTTGCCCGGTACCACCTACCAGATTATACATAAAACCACCGCCACAACCAATATTTACAGCCGCACCGTTTCCGGTATTGTGGCCGGTATTTGTCCACCCTGCTCCGTTATAATACCAATAGGTGCTTCCTGAGGTTGTCCAATAAGTAGGGTTTGGTGCCGGAAAACCCAAATTAGGGCCAACGGCTAAACCACCTGAACCAGCCGGCAAACCTGTAATGGCAGTGCCTGCTGGTCCGGGCAATGGCACAGTTTGAAATTGAACATTTGCACCCTGGTGGATATAGATCTGATTGTTAGGACAAGTTGGCGCCTGACTAAAAGCTGTACAACTCAATAAAATCGAAACAACAAAAGATAAAAAGTGGTTTTTCATTTCAATAAAAAGTTTTACTAAAATTAACTCTATTTGAAGCGGAAAGTTTTAATATAATTTAAACTCTAAGGTATATTTATTGAAAGTAACTATTTAGTGAGTAAACTGTATTGTTTAAATCTTTCTGAAAAGCAAAGATGAAACAACAAAAAAAGTTTATCAATTTTACAAGATGGACCACTATTACCTTGACGAACTTAACCCTGCTCAACGTGCCGCAACCATAGCAACAGAAGGGCCTGTAATGATCATTGCCGGCGCTGGCTCAGGAAAAACAAGAGTTTTAACATATCGTATTGCTCACTTAATGGAAAAAGGTGTTGATTCTTTTAACATTCTTGCACTTACTTTTACCAATAAAGCCGCGCGCGAAATGAAGGCGCGTATTGCCAAAATTGTTGGTGAAAAAGAAGCAAAAAATCTTTGGATGGGAACCTTTCACAGCATATTTGCAAAAATATTACGTATTGAGGCAGAAAAAATAGGTTACCCAAATAACTTTACAATTTACGACACTGATGATAGTAAAAGTGTGATCAAGGATATACTAAAACAAATGAACCTTGATGATAAAGTTTACAAACCATCTATGGTACTTAACAGAATAAGCGATGCGAAAAATAAATTAATTTCTGCCGCCGCTTATTTAAATAATCCTATTACACAGGCCGAAGATCAGGCAAGCCGAAAACCCATGCTTGGGCAGGTTTACCTTAATTACCAAAAACGAAATTTTAAAGCAGGTGCAATGGATTTTGATGATCTTTTATATCAAACCAATGTTCTGCTAAGAGATTTTCCGGCAGTGTTAGATAAATATCAAAATAAATTTAAATACATTTTGGTAGATGAGTATCAGGATACCAATTTTTCTCAATATGTAATTATTAAACAATTGGCGGCAAAGTTTGAGAATATAAGTGTTGTAGGTGATGATGCGCAAAGTATTTATGCCTTTAGAGGAGCCAATATTCAAAATATTTTAAATTTCGAAAAAGATTATCCAGATCTTAAAACATTTAAGCTTGAGCAAAACTATCGAAGCACGAAAACAATAGTTGGTGCGGCCAATCATATTATTGCCAACAATAAAGAACAATTTAAAAAAAATGTATTTACCGATAATGAAGACGGTACCAAGATAAAAATAATAAAAGCCGGTACAGATAATGAAGAAGGACAAAAAATAGTTACTTCATTATTTGAAACACGCATGAACGAAAAAGCCATGAATAGCGATTTTGCTATTCTTTATCGCACCAATGCTCAATCACGCGCTTTTGAAGAAGCATTAAGAAGATTAAATGTGCCTTACAAAATTTATGGAGGTATAAGCTTTTATCAACGCAAAGAAATTAAAGATACCCTCGCCTATTATCGTCTCGCAATAAATAATAACGATGACGAAAGCTTAAAACGAGTTATTAATTATCCCGCACGTGGCATCGGCCAAAGCACAATTGACAAAATAACCGTTGCTGCCGCAGAACATGATATAAGCATGTGGACAGTGATAAGCAACTTAAAGGATTTTAATGCAGGTATGGGCATTAATGCTGGTATTGCCGGAAAAATAAATGACTTTGTAACGCAGATAAAATCTTACAGTTTGCTATTGCCTTATAAAGATGCGTTTGAATTAGGAAATCAAATTGCAGTGAACAGCGGTATCATTAAAGAATTATATACCGATAAAACACCTGAAGGAGTTAGCCGCTACGAAAACATACAGGAATTACTAAATGGTATAAAAGATTTTGTTGAACAGCCTCGCACGCCACAGGAAGAAGAATTGAACGATGTTATAAAATCATCATTGCAAAAAGATGAAACAAATTTATTTGCGGAAGCCTCAGATAATGCCATAAAAACTTTAGATGAATTTATGCAGGAGATAACCCTGATGACGGATAAAGACACAGATAAAGATGATGAAAAGAATTCTGATAAAGTAACCATGATGACTATTCACGCAGCTAAAGGATTGGAGTTTAAGTATGTTTATGTTGTTGGCTTAGAAGAAAATTTATTTCCATCCCAACTATCTTTAAATAGCAGAAGTGATCTTGAAGAAGAAAGGCGTTTGTTTTACGTTGCAATAACACGCGCCGAAAAGCAAGCCACACTTAGCTTTGCAACTATGCGTTACCGATATGGTAATGTTTTGTATTGCGAGCCAAGCCGTTTTATTGATGAGATAGACAGCAAATATTTAGATTATCCTGAGGAAGAACCCATTAATCCCTTTGGTGATAAGACATTTGATAAATTTAGAGGTGATTATAGTGACGGAACAAAGAAGGAAATTGGTTTTGGAAAAAATAAAAATTTTAATTCGCCATCTAAACAAGGATCTACTTTAAATTTTAATCCTCCGGCAAAAAAAACAATAAGTATTAATGCAAAATTTGGCAGCTCTACTTCTACCCCGGTTAATCTTGAATTAAACCGTTCATTACAACAGGGGGATATTGTTTTACATGAAAAATTTGGAAAAGGCCAGGTGGTTTTATTAGAGGGGGCATGGCCTGAAACAAAGGCCACAATTCAGTTTGAGAAAGAAGGATCTAAAAATTTGCTTTTAAAATTTGCCCGCTTAAACAAAGTATAATTTATTTAAGGTTAAGCATTTGTTATTTTGAAATAGTGTTTTTAACATTTACGCAACAAATTTGACTGTACAAAAAAATCTAAATATTTAGAAGCCAAATGAGTTAAAAGTGTTTTTGGCTGAGTAAAAAAATTTGCGGGACAATTGCTTTTTCATAAATTTATCGAACTAAATAAAAATCACATGATCAAAAAATTACTTATATCTGGTTTAGCGTTTTTCAGCTTTTGTTTAACTGCTCAAAACGAAAAAAACGCTACAACACTCCAACGTTGTGGTACCGAAACTCCTTCTCAACAGTGGGATGAATGGTTCAATAAAAAAGTTGAAGAATACAAACAGCACCTTGTTTCAAATAAATTACAAATGCCAAATTATGTTATTCCGGTAGTGGTTCACGTTATACATTCGGGTGGCGCTGTTGGTGTTGGTGATAATATTTCACAGGCACAAGTGCAGGATCAGATCGCTATTTTAAATGCTGATTTTGCAGGAACCGGAACATTTGTTACCAGTTGTCCTTCTGTTTTTCAACCCGTAATTGCCAATACGGGCATAACATGGTGTTTAGCTGTAACTAATCCAACAGGTGGTACAATGGCAGAGCCAGGTATTGATCGCGTATTAGCAACATCTATTACCGGTGTTACATCAGTACCCGCTAGTGGCTTTCCAACCGGAACAATAAACAATAACATTAAACCGGCAACAATTTGGGACCCTACAAAATATTGCAATATGTGGGTTTGTAAATTACAGAATGGTTTACTTGGTTATGCTACATTTCCGGCAGGCACAACATTACCTGGAGTAACAGGTGGAGGAACTGCTACTACAGACGGGGTTGTAATGGGGCATAACTATTTTGGCAGTATTGGCTCCGCAGCCGGCTCTGCACCTTATCATTTAGGTCGCACGACTACACACGAATTAGGTCATTGGCTTGGATTACGCCACGTTTGGGGTGATGGAAACTGCTTAACCGATTTTTGTAACGATACACCCACCGCAAAAACATCTAACTTTGGTTGCAAAACCCATCCGTTCGGTGTTAATCAATGTGGTGCGGGTTCAAGTCCTAACGGTGAAATGACTATGAATTTTATGGATTATTCAGATGATCCTTGTATGTATATGTTTACCAACGATCAAAAAGCACGTATGCAAACGTGTATGAGTCAGGGTACATTTAGAAATTTATTAGGTACTCATGGTTTATGTACTACTACTCCTCCAACTCCGGGTCCGGCAGTTGCAAATTTTTCACTTGATAATCCTTGCTATGGCTTACCAATCACACCAAATAATACTTCAACTGGCGGCCCAACTCCAACTTTTGCGTGGAGTGCTTCTCCCACCTCGGTTACTTTTGCGCCAAATCCTAACGTAGCATCACCCGCTATTACTTTTGGCAACGCAGGCGTTTATACCCTTTATTTAACCGCTACAAACACAGTAAATACATCTACTTATTCAATGCAGGTAGGCCCGCTTTCTGTTTGCCCAAAACCGGCAGTTTGTATTGATACATTATGTATGATAGATATTACAGATACATTAACACGTTATGCTGCTCCAACAAGCTCACTTGTACTAGGTTGCCAATCCGGCTATGCAGGCTTCTTAACGGGAACAAACTGCTATAAGGACAAAGAATTTGCCCAATACTTTCCGGGAACTACCTATAGCGATACACCTTTACCACAGGTTAACAGTGTAATTGTTTTATTTGATAGTTTAGGAACCAAAGGCGCTTTAGGAACCCAAATAGTTTGTAAACTATATGGTGGCACGCCTTCTACAGGTCCTGGTTCAACATCCCTTATTGGTCAAAAAGCAGATAGTCTTGGTAAAATAATGGCAAATACAACCAAAACAGTTACTATTAAATATTGTGGTTCGCCAACTTATACATTTACTACAACAAAAATCATACCTCACAAATTTGATCTGCCTGTGCCATTGCAAATACCTGCAAGTGGATTCTTTGCCTCTGTGCAAACTCCTTACGGTACACCAGCTGACTCGATCAGGATTTTTAGCAATACAAAAACTCACTCAGCAAACGATTCAAGCAGTTGGGTACTACAATTCAGCAATAATTGGAGAACTATGCGTTATGGTAGAAATGCAAAAATACAATTAGCTATTTTACCTCAAATTACCTGCAGACCGGTTGTTGGAATCCAGGAAAATACTACTGTATTTAACTCTAACATTACAGTAATGCCAAACCCCAGCAGTGGTTTAGTGAATTTAATATTTACTTTACCCAAACAGGAAAATGTTAATGTAACCATCATTAACCCTCTTGGCCAATTGATCTCAACAAACAAACTTGAGAACGTTACCAACAATATGATAAACATTGACCTGAGCAACAGGCCTGATGGTATTTATTTTATTGAGGTATCTAACACTAAAGAAAAAGTGGTTAAGAAAGTTGTTATTGCACATTAATACCAAATTAAAAAAAACAAAAAACCCATCCTTGTTAGGATGGGTTTTTTGTTTTAGAACAAAAGCGTACCTTCAAAGCATCAACATTTTATACGCTTATGAAACTCTACTCTATAAATTCAGGACATTTTAAATTAGATGGCGGCGCTATGTTTGGTGTAGTGCCAAAAACAATTTGGAACAAGTTAAACCCTGCAGATGATAACAACATGTGCAGCTGGGCTATGCGATGCTTACTAATACAGGAAGGTAATAGATTGATATTGATAGATAACGGCATGGGTACGAAACAGGATGCTAAATTTTTTGGGTATTATTATTTACATGGCAACGATACTTTAGAAAAATCATTAAATAAATATGGTTTTACCTGTGATGATATAACGGATATGGTATTGACGCATTTACATTTTGATCATTGCGGCGGAAGCATAAAATATAACAAGGACAGAACAAAACTGGAACCCGCTTTTAAGAATGCAAAATATTACAGCAATAAAAAGCACTGGAATTGGGCCATAAATCCGAACGCAAGAGAAAAAGCAAGCTTTTTAAAAGAGAACATTATGCCCATACAGGAAAGCGGGCAATTGAATTTTATTGATAGTAATACAGAATTAATACCTGGCTTAACATTTTTAGAAGTGAATGGGCATACCGAAGCCATGATGCTACCAATAATTAATTATAGGGATACAACTATAGCTTATATGGCCGATCTTATTCCAAGTACAGGGCATATTCCTATACCATACGTAATGGGTTACGACATGCGCCCATTGGCAACTATACAGGAAAAAGAATTGATCTTAAACAAAGCGTTAGAAAACAACTGGAAATTATTTTTTGAGCACGACCCTACAATTGAATGTGTAAGCCTTGAAAGAACAGAAAGAGGCATTAGAATGAAAGAAAGTATTTTGGTTAGTGAGATGTAATTAGTTTTTACAATCACTGTTATAATTACAAAAATTAAATGAAAAAAATCAATTTTCAGATCTTATTTCTTTTTATTTCATTACTCAATCTTGGCCAGAAAATAGCACTGACTGATCATATATATAAACCCAGGCTGGATAGCACTTATTGGGAAAAAGATCATGATGCTTTAAATAAAGTTTATTCGCGCACCGCAAACAAATGTCAAACCTGTGTTTTTTTACAAACGGATACTACCCCTGGCCGCTTTTGTTTTAATACATCTTTAGGCCATGTGCAAATGGATTCAACACTACATAATTTTGCGATCGAAAAATTAATAGGGCACTGGTAAATTATTGACCATGGGCTTTTTGCGCTTAAAGACAGTATATTACCCAACTCTAAAATATATTATAGAAATGAAACTATAATTAATGAGCAAAAGGAAGCTAAAGGTTGTGTGAATTTTACGGCAAAACGTTTTGTTTCTGTAATCAAAAACATTAAAGACTTTCCAAGTGTAAACAAACGTTTTAAAATCTTAAACGGCAGATTTTTAACGATTAGAACGTTAAGTGGCTATTGTGACGCCACAATTATTGGGATAACAAAAGAAGGCTATTTAATTCTTGATGATCACACTTACCGAACATTTACAAAAAAGGGAAAGTATCTCGTTATCACTACCTCTATACGCCGAACAATTTTGAAAAAGGTTTAGGAAATTATTTAACCGGCACATTAAAAATAAAGCCTACACCAAAAACATTTTCAATATTTATGGCAGGGTCTTCCTTTAAATATTTTCGCATTTTGGTAATAAATACATCCAGGCTTCGGCCAAAAAAATAATCATTTTGGCCCCAAAGATCTTTTAGCATTTCTTCGCGCTTTATTATTTTATTGCGATGCTTTGATAAGTAATTCAAAATATCGCTTTCCTTTTCGGTAATCCGTTTTGTTTTATTATTAATACTTAAGGATTGATTATTAAAATCGAAAGTATATTTTCCAATTAAACAAATTTCAGTAAAAGTTTCCGTTTTACTTTCAGGAATGCGGCGAATTAACGCTTTAATTTTCCAGAGCAATTCTTCTTCATCAAAAGGTTTGGCAATGTAATCATCCGCTCCAAGGTTGTAACCCTTTAATTTATCTTCTTTTAAAGATCTGGCAGTAATAAAAATAACGGGAATCTTTTTATCTTTTATATTCATTTCTTTTGCTAAAGAAAATCCGTCGAGCTTTGGCATCATCACATCCAGTAAACAAATATCAAATACACTGTTTTGAAAGGCTTTTAGAGCCAGTTCACCATCTTTACAAAGCTTTACATCAAAGCCTTCCGTCTCTAAATAATCAACCAGCAACATTCCCAAATGCAGATCATCTTCGGCCAGTAATATTTTAAGTTTTTCTTTATGCATTTGGTAAGCTGATAGTAAATGTTGTGCCTTTTCCTGCTTCGCTGTTTAACTTAATTGTTCCACCATGTAATTCGATAATCTTTTTTACATAGGCTAAACCAAGCCCAAAACCTTTTACATTATGAGTATTGCCGGTTGGCACTCTAAAAAATTTATCAAATACCTTTTCATGATACTTCTCTTCTATTCCAATGCCATTATCGGTAAAAACGATCATTAAATTATCGTAACTATTAAATGTTTGAATTGCTAATTCAGGCTTATCGTTTGAATATTTAACCGAATTATCTATCAGGTTACACAACGCATTTGTAAGATGAGTTTTATCTCCTGAAATTAAAAACTGTTCTGCATTTAAGTTTACTTTTATTTCGCCTTGCTTATTCTCTACTTGTATATTAATACATTTTATGCAATCGTTAATAAGGGCATGCATATTTAATTCCGTTTTTTGTATTGGTATCTCTCCTCTTTCAAGTGCTGTCATACTTAAAACCTGTTCAACCTGCAATCTTAATTTTTCATTTTCATCCAATATTATTCCCGAGTAATTTTTTATTTTATCTTCCTGTTTAATTACCGGTTCTTTTATAATCATTTTACATGCTAAAGCAATGTTTGTTAAAGGGGTTTTAAATTCATGCGTCATGTTATTTAAAAAATCAGTTGTATGTTCTGAAATTTGCTTTTCTTTCATTAACGATAAAGTGGTTCTCCAGAATAAAACCAATACAACCAAAATTAAAATTACCGAGGTAATAAAAAGCGTACCCATTTCTTCGAGAATAAAAGTTTCTTTATCCGGAATAATAAGCACCAACTCTAAGCCGCTTTTATTTGCCAATTCCTGCAAACGTTTACGGTAAATGTTATTTGTAAAACTATTCTCACTTTTAGCACCGCCAGGTGCATCTTTTACAACTACAAACGAATAATCAAGATGAAAATTATAAAAACTCATAAAATGCTTAAATAAAGAATCTATCTTGTTAATGTCGGGCGTACTTATACAAACTTCTTTTGTTTTACAGGCATTAATAACAATACAACCAAACGACTGTTCATATGCCCCAATATTTTTAACTGTACCTGAATCTAAAGAAAGTGCTTCGGTGGTTTTCGAAAGTACAATATTTGCTTTTTCTGTAAAGAGTTCTTCTTTTATTTTAGCGGTTTCCAGTATCCAGTTAACCTGTATGATCAATACTATTACAAGAGCAATAGATGAAATGGCGATGAATAAGTAAGTGCGGTTTAGCTTCATTAATGTATCTCAAAAATAACGATTTTATATCGTAAATATTTAGCGTTAACAAGTCGTTAACAAGGTAATAACGAGTCACTAACAACATTTACCTTTTGATTGCTTTATATTTGTTTATCGCTAAAAATAAAAGCATGAAGACAACCAAACTGATTTTAATAACTTTTACGTTATTGGCAATTATAGAAGGATGTAAATCGAAAAAAAATACAACTGCTACAGCAACTACTACAAGCACTGCTAAAACAGATTCTGTAAAAACCACAACAGGCTTTTCTATTTTTTCAAACCCAACTACATCAAAAGATGGTGTTTATGCCCCAGGAGAAAATGAGCTGGTAGCCATACAAAAGCAATTTAGTGATGTGACTTTAGAAAAATTAAAAATTGGTCACATGTTATATACAGTTGGCCCGTGTGTTAATTGCCATGGTGCAAAGAATATTTATAAACGTGAAACATCGAGATGGAAAAGCATTATTACCGAAATGGCAGAAATGGCAAAATTAAACACCGAGCAAACTGATGCCGTTTACAAATATGTGCTCTCTATAAAAGCAACTCAGGCTAAATAAACCATTAAAATAAAAACCTATGAAAACAATTATTTTAAGTATAGCATTTACCATTGCGCTGTTAAGCTGCAAAAAAGACACGGCCTGCAATAAAGAAGAACAAAACAAAGAAGCTATTTCGGTTAAAGTAAAAAAGGAAGAAGTTATCTATCCAATCAGAGACCCCTATGCAGATGATCTTAGTAAGCAATACAAAACTTACCTGAATAAAAGGAATGGAGGCTGCTAATACAAAGAAAGTTTGTTCATGAAAATTTCTTTTATATATTTTTTACTGATTGCTTTTGCAATGCTGAGTTGCGAGCAGGAAGAAATAAATCCTGTTATACCACTTCCTGAAATTGTTTTACAGGGCAATTGTGTTGATACGGCTTATCTTTATACAACCTACTTTGATCCGGGTGCAAAATTTTTTGAAGATAATAATGACAGATGGGTAAACGATGGTGATTTTATTAAAGTGACAGATATTAGTGGAATTGTTGATACAAAGCTTCCGGGTACCTGTTACTTAAAGTACAATGCTAAAAACAGTGAAGGAAAGACTTTAGCAACTGTTACGAGAACCATTCATGTGATCGAAAACCCAACCACTTTTTTAAATGGCAATTATAATGTCGCCTGCACCTGTACAACTACTGCGGGGCCAATTTCTACAAACAGTTCTCAAAATTATACAGCCTCTGTATGGGCCAATCCGGCCAAAAATTATTTTGACCTGATGTTCTTAAATATTGGAGCAGAAAAAATTGTACCTATCACTTCTCTAAGCGGCAATTCTATAACTATTCATCATTGGAGTCCGGATTATGATCATAGCAGCACTGCATCAGGTACTTTATCGGCAACAAAGAATAGTTTTACGATAGACACTAAATTTTACAGGTATACGCCCCGTGTTACCTATACTTGCCGTAATATTTACACCAAACAATTGGTTATAAATTAGATAAACCTGACCAAATAAATTTGGGTCTTCGCTTTATTTTTCTAATTTTAACTTGGTAGATCATACTTTGAAATTTTAAACAAATAGACCTATAGATTAAACCTTTTGGCAAAAAGATCGTCTAACATTAAACACATAAACCCAGTGTCATGAAATCCATTTTTTTTCTCCCATTATTATTATTTACAATACTGTTTTCATCTGTAAGTTCGCAAACCGTTACCACACAATTTGGCCCCGTACAGGGCAGTATAAATGGTTCGGTAATTCAATTCCTGGGCATTCCATTTGCCAAACCACCTGTTGGCTCCCTACGCTGGAAAGCACCACAAAACCCAGATTCATGGTCAAGTGCGTTAATCACCAACAGCTTTGCACCTGTTTGTCCGCAAAAAAAATTCACGCAGGGCAGTTCTTCTTACACACTTACCGGCAATGAAGATTGTTTATATTTAAACATATGGACACCACAAACAGGGGCAGGCACAAGGCCTGTACTGGTATTTATACACGGTGGCGGTAACCAGCAAGGTGGCGCCAGCGAAGATGGTGGAGGCACACAAATGTTTTTTGGTAAAAACATGGCACAAAGAGGTAACGCGGTTGTTGTTACTATTCAATACAGATTAGGGCCACTGGGCTTTTTGGTACACCCGGGTTTAGAACAGGAGAATACAAATAACGTTTCGGGCAATTACGCAGTAATGGACCAGGTTTTGGCATTAACATGGATAAAAAATAACATTGCTAATTTTGGTGGCGATCCCAACAAGATAATGATATTTGGAGAGAGTGCCGGTGGCGTGAATGTAGGAAATTTATTATTAACACCATTGGCAGCGGGCTTATTTGAGAGAGCTTGTATACAAAGCGCCACACCGGTAATTGGCGATTATAATACTATAAAAAATAAAGGTATTTCGTTCGTAGATAGTTTTACAACGGCTGGCACTGATGTGCAAAAAATTGCATTTATGCGCACGTTGCCAAGCGATAGCGTCATTAAAAATGAAGTGTCGCCGTTAATAGGTGGTGCAGTTGGTATGAACTGGCAGGTGGTAAAAGATAATGTCACCTTTACTGATTTTCCAACTCAACTAATACAGAGCGGCAATTTTAATAAAGTACCCTTAATGTTAGGCTCAAATGCAGATGAGATGAGTCTTTCGGCGCCACCAACAGTTGTTCCTGCAATGGTAACAGCCCTGATAAACGCCAGCGTTCCTTCCAGCCTGCAGACACAGGCTACAACGCTTTATCCACCGGGCAGCAATACAACACAAGCAAGGCAATCGTATATTGGCATTTTAACGGATGCGCAATTTACAGCAACATCAAGAAGAACGGCGCAATGTGTTAGTTTAAATCAAACACAACCCGTGTGGCGTTATTTTTTCTCACATAAACACACCTTTGCTCCTCTTACACCACTAGGCAGTTATCATGGCATGGAATTGTTTTATGTTTTTAATAACTGGGAAAATGCTACGGCAGGAAGCGGGCCGTTATTTAAACCGCAGGATGATTCGGTTCAAAAAGCAATGCTAGGCTATTGGGTTAATTTTGCCAATACAGGAGACCCTAATGGTGTGGGCCTTGTTACATGGCCGCAATATACTGCTTCCGTTGATCCCTATATTGAAATAAAAGCTTCACCAAATGGCAGCCAGGCTGGTTTAAGAACGCCGCAAACCGATCTTTGGGATAATTCTATAGGTTTTGTTCCCTGCGTGAGCACATTAGGCTTTAACGAGCTGAAAAATGGAGAAAGATCGTTTGTGATCTATCCAAATCCGAATAGCGGATCTTTTAATTTAGTGCTTGAAAAAGAGTTAAAAAATGGAGAGGTGAGAATTTACAATACGCTCGGACAAAAGGTACATGAACAGTATCTGATTTTTGGTAAAAATAAGATCAATACAAATAATCTTTTTAAAGGGATTTACAATTGCGTTTTAATGGAGAATAATAAGCTTTTAAGCACGAGTAAATTGATAATAGAGTAAATTCATATCCAATTAAAATAAACCGCATAAAGTATTAAAATAAAAAACCCGTTTCGGATCTCGAAACGGGTTTTTATCATTACTAATTTAATTTTGTTTTATCATTTTTTTACTGTCGATTGTTTTACCATCTACCACTAAAGTATAATTATAAATGCCGTTGCTTAGATCGTTTGCGTAAACCGTAATTTCGCCCGCGCCTTTTTTAGCAATATCAATTGTTTTTAAAATGCGACCCTCAACAGTTGTGAAAATTAATTGCGCGTAGCTGTATTTTTCGGGAACATTGTATTTTATAACGGTACTTTCGCTGAAAGGGTTAGGCTGATTCTGGTCTAACACAATTGCATCAGCATTGCTTAAAGTAACGCTTTGCAGGCTAATATTTTTCACTTGCTGTTCAATATTAAGTGGTGTTGCAGATGATCCCTCACGAGCATTGCTATTGTTTAGAGCATTAATTAAACTATCAATTCGGTTATTTTGCTCTTTGGCATTGGCCAGTAAAATACCAATAAAAGCATTATAATTAAGGGCTTTGTAGGTGGTACCTGCTTCAATTGTATTACCAACACTGTCTTTTTTTGCATATTTTATTTTTGCGCTAACCAGTTCTGGTAAAATTTGCTCCACGTCTTGTGCAATTAAGCCATATTGTTTTTTATGATCAAATTTTATGTTATATGAATTAGTTGTATCAAAATAAAATGTTTTTGGTTGCAACAGGGCTATAATTGCTTTTGTACTGCCTAGCGCATTTATATTGGTTTTAAACTGGCTATCGGATGTTAAGGCAAAACCACCGCTTGTTATATTAAAACCACCACCAATATATACATCGCCATCAAAATAACCCGCAAGATTATCGAGTAAAGTTTTAGAAAAAATGGGGTTATTACCTGCAAAGCCGCCATAAACGGCAATGTTGGCAATGTTATTAGTTACCGGGTGGTTAATTGAATTTGAATAATAACCGTTAAAACCAACAATACCCGAAAGCGCAACATTGCCTGTTGTATTGCTTTGATCTATAACGCCCTGAACGCCATTCTTTGAACTTGCTGATTGACTATTGTTTATGCCGGCAATTGCAATTGATTTTAAAACCCCTGTGTTATTACCTGACGAAATAGCTGATGAAATACCAATAAGATCTTGTGTATTAGCGTCTCCATTAGCTACATTATTAATGCCATATACAAACTGCCCAAGCGATGCGTTTATTACAGCTCCCTGGTTGCTTATATCACCGGTTGCGCCACTTGCCGTTGCTGCTAGTCCAAAATTGGTTGGCGCGTTTGCTGCATTAGCAGAAATACCATAGTTTATAGAGCCCGCGGCGCTGGCACCCGAAAATATACCGCCAATATTATATACGCTGCTGTTTTGCGCCTCGCCATAAATACCCACGTTAAACCAGCCGTTATTAATACCCTTGGCAACAAAATGCCCTGCCTCGTTATTTAGGGTAGCAGGTGTTGTACCATTGTTATTTTCTACCTGCATAGTAATGCGTTTTGTATTGTTATTGGCGTTTATTTTTGCATCGGGATTTAAGAAACCTGCTGCCAGGCCCTCTCCAAAACCAAACTGGCCATTGCCATTAAACACCATATCAAAAGGCGTACCACCGGTGTTGTTTGTTATAACATCTGTGTGGCGTATTAAATTACCGCCCAACTCAACATCGGGTGCACCAACTGTAACATTTAAACCATTTTTTGCAGTTGCACCGCCCGGTCCCGCTGTGCCACCATCGGGTACTAAAATAACATCACCTGCTGCATTAACGCTTAGCACTTTGCCGCTTGTATTATTTTGTGGAATACTTGTGCTGTTAAGATCCGAAAACCTTAAACCGCTTGCGCCTGTTGGCGGACCAAAGGTAGGAGCTACAGGACCGCCGTTAACTGTTGCTGCACTTACTAATTGCGAGTTTATTTCTAAAGTATTTCCCGGTGTGTTAGTTTGTATACCAACAAAGCGTTGTTGCGCATTGCCAACTAAAGAAGTATTAGTTGGTAGTAAAATATAATCGCCGCTATTATTTACATTAATATCTGTAAACTGTGTGTTTGTGAAACGCGTAACACGCATTTGAGGAACATTGCCCGGTGTAAAAACATCTAGTTGCCTTAAAGGGTTTGATGTGCCTGCTCCTGTGAAGCCCTCGGTAATTAAACCATTTACTGGCGCGTTTAATGTTGCAAAACCAGCACCCACTGATTGATTGCCGCCAACACCTAATGTACTTAGTGGATTTGCTATGTTTAAACCCGTACGGCCATTTACAAATAATTTTGCTCGCGCCGCAGTGAATGGGCCTAAAAATTGTGATCCAATTGATACATTAATATTTGGAAATGTAGCGGGGGTCGAATTACCTAAATTTATTACTCCTTGAGTGGATTGTATGTTGTCACTGCCGGGTTGGGGGAACCCTCCTAAAACTAACGAACTGTTACCTACTTTTAAAATTCTTGTTTTAATGCTGTCTGCATGAATATACTTGTTTACAACTAGGCTGTCAAAACTTACTTTATTAGTAAAGAAAACCGGTTTAATAAAATTAAAAGTTCCATCACTTGCTATATTAACTGCAGGCTGGTTATTTGTTATAATATTGAAGCCCTTATTGTTTTTTGGACCAAGTTTCGCATTATTTCCTATTCCTGTATTACCATCAGTGTCCCATTTATCCTGTGCAACAGAAATTGTACTCAGGCTAAAAAGCCCGAAAATCAAACATAATTTATTCATAAATTTTTAGTTTTAATGTTTAACAATTATTTTTTTTCTTAGTACGCCTTCTTCTGTATATAACTGCAGTACGTATACTGATTCGGGTAAATCGTTTATTTTAATATGCTCATCTTTTGAAATATTTCCTGAACGAATTATGTTACTTTCAATATCCAATAATTCCCACTTTAAATTATTTTTGATTCCTTTTATATAGAAATATCCATTAGATGGATTTGGATGAACTGATACTTCTCCACTGTTTTTTCTATTATAATCATTTAAAGCAGTATAAATTACACATTGACTTTGAACATTAATATTACAAGTTAAAGAATCCGTCGACAAACAAATATCATCAAAATAATAATAAGCTGAATGAATGCCGTTTCCACTATATACTTTAGTTGTATCTGATCCACCGTAATTAAAAAAACTTCCAATAGAAACATATTTATAATTACTATCGGCTATGAATGAAGCCTTTGTTGTGGTCCAATTGAGCGTGTCTGAAATAACTAGGGAAGTGTATATCTGAGAAAAATTATTTACATAATTATCGTTAGAAAATCCATTTACGTAGGTAGGTTTTTTTGTAAATAATTTCATCCCCTGTTTTGAAGTTGCATATTGCATCGGGAATCCGGTTATCCCATTTGAACTAACAACTTTATATGAAATGTAATATTTGGTGTTTTTAACCAATGAATCATTTAATTTAGCCGCAGCTAACTCGTTTACACATCCATTCAAAGTAGGAGACACAAAGGTATAAAGACCAAGATATGAACTGCCGTTTGCTGGACATTGGAACCCAAAGGAATTATTCGGCACGTTATAATTCGGATTAATATTATTACAAACTGTAAAGTAATCCGGAGAATTTCTTATTTCAAACCAATCTTTAGCAAAATGAGCTGGACTATCAGGGTATGTATTATCAGGGCAAGTGTCTTTTATTTCAAACGAGTGATTTGGCACCAAATTCTGTTGTGCTTTTGTAAATTGTAAAATACAAATAAATAGTATAAATAGACACAGAGTTTTTTTCATAAATAAAAGATATAACTTTTATAGGATGATTGCAAATTAAATTTCGGTTAATTTCTTCTCGGAGTAAGCGTTGTTTCCATCAATATCGTATTTCTCCTGATCATGACAAAATGCAACTATGAAAAAACTTAAAATGACAATTTTTACTTTCATACTTCTTTTTTTAGTGGTTAATAATTATTTTTTTTGTCGTGGTTGAATTTTCTCGCTTTACTATTAAAAAATACAATCCATTTGGTAAATGTTTTGTAGGAATTTCTTTTGTTTTGGAAAGAGTCGTTTCCTCATAGACAACTTCTGATGAAATGGAACTTATCAAACAAATTTTTCTTTTCTCTTCGCTGCTAAATTTTAGCGAAAAAACATCTATAACAGGGTTTGGATATATTATAAAGTCAGGTTGTGTTTTTAAATTTTTTAGGTCTTGAATAGAAGTAACTACATAAACAGAGTCTGTTGATAATCGGATGTCATCAATTAAATAATAAGATAAGCAGGCACTTATTGGAAAGGAATAATTACCCATGTTTACACCAATAAAATTTGTTGTAATAATTGTATCTGTATTGTAATTATTAAAATAATTTCCAACATGGAGAAACTTATAGGCTGAATCAGAAATAAATTTGCCAGATAAATTTGTCCAAGCAGAACTTAGGATTTTATTTGTGGCTTTTATTTTTGCATAATTGGGATAATCGTTGGAGTTGGGGTTAGAGATATAGTTACTTGAATCCTTAGTTAAATACATTCCTAAATTATTTGTTGCGCAATTACAGCTATCGGCTAAAGAAACTTTCATAGAAAAGAAATATTTTTGCCCAATAGTAAGAGGGGTCTTGAGTCGAATGAAAAAAGTTTCCGACCAAAAATTAGGAAAATTACCTTTTGAAAAAGTAAACACTCCTGCATAATTATTTCCTTCATACGGCAATCTTACTGCCGCAAAATTATTTGGAACGTTTACCTGAACATCATTATTACAAGTAGAAAAGAGGTCAGGGGTCCCGTGCTGCGAAATCCAACCGACTGCATAACCCAATTGACTATTTGTTGGCGGACAAGCAATCGTATCTTCAAAACCTCCGTTTGGTACTAGATTTAATGAGCTCGTTGCTTGTGCCCTAATAACAAGCGAATTTATAAACAAAAAAATTATAGTACTTATTTTTTTCATTTTAAGGAAGAGACAATTTGTTTAATAAATGTAGTATAAAAAACATAACAAGCAAATTTTACGGTGTTAAATTATTTTGGCATTCATATTATTAAAGTTAATGATAAAATGTAAATTTTAAAACGTGTCATGATAATTGAGCTAGTTGAGTTTATAACTGGCAGGTTTATTGAGTCAATAAAAAATATAGAAATGCGTTTTTTTAAATTAGCTAAACAGCAGGTCATTACCATCAGTATCCCATTTGTCTTTGGCAAAACTGGAATCCAGAAAAAGTTTATGTACTATCGTGGGTTAGGTAATGACACCGGAAAATTGATCATTTATAATTTGCCCGTACAAAAAAATATCTTAACGGAAGTGAATTTTTAAAGCAACGCATGTAAAGTAAAAACATAAATATACAGCCGCGTTTAAACAACAATAAAAACCATTTTAAGCTCTCATAAATTAGCCGTTGAACAGATATTCACTTCACTATAAAAACAAAAGCTTATAGAGCATTTAAAAACAAAAAACCCGTTTCGGATCTCGAAACGGGTTTTTAAATTTAATTTGATCAGCTTATTAAGCTTCAGCAGTTGCTGAATCGTCTTTTTTAGCTTTTACAGTACCTTTTTTAGCACCACCTTTGCTACGACGTGTAGTTTTCTTAGCTGTACCTTCAGCAGCGTTTTTACCGTTGCTGTAGATATCGTTAAAATCAACTAATTCGATCATTGCCATTTCAGCAGCATCTCCTAAACGGTTACCGGTTTTGATGATACGAGTATATCCACCATTACGGTTTGCAACTTTTGCAGCAACTTCTTTGAATAATTCGCTAACAGTTTCTTTGCTTTTCAGGTAAGAGAAAGCAACACGACGACTGTGAGTTGTATCTTCTTTACTTTTTGTAATAAGCGGCTCAACATAAGTACGTAAAGCTTTAGCTTTTGCCAATGTTGTAAAAATACGCTTGTTATCGATCAACGCGCAAGCTAAGTTCATCATCAACGCATGACGGTGAGCGGTTTTTCTACCTAAATTATTTATTTTATCTCCGTGTCTCATTTCAATTTTAATTAAAAATTAAAGATTCAAAATTTATAATCCTGAATCTTTAATTCGATTTTAGTCTTTATCTAATTTATATTTTACAACATTCATTCCAAATTGTAAACCTTTAGTTTGAACAAGGTCTTCTAATTCAGTTAATGATTTTTTACCAAAGTTGCGGAATTTTAAAAGATCGTTCTTGTTGAAAGAAACAAGTTCCCCTAAAGTTTCAACGTCAGCTGCTTTTAAGCAGTTTAGAGCGCGAACTGAAAGATCCATGTCAACTAACTTGGTTTTTAATAATTGACGCATGTGAAGGCTTGTTTCGTCAAATTCTTCTTCATTACGTTTTTCTTCAGCATCTAATGTAATTTTCTCGTCAGAGAATAACATGAAATGGAATATTAAAATCTTAGCGGCTTCTTTTAATGCATCTTTTGGATGAATTGAACCGTCAGTAACGATATCTAAGATCAAACGTTCGTAGTCGGTTTTTTGCTCAACACGATAGTTTTCGATATTGTATTTTACGTTTTTAATTGGCGTGTAAATAGAATCAATAAAAATTGTACCGTTTGGTGCGCTGTTAGTTTTGTTCTCTTCAGCAGGAACGTAACCACGGCCACGCTCAACAGTTAATTCCATTTTTAAACGAACAGATGAATCGCAATTAAAGATAACTAAATCAGGATTTAAGATCTGGAAACCGTTTACATACTTACCAATATCACCGGCAGTGAATCTTTCACTTCCTGCAAAGTGAACAGTAATTTTTTCTGTATCGTGATTATCTAATTGTTTTTTGAAACGAACTTGTTTTAAATTTAAAACTATTTCAGTAACGTCTTCAACAACACCTTTGATGGTTGAAAACTCGTGATCAACACCTTCAATGCGCAAGCTTGTTACAGCATATCCTTCTAACGACGATAATAAAATACGACGTAATGAGTTACCTATTGTAATACCAAAACCAGGTTCAAGAGGTCTGAACTCAAATTGTCCTGAAGTTTCAGTTGAATTAATCATAATAACCTTGTCAGGTTTTACGAAGTTTAATATTGCCATATTATAATACTTATATAGGTTATTTAATTTATTTTCTTATTTAGAGTACAACTCGACAATTAACTGTTCTTTAATGTTTTCAGGGATCTGAGAACGTTCAGGACGGTTAATGAATTTGCCTGTCATTGAGTTTTTGTCAAAATCCAACCAAGGAAATTTATTTACGGCACCCTGCAAAGAGTTAGTAATAGCTTCTAAAGATTGAGATTTTTCGCGAACACCAACAACATCTCCCGGTTTTAATGTAAACGAAGCGATGTTAACAACACTACCGTTAACTGTAATGTGAGCATGGGAAACTAACTGACGGGCTGCACGACGTGTAGGAGCAATTCCTAAACGGTAAACCACGTTATCTAAACGACTTTCAATTAATTGTAACAATACTTCACCAGTAATACCGTGAGAACGAGCTGCTTTATCGAATGTGCGGGCAAATTGTTTTTCTAAGATACCGTAAGTATACTTAGCTTTTTGCTTTTCCATTAACTGAATAGCATATTCTGATTGTTTTGCGCGTTTTTTACCTGCGCCGTGTTGCCCCGGAGGGTAGTTCTTTTTTTCTAACGCTTTATCAGGACCGAAGATTGGCTCCTTGAATTTACGCGCGATTTTTGATTTGGGACCTGTGTACCTTGCCATTTTAAATAATTGTTTGTTTTGTTTTTATTATTTAAGTTGAAAACCCTATAGGTTAACAACTCCAAATCGCGAGTATAAACTCACGACCGGCTGTTTGTTTATATTTTATTTTATACGCGACGACGTTTAGGAGGACGGCAACCGTTGTGAGGAATAGGTGTTATATCCATGATCTCTGCTACTTCAATTCCTGAAGCTGCAATAGTACGGATAGCGCTTTCGCGACCAGCACCCGGGCCTTTTACATATACTTTTACCTTACGTAAACCTGCATCGTGAGCAACTTTGCTGCAATCTGCAGCCGCCATTTGCGCAGCATAAGGCGTATTTTTCTTAGAACCTCTGAAACCCATTTTACCAGCACTGCTCCAAGAAATTACCTGGCCATTAATGTTGGTTAATGAAATAATAATATTGTTAAATGTTGCATTAATATGAGCCTCGCCTGTAGCTTCTACTTTTACGGTACGCTTACGTGTTGCTGCTTTAGCGTTGGTTGCGGCTGTTGGTTGTTTTGCCATTTTATTTAAAACTTAATTTCTTTTATTAATTATTATTTAACTGCCATTTTCTTGTTAGCAATTGTCTTACGTTTACCTTTACGTGTACGTGCATTTGTTTTTGTACGTTGGCCACGAACCGGTAAACCGTTACGGTGACGCATACCACGAATACAGTTGATATCAGTTAAACGTTTAATGTTTAATTGGGTCTCAGATCTTAAAGCACCTTCAACTTTAAAAGTATTATTGATGGCAGTACGAAGTGCGTTTTGCTCGTCGTCATTCCACTCACTAACTTTTTTATCAGGCGAAATACCTGCATCACTTAATAATTTAGCAGCTCTGCTGCGGCCAATTCCGTAAATATAGGTTAAACCTATTACGCCTCTTTTGTTTTTTGGTAAATCAATACCTGCTATACGTGCCATTCTTTTTGACTAATATTTTATAAAGGTTTGCAAAGATAAGAATTACTTCTGTCTTTGTTTAAATTTTGGGTTTTTTTTGTTAATTACGTACAATCTCCCTTTGCGACGAACGATCTTGCATTCGTTGCTACGTTTTTTTATGGATGCTCTAACTTTCATTTCTTATGTTGTAAATTCTATTTATATCTAAAAGTAATTCTTGCTTTTGTTAAGTCATACGGACTCATTTCCAACTTCACTTTATCTCCTGGCAGAATTTTGATGTAGTGCATTCTCATTTTTCCTGAGATGTGCGCTGTTACCACATGTCCATTCTCCAACTCTACTCTAAACATTGCATTGCTTAATGCTTCTACAATAGTACCGTCAATTTCAATATTTGCTTGTTTAGCCATATATTAATTAACCTTGTTGTACCATCATGGCATTGGCGCCACGACCTTTAATTCTACCTGATTTCATTAAACCATCATAATGACGGTTTAATAAATATGTTTCTATTTGCTGTAAAGTATCCAATACAACCCCTACAAGGATCAATAATGATGTTCCACCGTAGAAATCGGCAAAAGAGCTGTTTATCCCTAATTTTTGAGCAAACGCAGGCATAACTGCTACTGCTGCAAGGAAAATAGATCCCGGCAAAGTAATACGGCTCATTACCTGATCAATAAATTCGGCTGTTTTTTTACCTGGTTTAACACCAGGAATAAAACCACCGTTACGTTTCATATCGTCAGCCAATTGGTTTGGATTAACCATGATAGCTGTATAGAAATACGTGAAGAGGATAATTAATACTGCGAAAATTAAATTGTACCAGAAACCATATCTTTCGGAGAAGATACCGCCACCTGTGCCAGAGAAACCTGAAATAGCTGCAGGAATGAACATAATAGCCTGCGCAAATATAATTGGCATTACACCCGCTGCGTTTACCTTTAATGGAATATATTGACGAACGCCACCGTATTGCTTGTTACCAACAATTTTTTTTGCAAACTGCACCGGTATTCGTCGTGTACCCTGTACAAGTAATATAGATCCAACAATTACCAATAATAAGATCACAATTTCAATCAAGAAGATAATTAAACCTCCGTTACCGGCTGTTCTTGATTTAACCTCTGATAAGAAAGCGAATGGTAAACGAGAGATGATACCGATCATAATGATCAATGAGATACCATTACCTAAACCTTTATCTGTAATTCTCTCCCCTAACCACATTACAAACATTGTTCCTGTAATTAAGATCATGATAGATTGTACCCACCAAAACGTTGAAAGATCTGTAAATGCACCCGGCGCAGAAGATTTAATAGAAGCAATATAACCCGGAGCCTGAACTGCAGTAACACCAATGGTTAAGAACCTGGTGTACTGGTTGATCTTTTTACGGCCGCTTTCGCCTTCGCGCTGCATTTTTTGAAAATACGGCACAGCCATACCCAATAACTGGATAATAATGGATGCAGTAATATAAGGCATGATACCCAAACCAAAAATAGAGGCGCGTAAGAACGCACCACCTGCAAACATATTAATTAAACCTACAATTCCACCAGCGTCAGATTTAGCACTTTCAAGTGCATCTACGTTAACTCCGGGAAGAACTACAAAAGAACCTAAACGATAGATAAGAACCATACCCAACGTAACCAAAATACGTTGTTTAAGCTCGTCTATCGCCCAAATGTTCCGAAGTGTATCTATAAAACGCTTCATATATTATTTTGTCTCATTTATGGTACCACCTTTTTCTTCGATCGCTTTTTTAGCAGTCTCAGTATAAGCATGCGCTGTTACTGTTACTTTAGCGCTAAGAGCGCCACGGCCTAATATTTTTACAAGGTCGTTCTTGTGTGCTAAACCGTTTGCGATAAGTACATCAAGATTGATATCAGAAACTTTTTTAGTGTCTACTAATTTTTGGATCACATCTAAATTAATACCGTTGTATTCAACACGGTTGATATTTTTAAATCCGAATTTTGGTAAACGACGTTGTAAAGGCATTTGACCACCTTCAAAACCTACTTTTTTAGAGTGGCCTGAACGTGACTGAGCACCTTTGTGACCGCGTGTTGCAGTTCCGCCACCACCAGAACCCTGGCCACGGCCACGGCGGTAGTTAGATTTTACAGAACCTTTTGCTGGTGTTAATCCGTTTAATTTCATTTTAATTAAATATTTTCAATTTTTAATACGTGTTTTACTTTGCTGATCATGCCATCAATAGCAGGATTAGATTCTTTTACTGCTGAGCTGTGAGTTTTTGTTAAACCTAAAGCAGCAACTGTAGCTTTTTGCGACGGAGTGCGCTTAGCCATACTTTTAACTAAAGTTATTTTTACTTTTCCCATTGTTAATTTTTTTTAGCCGTTAAACACTCTGTCTAATTTAATACCTCTTTGTTGCGATACGCTGATAGCGTCGCGCATTTTCATTAAGGCATCTAAAGTTGCTTTAACCACGTTGTGCGGGTTAGATGAACCTTTTGATTTTGCCAACACATCGGTAACACCAACGCTCTCTAAAACGGCACGCATCGCACCACCGGCAATTACACCAGTACCGTGAGCTGCAGGTTTTAAGAAAACACGTGCACCACCAAATTTACCTTCTTGTGCGTGAGGCACAGTACCATGAAGGATAGAAACCTTCACTAAGCTTTTCTTAGCATCTTCAATACCCTTTGTAATGGCATCAGTTACCTCGTTTGCTTTACCTAAACCCTGGCCAATAATTCCTTTTTCATTTCCAACAACAACAATTGCTGAAAAGCTAAAGTGACGACCACCTTTAGTAACTTTAGTTACACGTTGGATGGCAACTAATTTATCTTTTAATTCTATATCGCTTGATTTAACGCGTTTTACTACTTCTTTAGACATCTTTGCTATTTATTAGAATTTTAAACCTCCTTCGCGAGCACCTTCGGCTAACGATTTAATACGACCATGGTACAAAAATCCGTTACGGTCAAAAACTACTTCTGTAATTCCTGTTGCAACAGCTTTTTCGGCTATTAACTTACCTACTAATTTTGCTTTTTCAATTTTGTTAACTTTTGATTTAGAAATTGATTTATCAACTGAACCAACAGCTAATAAAGTTTTTCCGCCAAGATCGTCAACTAACTGAGCATATATTTCGGCATTACTGCGGTACACGCTTAAGCGTGGAGCTGCCGTAGTACCTTTAATTTTCTTACGAAGCTTTAATTTTATTTTTGTTCTTCTATCTTGTTTATTTACTGCCATCTCTACAATTTTTAGGATGATTAAATTTTTATATTAATTATTTTTTAGAAGCCGATTTACCTGCTTTTCTTCTTAACACTTCGCCAACGAATTTAATACCTTTACCTTTGTATGGCTCCGGTTTACGTAAGCTACGGATCTTTGCAGCAACTAATCCTATTAATTGTTTGTCGGCACTTTCTAAAACTATTTTAGGGTTTTGACCTTTTTCTGCTGATGTTGTAACTTTAATTTCAACAGGTAACTGGAAGTTGATGTTGTGTGAGTATCCTAAAGATAATTCTAACATCTGACCTTTATTAGAAGCACGGTAACCCACACCTACTAATTCCTGTTCTGTTTTATATCCTTCGCTTACACCTTTAACCATGTTAGCGATTAAAGAACGGTATAAACCGTGTAATGCTCTGTGGCGTTTTTGATCAGTTGGACGTGTAACTAACACTTTTCCATCTTCAATTACTACAGTAATATCTATATCTACTTTTTGAGTTAATTCTCCTTTTGGTCCCTTAACGGTTACTAAACCGTTGCTGATCTTTACCTCTACTCCTTTTGGTATCTCTATCGGGGCTTTTCCTATACGTGACATGCTAATTTTCCTCCTTTAAATTATGAAATATAACATAAAACTTCACCGCCAACATTCATTTTCTTAGCTTCTTTATCAGTAATAACACCTTTAGAAGTTGAAATGATGGCAATACCTAAACCGTTTAATACACGTGGCATTTTTTCAACGCCAGAATACTTGCGTAAACCAGGTGATGAAACGCGGTCTAAAGTACGGATAGCTGATTGTTTTGTTACAGGATGGTATTTTAACGCAATTTTAATTACGCCCTGGTTATTTTCTGTACTTTCAAATTTGTAATTTAAAATGTACCCTTTTTCGAAAAGGATCTTGGTGATCTCTTTTTTAAGGTTAGAAGCCGGAACCTCTACAATGCGGTGGTTTGCTTTAATCGCGTTACGAACACGCGTTAAGTAATCTGATACTGTATCTGTCATTTTTTTAAGTTTATATGTTATTCCGTTGCCAGAATAATTATATTAAACAATTTATTTTATTTTTTTGAGGGGGCAAATATACAACTAATTACCATACCTCACAAGTTTATTTTCAAGCTTTTTGCCCCATCGGCAAAAAAAGGCTTAAACGCTTACTACCAGCTCGATTTGGTTAATCCTGGAATTAATCCGAAAAGCACCATTTCGCGGAAAGTAACACGGCTGATACCAAAGGTACGCATGTAACCACGAGGACGACCAGTTAATTTACAACGGTTACGCATACGTACTTTTGAAGAGTTACGTGGTAGCTTTTGTAAAGCTGTCCAATCGCCTGCTTTTTTTAGTTCTTCGCGTTTAGCAGCGTATTTATCAACTAATTTTTTACGTTTGGCCTCACGGGCCTTCATCGATTCTTTTGCCATTATTTATTTTCTTTCTTTTTAAAAGGAATACCAAATTCTGTTAGTAAAGCGTGAGCTTCTTTATCTGTGTTTGCGTTGGTTACAAACGTAATATCCATCCCTTGGATCTTGCTTACTTTATCAATATCAATCTCAGGGAAAATGATCTGCTCGGTAATACCCATTGTGTAGTTACCACGGCCATCAAATCCTTTATCATTAATACCTTTAAAATCACGGATACGTGGTAATGAAGCTGCTATCAAACGATCTAAGAATTCATACATTTTATCGCCACGTAATGTAACACGTACGCCAATAGCAACGCCTTTACGTAATTTAAAGTTTGAGATATCTTTTGTTGAGTATGTTGGAACAGCTTTTTGACCTGTAATAGTGGTCATTTCTTTTACAGCTTGTTCGATCATCTTTTTATCAGATACAGCATCGCCAATACCTTGGTTTAAGCAGATCTTTTCCAATTTAGGAACCTGCATTGATGATGTATATTGAAATTGTTTTTGCAAAGCTGCTACAATTTCATCATTGTATTTACCTTTTAAACGAGGTTGATAGGTTGTTGTTGCCATTATTTAACTGCCTCCTTAGTTTTTGAAGAGATACGCTCTAATTTTTTAGTTTTTTCATTTAGTTTACGACCTAAACGAACGGTTTTACCACCTTCAACAAACATTAGGTTTGAGATATGGATAGAACCTTCTTTTTTAACGATACCACCGTTAGTATTCTTAGCGCTTGGTTTTTCGCTTTTGCTGATCATATTAACGCCTTCAACAACTGCGCGTTGTTTTTTAACATCAATAGAAACGATCTTTCCTGAAGTACCTCTGCTTTCGCCAGAAATTACTTTAACAGTATCGCCTTTTTTTAATTTTATTTTTGACATGACTTAAATTTCTTTTAATTAAAGCACTTCAGGTGCCAATGAGATAATTTTCATAAATTGTTTATCACGTAACTCACGGGCAACAGGCCCAAAAATACGTGTACCACGGATCTCATCAGTTGTATTTAATAACACTACTGCGTTATCATCAAAACGGATATATGATCCATCAGCACGGCTGATCTCTTTTTTAGTTCTTACAATAACCGCTTTGCTAACAGTACCTTTTTTTACGTTACCGCTTGGTAAAGCATGTTTTACGGTTACTACTACTTTATCTCCTATTGTAGCGTAACGTTTTTTAGTTCCACCCAATACGCGGATAACCAACACTTCTTTAGCGCCACTGTTATCTGCTACTGTTAATCTTGATTCGTTCTGTATCATTTTAAAATTTCTTTATTACGATTAACACTAATTATTTAACTTTTTCCATTACTTCAACCAATCGCCAGTTCTTAGTTTTGCTTAAAGGGCGTGTTTCAGCAATTTTTACAGTATCGCCAATGTTACACTCATTTTTTTCGTCATGAGCAACGAACGTACTGGTTTTTTTAAGGAACTTTCCGTATTTAGGGTGTTTTACTTTACGTATTACAGCAACTACGATAGACTTATCCATCTTGTTACTTTTTACAACACCAATTTTTTCTTTTCTTAAATTTCTTTCTTCCATGAAGCAATGTTATTTAGATGCTTTGTTACGTTGATTTAATACAGTTAACATACGCGCCACGTTTCTGCGGTTAATGCGGATAACAGACGGTTTTTCTACAGGTGAAATAGCATGATTTAATGTCATTTTATTTAATCCTGCTTTTTCTTCTTTTATCTTTTCAATAAGTTCTTGATCTGATAAAGCTGATATGTCCTTGTTTTTCATTTTTTATCTTTTTGTTTTTATTTTCCGGATCTTAATTCCGGCTTTTAAACATTTTTTAATTAAAGTAACGGTTCAACTAAAACTTGCTTAATGTTTTGTTATTCAATTATTTAGCAGTCACTTCTTCAACGTAATCTCTACGTACAATAAATTTAGTAGTGATAGGTAATTTTTGTGCAGCTAAACGTAAAGCTTCTTTTGCTACAGCTAAAGGTACACCTTCAGCTTCAAACAAAATACGGCCACGTTTTACCGGTGCCATCCAATATTCAGGAGCACCTTTACCTTTACCCATACGAACCTCTGCAGGTTTTGATGTAACCGGGCGATCAGGAAACACGCGAATCCAAACCTGGCCTTCACGTTTCATGAAACGGGTAATTGCAATACGTGCTGCTTCTAACTGTCTTCCAGTCATACGGCACTCGTCCATTGCTTTAATTCCAAAAGAACCGAAAGCCAATTCGTGTCCGCGTTTTGCGTCACCTTTGATTTTCATCTTTTGAGATTTTCTATATTTTGATCTTTTTGGTTGTAACATGATTTCTAATTTTATCTTGTTTTTAAATGGTAATGAGCTTTGCTCTAATTACTATTTTTCTTCTCTTTTAGTTCTTTTTTTACCGTTGAACTTAGGACGATCATTTGGACGGTCGTTTCCACTTCCTGTTCCACCTTGTTTTTTATCTTTTGCCAAACCTGCGTTTGGAGAAAGATCGCGTTTTCCGAAGATTTCGCCACGGCAGATCCAAACTTTAATACCAATACGGCCATAAGAAGTATGAGCTTCTGCTACCGCGTAATCAATATCAGCACGTAAGGTATGTAAAGGTGTACGTCCTTCTTTGTAACCTTCGGTACGAGCCATCTCTGCTCCACCTAAACGGCCAGATACTTTAATTTTAATTCCTTCTGCACCTAAACGCATGGTTGAAGCCATTGACATTTTTGCTGCTCTACGGAAAGAGATACGACCTTCAATTTGACGAGCTATAGAATCTGCTACTAAACGAGCATCTAATTCCGGACGTTTAATTTCGAAGATATTTATTTGAATTTCTTTTGTAGTTATTTTTTTTAACTCTTCTTTTAACTTATCAACTTCTTTACCGCCTTTACCGATAATTATACCTGGGCGAGCAGTATTGATTGTAACTGTAATTAATTTTAGAGTTCTTTCAATAACAATTTTAGAAATGCTACCTTTAGCTAAACGTGCTTTTAAGTAGTTACGGATCGTGTCATCTTCAACGATTTTATCGGCATATTTATTACCACCAAACCAGTTTGAATCCCATCCTTTGATGATGCCTAATCTGAAGCCTATTGGATTTACTTTTTGTCCCATTTCTTATTTAATATTTTTGGTGTCTAAAATTAAAGTAACATGATTTGAACGCTTGCGGATACGGTATCCACGGCCTTGAGGCGCTGTGCGTAAACGTTTTTGCATTAAAGCGCTGTCTACCATCACTTCTTTTACAAATAAAACACCTTCCTCTGCACGAGCGTTGGTCTTTGATTCGTAATTAGCGATAGCTGATTTTAAAAGTTTTTCTAAGCGTGTAGAAGCTTCGCGGGTATTGAACTTTAAAATGTTCAATGCAAGGTAAGCATCTTTACCTCTAACAAGATCCGCCACCTGGCGCATTTTGCGTGGAGAGGTTGGGCAATTATTTAATTTCGCGAAGTAAGTTGTTTTGTTTTCTTCTTTGCGTTTTTCGGCTACTAGTCTTTTTCTTTTTCCCATGGCTTCAATTATTTTTTATTGTGACCAGCGTGGCCTTTAAATACGCGGGTTGGCGAAAACTCTCCTAGTTTATGCCCAACCATATTCTCGGTTACATAAACCGGGATAAATTTAGCACCGTTGTGTACAGCAAATGTATGACCAACAAATTCTGGTGGAATTGTTGAACGACGTGCCCACGTCTTGATAGCAGATTTTTTTCCGCTGGCATTCATCTTCTCCACTTTACCTTCTAGGTTGTGATCGATGAAAGGGCCTTTTTTTAGTGATCTTGACATTTTTTATTGGTTTTTTGTTTTGAACTTCACTCGGTGCTTCGACAGGCTCAGCAACCATGTTCAGCCATTAAACGTTAATTATTATTTTTTTCTTCTTTCGATAATGTGTTTGTTAGAAGCTTTTGCTTTGTAACGGGTTTTGTAACCTTTTGCAGGTAAACCTTTACGTGAACGTGGATGTCCACCAGAAGCACGACCTTCACCACCACCCATTGGATGATCTACAGGGTTCATTGCTACCGGACGTGTACGCGGACGAACACCTTTCCAACGAGAGCGGCCTGCTTTACCATAAACCTCTTGGTTGTGATCAGGGTTTGAAACCGATCCAATAGTAGCTTTACAAGTAATTAACACCATACGTACCTCACCTGAAGGCATACGTAAAATTGCATATTTACCATCACGTGCTGATAATTGCGCGTAAGAACCCGCGCTGCGGGCCATTACAGCACCTTGACCAGGGCGTAATTCAATATTATGAATAATAGTTCCTAATGGAATATCTGCTAAGAATAATGTGTTACCTACTTCAGGATTAGCATCTTTACCAGACATAATCTTTTGATCAACTTTTAAACCTTGCGGTGCAATGATATAACGTTTCTCGCCATCTTTGTAGAATACAAGAGCAATACGTGCCGAACGATTCGGATCGTACTCGATTGTTTTTACAGTTCCTTCAATTCCGTCTTTATCACGCTTAAAATCGATATCACGAATTACTTTTTTATGACCACCGCCAATATAGCGCATTGTCATTTTACCGGTGTTATTACGTCCACCAGAAGAATAATTTGTTTTTACAATTAAGCTCTTCTCAGGCTTGCTTGCAGTAATCTCCTTAAAATCCGCTGTTAGCGTGTATCTTAAACTTGGAGTTAGTGGTCTATATTTTTTTAATCCCATTTTAAATTCTTTTAGCTAATTAAATACTTGCGTAAAAATCAATTACTTCGCCATCTTTTAAAGTTACGATCGCTTTTTTGTAACGGTTAACGCGACCAATTGCAATACCACGAGTAGTATTACGTGTTTTTACTTTACCAACATATTGTTGAGTATTAACACTGTCAACTTTAACACCATACATTTTTTCGATGGCACCTTTTATTTCTAATTTATTAGCCTGTTTTGCTACCACAAAGCCATAGCGATTTAATTTTTCGGCTTGTGCAGTCATTTTTTCCGTAATGATCGGCTTTACTAAAATCTCCATCTTACTTATTTAAAATTGTTTCAAGTACTTTAATTGAACCTTCTGCAAGGATAAGAGTTTCTGCATGTAAAATATCATATGTATTTAAATCAGAAGCTGTTACAACCTTTGCACCCTGAATATTACGGGATGACAAATATACATTTTTATTTGTATCGCCTACAACCAATAAAGTCTTTTTATCAGACAGGTTAAGGTTTTTCATCAAATCAACGTAATTTTTAGTTTTTGGAGCATCAAAACTGAAGTCTTCTAAAACAGTAATTGCGTTATCCTTTGCTTTATATGATAAAGCCGATGCACGTGCTAGTGTTTTTACCTTTTTATTTAATTTGAAGGAATAATCACGCGGACGAGGACCAAAAGCGCGACCACCACCTACAAACACAGGCGATTTCATTGAACCGGCACGAGCGCCACCGGTACCTTTTTGTTTCTTTAATTTTTTTGTGGTGCGTGCAATCTCAGCACGTTCTTTTGCCTTATGAGTACCTTGACGTTGGTTAGCTAAAAATTGCTTAACATCAAGATAGATACAATGATCGTTTGGCTCTACTGCAAAAATTGAATCTACAAGATCAACTTTTTTAGTTGTTTTTTTACCACTTATATTTAATATTTCTACTTGCATGATTACTTCTCGATTAAAATATAAGACCCTTTTGCGCCCGGAACTGAACCTTTAATAAGGATCACATTCTTTTCAGGCATAATTTTTACGATTTCAAGGTTTTGGATTTTCTTGCGATTTCCACCCATTCTACCGGCCATACGCATGCCCGGCATAACCCTTGACGGATCTGATGAAGCACCTAGTGAACCAGGAGCTCTCTCTCTATCGTGCTGACCATGAGATTTGTTTGCGTGGCCTACCCCGCTGAATCCATGACGTTTTACAACACCCTGAAAACCTTTACCTTTGCTGGTTCCAACAACATCCACAAAATCACCTTCTGCGAATAATTCTACAGTGATAACATCACCTAAATTCTTTGATTCCTCGAAATGACGGAATTCTACAACTTTACGCTTTGGAGTAGTTTTTGCTAATTCAAAGTGTTTTTTCATTGCTCCTGATGTGTGTTTTTCTTTCTTCTCATCAAAAGACAATTGTAAAGCAGTGTAGCCGTCTTTTTCATTGGTTTTTACTTGCGTAACAACGCAAGGACCCGCTTCAATAACTGTGCATGGCAAATATTTGCCATTGGCATCGAAGAAGCTCGTCATTCCTATTTTTTTACCAATTAATCCTGACATTTTTTGTTTTTATTTATTTGTTTAATTTACTTATTTTAATTTACTGGTTTGCAGTGTATTACCTGCGTCCTATTAAACTTTAATCTCTACCTCAACACCGCTAGGCAATTCAAGTTTCATTAAGGCATCAACAGTTTTTGATGAAGAACTGTAAATGTCTAACAAACGCTTATATGCACATAATTGAAATTGATCACGCGCTTTTTTGTTAACGTGCGGCGATTTTAGGACTGTAAAAATACGTTTGTTGGTTGGTAATGGAATTGGACCATTAACCACTGCACCTGTAGCTTTTACAGTTTTTACGATCTTCTCAGCAGATTTATCAACTAAATTGAAATCGTATGATTTTAGTTTTATTCTTATTCTTTGGCTCATGTTAAAAGAACGGATTTTTTAGTGTTTGTTATATTATGCGTTTTCAGTTTTTTTACCTTTTGCTTTTGAAATAACATCAGCAGCAATATTATTTGGCGCTTCGTTATAGTGGCTAAATTCCATTGTTGAAGTAGCACGGCCGGAAGTTAAAGTACGTAATTGAGTTACGTAACCAAACATTTCAGAAAGTGGAACTTTTGCTTTGATAACCTGCGCGTTACCTTTAGAATCCATACCTTCAATTTGTCCGCGACGACGGTTTAAGTCACCTACAACATCACCCATGTTTTGCTCCGGAGTTAAAACCTCAACTTTCATAATAGGCTCTAACAATACAGGAGTACATTTTGGTAATGATTCGCGGTAAGCGTTACGGGCGCAGATCTCAAATGATAATGCATCAGAGTCAACCGCGTGGTATGAACCATCTTTTAAAACAACTTTAATACCTACCACCGGGTAACCAGCTAAAACACCATTATTTAATGAATTTTTAAAGCCTTTCTCCACTGCAGGGATAAATTCACGAGGAATGTTACCACCGGTAATTTCATTAACGAATTGTAACGGACCACTTTTCGAAAGATCGTAATCAGCATCAACCGGACCAATAGTAAATTTAATATCGGCAAATTTACCACGACCACCAGATTGCTTTTTGTAAACCTCACGGTGATCAACTGAACTGTTGATAGCTTCTTTGTACGCTACTTGAGGCGCACCCTGGTTAACCTCAACTTTAAACTCACGTTTTAAGCGGTCAACGATAATTTCTAAGTGAAGTTCACCCATACCTGAGATGATGGTTTGACCAGAATCTTCATCCGTTTTAACGCGGAAAGTAGGATCTTCTTCAGCTAATTTATTTAAGCCCACACCTAAACGATCTAAATCACCTTGAGTTTTAGGTTCAATAGCGATACCGATCACCGGCTCAGGGAAATTCATTGCTTCTAATACAATTGGATTTTTTTCATCACATAAAGTATCACCAGTGCGGATATCCTTAAATCCAACTACCGCTCCAATATCTCCTGCTTCTAAAAATTCGATAGGATTTTGTTTGTTAGCATGCATTTGGAAGATACGTGAGATACGCTCTTTGTTACCTGAACGGGTGTTCAATACATAAGAACCTGCATCTAAACGTCCACTATAAGCGCGGATAAAGCAAAGACGGCCTACGAAAGGATCTGTTGCAATTTTAAACGCTAAAGCTGTAAATGGATCTTTAGCATCCGGCTTACGGGTAACTTCTGCTTCAGTATCAGGGTTTGTACCTTTAGTCACTTCTTTATCAAGAGGTGAAGGCATTAACTCCATAACTAAATCCAACATGGTTTGTACACCTTTATTTTTGAAAGATGAACCACAAACCATTGGTACAATTTTATTTGCAACGCAAGCTTTACGCAATGCGTCTAATACTTCTCTTTCAGTGATAGTTTCAGGAGCCTCGAAGAATTTCTCCATAATTTTATCATCAAATTCAGAAACAGCTTCCAACATTTTCTCTCTCCACTCAGCTACTTCTTCCTTCATATCTTCAGGAATAGGAACAACTTTATATGTCATACCTTTATCTTCTTCGTTCCAAATCATTCCGCGGTTGTTGATCAAATCAACTACACCAACGAAAGTTTCTTCAGCACCAATTGGTAATTGCAAAGGAACTGCATTACCACCTAAAATTTCTCTGGTTTGTTTTACAACATTTAAGAAATCTGCACCCTGACGATCCATTTTATTAACGAATCCTAAACGGGTAACATTATAATTATCAGCTAAGCGCCAGTTAGTCTCAGATTGAGGCTCAACACCATCAACGGCAGAGAATAAGAACACTAAACCATCCAATACGCGTAACGAGCGGTTTACCTCAACGGTAAAATCCACGTGGCCCGGTGTATCAATAATGTTAATTTTGTATTTATTATCACGGTAGTTCCAGAAACAAGTTGTTGCAGCCGAAGTAATAGTAATACCACGCTCTTGCTCTTGTGCCATCCAATCCATTGTTGCAGCACCATCATGCACCTCACCAATTTTGTGGTTTACACCAGTATAATATAGAATACGCTCGGTAGTAGTTGTTTTACCGGCGTCAATGTGGGCAGCAATCCCAATATTTCTTGTATAACGTAAGTCGCTCATTTTATTTATTAGAATCTAAAGTGTGAAAATGCTTTATTAGCTTCTGCCATTTTGTGTACGTCTTCTTTCTTTTTAAAAGCAGCACCTTCTTCTTTTGCAGCAGCAACGATCTCACCGGCTAATTTTTGAGCCATTGATTTTTCATTACGTTTGCGTGAGTAAGATATTAACCATTTCATAGCCATTGATACTTTGCGGTCAGGACGGATCTCAGAAGGAATCTGGAAAGTAGAACCACCAACACGACGTGAACGAACCTCAACCTGAGGTGTTACGTTTGCTAATGCTTTTTTCCATACCTCTAATCCATCTTCGCTGGTACGTTTAGCTACGATCTCAATAGCATCATGAAAAATGTTTGACGCGGTATTTTTCTTACCATCGTACATTAAGTTATTTAAAAAACGGGTTACCAATGTATCATTATAAATCGGATCAGGTAATAAAACGCGTTTTTTTGCTTTGGCTTTTCTCATTGTATAATATTTCTACTAATTCTTATTATTTTTTCTTAGCAGGAGTTGCAGCAGCACCCGCTTTAGGACGTTTTGTACCGTATTTTGAACGTTGTTGTTTACGGCCTTCTACACCTGCAGTGTCCAAGCTTCCGCGAACAATGTGATAACGTACACCCGGTAAATCTTTAACACGACCACCACGCACCAATACAATTGAGTGCTCTTGCAGGTTGTGTCCTTCACCCGGAATATAGGCAATTACCTCTTGCTTGTTAGTTAAACGAACCTTTGCAACCTTGCGCATTGCAGAGTTAGGTTTTTTAGGGGTTGTAGTGTACACCTTGGTACATACACCACGGCGTTGTGGACATGAGTCCAAAGCGGCCGATTTGCTCTTGTTGGTCGGTTTTGTGCGACCTTTTCTTACTAATTGCTGTATTGTAGGCATTTTAAATCCTTTGTATTACTTGATATTATTGGTTTTCAGCTGTTTCCCTTTTTTAGGGAGGGCAAAGATAGGAAAAGATTTTCAACACACAACATTTTTATTCAATTATTTTTGAGTTTTGAACAATTTTTTTTATGAATACGTCGAAATTGTGAAAAACTTCACGAAAAATTGACTTTCAATCAAAAATTTCAGAATAAAAATTTAGTTGATTTTTAACGAATCCTGAACCCGATTTTCAGGCAATTGTAGCACTTCCTTATCCTCGTTCACTACCCCATCTTCTCCAATCAAATCTCGAATATATGACGAGTAGTCACTTTTTTGATTTTTGGGAATCTTGAACTCATAAACACGACCATTGGAATTTTGTAAAGACTCACCCAATAACCAGGGATTATATAGTTTTAAAATAGTTTTATTGCAACCCATTTCTTTGGCAAGATTGGCAATATTTGTTACAGTAGAATCTACTTTAAACGTTTTTAAAGGGATTTTTGAAAAATACACCAGCTTTTTCTTTTTTATTCCAAAATGGCCCGGGTTTGAAAGTAATGTTTTGTAAGCTAAAATACGGTATACAAAGCTTCCTGTTTGGCTATTCAGCATCAAATCGTAATAACTATTGCTGTTTTGCTTTTTTAACGCGTTTTGAATGCCACCAATACCAAGGTTGTAGGCCGCTGCAGAGAGGGTCCAGTTATGAAACAAAGCGTAAGCATCTTTAAAATGCCTGCAAGCCGCGCGAGTAGCCTTTTCCACATCTAATCGCTCATCAACAAATTCATTCACTTCGAGGTCGTAACTTCTTGCAGAGGCCGGCATTAATTGCCAAAAACCCGCTGCTCCTGCGGGAGACACAACATTTGATAAATGACTTTCAATTACAGCTACGTATTTAAAATCGTCTGGAACGCCTTGCTGCTTTAGAATTGGTTCAATGTACGGAAACCATTTTTGAGCTTTTGCAAACAGGCCGGCAGAATTAGCTTGCCAGTGTTTGTTATTAAAAAATTCCTGTTCAAGATCTTCCTTAATGGCCAGGCTGTTGGCGGGTATCTTTTCACCACAAAACTCCAGGTTTGACGGGATGTTGAGGCCTAACACATTTTGATTATTATTGCTGTAAGAAAGCAAGTTAGATGAAGGCTCAATAAAATAAACTTTCAGTAAAACAAAAAGTGCAACAAATACCACAAAAAACGCAACCGTTAACGAAGGTAAATTGAGTTTTGAAATAAATTGCTGGAATGTTTGCTTACCCGTCACTTCTTATGAATAATGGTATTTACATATAAAGATACAAATACCAAAAGAATGTAAAAAACCGAAGCGTAAAAAAGTGCATAACTAAAGCGAAATACTAACAAATAAGCCAAAATAGCGCCAATTGAGCTGATTAAAAAATATAAAACAGCTATTCTTTTTTCTGTAATACCTTTAAAAAACAAGTGATGTGTAGTATGATCTTTACCGCCAATAAAAGGTGAACGCCCTGCCCTTATGCGATTAAATACAACAGTAAATGTATCGGTTAAAGGAATTAAGAATACCAGTATTACCAAAATAATATTTAAGAAAGGAAAATCGCCCAATATTTGAGAGTTGGGATTGTTCCAGCAATTGTCAATACCCATAACTGCTAAAAATAATCCTAAGAACTGGCTGCCTGTATCGCCCATAAACATTTTTGAAGGATGAAAATTATACACCAAAAAGCCAAATAAGGCGCCTAAAACACCTAAGTTTAAAGTTGTAGAATAACTACCGGTGTTAAATAAAGAAATATTTAAGGCCACAATAAACAAGCCTATTACAATAGAAATTATTGTTGTAATACCATCCATATTATCCAGCATGTTTATAGAGTTCATAATACCAACTACCCAAAAAATAGTAATAAGATAATTGATGAATTGATTCTCAAAAATAACAACGCTGTGTCCTGAAAAAATAATAATAAAGGCACAAAATACCTGAGTTAAAAATTTTAATAAAGGTTGAGTATTAAAGGCATCATCGGCCAAACCCATTAAAAACGCCAGTGTTGCGGCAATGAGTATACCAACTATTTGTAAATTAAAACCAAAATCGCTGTGCGGTAAAAGCAAAGTAAAAATAAACGAAAATAAAAATATCACATAAAACGATATGCCACCCAAAGCGGGTTTTGCATTGCTATTCCATCTTGCCTGGTACTCTTCTTTATTTCTGATACCAAGAGTTTGCGCAAAGCGCAACAAAATGTAATTGATCAGCAAAGAAAAAATAAAGCAAAGGACGAATAACGATGTGAGTACTATGGGATAATTGAACGTCATTCTAAAACATACTTACAAACCCTTTAAAAGGTTTGCCTTCAAGATCTTTGGCAGAAAGTAAAGGCTTATCAAAATTCCAGTTGATATTGAGATCCTTATCATTCCATAGTAAACAATCTTCAGAGGCCTTATTATAAAAATTGGTGCATTTATAAGAAAAAACTGTATTGTTCTCTAAGGTTAAAAAACCATGTGCAAACCCTGGTGGTACATACATCATCCATTTATTTTTTTCTGTCAACTCTAAACCATACCATTTGCCATATGTATTAGACTCTTTTCTTATATCAACCACTACATCAAGCACTGCACCTGTAATAACCCTTACCAGCTTGCCTTGTGCATATGGTGGATTTTGAAAATGTAAACCACGCAATACGCCTTTCTGCGAAAGCGATTGATTATCCTGCACAAAATTTAAATCAAGTCCTGCGTCTTTAAATAATTTCTGACTATAGCTTTCAAAAAAATAACCTCTTTCGTCTTCAAATACCTTTGGTTTAAGAACAAATAATCCTTTTAATTCAGTTTCTATTATTTCCATTAATTCATTTTTCTTTTTGTACGTTTCTTAAATTTTTCATCATCACTGTAATAGCCACTTCCATAACCATAGCCATATCCATAGCCATAACCGTAGTTATAACTGTATATCTTCCTGCTAATATCCACATCATTTAATACAACCGCTAAGTTGTGAATTTTCGTTTCATTCTTTAGCCTGTCTAATATTTGGGTGAACATTTTTTTAGAATAACCAGCCCTGAAAACATAAATTGGATAATTGGCCATTTTAATAGTTTCAATACCATCGGTAACCAAACCAACCGGCGCATTATCTATCACAATATAATCAAACTGTTTTTTAAGTTCTTCAACTACCTCTGTAAGTTTTTTACTCAATATAAGTTCTGACGGATTTGGAGGCGAAGGCCCTGCAGTAATAAATTTTAAATTATCCATAGGGCTATCATTAAAGCAATCGTGCAACTGGCTAATACCTGTTAAAATTGTGCTCATACCAAAATTATTAGGCACACCAAAACCCTTATGGATCTTTGGTTTACGCATATCCAAATCAATAATAACTACTTTTTTGCCCGTAAAGGCCAATATACCGGCAATATTTATGGCCACAAAGGTTTTACCCTCACCGCTAATAGTTGATGTAATAGAAACGATCTTTGGCCCTTCGGAGGCATCGATAAAAGTAAGGTTTGAACGAATGGATCTAAAGGCCTCGCTAATGATCGCTTTTGGATTTTTATCAACTATTAATTGCGAAACAGGAATAACACTTTGATATTTTGGAACCACACCCAACAAAGCAATATTTCCTGAAGAATAACGGGTAATATCTTTTAAAGAATAAATTTTATCATGAAAAATATATCTTACAAATACAAGGCCCATTGATAAAAGTACCGAAGCTAAAAAAGCAATTATTAAAGCGGTTTTACGGTTTGGCGATACTTTTGCACCAACGCCAAGAGCTTTTTCTAAAATAATATTTTTAGATACATACCCTGCTTTTGAAATTGAGAATTCGGTCTTTTTTTCCAATAACATGGTATAGTATTTCTCGCTAATGGTATATAACCGGCTTAGGCGGGAAAATTCTACTTCATCTTCAGGATTTTGACCGAGTTTTGATTTAAAATCAGATGATTTTTCAAGCAAATTCTTATACTTGGTTTTGTATTTTAATTTTACAGCATCCAAACTTTCCATTAGTAATTTCTTCTGTGTCTCTATCTGGTAGTTTATTTGCTTAATGTTTTCAGAGCTTGGAGTTACCGCATAAAGCATGTTTTCCTTTTCCACCAAAAGTTTTTGAATGTTAGAAGTAATATCCTTTATAAGATTTTCATATTCTGTACCGGAAATAAGTGAAATAAGCTGGTAAATATCAACCCCTTTATTTTTGTTGATATTATTTTGAATTTCGGTAATTATCTTTTCCTCCATCTCCACATTCAGCAATTGTTCTTCTACAGAGGAATATCTTACAAGATCGGAATTAAGCAATAAATTTTTCTCGCTTAAATTTTTCTCCAATTTAAATTTTTGAAGATCACCTTCTGTATTTTTAAGATCGTTAAAAACAACACCCAATTGCGTATCAATAAATGATAAGATATTGCGTGAACTCTCACTTTTTCTTTCAACATCATAAGTAAGGTATTCTTCACTTATTGCGTTTACAATATCGGTTGCTTTAAGAGAATTAACATCCTGCACCTTAATTAATATTGTTTTTGCAAGATCATTAAGCAATCTTACTTCCAGTTTGGTTTGAAGGATAGAAGTAACAGCATCAACATTAGAAATAACAAAATAAAGCGCATTATTTTCTTTTATCAGCTCAGTAACTTCATCTTTATTTAATTTTGGATTAATAAAAATATTTATGTCAAATTCATCTGTTTTAAGCCAGGTATTAATATCAAATTTCACGGCCTTATTGCCGATTTTTAAGATCCCGCCGGTGTGTGCTGAATTTAGTTCAACATAAATTTTTTGCTCGTAAGGTGTACCCGGCTTTGAATTTATTTTAATCAGGTAAGGCGATTTATGATAAAGTTCATTGCTTTTAAAAGTACCCTCGCTAAAGTAATTAACGCTTATATCTAATTTTTCAACTATGCGTTTTAAAAATACTTTTGATTTTATTTGCTCAATAGCTTCGGCAACAAGATTGTTATTGTTATCCATACTGTTAAGCTTTAATATCTCATCGGCTTTATTGGCATCGTTAATTTGTAATACGGCTTTCGATTCAAAAATTTCCTGGCTGTATCTTAAGTATAAAAAAGCTCCTGAAAATGCCATCAGAAAGAAAAGGATAATAAAGATCTTGCTTTTATTGAATAAAAATGCAATAACACCAATATCAAAATTGGTATTAAACCTTTCGGTAATATCTTTTAACTGATTATTTGTCGATTCTACCTGAGGATCTAACATCTTATCTTAATCTGTAAAATTGAACCAGGATCAGCACTGTTGTAACCAATGTAAGTACGGGTGTTACCTCTTGAAGTATTGTTTTAAAAGGCCTGTATCTTGGCTCAACATAAATAATATCACTTGCCTGAACTTTTGAATAACAGTAGTTAATACCTTCTATTCTCGAAAGATCCATTAAATAAACATAAGGTTTTTGGGCCGGATCGGGATTACTTCTTATCAGCTTTACTTTATAAGCCTTTCCGTCTTCAGGAATACCATTAGCTGCGGCAATTACTTCCAATACAGTGGTATTATTGTTTAATAACGGTATTACCCTTGCCTGGCCGGTATTACCAGGAAATACAATAACACGTTTGTTAATTACTCTAAGAGAAACAAATGGCTTAACATAAAACTCGGCATACTTTTCTTCCATTAATTTTTCTGCTTCTTTGATACTCAGACCAACAACAGGTATTCTGCCAATTAATGGCATTTTTATATTACCATCGCTTTCTACAACAACATCCAATTCATTTCTTAAGATTTGATTACCAGAATTAGCCAGATCTATCAATTTAAATCCATCGTTTGGATAGATACGGTATTGAATCGCATCATTTGCAGCAATCTTATAATCTAATCGTCCCAACGAATCTATAAGCTTATCGTATGAATAATCTTTGGGTGTTTTTAACATTAAGTTAGACTTAAATATTTTGCAAGAAGATAGTGCTACTGCAAATAAAAAAAATAGAATAAGGTTTCTCATAGTTATATTACAAATATATTAATTTTAAGGCAACTATTAACACAAAAGCTAAACAGGATATTCAATTCTTGCGTGGTAGATATTCATTAAACGTTTCTTAAATATTTTTCTGATAGTGGTAATATCTTTAAATGTTATGTCTGAATTAATAAATTGATTTTGTTGTATTTTAAAGTCAATGATATTATCTACCAACTCGTCTATTGATAGCGCATCGTGCGTTTTTAAGCTTCTTGAAGCCGCCTCCACTCCATCGGCCATCATTAAAACCGCCGTTTCTTTACTAAACGGAATAGGCCCTGGATACCTGAATTCGCTTTCATTTAAAGCTTCAGACCCCACCTGTTGTTTCATAATATTTAAAAAGTAACCTACATAAGTTGTACCATGATGTGTTCTTATAAAATCAATTATTTGTTCGGGTAATTTATGCGCTTTTGCTAATTCAACTCCGGCAATAACGTGGTTAATGATAATTTTTGCGCTTTCTAAGGGTTCCATTTCCTGGTGTGGACTGTAACCTTTTGCCTGATTTTCGGTAAAAAAATTAGGATTTTGTATCTTACCAATATCATGATACATAGCACCGGTTCTTACCAAAAGTGTATTGCCACCAATATAGTAAATTGCTTCTTCGGCCAAATTTGCAACCTGCAGGCTGTGCTGAAAAGTGCCCGGCACATCTTGCGAAAGCTGTCGCAATAAGGGTTGATTAAGATCGCATAATTCAAGCAATTTAAAATCGGATATAAAGCCAAACACTTTTTCTGTTAATAAAATAATAGGGTATGCTAATAACACCAATACCGAACTAACCGCAAACGGAACATAAACACTCATTTTTTTTACCAGTTGCGGTGTACCAAATCCTATTTGGTAACTTATAAAAATGATCACGTAAAATACAAATACCAGGGCGGCTGCATTAATTATTTGCTGGCGCTTGCGCATTTCCGCAATTGCAAACAAGGTGCCTATACCCGATAAAAGCTGTAGTAATATAAACATAAGTTTATCGGCCATAAATAAACTGCAAATTAACACTACAATTAAGTGAGAGAATAAAGCTGTTCTGCTATCAAAGAAAACCCTTACCGATATTGGCACCAAAGCAAATGGCAATGCCAATACCAATAATCCGAATCTCGAAAAAATGTAAGTAGAAATAACAGATACAATAACGATAAGATATAAATAAACGATCTGTTTATTTTGACCAAAGATCTGTTTCCTGAAGAACAGTAAATAACATAACAATACAATTAAAATTAAAAAAACAAGTAACCAGCTAAATATAATTTTTACAAACGATGTGCTGCCATTAACATTTTGCAGGTAAAAATAATGATTGATTAAAAAACGTTTATTATTTGTCAGGGCCTCGCCACGCTTAACAAGCACCTGGCCTGAAAGTACAGCAGTTTTGTATAAAGATATCTGGCTTAACTTTGAATCAAGGTAAAGGTTGGTCTTTTCTTTATTTAAAAAATAATTAATGCATAGGTAATCGGTATAATTAAAATTTTCAATTTTATTACTCTTTAAACCTGCCTCAATAAATTCAGCCGCCGTTTTTATAGTAAAAAAATCAAAATATATTCCCGCTTCGGCAAAATTACCCGTCGAGATAAATATTGGCTTCCTATACAGCGCTGTATCAATACTTTCTATTACTCCCCTATCATAAACGCTGTCTAATAAGGGTTTTAAAACCTGGTAAAGCTTTAAATCGCTTTGTTTCAACAACTCAACTTCTTTTAGTTTTTCGGCTTTTTCATCATTAACACTTGTAAAAAATAAAGGCGCTTCATTTTCTATCATTTTTTTCTCTGCCGTAATTTCTTCATCGGTCTTTTTTAGGAAAAAATCATCCTCGGCAATAAGATCGGGGCTTGCCCAAATAGCATCAAAAGAGCCAACTCTGTGACCTTTAACCTGTTTATTGGGAAGTAAAAAAGTAATGCAAACCGAACACACAAATACGATCAACAATTTAAAAATAAGGTTGTGTTTTGATTGTATAAATGCTAAAAGATTCATCTATACAAAGGAAACATTAAACCTAATTGAATTGAGGTAAACTAAGCTGTGTTTTTAACAGTAGGGTTTTAATAGCGCCTTAACCACAAAGATCACCAAGTAGACACCAATTTCGCAAATTAAAATATCCTTAGTGCTTTTTGTGAAAAACCTTTTATGTGCATAGTGGTTAAGCTTTACTTGTATATCCCAAAAACAACCGGCACTTTATTTATTTCCGGCCTTGCAGAAGTTTTCCATTCAAAAACGGTTTTAGCCTGCATAAATTGTTTTGGGCCTGTAAGATCCATCCCAATAAATACAAGTGTTTCGGGCGACAAGTAGTTTAATAAAGCGTCCAGTAATTGATCATTACGGTAGGGGGTTTCAATAAAAAATTGTGCTTGTTTATGCTTAATAGCAAGTATTTCAAGTTCTTTTATCCGTTTTAAGCGTAAGGGTTTTTCAATTGGCAAATAACCAACAAAAGCAAAGTTTTGCCCATTAAATCCACTGGCCATAATACTTAATACAATTGAGCTGGGGCCGGTTAACGCAACTACTTCAATATTTTTTTTATGGGCCAGTTTTACCACTTCGGCTCCCGGATCGGCAATAGCTGGGCAACCCGCATCACTCATAAGGCCTACGTCTTTTCCTTCAAGCAAAGGCTGCAGCAATTCAGCAAAAGTATTGCCCTTGGTATGCTCATTCAATAAAAAAATTTCCGCCAGTTCTATTTTTGGATAACCAAACCATTTTAAAAACCGACGTGCTGTTTTGGCATCTTCAGCTATAAAATTAGTAAGGCTTCTTACTATTAAAAAATTATGTTCAGGTATAAAATTATTTTCGCTTTCCTCGTTAATAGGAACAGGCAATAAATATAATTTTCCCGGCTTACTCATGTTGTAATATTAAATAAAATTTTTTATCCGTACCTTTCACAACGAAATTTTTAATAACATGTTAGGTTTAAAACTCGAAACAGACCCACGTTGGGTTAACATAGTTGAAAAGAATATTGAAGAGATCCTTACAGATCATGCTTACTGTGAACAAAAAGCAGCTACTAATGCTATTTCTATTATGATCAGCTATGCCTATCATCCCGAAATTGTTGACGAGATGGTGAGCCTTGCCAAAGAAGAATTAACCCATTTTGAAATGGTGCATCAAAAAATAAAAGACCGTGGCTTTAAATTAGGCTACGAACGTAAAGATGAATATGTGCTAGAACTTTATAAATTTATGCGTAAAGGCCATGTAAAGGAAATTGCTTTAATTGATCGTCTTCTGTTTTCAGCTATGGTAGAAGCCCGCAGTTGTGAGCGTTTTAAGATATTATCTGAAAACATAAACGATGCCGATCTGCGCCAATTCTATCGCGAATTAATGATCAGTGAAGCCGGGCATTATACCATGTTCTTAAATTTTGCAAGAAAATATGGCAATGCTACCGAAGATGTGAATGCACGTTGGCAGCAATGGCTTGAGCACGAGGCAAAAATCTTACAAAGTTACGGCAAACAGGAAACAATTCACGGTTAATTGGCAGAGTTTAAAAATATATTGGTTATACAAACCGCTTTTATTGGCGATGCTATATTAGCCTCAAGTCTTTTAGAAAAGCTGCATTCCTGTTTTCCAAAAGCAAATATCAGCATTTTGGTAAGAAAAGGAAATGAAAGTATTTATGAGAACCATCCTTTTTTAAAGCAACTTTTGGTTTGGAATAAAAAAGAAAATAAATTCAAAAATTTGTTTGGTATTTTATCAAAAATAAGAAAAAACAAATACGATTGTGTTATTAACTGCCACCGTTATGCCAGCTCAGGTTTTTTAACGGCCTTTTCGGGAGCCAGGCATACCGCAGGTTTTAAAGAAAACCCATTTTCATTTATGTTTAATTTTAACACAAAACATATTATTGGCAATGGTATGCACGAGACTGAACGTTACAACCAGTTAATTGAAGATTTTACGGATACGATAGTTTTTAAACCAAAATTATATCCTTCATCCACAGATCTTGAAACAGTAAAGCCATTTCAAAATACAACTTATGTGTGCATGGCACCGGCATCTGTTTGGTTCACTAAACAATTACCAAAACAAAAATGGATAGAACTTTGTAATAAAATTTCAAACGATACAACTATTTATTTTTTAGGAGCGCCAACTGATAAAGTTTTGTGCGAGGAAATAAGAACAGCATCTACACATAAAAATATAACAGTTCTCGCAGGGCAATTAACACTTTTACAATCCTGCGCATTAATGCAAAAATCAAAAATGAATTACGTAAACGACAGTGCGCCTTTACATTTAGCTTCAGCTACAAATGCTCCTGCTACTGCATTTTTTACATCTACTGTTCCTGCATTTGGTTTTGGCCCGCTTTCTGATCATTCAACCATATTAGGTGTAGAGGGATTAAAATGTCGCCCCTGCGGTTTACATGGCTACAAGGCTTGTCCGCTTGGCCACTTTAATTGCGGGCATTTAATGAATCTTTCGGCTGTTGAAAATGAGTAACGGCCTTTCCTACTCCGGCTATTGTAATAACTGTAAAAAAGAGCATTCGCTTCCTTCTGAAAAAGCAATTGAGGTTTGTGGCTTATTAATGCAAAAATTTGCCGCGTATGAGCACATCGATTACCTTAATGAACAAACAGACCCACGCTTATCAACCCATCATTTGTACGGCAATGTTGGCGGCAAAATGTTTGGAGTTTTAATTTGCAAAGATGCCTCAGGCAAAGAAGTTGTTTTAAAAGCCTTCTCTTCAACTTACAATGGCATTTGGAATGTGGAAGGCTGGGTACCGCATTTGGCAAGCGAAAAAGACTTTATGCAAATTGTAGAAAAAGGCAATTCAGAGATCCATCCTTTAACGGACCGGATTAAAACATTAGAAAAAAACTCTGACGGATGGAAATTAAAAACAGAACAAAGAAAGATCGTTTCTCAAAAAACCCTGAATGAACTTTTTGATCTTTATGAGGTTTTTAATTTCAAAAAGGATAAACGTACCTTAAAAAATGCTTTCAATTTAAAAAAAGGAATTCCTAACGGCACCGGCGATTGTTGTGCTCCCAAACTATTAAATTACGCGGCTTTAAATAATCTAACCCCAATAAGCATTGCCGAATTCTATTGGGGCAAACCTTCTCCATCCGGCGATAAAGTTGAAGGTAATTTTTACTCTTCCTGCACCAATAAATGCCAACCTTTATTAGGTTTTATGTTGTGCGGTATTGAAAAGTGATTTTGCCTAATTGGGTATACAAACAAAGTATTTAATGTTTAAATTTACATCTGAAAAGACACCATAATCGTAAATTATTTTTTCATGTACACATTAACCGTGGTCCTGGCTGCAAGAGGGTCACGGTTTTTTTCTTTAAAATCCCCCTAAATGCGTGATAAAACGTCAGGATGTATTTAATAATTTTGATCTTAAATCTCACCATTATGAAAACAAGTAAATTGGTATTCGTTTTAATTTTTGGCCTCATTATTACAACTGCTTACTCACACGATACTCCTAAAAAAACTTACCGCGCAACCAATACGCGTGTAACTGATATTATCCACACCAAACTTGAAGTGAAGTTTGACTGGAACAAGTCTCAAGTTATAGGTACTGCCTATATTACGGCAAAACCATATTTTAATACAAGTCATAAAATAGATCTTAATGCACGTGGAATGGATATACATTCTGTTGAAGTGTTTGATCTTTCTAAAATAAGCTCATCTGCCAAACCGGCTGAAAATAATATTCACTTAAAACTAAAATCTACTTACCAATACGAGAACGATACAATTAAAATAGACCTTGGAAGGGATTTTAGCGCTGACGAAAAATACCTTGTAAAAATAAATTATACGGCAAAGCCGGATGAGCTAGTAAATGGTGGTAGCGAAGCAATAAGTGATGATAAAGGCATGTTCTTTATTAATCCAAAAGGTGAAGACAAAAATAAAATGCCACAAATATGGACCCAAGGTGAAACCATGGGTAACTCTGCCTGGTTTCCGACTATTGATAGCCCGAATGAAAAAATGACCAACGAAATTTACATGACGGTTGATAATAAATACACTACACTTTCAAATGGTATTTTAACGGATAGTAAAAAAAATGCTGATGGTACACGCACCGATCATTGGCAAATGGATATGCCCCACTCACCCTACCTGGTAATGCTTTCGGTTGGTGATTTTAAAAAAGTTAGCGACACGCCCTGGAATGGAAAAGAAGTGAGTTATTACGTTGAAAAAGAATATGAGCCTTATGCAAAAGACATTTTTGGAAACACGAAAGAGATGATAGATTTTTATTCGCGAACATTAGGTACACCTTATCCATGGCAAAAGTACTCACAGATTGTGGTAAAAGATTTTGTGAGCGGCGCAATGGAAAATACAACGGCTACGCTGCACGGCGATTTTATGGTATATCAAACCGATCGAGAAATGATTGATGGTAAAAAAGGTGAAGATGTAATTGCCCATGAATTATTTCATCAATGGTTTGGTGATTTGGTTACGGCAGAAAGCTGGAGTAATTTGCCATTAAATGAAAGCTTTGCAACCTATGGTGAATATTTATGGCAGGAATACAAAAACGGCAGAGATGCTGCGGATGCGCATAGCTATAAATCAAAAATGGGATATTTTGCAAGTGCCGATAAGCAGGTAGATATGATACGCTTTGATTACGACAATCGCGAAGATATGTTTGACGCCTATAGCTACAACAAAGGAGGACAGATATTACACATGCTTAGAAAATATACCGGCGATAAAGCCTTTTTTGCCTCATTAAAATTATATTTAGAAAAAAACAAATTTAAAAATGCCGAGATCCATGATTTGCGCCTGGCCTTTGAAGAAGTTACCGGCGAAGATCTTAACTGGTTCTTTAACCAATGGTTCATGGCTAAAGGCCATCCTAAACTTACAATTACAAATACTTATGATGCTGTAACAAAAACATTAAAATTAAATGTAAAACAACAACAGGATCTTAAACAAACACCATTATACACTTTACCTGTTGATATAGATATTTATTCTAACGGCACTAAAGAAAGAAAAAGAATTATCATTACTGAAAACGAACAGGATTTTAAATTCAGTATTCCATCCGAACCTGAACTTGTAAATTTTGATGCAGAAAGACAATTACTAGGTGATAAAATAGTTAACCTTTCAACAAAAGAATATATTTTTCAATATGAGCACGCACCACTTTATGGCGATAGGCTGGAAGCTCTAACCAATTTAAAAAACAAAATGAACGAGCCGGGTGTGCTGAGTTTATTTTTAAAAGCCGCCGAAAAAGATAAGTGGTTTGAGCTAAGAAGTTTTGCATTGTTTTCTTTAGAAAGTATGGCTAAAGAAAAAGAAAGTGAATTAAGACCAATTGTTACAAAAATTGCTCTAGCAGATAAGAACACAAATGTAAGGGCCACGGCCATTCGTTTTTTGGGTGATAACTATACAAGCAACGAACTTACTGCCTTATATGAAAGCGCTTTGAATGAACAATCATACGCCATTTTATCGGGTGCCATAAGATCAATAGCAAAAACAAATTCAACGGCTGCATTTCAAAAAATAAAAGCATATGAAAGCGAAAAAAATAAAGATGTATTGTTAAGCATTGCCTATGTTTATGCAGATAAAGGTTCTGATGAGAATTTAGCGTTTTACAGCAACGCTTCTTCTAACTTTACAAGTTATTCAATATTGGAGTTTATAGATGTGTACTGCAACTTTATAAAACGTTGTAATAAAATGGAGTCTTTTGAAAAAGCAGCTAACGACCTTGTTACTTTCTCTAAAGTAAACACTAAGTATGTTGGACTGTTCTCTAAAAAGGCATTTAAAGAAGGTATTTTAACCACGTTAGAAAAGAAACATGAAGCGCTTGTTGCGGCCAAATCATCGCCGGAAGCAATAAAAGAAGTTGAAGCCGTAAAAAATAAGCTTACAGAAGTTTATAAATCCATTTCTACTTCTTAAATTAGGCTTTACAATCACAAAAATTCATGTTAAGGCAGGCATTTACATACTTTTTATTCTTAATTTATTTTACAGGTATTTGCCAAAAATACAATTTCGTAAACTGGACTGTTGAAGACGGGCTGATACAATCGCAATGCGGATATATTTGCCAGGATAGATACCGGCAATTGTGGATAGCTACCGAAGGTGGTATTAGTAAATTTGATGGAAGAAAATTTACAGGATATGCTGCCCAGGAAGGTTTAATATCAAATGATGTAAATTCTTTGTTATGCGACAAAGCCGGTAATATATGGGCAGGCACCAATTATGGCATATCTGTATTTAACGGAAAAACATTTAAAACAATTAAACTTAGCAACTCTACTGTAAACAATGTAACAGCTATGATACAGGTAAATGATGAAAGCATTTACGCACTCAATAACAATTTACTTTTTAGGCTCAATAACTTAAAGAGCCAGTATGTAAAAGTAACCTCTGCACCAACAGAAACTATAAACACTATTTACAAAACTAATAACGATCGGTTATTAGCTTACGTTGCTGAAAAAGGTATCTATATTTTTCAAAATAATAAATGGACAGAAATTGTAAGTCATGGTGATCTTGGAAAAACTGTATTGATACGTAAAATTTTTATTAGTTCAAATAACGATACCTTGTTGGCAAGCAATAGTGGTTTATTTGAAGTTAAAAATAATAAGATCCGATCATACGAAGGAAAGAACTCTAATCTTAACGGAATAAACATTTTATGTATTGAAGAAGACGTAAAAAAAAATATTTGGCTTGGATCTGATAATGGTTCTTATAAAATTGAAAGCCGTAACATCATTCATTTTGACAGCAAAAGCGGTTTTACAGACAACTCTGTGTTATACATTTTTAAAGATGTGGAGAACAACTTATGGTTTGCAACCGATGCTGACGGTATTTATAAATTCAGGGAAAATACATTTACCTATTACGATAAGTCAAGTGGCATTTCAAACACCATTGTAATGGGTGTTGTACAAACTACGGATGGAAATATTTATGCCGCAGGCTATGGCGGCGGTTTGTATAAGATAAATGAAAATAAAGGCATTGATCCGGTAAACAATAAAGGGCCTGTACTTACTGATAGTAAAATAAGCTGTCTTTATGCTGATGATGAAAATAATATCTGGATAGGTACAATTGGAAAAGGCTCATGGATCTATAACGAAAAAAACGGGCTTCAAAAGATCATTGATAAGAATACAGGTTTGCAGGTACGTGGAGCCAACAGCTTTTTAAAAGATGCCCAGAGCAATATGTTATTAGGCACCGGCCAGGGAATTTTTATTATTGATAAAACGGGGGCTGTTACTAAATTAAAAACAGATAATATTTCGGTAAGTGCCATAAAACAGTTTACATCCGATAGCTTGCTAATAGGAACATCAAAAGGTATTTTTGTTTTGGATAAAGAATACAAACAACATTCACTTAAGAAAAAAGAATTTGAGAATTCATCTGTTCTGTGCCTCGCTAAAAAAAATGATAATTTATGGATAGGCACTACAGATAAGGGAGTTATTAACTGGAATTTAAAAACAGGTAAGATCATTAATTACAATACAGACAATGGTTTACCCAGTAACTTTATTTACAGCATTTATGTTTACGAAAAACAAAAAGCCTGGATTGGTACAGGTTTTGGTATTAGCAATTTACAGCTAAATGATAAAGACGAAGTACAGGCCATTAAAAACTATGGCCGCTCAGATGGCTTGCTGGGCATGGAATGCAGTCATAATTGTTTATTAAAAGCAGCAGACAGCAGTTTGTGGTTTGGTACAACAAAAGGTTTGTTCCACTTTAATCCAGATGCCGATCTTACCGAAAAAAATCAACCGGTTGTATTATTAAAATCAGTAAAATTATTTTCGTCGGATATAACGGATAGCAGCTTGTATCAAAGCCTATCTACCTGGTTCAGGGTACCAAACGGTTTAAAATTACACTCAAGTCAAAATCACTTAACTTTTGAGTTTGGCGCTATCTATTTTACAAATCCCGAAGATGTGTTGTTTAAATGTAAACTGGAAGGAATTGACAAAGATTTTACAATTACCAACAATCCTTATATTATTTATTCTGCCATTCCGCCGGGCAAATATGTTTTAAAATTGCAGGCCATTACTAAAAGCGGTGCGGTTTCATCCAACACAATTGAATATCCTTTCGAAATTGAAAAAGCTTTTTATCAAACAGGCTATTTTCAATTATTAGTAGTATTGCTTTTAATTTCTACCGGTGCTTTGATTACTTATATCTCAACACGGCAAAAACAAAAACGTAAAGAGATACTTGAAAAAATACGCGAAGAAGAATTTATGAAATTAAGACACCGTACAGCCGAAGATTTTCATGATGAGATGGGAAACAGGCTAACTCGCATTTCGGTGCTTACAGATATTTTAAAATCAAAAATAGAGCCTAAAGAAAGTGAAGTAACTAAACTTGTTGGGCAGATAAAAGAAAATACTGCCGCGCTTTATAATGGTTCAAAAGATATTATATGGTCGCTTAATTCACAAAACGATGGTATTTATCAAATAGCAGAGCATGTTAAAGAAATTGGCGAAGAGATCTTTCATGACACTGTAATTGATTTTGAGTGCACACACAATATTAAAGCCGGCAACCCATTAAAATTAAAACTGGATTACAGCCGCAATCTTATTATGGTGTTTAAAGAAGCTTACAGCAATATTTTAAAACACTCTAAAGCCACCAAAGTGGAAATATCGCTGGAGATGAGCAACAATCGTGATCTTGAAATAAAAATAAAAGATAACGGTCAGGGATTTGACTCGCAGGTGATACAAAAAGGCAACGGCATTAAGAATATGAAGAACAGGGCCGGTAGGATGAATGGACAGATTTCTGTAAATTCAACTACGCAAAAAGGAACAAGTATAACTATTTTTTTAAGTAACATTTTTATTTAGTTCTTATGGAAAATAAAACACCAATAACAGTTGTGATTATTGAAGATGACGAAACAATTCGTAATGGATTTACTTACCTTATAAATACTACCCAAAATTATAAAGTGCTCAACTCCTACTCTAATGTTGAAGACGCTTTGGTAAATCTTGTAAATGATAAACCACAGGTAATACTTTTGGATATTGAATTACCTGGCATAAAAGGCATTGACGCTATTCCAAAAATAAAGAACATACTTCCAAAAACATATATTTTAATGTTAACGGTTTATGAAAATGAAGATAACGTGTTTAATGCCTTAACCAAAGGCGCATCCGGCTATCTTACAAAAAGCGATAATACCGAAAAAATAATTGACGCCATACAGGAAGTTGTAGATGGAGGCGCACCAATGAGCATGAACATTGCCAAGATCGTTATTAAATCATTTCATAAAAATCAAAATTCACCACTCACCAAAAGAGAAACAGAGATACTTGAACAAATTGCAGCAGGCAAAAGCCGCAGTAAAATTGCCAAACAAATGTTCATTGATCTTGAAACGGTAAAATCGCACATTAAAAATATTTATGTGAAGCTGAATGTGCATTCGCGAGAGGATGCCATTAAAGAAGCCAAGAACAATAAATATATTTAAGGTTAATCCTTGTTGAAATAAATTGCTTTAAACATTATAATTTATTTCCGCATCATCGTTTGGCATTTGAATTGAAACAGTACTATTATATAATAGTACTGTTATGATAAATAATTCAAATAAAAATATACCGGATCCGAATATCATTAACCTGAGTGAACAATCACAAATAGATTATTGGACAGAAATTTTAGGTTGTACCGAAGCGCAATTAAGATCTGTTATAAAATTAGTTGGCAATTCATTACAGGACGTTAAAAAATATTTTACAAAATCGTAAAAAATTACAGGCAGTAAAAGTGTTTCTTATTCCTCAAAGCTGGGAAAAATTTCCCCTAACAGCTTTATGAATTAAATTAAGCGGATTTTCTTTTGAGATTGGAATTCACCAGGTCTACCAGTTGCAACATATCAAAAGGCTTTGATAAAATCGCATTTACCTGTATTTGAGTTGTAGACAAAACATCTTTATCCATGCCGGTTACAAGTATAATTGGAATGTCCTTATTTCTTGCAGCATTTTTAACATACTCGGCAATGTCTAATCCGCCTGTATACGGCAACATCACATCAGAAACGATCAGGTCAAGATCCATTGAATCTATAACTTTTATAGATTCTTTATAATCGCTCGTGGCAATTACATTATAGCCCTCTTCTCTTAACGAACGGGCAATTAAACCGGAGATAAAATCTTCGTCCTCGATAACGAGTACTATTTTGCTGATATTTTTCATGAGATTTAGGATAATTTTGAAATCATATATTTATTACAAGAAATAATCGTGCCAGAAAAAAATGGGGAATTTTTTTTAAGAATTCTGCTCTGAAAGTTTATTGAGTAAAACTTTTAATTTTATTTCAGTGCAATCGGTTCTTCACAATCTTCCTACAACAGAAATGTGATTCCAATTAGTAAAAAAGCCCGGGAAATTTTAAACATATAACATGAAACACAAATAAAAAATCAAATATATTTTACCTTTAAAATACAAAAATTGATAATTATCAATAAACCTTCACAATAAACTTTAGAACTTGCTTTTTTTATATCGAATGAAGCACCGTACTTTACTACTAATTAAAGAAGATCAAAAAGGGATCGACAATATAAAGCAACAATTAAAAGATAAGGTCCCGCATCATACATTACATGTAACAAATAATGAAGTTGACGCACTTACATTATTGACGATAGATAACATTCATGCTGATTTTATTTTGCTGGATATTAATACTCCAAAAATGAATGGTATTGAATTTTTAAGGATCATCAAATCCTACCACAGTTTTAAAAGCATTAAAGTATTTATTTTAACCGAATCGGAAGAAGCTTATACAAAAATTGCTACGCAAAATATGGGTGTAAGAGCTTACATTGTTAAACCACTTAATTTTACAGATAAGAACTCTCCCGGAGCACAATTATTATTAGCAGATCTTTTGGTATAATATTTTATTGGCAAGTTTGCCCTAATAAAAGCCATACAATAACAAACACTAAAATTGTGCCAAAACACCCACCGCCCCATTTAGCAGCAGCACCTCCGGCTAATAAGCCTCTGAATAAATTATTCATACATTAATTTTTTGATAATTAATATGCGAATTTTATGCCTGAAAAATATTCTTATGAAGAAAAATTAAAACTTACAAAGCTTAATATGGTCAACAACACCATTACGATTTAAAATAAGCATATAAATACCGCTTGAAACATTTTCGATATCGATGGTTGAATTAAACTCGCCACTTTGTTTTCCTAAATTTTCTTTTTTAATTTCTTTTCCGCTAAGATCTATAATACTATAAGTTAACTCTGTATCATTTAACTCTGAAACAGAAAGGTTAAACGTACCATAACCCGGATTTGGAAACACATTAATACTTGAGCTACTCAAAAAAGAATTATCGGCAACATTGGTTATAATTTGCGGACAAGCAAATGTGCCCGGTAGTTTTTGAATAGCGTTTGCCCTTCTGCCAACTGCTGATAAAGGACCGCGTGCGCGAACACTGAACCAATGTGTTTGCGTACTTAATGTATTTGGTATTACTTTAGAGGTTGTATTACTTGTTCCAACCGAATCCATATATACATTGCCTAATTTAAACACATCGTAAGATGTTGCACCTGCCGCAGGGTTCCATGTAAGTTTTACCGAATCAGGACATGCCCATGCTACATTAATAACCGTTGGTAATGGAATAATAGAAAAACTTGTATCGCTTTCCGCGGTATATGCTCCACGACTAATTCTTACTTTACATTGCCCCGATAAAGCACTTGGCACCGTCCAGTTGTAATGACGTTGAGTACCGGCAATCGCGGTGCTTATGTTAGTCCAAGTTGTACCATTGTTAACGGTGTACTGTAGTGTTTGTGTACCAACAGTTTCTAAAGCGTCCCATCGAATGGTCTCTGTTTCACCGGGTACAAAACCTTCTCCACCTATAGGATAAGTAATTGTATAACCATCCATTTCAAAGATCCAGGTTACATAATACGTTTGCGGACCCATTGGGACCGAAGCGCCGGTAACAGTCAACACATAATTTCCTGCCGGTGGTGTATTAATGGTTACCTGCTCATGATTATTACGAATATCTACACCCGGAGCTGCAGGTGTATTTAGGCTGGTAGCATTTGGTGCGTAATTTAATATTAAAGGATTAAATACTGTTGATGAAGGATCGGTAACAGTAGTATTTAAATTATTTACCAAAGCTACAGCCGCATTTACCGAAGCCTGGTAATCGTGCCAGTAGGTCATTACTTTCATTCGTCTTACACCTGCCGGTACAACAATATTGTGTGTGTTTGTTCCTGCATTACTAATAGTAGCATTTAAATAATTTGCCGCTTCAATTGTTTTAACGGCTTTTAAAGCATTTACTCTACCGTAACCATAACCAAAGTCAGGGCCTGCATTTCCAAGATCATCAGCAGTATTCATCACAATAGCCTTCATTAACGCACTTGGCGGGTTTACATTGCTGTTCAGGGTTCTGTAAGCATCGTACAATTGTGCAAACACACCTGAGATGGCGGGACAAGACATTGATGTACCGGTTTTATTTACATACGTATCGGGGTTTGAGGTTGAATATACATTTGTACCAACAGCGCTTACTTCGGGCTTTAAACGGCCATCGTGCGCGGGCCCGCGGCTTGAAGAACTGTTTCTCACATCCATATAATCAAGATTGGCAACGGCAATAGAATTTTTTGAATGTTTATGCCCACCGGTTACATTTCCCCAGCTGGCGCCTGCACCATAATTGCAATCAGAAGTACCGTTATTTCCGGCAGAAAAAACGTGTATCAACTGCGGCATTGTTAGGTTTTGTATGTCTAATTTTTGCGCGCGGATCGTATAACCTGCATTACAACCATCAGAGTAAGATGTTGAAATAATTCTTATTCCTAATGTGCCATAGTGTGTAGTAATACTATCAAAGCCCTGGTAGTTTGGCGAAGCGTTATAGGCATACAACTCTGCACCCCAGGCCATTCCTCTTGTTAAAGGATTGCGGTTACCACCGCCAAAAATAATTCCGGCGCAATGATCGCCATGATCACCAATGTTATTGGTCATAAATTGCATTGGTAAACGTCCTGTATAATCAATATGCGGCCCAATAATACCATCATCCTGCAACATTACTTTAGAGCCTGCACCGTTGTATTTTCTTCCACCTGAATAATCGGTTGCAATAGAATTACTGCGATGGTCGGTTCTTCCAACATTATTTTCAGGTTGCGGTATATCATCCACTAATTCGGCAGAACAAACAAATGGCTGGTTCACAAAATCAAGTATCTCGTTTTTGTTTACCCAAACTACAAACCAGTGCATGCTTTTATCTTCGTAGGTAATTTTGTAATTCTTTGATTGAAGAAAAGACTTCAATGTCTCAAAAGGAATATCAGAATAACTTGTAAAGCTGATACCAATAGTATTACCTTTTACAGTATAGCCCGGAAAATTATTTTCATTAATAGCAACAGAAAGTTCTTTAAGTAACTTATATGTGGGTTGAATGGTATAAATACTTCTGATACCAAAACCTTCAAGACTGCCAATGTTTGCAAACTGTTTTATGGATGCAATGTATGTATTGGTTGGCAGGTACAATAAAAGATCAATACCTTTTTCCGCCATTTGCTTTTTTTGTTCGGTTGAGGGTATATCATAGAACTGGATGTAACGGTAATAACTGCCGTTGAACAACTCATTAGCCTGCCATTGCTGGCTTTTAACCTGGTTAAAGTTAGATGCTAATTCAACTGTACCGCTTGAAAGTAAAAGCTCGTATGATCTTTGTTGTTGCGCTTTACAAATGAATTGAAATTGTAAAGCTGCTGCAAGAAGTAGTATTTTTTTCATGCTCCGGATTTGTGATTTTATACAACAAGATATAAAATAAGTTGTTAAAAACCTAAGAAAGTGGAAAAATGAAAAACATCTTTCATTTTAAGCCTATTTCCTGTTTTATTTTGTTGCATTAATTTATATTTGAGATTAAATACACTGTTGATTATTTATGCACGAACAACTCCCATTTATATTAGCACTTATTGCGGCCATAGTTTTAATAGAACTGCTGGCTGCGAAATTAAAAATCGCCTACCCTGTATTATTAGTATTGGCCGGACTGTTCATAAGCTTTATACCCTCTTTACCTAAAGTGCATATTGATCCGGATATGATCTTTTTTATTTTTTTACCGCCACTGTTATTTGAAGCTGCCTGGAGCATTTCATTTAAGGAAATGAAAAAATGGTGGCGCATTATTGGCAGCTTTGCTTTTTTGGTAGTGCTCTTCTCTGCCCTTGCAGTAGCAGTAGTTACCAATCATTTTATTCCCGGTTTTACAATCGCTTTAGGTTTTTTACTAGGAGGGATTGTGTCTCCACCCGATGCCGTAAGTACGGGTGCTATTATGAAATTTGTACGCATACCAAAATCTACTGCCGCTATTTTAGAAGGTGAAAGTTTGCTTAATGATGCCTCATCACTTATTATCTTTCGCTTTGCTTTAACGGCAATTGGTACCGGGCAATTTATTTTCCAGGATGCTATGCTAAGTTTTTCTTGGATGATAGTTGGTGGCATTGGTATTGGTTTATTGGGAGGTTGGGTGTTTATGAAAGCACACAAATTATTACCAACCGATGCGCCTTCTGATATTGTTTTTACAATTATTGAACCTTATTTTCTTTACTGGATAGCTGAACAACTTCATTGCTCGGGTGTACTGGCCGTTGTGTTTGGCGGTTTATTTTTGGCTAACAGGCAATTATCCTTTTTAAACAGCGCCAGTCGTGTACGTGGTTATAGTTTTTGGGAAGCCTTTATTTTTATTTTAAATGGCATTGTGTTTATGCTCATTGGTCTTGAGCTACCAGATGTTGTGAGTGGATTGCATGAAGATGGTGTATCTTTAAACACTGCTATTATATATGGTGTTGCGGTAACAGGCATTTTAATTCTGGCAAGAATGATAAGCTCTTATGCCGCATTGGTAAGTACATTGTTATTCAGACCAAGTGTGGCACCCGGCCGTGGCAACAGAAGAAGAATGTGGCGCATGCCTTTGTTATTAGGCTGGACAGGAATGCGCGGTGTAGTATCATTAGCGGCAGCACTTGCCATCCCGGTAACGTTACCAAACGGAGAAGCTTTTCCGCACAGGCATCTTATTTTGTTCATCACATTTATTGTTATCCTGCTTACCTTGTTATTGCAGGGATTAACGCTTCCAACATTTATTAAACGCTCAAATTTATTTGATAGTACACTTGAAGAGAAAGAAGAAGAAATGAAGGTAAGGATCAAGAATCTTCTTGTTACAGAAACAGTAAGACTTTTAAAAGATCACCAGGATAATGCTGAAGAAAAAGATTGGTTCTTACAACACATGATCAAACAATGGGAACATAAGATCGATCAGCCCGAACATTTAAAGATGAGCGAAGGTACTAAAGAAGCTTACATTGATCTTTTAGAAAAACAAAGACAATTTTTATCAGACCTGAACAAAGACCCACAGATAAATGACGAGATCATCTTTGAACACATTTATCAAATTGATCTGGAGGAAGAACGCGTAAAGTTGTTGTAAGGTTTATTAATGTAAAATTATTACCTGTAAAATCAATATCCAACTTACTAACATTAAAATATTGCGCAAATAATTCATATTGATCCAAAGCGGGATCTTTTTATTTACTACTTCGTCAGGTATATTTTTATTACGTTGTAATTTTATAATTGTTGGAATAAAGAAACTAAATGTCATTATCCGTTCCGCTAAAACAATAAGCGAAGCAGTGAGCCATAATATGCTTATTTGCTCTGCCGATTGCGCTGCCAAAACAATATTAATGATAGTAAGAATAGTTAGCGGCACCGTTGTTATAAAACCCCAGAATTTTCTTCCTGAATCTATTTCAGCGAGATTTTCATAATTAGCGGAATACTTTCCGTTAATTTTATTAAACCATAAAGGCAGCACCACGCGTGCCTCATAAATACCAGCACCAAAGGCAATTCCCAAAAACATAAGAAATAATTGTAAGGATATATCTGAAAAATTCATGCAGCAAAATTAATTTGATATGAATTGAGAAAAAGGTGTAATTAGGTTAGATTACAATTGGAATCGGTAAAGGAAGGTTTATGGGGTGTGAGATAAAATTAATTTTAATCTGTAATTTTCAAATCCTATTAGTTTTGAGTCTCTTACAAGTTAATAAAAAGCTATTTAGATTACTTTTTATAAAAATCATAAACTCCACTAAATGTAAATTCTAATTTCTCTTCTATAATATTAGCTGAAACAATAAAAGGAACTGATACTCTATTAGGCTGAAACTTTGTTTCCTCAAAAAAATTGATTAGACGTAATAAATTGTGATTTTCATCTGAATCAATTGCCCATATTACAGGATTTAATGCGTAATTAATTCCACTTTTATTTTTCTTATTAAGCTTGTCGGTATATTTTCCACTTAAAAATTTTTCAATATAAGAATTATCTTTAAAATGTTCATCCGTAAGTGTAATATTTACTACTTCTACAGGAATTATTGCCAGATCTTCAATACGAAGGAAGACAAAATCAATGTCAGGGCCAATGTCTACTATTCTAAAATTTGTCGATACTAATTTATATTTTTTTGTAAGCAAAATTGAATTCAACATTAGCATTTCGCCGGCAAAATTTAAAAATGTCTCATCAAAAAGCAAAAAATCATGAAAGCTCTTTCTTAATAATCCATAGTCTTTAACCTCTATAAAATTCATTAAATTTTCAAAAATACCATCCAGAAATTTTAAAAATCTTGCAGATGATTCTACGCCCATATCTACACCATGTGTGAGACTTAACACCGTATGTCTTATTTTTAAAGGTGGTAATTCCCTATTTTCCAACTTAGCCTGCTCTGCTAACTGATCCCTCTCTTTTAATATCTGGATAAATTTTTTGTTCCAATCTTCATTAATCGAAGCCCAACCAAAAGAAGGCTGTAATAAGTCAATCATCATTGATAGGTTGGGCATATACTTTTGAATATCACCTTTTGCATCAAAACCTTCCTTTTTATTATCCATATAACAAAATTAATTTAAAATTACTGCGATTATATAATTAATAATTGAATGAAAATGTATTATATAATAATCTTGCATGTTCCTTATAAACTGGAATGCCTCGCTATCGCCTGTCGGCCCTTCAGGCCGAAACTGCAAATGCAAAAAGAAAATGCTACGCATTTTATTTTTGTTTTTCCTTAGCGTCACTAAAAGCAAAGCTTTTGCACCGCCTGGAAAAACAAAAAAGGTTCAAACTTGCGTTTGAACCTTTTGCTTTTGTTTGCGGACTGGACGGGACTCGAACCCGCGACCTCCGCCGTGACAGGGCGGCATTCTAACCAGCTGAACTACCAATCCGTTTTCCCAACGTTTAAATCGGGAGTGCAAATTTAACGGTTTTATTTTATCTCACAAACTTTTTCTGTAAAAAAATTACATTCCTAAAATTTGCTGAGCATGATTTGCCGAATCTACCTTTGTAATTACTTCTTTTATAATGCCATCCGGCCCAATTACAAAAGTTGTTCTCAGCAATCCATCATAAATTCTACCCATAAATTTTTTGGTTCCCCATACATCATAAGCTTTAATAACGCTCATATCCGTATCTGCCAGTAAAGGAAAAGGCAAATTGTACTTTGCTATAAATTTAGTGTGAGATCGCTCATCATCAGGGCTCACACCAACTACAGCGTAGTTACTATCGCTTAAATATTTATACTCGTCGCGCAGGTTACATGCCTCTTTCGTACAGGTCGGGGTATCATCTTGCGGGTAGAAATAAAGAATAAGATTTTTTCCTTTAAACATTGTTAAGTTAAGGGCATTTCCATTCTGATCTCTTCCTTCAAAATAGGGAGCTGTATCGCCGGCATTTAAATGGGTTTTATGCGCGACGAAACTGGGCTCTTCCTCGTCTTTTGAAGACGGAGTATCATTACCCGAATTTTCGGTATGTGAGCTTTCAGATCCTGAATTTTCGTTGGTATTATCCACGTGCTTTTCAGTATCTGTTACTTTTGCTACCACGTTTTCAACTACTTTCTTAGCTAATTGTACAGCGCTTTTAAACGCATCAACTACCGGAGTTTCTGCTTTTTTAATTACTTTTTTTACTGCTTTTTTAGCTACAGTTTTCTTAACTGCTTTTACTACTTTTTTTGCAACCTTAGCTGCTTTTTTAGGAGTTGCCTTTTTTGTAACTTTCTTAACAGTTTTTTTAGCGGCCTTAACCACTTTTTTAGCTGTTTTTTTTACGACTTTTTTAGCCGCTTTTTTTGTTGCCTTTTTTGCAACTTTTTTAACTGCTTTTTTAGCTTTTGATGCAGTTTTTTTAGCCGCTTTTTTAACCGACTTTTTTGCTGCACCCGCTTTTTTAGCTGCTTTTTTCACCGGTTTTTTTGCCGATTTTTTTGCTTGTTTTTTTGCCATAACGCTTAGGGTTTATGTTTAATGTAACAGTTATTTGTTTATTTTGTTTTACAATTACTCGTTCATAATATTTGCAGTACAATTTAATAGGGCATATTTCGCATTTAGGATTTCGAGCCAAACACACATATCTTCCATGCAATATTAACCAGTGATGCGCTTTAGGTACAAGATGCTCAGGTATAAATTTAATCAATTGTTTTTCAGATTGCAAGGGATTTTTAGCATTTGTGGTCAATCCTATCCTGTTGCTTACCCTAAAAACGTGCGTATCTACCGCCATTGTTGGTTTATCGTATATTACCGAAGCTATTACATTGGCAGTTTTACGACCAACGCCGGGCAGTTTTATCAGTTGCTCCACTTCTGCGGGTACTACATTATTAAACTCTTTTAAAAGCATATTGGCCATACCTACCAGGTGTTTAGCCTTGTTATTAGGGTAACTAATACTTCTTATGTAACTAAATATCGTTTCGGGGCTTGCCGCAGCCATTGCCTCTGCATTGGGATAATCTTTAAATAGTTTTGGTGTGGTTAAATTAACGCGTTTATCTGTGCATTGTGCGCTTAAAATAACCGCCACCAATAACTCAAACGAATTGGTATATGTAAGCTCTGTTTCGGCCAGGCCAACATTCCTCTCAAAATAATCCAGTACGTGTTTATAACGTTCTTCTTTGGTCATATAATTGGTTATAAATTTAAATTATTTTATAGATTAATTTATTAACTAATCATTAATTTTGTTTTTATACCAAATGATCGGCAATTTTTATACCGCTTTAATTTATACTGTCTTGTTTATTGGCAGTGCTTTTTTTTGCTCATGCGGTAATACCGAACCAAAACAAAAAGCAAAAACAGATCTTACCAAAAATATTAATGAAACCGGGCTTAAGAATCAGTTTGTAAAAGCAAACAAACAGTTAGTGCAAAAAGAGATTGATGAGATGGATTATTATGTAAAAACACATAAAATGCCATTTACAACAACTACTTCAGGCATACGTTATTATGTTTACAAACCATCTGCCAAAGGCGATAGTATTAAAGATGGCGATGAAATTGTAATGAATTTTAAAGTATCATTGCTTGATGGAACCGAGTGTTACTCTTCCAAAACAGAAGGTAAAAAAACATTTATTGTTGGCAACGAAGATATTGAAAGTGGTATACACCGTGGCGTAAAATATGTAAAACACGGTGATAAGGCTTTATTGCTTATACCCTCTCACCTTGCCCACGGCCTTTTGGGCGATATGAATAAAATCCCACCACAAATGCCAATAATTTATGATATTGAGATCTATTAAGGCAAAAAAGATCGCGGTCTTTTCTTTATTTATTTTTTTGTTTTTTATACAAGCGTGTAAACGTAATAATAGGCCTCATTTTTCTTATAACAACCTGGGTTATTATTATCAATTGATCTCGTTTAGTGCCAACACATCTACCTACCAGCCAAACTCGGTTGCCTGGATAGATGCTACCTTTAAAACCCAGTCAGATTCTATCTTTTGGGATAGCCGTAATAATTTTAATGATAATTTTTTTATACAGATAGATTCACTTTCAACCAATAATTTTTTAAAGAATTATGTTTCTAAACTGGCTGTTTCAGATAGCGCCTGCCTCATGATACGCACTAAAGATTTTTATAAACAACAATTTAATTCAGATAAAGTTTCGTTCTTTAGCCAGAAGGATACAGTTGTAAAAGTTAATATTAAGGTGCGCAAAATAATGAGCGCCAGTGAATACAATAACCGCACGGTAGACCTCTTAAAACAGGAAGCTGAGCAAATTGAAGCGTATTACAAATCGCCGCAGGATTTTGAACTATCTCGCGATTCTTTAGGCTTTTACTGGATAGAAAAACCGCCACCCTCCGAGCTGCCTGTTACAGTGTACAAAAACACAGTGAAATTAAGTTATACGGGCACATTTTTAAACGGCCGTATTTTTGAAAGATCACCTGATAATTTTGAGGTTTCTTATGGTACGCCTGATCAATTAATAAAAGGACTAAATTATGTTATAAAGAGGCTAAAAAAGGGTCAAAATGCAAAAATAATATTACCTTCACGGCTCGCTTTTGGAGAAAATGGCAGCACCAACGGAATTATTGCTCCCTATACTCCATTAATTTATGAAGTAAAAATTATTGATGTAAAAACCAATGATGGTGTTTAAAAACACATCGTTTTAAAATATAAAAACAACAAAAAACAAATGAAAAAAATAACTCTTCTTTCTGCAGCAGCAATAGGATTTGTATTGACAAGCTGTTCAGGTGATTCAGATTTTGAAGGCTATACAAAAGCCGAAAACGGTTTACATTATAAATTTTTTAATCGTAATGAAAATGGTACTAAAGTAAACGAAGGTGATGGTATTACTTTTAGCTATGTTATCTCAAACAATAAAAACGATTCGGTAATTGTAGATTCTAAATCTGTAAGCCAGGATGGATCGGGCTATACAAAATTCTTAATGCCAAAAACTTCTTTTGTTGGAAGTTTGGAAGATGGTATGTATATGATGAGCAAAGGCGATAGCGCTTCATTTATTTTTTCCGCAGATTCTTTCTTCTTTAAAACAATGAAGTATAAAGAATTACCTCCACAATTTAAACCTGGCGAAAAATTAAAAGCCATTGTAAAAATTAAAGATGTGCTTGGTAAAAAAGAATTAGAAGAGAACCAAAAACAACAAATGGCCGATCAGGAAAAAATGATGAAAGAAGCTGAGGCTAAAGAAAAAGGTGATCTTGATAAATATTTAGCTGATAATAAAGTTACGGTAAAACCAACTGAAAGTGGTTTATATTTTATTGAAGTAAAAAAAGGCAGTGGCGCCAAACCAAAAGCCGGAGACCAGGTAGAGGTTAATTATACAGGGCGTTTATTAGATGGTAAATTATTTGATACATCTTACGAAGCAGTTGCTAAAGAAGGTAACGTATTTAATCCTCAAAGACCATATGGGCCAATAAAATTTGTTCTTGGACAAGGCCAGGTTATTAAAGGCTGGGATGAAGCAATTGCCATGCTATCAAAAGGTGGTAAAGCAAAAATAGTTTTACCTTCAAATATAGCTTATGGCCCAAATGGCGGTGGACCAATTCCCCCGTTTGCACCCTTAACATTTGATGTAGAATTAGTTAGCTTTGGTCCAGCACCGGCACAACCTGAAGGACAAATGCCTCACTAAATTTGGCAAACTTATTGTAACAAGCATTAAAAAATATAAACAATGAAAAAGTTACTTTTAATAGTTACTGCAATTACAACACTAAGCTTTGGAGCAATTGCACAAAAAAAAGAAAAACAAAAATTAGGTAAAATGGATAAAGAATTTTTAAGTAAACAAGCAGATGGCATGTACGCCAAATTTGAAACAAGCAAAGGAGACATTTACACTACGCTGGAGTTTAAAAAAACACCAATGACAGTTGGTAACTTTGTAGGTTTAGCAGAAGGTAAAATTAAAAATACAGCAAAAGCAGAAGGTGTACCTTATTATGATGGATTAATATTTCACCGTGTAATTCCAAACTTTATGATCCAGGGTGGTTGCCCTTTAGGCAAAGGTATGGGCGATCCGGGGTATAAATTTCCTGATGAAACAGATACTTCATTAAAACACAGTGGCCCCGGTGTATTATCTATGGCTAACAGCGATCCGCAAGGCTCAAAACAAGCGTTTAGCAATGGTGGCAGCACTAATGGCAGCCAGTTCTTTATTACACATGTGCAAACAAGTTGGTTAGATGGATTTCACACCGTATTTGGTCATGTTGTACAAGGACAGGATGTAGTAAATAAAATTGTTGGTAACGATACTATTAAACATGTAGTAATTTTACGTAAAGGAAAAGAAGCAGAAGCATTTGATGCTGCAGCTACTTTTGAAAAAGAAAGAAATGCATTTGCAGCTAAAAAAGCAGAAAAAGATAAAGCGGCAGATGAAGCAAGAGCAAAAGCTAATGAAGCTGCTTTGCGCGAATTTGCAAATGGTAAAACAACTGCAAGCGGTTTAAAATATATTGTGGTTAAAGAAGGAACAGGTGCATCGCCGGTTGCAACAAGTAATGTAAAAGTTCATTATCATGGTACCTTTCCTGATGGTAAAGTATTTGATAGCAGTGTGCAACGTGGCCAGCCAATTGATTTTGGTTTAAACCAGGTAATTCCAGGATGGACAGAAGGTGTACAGTTAATGAAAGAAGGCGCTAAATACAAATTCTACATTCCTTACAACTTAGCCTATGGTGAGCAAGGTTACCCTGGCGCAATTCCACCAAAAGCAGATCTTATTTTTGAAGTTGAATTAATTAAAGTAAACAACTAGTTAATTTTTAAAAAAATTAAAAGCCTTCCACAAAATGGGAGGCTTTTTTGTTTAAGGATGGCATTAAATTTTCATATAATAAATAACATTAAAATTATTTATTATGGATGATGATTTAAAAAATACTGACAAGAATAAATATGGGGATGATAATAATGATTTTCCGGGGTACCCGATGTACCCAACAACCGATGATATTTACAGCCAGTTAAAAGAGGAGACAGAAATTGATCCTAAAGATATTACAAAAGTAAAATCAAAGGATGAAGATCCGGATATAAAACTAAATGAAAAAGATTTTAAAGATGATGTAACTGTTGGCGATCTGGATGTTCGCGGCTCTGAATTAGATGATGATCAGGAAGAAATTGGCAGCGAAGATGGGGAGAATGATGATTGCAGCCCTTGGAGTTGATAAAGATTGAATAAAGTTACTTAAAGTAGATATAAAATAAAAGCCTTTCTAAATAATAGAAAGGCTTTATTATTACAAACTTATGTAAAACAAAAAACCCCTCACAAAACTGCAAGGGGTTTTTCTTTTTAAAATTGGCATCGACATACTCTCCCGGGCTTTAGACCAAGTACCATCTGCGCAGGTGGGCTTAACTTCTCTGTTCGGAATGGGAAGAGGTGATCCC
>JAEUTP010000024.1 GCA_016787705.1 Bacteroidia bacterium | reverse complement strand
CGAAACAACCAGCAATACTGGAAATATTGAATGGAATGGAAAAAACATGTCGGGCAATGATGCTGCCGCAGGAACCTATTTTTACATAATTAAAGCAACCGGTAAAGACGGAACCGAATACGAGAAAAAAGGTAACGTAAGTATTTACAGGTAAAAAAATCTGATTTTAATAACATCCCGGTAAAGTAAATTTATCGGGATTTTTTTTGCCCGAAAACTTCTCTTTTCCAAATAAAACCTTAAATTTGAAGCACATTACTTAGTATAACAAGCACATTATTTAAATCAATTATATGAATATTCACGAATATCAGGGAAAAAGCATTTTAAAAAGTTTTGGCGTTGCTATCCAGGAAGGGATTGTTGCAGAAACTGCTGAACAAGCTGTTGCAGCCGCAAAAGAATTAAAAACCAAATACAATAGTGATTGGGTTGTTGTGAAGGCACAAATTCACGCAGGTGGCCGTGGTAAAGGCGGCGGAGTTAAATTAGCGAAAAATTTAGATGAGGTTAAAGAAAAAGCATCTGCTATTATTGGTATGCATTTAATTACACCTCAAACCAGTGCAAAAGGTAAGCTGGTTAATAAAGTGTTGATAGCACAGGATGTTTATTACCCAGGGGCGTCAGAGATAAAAGAATTTTACATGAGTGTTCTTTTAGATCGCGCTAAAAGTCGTAACACTATTATCTATAGTACAGAAGGTGGTATGGATATAGAGCACGTTGCAGAAACAACTCCTGAAAAAATATGGAAAGAAGAGATCGATCCTCGCATTGGTATTCAAGCGTTTCAAGCGCGTAAAATTGCTTTTAACTTAGGTGTTACCGGTAACGCGTTTAAAGAAATGGTAAAATTTGTAATGACTTTATACAAAGCTTACGAAAGTATTGATGCCTCTTTATTTGAAATTAATCCTGTTTTAAAAACAAGCGATGATAAAATTATTGCTGTAGATAGTAAAGTTTCTTTTGATGATAATGGTTTATTCCGCCATCCTGATTATGAAGCAATGCGCGATATTACAGAAGAAGATCCCACGGATGTTGAAGCACGTCAGGCAGAACTAAACTATGTAAAATTAGATGGCAATGTTGGTTGCATGGTTAACGGTGCAGGATTGGCCATGGCTACAATGGATATTATTAAATTAAGCGGTGGCGAGCCTGCTAACTTCCTTGATGTTGGCGGCACTGCAAATGCCGAACGTGTTGAGAAAGCATTCCGTATTATTTTAAAAGATAAAAATGTAAAAGCTATTTTAATTAATATTTTTGGAGGTATTGTACGTTGCGATCGTGTAGCACAAGGTATAGTAGATGCTTACAAAAACATGGGTACAATCAATGTGCCAATTATTGTGCGTTTACAAGGTACAAATGCTGAAGAAGCTAAAAAGATCATTGATCAATCTGGCTTAAAAGTTTATTCTGCAATTGAGTTTCATGAAGCTGCGGCCCTTGTAAATAAATTATTAAAAAACTAAAAAAAACAATATCTTTAAAAAATATAACAAGAACCGATGAACAAATCAACTCTATTATTTTTATCTGCAATGGCTGCTTTTACGTTTAGCAACTGCGGAGGCGGAGAAAAATCCGAAGACATTGAAACGGGAGATTCTGTAAAAACAGAAGAGCCACAGATCAATCCGGTATCTGAAACTTTTTTCCAGGTTCCATCTCCCGGCGAGATGCTAACCTTTATTAAAATGGTGGGTGGAAATAAAAACACCGAAACATCTTTTTTAAACTCCCCTGCCAATCAAAAAAATTATACTGATAATAAATCAAAAGCACTAAACTTTGGTATTTACAGTTGCGATCTTAGTTACTGCAGTATTTTTAATATTGGTTCTGAAGCATTAAAATATTTTAAAACTGTAAAAGTAATGGGCGATCAGATTGGTGTTTCAACTGCTATTAAGCCTGAAGTTTTAAAGCGTTTAGAAAGCAATGTAGGATCTTCTGATTCATTGGCTGTAATTACCGATGATGTTTATTTTTCATCTTTCGAAGCTTTAGAAGATAGTAAACAAGGCCCAACATTGGCTTTAGTGGTTGCCGGTGGCTGGTTAGAAAGTATTTATATTGCAACTAATCTTGCTAAATACCAGGAAAAAAGCCCGGTTATTGAGCGTTTAGCTGATCAAAAATATACTTTAGAAAACTTAGTTGAGTTTTTAAAGAAACACGAATCTGATGCAAATGTTGCAGCTGTAAAAGCAGATTTCGACGGTCTACTGGCTGAGTTCAATAAAATCAGCGAAAAAGATGCTACTGCTGCGGGTGGTAAAGAAGGAAGCAAAACTGCAATGCTTGGTGGTGGCAAACAATTGTTCATTACAAAAGAAGTTTACGAAGCGATCGTTGCAAAAATTAAATCAATCCGTAACTCTTATACATTAACTAAATAATTAATATTTATCCCATGAAATACTTTTTATCCCTAATAGTAGCAGTTGTAATTACCTCGTCATCGTTTGCGCAGGCAGGTGTTTGTGGAAACTTCCATAAAAAATATTGTAAGTTCGAAAAAGATAAAGCCGATTGGCAATATAACGCTCAAAGCAAAAGCGGTTTGTTTAACCAAGGTATGGTTTCTAAATTACGTTGTGTAATTTACAAAGGAATGGATTATAGAATTTCTGTATGCTGCGAAACAGTATTAGGAGATAAAGTAAGCTATAAGATCTTTGATTCACGTACAAATGAACTGTTATTCAATAACGCTACAGCAGAAGATACACAGGTGTTTGAATTCGCAAGTGTTAGCACACGTCAATTAATTATTGAAGTAGTTGTGCCACAAGGTGCAACTGAAAAAGATAAGCACAAAGCTACAGATGCAGCTTGCGTTGGTTTGTTAATTGAACACAAGATCACTGATAAACAAGGTTTCTCTACATACTAATCATAAATAAACTTACTAAAAACCCAAGCCGGATAACCGCTTGGGTTTTTTTATTTAAATTTGTTGTCTAAATAATTTCGCATGTCAGTTCATAAAGAAATAAAAAAAGTAACCACTAACGTTTTACAGGAAATGAAACGCCGTGGCGAAAAAATTGCAATGCTTACTGCATACGATTATACTATGGCTAAGATCATTGATAGCGCGGGTATAGATGTTATTTTGGTTGGAGACAGTGCTAGTAACGTCATGGCCGGACATGAAACAACTTTGCCAATTACATTGGATCAGATGATCTACCATGCAGGAAGTGTGATAAGAGCTATTAACAGGCCTTTAGTAGTAGTAGATCTTCCCTTTGGATCATACCAGGCTAATTCTAAAGAGGCATTGAATTCCGCTATCAGAATTATGAAAGAAAGCGGGGCACATGCTGTTAAATTAGAAGGCGGTCGCGAAATAAAAGAAAGTATTGAACGTATTTTAACAGCGGGTATTCCGGTTATGGGTCATTTGGGTTTAACGCCACAAAGTATTTATAAATTTGGTACATATAACGTTAGAGCAAAAGAGGAAGAAGAGGCCGATCGTTTGCTAGAAGATGCAAAATTATTAGAACAATACGGTTGTTTTGCTTTGGTGGTAGAAAAAATTCCTGCTGTATTGGCAACTACAGTTTCGCAAAGCATTTCTATTCCGGTAATTGGTATTGGAGCAGGGGCAGGTACTGACGGACAAGTATTAGTAACCCATGATATGTTGGGCATGACGCATGAGTTTAGTCCACGCTTTTTACGCCGTTATTTAAATTTATACGAAAGTATGGGCAATGCTTTTAAACAATACATTACCGATGTGAAAAGCAAAGATTTTCCGAGTGATAAAGAACAGTATTGATAGTTTTCTAAATAAAAAAGCCTTTCAATATTGAAAGGCTTTTTTATTTAATTTTTTTATTATTTACCGAATTTTTATTTTCTCTACCTGTAAAACATTTCTAGTAGTTGCGTTACATACAAATACTACGGCATAAAGATTTTTATCATTCACAACAATTGGCTTAACTTCATTTATTGCCGGTGGTGTTTTAATAATGGTATAGGTCATTCCTTTCACGTTAAAATTATTAAAAGAATAGTTCACTGTATCCCCTGCTGCTTTTGGTGAAGATGTTAATGCTTCGCCCCATACGCTATTAACAGCTCCTCGAAACATATGCTCAAATTCATATTCTTCAATAACTACACCTTGATCATCTTGTTTACCAACAATGCCTTCTTCAATTAAATAAATGCAAGCATTTAGATTGTCAGTATAAGCTGTTTGAAAAATAGCTCTAATATTTGTATTTAATGCGCCATTTATTGTGTCGTAATTGGTTGTTACATCTAACTTCACAATAAAAGGGTCGTTTTTTGCTGTAGGTATAATAGAGGCCCAAGCAGAAGAAAAAGCCATTACAGCACTAGGGGGATATGCTTTCCTGTTAATTAATGCGCTTGGGTAAGTGTTAATAGCAAAACCCGTACTGCCTTGAAGTTTATCTCCCGCATCCGTTCTGTAATCCGCTGTAAATTCTCCATAAGGTTTGGCAAAACCTCCGGCATGAATTGCAATTACAACCAGGCTGCTTCCGTTGGCTGTTGCCAGATTTTTAGCAATGATTGTTCCGTTGGGGCAGTTCGGACACTGTGCACCGGTAAATTCTTCAAATAATGTTTTTTTAAAATTGCTGGTTGCAAAATTGTTTTTTGTAACAAAATTAGTTCCAACAATCGTATTCTTTTTTACAATAGGTGTTTTTACTCTATCACAAGCAACAAACAGCATTGCAAGTAAAACGGCTGATATTGGGATTAACTTTTTCATGCTTAATTAATTTATATATAAAGATACTAAAAACTACTGGTAATTGAAATAGCAAATCCATTGCTGGCCGGAACAGTTCTGCATACACCACCCACACAAAAAATGCCAGCTCTTTGTTTACCGTAACTTAAAGATATACGGTGTGGACCATTGGTATAACCGGCACTAAAATATACATAATGTAATTTTAACAATTCTACCGGGTTACCGTAATTATACTGATCAATTGCGGCTACAAAAAAATGAGTGTTTGGTGTCCACTCTAATAAGCCAACCACCCAACTGCCTAAATTTAAGGTATCACTATTATCACGCTGCATACCCTGCAGCTCCATGCGTATAGCCGAATTTGCCTTATATTTATATGTAAGATCTATCACTTCAATATGCGATAAAACATTTCCGTAAGGTCCTTTTGGCGTATTGTGCTGAACGATATTAATATTATTAAATTGATTAGCATACATAAAAGTGCCTTTAAATTTTTTAGAGAATTTTTTTGTCACTTCAATAAAAAAATCATGGTATAATTCTCCACCAAACTCTTCATAATTGGTGCGGTACAATTTAGAGGTAGTTGTACTATCATTGATGTTAATGGGTTTTAAAAGATTTGCCTGCGAAGCATTCAAAGTAATATCCATACCATACTTTCCACCTAGAACAGATCCTTTTGGTACTTTAAACTGGATCTCGGCCATGCCGCCAACCTCTCCGGTTGGCTGCGTAGCATAGGGGCTATAGGCCGGCAATAAATAAGTATGTTGCTTGGTTGTGGCCGGCAAATAGTTAATCAATAAATTTTGTAATGTTGCATCCCTGTCACTTCTAAAACTCATGTTATCAATACGTTTACCCTGCAATAAAATTGAAAAACCTTTGGTCGCATAAGAGGTTGAAAAAAACATGGCATCACCCTGCTGGTAACTGTAATATGATTTTCCTCCAACTACCGCATTATTTGCAAGGCTAGGGTCATTTTCTTTTTGTACATATTCCGCAAAAAAGTTAAATCCCCCTCTTATAATGTTCATTCTTCCACCATAAGCACCCACATTCTCAGGCAAAACAAAATCAGGGTCCTCATCCGCCTGATTTTTACTCACAAAACTGCCCCCTAAAATTACTTTTGTTTTTATGTTTTGCAATAGTGTATCAAATGTCTCGTTAATGTTCCATTCTCCGTCAAAACCCCTTACAATGCCAGGACCAAGAGTAAAGAATGAACGCTGCTTTCCTACAAGTCCCTTAAAAGTAAAACCTTTATAGGGGTTAGATATTACGCGAATTCCATCTAAAGAATTGTCAAATAATAAACCCGGTTCGTAATAGGTTCTGAATAACAACCCACTGCCAAACTGCTCGTAAATGTTACCTACCGTAATATCTAAAAGTTCATCCTGGTAACGCGCAAAACGATTAGTAATTCCTTGTCCTTTATAACGCGAATCAAAGCCTTGCATAACGTTATTATACGCTTCATACCTTACACCAGCCGAAAATTTTCCTTTTGTATAATTAATATTACCAAAGGCGTTGGAAAGCATTTTTTCAGGAACAATTGGTGCGCCAATTAAGGTATCCTGTTTATAATACTGTGCGTCTATCTGAAAATAACCGTGTACCGAATTAACTTCATCTGCAATGCTCTGCGCTTTCGTATTAAAAGCATTTAGCAAGGCCATCAATAAAAAAGTAGCTGTTAGGCTACTTTTAAAATATTTTTTTAGCATGTGGTAAAATAAAGTAATTTTTGTGTTAAAAACAAAAAATTATTTCCCTTATTTATGAGTTGTTTTTAGTGCGATAATGCCTCGCCTTTAGCTAGTTTTTTAACGTTTTCGTATAGTTTTTCTTCATCGCCTTCAGTATATGAATTGTGGCTCCAAACAATCTTGCCACTGCCATCAACTAAAAAAGTGTGAGGCACGTTATTTACATTCATCGCGCGTTTAAAATCAGAGTTCTCGTCAATATAAACTTCATATTCCCAGCCTTTTGATTTTACATCAGTAACTACTTTACCTGCGCTGCGGGCATCATCAATGCTTATAGCAATTAATTTAACGCCAGTTTCTTTTGTCCAGTCCGCATAATTTTCTTGTATAGCATCTAATTCTTTTTTGCAGGGCTTGCACCATGTTGCCCAAAAACTTATTATTATTGGCTTGCCACCGTTGGCAAAAGTACCTGTGCTTATTTTACTGCCATCCAGCTTTTTTACAGTAATTGCAGGAATTTTATCACCGTCTCCGCGTGATGAAGTAAAAGCAAAAGCTGTTACTACTAAAAGGGCTAAAATAATTTTTTTCATGATTTTATTGTTTAGGTAAAGTTATCAATTATTGAACCACAATTATATAAAAAATATTTTTAATAAAGAGTTTAACACTTTTAAACAAACTAAAAATTTAGCTTTTAAACCCTAAACAAAAAACAATCAGCCTGAAACAAGAAACTTTTTAGCTATTTTTGCCAAAATTTTTTCCAATGGATAAAAGTAAGTCAGCGCAGCTTTTTGAAAAAGCAAAAACATATTTTCCTGGTGGTGTAAATTCTCCTGTTCGCGCATTTCGCAGCGTTGGTGGAAATCCTTTATTTATTGAAAAAGGAAAAGGCTCTCATATTTGGGATGCGGATGGTAATGAATTTATTGATTATTGCTGCAGCTGGGGACCTTTAATTTTGGGACATGCCAACGATAAAGTATTAAACGCGGTTGATAAAACAATGCGTAACGGAACTTCTTTTGGTGCACCAACAAAACTAGAGAATGAACTGGCAGATCTTATCTTATCAAACAACAAATACATTCAAAAAATACGTTTTGTAAGTAGTGGTACCGAAGCGGTAATGAGCGCTATTCGCTTGGCGCGTGGTTTTACAAAGCGTAATAAAATTTTAAAATTCGAAGGTTGTTACCACGGACACGTAGATTCGCTTTTGGTAAAAGCAGGCAGCGGTCTTGTAACCTTTGGTAATTCAAGCAGTGCAGGTGTACCCGATAGTTTTGTGAACGAAACCATTACTGTTCCTCTTCACAATAAAGAAGCTGTTAAAGAAGCTTTCGAAAAATTTAAAAATGAAATTGCCTGCATTATTATTGAACCGGTGCCCGCCAATAACGGTTTGTTGTTGCAGGGAAAAGAATTTTTAGAATTCTTGCGTGAAATTTGTTCTTCTAATAAAACGTTATTGGTTTTTGATGAGGTAATCAGTGGATTCAGGATGGGCTTTTGCGGTGTTGCAGGTTTATATAACATCCAGCCTGATATTATTACTTATGGAAAAATTATTGGCGGTGGTTTTCCCGTTGGCGCTTATGGTGCGAGCAAAGAAATTATGAGTAATGTCTCTCCCGAAGGAAGTGTATACCAGGCGGGCACATTAAGCGGTAATCCGGTTGCTATGAGTGCCGGCATAGCACAATTAACAGAATGTCTTGCTCCCAATTTTTATGCAGATCTCGAAACAAAAACAAAATATTTAGTAGATGGCATCAATAAAATAAATCCGTTCAAATTGTTTAAATTATTTCATTTGGGTTCTATTTTTTGGATAGCCTTTACCGAAAAAGAAAATATAAATAATGCCGATGAAATTGATGCCAACAGCATGAGCTATTTTAAAACGCTATACCATTCTTTATTAGAAAACGGTGTGTATTTGGGACCCAGTGGTTACGAAGTAGGTTTTGTAAGCTCAGCGCATACTACTGCCGATCTTGATAAAACTATAAAAGCATTTGAAACGAGTTTAAAAAAAATAGTTTAAATTTATCTTACTATTATGAAATAGTCATGCGTAATTGTAAACAAATACAAAAGAAGATTGTATGACGTATTTCATATGACAATTAAAAACAATAAGATCTTCATATGAAAACAGTTGATTCTATAAATTTCTCAAACAAACGCGCGGTTATTCGCGTTGACTTTAATGTGCCGTTAAATGAGGCTTTTGAAGTAACCGATTCTACCCGCATACGTGCAGCCATCCCAACTTTAAAAAAGATCTTAAAAGATGGTGGCAGCCTTGTATTAATGAGCCATTTAGGCCGCCCTAAAGAAGGTCCAACCAATAAATATTCTTTAAAACATATTATTAGTGAATTAAGTAAACAATTAGGAAGCTCTGTTTCTTTTGCGGATGATTGTATTAGCGAAAAAGCGTTTCAGCAATCGGCTGCATTAAAAAGCGGTGAAGTGTTATTGTTAGAAAATTTACGCTTTTATAAAGAAGAAGAAAAAGGCAATGAAGAGTTTGCTCAAAAATTAAGCAAGCACGGTGATATTTATGTGAACGATGCGTTTGGTACCGCGCACCGCGCGCATGCTTCTACAGCTGTAATTGCAAAATTTTTTAAACCCGAAGCTAAATGTTTTGGTTTTGTAATGGCAGGCGAAGTGGCAAGTATTGACAAAGTATTAAATCAAACACAAAAACCTTTTACTGCTATCGTTGGCGGAGCAAAAGTGAGCGATAAAATTCTGATCATTGAACAATTAATGGATAAAGCCAATAATATTTTAATTGGCGGCGGTATGGCCTTTACATTTGTAAAAGCAATGGGTGGCCAGGTTGGTAAATCGTTATGTGAAGATGATCGTTTAGAAATAGCAAAAGAATTAATTGGCAAAGCCAAAACAAAAGGTGTAAATTTATGTATACCGGTTGATGCTGTTATTGCAGATAATTTTGCAAACGACGCCAACAAAAAAGAAGTAGATATTGATAAGATACCTGATGGCTGGATGGGATTGGATATTGGATCTAAAACAATAAAAATGTTTGGCGATATTATTAAAAACTCAAAAACTATTTTATGGAATGGCCCAATGGGTGTTTTTGAAATGAGCAGTTTTGAAACGGGTACCAAACAAGCAGCTTTTGATATTGTAGAAGCAACAAAAAATGGCGCTTATACATTAATTGGAGGAGGAGACAGTGTGGCTGCAATAAATAAGTATAATTTAGCCGATAAGGTAAGTTATGTAAGTACAGGTGGTGGCGCCTTGCTGGAATATATTGAGCAAGGAACATTACCGGGAGTAGAAGCAGTTAAAGAATAAATTAAAATTTAAATAATATGAAAGCAATAATTTGTAGTTTGATTTTTTTGGCGGCAGGATCTTTTTCCTGCAAAAAAAATTATGTGTGCGAGTGTAAAAACTCTAACGCTACTTATATTGCCGGAGAAATTGAGGCAACAAGAAGCCAGGCAAAAAAACGTTGTCAGGATTTTTCAACTGCCGATTCTAAATGTAACATACAACAATGAGTTTTAATATAAGAGTTGGTTTTGGTTACGATGTACATCCTTTGGGCGAAGGGCGAGAGCTTTGGCTGGGTGGCATTAAATTAGAATTCAACAAAGGTTGCGTTGGTCATAGCGATGCCGATGTTTTATTACACGCCATTTGCGATGCTTTATTAGGCGCAGCTAATTTGCGTGATATTGGTTTTCATTTTCCAAATACTGATCCAAAATACAAAGGCGCGGACAGCAAATTTTTATTGGCAGAAGTTGTAAGATTGTTAAAAGAGAATAATTATTACATTGGTAATATTGATGCTACTTTATCTTTAGAAGATCCAAAAATAAACCCTCACATAAAAAAAATGCAGGAAGTGTTGGCGCCCATCTTAGAAGTTACCCCAAACGAAATTTCTATTAAAGCCACCACAAACGAAAAGCTGGGTTATGTTGGCAAAGGCGAGGGGGTAAATGCGTATGCTGTTGCGCTGATCTATAAAAAATAAGTCATTACATTTTTTTGCCTATTTAATTTTTGCTTTTTTTATCTTATATTTAAATATTAAAATTTTATTTTTTTATGTAAAATTTAGTATTTAAACAGACCTTATAACAAAATGAAAACAGTACTAAGAACATTTTTTGTTGGCGCAATTTTTCTGTGCGTTTTGCTTGCCTGCCAAACTGAAGTTAAAAGTGAGCAACCCCTCGTTAAAGAAACTCCTTTAAATGAAAACAAATTAGCGGAGGAGGAAATGTGGCAGGCGCCTGATACAAATAATATTCCCGATGACGACTTAGGCGAAGCAATAAAGTATGGCCGGCAACTAGTACTAAACACAGCTTATTATATTGGACCAAACGGCAAAGTTGGTAAATACACTGCTAATTTTATGAATTGCACCAATTGCCATTTAAAGGCCGGCACTGTTTTGTACGGGTTTAATTTTTCAAGCACACATGCAAGATATCCACAATACCGCGCGCGCGAAGATAAAATCCTATCATTATCGCAACGCGTTAATAATTGTATAGAAAGGCCGCACAGTGGCAAGCCATTGCCTATTGAAGGTAAAGAAATGACCGCCATCATTTGTTATATAAAATGGGTAGGGCAGAATACGCCTGTAAACAAACATATAAAAGGCGATAGTCCAATGGATATAGAATTTCCTGATGTTGCGGCCGATCCTGTAAAAGGCGAGATCGTTTACAAAAGAGAATGTTTATCGTGCCATGGCGTTGACGGAGAAGGAAAAATGCGCAGTGATAATGTGTGTTACGAATATCCGCCTTTATGGGGGCTTAAAAGCTACCAGCCAGGAAGCAGTTTACATAGGGTAGTAAAAGCGGCAACTTTTATTTATTGTAATATGCCAAATGGTAAAGCAACTTACGATAAACCTTTTTTAACAAGAGAGGAGGCTTTTGATGTAGCTGCTTTTATTAATGATGATAGAATTCATAAACGCCCTATAAATAATGGCACTACCAATTATCCAAATATAAAATCAAAACCTATTGATTATGGTATTGGTCCTTACATTGACAGTTTTCCTGAAATACAGCATAAATTTGGCCCCTTTAAGCCAATTGTTGAATGGCGAACTAAAAGAGGTTTACCGGCTAAGTTTTAGTTATAAAATAAAAAAATCTGTTTCAAAAAATTCCTCATTATTTATTTGCGTGAGCGTCCCGAAAGCTATCGAGAGAAGTGAAAATATTTTTTGTGCATGCGAACAAAAAGATTGAAGCTCGCTCAAATGCATACCATGCTTTTGGGCGAGCTTGTTTGCCGGCCTGTGCAAGCGCGACCATTAGGGTACGCCAAAAAAAAAAACAAATACCGATTAACTTTTTTAATTCTGTTATTAAGAAATAATTAAATCCCTGTTAAAATCCTAAAACAAAAAGTTTAATTTATTACCTTTATTTAATGAGATATTTTATTCTGTTTATCCTTGTAGCTTTTGGTTTTAGTGTTCTTTCATCGCAAACCTATAATTATTATTTTGGCAATTTACATTCACACACTGCTTTTAGTGATGGTAATAAAGATTCTGCTTCAACAGGTGTAAGTACGCCTGCCGGCGCTTATCCTTATGCACAATTAAGCCAGAATTTTAATTTTTTAGGTATATCAGAGCATAATCATTACTCAAATAGTAAAAATCCGGGATTCAGAAAACAAAATTATGCCAATGGTTTAAACCAGGCAAATGCCGCTAACCAGGATGGTAGTTTTTTAGCTTTGTTCGGTATGGAGTGGGGCGTGTCTTCAACCTATAACGGACATCTTGTTATTTATGGCTTTAATCAGTTAATAGGCTGGGAAACTTCGGTACCGGGTGTTACAGGAAATAACTATGATATCTATAACTCAAAAACAGATTACGATGGCATTTTCAGAAAAGTAAAAAATAATCCAAACGCCTTTTGTTACCTGGCTCATCCGGGCTTTAGCGATTATGCCACTAACGGCACATCTGCCTCGGCTTTAGCTTATTCACCTTACAATGCGGCTTATGATAGTGCTATTGTTGGCACACCTTTGCGCAGTGGCTTAGCGTTTAGTACGTTTACTGATTATAGCGATTATCCTCTTGGGGATTATTTTGCATATTATAAAAAATTATTGTCTGTTGGTTATCATTTAGGTATTGGCTATGATCATGATAATCATTATACCACTTTTGGCCGCAGCACCGCAGGAAGATTGGTAGTATTAATGCCTTCTTTAACGCGCGCTAATTTAACAACAGCTATGCAGCAAATGCATTTTTATGGTAGCGATGACTGGAATGCTAAAATTGATTTTAATACTAATGGCAATATCATGGGTTCAGTTTTAACAGGAAGCACCAACCCCATTTTTAATGTGGTGCATAACGATATGGATGGCGAGCAGGCAGATAGTATCAAGATCTGGAAAGGAATCAATAATTACACCGGCACACTGCCAACCGTTGTATACACGTCGGTAAATAATAATACCGCAACTTATAGCGATGTAAGCGCCATGCAAGCAAATGTAGAGTATTATTATTTTGCCGAGATAAAACAGCATGATGGGCAATGGATAGTAACATCACCTATCTGGTATACAAACACTTCTTCTGTTGGACTTGCAGAGAATAAAAAAGATTTTGAATTTAATTTTTTTCCTAATCCTGTAAATGAAACATTAAACATCAGTATGAGTGTATGCGATGATTATAAAATTTCTTTAATAGATATTTCAGGAAGAAAAGTAAGCGAAACGTCTTTTTATGACCAATACATAACTGTTGATGTAAAAGATCTTATGCCCGGAATTTATACCCTAGAGATAAAAGGAGATAATACAACCAAATTCAAAAAAATTGTAGTAGAATAATTAAAAAGCTGCTCTTTTTAATCTATCGTTAATGGCACGTCCCAGGCCTTCTTCCGGTAACTTTTGACAAATAACAATATCGGTATCACTTTCATCCGCAAGGCGAAGAAATTTAAATAAATTAATAGCTGCCTCTTGAAGATCTTTTGTCTTGGATAGATTAAAAATAGTTGAATCTTGCTTGTTAAAATTCTCTTCTCCAAAACAGATAACAGCTGTTTTTTTGTCTTTATTTTTTTTAACTAACTCATTTATGTCTCCAATAAATAAAGGCTTTTTTGGTGCATAATGGCTTTTTAACTGCCCCGGCGCTTTAGGGTCGCTGGATGAATTGATCATTAATTCAACTTTGCCAATTACTTTTTCTATCTCTTCAATTGCAAGGCCGCCTAATCTGTAAACACAAATTTTATCGTTCTCAATTCCTATAATGGTAGATTCTAAGCCAACTTCACAACTGCCTCCATCCAAAATATAATCTATTTTATTACCTAATTGTTTCTCTACGTGTGCAGGTTCGGTAGGGCTGACATAGCCAAACGGGTTAGCGCTGGGTGCTGCCAGAGGCAAATCCACTTTACGTAAAAGCTCCAATGTCAGTTTATGGTTTGGAATACGCACTGCAACCTGCTCCAGTCCTGATGTAACAATTGCAGGAATATTCGCTTTTTTTGGAAGCAAAAGGGTTAAAGGCCCGGGCCAAAAGGCATTTGCCAGTTTTTGCAGACGCTGATCCTCTAAAATCGCATATTTTGCAATACTTTCAATGCTGGGCAAGTGAACGATCAATGGGTCGAAAAAAGGGCGTTGTTTGGTCTCAAATACTGCGAGTACAGACTTTTCGTTAAGCGCGTTGGCTGCCAGACCATATACCGTTTCGGTTGGTATAGCCACCAGCTTGCCCTTTAAGAGCAGATCTGCCGCTAAATCAATATTTTTTCCAGTTTCAGCCATAGTGCAAATATACAGAATATCAAAAAACCTTATATTTGTTACCCCATGAGTGAACTCGTAACCATAAAAGATAAACAATTTAAACCCTATATCACTCAGCAACAGCTTTCAGAGGCTGTTAAAAAAGTGGCAGATGCAATAAATAAAGATCTGCAAAAAGAGTTGCCTGTTTTTTTAGTAGTTTTAAATGGTTCTTTTATGTTTGCTGCCGATCTTTTAAAAGAAGTTACCATTCCCTGCAAAATTTCTTTTATTAAAGTGGCAAGTTACCATGGTACAAAAAGCAGTGGTACAGTTACCGAATTAATTGGCCTGTCGGAAGATATTAGCGGTAGAAGTGTTGTGATAGTTGAAGATATTGTTGATACTGGCGTTACTTTAGAAAAGCTGGTTGCGGTTTTACAAAGAAAAAATGTAAAGCAAATAAAAGTAGCTACCGCGCTTATGAAACCCGATTCTTATAAAAAAGAATTTAAGGTAGATTATTGTGGTATAAAAATTCCAAACGATTTTGTAATAGGTTACGGTTTGGACTATGACGGACTTGGAAGAAATTTAAAAGAGATATACGTTCTTGCATAAAAATTAAAAATAAAGACCATGAAAAAAATGCTAAACATTGTTTTATTTGGCCCTCCGGGAGCCGGCAAAGGTACACAATCAGAAAACTTAATTAGTAAGTACGGTTTAGTGCACTTAAGTACCGGTGATATTTTGCGCAGCGAAATTGAAAGAGGAACGGCTTTGGGAAAAAAAGCCAAAGAGATAATGGATAAAGGTGAACTGGTAAGTGACGATATTGTTATTGGTATGATAGAATCAAAACTGGATGATAACACTAATGCAAAAGGGTTTATTTTTGATGGTTTTCCAAGAACAGCTGCGCAAGCTGTTGCGTTAGACGATCTTTTACAAAAGAAAGGTACAGGTATCAGCGGTATGTTGGCTTTGGAGGTAGATGATGAAGAATTAACAACACGCTTATTAAAGCGCGGCGAATCAAGCGGACGTGCAGATGACAGAAATGAGGAAGTGATCCGTCGCCGTATACAGGAGTACAATAATAAAACATTGCCATTAAAGAATTTTTATAACGAGCAAGGTAAATTTCATTCTATTAAAGGTATAGGTACAATCGATGAAATTTTTAAATCGTTAGTTGATCGTATTACTTTTTTAAACGCGGAAATGGATCTTACCGCTTTAGAAAGTGATCTTGAACATTTGGACCTTACTATACAGGATTTTGAAGTAGCAAGCGAAATGGAACCGGAATTGTTGTTAGAGATAGATGCTATTAAACGTATTGAAGCCGAAGAAGCTGAGGAAGAAAAAGAAAACAAAAAGAGTACTGCAAAAAGCAACACAGTAAAAAGTGTACCGGCAAAAAAAGCACCAGCTAAAAAACCTGTTACAAAAAAAACAGCTAAGCCGGTAAAAAAATCAAAACCGGCAGCAAAAAAAGTTACTAAAAAAACAAAGCCCGTGGCTAAGAAAAAATTAGCACCAAAAAAGGCAGTTAAAAAAAGTGCTTCTAAAGCAAAAAAAGTAGTTAAGAAGATTGTAAAAAAAGTTGTTAAGAAAAAAGTAGTAGCTAAAAAGCCTACATCTAAAAAAGCAGTTGCTAAATCAAAGGCAAAAAAGACAACTAAAAAAAGAAAATAATAATTTGAACATATTAAAGCCTGATGCGTTCTTATACCATTAGGCTTTTTTATTTGTTGAAAGAGAGTAGAAGATGGATAATAATTTTGTTGATTACGTTAAAATTTGTTGCCGCAGCGGTAAAGGCGGTGCGGGCTCTGTGCATTTTCACCGCGATAAATTAACGGCCTTTGGCGGTCCTGATGGTGGTAATGGCGGCCGTGGAGGCAATGTGATTTTGCGTGGAAATAAACAATTGTGGACACTCATACATTTAAAATACCGTAAACATATTGTTTGTGAACCGGGCGCAAACGGATCAAGCAGCAATAAATCGGGTAAAGAAGGTGCAGATGAATATTTAGAAGTGCCTTTGGGAACCATTGCACGCGATGAAGAAACAGGTGAGATAGAATGTGAAATTACAGAAGATGGGCAAGAAGTAATTTTAGTAAAAGGAGGAAGAGGAGGTTTAGGCAATGCCAACTTTAAAAACAGTGTACAACAAAATCCACGTTTTGCACAGCCGGGTGAAGAAGGAAAATCGGAATGGAAAATTTTAGAATTAAAAGTATTAGCCGATGTGGGTTTGGTTGGATTTCCAAATGCAGGTAAATCAACTTTGCTTTCAGTAGTAAGTGCTGCAAAGCCACAGATTGCTAATTATCCTTTTACAACCCTGGTTCCTAATTTGGGTATAGTAAGTTACCGTGATGATAAAAGCTTTGTAATGGCCGATATTCCCGGTATTATAGAAGGTGCAAGCGAAGGAAAAGGTTTGGGTTTGCGTTTTTTACGACATATTGAAAGAAACTCTTCATTATTATTTTTAGTGAGCTGCGATAGTCCGGATATTGTGAAGGAATACAAAGTATTACTAAACGAATTAAAAAAATACAATCCTGAATTGTTAGATAAAAAAAGAATTCTGGCTATCAGTAAAGCAGATATGCTGGATGATGAATTGGAAAAAGAAATGACAGCAGATCTCAAAAAACGATTGACAGGAAAAAACAAAGTGCCTTTTATTTTCTTTTCATCTGCTACTCAAAAAAATATTGTTATGCTAAAAGATCTGGTGTGGCAACAGATGAATTTTCCGTATTAATTTTTTTACCACAAATAACACTAAGAAAGCACAAAGAGTGCTAAGGTTCTTTGTTAGCTTTGTGAAGAACCTTTGTGAACTTAGTGGTTAGAAGTATGTAGAAAACCCAAACTGAAATCCTGCCGTTCTCGATGCGGGATTGCCCAACAGATCGGTTTGCCAATGGTAGCGGTAATTAAAGCGTATCACCGTTTGTTGCGAAGGTCTGAAACTAATACCCGGAACAATGGTTACAATATGATCGGCAATATTTGTTTGTGTTTCGTTAAAGCTGCCAACATTATAATCTACATATTCTGTTCTGAATGCAAAATTTAATGTACTGTTTTCCCAACCTAAAATTTTTCTTTTTAAAACAGGTTGTACAATGTCTAAAAATCCTCCCTGTAATTTATTTCCAAATGCTTGTGAGTACGTTCCGGGCACATCTACAAAAGCCCAAACCCATTCGCCATTAATGTAGGTATTAATTTTTGGAAGTGCGGTGTTGAGGTCAATGGCATAAAGATCTATTCTACGTTGTTTATCTAATACCAATCCGTCTTCTTCAAATTTATTATATACACCGCCCATCCACGATACACCAATTTCACCAACCTTGCGATGACGAATAGCTGTTTTTGTTGTAACCAAGGGTACGCCGTTAAAACTTTCTTCAAAGCGCTCCGGATTTTTTTTGCTTTCAGGCAACCAGGTGCGTCCTTGCGTATTCGAAATTATTTTATCGTCGAAGCCATTGGTTAAATATGCTTCATAAGCCCATATTAAATTACTCTTCGCATATTTTCCAAATAAACCAAAACCTACATTGCTCCAGGTACTTGGAATAATTGTAGTTGCAGAAAACGGGCGGCTAATGAATTCCCATTTTGGTCCATCATGATTTTGATTAAAGGCACCAATAGGATTCATGATTACGCCGCCTCTTAAATTTAATAAGGGATGTAATTCAATATCCATTGATGCGAATTCAATATTTATTTCTTTGCCGCCTTCTTCAAATTCTATTTCCGATAAAAACTTAATTCTTTTTTTAATAGTAGAAGATAAGAAAATAGTTAAACGCGGAATTTGAAAGGATAATCCTTCTGTTACGCCATCTGTGCCAAAATAAGAACTGTTTGCTTCCACATAACCACCAACGGCTACAGGGAATTTACCCATAGTTAAAAAAGGGCGGTTATATACCGCATCCATATTCATTTTTAATTTGCTTGTGTCTGCCGGCGTACGTTTTACAAAAGATGAATCTGTTTGTGCAAAAAATAGCAGATTAATAAATAATAAAATAAGAAGTAATACTTTTTTCATTTTAAATTAATTGGATATAAATATTTTTTTCATCGCTTGATACCGTAAAGCTTTTTAATTTTTGATCTGCCGGCCCTTGTATCACTTCGCCTTTATTGCTGAATTCACTGCCATGAGCCGAGCAGGTTAAAATATCACCATTTACATTTAATTCTATGCCTTGGTGCGTGCATCTTAACAGAAAAGCTTCATAGCTGTTCTCAGATTTACGGTAAACAATAATCGGTTGTTCAATTTTATCACTTTTTACAACGATATATTTTCTCAATTCCGTTTTATTTTTTTTGATCTCGGTGAATTCTGATTTCAAAACCGGTAATTGATCGTTAATTACTGTACTTTGTACATAATGTGTGCCGGTGCATGATTGGTTCAATAACGAAATGCCAATTAAACCCAGGCAACTACCGCCACAAACTTTTAAAAATTCCTTTCTGTTCATTACAAGCTTTCTAAAAATTTAATAAGGTCATCTTTTTCATTTTGCGAAAGATCCTGGTACTTATTTTTACTATTTTCTCCTTCGCCACCATGTAACATAATAGCATCGTTTATTGAAGTTGCCCTGCCATCATGCATTAAAAAATATTTGCCACCTTGCGAATTTTTTGAGAGGCCTAGTCCCCACAAAGCAGGTGTTTTCCATTCTGCTGTTTTTGCAATGCCTTCGGTATAATTGTCGTTTAATGCTGCGCCCATATCATGCAACAAAAGATCAGTATATGGATGAAATTCTTTATAAGATAAAGCATCTATATCTGCCTTATTTGTTTTCCAATCTGCAATATGACATTTTTCACAGCCAATATTTTTAAAGATGTTTTTTCCTGCTATTACGTTTGAATTATTTTGATCGCGTTGTACCGGTGTTTTTAAAGTGCGTAAATAAAAAATAACATTTTGTACCGTTGAAGAAGGAATTTCAGGATCAGGTGTGTTATCGCCATAAGGCCCAACAATGCCGTTTATTGCAGGCTCTGATGAAGCGTACTCTGAAGTAACGCCCATATCCTGCACATAGGCATTTACTGTTTGATGCCAAAGGTCAATGGCCGCAGCTTTTTTTCCAAAACGCCCAACATATCTTCCGTTAGAAATTAAATGATGTGCCTTTGGTTGAAAATAATTCGGAGGGTGAACATAATTAGGTACGCCTGAAATACCATCGCCATTAGCATCTAAAGGGTCGGCATTGGCTAAGATCTGCGCATCGGTTAACGCTTCTAAAAAACCAAGTCCCGTATTTGCAGGTGGCGTAAATTTTGAAAAGCTTGCGCCTTCGGGAATTTGTTCGGGTGCATATCCAGGTATAGCTCTGTTTTGCAATTGTGGTCCGCCTTTTGTTAAATAGGTGTTGCCATTAGTATCCGATTGTCCAAAACGTACAAGCGTAGTAAACAGATGCCCTTTGCCATCGCCCGCATGACAGCTGCCGCAGGAGTTGGCAACAAAGTAAGGGCCTAAACCGTTTTGTGCTGTAAATATATCCTCGTTAAAAGCTACATCACCCGCAAGAAATTGAATTTTTTGTTCGGGCGTTAGCCCTTCTATAGGCCCATCCAGAAGTTCATCCTCTTGCGGTGCTTTAGGCAATAATTTTTTACAGGCCGCTAGGCTTAGTAATACAATAGATATAAAATAAAGAATACGGCGTTTTGGTAGCATGCATTTAATTTTGATACAAAGTTGAATTTCTTTTAATGATTTAGAATTATTAATTTTGGTATGCCTAAAAATTAATTTATGAGAACAGAAACAGTAGAAAATTACCTTAAAACGATTTACAACCTTTCGTCAGATAATACCCTGGTGGTTTCTAACCAAAAGCTGGCAGATAAACTCAGTATAAATCCGGCATCTGTTACCGAAGCGCTTCGTAAATTGCATGAATTAAAATATGTTATCTACGAAAAGTCTTATGGTACACGTTTAACTACTACAGGCTCTAAATTGGCGCTTAGCATTGTTAGAAGGCATCGTATTTGGGAAACATATCTTGTGAAAGAACTTGGTTTTGGATGGGATGAGGTGCATGAGATTGCGGAAGAGTTGGAGCATGTTAAAAACGATAAACTAATAAATAAACTGGCCGAAATTTTAGGCAATCCTGTTTATGATCCTCACGGCGATCCCATTCCTGATGCTAAAGGAAAGATTCAGAAAAGTAATTTTATAAAACTTTCAGAAGCCAGAATAAAAAATAACTATAAAATAATGGGAGTAACAGATCATTCTACTGCTTTTTTAAAATACCTGGATAAACATCATTTAGTAATCGGCGCTTCGGTAAACGTTAAATCTATTGAAGAGTTCGATAATTCTATTGTTTTAGTATGTCAAAAAAAAGAAGTTAACATAAGTCCCAAAGCAGCAGATTGCATAATTATTGAGGGTTTATAAATAAATCTTGTATTTAAAAATATTTTTTTATATTTAAAACGCAATTACCGCACTTTAGCTCCAAATGGAAAACGAAACACCAAAGTTCACTAAAAAAGAATTTAGTCAATTAAAGTACTTTATATATTTTGCTTTGTTCATTCTTATATTTCAAACCTTTCAATATCTCACCACTAAGCGCACTACAAGAAAATACCAGGATCTTTTTTCTAAAGTTACCGAAATAGTTATCCTAACCAATTCTGTAGCGCACGAAAACTCAAATATACACAGGTCCTTACTTAATATTACTTTCTCCTCCGATAAATTAGATGTTCAGCGATTCAGAAAAATGCTTGAGGTTGCAGAAGATAAAACAGAGGAGAGCCTTGGCCTGATTGAAAAAAAAATAGCTTCTTACGATATTTATAGGTACGAAAAGACAAAATTATTTGTAGAACTTAAATTTGCAGAGCAAAAATATAAAACCTGTTACAGAAAATATTTAGATCTTTTAAAAACATTTACCGAAGAACAATCTTTACAATATAGGAGAAATAAAATAAGGCCATTGTTAGAAAGTTTTCAAAGAGACCAGCATGCTTTTATGATAAAGATATTTACTGATCAACAGATATTGACTGAAGAAATTGCTATTAATGCCGGTGATACAGGTATTACGCTGTTAATTACAGGTAATTTTATATTGGTACTCGTTATTATATTCCTTATTTACATTCTTTTTTCCGAAAGAAAAAAGCTGGTGTAATCATTTAATTCGTTTTTTTGGGGAATATTTTGAGCCATGTATAGCCTAGCATTCCGGCAATAAGCGAAGCGAATAAAATAGCAATTTTCGACTGTGTTATCCGTTCCGTATCGTAAAAGGCAAGCAATGTTATAAAAATCGACATTGTAAATCCTATCCCGGCCAAAAGTCCAGCTCCGATTAAATGCTTCCAATGTATGTCACTAGCAAGGGTTGATAGTTTAAAGCGAATTGCAGCAAAGGCAAATAAACAAATACCTAAAGGTTTGCCAAGCAACAGGCCTGCAATTATTCCCATACTGTGTGTTTGTGTTAAGCCGTTGTGCCAATTAGTGTTAATTACAATACACGTATTTGCTAAAGCAAAAACAGGAAGTATAAAGAATGCAACGGGTTTGTGAAGAAAAAGTTGAAGTCTATAAGAAGTTGTTGTTTCTGCACCGCTGCCAAAAGGAATGGCAAAGGCAAGTAAAACACCGGTGATGGTAGCGTGAACGCCGGAACGGTGCATAAAGTACCACATAAATACACCACCAATTATATAAGGAATGAGATTATGAATTTTAAGACGGTTTAATATTAACAAGGCTCCAAAAATTGTTAGTGCAATAATGAGGTTAAAAAAAGAAATACTGGAAGTGTAGAAAACAGCAATTACAATTATGGCACCGAGATCATCAATAATCGCAAGCGCCATTAAAAATACTTTTAATCCAGCCGGAATTCTTTTCCCTAAAAGAGATATTACACCAACAGCAAACGCGATGTCGGTTGCCATCGGAATGCCTGCTCCGGAGCTTGAGTTTGTACCGAAGTTAAATAAAAGAAATATACCTGCCGGAACAAGCATACCACCTAATGCAGATAATATCGGTAACGATGCGGATTTAAGATCCGAAAGTTCACCATGATAAATTTCTCGTTCTAACTCTAAACCAATTACCAAAAAGAAAATTGCCATTAATGCATCGTTTATCCAATGTTCAATACTTAATCCGGCAACATTAAAATGCCAAAAGTGTGTGTAACTGTTTTGAAAAGTTGAATTTGCAAGTAGCAATGAAATAAGGGTACAGAAAATAAGAATAAGGCCACCTGCCTTTTCACTTTCAAAAAAATCTGTAAATAGTTTAGTAAGTTTCATTCTTTATAAAGGTACAGAATAAGAATTATTATATATTCTTAAAATGCGTTTTAATGTATATAGTAGCCTGTTTTTGTGTTAAGGCTGAAAAATTCCGATAGCGATAATGCACATCAATTATCTCGGCAAGGGCTTTTGATACAACTTCTTTATTCTTCCAGGTATTAAGATCCGCAATTACAGTTTCAAGACACCCTTTTTTATACGCTATTTGCCCAATAACATGTACCAATGTGTTTTTTACCCTTGCTGTGGTGTCAAACTGAAGTTCTTTTAATAAAGGTAAAATATCCTGAGGGTGTGTTCTTCCTCTCAACTCAATGCCATGGCAGATCTCGCGGCGAATTTCTTTATCGGTATGATACAAATATTTTTTCGCCCACTTTAAAACCGGAGTCGGATTTTTTTCGCTCATCTTTTTTATAGAACCAATTACAGCGTTTCGGGGTGAATGATGCTCATCAAATAAACCGTTATCAAAAAAATGCTCAACAGTTTCAAATTCTTTAATACCAATTTCACCAGCGACATTAATAACCGTTTGCCTTATTTTAAAATCTTTTTTGTTTTGTAGTTTTTTAAGAATTGATATTATCTTTTTTTGAAATGTCATATTTTCAAAATAAATACGACCTGTGTTTAAGTAAGCAGTTTTTCGAATATAAGTATCTTCATGCGAAAAGTAGCTAATGATCATATTCGTTTTTTTTTGTTTTAGATCAAACAAAATATCATTTTTAATTTTTGCTACCAAAACACCTCGTTCTGTTTTACTTAAATCGTAAAAGGCCATTTAAATTATTTAATAATACTTCTCAGCCAAACCAATGCTTTTTCCCTGTCGGAGAATATTTTTGTTTTGATAAATGGTTTATTCACCTTAAGATAAAAATTTCCCATAATCTTATTTCCAATCGAATTAATTAAAAGTGCTTTTGCCCTGGCAGCTTCAATAAAATTCTTGCTGGCGGCCAATTGTCTTGCTTCTGAGGTAAATGTTACAAGCTCACCAGGAGTAACTAAAATAACATATGGTTTTTGGCCCGCAGCTTCAAAGTTGTGTTGTTTAAGCATGGTTACATCTTGTTCTTCCATAACAGCTCCCGATTTAATAAAATTTTCTACAATTCCGTCTTCCAACAACGTTACTTCATATTTAGCCGTAGTTATTTTTTTGGAGGTCATTAAATTATTATGCAATTAGCTTTATAAAGGTAATAATAGTAAACGAGACATCAATACTAAAGAAAGCAACTATAAAAAAGTTCTTAGCCATTGCAGTGCTTTTTCTCTTTCTGAAAAGAGTTTTGTGTGTAAATACGGCTTATTTACTTTAAGGTAAAAATTACCAATTATTTTTTTCGCAATAGAATCTACAATAATTGCCTTTGCTTTAGCATTGGTAATAAAAGTTTTACTTGCCGAAAGTTCACGCGCTTCTTTACTAAACGAAGATAATTCGCCTGAAGTAACCAATATAACATAAGGTTTATTACCCGCTATCTCAGAACTTATTTTTTTTAACTCTTCCAAATCTTCTGTCTCAGCAACAATACCAGATTTAATGTAAATCTCAATCACAGCATCTTCCAATAATGTGACTTCAAATTTTGAGCTAATTGTTTTTTTTTGTTCGCTTACAGCGTTCATTAAGTTTAGGAGCAGTTAATTCCTCAAAGGTAACAATATATCCATTGCCTTTCGCTTTTTTTGCCAAAAATTCATTCTAAATAAAAGATATTTAGTATTCAATATTTTTTATGGAATAATATAAGAAGCGGCATCTCAATATAAAAACTAACAATTAAAAATTATATTTTGCCATGAATTTAAGATCATTTACCTCCAAAACAACCCGCTATACTACAATAGGTTTGCTTACCTTATCTCTTGCAGCCTGGGTTACGCCAAGCAACGTTTATAAGTTTGCCATGGATAACGAAGTTATTGCCATGATAAAAAAGAAATTAACTAAATACAACGATGCGTTGCCGGAAGATAGGGTATACCTGCATTTTGATAAACCTTTTTATGAACCAGGTGAAAATATTTGGTTTAGTGCTTATGTGCGCGATGGGCAAACATTAAAAGCATCGCATAAAAGTGATATCGTTTATGTTGAATTAATAAATCCAAAAGGAGGCATAGAAAAAAAGATCACCTTAATATCTAAAAATGGAAAAGTGGCAGGTGATTTTTCTTTAGATAATGAAGCTTTGGGAGGATTGTATAAGATCCGTGCCTACACTAACTGGATGAAGAACGATGGAGAAGAAAATGTGTTTGAACGCGATGTGCAAGTGCAAGACGTAATACTACCGAATTTAAAAATGAAATTAAATTTCGAGAAAAAAGCGTTTGGTGCCGGTGATCAGGTGATTGCCAAATTAGAATTAAATACAAACGAAAATAAACCTTTGACAGATCATAAAATAAAATTTGTTGCTAACCTGGATGGTAAAAAAATAATCGAGAAAGCAGATGTGACAGATGAAGATGGTGTTAAATACATTAAATTTAATTTACCGTCAAAATTAGAGACAAGTGATGGTTTATTAAATGTGATGATAGATTATAACGGAAGCACTGAAAGTATTTCGCGTTCTATTCCAATAATATTAAATAATATTGATCTTTCATTATTTCCAGAAGGTGGCGATCTGCTTTGCGGATTTGATAATAATGTAGCGTTTCGTGCACTGAATGAATTTGGCAAGCCCGCTGATATTGAAGGGATAGTTTTGGATGAAAAAGGCGCTACAGTTACTGCATTTAGCAGTTTTCACCAGGGTATGGGGGTGTTTAAATTAAATCCTTTGGCTTCGGAAAAATACACGATAAAGATCACAAAACCCGAAGGAATTAACCAAATATTTAAACTGCCTGAAGCTTTAAAACGTGGTTACGCATTTAATGTAGATAATTCAAAAGAAGGAGAATTAACGTTAAACATCAATTCAACCGAGATCGAAGAACTATCATTAATTGCACAGGTACGTGGTAAATCTTTTTACTCAACAGTTATTAATGCAAAAAAAGGCGCAAACAAGATCACTTTTCCAACTGCTAATTTTCCAATTGGTGTTTCACAAATAACTTTATTTGATTCGCATTCTATTCCACGTGCCGAACGTTTGGTATTTGTAAATAAAGACAAACATTTAAATATTTCAATTGAAACAGATAAAGAAAAATATTTGCCACGCGAAAAGGTAAAAATGACATTGTTTGTAAAAGATGAGCGCGGTTTACCGATGCCGGCCAATCTTTCGATGGCTGTAGTCAACGATCAGTTACTGTCTTTTGCAGATGATAAACAAGGTAATATGTTATCTCAATTTTTATTGCAACAGGATATTAAAGATAAAGTAGAAGAGCCTGCATTTTATTTTGATGAGAAAGAAAAGAAAGCCGATAAAGCTTTAGATTATCTTTTAATGACAGCGGGTTGGAGACGTTTTACCTGGGAAAAATTAATTGAGAATGAAATACCAGTAATAAATTATAAAGAAGAAAAAGCCATTATCTCTGGAAAAGTATTAGATGCTAATACCGGAAAAATAATTCCCAATGCTTCAGTAAAAATTAATGGTGGACTCGAATTTCCGGGCGATTGGGAAGGTAAATTCTTTGTAAAGAATGTTGATCTTTCTACCGCACAAACAATAACTTTTAAAGCTCCTGGTTATGGCGACCAGGCACAGTATATACAAAATTACAACCAGGATATGACCGTATACCTGTATTCAAATAATTATTACAACAATTATTATAAATCATCAAAATCATGGCCTTCGTCACGCTCTAAAAGTGCAAAAAAAGGAATGCAGGTTCCTAATGAAATGGAAGATCTTCCAATGAATGAAGGTGCAGGCATGGCTGTACCCGCTGTAAATATGGCTGGTCCGGTAGTTTTTAACGATCTTAAAAAAGTAGATGCGGTAAAAGGTAAAGTAAAAATGAATGAAAATAAAAGGAAAGAGGAGAAAGCTGAGAAAGATATGAGTGATGAAGTAGCAATAAAAAGCTTAGATCAGGAGATGGAAAAAATTGCAGCTTCAGAAGTGATAGATCGTCGCGATGGTAAATTCGGACAAGGAGGACGTATCTTAAATAACAATAATATTAATGGCGACGCAAATCCTGTAAAATATTACCGAGCCCGCCAATTTGCTTCGCCGGTTTATAAAAATGATGAGAATGTAGAAACAAGAACTGATTTTAGAAATACTATTTACTGGAACCCAAGTGTAGAAGTTGGTTATTCGGGAAAAAGAACAATAGAGTTTTATACATCGGATGATATTACTTCTTTCCGCACAACTATTGAAGGAATTGGAACTGATGGTACTTTAGGAAGAGCTGAAAAGAATTTCTTTTCGCAATTACCTTTTGCAATGACTACAAAAATTCCGGTTGAAGTTGCAACTGAAGATATTGTATCTATTCCATTAACCTTAAAAAATAATACAGATAAACCTTTGGGAGGTTTATTAAATATTATTGCTCCTGCTGCATTGCAAGCGGTTGTTACAACACCTTCTATTCAAACCATTATGCCCGGTGCCGCAAAAACAATTTATTTAGATTATAAAGTATTAGATAAAATTGGTTACGGCGAATTTACGCTTGGCTTTAAAGCCTGTGGTTTAGGTGACGCTTTTACTCAAAAAATAAAAATTGCACCAAAAGGTTTCCCGGTTACTGCTTCTTTTTCGGGGCAGGATGTAGAGAAAGAATTTTCATTTGTAATGAATAAAGTAATTAACGGTTCAACAAAAGCAATATTTACGGCATACCCAAATGTTGTATCAGATCTGATGAAAGGTGTAGAAGGAATTCTTCGTGAACCGGGTGGATGTTTTGAGCAAACCTCTATGAGTGCATATCCAAATGCTATGGTGTTAGACTATTTAAAAGCCACCGAAAGCAAAGATGATAAAACACTTGCTTATGCGGGTACACTTTTAGACAGAGGTTACAAACGCCTTGTTACTTTCGAAACAAAAGAAAAGGGATACGAATGGTTCGGCGCATCGCCCGGCCATGAAGGATTAACAGCTTTCGGTTTAATGGAATTTGTGGATATGAAAAAAGCAGGTGGTGATGTTGATCAAAAAATGATCGATCGCACTGCCGAATGGATTATGAACCACAAAAACGGTAAAGGCGGATTTACAAGAAACACAAATGCTTATCACGATTTTGGACGCATAAGTGAAGATGTAATGAATGCCTACATTGTTTATGCTGTTGCCGAAGCAGGCTACACAAATGTAAAAGAGGAGTTTACTGCTTCATGTAAGAAAGCGTTAGAAACAAAAGATGCTTATTTATTAGCCATGATGGCAAACGCAGCTTATTCGTTTAAAGACACTAAAAAAGGTGATGAATTAATGACAGCACTATTAGCTTTACAGGATAAAAACGGTAGCTGGACAGGTTCAACCCATTCTATTACTTATTCGCAAGGGCAATCGTTAACTGTTGAAACAACAGCAATGGCAATTATGGCTATTTTAAAATCAAATAAAAACGCGAAAGAGTTAAATGATGCCGTTCAGTTCCTGGTAAGTGCGCGTAGTGGTTACGGTGTATTCAGCACAACACAAGGTACCGTGCTAGCTTTAAAAGCTTTAACAGAGTTTGCCAAATACAGCAAAAAAACAACCGAAGATGGTACAATAGAGTTATTTGTGGATAATAAAAAAATAGGTACAAGATCTTACAAAGCAGGAGATAAAGGTGCAATTGTAGTTGACAGTCTTGAAAAATATATTACCGGCGAAGGAAAACACTCTGTAAAAGTAAAATATGTTGGTGTTAAAACACCATTGCCTTATTCGGTTGCGGTAAGCTGGAATACATCTTTACCAAACAGCAATAAAGAATGTGCCGTTGATCTTAAAACCAAGTTGGCAGAAAAATCGGTGAATGTTGGTGAAACAGTTCGTTTAACTGCAACGGTGAGCAATAAAAAGAATGAAGGTATTCCGAGCACAATGGTGTTAATTGGAATTCCGGCAGGTTTTAGTGCACAACCTTGGCAATTAAAAGATATGCAAGAGAAACATGTGTTTGATTATTATGAGATCTCAGGTAATAACATTGCAATTTACTATAGAGGTATGGCTCCTTCATCAGTTAAAGAAATTAATTTAGATCTTAAAGCAGAAATGCCGGGAGAATATGATGCACCAGCTTCTTCAGCTTACCTGTATTATACAAATGAGTTTAAAACATGGAGTTCAACAGAAAAGATCAACATTAAAAAGCCATCTATCTAATAATAAACATGTCACTTCGAGCGAAGTCGAGAAGCGGCCTAAGTGTCTCGACTCCGCTCGACATGACATAAAATTAATAACAATGAAAATTTTAGCTTTCGTTTTAATATGCTTTCAGGTCTCTTTTGTAAATGCAAAAGTAAAAGAGGATTCTTTAAAAAGCAGTCCCGATAGCTATCGGGATAATATCAATGATCCACGCAATCCTAATTGCCCATGTCATAAATATCAAAAGCTGGCAGATGAAGAATACAGAAAACTATTAGGAAAGGAAATAAAACTAAAGCCTGATGAGAATAAAAATGATTTCAGTAATTCTCTTGCTGGTGGAAGTGATCTGAATTCGAAGACTACGATTTGTACTAAGAAAATTAATTCAATTAAAAGAAAACATAGTTTTTTTAATTTCAAAAAGAAAAAAAGTTCAAAAAGAAGAAAGGCAAGGAGGTTAAGGAGAGATAACACATCTTGCTATCATTTTTGATCAAATAAAAAGTCCCGGACGAACCGGGACTTTTTTGTTTCGTCACCCTGAGCTTGTCGAAGGGTGTTTATGATGGTTCGACAGGCTCACCATGACTGATAATCAACTTACAATATTAAAATTAAATGCCCCCATTTTTTTAGCGCCGTAAATTCTCAACCAAACAGGTAGCACTGCTTCTGTACCTCTTGCGGAAGTTATATCGCCAAGATCCAGAATATTCTGGTCTTTCCAGCCTAATGTGTTTAAGAAGGTTTTTACTTCTGTTTTTGCGGCTTCATCATTGCCACAAATGTAATTTACATGATCGCCTTTTATGATAGAAGGATCTACCATAATACCACACCACATGGTATTTAATGTTTTTACCACTTTTGCATTTGGAAATGTTTTTTGAATTTCTTCGGCTAAAGAATTAAAATTACTGAGTTCAGGAATTAATCCCGGAGGCATGCCTTTACTAAAATCCAATGGGTTAGAAATGTCAACTAATACCTTTCCATCTAAATTTTTTGCTTTTGCTAAGTTTAAAACAGCTATCGCATTGGCACCATTCGAAACATTTAAGATCATTTCTCCAAAAGCGGCAGCTTCTTCAAATGTACCTGCTTTAATGTTGCTGTTCTTTTCATGCCATTGTGCAAATGAATTTTTGGCTCCGTCTTTTCCGGGTGCCGCTAGTTTTTCCTGCAGATTTCTTGTGCCGATTATTACATCATAACCCAGTGTGGTTAAACGTGTGGCAAATGTTTGCCCAACAGTTCCTGTTCCAAGTAGTGCTATTTTTTTCATGTTATTTGAGTTTTAAAAATTGTTACTATCAAAATTATAGTTGCAAACATATATATACTTATTTACCTTTACAATAACTGTCAATTTTGACAGTAGTATAATTTAACAAAAAACTGCAAATGATCATTAAAGGTAAAGAATACGTTTTCAAATTACGTGGTAATACTTTTCACTGCGCTATGGATGTAACCATGAATTTTATTGGCGGTAAATGGAAAACAGTTGTCATCTGGTATTTACGAAATAAAACCATGCGCTTTGGAGAATTGAGAAAACAAATTCCTGATATCACTGAAAAAATGCTGAGTCTGCAATTAAAGAGCCTTGAAGAAGATGGAATAATAAAACGCGAAGTTTTTGCAGAAGTACCATTGCGTGTAGAATATTCTCTTACTCCATTTGGCAAAACTTTATTATCTGTTGTTGAGAGCATTGCCAAATGGGGCAGGCATTTGGGTAATACAGAAGGAAAGTTAGAAGAAGTAATTCCTAAAAAGAAAAAAGTAAAAGTCTAGTTTATTAAGACAGATGTCATTGTTAACGAACCTGCAATGGCTTTGTCGTTAAAGAACTTAGCAGTTTCATTTTTTTCCTGCAAAGCCAAAGTGTATAATAGAGGCAAATAATGTTCACGTGTTGGAATAGCTAACTTTGCAGATTTACTTAATGATTCATAATTTATTAATGCTTTATGATCCAGCTTTGTTATCTTATCTTTAAAGATTGTATTCATTTCAATGGCCCAATCAAAACCATATTCTTTATCCAGATCGGCCATAGATGGGGCTTTTAACATGCCTAAATTGTGAACCATATTACCACTGCCCATAATTAAAACACCTTTTTTGCGAAGACTTGCCAATTCTTTTGCCAGCTCATAATGATATTGCGGTGGTTGATTATAATCTAAACTCAATTGAAAAACAGGAATATCTGCATTGGGGAACATGGGTTTTAAAATGCTCCAGGTGCCGTGATCAAGCCCCCATTTATCATCTAAACCAACCGTTGTTTTCTTAATTGCTTTTTTTGTTTCTAATGCAAATTCTTGACTGCCAGGTGCGGGATATTTAGCTTCAAATAATTCTTTAGGAAAGCCACCAAAATCGTGAATTGTTCTTGGTGCATTCATAGCGGTAACAAAAGTGCCATTGGTTTCCCAATGAGCAGAGATACATAAAATGGCTTTTGGCTTAGGTAAATTTTTTGCTATGGTCTTCCAGCCGGTAACAAATTCATTATCTGTAATAGCGTTCATAGGGTTTCCGTGTCCAATGAATAATGCCGGCATTTGTTCGGTGGAGCCAAACGTTTTGGTTAATTTATCTAATTCATTCAATTTCATAGCTGCGCCTGATAAAGGAAATAATGCCAATAATTTTAAGAAGTCTTTTCTGTCCATTTTACTAAGGATAAGTAAAATTAATACATTAAATTAATTTTGAAAATGGAACGGTGTTAATAAAAGCAATTTATTTATTTGCCAATAAATGTGTTACTTCGTATTTTAAAATTAGTTTATGAAGTATTCAAAAGCAATTAGCATATTTTCATTTGTGGCAGTAATTAGCATTATTGCCTGCAAAACAAAAAGAGAAACTAAAACAACAACGCCAGTTACCACAACACCGGTTGAAACACCAAAAGCAGATGTGATGCCAGTAACTTATGAAACATTAAAGCCTTTATTGGCTAAAAGCTGTAACACCGGCGGCTGTCATGACGAGAGCAGGAGACGGATGAATTTTAAAATTTACGATAATTTGAAATATTTTGGTGCAAAAGGTGAACTAAAAACACACGTGCTGGATATTAAGAATATGCCTCCTGATGAAAAGCTTACTGATGCGGAGTTAGACCAGTTTCGTCGTTGGATCTCTGAAGGAATGCTTGAAAAATAGATATTTAATTAATTAAAGTATCTTTGTGTAAATAAACACAAATGAGCACTTTTAACGATCTTAACCTTTCTAAACAACTTTTACGTGCTATAGATGAAATTGGATATACACATCCAACACCCATCCAGGAAAAAGCGTTTCCGGTAATTTCATCCGGCCGAGATGCAGTTGGTATCGCACAAACCGGAACCGGAAAGACCTACGCTTATTTATTGCCAATTTTAAAGCAGCTAACTTATTCCGAACAACGTCAGCCCCGCGTTGTAATTCTGGTGCCAACGCGTGAGTTGGTTGCGCAGGTTGTAGGCGAAATTGAAAAGCTGGCAAAATTTATGAGTGTTAGAGTATATGGTGTTTATGGCGCTTCTAATATTAATACGCAGAAACAAAAAGTATATGATGGTCTTGATATTTTGGTGGCTACACCCGGAAGGTTCATTGATCTTACCTTAAGCCGCACGCTGCAATTGGGTTCAGTAAAAAAATTAGTGATAGATGAAGTAGATGAAATGCTTAATCTTGGCTTTAGGGCTCAGTTAACGCAGATACTGGATTCGTTACCAACAAAAAGACAAAACATTTTATTTTCGGCAACCCTAAATGAAGATGTGGAATTAATGATCTCAAAATATTTTAATCAACCTGAATATATTGAGCTTATTTCAAGAGGAACACCTTTAGAGAAGATACTACAATACGCGTATTTTGTGCCTAATTTTTATACCAAGGTCAATTTATTAAAATGGTTGCTTGCACACGAAAAAGGATTTACAAAAGTACTGCTGTTTGTAAAGAATAAAAAAATAGCCGATGATATTTACGAATTATTAGAAGAAGAATTTCCAACCGAAACAGGTGTTATTCACTCTAATAAATCGCAACCACAGCGTTTTGCCTCTGTAAAATATTTTGATGAAGGCGTACACCGTTTATTAATTGCAACCGATATTATAGCCCGTGGTTTAGATATTCCTGATGTTACGCATGTTATTAATTTTGATATCCCAAAAGAGCCTGGCGCTTATATTCATCGTATAGGAAGAACGGGTAGGGCCGATAAGGCCGGTATTGCCATGAGTTTTATAAGTGATGTGGAAAAACCTTCACTGGCCGCTATCGAAAGCCTAATGAATAAAAAGATCCCCATTCTTAAAATGCCGAAAGATGTTGAGATAGATGAAACATTAACAAAAGATGAAATGCCTGTAACGCGTGATAAAAATTTGGCAAAACAGAAAAAAATTGAAGTAACGGGTGGGGGCGCTTTTCATGAGAAAAAAGAGAAAAACAAAAAAGTACAATTAGGCGGTAAGCGGAGCCAGGAAAAAATAAGACGCTTAAGAGAAAGCTACGCTAAGAAAAGAAAATTTTAACCTATGAAAATAAAAATCTTACTGTTTATTTTTCTTAATTCATTAATTGTCAATGCACAACTTACACTAAGTCAGAAATACGACAATTACCGCAGCCGTTTTAATTCAAAATTTAGCGTATGGGGTTCTGCTAAGGGGCAGGGAATTCCAATGTCTACCCGCGAAACAGTTTTTAGTGGTAATAGTATTAATCACTGGGGTGATGCCGGAATTTCTTTAGGGTGGTACATAGGAATGTTAGCAACAGAATACGAGATCAAAAAAATAAGTAATCAAAACTATTCGCAAACAGTTCAGGAATTGTATCTGGCTTTAAGAACAATTAATAGGCTTGATAGTGTTGCAGAGATCTATTACGGGGGAGTGTCAGATATAAATGGTTTTTTCGTAAGAGATGATGTTTCCCCTTCAATGATATATGCAACAAACTCTGTTAATCCTTTGTTTTTTAATTCCGATAGTTGCGTTGTTTCAAACTATGCCTGTGGTTCGAGTTATTGTTTACCCTTAAGCAGCGTATGTTTAGGTAATTTAGATAATGAAGAAAGCCAGGATCAATTCTATCATTTGATGATGGGCCTTTCATTATGTGCTAAGTATTGTAATGAAAATTATGGTGGCATTAACATATCTTCTGAAGCAAAGCAGATCACAAATAGATTGATCAATTATATAAAACAAAATGCATGGATAATTAAAAACCCGGTAAGTGGTAACAATGTTTCGCGTGGCGAAAATACAACCGCATACTGCAATGGTATTGCAAAAGCGGGTTATAATATTACAGGCTTAAATTACGATGACGCTACTACTGGAGGATTTACCGCAACCTATAGCTGGAATATTTTTCCTACAATTAATTTTCCTGTGGGTGCATCACTAACGGCAGATAACGTTCATATGTTTTTGGCAACTGCTGCTGTAGCAAATGATAACCGGGCGGCGGTTGATAGTTACGCGTTATCTTATAAAATGGAAATTTATCCGCTGTTAAGACAGGTTTTGTATGGCGGACCAAACCTCATTCATGATAGTGTATACAATAGCCTCTTAAATAAAGCAGATGAAAATGGAAATTACTACTATTCTCCAAATTCCAAATCTACAGGCGGTACATGGTACAGTGAAAATATGTTTGTTTGGCCAAATAGAAATTTAGCGAGTGCTGCGGGAACAAATACTTTAAGTTTTTCGTTTGGTGAGTATCATGGCTTAGATTTTATGTTGTTGCATAATCTGGTTCAATTAAAACAACTTACTTTGGGATATAATGAAAATAGTTTGGGAAATGCTTTTGTAGTTTATCCGAACCCTGCAAATGATATTTTAAAAATAAAAAATTCTCTTAACAAAGAGGCGGTGCTTTATATTTACGATGTGTATGGCAGACTTTTATCAGAAACAAAATTGACGGCTTTTAAGAATACACTAGAATTAAAAGAAAGTGTTTTACCGAACGGTGTTTATGTTTACAAAGTGTTTTGTGATGGTAAAGAAATTAAAAAGGAGAAGCTCATAATCTCCAGATAAACGATATAAAAAAGCCCGGAAAGATTTCCGGGTCCGGACTTTTTATAGTTATAATTTGAAGAACTATTTGTTGCCTTTTACAATAAACCACCAAAGTGCTACATAAACAGCTTCTTGTTTAGCACCTTGTATAGCACTTGTTACGTCACTCATTTTAGCAATAACACTATTACTTGAGTTACGAATATCATTTCCGTCAACTCTTAAAACTGAAGAATTACTTGAATTACGAATGGTCTTTCCATCGCTGTCAACATGCCCAACAGAACTGTTGCTTGAATTACGAATAGTCTTTCCATCACTATCAATACGCCCTACAGATGAATTGCTGGAGTTACGAAGGGTTTTACCATCGCTATCCATTTTATACTGCGCACATGCTACCGATGATATCAGCGTAAAAGCTGCAACGGCTAAAAATGATTTCATTTTTGTTTTCATAGTTTAGTTTTTGTTTATCTAAAGCTATGCAAAAGAAACAAGAGTTCAAAATAATGATGGAAAACAGATGAAACTGATGTTACCGGTTTCCACTGATAAAATGATCTGTGTTAGCCTGTTTAATCTGTTTTATCCGCATTCCATCACCTAAATTTAGCGTATTGTTACTTTCGGACTAACTCTTTCAATCACATCAAAAACCTGTTGCTGTTTAGTTAATGCCACTACTTCTTCATCTTCTGCGTTAGAAAGATTTCCGAGTTTAGAAACAACGTTTGCCTGCGCATATGCTTCTTCACGCATTTCTTTAGCCATACGTATGCATTTTTCAGCTTCGGTATTCAGGCTCATAGCTAATGCAGTAGTGACATCATCATTTTTGATGACCTTCAACAACACGTTAATGTAGTTTCGGTTTTGATATAATTTTTGATAGGTTTCTTTTGCCAGTAGTTCTGAGATCTCAATTTGTTTAAGTACAAATTGTTTTTCAAAGAAAAGAGCTTCTATACTTAACTCCTTTTTCTCATCGCCGCGTTTTGTTTTTGCGGCATTCCTAAAGGCCAGGGCGGTATTATCAAGTTCTTTCGCTTCTTTAAGAAGCGCGTTCAGTTCTGCTGTTACAGATTTTGTTGTATAAGTAACGTTAACGATCTTGCTTTCCTGGTTGATTAACGTTTTTCTAATCTGAGTAATTTGGTTGCCTGATTGGCCGAATACCACTGCATGAATGATAACCGCCAACATGGTTGGAAGGTAGAGATTTGTTTTCATAACGAATAAGTTTTAAGTGTGTGTGATTTTTCATTTTTAATTAGATTTTTTAATTTTTAAATAATGTTGCAGATAAACTATTGACTGATGCGCTTTTTTACCAGCCCCGGCTGTAACATAGAATAGCAGGGGTATTGGGTATGTTTAAGTTTATATTACCTTTTTGTACGTGACTAAAATTAAAAGGTTCGGTTTTAGGTAAAATAGTTTTTAAACCAAAAACGGTTAATAAGCTTGTTGGGTTTTTAAATGTTCTTAATGTTTTCTTTAGTGAATTCATTTTTAACATTGCCTGTATTTAAAGTACCTGCGGGCTCAAACAGCATTACCGATACTTCATGTTCTGCTACAGGCCGGTGTTCTACGCCTCTTGGTACAATTAAAAATTCGTTTGTTAATACGTCAACTGTTCTGTCTCTGAATTCCATTTTAAATTTACCATCAATAACATAAAACAATTCGTCTTCGTGCTCATGGCTGTGCCAGGTAAACTCACCTTTAAATTTTACCAGCTTAACATGTTGGCCATTTAACTCGCCTACAATTTTTGGATTCCAGTGATCTGAAAAAAGCGAAAGCTTATGTGTAATATTTATTTTTTCCATTTTAGTGTTACAAAAAATTATGATAGATTGTTTGCCTTTTATAAATACCAATTTAAGTAAATAAAACGGGCTTTTGTCAACTGTTTATTTTATTTGAAAAACAAACAGAATTTATGTTAAGCGAGCTTTTACGAATGGGTTTTACTATTATCTTTACATAAAAATTTATATCGTATGAGTAAAGGAATAATTGCAATTTTAATTTTTGGCGTTATAGCAGTATTTGGTGGAATCTGGTCTTGCAACAAGCGTAATAGTTTTGTGGGCATGCGCGAAAACGCAAAAGCACAATGGCAACAATTAGAGAGCCAGTATCAGCGTCGCGCTGATCTTGTTCCAAATATTGTAGCAACAGTTAAAGGCGAAGCAAATTTTGAGAAAAGCACTTTAGAAGGTGTTATTGGCGCACGTGCAAAAGCAACACAGGTAACTATCAACCCTGATAATTTGGATGAAGCGTCTATTCAAAAATACAAAGCTGCGCAAGGTGAATTAAGCAGTGCTTTATCACGTTTATTAGTTGTAAGTGAAAATTACCCAAATTTAAAATCGAACGCCGCTTTTGGTGATCTTAGAATAACTTTGGAAGGTTGTGAAAATCGTATTGCCACAGAGCGAATGAAATACAACGAAATGGCACGTGATTTTAATAAAGCCATTCAGTTCTTTCCTGGTAGCTTAATTGCGGGAAGCATGGCTCAGTTACCTTATTTTGAAGCAGAAGCGGGTGCAGAAAAAGCACCTAAAGTAGAATTCTAATTTGAATGAGAACAGCCAGGAACTTTTTTACCGAGCAGGAGCAGGCCATGTTAATTGCCGCTATTGCTTTAGCGGAATTAAAAACTTCAGGTGAAATTCGCCTGCATATTGAGAATTTTTGCTTTGGTAATGAAGTAAAGCGCGCAGAAAAAGTATTTGCACATTTAAAAATGCATAACACTAAAGAGCGCAACGGTGTTTTAATATATATGGCCGTATTAAATAAAAAGATAGCGGTTGTTGGCGATAAAGGTATTCATCAAAAATTAGGAAATGAATTCTGGCAGAAAATAGTAGCGGATCTTATAAAAAAGTTTAAAGCAAGCAACAAAGCTACCGCATTATCTGAATGTATAGGAGAATGTGGCGAGCAGCTTGGTAAATTCTTTCCAAGGAAAAAGGATGATACAAACGAATTAACTAATTCTATTTCGTTTTAATCATGCGTAAATTTTTAAGTTTTATATTTTTTGTTTTAATTGGGTTTGTATCTGCCCAAATTGCCGAACGCCCAAATCCACAGCGATTATATAACAACCTTTCAAGTGAATTTCCTCAGTTTTTAAATTCATCACAAGCACAACAGCTCGAAGATAAGTTAGTGCAGTTCAGCAGGGAGACTTCCAATCAAATTTGTATTGTTATTGTTGACGATCTCAACGGTTTGGAGCCTGCCGATTATGCAACAAGAATAATTAATGAATGGGGTGTTGGTAAAAAGGATGCCAATAATGGTATTGTTGTTCTCTTAAAACCAAACAGTCACGATCTGTTCATTGCCATTGGCTATGGTTTGGAAGGTGTCATACCCGATCTTGCCACCAAACGCATTCGCGAAAATGAAATGAACCCCTATTTAAAGAATGGTGAAAATTTCACGGCGTTAGATAAAGGAACAACTGTTTTAATGCAGTTGGCAAAAGGCGAGGTGGATGTAAAGGATTATTCAAGAAGTAATCGTGGCGGAAAAATAAATCCTGTTCTTATCATCATTATCATTGTTATTGCTATTATTATTTTTAGAAGAGGTGGCGGAAGTGGGCGCACTTTTTCAAGAGGTGGGTCAACGTATTGGGGTGGTGGTAATTGGGGTGGCGGCAGTAGTTGGGGAGGAGGAGGTGGTGGTTTCGGTGGCTTTGGTGGTGGCAGTTCAGGCGGTGGCGGCTCTGGCGGTAAATGGTAAATTAATCGTTGTGCTCTTCTTCTTCAAAAAGATCATCATTCTTATTCCATTCATCTGTAATGCTGTTCCATACTTTTTCTAATTGCCCGTCTTTATCCGGCGCAGAAAAATACAAAGTACTTAAGGCCGCATATTGTTTAGGATATTTTCTTACTTTTTCCATGTTGGCTATCGCTACTTTAATACTTACTTTTTCTCCAAAAATAATATTCTGAGCAGTTTCTAAAAGCAGTTTACGTAACGGATGCTCAAATTTTTTATCAATATGTTTTAAAAGATTAACCAATGTTTCATCCGAAACCAATTCACTTCCGGCCATCTTGGCTATCTCGTCAATAACAGCAAATACAGAGTTGGAAGAAATAGAAATGGCTTCATCTATTAATTTTAAACAATGCAAATAATTTTCGAACGGAAAACTGTCTTCTATCTTATTTATAAAATCTAATTCTTTTAAAGCTTTCATTTTGGTTTAATTATTTTTTAGAGGTCTTATCCTTCCAATAAGTTATTATTGCAGCGCGGTCTTTTTCTTCAAGATACATTTTATGAGTATTTGCCTCTTTCATTTCACTAATGATCAAGCCTTCACCATCTTTTTGCCCCAAAAAATATTTAAAGATCTCTTTATCGTTTTGCATTACGATTTTTGGTCCTGCAAAGGTTGCAACTTTAAAATAAATATGGCATAGTACCAAATGTGCCATTATGGTTTTAGTGGTATCATTTAATGCGCTAATTAATTTTTGAGAAATAGAAGTACCCCTTTTTATTAATTGTATGGCAGGCTTGCTGTTCATGCTAAACGAAGCTTTTTCGGTATGCAGGATCGTAAACTGGCGGTTATCCAGTTTTTTTATAAGCGAATTGGTAGATGGTATTTGCGCAAAATAAACTTTGCTATGAATAAGCAAAAATAGAATTGTAAGAAGTGTTAATGATCTTTTCATAGTGGTTGTACTTTAAAGTTACAAATTTTTTATTGTAAAAAGCGGGGCAAAAAAAATCGCAGCTAACATTTTGTTAACTGCGATCTGAATTTTAAAATAAAGAGTAATTTGTTTTGCGCTACCGAGGCAACGATTTCGAGTAGTCTCCACAGCGTAATAATAGTGTTATACATTTATTGACTGCTTAATCTCTTTTAGCCTTTCATTTCTAAAAATGAGAATTATATTTATAGCCAATTTGTGGTTCCAGCAAAGTGCTAGGGAATGGTAAAATTGATTAGGGTGTTAACTGTTGTGGTTGCTAGTGCACCAAGGTTTAGGGCTGTATTTGATGTGCTGATCCAGTCGCCACTGTTAATAAGGGTATTGTTATCATTATCATAAAAAGCGTAATAATAATAACTGCCGGGGTGCATGTAATTGAAGGTAAAAGTTGTACTTGCTGCATTTAAGATAACGTAACGCGACCTGTATTTTAAATTACCTGTGTTAAATGTAAAACCTGCGAACAAAGGTTGCGTAGTAATCACCAAAAAAACTTTTTTTGAAGGATTAGGAGTGTAGGTTGCTGCAAAGCTATAAGTAGCAGTTGTTTTTCCAAGGTAAGGCTGTGTGTTTTCTGCATAGGGATCTCCCGGTGGAATACCCGAAGTTGAAAAGAACATAGCTTCGGTTAAGCTGGTAAAGCTATTGGTAAAATCTTTTGTAATTGTATTTTTAGGAAATGAAAAATTAGTAATAGCCGGTTGTGCCGAAGTAGTATCTAGCAATTTGGCGCTCCAAGTCATGTGTGGGGCAGGATTTGTAAGTGAGTTATATTTATTGGTGTAGGATTTAATATACAAACTATCTGCGTTAAAAATAACTTCAGTAAAAGCTCTTGATTTACCTTTTATGATCTCGCAAAAGCGATAAAAAGAATTAGTACCATTTTCAGAAACACTGTCTGCCAAAAAATACGATACGCGTTTCATGCTATTAAACGATCCGCCATTTCTGAAAGCCACTTTTTCCTGGTTATTATATTTTGCAATAAAGAAAGACATAAAAATATCGTTCATTGTATCCAGTTCGTTTTTTGCGGAGATCTGATTTTCTGCATTTGGTCTAAAGTCTACGATCCACTCAGGATAACCACCCAATGGAGTAGAGGATGTTACAGGGCCATTCCAGATACCGCGTAATTTTTTTAATATATTAAAACCGTAAGCGTTTGTTGAGGGGTTGGTTGGGTTAGTAGTCGCAGGTAGCTGTTCTTCTTCCGTTTTGCTTTTATCTTTACAACTAAATAATGAAAGTGAAAGAATAATAAAAGCAATTTTAAAAGTTGTATTCATGTAATTATTTTTTTCTTTTTAGTTTGTAAAATAGAAATGTTAGTATAAAAATCACTGCGCCTCCAATGTAAAAAAGGAGGTTGTTTTTTTCTTCTTGTTCACTACTTTCCCATTCTTTTGTTATAGGTTTGCTCTTAATAAAGTTATCATGTTCTTTAATTAATTTTAATTCACAGGTGTCTTTATCGGCTATTTGTTTTACTTCTTCAAGTGTTTGAGAAAGATCTGCCATTGCTAATAATTCAGTCGTGTTTACATTTATTTCGTTCCAGTTTATTTTGTAATCATGAGTGTTATCGATAAGAATATCTTTGTAATTAATGCCATGTATCTTTATATTACTCGACTCACGTTTATTGTCTTTTTGCGGCTGCACATTTTTATATTTACCAATAAGCAAAGTCATTTCTTTTATTTTCGGATCAAATAGCCCTTTTTTACCACCATAATAATCTTTTGCTATTTGATAATATGCCCGTGCATATTCAATCGATCTTAAATTAGCCGACAGATCACCAAGATCGTTGAATAGACTGACTATAATAGCGTCGGGCCCTGGGGTAAAAGGTACACGCTCTTTTAACTGTATATCTAATTGATTTCGTATAGCACTGTCTTTTTTTTGCTTTTCGGATAATTGAAGAACAGATTGTTTATCTAAGTAAGAAGGATCTGTTTTTAGTTTTTGTTTTGCTTCTAGTATTTTTATATGAATCCATTCACTGTCTTCATGATCGTGTGGATTAAGTTGTAAGCCACGTTTAATGTATTTTAAAGCGCTGTCGTTTTTGCCGTTCAATTCGTATGCAGTGCCAAGGTTTGAAGCAATTTGATATTCGTTTGGATAATGTTTATAAAGCTCAGCAAGAATAGTTAATGCTTCTTTTGCTTTGCCAATTTTCATAAGGCAAACTGCGTAATCAGATAGCAACATGTAATTTTTTTCTTCTTTTAGTTTTTTTTCCAGATTTTTTAATTTGCTAACATTCAGTTCCAGATTAAAATTTTTATTGAATGGAAACTTCCATGTTTCACCAAGTTCATAAAGATGGCCATCTTTATCAAGCGAATAATAATAGTTAAGGCAGGCATTTGTTTGGAACGCATAAAGAAGAAGAAATAAAAAAAAGAAGATCGTAATTTTCATGATACAATTTGTTTATTAAAGATACAAAAGGTTTTATTACCCTACTCTTACAAACTCTTTTTTATCATCATCCCAAATAAGCAGGCGTGCCTGATCTTTATATTTTAAAATAAATTTTTTAGCTTCTGTAATGGTTTCCGGATAGCCTTTTTGCCCTGCTAAAATAGAATCGGTGTAAGTTTCGTAAATTCTTTGGTAAACAAAACCATGGTCTTTTAAAAATTCTACTACTTGCCATCTTTTAAGATCATTTTGTTTGGGTGGTTTAAATAAATGACTAAAAATAATAGTTGTATTGCCACATTGCGCACAGGTAAGATTTGCTTTTGGCGCTTCATTCTTGTAAACGCTAAATGCTTTTCGGCAGGTAAAACAAACTTTTTTGTAGCCCATAGATCTTGCTTAAATTAATATTCAAAGATCAAATTTTAACTATCAATGAAACCTGTATTAATATTCCATCACCTACTCAGGAAATTTCAGGCTCTTTTCTATTTCTTAAAGATTACAAAGTATAAAGAATGTAATTGACAAAACATGTAAACTGTTTTTATTGCTTACTTAAAAATACAAAACTCAAGCGAGAAATTAAAATTTTAGCTCAACTTATATGTGTTTTTCAAAACACACGCTGCTTTCAACCTGGGCATATTGGCCAAAATTTGGGATGACTTTATAATTGCTTTTATGATACAAGGCAATAGCTTCCGGCTGTTTCTTCCCGGTTTCTAAAATACACTTGTTATAATTTAATTCTTTGCACCATTTTTCAAGTTCTGACAGTACCGCAGAAGCAATGCCTTTGCCACGGTGTTGTGGTGGCACATACATGCGTTTTATTTCTGTAATTTTTTCTTCATAAGGTTTAAAGGCGCCACAGCCAACCGCTTTATTGTTTTCATAAGCAATAACAACATGCTTTATACTGTCAATTTTATTAAATTGAGCAAAAAAAGCATGTTCTTCGCCATCGCGTATTTTAAGGTCTTTATCCAGTTCTCTCACCAACGGTAAAAAATCCGGATCATCAGAGTTAGTTCGTTTTAAAATATACTTCATTTCAGTTTGCAGTTTTGTAATTATGGTTGTTACTTCTTCTTATTAAGTTCTTCAGCCATTTTTAAAGTATGTTTTAACGATCCGGTATTTATCCAATCGTCATGGCCGGGGATGATATATTCTGGATCTTTGCATTTTTTCTCTACTTTTTTTAATGTTGTGGGATACTCTTTTACATTGGCATCTGATAAATTTCCAAGACTTCCGGCCTCAATACTTTTTATTAAACAGCCACCGTATAGTAGTTTCTCTTTTTCAAACCATATCACAATATTATCTGGTGCATGGCCCTGCCCGGGATAATAAGTTTGAAAAGAATATTCTCCGGTTGTAAAAACAGTGTCTTTACTGATTAAAAATTCAGCGCGTTTCATGCCATGCTTTTTACTTAGTTCATCTGTTTGTTTTGTGGTATAGGTTTTAATCCCATGCTGTTTAAAATATTCTAAGCCGCCGGTCCTGTCTTCGTGAAAATGGGTAGCAATGCACATTAAAACAGTTGTATTGTGTTTTACTTTTATACTGTCTATCAACGGTTGGTATTGTGTGGTATCCCATGGCGAATCAATAACCACCGCGCCTTTATTGGTTATAACATACATGCCGTTGGCAGAAATTTTGTTGCTTTTATAAAAATTATACGTTTTAAAAATATAAAAGTTATCGGTTAAATGAAAAATTTCCAGCTTACTTTCATTGCCTTGAGAAAAAAAAGTAAGTGAAGTAAATAAGAGAACTATGACTGATACTATTCGCATGATGTTTGATTACTCCATAGCTATTTGACAAACGGTAATTTTCGATTCTTTAGTATTTATCCATATCACAAGGTGATAGTAGGTATAAAAGGCGCCGTTCTTATTTTTAGGGTGAGCAAGATCAAACATATTAGCGGATATAAAATAAAAGTCATTGGTTTCAGCTTTCTCCAAAAGATGCGTGATATACTTTATTTCAGGTTGAAGATCTGCTTTGTTTATTCCCTCTCCACTTAATTTATTTATAAATGTAATAAGCTCGTTAAGCGATCTTTTTTTAAAATCTTCGGGTTCAATAAGGGTGAGGTTAAATGCATGACCAAGAAAATCATGATCCTTCCCGGAATTGTTACGCATGGATTTGCTAAAGTCTGCAAGTTTAAAATTCTGTTCTGTAAAAAATTCTTTTAGCAGTACGTTTGTGTGATTGTTAGGTTCGAAAATATATTCGTTGGTTGAAACCGTTCCGGTTTCCCAGCTTTTTTCTATCTGGCTTTTAAGTGTAAAAGTAGTTTGCATAGTATGCAGGATTAAATGTTTGCTTGTATTTATTAAGCTCTTAATATCTTTTCCATTACCCTTCCTTTTGCCAGCTCATCAATTAGCTTATCTAAATAACGCATTTTTTGTATAACGGTGTCTTCTATATCTTCTACGCGGTAACCACAAATTACACCGGTAATTTTAGAAGCGTTTGGATTAAATTTTGGCGACTCTGCAAAAAAGGTTTCAAAATCACTATTCTTATCAATTTGTTTTTGCAAGGATTGTTTATTATATCCCGTTAACCAAAAAATTATTTGATCCACTTCTTCTTTGGTACGACCTTTTCTCTCAGCTTTTTTTATGTATAAAGGGTAAACGCTGGCAAACACTAATTTATAGATCCTTGCTTTGTCCATTTTTATTTTAAAGATAGATGTTTTTTATAATTTTATTATGAACTTTTATAATAAAACAATGTTAAACTTAATATTAATATTATGACAAACAACTGTGTAACATTGCACAAGGTGCTTAAAACAAGCTCGGAGAACGTATACAAAGCTTTTCCTGATACATTGGCCATGACCGTTTGGTTGCCACCTATGTTTATTTATGTACGGTACATCAAATGGATGTAAAAGTCGGTGGTGGTTTAAAACGTCCTTTTTAAACTTTACCCTCGGCTCAAGTCACTCTTTTAACGGGAAATCCATTTAGATAAACTAAACGAATTATTAAGGTATACCGGTAAATTAGATGATTCAAATATGTCGGATAAATGCCAACTACTATTTGGATCATTAGAGTTTGGTCAGTTACCGAAATTATAATAACCCAAACAAACATTCCTGCCATTGTTCCGGCAGATATCTGTTATTTGGGTTGGCAGGATTCAATAGATAAATTAACAAGATTAGTAGAGCCTGAGATAAAGGATCAATAAGTTGTCGGATCTATTTAAGTGTATTTTCGAGTTGTTTTAAATAGTGTGTCCACCCCAATGAACAGTCGTTGTAACATTCGATGGCGGGGTTAAGCCCTTGGTGAGTGAAAATTATTTTTGTTTTGCTGCCTGCTTTTGCAAGCTCAAAATAAAATTTGGTATTAAGCCATTCGCTTGGTTTTTTTAAGAAAGTAAGGTTGCTGGCTGTTACTAGCCAGGTAATTTTTTTATCGGGAATTAACTCTACCAACTTTTGTGTTGTGTCGTGCATACCTCCACCTGCTTTAAAATTAAATTCATCGTTTACTTTTTTACTTTTACCAGTTATGCGTTCTTCATAAAAGCCAAACCACCATTTTTTTACATCCAATAAGGTTTCAAAAATTGTTTCAGTTGGTTTTGACGATTCAAAACTATATGTAAAATCTTTTTTGCTCATATCTATTTGTCTTTTGTTATTTAAGCAGAACTAATTGGCCCGCGTGATATTGTAAATGAGAGGTTCTGGTAATGATAATGTTTAATTTATTGCGGTGTGGTTCTTTGGCAAAATCTTCGTTCGAAACAGCGGTGTGCTTTTCGAACCACTCCTCTGTTTTTACAACAGCAAATTTTTGCGCCAGCACTTCGCATTGTTTTGTCCAAAAATTTTTCAGCTCTGCTATGGAAGGAAGTGTTGCTGTTGTTTTATCAGGCATTTTAAGAAAGGTTTCATTTAATTGGGGATACAATTTTTCACCCATGTTTAATAATATCAGCATATCATCATGCACGGCAATTAAATGTCCCAACAAATAAACGCCTCTGTTTTTACCGGGCGCAATTTCTTTTTGTAATTGTTCATCACTAAATAAATTAAAAAGTGCATCTACATTTTTAATAGAAGCATTCCATCTGTCAAGAATCATTTTTACCGATATGTCTGTTGTTGTCATTTTTTGTTAGTTTAAATTAATAAGACAAAATTAAGCAATGTGACGAACTATATGGTAGGTAAAAAAGACAACTTAAGGGGTTGATTTGGACATACTCTTTTTTTATATTTGTAAAAAAAGAATGAAACACATTTCTATTTTGGTTCCAAATGGCGAGAACAATTTAAGCAGCATTGCCGGCACTTATAAAATATTAACGCGTGCCAATGAGCAGTGGAAGTTAAAAACAGTTAAGCCCGGCTACAGGATAGAGTTAATTGGAACTAAAGGGAAGGTAAATTTTTATGGTAACGTGGTTACAGTTAAACCGCAGGCATTTATTTCTGATATAAAAAAAACAGATCTTATTATCATTCCTTCCCTCGATCATAATTATGATGAGTCTGTTAAAAAAAACAAAGCCATGATCCAATGGATAACTGCACAGTATAGAAAGGGCTCTGAAGTGGCAAGTATTTGCACCGGTGCTTTTTTGCTGGCAGAATCAGGGTTGTTAAACGGAAGAAATTGCTCTACACATTGGTCGGCAGCAGAAAATTTCAGGAACAGATTTCCGGAAATAAATTTACAGGCGGAAGAATTAATTACACATGAGCATGGTATTTATACAAATGGCGGTGCTTTTTCTTTTTTAAACCTTATTATTTATTTAGTAGAAAAATATTTTGACAGAGCCACAGCCATTTTTTGCTCAAAGGTATTTCAAATTGATATGGACAGGCAACATCAATCACCATTTATTATTTTTGCAGGACAAAGAAAGCATGGTGATGAGGTGGTAAACAAAGCGCAAATGATCATAGAAAAAAACGTGGGCGAAAAGATCTCGATGGAAAATTTATCGAATAAGCTCAACGTAAGTCGCAGGAATTTTGACAGGCGATTTATTAAAGCAACAGGTAACACACCAACCGAATATGCGCAGCGTGTAAAAATGGAAGCCGTTAAAAATTATTTAGAAAGCACTAGTAAAAATGTAAACGAAGTAATGTATGAAGTGGGTTACACCGATGTGAAAGCTTTTAGAGAGGTGTTTAAAAAAGTAACGGGACTTTTGCCTGTTGAATATAAAAAGAAATTTAGTAAATAGAGATAGATACACTATTTTTTATGAGATGCTCTTTGAATGCAGAAATTATTTCAAAATAAATACCGGAAAGGTCATAACCAATTCACCAACCCCAAATCTTATGTTGATCTTTTATTTTGTCCATGAAGACTAATAGAAATAAAACAAGAAATAAGAGTTTAGTGAATTGATAATTATGCAGGTTATTGTGTAGGAAATTTACTCATGTCCATAAAAAACACTTCCCAGGTGTGTCCATCAAAATCTTCTATGGTACGCTGTTGCATAAAGCCCATATCTCTCACTTCGTGAGGTTCAATACCACCGGCTTTCAGGCCATTCTCCATCATCTTGTTCATTTCATCAACACTGTCTAACGATAATGAAAAAAGTCCTGCTAACTTTGATTTTGTATCTGCAATGGGTTTAGTTGCAAAGCCGGCAAATTTTTCATGCGTCATGATCATCAAAAAAATATTCTCGCTCCAAACCATACATTTTCCTGATTCATCAGAAAATTGTGGGTTGTTTGTAAAGCCTAATGCAGTATAAAAGTCCATTGATTTTTGCAGGTCTTTTACTGCTAAATTGATAAAGATTTGTTTTGCCATGTATTTAATATTTAAGTATTGGTTTTATTATTGTTTTGCGGTGCAAGTTATATATTTGAGTATTATTGTGCAATTCAGATTACTATTTTCTATATCGTTTTATTGTAATCCTGTAAAATGTAATTTCTCGACTATATTGACTTAAGGATTGATCTTCTTTTTTTATAAGAAAACCAAACATCGGTTGTGAAAAATATTTTTAGTTTCATCTTTTGATGCGGTATTGTATGTATTATTATTGACCCAAAGCGAATTTTCGAAAAAAAAACTGTTAAACTATCACTAAAAGCTGCTATTAGAAAACCAATTAATTTTAAGCTCCCTGTACCTATTGATGAGAAGATAATTAGCGGCAGTTTTAGTTATCTTGTTGTTAAAAAAATCCCTTTAATGTTAGTGTTAAAGTTAGTCCATTTGGTAGCTGTTTCTGTATTGGAATTTTGCCATTTAAGATATCGGACTTGTAAGAAATTAGTCTGTCACTTAAAACCGGGCGATAGCCAAGACCAAATCCAATAGAACTTGAGTTGTTTTTTTTGTATTCGAAATTTATACTTGGTTCGGCTGCTAAATAATTTACTTGTTTGCTTACAAAGCTATGTTCTTTTGCTTCATACGTTATAAACCCCCAGCCTAAAAATAATTGTATACCTAAGGATATTTTGTTTAATTTAATGAAAGAGTACCCAATTTCGCTACCCATCCCATTTATAAAGAGTCGTGGTTGTTCATCAAAACCACTAAGATTTGCGGTTGATTTAAAACTTTTTAAATAGAAGGAGTGATAAATTGAGATGGACAAGTTAATTCTATTATTTATTGAGCGCCCTAATTTTATGCCACTCAGCATGGTGTTGTTATTCTGTAGATGGGTAAATCTAAGAGGCAGAGCAACAAACCATTTTTTTATTTCCAGACTATCTTGAGCATGAAAGGAATTGTTAATTAACAGGCATAACATAAAAACGTAAAATGTGTTTTTTTGTCTTTTTTTTCTCATATCGGTTTTACATCAATTAGCTATTACGATTTCCTGCTAACGTTGGCATTTTGCTTTGTCAATTTACACATTTTTACTATTGCGTAGCTTTTTTCTCCGCTTTTTCTTTAGCCAGCCTGGCAGCTTTACGAAGGTTACGTGATTTTTTATCGAGATGGTAAAAACTTTTAAAACAAGCCCAGCAAAATAATTTTGGCCTGTATAGGTGTGATAGTTTTTTTGAGAAAGGCCTCTGGGTTTTTGAGATATCAAATACAGAATTAAGCGTGAGCAAATAGTTTATTTTGCTGCTATCAATTGTCATTTTAATGGTGTGCCGTGAAACCTTTTGTTCGTTTTCCATTGAGTAAATTTCAAACTCTTTTGTTTTTAAATATTTTTTAAGCACTGTTTTTAATTTTTTAATGCGTTTGGCAGTTAACATTTCTGTCTCTAAAGTATCGCGCCAAATAACAAGGCTGTTAATATTTTCATCAAAATTACTGGCAATATATTTAAAGCAGGAATCAACGGAGTAGGGCATCGGGGCATAATCTGCAGACTGATGTTTAAAATGAATACTCGGAAAGGTCATTTTAAGTTCGCTTTGAATCAATCTGTCAATTTCACTTTCTTGTGCTTGAAATTGTAAAGAAAAACAAATTAGGAGAACTATAAGTGTGCTGTACGCGCGCATATTTTTTTGTTAAGCCCAAGTTACTCATTTGAGCGTTAACCCGCAAAAAATGGAACAAGACTTGTGTTAGCAGCTGAGCTTTATTTCTTCAGGTATTGGTTCGTCAATATTGCGGTATGGGTGGCCAAAATTTTAGCAGTCTTTATAATTGTCTTTGTAACCTGATAATTTCAAAACAACTCTATGTAATAATGTTTCGTATGCACGAGTTAGTCTTGTAGTTTCTTTAATCTCTTCGTCGTCTATTGCACCGAGAGAAGAGTGAGCTATTTTATTTTTTGCTTTTAATGCTTTTTTTTCGTCACTATTGCAATAGCCCTTGTTGCTGGCTGGTATTCTGTTGTCATTAATATTAGCAAAGAAAGCATTTTCTTAAAGGTTTTCAATCTTAATTCTAGACCATTTATATGCATAAAGTATAATTAGACAAAGAAGAACAACTTCTACAACTGCCGCAAAATACATATGTAACCAGGCTTCTCCCGCTAAATTGAATAGCATGTAAGGAATAAGAACGATAGCCGCTATTATGTTTGTTAAGCGATTTATTTTAGCGGGCAAAACTATAGATAGAAAAATCATAAGTATTGGAATAGTGGCTAAGAAAAGAGCTATAAAAATAAATCCTTGTGTTATATCAAATACAAAAACCTTACCTTTCTGTATGTCTGTAAGTATATTGGGCATATAGAGGTGGAAATAATCTACATATATATAAAGAAACATAAAACTTGTCCAAAGTGAAGCAAGTTTTAGTTTTACACTGACTTTACTGTCTTCGAGTTGATTTTTTTGTGTTTCGTATGTCTTCATAAAATGATCAATTAAAAATTAAATCCAAAATTTAGACTAGGTTCAGGTGTCCATTTTGGCCACTTATCATCTTTTGCTTTGAAATCGGCAGGCATATCTCCTTGGTAAATACGGCCAGCTAAAGCAAGGCCGGGTTGTAGGAACATTTTGTCCTTTAAAAGTTTGATGTGATAACCAACTTTATTGGTGCTGAATATAATGAAACCATAACCTACCTTATCACCGGTTTCATTTTTATATATTTGTCTCATGGGGGTTGCATCAACTGCAATGAAAAGACCTTTACATAAATACCTTTGGTAAATAAGAGCAACTCCATATTCTCTAATAACACCTGGAAATTTCTCTTCGGGTGTTCCATAGGCTTTATTGTAAAACGGGTTTATACCTAGTGGCCAGGAATGTTTCCATGTTTTTATTTCAATAGAAACAACATCCTTTCCTGTAATTCTGTAACCAAAATTCACAAGAGCAAAACCGGGAGGATTTACCTTTGAAAAATTACCTAATAAAAATAACGTACTGCCAACAAACCACTTTTTATGAGTGCTGTCTGTTTTGGCATACTGAGCTTGAAGAGTTAGAGAAAAAGCACCTAATAGTGCAATGAAGAGAATGATTTTTATCTTTTGCATAAATATTTGTTAATGGATGTTAAACAATATTGCAAAAGTAAATTGGGGATATGCTATAGCTCGTTCACTTAAGTTAAGAAATGATTTACTCTTTATTTTTTTTCCAAAATTCTTGCTCTGAGCCTGCTCAATGATTGAGGTTTGATGCCTAAATAGCTTGCTAATTGGTGTTGTGGAACACGTTGAATAAGGTCTGGTCTTTTTTGTAGTAAGTTCAGATATCGCTGTTCAGGTGAAGAAGTTTTAAATTCGTCAAAGTCTATTTGTTTTTTAGCTAATAATTCTTCCGATAGCTTTCTACACATGATATCAAATTTTGGAAATTTTTTGTTTACTTCAATTGACATATTATCATTTGAAACCACAAGTATACTGTCCTCTATGCAACTTATATAATATTCTGACTGGTTTTTGTTTATTGCACAATGAGGTGTCAAACCTTCCATTTCTGTGTAAAAAGCAGTTGTTTTCTCTTCTCCGTTTATGTTGTAATAAACCCGAATACAACCTTTTAAAACAAAAAAACTATTTAAGGTCTTTTGTCCTTCTTTAAGTAAAACATCACCTTTCTTTACCGAATGAAACAGGTCTAATGAAAGCAATGTATTCTTCTCTTCTTCTGTGAGAGAAATATATTTGGATATGAATTCAAATAGTTTATCTTGCATTGTTCAGTCTTTCTATTGTAGTTTATTACACTTGCTACCATAGGTTTTCTCCAATGTACAGGGTGTTTAAGAAACTTCCTTTTTCTACAACCTAAAATGTTTCTATGAAGATACAAATGTTTATTAGCAAAGCAAAATGAAAAAAGTTCCGGTGGTGGCTATTTATTTTTTTATAAACTTTCGAGTTTGTGGAGGATTGGTTTGCACCTGCAAGAAGTAGAGCCCGCTCATTAAGTCTGAAATATTGATGTCTGTTGATGAGTCATTTAAGTTAATCGATTTAATCAACATGCCCAATGAGTTATATATAAGAATGGGTTTATCTACCATATCTTTGTTGAATATTTTTACGTGCAAGTTTTCATCTACCGGGTTTGGATAAAAATCAAAACTGTAGTTTGTTTGAGCGTAATTTTTTACCCCAGAAACTCCCGGGATAAAAAAACTAAGAAGTGTAACTGCATTTGGTTGCAAATGCAAGTTGTAGGTTGAATCAACCATGCTTATATTTTCTTTTGATATAACTGAATTTGGGTATAGAAAGGCAGTTGCCGAAGCTCTGGTGTGACCTGCTGTTATAAGTGAATCATACCTAAAAACAATGTTATTATGAGTAGAGTCAATTAAATATTTTTGTCCCACGTGCACACCAACTAAACCGGAAATTGTGAGGTTGATATTTCTGCCAAAATGCAAGGCAGAGTCTGCTTTTTGGTATATAGGTTTCACGGCATTGATGTCGGATGTTAAAGCGTTAGTAATTGGCAAAGTAATAAGTCCCTTATAAATCGAGTCTAATTTAAACACATTAAATCCGGCCGATTCAAGAGTTTTGGTATTATATTGTTTATTAAAAAGTAGATCTAAAGTTGCTTCATTAAATCCTCCAATTGTGTAGTTACTTAAAAGGATATTAAGGGTATCGTTTTTTAGTGAAGAAATTACGGCAAGATTTAAACTGTTAGAACCTACAACTTGCACATTGTTACCTTTAAGTAGATTTAGCAGCAACAACGATTTCCATTCAGGTTTATGCAACGCGGCCCAACTTATAAGTCCGTAATCTTTATGAAATTCAGTGGTACCCATTTCAAAATCTTGCCAGGCCGCTACTGATTGAGCTGCAACGCCGTATTTTTCCAGCGCAAAAATATAGTTGGGAATATACGATGCCCCGAGAGTTGATTCACGATTAGTCTGAGTATTATTCCACTCAGTAATCAGATATGGCACAATTCCATGGCCCGTGGAAATGAGTTTTTGGTTGAGGTAATCCATTTCCATTTTAACCGAATAATGAGAAGATTCGAACTTGTGCCATGATATAAAATCTAAATGTGCATTCCAGACGGCACAACTGTCAATTACTCGCGCAACAATTGTTGAATCGAGTTGGGCATTTGATAAATGACCAAATGGAAAACCGCTGCCGAACTTTGTTGAAAAAGATGAGGTGACAGGGCCTCCGACTTTTGCATTAGGGTGGTTATTTTTTATCGCAAAAAAAGTGTTCTTAAAAAAGTTGAAGTACTGGCTTTGAGTTCCCTGCCAATAGAAAATATCCGGTTCATTCCAAATTTCATAATAAGGATCGAGGCCCCATTGCCCATTAATTTTGTTTACAATACTATCTACCAAAAGGTTCCATAACGCATAATTTGCCGGAGGCATACCATTAAATTTTTTCCAACCACCTCCAATGATCGTTTGATCGGATGATGAACTTAGCCAGGCTGGCATTTTCATAATGGGAAGAATTAGTTTTTCGCATCTCGAGTTAGCGTAAAGTATATTTGGTTTGAGGGCCTCTAATGTTGTCATAACATCGTTTATGGATGGCGAACTATAGTCAAAAGCCGTTTCAATGCTTATTAAACGTAGTGAATTGTGTTTAATCCCATTATTGATAAAGTCATTTCCCCCATTTGTTGTTTTGGTAATAAGAAACAATCCCGGTTTATATAGGCTTGAAATGGGGCCTTGAGAAATTTGAGGTTTGATCCTAATGTTCTGGCCTGATATTTTTGTAACTAAAAACAAAGCAAGCAGCACACTGAAGGAAATTATTTGACGATTTATCATGATCTTCCGATTAAGTTTATCTACAGTTAAAGTTAAGTATTTGCACGCACAGACCTATGGTCAAAACCGATAATAAAGCTGTCTTTTTCCTTTTTTCCAATTTTAAGGTTATCAAATTTGCGTGTTTACATATAAGTCGTGCAATTTGAACCTTACCCTATCTAAAACTTGAAAAATAACAGCACCTATATACAATTAGCCCCAGGTTTAACACATAATTATAATAGCCAATGTAATATGCATTAGCCAAACTGCGCCCACACATGGTTTGCGTTGTCCCATACAAGCAGTTTGTCGATGTCGGAGATGTTTAATTTTTCGTCGGCATTTATTTTCAATGATGAAAGCACCTTAATGTCGCACCGAACGATGACCGATTCCGCCCAATGGCCAGTAGCTGCTGTTATAGATTGTGTGCCGCACACAGTATTTTATCGGTGTCCGCTGGAAATAAATTGAAAAGGAAAAGTGATTAACAGAAAGGGGTATAAACGCGCATATAGTCTGCGCTATAAATGATAGATAATTTTTTCAATCTTTCGATCCAAATTTTTTCTTGTCCTGGCGCGATGTATATAAGACCATTTCTGCGGTTGCCATCACCAATGTCAGGCATTTCAATCAGCGATTCTTTTTTTACTATACTGTCCCATTCATGAAAGTTGGAGTCAGTGAGATTTTTAAACTTAAGAGCGTTAAACCGTGTTTGGATGTCGCCAGTCATTTTTTGAACGTTAAAGACAGTGATATACGGACGGGCTTTTAAAAGATTCCAATAATATTTCATGCTGTCGTTAGGAATAACCTTTGAATAATAAAAATTTGTCAAGTCGTATTCTGTTACTCCTAAGTCTTTGAAAGCGTCAAGGCACTGTTTTAAAGTCACACCATTATTGATTGTGAATTGAACTTGGCCTTGTACAATGTTTTTAGAGTCTACACCGACGTCTTTTTTACAACTTACAAGGAAAATTGTAATTGATAATATTGTTCCGAAGAGAATTCTCATTGTCTACAAATGTTTAATAAATATACAAAAGTTATTTGAAAGGTGTTGTTATAGGTTGCCAGCCGCACACAGTTAACGTCCAGGTCTGTTTTTACGCTTTCTGTAGTATAAATAAGCGAGTATCCCTAGAACGAGAACACTCAAAGAAATTAAATACAATGGATTTTCAATACTTATGCCATAAATAAAACCACTCTTCGTTTCTTCCAAATACGCTCGTTGTCCCATACTTTGAAGTCTTTACATAAATTCTTATTCGTTGTAAGGATTGTTTTTTGCAAAAGCGTCCCAGTTCATTTCGAACTCGGATTTGTCAATATTTGTCGCCTTAAAGTGGTCTTTGAAATAGTCGATAGTAATATTATTATCTGTCCAGTAACCATAGTTGTCGCGCCATGGCATGATTAGAATTATTTTACCGTTGATGTCTTTACCGATTTCTCTTGTCGGCAAATTGTCTGTGTAGGCTCCCCAAAAATTAGGACTATTTGTTAGTAGAAAAAAAACTAATAAATTAACCTAATCAAAAATGAAGAAAAAAAGATTCAGCCCAGAACAAATTGCCGCAATTCTTAAAGAGTTTGATAACGGCAAATCAGTA
>JAEUTP010000018.1 GCA_016787705.1 Bacteroidia bacterium | reverse complement strand
TTGTCTTCTGAATAACCTTTATAATGACCTTGATCCGAACCAATGTACGGAGGGTCTGCATAGATAAATGTTTCTTTGTCATCGCACCTTTTTATTACTTTAATTGCATTATTGTTTTCCACTTGCACCCTTGCAAGTCGGCTTTCATATTGTTTGGTAAAAGCATCACGCTTGTTAGCGAGTGACGCCTCTTTTGAATCGTCTTTTCCAAAGCCCCATGAACCAATCATTCCTGCGAATCCTTGGTTGGTAGCTGTCCACAATGCCCACGCTCTTTTCACATCTGAATAGCGTTCAGGATTGTTATAAATCGTCATTGCTTTTTTATATAGCTCACGACTGTGTAATGTTGATTGAATTTCCTTTTGAAGTTCAGGGAACTTCGTTTTTATGACTTTAAAAAAATTAATGACCTCGCCATTAATGTCATTAATAACTTCCACATCCGATTTTGGTTTAGCAAAGAACACCGCACCGCCACCAAAGAATGGCTCGCAGTATAACTTATGCTGTGGGATAAGTGGAAGCAAATATTTTAACAGGGTTTGTTTCCCTCCGTAGTATGTTATTGGTGTCTTCATTTTAAAAGAAATAAAGAGCCTCCCGAAAGAGGCTCTTTGATTTTTAGCTATAGATTAACGCTTTTCTATTGTTCCAAACTTTGTCGAAGTTCCTATTGCCTCCTGCCCATTGGTAAGAGTAAACTCCGTTTGTCTTGGTCACCTTTTGAATTGCCCATACCGGAGCGTCAACAGCAGAACCTGGAACGGCAAAACCATTGTAAACCACATTGGCGTTGCTCTCATCTACCAACTTAGGTTGGAAGAATGTTTTGTCATCCAATGAGTTTACTTTTGCTTGCAGGTTTCCTACTACTGCCTGAAGGTTTTTGATTTCTCCGATCTCCTCAATTTGCTTTGCTTCGGTCGCAGTTCCTACTACGTTAGTTTGAAGCATATTGATGATTTGGTCTCTTAACTCTTCAACAGTTGCTGTTGCAGGTGCTGTAACATCCGCCTGATCGAGAAAGATGTTATTCAATGCGCCTTGCCCGATATCAATTTTGATAATGGTATCTCTTACGATTTCCACCTCTCTGATTTGATACTTCAACACGAAACGAGATGCTCCGTTTTCTGTGATCTTTAAACTTGCTCCGTTATTTTCAATAGTCGTTGCCATAATTAGTCTTTTTTGTTTTTATTAATAAATTCAACAATGCTCTCTCCGATTATTGCTCCCATGAAACCACCAATCATCACATAGGGAGCTGCATCTTTCTGTGCTGTTTTAGCATAGAAGTACATCAAAAGAGAAGCTGCAAGTGTGGTGGTTGAAACGATGGTTTTTTCTTTCATTCTTATTGCTGTGATTTTATAAATAGAGTTGTAGTTATTCCTGTCATTATCATTAGGCCGCAGGTGAGCATTTTATTTTCAAAACGCTTCTTTCTGTTTGCTTTTAAAGCTGTCTTCAAGTCATCGGCTAATTGCATTTGCCTTTGCTGATTCTCTTTTTGTAGATCGTACATGGATTGGTAAGTCCTATTGCACATTACAATTTGCGAATCCCGGATAGCGACTGCCTGATTGAGAGAACTAACGTTTAAACTGCACAAGCTATCCTGCTCATTGCTTAATTCATTCAGCACAACAACTTCCTTTCGCAATGTGTCACAAGGAATATTGCTTGTTACAAGCGTTTGCTGTTTCTTTAGCAATGCACGGGTTACCTGTAGTTTTACATTCAACTTTTGGTTTTCAGTTTTCAAAGAATCGGCAACCTTATTGAACTCTTGCTTCGCTTTTTGAAAATTGCGCTGAAGCGTTTCTGCTAAATTGCCGGAGTTGGTAATCTCCTTTTTGATTTCTTTTACATTTACCTGTTTTGGTTTGTCCTCGCAACTCTTTACTGCGAAGAAGCAAACGATGATGCCTATGACAAAGGCAGAGAATATCTGTTTCATATTTATTCGTTTTTAAATTTTACACTTGTTTTTTCTCGATAGAGTACCCGAAGCAACCTGCTCCTACAAGGCTGATGAAGCCATAGAACATATGTTCGGGCATTTTAATTTCAAAGAACTGATCCGCAATCCAACTCACAAGAAGCACAATCACGAACAAGACTGTGACTACTTCACGCAAGCTGTGGTTTCCGTTTTTGTCTTTTAGCAATTGTGCTAAAGCTGTTATGAATTGATTTTTCATTTGTGTTTTTTCTTTTTCCTTTTTAGAATTCCCCATAAGGCAGTTAATCCCAATGCTACAGACACAGTTCCAATCGCCCAACGCTTAAAGGTTTGTCGCTTTACAGCTCTGAAATCAATCAGGGTGTATGTAAAACTGTTACCGTATAGCGAACTGTGTTTTTCACAAAGACTCATGAACTCGTTAAAGTCTCTGATGTCTGCGAATACCTGACAACCTGCGGAGTATTTGTCCACTTGTTTGGTCACACCATTCAAACTTGCCCGGTGTATGTTGATGCCATACATTCCTTTGCTTTTAGATCCGTTCCTGAAATCAAGCTTTGCATCTCTGTCGTAATCTCGTATTACAGTGATTGGTTTTGCCTGAACCAATGCTTTGTACTTTCCCTGATGCAAGCCAATTCTGTACGCTCCTTTGTATTGACCTTGGGCTAAGATGGCAGTACCTTGAGGTTGCATTGGATTACGCAACCAAAATGTACCCGGATCGGTCGTTGCCTTGTAGACATGATAAAACCACTTTAAGGGGGCTACTTTGTAAAAGACATGAATCTCATCATCAAACTTGTTGGGGATGGTACTTGTTGACCTAATCCCGATAATATTTAATTGATTTGGTTTGGTATAGATTTCATATCCTTTGCTTCGTAGAATTCCTTTGATCTTCGATAGCAACATTATGCGGCATTTCCTAAATCGGGTTCATACTCACTCAACCACTTCTTTACATCAAAGCTTGGGCAAGCTTTATGCACATCAGGGAAATCGCGATGCCCCAACACCTGTGCTTGAGGATACTTCTCTGTCAGAGAAACTATCAAATCAAACATGGAATGCTTTTGTGCATCACTTCTGTTGTCTACCGGCTTGTTATCCTTGTCTACACCACCGATGTAGGCAATGTTGATGCAATTAGAATTGTGAGCATATACACCGTTACTGTTTTTACTCTCGTCCAACAACTGAAGGATATTACCTTGGCGTTGGATCAAGTAATGATAGCCGGGAGTATCTCCCCAACCACGTTGCTCTTTCCAGTAGCGTTTGATAGACTCTACAGTTGTGGTAGGTGGAGTAGCGGTGCAATGCACCACGATATATTTAATGTTTCTAAGATTTTTCATTTTTAAATTCTTTAAAGGATTTCACTTTCTCTTTTCTCACCCTGAATAGTTCCGTACTGTTTTTAGGAATGAAATAAATCCAACCTTCGTGAGTAAACTCCTTCACTCCAAGAATGATGTGCTTTGGTATTTTCAACTTGGCTTTTCCTTTCACTTTGAAAATTTCGCACTCCTCAATTGAGACGATTTCCTCACCATGTTTTATTAATCCGGCAAAGCCTTGTCCACCAACAAAAGTGTTATAGGTTGTTTCGTTAATAGTGGTTGGTAGTTTAGCCCTCACTAAAGCTGCTTCCACTTCTTTTCCGAACATTCCATCCACACCATATTTAGGCAGTATGCTCGCACCGTACTTCTTCACCAATGCATTCTGAAGTTGACTTACTCGGTTTCCTTTACTTCCTCTTTTTAGAGGAAAATCATCGTTCCTTGTTGTTGGGATATTGAAGCTTGCTGACTCAGTCGATGCATCTGCACTTTCCTGATTTGCTTTTTTCTTATTTCTCCAATAGTTCCATCCCAAGAAACCTGCGACTCCAGTTCCTAATACGCTCAGTCCAATCAGGATCGTTTTTCTTTTGTTGTGTGTTGTCTTTTCCATTATCCCTTTGGTTTTGATAGTATTATTTTCATGTAGTCATTGTATTCCCACATTTCCAACTCTCCCTTCAGGTCGGTCATCATATTGCTACCATATAGCTTCTGATAGGCCACACCTGTAATTACAAACGCTTTTTGTGTTGGCATTTCATTGAACACCGCTTTTATTGCGTCTTCATCTGTACCGGGCAAAAAGCCATAACTTTTATCAAATGCTGCTTTTAATCTTTTAGCCCATCCGACATAGCTGTTTGCAACTGATGGTGGTTTGCCACCTGTTTTATCGGGCTTCTGTGCGATGATTTGCAACATCTCATTGTACTCGGTAGTTTGTAACTCATCACTTAGATCAGTAATTAAGTTTGAGTTGTATAGTTTTTTGTAGGACTCCTGGACTTGGAGAAAAATCTGCTTACTTGGTATTTCCCTCAACGTGCTTCTTACTTTTTCTGTATCTGTTCCCCACCATCCGTCATTATCAAATGCCATCTTCAATTGTTTGGCGTAGGTTGCAGGTGTACCATCTTCAAAGGATTTTTTCTCTTCACGATTGGCAACACTTTTAAGCACAAATTTTCTCCCAAAGAAAATACCACCGCCCACGATCCCTAACCCTATTAAGGAATAGAGAAGCTTCTCCTTCAAAGTCAAATCATTATTGGTGGTATCCTTTTTCATCTTAAACTCCTAATGCTTTTTTTGCTAATGCAGTTTTTACTGGATCGTTTTGAACGATATCAGCCAACTTCACAATCTCTTTCGTGTTAAGTTTCTTTGCTATCGTTGTTAACGCTTTCATTTTTGAGTCGGCTTCTGCTTCAGTAGCCGCTTCGATGGTTATTTCGTAACTAAACTTTTTCATCTTCTTTTTTAATTTCTAAAAGGTCAAATACTGTTTCGATGTGTTTCGGCTCTTCAACAAAGGCTTGTAAAATGTTCATGATTTTATCAAGTTGCTCCTGTGTAAAGTGTGTCTCAAGTTGCTTTAAGAAACCAAGTTGTGCTTTCACTTCTTCGCTCATTCCTTCTTCACTCGGACTCTTCTTTTTGAAGACCACTTCACTTTCAATTACCTCGGCTTTACCATCTTCTGTTGCTTCTTTAGCAATCAAGCCAGCAAGCGCATCACCACCGGGAAGTTTAGCAACCCAATGCGGATTACGTTTTACCATCCCTTCAACAATGATGGAAGCTACTTCTCCAAGATTCACATCACCCAAGTGTAACTTCTTACTTTTGTACACATTGAGTTTTTCCTCCAACTCATCAATGTAATCCTCCGCTTCTGTGAGCTTCTTCTTGCAGGTTTCGTAATCTCTCTTAAGGAGATCCGTTTGCCATCGTTCTCTTTCAACAGACAATGTCTGCATCAAACGCTCGTTGATTTTGTTTTCCAACTCAATACCGGAAAGCCCTTGTTGAATTGGTGTTTGAGTTTGTATCGGCAATTCATTGTTCTTTTTCTTTTCCATGTAGAAAGTGAACTGCTGATAGCGATTGGAGTTCTCGGTATTATAGGTGAATACCTTTACTGTCTCGGTGGTATCATCAAGATAAACTTTGTGGTCATCAAGAGACTCTATTCTGTTTGTTCTCGGTACAACTTTTACATCGTCCACATACACCTCAAAATATTTCCCTTCGCCTTTGTCGTTCATGTCGTGAAGCCACATTTTAAATTGCGACAGTTTCACGTCATTGTATGGATTGGTATGTTGCATTACTTTTCTTTTTTGATTTTGTGTTTTGGTATTACTTGGATGAATCGCAAGTGATTAATACCGGATAAATAATTAGTGATCTGTATTTTGCTTTGATGCTCATACTGCATTTCATTTGCGTTCTTTTCGCTCAGGTCGAAAATTCCCGTTTCACTTTCCACTCTCACGTTTTCGGCCTCTTCAACGAGGTAATAGAACTGATTGAATGCATCAATGGTTTGTTCTTCATTTGGTTGTAAAACCAAGTGACGGAATCGGATATAGTAATCCTGCTTGTATCCCAATTCCTGCATCCTGCGTGGGATGTATTCTAAGGCAAGGTTTATTGTCATCTTCTATTCCTCCACATTAATCCATACATAAACCGTTACTTCGTACTGGATGTCCATTTTTTGAGATTTACCAAGGGCATCTAAGTACCATCCCTGAATGATTGTTGACTCGGCATCCACCTTCACGATTTCTTCAGTTTTTTTATTGCCGTGCGTAAAATCATTAATCGGGAATCCTGACTTTGAAAAATCTGCGTAGTCAAGGTTTGCATCGTTTGCAAATACATCCGTTGCATAAAACCAATTCGCTTCTTCACAACTTTGCAATTTCAACTCGCCAATCAATTGGTTTCTCTTGAACTGCGTTCTCGATTCCTTACCACTACTTGTAGCCTCCAAATGCACAAGAACATCCTGTATTGCTTCTACCTTTGGTGCTTCTTTGGGTGCAGGTTGAACAACAGGCCCATCCGATTTTGTTAGCAATCTTCCACCGTACTCTACACCGATGATATACTTGGTGTCTTTTGGTAATTTTATTTGGAAGTGCTTCCGTTCCCCCTGAAGCTTTATATTTACCTTGGTTATTATCACTTGCTCTTTCATCATAACTCATCCTCCATTTCGCAATCGAGATACAAACTCACTCTGTATGGAGTAAACACCGTTCTGCCATCGTCCAAGTCCTTGTAGGTTAATTGAACTCTGCCGTTACCCGGTGCAACACCACCTATATCATAGTAGCGTTGTTTCGGTGTTACGTTAATTCCTGACATCAATAATTTGCTTTCATAGTTGTCCGGAAAAAACTCTTCTTTGTTGATCTCAATTTTTTGTGTTCCTCTGTAATAGAGTAAATCGTCCTTATCTGATGTAACCAACACACCATGCACTTTCACAATGTTCTTCTCTAACTCAAAGGTGTCGCTCACGGTGGAGTTCGCCTGAGTTACTTTTATGTCAAATCTTTTCTTTACTGCTTTTAACATGGTATTGTTTTTAAAAGCCGGGAGATTGCTCTCCCGGCATTAGGTTAATGATTAAGGAGTAGTGATAGTTCCGTGTAATCCAACATACAGTTGGGTTTTTGGATCAAGACCCTCCATTGAGCCTAACTCCACAGTAAACTCAACCAAGATATCATCGTGGATCAAACGTGGGTTTGCCAACTTGAAATATCCCAACGGAAGTGCGTGCATATTCTGCGTTTTGAATGCAGCGATGCTTGTTTCCGGAACGATGATCTTCTTGTTTGCTTTCAAACTGAATTCACCGTTTGCGATTGCAGGGAAATCTTCCAATTGAACGAATTTTGAACCGATGATTTTGTCTGTGGTGTTATCCGCAGGAATCGATGCCAACAAAAAGATTCCGCTTACCAACAGAGCTTGATTCTTTGGCAACTTGGCGTTGCTGATGTTACGCAAACCAACTTCTTTCACATCCTGTGTCTCAAACAATTTGATTGTTTTAGAATTCACAGGTTTGATGGAGTAGATGATGGTATCCGCTAAACGCAAATCTCCTTTTGCCAACGCTGATTTAATGTGAGGTGGCAACTCACGGAAGTGCTTTTCCATTTCTGCACGAGAACCTTTGCTCGCTGCTCCTGGACTCGCCAATTTATTGATTGCACGTTGACGAGCCACAGGGTTCATTCTGCGGAGTGCGCCCAACAGTTCTTCTCCTTCTGCGCCATCTAATCCCAATAACGCTCCGGCATTGTTGTACTCTTCTGTACCGTCTAAAATTTCTAACATACTTTTTGTTTTTAATTGTTTAACTTATTTTTTGTGTGATGGATGTTTGATTTTGTTTAGTAGATTTTATCTGAGGCATCTACTGTACCTACTTCCTCTTCACCGTTCAACAGGTCGTCTTCGACTCCGTTAACTTGATTAAAGTTCATTGCGCTGTTTTGGATTTGCTTTTGGATTTTGTCCAGTTCGCTCATGTCCAAGGCTCCCATTGACTCTTTGGAATTCGGATAGACAAAGTATTGCACTTGACCGAGACCATTTGTACCCTCATCAGTTTTTTCTTCTTTCTTTTCCTTTGCCTTCAAAACTTTGTCAAGGAAGATTCGTTTTTTCATATCGTCTTTGAATGCGAGTAATCGCTCCTTTACACCATTCAACCCCGATGCAGGCTTGCCGTTCATTCCGGACATGGCTTGATATGTTCCCGAAGCCATCATCCCAACACCAAGAGCTGATGCGAGTCTGTTTTTAGCGTAGTGACCAACTCCTGTAACTGCTGCTCCAACCACGAACGACAATCTTCCCAACACAGCTCCTGCAACGCCTCCTCCGATTACGCCAACCACAATGTCCTTTCCTAATTCGGTGGCCGCATCTTTTACTTTCTCTCCGGTGCTTCCTTCAGCTGTACCGTTAAGTTCTTTTCTAAGTGCTGCTTTCTGATAACTGTTTTTACTTTTTGCCATTTTCTTTCTTTTTATTCGTTTGTTCTTTTACATATATGCTACTGCTTGCTTCTTCTTTCCTTTGTTTCCTCCTTTCCTTTTTTTCCTTCGTTTTGTTAAACCTTTCAATTGTCCTGAGACAGCAGGCGTGGGTGCAGGTGGTTTTGGTTTGTTCATCATTTTGTATCCAAGGAAGAGCAATCCGATCCCTGTTACTCCGATGGCAGTTGGTTTCAACCACTTTTTATTTTTCTCCCAAAATCCGGCAGGCTTATCTCCACCTGATCCTGAGCCGCTGTCGGATGTGCTGTCGGAAGTATTCGCTGTTCGCATCATCGCTTTTGAATTATCTCCACTTCCTCCTCCGTCACCACCTGATTCTCCACCACCTCCTGAACTGCTCGTAGTTGTTGTCGATTCTCCTGTGTCGCTGTTTGTGATTTTTACATTTGCAGCTCCTTGAGATACTTCTTCAGCCGATGTTCCATCTCCTGCTTGTGATTCAGGATTTTCAAAGTCTTTTCCTTCTTTGTTTTTCTTTGGGAAAATGTTTCCGATTCCTTTTAGTAGTCCTGCAATTGCACCGATGATTCCTGATGCTGCTGTTATGGAAGCTGCTGCTGCTGTAGCTGAACCGAGTTCTCCAAATCCGTTGAAGTTCTCATCGTGATACATTTCATTTCCGAGCAACACGCTTGTCGATGTTCCTTCATCCAAACCGCTCATGTCATCAACGATATATCCCAATCCGCTTACATCGTGATTTTTGTTTCCTTTACCTGTTAAGATTGCTTTTTTTAAATTTTCAGGTTTACCTCCGGCATCGTAAAAAATCTTTTCAAGTTTCTCACGCACTTTTATTAGGCGATCGAACTTACTCATGTCGATTTCCTTTTGCTTTGCTTGCTCATTTGTTAAGTAGGAATACTTTAATCGTGAAGCAACTTTGAATAGGTTAAGTTTCATACTAACTAATACCCCTGCACGAATAAGGGCTGTTGCAGGGTTTGCACGATTGGTTAAGTGAAGACCTTTATGAATTAAGTTCTTTAACTTTCCACCTTTCTTTCCGCTGTTATCTGCTCCGGGAGGCTGACTCATTTTTTTGAAGAGTTTAATTTTTCCCAAATCGCCTCCCTCTAACTCTTCCCAACCCATTAGGTCTTGCACATCTACATTGTTTGTGCTGGGTACGCCATTTAAATATTCTAAGTCCATGTTTGTATCTTGTTTTTCTGAGTATGGTTCTTCGTAATTGAATCGGTCTACCACACAATCGACCGTGATGTAAGTTCCTCCTGCCGTTGGCACTATTGGATAGATATGCTGAAAGTGATCCTCTCTGTATTTTGTGATTCGTAGCTTGTGCTTTATTTTTAAGTTGCTCAATATGCTACTGATAAACACCGTATAACAATCGCAGTCTATTCCATTATGCCTGTCGTGCCATCCTCTTGCCGGACTTCGTATTTGTTCACGGCCATCAGCATCTTTTTTATATGCGATGTGTTGGTAAACAAACTCCCAAATATTCCGGCAGGTATCGTACACATTCTTTCCTTTCAGAAGCGGAGCAATCCTCGCAGTTTGAAACAAAGTCTCTCGCACTACCTGCGGAATGAATCGCACCGTGTCTGTTACCGTTGCACCCTTTTTGATTGTTGGATCAAGGAAGAGTGGTTTCGGAAACAAGTGGTCATATTCTTCACCGCTTTTTATCTTTCGTTTTTTAGTTGCTTCCATTCTTTGCTCCGATTAACTGTACTTCATCTGTTTTTTCATAGGGAACTTTTTTCCAACCCAAGTCAATTGTTGTCATGGTCGTTACACCGATCTGAAAAGCTTCACCGTTTTTTACTGCTTGCAGTAAATCTTTGGCAGTAGAGAGGAGGCTGAACATTGGAATGCGTATCATTATCGCTTCAAACTTTGCCTCTCCGAATGCAGGAAGTGCTATGTCCTGATTGACAGATTGCGAACTTCCTATGCTGCTCCCTTTCGATAAGAGCTTAATAAAAGGGAACTTCAGCTTTAATCCAGTCCGGGTTGGATTTTTCAATTGCACATCTACTCTGATAACCACACCCTGCAAATCCACTTTGTGCAATTTCGCTGTCGGAACAATCTCCAGGTTCACCGAGGTCTTATTCAATCTCCACAGATATGCTCCCCCTGCTACCAAGCCTCCTCCTATGCCTAAACTCAACAGTATTTTTTTAATGCTTGCCATTTACTTTTTCTTGATCTTGTTGCTGAAATATTCTCCACCTACTTTAAAAGCCATCCAAATTGCACCACCTACAAAAGCTTTTATTGCGTAATCTGCGAGTCCTGAGTAATCGATGTTTGCGAAAAGGATACTTGCCGTTAAGAGCATACTTCCTGTTCCATCTTGCGCTTGGTGGTTGTGTTTAATTTCTGACATCTGTTTTTCTTTTTTTAGTTGTTTTTCATCCATCACGGCACAAAGGTGAATCACTTGTCTGAGTCGCTTTCCCGATTTGAAAATTCTTTTTGAAAGGCTTTTAATCTTTTTAAATGATTTTAATTTTCTTTAAAAAGAATAGGTCTTTGGCATACCTAATTCCTTAAATATTATTTCGACTTGCTTAACAGACCAGTATGCTCCGACTCTTTTTCCAACTTTATCCTCAATACCTTTCATCCATTTAGCGAATGTTGGGTAGGTTACCTGATAGAATTTTATTAGTTCTTTTGTCAGGTAAGGCTTTAATTCTATTGTTACTTTTTCTGAATTCTCCATTACTTAATTGTTGATTTGAAAATTGATAATACTGTTGTTGAAAATTTGAAGAAGGTCAAACTGCTTTTCTGCAATTAACTTTTTGCGATATGTTACAATCGTTTTGATGGTTGGTTCTTGTAAGTATTTGGTGATCGCTTTTGCAAGAAGAGTTATTCCTTTATTGTATTCAGGAACTGTTATGCGTTGTAAACACACTTCTTGATACCAACCTTCTGTGCCTGTTAAACCTTTGTGATAATGCAGATTTAACCAATCAATTGGTTTTGAAAGATAACGTCCACGCTTACGACTTACATAGCGTTTTGCAAGACACACACGCTCGATGATCTCTTCAAAAACCTTTGTTGGATTTTTATACGTATTATAATGTTCTGCAATTAAGCTCTGAAATTGTGCTTCTTCTTTTCCGGAGAACTCATTATTGCACCACAATGCTGCATGAATAAATATCCATGTGTTATCTACGATGTTGTTTAATGGATTTGATTTACCTCCTTTAATTACTCTTAAGTGAGGAACTGCTGTTTTGATTTGTTTTACTGCTGACATATTATTTAGTTTTTATTGATTACTTCTTTGTTGTCCTGATTGACGATACAAAGTTGCAGCAACAAAAACTGGCACTTTCCGCAAAGCGCACCGATGTTTCAAACTCTGTAGCAAAGTGCTAAACTTTGCATCGATGTTGATGTAAATTGATTAATGCGCATCAAAGTGTTGCAATGCGCATGTAACTGCACGGATGTTAATTATTTGAAAAATGTCTTCGAATAATTTTGAATCTTTTTAAATGGAAAATACTCCGGGATTATTCGGGGAGAATCGGGGATGATAGCGGGATGATTGAAAACTTTAAACTCTTTTCTAGAATTTTTAGGAATTTTTCACGGGATTATAACGGGGAGAATTATGAAAAAATAAAAGGTGACCAAACAGGTCACCCATCCAAATAATTTACCAATAAAATTGCGGAAATAACGCTTAATGCATTGTTCCGGGTAATCCAAGTGACTCTATAATTGTTTTCACTTGGTTAACCGTATAATAACGCCCACGTTTTGCACCTACTTTTTCTTCAAATGGCTTTAACCAAGTGTTGAATGTTCTGATTGAGATGTTGTACTTCTCTGCTAACTCTCTCTTAGAGTAGCCTTTCAACTCGAATTTGTCTGTCGTTATGCTCATGTCTCTCTATATCTAATTGTGTCTAACTACGAATACTTACTTAAAAACTCATCTTCATTTGAATTAAAAAACAAAGCGAGTTGTTTTACATTTAATCTTTGTTTGCTTTTGTAATTTGTAATCATGTCTCGTAACTTCATCGGTTGCTCTCTAGGTATATCCAACTCAGAAGGTTCTCTTCTGCGGATGTTCAAAGAGTTAAACTGACTTAACAAATACTTCTTTTGTCCATCAGTAATTACTCCGATGTCATTTGCTCTGTATAAAAGGGCTTGCATGGATACTTTCCACTTCCTTTTTAAATCAGCCAATAGTGCAAGTGTAACACCGTCTTTGAAATCTGCTTTAATATCCTTTTCGGGCATAAGGAACTCCGCAGCAAATTCATTTGCTTCATGGCTAATATCACGCATAAAAGAAGGTTGCGTTTGGAGATGCATTACTAAATGCCCCAATTCATAAGCTAAGGTGAATCGTTGGCGATCTCCCAAACTTCTTTTATTTGAAAACACGATTGGAAATTTTCCGTTCGCTAAAATGCTCATACCATCTACTCGGTCAGTATTAAAATCAAATCCTAAAACAAGTAATCCATTTGATTCCAGTACCTCTGTTAAATTAGGTATAGCCCCTTTTTCGATTTTCCATAGCTTACGGAGTTTACGAGCTGCTTCAGCAGGTGATCCTAATTTATCCGCATCAAGGATTGGCAGGTTTATGTCGTGCTGACTAATGGCCTTTAAAAGCTTTTCTATGCTTAGGCGATAAATGTTTACCTGAGCCTCAATGGGAATTAAGATTTTCTGTGCAACTTTCTCACGCTTTCGCAAAGCGATAGCAGGTGGGAGATTCTCACCTTCCTGATAAAAGAAATCTTCCGGATAATTTAAAGTTTTAGAAAGCTCGCTTAAGTGATGTTTTCCAACTTCAATAAACTCTTGTTCAATTCTCGACATATGAGAAGTCGAAACATTTAGTTTTTCAGCTAATTCAAGTTGAGTTATTCCCCTTGACTCTCTTGCCAAGGCTATCATTTTAGGATTTAATTTGTTAGGGCTCACGTCTTATACTTTTTCTTTAACCGCATATCAAAAGTATAAATTTACAGCAAAATTGCAAAATAAATCCCCTAAATTATCCCTACATAGACTTTAAGTAATTCAATATCAATAAGATAATTATTTTGAGTTCAGAGACATAATAATTGTTCTTAGGCTTTCCGTTGCGCTTTCTAAATTTTCCAAAATATCATTCGCAATCTCATCGGGATCAGGGAGGTTGTCGAGATCAGCCAACGATTTATCTTTAATCCAAGTAATATCTAAACTTGTTTTGTCTCGTTTTATTATTTCATCGTAACTGAACTTTCTCCACCTTCCATCAGGATTCGATTCGCTCCACGTTTCTTTCCTCTTTTTTCGGTTAGAAGTACTATAACAGCTAATAAAATCTTTTAAGTTGTCTAACTGTAAACGGTTTTTCTTTAATGTATGATGAATGTTTGTTCTGTAATCATAAACCCACACTTCCTTAGTCCAGGGGTTTTTACTTGCAGGCTTATTATCAAAGAATAAAACGTTGGCCTTTACTCCATTGGCATAGAAAATCCCGGTAGGCAGACGTAAAATGGTGTGAAGATCTGTTGTTTCTAATAACTTCTTCCTAATGGTTTCTCCTGCACCACCTTCAAAAAGAACATTGTCCGGTAGCACAACAGCAGCTTGTCCATCAGACTTCAGCATTGTTTTTATATGTTGAACAAAATTTAATTGCTTGTTACTCGTAGTAACCCAAAAGTCCTGCCTATTATACGTTAAATCTTCCTTTTCTTGTTCTCCTTCTTCATTGGTAAAGGTCATGCTGCTTTTTTTGCCAAATGGAGGATTTGCAAGTATATAGTCCACAGTTTTGGATGGCGATGCAATTAATGCGTCAGCTGACGAAATAAAATTATCGCTATCAATATCTCCGATGTTATGTAGAAATAAATTCATTAGAGCTAGTCTTCTTGTACTTGCAACAATTTCATTTCCATAAAATGTTGAATATTTCAAGAATTTATTTTGCTCCTTGTCCAATTTATGATTCTCAGTAATAAAGTCGTAAGCAGCCAAAAAGAATCCACCTGTTCCGCATGCAGGATCACCGATTGTTTTCATTGGCTCAGGTCTTAAACATTCCACCATGCACTTAATTAAAGCTCTTGGTGTAAAATATTGCCCTGCACCACTTTTGGTATCTTCAGCGTTCTTCTCTAAAATTCCTTCATAGATATCTCCCTTATCCTTAACTCCCATCATCAACCAATTTTCTTTGTCGATCATATCAATCAACTTAGAAAGCTTGGCTGGGTCTTGAATCTTGTTTTGACTCTTAGTAAATATTTGACCAAGGATGCCTTTGCCCTGACCTAAATCCCTTAAAAGATTTGTGTAATGAACTTCTAACTCAGCACCTTTCTTTTCTGTGAGGGAATCCCAACTGTATTTTTTTGGAATTTCAAGTTTCCGGTTGTATGGTGGTTTGCTATACTCATCCGCCATTTTTAGAAACAGAAGATATGTTAACTGCTCCAAGTAATCACCATAACCCACACCATCATCACGCAACGTGTTACAAAATGCCCATACTTTTGATACTATTGAATTTGTATTGTTCGATATTTCTTTCATAATTAAATTTCCCATTTTATTTGATCGTATTTTTCAAGCATCTTTTTTCCAACTTCAGGCTCAACGGAGTAAATGAAATAAATTTTACCAAGTAAATGATCCTTATAGTTTGCCTTTTTTTCTGCCCCTTTTCTATCAATTAGATAACCTAAATGATTTTTAACACCGTATTTCTCAGAAAAATAAATTTCTGTTAGAACTTTCTTTTTATACTTGGAATTTATTTTAAGCCCTTTATTTACGACAATTCCGGTAACATCCTGTCTTCTGTTTTGTGCTAAATATTTAATTTTATCCTTATTAATGTAAAAGCCCTCTTCAGTAATTATCTTTTTCACCGTATTAAGTGAAACCATATTTTTTCTCTCTCCGGAAAAAGTGATATCGTCAGCATATCTTGAGTAGTTAATTCCTAACTTTGATGCCATTTTACTTAATCTCACATCAAGCTTATATGATAGCAGGTTTGAAATTACCGGACTCGCCGGCGAGCCTTGAGGTAGAATAGATGGCTTTTGATCCAAAATACTTTTAGAGAATATTCCTTCTTTAGCTACCTCTTCAAAGTATTTGTCTGTTGGTTGATAACATAAAAGTTTAGCCATATCAATAGCTATGTTCTTATGATATCCCAGCCAATTTAAGATTCCAAAGACTCTGTTCTCAGTGATTGAATCGAAAAAGCGATATAAGTCAATATTCAATATTAAATCTTGTTTTTGATGAGCAGTGGCATTTTTTTTAATCGAAGTGCCTTTGCTGAAGCCACAAGCAGCAGGATGAATTTCAATATTATCAAAAATATTTACTTTTATCCATCCCTGAATATATTTGAGTTCCTTTTCTGGGCTGCTTATCCACCTATATCCGCCATGTTTCTTTCGTAATTTGTAAAATTTATATTTCATCTCCCGATTAGCAAGTAGAAATTCCAAATGGCTCCTTGGAATTCCAATTGACAATGCTAAATTAGTTCTCGAGAAGATAACCGGGAGTTTTTTATCAATTAAATTTTTTGCGTAAGCGGTTATATCCGAAATATACTCAGGAGAGTGTTCTTCAGCTTTAGCTTTGTCTAATATGTTATCTAATGGTGAGGTCATAAATAGGATTACGAGTTACATGAATGAACGCGCGCGTTCTGATGTACAGCCCCGAAGGGTGTTGTACATCAAAATGATGTAGAGTAGCTTTACAGCAACCATGCCCACTGTGCATGGTGTCTCAATAAAATTGAAACAATTGCTAATCCTATTATGACCTACCATTAAATGTTTTTGGGACATAATCAATTTTATAATTTTTAAATTCTAATTCCTTTATGTTGTCTCTTTTCAAATACTTTAGTTTTTTTACCGCGTCAAAATAGATATCCTCTCCATATTCAGTAATCGAATTATCTGCATTGAAAATTCCCTTATTTATTCCGCTTAAGATTATTTCATTAAAATCATTCTCAGTTATTCCTAACTCCTGACAAATTAATGGAATCGGTCTTTTTTTCTTTAATAAATTCAGAATTGCAAATAATGCAAAATCAGTTTTTGTAATGAAATTAAAACTTTTCCAACCCAAATCTCTGCTTCCTGAGTACAATGCATCAGCTACTTCGGAATGTCGAAGTAATCCCAAATTGTGGGCTAAATCTTTTCTAAAAGCCTTAGACTTATTTATCTTAATCTGTTGCGATCTCGGATATAACGGATTCCAATTCGCTTTGTTTGACCAGATTATAGGCAATGTGTTATTAGGCGGGTTATATGGAAAAACAATTAGAGCCTGTGAATTCTCATATCCTAAAGGAAAGATATCCTCTTTCCCGGTCTCTCTATTTGGTAATGAAAATAAGTTCTTACCATACTCATGAGCAAATTCCCGAATGGGCAACATTTTTTCCCTATACCCAAATATTGATTTTTTATATGAGAAGGCCGGATATTTTTCGGCACTCACTAAAAGTAACTTTGATCCATAGGTTTTTTTAAAGAGACTCTCTGCTCTTCTTAAATGAAAAATTGAAAGAACATACTGTTTAACAATATTCGGAATGGCTAACACTTGTGGTGCAACATAGGTCTTATAGTAGCTTAAAAGAGAATATCCTGAACCCAAGAAATCATCAAGAATTATAAGCACAGACTTCGGCTTGATCCGAAATTGTTTTTTTTCATTCTTAAAAAACTTATAAGTCTCATAAAACTGAATTCTATCTGCATTTGTTACATAGCAAGGAGTTTTCTTTAAGTAGTAAATCATTAATGTACCACTCTTGCCATACTCACCACTTGGATGAATTATGAAATTGTGATCCGCCGGTGTCGATGTAATGATATTTTCTAATCTTTCATTAAGTAGCTCTACAAGCTCATGCTCAGATATATATTCCAATTTACTTAAAACTATAAGAGCCTTTAAATGATCTTTTTCATGGAAATTCCCAAGCCAGTTAATAATGTCGATAGAACTTACAGAGCCTTTCAATCTCTTTGAAATTGATTCGACTTGCAATTTTATTACTTCATCTATTTGCCCCTTAATTTTCATTCACCAGTTTTCCCTCAAATGCTTTTTTTAAAACACTTTGCTTCAATGTCTCTAATTGCTTCAATGAGGTTTTAACATCCTCTCCAATTTTTTCAGCGACACTAATTCTGTTTTCTATTTCAATCACAATTTTCTTTTGTTCTTCAGGACTTGGCAAATTTATAACTAACTCTCTCACTTTTTGGATACCAAAAGCCGCTTGAGTGGTTGAATTTGCACCAGAGGAAAAAGCCTTTTCAATAATATTTGATTGAAAAAAATAAAAAAGAAAAGTTGGATCAATTTTTCGTGGTTGAATCAAAACTATGTTTGCAGATAAGCAGTAGTTTTGAGGCAATACGATCCTCACCGGTTTGCCAATGGTGCCAATTTTTCCGATGACAAAATCACCCTTTTGTAATGTGTATCTACTAATATGTTCTTTAAGAACGCTTGGGGATACTTTCCTTGCAGATGTTAAATCAATTTTGTCCAATTCAGAATCAAAGTCCTTTATGCTCGCATATGGTATACCTTCGGGATCGATTGGGGGAGTTCTATGGCTTGGTTGAGGATCAACTGCATTGGCTAATTCACCCAATTTCACTTGCTTCCAGTCTTTTGGTAATCCATTAGAGGGAACATTATTATTGGTGAATCTTCCTTCAAAAGCAAATTTTAAGGTACTACTGCGGAATACTTTTAATTGATCTTGTACAAGCAGTAAGGTATTCTTTGTCGATTCTAACTCACTCAATAGTTCTTCAACCTTTAAAACTATTGCCCTCTGTTTTTCAATAGAAGGAAATCGAATAACCGCCTTTTTTACAGCCTCAATATTCAAATTCTTTACCGTTGATCCTTTGGCTAAGTTTGAAAATTGCTGATACAGATAATTAGAGCTTAGTATATGATACAGATAATCATTGTCTATATTTTCATTATTTCTAATTACTAACCAACCGTCATGAATACAACCGCTTGTCTTCATTATGTATGGTCTCCCGAAACTCATTGAATTGGAAAGAAGAAAATCCCCTTCATAAACCATTCTTGATCGTTTGGCTCCTTCGGGTTTAATTTTCTCAGCAGTTTCATATATGTATTTTGTTGCGTTTTTGGTATCGCCAATTTTTATCCAGTTGATGCCTTTACTATCACTGGTTATAAAATCTTCAATAGGGCGAGGAGAACCCCCACGTTCAATTGTAAATACTTCACCAAGTGTTTTAGACTGCCAGCCTTTTGGCAGATTGTTTTCCTGTTCCGCCATTAATTTATTACAATTACTTCAACTTCAAATTCATGTCCATTTTTATTTCTTTTGCCATTCAAATCATTAAAATTTGAAATGTCTCTTGTCTTTTTTAAAGGATCGTACACAAAGCAAAATAATTTTTTCAACCATTTACATTCGTGATACGATTCAAAATCAATTTTCAGTTCCTCAATAAATTTTGTTTCATTAGAATCACTTTGCTTCATCATTTTTGCTTCTATCAATAAACCTTCCTCTCGAATAATTAAGTCTATTTTTGTTGATTTTGCCCCTACTTTTGCAATTGCATCCTCATCACGTAGGTTAGGGAATACAGATTTAAGTATGACATACAGTACGTCTTGAACGTCATATTCATCTTTGATTTCAAAATCCGGATGGCCTTGTCTTCTGCCTTTAATTATTTTATTTACCGAATTGCCAAAATTATTAAGGATACTTCTAACTAACTCTTCAGCTGTTTGGTTGTTGTACTTCGTTTTAATGAGTGCCTTTTCAAGTCCTTCAAGTATTAATAAATCTTCAACACCGATATCTGCTTTGCAAAAATCAACAATGGCTGCATCAAGGTTTTTGATTACACTATCAGGTTCAAGTATAACTTTTAAAATTAAAGTTGTCGGATCACTAACATTAGAAAGTTCGGATAATAACTTGCCGGAATAATTTGGCTCAACTAATGTCAAAAAATATTTTTGTTTCAGATTACCCGAATTATATTTCTCTTCAAATTTCCCTTTTAAATCATCTTTTGCAGCGAGATAAAGTCCGGCAAATTTGTAAATGTTGGAAGTCGCATCAACTCCCTTAACTGCCTTCTTATTAAATATTTCAAGAACTTCATCTTTACTTACAGTGTCCCCAGAGTAGCCTTTGAGAGCAACAGCTTCTTGCGGGGATAAATTAAAGCTATAAGAAGATATATCCTCCTTATTTGTTACGCCAAGGTAAGCTGCAAACTCAATGTTGTTTGCAGAAGCAAGTTTTGCCTTGTTTTCATTTATTATTGTTCTTAAATAAACCATAATTTCTCGCTTACCGCTTTTAATCTGTCATAATCCCAACCATCTACTTTCTTTAATTCTTCAGTCATTTTAGCCATTAACGATGGATACATTATTGTAACAGTTCGTTTTGAAGGCATATAACTTCTGTGAGAAAGGTGAGAAAACCAATAGACCTGTTTTGCAATGTAAAACAAACTTGTAAAAGTTGATCTCTTATCTAAATCAATTTTCAATGGCAAATCGCTTTTAGCTACAAAGTTTAGTAAAGCGGAATGCTTGCTTAATTGGACGTATGTTCCTTGGGTGGTATCATACTTCCCATCGTTGTAGTACATTCTGAAGTTGTGACCATAACCTAAATGAACTAAGGCGAATTCAAAATTATACCCCGAAAGCCTATTTTTTAAATTGTTAATGGCTGTTATTTCATATTTCTCACTTGCTGATTTATAGAGATGAAAAATTAATCTAAAGGTTTCGTCCTTTTTTATTCCATCAATAATCGGTTTCAAAGTGTTGAATAAATGATTCTCCAGGTTTGTAGCGTAGTTGTCGAAAGTAGAAAGGGGAGCGCAGTCGCCCATGATATATCTTCCGTCATTATGAAAGACCTGTGCAATTCCTAAGATATGTTCACCGTTATCTCCAGTTGTTGAACCAATACCAACAACCAATTCTTCCCTGATTTTTTCTTCCTTTTCAATAGTCCAAGCAGTACCGCCAAGCTTTGCATAAGTATTAAGACAGATATTCGTCATGGTAAAATCAGATGTATTCTGTCTAATTGTTTCCACCTGTATGTCCTGAGTTGGAATACCGTTCCCTATCAATTTAGCCTTGCACACATGATATGGCGAGTTCCTTTCATCAAGCTTTTCATGATCTTTTGAAACGATAACAAAAATTAAATCTGACTTCAAGATATTGTCGTCATAAACTGCCTTTTTATAATCTTCCAAACCCTTACTTGCAATCGTTATAAGAGTGAATCCGATATCATTAAAATGAAAAGTCTCTTTAAGCTTGGCTTCAATTCGTTTAAGATATGCTTCCGTTTCGCCTTGAAATTCTGTAGGACAAATTATTCCGAAATTTATTCGTTTATTCTGATAAAGTTCTAATGAATATGGTTTATAATTCTTAACCATATCATTATAATACTTCAATCCGTTAGTGTTGGTTTTGTTACTGTAAAAATATCTTTCAGGTTTTGGAAGTATCTCGGATTTAATTAAATTATTTTCAAATGGAATATATCTTTTAACGATACTGTTAATTTGAATACCGGAAGGAAGGATTATTTCATCCTTCTTTTTTGCAATCCAATTATAAAAACCATCAATGACCTGAAAACTTTTCTCTCTTGAGTTTTCTTGTTTTATAGCAGTGTCATAAGTTGAAGATGCGCCTCGTGATTCAAGAAATCGTTTAAGACTCTGCTTATTAGAAAATATTTTTTGAGCATCGCCTTTCAATCCAAGAACATCGATACCATTCTTAATAAAGTCTTCTCTTGTCCAAGTAAATGAGTTTTTAAGGGATGTAGAAAGGGTAAAACCGAATATTAATGTTTCATCCTTCAAAAAAAAGTAAGAAGATAGATGAACAATACGATTTACAACCAATCCATCAATTTTTCCTTGTAATAAATCTTTTTTAGAAATAATGTCCCAAGTACTGGCGTGCTTATTCTTAAAAATATTGTATTCGGGCTTTGATCTTAAAAAAGTAATTATTGAATCTTCAATTATTTTGGAAAACACTTTAGGATCATCCTCGTCCGTAATGCTCATTCTGTTTTGAGATAGGCTATCAGAAGAAGCATTATTCTTATTCCAATAAACTATTTTGTCATCAGAACGATGAAAGTATTTGTCTTTGTTATTGTCCCTGAGTTCCTTGAATTTCTCTTTTGATTCATAATCTGCGTAATTCAAATACTCCAAATCGATTGATTTGGTAGATAAATCTACTTGGTAAAAATTTAAAAATAAACCGCTCATTATGCTGCCAATACTTCATTTAATTCGTTAATAATATCATCTGTTTTATCTCCAAATAAACTCCATAGCTTGCCAAGTCCACCCATTGCATTGAAAGGGTTTAAATCAAAGTCATCCTTTTCAATATGGAAACTATTGGCTATGTAATCTTTAATTGTCCGTAGCCAATTCATTTGCTCTTCAGTAAACTTAAGATTACCGGCTTGTTTTTTGAAAACCCAATCTTGAAAATTCTTGTCTACCGTTTTATCATATGGAGTAAGCACTTCATCAATATCCATGACCTTTCGAATCAGGGAAACAATGGCAATAAGTTCATTCTTTGCACTACCATTTGTCTTACCTAATTGCTCATAGGCTGACCACAGGCGCATTGGAGCAAGGGTTGGTTTATCTAACTTCAATTTTTCCAAGACCTCTTTGATCATGTCAAATGTCAATTCCCTTCTTCTGAAAGGTTGATTATAGAAAATTTGTAAAGCCGTAATTTCATCTTTATGTGCAAATAACCAATCAGAGAACGACTTGATTAACTCATTCGCCTGCTCTGTGCTATCTTTAGCCCAACCAACATTCACAAGCTTATCCGGATTTACAATGTCTATAATTTGCTCGTGTGCTTTTCTAACATTATCAATAAACAAATTAAGTTCACCCGTAAAAACTTCGGCTGCACTCTCGATCAATTGAGATTTTCTCGATTCAATTTCATTATTAATTTCTTCAATAGATTTACCAACAAGCTTTTTTCTTACATCGTTTTCTAAATCTTCAATCGTATCAGGATTATAAGCATTAAGTAAAGCCTTCGCAACTTGGGTAATTGTTCTTCCTTTTGTTTTATCCGAGAACGCAGCTTTCTCTTTTTCAGTTAACTGTTTCTCTAATCGGAGTAGTCTATTCGCAACAGAAGTGAAAACTTCCTCTTCACGCACCCCAACTGCAATAGCTCCTAATAAATCTTTTAGAGGAACAGATGGCTTTTTCTCAAGTGGTCGACTATCTGTCTTTAAACTTTTTGTAACTCCAATTGCATCTACAATTACAAAGTGATCTTTCGTGTATTTAGCACTTGGAGTGACCTTTTTTAGAGTGTCTAAATCAACTGTTCTTGTGCCACGACCTTTCATTTGCTCAAAGTAGTTCTTACTCTTCACATCACGCATAAAAAGCAAACATTCCAAAGGCTTTACATCAGTTCCGGTAGCAATCATATCTACCGTTACCGCTATCCGAGGATAGTAATCATTGCGGAATTGAGCAAGAACTGATTTTGGATCTTCGGCATTGTAAGTGATTTTTTTACAGAATTTATTTTCTTCTGCAAATTCTTCCCTCACAATTTGTATAATGTCGTCTGCATGAGAATCTGTTTTAGCAAAAATGAGTGTTTTTGGAACTTCATATTTGCCATCCTTATCCAATCGTTCCGGAAACATTTCCGGCAGATGATCTTTAAAGGTTTTTATAATCAATCTTATCTGATTTGGATTCACAACCGCATCATCCAACTGCTTATTAGAATAAGCAGTATCCTCATCTACTTGTTGCCATCTTTTTTTTCGAGATAATTTCTCTCGATGGTCAACGTACTGCCCCTTCCAAATTACACCGCCTTTTTTTGTGATTTCTGTTTCAATCTGATAAACATCACTACCAACATTTACACCATCAATCACAGCTTGTTCATGAGTGTACTCGCTCACAACATTCTGATTAAAGAATCCGAATGTTCTATTGTCAGGTGTTGCAGTTAAACCTATTAAAAAACCATCAAAGTAATCTAATACTTGCTTCCATAGGTTGTAAATGCTTCTATGGCATTCATCAATCACAATGAAGTCAAAAAACTCTATTGGTACTTTTTCATTATAACCAACCGGAACTGCTTCCTTTGGTTCAAACTTCTTTTCATTCGGATTTTCTGTTTCCGAAGTCTCATCTAATTCTGTTCCTTTAAGAATTGAGTATAATCTTTGTATCGTACTAATACAAACTTGACTGTCAGTAGCAACGTAACTGTTTTTCAATCGTTGTACATTGTAAAGTTCAGTAAACTTTCTATTATCATCATTTGGCTGAAAAGCCATAAACTCTTGTTCCGCCTGTTCACCGAGGTTTTTTGTATCAACTAAAAATAAAACTCTTTTTGCCTGAGCATATTTTAAGAGGCGATATATAAATGTAATAGCAGTAAATGTTTTCCCTGATCCTGTTGCCATTTGAATTAAGGCACGAGGTCGGTTTTCCTTTAAAGAAACTTCAAGATTATTTATTGCGTTGATCTGACATTCACGCAGCCCTTCAATGGGAAGTACAGGTAAATCAAGTAATCTTTTTCTAAGTGATTTGGCTTTCTTAATCCAGTCCTTAAAGGTTTCCGGACGATGAAATGTAAATACTTCTCTTGAGCGTGGTTTGGGATCAGTATAATCTGTAAAGCGAGTTATCTCTCCGGTGCTTTCATAAACAAAGGGGAGTGGATCGTTGTTTAAATATTTTAATTTGCTGCTTGCGTAATCTGTAGATTGGTCTTCAACAGTAGTTAAGCGGTGACCTTCTTCCTCTCTCTTGGCTTCAATGATTCCTACAGGCTTTTTATCTAAAAACAGTACGTAATCGGCTGGCCCGATATCAGTTTGATATTCACGAACAGCTACGCCAAGCCCTGCGCCAAGATTAATTTCCTTCTTACCCTGAATAATCCACCCACAAGCCTTCAACTGCTTGTCGATATTATCTCTTGCTATTTGTTCAGGGTTTTGATTCAATTTACCTCAATTTAGAGGTAGAAATATACGCATTTTAACGAAATGATTGTCAGGTTTTTACGCTTTTATTTCCATTAGTATTAGTAATCAATATTTTAGAGCCTTAACAAATTTTCTCATCCAAAAATTGTGGCGAATAAATATTGTTCGTATCTTTACGAACAGAAATAAAAGCACATGCCAACCGAAATAAAAAAATACACCGATAAACAAGAGTTAATTGCTAAGTTCAGCAATGCACTTGGGCATCCAGTAAGGGTAGCCATCCTTCAACAACTCTCAAAACAAAGTTGTTGTTTTCATGGAGACATGGCAGAAGTATTACCCATAGCCAATAGTACCCTGTCGCAGCATTTAAAAGTATTAAGAGAAGCAGGACTCATACAAGGTGAAATTGATCCTCCTAAGACAAAATATTGTATTAATAAAGAGAATTGGAACTTAGCAAAAGGGTTGATGATAGGATTCTTTGATTAAAAAAATTTGACCATGATATTCGTCATCTTACGAACTACGAACAATAAGTAAATTCAACAACGGAAACAAAACATAAAATAAGATATGAAAAAGCAAGTAAAAGTATTAGGACCGGGTTGTGCAAAATGTAAAACCACCTACAACAATGTATTAGAAGCTGTAAAACAATTAGGCATTGAAGCAGATGTAACAAAAATTGAAGACATTGAAGAGATGATGAAATACAATGTGCTTACAACTCCTGTTTTAATGGTTGATGATGTAATTAAAATAAAAGGAAGAGTTGCAGACATCAACGAAATAAAAACATTATTAACAGCTTAAAATTACAACAATGGAAAAGCAAACATTAGTAAAAGAAATATGCCCAACTACTACACAAGGTTGGGTTAAAAACGGTGCATTATTAGTTGATGTACGTGAAAAGGATGAAGTGGCACAATTAGCTTATGATGTACCAAACATCATCAACATTCCTTTAAGCGAATTTGAAGAACGCTTTAATGAAATTCCAAAAGATAAAGAAGTGGTAATGGTTTGTCGTAGTGGAGGCAGAAGTTTGAGAGCAGCGGGCTTTTTAGTGAATCATGGTTACACCAATGTGGTAAATATGGAACATGGTATGATCCGTTGGGCAACAAAAGGATTTCCTACAAAAGGTGATGTTTCATCTGTATTAGGAAATAACACGCAAAGCAGCGGATGTTGTGATACAAATGACAGTTCACAATCATCATGCTGCACCCCTACAAATGAAAAACAAAAAGTAAACATGGCAGATTTGGGTAATAGCTGCGATTGCAGCAAGCCTGGCTGTTGCTAATATTAGAAGCTTATGTTTGATTGGTTACAGCATTTCGCTGATTGGTTAATTTATTCCCTTTTCGGATTAACGCATGGTTCAAAAGTCGGCGATGCGCTAAACTTCTTTGTGTTTGATACGATTAAGATTTTTATTCTGTTAGGATTAGTAACCTTCGTGATGGGAATTGTAAACTCTTATTTTCCTATTGACAGAGTTCGTAATTTTTTAACCAAACGCAACTGGTATGGCTTGGATTATTTCTTAGCCTCATTCTTTGGAACTATTACACCGTTTTGTTCTTGCTCTTCTGTTCCTTTATTCATAGGCTTTGTAAAAGGCGGTATTCCATTAGGTGTTACTTTAGCTTTCTTGATTTCATCGCCACTGGTTGATGCAGTTTCGGTTGCTATGTTCATTGGCATGTTCGGTTGGAAAACAACCATCGTGTATGTAATTAGTGGAATAGTTCTTTCAATGATTGCAGGCTACATTTTAGGTAAATTGAATTTGGAGCATTTGCTAACCGATTGGGTAAAGAAGATCTTAGAAAATAAACAAATAGCTGATGAAGAATTTGAAGCGGAGAAAAAAACATTCTTCCAACGCTTACCTGAAATTGGAAAAGAAGCATTAGGCATTGTTAAAGGCGTTTCACTTTATATTCTTATTGGAATTGCCATTGGCGGTTTAATGCATGGTTTTATCCCAACAGGATTTTTTGAAGAATACATTAGCAAAGAAAATCCATTCGCTGTTCCTATTGCCGTGATTTTAGGCGTTCCAATGTATAGCAACGCAGCAGGTGTTTTGCCTGTTATGCAAGTATTAGTTCAAAAAGGTATACCATTGGGAACTGCTATTGCATTTTCAATGGCGGTGGTTGGCTTATCAATCCCCGAAGGATTGCTGCTTAAAAAAGTGATGTCAACCAAAATGCTGTTTATCTTCTTTGGAGTAGTAACAGCGTGTATTATCATTTCAGGATATTTATTCAACTTAATCTTATAATAATCAAAGCATGAAAAAAACAATTCTAATTCTGTCAACAGTAGCAAGTATATTTTTAGTAGCTTGTAATAACAATCAAACTGAAACTGCCAGTACAGAGGCCAATAAAAAGGATTCTACTTCAACCTATTTTAAAAGCCCTAAAGCTGACATCACCGTGGATGAAGCATTGGCTTTAAGTAAAGAAGGCGCATTAATTATTGATGTACGGGAGCCTGATGAATTAGCTGAATTGGCATATGATGTAAAGGATATCAAAAATATTCCATTAGGAGAATTAGAATCAAGATTAGCTGAAGTACCAAAAGATAAACAAGTAATTGTTGTTTGTAAAAAAGGTGGTAGAAGTTCTCAAGCCTATGAATTATTAAAAGGAAAAGGATTTGAAAACGTAGCCAACATGGAAGGTGGCATGGATGCTTGGAGTGAGAAAGGTTTACCAACCCTTGCAGGAGGAGAAAAGAAAGCTTGTTGCGAAAACCCAAACAGTAAAGATTGTAATCCTGATGGCACTTGCAAGAAACCTGCTGAGAAAAAAGCTTGTTGTGAAAATCCAAACAGCAAAGATTGTAACCCTGATGGTACATGTAAAAAACCTACCGATAAAAAATAAGACTATGACTCAAGAATTATTAAAGATGTTTAAAATGGGGAGAACCCGTTTAACCAATCAACTGCCTAACATTAAGGAAAGTGATCTTACTAAAAAATTGCATCCGAATTCAAACTCGGTTGGATTTTTGCTCCGTCACATTAACGAAGTGGAACACTTGTTTGCCAAAAATGTATTCGGTTTGGATATTAGAGTGATGGCATCAACCATTGGAAAAGGAATACATGACACCGGAAAGTTCACCAATCTGCAAGCAGAATTAGAAGGTTTGAATGAAGCCGCTTCGGTATTGGAACAAGCCATTTTAAAACAAACAGATGCAGACTGGAGTAGCAACGTAACAACCGCTGAATTTGGAACAGTAACTAAAGCAGAAGCTTTATCTCGTATCATTTCTCATACTGCATATCACGCAGGACAAATAGGTTTAATTTTAAAATACGCAAATTAAGATGAAACAACTTTTAATTATTCTTACCATAGCTACTGGGCTATTCACAGCTTGTAACTCTGCGCCAAAAGTAGAGAATGAAACTGCTAAAGTTGAAGCAACGACCTCCGTTGCCAAACAAAATCGCTTAGAGGTGTATTGTTTTCATGGTACTCGCCAATGTGAGACCTGCAAAAACATGAAAGCAAATACTAAAACAGCATTGGATAAATACTTTGCAACCCAATTGAAAGATAGCTCAATTGTTTTCTCAATAGTTGATGTGGATGATGAAAAAAATGAAAAGTTAGCCGAGAAATTTCAAGCAACCGGAACTGCTTTAATGATTAACAAAGTAGTAAATGGAAAAGACAGTATTATCGATTGGAGTGATTTTGCTTTTGAGAAAGCGAACGACAATGAAGTATTTATTTCCGAGTTAAAAACAATGATAGACGCTGCTCTGAAATAATGACCGAGACACTTTACCAATGGATGAATAGCAGCAACTTTCCTTTAGTTTCTGCTTTACTGTTAGGGATACTTACAGCAATTAGCCCTTGCCCTTTAGCCACAAATATTACCGCCATTGCTTTTATTTCAAAGAATAATTCTGAAGGAAGAAAAAAGGTTTTGTTGAGTGGCTTGCTTTACACTTTAGGTTTAGCTTTTACTTATACGAGCATTGCGCTTATTATCACTTTCGGTGCAAGTAAATTTCATGTTGCTAAATTTTTTCAGGGTAATGGAGAAAAGTATGTCGGACCGATTATGGTTCTTGTAGGCTTGGTGATGTTGAATGTAATTAAACTTAATTTTTTAGGGAAAGGAAATTTTACAGAAAAGTGGAGCGATAAGTTTAAAGAAAAAGGATTGCTTGGTGCATTTTTATTAGGCGCATTATTCGCAATGGCGTTTTGTCCTTATAGCGGAGCATTATATTTTGGGGCGTTAATACCAATGAGCATCAAAGGTGGAGCAGGAATTATGTATCCGTTATTCTATGCACTCGGAGCCGGAACATTGGTAATGTTCTTTACAGGTATTATTGCTTTTAGTATTTCGCAATTAGGAAAATATTTTAAAGCGATTCAAAAAACTGAAAAGGTAATGCGGATCATTGCCGGGTTATTGTTTGTATTAACAGGGTTGTACTATATCTTAATTTATTTAAAAGTGATCGAATAATGAAATGGTTTAACTTAATACTACTTGTTTTATTTGCGAATATTTTATTGGCTCAAAATCCCTCCATTAAAGTTTTAGATACTGACTTTTCTAAAGGCAGATTGCAAAACGTACAAACCATTACTTTAAACGATGCTGTTAAATTACATGGGCATTTATGTGATGGTTTGGTCGTAGGTTTTTTAGGATTAAAAGAGGGGCTTTATAAATTATATCCCGATAGCATCATCGATAGAACCAATAATCGAATTGTAAGTAAACCATCTCCCTGTTTAACTGATATTGCCATTTTTATGACAGGAGCAAGATACCAATACAACACCTATTATGTTTCTGATAGCATCAAATATCAATTTATTGTTCAGCGAATAGACAATGAAAAAGCTTACGGAATTAAGCTAAAACCCGGCTTGATGCCAACTGCAATTGATAGTTTGGGTAGATTAGCTACCAAAGGCGAATTGGATGCCTGTGGGATTGATAGCCTCAGAAAATTGGAAAGCGAATTTTCAAGTTTTTTACTTTCCAAAAATCCCCAAGACCTCTTTATCATTGAGGAAATTAAGAACTACAAATGGTTACCTGTTCTAAAAGGTAACTTCCTCAAAACCGATGTGTTGAATAAAAAGTTACAAAACTGTTTGCCGAAATAATTTAATATCGTATTATTGCGATATTAAATGAAAGACGAAAGCAGGCCAATTACTAACAATCGCCATTCGGACTTAGCACGATTATGCGGAGCGTTGAGTAATCCCTCACGCATTGCTCTGCTCGAAAAGTTGGCTTGTGATGGCACTTGTATTAAAAATGACTTTATTGACCTTGAAGGTATGTCAAAATTTACCGTTGGCATGAACCTGAAGTATTTAAAAAAGTTTGAGTTAGTCAACGGGAATCTTAGTTCAAAGAAGTTATCTTATTGTCTAAATTATCAAAAACTGGATGAACTAAAAAAACAGTTCGATGAGTTTTATGAGCGCATTAATCGTAATCGTGGAAATATTGATGCTAATAAAGGCAATTGCTTAAATGAATAATTATGGGAACAGCAAAAACTGAAGAGTTTACTATAAAAGATAACAAGATCGCCAAGTATGCAAAAGCCTTGGGGCATCCAGCACGAATCGCAATTTTACGATTATTAGTAAAAAAAGAAGCGTGTGTTTGCGGAGATATTGTAGATGAACTGCCATTATCACAAAGCACCGTTTCACAGCATTTAAAGGAATTAAAAGATGTTGGATTGATTAAGGGAGATATCACAGGAAAATCGGTTTGCTATTGTATTGATGAAAAAGCATGGGCAGAAGCAAAAGAATATTTAGGAGTTTTATTTGAATCTTATACTAATAAAAAGAATTGTTGTAAATAATAAATTATGTATCCAAACATTAAAACGTATGTGGATGGTTTAACAAAAGAGTTTAAATCCATTCCTGAAAACAGAAAAGAGATTTTAGAAAAAATCACACAGTACATTGCTAAAAAACGAGTAATGGGTAGTCCAATTAATTTAGTTTACATCTGTACCCATAATTCCCGAAGGAGTCATTTTGGGCAAGTTTGGGCGCATGTGGCTGCAAGTTACTATGGAATTAAAAATGTTAACACTTATTCAGGTGGGACAGAGGCAACAGCATTTAATATTAATGCGATCAACTCACTAAAAAGAGTTGGCTTCACTATCAAACCAATCAATATTGAAAAAAACACGACCTATCATGTATTCCATGATGATAATGAAACTCCGAGTGTTTGTTTTTCTAAAACCTATGATGATGCTAAAAATCCACAGAAGGAATTTGCTGCAATAATGACCTGTAGTGATGCAGAGGAGAATTGTCCTTTTATTCCGGGTGTTGAATTGCGTATTGGAACTACATACGATGATCCTAAAGCATTTGATAATACACCACAACAAGATGCTAAGTATGATGAAAGATGCAAACAGATTGCATTAGAAACACTTTATGTATTCTCGAAACTGTAATTTATGAATCTGAGAAAACATTGGTTTGTTTCGGTCTTAGCTGTTCTATTATCTGCGCCAAGTATAAATGCTCAAAGCATTAATGTTGGCGGTGTATTCCCAACCATCGACCATTCGGGAACAATAAGTAACAAGCTTGATTATAGTTTATATTATTTCGCTGCTTTTCCACTTGTAAATTTCGACAAGCCTGATGTTTCTAAAGATTCCGACTTCCATCTGTTTTACTCAGAGCAAGCTTTGAGCTATAATGTAAACAGTAAGTTTTCTTTAACAGGTAGCTATGTTTATCAGAGAGCTAATGTGGTTTACGATAACTATGTAAACGAAAATAGGTTTTATGTTCAGGCTAAGTACAAGCATTCTATTAAGAAAGTAAACCTGACACATCGTTTACGTTTCGATGGTAGATTCGTTCATAACAGATTTACGAATGAAACACCATTCACGCACCGTGTGAGATATCTGATTGGAATGGATGTACCAATAAATGAGAAACTTTACTTCACAGCCTATGAAGAAGCCTTCTTTAATACGTTTGAGAATGCAGGTGCAGTTTATGGCGAGAATTGGGCTTACGCAGCATTAGGCAAAAAATTAAATGAAAAGAATAAAATAGAAGCCGGAATTTTATACGTTACTTGGAACATTGGAAAACAAAGTTGGTTTAACCAATACTATTTTCAGTTGACATGGATCAGTCATTTAGACTTTAGAAAAAAGAAAGAATAAAATGAGAAAATATATAGCGGAAATAATAGGAACATTTGCTCTTATCTTTTGTGGGACAGGAGCTATTATAATTAATCAGGAATCAGTCGGTGCAATTACCCATGCAGGGATTGCTGCTACATTTGGGTTAATCGTTGCAGCTATGATTTATACAGTTGGTGATATTTCAGGGGCGCATTTGAATCCTGCTGTTACCATTGCATTTTGGGTAGCTAAAGTTTTCCCTGCTAAAGAGATATTGCCATACATTATCAGTCAAGGAATCGGTGCGTTTTTAGCAAGCTTTACTTTGCATTATTTGTTTCCGAACAATGCTACACTTGGGGCAACATCACCTGCCGGAACAGCCATGCAATCATTTATTTTGGAACTGATACTTACGTTCCTTTTAATGTTCACAATAATTCATGTTGCTAAAGGAAGTAAAGAGCAAGGTATGTTTGCAGGAATAGCAATCGGCTCAGTAGTATTATTGGAAGCTATGTTCGCTGGTCCGATTTGCGGAGCATCCATGAATCCAATTCGTTCGTTAAGCCCGGCAGTTGTTTCGGGACACTTAGAGCATTTATGGGTTTATCTTTCAGCTCCGACTTTGGGAGCAGTATTAGCAGTCTTAGTTTGGCAGGGATTAAAAGAAAAAAAGTAGTCAGCGCAAACCATATTTTTAAGCCCACGTAACTTCGTGGGCTTTTTTATTTGAATTCAAAAGATTAAAAAGGATTAAAAATCTTTTTCAAGAAATTCAAAATATTTTCCAAACCAAGAAACCATCCTTATACACGGGCATAGTTTTGCCCTGTGTGTTGTTTAACCCCATATCCCCCGAAAATAGACGATTCTTAGTGGTATTTGCCATTGAGTATGGCATTTAGTTTTTAGACGTGCAAGTTTATTCCCTTGATTTTTTCCCCTCAAAAAAAGATAGTTGGAATCGCTACCACGTTCCCAAAAGTGTACGTAATTTTTCAATAATAACAAAAATGGAGAAGGTTGGAAATGCCTACAGTGACGAGGCGAGAGAGCATGATATAACGGTAGAAGAAGTTTTAGCTATAGAGGAATTTAAAAACCTCAGCGAAGAACAAGCGAAGGAAGTTGTTGATTTTGTTAGAACAGTAAGTACGGTTTTTTATTCCCTCTATAAAAAGCAATACGAACCTGAAATTGTGATTGAAGACAATGAAACAAATAACAATTATAAACCAATAAGAAATGCAGCATGAAAGGATTAGTTTTATTCGATCAGTTTGCAAAAGGGAAATCGCAGCACCTTAAGCGAACGAACAATTGTGTTATTTACACAAGGGTATCAAGTAAAGAACAAGAACTGGGTTACAGTTTGGAGACGCAACGAAAGGCGTGTGAAGAATACGCTAAGAAGCATCAATATTCTGTGATGGGTGTTTTTGGTGGAACTTATGAAAGTGCAAAAACGGATGAACGTAAAGAGTTTAACCGGATGCTTTCATTTGTAAAAAAGAGTAGAGAGAAAATCTCCTACATTATTGTTTACAGCGTTGACCGATTTTCTCGATCAGGTGCGAACGCAATTTACATTAAGGATCAACTTCGAGAACAAGGAATTTATCTTGTTGCGGTAACGCAACCCGGAGACGCTTCAACATCGAGTGGAGACTTTCAACAAAACATTCAGATTATTTTTTCGCAGTATGATAATCAATTGCGAAGAGAAAAATGCATGGCAGGAGTTCGTGAAGCTTTAATGAAGGGAGAGTGGTGTCATAAAGCACCTTACGGATACGATGAAATTAAAGAGAACGGTAAACGTAAAATTGTACTGAATGAAAAAGGCAAACTTTTACAAAGGGCATTTCATTGGAAAGCAAATGAACGAATAACGCATACAGAAATTTCTGAACGATTGGAAGCCCTCGGATTGAAACTTGACGAGAAGCGATTATCGGGATATTTCAGAAACCCTTTTTATTGTGGGCTTATGGCGCATTCAGCTTTGAAAGGACAATTGGTAGAAGGTAATCAGGAGAAAATGGTTTCAAAAGAAGTGTTCCTGAAAGTGAATGAAATTTTAAGCGAGAATAAACACGGCTATTCATGCCACGAAGAATCGGAGCATATTCCATTAAAGCGATTCTTACGGTGCGATCATTGCGGCTCCTTTATGAGGGGGTATGTGGTAAAAGCCAAAAACCTCCCTTATTACAAGTGCAACACCAAGGGGTGCGGTAATAACAAAAGTGCAAGGGAAATCCACACCTTTTTCGAGAAGGTATTAGCTTCCTTTAGCTTGGTCGGAAATGACACAATTAGGGGCTTTGTGGCGAAACAAATCATGGCAAACTATAATAAGGAGCATAAAGAAAAGGATCAGTCAAAGGAGGGCTTAAAACGCCAAATTGTGGAGATTGAAAAGAAACTCGAAAGGTTAGAGGAAAGGCTAATAAATGAGGAATTAACCCTCGAAATTTTCAATAAGTTTACCGAGAAATTAAAGCAGGAAAGGCTGGATTTAGAGAAGAGCCTTGTAAAAACCCAAAAGAGGGTGTCGAACCTTGAAAATTGCGTAAATATTATAATGGACTTTGCCGCTAACCTCCCGAAAGCGTGGGGTTTAATGGCTTATAAGGACAAACAATTGCTTCAATTTTTACTCTTTCCTGAAGGAATCCGCTACAGCAAAAAAATTAACCAGTGTCGAACCACCAAAGTAAATTCAGTGTTCACGTACATCGCCCAATTGGTGCGGGATATGGCGGAAATAAAAATGGGGGATTCAAACGTATTGTTTGAAATCCCCCACTTGGTGGTGCCTCCAGGAATCGAACCAGGGACACAAGGATTTTCAGTCCTTTGCTCTACCGACTGAGCTAAGGCACCGCTCACTCTTTATTCGAGGGTGCAAAAATACATATTTTATTTAGCCTGCAAAATTTTTCTAAAAAAATCTTAATTAAAATCTCACTTTATATTTTAAATCTATCTTTACCATAATGAATTTTGTTGTAGATTTTGGAAATACCCGTATCAAAGCCGGTATGTTTGATGCTGCTGGGTTACAGCACTCTTACGTATTTAATTCGGTTCAGGGCCTCATAGAAGCTGTAAAAGAGATTCCTGCGTTTCAAAATTGTTTGATTGGCTCAGTTACAGGCATGCATACCGAATTTATAAAAGCCATAAGAAAAGGCAGAAACGTAATTTTATTTGAAGCCACCACGCCAATTCCACTTAAAAACCTTTATAAAAGTGCATTAACACTGGGTTCTGATAGAATTGCAGGCTCGGTTGGGGCATATAGTTTTTATCCCAATCAAAATGTACTGACCATAGATGCAGGTACCTGTATAAAATACAACTTTGTAAATGCCAAAAACGAATACCTTGGTGGGGCCATATCGCCCGGCATGCCCATGCGCTTAAAAGCTATGAAAGAGTTTACCCACGCCCTGCCAATAGTAGAAGTGGATAAGAATTTTGAGGAATTAATAGGTACAAATACAAAAGATTCGATGCTAAGCGGGGCATTAACAGGCGCGGTTGCCGAAGTCGACGGTATGATAGATAAATACCTCTTAAATTATGCTAATTTACAGGTAGTATTAACGGGCGGAGACTCTGATTATTTGGGCAAACAACTTAAAAATCGTTTATTTGCCAACCAAAACTTATTGCTTTACGGTTTAAATACCATTTTAAATTATAACCTTGAAAAATAGATTAGCTTTCATTCTTTTTCTTTTTGTCTTAACGACTTCTTTTTATAAGGCTCAAAATAATACATTCAGTCCTTACTCACGCTACGGCTTGGGAGATATGAATAGCACTGTATTTGCGCATACCGCAGCCATGGGGGGCGCTTATGTAGCTTTAAAGCCCGATTCGGGAGCTTTACGAAACGGTATGGCCGAGGCCATGTTCATTAATGCCGGTAATCCTGCCGCTTACCCCTACATTAAATACAGTACACTGGAAGTTGGCGGAACCTTCATCAATTCAACTTTTAAAGGGAATAATTCAAGCTTAAATAAATGGGCAACCAATTTTACTTACGGGGCACTTGGTTTTCCAATTAGAACGAACGGCGGGGCTTGCTTTGGCATTATGCCATACAGCAGTGTGGGATATGACCTTAAAAACACTGTGACTGAAGAGGGCATTGGTTCTGTTAGTTATTTATATAGCGGTAGCGGAGGGTTAAACAAAGTGTTTGCAGGTTATGGCATCATGCCTTTTAAAAAGGCGCTTATCAATTTCAGAACACATAATTTATACGTTGCCGATTCATTAAAAACATTAGGACAAGGTGCCTACAAGGTAAAGGAGTTGGGTAATAAGTTATTAAGCGATCTTTCTATTGGTTTTAATGCCAATTATATTTTTGGAAGCATGGAGCAAAAAGCAAGAGTAGTTTACCCGAACTCTGTATTTTTTAATAACACCTACCGTGAACGTTCTCTTACCCTTGGCGATTTTACCGGAAACTTTGGTATACAAACCGCTATTACCATTGATAGTATTAAGCAAAAAGATGGTTTACGTAAAAGACCAATGGCAGAAAAAGTAAAAATAACATTTGGTTATTATATGGCTTTAAACAATGCGCTTAAAGTAAATTACGATGCCAAAGTACTTAACTATATTTTAAACAGTGGCGGTTCTGAAGTTATACGAGATACCGTTTTGTATATTGCCGATCAAAAAGGCACTATTACATTACCGCTTGAACAGGGCTTTGGCATTGGTTTTAAAAAGGGCGAAAGAATAAATGTTGTGGCCGATTTTGCAATTACCAACTGGTCGCAATTTAAATATTTAGATAATGTTAGTGATCTTAAAGATAATTACCGTGTTGCTTTGGGCGTAAATTATGTACCCGAAAAATACGCATCTGGTAGCGGTGCCTTTTTCAGGAAATTAAATTACCGTTTTGGACTTAATTATAATACCGGTTACATCAATATTAAAAATACTATTATATCATCATACGGTATTACCGCCGGACTTGGCATTCCTGTTGGCATTGGCCGTTTATCATCTATGGTAAATGTAAGTGTGCAGTACGGCCAAATGGGTACTACCAATAATAATCTTATAAAAGAAAATTACTGGAAAGTAAATTTTGGTTTTAATTTCTCCGACAGGTGGTTTCAAAAATTCAGACATGATTAACGCGTGTTAAAACTTAAGCTGATAGTTTTTATTGCAGCCATTATTTATTTTTTTGGTTCCTGCACAAACGATCTAAAAGATGTAATGGCATTGCCAAACAACAAAAAAAGCCCTTCGCAGGTAGGCGATAGCGTTACTTTACTTTTTACCGATAGCGCACAACTTAAAATAGTTTTAAAGGCCAACAGAATGCTTATTTTTACAAAAAATGTAAGCGAGCCTTTTACTATTTTACCTAAAGGTGTTTTTGTTACTTTTTTTGATACTGAGGAAAAAATATCCAGCACTTTAAAAGCAGATTATGGTATCCGTTACGATCAGTCAAAAAAAATGGAAGCGCGTTACAAAGTAGAAGTTGTAAATAAGAATGGCGAAAAATTAGAAACTGAAAAATTAACCTGGGATGAATTTAATAAAACAATTTATACCGATGCCTTTGTAAAAATAACTACTGCTGATCAGATAATAATGGGTAAGGGTTTAAAGAGCAATCAGGATTTTACAAAATATTCAATTAACGAAGTAACCGGAACAATAAAATTAAAGAACAATGAACTCTGATTTTCAAAACAAAACATTTATTTTTTTAGAACGGCTTTGGCTGGTTGGAGTTGTGCTTGGCATTATTTTAGTTATTTATTTTTTGATAATGAAAGATAACGACAGCGCATTATTCTTTTTTGGTTTTTTTATTTTAGCATCCATTATTTATTTAATGCGTAAACGCCAACGTAAAAAACACGAAGCGTATCTTAAACACAAAGAAGAAGAGAAGAACATTAGCAAAAAATAAACGGTCTTTTGTCATAAGTCCTGTGTCCTGTATCCAAATAACCTTTCATCCTAAAAATTAATCAATAACTGTATAAAATCGTACCTTTAAACTACAATGTTATGGGTATTATTTAAAGAAAGTTTATTGTTTGCCTGGCAATCGCTGGTGGCAAACAAGCTGCGGTCGTTTTTAAGTCTGTTGGGTATTACCATTGGTATCTTTGCTATTATTCTTGTATTTACAATTGTCGACGGATTGGAAAGTAATATCCGAGGCAGCATTCAATCGCTTGGTAACAATGTAGTGTATATTCAAAAATGGCCCTGGGATTTTGGTCCTGATTATCCCTGGTGGAAATATATTAACCGGCCCGTACCACAATATTACGAATTAGATGAATTGCAAAAAAGATGCAAAAGTACCGAAGCTTTGGCTTATCGTATGGGTAGAAGGCGCACCATCAAATACCGTTCAAACAGTATACAAAATGCAATTGTTGCCGGCATCTCGCACGATTTTTATAAGATAAAGAATTTTGATCTCACAGCCGGTAGATACTTTACACAAAATGAAACAGAAGCAGGTTACCATCTGGCGCTAATTGGTGCCAGCATTGCCGAAGGACTTTTCCCAAACGAAGATCCAATTGGAAAAGAAATAAAAATTGCAGGAAATAAAGCGGTAGTAATTGGTGTAATAAAAAAAGAAGGTGAAAGTTTATTGGGTATTAGTTTCGATTACCAGGTTATTACACCATTTAATTTTGCGCGTTCATTTTTAGATGTAAAATCAGAAAATGCAGATCCTATGATCTATGCAAAAGCAAAGCCAAATGTTTCAAATGCCGAAATGATAAGTGAGCTTACAGGCATTTTAAGAGGTATACGTAAATTAAAACCAATGGGCGAACCCAATTTTGCATTGAACGAAACAAGTTTAATAAGCAAAGGCTTTGATGGTTTGTTTGATATTATTGGTACCGCAGGTTGGATAATAGGCGGTTTTTCTATTTTAGTTGGCGGGTTTGGTATTGCCAATATTATGTTTGTTTCGGTTAAAGAAAGAACCAATTTAATTGGCATTCAAAAAAGCTTAGGAGCAAAAAATTTTTTCATTCTTGTTCAGTTTTTGGGCGAAAGTGTAATGTTAAGTACTATTGGTGGTTTTTTTGGATTGCTGGTCACATACATCATCACTATAATTGGTAAAGATGCTATTGAAATGGATATTAGCTTAACAAGTACAAATATTATTTTAGGATTTACTATTTCTATTTTGATAGGGATCATCAGTGGGTTTATTCCCGCTTATAGCGCCTCACAATTAGATCCGGTAGAAGCAATAAGAAGTAATTAGAAATGATAAGGCCCAAGATCATATCCTTTATCTGCATTATCGGTTATTTATCGGTTGTATTTACTTTTCCACAGGTTTTTTCGCCTCAAATAAAAAAGCTGGGTGTATTAATGCCGGCAATATATGGCATTTTGGTTGCTACTAATTTTATTGCATGCGTTGGCCTTTGGTATTTTAAGCAATGGGGCGTGCAATTATATATTGTGTCGGTTTTTGCAAAAACACTTTTTTATATTCTTGCAGATCAGTTAGGTTTTGGTTTTTATTTTAATTGTTCAGTCTCTTTTATTTTTATAATTATTATGCTGAGGTTTTATCCCAAAATGAACCCAAATCTGTAAAATCTTAAAAATTATATCTAAAAAATTGCCAATGTCATCTATATTTTAACCTTTTATAGATAAAAGTTTTGTTTAATAGAAAATAAATTGTATATCTTTAAAGTAGAAATAAAATTATTTACTCAGTATAAGACACAATTTAATCAATGAAAAGTATGGTTGGCGAGGTTGAAACAACAGAAGTTCTTGAAACGTTAAAGAGCTTTTTTGGATTTGACGGATTTAAGGGGACTCAGGAGAAGATCATCATGAACCTGCTTGCAGGTAAGGATACATTTGTAATAATGCCTACCGGCGGTGGTAAAAGCTTATGTTACCAATTACCGGCAATAATATCAGAAGGAACTGCTATTGTGGTTTCGCCATTAATTGCATTAATGAAAAACCAGGTAGATGCTATTCGTGGTTTTAGTAATGAAAACGGTATTGCACATTTTTTAAATTCATCACTAAATAAAGCAGAAATTGCTACGGTAAAAAAAGATGTTCTGTCGGGTAAAACTAAATTATTGTACGTTGCGCCTGAAACTTTAACCAAAGAAGATAACATTGCCTTTTTTAAAGAATTTAAAATTTCTTTTTTTGCTATTGATGAAGCGCATTGTATTTCGGAATGGGGTCATGATTTCCGTCCTGAATACAGAAGATTGCGTCCTATAATAGATGCGGTTGGAAATGTGCCCGTAATGGCTTTAACAGCTACTGCAACGCCAAAAGTACAACAGGATATTCAAAAAAATCTTGGCATGATGAGTGCCAATTTATTTAAATCGTCATTTAACCGTGCCAATTTATATTACGAAGTTCGCGCAAAGCAAAACGTAAATAAAGAGATCATTAAATACGTAAAACAAAACAGCGGTAAAAGCGGTATCATTTATTGTTTAAGCCGTAAAAAAGTAGAAGAAATAGCAGAGGCGTTAAAAGTAAATGGTATTAAAGCAGCACCTTATCACGCCGGCCTTGATGCAAAAGAACGTGCAAGAACGCAGGATCAGTTTTTAATGGAAGAACTAAATGTAATTGTTGCAACAATTGCTTTTGGAATGGGTATTGATAAACCTGATGTACGTTTTGTTATTCACCACGATATTCCAAAATCTTTAGAGGGTTATTACCAGGAAACAGGCCGTGCAGGTCGTGATGGAGGAGAAGGAAATTGTGTTACATTTTATAGTCATGATGATATTCTTAAATTAGAAAAATTCATGAAAGATAAACCTGTTGCCGAACAGGAGATTGGAAAACAAATGCTGGCAGAAACAGCTTCATTTGCAGAAACAAGTAGTTGCCGCCGTAAATTTATATTACATTATTTTGGTGAAGAGTTTGCTGAAGAGGGTTGTGGTAAGATGTGCGATAATTGCCGCCATCCAAAACAAAAATTTGAAGCTAAAGAAGATCTTGAATTAGCTATTGAAGCCGTGCTTGAGATCAAAGAACGTCATAAATTAAAAGACGTTATTAATGTGTTAATGGGCACGTTAACTGCAACAGCAAAAACGTATAAGCATAATAATTTAGAGAGCTGGGGTAAAGGTGTTGATCATGATAAAGATGAAAAATTCTGGCAGGCTATTTTGCGCCAGGCAATTGTAAATGGCTATTTATCTAAAGATATAGAGAACTACGGCCTGTTACGCGTAACAGATAAAGGCCTTGCATTTTTAAAGAAACCGTACAGTATTAAATTAACACGCGATCACGATTATAATAATACAGATAGGGATAGTGATGATGATGTGGTAGTTGGAGGAAAAGCCGGAGGCGGAGCAGCTGATGAAACACTGTACGCTTTATTAAAAGATCTAGTTAAGAAAACAGCTAAGGCAAAAAATTTACCGCCTTACGTTATTTTTCAGGAATCTTCTTTGGAAGAAATGTCAATTCAATATCCTATCACTATGGATGAAATGACTAAGATAAGTGGTGTTGGTGCGGGTAAGGCTGCTAAGTTTGGCAAGCCGTTTATAGATCTTATTAAAAAATATGTAGATGATAATGAGATTGAGCGCCCTGTTGATATGGTTATTAAATCGGTTGTAAATAAATCGGGTTTAAAAGTTTACATCATTCAAAACATCGACAGGAAGATCAGTCTAAGAGATATGGCTAAGAGCAAAAACTTAACGCTTCCTGCTTTGTTAACCGAAATTGAAACGATAGTTGAATCAGGTACCAAAGTAAATATTAACTATTACATTGAAGATATTGTTGATGAAGAAAAACAAGAGGAAGCAATGGAATACTTTAAAGAAAGTAAAACGGATAGCGTTGCCGAAGCTTTAAAAGAACTTGGTGAGAATGATTACACCGAAGAAGAGATCCGCGTTATGCGCATTAAATTCTTATCCGATTTCGGAAATTAATTTTTTAAGATTTATAAAAAGATCCCGTTTATTTTTTTAGACGGGATCTTTTTTCATAGATATTACTTTTCAACTTTTTGAGCCTTCTTTTTGTAATATATTTTCTTTTTTTTCGTTTCTTTATAAATTATCATGTTCTCACCAAATATCCATAGATATTTATTCCTGTTTGGGCTTTTTTCCCTTGCTTTTGGTTTAATGGTGGGCTCCGTGCCAACAAGTGTACCGCAATTTATTTTATTGGGCAACTGGATAATTGAAGGGGACTATAAAAGAAAATTCAATCTTTTAAAAACAAATAAATTATTCTGGATTATTACTTCCATTTTTTTCTTGCATTTAATTGGTATGTTATATACTGAAAATATAAACGATGGATTGACTGATCTTCGCATTAAGTTGCCATTATTATTTTTGCCCGGTCTTCTTTTTAGTTCTAACCCAATTGATGTAAAAGAATTTAAGATTCTTTTATACTGTTTTATTGCGGGCTCTGCTGTAAATACAGGCTGGTGCCTTATTTATAATTATATATTGCATACAAATGATGTTGCAAGAAATGCTTCGAGGTTTATGAGCCATATACGCCTTGGTCTGTATTTAAATGTTGCTATTGCTTCTTGTTTTTATTTTATGTTACAACATGCTAAAACAGTATATAAAATGCTGTTTGGTATACTGCTTTTGTATTTTATTTTCAGTTTGTATGCACTGGGCTTGGCTTCAGGCTTTGTAAACTTATCAATACTTTCGGCGTTTGCATTGATTTCTTTTTTATTCAAACAAAAATTATATGTTAAGCTAGGTTCTATTGTAATTCTGTTAGGAGTTATATGTTATATGATATATTATTTTACTTCTTTTTTAAACTCACAGCTTGTAGTGCAAAAAACAGAAACGAATTCACCGCGCATGTATAATGCAGCAGGAAATATTTGTCTTAATTCAGAAATTTCTACTCAAAAAGAAAACGGTAATTATGTGTACATGAATATTCAAACCATTGAATTGCAAAAAGAATGGAGCAGAAGATTTCCTGAGGATAGTTTTACTTATACACCGCCTTACAATTTACAGCGCTATAATGTTTTAATAAGGTATATGGCCAGCAAAGGACTTTATAAAGATTCAGCGGGCATTTCTTTATTGAGTAATGAAGATTTTAAGAACATTCAGAATAATATTACCAATTACAAATATCCTGAATGGGGTTTTATGCAAAAGCGCATTTATGAATTTGTTTGGGAGTATGATGAGTTTATGAACGACCGCAGCGTTAATGGACATTCTTTAACCATGCGTTTATATTTTTGGAAGGCGGCAAGCGTTATTATCAAAAACAATTTATTGTTTGGTGTTGGTACCGGCGATGTGCAAAACCAATTAAATAAAACATATGTTGAAACTCATTCACCCTTAAGTAAAGATTGGTTTAAACGACCGCACAATCAATTTATAACTATTACAGTTTCACTTGGCATGTTTGGTTTGCTTATTTTTCTTTTCAGTTTTATTTATCCTGTAATTAAATTAAAAAAACAAATACACATTTTATTCTGGCCGTATTTTTTAATACTGTGTATCTCGTTTATTTTAGAAGATACTTTAGAAACTCAGGCAGGATTAAGCTTTTACGCTTTCTTTTATTCAATCTTTATCGCACAGGCGTACTATCTTAAAAAGCAACAAAATCCTGCGGGTTTATAGGTTGCCCATCAAACCACAATTCAAAATGTAAATGCGGACCTTTACTTTTTTCGCCGGTATTACCAACTACCGAAATAGCTTCACCTGCTTTTATCCGATCACCGGTCTTTTTTAATAAAGCAGAATTATGTTTGTAAATGCTTGTAAGATTATTACTGTGTTGTACTTGTATGATATTACCATCCTCTGCAGAAAAACCTGTAAATACAATTGTTCCGTCTAAAGTAGATTTAACTGTTTCATCTGCCTTGGTTACAATATCCAAACCATAATGGTTTTGCGATAAATTAAACGATTCGGTAATTAGCCCTTTTGCAGGTGTAAAAAATACAAGATCGCTTAAGCCTTTGTATTTTGCTTTTGTAGCTATTGAATTGTTTTTATTAAGTTCATAATCGTTTCTAAATTCAATATCATTAGGGCTGGCTTTGGTATCTATTTTTGCGTATTTGCCGGTTGTATCTTTTTTTGGTTTTTCAGGTTTTGTTTCAAATTTTTCATTTAACACATTTAAAATACTTTGCATATAGGCTGCTCTTGCCTCTAAAGTTTGCTCCATAGAGTCGGCTTTTTGACTCAGGTCCAATATTTCCTTTCTTTCACTTACAGTACCATACCCGGGAATGTATTCTCTTAAAGGCGTAAAGGCCACAAGACTTATTACAAGGGTTGTCATTACTATAGTTATGGCAGAAATTCCAATAATTAAGCCTAGTGGCGATAAACGTAGCGATACCTTCTCGCCAAAAGTACTGTCGTTTAAGATAACCAGGCGGTATTTATTGCGCAAAAACGCACCAAATCTTTGTAAACGGGTATTTTTTTTATCTACCATTCAGACTGTAAAGATGCGAAAAAATATTTTTTAATGGAAACTTGTGAGACAATAGAAGTTTCCGTAGTTTTGTCCCCGAAATCGAAAAATGGAAGCACAAGAAAAGATCCAAAAAACAGCCTTAGCCTTATTTTTTAAGTATGGCATTAAGCGTGTAACCATGGATGACATTGCGAAAGAGCTGGGTATGTCTAAAAAAACGATATACCAATTTTATAAAGAAAAAGATGACCTGGTAAACCAATTATGCGATAATGTATTGTTGCTTGAGGAGTATCAATTCAATAAAATGAACGAAGATGCCAAAGATCCCATCCATGAAATTATGTTAATTTCTACTAAAATGAGAGAATTGATGCAAAACATCAACCCCATTTTTTTCCTGGATCTGCAAAAATTCTATCCAACCGCTTTTAAACGCTTTCAAAGCTTTAAAGAAGATTGTGCATACAAAAATGTGCTTATCAATATTAAGCGTGGAAAAGAACTGGGTATTTACAGGGCCGATATTGATGTAGAATTTACTGCACGTTATCGCCTGGCGCAAATAGATATGTTAATGTTTGGAGGTTATTTTTCTTTTGAGAGAATAAGTTTCATTAAAACATCGGAGTTGATATTGGATCTTTTTGCTTACGGAATTTGTACCATGAAAGGACATAAACTCATCAACAATTACAAAAAAATAAAAGAAGAAGAAGAATAAAAATTATATATATGACACAGTTAAAAAAATACGCACTGCTTTTTGCCTTAATAGTATGTGCTAACATCAGGGCCCAGGAAGCCACATCAGGCAACTTTAGTTTGCAGCAATCTATTGAGTATGCGCTAAAACACAGTCCTAATTATTTAAATGCTGAGTTGGATTACGAAAGTGCTGAAGCAAAACGCAAAGAAGTACGTGGGCTGGGATTGCCACAAGTAAACGGAAGTGTAGATATTAAGGATTATCTTGAGATCCCAACTTCTTTATTGCCAGGTCAGATATTTGGTGGCCCTGCGGGAAGTTTTATACCTGTAAAATTTGGTACAAAATATAATGCCACTGCAGGTGTTAGCGCTTCACAACTCATATTTAGCAGTGATTATATTTTTGCACTTAAAGGTTCAAAAGTATTTATGAACTTATCTAAAATTAGTGTTACCCGCAATAAATCAGAATTAACTGCGCAGGTAGCTAAAGCATATTATTTATATGTTATTACTAAAGACAGGATAAAACTATTGGAAGCGAATGTGGTAAGAACAAAAGTAACTTACGAAAATGCTAAAGCCGGTAATAAACAAGGTTTGGTAGAATTAATTGATGTTGAAAGACAGGAAGTAGAATATAATAATTTTGTATTAGAAAGAGATAAGGCTGTTAGAAGTCTTGCAAATATTGAAGCTATGCTAAAGTTTCAGATGGGTTATAATATTAACGATCCAATTAATTTAACGGACAGCCTTTCTCAGGATGTAAATCAATTTGAGGACTTAAATCCTAAAGCCGATATAACACGTCGACCTGATTATCAGTTGGCGCAGGCTCAACAATCTTTTTTAGATCTTGATGTTAAACGTTTAAAATGGGGTTATATGCCAACACTTGCTGCCTATGGTTCATACCAGTTTAACAAACAAAGAAACGAGTTCGACTTCTTTTCTAATAACAATAACGACCCCACCAATAAATGGTTTAAGATAGCTATAATCGGCGCAACATTAAACATAAATATTTTTGATGGGTTTCAACGTCATTATAAAATTCAACAAGCTAAAATTGCTTCACTAAAAAACAGCAATAATCTTCGTATGATTCAAATGAATAGTGAAGCTGAGATATTAACCTCAAGTATAAATTATAAATCGGCTTATATAAATTTTACAAATCAAAAGAAAAACATGGATCTTGCAAGCCACGTATACGAAGTTGCGCAAAAGAAGTATGAAGCCGGCGTTGGTAGCAGTATAGAAGTAACATTAGCGCAAACGCAAATGATCACTGCTCAGGTAAATTATTATGGCTCTCTTTATGACATGATGATAGCTAAGATCGATTATCAAAAAGCAATCGGCGATCTTGCAAAATAAAAAAAAGAAAAATTATATAACCACAATTTTAAATAATAATAAAATGAAAAATTCAATCTTAATACTTGTAATGGTTGCTTTAATATCAGCTTGCGGTGGCGGAGATAAAAAAGCAGAATTAGAAAAGCTGAAAAAGCAAAAAACAGAGTTAGAAACTAAAATAGCGTCTATCGAAGAAGAATTGGCTAAAACAGACACTACCAAAAAAGAAAAAGCTATGGAAGTTGTTGCTTTGCCTGTAGAAGCCAAAGTATTTAAAACCTATATCGAGATACAAGGCCGCATTGACGCTGATGAGAACGTTGCGCTTTCTTCTGAAATGCCGGGCACGGTTACTAAAATAAATGTAAAAGTGGGTGATGAGGTAAGTAAAGGCCAGGTACTGGCCGAAACGGATGCGCGCGCAATTTACCAGCAAATGAATGATCTGCAAACGAATTTAGATCTTGCAAAACAGGTTTACGAAAAGCAAAAAAGCTTGTGGGACCAAAAAATAGGAACTGAGATACAGTTTTTACAAAGCAAGACAAATAAAGAGAGTCTTGAAAATAAAATGGCTACCATGCAGGAACAAGTTCGTATGAGTAAGATCATTTCTCCAATAAACGGTACAGTAGATAATTTAAATATTAAGGTAGGTCAGGCAATTGCTCCGGGAATGGGTGCTATCAGCGTTATTAATTTTTCTAACCTAAAGGTGAAGGCCGATGTTGCAGAAGCTTATACGGCTCGTGTAAAAACAGGTAACGAAGTATTGGTTCTTTTTCCTGACATGAAAGATTCTTTGACCTCAAAAGTTCACTACGCTTCAAGAGGTATTAATAATTTAACAAGAACATTTGGTGTTGAGGTTTTATTGGATGGCAATAAAGAGTATCACCCAAATATGGTTGCAAGATTAAAGATCAATGATTACAAATCAGAAAAACCTGAAATAATTGTTCCTGTAAAATATGTTCAAAAAGGTGCCGACGAAAGTTTTGTGATGGTAGTTGAAAATGGTAAAGCGGTTAAAAAAGTAGTGAAAATAGGTCGCGAATATAACGGTATGGCTGAAGTAACAAGCGGGTTAAAAGAAGGCGACCTTATGATTACAGAAGGTTATGATCTTGTTATAGAAGGAGCCGCTGTTAAAACAACAAAAGGCTAGACTAATTCACATAAGTGTTAAAATAAAAACTACAAATTATGTTAGATAAAATAAAAGAATTTAAACCATCCAGCTGGGCAATAGATAATAAAATGACGGTCTACCTGATCACCATTTTTATTACTCTTGCAGGTATTATGGCTTACAACTCTCTTCCAAAAGAGAATTTTCCTGATATCACCGTTCCAACTATTTATGTAAGCACAATTAACTGGGGTAACTCGCCAACAAATATCGAGAATACTATTACAAAGCCAATTGAAAAACGCTTAAAAGGTATTTCGGGAATTAAAAAATTCAACAGTACTTCCTTACAAGACGTTTCGGTTATTATTGTTGAATTTAGAACAGATGTAAAAGTAGATGTGGCCAAACAAAAGGTAAAAGATGCGGTAGATGAGGCCCGCGCCGATATGCCGGCTACACTTACCAAAGAACCAATGATAAAAGAGATCGCCTTTTCAGAGATTCCTATTATGTACATTAACCTTGCTGGTAATTATGACCTTAAGCAAATGAAAGAATATGCTGAAGATTTGCAGGACGAGATTGAAGGCTTAAAAGAGATTAACGAAGTGAAAATTGTTGGTGCTTTAGACCGCGAGATCCAGGTAAATGTGGACGCATACAAAATGCAGGCTGCCCAATTGACCTTCCAGGACATTGCGGGGGCGATTGCCCGTGAAAACCTTTCTATAACGGGTGGTAACTTGCCGCTTGAAGGTATGAAACCAACTTTAAGTATAAAAGGCGAATTTAAAGATCCCAAAGAAATTGAGAACATCATTATTACATCCGCTGTTGGCGCCAAATTATTTTTAAAAGATGTTGCCGAAGTAAAGGATGGTTTTAAAGAAAAGGAAAGCTACTCCAGCTCAAAAGGACAAAATGTTATTACATTGAACATTATTAAACGTTCGGGTGAAAACTTAATTGATGCTGCCGATAATATCAAAAAGAAAATTGCCGAAATGAAAAAAGGCAAGTTGCCTGAAGGACTTGAAATAAGCATTAGCGGTGACCAAAGCGCGAAAACAAAAACAACTTTGCAGGATTTGATTAATACTATTATTATTGGTTTTATTCTGGTAACCATTGTATTAATGTTTTTTATGGGTGTTACCAACGCTTTATTTGTGGCACTCTCGGTACCATTGTCAATGTTCATTGCGTTTTTAGTAATGCCAAGCATTGGCTTCTCGTTTAACATGATCGTACTCTTTGCTTTCCTTCTTGCTCTTGGTATTGTGGTAGATGACGCTATTGTGGTAATTGAAAATACGCACCGTTTGTTTGAGAATGGTAAGCGTGATATTAAAACAGCTGCAAAAATGGCGGCAGGTGAAGTGTTCATGCCTGTACTTTCAGGCACCATTACAACCCTTGCGCCATTTATTCCTTTGGCATTCTGGACAGGTATTATTGGTAAGTTCATGTACTTTTTACCTATAACCTTAATTATATCCCTGCTCGCATCCCTCTTTGTTGCCTACATTATTAATCCCGTATTTGCGGTTGATTTTATGAAATCGCACGAAGAAGAACATAGCAATTATGGTAAAATAAATAAAAAAGCAAGAATGCAATTAGTTCTTTATGCAGTAGTTGCTTTATTAAGTTATATGAGCGGACATGTTGGCGTAGGTAACTTTATTATATTCCTGGCTTTCTTTTTGGTATTACACAGGTTATGGTTATACAAAGCTATTGAAGCTTGGCAATTCCGTATCTGGCCAGGCTTTGTTAACCGTTATACAAAAGTACTTCAATGGTGCCTTCGTAAACCTTGGAGGCCTTTAGTTGCTGTTTTAGTTTTATTTGTTTTTTCGTTTATGTTCTTTGCAGCGCGCGGGCCTAAAGTTGTTTTCTTTCCCCAAGGCGATCCTAACAACGTTTATGTTTACGTAAAACTGCCTGAGGGTACAGATCCATCTGTAACTAACGCAGTAATGAGAAAAGTAGAAAAGAAAGTGTATACTGTAATTGATCAGAACGATCCTGTTGTAGAATCCATGATCTCTAATGTAACTATTGGTGTAACCGATCCGCAGGATGGAGATCAGAACTCTTACCCTAACAAAGGCAAGATCGCTATTAACTTTGTTGAATTTGAAGAACGTCATGGTAAATCTACTTCAGAGTATCTTTCAAAATTACAAGCACTTGATTGGCAATTACCTGGCGTTGAAATTACAGTTAATAAAGAACAAGCCGGTCCGCCACAGGCAAAACCAATTACTATTGAAGTAACAGGCGATGATTTTAAAGCACTGGCTGATAATGCCGCGGCGGTAAAAAAATTCCTGATTAATGCTAAAATCGAGGGTGTTGATAATTTGAAATCAGATTTCGTAAGCAATAAACCTGAGATTGTTTTTGATATCGATCGTGAACGCGCTCAGCGTGAAGGTTTATCAACGCAACAATTGGCATTTGAAATACGCAGCGCCGTATTTGGATACGAGGCAACTAAATTCAGAGATACAGATGATGAATACCCCGTAAACCTTCGTTTTAAATACGATCAACGTATTGATATTGAAACTATCCGTAACTTAAAAATCAACTATCGTGATATGAATATGGGTGGTGCGGTAAGAAGCGTACCGTTATCTGCAGTAAGCAATATACATTATGACTATACTTATGCCGGTATTAAACGTAAAAACAATACGCGTATAATAACATTATCCAGCGATGTTAAAGAAGGTTATAACCCTAACGAGGTTGCCGAAAAAGTTACCAAGGCAATTAAAGAATACAAACCAACAAGCGGTGTTACCGTTAAGTTTGGTGGCCAGGCCGAAGACCAGGCGGAGACCATGGGCTTCTTAGGTCGCGCAATGGGTATCGCCATTGGTTTAATGTTATTGGTGTTAGTTGGCTTATTTAATTCGTTAGGTAAACCATTGATCATCCTATCAGAGATCTTATTCAGTATCATTGGTGTATTGATTGGTGTGGCTGCGTTTAAGATGGATATGAGTATCATTATGACAGGTGTAGGTATCATAGCATTGGGCGGTATAGTGGTGCGTAATGGTATTTTATTGGTTGAGTTTGCAGAGTTTGCGCGTGAAGGTGGTATGAGCTTATATGAGGCTACTGTTGAAGCCGGTCGCACGCGTATGACACCGGTAATTCTTACCGCTATTGCTGCTATTCTTGGTTTAATTCCCTTAGCAGTTGGTTTAAATATCAATTTCGAAACATTATTTTCTGAATTAAATCCGCATATCTTCTTTGGTGGTGATAGCGTTGTATTCTGGGGACCGTTAAGCTGGACAATGATTTTCGGTTTGATTTTCGCAACTATTCTTACGTTGTTATTAATTCCTTCTATGTATTTAATAACAGAAAGATTAAAACGTAAATCAACGATCATCTTAAATCATTTTGATCTGCCAAAAGCAACAATGTATATTCCGTTCTTTATTTTGATCTTAAGATTAGTATTAGCCATCCAAAGAAAAAAATTAGATTACGGTAACTTAGATTATTAGATCTCAAAAAACCCTTTCATAAACATGAAAGGGTTTTTTATTAACTTTCAGTTTTATTATTAATTAAAAAATTAAAACCATGATATATTGAAGGCAAGATTAATTTAACCGATGCCTTAAAAAAAATAACTAAGTATCAATTGACAAAAGGGTAATCATCAAATAAAAATCGTAATATTGACTACAAGAGTAAAAATAGTTGTTAGTGCAAACGAAATGTTGTTGATTCGCGAATATAGAGCTTCAGATAGAAGCGCTTGTATTGCCATTTTTAAAAGCAATATGCCTTTGTATTTTGCACCCGAAGAATTTCCTTTATTAGAGAATTGGCTTGATTCAAAAGATAAAAATGAGATCGCCTATGAGAATAATCATGCCGAACATTTTTACGTGGTCGAAAAAAACTCTATGGTTGTTGCTTGCGGTGGTTTTTATTTAACCAACGAAACAGATGCTAAAATAACCTGGGGCATGGTTGAAAATTCGTATCATAAAAAAGGTATTGGCAAAGAGTTTTTGTTGTATCGTTTAGAAGAGATCAAACAACACTATCCCGAAAGCATAATTTCATTAGATACTTCACAGCATACATTTTCTTTTTTTGAAAAAATGGGTTTTACTGTGAAAAAGATTACAAGAGAAGGCTACGGTAAAAATCTTGACAGGTATGATATGATCTTAAAATAAAAAAGGAGCGATACATATCGCTCCTTTTTTATTTACATATAATTTTTAATCTCTAACAATTCTTACAGATCTTTCTTTGCCATTATCAGGCATTAATTTAATAAGATAAACACCTTTAGGATAGGAGCTTAAATTAAGTTCTGTTTTTTCTATCTCATTTATTTTTTGTTCACCCAATAACTGGCCCAAAGCATTAAATAAGTTCAAACGTCCGCTAAATGTTTCGCCAAAATTTAATGTTACTATGCCTTGCGATGGATTTGGATATATTTTAAAATTACCGGCCCCGTTAGCTGTTGCAATACCAGTACAAGGCGAAACTGAAATGGCAACAGTTGCAGTATTTGAACAACCGTTTATTGTTCCTGTAACAGTAAACGTTGTAGAAGATGTAAGCGTGGTAGTAATATTATTACCGGAAATATTTCCTGGATTCCAAACATAGCTTGTAGCACCTGTTCCGTTTAATGTTGTAGTTTGTGCACTCGCGCAAATTAAGGTAGCAGTAGCCGAGGCGCCAACTGTTGGATTAGACACAACCGTTAAAGTAAAGCTTTTTGCGTTAGTACACGAACCGTTAGCTCCTGTAACAGTATAGGTTGTTGTATTAGCAGGATTTAAGTTTTGAGTAGCACCGGTTAAAGCGCCGGGATTAAAGGTGTAATTAGTTGCACCACTTGCAGTAACAGCAACCGGTGTGCCGGCACAGGTACTTGCATTTGACACCGCAACTGTTGGTGTTGTGGTAACATTTATGGATCCTGTTGAACTGTTTGTGCAGGTCCCATTACTTCCTATAACTGTATATACTTGCGTAGTTGCAGGGCTTAATGTTTGATTGGCACCTGTAAGTCCGCCTGGGTTCCATGTGTAAGAGCTAGCGCCTGTTGCCGACATATTTGCCGAGCCGCCCGAACAAATGTTAGATGAGGTAACAACAACACTTGGAATTGCTAAAACAGAAATTGTTTTTGTTAATGTTGAAGAGCCCATTCCATTTGTTACCAATAAAGTTACAGAGTAAGTTCCCGGCGATGCATAACTGGTTGTTGTATTTTGTAAAGTAGATGTAGAAGTACTTCCACCTGTGGCTGTCCAGCTAAAGTTAGTAGGCCCACCTGTTGCGTTACTTGTTAAAGCAACAACTTGTCCAATACAAACAGGAGTTGTTAGATTAAAGGTAGAAGTTGGCGCTGTTACCGAGCAAACACTGGCAGCAATTGGCACCATATTACCTTTGCCGCAAATACCTGCTGATGTATTTCTAGACATTACATCATTACCGGCGGCAATATTTGCAGAAATTAAAGTACGTTTATTTGTTGCAGGGCCAATAGCGTAATGCATTACATCGTTGTTGTTTATTACATGAGAGAGTTGATGTCCATGTCCTAATTCGTGAACGGCAACCGACTCAAAATCAAACTGAGCACCAGTGGCAAGTGCCGGACCAAAATTCCAGTTAGTTGCATCATCAAAACAAATATCCAATTCAGAAACATAAACATAAATGTTTGGCCCTAAACTACAGGCGCTGAAATAGCTTGTACAGCGGCCTAAAACCCCAGCAGGCAATTCACTTCCTATATCAAATCGAATAACATTAACACCATCCGAAGCAATAGTGTTAGTAGAAACAGCGGTGCCAATTAACCAATTAATATTTGTATTACAACGCCAGGTATTAAAGGCGCTTAAAAAAGAAGTTTTGGCTGCCGCATTAGAATTAAAACCTGTATACATTTGCCAGGTTATGCCATTTTGGTTATTAAGATCAACGTGGCGGGTATTAAAAACCTGTTGTGCAGCAAGTGTATTTGTAATTAATACATTTAATTCACCATAATCAACAGTAAGTGTTTGCGCGCTTAAAGTAGATGAACCAACGGTTACTCTAACCTGGCCTGTACCCGCAGTACCATTACCTGTTAATGTTGATGATCGCGTTGGTACAATCACCTGTATCTGTGTGCTACTCCACGAAACATATTGTGAAGAATGCGGTTGAATAAAAGTTGCGCCACCATCATCTGCATTTCTAAATTCTACAATAGATGAACCTTGTGTTGAGCCAAACCCTGTGCCCGTAATAGTTAAAACGCTGGCTGTACCCGCGGTAATAATTAATGGAGAAATTCCACTAATAGCAGCTATAGAACTTGGAGATGAAAATTTATTTGAATTTGGATTTACATATGCCGGCAGATCAATTCCTAAAAGCATTTCAAATTCTTTATAAACATTATTAATATCTGCATAAGTTTTAAAAGGCACAATAGCTGTATTTTCTTTTGTATTGAATTTGTAAAAGCCCTGTTGGTCAGAATATACCTGGTATACAGGGTAACCAAATTGAGAGGGGTAATTGATAGAATTTAATGTAAAGATACCTTCATCATTTATTGTCAATTGAAGCGAAGGATCAACTACCTGCTTATTCATATCAACTTCTCCACCTTCAGTTATTACTTCAATAAAAGAAAAATTGAGATTACCTTTAATAACCTGTGTTACATTAATAACGTTAGAAGTACGAATGTAATTTCTTTCTGCATTCCAATATGATTTTTGCGAAATTACTTTTCCTTCAACGATCAAAGAACTGTTATTGATCTTTGAAGCTAATGAAACAGGGTATAAAGAACATTGGCCAAATATGTTATTAGATAATAAAATAACCAGTACAATAATTACAGGGTAGATTTTTTTCATTTGATAAAGTTTAGATTATACTAATATATAAAAATAAATCTATAAATCAAATGTCAGTTTATGCTATATTAAAAAAATTGTAGGATCTTTCTAAATGGCTTAAGGTAAGAGGTGTAGAACCTGGGCTTCAGGCCGTTTACTTTCCAGGCTTTACGGTCTTCTAAGTTGGCGTTTAACCTATTTTGGACAGAGGCATTGCTTTGGCCACCTACGCGCATTTTAATGGTAAATTCTTTAAGATAAGTTAATTTTATTTTGTGCTTATGAATAAAACGAAGCATTAATTCATAATCTGCTGAGTGTTTAAAATCAAGATTAAATTTTCCGTATTTTTCGTAAAGACTTCGTTTTACAAAAAAGGTAGGGTGTGGCGGCATCCAGCCATGTAAAAATGAATTAGGTTTATGGTTACCACTTTTCCATTTACGAATAACTTTGTTTGTATCATCTTTATTTACGTAAAACAGGTCGCTGTAAACGGCATCTGAATTATTTTTAATAAAGGTGTTTGCGTATTTTTCAAGAATAGTGTTGTCAATATAAAAATCATCAGAGTGTAATATGCCAATAAAATCTCCAGTAGCTAAAGCTAAACCTTTATTAAGCGCATCGTACAAACCATTATCTTTTTCGGAAATGAATTTAGAGATCCTGGTTTTATATTTTTCAATGATCTGTAATGTATTATCAGTAGATCCACCATCAACAATAATGTACTCAATGTTTTTATAGTCTTGTTTTAAAACAGAGTTGATCGTTTGCTCAATAGTAGCAGCAGAATTGTAAGTAATGGTTATGATAGAGATCTTCAATATAAATTATTTACAAATTCGCTTAACGAACTAAATTGCATATCAATGCGTTCATCCATCTTTTTTTCTTCTGAAATAAAAACTGTTTTCATGCCTGCATTTCTTCCAAATTCCATATCACTTAAGCTATCTCCAACAATAATGCTTTTTGAAAAATCAATTTCCGGAAAATCTTTTTGTGCTTGTATGGCCATACCAATTCCGGGTTTTCGGGTTGGATGATTTAATGAATTTAAATATGGAGAAAAATACACTTTATCTATGCGTCCACCTAAATAAGTTATTTCGTATAACATATTTTTATGGATCAGTTCAAGATCTTCTGTTCTGTATAACCCTTTACCTATACCCTGTTGATTGGTAACTACAACAATTTTTCCAAAAAAACTATCTAATTTTTTTAAAGCTTCGAATACACCTTCTAAAAATTCAAATTCTATCCAATGCTTCACATAGTCGTTATCCAGCTTTTTATTGATAACGCCATCCCTGTCTAAAAACAAGGTCCAATTCTTAGTTATATTTAAATCCTTTAAAGTCATGCTGTGCTTTTGCGTAATCTTCGGGTATGCCAATATCTATAAAATATCCTTCAAATTCATATCCTTTTATTTGAATGACTTGCAATTGTTTTTCAAAAAAATCTTTTTCTATAGAAAAGTTTTTATTTGCCGGTGTTAAGGTTGAATATATTTTTTTATCTAAAATATAAACGCCTCCATTAATAAGTCCTTCTTTTTCAACCCCCTTTTTTTCTATAAATGAGATGATCCTGCTGTTTTTATCTTTTTCAATAGTACCATAGCGCGCAGCATTATTAACTTTACGAAGCGCTAAAGATATTTCGGAATTATTTGTTGTATGCAATTTGTAAAACTTATTCAGCTCAACATCAAAAAAAGAATCGCCATTTAAAACAAATACTTTTTCTGCAGTACATTTTTCTAAAGCTAAACGAATACCGCCACCGGTGCCCAAAGGATCTTTTTCAATTACATACTCAATTTCAATGCCGTTAAAATTATAACCATAAAAGTCTTTTATTTTTTCGGGTAAATAACCTAACGAAAGAATTACTTTTTTTATACCGTAATGTTTTAGGTAATTAAGCTGATAATTTAAAAAAGGTTGATCATTAACAGGAGCCATTGGTTTAGGCAAATCACTCACTACACTTTGCAAACGTGTTCCAAAGCCTCCGGCTAATATAATGGCGGTTGTAATCATCAAATTCCAAAACCAATTATAGTTACATCATCTATCTGCTCTAAATTGCCTTTCCAGTTTACAAAGGTTTCGCTTAAGGTAAAGCTTTGCTGTTCAAACGGCATATCGTGTGTTCTTAGTAATAATTCTTCCAACTGTTTTAATTTAAATTTTTTTCCTTTTGGTCCACCAAACTGGTCGGCAAAGCCATCAGTAAATAAAAAATATTTTTCGCCAGGTTTAGCCAGCAACTCGTAATTGGTAAATACGGTATGCGCTTCTTCGTTCGATCCGCTCACGCCCCAGCGGTTTGCATTATATTCTTTTAAACCCTCTTTATTGATCTGGATCATATTATTTTTAGCGCCTGAATAGTATAATTTCTGTGTATTGGTATTTAGAATGCAAATGCTCATATCTACACCATCATTAATTTTAATAGCGTTTGATTGTAAATTGGATTTAAATTGTTTACAAAGTTCGGATAAAATACCTGCCGGATTTGTAGAGTAGTTTCCGGTAGATATAATATTTTTAATATTAGAGTAGGCGAATACACTTAATAAAGCACCAGGCACACCATGACCTGTGCAATCAATAACAGCAATGTAGATGGAACTACCGATCTTCTCAACAAAATAAAAATCACCGCTTATAATATCTTTTGGCCTGAAAAATATCAGCGATTCGCTTAAAGTAGATTTTACTTTGATGGTAGAAGGAATAATGGCCTGCTGAATGTGTTTTGAATAATTAATGCTATCGGTAATATTTTTATTCTTTTCTTCTATAATTGATTTTTGCTTTTCTATTTCTTCGTTTTTATTTGTTAGCAGCACGTTTGCTTTTTTCTTTTCGCTGAATTGTTTGTAAACAAAAAATAAAAGAATTAAAAAGATAAGCATAGCAACGGCAAAAACATAAACCAGCTTGCCGCGCTGTGAAGATTGTATCTGCGATTTTTCTAATTCAAGATTTTTTAATTTTAGTTGCTGTTCTTTTTTCTCAGATTCGTATTTTGATTCTGCTTCAGTAAACGCTTTATTACGTTCAATGTTTAATACAGAATCGTTGTATTGTGTATAGGTTTTATAATATTTTAAGGCTTCGGCAGGTTTATTCTGTAATTCCATTAAAGTACTTAAAGCTTTTGCGTTGGTTAAAATATTGGCATAGGCATTGCGCTTAAAGTTTATGTCAATCGCTTCTTTATAATAATCTGTTGCAATTGCATAGTGTTTTTTTTCGAGTTCAATGGCACCCATGTTTGCAAGGGCAGAGGCGAGGGCATAGTCATCATGCATTTCTCTAAAAACCGGAATTACACTTTGGTAGGTTTTTTCTGCTTCCACAAAATTAGAATCCCTAAAATACGTTTCGCCTATCATCGAAACGGCCATAGCAGCGTAATTTAAAATATTTTGTTTTCTAAAACTTGCTTCTGCTTTTCTAAAATAGTTTATTGCCTCCTTGCTTTTACGCTGCTCAATCAAAATACTTCCAATACCAAAAGACGTAACAGCTATCATGTTCTCGTTTACAGGTTCCTGCTTAGCTATATCGTAAGCCTTTAAATAATATTCATAAGCTTTATCATTATTTTTTATCCCCAGGTAAGCATTACCAATAGAATTAAGCACATTAGAAAGTCCATATTTGTTTTTTTGATTTTCAAAAAGATCGGCGGCCATAATAAAATTCTTTATGGCCAGATCGTATTTACCAATGGTATTTTGTGCGCCGCCAATATTTGCATACGATTGCGCAAGGCCCCGCTCGTAATTGATGCGCAAGGCTATCTTATTGGCACTATCTGCAAATATTAAAGCGCTGTCGGGGCTATTGCTAACCATTACGCGCGATAGTTTACAGAGTGTTAATACTTTTAAAGTATCGTGAGAGCTACGTATCTTTTTATTGATACTATCTCTTTTTCCTATGGAAAGCTGGGCAGGTAAAATAGCAACTGCAACAAGAATGAAGCATAAAGCGAAAACTATTTTACGTATGGGCATATTTATTTTTTCGGAAATAAATTCATTTCAACCAGTTCGCAAATGGTATGGCCTAATAACATATGGCATTCCTGTATCCTTGGCGTATCAGTACTTGGAATGTTAACAAGATATTTGCTTAGGCCTTTTATCTTGCCACCGGTTTCGCCGGTAAAAGCAACGGTTGTCATGCCCATGGCATTAGCTTTTTCAATTGCTTTAAGAACATTGCCGCTGTTGCCGCTTGTACTAAGGCCTATTAATACGTCGCCTCTTTTGCCCATGGCTTCTACAAGGCGACTATAAATAATATCGTAACTGTAATCGTTTGCCACAGCTGTTGTGTAGCTTGTATTTACATGCAATGCCTCAGAGAACAAAGGCGGACGGTCGTAATAAAATCTACCACTTAGTTCAGCTGCCATATGCTGTGCATCCGCAGCACTGCCACCATTACCACACCACAACACTTTGCCCCCATTTTTATAACAGGCAACAATATCGGTAACCACGTTGTTTACCGTATTCAAAATTTCAGTATTTGATAATAAAGAGGTTTTTAGAGAAATTGACCCTTCAATTTTAGATTTTATAAAATTTATCATGCCTTAAATTTATGTTTTTTATAGCTATTTTGGCTTAATTAGCCGTAATTTTTTAATTGTAATTTTAAAACCTTAAGTTTGTTATAGAAATACTGTTTTAACGATGAACATCGAAGTTTGTTTCACTCCCCAGGCATACCCGCTCTTTCATAACCCAAACTCGGTGGTGGTGGTTATAGACGTGCTGAGAGCCACTTCTGCCATTACTACTGCATTTTATAATGGTGTTACAAAAATGATTCCTGTAGCCACTGTTGAAGAGGCTTTGGAATATAAGAACAACGGCTTTATGGTTGCTGCCGAGCGAAATGGCGAAATTGTTGAAGGATTTGACCTAGGAAACAGCCCGTTTGGTTATATGAATTCAAAAGTAAAAGGAAAGACCATTGCCATAACAACAACTAATGGTACACAAGCAATTGATGCCGCAAAAAAAGCACACAAAATTATTATAGGCAGTTTTTTAAATTTAGATTCGGTTATTGATTTTTTAAACGAAGAAAAAAAGGATGTTTTGTTCTTATGCGCAGGATGGAAAAATAAATTTAATCTGGAAGATACTTTACTGGCGGGCGCCGTAGCCGATAAATTAATTTTTAAGCACGGTTTTGATACTAATTGCGATTCAACTCTAGCAGCCATTGATCTTTATAAATTAGCAAAACACGATCTTGTACAATACCTGGCCAACTCATCACATCGTAACCGTTTGGCAAATTTAAATTTAGAAAGAGATATTAAGTATTGCTTAACTCCTAATCAGTGTCCGGTTGTACCTGTAATGCAGGGAAAATTTTTGGTGAAGGCTTAATTCTACAGATTTGAAAGCCACTAATTACAAGAATTTCGCAAAGTAAATATTGCTTAAAAAAAATGTTTGTTAGTGTAATTCTACTTTTTTAGTGCAATCATTGCATCATAGATGCTTTAATTGAGAAGGAAATTTGAGTAATTTGTGGCAAAAGAATTAACGCTTCGTCATTGTCTCAGGATTTTTTACTGCCTTTTTACTGCCACCATACAATTCAAATTTTAAATAACGGCACTCCAGCGAACCATTATAAATATGAATTTTACGTGATGGCCTTAAACCAATGCTCTTAATGGCTTCCGGACTACTTGTAATTATCCAGGCATTATAGTTCTGAAAATCTTTTTTGAGTTTGTTGCCAATCTCTTTATACATTTTTTCAATTTCAGGAACAGGTAAACGCTCACCGTAAGGCGGATTTAAAATAACCACACCGCTGCCACGTTTTGGCATGAGATCAAAAAAAGATTGGTTAACACAGGTAACTGCATCATCCACTTTTGCGTTTTGTGTGTTGATAATGGCTTTTTTGTAAGTATCTTCTTCAATATCATTGGCAATGATATTTACTTCGTTCTCTTTTATTTTATTAATACTGCTGTCGTAAATGGTCTCATATAATTTTTCATCATAATTGCGCCAGCGCATAAATGTAAAATCCGAGCGGTAATAACCCGGCGGAATATTATTTGCCCACAACGCTGCTTCAATTGCAATGGTGCCCGCGCCACACATACCGTCAATTAATTCCAGATGCCGTTCCCATCCGCTTAATTTTACTAATCCTGCGGCTAACACTTCTTTCATAGGTGCTTCGTTTATATCTGAACGGTAACCGCGTTTGTATAAAGGATCGCCGCTGCTGTCTAAATTTAAGGTTACTTCATTTTTAAAAATATGAATATATAATTTAAACATAGGGCGAAGAAGATCTACATCCGGCCTGTTGCCCGTCTTCTCACGAAAACGATCCACAATGGCATCTTTAGCTTTTTGATTGGCAAATAAAGAGTGTGTAAATATTTCGGAGTTTAAAACACTTTCTATCATGATACTATCAGTGACAGAAATGAATTTTTCCCATTCTATGCGTTTAATATTATCGTAAAATTCATATTCGCTATCGGCTGTAAATTTTGTAATAGGAATAACAATTTTTAAAGCGGTGTGCAAACATAAATTGGCTTTGTATAAAAACCCAAGATCACCAACAACCGATACACCACGCTTAAACTCAACAATATCGCGGCCACCAAGATGTAATAATTCTTTAGCAAGAACTTCTTCAAGACCAAAAAAAGTAGTGACCTTCATTTCAAAATCACCTGTATGTGTAAAATCGTATTTTAAATTCAATGTAAAAGTATTTCTTTAGTGTTTGCTTTTATTTTTTCAGCTATCTCATCGGTTGGCAAATCGTTATCGTCTGTACCAAACGGATCTTCAATTTCTTCACTTATTAATTCTAATGAAGCAAAGGCATAGAACATTATCATAACAATTGGTATTGACCAATAACCTGTAGTAAGGCCAAACGAAATTGGCATGGTTATGATATAGATAAAAACTATTTTTTTAATAAAAATGCTGTAAGAGTAGGGAATAGGTGTATTCTTGATACGTTCACAGGCACCACATATTTCGGTAAAGTCGTCGAGGTTTTCGCTAACAATAAGGTAATCGTTTGGTGTTTGTGGATTTTTTTTACAGATGTTTAAAATGTAAGAAGTAAGCTGTTTTGCAATGTAATTTGGTTTATGAGAGGCGTTATCAAAATTTTCTTTTTTAAGTTCATCACTAAATTCAATTTCAAAGTAACCGGTGTTGCCACGTAAATGATCTTTTACTGCAAATGCATAATTGCCAATTAAACTTTGTATTTGCCTGCGTGTGTCTAAATCTTTTTCAGGAATAAGCGCGTTTAATTTAATGGCAAGATTTCTGGCATTGTTTAAAAGCGAGCCCCATAATTTACGACCTTCCCACCAGCGATCGTAAGCAGAGTTAATGCGGAACACAAGTACCAACGAAATAATAAAACCTGAGATCTGGTGAAAGATAGTTAAGTTGCCCGGTAAAAACTTATGAAAGTGATTTTGCTCAAAATAACTGATAGCTGCTGTTACAGCACCAATAATTAATAGAGCAGGCGTTAAAATACGTACTGTATCTGATTTATGAAAACGCAGTATGAGTTTAAGCCAGTCTTTTGGATTGTATGTTACCATTTAAAGTTCTTTGCTTTTTTTACACGTTCTCTTTCTTCCGGAGTTTGCATTTCATAAATAAACTTTGCTGTAGATTCTAACCAATTAACAATTTCTTCGGCACTTTTTTGTTGGTGCAATTTTATTTGCTCATCTGTTGCTGTATAATGAAAACCAATATTCTCATTTTCTTTTTTGGGATTGATTTTCATTTTATAAGTTTTGATAAAAGTAAAACATCATTTTGATCCTGAATTCGGTTTGCATATTTCTTAAGTGATATAAGGTCCTCAATACCAATGATATTTACAACCAAATTACCTAAATCCCTTTCAGATCTATTTTTCCACAGTTCACTAAACTCTATAGGTGTATCTAATAAAACATCAAGCGTTACAAAACCCGAGATAGAATTGTAATACGAATATGCAATTAAATTTTTTTCAGAAACTGCTTTTTTTCGTTCGTCTTTATTAAGAAAATTCCTTATAGAAACAGGAATGCTATTTTGATATAAAAGAAGCTTAAGTGCATTTTCAAAATTTGAAAGATTGTTTTCTTCGAAATCCAAAATAATATCAATATCTGCGGTCATTCTTGGAATGCCATAAATGTTAACAGCCATTCCCCCACAAATTAAATAATTTACTTTGTATTGGTTAAGTGTTTTAAATAATTTCTGGTATTCCATTAAAGTTTAAAAATTCAAAATTACTTTACGGATAATGGCCACACATTCCATTAATTGTTCTTTAGTAATAACCAAAGGGGGGGCAAAACGAATAATATCACCATGAGTTGGTTTAGCCAGTAAACCTGCTTCTGCAAATTTTAAGCAAACTTCCCAGGCGGTTTTACCATCTTTTTCTTTAATAACAATGGCATTAAATAAACCACGGCCCCTAACACTTGTAATAAGATCTGTTTCTGCCTTTAATTTATTCATTTCCTCGCGAAAAATGATGCCAAGCTTTTCAGAATTCTCTGCCAGCTTTTCATCTTTTAAAACTTTTAAAGCTTCCATAGCAACGGCACAGGCTAAAGGATTGCCACCGTAAGTGCTTCCGTGCTCACCAGGTTTAATGGTTAGCATAATTTCGTTAGATGCCAGTACAGCGCTTACCGGTAAAATACCACCGCTTAATGCTTTACCTAAAACCAAAATATCCGGTTTTACATTTTCATGATCACAAGCTAACATTTTTCCGGTTCTTGCTAAACCTGTTTGCACCTCGTCGGCAATGAACAAAACGTTATACTTTGTACAAAGGGCTCTAACACCTTTCAGATACCCTTCGTCCGGAACAACTACACCGGCTTCACCCTGGATAGGTTCAACCATAAATGCAGCTGTATTGGGATCTTTTATTGCATTTTCCAAGGCTTGAAGATCATTATAATCTACAAGTTGGTAGCCGGTCATGTAAGGACCAAAACCTTTATAGCTGCTGGGGTCGTTGCTTGCAGAGATTGCTGCCAGCGTTCTTCCCCAAAAATTGCCGTTCGCAAAAACAACTTTTGCCTGGTTTTCTTTTACACCTTTTACATCATATGCCCAGCGGCGCGCTAATTTAATTGCTGTTTCGCCCCCTTCAACACCGGTGTTCATTGGTAATACTTTATCGTAACCAAAATAGTTGGTAATAAATTTTTCGTATTCGCCTAACTGCGAATTATAAAAAGCGCGCGAAGTTAGCGTTAGCTTTTGTGCTTGTGTAGTTAAAGCTTTTAGGATGCGTGGATGACAATGCCCCTGGTTAACGGCGCTATATGCAGCAAGAAAATCAAAATATCTTTTTCCTTCAACGTCCCAAACATAAACACCTTCACCTTTTTCTAAGACAACAGGAATGGGATGATAATTATGAGCTCCAAATTTTTCTTCAAGTTCCATCAACTCTGCGCTCTTTGTCATAGTATCGATCATAATAATAGATTTATATACAAATATATGAAAAAACGCTGATTTTTAGAGAGAAAATAGGCTATTTATTTGTATTTATCCAACAAATAAATAAGCGCGCCAATAGCTGCAGAACCGAGCTCTAGCTCGCGTTTATTCACTTTGTCGAAAGTATCGGCTGCTGTATGGTGAATGTCAAAATAACGTTGTGTATCGGGCTCAAAACTTAGGCAAGGCACACCCATTTTTTCTAAAGCGATAAGATCAGCACCGCCACCATCTTTTTGAATACGCTCAACAAAATAAGGTGTAAATAATGTTTTCCATTTTACAACAAGGTCGTATAATCCATTTGCAGTATCTGCTCCAAAGCCGCGTGGTGTATAACCACCGGCGTCTGTTTCTAATGCCGCTAAATGTTTTTCGTTATTTTGTTTTGCAAATTTTGCATACGCTTCACCGCCACGTAAACCATTTTCTTCATTCATAAAAGCTACTGCTCGAATGCTGTGTTTTGGTTTAATGCTAAGCAATTTATATACCTCTAAAATTTCAATGCTTTGTACAATGCCTGTGCCATCATCATGCGCGCCCTGCCCGTTATCCCAACTATCTAAATGGCCACCGGCAATAATAAATTCATTTGGTTTTTCTGTGCCGGTAATTTGTCCTACAACATTAAACGAAGGTTCGTCAGGTAATGTTTGGCAATGTGTTTCAATATATACTTTTAATTCTGAATCTTTTTTTAATGACTCACTTAAAAGATCAGCAGCTTTATAACTAATGGCAATAGTAGGAATTTTTACTTTGCTGATAGTGCTATCGTAATTCATATTACCGGTGTGTGGTTCATCATCAGCAACGGATGTCATGCTTCTAACAATTGACCCAACAGCGCCATATCTTGCAGCATAACTGGCCCCTTTGCCTCGATATACTACAGATTCGCCATAAGCAGACCCGGTTCTTACGTGCGTTTGATCAAAGAATACATTATAAAAAACAATTTTCCCTTCAATCATTTTTTTAGCACCTAATAATTCTAGTTCTTCAAAACTTTTTATTTCAATAACCTGCGCGTTAACACCTTTTGCGCCGGTGCCAATACAATTACCAAGCGCACAGCAATTTAAAGCTTTGTTTAATTTTAATTTTGTAGAAATTAAATTACATTTTTCTTTTGCGCCACGCACCCAATGTGGTACCATGCAGGGTTGTAAAATAACGGTATCGGCTCCTGCGGCGTACATGGCTTTTTTTGCCCATTCAACGGCCTGCGCCGCTTGCGGAGAACCACTTAAACGGCCGCCGATTTTCGTAGAAAGATATTCTAAATTAGAATAGCATTTGCTTTTAGTTAGATAATAATTGTAGATCTTTTTTAATGCTATTGAATCTTCTTTTTGTGAAAAAGAAACAAAACAAAACAAAATAGGTATGAACTTAAATAATTTCATTTTATAACAATGTGTTCGATTAATTTATAGCCGCAAAATTTATTAACGCTTGTAACAATTTCTTCTTTTCTAAAAGAGAGTTCGTGTTTAAGTGCTGCGGAATTTAAAGACACAAAAATAGTTTTATCATTAAAGAAGATCTCTGTTGTACTTTTTGCGATCACTTCACCTACAATATCTTTCCAGTTATTTTTAACTGTAAACTGTGAGATCTTTACGTCGAGTTTTTCCTGTTTAAATAACTGGTTAATGGCATCGCCCAACTTTATAAGATTACTTTTTTTTGCCATTTATTTTACGACACAATTTGTTCCGTAAAGCGCCAAACCGCTTTCTTCATATGACTGAATACATTTGGCCAGAGCGTCAGATTCTTTTTTTTCTTTGTAAGTATAATCTACCGAATTTTGTGAACCCCTGCGAGGATGAACGGTATAGCAATTGCATTTGTATTCTTTTTTACAACCTGATATAAATAGGATTAAAAGAGATAAAGCGAATAGCCTGTTCATATTATACATCTTACAGGTATTTTTTCGGACTTGTGCTTTTCATTGCATCACTTGCCTCGATCACTTTTTCTTTTAAAGTATTTTTAAAAGATATCATTTTTTCTAAAACAGTTTTATCTGAAGCGCCTAAAATTTGTGCTGCTAAAATTCCGGCATTCTGCGAAGCGTTAACCGCCACTGTAGCAACAGGTACACCGTTTGGCATTTGTACAATGCTTAATAAACTATCCCAGCCATCAATACTGTTGCTGCTTTTTACAGGTACTCCAATTACGGGAAGAGGGGTTAATGATGCTACCATGCCCGGCAAATGCGCTGCACCACCGGCGCCGGCAATAATAACCTGCAAACCGCGTGTGTGTGCGTTTTTCGCATAGTCGAACATTTTTTCGGGAGTGCGATGAGCAGATACTACATCAATTTCGTGCTCAATACCAAATTCTTTTAAAATATCGGCAGCGGCCTGCATGGTTGGCAAGTCGCTTTTGCTGCCCATAATGATTCCTACTTTTGGATTGCTCATGTTTTTTACCGCTTAGCGGATTTTTTTATTATGACCCAGGAATCAAGACAACAGAATGTAAGACCGAAATTTGTCTTGAATCATGTTGTCCTGATTCTTGCATCTTTATTAAATATGTATTGCGCGTTTGCCGGTTGCATCCAAACATGCTTCTTTCATACTTTCGGTAAATGTTGGATGTGCGTGACTCATGCGCGAAATATCTTCAGCACTTGCTTTGTATTCCATAGCAACAACTGCTTCGGCTATCATATCAGCAGTACGCGGACCGATCATGTGAACACCTAATATTTCGTCCGTTATTTCATCTGCTAAAACTTTTACAAAGCCATCAGTATCCATACTCGCGCGGGCTCGGCCACTTGCTTTAAATGGAAAATTACCAACTTTATATTTTCTGCCTTGTTCTTTTAATTGCTCTTCTGTTAACCCAACTGCAGCAACTTCAGGCCATGTATAAACAACGCCGGGAATTAAGTTGTAATCAATGTGTGGTTTTTGTCCGGCCAATTGCTCAGCAACAAACACACCTTCTTCTTCAGCTTTATGTGCTAACATAGCGCCCTTAATCACATCACCAATAGCATAAATGCCTTCAATGTTGGTACGCAAATGATCATCTGTTTCTATCTTACCGCGATTATCTACTTTTACACCAATTTTTTCAAGGCCCAAATTATCAGTGTATGGTTTTCTGCCAACGGCAACTAAACAATAGTCGCCTTTAATTTCTACTTTTTCATCTTTTGCATTTAACGCACTAACGGTTACCTCTTTGGCAGTTGCTTTGGTACCTGTAACTTTATGCTTAGTTAAAAATTCAAAGCTTAATTCTTTTTTAAGAACGCGTTGTAATTCTTTACTTAACGATCCATCCATACCTGCGATGATGCGATCCATAAATTCAACAACAGTTACTTTACTTCCTAAACGTCCGTAAACGCTTCCTAACTCTAAACCAATAACGCCACCGCCAATAATGATCAAATGTTTTGGTATCTCTTGTAGCTCTAATGCTTCGGTTGAAGTGATAACACGTTTTTTATCAATTTCAATTCCTGGTAACGAAGAGGGTTTTGAACCGGTTGCTATGATTGTTTTTGCAGTTTCTATTTGTTCTTTAGAACCATCTGCTTTTGCAATTTCAATTGTGTTTTTTGTAACAAAAGTTCCATGTCCTGTAAAAACAGTGATCTTATTTTTTTTCATTAAAAAATTAATGCCGTCAACTGTCATTTTTACAACGCCGCGTTTACGCTCTATCATTTGTTTGATATTGGGTTTTGGCGTGTTGATATCAATACCATGTTCTTTAAAATTGTGCATGGCATTATGAAAATGCTCACTTGAATCTAACAAAGCTTTAGAAGGTATACAACCTACATTTAAACAAGTTCCGCCAAGGGCAGGATATTTTTCTATCAAAGCGGTTTTCATACCTAATTGTGCGCAACGAATGGCTGCAACGTATCCACCAGGACCACCTCCGATAATTGTAACATCAAATTTTTCCATAAATAACTGAGATTAAAAATCAACCCGAAGTTACAGTTTTTTTATAAATAGATGTGGGGAGTTGAAAACAAAAATGGGCTTTATTTTAGTAAAGCCCATTTGGAATAATGTTAGTGAAATGTTAAGCTGCGCGGCCTAATTTCCAAAGCATTTGCTCGTGCGACCAAAGGGCACCAACAAAGGTCTTTTTATCAAGATAAGGTAAATTAAATTCTTTAGCTGTTTCTTTTACAATTTTTGAAATTTTAGGATAATGCACATGGCAGATGGTTGGAAACAAGTGATGTTCTACCTGGTGATTTAAACCACCCACTAACCATGAAAAAACAGGATCATTTGTTCCAAAGTTCATGGTAGTTCTTAATTGATGTTCTGCCCAGTGATTTTCTAAATTGCCTTCTTCAGATGGCAATGGAAACTCAGTTTCGCTAACAACGTGTGCAGGCTGAAAGATCATTGCTAAAACCAAACCTGCAATGTAATGCAATACTAAATAGCCACAAAGCCAGTTTAAAATGGTCATTTCTTTTACAAGGAAATAAGGCAGTAACATGTAAGCGTAATAACCTATTTTAAAAAGAATTAATAATGCCAACTCGGTACCAAATGTTGTATTTGCTGCTTTTAAGTGGCCTTCTTTATTATAACGCACTAATTGTTTAAAGTCTTTTGTAGTACTCCACATTAAGGTCATCATGCCATAAAAGAACCAGGCATAAAGAAATTGAAGTTTGTGAATCCATTTGTGTTTTGCGTGAGGCTCAAAACGCATAAAGCCCGGAGGTGCGATATCTTCATCCACATCATGCACATTAGTGTAAGTATGGTGAATAACATTGTGCTGAATACGCCAATTTAAAGAATAACCACCCAACAAGTTAATAGAAATATATCCTAAAAAGCGGTTTAAACGTGTGTTTTTGCTATAGCTGCCGTGGTTAGCATCATGCATAATACAAAGGCCAATACCGGCCATTGAAAAGCCCATAATAACAGATAGAAAGAACCATACCAATTTGCTTTCAAAAACGCCTGTGCAAATTAAAATGTATGGAACAAAGTAAGCTGCAAACATAAAAACGGTTTTAAGGTACATGTTTATATTTCCACTTTTAGAGATCTTATTATCCCTGAAATAAAGATCGACCCGTTTTTTTAGTTCGGTATAAAATTGTCGGTTCGCGTTATTAAAACGAATAACATTTTGATTGTTCATTAGCAATAAATTTATTTGTGTTTTTTAGTGTCGTAAAGATAGCATTACAAACGAGATAATAAAAATTATTTGTTAATGATATTAACAATGAAATTTTTATTACTTACTGTATCATTATATTTCCATAAAACAAAAGATAGCGTGGTTTGCCCTGTTGATAAGGCTTGCAGGTTGAAGTCGATTCCTTTTTCCATGCCATGCCAAACAGCTCCACAGTTTTTTATTTTTGAATGATCATAGTTTTCGCCTAATTGCCATAAATATCCGTTGGAATGATCTTCGGGCAGGTTTATTTTAAATTTAGTTCCATTTTCCACACTATTTATTTTTGGGGATTCGTCTTTTATTGCCGTTAAACTGCAAAATTGGAAGTATGAGACCACAAAAAATACCATAAAAATGGTATACATTTTTTTTAACATAATTTGAATTTATATAGAAGTATATCTCTTTCTAAAATACCATTCAATGGTTAGAAAAATTAAAATTAGCCAGAATAACCATTTAAGATCAATCAGTAAAGTTGTATTATTTTGTGAATATGTAATGGGTTTTATTTGTTCATTCTTTAAAATTTCTTTCTCTAATTGATCAAGTTGATCTTTATAAAATAATTTTCCACCGCTGCGTTTGGCCATAGCATTTAATACCTGGTGATTGGCAACCGTGTTTATTTTTTCAGAAACAATTTCTTTCACAACAATAATACCCTGTTTTACAAAAAGCTCGTTGTTTACTTTTACTTTTGCTTCGTATTTATATTCGCCAAAAGGTAATAAGCCCAGGTTTAATTTATGTGAATTAGAAGTTTTACTAAAGGTGTAATTGAATTTTTTTCCTTCGGGATTTGTGAGTATAAATGTAACATCCGGTTCGTTTATTAATTCATAGCTTTTATTGTAAACTTCAGCCCCAATTTCAATTGGTTCGTTTTCGTTAATTGTTTTTGGAGCGGTGATCCTGAAAAAACTTTTATCACTTTTCACCGCTAAATATTGAACCGATTTGCTTACCAATTCATTAAATAAATTGTGGTTGCTATGTTCGGCAAAATCTCTCATTTTCCATTTCCATAAACCATCGCCAATAAATACAGCGCTTTTTGCACCATTAACTTCTGTAAAAAGTAATACAGGGCTGTCTGTTTCAACAACACCAATACGCTGATTTATTAAGGCATTGCTGCCGTTGCCTAAAGAATAATTCCCGAAAAAAGTTTTAATGGCCGGAAATTCTTTAACGAATTTTTTTAATTCATCGCTAATGGTAAATAAACCAAATGATGAATTGATGTAAGCTTCGGCATCATTAAATTTATTTAGTGCAGAATTTATTTTAATACCTTGTAAATTTTCTGAAGAGCCTGGATTAATAATCCAGAAAGGAATATTATTTGTTTTACAATCTAAAACAATGGGGTTGTTATTAGTTTGCGTTCCATGAAGAATAATTAAACTATATGGCTTAATTGGTTTTTTAAATTCAGATACAAGGCCATACTCCACATCAAAACTGGTGCTGTTTAAAATAGCATCTTTTATGGCTGCAACATCAGGATGAGGCGCTGTGGCAAGTAACAAAATTTTTTCTTTATTATCAATAACATCAATAATAAATGATTGCTGGTTATTTAAAGTGTTTTTTTCTCCATCTAAAACCGTAACACGGGCAACATATTTTAAAACACCTGCGTTAGTTGCATTAAAGGTAAAATTGCAGGTGGCTAAAAAATTATTGGAGGTGATTTTTAGAGTTTGTTTTGCTTTTTCAATTTGATTTTGGGATAAGCTTACAACAACATCTTTACCAATAAAATTTTTAGCAGAAATAATAACTTCTGCAGGAAAGTTATTTCCTAAATAAGCTACCTGGTTATGGTTTATTTTTTGAATGGCAACGTCTTTTACCTCACTTGTATCGCCAATTGCAATTGGATAGACAGGAAAACTTAATTTTTCGGAAGTATAAATGGGATTAGCACCTTTATTATAAATACCATCGCTAACAACTACCAAAGCCCCTATATTTTGGTTCGAAAAATTGTTCTCAATTTCCGCAATTAAGTTGGAGATATCTGTTTCTTTTTCGGTAAAAGAAGGGTCAGTTTTAGCACTACTTGTTTTAGTGCCGAATAAAAGCGTTTTTACTTCAAAATTTTTAGAAATATTTTGTTGGAAAGACTTTAATTTTTCAAGAATATCTTTTTTAATTTCAAGACTATCTTTTTGCATGACCATTGATGATGAATTATCAATAGCCACTAAAATAACGGGATTTTGAGTTTCGTTCTTTAATTGTTTTAAAAAGATCGAAAGCAGAAATAATGCAATTAAAGAGATACTTAAAAAACGGAAAACAAATAATAATCGTATAACATTTTTAGGTACATCGGTGTTTTTTTTATTCCTGAAATAGAGCAGGAGGGCCGCTGCCAAACCAAGACAAAGGCTTAATAAAAAAAAATACCAGGGACTATTAACTATTATTTTTGAAAACAATTTTGGTTGAAATTAATCTCATTAAGTAAGCATGCCGCCACATACATTAATGCACTGGCCGGTAATATAGGCGCTCATATCACTCGCAAGAAACAATGTAGCGTTTGCAACATCATCGGTAGTGCCGCCACGTTTTAATGGAATGCCATCGCGCCATTGCTGAACAATTTTTTCATCTAATGCACCGGTCATTTCTGTTTCAATAAAACCGGGAGCAATTGCGTTAGAGCGAATATTTCTTGAGCCAAGTTCTAAGGCTACCGATTTTGTAAAACCAATTATACCTGCTTTTGATGCCGCATAATTACTTTGGCCCGCATTACCTTTTACACCCACTACCGAACTCATATTTATAATAGAACCTTTTTTAGCTTTAAGCATAGGACGTTGAACTGCCTTTGTTAAATTAAAAACGGATTTAAGATTGGCGTTCATTACTTCATCCCATTGTTGCTCGCTCATTCTCATCAATAAAGTATCGCGGGTTATACCGGCGTTATTTACCAAAACATCAATAGTGCCAAATTCGGCCACTACATTATTCACAAGTTCATCTGCCGCTTTAAAATCACCGGCATCGCTTTTATAAGCTTTTGCCTTAATGCCAAGAGCTTGAAGCTCAGTCTCAAAAGCTTTGGCTTTTTCATCAGAGCTAACATAAGTAAAGGCAATATTTGCACCATTTTTTGCAAATGTAAGAGCTATTCCGCGACCTATGCCACGTGTTGCGCCTGTAATAAGGGCTACTTTATTTTGTAATAATTGCATAATTTAAATGTATAAAGTTCAAAGGTAAGTTAATTTTAACATCAAAAAAACGAGCAAAAAAATCTAAATTTTAACAAATTTTGCAAGTTTGGCACGAATGTTGATGTTATTTGTTAAAATAATTTAAAGAGTTATATTTACAACCTTAATTAGAATTTTAAAACATGAAAAAAATGCAAAAAACGATTAAACTGTTTGTGGTTGCCTTGTTGCTGGCTTGCCAGGCAAGTTTTGCACAAACCAACAAAACAGCTCAAACGCCGGCATACACTTACATCTTCGCTGCCGATTCATTGGCGGGGTTTGATGAGTCTGCCGCCCGAAATTCGGCTATTTCAGAAGGATTTTTAGGTGAAGAATTTAAAGTGAGAATGTGGCAATTAAAACGTCATTATGTAAATACCAAATACGGTATTACTCCAAAAATTCATAAGTATATTAACTCTACGTACAATTCTTTAAAAACAACTGCAGTTGCTGCTTGCGTTAACGAAGATTTTGAAGGTTCAACCGCTGGTATCGTTAATACTTCTAACCAAATTAACGGTTGGACAATTAGTTCGGGTTCTAATCAGTTTCCAAGTAATTCTTGTAACTTAAGTGGATGTTGTTCAAGTGGCCCGGTTGAAACCGAATTAATTACCGCGCCAGCGAGTGGATATATTGATCCCGTTATTAGTGGGGTTTATCCAATATATTCAGTGTTTGGAACAAATCCAAATGCTGGTAATACTGCTAATCCTACTATTCCAAATATGTTTGGAAATAATTTTATTCGAATTAACAGTAATTTAAATAATTATTCAATCGCTAAATTGTCTAAAACATTCTTAGTTACATCTAGCAATGCATTATTCCAATTTGCATTTATTTCTGTTTTCTCAACTGGTCATACTTGCTGCGATGCAGGTGCGTTTCAAATTAATTTAACAAATGCAACTGCTAATACAGTAATTCCTTGTCCAAATTTTACGGTTTCTGCTCCGAGTACACAATGTGCTCAATCAGGTTCAAACTTACCTCAATATTTTAATGCACCTGCGGGAACTCCTTATGCAGGTTCGGGATCTTTGGTTTTTAATAAATGGAAAGTGAGTTCAATTGACTTAACTGCTTATATTGGACAAAGTATTACTATTGACGTTGTAGCATCAGATTGTACAGCTTCTGGTCATTATGGTTATGTTTATTTTGATGCGCAATGTGGTCCGATGACAATTATTGGTAATGGCCAACCTTTTGCTGCCGGCACCCCTTCTATTACATTACCTACTTGTGGTTCTAGTGGTGCAACCATTGTAGCTCCGGGTGGACTGGGGCCATACTCATGGGCTGGTCCAGGTGTTGGGCCTCCATTTACAACGCCTGCTTACACTAACCAAACTTACACTACAAATATTTCAGGTATTTATACTTTAAGTATGAATCCTCCGGGATCATGCCAGCCAATTATTCGTGTTATAACTGTTTCTATAACTCCTGCCCCACAAATAGTTGCATCTGTACAGCAAGCACCATGTGGTGGCACTATTGCAATAGCTTCTTGTACTACAGCAGGTTCAGCCTCTGTGGCTTCTACTATAGTTTGGTCTCCAACACCAGTTTCACTTAATAGTACAACAACACAAGCAACGTATACAATTGGCACAGGTCCTGTAACTGTTACAGCTACTGATCCATTAGGCTGTTTGGCTTCAGCAGTTGTAAATATTAATGGAGCGCCTCCTATTCCTACTTTAGCTATTACCAATGTTACAGGTTCAGGAAGTATTACTTGTACTCATCCTACAATTAATTATATCGCTCAAAGTAATTATACGGCTGGGGCTGTTACTTACTCTTGGGTAAGTTTGAGTGGAACAGCTACCGGAACTAACGTTACGTTTACCAATCCTGCAACTTATACTGTAACGATCACTGATCCTGCTACAGGTTGTAGTTCATTCTCTGTATTTACAATCGGGCAAGATGTTACAGCTCCTAACTTAACAGTTACACCTGTTGTGCAAAACATTATTTGCCCTGCGGGTTCACCTGCTACATTTACAGCTGTCACAACCAGCAGCGTGACCAATCATACTTTCTCATGGTATTCTCCTTTCTCTCCAGGTGCTGCAACAAGTGGAGGTACAGTTTCTATTCAACAGTTTTTGGCTCCGGGCGTTTATACAAGTTGTGTAACTAACAACGTTAACGGCTGTACTACTTGTAAAACACTTACAATTAACACATTGAGCGGCTTCCCTACTTATTCAGTAACAAGCCCTCAGCAATTTACAATTGGTTGTGGTACTACAAGCTTAACAACTATCAATATTTCTAACGTAAATACGTATACCTCATCTACAAGTCCTCCAACTGGCGGTGCTGTAAGTTATACTTTATTACCTCCTAGCTTTACAGGCACTTATGCTATCGACCCTCCAACAGGACCAGCTGTTTATACTGTAAATACTCCTGGGCAATATACCGTAGTTGTACATGATAATGCCAACGAATGTGAAACGCATGTAGCGATATCTATTATATCTAATACTTTTGCCCCTCAGATAAGCGCAGCAGCGGTTACACCTACATTAAGCTGTTATACTAATAAAACTATTTTACAAGGCACAAGTACAAATACTAATACCTCATTTAGCTGGGCATTTGCGGGACCTCCTGCTGGTCAGTTACCAAATGATACAATGACTGTATTTACTACTACTGCTGTTAATACAACTACTATTGGTACATATACATTAACTGTTACTGATAATATTAACAAATGTAAGAGCACGCAAACTCTGACTATTTACCAAAATACGTCGAGGCCAACTGCATCTATTACACCTGCGGGTTCGCCTTCAATTACATGTAGTACACCAACTATTAACTTGACAAATGCCAGCTTTACTAATGCAGTGTCTGCTCCATTCCCGCATGCGTTGCCGGTAACGGGTTATTTATGGAATGGGCCTTCGCCTCAACCAACATTCTCTAATTCGTCTACATACATTGCATATACACCTGGTATTTATACATTAACGGCTCAGGATCTTAATAATGGTTGTTTTGCTACAGCAACAAGAACAGTTATTGATAACAGGATCTATCCGATTGTAAATAATCCAAATGCTCCGTCGCCATTTATTTTAGATTGCGGGCCGGCAGCTACGACAAACGCTACTATCTATCCAATTATGGGAGGCACCACAACCGGCTTCACTTACTCATGGACTGCGGTTCCTACAGTATCATTCAGCACATTAACTGCATCGTTGACAACTGTAAATAAACCGGGTGAGTACATTATTACTGTTACTAATCCTTCAAACGGCTGCTCTACATCTGGTGAAGTTCACGTAATAAATGGCGCGTTAAATGGAGATTTTAATCCAAGTGCAGTAACAGGTTTTGCTCCATTAGGAGTAACATTTACTAACTTATCTGCTTCGTCTTCTTCTACAACACCAACTGCAAGTATTACTTCAGCATGGAGTTTTGGAAATGGTACAAGTTCTGTAACACCAAACGTTAATATCTCACCAAGCACAACTTATAATAATGCGGGTACTTATACAGTAACCATGTATGTAGTAAAAGGCTCTTGTATGGATACAGTACAAAAAGTAATTACTGTTGAATTACCTTCTAAATTAGAAGTGCCAAACGTGTTTACTCCAAATGGTGATGGTAATAATGATACCTTCTTCTTAAAAGTTCAAAATGTAAGTGATATTCACATGTATATTTTTGATCGTTGGGGCAATCAAGTATATGAAAGTACAAGTAATACAGGAAATATTACCTGGGATGGTAAAACTGCTTCAGGAAAAGATATGCCTGTAGGAACTTACTTCTATACACTTAAAGCTTCAGGTAAAGACGGAACTGAATATGAGAAAAAAGGTAATGTAAGTATTTACCGTTAAAAACAAAATTCATCTATTGAAATAAAAGCCCCGTCTAAAAGTAAACGGGGCTTTTTTATTGTTTAATTTTATTTTTTATTTTTTTTGGTTAATTTAGAGCATGAGAAAAATTACACTAACATTTTTATTTGTTGCATTATCAGTTATTTTAAATGCACAATCGGATCTTTTTTCGAAAGTGAAAAAAAGTTTAAAAGAAACCCACCCGGAGGTAAATTTTGATAATCATTTAATAGCCGTTAACGTTTGGTCTGCAAACGACGCAGCTTCGCGCGAGGCTAACAAACAATTTAATAAAGTTTACGGCATTTATGAATTTGCAAAATTAAAAGGTGGTTTAAAAGGTCTTATTTGCGTGGCAATAAATAAGGATGGAGAAAGTGCATCTATAATATTAACTAAAGATGGTGCAACAAAAGTAATTCAGTTGAACAGTATTGAACTTACAGGAGTTGCCAACGGGAACGTTGTTTATGATGATAATGGAGTTGAGGTTTATAAGAATATTGCTAACGATAAAGTTTTTGAATCGATCAATAAATTAATCACAAGATAATTTTTTTAAATGAAAAAGGTCACACTATTTATTTTTTTGTTGATTGGTTACACTAAAGTATACTCTCAAACAAATGTTAATGCGGATTGTATAAATGCAATTCCACTTTGTAGTAATCCAAGCTTTACTTTTTTTCCTACAACCAGTTTTGGAAATGTGAATGACATTCCTTACGGAAATAATATTAGTAATCCTACAACAAATCCCGCTTCAACTAATTCTGGATGCTTATTGTCAGGACCGCCATTGTATCCTGAAAACCAGCCTCAATGGTTATTAATTACAATTGGTAATCCGGGTAATTTAGAATTTGTTTTTGGTGCAGGAAATAGCGCCAATCCACAGGCGGGTTATTACGATTGGGCCATGTGGCCTTATTCTTCAACTACTTGTTCGGGTATATTAAATAATACATTACCTCCCGTAAGGTGTAACTGGAATGGTACCTCAATTGGTGGTACAGGCATCGCTTCATCAGCAAATGTTGCTGCAGTTGGAGGTAGCGCTGTAAATTTTGAACCTCCTTTAGCTGTAAACGCCTGCCAACAATTTATTATTTGTATTTCAAACTATAGTGGTGTTAATACATTAGTTTCTTTTCAATCATTGGGCACGGCAAGTTTATCATGTAACCCAAATTGTAATCCAAATTACCAGGTATGCGCCGGATCGGCTGCTACTATTACGCCTGTAAATTTTGCGGCATTATCAAATCCATCATTTTCAATCAATCCCGGCGCTATCTCAAATACAACGGGAAGCTTTGTTGTTACTCCACTGGTTACAACAACGTACACAACTTATATTACTGGCTTAAACAGTAGCAATGCAGTGCAGACTATTACTGCCACTTCTATTGTTACGGTTAACCCACAACCGGCAGCGGCTCCAACGGTAACACAATCTACCTGCACCAATTCAACCAGCGCTTTTAATTTAGGATTAACATTTACACCGGCAACACCTGTTCCAAATTATACAGTTACCTGGTCGCCAATTCCAAATGGTATTACCGGGCCAACGCAAACCTCGGCTAGTGGTAATATAACACCGGGTGTATACAATGCTACCATTGTTGCAGCAGGTGGATGTTCTACAACTACCAGCTTTAACATAAATCCACCACCTGCGCCAATTTCGTTTAACCTGGTACCCGGTGGTAATTCTTATACAGTAACCTGTGCACAACCAACTGTTGTAATTAATACCAACCCAAGCAGCTATACCTATTCCTGGACTAATGGTGTATCGGCTCCTCAAACCGGATCAACAGGAAACTTTACATCTGCCAACCTTGGTACCTGGACGTTAACAGGGGTTAACTCATCGGGATGTATAGCTACGCAAACATTTGTAGTTACACAAAGCGTAGGCGCGCCAAGTGCTACCATTAGTCCTTTAACACAAAATATTACCTGTAATTTATCATCGGTAACAACAGTAACTGCGGTTGCTAACCCTACCGTAAATATTACACATCAGTGGATGTCACCATCGGGAGGAACTTTAACAGCGGGTACACCAACAGCTATATTTTTACCTGGCCAAACAGGAACTTTTACCCATTGTATTGTAAATAATTTAAACGGTTGCTCAAGCTGTTCAACCTTTACAGTATCTTCACTGGCAGCTTTCCCAACATATAGTGTAACCAGTCCTCAGCAATTTACAATAGGTTGTGGTACCACCAGCTTAACAACAATTAATATTTCCAATGTAAATACCTATACAGTGCCAAATGGTACACCAACAGGGGGGCCTGTAAGTTATACT
>JAEUTP010000008.1 GCA_016787705.1 Bacteroidia bacterium | reverse complement strand
AACCTACACCACGGTGAACATTACCGAGCCTAACGTGTTAGCCTTGAATGTTTCGCCGCCTCAAACCATCTGCTACGGCAACATCGCTCAACTCTTCGGACAGGCTTCCGGCGGAACAATACCATACAACTACACCCTTACTGACCTCACCTCTAACATCAGTACCAACTCTATTACTCCTAACGGTATGAACAGTACGCCTACTTTGACTAATACAACACAGTACACCATATCTGTAATAGATGCCAACGGCTGCCCGAACGGGCCGCAAATTATAACTGTAAATGTAAGACCGGCATTGTTGGCAACCGGTGCCACGTATACTGCCTGTGCAACTAATACCGTACTAATGGCACCAACCATTACAAGTATTGGTAACGGAGGACCATATACCTACGGCTGGACAGGCGGCGCAACTACAGCTTCAAATATTGTAACTGCCAATTATATGAACAATAACCCTTCGCTTAATCCAAATACGTACACAGTAGATATTAGCGACGGTTGTTCGATACCTGCTACCAAAGCAACCTTTAGCGTGTATGTTAATCCGTTACCTGATGCCCGGTTTACACCAACCTTAAGCCAGGGCTGTGCTCCGTTAACGGTTACATTTAATGGTATAGGCGATTCTACAACCACTAATTTTAATCCATTCTTCTGGACATTTAGTGGTGGTAATGAGCCATCGAGCCCTGTATTAAATCCACAGGTAATAACATTTACTGAAGCAGGAAGTTATTCGTTAACATTAACGGTAACAAATAAATATGGCTGTAAACAATTTATAAGCGCACCTAAAGTTGCAGAGGCATGGCCTGTGCCAATTGCAAGCTTTTTTACAAATCCGGGAAGCGCGAGCTTAATGGATCCGCTGATTACATTTACCAACACGTCTACAAACGCAAATTCATATATTTGGGATTTTGGTGATTATGGTAATGCTAATGCCAACTCCTCTTATTTAATGCATCCAAGTCATTTATATAGTAATGTTGGTGCCTATCAAATTTATATGGTAGCTATTAACTCTAAAGGCTGTAAAGATACAGCTACCGCAACAATAGATATAACACCGGATATGGGTGTATACATACCAAACGCATTTACACCGGATGGTAATGGACGTAACGATGTTTTCTTTCCATACGGTTATGGTATTAGCGAAGACAAATATAAAATGGAGATCTTTGACCGTTGGGGTGAGTTGATATTTACCTCAAGTGAATTTAAAAGAGGGTGGGATGGTACAGTAAAAGGAACTGAAACAATTGCACAGGATGGTGTTTATATTTACAAGATCATGATCACAGATCTTGAGAATAACAAGAAGAATTATGTAGGTCATGTAACCTTGATCAAACAATAATTTTATTTCTTATTAAAAAACAAAAAAGCCTTTCGTAACAGAAAGGCTTTTTTGTTTTTAGATTTTTTTAGATTTCCATAAATTACCGCATTATTATATTTCTTTACCTCATACAAGCAGTATTTTTTAAAGGCGACTTTGATTTTACAAAATTAATGGTTTAATTTAATATAAATAAAAATCAATAAAATTATGAGAAAACAAATACAACTATGTTTGGTAATTTTTTCTTTAATATCAGCCAATTTTTTTGCGCAAACTAAAAGTGTAGGGCAAACAATAACGCTTGCTCCCGGTGAAATACAAAACCGCGGTTGCGCCACACAAGTGCCTACGCAGCAATGGGAGGCACAGTTTCAACAATTAATACAACAGTATTTACAGCAAAACCCCGAGCAGGCAAAAGCCATGGCTAATTCGGCAACCATGGCAGGTTACAGTATACCGGTAATTATGCATGTAATACATGGTGGCCAGGCGGTAGGCACTTACCCTAACCTGGCACAGGGGCAACTAGTGTCGCAGGTTACTGTTTTAGATAACGATTTTTCTGGCATAGGCCAAAACGTTGGTAATTATCCGGCCACTGCCTTTCAAAATTTTGCCACTAACCCTTTGATCTCTGCCGCAAGTAAAGATGCCAGTTTAAGAATAGCCATTGCCAATTGTAACATAAACTTTTGTTTAGCCACAAAAGACACTTTAGGAAACATATTAGCAGAGCCGGGTATACACAGGGTAGACTATAACACTTTGCCCGCAACTGCCTTCCCTTCAAAAAATCCGGCGGCAACCAATTACAATACACAAACATCATTTGTTAACTTTATTAATGGGTACATAAAACCAAATACTATATGGAATGTAAGTAAATACTTAAACATTTGGGTGACCGACAGGCAAAACGCAACAGGACTTTTGGGCTATGCAACGTTTCCGCCACTAAGCGGATTAACCGGCATACCGGGAGGCGTTGGCACGGCTACCAGTGATGGTTTTTGGAGTTGGGCAGCATCGTTTGGTTCAAGCACTATTTTTCCGGGCGGCACGTATGCGGCCCCCTACGACAAAGGAAGAACCTGTACCCACGAAATAGGCCACTGGCTGGGCTTGCGTCACATTTGGGGAGACGGTAGTTGCGCCACCGATTATTGTAACGATACACCTCCTGCAAACGCGAGCAACGGCGGCTCGCCCACTTACCCTTTGGACGCGAACAGCTGTAATGCCGCTTCGCCCCCGAACGGCGCCAACGGCGAAATGTTTATGAATTTTATGGATTATACGAATGACCTTGCCATGTACATGTTTACCAGCGACCAACGCTTACGCGCACATGTGGCCATGGCCAACAGCCCTTACCGTAAATTTTTAGGCACGCATGGTTTATGTAATTTACCGGCACCACTTTCTAATTTTTCTATCACACCCAATAGCGGTTGTGTTGGCACAGTGCTAAACGTTGGCGATCTTTCGTTAAACGTTCCCACATCGTGGTCGTATACCATGACGGGTGGCACCCCTTCTTTATCAACCGCGCAAAACCCAACGGTAAGTTATGCAAGCGCGGGTGTGTATACTATTTCAATGACCTGCAGCAATGCAGCGGGCACCAGCACCGTGGCGGTAAAAACAGTTACTATTAATCAGGGCCCTGCTTTTACCTTAACATCAACACCTGCCGCAACAGTATGTGCAGGCAACAATGTAACCATTACACCATCGGGCGCAACAACCTACACCCTGGTTAATAACGGATCTACCACACCGCCTTTTGTTGTATCGCCAACGGTAGCAACCGTTTATTCGGTATCTGCCATTACCACGGGCACCAATAGCTGCCCGCGCACACAAACATTAAGCATAAGCATAGGCAGTATAAATATTAATGTTAGCCCTGCGTCACCAAGTGTTTGCCCCGGCTCATCAGTAACATTAACCGGGAGCGGCGCTACAACGTATACATGGAGTACAGGACCAAACACGGCTGCCATAACCGTTACACCAGCAATTACAACTGTGTATACAGTAAGCGGAACCAATGCGGGATGTTTGGGCACAAAAACCATACAGGTAACGGTTAACCCACTGCCAACTGTTACAGTAAACAGTGCAACCATTTGCCCATCAAGCACGGTGGCTTTAATTGGTAATGGCGCAGCCACCTACTCGTGGAGCACAAGTGCAACTACCCAAACCATAATTGTTTCGCCGGCTACCAATACAAACTATACCGTAACCGGTACCAGCGCGCTTGGTTGTAAAGCATCTGCTATAGCAAGTGTTGTTACAAGCGGCGCTTTGAATCTTACAATAACTGCTAACCCGGCAACAGCCTGTGCAGGTGCTACAAGAACATTAACAGCAACGGGCGCTACAACTTACACATGGAATACAGCGGCAACCACTTCATCAATAATAGTTACACCCAGTGTTGCTACTACCTATACAGTTAATGGCAATACAGGTTCATGTGCCGGTTCGCAAACAATAAGCGTACTTGTAAACGCCAATCCAACAGTGGTTGCTACAACAGCAGCAGCATCGGTGTGTGCAGGCGGTTCTACTACAGTAAGCGCAACAGGTGCCACATCTTACACCTGGATGCCCGGCAATTTTGTGGGGGCTAATTATAATGTAACACCGGCGGCAACAACTATTTATACAGTAACCGGCAGCAATGGCAGCGGTTGCAGCAATACCAAAACCGTTAGTGTGTTTGTTATTACACCACCTACAGTTGGTTTAAGTGCCACCCCGGCCACTATCTGTTCAGGCAGCTCAAGTACCTTAACAGCAAGCGGCGCTGCCTCTTATAGCTGGAGTGTTGGCGGTACAGGCACAACCAAAACAGTAACGCCGGCTTTAACAACGGTTTACACCGTTACGGGTACAACGGGCTTTTGCAGTGCAACGGCTACTGTTAACGTAAATGTTAACCCTACACCAACGGTAACAGCAAACAATGCTACCATTTGCCCTGCAGGCACAGCTACCTTAATAGCAGGCGGTGCCACTACTTATTTGTGGAGCACAAGTGCTACCACATCAAGCATAACGGTTTCGCCGGTATCAACTACTACCTATACAGTAACAGGAACCTCATTAGGTTGCAGCACTACCAAAACCGTTAGTGTAACTATTGGTACAGGTATAAGTATAAATATTGCGGCCAGCCCATCGGTAATTTGCGGTGCAGGTTCAAGTACGCTTACTGCAACAGGCGCTACTAATTATACCTGGAGTACCTCACAAAACGGAAACAGCATTGTGGTAAGCCCTGGCAGTACCACTACCTATACCTTATCAGGTACAAGTGGTGCCTGCACCGGTACGGCAGCTATTACCGTTACGGTAAATACTACACCAATTACGGCGGCGGCAGGACCCAACCAAACCTTGTGCATTAATAATCCAACAACTACTTTAGCTGCTAACACACCCACGGCCGGTTCGGGTAACTGGAGTGTACTGGTTGGTTCGGCCAGTATAGCCAACCCATCTGCACCTAACAGTGCCGTAACAGCCTTAGCCAGTGGCACCAATATTTTGCAGTGGCTGGTAAGCAATGGTTCTTGCTCTAACTCATCTGTTGTTTATTTGTATGTAAGCAATTTACCAAGCACAGCCAATGCAGGAACTTCGCAAACTATTTGTTCAACCAACGCTACTTTAAGCGGCAATGCGCCAGGTGTTGGCACAGGGTTATGGAACCTGGTTTCGGGTGCAGGCAGCATTACCTCTCCAAATTTACCTAACTCAGCTGTTACAGGTTTAGGGGCCGGCACCAATGTGTTTCAGTGGACCATTTCGAACGGTGCCTGTGCAGCCTCATCATCTACCGTTGCTATTGTAAACAGTAATACACTAAGCATAGGCGTTGTTAGTACAGCAACCAACTTTATTTGTAGCGGCTCAAGCGCAAGTATTGCAGCCAGTGGGGCAAGCACTTATAGCTGGAGTACGGGCGCCAGCAGCGGAATAATTGTGGTATCGCCAACGGTTAGCACCACGTATACGGTTACCGGCAGTAACGGGCCCTGCTCGGCATCGGCGGCAGTTACAGTAAGCGTGGCCGTTTGCACGGGTATTGATCCTAAAACCAATGCGGCCTACCAGGTTTCGGTTTACCCAAATCCGTTTAAAGAAGAATTAAACATACACGCAACCGAAGCGGTACATGCACAGGTATTTAATACATTGGGCCAATTGGTAATTGAAAAAACAGTTAACCTAAGTGGTACTATTAATACGGCCGAATTAGCGGCCGGTGTGTATTACCTTAGTATACAAGGCAGCACAGGTAATAAAGTGTTGAAGGTGATTAAAGAGTAAAAGCCTCATCCTAAATCCTTCTCCAAAGGAGAAGGACTAAACAAGATATCCCGGTTGTGAAAATAGCCGGGATTTTTTTGTTTTATCCAGCAAATAGTGAGATGTGAAAATATACGTATAAAGACGTATTGTTTTTGTCGTTTTAATTTAATAGCATTGTTGTATATAAGTTGTACTAAAAAATAGGGCGTGATTTAAAGCCTCATCCCTTACCCTTCTCCAAAGGAGAAGGGAATTAAGCACTGTTTTAAGAATTTTTTTAATTGCTGTATATGAAGTTTTGGTACTTTGTTTTATTTTTTATTGCATTTGAAGTTTCTCTTCAGGCCCAGTTTGTTGAAGAATCGCTTGCGCCCGTTAATTTACAAAGCGGCGGAAGCGAGCTGCCAAGTGATCCGGAGATTGACCGCGTGATATCGATTGTAAATACCGTTGAAAGTAAAAACAATTTTATTGATCAGTTAAATCCAGACTCTACTATTAGCTTACCATTTGGAATAATGAAGCAAATAGGAGCGGTACGTTATACAATAGCCGTGGATTCAATGCGTTTTTTATCTCAAGGTGCTTATTTCTCAGCTTATGCCAGTATTGACCCCCCCGGCACTACAAAAAAGATGGCATTGGCTGATATTTTTATCTAACATACAGGTGAATTACATTTCACTAAATCCTTTCCTCACGATCTTTTATAAGCCTTCTATAACACCATCATAACCTCTACATAACCGTAACATAACTGTAACATAACTGTAACAGAATTTTCCCAACAAGTTTTCTGAAAGACTTTATATAGTCAATAACAGTCTTAGAACATCTTTAAGCGTCTTTAGAGTTCTTTAAAATTGGATTTGTAAAATCGGGCAATTCTTGATTTAGTTTTGTAGTGTCAAACAGATTTATTCGCGATAAAATTATGTTTGATGTGTTGCAACACTTTTAAAATTAAATAAAACATTCATTTAAAAAAATAGAAATTATGGCAAAACAAGAAGGTTTAGTACCAATACAAGGCACAATAGACAATTTGACATTCTTTAAAAGAAAAGATGGTAAGTTCTTTGTGCGTAAAAAAGGCGGGGTAAGTGCGGAACGTATTAAAAACGATCCGGCTTTTATTCGTACAAGAGAGAACGGTGTTGAATTTGCAACTGCTGCGGCTTCAGGTAAATTATTAAGAAGGGCTTTACACACGATGATGATAAAAGGCTCGGATGACAAAGTAAATACACGACTACACAAGATCATGAGCAAGATCAAAAATCTTGATTCAACAAGTGTACGTGGACTTCGAAACGTTGGCGTAGGTATTACAACAACTGCCGCACAAGCATTATTAAAGAAATTTGACCTTAATAATAACGCGATCTTAGAAACAGTGCTCAAAAAAGCATACTCTGTGAATACATCTACCGGTGTTATCAGTATTAACAACCTTATTCCACTAGATCATGTGATGTTTCCTGAGGGCGCGACGCATGTAACATTCAACGGTGCCTGGCTGAATATTGATTTTGCAAACAATGCTTATGACCTGCAAGAAACGAACGCAGTTAACATGTTAATTGATACAACCGTTAATAACGTTGTTTTAACACCTGTAGCAGCACCTGTAGGCACAGGAACGAATTTGTTTTTGTTACAGTTGCAATTCTTTCAGCTGATAAATAACGTTCAGTATTCGCTAAAAACTGATACTACTAATTCATTATGTATAATTGAAATAATTTAAGGAGGTAAAATGGAAAATCAAAATGGAAAATTTTTAGGGGCTATAGGCCAACGTGCAAAAGCAGAAACGCCATTGTTCTTTAAAAAACTGAGGCTAGCCGGCTTAATGCTGGCAGCCATTGGCGGCGTTTTAGTTGGTACCCCAGTGCTATTGCCAGCCTTAGTAATCCAATTAGGAGGATACATGATCGTTGGAGGCACTGTTTTAACAGCAGCAAGCCAGGTAAGTGTTAAAGACGACAAATAAACAAAGTATCAATTTTAAAACTATTAAAATGGAAAAAAATGAAAAACAGAATTCTGCTAGCGTAATAGTAGAATTACAGGTTAACATGAAAACCTCAGATCAAAAAAATGTACAGATTGATTCCGTTGCAACAATTGGAAAGCTTACTAAAGCTGACGCCGGAAGAAATGGAGATGAAGATTGGTTAACTATGAAAATGGAAACTGATATTAGTCCTTGCGGTAAAATTGGAGTTCCGAAAGTTGAAACTAGCTACCATAGCAAAGAAGTATGTGCGGTAGAAAAGAGTAAATGCTAAAACTATTATGGCTACAGCGGTAAACATACATCATGGCACTGTGCTTGGCACTGTTTGTGGTACAGTTTTAACTGTAATAGGCAACATTGGTTCGCCGGACATTATTAAAACAGTTGTTTTAGCGGCAGTAGGTGCCGTGGTAAGCTTTAGCGTATCTGTTTTTTTAAAACTGGTAGTGAAAAGGTTTAAGTAAGGGAACTTTTACTTTAAAAATGAGAGGGCGCTTTAAGGGCGCCCTTTTTTTATTTGTTTTCTTTGGAACGGTTTTTCGCTTGGCGTTCGTGCGGGATTTCGGAGCATAAAACTGTCAACCCAGCACTAAAGTTGATTTGAAAAACTGAACTTGAATATAAGCACTTCACCCCGCATGATGCCAAACGCATGTTAGCAGCTGCCGTTCTTATTTTCGTTGATTTGTCTTGTATTGCAATCATTTTTGTCCTTTATATAAAAAGTCTATAGTCATAAGTTTTACCTTCAAATCTTGAAAGCAATTTACCAATCCGAGCGATTTGATTTGAAGAATCAATAGTTGATGGAAGTTTGGAATACAAGTCAAGTGAATTCCAATTCATCTTTGTTAGTCCTAAAATTTCAGTCGCAATTGTATTTATGTTTGAATCTCCGTAATGTTTTATTATTTTGATTGGTGCAGGAATACTGCGACCACCAAGATAAAATTTATAATTAGGTTGTCTAACAGACGGAACTATACCGTGCGTCCATAATAGTGCAGTATGTTTGTTTGTTACAATACAAGTCCCCCTTGAAATTGGAAATTTGTCAACTTGTAAATTATTATTGTAAACACTCATTGCCACAAATCGTGCATCAGCTTCGTAACTAATTTCAATAAGGTCAATTTTCTTTATTCCTGCTTTATTTAGACTGGCTTTAATTCCGTTGATTTCTTCTTCTGTAAAACGAGTTCTTTTGTGTATTACAACTCGTTCAGGTAATTTATCAAGCGATTGATGAAATAATTCTCTAATTGAAACTCCGAATTGAAATGCGTCTTTAAATGATAGATAGGGATTGTCCTTTTTGTCTAAATAATAATTGTCAATTTTTGATAGCCTATATTTTAATCCTTGTCCATTGTTATCGTATATATGACTACATCCAATAACTATTTCAGATTTGTCTTGGATTCGGGAAACGCTATAACCAATACCTGCATACGCTGTGTTCTTTTCCTGATTATTCAAAATCCAGGGTGTTCTTAACGATTTCACATAAAAAGACAATGAAAGCCACCAATATATTTGGCATTTTAAATTATCTTCTAATGTTTCTTCCCGTATTAATTGTGTAGAAATACCTTTTGAAGCAGAAAATGCCTTAATGTAGTCATGTAAGTCAAAACTTTCGCCTTCGTTTATGTAAGATTCAAATGGCTGCCATTCATTTGGAATAAAAATTACAACAGTGCTTCTACTTTGGCTATTGTCTATGTGTTCTATTTTTGAAGTTATAAGTCGTGCTAATTTTATAGCGTTTTCGTGATTGCTTAATTCGTTATTGGCAACAAACTCAATATTCAGCCATTTTTCATTGTTCTCAAAACTTGGAATATTTATAGGCAAATTAAATACACTTGAAAATCCTGGATAATCAATCAAATATTCAGGATTTATGTTGCCTGTTAAATGTTTCGTTTGGAGTTTTGAAAGAAAATCATAAAACTTATTTGAGTATTTATTACCACATATTACAGAAAGATTGACTTCACTAGAGTAGATAACCCCATTGAGATTTACGTCAAAAGGTCTATTGTTTACCAAACCTCGCATTGGGTGATAGTCTTTAAACTCTGCGTTCGTTTCTAAATTTCTAAAAATTAATTGTGGTTCTAAAAATTGAACCCCTTTAAATTGGGTTTGGTTATGATTATATTCTCTTGGGTGATATGCTCTATAATTATTATCTAAAACATTAATTTCACCAAATGCTGTGTTTGACGATATACTAAATTCAAAACCCGTTCCTGAATTTTCAGGATATTCAAATTTCGTCCTCTGGTTAGGAAATAAAATGCTATTCCAAAAGCTTAGAGAGTTGTCATATTGGTCATTGTATAATTTTTCTAATTGACCTTTGCTTATTAGTAACTTTTCTTGTTTTGAAATGTCTTCTGTAGATGTTAGATGTATTGCGGGAATGAAAGATAAGTAGGCAAAGTTTTTATTATTATCGAAGTAAAATGAAAGATACACTGCTTTGTGTATGTTTATTGTTCCCTTTTTACTTTCAATATTTTTCAACCAAAGTTTGTCTTTTAAGTTTGTATCAACTGCATATTTCGATGCGAAGTATTTTAAAATAGCTGTCAACATTAAAGACCTGAACGCAGCAACATTGTCAATGTCGAATTTTGAAATAGGTTCTCTTTTGATTTCCGATTTAAGTTGAGATTTAAAGATTTTGTCAATATCGGTTAATGTTCCAATGGCAAAAACCTTTTTCTTAAACGGAACAGCACATACAGTTGTATTTTTAGTTGATTCCTTTAAGAAACTCCAAGGCTTTTGGTCTTTGTAATCTACTTCAAACTGAAATATTTCTTTCGGAAATGTAATTGGGTGAAGATTGCTTTTTATGTATTTATCTGTTTTGACAAAATTCAAATTAAATTCAGTCTTAAAATACTCCTCATTTTGGGAAGATTCTAATGCTTCTTGAATTTGTTTTTCTATTGATACCTTCCCTTCAAAAGCAGATTTAGATAAATGAATTAATGTTTTGTCAAAACCGTCTGTTGACACATAATATGCTTCTCTGCCTGATTGACGAATCTTATGTATTAATTCAAGTACTTCTTTATTGATTTGGTCACCATATCCGCACCAGTATAATCTTCCCGCACCTTGTTTAGAGAAAGCATTTAAGATTGCATTCATTAATGATTTATCTCTTCCACTATATCCAATTACAATTAGATTTTTGTCTATGTGATAGTTTGCAAATTTGTCTTTGAAGGTGTCATTTTGATTATCTAGTTCTCTTTCAGTATTTTTTAATGTTGAATATTTATAATCACCGTGCAAAGCAATTGTCAATAATTCTTTACTGCTTTGGGTTCTATAAATTCTATCTGGATTATCTAAAGTTATTTCAATTGGTGTCAGCCTGTTTTGGTGAGCAGAACGAACAATTAAACCGTCAAAATTGGTTGTCCAAACGGATTTTACAATATTGTGTTCTGCCAAAAGACAAAGCAATTTGTAACCAGTATATGGTTCTTTGTTTTCAATTAGACTAAAAAAATATTTACGTCTGTCGTCTGGAATCGGATAGGCTTTTTCTGCATAAAAGGAGTATTCTTCAGCAGAATCAAGAGCTGGGTATATTCCTTGTATGTCTAGTTTATCTAAATAGCACTCAAATTTCTGTGCCTAACGGCACAATTCTGCCAATGACACCATCGGCTATAGAAACTAATACTACGTTATTAAACGATATGGTCAATTGGAAACAAGTCAATCTTCAATACACAGCGACTGGAAATGAACAATATTTAACCATAGGACGTCCTATTGGAACAAGTTCATTGTATGTCGCTCCGTCTACAGTTTGTGGGCAGGGGTTTTACTTTGGATGGCAAACAGCGTATCTATACATTGATAAAGTTTCCGTTGTACCGATATTAACCGTAAGCGCTGTTGCAAGTAATACTCAAATTTGTGCAGGCTCAAGTACTTTAACCGCAAGTAGTAGTAATGGAGCAACAACCTTTACATGGATGCCTGGTAATTTTACAGGTAGTTCATTGGTTGTAACTCCAACAATATCTACAACCTATACTTTGCTTGGATCTGTTCCAGGCTGTGCAGGTGTAGCAAGTACAACGGTTCAAGTTAATTATTTTCCCCAGTCAATTTCAACAATCCCAAGTTCTACCATTTGCGCTAATTATAGCACTACACTAACTGCAAATGCAAGCATTGGGCCTGCAACATTTACATGGATGCCCGGAAGCATTTTTGGATCAACTATTGTAGTAACGCCAACTGCAACAACAGTATATACTGTCACTGGCACAGCGTCTAATGGCTGTACTGCAACTACAACAGTGCAGGTTACCATCTATAACCCTCCCGGTTCTTTTGCCGTTAGCGGTACTCCAACTTTGATCTGCTTAAATCAAGGGCAATCAACCACTACACTTACGGCAAGTGGAACCCATGGATTAAGTTATACATGGACGCCTAGCGGTAACGTTGGAGCAAGTCAAACGTTTACTCCTGCAATAACAACAGTTTATACAGTTACGGCATTATCGGGTGGTTGCATTGTAACCAATACCTTTGCGGTTGCTGTTCAATCGAATTGCTGTACGTCAACGATAACTGCTTACGCTGGCTTAACATTTCCAACAAATACAGTAGGTACATTATATAACACACCTTTAGTTTTTAATAATGATGTTACTATACCAGCGGGTTCAGTGGTTAATCTGTCTAATGCACAATTTTTATTTGCGCCTAATGTAAAAATAATTGTAAGTAATGGTTCAAAACTTTTACTTCAAACAGCTCACTTATATGCTTGTGGTACTTCTATGTGGCAGGGTATTGTTGTGCAGGATGGCGGTAAGGTGGTTTCAACTAAAGAAAATTTGATTGAAGATGCCATTATAGCCATGGATGTTTCCGCTAACACAACAAGCACCGTAAATCCTATTTTACAGGTTTATAATACTGTGTTTAATAAAAACTACATTTCTATTAAGATTGATGGTTTTCAAAAAAATTCAGCTAATTATCCTTTTGCTATTTCGGCTAACGTGTTTTCATCACGTAACTTTACGTTTACGCCGACAGCATGGCCTTATGCTAATTTAACTATTTTAAGAGCAGCTACCAACCCAACAACAGGTTTAGCCGTGCCTTACCTATTACAAAGTGCCGCCATTGTTAACCTTAAAGCACCATACACTAACCAATCGGCTCGTATAGGTGTACAAATAATTAATAGTGGTATTACATCGGGCAGTAACTATTATGGTGTTGAAATTGGTTCAGTAGGCGGTACACAACCCCACGATGATTTTAATTTATTTGATGCGTTGTTATTTGGTATTGATGCAACAAACAGTAATGTAAGTAGTATAAACAACGTATATCAAAACTCGCAGCGTGTTTATTTCTGCCCAAAATGCTATTATGCAGGAGGAACCGCCATCAAGAGTGAGGTTAACTCTAACTTAAATGCAAAATTAAATTTAACTACCAGCGGTACTTATAGTACAAGTTATGGCGTTGGTAACCGTTTTTGGAATTGCCACCGTGCGGTTGAAGCAATAAATGTTTACCGTTTAGATTGCAATTATGCTACTTTCAGAAGCACGCAAACAACAACTGCAGCAACAAGTGCATTATTATTACCGGGCGCTTATGGTATTACAAACGCTACTAACCGCTTTGAGCATAACATACGCTATAATAAATTCAATAACATTAACAACGCAGTTGCTATTACTGTTGCTCCGGGAACTTATACTTACGGTGCAAACACATACAATGGTATTTTAGCTAACAACATATTAATTGATTACAATTATTTTGGAGCACAGTTAACAAATGGTACGGCAATAGGCACAGCATTTTTAAACAATGCTGTTTATTTGGGTTCTACTTCTAATGCAGGTTGGAATAGTATTGCTGGCATTGGTTTACGTGTTGCAAATAATGAAGTGAATAGAGCATGGCGTGGAGTTTATGTTGATGCTTTTGGTTATCCAACAAGTATATTAACCAACACTGTTACTTTATTAAACGATGCCACCATTGCTGCTACACAAAAGGGTATTAGTGCTAGCGGTAATATTTCTGCTGTTACAACAATTGCAAACAACAAATTAACAGGCGTAAATACTACAAATACGCTTGTAACTTTAGTTTATGTTGGCGCAAGCCCTGTTAGTGGTGTTACGTGTAATACTCTAAATACTTCTTACCAAGGCTTTGAATTTAATAGCAGCAGTAATGGCAGTACATGGAAAGGTAACGATATGAGCAACCATGCAAGAGGTATGATACTGTCGAACAACGGTATTATTGGAACACAAGGTAATAGTGGTGCGCCAAGTGACAACCGTTGGTGGGGTAGTTGGACAGGTGCAAACGGTACTTATGTTGATGGAGCGAGCGATGCGGTAAATTCTAAACTTTGGATACAGAATGCCGGCGTTTGGATTCCGCCAACTCCGGGAGGGCCAGTATTTGGCTTAACTTATGGAGTTGTAGCTAATACACCAACAACAACAGGTACTTATGTTTGCGGTAGCATTCCACCACCTTCAATGATGGCGCAATCGTCTTCTTCATCAAGCTCACCCTCTATGTTAAGCGCAAATGCTGCGAATGCAAGTGCAGAAGAGCAGTATGTAGCAGATAATACTACTTACCGTTATTTAGATGCTAACCCTTCTGTTAAAAACAGTAATACTACCTATGTTAATTTTTATAATAGCAAAGCAAATAGCAGCATGGATAAATTTAAACAAGTAGAAGCTAATTTATACAATGGGCAAATATCGCAAGCACAAAGTATTAATAATGCTGTTAGTGCTATTAATGGAGTAGAAAGTAATTACAAAAACTATTACGCTGTATTAGCAAAATATAAAAATGGTAGTTTTACTTCAGCTGATAGTGCTACACTAATTAATTTGGCTAAGCTTTGCCCGGGTATAGATGGATCAATTGTTTACCAAGCCCGTGCTTTATATAATTTAATTTACAAAACGATTAAAGTTTACAAAGAAGATTGTAATACTAACCTATCTAGCGGTAGCCGTTTAACAAATGCTTCAGTTAAAGAAACCATAAAAAATAACTGGAATGTAGAATTGTTCCCTAATCCTACAAAAGGTAATTTTACTTTGGTTAGCAAAGCTGAAAGCGACGCTTTAACTGTTACAATTACCGATATTGCAGGTAAGTTAATTTATAGCAATACTGTAAATACAAGCAATTTTATTGTTAACTTAGATGTAAATACCAAAGCAGGTGTTTATTTAATAACGATTAAAAACAGTACTAATGAAAGTATTACTAAAAAATTGGTTATTGCCGATTAAATGTAATAGTTTTTTATATAAAAGCAAGATGGGCTTTTTGCTCATCTTGTTTTTTCTTTTTACAAAGTCAAGCGATGCGCAAATTGCAAACTATGTCAATAACGGCAGTTTTGAAAATTGCCTGAACTGTAACCAATCTTTTACTCCATTGATTGCAAAATATTGGAGCTCCTTAGATACAAATAAGTTTTTTGGTGCGATTCTAACTTCTTTGTCGCCAACAGGACAAGTGCCAAATAGTAGCTATACGCATCAATGGCCAAGAACTGGAAATAACTATTTTATAAGTACTCTTTTTTTTAAACCAAACACACAACAAACCCTTAGAGGGTATTCACGAAATAGATTGAAAGGAGTTTTGCAAGCTGGGAAAACCTATTGCGTAAAAATATTTTATAACATCACTAATCAATGTACTTATGGCGTAGATGGATTTGGAGTATATTTTGGGGACAGCACTACTGATACAATAACTCTTTGTGAAAAGCCAATTACTTTTTTAACACCACAAATACAAAACCCTACAAATAATATATTGTCAGATACATTGAATTGGTCTTTATTAACTGGTACTTTTACAGCCAATGGATCTGAAAAATATATGACATTAGGAAATTTTAAAAGCGATGTAGCAACAAATTCAGTAATTATCAATCCTGCGAATTTACCAATAATTGCATCAGATATTCTGTACGATGATATTAGTGTAATAGATATAGATCTCCCCGCATACGCTGGACCCGATATTTGGGGAATACCCTTTAATACTGTTTATATAGGAAGACCGCAGGACGTTGGTATTGATGAAGCTTGTATGTGGTATCATTTGCCGAATACAACAACAGCAATTGATACAGCGGCAGGTATTAATGTTACAGTTGCTACAACAACACAAACCTATATGGTAAAACAGGATATTTGTGGTAACATAAAATATGATACGGTTATTGTTTATGCGAGTGCAACGGGCTTAAGTGAGCAGGAAACACTTTTAAATAGCATTAATTTATATCCAAATCCTGCAAACGATGAATTAAATATTGCATTTAATGTACAAACTAATATTGAAATTAGCCAAATACTTATCTATAATTCCATTGGGCAATTAATCGGAGAAGAAGAGATTAGTTTTAAAAATAATTCAGGATCAATAAATGTATTTGACTTGCCGAATGGTGTTTACTATCTTAATTTAAATGGAGTGAATAAACGCTTTGTTATTGCAAGATGATAAAGCATAATAGTATAATGGATGCTGTTCTATCTTTCCCCCTTTGGGGGAATAAGAAGGGGGCTTCAATTCAAATGAAAGTATTACTAAAAATTTGGTTGTTGCCGGTTAAGAGTAACAGTTTTTTTCTTTTATAGTTACAAAAGCTCAAATTGAAAATTACACAGAGCGGAATCAATAAGGATTGAACAGAAAAAATACCTTGTAAAAGTATTTTATCATAAATAAAACAAATAGAAATAGATGAAGTTGATGATTAATATTGAGTTTTCATTTCAATATATTTTAAAAACTCCTGTTTAGTAGTTTCACCCGCAAACTTACCACCATAAAAAGAAGTTACAGTTGCAGAATTATGATCCTGCACACCTCTTGACGAAACGCATAAATGTTTCGCGTCAATTAAAATAGCAACGTCTTCGGTTTTTAAAACATTTTGCAATTCTTTTGCTATTTGTACTGTTAAACGCTCTTGTACCTGCGGGCGTTTTGCAAAATACTGCACAATACGATTAAGCTTTGATAAACCAATTACCTTACCGTTTGAAATATAGGCTACATGTGCTTTTCCAAAAATAGGTACAAAGTGATGTTCGCAATTACTGTAAAAAGTAATATCCTTTTCAACCAGCATTTGGTTGTATTTATATTTATTTTCAAATAATTTTGCCGAAGGTTTATTGGCAGGATCTAAGCCGCTAAAAATTTCTGTCACATACATTTTTGCAACCCGCTGCGGTGTTCCTTTTAAGCTGTCATCGGTAAGATCCAAACCCAAAGTTTCCATGATCTCTTTAAAGTGAGATTCAATTTTTTTTATTTTTTCTTCGTTTGTCATTACAAACGCATCTTTTTTCATTGGCGTTTCAATGCTTGTACCTATATGCTCGTTCCCAATCTCATCAGCACTCATCTCGCTTAAATTTATATCATCTTTATGCAGGGTATTCAACATAATTTCTTTCTGTTTCATATAAAACAATTTTTAGTTCGTATTTTTTGTCAATTTTTGGACGAAGCATATTGTATATTACTATTGCAATATTCTCTGCTGTTGGATTTAAGTTTTTAAATTCAACTGTATCTAAATTCAAATTCTTGTGATCGAATTTTTCTATCACCAATTCTTTTATAAGATCGCCTAAAACTTTAAGGTCTATTACATAACCGGTTTTTGGGTTAACTTCACCTATTACTTTCACAATTAATTCATAATTATGCCCATGATAATTGGCATAATTACATTTACCAAAAAGTTCAGCATTTTCAACATCGCTTAATGCCGGATTATGCAGCCTGTGAGCTGCATTAAAATGTTCTTTCCGATAAACGGCAACTTTATTGTCCATATTCTTTTTTTTAAATCAGAAATAGGTGGTTAGGCTATACTAATTAAGTTTTATAAACGGCGTGTAAGAAGTTTGCTTACAAAGAGTTTATAAATTTGATATACAATTTTACAAAATTGTTTCAGAGAATAAAGTTAAGAATAATTATTAAAAAAGAGCTTATTCTCCGTAGTATTCTACACAAATACGAGGTGTTTCATATAATTTAACACAATGTAAATCAACACCTTTGGGCAAATGTGGTATAATTTGCTTCCAAATGGCCATAGCCAGGTTCTCTGTACTAGCCAATACACCTTTCATAAAATCAACATCTAAATTAAGGTTGCGGTGATCTAATTTTTCGCAAACATGTTGCTGCAAAATAACACTTAAAGCTTTTGCATCCATTAAAAAACCCGTCTCAGCGTTTACTTTACCTTTTATGGTTACCATTAATTCATAATTATGCCCATGCCAATTAGCATTAGCACATTTTCCAAAAACCTCGGTGTTCTTTTCTTCACTCCAGTTAGGATTGTATAATTTGTGGGCAGCGTTAAAATGTTCGTGACGGGTAAGATAAACCATGGGGGCAAATTTAAGTAAATCCATTATATTTTGCCACAGATTACACAGATCATTTTAATTATTGCAAAAGAAAACCCGTGCAGATTTACAAAACCTGCGGCTAATTAAATTGTAATGTTTAATTTTGATCATGCCTAAGTTTTTAATAGTTGCAGCAACAAAATTTGAAGTAGCTCCTTTGCTGGAACATTTTAAAATAAAAACGCATTCTGAAGAAGGAATGTTTCTTGCAGATGAAGGCCCGGACCTCTCCATTCTTATAACCGGTGTAGGCATGGTAAACACAGCCTATCATATGGGCAGATCATCGCACAATTTATTTGATCACGTTATAAATATGGGAGTTTGCGGTACTTTTAACCGTAGCATACAAATTGGTGAAGTGGTAAATGTTATTGAAGATACCATCAGTGAAATGGGTGCTGAAGATGGTAACTTACATATTAAATACGCCGATATGAATTTAGGCGGAACAAATATTTATCATAGTCATTTAATAGTTGATAATTTAAAACTAAATAATTTAAAAAAGGTTAAAGGTATTACGGTTAACAAAGTGCACGGCAATGAAGAGAGCATCAAAAAAATCTCATCACTTTTTGATGCCGATGTTGAAAGTATGGAAGGCGCTGCATTTTTGAGAGCTTGTGCCGGACTATCAGAAAATTATTACCAGCTCAGGGCGGTTTCTAATTACGTTGAAAAACGTGATAAAAGTAAATGGAATATGCCTTTAGCCATAAACAATTTAAACGCTTTTGTTGTTTCACTTATTACAGACTTAAACAAATGAAGTTGACAATAGGATATTCGCCCTGCCCGAACGATTGTTTTATTTTTGATGCATTAATTCACGGTAAAATTGATACCGAAGGTTTGCAATTTGAAGTACGGTTAGAAGATGTTGAAACCCTTAACCAAAAGGCCCTACACGGTTACCTGGATATTACAAAACTAAGTTATCATGCTTACGCTTATGCTTTAGATCACTACATTTTATTAAAAGCTGGAAGCGCCTTGGGCTTTAATTGTGGGCCACTATTGGTACACTCAAAAAAATTTAAACTTAACCTGGATAACATGAAAGTGGCAATTCCGGGTAAATACACAACTGCTAACCTGCTTTTATCCATTGCTTTTCCAAAACTTACCAATAAAAAAGAATACGTTTTTAGCGAGATAGAAAACGCGGTTTTAAGTGGAGAAGTAGATGCCGGATTGATCATTCATGAAAACAGGTTTACTTATATGGAACGTGGTCTTGAAAAAATAATGGACCTTGGCGAATACTGGGATGCCATGATTCACGCTCCTATTCCGCTTGGTGGTATTGTTATAAAACGAAATTTAGATCCTGAACTTCATCAAAAAGTAAATCGCCTCATCAGAAAAAGTGTTGAATATGCTTATGCCAATCCTGAAAGTTGTATGGATTATGTAAAGGCGCATGCACAGGAAATGAGCGAAGAGGTAATGAAAAAGCACATTGCACTTTACGTAAACGATTTTTCTATTGATCTTGGTGAAAAAGGAATTAACGCTGTAGAATTATTATTTGCAAAAGCGCAAGAGCTGAAATTATTTAAGTATAATAACGAAAAATTGATAATTGATTAGTTTAACCACAAAGCTCACAAAGTGCTTTCACAAAGAACACAAAAAAATAAGCTTTGAGGCCTTCGCGCCTTCCTTGATCTTAGTGGTTAAATATTTACTTAATTCTCTCCCACTTCTGAAATCTGAAATCGAATTTATTTTTTTCGTCAGCTTTATGAGGCTCTTCCCAAACTAATTTAAATTCTGCTTTATTAATTTCCGGAAAAAAAGTATCGGCTTCAAATTTGTGATCAATAACAGTTCGGTAAATAACATTTATAAGACTCATAGATATTTTAAAAATCTCTGCGCCACCGGTAATAAAAACTTTTTCTTCAGTACAATATTTTAATGCACCTTCCACCGAATGAAAGATCTCGGCGCCATCTACCTTATAATCGCCACTGCGGGTAATAATTAAATTTCTTCTTCCCGGTAACAATCGGCCAATACTTTCGTAGGTTTTGCGGCCCATAATAACAGGGCTACCCATAGTTGTAGCTTTAAAAAATTTAAGATCTGCCGGCAAATGGCAAAGTAATTGATTGTCTTTACCTATTCCATTATTTAAATCTGTTACAACTATGGCTGCTATTATCATAATAAACTTATTTTTGTAATGTGAGTGCGTTTACTTCTATAACACAAACCTATTTAAATAAGTTTAGCAATACAACAAAACTTATTAATGAAACAATTAACAAAGATTGTAAGCAGGCTGTCATTATTCCCGCTTATTGTGAGCCGGAGCTTGAAAGGACATTAAATTCATTATTGGATTGCGAGCCAACGCAATGTATTACAGAAGTAATTATTGTTTTAAACTGTTCTGTTGAAGACAAAGAAGCCGGCAATTTTCATCACAAACAAAAAAAAGAACTGGAACAAAAATTTACAAATTACAAAAACATATACTTCTATTTTATTTTAGTAAGCAACCTTCCGGTTAAACATGCGGGGGTTGGCCTGGCGCGCAAAATTGGTATGGATGAGGCCATTCGCCGTTTTAAAGAGATTGAATATGATGGTTTATTGATTTGCTTTGACGGCGATAGTACGGTAAATAAAAAATATTTAGTTGAATTGGAAAAATATGCTGCAAAACCTGAAACATATAATACCATTTGCTTGCATTTTGAGCACGATATTGAAAATGAAAAAGACGAACAGCTTAAAACCGGAATAATTTATTACGAATTATTTTTGCGTTACTATAAAGAAGCTTTAAACTATTGCTATTTTCCTTATGCCTTTCACACCATAGGCAGCAGCATGGCGGCAAAAGCCAGTGTTTATTGTAAAGCCGGTGGTATGAATAAGCGAAAGGCAGGTGAAGATTTTTATTTTTTAACTAAAATATTTCATTATGGTAAGGTGGTTGAATTAAACACAGCTATTGTTTACCCGAGCGCACGCATAAGTACACGGGTACCTTTTGGAACAGGGCGTGCCCAACAAAATTTTATTGAAAAAAAAGAAGAACCTTTTAAAACTTATTCTTTTTCCATATTTGAAGATCTTAAAACCTTTTTTGCTATCGATCTTTATAAAAACACATTTGAAGTGAATTTACTTTCAGAAGCAATAAAACAATTTTTAAAAGAAAATAATTTTGAAGAAAAACTAAAAGAAATAAAAAGCAACACAACATCAAAACAACAATTTCAAAAACGCTTTTTTGATTGGTTTGATGGCTTCATGATCTTAAAATTTGTACACTTTGCACGAGATAATTATTATCAAAATAATTTAATTTTAGAGGAAGTAAACGAGTTATTAAAGAAAAAAGATAAGCCGGTATTTACCTCTGAAAAAGAGCAATTAATTCATTTGCGAAAACTGCAGAATTTGTCTTAAATTTTGTAACTTGTATAAGCCTTTTGCCAGATATATGTCTGAGCTTGCCAGATATGAGTTTTTAGGTTTTGTATATACAAACAATTCTAAATTTGAAATATAAAATTATTGTATGAAAACACTTTTATTTCTTTTTTTATTAGCACTGTCTTTTGGTAATTCCATTGCACAAAATTTAAAAAGTTGTGGTTATGATGAATTAACGCAAAAAATATGGACGGCAAATCCTGCTATTAAAGAAGCGCAGCTAAACAAAATAAAACAATCTGCCTTTGCAGCAAAACCTTCTGCAGTTCCTGCATATACTATTCCTGTTGTGTTTCATATATTACATCTTGGTGGATCAGAGAATATTAGCGATGCACAAATTTTGGATGCTATGTATATTTTGAACAGGGATTTTAGAAAACAAAATGCGGATACAATTTCTATTCTTCCTCCTTTCCAGGCGGCTGATGTGAATTTTGAATTTCGTTTGGCAACAAAAGATACTAATGGTAATTGTACAACAGGCATCATACGCCATTACACGCCCTTAGCGCATTGGGATATTTTACCACAGTATTATATTTACACCTGGGATCCTTCTAAATATCTTAATATTTATATTGTTAAAGATATTCCAACGTTTAACAGTACGGGTGCTTATGCTTATGCCCCCGGATCTACAGGCCCCGCAGAGGATGCTATTGTTGCCATTCATGGTGGAGTTGGAAGTATTGGAACAGGAACACAACAACACTCACGCGGACTAACACACGAAGTTGGCCATTGGTTTGGTGTACCACATATCTGGGGCAATGGTAATCCCGGAATTGCCTGTGGCGATGATGGTATTGGCGACACACCGGTTACTAAAGGTTTTTATACTTGTCCTTCTACAACCGTTGCCATTTGCAATGCAGGCGTAGCCGAAAATCATCAGAACTATGAAGATTATTCAGGTTGCGGTATGATGTTTACCGCAGGCCAGGCAGCAGTTATGGCAGCCGCCATTAACAGCACACTTGCCGGTAGAAGTAATTTATGGACCAATGCTAATTTAATTGCAACCGGTGTTATTAATCCTTCATCACCTTGTCAGTTGATTGCCGAAGCAGGTAGCAACAACAATTCATATACAGTATGTACAGGCCAGGCAATTACTTTTAATGATTACTCCTATAATGGTACAGTTACAGCCTGGTCATGGTCTGCCAGTGGTGGCGCCTCAGTAACAAATCCAAACGCTTCAAGTGCAAACATCATTTTTCCAAGTGCAGGAGTTAAAACTGTAAGTTTACAGGTTTCAAACAGTAATAGCTCTGCAGTAATTACAAAAACTGTTTTGGTAATAAATACTGCGGCAATCACCAGCGGCAATTCTGAAAGTTTTGAAGTTATCGGATTACCCGTGGGATTTAATGTCATTAACAGCGGTGGTGCGCCCTGGGCACAATCAATCGTTGCTGCTGCTTCAGGAACTAAAAGTTATTTTGTTGACGGGTCACAGGAACCCGCAAGTGATATTAATATTTTAGAAACAACGTCTTACGATTTTTTAAATAATCCGGGGGCTTCTTTTTCTTTTAAATATGCGTATGCGCGCTATAACTCATCTAATACTGATGTGTTTAAAATTCAGGCCAGTGACTGCGGTGGTGAGTGGACAGATATTTATCAACCTAATAATATTTCACTTGCATCAGGTTCAGGCGGCACTTCAACAACACCATTCTTTCCAACTTCATCACAATTTAAAACGTATGTCATTTCAAATCACCCGGCTTTTTCACCATTCTTAAATACGGCAAGTGTAAAATTACGTTTTTATTTTAAAGCAGATTCAGTTGCAGGCCATGGGAATAATTTCTTTTTAGATGATCTTAATTTTGATACACCAAATGGTGTGAAAGAAAATGATCTATCACGTTCTATTTTTTTAAAGCTGTATCCTAATCCAAGCAACGGTATAACAACTCTTGATTTTGTTTTAAGCGACAAGGCAATAATAAATTATAAAATTACAGATGTTACAGGACGGATTATAGAAAAACAAGATCTTAATTTAGATGCCGGTCACCACAATCTAAACATCAACCAAACTAAAACTCCTGAAAGCGGAATTTATTTGGTTAACCTTAATATTAACGGCGCAAAAATTTCGCGTAAGTTAATTATTGAATAATTTTTTTGCTGACATTTAGATGTTAGAATAATTTCTCTAACTTTATTTCGTGGAAGGTAATATTCTCATAGCACATCCTTTATTGCAAGACAGTTTTTTTAACCGCTCTGTTGTTTATATCACCAATCATAATGAGGATGAATCTCTTGGATTTGTTTTAAATTATAAAACACAGTTTAAATTACGTGATGTAAAACCTGAAATTAAAAATGGCAACTTTCCTATTTATGAAGGTGGCCCTGTTGCAAAAGATCAACTTTTTTACATTCACAGGTTAGGACATAATTTAAGTGATTCTGTTAAAGTTAAGGATGATATTTATTTTGGCGGCAACTTTTATGAATTGCTGCACATGATAGAACATGGTAAGGTAAGAACCTATGATGTGCGATTTTTTGCAGGATATAGTGGTTGGGCAGGCGGACAGCTGGAAAGAGAAATTCAAAAAAAACATTGGTTAATTAATAAAAATGTTGAGTCGGGTTTTTTTGGAAATGAGGCCGAAGACCTATGGCGCCTGCAATTAACAGAAATTAAAAACACCTATAGCATTTTTGCCGATTTTGGAAATGATCCTTCGCTCAACTAATCTTTACTCATTAGGTCAACTTTTTCTTTTACTTTAACAGGATATTTTTTCTTTAAATAAAATTTACCTGCTTTAAGATCCCCTGTTACTTCTATAACTCCTCTGCCTCCACCGCTTATCAATTTCATTACATCCATTGGATTGGCATCTTTGAAATTACTTTTTAAATTAAAGCTGTAGTTCTTTTCAGTATTGCCTTCTATCTTAACTTTTTTAGAGAGCTTTGCTTTTCCAAGCTTTACGCCATTGTAAATAACATCAAACTCACTTCTGTAAACAGAAAAACGCATCTTATTCGGGTTTTTCACTCCTAAAATAATATCCGCATCAATACCCTGAGCACCGATCTTATTTATCTTAAAATCTTTAACCCCGGTGCATTGTACCTCTTTAAACTCTTTACAACTTGTAAAGATAAATGTGAAAAATAAAACGGCTGGTAATATGAATTTAATTTGCTTCATTTTTTAGAGTTTTAAGCAGACTTAATAAACTTGCTACAGTCCACACACTTTCTAAAATAACAAATGGCGTAAAATGTATCATATAACTGGAGATGCCAGCCAATGCAGCGCCCAAAACATTCAATCCTAAATAGGTTTTAGATTCGGAAGTGATCTTATTGCCAATATTTAAAGCAAAGGCAATTAAAAGCAATGTTACACCAACTGTTCCTATCCATTCGCCGGTAGTCATTTTTATTTTTTAGAAAGTTGGGTATAGTATTTATAAAATAAAGGAATGGTTTCAATGCCTTTATAATAATTAAATAAGCCATAATGCTCATTTGGCGAATGCAAAGCATCTGAGTCTAATCCAAAACCAAGTAAGATGCTATCTAAACCTAATTCTTTTCTAAATAATGCCACAATTGGAATGCTGCCACCACCACGTGTTGGCACCGGTTTTTTGTTGTAAGTTTCCTGCATGGCCATGCTTGCCGCTTTAAATCCATTATTTTCTGAGCTTAAAAAATAAGGCTCACCACCATGATGTGGCTTAACTACTATTTTAACTGATTTTGGAGCAATGCTCTCAAAATACCTTTGAAAGATAGCACTGATCTTATCTGAATTTTGATTTGGCACTAAACGCATGCTTATTTTTGCAAATGCCTTTGAAGGTAACACTGTTTTTGCGCCTTCACCTGTGTAACCGCCCCAAATACCATTCACATCCAATGTTGGACGAATACCTGTGCGCTCAATAGTTGTGTAACCTTTCTCTCCTAAAACATCATCCACATTCAGATCTTTTTTAAAATCATTTAGGTCAAAAGGTGCTTTTGCCATCTCTGCGCGCTCTTCAGCACTCAGTTCCATTACATCTGCATAAAAATCAGGAATGGTAATATGATTATTCTCATCATGACAGCTTGCTATCATCTTGCACAAAATATTTATTGGATTAGCAACTGCGCCTCCATAAACACCGCTATGCAAATCACGATTAGGGCCAACAACTTCCACTTCCATATAAGCTAAACCACGAAGGCCTGTATCAATACTTGGTGTATCATTGGCAATAATAGATGTATCTGAAATTAAAATAATATCCCCTTTTAATTTCTCTTTATTTTTAATTATCCATGGGCCAAGGCTTGGCGAGCCAACTTCTTCTTCACCCTCAATCATAAATTTTACATTACAAGGCAAAGTGTTTGTTTTCATCATTAATTCAAACGCTTTAACATGCATGTACATCTGGCCTTTATCATCGCAGGCACCGCGGGCAAAAATAGCACCATCAGGATGTATCTCTGTTTTTTTAATTACCGGTTCAAAAGGTGGCGAATTCCACAACTCAAGCGGATCGGCCGGTTGCACATCATAATGTCCGTATACAACGATTGTTGGTTTTTTTGGATCGATGATCTTTTCACCATACACAACCGGAAAACCATCTGTCTGACATAATTCCACTTTATCGGCACCGGCCTCAATAAGGCGTTGCTTAACCGCTTCTGCAGTTTTAATAACATCATTTTTGTAAGCACTATCTGCGCTTACAGAAGGTATTCTTAACAGATCCAATAACTCGTTTAATACGCGGTCTTTATTTTGGTCCAGATAAGTATTTATTGTAGATTTTTCCATAAAAAAATAAAGGCTAAAGGTAAGATTTTGATGGACATATAAAAAGAAATATTACAGGCTTTTTAGAAAAATTAAGATGTGCTGAGAGCCTTGTTAATTATGGAAAAAAGCGATAATATCAAAAAAACGGCAAATAAAATGTAGTACTTTTGCAACAAAGCTGTTTAAGTCTGAAATTTTTTAAAACATATTTTCTCTTTTATTATTTGTTAATGTTGTGTACTAACGTGCATTCACAAATGAGTGCAATAAATTTGCGCACAGGCAATAACACTTCATTGCCTTTACAAGCTACCTGCACTAATAATGATGGTGAACTTTGCAAAGCTTCGGTTGAAAACGACTCTTTATACTTTATAAAGAACAATTTTAAGCAGGTAATAGTTGCAGTAAAAAATAAATCGGCATTTAATAGCATTCCGGCAATTGCCATTGATAAAAGTAATGCTTATAAAAACCGTATTTACATTAGCTGGAGCGATGAAAAGAACGGTTTAAATAATAAAGATGTTTTTGTTGTTTACAGTGATGATGCCGGCAAAACATGGACAGAGCCTATTCTTGTAACATACAGACCTAATCACAAAGACCAGTTTATGCCTGCAATGATAATCGACAAAACAGGCATATTGTATGTTTTGTATTACGACACTCAAAATTATTTTGCCTATGGAAAAACCGATGTAACCATGGCTATTAGCAACAATGGTGGATTAAAGTTTGATTATTACAAAATGAATTCGATACCCATTAAGCAAAATATACGCATACAAACAGAAACTTCTTTAATATTAAAAATTGAACGAAACAAAATAATTGCAGGTTGGAAGCCTTTGAAAAAAGAATATGCTGAATTTGCTATTTTTGATGAAGGCTCTACCTATGATCTTCAAAAAAACAATTCAAAGGAAATTACGTTTGAAAAAACTATTTCTTTTTCTCAGGAAATAAAAGTAGGTTTTGAAGCAACTGCAGATCTTAAACTGACGGCTGTTTTAACAAAACCCTTATTAGCAGGCTTTGAAAAGATAGTTGTAAAAGATCTTGCTATAAAAAAAGGTAACAACACCTTGTTAATTGATAGCAAAAAGCTAGGGCTGCAAAAAGGCAATTATGTATTAACTTTATATTACAATGGCAAAAACGATTTTGCCTGGATAACCGAAGAATGAAAAAACTAATTGGTTACATATTTATTCTGTTCTCATTAAGTGGTGTTTCCCAGCGCATAAGCAACTATAAAGTTTTTTTAGCTGGAAATGGTGTTGCTGTAAAATTTACTATTACAAAAGGCACATCCTGTAGTGGTTACATCATTAAACACAGTAAAGACTCAATAAATTTTACTGATGTTTTTAATTATCCGGGTGTGTGTGGAGATACGGCAAGAGATGAAAGCATAAGTTATTTGCATAATGATCCGGTATTTAATACACACAACTATTACAAAATAGAATTGATACCGGTAGAAAACTCAGTTGCAAAAAAAATATTTGTACCCGAGGTTCTTAATACAAGCATAAGCGTTTATCCCAGTCCCCTGCAAACAGTAACAGACCATCTTACTGTTAGGGTCTATAAAACTAATAATACAAAGCTTAACGGTTTTATTTATGATGAACACGGCAAGCCTTTAAAAGTGTTAGATCTTACAACTACTTTTGATAATGCTACAATAAGTGTTGCAGATCTAAATAACGGCATGTATTTTTTACGCCTTAATGATGGACAAACGTCTTACGTTTCTAAATTTCTTATTTTACGGTAATGGAAGTAAGGGCAGACACTTATTTATGGGCAATACGCATGTATAAATCGCGCACATTAGCATCTGATGCAATTAAAGGTGGTAAAGTAAAACTGGATGGTGATAATTTTAAACCATCACATATTGTAAAAATAGGCGAAAAATACACCCTTACTATTGGGAACGATAAAAAAATAATTGAAGTAACTGCCTTGCTTGAAAAACGCGGCAATTTTGAATTAGCGCAAAAACACTACACAGATCATTCTCCGCCAAAAACAAAACAGGAAAAATTAGATTCGGTTTTTTTTACTGTTAACATCAAGCGCGACAAAGGAAGCGGCCGTCCCACTAAAAAAGACAGGCGCGACATTTCGGGTTTTAACAATATGGATTAATTTTTTTGCTAGCTTTAATCATGCTTAAAAAGTTAGTTTTAGTTATTACAATTTTATTTACATTCACTTTACATTCACAAATTGCTTCGTTAGTTTATGGGCCTTATTTGCAAATGGCCGGACAAACTTCTATACGCGTTAATTGGCGTACCGATACTACAACCAATTCTATTGTAAAATTTGGTTTAACAAAAAATAATTTAAATCATACCGCGGGTTTATTTTCACCCACAAAACAACATTCGGTTTTCATTGGGGGTTTATTGCCTGATACCAAATATTTTTACTTTGTTACTAATTCGTCCAACACCTTTGCAACAGATACATTTTATTTTTTTACAGCGCCAACTACAAACAAAAAAATCAGGATAGTAGCAACAGGGGATTGCGGCACGGGAATGGTCACACAAATAAAAACAAAAAAGGCTATTATGAATTTTGTGCAAAATAATTATGTGAATTGCTGGCTTATTCTTGGAGATAATGCTTACGAATCAGGTTATGCAAATGAGTATGCAAATTTATTCTTTGCCCCCTATCAAACTAATTTTATTATGCATCACACTTCTTTGTATCCCTGCATTGGCAATCATGATTATGCTAATGATGGTAATGCTGCAGAAACGAAGAACGTAGCCTATTATTCTATTTTTAATACGCCAACCGCCGCAGAGCTTGGTGGACTAGCTTCCGGCGCCGGTGCTTATTATTCTTATAATTATGGAAATATTCATTTTGTAAGTATTGATTCGTATGGCACCGAGCAAACTTTAAAAGTGTATGATACGCTTTCACCACAATACGTTTGGTTAAAGCAAGATCTTGCACAAAATAATCAAATGTGGACAATCGTTTATTTTCATCATCCAGCTTACACAATGGGTAATCATAATTCTGATTGGGAAGGAGATCTTATTGGCATCCGTACCTATTTAACACCACTATTTGAAAGAAGTAGAGTAGATCTTGTTTTGAACGGGCACAGCCATGTATTTGAGCGTTCGTGGCTAATGAAAGGACATACAGGTACCGAAGATACTTTTAATAAAGCAGTTCACGCAAAAGACAGTTCATCGGCGCATTATGATGGAACGCCGAATTCTTGTCCTTATATAAAAGACACCATAAGTAACAAGGGAGTTGTGTATGCTGTATGTGGTTCGTCAGGAAAAGTAACGGGCATACAGCCAACCTTCCCACACAATGCCATGTATTATTCAAACGCGGCAAAAGGCATGGCTACTGTTATTGAAGTAGATGCAAACAGGATGGATGCTTTTTTTATTGGAGAAGATAGCGTAGTGTATGATAAATTTACAGTTTTTAAAAATATCCAAAAAGTAAAACTTATTAATTCAAATTCGCCGCAAACGATAACGCTTACAGCCTCGTGGAATGGGAGTTACAGCTGGTCGTATAACAGTATTAAAACAAAACAAAATACGGTACCGGCATTTTCAAATTCGTTAATAGTGGTTAGCGATAGCTTAAATTGTTTTGCCGATACATTCAAGATCAGCATTGCCAATGCTATTAAAAATTATTCTAACAGTAATAAATTAAAAGTATATCCAAATCCAAGCAAAGAAAAATTAACGATTGAATTTGAACAAAATACTACTGCAAAAAGAATAAGTGTGATTTCAGTTAACGGAATTGAAACCGAAATAAACAATTTTGAAATTACAGATAAAGGAATCGAATTTACACTTCCAAAATTAATTCCAAATCAATATATGTTAAAGCTGGTCACATCAAAACAAATTCTTTATCACCAATTTATTTTGAGTGAATGATCTACGTTGTTAAATAGGCAACAATTGCTATTGCTGCTACTATAAGCAATTTTGAAAATCTTCCTGATAAAAATTTTGAAACAGGGTCTAACTTAATCTCCTTTGAATACATGGCTTTATATGTAAAAGTTATCGTATAAAAAGGCATCAAATCTTATTCCCGTTTTAAGTGTTATTTATATGATTAAATAATGACATTTTTAACAAAAGATACAATTTATATGAGGAAATTAGTACCCAATCCTTTAAAGTAGTTGTTAAATTTGGATGCTTATGGAACTTAAAAAATACCAATACCCAAAACTATTCTCTTTTTTAGAGGAATTAGATAAGCTGGCAGTAAAAGATGATTTTAATTCCAGGCTTTCTGATCTGTTATTTAAACAAAAATCAAATGAGCAATTTCAGGAAGAATTAAGAAAATTCACAACACTTTTTTTAGAAAATGCTTTTTTCGTAAACGCGTTTACTGATTATGGTATTAATTCAAGCCAGGGATTTTTTTCTGAACTATTTAAAAAAATAAAACACAAGATCTTTCCACCGGTTACACCTAAAACCGAAGTTGGTAATTTTTTATCTTTTTTATTTGGAAATAAAGGTGGTGTATGGATAAATAAAATAGATGAAGATAACTGGACAAAAATTTTTTCATTTTTGATCCTTAATAATTCATATTATCAAAAAAACATTAACTCACAAATAAAAAATGCGCTTGTAATACTTTCTCACAGGCTGGTAACTTTAGGTGTAGATCCTTACATCGTTCAAAAATTACCGGAAGCAGATGATACTCATTCTCCTTTTTTTGAATTGAACAGAGCGATTAATGAATTTGCAGAAGAGCAGGACGCTAATTTTCAAATTGAAAAGAGTTTAGTATCACTTATTGAATTAAGGCGTTGCGAAAAAATATTTAAAGAGCTTGTTGCTAAAAAGGATGAAATGGGAACCAGCCTGCAGCTTACTTTTTTAATTACACGAGCAGAACAGCATATAAAACGAATGCGCGCGCTTATCCATGTTTTTTCGCAGGATAAAGAAACGAAATTTAAAGCCACTAAAGAGTTATCGTTTACGTTATTAAAAGCAAACCAGGAAAAATATAGCATAAAAAATTTTATTCGATCCAATACCGGTTTACTGGCCTACCGTATTATGAGCCATACTTCTGAAAAAGGTGAGCATTATATTGGCTTTTCACGAAATGAAAACAAGAAACTGTTCCGCTCGGCAATGGGTGGTGGCTTAATTGTGGTTTGTCTTGTATTTATTAAACATTATATACACCAGCTAAACTTGTCTTTATTTTTTGAAGGTTTATTATTTGGATTAAACTATGGCATAGGTTTTATTCTCATGCATTTTTTACACTTTACACTGGCCACTAAACAGCCGGCTATGACAGCCTCTTATATTGCAAGGAATATTGAAGATAAAAGCACTGAAAATGTTGCGCCGGTTTTAAAGCAGATCATTCGCAGCCAGTTTGTATCGTTAATAGGTAATTTAATTATTGTATTACCGCTTTGCTTTTTAATAGCTTTTGGGTTAAAATATTTTTTTCACTATCAAGTGTTTGAGTATAAAACTGCGGCTGCACAATTAAGATCTAATCATCCATTAATGAGCCTGTCTTTATTTTACGCCTTTGTTACCGGAATATTTTTAACAATAGCTGGTATTATTACAGGATACTATGATAATAAAGTTGTGTTCTCTGATTTTGCGAAAAGAATCAAAGAACACCCGGACTGGTCTCAAAACTATTCGCCCGCTTTTCTTACCAGGATTGCTGATTTTGTAGAAAAAAATCTTGGCGCCATTATTGGTAATCTGTTTTTAGGATTAATATTAGGAAGTGCGGGTAATATTGGAACCTTTTTAGGTTTACCATTTGATATACGTCATGTAACCGTTTCATCCGGCAATTTTGGAATAGCTTTGGGATCAGTATATGTATATCATACTCTCGAGTTTGTAACCATTTTTGCGGGCATTCTATTAATAGGCGTTATAAATATCTTTTCAAGTTTCCTGCTATCGTTTAGCATAGCCTGCATATCAAGAAATTTATCTGCAAAACAATCCATTAAGATCCTTTACGTTTCGCTGATTGCGGCAAGAAGAAAAAAGTAATTTATTTTATAACACCCAACTCTTTACCTACTTTAGCAAAAGCGGCAATAGCTTTATCTAAATGTTCTTTTTCATGCGCGGCGCTTAATTGCACACGAATACGTGCTTTATCTTTTGGCACAACCGGAAAGAAAAATCCAATCACGTAAATTCCTTCATCTAATAACTTAGCGGCAAATGATTGGGCTAATTTTGCATCATATAACATTACCGGAACGATTGCGCTATCACCTTCACGAATATCCAAGCCAACTTCTTTCATTCCTTTTTTAAAGTAATTAACGTTCCATTCTAATTTATCGCGTAATGTTGTTGTTTCGCTCAACATATCAAACACCGCAATACTGGCACCAACAATTACCGGTGATAAAGAGTTGCTAAATAAATAAGGGCGTGAACGCTGACGTAAAATCTCAATGATCTCTTTTTTTGCACTGGTAAAACCGCCCATGGCTCCGCCTAAAGCTTTGCCTAAGGTTCCGGTAACAATATCCACGCGGCCCATAACACCTTTTGCTTCTATAGTACCCCTGCCTGTTTTACCAATAAACCCGGTAGCGTGACTTTCATCTACCATTACCAATGCATTATACTTATCAGCGAGATCACAAATTTTATCCAGCGGCGCAACAAAGCCATCCATGCTAAACACGCCATCCGTTACTATAATACGATGACGTTGTTTTTGTGCAGCTTTTAATTGCTCTTCCAAATCTGCCATATCACAATTTTTATAACGGTAACGCTGCGCTTTACACAAGCGCACGCCATCAATAATGCTGGCGTGATTTAACTCATCACTTATAATTGCATCCTGCTCATCAAATAATGGTTCAAATACACCACCGTTGGCATCAAATGCTGCTGCGTATAAAATAGTATCTTCAGTACCTAAAAAATCTGAGATCTTTTTTTCTAAAGTTTTATGAATATCCTGCGTGCCACAAATAAATCGTACGCTGCTCATGCCATAACCATGGCTGTCTAAAGCTTTCTTAGCGCCTTCAATTACTTTTGGGTGTGATGAAAGGCCTAAATAATTATTAGCACAAAAAATAACTACATCTTTACCATTAACTTTTACAACCGCATCCATGGGCGTGGTAATTACACGTTCGCGTTTAAATAAACCGTTGCTTTCAATTTCTGCTAAAGTTTTTTGTAGTTGATCTTTTAGTTGGCCGTACATAGTTTTTAATTTAGAATTGTTGAACACAAATGTAATTAAGAATGTAGAAATACAAAATCTAAAAAATATAACTTTTTAGATACCCAATTAGCCGCATAAATAATGGCATTGGCCTAAATATTGCTTCAAAAATCAGTATTAATCATATTTTTATGCTTCTATATGAGGTTTTTAGCAATATTTTTAGTGATCCTAAGCTTACCCGTTTTCCTGTTTTCACAAACAGGTCCTGCAGGTGTAGGTACCAGTGCTACTAATGTTTTTTGGTTAAAGGCTGATGCAGGAACTTCAAGCTCAGTAAACGCAACACCCATTTCAAGCTGGAACGACGCTTCGGGAAATGGCATGAATGTGGCTCAAACTGTTGCTGTGCAACAGCCCTCTTTTGCCGCAAATGTGATTAATGGGTTTCCGGCAATACAGTTTGATAACAATGGTGCTTCAGGGCAAAATGACAAAATGCTTGGCCCCGACTCGCCCATATTGGATAATACAGCAGGCTATACTTTCTTTACTGTAAGTCGTCCTCAAAATTTTGGTGATGCCCGTGTACTGGTTTCTAAACGAACCACTGTTTCAGTAGACCAATCGTTTATGCTGTTTTATTATACTTCCAATAAATTTTATGTTGATATTCAAACTACCAACGACCGTTATGCCACTAATACTGTATACACCGTAAATAATAATTATTTAATTGATGTTGTTTATGATGGTACACTTACCTCAGCAAACAGAAGTAAGACATACAATGAACAAGCTTTGGATATTACTGCTACTGAAACCAGTAGTTTTGTGCCCGATAACGCATCGCCAATAATTATTGGAACTACAGATGCGTCAGACCCAAGGCCGTATGGCGGCTATATATCAGAAATTATTATTTACCGACAGGCTTTAACCACCGCGCCAAAAATAATTGTTGATAATTACCTTTCTGCTAAATATAATATTGCACTTTCGGCCAATGATAAATATACAGGCGATAACCCCGGAAATGGTAATTATGACAGGGAAGTTGCCGGTATTGGTAAAGAAAGCACCGGTAGTAATCCTTCTTTTTCTGCTTCTATTTCGGGCGGTTTAACCGTAAGCTCTAATTCCGGATTGGATAATGGTGATTATATTTTAGCGGGCCATGCCTCCCTTGCTAATTACCAAACAACTGTTGATATTGGTGGGATATCCGGACCTAATCCTGCAAGGTGGCTTCGTATTTGGTATGCCGATGTTACAAATACTTCCACCACTATTAACACTAATGTAGAATTTGATATGAGTGATGGTGGTGTAGGAACAGTTGCTTTAGGCCCAACAAATAATTACGTTCTTTTGTTCAGGGCATCTCAAACGGGCAACTGGACGGAGGTTGCTACTGCAAATACAATTACCGGAGATCGTATTATTTTTAACAATTTTGTTTTTATTGATGATGGCTATTATACTATTGGTACAAAAAATTATAATGTCAGTCCGCTGCCAATTAATCTAGTAAGTTTTGAAGCAAACAGAATTTTAGATAAAGTAGCTCTTAGCTGGACCACCTTTGGTGAAAAAGAAAACGATAAATTTATAATTCAAAAAACAAAAAACGGATTGGATTTTGAAGAAGTTGTAGTTGTACCCGGGGCAGGCACCAATAGTGCTCTGATAAAATACAATCAAACAGATTATGCACCTTATGAAGGTGTTTCGTATTACAGGCTTGCTCATGTAAGCAAAAGTGGCAAAATTGATTATTCACAACTGGTTGCGGTGGATTTTTATACAACAAAAGATGGGAGTATAAAAGCTTATTGCGATATGAATGGAAAAGCGGGTGTTAGCTTTGTGGATTTAGATGGCGACATGGTTGTTACAGTTAATGATCTGGATGGTAAACTTCTGCATACAGAAATAATTACAAATATCAGTAATGATATATTCTATCCATTAAAGCTTAGTCCTGTATCAGGAATGTATATTATATCGGCCCGACAGGCCGACAAGGTTTATAGCCAAAAAATAATCATTAAATAATTATTTGCTTTTTTATAACTCTTATATTTGTAATATATGAGTTATATAATTTCAGGAATACAACAAGTTGGTATTGGTGTTGCCAATGTTAACGAAGGCTTTAAGTGGTACAATAATAACTTTGGCATGGATGTGCCGGTGTTTGAAGAAGCCGCAGAGGCCAATTTAATGCTGCCATACACAGGAGGCAAACCACATAAACGCCATGCTATTTTAGCTATTAATATGAAAGGTGGCGGTGGATTTGAGATATGGCAATACACCAGCCGTACACCACAGGCAGCAGCTTTTAAACCGCAGTTGGGTGACCTTGGTTTATTTTGTGCGAAAATGAAAACCGAAAATGTAAAAGCATCTTATGATTTTTTTAAATCAAAAAATGTAAAGGTGTTGGGAGAGATTACTAAAAATCCTGTAGGCAAACAACATTTTTTTATAGAAGATGCTTTTGGAAATTTATTTGAAATAATTGAAGACAATGTCTGGTTTGCAAAAGGCCTAAGAGAGACTGGAGGACCAATAGGTATGATCATTGGCGTTAGCAATATTGAAAAGTCTATTAAATTTTATGCCGATGTTTTAGGTTATGATAAAGTAATGTATAAAGGTGAAGACAGTTATGCTGATCTTTCGGTTTTACCTGGAGGATCGGTAAATACAAAACGTGCTATTTTAACACACAGTAAAGAACGTGTTGGCCCTTTCTCGAAATTATTCGGTAACAGTTATATTGAATTAGTAGAAGCAAAAAATTACACACCGCGTAAAATTTTTGAAAATCGTTTTTGGGGCGATCTTGGTTTTATACATTTATGTTTTGATATAAAAAATATGCCGGCTTTAAAAGCAGCTTGCGAAGCAGCTGGGCATCCATTTACAGTAGATGGTGGTGCAGGTTTTGAAATGGGTGAAGCAGCAGGACACTTTACTTACATTGAAGATCCGGATGGTGCATTAATAGAATTTGTTGAAACTAAAAAAATACCGATAATGAAAAAATGGGGCTGGTATTTAGACCTGAGCAAACGTGTACCTGAAAAACCGCTTCCTAACTGGATGTTGAGAGCACTGGGCATGAATAGAAGAAAGGTTTAATTAACAAAACCTTGGCATAGCATTTGCGTATAAAGAGTATATATGAAATTACATTATATACTCTTTTTCTTTTTTATATCTTTTAAAATTCTGTCGCAGGACCTCGTGTCCTCATCTACGGCTGTTGAGTCTTGTCAAAACTCAAATAATTGCTATACGGTAAAAGGTCCTTCGTATTTATTTTACGACGAAAGCAAAAATAATTTTTTCTTAAAAATATCTTTTTCTGATTTTAAAGTGCCTGGCGATACTACTGATAATTGGATAAACAGGGCACAAGATAGTTTATTATATTTTCGTGCCGAATTACAAAAAGAAAATTTTCCTCAGCTCAGCAATCAAAACACAAAAACATTTAAAATAAACGGGCAAATTTATTTTAATAATAAATGGAAAGACCAATTGGTGGAGATAACACTTTACAGTTCGGAAAATAGCATTGTAAATACAGCCAATGGCAATAACAATTTAAAATACGATAATTACAAAGTAAACTTTAGTTTACCGTTTGTACCAAAAGATTTTAAGAACTATAAAAAGCTGTATTACCTTAACCAAACCATCAATGTAAATGTAACTCTCGGCCGTGTTAATTTGCTTCAACCAGGCATGGAAAGCCTTTTGGCCGATATTTATTATCAGCCCTGGCGTTAAATAATACCATCTAAATTCACTATCTTTGCGCTGTGATAAAGATCGGTGATAATATTGAGCTTCCTGATTTTCCTTTGCTACTTGCGCCTATGGAGGATGTAAGTGATCCGCCATTTCGTTTAGTTTGCAAACAATATGGAGCAGATCTTATGTACACCGAATTCATTAGCAGCGAAGGATTGATTCGTGATGCCATTAAAAGCCGCAAAAAGCTTGATATTTTTGATTATGAACGCCCAATAGGAATACAGATATTTGGCGGTGATGAAGAAGCCATGGCCCTTTCAGGTAAAATTGTTGATGCTGCCAATCCTGATATTGTAGATATTAATTTTGGTTGCCCTGTGAAAAAAGTTGTTTGTAAAGGCGCAGGTGCAGGCGTTTTAAAAGATGTTGATTTGATGGTGCGCTTAACCAAAGCGGTTATAAAAAGCACCAATTTACCTGTTACCGTTAAAACGCGTTTGGGTTGGGATGATAACTCCATAAATATTATGGAAGTGGCAGAACGCCTACAGGATATTGGTATAAAAGCATTAGCTATTCACGGTCGTACACGTCAGCAAATGTATAAGGGTTCTGCTAACTGGGAACCTATCGCAGCAGTAAAAAATAACCCACGTATCAAAATTCCAATTTTTGGTAATGGCGATATTGATAGCCCCGAAAAAGCCTTAGAGTATAAAAACAAATATGGTATTGATGGTATTATGATTGGTAGAGCTGCTATTGGCTACCCTTGGATCTTTAATGAGATAAAACATTTTTTTAAAACCGGCGAGCATTTGGTAAAACCAACAATCGTAAATCGTGTAGAAGTTTGCAAATTACATTTACAAAAATCGCTCGAATGGAAAGGCGAAAAATTAGGCTTATTGGAAATGCGTAACCACTATTCAAATTATTTTAAAGGTATTCCTAATTTTAAAGAAACCCGCACCAAATTAGTGACGCTTGATTCCGGAAACGAACTGTTCGATCTATTGGATAGCGTTAAAGAAATGCCACAATTACAATCTTTATAATCCATCTCTTTTCTGGGCTTACTGGCACAATTTTTAATTGTATGTATATAATTAAAAATAAACGTTATGGCTATTTTAAAAAAGAAAACTTCTATCATTAAAAAAAGCGAAACATCTGCAAAGAAAAAAGGTGAAGGCAGCGCGTTAAGAAATAATGGCGAAACAAGCAATAAAGAAAGAAATAAAGATGAGAAGCATAATAAAGGCGGGCATTTGAAAAACAATAAAGGCACAGGAAAAGGCTTTGACGGTTCTAATTATTACGAAACCGAACAGCCCTCGGTAAAGAAAAAATAATGTGGGAATCCTCATTCCCCAAGGATTCTACATGTGGATTAATTTACCGTGACATCATACTGGGCTATTAAATGCGCATTAAAATTATTATAGAATTCTTGAAACCCTTGTAAATAAAGGGATTAAGCCAAATGGATACTATGGCATGGTTTTCCTAGTTATATGGTCTAAGCAATTTTTTTATTAATCTAAAAACGAACTAACTATGTCAACTGTAAAAAACAAAAAGGATTCTAATTATGAGAATGATGAGAATTCAACAACTGCAAAAACGGCTACAAGCAATTCAGAGGCGGAAACTACAGAAAATTTAACAACTTCTCAAACAGGGAAAAATGCATCCTCAAAAACAAGCGATGATTATAGTTCCAAATCAGATTACAGCTCTGAAAAAAATAAGACCTGGGATAAAGATAATTCTTCTAAAGATTACACAGATCCAAATGAGTATAATTCAAAAAAATCCGGCAATCAGTATTCAAACGAAAATGATAATACGGAAATGAATAATAAGAATTGGGATAACCAAAACCAGGGCAATAAATACAACCAAGGCAATTCTAACCAAGGAAATCAAAACCAGAATTATTACACCAATTCAAAAAATAAATACTGGAACGATCCATACCAATCTGCCGAAAATTATAACCAGGGGTCAAATCAATATAACCAGGGAAGCCAAAACTACGGTTCTAACCAGTATAATGAAGGAAATCAAGGCTACGGCAATCAAAATTACGGCTCTAATCAAGGTCAGAATTACGGCGGATCAAATCAATATAATCAAAATTATAACCAGGGTCAATATGGTTCAAGTAACCAAGGTTATGGCAACCAAAATTATGGTTCATCAAATTACAACAGTGGTAAAAACTATAGTGGTGGTTACAACCAGAGCAATCAATATGGCTCGGGTAATCAAAATCAAAACTGGGATGATAATTACAACCAGGGCTACGGCAATCAAAGCTATGGTTCATCAAATTATAACAGCGGTAAAAACTATGGCGGTGGTTATAATTCTAATCAAGGCAATCAATATGGATCAGGTAATCAAAATCAAAACTGGGATGAGAATTACAACCAGGGTTACGGCAACCAAAATTATGGCTCGTCTAATTATAACAGTGGTCAAAACTATGGTTCATCAAATTACAACAGTGGCCAAAACTATGGTGGCGGTTATAATCAGGGCAATCAAAACTGGAATAAATCAAATCAATACAATTCAGGCAACAAAAATTGGGGCGGTAACTATAACCAAGGCAATTACAATCCGGAGTTTATAGAAAACAATTCTAATTATAACGAAGAAGAGTATTATGGTAACATGGGCCACCATAAAGGCGGCTATAATAGTGGTTATAACTCTGACTACAACATGGGTGGTAATTACAACCAAAACTATGATGGCGGCTATAACCAGGGTGGTTACAACCAAGGCAATTCAGGTAATTACTACAGCCAGCCAAATTATAACCAATACAACCAAAACAAAGGCTATAATAGCGGTGGCTGGAACCAAAACGAAGGCAACTCTTATAAAAGCCAGGGCTACGGCTCAAATAAAAACTTTGGATACAATAATGGCGGTATGAAAAATAACCAAAACTGGGGTGGGTCAGGTAATTCAAACTATTTTGAGAACGAGCATGGCTCTTTTAATAAATACGGTAATTCAAAAAATTACGGTTATAACGATGGCAACTATGATCATTATAACGATTACGAACGTGGCAATAACGAATTTTACGGAGAAGATTATTCTGATAAAAAACGTTACGGTAAAAAAAATAAAAAAAGCAAGAGATAATTATTTTCATAATTATTGTTTTTTTTAAAGTACAAGCCCCGCAGTATTATGCGGGGCTTGTTTTGGGTAAATATTTTCCCGATGGCATTATTAGCTCAACACTGTTCAGTAATTGCTACTGGCATAATTTTATAATAGTTATAACGAACAAATAAAAATCAAATAAAATGAATACACTAAAAAAAATTACAGGTTACTTTACAGCGCTTAGTTTAATTTTTACACTTACAACGTCTTGCTCTAATACAAAAGATGAAAAAGAAGTTGCAGAAGAAGTAAATGAAGCCAATCTTGACAAAAAGGAAGAAAAAGGAGCACAGCATTTGGTAGATGCTTATTCTGGCGGCATGTTCGAGATAAAAGCATCAGAAAATGCAGTGTTGAATGCTAGCACTCCCGAAGTTAAAAAAATTGCAACCATGATGATAGAAGCACATGGTAAAATGAACCTCGAAATTGAAAAGTTAGCGAACACAAAAGGCGTTACGCTTGCAACAGATCTTACGGATGATCAAAGAAAAGAACTTGAAAAATTAACTGAAAAAACAGGCATTGATTATGATAAAGCTTACATTTCTAAAATGAAAGATAAACATGAAGATGCTTTAAGCATGTTGAATAAAATATCTGAAAAATGCGATGACGCTGAAATTAAGGCCTGGGCACAAACTACCGCCCCCGAAGTAAGCTCCCATTTGGAAATGATAAAAGCTGCCGATGAGAATTTAAAAAATAAAAGATAATTAAGAGGGATACAATTAATAAAACAAAAAGGCTTCAGAATTCTGAAGCCTTTTTTATGAAAACCTCTTACTGCGCTTAAAGCACTGCAAGGGATTAAGAATATTAATTCATATAACCTTCAATACTTGTATCAAAAGAATGCTTGTAATCACTAACGGTTCCGTAATTTATGGCATCAATAACAATTGATTTACCTTTTACAGTTCCTAATTTAGAGAACGGGATGTTTTGTTTTTTTAATTCAGTTTCCAGTTTTAAAGCATTATCAGCCGAAGCGCTTACTAATACCCTGCTTTGAGCCTCACCAAACAAGAAAGCATCTTTACGGATAGCAATATCAGTAGCAATTTCAAAACCTAAATTGTTTACCATAGCGCTTTCTAAAAGTGTCATAAATAAACCGCCATCGCTAATATCATGCGCTGAATTAATTAATTTGTATTTAATAACAGCTTTAATTGCTTGTTGCACATTGTACTCTGCATCTAAATTAAAATACGGCGCCGGGCTGTTCTTTACTTTGCAATAGCTGTATAAATATTCAGATGAAGAGATATCATTTTTGCTTTCGCCAATTAAGTAAATGATATCGTCTTCATTTTTAAAATCCAAAGTTGTTTGTAAAGCTTTATCTTCCACAATACCAATCATACCAATAGTAGGTGTTGGAAATACAGGACCTTCGTAACTTGATTGATTATAAAAACTAACATTACCGCCCGTAACCGGGGTTTGAAATTTTAAACAAGCACTGCTCATGCCTTTTATTGAGCCAACAAATTGCCAATACACTTCAGGATTGTAAGGATTACCAAAATTCAGGCAATTAGTTACAGCACTTGGTAAACCGCCGCTGCAAACAATGTTACGGGCCGCTTCACTCACCGCAATAGCGCAACCAACTTCAGGATCTGCATTTACATAACGGCTGTTGCAATCAACAGTCATAGCTAAACCTTTTTTGCTGCCCTTAATGTTTACAATGGCAGCATCGCTTGGTTTATTAGTGCTCATGTTTATTGTGCCAACCATACTATCGTATTGATTATAAACCCAACGTTTGCTTGCTAAATTTGGATGTTTAGCCAAATATTGCATGATAGGTTTAAGATCAGTTGGTTCAAAAACAGAATTGATATCAAACTTTTTAGACTCTGCGTAATACGCAGGTTCTTTATAATCACGTTTGTAAACCGGTGCGCCACCGCCTAATACCAATACGCCCGCAGGCACATCTGCAACCAGCTCATCGTTCATGTAATATTTTAAACGGTCGCCGGCGGTTACTTCACCAATTTGCTCGCAGTTAAGGTCCCATTTATCAAATACCGCTTTTACAATAGCTTCTTTTCCTTTTTCAACCACCACCAACATACGCTCTTGTGATTCTGATAATAAAATTTCAAAAGGATGCATTCCTGCCTGGCGCGTTGGCACTTTATGTAACCAAATGTTCATGCCATGCTCGCCTTTGGCACTCATTTCGGAGGTTGAGCAGGTAATACCCGCAGCACCCATATCCTGCATACCAACAACTGCGCCGGTTTTAATAACTTCTAAAGTAGCTTCCAATAGTAATTTTTCCTGGAAAGGATCGCCCACCTGCACAGATGGAAGGTCTTTTGCCGAATCTTCGGTAAGATCTTTACTGGCAAAAGCAGCGCCGGCAATACCGTCTTTACCGGTTGATGATCCTACAATAAATACAGGGTTACCAACGCCATAAGAAGTAGCACTAACAGTTTCTCCTTGCTTTACAATGCCTACGCTCATAGCGTTTACCAATGGATTTACGTTGTAACATTCATCAAAAAACACTTCGCCGCCAACCGTTGGTATACCAAAAGCATTGCCGTAATCACCAATGCCTTTAACTACACCTTTAAGCAACCACTGTGTTTTAGCAGAGCTAAGATCTCCAAAACGTAAAGAATTTAATTGCGCAATCGGGCGGGCCCCCATCGTAAAAATATCGCGGTTAATACCGCCAACACCCGTTGCAGCACCCTGATAAGGCTCAATAGCACTTGGGTGGTTATGCGATTCTATTTTAAAACAACATGCCAGACCATCGCCAATATCTACCAATCCTGCGTTTTCTTCACCGGCTTTAGCCAGCATATGCGGGCCATCTTTAGGCAATGTTTTTAACCAGGTAATTGAATTTTTATAAGAGCAATGCTCGCTCCACATAACCGAAAAAATTGAAACCTCAGTAAAATTAGGCGTTCTGCCCAATATCTCTTTTATCTTATCAAATTCTTCAGGTAAAAGTCCAAGGCTCTTTGCCTGTTCTACATCCGCTAATTGCTCTGAATATTTAAGTGTTGCCATAGTTAAAATTAAAGGCTTAAAGATATTGATTTTAAAGGCTGCTTAAGCTTTTTTTTAATGAACAAATTAGCCTGAAATAAGGCTATAACTGTTAAAAAATATTTTAAGCCGCTGCAAATATGTGCTAAATTTAGTTTTTCTTCGTTTCAGCAAAAAACCAGTGAAACCTAATATTAATCACATTTATTGTTTTTTATCTATTCTACTTATCTTTTCATTAACAGGGATAAAAGCGCAAACGCGTATAATAGATTCTTTATTGGCAGATATTAAAACACTCAATGCAGAATCATCGTTGGCGGGTTTGGATGATACTATTCGCATAAATACCCTTATTAATTTAAGCAAAGAATATGTTGCTCGGCGCGATTATTCGAAAGCGATAAAATACGCCACCATTTCAAAAATAATGGCCGAAAAAATGGTAAGCGCTTTAGATATTTCTGTTTCAAAAAACTGGCTGGCTAATGCTATACAAAGTATTGCTTACACGTTAGAAATGCAGGAAAGTTATGCGGGTGCATTGGTGCAATATAAAAAAGAGCTTGTGTTGAGAGAGGAGTTAGGCGACAATTATAAAACGACGATTTGTTTAAATAAAATTGGTGAGATCCTGAGTTCGCAGGATAAGCTGGATGCATCGATGGAATATTATTACAAAGCGCTTAAGTTGGCAGATGCGCTTAACTCTAAAGAAGACCTGCTCACCATTTATAACAACATAGGTATTGTTTATGACAGGCAGGCCGATTTTGAAAGGTCCCTAGAATACTACAACAAAACATTAGAGTTAAGTACAGCTATGCGCGATACAAACGCTATGGGTATTTCTTATTCAAACATTGGTACGGTTTATGCCGAACAAGGAAAGAACAAAGAAGCCTTCATCTACTTCTATAAATTTTTAAAGTTTGCGCAAATTACCGGCAACAAAAAAAATATAGCTATTGCCTATCTTAACATTTCTAATATTTTTGATGCAGAAGGTAATTTTAAAAAATCGTTCGAAATGCAATTCAATGCAATGAAGATCTTTGAAGAGCTTGGTAACCGTGCCGAACTAGCCCTTATAAATGCCAACATTGCTTCTACGTACATAGCCTTAGCCAAAAGTCCGGAAAACAATAGCGGAAAAACCTTTGCTTTAAACGAAGCAAGAAAATACCTAAATGAAGCGTTATTACTTTATCAAAAAATAAGACAGTTAGAAGGAATCGGACAGGTGTACCGAGATCTTTCGGAGGTAGAAAAATTAGCAGGTAATTTTGAAGTGTCGTTAGCTAATTATCGTACTTATATTCAATTTCGCGATAGTTTAATGAAGCTGGAGGATAATGAAAAACGCATTCGTGCCGAAATGAACTACGAGTTCGATCAAAAAGAAGCGCAGTCTAAACTTGAACAAGAACAAAAACAAGCGCTTGCAAGAGAAGAAAGCCACCGCCAAAAACAAATACGTAATTTATTTATTATTGCTTTTATTTTTACGTTAGTACTTGCCATTTTTATTTTTAGAAGCAATCGGCACAAACAAAAAGCAAACAAAATTATCTTACAACAAAAACAGGAAGTTGAACATCAGAAAGTTTTGGTAGAAGAAAAACAAACACAAATTATTTCAAGTATAAATTACGCTAAACGTATACAGGAATCTATTCTTATTGCTGAAGAAGAAATGACTGTCAACCTGCCCGATCTTTTTATAAGTTACATCCCAAAAGATATTGTAAGCGGCGATTTTTACTGGTACTCAAAACAAGGCGATAACTCCTTCATTGTAGTTGCAGATTGTACCGGCCATGGCGTGCCAGGTGCGTTTTTAAGTATGGTTGGTAGTACTTTACTGAACGAGATCATTATTCATAAAAAAATAAACGATCCTGCAAAGATTATCAATGCGCTTGCCACAAGTCTTGCTACAACACTAGCCAATAAAGAAAAAGACGAGCTGAATACAGATGGAATGGATATTTCCATTTGCCGGTTAAATCATAAAACAAAAAAACTTTCGTTTGTTGGGGCTAATCAATCATTATACATTGTTGATGAAATGGGAGCAAAAGAAATCAAGCCGCAAATAAGCTCTATTAACGGAATATTTGCAGTAGATAAAACACAAAAAATTGAAGCGGTTGAATTGATCTTAAAAGAGAATGAAATGATTTACCTTACTACAGATGGTTATATTGACCAGATAGGCGGACCAAATAATAAAAAGTTTCTGAGCTCACGTTTTGAAAAATTACTGGCCCATATTTATTCCTTGTCTATTGATAAACAACATTATGTTTTAGAAGAAACGTTTGAAGACTGGAAAGGGGAATCAAAACAAATTGATGATGTTTTGGTAATTGGCTTTAAGGTTTGATCTCGTTAAAAATAAATTTCATACCGGTCAATTTCTCAAGTCTGCTGCCGGTTTGCAGCATATCCGTGTCACCATTATCATAATTCCAGTTTAAATTTACTTTTTTTGTTTTACTCAATTCATCAAACAGCATAATCATTTTCATAACCTGCTTTGTTGAGGAAGTGCTTATGTAATCAAAATGAAGTATCACATTAGTCTCTTCTTTTGGCGCTCTTAAATATTCGGTTACATGCTCAATTAACGGTTCGTAAAAAAGAATGGCATTCTCGGGCAGAGAACGTTTTGATATCTCAAAAACACCTTTACTGTTATCAAACATAACAGATGGAAGGTCTTCAGTGGCATCAAATCTAAATATATCCATGCTTAATAACTTATATTAGCTTTTATAATGATAAACGATTTATCATCTTTATAAGGTACAAGTTCTATTTCTATTTTATTTTTACTCTTAATGCGTATATCAATAAATCCAAGTCCTGCGCCACGCTTTTGTTCATCCTGTTCAAGTACAATAGTTTCAAGGTACAATTTTTCTATAGCAGCATGATCTAACGAATTTACAAAATCTATTTTTTTAATTACCTCATCTATTTTTGCGTTTTCAATGTAATTGCCGGTTATTAAAGAGCAAACATTGTTATTATCGGCCACCATAAACAAACCCGGGCGCTCTTCGCTGTTATTTATTCCCGCTGCGTGATAGCTAATGTTTTGTAACAATTCTATCATTATTGCAACCGATGTTTTTTTAAAGCTAAAGTTTTCTGTCAAATAAATACTGCCCTCGGCCATTGATAAAAGGCTGCGCACATTCTCATGCCTGAACTGCCCCTGGAAAAAGATCTTTAAATTATTATCAATTACAGCCTCATGCACATTTTTTACAACATCGTAATTATGCTGCTCAATAACAGTGTTCTCAACTGCCTGTGCTTCGGTGATCTTTGATTGAAAATAAAAATAGGAGTTTTGTTCATCCAGTTTTTTAAAATCATAAGAAAGTTTATTGCCACTTTTTCTTACCATCTCTATCAAACCAAGGCCGGCACCACCTTTTTCAGAAAATCCTCCGGCGCTTAAAACCTCTTTCTGATAATCTTTTAACTCATCGGCGTTCATTGAGTTTACCTTGTCCAACTTTTGCGAAAGTGAAGCAATATGACTATTCTCTACCTCGTTACCGGAGCCAATAAGATAGCCGCCTAAAAATTTATGTATCGAGAAAAAGCCATCCAGTAAACGCGAATCTTTACTACTGCCCTGGTGCCTTGTAATATTTTGAAGCGACTCTACAATAATAAAATATACCTTTTTTTTGATCTTTAGCGATTCACTTTCCACTTCCATATTTGTTTCGGCAAGCGCCAGAATACGTTCGGTAAGATCGTTCGTAAAATCGCCATTATAGGCATAGTTAAGTTGGTAATTATTTAAAACGTTAAATAATTCAGCAATAGATAAATATTTCTGGCTATCAGGTCCGTTCATTATCAATCAAACATACAATTTTATTGCAAGTTAAGAAAAATTAAATTGTAACATTGCCTTGTTTATACTTTTAAACCAACCCGGCCCTGCAACAAAACACATATCGGTCTAAAAAACCTAAAATTATTATTATTTACCTGATTGATTAATTATATTTGGTTAAATAATTTTATCTATGTTTTGCAAGTTCAATAAACAACTCCTGGCCCTGGCATTTATGCTTTTTTCTTTTTTTGTTCATTCGCAAAAAGGAACTCAATTATCTAACGATACCGTAAAATTTATAAATGACTTAAATAATTATTTTATTGAAAACACCTCTAATCGCCTGGAAGCAGAAACATACATGCGTACGTTTACCAAATACTGGGAAGAAAATTACATTGCGGGTTATTATAAAGAAGCAACTATAAAAGCCTGTAACGCCATGGCAGTTAAGCGCCTTAAACCTGTACCATACATTACCGGTTACTTTACCGCACTTTATACTGCGCTCGAAAAAAAAATACCGCACGAAACATTCGAAAACTGGCAAACCTGCTTAATGAAAATTCTTGGCAAAAAAGGTATTGGCGGCACGCAAGAGCTTATTGTACTTGGCGAAAATATGTTTCGTTACAACGCGTTTTATAAAACACCATCGTACGTGTATTATTCATTAGAGCCAAGTTATAAATTTGATTACGATACCATTCCAAAAATCACATTTAAAGATATTACATTAATTGGTGTTAACCCTCGTGGTGATAGTATTGCTATTGAAAATACAAATGGTGTTTTTTATCCACAAATAGGAAATTTTGTTGGAAAGAGCGGTAAAATAAGCTGGGAGCGTTGTGGTTTGGATAAAGAAGTGTATGCCACCATTAAACGTTATACCATTGATTGCAAAACAGGAAATTATGCCAGCGATACAGCTACTTTTGTTGGTAAACAATTTTTTGACAAACCACAGGTAGGACGTTTTTCCGACAGGATCATTACCGAAAACGGTGAATTAACTTACCCGCGTTTTGATTCATACAGCAAACGTTTGGTTGTAAAAAATATTTATCCTGATGTAGATTACGATGGTGGTTTTGGTATGCGCGGCCCTAAGTTTGTAGGCTCCGGTACCAATGCTAACCCGGCACGCATCATTTTTAAGCGCAATGGCGTTAAGTTTCTCGAAATTGCTGCGCGCTCGTTTGGCATGAGTAAAGAAAGAATTGTTGCCAACCCCGGTATTGTAAAATTCTTTTTAAATAAAGATACCATTTATCATCCGGGTTTAAGTTTTACTTACCAGGTAGACAAACGTTTGGTAACTATTTTACGTGGCGAGGATGGTTTACAAAAAACTCCTTTCTCTAATTCGTTTCATAAATACGATATGTATTTTGAGCAAATACTTTGGCAGCTGGATGAACCAAAAATGGTATTTAATTTTTTGCCAAATAATTTTCAGGGTGAAGCTTTTTTTGAATCGAGTGATTTTTATACACGCGAAAAATCAGAAAATATAAAAGGTAAAGAAACCGTTAGTCCTATCGCTAAAATGATAGAATATTATACTGCAAACGATAAGCCGGCGCAATTTACCACAGTTGATTTTGCCAAGTACATTAAATTTTTAGCGGTAGATCTTCGTCCCATTATTTTTAAAATGGCTATTTACGGTTTGATCTATTATGATGCTGAGACCGATATGATAAAAGTAAGGCAGCGTTTATTTGATTATGCCGACAACTTAAAACACAAGCACGATTACGACGTTATAACGCTTCATTCAGTTATACAAGGCCAGGATAACGCTTCTTTAAATTTATTAAATTACGATCTAACGGTTCGTGGTGTGAAGCAAATTTTATTGAGCGATACCCAAAAAGTATTTATGTTCCCTAAAAACGGTGAGTTGGTTTTAAAGAAGAACCGCGAAATGTTATTTAACGGCACGCTCTCTTCCGGTAAATTTGAATTCATTGGCAAGGATTTTATTTTTGATTACGAAGAATTCAAAGTTAAAATGAAAACCATTGATTCTATAAAGATATACGTAGAAGCCTTTGAGCCTGATATTAACGGTAACATTCCATTTAAAAAAGTTAAAACATTAATTGAGAATGTGAATGGAGAATTACGTATTGACGCGCCTAAGAATAAAAGCGGTTGGGGCCGTGCACCAACCTTTCCATCGTTTACCAGCTTTAAAGAAAGTTACGCCTTTTACGATAAACGTAGCATTTTTAAAGGCGTTTACAATAAAGATAAATTCTACTTTAAGTTAGATCCGTTTGCCATTGATAGCTTGGATAACTTCCGAAACGAGGGCTTACGGTTTGACGGTACATTCTCGTCCGCTGGTATCTTTCCTGATTTTAGAGAAGTATTAACCTTACAAAAAGATTATTCACTCGGTTTTATAAGGCAAACACCTGCCGGTGGTTATCCCCTTTACGGTGGCAAGGCTAACTTCGACCAGGAGATACGTTTAAGTGATAAAGGTTTGCGCGGCGGTGGTGACCTCAATTTCAGCGCCAGTCATTCAACAGTACCCGATCTTATTTTCTTTCCGGATAGTGCCAATGGTATAGCCAATACGTTTGATGTGAAAGAAGGAGAGAATCCGGAATTTCCTACAGCACATGGCGATACCGTGCGTTTACATTTTATGCCTTACAAAGATCTTTTACAGGCTTTTGATATTAAAAAACCATTTAGGGCCTATAAAGAAAACATAAGTTTTAAAGGCCGCTTTGATCTTACCTACAAAGAACTTACCGGTAACGGAAAAGCCGAATTCGAGAAAGCAGATCTAACCTCCGGTAAAATATTGTTTGTAAAGCGGCGTATGTTTAGCGATACGGCTAACTTCCATTTAAAAGCTTTTGATGAGGATGGTTTTACCTTTAGTACAGTAAACGTAAATGCAAAAATAGATTTTGATCAACGTGTGGGTGATTTTATTACCAATGGTGAAGGCTCTTATGTGAAATTTGATAAGAACAAATACATTGCCTTTATGGACCGTTTTAAATGGTATATGGATTCGGAAGAGATGGAGCTAGGCGATACCCAGAAAAAAATTGATACAGAGGCAGCTGAAAAAGGTTTAGACCTGGAAGGGCCGGAATTTATAAGTATTCATCCTAATCAGGATTCGCTCCGCTTTTTTGCGCCAGGTGCCAAATACAACTTAAAAAAATACATTATTAAATGTAAGAACGTACCGTTTATAAATGTGGCCGATGCCAGGATATTCCCCAACAACGGCGATGTTACCATTTTTAAAAACGCGGTTATGGATACGTTAAGAAACTCATCTATTCTTGCAAATACAGTTACCAAGTTTCACACCATTCGTAACACAACTGCCAATATTTTTAGCAGAAGAAGTTATTTAGCGTCGGGTGAATATCAATACTTAGATGAGAACGAAAAAGCTTACCTCATCAAATTCAATACTATTCGGCCGGATACCACAGGGCAAACAATTTCTGAAGGTTTGATCGATGATAAGGAAAAATTTCAGTTTAACGATCACTTCAGTTTTGCAGGTAAAGTGTATTTATTTGCCACCAACGAATTTTTATTTTACGAAGGGGGAACCAAGATCGTAAACAACTGTAATAAGATCGGTAAGGCCTATTTACAATTTACAGGTGAGATCAATCCAAAAGATATCCAGATACCTATTCCTAAAAAAGCATTGGATGTAAAAGGTGCGCCTATAGGCACAGGTTTGTTTTACAACTCCGATACAAACATGGTATATGCCTCGTTCTTATCCTTACAGGGCGCACGAAGTTCTAAAGATGTAATTGAAGGCGATGGTGTTTTAACTTACGATAAAGAAAATGATATGTACGAGATCTCTAACAAAGAAAAATTATTAGAGATGAGTTTACCCGGTAATTATGTGAGTTTGAATACCAGCAATTGCGAAATATATACCGAAGGAAGGTATAATTTAAGTGCAGATCTTGGGCAGGTAAAATTATTGAATGTTGGTAACGCTACTTACAAAACAGTTAAAGACAGTATTAATTTTAATTTAATGATGGTGATCGATTTCTTTTTTGAAAGCAGCGCCATTCGTAAAATGGCAAAAGATTTTGAGCTGTACCTTGGAACCCTTAACCCTACACCGTTTGAGGGCGACCTGTTTAATCATGGTTTAATTGAAGTGTTAGGAAAAGATAAAGGTGACAGGGCCCTTTCTGAATTGAATTTATATGGTAACTATAAACGTTTTCCGGATGAGTTAGAAAAGAACATTGTGTTGAACGATGTAAAAATGGTTTACAACACAAAACTAAATTCTTATTTATCAGAAGGGCAAATAGGCGTTGGCAATATTTTAAAAACAGAGATCTTCCGTTATATGAAGGGCCATGTTATGATCACAAAGAAAAGAGGCCTGAATAAAGATCTGATGGAAATATATCTTGAGGCCGATGCCAATACCTGGTACTATTTTAGTTACAATAACGGAAAAATGTTGGCATTAAGCAGTAACGATCAATTTAATAAAGACATTAAAGAAATGAAGAGCAAGAACAAGAAGATGGATGTGGATAAGGGGCCTTCATACAGTTTTGATATAACAAATCCTAAAAAGAAAGATGACTTCTTAAGAAAGATGAAACAATTTAGCGCCGTTGAAGAAGAGGAAGAGAAAAAAGAAGATTAATTCGGCTATTTTTTAGCAGAAATCAGATAGAATTAAAATAATGCTTAATTTAATGTTCTCTTTAAACTATGAGCGAGGAAATACTTAGGGCATTAATGCAATTGTTTGCCATTATCGCAAAACAGGATGATGGCAGTGGCGATTCTGAACGCAATTTTGTGCGCTCTTTCCTTGCATTTCAATTAAATAAAACTAAAACAGAAGAATATCTTAAGCTTTACGATGATTATTTATTAGAAGATAAAGTTGTAAAAGGTGTAGAAGGAGATGATGAAGTACCAACAACAAAAAAACGTAAAAGAACATCCGTTTCTGATTCTGTACGTACACTTACCATTTGTATTAAAATAAATAAAACGCTGGCTCAAAAACAAAAGGTAATTGTGCTGGTACGTTTATACGAATTACTAAAAGCAAATAACTCGTTTACCGAATCGCGTATTGATATTATTAATACAGCTGCCGAGGGTTTTAATATTTCGGAAGAAGAAAAACGCGTTGCAGAAACTTTTTTCACACAGGTGCCCATTCCTGAAGATATAGCTCAGCATTTTGTTGTAATAAATGATTTTGCCGGGCAAACATCCAAAGCAGCACATATTCGCGCCGAAGGGTTAGACGGCGAGATCGTTACTATCCGTTTTCCAAGTGTAAATTTATTATTCACCAATTATTCGGGTGTTAACGAATTACAAATCAACGGCATTCCGGTTGACAGGAAAATTGTTTACCTGTTGGCGCCCGGCAGTACCCTCAGGGTACCGCGCGGTACCATTTATTATTCTGATATTGTTGAACAGTTTTTAAGCACTACCGAACATAATAAAATAAGTTTTGTTGTAGAGAATTTAGAATACAAATTTCCAGGCGGCAAAATTGGTTTACGTGATATTAATTTTTCCGAATCGCATAGTGCTTTGGTGGGCATTATGGGTGCCAGTGGTGCCGGTAAAACAACCTTATTAAATGTACTTTCAGGCATAGAAAAGCCAAGTGCCGGCAGCATACGCATTAACGGGCAGGATGTAACCTTTGATAAATCGCAGATAAAAGGATTGATAGGTTACATTTCGCAGGACGATCTTTTAATTGAAGAGCTCACGGTATATCAAAATCTTTACATTAACGCACAGTTATGTTTTAAAGATAAATCACCCACCGAGCTAAAAGAAGTTGTATTAAAAACATTAGAAAACCTTGGTCTTTTAGAAACAAAAGATATTATTGTTGGTAACGCCCTCAATAAAAAAATAAGCGGTGGCCAGCGTAAACGTTTAAATATTGCGCTGGATCTTATTCGCGAGCCTGCCATTTTATTTGTAGATGAACCAACCTCAGGCCTATCATCCCGCGATTCGGAAAACGTGATGGACCTTTTAAAAGAATTATCATTAAAAGGTAATTTAATTTTTGTGGTTATCCATCAGCCATCGTCTGACATATTTAAGATGTTTGATAAAATTTGTGTGTTGGATGTGGGCGGTTATAATATTTATTACGGCAACCCGGTTGAAGCTGTTATGTATTTTAAAAAGGCTGCCAACCATGTTAATTGCGATATGGGAGAGTGTGAGTTGTGCGGTAACGTAAATCCTGAATTGATCTTTAATATTTTAGAAGGGCAAGAGGTAGATGAATATGGCAATTATACCGGCAATCGAAAAGTACAACCTGAAGAGTGGCACACAGCCTTTAAAACAAACATTAAACTTCCTGAATTTAAAGAGGTAAAAGAAAAAATAGTTAACTCATTTAAAATTCCGGGCATTATAAAACAGTTATTTGTTTTTATAAAGCGCGATATACTTTCAAAGCTGGGCAATACACAGTACTTATTAATCAATTTATTAGAAGCGCCTGTACTTGCTGCTTTACTATCGTTTGTGATACGTTACACATCAAGAGTTAAGGGTGCTGAATATGTTTTTAAGGATAATGATAACATTCCTGCATATATTTTTATGTGTGTAATTGTTATGCTTTTTATTGGCTTAACAGTAAGTGCCGAAGAAATTTATAAAGACCGGAAGATCTTAAAACGTGAGCGCTTTTTAAATCTTAGTCCGCTGGCCTATTATCTTTCCAAAATTAAGATCCTGTTTGTGATCTCGGCTATTCAAAGTTTATTATTTGTATTAATAGGCAATTATATTATCGAATTAAAAGGCATGACCCTGCAATGCTGGTTTATGTTATTTACAGTGGGTTGTTGTGCCAATGTAATTGGTTTAAACATTTCCAGTGCATTTAATTCGGCTGTAACTATTTACATTTTAATTCCGCTATTAATTATTCCACAGTTAATTTTGGGCGGCGCCATGTTTACGTTTGATAAGTTAAACGCAGCTATTGGCGGCGGCTCAGGCGTACCCACTATTGCCAGCATGATGCCCTCGCGCTGGGCTTATGAAGGCTTAATGGTGCAGCAATTCAGGTATAATAATTATGAAGAACCCTTTTTTGAATTTGATAAAAGCATAAGCCAGGTAAATAATAAAATGACCTATTACATTCCTGAGCTTGTTCAGATAGCAACCGATGCTTTACGTTTATCAAAAGAAAAAGATGCCAAATCGCAGGAAGAATTAAAAGATAAACTTCTTATTATTCGAAATGAAATAAACAGGGAGGCAGCAATAAATAAAGAAGTTGTATTTAAAGATGTTGGTTATTTAAAACCAGGAAAATTTAATGATATTACATTTGAAAATTTAAATAACTATTACGTCAGGTTAAATCGCTTTTACAACTTCCAGTTCATAAGGCACGATCTCAAACGAAATCTGAAATTATCGGGGTTTGTTGATAGTAAAGAGGGCCAGGACCGTTTTCAGAGGGTAAAAAATAAGTATTCTAACGAGTATTTAGAGGATGTTGTAAGGAAAGAGTATGTAAAAAATAAGTATATTGTTGAAAATAACCATTTAAATCAGCAATTAGACCCTATTTATATTAACCCTCCAAAACAGTATATTTCCTACAATATTCACTTCTTTTCGCCCTATAAATACCTTTTTGGCAAAGAAATAAGCACTTTTTGGTTCAATGCCTTTGTTGTATGGTTCATTTCGCTGATCCTGTTCATTCTTTTATATTTTGAAGTTCTTAAAAAAGCATTAAATTTGTTTAGTAAACACTAGTTTCACGGTATAAACATTAATTATAATTTTTACATGAAAACAAAATTCATTCTTGGCTTGAGCTTACTCTTTGCAAGCTGTTTTTTGAAAGCGCAATGCGTTTCTGATAACTGCAACTCTAAACTGGGAAGTTTTACCTATTTAAAAACCATTTACATTGATAATACCAAGTTGGTAGATAAACCAAACATGGTTACCTATCTTTTTAGCAAAGGATCTACTTATATGGTTTTGTGTTGCGACCAGGCAATTAAAGGCAGTCGTTTAATTGTAAATGTTTACGATAAAGACAAAAATTTAATTGCTACCAACAAACAAAAAAAGAAAGTATACCCGTCTATTCAATACCCTTGCAGTGCAACCGGTATTTATTATATTGAATCGTTTTATGAGGACTCTAAAGACCCTTGCGGCGTAAACATCTTAGGCTTCACAAAATCTTAATCTTTATTATTTACAAAAACTATTATGAAAACTTGTAGTGAGCTACGCCAAACTGATTTTACCCGTTTTGGTATTTATTTACTTATGCCTCTTTTTTCGCTGTTTATTGGCTGTGGAGGAGAGGAAGAAAAATTGGTTGAGAAAAAAGAAGTTGTTGATACTTTACCTGCAAAAGTAAAACCCGATATTTCTGCCGAGGTTATCAATAACATTATCATGTCAATTCCTTCTCCTTTAGAAATGGCAACCATGTTAAAAGATAACGGCCAGGGGTATGACGCAAGTTTATTAAACCCATCAACCAATCTTATAAAATATAATACCAATTATAAAATAGCCTTTAACATTGGTGTTTACAGTGCCGACCTTGGTTATATTAATATTTACGAAAAAACCTTTTCAGCCATGAATTACCTGCAAAACATTAAAGACCTTGGCGATGATATTCACATTGGTCAGTTTTTTGATTTTGAGACCTTAAAACGTTTGGCAACTAATACTAAAAATTACGATTCACTTATATTTATCAGCACCGATAATTTTAATAAAATGGATGCTCATTTAAGAACCCAAAACCGTAATGAATTAAGTGTTTTAATGATAAGCGGCGCCTGGTTAGAAGGTGTTAATATTGCCTGCCAGGTTGCTAAACAAAAACCAAATAAAGAACTAACGGAGCGTTTAGGTTTTGAAAAAATTAACCTGGATAATATATTAGTTATTTTAAATGCGTACAAAAACGATAAGTATTTTGCACAAATTGTAACTGAGTTTGAAAAATTAAAAGAAATTTATAGTAAAATAGATATCAGTTACCAATACGTTGAGCCTGAAACCAAAGAAGTAAATGGCCAGTTAGTGATCGTTAACAAAAGTAAGAGTACAGTAAATATTACTGAAGCTCAGCTCAAAGAGATCATTGAAGAGATAGCAAGAGTAAGAAATATAATGATCAATTAATTTTAAATTATATCTATATAAAAAGCCACTAATTACTAGTGGCTTTTTTATTTTACGAAAGAAACCATAAGTCTTATTTGGGCGCCGGCCGGGCTGCTTCAGGCTTCGCTGCGCTAAGGTTTTTTGCCTTTGCCGGCAAAAGAACTAAACCTTTCACATCCCTCGCAACATACGAACAGCTGCGTGAGGGATAGAGCTAAAAGCCCACAGTGAAGAGAAGCGGAACGAGGACTTGAGGCGAAAGCCCGACCCGAAGGGGCACGCCAAAAAAAATAAAAAATTAACCAGATTTGTTTTATCAAATCATTCCTCTTGTTTTAATTTCAAGGTATTTATTTAAAGTATTAACCGTTAATTGTTGTGGCGTTGTATAAACGCTTAAGATGCCGTATTGCTGTAACTCTTTAGTGATCTGGCGTTTTTCATAATCAAATTTTTGCGCAATGGTTTGTTCGTAGATCTGAAATGTATTTTTAGGTTTTTGTTCTAATAGATCCTTCAGCTCGGTATTTTCAAAAAAGATAACAACTATCAAATGCTGCGTAGCCATTTTGCGAATGTATTTTAATTGCCGGCGTAAGCCGTTCAATGTTTCAAAATTGCTGAACAATAATAACAAGCTTCGTTGCGTGATCTTCGTGCGCGTAAACGACAGTAAATGCTCATAATTACTTTCTTCAAAATTGGTTTTAGCATTGTATAAAGCTTCCTGCAAACGCAGCAATTGATTTCCTTTTCTATCGGCGGTTACAGCGGTATTTATTTTATGAGAAAAACCTATCAGGCCCGGCTTATCCTGTTTTATCCAGGCCACATGGCCTAACACTAAACTGGCATTAATGGCATAATCTAAAAGCGTTAATTGTTCAAAAGGCATTTTCATAATTCGACCCATATCTACCAAACAATACACCTGCTGTGCACGTTCATCACGGTAATGATTGATCATTAATTGGTTTCTGCGCGCAGTGGCCTTCCAGTTTATTGTACGAATATCATCGCCCGAAACGTATTCTTTTATTTGTTCAAATTCGGTGCTGTGGCCAACACGTCGTATTTTTTTTACACCTAATTCTGACAAGCGATTGCTTATAGCCAGCAATTCATATTGGCGTAATTTTAAAAACGAAGGATAGCATGGCATCATAAAGGGATCTTCTACTTTTATATGACGCTCAATTAAATTAATAGGTGTACAAACAAATACATTTATCAGTCCAAAATGATATTCTCCTCTTTCAACCGGGCGCAATTGATATTTGAAGCGTTTGGAAGAAGCCTTCTCTAAAAAAGAATCTATTTTAAAATTACGTAGCTGAAACTGAACCGGTAACTCATCAATAATAGAAAACTTTATTTTAAACGGAAAATAATTATGAATCTCTAACTCCAGGTCATTTACATCGCCATTGCTTAAGCGTTGAAATTTTGAACGACGTTGAGCACTTACCGGTTGTTCATTTCTAAAAAGAATAAAAATATCAATACTGCTCGTGAAAATTAAGAGAAATAATAAAATATACCCAATATCATAAAGCACATCAAACAAAAAAGCAATAATAAAAACTACTATCAAAGCAAATATGGCGCGATAAAACCATTTGGTTAATCGTAATTGTTTAAATATTTTTCTTGCTTTCGTTAACATCTCTAGCTACTTAACCACAAAGAGCACAAAGTTTTCACTAAGGCCACTAAGTAATTTCTATTTTTCATTTAATTCTCTTTCTAATTTTCCATTAATTACTCGTTTCATGCCATCTTTAATGAGTTTTACATTAAAGTTGATCAGTAACCCGAATTTACAATTTGACAGCTTTAAATATGTTAAGACCTGCGCTAAATGAACTTCATTTAATGCTTCTACTGATTTAATTTCAATAATGAATTTGTTTTCAATGATTATATCAATTCTATAACCGACATCTAATTTTACACTCTCATAAACCAGAGGAAGGCCTTTCTGCTTTTCAACAATTAAGCCGGATTTCTTCAATTCAAAAAACAAACATTCTTCATAAGCGCTTTCCAAAAGCCCGGCCCCCAAAGTTTTATGTACTTTAAAAGCGCAATCCACTACTACTTGAGATATCTCATTTTCTGTCATTAATATATTAGTGTTATGATATTTATTTTTTCTTTGTGTTCTTTGAGCTTTCTTCGTGTTCTTAGTGGTTAAAACTAACGTGGAACCTCCACCTTGTCAATTATCTGTTGAATGATAGCATCTACTGCAACGCCTTCCATTTCTTTTTCGGGTGTTAACATCACGCGATGGCGCAATACCGGGAAAGACACAAATTTAATATCATCAGGTGTTACAAAATCACGATTCTGGATGCAGGCATTTGCTTTTGCCGCATTTAAAATAGCAAGTGATGCACGAGGCGATGCACCCAAAAATAGTCCTGCATTCTTTCTTGTGGCATGAACTATTTGCGAAATATATTTTATAAGATTCTCTTCCATCACAATTTTAGAAGCGATCTTTTTAAGTTCGTTAATAGATGCTCTATTTAAAACCTTGGTTACTTTTGTAAAATCGATGACGTGTGAATTGTTATGAAAGTTCATGAGCATGGTTCCTTCATCTTCCAGCGAAGGATATCCCACGTGGATCTTAAATAAAAAACGGTCGAGCTGAGCTTCCGGCAAACGATATGTTCCCTCTTGTTCTATTGGATTTTGTGTTGCCAGTACCATAAACGGAAGATCCAACGGATAAGTTTTACCATCTACTGTAATCTGTCTTTCTTCCATAGCTTCAAACAAAGCCGCCTGTGTTTTTGCCGGCGAACGGTTTATCTCATCGGCTAAAACAATATTCGCAAACAAAGGACCTTTCTTAAATTCAAAGTCGGTTGTTTTGGCATTAAAGATAGATGTACCAATTATATCACTTGGCATAAGATCGGGTGTAAACTGTATGCGTTTAAATTCGGCATCAATTGTTTTTGCCAAAAGTTTAGAGGTGAGTGTTTTTGCCACACCGGGTACACCCTCTATTAATACATGGCCATCGGCCAACAAAGCAATTAACAACAGATCTATTAATTGCTGTTGCCCAACAATGTATTTTAATACCTCGTTTTTTACGCCTTGTGTCTTCGTTACAAGATCGCTCAGGTCTATTCTGTTTTCAAATTGATTTTCCATTATCGTAAGCTGTTTTTATTAAAGTTATGTATTTGCCTGTTTAATTCTACTAATTCATTTTCATTAATTTCCTGCGGTTGTTTCAATTTTTCGCAGTAAATAAACAATTGCTTTACTAATTTTTTTTCTACGCCACTTAGTTCAGTAACCGCACTAAAAAATTCTTCATTAATTTGATTTGTATTTACATGAAACCTTTTGCGAATTGTTTCATAAAAGTATCTTATTTTTTCGGCGGCAATGCTTTGATGATTCTTGCTATTATAATACACATGACTTACTACATTAACAAACTCCAGGGTACTGTTTACAGGCGGTGCCACCACGGGTATTGCTCTCTGGCGGCGGCGCCCCTCAAAGATCATGTAAAGAATAATAATAAAAATAACGAGTAAATACGCCGTGTATAAAGCATCACTTTCTAAAATAAATTTAATAAACGAGTAGCTGGTAATATTATAGGTTTTATAATATTCGTCCCATATTAATTCATCGTTTTTAATTTTTGAAAGCATGGCATAAGCGAGCTGACGATTAGCATGATCAACAATAAAATAATTACCAAACGCATCGGGCATGCTCATTAAATATAAGGTGCCCTTGCCAATATGTGTAGAAATAAAACAGGCTTTATCATTACCCATGTTTGCATGTACCATAAAACAACTGGTATCAAAGCTTGTAAAATACGCACTGGTAGCAATCCGCGAATAGGCAAACGATTGTTTTTTATAATTAACGGCGTTAAGTTTTATTTTTACTCCATCTTTTTTTATTAAAGAATCGATTGACACAAAATAATCTGCATAATCCAGTTCTGTTCGCAAATGAAACGTATCTGCAAGGGCGCCATTAAAAGAATTAACCGCTATAAAAACGCTGTTGCCTTTATGTAAAAATTCAAATAAAGAACGCATATCGTTCTTATTAAAATTAATATTATCGTTTACAATGAGCAACGATGCCTTTTTTTGCTGCAATTCATTTAAATTATATAAAGTTTGATTATTGGCTTTAAAGCTTTTAGAATATACGTTTTGCATTAAGTTATAAATAGCAAAGCAACCAAAAGGCGTTTTGCTTTTATTTAAATACGTACGCGACCAATTGGTTTCTTTAGGCATATAAAACTGTATGGCAATTACCAAAGCAAAAATGCCACAAAACATGTATATGAATTTTTTATTACCCTTAAACACCTAGTTCTTTTTCAAAATCATTAAATTCAATTTCTCTTTCTTTATAATCGCTAATACCAATTATAAATTTACCATACCAAACGTACTCATATATATAACTTAAACGAATAAAGGCGTGCTGATGGTTTTTACTTTTTAATTCGTAACGGTAATCAATATTGGTTTTGTAGGAAGCAAAGGTTATTAACTTGGCCCTATCCATTAAAAACAAGATCTTTAAATAATGCCAGCGGGTGGCCAACCGAAAATCGTTATCACTTAAGGCCAGCTTTATTTTTTCTTCAAAATTTATTTTATCCAAATCTTCCAGCACATCCATAAAATTAAAAGTGGTAGCCTTTGGCTTAGGCCTTATAAGACTTACCACATCTGAGCGAGAGAGTAACCAGATAATTATAACCACAGCTGCAATGCAAACCGTCCATATCACAATTCGCTGCGCTGTGATAACACTTTCAAAACCGGCGTTACCAAATAATTTTTCGGCCAGCCAGGTAAAAAAACGCTCCAACATGCCTTTTTGAGCAGAAACGGTTTGTTTGTATTTTAGTTTTGGATCTGAAAATAGTTCAACTTCTTTTTTTTGTGAAGGCTGTAATAAAACAATTTTTGAAGAATCCTTACGGACGTTTCTAAAAATAAATTTATCTTTTTTAAGATCTGTTATAACAGAATCGTTTGAAACAACGCTATCTGTTTGCCCATAACCTGTATTGCAGGAAATTAAATACCCCAGCAAAAAAATAACAAAACAAGTATATGCTTTATAAAAAAAAATAATTACTGTATTTGATTGATCTTTTCGATGATGGCACTTCCTTCTTTCTTTTCTTCGAGATTAGTGTACTGATAAACGGTCATTAAATAATAAACCGACATTACACAATATGATAGTAAAGAGCTGATAATAATTACTACAACCATTAACAAAGTGGCTGAATTATCCTCTTCGCCATAGGCTGAGACAGACTTTAACCGAGAGAATGTACTTGCCGCGCTGATAATAAAAACAGGAATCTGAACAAAAAAGCCCATTACCATATAACAAATTAAAGCTACCATGCTTACTACCCAGGTCATCCAAAAATTACCCTTTAAATAATAAAATACTTTGCGCAGGGCTGCACCAATATTAATGCCATCGCGCTGGCAAACAAATAAAGCGGCAAGCGGAATGTAGGAAAGTATGGGGCCAAACAAAAGCAGCCCAAAAAAAACTACAAGCACCATAATAACCGTAACAGCAACGGCACCACCGCTACCTCCTGCACCGGATAAAGCAATTAAGCCTCCAAATACCAGGGCAATTACTACAAAGGCAATTATTAAAAAAAGTGTGAGTAACAACATGTTGCCCAACATACGCCAAAAATCATTAAAAAAATTGCTCATCGAATGATTAAGCTTTAATGATTCTCCCGGTTCTAATTTTTCGTTGGTCAAAATGTTTTTATTAATCACTACATTGTAAATAGTAATGCCAATAAAATAAAAGATGATTGAAAAAAGATAAGAAAGAATCATGTTTCCATAAAACTCATCCATGTTTCGCAACATCCTGGCAATGTTGGCCGATGAGCCTACCATGTAAGCCGAAACGGCAGCACCAACAATAATAAAGGGACCCGCTAAAAATAAAATGCTTCCAAAAAAAGGTTTAAAATTTTGTTTTATAAAACCAAAAGTTGCCGAAAAAATGGCGCCAAGGTCACGTACTTTTCTATAAGAAATTTTTTGTTCCATAATTTTTTGTTTTTATAAATTAGTTATTTAGTCATAATTAGGTTGGTGCTTTTTATTTAAATAAATGGGCAGTAGTATAAAATAACCCACTATAAAAGCCAGCGAAACACCAATAATAAAAAGACTTAAGGCAATATGCATTTCGGTATAACGCGTAACAAAACTTTCTAAAAAACCGGCCATTATAAAAACGGGTACCAGGCCAATAACAATTTTTAAACCATCTTTACCGCCACGCATAAATGAACGCATGCGCGTATGCGTGGCCGGAAAAATAAAACTATTTCCTAACACAAAACCCGCGCAGCCCGCAATAACAATGGCCGAAATTTCGAGTGTGCCATGAATCCAAACTACTTTTAAGGCTTTATCCAATACATTTTGCTGGTAAAACAAGGTAAAAAAGCAGCCTAACATAATGCCGTTATAAGCAAGGAAAAAAGATGTGCCAAAGGCAGTACATAAACCAAAAATAAAAGCGGTGAAGGCAACTAATATATTGTTTTTAGTAATATATACGAACATTAAAAATTGGTTACCTTCACCATACACCCCTAACGGATTTCCGCTTTTAATTCGTTGAATTGTGGCATCAACGTATTCATCCGACAGTATCAGGCGCACAAAACTATCGTCGTAGATTTGCGACAGCACACCCACCACTGTAGCAATGGCAGTAACTATAAACGCATACAATAATTGTTTGTGGTAACTCGCAAATAACAAAGGCAATTCTTTAACATAAAAAGTAACAAAGCGGTTGCCACTTTCTTTTTTATTTTTATACACCAAATGGTGCACACGCGAAGCAATACCGTTAACGTACAGGTTGGTGTTTGACTTTTGATAATTAGTATTGGCGTAAGAAAGATCGTCGGTTAACTCAATAAACATTTCGGTAAGCTTGGCCGGATGTGCCGTTTTGCTTTGATCGAGTACTTTTTCGTACTCTTCCCATTTTTCGGCGTTTTGTTTTAAAAAAGTGATCTCCTTCATCCCTTAAAATTGCCGGAATTATTTATCTTTAGCAATCATATAAATGTAAATATTTAAATACAAAAAGGCAACAGTTTAATGGAGGAAATAAAAATAACCACTTCGCAAAATGTGAGCTTAAGTTATACAGCCGCGGGTGTTGGGCCAAGGATGCTGGCAGCCATGCTCGACCTTATTTTTATTTATGTATATGCGATCATACTCATTTTTATTTTTATGTTTGTTATACGCCGTAACGAATACAGCGGCGATTACGATACTTACGAAACTTATAACAGTATTGTTATAGGTATTTTTATATTGTTTATGCTACCCGCCGGACTTTATAATTTACTGTGCGAAACTTTTTTTAACGGACAAAGCTTTGGCAAAAAAATAGTTAAAATAAAAGTGGTAAAACTGGATGGCACGCAACCTAACTTTGGTTCTTACCTTATCCGCTCTATGTTCAGGATAATTGATAAACCTGTAGTTGCTTTGCTAACGGTTGCTTTATCAAAAAACTCGCAGCGCTTTGGCGATATGGTTGCCGGCACCACGGTAATACTTTTAAATAAACGTATTAGTTTAAACGAAACTATCTTGCATCGCCAAAAAACGGATTATAAAATTGTGTATCCGCAAATTGCTTTGATGACGGATACAGATGCCAATACCATTAAAGAAGTAATTGATTTTAGCCGCTCACAAAACCAGCCACAGCACATTGAATTGCTGGCTAAAAAAATAAAAACAAAGTATGGTATTGTAAATATAAAACAAAGCGATGAGGATTTTTTACGCACCCTGCTAATGGATTATTCGCATTACCAGTTTGAGAGGTCATAAGCCTCATCCTAAATCCTTCTCTCCTTCAGAATAAACTCATAGAAGGTAGCTTAACAAAAGGACTAAGATCTGTCTCTCACAATATTTCTTTAGGTACTATCCTCCTTTGCAAAGCTTTTTTATTTTTATCAATGCCTGCAATACCATCGGGATTAAACTCCAAAGTAGTATGCCAGGCATTTTCGGGTTTTATTTCTTCTTCCATTCCCTTTGAAACACCTGCCGCAATTTTTTGTGAGTGAATAATGGAAACACATTCGCAATTTAAATTTGCGCTGCGCGGATCTAAATTAAACGTACCTATAACGGTGGTTTCCCCATCAACAACCATTGATTTGGCATGCAAACCAAACACAGGTTTATAGTTTAATTTTTTTTGTAAAGCGCCGGTCATTACTTTATAACGAATAGCCGCATCGGGCCTGAACTCGTAAATGTGTACGCCTGCTTTTAATAGATCTGCTCTACAACTTTGGTAACCGCTAAAAGCATCCAGGTTATCGGTAGATGCCAAACTGTTAGTGAGTATCTGCACTTTTACGCCACGTTTAACAGCCGCTGCAAAAAGCGCAGTGCCTTCGGCAGTTGTAATTAAATAAGGCGACTGGATCATGATACTTTTTTTAGCTTTGTTTACTAATGCCACCAAGGCATCGGTACTTACACCGCCGGCATGCATATCCTGCCATTTGTTATTTTTACCGGGTACATCACTTACAAAACCAACTGTATCTAACCAGGCTATTTCGCCTGAAACGTTCCACTCTTTTACAGTTTGTGGAAAGTTGTTGACGCGCTCACGTACCTGCGGCCAAAAATTATCGGGGTTACAGGCATACTCGTGCAATTTATCAAAACGTTTAGGGTCGGTAAATTTTTCTCCTTCTGCACTTACCAAGTCTGTAACAGCAACACTTAACTTACTTTCCCAAAAGGTATTAAATGAATTTTGTATAACGTTTGCCGTTTTGCCAATTAGCATCACGTCCCTATCTCTAAAATTGTATTCGTGATCGTAATCAAAATACTCATCGGCAATATTACGCCCGCCGGTAATGCTTACTTTACCATCCACGGTAAATGTTTTATTGTGCATGCGCTGGTTGGCGCCTTTAAAATCCAGTTTTAGTTTACCTATCTTCTCACAAATATTTTTACCCAGGTTGGTGCCGGGGTTGTATACTTTAATAGAAATATTTTCGTGCGAATCCATCATTAAGATATCGTGCACCCCGGCCTCTACCATAATATCATCTACCAGTATGCGCACCTTTACACCACGGTCGGCCGCGCGCACCAGGTAATCGCAGGCAATCAAACCTACATTATCGGTACTAAAAATAAAATACTGCACATCAATGCTTTTCTCTGCATACTCGCTAAACCAGGCGCGTGTTACCATACTGCCACCACCGTCTTCCAAAACATAAACGCCGGTTTTGTTTTGAATTGAATCTGTCAGCGGCAAAAACACCGTGTCTAAAGTAATACTATCGTTGCGGTGGATGTTGGTGCAATGATTGCTTAGCACAGAAGCTTCATCCTCCGGGCTTGGGTTGCTGCAACCTGCAAGCAGTAAACTTGTTATGCTGACCGCAAAATTGAGTTTAATATTCATGTTTAAAAGGTAGACACTTAGTGAGACACAATGATTCTGAATATTAGAACTTTTTATTCTATTATTCCTATTATCATACTAGCCCAAAAATCATCTTTATTTAGTTTAAAATTTCCATCGTTCGTTTTAATAACAATTCATCCTTCTGTAAAATCATTTTAAATTTACGACCAATAACATGAGCGTAAATTTTTGAAATGTATGTCACATCATGAGTATCATACAAATTTATCAAATCAAAATGTATCTCGTAGACTTCTTTACTGAATAAATCAAAATATAATTTAATAATTAGCTGTATGTCTATTAAATCTTTAGTACGCTGAGGCCTATCATGATTTGCAAATAGTTTTAATAAAACAAGTCATTCAATTGAACACACCTTTGCATTTAACCTTTCATTCCATTTCGCTCCTTCAGTATATTCCTTTAATAAAGTAAACCCTGGAATTTTCAACGTGAAAATTTTCGGCTTAGAGAGTTTTGTAACATCTGATTCTTCAATTTCACCAAACGGCAAAAGATCTAATTCAAGTGCTTCCTTAAAAATTAATTTAATATGCTCCGTATGTTCTTTAAACAATTTAGTTTCTATTAACCTCTTTTTTAATTGAATAAATTATTCTTCATGAGCAACCATTACAGCAGTATCAATATCCTTCATTCTTCTTGAGGGGATATATTCGCCAGACTTGCTCAAATGGTAATCGCGGGCCACAGCCCCTTTTTCTCTATTAGCAATTTCCGGAGCATTCGATATAATTAATATTATTTTGACACAATGTTTCGCGATTATTTTTAGAAATATACTGCGCCAATATCAAGAAATTGACATATTTATTTTTGTAGGCTAAAAATTGAGCGACATCGTTATTTTTCACTTCATTTTTTATTTTGGATATAGTTTAATTTTCTTTTTGGTTTTTAAATTTGAAAACTCCATTACAGCATCATGCCTAATCAAAACTTAAATATTATTCATCTATATGAATTTTCCATGGGGTGAGTTCTTCGAAATGTTGAATGGCATTATCTATAACTTGATTCCTTTTCATAGCTTGTTCACATTATATTAATTGTTCGTGAATCATGAACAATTAATATAATGAACAAACTTGATCTAAATAAATTATTAATTAATTGATAATCAAAGTGTTGTGAAATGTGCACTATTTAAAGTATATCTTAGCTACTCTTTAATTTTATTATCTTTTAATACATTGCTCTACGAGCTTCGTTTGGGTTAACTACAATACATATAACGCAATCATAAAATCTAAAACAGGTAAATAAAAAGGGGTGCTTAATTAAGAACCCCTTTTTTTATTTTAGAAAACTAAGTTTAGTTTTTTATTACTCTGTAAAACGAATTTTTATTATTGTTTGTTACATTAATAAAGTAAATGCCATTAGCATTATTTGAAAGGTCTATGCTTTCATTTAGTTCCGTTTTATTATTGTAATTTTTTTGATAGATTATTTTGCCTAACACATCCATAACCTTAACTTCCGTAACACTTTCGCTGCTTAAATTTCCTACAGCAAAATTAAATTGATTATTGAACGGGTTTGGCCAAACAGATAACGCAACCGGATTGTTTTTTGACAGGGCATTTAAGCCAACATTTATAGAAATAGTGAAATTATTATTACTTACATCAAAGAACACATTGCCTTTCGATTCAACTTTAATGCGGCATGTGTTAATACTTGAAGTAAGTGTTGGCGCAGTAATTAATTCAGACCCGTCGTTTGGTGTGGAACCAACTAATACACTATAAGTTGTTCCGCTATTGTAAGAGATTAAAATTCTAACACTGTCGCAAGAAACGGGGGCGGCATTTGTACCGTTTACAGCCCATGTAATTGTTTGAGGGGTATTTGAGCCCCAGATAATTCCTGTTGCATCAGGATAAGATACTGTTAATGGGCCTGAACTTCCGTCAACTGTAATGGTATTTATTGCGTAGCACACGCCACCTCCATTTGCTTTGTTATCGCGGGCGGTTAATCTGAAGGTTAAATTTTGTGCAGTTGAGGGAAGATATTCTCCTTTGGTTCCTGTGTAGTTTCCTGATAAAACAACCGCATTGTTTGGAAAACTTCTTGAAGGAGAAGTTGTAGGGTTATAAGAGCGAAAAAATACTCTGTTTCCTGAATTCCAGTTTCCAGCAACACCAACTCCTGTTTCTTCCCATGAGTAAGTTAAGGCGTCCCCATCAGGATCGGTAGCACTGCCAGTTAAAATAAATGGAGTTGATTTTGGAACGATATAATTTCCTGATCCGGTAACTACCGGCGGTTGGTTACCTGTTGTAGTTGTTGCTGCACAATTGTTACCTGTGCTGTTGTTGGTAAAGTTCACGATCTCGTCATAGCTGATAGCGTGAAAGTAAGCGATACTATTAGGAGCAAGATCCTGCGAACCACAAATGCCTGCGTAAGCCATAATTGTAATTCCGCTACCGGGTTCAACAGCTGTAGATGCGTTTCTATTACCGCCACCACAAGAGCCAACGGTTGAATTAAATGTGTGATTGCCTTTAAATTGATGGCCTATTTCATGCGCTACATAATCGATATCGTAAGGGTCGCCAACAGGGCTTGGGCTTCCTGTAATACCACTTGCTTTTTGAGAAGCACTGCAAACAACACCCAGGCCCGCTAAGCCACCGCCGCCCGTGCTGAATGTATGACCAATATCAAAATTTGCTGTACCAATTGTATTTGTAATAACAGTTTGGCTCTCGCCAATTAAAGTATTTGCATTATTGTTACCATTAAACGGATCGGTTGCCGCATTTGTAAAAATAACGTTTGTTTCAGTAGCCACAAGTGTAAGACGCACTGCTACTTCGGTTTCATAAACACCTGTAACGCGGTTAACGCTGGTAACAATCTTTGCAAGCGTTTGAGCCAAAGTTGGTGTGGTTGAACCTGTTGCAGCAACAGCATATTCGCCTGTGCACGCAACTGCTAAACGGTATGTTCTTAATTGAGCGCCAACGCAAATTGCAGGTGGAGCGCTACTTAGTTTTGCTTCGTTTTCTTCTTTTTTTTTCGGAGATGCTGATGAGGTTTTCTCTTCTTTGTTTTCAATTACACCTACTTCCGGTAAAATTTGTGAAGGGTCTTTCACAAAATCAGCGGTATAATAAGTGATATAATCCTTAACATTTTGCAGGCAATACGGATCAATAAAAAAATCACCATTGATAGAACGGATCATTCCATGGAAACCGAATTCATTCCAGTCTAATTTTCCATTTGCATAAACATCATCAATACCTTTTATGCTATATGTTTTAATATCAGGATATGCAGCAGCTAATGCAGGTTCCATTATAGGGCTTTCAACAACTCGAAATCTCTGAAAAATACCATTAGGTAAGGGCAAAGTTACGATGCATGTACTTTCATTGATCTTTACACTGTTTTCGTGCGGAGCAGATAACAATTGTGTTCTAAGATCGTTGCCATTTAACTGAAAGGCTAGATATTTTTGCGGTACGATCTGTCTTTTTCCACTTTTTTGAATGGCAGATTCGCTAACCGGCGACCAAAATTTATCATTGTTACTTTGTGCGTTAAGGCCAAAAGATAACAATGCAATTAATGATAATGCAATTGTAGATTTTTTCATGTTTTAAATTGTATAATCAAATCTAAAACATTAAAAGCAAAAAAGCAACCTAAAAGGGTTTAACGGTAAAAAATACACACTAAAAATATTTAGATTTTAACTAGTGACGTCTATCCAGACCCCACATCATTTTATTACGGAGTGTGGTAAAAAAATGTTGGCCTTCCAAATTAATAAGATTGATCCTGAAATCTGCTTTTTTAATTGTTATTTCAGGCCCTGATGGAATTTGAGCGCTGCGCGAGTCCAAAGCAATATTAAAACTATCGCTTCTGCCACTTACTTTAAAGCTTAATTTTTTATTGTTTGATACAACAATTGGTCTTACAGTTAAATTGTGTGGCGCAATTGGCGTGATAATAAAGTTATCTGAGTCGGGCATCATAATTGGTCCTCCACAGCTTAACGAATAGGCTGTTGAACCTGTTGGTGTAGATACAATAAGACCATCAGCGAAGTATGAATTTAAAAATACGCCGTCAATATATGTATCAATATGTATCATGGCGCTGCTGTCTTTTTTATGAATAGTAAATTCATTTAAAGCGTAGTTTACATCGCCAAAACAATTTGCGCAGCCGTTTATTTCTATCAACTCACGTTTATCTAACGTAAATTCTTCTTTTAATAATTGTTGCAGGGCTTTAGTAAGATCATCTTTATTAACGGATGCTAAAAAGCCCAAACGACCAGTATTTACGCCCAGTACAGGGATGCCTGAATTTTTTACAAGCGAAACGGTTTCCAGCATAGTACCATCTCCACCTAAACAAATTAAATAAAAAGCTTTTGAAATAAGTTGTTCTGAATTTGAATACGTATCCAGCTTAATATTAAAATTATAGTTTTCTTTTAAGAATTTATAATAAGGTTCATGTATGATAAGTTCTACATTTTCTGCTTTAAGAATGGTGTAGATCTGTTCAATATAAGCCGAATGATTGTCTTTTGTTGAACGCGCGTAAACTGCAATTGTCATTTATGAGCCGGATTTTGAAATACGAAGATAAGAAATAATTTATTGTAGTACTTTTATTGCTTTTTCTGCTTTTTTTGTCATTTTTCCTATTGGCGCGATAAAATCATGAAGCCCGTTTTCTTTTAAAATTGAAACAACAGTTTTAATTTCGTTTTCATTAACCGAAAATAAAAGTCCGCCGTTTGTTTGCGGATCGGGTAACAGGTTGAAGGCTTCCATCACATTTACATCTGCTGCTATTTCAGTAAAAGCACTGTATGCATTCCAGTTCCTGAAAGTTGCATCCGGAATCGTATTTTGTTTTAAATAATATTCAATGTTATTTATTTTTGGAATAGCCGAGTAATTAATAATGGCCGATAAATTGCTGCCTTGTGCTATCTCCATCAAATGACCTAATAAGCCAAAACCGGTAACATCCGTCACAGCCGTTACGCCTTGTAGTTTGCCTAATTTTTCGCCAATACTATTTAATTGAGTCAGCTGCTTTATTAAAGTGACCTTGTCTTCGTCTTTTAATAAGCCTCTTTTTTGTGCGGTTGATAATACACCAACACCAATAGGTTTTGTAATAAATAAAAGATCGCCTTCTTTTGAAGTATCGTTTCGTTTAAGATCTTTTGTTTTTAATAAACCGTTTACTGAAAGTCCAAACATTGGCTCTAAAGTATCAATACTATGGCCTCCTGCTAAAGTAATATCGGCTTCTGCACAAATAGTTCTTGCGCCTTCAATTACTTTTTGTGCCAATGCGGTTGGTAATTTTTGTATTGGCCATCCTAAAATAGCAAGTGCCATTATGGGTTTACCGCCCATCGCATATACATCACTAATTGCATTTGCTGCAGCAATGCGGCCAAAGTCAAAAGCATCGTCAACAATTGGCATAAAAAAATCAGTGGTAGAAATCAATGCCATTCCGTTTTCAAGATCATATACCGCCGCATCATCATTACTGCTGTTACCCACCAAAATATTTTTTGAAGGCTGAACGAAAGAACTTTGTAGAATTTCTTTTAAAACCTGAGGCGCTATTTTACAGCCACAACCAGCACCGTGGGCAAATTGTGTTAATGCAAAGTGATCATTTGTTACTGACATGCTCTAATATTTTTTTTGTATTTAAATTTACCTCTGTTGATACAAGATCAATTTGTTTTATTAATTGTTCTGCATCTTCTCTTTTAAAAGTCCCCCTTAAATATAGTTTATCGTAATACTTTAATAAAATAGCAAAGCAATTTTTAAGATCATCTTCCAAAAGAAAATTAATGGCATTCTTTGTTTCCAGTCCGCCTAATTTTTTTTTGATGCGAACAATGGCGTTAATGAGTTTTTCTTTACTGTATTTACCATAACCGTTCACAATATGAAGCAAACGTTCTTCAAAAGGGATGTTGATGAATAAAACCGGATGCCTGCGCATGGTCTCAAAAAAAACAAAAGGTATATTCACATTTCCAAGGCGCTGGCCTTCATCTTCCATCCATATTAAAGAAGACTGGTATTTACGCAATTGAGCAGCCAGTAAATTCTCAAACATTTCCTGCGAAGGTTGTGCATGAAGGTCTAAATTACCAAAGGCTGAGCCTTTATGCTGTGCAATACTTTCAAGATCAATAACTTTTTCTCCTTCTTTTTTTAATTGATGAATAATACCTGTTTTATTGCTGCCTGTATAACCGCCAACAATCTTTAAGTTATAATCTTTATTAAAAAACTGTATTATATAATTACGATAAGTTTTATAACCACCCGTTAATAAAAACACTTTAAAACCATAAAGATCCAACAACCAGGCAATAGCAGCACTGCGCATACCACCCCGCCAACAATGTACAGCAATTTCCTTGGTTTTATTAAATGAGGTTATTTTTTCAACTTCCTCAATTATTTTTACTGTTTTAATGCCAAAAAAATCCAGACCTATTTTTATTGCTTTTTCCCTGCTTTCCTGTTTATAAGCTGTGCCAACAATTTTGCGCTCTTCATTTGTAAATAAGGGTAGTGAGAACGCTCCTGGAATATGAGCGTGTTCATACTCTGAAGGACTTCTTACATCAAGAATGATGGTGCTTTGCGGGAGCTTCAAAAAATCTTCAATATTTAATTTACTTATTGGCATTATTTACACAAATATGCACAAAGTATAAGGTTCAACCTACAATTTATACCTCTTTTTAGGTATTCTCCCTGATTATTATTAGGTATAAATTTGAATTTTATTTTAGCCATTTTTTGAAAAAACACAGTTCTATAAAAATTATTATTGCCGATACGGCCTTTATCATAAGAAAAGGCCTGCGCACATTGGTTAATGAGAACAAGCAATTTGAGTATGTTGCAGAGGTAGCCGATGATAAGACATTAAAAACGGCTTTAGAAAAAAACAAAGCAGATGTTTTAATAGTGGATCATTGCTGTGACGACTGTTTTTCGCTGGAAACGATAAGTAATATAAAGAATACAAATCCTGATCTCAATATTCTTGTGATCTCGCATGAGAAATCAGCGCAGGAGATTAAAAAAATCATCAATATTGGAATAAAAAACTATTTATTAAAAGATTGTGACGAAGAAGAAATCATCGATGCTATCAGGGCATGTGCTAAAGGTGACAAGTATTTTTGCGGACAGATCATTGATATTCTGCTTGAAAAAGAAATCTCCGTAAACGAACATTGTATAGCAGGAAGTATTTCTGCCAGGGAAACAGATATTATTAAACTTTTGGTAACAGGTAAAAGGCCAAAAGAAATTGCTGCCATTCTCAATTTAAGTTATCATACAATTGTTACTCATAAAAGAAATATTTATTCTAAGCTGGGAATTAGCAATACTGTTGAGTTAGCACAGTATGCCTATAGAACCGGGTTAATGAAATGATAGTAATACCATAATCTTGGTAAGGCCAATACCAATTTCTTATTAGATAAATTACCTGCATTTGCGTATTGTAGGAGGTTTAATTCATTTCCATCTTTGCATTTATTATTTATAATCATTCTAAACAATAAAATGAAGAAACTTTTACTATCTATAGGCTTAATTGCTTTATTTACAATGGGGAGTCGGGCTCAGATTATTATCGATACCGTTTCGGTTGGCGCAGGTTATGCAAATCAAAAATATTATAGTCTTCAAAACGATGAACAGGGTACACAAGGAAAAGACAATTGGGATATTGGTTTTGAAATTACCGGTTATGCAGGTACTATTTTAGCCAATACACAAAAAGCAAATTTTACAGTTTACAAAGCACCATATAGCATTGCTAATTACGCTATAATTGATACAACAGGTATTATCTCATGGCCAATGTTATATAACAGCGATCAAACCTGGGATGTTGGTGCATTTAACCGCGGCGCCAACCCATTTAACTCAAACGATTTGGGTTGGGGTGTATACGATGTAAATACACATATAATCACTGGTGATAGTTGTTATGTTATAAAATTATCTGCAGCGTCGTATAAAAAAGTAAAGTTCGAAAATTTATCTGGTGGTATTTATACATTTGAATACGCCAACATTAATGGTACAAGTTCGCAAACAGCTACTATCAATAAATCAAATTATACCGGAAAAAATTTTGCTTATTATGATATGACTGCAAATGTTGCTGTAGATAGAGAGCCTGTGTCGGCTAACTGGGATCTTACTTTTGGAAGATACACCGCATTTATTCCAACAGCTTATCCTGTGGTTGGTGTAATGAGCAATAAAGGTGTAAAAGTTGCACAGGCAGATAATGTAACTTCTCCTTCAACTTATAATACATGGTCGACACACAACTTAAACTCAAACATTACAGAAATTGGTCACGATTGGAAATATTTTAATTTAAGTAACAATGCATGGTGGTTAGCGCAAGACACTGTTTATTTTGTAAAAGATAAACCGGGGAATATCTGGAAAATACGATTTACTGCTTTTGGCGGTTCAACCACAGGAAACGTTGTTTTTTCAAAAGAAAAATTATCTACTGTAGGTATTACAGATGTTATGGGAAATATAATTTCAAAAGTTACAGTTTATCCAAATCCTTCAAACGGAAGTAATACAACTCTTTTATTTTCTAATGAAAGTGAAATAGTAAAAGTTTTGGTTTCAATTATTGATCTGAATGGAAAATTAATTTCAGAAGAAACCATCACAACAAGTAACGGAATAAACCTGTACAATCTAAATACTCAATTACTAAACAGCGGCGTTTACTTTATTCAATTAAATGCCGGAGGAAATGAAACAACACAAAAATTAATAATACAATAAACGCACAGCCCGGGGATTGTTGAGGGGATTTTTTATTTGATTTTTTCGTTTCGATGATCTCCGGCCTTTCTAAATTTTAAAAACATGAGAACACTAATTTTAACTGCCGGTTTATTTTTAACTACCGTTTTTTTTGCCCAAAGCAATCCGACTGTAAAAACAAAAACGCCCACCGCGCCTACAGATAGTAAAAAAGAACAAGATAGAACTTGCATCAAAAGTATGGCCGGTATATATAAAGTATCTTTTGATTTTGCGGAAACTTTTTCTTCAGATACAAGTTACAAATATCACCCGCGTTACAGGGAGTCAGCGATTGAGTATATTTTTTTGACAGAAGACACCCCAACTAAAATTGCATTACAACATTTATTAATTGTAAACGATTCTATTATTATAAAACACTGGCGCCAGGATTGGGTATTTGAAAACAAAGAAGTTTATAATTACTATAAAGATAATGAGTGGATAAAAACAACTTTAACCGATGCCCAAGCTAAAGGTACCTGGACTCAAAAAGTTTACCAGGTAGATGATAGCCCTCGTTACGAAAGCTTTGGCACATGGGTACATGTGGATGGAAAACATTTTTGGGAAGGTGTAAACGATTCACCACTCCCTCGTCGCGAGTTCACAAAACGTAACGATTATAATGTAATGAAGCGCCATAGTCGCATGGAAATGTTTAATGATGGCTGGGCTTTGATACAGGACAACGAAAAAATAGTTCGTAACAATGGTTCAGATAAAGTTTTATGTTGGGAGAAAGGTATGGAGCGTTTTACAACAGGTAATTACAATGCCGGTCCGGCAATGAAATGGTGGGAAAAACAAAAACAATACTGGGCAGATGTGCGCAGTGTATGGGAAGAAGTATATGCAAAAACGGCTGATCTTAAATTAGCAGATAAAATAGAAAAGAAAAAACTATACGAAAATTTATTTTCATTAGGGGATAAAGTGTGTAAGGATAGTTATGCACAAGGTTCGGCAAAAGCTGAAATTAAAAAAGTGATCGACCTGTATATTAAAACATCTTAAAATTAAATTAGCATGGCGGTAAATAATTTTAAAAGATCGGAGCGTGAAAGAATGCTTGCCTCTGTAAATGCTCAAATCAGAAACGGTGAGCATCAAATTAAAATGTTAATGCAGGTTTTAGGAGTAAATGAAGATGTAAGCATGACAAGGATCTATTCTGCATTTATTAAAATAGATTCAATAGAGGTAAGCAAATAAAAACATGTGCGATTATAAAGTATTAGTCCATAACGAAAACGGGTATATTATTTTATGTAACAGCTGTAATCATTATCAAATTTCTTTTGGAACTACGGCTGTTACAATTAAGCCTGAGAATTTTAAAGTTTTTTTGGAGCAGGTAACAGCTATTAAAGATAATACTGATTGCAATGGTTTCGAAAAACAAAAACGGATCTCATTAAACATTTTTAGCAGGTTCGCAATGATGGTTTTAACCTATAGTGAGTTAATATGTTTATTTGAATTATTGGATGAAGCTGTTTTTAATGAGCAAATGCAAACAATAATGCTTGATTTAAATTTAATAAGCGAGTGAGAAAGCTAATCCGGATCTTTATTTTATTTGGCACTTATAAGGTATTAGCCCAGCAAATACACATTTATTCTACAAAAGATTCTTTGCGTATTCCATTTGCTTCTTTACTAATTAAAAATAACCAGTTAAGTTATGGTAAAACAAGTACCGATCAGGGCATTATAGATCTGCAACAATTTACTGATACAACGCTATATAATTTAACTATCCAGTGTTTTGGTTTCAAAAAATATAACTGTCAGCTTACAGGTAAAGAAATAAATAGTTTAAAGAAAATCTACTTACAACCTGGAAACATAGATCTGGATGAGGTTGTAATAACAGCACAATATGAACCAACTATTGCCGAACAGTCTGTTCAAAAAATAAAAGTAATTGATAAAGAGAAGATCCGGCAAATGGGTGCTGTAAATTTGCGGGATGTTCTGTCCAATCAATTAAATGTGCGTTTGCAGCAGGATAACGTTTTAGGCAGTGCCATGACGCTTCAGGGAATAAGTGGCGAGAATGTTAAGTTTTTAATTGACGGTGTACCAATGATCGGTAGGTTGAACGGCAACATTGATCTTTCGCAAATAAATATGAATAATGTTGAGCGTATTGAATTTATTGAAGGCCCTCTTTCAGTGCAGTATGGCACTAATGCATTGGCTGGGACAATTAATATCATTACTAAAAAGCCATCACAAAAAAAATTCTCAGTAGGGAGCACATCCTATTATGAAAGTATTGGCACGTTTAATGTTACTGGCGATGTTGGACTTTCTTGCCGCAAGCACAACTTACAATTAAGTGGTGGAAGAAATTATTTCGACGGATGGAATACAAACGATAAACCATTTTATTTTCCAAAAGAACGAATTGCAGATAGTTTACGCTTTAAACAATGGAAGCCAAAAGAACAGTATTTTGCAAGTGCTGGATACCAATATAGTTTTAAAAAATTAACTCTTTGTTTAAAAAGCGCGTATTTTGATGAGGTGATCATAAGCCGTGGTTACCCGCGCGCGCCATATGCAGAAACATCTTTTGACGATTATTATTACACAAAACGTTTGGATAATAGTTTATCACTGAATGGTAAATTATCTGATAAATGGAATCTTAATTTTTTATCTGCCTACAATTATTATAGCAGGATAAAAAAAACTTTGTATAAAGATTTGACAACATTAGATGAAATATTATCAGCTAATAGTTCTGATCAGGATACAAGCAGTTTTACATTATTAATGAGTCGTGCTTCATTCGTGCGCTCATCCCCAAGCACAAAATTAAATTTTGAACTAGGCTACGACATTAATTACGAATCTGCTTTCGGTAAACGTATTGATAAACAATTGCAATACATGGGAGACTATGCGGCTTTTACGACTATAGAATATAAACCTTTTTCCCGACTTGTTATTAAACCCGGCTTACGTTATGCTTATAATACAGTTTATAAAACGCCGGTAATTCCTTCGTTAAACATCAAATTGGGTATTTTAGAGAATCATATCTTAAGAGCCAGTTATGCAAGAGGTTTTAGAGCTCCTTCAATTAAAGAGCTTTATTTTTTCTTTGTAGACATTAATCACAATATTATTGGCAATGATAATTTATTATCTGAAAACTCAAACAATTATTCGTTAACATATAATTATAAACGCGACATAAAAAAATGCAGACTAAAATTTGATGTCGGAGTTTTTTATAATGATATTTTTAACCTGATCACTTTAGCACAGGGAAATAGTACTGAATATTCTTATGTAAACATTGGGCGGTATAAAACACTCGGTACCCAAATAGCAACAGCACTTAATTTTAAACGACTAGCTTTGCAAGTAGGATTTAACCATACCGGCAGATATAATGGCCTGTCAGAAACAACCAGCTCTCCCGAATTTACTTATAGCCCTGAATTCTTAATAAATCTTAATTATAAGATGATAAAAAGTAAAACAACATTTTCTGTTTATTATAAGTATAATGGAAAGCTTCCGGGATATGCATTAATAAATGAAGAACTTGTGCAAACTGCGATTTCTGATTATAATATTATGGATGCAACACTTAGCCAGCTGTTTTGGAACGAAAGGATCAATGTTGTAATAGGCTGTAAGAATTTATTTGATGCGAAGAGCATTAATTCAAGTATTGTTGGGGGAGGAGCCCATAGTTCATCGTTGTCCAGTGTTCCATTATCTACGGGTAGAAATTATTTTATAAAACTGGCGCTCAACTTTTAAATGAAATATTGTTTTCTTATACTAACTTCTGTTTTATTTTTTTCTTGTGAAAAAAAAGAGTTGCCCGCAAAAAAATACGATCGCGGCAACATTATTACCATGCAGGTATCCATGGAGTCGAATTACAAAAACCAGATCTGGTATCGTTTAATCGATAATAAAATTATTTCAACTAATTTAAAAACAGATTGGGATATTGCTTTCGAAAACTCTTTAAATGGATCTCATATTATTTTAAACGGCGCCAATGCCGTGAAGGTTTATAAAACAAATTTCACACAGCTTAGCCAGGTAACTGATACAACAGGTATTGCAGCTAACGGGCAAGCGGATATGCCATCCGGCAATTTAGACAGCACTGCATTTGGTAATTGGCAAACTAGTAATACGGTTTATATAATTAACCGGGGATATAATGAGATGGGGCAGTTATTAGGTTTTTATAAAATGAAAATGGTATCACACACAACTACAAATTATATATTTGAGTACGCTGATATTTTTGGTACGCAAACTTTTCAGGCAAATGTAAATAAAGATGGGGATTATAATTTTAATGCTTTTTCATTTATAGCAAATGCGCAGGTAAATATTGAACCTAAAAAAACAGATTACGACCTTTGTTTTACTCAATATACGTACCTTTTTCATGAGCCTTTACAATACTACCAAGTTACAGGTATATTAAATAACAGATACAATACTAGGATCGCTAAGATAAGCCACAAATCTTTTTCAGAAATTACATTGAGTGATACAGCAACAACATTTTTTAATAATAATCGGGATGTAATAGGATACGATTGGAAAACATTTAATCTTAATAATAATCTATTTACTGTGGATGTAAAGAAATGTTATATAATTAATGACAGCAAAGGGTTTTATTATAAGCTACATTTTATCGACTTTTATAATTCATCTGGCGTAAAAGGATTTCCAAAATTCGAGTTCATAAAACTCTAAGATAGATTTGTATGTGTTACTGAACTGAGACAGTTGTTGCAGGCAAATTTACAGTAAATAGCGAACCTTTCCTAACATCGCTTTTTACCGTAATGGTGCCTCCTAATTTTTTTACCCCGTTTTTAACAATGTATAAACCAAGCCCTGGCCCACTTGAATATAGATTGCCACGAAAATACATGTCAAATATCTGATCATGAATTTCTTTTTCCATGCCAATACCATTATCTTGTATTTCTAATAGTATACCGCTTTCCAGGTTTGTAATAGTTATATTAATAAAAGCATCATCCTGTGAAGCGTTTCTGTAAATAATAGCATTTTCAATAAGATTAAATAAAATCGCATTTAAAATAAATTCATCCGAAAAAACACTTCGTTTTGTATCAATAGTATAATTGAATTTAATATCATTAAAACCATCGGTATATTTAAGCCGGTTTAAAATCTTATTTAATAAAGCTTCAAAATTTATTTCTTTTATGAGCGGTTTTGTGTCTTTAATAGACATTACGTTTATCAGAGAAATTAAAACCGTATCCAATTTGTGGGTACTTTCAGAGATCTTATGAATATAATCAGGCAGATTTTCTTTTTCACCATCTAGCTCGGCCACATTTGCCAAACCCATTATAGAACATAGAGGCCCTCTCAAATCATGTGCAGCTTTGTATATGAAAGTATTTAGTTCTTTATGTGTTTCTTCCAATTCAATATTTGCTTTACGTTTTTCAGCCTCAATTTGCCTGGTTTTTAGTGCTTGCTGAATAGCGGCCGGCAATCTCATCAAATTGCTTTTTAAAATATAATCATCTGCACCTTCTTTAATTGAACGTATTGCAAATTCTTCTGACACACTTCCGGTAATTAAAATAAAAGGTATCTCACATCCACTCTGATTATAAATGGATAGTGCTTCCATCGAATCAAATTGTGGAAGAGAATGATCAGATAAAATAATATCCGGATTAAAACTCTTGAGGCCGTTAATAAAATCATCTCTTGTTTCAACGATCTTAACAGTAAAATTAATGCCGCTCTTTTTTAATGCGTGTGCGATTAAACCAGCATCTGATGGGCTATCTTCAATGTGTAATATTTTGTATTGTTTATTCATTAAATACTTTATTGTTTTATCGTGGAGATTGATTCACCATTAGCCAATACATTCCTAATTCTGCAACGGCTTGCGCAAAATTTTCGAAAGACACCGGTTTTACAACGTAACTATTTACACCCAATTCATAACTTTCAAGTAAATCACGATCTTCACGCGATGAGGTCATAATTACAATGGGTATTGTTTTTGTGCGCGGGTCTGTTTTAATCGCACGTAATACTTCTAAGCCATCTACTTTAGGCATTTTAAGATCGAGCAATATTAATTTTGGTTTGTCTTCAATTTTTCTTGAAGTATATTCACCCTCAGCAAATATAAAATCCAGCGCTTCGGCTCCATCTTTTAAGTGTATGATGCTATTACTAATATTATGTTTTTTTAAAGAGCGTATTACGAGATTTGCGTCTTCCAAACTATCTTCTACTAAAACAATTTCTATATTATGTATTGTGTTTTGCATATTTTAATTTTTAATTGGTAATGAAAAATAGAAAGTTGCACCTTTTTCGGCTTCAGCTTCAGCCCATACTTCACCCTGGTGTTTTTTTATAATACGCTGTACAAGTGCGAGACCAACACCTGTACCCTCAAATTCATAATCACTGTGTAATCTTTGGAAAACACCAAAAAGTTTATTATAATACTTCATATCAAATCCGGCCCCGTTGTCCTTTACATAAAAAATTAGCATGGTGTTTTTTTTAAATGATCCTATCTCTATGATTGATTTTTCTTTTTTAGACGAATATTTAATGGCGTTTGATAAAAGGTTTGTTATGACTTGTTTTAACATACTATTATCACCTTGAGCTTCTTCTAGAGGGTTAATAATAAATTCTAAAGTATTAGCGTGCGCTTGGTTTTTAAGCTCATTTACTATAGTTTTCACCATATTGTTCATGTTTAAAGCTATTTTTGTGAGTCCTTGCTTTCCTATTCGTGAAAAAGTTAGCAAATCGTCAATCAGGGCGGCCATCTTAATTGCATTTTTTACGATCACATTAATAGTGTTTTTTCCTGCTTCGTCGAGCTGATGGCCATAATCTTCCATTAAAACCTGTGAGTAACCGTTTATTGCTCTTAATGGCGCACGAAGGTCATGCGAAATAGAATAAGAAAACGAGTCAAGTTCGTTGTTGGCATATTCCAATTCATCATTAGATAATTTAAGTAATTGTATTTGGTTTTCCAGCTCTTCAATTAATGAATTAAGTCCTACAACTATTGCATCCAGTTCATCGCCTTTATCTGTTATTTTTAATTTATCTGAAAAATCCATTGTTGTATATTTTAACAATGCATTTAGTATAGCATTTATTCTTTCTTCATTTTCTTTCAATAGATATGACTTTTCTTCTATCTCGTTAGATATTGTTTTTAGTTTGTTTTCTAACTTGAAAGTTGAAGTAACATCTTCTGCGGTGTGTACAATATATAGTATTTCGTTTTTTTCGTTCAAAACAGGGGTGTTGGATACATCCCAATATCTTTCTTCAAATATTATCCCGCTTTCTGTATTTACCTGGATATCGTATTTTTGCGTCGGCATTGAGTCAGGCGTTTTTTTCTCAATCACTTTATTTAGAGATCTCCTTAAATTACTAACGCCATTTGCTTTAAGATCGGATGGGTTGTCCGGAAAGACATCAAACAAACTCTTGTTCATTATTTCAAACCTTTTTGTTAAAGTAGCATTTAAATAAGCGTCGTTAGCATCAAGAATAGTGTATTCGGGTGAATTTGGTTTTAGTAATAAAAAAAGTTTGGGCGCAGTATAAAACACTAACTTATAATCAATATTATTATTTGCAGTAGTAGATTGCATAAAATAATTTTATAAAAATTGTTGCAGCCATTTTTTGGCATCTTTTTCGTTGTTGAACATTTTAGTTGGGTAAGGTTGTGTTTTTAGTGTAAAAAATAAATTTGCGAGCATTTTTCCTACTGCAGAAGTTGAAACCATCGCTATTGCTTTTACGATCTTGGGTAATTCTTCAGCCGCATAATTCCTTATTTCACGCGTACTTTCATTTGTATTGGTAACATCTACTAACATGCAGATCTTTTTGTTACCAATTACTTTTTTAAATTCATCAAATCTTTTTTTTGTATCTTCTAACGTATGTGGAGCCCCTTTTTTAGAAATAGAACATAAGATCCCGTCTTCATCAAACCAGGTTGTAGAAGTGCCCCAATCTTTTATTTTTGTGTTTTTGGGTATGGTTAACATAAAGTAGTGCCTGTGAGCTCTTTTACTGCAATTTGTATTTGTAAGTTACATAAAAGCTAAGAAAATAGAATAAAAAATAGCTTGTTATTTAGTAAAATAGGTAAAATTACCTACTTGTACATAGGTAATTTTACCGATACAAATGATGCAACGCTACAAACCGTGAAAACTTTTCTACAAACATTTTTATTTGAAGAGTATATAAACAGATTAATTTTTTTATGTAATAGGTAATTTTACCTACCCTTAAAAATGGGTAAAATTACCTATTGACAGGCGTTAAAACATTTTATAATCTTGCGTGTATTAAAACAGTATTTAAAAATATTAACAACAAGAAATTTTGTAGCCCTAAATCGGGACAGGAATTAATTGAGGAATTGGAAAAGAATATTAATGCTTATTCCTCATTTTGGTATAAATGGATACAGCAGGCAGAATGTACTTTAAGTGAAGAAGATCTTTATATAATTGAGGTGCATACAAAGAATAATTTCAAGTTAAATATTTTTGAGTCATTTATGTTTTATAATCAATCGCAACAAATCGAGTGCATTGTTTCAAAATTAAAGACTGATCAAAAACACTTTAAAGATTGGATGGTAACCAATTTTTTATTTCACCTTTTAAAAATAATACGGATAAGCGAGCGGACCGATGTTTCATTGCATGTACCTATTGGATATTTATCAATTCCAACAGAAATAAAAAGTAAATTAAAATCATTTAAGGTAAAAACTGTTTACGAGATCTTTGAAAAATATAAGGAAGAAGATCTTAAAAGCACAAATATGTTCTCAAATATTATTGCCTTTGAAAAGGTTTTGGGTGAAGCTAATCTTTAAAAAAACTAACTTTACGAATACTTATTTTGGGAAGTTTATTAATTACTTTTTATGATTGATTTTGACTCATTTATACTATCCAAAACTTTAGAACGCAATGAATAATTTTTATCAAATCGTACAAAAAAGTTAAGCCAAATGATTCTGGCCGATCTATAAACTACCGGAAAGAGCAATGCCATATTGAGTGTAACCAGTAAGCCTAAAAAAAGAGGTGTCATATGCAGCCACATAATATCGGCAAGGAACCACATGATAAAAATGCCAGACATTATTGCATAAGAAACATACATGGCACCGTAGAAAAAGCCTGGTTCGCGTTCATATCTAAGCGCACATTCGGAACAGGAATCGCGCATCAACAAGGGTTTGTTAAACGTGTAAGGATTATTGCTCTCGAATATTTTACCTTGGTGGCAGCGTGGGCATTTGTTGGTAATGGTTGAATATATTAACTGCGGAATAATCATCTCATTTAATTTCCTCAAAGATAATTTCCTCTATTTGCCTGTTAAATGATAATTATTCGTTTCTGGTATGATCAATGTCATATTAAACTATTTTACAGTACCAATAAATAAATATATTCCGTAAGAAAAAAAATAGCTAAGAGTATATCTGGACTTGACAAATATCTTATTCAATTTATGAGTTAATTCAGGATCGCTTAAAACACAATCGCTTTTACCTTGATTTAAAATTAAAACATTTACACTGTACAATAAGTAAATTTACAAATATAATTCAGAAATTATTTTCTTGCCATGATATCAATCATCCGGTTTTATGAATTAGATCATTTGTGTATGTGCTTATTAGAAATACTTTTATCAAAAAAATACATGAAAAATCTTCATAATGACGAAAGTTTTCAAAAACGCATTGATGCCAATGAGCATGTGGAACCTAGGGATTATATGCCCGAAGGTTATCGTAAACATCTTATCAGGCAAATTTCGCAGCATGCCCATTCGGAAGTAATAGGTATGCAGCCCGAAGGTAATTGGATTACAAGGGCACCAAGTTTACGTGCTAAACAAATTTTATTAGCTAAAATTCAGGATGAGGGCGGGCATGGGTTATACCTGTATAGTGCTGCTGAAACACTTGGTGTATCGCGCGAAGAAATGATAGAGCAATTACATTCAGGCAAAGCTAAATATTCTAATATTTTTAATTATCCTGCATTAAACTGGGCAGACATTGGTGCAATTGGATGGTTGGTTGATGGTGCTGCTATTGTAAACCAGGTGTCGCTACAGCGAACTTCTTATGGACCATATAGCCGTGCAATGATAAGGATATGTAAGGAAGAAAGTTTTCACCAGCGCCAGGGATATGAGATAATGTGTAAGATGATGGCAGGCACATTAGAGCAAAAGCAAATGGCGCAGGACGCTATGAACCGCTGGTGGTGGCCGGCATTGATGATGTTTGGTCCTCATGATTCCGACTCTCCTCATACAGGTGATGCTGTTAAATGGAAAATAAAGCGGGAATCAAATGATACGTTGAGACAAAAATTTATAGATAAAACTGTTCAGCAAGCAGAGTTAATTGGACTGGTAATACCTGATAAAGACCTTAAATGGAATGCGCAAAATGGGCATTACGATCATGGAACAATTAACTGGGAAGAATTTTTTGAGGTTATAAACGGAAAAGGGCCTTGCAATAAGCAGCGCCTCGAGCATCATAAAAAATACCATCTTGAAGGCGAGTGGGTGAGAGAAGCAGCAACCGCGCATAAAATGAAAAAAATAAAAAGAGAAAGGCATCATTTAACCCATTAATATGGAAAATTTACAAGACAATCAATTTGATGTATGGGAAGTTTTTATTCAAAGTAAACCAGGGCTTCCACACATACATGCGGGAAATGTACATGCCACAGATAAAAAAATGGCTGTTCAAAACGCGCGCGATACTTATACACGTAGAGGAGAAGGCACAAGCATTTGGGTAGTACCATCGCTTAATGTAACAGCATCAGATCCGGATGAAAACGAGATGCTTTTTGACCCGTCGAATGATAAGATGTATCGTCATCCAACTTTTTATATATTGCCTGAGGGCGCTAAAAATATTTAAATTATGAATTCAAAAGAAATTTTATACAACTATTGTTTACGACTTGGTGATGATGCTTTAATATTAGGCCAGCGCTTATCAGAACTATGCAGTAAAGGACCTATACTGGAAGAAGATCTTGCTCAAACCAATATCGCTTTGGATATGATAGGCAGAGCACAGGCATTGTTTAATTACGCGAGCGAAATAAATGGTGGCAAAAATACTGCTGATGACATTGCGTACAGGCGGCCTGAATTTCAATATCGTAACCATCTCCTGGTTGAGCAGCCAAACGAAGATTTTGCACACGTAATAGCAAGACAGCTTTATATTTCGGCATTCGAAGTATTGTTTTACGGTAGTCTCGAAAACAGTAAGGATTCCATTTTAGCATCTATTGCTTCAAAAACTATAAAGGAAATTAAATACCATTTACAACACGCTAGTGACTGGACTGTAAGATTAGGTGATGGTACGCCTGAAAGTACTTTTAAAATGCAACGTGCAATTAATAATTTATGGATGTATACAGGCGAATTATTTGAGATGGACTCAATTGATGATCAGCTTTTAAAATCAGGAATTGGAGTAGATAAATCGCCTTTAATAGAGAAATGGCGTAAACAAATACAAGCCACTTTAAGTGAAGCCACTTTAACTATGCCTGAAGAAATGTTTATGCAAAGCGGAGGCAAACAGGGTGTGCATACAGAGCATATGGGCCATCTTCTTTCAGAAATGCAATATTTACAGCGTGCTTACCCGGATGCAAAATGGTAAATAAAATCATATCAATAAACGAAATTAAAAAAATAATCGGGGCCATCCCTGATCCGGAAATCCCTGTTATATCCATTAATGAATTGGGAATTTTAAGAGAAGTAGAATTTGATAATGATGAATGCCTGATTACTATTACGCCAACGTATACAGCCTGCCCCGCAATGCAATTTATTGAAGAGGAAATTAAAGATAGGCTTGGGGAAATTGGCATAAACAATGTAAAAGTAAAGTTGACTTACTCACCAGCATGGACCACCGATTGGATAAATGAAAACACAAAGCAAAAATTAAAAAACTATGGCATTGCCGCACCGCTACATTCTTCATGCAACAAAGTTTTCCAAAAAAACGTAATGATGAATTGCCCTCATTGTAACTCAACAACTACTGAATTAATAAGCCGGTTTGGATCTACAGCCTGCAAAGCTTTATATAAATGTAATACTTGTAAAGAGCCTTTTGAATATTTTAAGTGTCATTAAAAAAAATATATTATGTCAATTTATCAAATCCACGGAAAAATACCACATAAACGCCACATCGTATTCAGAAACAGCAATGGCGGCTTATATCATGAAGAGCTGTTTGGTACAGAAGGCTTTTCTGGAATGTCCTCGCTGGTTTATCATTTAAATCCACCCACACTTGTTAAAGATATTGGTAAAGCTTATTGGGCAAAGCCGGAAGCCGTTATGGAAGATAATTTAAAGGCTTTAAGTTTTAAAGGATATGAAGTAGAGTCTGAAAATGATTATTTGCAGGCAAGGAAAATATTTTTCTTTAACGACGATCTTAATATTGGAATAGCATCACCAGGCCATTCGATGGAAGATTATTTTTTTAAAAATGCAGATTCGGATGAAATACTCTTTATAAAAAACGGTAAAGGTGTTTGTAAAACCATGTATGGCAGTGTAGATTTTGAATATGGCGATTATGTGGTTATACCCCGTGGTACAGTTTATCAACTAAAATTCAAAACAAACGATACACAATTATTATTTATTGAGTCGCATAGCCCGGTTTATACTCCAAAACGTTACCGTAATGAGTTTGGCCAGTTACTGGAGCATTCACCTTTTTGTGAACGTGATATTAAGTTGCCGCATTCACTTGAAACACATAATGAAACCGGCGAATTTAAGATTATGATAAAGAAGCGTGGAATGATCTATCCATATATCTATAGTACACACCCTTTTGACGTCATCGGTTGGGATGGTTACAATTATCCGTATGCTTTTTCTATTTTTAATTTTGAACCAATAACTGGCCGCATACATATGCCGCCCCCAATTCATCAGCAATTTGAAGCGCGTAATTTTGTAATATGCTCTTTTGTTCCCAGGCTTTATGATTATCATCCTGATGCTATTCCTGCACCTTATCATCACAGTAATATTGATTCGGATGAAATACTTTATTATGTAGATGGTGATTTTATGAGCAGAAATAATATTAAATCAGGGCAATTTACATTACATCCGGGAGGTGTGCCTCATGGGCCGCACCCCGGAGCAATTGAAAGAAGCATTGGTAAAAAAGAAACAAAAGAATTAGCCGTTATGATCGATCCTTTTAACCCTGTTAAAATAACCGCCGAGGCTTTAAAATATGAAGTAAAAGATTATTACAAGAGCTGGTTAAGTAAGCCACAATTAACAATTTAATATAACTAAAAATGGGAACAACAGACTTAAGTACAATTAAAGATTTTGAATATTCAGGAGAAAAATTATTTGACAAAGCGAAAGATTTTTTACCGATTAACGGAACAGATTATGTAGAGTTATATGTAGGAAATGCAAAACAGGCAGCACATTATTACAAAACTGCTTTTGGATTCCAGGAACTTGCTTATTGCGGTTTGGAAACAGGTTCTCGCGATAAATGTTCTTATGTACTGGTGCAGGATAAAATACGATTAGTATTGACATCACCATTTGATCCGGATAGCGAGATCTCACATCATATCAGAAAACATGGTGATGGCGTTAAAACAATTGCATTATGGGTAGACGATGCAACGGCTGCCTTTAATGAAACAGTAAAAAGGGGAGCAAAACCTTTTTTACAACCAACTACTCTTAAAGATGGTAATGGCCAAATTGTAAAGTCGGGTATACATACTTATGGTGATACGATACATATGTTTATTGAGCGAAAAAACTACAAAGGTTTATTTATGCCGGGTTTTCAGAAATGGAAAACAGAATATCATCCTGTACCAACAGGTTTAAAATATATTGATCACATGGTAGGTAATGTTGAGCTGGGAGCCATGAATAAATGGTCACAATTTTATGAAGAGGTTATGGGATTTATGAACCTGGTAACCTTTGATGATAAAGATATTTCAACCGAATACACAGCTTTAATGAGCAAGGTAATGAGTAATGGCAATGGAAGGATAAAATTTCCGATCAACGAACCCGCCAATGGTAAAAAGAAATCGCAAATAGAAGAATATCTTGATTTTTATCGAGGGCCGGGCTGTCAGCATATTGCGGTAGCTACAGATGATATTGTTTTTACGGTTTCTGAAATGAGAAAAAGGGGCGTTGAATTTTTATACGTACCGGGTACATATTATGATACCGTTGCCAGCAGGGTTGGAACTATTAAAGAGGATCTGCAGGAATTAAAAAAATGGGGCATTATGGTTGATAGGGATGAAGAAGGATATTTACTGCAAATATTTACAAAACCGGTTGAAGACCGTCCGACTGTTTTTTTTGAAATAATACAAAGAAAGGGAGCGAGATCTTTTGGCAAAGGAAATTTTCAGGCCTTGTTTGAAAGTATAGAAGCAGAACAGGCAAAGCGCGGAACGTTATAACAACTGTGATGAATACGCCATTAGAAAATAAAAGTGAGAAAATACGTGTTACCAAAGAATTTAGATTTGAAATGGCGCACGCCCTCTTAAATTATGATGGCCCCTGCAGGAATATTCATGGGCACTCATATATATTACAAGTGACCTATTTAGGCTTGCCATTAAAAGAAAACGGCCACCCCGCAGATGGTTTAGTTGTAGATTTTAAAAAAATAAAAAAGATAGTGCAACTGGAAGTAATTAATGAGTTTGACCATGCATTAATAATTAATAGAAAGACGCCGGAAAATATATACCATTTTTTAAAAATGGAATTTGATAAAATTATAACTGTTCCATTCCAACCTTCATGTGAGAATTTATTACTGGAAATAAAGCGTCGTCTGCAAAATACTGGGAGTGAACAAGCTGCTCTGTTTTCTTTGAAGTTGTTTGAAACATCAACATGTTGGGCCGAATGGCATTTGACAGATAATAATTAAATTTATTTAGTATAAAAGTTTTAAGCCAGGCTGTAGCTTGCTTTTTTATTGTAAATGCGCGCGTTGGAACTTTTGGTTTATTATTTTTAATGCAAAAATCGGCAATTAATTTTTGAATGAGTAATACGCAATCGCATCAGCAATAGTGAAAATATTGCTGTCTTCACTTGCGGAAAATAATCTTACTTTCTGGTCAACATTTACAAATTCTCCTGCATCAATTGATATAGGATATTCCTTTACCCACTTTTTCCATCGCTTCTACGATCAATACCGCGTCAGACAATAGAATTTCAGCACGCGGTTTAAAATGTATTTGTAAAATTCCATTGTCGAGCAATGACACGATGCTTTTTTTTAATTCGATCTAATGCATATAAAATTAATGGAAGATTAAACTTTTTCTTTTTTAAATTTATCACTGAGTTTTTCAATTAAATCGGGTAATTTTTCAAAAACAGCATTTAACCCTTGCGAAGTTTTTGTTGGCACGAATTGTATCTCGTCGCCTTTAGCAACCAAAAAGCCTACCGGCCCCATTCCTATACCAACTCCACCCCCGGCACCGGTGCCATTGTTTTCAGTTTTTTTATCTTTTCCTTCGCCCATTCCTCCGCCAAAGCCAAGACCAACAGACATAACAGGAATACAATCATATTCGCCAAGTTTAAATGGTTTGCCTATGATTGTTTCCGTTCTTGCTTCTGATTTTAAGAATTCAGTCACTTTTCCAATTATTTCGTTTAGATTTTCCATTTATTTTATGATTTATATTATGATGTGATGTATGCCCAGCTAATTCGGGCTAAACTATTTTCAATTTCGACTGATATAAAATTCTTGCCTTCAAAATTTATATATAATTGTTTGGTAATTTTAAGGCCAAGACAATAAAAAACAGGATACAATATTCCATTTAACTGCATATCACCAAAATCAAGGTTCACCTGTAAATTATTAATTTTAAAAGTTTTTAAAACCGCCAAAATTTTTTTCAAAAAAATCTTTGGTAGTTTGCTTCGCTGTTTTATTTTTTTCTCGCTTTCATGGACTTTTGCTAAAGAAGAGATGTTTAACTCTTTTTTCCATGTCAGTATTTTTAGTTCCATCTTTTCGGGATCATTATTTACAAAAAACGAGATGCTTGCTAAATAGTGAAGCCTTAAACGGTATAAAGACTTTGTACTATTTATTTCAATATAAAAGGGTGCAAAGAAAACATAAAGTATGCTTATTGTTACAATACTTAATAAAAGACATAATGCAATAAGCATAAATTACGTTTTTGTTAATTGGAGTTAGAGCCGGCCAATGAAACCGGATCGTATACACCTAATTCTACCGGGTGAATACTTAATACCGGAGTTTTTGAATGGTTAACTATTTTTTGCGCAAACAGACCTAAGAATTTTCCGTCATATTTTGATTCATGGTCGGTTAATACCGAAATAAGGTCGGCTTTTACTTTTCTTGCATAACGCAAGGTTTCCAATCCAAAATTATTTGTTCTTAAAATTTTTGTAATAAAATTTACACCGGCTTTTTTAGCTGCTTTTTCTACTGATACCAATTTTACTTTGAATTTTTCAATTTCTGACTCTAAGCTTTGATCTGTAACACCAAGGATATGCATTTTCGAATTGTACTTTTTTGCAAGGGCAATTGTAAAATCAACTTTTTGTCTTGATTCAAAGCAATCGTCAATTGGCAGTACTATATTATTAAAACCCGTTCTTTTTGCATTTAACTGGAAGGTAATAACTGGGCAAGAGCAAAGTGAAACTGTTTTTTGTGCGTTGCTTCCTGCAAAATGTTCGTTAAAACCATGCGCACCATGTGTGCCCATTACAACCACATCTATTTTTTTATTAGTTACAGCAGCCCTGATTGCCTGTGCAGGATTGCCGGTTGAACAAATTGCTTTAACAGCAATGCTAAACTCTTTGTTAATTTGAGTAACAATTTCGTTGAGTTTATTTTGTGCAGTTTTTGTAATACCAGAAATATCTTCTTGCACCATATCGTAACTGTAAACATTAAATGCTGACACAGGAATTTCTACAGCATGCAATATATATAGCTCAGCTTTATGTTTACTTGCCATAGATGCCGCTTGTTTAACTGCCAGATTTCCATTTTTTGAAAAATCCGTTGGCGTTAATATTCTTTTTATTGGATTTACTTTCATAAAAACAGGTTAATATTTTTATCAAAGATAGAATGTTAGAGATTTACTTGTAATGAGACTCATCATTCATTGATATGATCAACATCATTTATATGTAGCGTAAAAAACAATTTATAGTATAATATTTTTACAAGGAATTTCCTTTTCAAAACAACTAAGGTTGTATGCCGTAGTATCGGCAATGTTTTTTAAGGCCGTTTCGGTTAAGAAGGCCTGGTGCCCTGTAATTAAAACGTTTGGATAAGCACGTAGTTTTTGCAGAATTGCATCTTTAACACCATCTTTGCTGTGATCGTGAAAAAACAAACCTTTTTCAAATTCATATACATCAAGGCCAAGACCTCCAATTAAATCATTATCCAAAAATGTAAAAAGATCTTCGGTTTTAATAATTGCACCGCGTGCTGTATTTATGATGTAAATTCCTTTTTTCATTAATGAAAACACCGAAGCGTTCAGCAAGTGTTTTGTATATTTATTTAATGGACAATGAATAGAAATAATGTCGGACTCTGCACACAATTTTTTAAGACTAACATTTTCAATTTTAAAAGAGTAATTATCGCTTTGCTTTAAATGTGGATCATAGCAAAGTAGTTTACAACCAAAACCATTCATTATTTTTGCAAATATTTCGCCTATCTTTCCTAAACCAATTATACCCACTGTTTTTTCGTGTAAATCAAAACCAGTTAATCCGTCCAATCTAAAATCATTTTTATTAATTAATGCTCTTGATTGAATTAATTTTCGGTTGATGGCCGTTAACAATGTTACAGCATGCTCTGCTACTGAATATGGTGAATAGGCTGGAACATTTGCTATTCGCATACCTAATTCTTTTGCTTTAATAAGATCTACATGATCAAAACCAACCGAACGCAAAACTATATTTTTTATGCCAATAGCGTTGAGTTTTTCCAGTACACCTTCATCCGCTTTATCTGATGTAAACAATGCTACTGCATCACAGCCTTGTGAAAAATAAATAGTAACATCACTTAATTCATGTTTTGTATATGTAACGGAGTGATCTTTAGATATCGCCTTTTCGAGGTAAGGCAACTCAAAATCATGGGCGCTATAAACCGCTACTTTCAATGTAATTCAATAACTTGATTTAATTGTGGAATGCCAACATTCCAATTATATTCTTCCCTTATCTTTTCTGCCAATGTACTTAGAGACTCTTTTTCGCCATGCGTAACAAATAGTTGTGATGGTTCATTTACGATTCTGTTTAACCAGGCTAAAAGTTCGTTTTGGTCTGCATGAGCGGATAAACCATCAATCATTGATATATTAGCTTTAACCGGCCAAAACTTACCACGCATTTTTATTTCTTTTGCGCCATCCAATAAAGCCCTGCCTCTTGTTCCTTCGCTCTGGTAGCCTGCCAATAATATAGTTGCAGTTGGATCGCCAAGATATTTTTCAAAATAAGACAGCACCCTTCCGCCAGTTGCCATTCCGCTACTTGCAATAATAATTTTGGCAGTTTTATCCTTAACCAATACATCGGTCTCTTTTTCGTCACTCACAATTTTAATTTCACTACACATTTGTACCGATTCTTCCAGTGTTAGTTTATGCCAATCCATATTATGGTGAAAAATTTCCAACACATGTGTACCCATCGGACTATCCATATAAATTGGAAGTAAAGGAATTTTCTTTTCTGTTTTAAGTTGCCAAAGCAGGAACATTAATAATTGCGTACGCTCAACTGCAAAACTTGGAATAATAATTGTTCCTGAACGTTGTACAGCTTTATTAATTTCATTTGCCAGCAAGTGTTTTGCGTTTGGTGGATGAAGTCGGTTTCCATAGGTAGCCTCGATTATAATTGCATCTGCTAATTTAGGTTTAGCAGGCTCACGAAGTAAAGGATCTTCCGGGCGCCCTATATCACCAGAGAATACAATTAACTTTCCGTTTAATTTTAACTCAATAAAGCAGGCGCCCAAAATATGGCCATTATATTGAAACCTGAAAGATATATTTGGATCAACATCTATCCATTTATCAACGGGTATAGAATTGAATAAGGGAAAGGCAGCTTCGGCCTCTTTATAACTATAAAGTGGTTTAGCAGGTTTGTGTTTCGAATACTTAAAAATATTTGCCCTATTTGCGTCTTCCTCCTGAATCTTTGCACTGTCTAATAAAATTAATTTTGCTAGCTCTATAGTTGGTGTTGTTCCATAAATATTATTTTTAAAGCCCTGTTTTACCAATAATGGCAAATAGCCCACATGGTCCAGGTGTCCATGTGTCAACAATACAAAATCGATCTCTGAAACATCAAAGGGCATCTTATCCCAATTTCGTTGCCTTAATTCTTTTAAGCCTTGGAAGAGACCGCAATCTACCAGTATTTTTTTATTGTCTGCTTCCACCAGATATTTTGAACCGGTTACCGTGCCCGCCGCTCCTAAGAACTGAATTTTAATTTTATTTGTTTTCGTTTTCTGCATGGATGTGATTATTTAATAAATGTTCGCAAAGTTGTTGTGCTTCTTTAATTACGGTATTGATCCTGTTTGGCTTTACCCCGGCAAGTTGTAACACATTTGGATCATTGTATATCTCTTTACATAATACAATGTTCTTATCTAGAAGTCGTTGTTTATCGATGCGTGTTAAAGATGTCAGGCAAGTTAGAGGATAAAGACCCAAATTATCAATCAGATCCTTAATTCCACCATTTAAAGGGTAATCCCATCCAATAAGGGTAAGCCCCGCGCAGGCTCCATAACAAATAGCATCAGTTGAAAAGCGCGTGTTTGTTACTACCCATGCCTGATGAATTTTATCTTTATGAGATTTTAATTTTAACCATTGTTCTTCAATATCTTTAAATCTTGATTGAATATATAATGGCACTTGAACATCGTTGAATTTACCCTGATGATTATGGAATTTACACTCTATCATAAAAACAGAATCATCTTTTTCTGCAATCACATCAATTTCGTGTGTAACACATTTACCCTGTTCAATTTGTCCAACCTTAGTTTTATAATTCTGGCAGTTTAATATTTCTGCAAAAAATCTTTCGAATGGAAAACCGGAAGGTCCTAATTCCATAATAGCGTTTTTAAGATGATAACGTGCCGCAACATGACGGGAATCATTTTTTAATAGATCAAAAGCCAAGCGGTAGATTTTTTTTGTTGTTATGCCTTCATAAAGCTTCGAAGAAATTTCGTTAATGATAGAATTTATCTTTTCGTTGTTGGCGCCCGTTCTTTGTAGCGATCTGCGGATTTTCTCCTCTGAAAATTTACTTTTTTCGCCGGAAGCTTTTGTTATAAAAACATCTTTCATGAAATTATTTTATAAGAATTTAATTAAGCCTGTAATTATTAATGAACCAATTAAATTGTTTCATGTAACAGCATTTTAATCAAAACTATTCTGTTGTCTTCTAAATAAATATGAGCTTAAATAGCTAAGAAAATGACTTTGATCATAATTGTCTTATCAGGGCAATTACCCCAATGGTGAAAACAAGTATTAATGTTGTTGCTTTAAACTGGGATTCAGAAAAATAGGTGAGCAGTTTTTTTCCAACATAGGTGCCAGAAAAACCAACGGCCATCAGAATTGGAATTAGATAAAGGTCGTGTTTGTGTACATAACCATTGGAAATGTAAACAATACTCCTACTGAGATCAATCCCCAGATCTATGACAGCAGATGTAGCTATAAAAACATTTTTGTTAAGATTGAATGCAGCTAATGTAAGCCCTCTAATTGCCCCACCTGTGCCTAATAGCCCTGCGGTTAGCCCAGATACAATTCCGCCACTGATCGAATTAATAAGTGTTGGCTTTAAAACCAGTTTTTTAAAAACAAACAATATGAGACTGATGCTAATTAGAAAAACAGCGAGTACGATCTCTAAAAGATGATTATTGAAAAATTTACTGAGATATGCGCCAATGATAACAAAAATTACAGAAGGAACACCAATATTCAAAATTAATTTTTTATCAAAGCCATTTTTAAATAAAGTGATCTTTGAAATATTGCTGGCTAAATGAAAGAGTGCTGTAACTCCTAATACGGAATGGAAGTCGAGAAAAAAGCCAGCTACCGGAACAAAAAATAAAGAAGAACCAAATCCGCCAACTGTACCCAAAATTTCTGCTACAATTGCAAGAAGTGTAAAGTATATAAGATATTCAGTAGTCATTATTTACGTAATTGTCCTTAACGGGTCTTTAATAGCAGTTTATCATGAATCGAACGGTAATTGCTGTTTTGTTGATATGCAAGATACTATTTAATTCTTTGTTTTAGTTTGGCATTCTTTGATATTTTGTGTTTTGCATGCCAATTTTTACTGATTTTTGATACCATTATTTTGTTTTTTATATTTTGTTTTATGAAGTTCCATTGCTTATTCGATAGAATGAGAAACGAATAAGTGTTTCTCTTTTTTTGCCATTTCGGCAAGTGTTCACTAATAGTTACCTTAGGTAGCCAAATCTTCTTCTGCCAGATCTTCTGCATCAATTAAACGGTTGCTTGACCCGTTTAAAGCTGCAACCAAGTCATTTTTTTAATGCGTACGAGTCTTTATTTTGGATGCTCTGAATAAGAAAAACCATTAGAAATGTAACAGTAGTTGTGGCGTTATTAATTATCAATTGCCCGGTGTCTGAATAATGAAAATAGTTAACACTTATCAGCCAAACAATAATCGTAAATAGGGCAATCATAAAAGCGTTGCCAGATTCACTAAAATAGTGGCACGGTGTGCCGGTTTTTCAAATATATTATTGCTTTTTTTTCTTTCCGGCATTTTCATCTTGTGTTTTTTTATGTTTTCTATAATATTTTTTAAATGGCCATGAATACTTTAGCGCCTCCATATTTGTATTAAAATTTATAGCGCCTCCATTAATACTTTTCACACTTTGATTTAAATTGTAAACGAAATTAGTATCTTCAAGTAATACTCCAATTGAGCCTTGCCCATTTTTGGCTCTATTAATTATATGTGAGATATTGCCAGTAATAATTGCAGCACTATCACTTACCTTATTTAGTTTAACTATTGTTTGGCGAATAGTTAATGCCAGAGATGTATCTGTAATCAATGCACCTATTCCTTTACCTTTTTTTATTTCGGTTGTAATATTTCTTAAATCACCGGTTACATACAAGGCATTATTACTCATTAGTTTTATATTTACAACCGAAGCTTTTAAGTTTTGCGCAACCACGGTATCAAGTAATAAACTCCATAAGCTATTTTTGCTATTGATCTTATCAGTAATTGTTCTTAGGTTTGAAGAAATTATCTTAATATTTTCATTGGTTACATTTAATGTTCTAACCATCTCATCAATTTCTACAGGCATTAAACTTTTTAGCACATCGTTTTCTTGAATACCAGGTGCGGGAATACGTGATGAATTTATGTTTACTAATTTATTTCCCATTAAACCATCAGTACCTACGCTGGCAATCGAATTTTTTTTGATATAAGGTTTTGTTTGTTCTTCAATTAACATAGTTATGCTTACCAATGAGTCGTTCATTATTTCAATCGATTCTACTGTACCTACGTCAATGCCCGCAAAACGAACATTGTTACCTTTCATTAAGCCATTAACATTATTAAAAACGGCACTTATGCGAAACGTATTACCAAACATGTTTTGTTTTGAACCAATAAAATACAAAGCGGTGATTAATAAAACTGAACCGATCAGTACAAACAAACCAAGTTTTGTATTTTTATTTTCGTCTGCCATTATTTAAAAAAATTATAGGCGATAGGATCTTTGGAGTTTTTAAGTTGTTCGTAATTGCCTTGTATTAAACAATTGCCATCCATTAAAACCACAATCCTGTCGGAAGTTATTTTTACACAATTCATATCGTGCGAAATTATTATGGATGATGTATTATATTTTTTAGAAAGCTTGCGCATAAGCATGCTTATTTCTTTTGATGTTATAGGATCCAAGCCGGCAGTAGGTTCATCATATAAAATTATTTCTGGTTTTAAGATCAACGTTCTTGCTAATGCAATTCTTTTTTTCATACCACCCGAGAGTTCTGAAGGCTTCATTTCAATAGTATGTTCGAGACCAACATTTTTAAGTGCTTCCAAAACCAATTCATTTAATTTTTTGCTGGAAAGATTGGCTGCATGCCTTCGCAAGGGAAACTCAAGATTTTCTCTAACTGACATTGAATCATATAAAGCATTACTCTGAAACAGAAACCCAACCTTTGCCCTTAATTTATCTAACTGTGCATGATCCATATCAGGAATGTTTTTCCCAAAAACATTTATACAGCCACTATCCGGTTTAATGAGACCAATAATGCATTTTATCAGTACAGATTTTCCTGAGCCTGATTTACCGAGCACAACAAGGTTTTCACCTTTGTTTAAATTTAGGTTTACATGTTTTAAAACATGGTTGTTACCAAAAGATTTATTTACGTCTATAAGTTGAATTACCGTTTCATCTTTAATAAGACGCTCATAATTTAAATATGTTTTCTCCTTCGTGATCATGTTAGATTTAAAAGATCGGTTATTTGAACAGCAACAAGATCGAGTACAAAAACTAATAGAGACGAAATAACTACAGCTGAATTGGCCGACTGGCCAACACCCTCTGTTTCTTTACTTGAATTGTAGCCTTTATAACAACCAATAATGCCAATAGCAAAACCAAAAAAAAAGGTTTTTGCGATCGAGGGGAGTATATCACTAAATGCAAGAGTATCAAATACCTGGTTCCAATATAAATTCCAGCTTACTACACCACGAATATTCGTACCAAGATATCCGCCGTAAAGTGAAATTGCATCTGCCATTACTACTAACACGGGGATCATAAATGTAGTAGCTAACACCCTTGTAACAACTAGATATTTGTATGGATTGGTGCCCGATACTTCCATAGCATCAATTTGTTCTGTTACTTTCATTGAGCCAAGTTCTGCGCCAATGCCCGAACCAATTTTACCCGCGCATATAAGTGCAGTTATAACCGGTACTATTTCTCTTACCAACGAAACGGATACCATTTTTGGCAACCATGCTTCGGCACCAAACTCTACAAGCGTTGGTCGGGATTGAATTGTAATTACCAGGCCCATAATAAAAGCCGTGATCACAACAAGTGGTACAGATTTATAGCCAATGTAAAAACATTGTTTAAAAAATTCTTTATACTCATAAACGGGCTTAAAAACTTCGATAAAAAACCTGCCGATAAAACGGGTAACATTGCCTGTTTCAGATAGAAGCGTATGAATACTGCCAAATGTCATTTTTATTTTATCGGCTTTTTTCGCAGCCAGATATTAAATAACCATATATAAAGAAAAATGAATATGCCAATTAGCTAGACAATAGAATCTTTAAGAAATTCGTAAAAATAAATGCCAATAACCAAACCAACTAGAAGAACGCAGAATTTAAGCAAGCCTATTTCGCTATTTGACCAGGTTGTTTTTCTTTGTAAAAAACTCATGATACTTATTATTCATGTATTGCCATTACCGGCAGTTTTGATGCAAAAGCAACCTTTTTTGTATGAGATTCAAAAAACAAATTATAAAAAGCTGAATGCTTTTTACTAATAACAGCAACCAAATCAAAGCCTGCACCTGCACAGAATTTTTTTACTCCGCTCTGCAGATCTTTTGATTTTATGATATCTATAGCTAATGCTTTATCTGCAATCTTTACAGCTTTTAATTGAGTGGATCCAAACTCGTCGCTCGTTCTTACATGTAATATTTTTAATTTACTTTTTGAGTGAATTATAAATTTTTCGAAGCCTTTTAAAGAAGACTTGTGGAGTTTCTCGCTATTATCAACTGTAAGTAAAACTTTTGAAAGTGCGTGTTTTTTATAATTTGAAGGCACAATGATTACCGGGCAATCGATTTTGCCGGCAAGATTTACGCCACGGCTGCCGTAAATAAATTTGGAGATCTTATCTTTTGTAGCTAAGCCCATTACAGCGGCTTCAACTTGATGTGCCTTTACAAACTTCTCCAATTCAATCTGTATACCACCAAAAGTTGAAAAGTAATCGATTTTAATTTTTGGAAACTGTCTTTGCAACTGATCTGTCAGGTGTTTAGTTTGTTTATGACTTTCGCTCTTTTGCCCAGTATAACTAATGCCATACAGGCCAACATTTGAATGGATGATCGGCGCCTCAAATAAATTAAAGAGTACCAATTTGCATTCTAATTTTTCTGCTAAAAAGGCGGCATATTTACAAGCGTTTATAGACGAAGCAGTAAAATCAGTACCGGCAATAATTGTTTTCATTTTTTATAATTTTTGGAGTTAAAAAATAAAACCCAATCCTGGAACAGAGACTGGGCTTTTTGAACACTGTGTTTAAGCGACTTTTATTTCCTTTTTAGGGAGATTCGAAGTCTCTGCCTTTTTAGGAACGCTTAGTTTTAGTATTCCATCGTTGTATTTTGCATCTATCTGATCCGCATTTGCTGATTCGGGCAGATTAAAAGATCTTGAAAACGAGCTATAAGAAAATTCTTTACGCGTGTATTTCTTATTTTCTTCACGTTTTTCTTCTTCTTTCTTAGCACTTATGGTTAAAACGTTGTCAACAACATTTACCGTAAAATCACTTTTTTTAAAACCGGGAGCAACAAGATCAAGATTAAATTCTTTATTCGTTTCGTTAATATTTACAGCAGGTAACGATTGCCCAAATTCTTTTTCGAGCCAGTTTTTTCCATAAAATTTTGCATTATCAAAAATATCAGAAAATAATGTCGGTGTAAAATCTTCGTTTTTTTTCATGTTAATTGTTTTTACAGTACAAAATTGCTTTATGTTTGTTGTATTTAAAATGATTCAACTCAGTTTACTAGGTGACGGTTATCATGATTTTATAATGCTTAGTGCTTCGCCTTGCTTGTTTTGTTCATCAAGTGACCAACCATCCGTAACAGTGGTTTCCAACCAAACTTTACCTGATTTTCTAAACACCTGGACATTTAATCCATAAACATCCTGGAATCTTTGCTCAAGATCAGAAACAGTAAGGCTTGGTGTTATAGTAATTTCACCATTATTATGTATGGTTCTGCATTCACCTAAAGTTTTACTGTTATGTTTTATTAATTTTTTAGCCGAAGCTCCTCCAACTTTATGTGGCTTAGAAAAAAATTCAATTTTTAAGTAAGGAAATAATGTATTGAACTCTTCCTGAATTGTAAAAATCTTCCGGTTATCATTTATGTTTATTTTCATTTGTTTATTACTTTGTATCTGTTGTGGATGGAATTCTTTTAATTAGTTATTTGTGAATGATCATTAATGTAATGCCAATAAAGGCAGATGCGTATGAAAAGCCATACGTTTTGTATTTGGTTCCTGAAGAATATTTTTTATGAACGAATGTTTTCGGGGTATCATTACTATCATATCCATTTTTCTTTCCAAAACAAATTCATTAATGCCCTTTACAATATCATTGTCGTGTATATAGTGAAGTGAATGATCAACTTTTTCTAAATTATCTTCGAGGCTTATAAAATCACTTACCGCTTCTTTAATTTTAGGTACAAATTCCTTTTTACTAATTACATTTAATACATATACATGCGATTTGAATAAACTTACTATTTCCTTTAGCGAATCTAGAATTGTTTTATTGTCAGTTTCTGAATAATCACAGGCAAAAGCTATTTTCTTTGGCTCAATAAATTTTACTTTATTGTCGATCGCTAAAACCGGGCAATTAGAGGAGCGGATTAAGGATGTAGTAATACTTCCGATCAATTTTTCAGTGATGAAATTAGCACCGTGCATGCCAATAACAATCAAGTCTACTTTATTGGTTTTGGTGTAAATATTGATCTCGTCAATTGCGAAACCACAAGCCGAAACACATTCAATATTCACCTGCTGACCATATTTGTTAATAAGCTCAGTTTTAATTTTTTCAAGCTTGTTATGTGAATATCTCTCCAACTCTTCAATTGCAGGAGCTATTACTACAGCTTCAGAAGCGATTACAGGAACGTGATAAGCATTAAAGAGCACAATTTTTGCTTTTGCTACTTTTGCGATTTCTATTGCATAATCTGTTGAATTTGCTGATATCTCAGAAAAATCAGTGGGAACCAAAATCGTTTTCATCTACTGTTTTTTCTAAGATTAGAAAATTAAAACAACAGCATCCAGTAACAAAGCTACCGAAGACAGGTAAATTATTGCTTTCATTGGAGCCACTGCTAATACCAGCGCCAGGGAAATGATAGTTGGAAAAGCAATAAGTGATAATTTAAGTGCATCGCCATTTGCACCAAATGAAGCTGCAAAGCCACCCACGCACCCTATAATTAATATTACCATACAAATTATACCGAAGCGATTAAATTCAGCGTTTTGCCAAAATGTTGATGATTGATTTTTTTTAGTAGTTGTAGTTTTTGCAAGTTGCTTTGTTTGTGTTGAAGTGATTGTTGTTTCCATAATTGTTTTTTTTAAGATTAAGGTTTGAAAATTAAATGGTCGATAGAGAAAGTGTTCCAGTTTTGTGGTATAATAAGTAATAGTAGTAATAAGGCAAGACGTGGAAAAACATGGCGTGTATCCCAAACAGGTGTGTTAATACCAAAACCTATAGCAGCAATAATAAGGTTGAGGCCTAACATAAATAATACAGGGTAATTAAATAAACCTACAATTAATAAAGTACCGCCAATTAACTCAGAGTAGGATGTGAACCATGAACCCCAAACAATTAAAAACCTAGGAATGCCTTTATGTATAAGATCATTTTCAAAAGTTGCAATTACGTTTTTTATTTTAATATTAAATACAGCATCATAACCCTGAAAAAGGAATAAACAACCCAGAAAAACTCTTGCGATTAAAACAGCAACTTCGTATTGGTATTGGTTAATGATTTCCATTTATTTTATTTCAGATATTATGAAACAAAAATATGGAGGTAACAGGAGCTTATAAATGAGAACGGTCAGAGCAAAGTATGACCTTTGTCAGTAGTATGATTTTTAATTTTTCATTGCGGCTAATTTGTTATAATTAAGAATAGATATAGTTCCGCCACTTATTTCTATCAGTTTATCATCTTTAAAATCGCTTAACGTACGAATAACTGTTTCGGTAGCAGTGCCAACCATATTAGCAAGATCTTCACGCGATACATTCATACTGAATTTTTGGTCTTCGTCTTTTTTATATTTATCTGATAATTTAACCAGGGCTTCAGCAACTCTTTTCCTTACTGAATTATATGCCAGTTTAACTAACTGTTTTTCTTTTTCTTTAAGGTTGTTGGAAAGGATCTCTATAAACCTTTTTGACACTTCTGAATTTTTATAAATCAGCGAAAAGAAATCTTCTTTAGGAATCATATAAATCTCAGAATCTTCCAAAGTGGTGGCTGAGCTTGTATATTTTTCGTCCTGAAGTAATGAAAGGTATCCGAAAAAGTCGCCTTCTTTATGTAATTCAGTTATTAGTTCTTTGCCCAATTCATTTGTTTGATACGTTTTTACTTTGCCCTTATTCACAAAATAAATTCCTTTCGGAAAGCTACCTTCTTTGTATATATCACTTTTCTTTTTGTAAATTCTTACTTCACGCTCTTCAGAAAGTTTCTTAAGCGATTCTACTCCCTTAGCTTCATTGATAAAATCATTTATACCGGCTATGTTCTTTGTAAATTCTTTTTTTAAGATCTCATTTTTTTTAAGCCGGCTTTCTATTGCATTTAATAATTCCACATCATCAAAAGGCTTGGTGAGGTAGTCGTCAGCACCCATTTCCATGCCTTTTCTAAAATCATTCCTTTCTGCTTTTGCAGTTAAGAATATAAATGGAATACTTGCGGTTTCTTCGTTTTTGGCTAATAAATGCAAAGCGCCATGGCCATCTAAAACAGGCATCATTATATCACAGATGATAAGATCAGGTTTTTCTTTTTGTGCAACTTCAACACCTATTTTGCCATTTTCGGCAGTAATTACTTTATATTGAGCCAACGTAAGAATTTCGGCTGTGTTTTCGCGCACATCTTTATTGTCTTCTATCAAAAGAATTTTTTTCATGCTATTGGGGAATTACGATTGTAAAAACTGTTCCTTCATTTTCTTTACTGTCAAAATCAATTGAACCGCTCATCAAATCCACGTAACGCGCTACTATATTAAGGCCCAGGCCTGTACCCTGAATGTGTGTAGCGTTATGAGCCCTGAAAAAGCGTTCGAATAAATGTTTTTGGTCTTCTTTTGAAATACCAATGCCGCTATCTTTTATTGAAATTTTTATGGATGAGTTAAGCACCTGGGTGAAAACTTCAATAGTACCCCCATTAGGAGAAAACTTAAGTGCATTTGAAATAAGATTAAAAAGAATATTTTTTAAAAGTTTTTTATCAAATATTGCATTATCGTTACCGGCATGTTGCTGTAATATCTGCTGTCCGTGTAACGCCATAGGTTTCATTTCAGAAATAACATCATTTACAAAAGCCCTCAAGTTTAGCTCTTCAGGCATATTCTCCACTTTACCTTCTTCGAGCTTACTAACAGATAAAAAGTCGTTTAAAATATCGGTTAAATTATTAATAGATGTTTTTATTTTACTTACATGTTTTACCTGGTTTTCCTTATCGTTTTGCTCTCCGTACTTTGTAACTAAAGAAAGAGACGACATCATGGTGGTGAGTGGTGTTCTAAATTCATGAGAAGCCATTGATACAAAACGTGTCTTAAGCTCGTTCAATTCTTTTTCTTTATTTAGCGCGTTAAACAGATCTTTCTTTGTTTTTTCTAATTCCTGTATAGCTTCCTCAAGTATCAAAGTTCTGTTCTTTACCTGGTTTTCCAGATCGGCTGAATAATTTTTTAATTTTTCTTCAGCTTGTTTACGAACCGTTATGTCAACAATAAAAGCAATTACAAATTTGCCTTCCGCACTGGAATAAGGGCTTAAACTTATTTCTACCGGAATTTCACTACCATCTTTACGTAGTCCAAACAAATCCATGCCGGCGCCCATTGAACGAGGATGTGGGTTTTTATTGTAACCATCCCTATATTGTGTATGTGTAGAGAAACGTTTAGGTATTAAAACTTCTATACCCTGGCCAATTAATTCATCTTTTTTATAACCGAATAGCTTTTCGGCACTGGGATTGATACGGGTAATTTCGCCCTTGCTGTTGGTAACAAGAATTCCTTCAGTGGCGTAAAGAAATAAAGCATCGATGCCTTCTTTGCTTTCCATGTATCTGATATTTTTAGTGTCCACAGTAAATTTAGGAATTTTTGTTAGTGTAAAGATAAAAAACCACTTTTTTATTAAATATGACAAAAGTCATAATACTTTGTGACCATACTCAGAGGCTACGTTTTTTTTTCTGGAGAAATTTGGCCTATAAATCAAAACCTATGAAAACAGAAAAAATATACACCCAACACGAAGAAAATAAACAATGGGTAAACAGTTTATTATTTTACAAAGATGAAGTTAAAATAATGAACGGCAGAATAGCAGAGATAGCTTCAAAAAACACTTCAAAAGATATTCTTGCCCAGGTAGAGCATTTTCAAAATCAACTATTAATACAAAATAATCAAATAGATAGTTTAAAGCACGCTATTAATATTGATAATGATGCTATTGATAAGGAAATTAAAAAGAATGCAGTAGCTATTGAGCATAGGAGTATAGCAGATCATGTAACTATCCGTGAAAATATGGCAGATTTTGAAAAAATATTTAATTCGTTGAAGACCGAACTAAATACGTTTTTAAGTAAATGGATGTAAGCCATGAAAAAGTTTTCTTTTTCTGATTTCGGTTTTGGTGTTTTAATTGTATTTGGCCTTTTAAATCTGGCCTTTAATATTAAACACACTGTAAAGCAGGATGAAAAACCGGTTTCGTTAGAAGACTTTTATAAATACACCACAAAAAAAGATACTGTTGTTCTTGTATACTTTTCGGCTGACTGGTGTACGGTTTGCGCCAAAATGAAACCATTGCTACAGGGTATAGTAAGGGATTTTAATAGTAAAAAATTTAAGGTGCTTAATATTGACACGGCTCGTGATAAGGAGATAACAGAGGAGTTGGGTATTGATGCCTTACCGGTATTTATGATTTACAAAAATGGCTGTAGGGAATGGATATATGTTGGATTGGTAGAAAATTATGAATTGAGAAGTCAGTTGAAATACTACCTATAACTTATTTGTTATGATAAAATGTAATTTTGTATTGTCGGGTGGCGGCGCCAGGGGTTTTGCGCATATTGGTGTTGTAAAAGCCCTGCAGGAAAAAAAAATAACTTTTAAGGCCATCAGCGGTACCAGTTCGGGAGCCATAATTGCAGCATTTTTATGTGATGGATATAGTCCTGACGAAGCAGCACAAATTTGTAAAGAAGGAATACCGGTTACCAGATTTAATTTTCATTTTACACAAGGTTTTTTATCTATTGACTCGTTAAAAAAACTTTTCTCAAAATACCTACACAGTAAAACATTCGAAGATTTAAAATACCCATTATATGTAAGCGTAACAGATCTTGATAATGGCAAACAGGTAATAATAAATTCGGGAAACCTTGTAGAAGCGCTTATGGCCTCGGCATCCATTCCTATCATATTCCCACCAATAACTATAAATGGAACGCATTATGTAGATGGCGGTTTAAGTGGTAATCTTCCGGTAGAACCTTTTGAAAATTCAACCGATAAGATAATTGGTATACACGTTAACCCTTTAGCACAGTTTAATGCCGAAGATAATGTTATGAAACAATTAGAGCGCGTTTTACACTTAAGTATACGCGGAAATGTAAGCCGTGAAGCAGAAAAGACAAACCTTTTGATTGAGCCAGGTGGATTAAAAGACTTTGGAATATTTGACACAAAAAAAATAACAGAGATAATTGAAATAGGATATAGGTATGTTAAAGAGGAAGTTGATCTTAATGTTTTAAAATTATAATAATTCTCATGATCAAAGAATTTAAAGTAACTATATGCTATCATTGCGGCGAAACCTGCGATAATAAAAACATACATATAGAAGAAAAAGTGTTTTGTTGCCAGGGTTGTAAAACTGTGTACGAGATCATAAATAAAGTAGAACTTTGCAATTACTATGATATCAATGCTAATCCCGGCTTGAACCAAAAAATAAAAAATCGTCCGGATAAATTTGCGTTTCTTGAAGATGAAAAAACACAAGAAAAATTAATCCATTTCAAAGATAAAAACCAAAGTCACGTTACTTTTTATTTGCCCCAAATGCATTGCAGTTCTTGCATTTGGCTTCTTGAAAATTTAAGCAAACTTGATAAAGGAATTATTCGTTCGCAGGTTAATTTTTTAAAGAAAGAAGTAAGTGTAATTTTTGAACACAAAAGTGTTTCGTTGCGCAAGATTACAGAATTACTATCGGACATTGGTTATGAACCACATTTCAGCTTAAATTCTATCTCTACGCAGAAAATAAAAACGTACGATAAAAGCAGAATTTATAAAATTGGCATCACGGGTTTTTGTTTCGCAAATATCATGATGCTTAGTTTTCCGGATTATTTTTCTCTTGGAAATATTGAGGAAAAGGGCTTAAAACATTTATTCTCTTACTTGTGTTTGGGGTTATCACTTCCGGTATTTTTTTATGGCGCGTCTGAATTTTTTATCTCGGCATGGAAAAGTGTAAAGCAACGGTTTTTAAATATTGATGCACCAATCGCACTTGCTATTTTAATTACGTTCATAAGAAGTTTGTACGAGATATTATCCGGAACCGGCGCAGGATACCTGGATTCAATGTCGGGAATCGTTTTTTTTATGCTTGTTGGCCGATTTTTTCAAAATAAAACATATAACACATTAACATTTAACAGGGATTACACTTCTTATTTTCCACTTGGGGTAACTCTCATAAACGAAAAAGGTAAAGAAATACAAATTCCCATTTCAGATCTTAAGACCGGCCATCGCATTAAAGTTTATAATGAAGAAATTATACCCGCCGATTGTATTTTATTTTTAGGAAAGGCACAGATAGATTACAGTTTTGTTTCAGGCGAAGCCGTGCCTATTGAAAAGGGTATTGGCGAGATTGTTTATGCCGGTGGTAAACAAACCGGCGGGGCACTTGAATTAGAAGTAATAAAAGAAGTATCTCAAAGTTATTTAACACAATTGTGGAATAATGATGCATTTAAAAAAGATGAAGAGAAGAATACTTCTTATATACATAAATTAAGCAGATATTTTACAATTATACTATTTGCGATTGCGGCAATTAGCGCAACATACTGGTATATAAATGATAGTACGCGTTTATGGAATGCGGTTACAGCAATACTAATAGTTGCATGCCCCTGCGCCCTTTTACTTTCTGCTACTTTTACAAATGGCAATATGCTTAGGGTATTACAAAAGTTTGGCTTTTATGCAAGAAATGCCGGCGTTATAGAGCAGTTATCGAATACAGATGCTATTGTATTTGATAAAACCGGCACTATCACTCTTCAAAACGGCGCTTCTGTTATTTATGAAGGAGAGGCAATGAATGACTTAACCAAACAAATGATCCGGCATTTAGCAAAACAATCCAGTCATCCTTTAAGCAGGGCAATTGTAAACTCTTTACCCGAAGGCGACCGTCTTAGTATTAAAAGCTATAATGAAGTTAAAGGTTTAGGTATTAGAGGAACCATAAACGGATGTGAAGTAAGTATGGGATCAAATGCTTTTGTAAATAACCAGTGTGTGATTGAAAATGCTGGAGGAAGCAGGGTGTATGTAAAAATAAATGATAAAATAATAGGTTATTTTAAAATTGAAAACCTTTACAGGCCGGGATTAAAGAATGTATTTGATCAACTCCAAAAAAAATACAAGTTGTCTTTATTGTCCGGAGATAATGATTCGGAACGTAATAACCTGATGCGTTTTTTTAATAGCGATATGTTATTTAATCAAACACCTCAAAATAAATTAGAATATATAAAAAAGCTTCAAAAGTCAGGAAAAAGATTAATAATGGTTGGTGATGGCTTGAATGATGCAGGTGCATTAAAACAAAGCAGTGTGGGTATTGCCATCACTGATAATATCAATAACTTTTCTCCGGCCTGTGATGTAATAATGGAAGGCAAAAGTTTTTATAACCTTGCTTTTCTTTTAGATTACTGTAAAAAAACCAAAAGTATTATCAATACAAGTTTTGTTCTTTCAATTCTGTACAATATTGTAGGCTTATATTTTGCCGTACAAGGTCAGCTACAGCCGGTTATAGCAGCTATTCTAATGCCAGTAAGTTCTATAAGTATTATTCTTCTCACAACAGGTCTAAGTTCCATTCTATCTTATAAGCTCAAAATAAATACTTCTAAATTCGGAGAAACTCATAAAACTGATATTAATCATACTCTTTCCTGAACTTTCTCATTCCACAAAAAATGGCATAAAAATACCTTTGTGCCACAATATGAGTGTCATTTTTATACTAGTCGGAGCCAGCCTTTTAATCGCTATAGGATTTTTAATAGCGTTTTTGTGGTCGGTTAAAACAAACCAGTTTGAAGATGACTACACACCCTCTGTTCGGATTCTTTTCGATAATGATATAAAACAAAAAACAACTAAAGATCATAAACCTGAAAACTAAAAATTATGGAGATACAAAAATTTCAATATGATAATAAAATTGTAAAATGGTTTGCTTACGCAACTATGTTTTGGGGAATTGTAGGGATGCTTGCAGGACTTTTAGCTGCTCTTCAGCTTTTTATTCCCGCATTAAACATGAACCTGCCCTACACAACATTTGGAAGGGTAAGACCTGTGCATACTAACGCTGTGATATTTGCCTTTGTTGGCAACGGTATTTTTATGGGTGTTTATTATTCAATGCAACGTTTGCTTAAAACAAGAATGTTTAGTGATTTTTTAAGTAAGTTACATTTTTACGGATGGCAATTGATTATTGTATTGGCCGCAATTTCATTATTCTTAGGTAAAACCACAGGTAAAGAATATGCAGAGTTAGAGTGGCCTATTGATATTTTAATAACGCTTATTTGGGTAGTGTTTGGATGGAACATGTTTGGTACAATTATTCGCCGGAGAGAAAGACATTTATACGTTGCTATCTGGTTTTACATTGCTACACTGGTAACAGTTGCTATGCTTCATATAGTTAATTCTATCGAGATACCTGTTTCATTCTGGAAATCGTATTCATGGTATGCCGGTGTACAAGATGCGTTAGTGCAGTGGTGGTATGGTCACAATGCGGTAGCCTTTTTCTTAACAACTCCCTATTTGGGGTTGATGTATTATTTTTTGCCTAAAGCTGCTAACCGTCCGGTTTATTCGTATCGTTTATCGATTATTCATTTTTGGTCGCTGATTTTTATTTACATCTGGGCAGGCCCTCACCATTTATTATATACCGCTGTACCTGATTGGGCGCAATCTTTAGGTGTTGTATTTTCAGTAATGCTTATTGCCCCATCATGGGGTGGTATGATCAATGGTTTGCTTACGCTGAGAGGTGCCTGGGATAAAGTAAGAGAAGAAGTAGTACTGAAATTTATGGTGGTTGCTGTAACGGCTTATGGCATGGCAACTTTTGAAGGACCCATGTTATCGCTTAAAAACGTTAGCGCTATTGCACATTATACAGATTGGATCGTGGCGCATGTACATGTTGGCGCACTTGGCTGGAATGGTTTTTTAACCTTTGGAATTTTATACTGGTTAATACCAAAAATGTTCAGAACAGAACTTTATTCTAAAAAACTAGCTAATGCGCATTTTTGGATTGGTACATTAGGTATTGTTCTTTATGCAGTACCTATGTATGTAAGTGGTATCATGCAAAGTTTAATGTGGAAAGAGTTTACACCTGAAGGCCAGTTGAAATGGCAATTTATGGATACAGTTGTAAAGATGATTCCGTTTTACGCTACAAGAGCAATAGGTGGAACTTTATATTTAATTGGTGCTGTTGTAATGGTATATAACCTTGTAAAAACAGTAAAGGCTGGCTCTTTTCTTGCTAATGAAGATGCCGAAGCGCCTGCTCTTGAAAAAAATTATTCTAAGCATGGCAGCGAACACTGGCACCGTTGGATAGAACGTAAACCGGTTCAGTTAATGATTGTGAGTCTTGTTGTAGTTATTATTGGAGGTGTTATAGAGATCATCCCGACTTTTTTAGTAAAATCAAATATCCCTACAATTGCCAGTGTTAAACCATATACACCTTTAGAATTACAAGGCAGGGATATTTATGTAAGAGAAGGTTGTTATACTTGCCATTCACAAATGATACGTCCGTTTAGAAGTGAAACATCACGTTACGGCGAGTATTCAAAAGCCGGAGAATTTGTGTATGATCATCCTTTTCAATGGGGCAGTAAACGCACCGGGCCTGATTTAGCAAGAGTGGGTGGTAAATATCCCGACAGCTGGCATTTTAATCACATGCTCGATCCCGGATCGATGTCTCCCGGTTCTATCATGCCTCCATATCCCTGGCTATTCGATGACCAGATAGATGTGTCTTCTACAGTTGCAAAAATTAAAGCCATGCAACGTTTAGGCGTGCCATACCCTGAAGGATATGAAAACCTTGCGGCAAAAGATATGGAAAAGCAGGCAAAAACAATTACAGAAAACCTTAAAAAAGACGGTGTGCAGGTTTTGGCTGATCGTGAGATTGTTGCACTAATTGCTTATTTGCAAAGAATGGGAACTGATATAAAAAATCAGTCAAAAGAAACAGCAAGTAAATAACCCTTTAAAAATTAAACTATGAAATTTATAAACTATCTTGAAAGCATAACCGGTATTGGGTTTTACCCGCTAGCCTCGCTACTAATCTTCTTTGTTTTTTTTATTGGAGTAACCATTTTTATTATAAAAGGAAGTAAAGAATATTTTAATACCTTATCACAACTTCCATTAAATACAGATAATTCAATCTCAAATAACACATCTTATGAAGAAATTCACTAAAAATACTATTTGGTTTGCCGGCCTGTTTTTAATGCCATTGGCAAATTACGCACAAGAGTCCGGAATGGTTGATTCTAAAAGTTATTTTTCGAATGCACTTTTTATTACTTTGCTTATAGTGATTATTGGTCTATTACTAGTAATAATTGGCCTCACCAGTGCGTTAAAAAATATTTCTCAAAGCGAGTATGTTCAAACTAAATTTAAAAAGGCAGAAGAAACCAAAAACAATTCTTCAATTACTAAAACACTTACGCTGTTATTTCTTTTATTTGCCGGTTATAGTACGGTTGCACAAAACAATTCAAATGCACCTAATAATGATTGGCTGATAGGAGGTTTAGATATGTTTACATTCTACTTCATGCTTGGTGTTATCATTATAGAGTTAATATTTATTTTGGTTATTTATAACCTGATGATGGGAATATTACGAACAGAAAAAGTAACAAGTTCTGTAGTAAAACCAAAAACCAAAAACATTTTAGAAAAAATAAACGCTTCTGTTGATATTGAAAAAGAAGCAGATATAATGCTTGATCACAATTATGATGGAATTGTTGAATTAGATAACAATCTGCCACCATGGTGGAAATATGGATTTTACCTAACAATAGTTATAGGCGTTATTTATCTGATCAATTATCACGTTACAGGTACCGGCGATCTTCAAACCGCAGAGTATGAAAAATCGTTGGTTATTGCTAAGGCAGAGGTAGATGAATACATGCGAACATCCGCCAACAATGTTGATGAAACAACTGTAAAACAATTAGAGGGTGCTGACCTGGAATTTGGTAAAGATTTATTTATGGCCAATTGTGCTGCCTGTCACGGAAAATTAGGGGAAGGTACAGTAGGACCTAATTTAACCGATGCATATTGGTTACATGGTGGCAGTTTGCCGGATATTTTTAAAACCATTAAATATGGATGGGTAGACAAAGGAATGAAATCATGGAAAGAAGATTTCTCGCCCATTCAAATTGCCCAAATAGCTAGTTTCATAAAAACTTTAAATGGAACTAACCCTGCCGGAGCAAAAGCGGCTCAGGGCGAATTATATAAAGAAGAAAAAAATACAATAAACGATTCATTAAAAACTACAACCGATTCACTTATTGTTTTAACAGATACAATACACTAAAATTTATTAATGGCCCAGGCAAACAATATAGAAGGATTCAGAGATCATATTGCAACGGTTGATGAGAACGGAAAACGTAATTGGCTTTATCCTTACAAACCAAAAGGCAAGTTATTTAATTACCGTAAGTATCTAAGTTACCTCTATCTTGTTGTTTTTTTTGGTTTGCCTTTTATTAAAGTACATGATGAACCTTTGTTCCTGGTAAATATTTTGGAACGAAAATTTATCTTATTTGGAATGATCTTTTGGCCACAGGACTTTTTTATTTTTGGTATTGGTCTTCTTACATTTATTGTATTTATAGCCTTATTTACTGTAATTTTTGGCAGAGTTTTTTGCGGCTGGGCTTGTCCGCAAACTATTTTTATGGAAATGCTCTTTCGGCGAATTGAGTATTGGATAGATGGCGATGCTCCACACCAAAAAGCGTTAGCAAAAGCTCCCTTAGATTCTACAAAATTATTTAAGCGTATTTCAAAGTACAGTTTATTTTTTATTCTCTCGTTTATTATTGCAAACACTTTTTTTGCCTATATAATTGGTATTGATGAATTATTCAAAATTATTAAAGAACCAATATCGGCCCATTTAGGAGGTCTTGTATCTATAATTATTTTCACAGGTGTTTTCTTTTTTGTCTATTCTTGGTTTAGGGAGCAGGTTTGCATTATTGTTTGTCCTTATGGACGGATGCAAGGTGTATTGCTTGATAAAGATTCGGTAGTTGTTGCATACGATTATGTAAGAGGCGAAGACAGGCATAAATTTAAAAAGAATGAAGTACGCTCCGGCGGTGATTGTATAGATTGTAATTTATGTGTAAAGGTTTGTCCAACCGGAATAGATATTAGAAACGGCACGCAATTAGAATGCACTAACTGCACGGCATGTATTGATGCGTGTGACCATATGATGGAGAGTGTTGGTTTACAAAAAGGCTTAATACGATTTGATTCAGAGAACGGAATAAAGAATAAATTAAAACTTGCTTTTACTTCAAGAATGAAAGCCTACTCTGCAGTTTTGTTATTACTAATAGGCATAGAAAGTTTTTTACTTATAAGCCGTTCTGATTATGATGCAACAATTATAAGAGCAAAGGGCATGCTTTACCAGGAGCAACCCAATAACCAGGTGAGCAATTTATTTACTATAAAACTGGTAAATAAAACGCGTAAAGATCTTCCTGTTGAGATCAAAGTGGAAGGATTTCCGAACGCGAATATTGAAATTGTTGGTAAACATTTGTCAGTGAAAAAGGAAGATATGACACAAGGCAGTTTTTTCATCTTCCTTAATAAACAGGATATTAAAAAAAGAAAAACAGAATTAAAAGTTGGTATTTACAGCAATGGAAAATTGATCAAGACAGTTAAAACAAATTTTCTTGGGCCGGTAACAGTATAACTAAAACAAAAAATATGAGTTGGGGAATTAGAATTACAATAGTTTACACGGGGTTTGTTATGCTCATATCAAGCTTGGTGTTTATTAGCAGTACCAATAAAAGCGAATTGGTTGCAAAAGATTATTACGCGCAGGAATTAAAGTATCAGGATCGCATTGATGCTATAGAAAATGAAACACATCTTAAGAGCAGTATCCAATACGAACTGAAAGCAAATGAAATTATTTTAGCTTTTCCGGATGTAATAAATGATAAAACATTTACCGGCGAAATTATTTTCTTTCGCCCTTCAGATTCTTCAAAAGATAAAAAGTTTAAATTAACATTTAATGAAAATGGTAAACAGAGTATAAAAAGGTCGCAGCTTGCAAAAGGGCTTTATAAGATGTGTATTACCTGGAGCAGTAATAATAAAACTTTTTATAAAGAAAGGATAATAACAATCTGATGGCATTTTTAATAGCAGCAATATCTTTGGGATTTTTAGGCAGCTTTCATTGTATTGGCATGTGTGGGCCAATTGCTATGGCACTCCCTGTTCATACAATGCCATTGCATAAAAAATTTCTTTCTGTTTTATCTTATAATGCCGGAAGGATATTTACTTATTCTTTATTAGGTGCGCTTTTTGGTTTCATAGGTCAAAGTTTTTTCTTATTTGGTTTTCAACAAAAATTGTCTATAGCTCTTGGAATAATCATTTTATCTGGATTATTGATCTCAACAAATAAGATACATTTTTTTAATAGAGTCTATACAATTTTCAGCAAGCTTAAAAACGTAATAGCTAAACAATTTCAAAAACGCGGTATAAGGTCTTTTTTTAGCATTGGTTTCCTGAATGGACTTTTGCCTTGCGGTTTGGTGTATTTAGGAATTGCCGGAGCTGTAGCAACAGGCAGTAGTTTAAAGGGTGCTTTTTTTATGCTCTTGTTTGGTGCCGGCACAATACCATTTATGTTCCTTATAAGTTATACAAGCCATCTTTTTACCGTTGAATTAAGAACAAAAATAAGAAGGGCAATGCCTTTGATGATAGGGGTAATGGGAGTTTTGCTAATACTAAGAGGTTTAAACCTGGGAATTAAATATGTTAGCCCGGGCTTAACAGAAGAAAAAGCGGTTAATACAGTTTGTCATAAACAAATAAACTGCTGCCATAAAAAATAAATTATGTATTGGGACAAATATTCATACTCAAAAATAAAAAGCAAAGTATTTGAAGCGTTGAGCAATAATACTAATTACCGCACCGAAAGTATTTTGGGTATACCCGGAACATTTTTAGATAGTGATATTTTTTATGATGATGCCGCTTTTTTAAAAGATGCCCCATTCCTATCAACATTAATTGCAAATCCAAATCATATAGGTGTACATACGTTTGGAGATGAGCACGAAGATTTTTTTAAAGGAACCCATGAGATCGAAAAAGATCTGATAAAAATATGCGCTGAAGAAATCTTTTCCGCTGAAACTGGATCTTATGATGGATATGTAGCCAGTGGCGGAACGGAGGCTAATATTGAAGCATTATGGATTTACCGTAATTACTTTACAAGTGAGTTTAAAGCAAAGCCGGAAGAAATAGCTGTTATATATTCCGGAGATACTCATTACTCTATACCAAAAGCAATAGACCTTCTCAATCTTCAGGGTATTGAGTTAACCGTTGATGAGGTTACAAGGAAAATAATGATCGGGAATTTCGAGCAAAAAATGGAGAGTGCTTTACACGAAGGTGTGAAATATTTTATCGTAAATATGAATATGTCTACAACCATGTTTGGATCAGTAGATGATATTGAAACCATTACATCGTTTCTTAACCTGTTAAAGGTGAATTACAAATTACATGTTGATGGTGCTTACGGAGGTTTTATTTATCCATTTACATGCGGTGAAAAAAACGTTTTTACTTTTAAAAATAAGAACATATCTTCTTTTTCTATTGACGGGCACAAAATGCTGCAAGCACCCTATGGTACAGGAATTTTTCTGATCCGTAAAAATTTTCTCAAATATGTTTGTACAAATGAAGCAGGTTATGTAAAAGGGAAAGATTTTACATTGTGTGGCAGTCGTTCGGGAGCAAATGCCGTGTGCGTATGGATGATTCTTAGAATTCATGGATCCGAAGGCTGGAAAGTTAAGATGCATGGCCTGATTGACAGAACAACATCTATTTGTGATAAGCTGGATGAATGGGGAATAGATTATTTTAGACATCCGGACCTGAATATTGTAACTATAAATGCTGCTTACATCAGTCAGTCGCTTGCTAAAAAATATCATTTAGTACCCAATAGTCATTATAACCCGGAATGGTTTAAAATTGTTGTTATGCCACATGTAAGACCGGGAATCATTGATAATTTTTTGAGTGAATTAAAAAATGAACAAAAGCTGAGCAGTAAATAAATGAACCTCGTTTCAAAATATAACATTCCTGCACCCAGATATACGAGTTATCCAACAGTCCCATATTGGGATAATAATTTGAATGAAGATAGCTGGATATTGAATGTGAAGCATTCATTTATTGAAAATAATAAAGATGGTATTAGTTTATACATTCATTTACCATTTTGCGAAAGTCTTTGCACCTATTGCGCTTGCAATACCAGAATAACTGTGAATCACAAAGTTGAAGGCGCTTATATAAAAGCGCTTTTGCAAGAGTGGCAACTTTATTTAAAACAGTTCAATCAAACACCTCTAATAAAAGAAATACATTTAGGAGGCGGAACACCTACTTTTTTTTCGGCAGATAATTTAAATTTTCTGTTGCTTTCAATCCTAAATACAGCTAACGTAGCCGAGGAGCATGATTTTAGTTTTGAAGGCCATCCATCAAATACAACAAAAAAACATTTATTGGCATTATTTGATCTTGGATTTAGGAGGGTAAGTTTTGGTGTGCAGGATTTTGATGAAAAAGTGCAGGATACGATAAACCGCTACCAAACATTTGATGAGGTAAGAAATGTAATGGAAACAGCCAGGGAAATTGGTTATACTTCTATTAATATAGATCTTGTATATGGATTACCTTATCAAACTATTGAAACAGTTGCTTCAACAATTAGCCAAATCATACTTCTTAAACCAGAACGAATAGCGTTTTATAGTTATGCGCATGTGCCATGGTTAAAGCCGGGTCAGCGTAAATACACAGATCATGATCTGCCGGTTGACAGCTATAAAAGAAAACTATATGAAACAGGAAGGGCATTATTTTCAGATGCAGGCTATTCAGATATTGGTATGGATCACTTTGCTTTATCAAACGATAATTTATTTCATGCCTATAAAAATGGATTACTGCATCGGAATTTTATGGGTTACACAACAAATAAAACAAAACTTTTAATCGGCCTTGGATGCTCTTCTATTAGTGATACTTGGAGTTCATTTTCGCAAAACTTCAAAACTGTTGAAGAATACCAGGAATGTGTAGCAAGTGGAAAATTTCCGATCGCAAAAGGTCATATTCTAACTTCAGAAGATCTTTTGATCCGGCAACACATCCTTAATTTAATGTGTAATTATGAGACAGATTTTAGTATCACCTTGTGTAATAAAGCTCTATTCGAAAAAATAAAAAACAAGTTTTCTGAACTAATAGAAGATGGATTGATTTTTGCCCAAGATTACAAAATCTCAGTATCAGAAAACGGAAAATTATTTTTACGAAATATCTGCCTCGCTTTAGATGCTCGTTACTGGCAAAAAGCACCCGTTAAAAATACTTTCAGTACAACAGCTTAAATTTATTTATGATCAAATTCAATTCAGCAATACTCATAGTTATAACTTTTTTATGGATCGGCTTTGTGAGCGCAATAAGTTTTATGGAAGCCTGGTTAAAATTCAGAGCCCCGGGAATTACTTTGCCATTAGGGTTAGGTATCGGTCGTTTGGTGTTCGGAGCATTAAATAAAGTAGAATGGGTTTTTGTACTCATCATTATTGTTACCATTATGCTTGCACAAAAAAATCCTGTGAATTTTCAAAACCTTTTTGCATTGATTCCTATTGTTATTCTGATCATTCAGTCGTGGTATGCCTTACCTGAGTTGGATGCAAGAGCAGAGATGCATATACGCGGATGGAACGTTGAGCCATCCAATTTACATTTTATTTATGTAATGATGGAATTTATTAAAATATTCAGTTTAATCATTTACGGTATTACTTCTTTTAAATAGACCTATGCAAACCATTAAATTTACCAGTACTATTCCTAACGAACATCAATTTGTAGTTGAGCTTAGAAAAAAAGTAAGTAATTATTTCAAACAAAATAATCTATCACCAAAAGCAAATGATAAAATGGTTGTGAAAACAATTATTTTATTGTGCTCCTACCTTGTTCCATTTGTGATTTTATTATTTTTAAACGTACCGCTTGTTTTAGCAGCAGCACTCGTAGTTTTAATGGGCATAGGCATTGCCGGTGTTGGAATGGGCGTAATGCACGATGCCTGCCATGGTGCCTATTCAAAAAAACATATTGTAAATAATTTACTCGGCGGAAGTTTATATCTATTAGGCAGTAATGTTTTGAATTGGAAAATTCAGCATAATGTGTTACATCATACCTATACAAATATATCAGGGTTTGATGAAGATATTGATGATAAAGGACCAATTCGCTTGTCAGAAAATAAACCCTTAAAATGGTATCATAAGTATCAATTTATCTATGCTTTTATTTTTTATGGTTTAATGACCGTTACAATGCTTACAAACGATTTTACGCGATTACATAAATATCACAGAGAAGGACTGTTAAAAAGCCAGAATAAAAAAATATGGAATGAATTTGTTAAAATGTTGCTACGTAAGGTCACATACCTTGCCATCATAATTGGCTTACCGCTTTTGTTTACCAACTATACTTTTTGGCAAATTTTACTTGGCTTTTTTATTATGCATTGGACGGCCAGTATTATTTTAAGTTTTATTTTTCAAATGGCACATGTGGTTGAAGGAGCAAAACAACCATTACCCGAAATAAATATGCATGTAGACTGGAGCGTACACCAATTAAATACTACTGCCGATTTTGCTCCAAATAATAAATTTTTGAGTTGGTATGTTGGAGGTTTAAATTTTCAGATCGAACATCATTTATTTCCAAATATATGCCATATACACTATAAAAATATTGCTCCTATTGTAGAGCAAACCGCCAAAGAGTTCGGACTTAAATATAATATACAACCAACATTCAGAAGTGCCTTACTATCTCATATATATCGTTTAAAAGAACTTGGAAAATTAAACTAAGTAACTATGAAAGATCAAATAAGTAAACTGCGTACACAATACCAGGGAGAATTGCTGGATGAAAATAATGTTCTGCCGGATCCCACTGAACAATTTCGGAAATGGTTTAATGAAGCACTTAGTAGCAATGTTTTAGAACCAAATGCAATGACTTTAGCTACTGCAACTAAGGAAGGTTTGCCATCTGTTAGAATTGTTCTTTTAAAAGATGTGGACAAAAGTGGCTTTACATTCTACACCAATTATAATAGTCAGAAAGGAAAAGAAATAAACGAAAATCCTCATGGCTCTTTGTTGTTTTTTTGGCCACAATTATTCAGGCAAATAAGAATTGAAGGAACAATAGAACAAATTGATCCTGCTATTTCTGAAAAGTACTTTCATGAACGGCCTTTTGAAAGTCAAGTATCGGCATGGATATCTTCACAAAGTTCGGTGGTTGATAGTAAAGAAATACTTGAAAAAAGATATAAAGAGTATGAGGCTATTTGTGATGGCAAATCAGTTCCATATCCCACCTTTTGGGGTGGCTACTGCCTTAAACCAAATAAGTTTGAATTTTGGCAAGGGCAGCCGAATCGTTTGCACGATCGTGTTAAATATTTGCTGGATACCGAAAATGATAAATGGATTATTAAGCGTATCGCTCCATGAAGTGTAATAAGCTTCTTGTTTTTTGAAAATAAAAAAAGCAGTCGTTAAGACTGCTTCAAGTGGCTCTGGCAGGAATCGAACCTGACTTCTATTGAATTGATTCTTAGTTAAATAAATTACACGTTTGATCTTTCGTGAAAAACTATTGAAACATTTTTTAAGTTGAAAATATTTATCATGATCCATTTCTTATTTTCAAAACATCAAATTTTAAAATCCAGCAAATGTTTCTCAAAGCAAACACTATCTTCAACTTCAGAATATTGGCCATAATTCTTTATTACTTTATAATTGTTTTTCGTGTATAGAGCAATTGCTTCTACTTGTTTTATACTTGTTTCTAAGATGCATTTTTTGTATCCTAATTCTTTAGCCCAGCTTTCAAGTTCATTTAAAAGTGATGAAGCAATTCCTTTACCTCTTTTTTCTACAGACACAAACATGCGTTTTACTTCCATGGTGTCAACATCATATTCTCTGATTGCGCCACAACCAATAGCATTTCCGTTTTCACATATTACTATTGCATGTTTAATCGTATCAATTTTGTTGAATTGTGCAAAAAACGAATGATCTTCTCCATCAATAATTGCCATTGCCTTATCGAGATCTTTGACTAGTTTTTGAAAATCTATATCGTCTGAGTTTGTTCTTTTTATGTTATACATTATCTAAATTTATTTCTTTGAGCGATTCTTGTAAATTTTAAATTCTTTAATATCGTGATAACTAAAAATTTCAATTTCAGGATGTTCCTTTGTTAATTTTCTGATCTTATTTAATGTACTTAATCTTAATTCGTTATCATCGGCACGCATTTTTGCAAGCTCATTTACAAGATGATTATTGTCTGTTAGCTCAACTCTCATATAGTATGCATCAGCTATGTAAAAGAGCCATTTGTTATGGTTTTTTAATGCAACACCACAATGCCCTAATGTATGACCAAAAAGTGGAATCAGAAAAATCTCTGTTTCAATATCAGCAATGATTCGCCTGGCTTCAAATCCAAACCAATCACAAGCATTTTTTTTATATGTTTTTATAATTGGATTGTGGGATAAAGGAGTTTTTAAATATCTTTGATTGTCTGAAGTGAAGTTTTCAAATTCTTCAATTCCTACATGAATTGTTGCATCGGGAAAATCAGCAAGGCCTCCTACATGATCATTATCTAAATGAGAGATAATACAATCTGTCACCTTTTTAGGATCAAAACCTAAATTTTCAATCTGTCTTATAGCTGTTTGACTCTCGTCAAAGCGATAGCCTACCATATCAATAAGTTTTTTTCCTATCCTTTCTAATGGTTTTTGTGTATCTAAAAGTCCAACACCTGTATCTACCAGAATGAGCTTATTTTTCTCTTCAATCAAAAGGCAGTGTCCGCAAACATTCGCGTTAATTGGAGAAACAATTTTAACACAGTTTAAATGATATATATTTGCCATGAGTTTTTAAGTGGACGTAGATTTTCAATTAAATTATGTTTTTCTTTCATAAAGATTAAACAACTTTTTCCGATGGCGAGTTTTCTAAGTTTTTTCATCCATAAAAGATTAAATATTATTTCTATTATTTTATGGGTTTTATATCGTGGCTGTTTTTGTATCAAGGGTTATTTTTTCTATTATCGTCCATAATCTTTCATTCTGTTTTTCCAACATATCGTTTTTTATTTTAAGCTCAAAATTATTTTCATTATTAAAAACATTAACTGTATTAATAATTTTATTTTCAAATCTAACTAAGCCGTTTGGCAACATTGGTTCTTCTCCTTTTGTTAGCCATTTTTCGGTAGTATTAAATGTTTGAATAATTTTTTGCAGCGTAGACGAATGTAAGGATTTCGTTTTTCCTTTTTCAATGTTGAAAAGAGCAACATCCGAGATTCCGCATTTAGCTGAAAAACTTTTAATACTGAGGTCGTAAGCTGCTCTCAGTGATCTAATATTTTCACTTATATTTTTTTGCATGGGAAGTTAGTTTAATATTCAATTTAAAAATTTCATTTAATAAGTTTGTCTGTAAATTTTAATTTGATTCTAATAATTGTTCAAAAAATGCGCCGATATTATTTTTTCTGTCCACAAAATGCAGCTCCAGCATCCAATGCCGTTTATTTCCATATTTGTCTAACTGAAGTATATCAATGTGATTGTTCGCGTGAATATCTAAACATAAATCATTCGGATCATCGGGTTGCTCATGTGGATAGCGACCAATAATATGCCCTGCAATTTCATTTCCAAATTCATAACCGTATCGATTTGCAAGAGCTGTAATGTAAGTAAAGTATTGAGCACCCGTTAAACTGGTTTGTCTAGAATACCAATTTTTTGCTTCGTGCCATGCCATTTCCACATCTTTTTTAATTTTAATTTTAAGAGGATCGTTACCTAAAACATAAGTTCTTCCCAAATCTGCTTCCCATCCTTCAAAAACCGGATGAAAATCAAAAAAAATAATGTCGCCATCTTTAATAACAAGGTTAGCAGGATTTGCTGTATATGGTTGTAATGTATTAATTCCGGCTCTCACAATTTTTTTACCCCAATGATTTTCTACTTCAAAATGGTTTTTAGCAAGTTGCACTATCTCATCACTTAATTGTCTCTCAGTTTTGCCGGGGATTATTAATTTATTTGCTTCTACTTTAGTAAATAATTCTTTCGCTTTTTCTTGGGCCAGAATTAATTGATGTTTTACGTTGCTCATGATTTAAAGTACTTTTAATAATAGAACATGAAATAATGGAACTAATTCTTTTATTTCATTTTGTCGCAAGAAATTTGTATTTCTTTTTCGGGATATATCCATACGTTGCCATATTTACCTCCTCCTTCGTATGTTTGATAAACGTAACCTTCAATATAAAAGCATTTTTTGTTAGAATCAGTTATGAATATAGAAATTATCTGATCGAAGTATTTGTCTTTGGGAATTCCAAGATCGTTTTTCTCAACAACCCAGCCACCTTTTTGTGGTTCAATAACCAGTTTGTTTAGTTTTGATCCTTGGTATCTCGCTGCGATCATCCCTTTTATTTGTTGCTCGGTATATCCACTGCCAATGGCACTGCTTTGCATATTCCATGATTTTGGCAAGTCAGCTTCTTCTCTTGCTTTGTTCTGAAAATTATCTTTTACCAAATCACTAGCATTTTTTCCGTTTGTTTGTAACGTAGCAATATCATCTTCATTAAAGTCAAAAACAAACTCTCCTTCACATATTGGCCATTCTTCTTTAGGTTTTAATTCTCCATAGCCGTTTACAGTTTTTCTATAAAATGTTAACTTAACTTTATATTTATCGGATTTTGGAAAATGCATTGGATCGATACTATTGTATAATGGAGCACTTGATTTACCCGCGCTAAAATCTTCAAGGGGAGAAATAACCGTTGATGCTTTTGAAGGCTCCGGTAAGATATCAAAATTAAAATGAGTCTTACTAAAATCACTATTAGTTATATAACACCAATTCCATATCGGATTTGCACTTCCCATCTCATCATCATCTTTAAAAATGCGCACTTCGTAATTAATAAAATTAGTGTACTTACCATTTTGCTGGGGTATCTTAAAAAAGTTTGCTACAGTTTCGGGTAATTCAATTCTGCCGTATATAAAGTTTTTAGAAGTAAACGTAATGTCTTTTTGGTCATTAATACTTTCGTTAGTTATAGGTTTATCCGCGAAGATGAATTTTGCGGACGATTGTTTGGTTGTACTTTCTGCTTGGGCCATATTGTTTGAAGGTTTGTTTGATGTTTGTTCGCTATTTGAATCATTTCTTTTTACATCCGAATTGCTTGTATTTGTTGTTACTTCGGAATTTGCATCGGAGCTGGTTTGTTTTTTAGTTTCTGTTTTTTTGGTTTTATTATTTTCGGAGGTAATATCGTCAGCAGTTTTGTCTATTTTATTTTCGGCTTTTTCAACTACCTTATCTTCTACTTTTGTTTTTAGCCTGTTTTTAATATTGCCTAATTGCGCGTAAGAATTTGTTGTTACAATTGCCATTAAAGCCATAATAAGTACTTTCTTCATTTTTGTGTTTTTTATTTAATTATTTTAATCGTTTTATTATTAAATCCCTGTGATTTTATATTTAAGATATACGCACCTTGAGGTTCAGATGAGAGGTCTATCTTGTAGCTTATATCATTTACTGCAGCTTCAAAAACTTTTCTGCTGGCCTCATCCCAAATGGTAATTTCCCCAAGGCAGTAGTTTCCTGCCAGTATAAAAATTCCGTTAGAAGGATTTGGGTAAACAGATATATCATTTTTTAAATCAAAACAGTTTTCAACTGAAGTAATTTTGAAATATTTAGAAGTTCCATTTACATCTGTTTGTTTTAACCTATAGTACATGATTTTATTAGCAGGAACAATATTATCTGTATACGAATAATATTGTTGAGTTGAGGAATTGCCCGAACTTTTTACCTGAGTTATTTCAATCCAATCGTTACCATCTATACTTTTTTCAAGAGTGAAGTAATCATTATTTATTTCAGATACAGTTATCCAGTTTAGCATTACTAAATTATTTTCACATTTGCCAGTAAACGATACAAGCTCAATAGGCAAAACATTTAATGATGTGGTGGATGCGAGAGTGAAAGGGCCGATAAAAGTATTTACCACAGATCCGGAGACCACAGATCCTGCTGCAAATGTTCCCGTTGTCCCTCCGTTTCCATGATTTCTCCAAATAGTGCCATCCCATCTTGCTACTCTTAGATCAGGTAAATTCCCAACGCCGCAGCTTCGCGCATCCCAGGTTGGTGTAACACTCACATTTGATGCACCTGTATTTTGGTTTAAGATCCAATACTCACAGGTGCTTACATTATTTAAAGAAACTTCTTTTAAAGAAACATTATAGCTTGAGTTTGGATTTTGATTAAAATATTCGGCCGTAAAAACATGTGTTATATTTGACGGTGCTGAAATTGAAAAAGGCGCGTAAAAATTTGATTTGCCAATAGGAAATGTAAATGCGGTATTGCCTCGTTTTCTAACCGGTCCGTTTACATAACTTAAAGCATTTGCGCCATTTGCCGTTGATCCGGAGTAGAAATAGGCTAGCTGAGCGGATGTTGAGTAAAGAACACCTTGTGTAAAAATCACTAAGTTGTAAAAATGAAAAGGAACACCACCCGATATGTATGCACCCCCCGATGATTTATTTAATATTACTGTATTTGGTAACCGACTTTGATTAACCACGCCTGTACCTGTAATATTCTGGTTAACTGCACCATTAATAATTAGTGTAGAAGTACCGCCGCTTGTAGCACTTGTGTTAGTGGTTTCGATATCTCCTTTTGCATGGATAGTTCCATTGTTTAACCTTACAGGATTTGTTCCGTTTATGGTTAGTTTACCATTTACTGTTAGTGTATTGTTTATATTAAGATCATGTGTTGATGAACCATCAATAACCAGATTGTTTAAAGCGAGATTATTATTAATAATATTTACCGAGTTAAAAGGATAAATGATCATATCATTTAACGTGTGTGTTCCCGAAATTGTAATTGGATTACTTCCATTATCATATAGGCATACTGTTGAAGTGCCGGGAGATATTGTTCCTGCTAAGTAAGTCCATTTTGGTCCTAACGAATTAATAAGTCCGGCTAAAGAAAGTATGCCTGAAGGTTTGTTAATTAAAATATTTGGAAACGTTCCCTGACCATCGATTGCACCTGAGCAAGACCATAGTTGATTTCCGGCACCGGTAATGCTAACAGTTCCGGTCCCGGAAGCCGCCCAGGCATTATTCGAGTTAATAATATCACCTTTAACATCTAACAAACCTATATTAATATTTACATATTGAGAGCCTGTTACATATAAAGTTCCGTTTACGGTTATGCTCGAATTAATCTGAACATCATTAGAAGAGCTGGCGCCATCTAAAGTTAAGTTTCGGTTTAAAGTTAAATTGTTATTTATTGTTGTATTTGCAAAGGACGAACTAATAATGGCATCGTACAAAGTATGCGTACCTGAAATTATAATGTTAGAACCTCCCGATTGTTTTGTAAAATTGATGGTTGATGTTCCGGGATTAATGATACCAGAAACATACGTCCAGTTGGGGCCAATAACAGAAATTATTCCAGATAGTGTTAAGACTCCTGACGGTTTATTTATAATAACGTTTGGTAATTTTCCCTGATTAATGCTTCCTGAATTTGAAAGCAGCTGATTACTTGTTCCCGAAATTAAAAAAGTTCCATTACCGCTACCTGCAATGCTTGTACTTGTGATCATAAGATCTCCTTTAATATCAATAGTGCCAGTATTAACCTGCATGGCGCCTGAACCATTTATATAGGTAGTGCCAAAAACTGAAATTGTATTTGTTGCGCCAATTTGTAATAGAAGAGAATTACCAGAACTACGGTCAAGGGTTAAATTTCCAGCAACCATTATTGAATTGTTAATGGTTATTGTATTAGAGGCCCCTGAAATAACCAGGTTATTAAATCCAGGCGAACCATTTACAGAAAAACTATTCGTATTAAAACGAGTTGTACCACTATTGTGAATAAACGAACCTGACGAGAAATTAAAAGTATTATTTATCGCAAGTGTTGACGATGTGCTGGTAAAATTTGTGCCGGAAATTGTAAATAATCCGCTATTAGTTATGGCTGCCGAACCTCCAAAAAAATTACCGCCACTCCAAACAGAATTTCCCGTTATTGTTACAGCGTTTGTATTTTGATAGATTGAACCTGAGTATAATGGTAGAACACTAAAGCCGCTAACTGATACTGCAATATCTATTGTGCAATTTCCAATTGCCCCTCCGCTTCCGTCAAAGATCGCCATAACTCCTGTAGGGGAACCCGCACCACCAGTCCCTCCAGATGTAGCTGACCAATTTGCCGCATTACTCCAAAGCCCTCCTGTTGCAGATACCCAATACCTCTGAGCAGAAGTTGTTGTACTTACAGTAAAGGCTAGTATGAATAAAATAAATTTTAAACAACTTTTGTTACGACAAAACAGTGTATTATTATATGTGCAATTTTTTTTCATGTTAACATAAATAGAAGAGCATAGAGTTCTGACGATGAAAACAGATCTCCATACCCTCCTTATTATGCAATTCTAGGATTTAATTAATTTCATCTCAGCAGTTCCGAATTTTCCTTCAACTTTTATGATATAAACGCCATTAGTTAATGAGCCTAAACTTATTTCATTAGTAAATTCGTTTATGTTTTGCTCTTGAACTTTTGATCCAATAATATTAAAGATCGAAATATGCAGATCTTGCTTTTCTTCGCAATCAATTTTAATTAGATCTGTTGCAGGATTAGGATAAATTTTAATACCTTTTGCAATTAAACTAGAATTGGATTTAATATCAGTCGGCAACAATGCCGAAGTCATTAACCACGCAAAACTAATTGAAGGTGTATATTCCCATCCGTATTTTCTCCAAGGGGTAATTCTGTATGCTGTATTTCCCGCAGACGGCCCATTTGGCCTAACCCAATAATTAACACCAACATTATAAGAATTATATGCATTATTTGCAGCTGTTGTTATTGAGTTGTCCGGTGTTCCAATTAGAGTTGCAAAATATGCAGCCCAAGCTGTGGTAACTGCAATATCTAACGAGTGTTCAATTTCAGATCCGTCACGCACGTCAGTTGTTCCATCATATTTCATCATATAATCGCCATACCACAAAGCCCCCGGGTTTTCTGAAGTGTATGCATGATTTGCATCAAGTTTTAAGGCAGCTTTTTCAAACGTGCCAATACGTTTTACAAAATTTGCAACGGTAGTGTTTTCTGAAACAGAATAAACTCTTATCATCGCTTCTGCAATTAACGCTGTCATCCATGATGAAGCAAGTAATGTGTTTGCTGTTCCATCACCATGCTGCGAACCATAATGATATAACCCCCCATCAATTCTATTAGCTGGTATTTGTCCATTTGCTCCGTTTTGGTGCCATATCAAATCATTCGATTGATTTGTAAGAGCAGTTTTATATGCAGTTGAGCCTGTTACTTCGTAAGCTACAGTATTTGCTAACAGGTGAAATGAGGTAAAACGCTCTGTCCAAAAAGAAGCAGTTGGTGACCACAATGTTGGCGGATCATTTTGTTGATGTGCATTAACCACCCATTTAATAGGGTTTAGCATATCGTCATCACTTACTAACCAATATGTATAAGCTAAACATTCGTTATAACTATACATAGCATCATTTGGACCGGTAATTGCATTTGGATTCGGCGCTTTTAGTTTAAAAATACCAACTGCATTTGCGGGTGTAGTTGTGTTATCATATAACTTACTTTTATAAAATTGTGAACTTCTTACAGCTTCTCTTAAAGCTTTAATATTACCGCTTCTCATGTAAAGATTATACATGGCAGTTGATCTATCATATAACCATGGCTCAAAACCAGTTTTGTACGGACATTGATTTGCAGCTGTAACTAATGGATCATCCTGGTTAACGGTAGAAAAGAAAAAATTATGTTGAGCATGGTCTAACTTTACATATCCGGGATAAGTTGCCGCATCTACTGTTGTTGGGTTTTCACGTGTTAGCGGAACACCATTATCAAGTGGAAGCATACGCGTTTTTAAAGCCCCGTCAGATAAATATTGTTTAGGAAAAACCGCATACACATCTGGCTCCTGGATATTGTCTGCAGCTACAAAACTACCACTAGTAACCTGGTGCCAGGCTGTTTTAGGGTTTACAAAATTTGTTACATTAGAAAGCCTATTGCTTACGCCATATTCAACATATATAGTTTCAGAATTTGGATAAACAGATGAAAAAGTATACATGATTTGAATTTTTACAATTCTTACCGACGAACTATCCATTGAAGCATTGATTGTGTGTCTCCAGGGCGTGGCTTGTTTAACAAACGCAGGAATTTCCGGACTTGTAGTAACCGAACCGCTTAGCACCCTTATTTTAGAAATATCATTTGGTGTTACAGATCCCCTTGTAAACGGAATGCCAAAAGTTACAAGTGTTGGAACTCCAGCATTAACATTCTCCATAGGATACAATTTAACAGCAACTATGCCGCTTGGAGATGAGGGTGCGAAAAAAGGCGCTGCGGTTTGTGCTAATAGTTGGGTAAGAGAAACTGTCACGATTGAAAATACAACAATCAGAAAATTAATTTTACCTCTTTTTTGACTTTGATAGTTCGTTTGTTTCATAGATTAGTGGTTTTAATTTTGGGTTATTTTTTTGTTTGACTTTAAACTCCTGGCCATTGCATAGAGATTCAAAACATCTTGTTTAGAGTAAGCAAAATCGGGACTCGTAAAATCCTGTTCACTATCTGTTCTTAAATGGTATAAACGACCGTCTATCGAATCTGTAACTAAAAAATTATAGGCTATTTTATTATAATTTTCTGTGCTACTTTTCCTATAAGAAACGTAAAAGAAAGTTGTGCTATCGCTATACATTTTTTTTGCTGTGTAATAAAGATTTGTTGGTGATTGAATCTTTTTTTTTGCTTCAATAAAACTAGTATTGCTGGAGATGATTTCTAATTTTTTATTGCTCGATTCCGAAGTTTGAATTACAACATATTCTCTTTCACCTTCATTATCATTAATTTTAGACGTGTAGATGTAAGCCTTTTCAGGAGCGATAATACTTGCATTTAAACCAAATTTATTTAGTTCATGCTTAATACATCCACTAGGTATAAGCGGTAATTCAAAAGCGGTTTCTTCAGAATTAATGACAGAATCAATCGAGACTTTAGCTTTTGGTTTTTCACTTTCGTCATTTACAGTTTGGCAGCTAATAGCACCTGCAAATAGTAAAATATAAATTTTTTTAATACCCATTTCCGTATTTGTCTTTAAAAAAGTATAATTTTATTTCAAAATTGTGTAATTATTAATACATATTTTACCAGAAAGAAGTTATCGGTTGATTTTGTTTTGTTATCGGCGAGCACTCCTTTTTTAAGTAAATATTAAAGAGGAATTAATGGTTGCTTTTTGTTAACTTTTCTTATCTAAATTTATTATTAATAATTTTGTAAATAGAGTAAAGAATTTGGTTATGTTTGTTCCAGTCAGCTGATCTCAAAATTTGATTTTTTGAAATTGAGAAATCAAAAAGTCTTTTATCACCTGAATTGAGACAAATGGAAAAGCTTGGACAACTTTGTGATGAACTTTTTAGATATACAGGGCTTATCTTGTCGGGATGTTGATTCTTTAATACTTTTAATAAATAATTCAGTTCTATTTGGCTTATATCTCTTGAAAACTGATTGGTATCAGGGTCGTTGCTTTTATGATATATGCTGTCACTTGTTATTACGAACTCATCGTAGTAGCGATTCATTGAACTGGTTGCTTTATAGCTAAAGTATAATGAATTATCCCATGTTTCGGGTACATAAATATGTTTAGAGTTAGATCCTAAAAGCGTACATGACAGTAAGCAGACAATGCTTTTTTTATAATTCATTTAAAGGTCGAGATGTTGTTTTTGCAATAATTAATATTTGCTCTATAATAGAATTGTAACGGAAGTAATCTCTTTTTCTAACTTCTTTGCCCCATTTACTGCCACTACTCGAAAGATTAAATAGATAGTAATCATTGGATTTAAGATATAATGTAAAAGAAGATGCATCGTCTTTTTGATACTTTACATCTTCAGTTTTTATTTTGTCGGCCTCATTATTTCTTAAGGTCAGCAATAAGTTATCTAATTGTTCTTTTTTTATTTTTACCCTGCTGGTTACTTTTTTTTCGCCATATCCTTTTTCTGAATATAATGTATCATTCTTAAGATTATAAAACTCATAATATCGACCCTGCATAGAATATACCAGGCTTAAAGAAGAATTCCATTCTTTAGGAATAGATGATTTGCTTTTTAAAAAAAGCGTTAAAAGCATACTACCTGGTATTAAAAAAAGCAGTAATAGTTTCATGTTTTCGGTTATTGATTTAAGTGTAATGTGCAATCATTTTATTTATCTTTCCAGCTTCATTAAAGAACATCACTTCTATGGCCTTTTTATTCATAACCGATTTATAGTATAAAGCAATTGAGTTATTTCCACTTGTAACTTCAATCAACTCAAAATTAAGGTTTGGCATTTTTAATAAAGCTTTTTGCCAGTAATCTCCAACAGATTCTATTCCTTTTAAAGATCCACAATCAATATCCAATGACAGTTTTATCATTGGGGTTGTAATTTCAATATCATTGGCATAATGAGAAAGTATCCTATCTATATTATGTGAGTTCCAGGCGCTTATCCATTCTTTTGCAAATTTATTATGATCAATAGCCTTCATCTTTTTTTTCTTTTAACTTTTTAATAGCTGTAACAATCTTCTCAAATGGTATTCGATCCGAATCTCTTAAACCCTCGTATGCGCTATTAGAAATATTGAAAATGTAGTCGTTTTTATGCTTCATTTGAAGCGAAAACGCACCCCCATCATATAAAATGTAGCCGTATTTTTTTAATTTAATTTTATCTACGCTATTTATTCTTAATATTAATAACAAATTGTTTAGATCATTTTGGCTAAGCATATGTTTAAATACTGTTTCTTTTTGTTGATTTTTCTTTTCCTTAAAATACAGCGTATCGGAAGTGATCTTATAACTGCGATGCTCGCCAACCATGCCGCTGGATTCGTTATAATCGAGCACTAAATATTTATCCCAGGTACCGGGTATAGTAGTAGTGTAAGAAGAAAAACCATAGAAGAGTAATAACATAACAATAAAAAGAAAGAAAAAAACTATTATACTATAAAGCGGTCTCATATTTAAACGTATATCGACAAAAAATATACAATAAAGATTAAGATCAAAAAGGAATAGGCAAACGTAGATCGTGAAATCGGCGGTTTTTTTTATGCAACTGGTTTTGATATATACTTTTTCGGTAAATCGCACGAGCAATTGACAACTTGCGAGTCGTGAGATATTTATTTCTCACACACAGTGTTACCGCAAATATTTATTAAGTATTTCTTCGCTATAAAACATGTATCTTTGTAACTGTGTTTTTAGTAATAGACGGGAGTGTTTTTAAATTTTTTTTAGTGACGGCTTGCTAACCAAACAAATAAAAATGACCACAAAAGGATATATTATTTCATTCTTAATTATTTTTTTTTGCTTCCAAAGCAATATAGATTTTGCTCAAAAATTTTTAGCTATTACAATAGACGACCCAACTATAGAAGAAACACCTAAATTGAATTGGCAAATGCGAGATAGTTTGATTTTAAGAACATTCGATAAACATAAAATTAAAGTTGCTCTTTTCGTATGTGGAATGAAGGTAGATAATTTAAGCGGTAGAAGTTTATTGGCTAACTGGGATTCTAAAAATCATATGATTTGTAATCATTCATACTCACATCTATACTATAATTCGAAATCTAAATCAACTGAGAATTTTATTAATGACTTTAAAAATGGTGATAGTACTATTATGACCTATAGAAATTACACTAAGTTATTTAGATTCCCATATTTAAAGGAAGGTAACACCGTTGGAAAGAGAGATTCAATGAGAGCAGCTCTGAGCAAATTGGGTTATAGAAATGGCCATGTTACTATTGACGCCAGCGACTGGTATATTGACGCACTTATAACGGAAAAATTAAAAGAAGATATAGATGCTGATTTAACGCCCTATAAAGAGTATTATTTAAAGCACATATTAGAAAGAGCTAATTATTACGACTCATTAGCACATTTAGTATTCAAAAGAAAAATTAGTCACACACTTCTAATTCACCACTCTCTATTAAACGCCCTATTTCTTGATGATTTACTATCTTTGTTAGAGGCAAAAGGTTGGAAATTAATTGATGCAAAAAAAGCATATGAGGATAAAGTGTTTCTGAAACAGCCCAACATAGAACCCTGTGGAGAAAGTATTATTTGGCAATGTGCAAGCGAGATAGAAGCAATATCAAAAACATTGCGTTATCCCGCCGAGGATGAAGAATATGAAAAACAACCATTAGAAATATATATAAAAGAATATACAACAAGAACAAACAAAAATAAATAAATTTATATAACCGTAGTTTGCAACAGTAAATTTGAAATAATAATTTTGAAAGGTACAGCGAGTTGATTCTTGTAAAACAGAGTTTAGTACCTATATACAAAGTTTAATCCAACTCGCACTAACTTCGCTTTGAGTTTTTTGATTTATAAGAGTCAGAATTTGAATATTTTTTTCAATTCCGACACGAAATATTCTTTTTTTCTACGGGCTACATCAACAGATTTATTATTTGTAAGAATAACAGTTCCACCTTCACCGCGTCTATACTCCTTTACATGCTTCATGTTTATTAGCCAGGATTTGTGTATTCTGATAAAGCCAGCGTCGGATAAAATTGAATCATATTCCACTAATGGTTTTGTTGATACCATCTGTTTATTATCGGTAAGATATAATATAGTATATGTATTGTTTGCTTCACAACATATAATTTCATCTAGTTTAATTACCTGAAATCCTTTACTTGTTGGAATACACAGGTTTTCGATTTTTATTGCCGGGGAAGAAAAATGTTGTTCAATTAAATTTTTGATGTTCGTTTTTTCCCATTTATCTGCACGGTTTTTGATTACTTTGCCAACAGCGTTTACCAATTCGTCTTCATCAATTGGCTTAAGAAGATAATCGATTGCATTAAAACGTAATGCTTTTAAAACATGTTCATTGTGAGCAGTTACAAATATCAAATCAAAATTAATATTTTCTAGTTTTTTCAGAAGCGCAAAACCATCGCCGCCAGGCATTGCTATGTCTAAAAAGACAAGGTCGGGATTTTTTTCTTCAATTGCAGTTTGAGCTGCTGCTATATTTGCACACTCTTCCAGGATGACCACTTCCTGGCAGTAAGTTTTTAAAAGACTCGAAATTGTCTCTCGCCCTAATTCCTCGTCGTCAACTATAATTGCCTTAATCATAATAACTTAGTTGTATTGTTTATATATCATGTATATTATAAAAAAACCTAATGGCTTTTTTAAATAGTTAGAAGTACAAACTTAATTCAAATATAAAAGTTTCAATATACAAGATCATAAAAAATCTGTAAACGGTCGTTTACGGCGTGTTATCGGTTAATTTGTTAAAATTTGAATTTGGCAAGCATAAGCGCTGAAAATACTTCCAACGAAGACATTTTTGCGATAGTTTTTTTTTAATATAAGATTGCTATTAAATTTACAATAGTTAAAATTTATAATATGAAACCAAAGGCAATCCGATTTATTAAATCAAACAAGAAAATCATTAAACTTAAATTTGAAGAAATAACTATTATTAAATCAATAGGAAATTACGTTGAAATATTTACTGACGGTGAAAAAAAATACGTTTATTACAGATCATTAAAAGATTTAATAAATGTTCTTCCTGATGAGTTTATGAGAATTCACAATTCTTTTATTGTTAATTTAATGAATATTGATTTTTTAGATGAAAACCATGTTATTTTGAAAGGTACTAAAATCGCAGTCGGTAAAACTTATAAAAAATGCCTCGCAAATACAATTGAACACTATTTATTGTAAATAATTATTTAAGTATTATATATAATTTCTTGATACTTCTAAATAAAAAAGTGCATAAAAAGAAATGTTGTGTTTTAATTTGCTAAAACTGAAAGATCATTTATTTATGCAAAAAACAATAAAAAAACAATTGGCAAATAAGAGGTTAACCAAAAAAAGATATCCGTTAGCAAAAGATGTTGAAACAATTGATGGTATAATGAAAGCTTCGTATGAAGTAGTGTCAGGTGATGCAGGCAAAAAGAGACAATGGCAAAGAGATATTTCTCTACATAGTCCAAATGCAATTTATGCTTTTTCGGTTCAAGAAGAGGGTAAGGATAAAGAGGTAATAATGCATATCGAGGATTTTCAAAAAGAAACTGATTTTATGGTAATGAAAACAGGTTTTTTTGAAAACGAAATTTACCGTGAAGTAAGAGTTTTCGGTAATATGGCACATGTTTGGAGTACTTACGAAACAAGGTTACAAAATAATGGACCAGTTGTCAGGACTGGAATTAACAGTGTTCAACTGTATAAGCAGGATAACAGATGGTGGATCTTTTCCTGGATTTTTGACAAAGAAAAAGGCGACACAAAGATCCCTCAAACGTTTAAACCGCAATAGTATTTTTTGCTATTAATATATTACACGAATGACATAACAAAAGAATGGGATGCAACAATAAAAGAAAAAAGTGTTAGCAATAAGATTGATGTTTATGCCTATAAAGTAATTGTAAAGGATATTAAAAACAAACAACACTAATATACAGGGCATGTTACTCTTTTAAAATAGATAAATGTTAAATTAATTACGGCCTGTTGCCGATTACAAGATAGAATCACAAATATTTTATTAAGTTTTTTTTCAACTCATTCTTTTACCTTGATAATGAGTTAAATGAAAAAAGAATAACGCTTATAAAGTAATCTAATAATTAATTGTTTCCGTTAACAAGAACACAGTTAAGCAAAAGCAGTAGAATACATTTCTTTGTTGCAACAACCGATTGTAATAAATTAAAATGAAAGAAAATATTATTTCTCTAACTAAAAGACCACACAAAAATCTTTTAGTTTTTGTTTTCACGCTAATTGCAAATTTTTCGGATTGTGGTTTTGTTTGTGCACAAGTTTGGCTATGGGCAAAAAGTCAGGGTGGCGCATCTTCAGACTATGGTCTTAGGGTTTGTAATGACGCTTCAGGAAACACTTTTGTTTCAGGAGTTTTTTCCAGTACAATGATGAGTGCTGGATCGTTTACGGTAGGTAATGTTGGTTTAGAAGATGTTTATATTACAAAGTACGATTCGAATGGAAATTCGCTTTGGATGAATCGGGTTGGAGCTATTGATAATGAAGAAATAGGGAGTATTTGTGCTGATGCCAACGGTAACGTATACCTTACGGGATCATTTAGCAGACCGGTTATTGGCGTTGCACCTTTTGTAATTAATAAATCTACCAGTGTAAATAAAAAAATTGTAATTGAGTAATATTAAAATTTTAAAAACCAAATAAAATGAATTTAAAAAATCAAATAGGAAATGGGCTAGTCACTTTTATAGTTGTCGTATGTGTTGTTGCTTTTAATACCTCAAAGTGTCACGCACAATCGTGGTTATGGGCTAAGAGCCATGGCGGTGGTTTATCGGATAAAGCCCGCAAAGTTTGTACAGATGCTTCCGGAAATGTTTACGTTGCCGGAACTTATAGTAGTTCATCAATTAGTTTTGGAGCAATTAACTTAAGTAATTCAGGAAGCGGTGATGTGTATGTAGTAAAATACGATCAAAACGGAAACCCTGTATGGGCAAATAAAATCGGGGGTACCGGTAACGAAGAAGTTGGCGGTATTTGCACAGATGCTAACGGTAAAGTATATATTTTGGGAAGCTTCACGAGCAATTCAATAAATGTTGCGCCGTTTATGTCGGTGTCAAATACAAACCCTTTAAGCAGCAATGTGTTTCTTGAGGTTATTGATGCCAGTGGCGCACCCGTTATAATTACGTCGTACGCCAGTACAGGATGGGATTATGGCTATTCATGTACGTATTCAAATTCCCAATCAGCGCTTTACATAGTTGGCTCTTATGATGGAGCCACTATTGATTTTTTCCCAATTACATTAACAAAAACAGCTGGCGCCGGTGATATGTTTATCGCAAAACTAAATATTAATGGCCCAAACATAACGCCTGCCTGGGCAATTACAACCGGCGCTGCCAATTCAATAGAACAGCCTATGGGCATTGTTTTAGATAATGCAAATTCAAATATATATGTTAGTGGCAACTTCTCTGGAACTAATTCAACTTTAATTGGTAACACAGTTCTTTACTCTAACACAACAGGTAAAAACTCTTTTTTATCGAAATGGTCAGATGCCGGCATTTTTCAATGGGCATTAAATTTTGGATCCCCAGTAGCAAGCCCCTCAAGTCCGGATACAGAAAATACCGGTTTGGCTATTGATGCAACAGATAATTGTTTTTTAGTTGGTTCTTTCAACTGCCCGGTGCTTGGGATCTCAACAACTACAATTTCGAATTCAGGAAGCTTTAGTAGTGATGGATACCTGGCTAGTTTCAATTCGTTAGGCCTATTTCAATGGGTTAAATCAACGGGGGGCTCTGCAAACGAAAAAATAACTGGAGTTACTCGCGTAGGAAATGATATTTGTTTTGGGGGATCTTTTTCAGGAACAACTGCGGTTATAGGCACTAATACATTAACTAACACTACACCGGCGTTTAACAGTACAGATATATTTGTGGGCAAATGTAATTCTCAGGGAAATTTTCAATGGGTAACCTTAGCTCCCGGAATTGCAAGTGAAGTGGCAAGTGATATCACTTCTGATGCATTGGGAAATGTTTATGTTGTTGGAAATTATAATGCAGCGGGGGCTACAGCATTTGGAACAACCACATTAAGCAGTGTTGGTTCCGACGACGGCTACCTTGCAAAAATAGGATGTTTAACGGCTACAATTTCGGGTTTAGCAAATATATGCGAGGGTAATTCAGCAACACTTACTGCTAGTGGCGCAACAAGTTATACCTGGAGTAATGGTGCGACAACAAATTCAATAATAATTACACCTACAGCAAACGCTACCTATTCAGTTTTAGGTGCTATTGGATCTTGCACCGGTATCAGCACAAATTTTAATGTAACATTTTTACCTGCTAATGTTAATGCCGGGCCAAATTTAAATTTATTTTGTAACCAATCACAGGTAATTAATGCAACAACAAATCCTCCAAACCCAATAAGTGTTATATGGACTCCCACAATTGGGTTAAATAATAGCACGTTACTAACACCTTCTGTAATTGCAACTGCATCAACTACACAATATACCCTTGTGGCTAATTTGGCGAATGGGTGTGTGGCAAGCAGCACTGTTAATGTATCGCAATACGCTCCGGCACCTGATATATGCATGGTAACAGTTGATAGTGTTGGCGTAAATAATTTAATTTTATGGGATAAGGCTGCTTATCCGAATGCCGATACATTTTACGTTTATAGGGATATTGCAAATAATAACTATCAGTTAATAGGGAAGGTATTATCAACTGCAAGTTTTGGTGAGTTCCAGGATACAGTGCGAAGCCTTTATCTAGCCAATGGTGATCCAAAAGTGTCTTCCTGGAGATATAAAATTTCGTACATAGATGGCTGTGGAAATTTAAGCGCGAAAAGCCCCTTTCACAAAACGTTATTTGTACAGAATAATAATGGAAATTTCACATGGAACGATTATCAAATAGAAGGACAACTAATTCCTGTGCCGGCATTAAATAATTATGTTTTTAGAAGAGATAATGCAGCAAATGGTAACTGGCAAAACATTCAAATGTTAAGTTCAATATCAAATGCTTATACAGATCCTAATTACAGCACATTCGCAGCTGCAGCGGATTGGAGAGCAGAAACAATCTGGAATATACAGTGTAACTCCAGTTACTTTAAAACTAATTCTGCGGCCACAGTTAAACGTTCAAAATCAAATTTAAGCAATAACAAAATGATAGGCATTAAAGAAAACAATTTAGAGAAGTATATTTCGGTTTACCCAAACCCTTCTAATTATTTTATTAACCTTGAAGTAAAATTTGCAGAGAGTTACGACCTTGTAATTGAAAACGCATTAGGCCAAACTATCTTACAATTTATAGCTGTTTCGGGTAATAAAGAAATTAAAGTAAGTCATTTTGATAAGGGTATTTATTATTTGAGAATTAAATCAGCAAGCGGCGCGGTAAATAAAAAAATTATTATTGAGTAAGCCCTGATTAATAAAATAGAAGAGGTATGAAAAGTAAAATAGTTATATTGATAATAGTCTTTTGGATTAGTATACTTCACAGCCAATCATATCAACCAACAATTTCAAGTAAGAATATTTGGACAACTTTTGAGTGCTTTAGTATTGGATCGATTCAGACACACGAAATAAAAAAAGTTGCTATTAAAGGTGATACCGTTATTCAGGGAAATAATTATAAAAAAACGTATAGCGATACATCATTTCAGTTTAATTTTGGTATTTCACAATATGTTTGCGCGCTGAGGGAATTAAATAAAAAAGTATATTTTGTTAAGTCAGGTGATGTTAATGAATATTTATTGTACGATTATAGCAAGAACGTAAATGATACAGTATCTATTTACCCGTTTTTTCTTGGGTACTCAAATAATCTGGCAGTTAGTAAACTAAAGATTGACTCGATAGATTTTGTTACTTTAAATGGCATTGTACGTAAAAGATTTAAATTTAATGCAAATAGTAATTTTCATATGGATGAATATTGGTATGAGGGCATAGGCAGTTCATTTGGCATCTTAACGCCTTTTTTATCTGTTACAGATAATTCTTATACTCTGCTTTGTAGTAGTAAAAGCGATACAGTTGTTTATCACAATTACAATCCTTCAAATTTTTTATGCTCAGCGCCTCCACAAAATTATAATTGCAATTACCCCATAATAAATTCAGTTAAGAGTAACACAAACAGAAGATCCGAAATTAAAGTTTATCCAAATCCGGCCAAAGAGCACATAAATGTTAACGTATCTTTCAACGAGCTTTATGATCTTGTAATTGAAAACGCATTGGGCCAGCGCATTTTAAAATTCACAGAGCTTACAGGTAATAGAGAAGTTAAAGTAAGCTATTTTGATAAAGGTATTTATTATTTAAAAATAACAACAGGAAGCGGTGCAGTAAATAAAAAAATAGTTATAGAGTAAATTGCTTTTCGCTCACATAGATAGCTTATAAGGGTAGAAACAATCGGGGATTGTAAAATTCAGAATGATAAATTTTCAACTCTGACATCTAATCTAAAATCAATTCGTAAATAAAAACAGATATGGTCAGATTTTTTTATTTTTTTTGTATTATCTCACTTTTATTAAATTTTGGTTGCGAACCTAAGGAAACGCCGAAATTTATTCCGGATGGATTATACTTGGTCAAAAAAATTGATACAATTAAAACCCCGTTAAGGCCTTTGCTACTCAATGAGAAGGCAATCTTTTTTAATAAAATGTTTGATGAATACAACGACCAAAACTACAATCGAATAATAATAGATACCACCCAATATGTACAACTTGATCTGGAAGGGGATCCAAAAACGGAACAAGATGAAGAAAGTAAAAAACGACTACTACTTTCATTATCTAAAAACGCTTCGGCATCGTTAAAAATATTTTCAGTTAAATATTTAATGAAAAAAGTAGTTTTGGTAATTGATGGAGAGGCTTTAACAATCCACAAAATAAAAGAACCGTTAACAAGTGGCTTACTTCAGATTACGAGATGCAATGACAACGCTTGCGAAAAACTGTCGTTGGTGCTTAAAGACAATGTTAAGAATGATTAGCATTAATGGGGTAAACAGTTCGCAAATAAATTCAATTTATGCGGCGCTCAAGAAAAAAGCTATAAAGTCTGCTATTTTATCTTTTATTTTATTAGCAGTCGTAAATGTTTATGGACAAGAAAGTAAACTGCCAAAAACTAAAGCCACTCTTAGCTATTTTGGCGAAACAATAACTCACCCGGGGCTTAATATCGGTTTTGAATATTATCACTTTCAATCCAAAACACATCAAATGATTCTTGCTACTAATATTGGAGGATACGTGCATATAAGAAACAATTCCTCTTTTTTTATTCGCGGGCAATGGGGCCAGAGAATTACGTTTAATTGTGGCGTTTTTATTGATGAGTTTATGGGCTTAGGTTATTTGCATCAATTTGTTAACGGTGGACAAAATTATGAAGTACTTCCCAATGGTGCAGTAGTTAACACTTTAAATACCGGAAGACCTATGATTATGCCCTCTGTTGCAATTGGCATCGGGTACGATTTTTCAAAAAAATCAAAATGTAACGTTGTTTATTTTCTTCGGCCCGAATTATTTTGGAAAGCGCCATTTAACGGTTATTACTTAACGCATCTCGCACTTAATACCGGGGTCATATTTAAATTAAATAAGAAAAATGCAAAGTAGATATAATTATTTATGTATCATTTTAATTCTACTATTGTTAAATTGTAAAAAAAAGGAATTTCAAACGGAAGGCGATTTTTTTTATTTAAACAGTGTTGGGGCTAAAATGCCTGTTTGGGTAAAGGGCAACAAAGCATCCGGAAAATACATTATTATGTTACACGGAGGGCCCGAAGGAGGCTCCTCACAATATTACACAATATTTCCTTCTCATAAAAAAATTGAAGAACGTTTTGCAATAGTTTACTGGGATCAGCGGATGTGTGGAATGAGTCAGGGCAATCCTTCTATGGGGGATGCTACTCTCGAGCAGTTTACTGATGATCTTGATAAATTGGTTACTTTGATCAATTATAAATATGACAATCCTGAGCTTTTTTTAATGGGCCATTCGTGGGGTGGAGCGCTCGGGACAAATTATTTGCTGGAACATCAAAAAAAAATTTCTGGATGGATAGAAGTTGATGGCGGACATAGCTGGACAACAGCAAATAAAATTTCAAGAGACTCTATGATGGTTTTTGCCAAGAACAAAATTCGAACAAACCAAGATAAAAGTTATTGGCAATTTGCATTAGAATGGTATAACGAACACCAATTTGTTGGAATTAATGATAATGCTCATTATACTTTTGTGGCTAAAGCCAATGGTTACGACTATAATCCAAAAAGCGATTCGCTTCAAATCCCCTTTACCGATTTGCTTTTTTATTCACCAATTTCCACCGCCTATTTTTTTGCACCCTACAAATTTTCATTTTTAAATAAGGGCTTGGATTTACAAAATAAAATAGACCAAATAAAAATTCCAACTCTTATCTGCTGGGGAAAACATGATAAGGTTTTTCCTGTTATTATTGCTAACGATACTTACAATTGACTTGGCACATTGCCTACTAAAAAACATCTTCACATTTTTGAATTTTCGGCTCATTCACCAAACTACGAGCAACCTGTTGAGTTTGCAGAAGAAATAAACAGATTTGTAGGCAAGTATTAAATCTATAATTGTATGTGATTTATAAAGCACTTGCCACTTTTCATTTAAAGCCAACCACATATATACTTTAACAATATTTATCAAGAAAAATTGATAAATTGGCCTTACGGTATTTCTATTAGGCCTTATTTTTTGAACAAATATATGTGAGGGTTCAATGTCAAACAACAATGCTAAATATATTACAAAGTCTATTGTTTCAACTATTGATATTAAAGCCTCTCAACAAGTAGTTTGGAAAAATACTACAAACATAAAAACCAAATATTTCCCAGAAACGCTTTTTTCAAAATTTTTTAATATCCCAAAGTCTTTGAAGGCGGAGATAATATCAGAAGGAGAAGGAGGAATAAGAATTGTTTACTTTAATACCGGAAAAAAATTTACCCAAAAGATAACCATATGGAAGCCTATGAAAGAGTACAGTTACGATTTGTATCCGGAAAAAGGATTCACGATTTTGCATTTTTTTGAGTTGTCATCTGGTTTGGTAAGACTTATTGGTGGTTCATATCAGTTAATTAATGAGGATAATTTTATAAGGGTTAAATTAACTACAAATTACTGCATTCGAAAAAACTACGTTATTTTTTTAAATTTTATTGCTAAAGCTGTAATTAAGCCCTTCCATAAAAATTTGCTAAACTCAATTAAAAAGATGTCGGAGGATAGCTTCACCATCTAACGTATTTTACAGAACGGCTAATAATTTTTTATTATTGCAGGTCAAAATGTATAATAACTATTGTACCAGACGTATTTGGGTCAAACTCACTTTTGTCAATTACTTCTATCTTATAGTTGAGTTTATAACTTTGATTAAAAAGTGTAATTCTTTCTTTTATGTTATCCATCCCAACCGATTTGGTATTTTTGTTTTTATTAAGTTCGAGTGATTTATTTATTCCAATGCCATTATCTTCGATAATGCATCTCGCTCCAAAAACTCCCTTTTCATACTTAATATTCAAGATACGCTCGCCCTCAATCTGTTGTAATCCATGCCAGATGGCATTTTCAACTATAGGTTGTATTAGCATAGGTACAACATAAATATCTTCTACATCGAGGGATGGATCGCTTGAGAAATTGTAAGTGAAATTTGTAAATCTTGATTTTTCAGAGGCAACATATAAATTAATGTACTCGATATTTTCTTTTAATGAAATAAAAGGTTTGCGACTGTGCTCTAGGTTTAATCTTACAAGTTTAGAAAATCCATTTATGTATTTTGAAGCTTCGGTATTTTTATTATTTATTATTAGTGCCTTTATGCTGTTTAAGCAATTAAAAATAAAATGAGGATTCATTTGTGCGTGCAGGGCTTTAAGCTCAAATTCTTTTAGCTGTAACTGCAGGTTATTTTGCCGTTTAATTCGTTTAAAAAAGAAGCGGATAATAAAAAAGAAAATTGCGAGTATTATAGTGCTTAACGTAGAGACAAACCAGGTTGTTTTCCAGAAAGGCGGGTGTATATATATTGCTATCTTTTTTTCATCAAATTTGTCCTGATTATTTAGCGATTTAATTATAATATCGTGCCAGCCCGTAGCTAAATTGTATAGAAATATAGGTTGTGTTTGACTAATGTTATTCCATTCTCCCTGGTTATCGATCTGATAAACAAATTTGCGCGGATATTTTATTCCAAAATCCAGTATATTAAATTTAATGGTTAAAGTGTTTTCGTTGTAATTTAATCGCGTAGTGTCTGCAGGGCTATAGATTGTTTTATTGTTGCCACTATAAATGTAATCAACAAGAATCTTCTTTTTAGCTGGATCATTAGGTATATTTGAAAAGCTAATTAGTTTTTTATCCATGCAAACAAAGCATTCATTAGTTTCGGGATTTAAATAAATTAAACTTGTAAATACACCATCGGGCACGCCTTCATTTTGATTAAACGAAATAGATTTTTTTTTGTTTATATTATAATTAACGAGCATATCAGCATGCCCTGACCATAAAATGTTATTATTTATTTTTGAAAAACTATTGTAATGCTTTATTGGTACGTTAAGCCCCATGTCAATAGTCTCTATTTTTTTTGATTTTATGTCATAGCGAATAAACCCATTCACATCGTGATATACCCATAGACCCCCTTTATTATCGGATGTTACAAAAGGAAAGTAATTTTCAAAGCCACCTTTTTTTCCAAAGTCCGTGATAAGGGTATCAAAACACTGTTTTTTTTTGTTCCATCTTTCTAAGCCCATGCCATAAAACCATACGTCCCCATAAGAATCATACACTAATCCTAACGGTTTTTCTAAAAAAGGCTTTATTTTTGTGGCAAAATTATAATAAACAAATGTTCTTTTTTTTGCGTTATAACGTATGTGCCACATTCTTATTGTGCTGTGCATCCAGGCTTCGCCATCACTATTTTTATCACCCATTGTAAATGGCACTACTCTTATTTCCACCGGTAATTTTACTATCCCTTGATTAAAATTATTTACATTAATCCACATTATTCCTTCTGTAGTTGAGACCCAAAGTGTGTCTTTGTAATAACTGTTGAGGTCATAAGCCAATCCCCATCTTTTATTTGAGGGTAGAGGCATTTTTTTTATTACTTGCTTAGTTTTTAGATCAAGTACAGTTAAAAAGTTTTTATAATCTATTACATTCGTTGTAATAAATATTTTATCATTCATTACAAATATCTTATTATTGAGAGTAGCGTTTTGCAACGTATCAATTAAAGGATAGGAGTGAATTGGACTGTTCAGATCTTTCTGTTTTAATAATCCATTTGATGTGCCAACCCAAAGGCGATTTTCTGAATCTCTAAAAACGCAAATACAATCACTGCCGGGTAAATATTTAGTTTCGTTAAATTTAATTTGAAAGTCTTCGGTAATTTCAAACACATAAAATCCGCCACTAAATGAAGGTATTGCAAATTGTTTATTGCCAATATCAAAAATGTGGTTATCGGTATACAATATATTGCTCGATATTTTTTTTGGTAGGTTAATATTGCGTAAAATATTTTTCACTTTGTTGTAATAAACTAAACTATCTGACTTTATTTTTAGAAAAATAAACTCATCAGACCCTATTTGCTTCCTTATTACCTGCTTAATCGCAAATGCGTTGCCGGCTTCCCAATCGTCTTTTGCCAGGGCAAAAGGTTTAAGTGTGTTGCTGTTAAAATATTTATGGGTATAGGTATCAAGAATGATTAGTTTTTTATATGCATATACAGCGAGTTTATTTCCATCAATTAAAAATGCACTTTTTTTCTCCCAGGCATATTGTTCTTCTTGTACATTTTTAGCATTGAGGAAGTCATGCCTGAAAATTAATTTGCCTTTACTATTATATTCGTGAATTCCTGTAGATGTAACTACAATGTAATTTCCATTTTTTAAACGGACTAATTCATGCGCTTCGTTTAGTAAAGCCGAAATTTCCGTACTGTCGTTTACCCTTAGCGCCACACTTTTCATGTTAAACGTATTTATAACATGGCATCCTTGTTGCGTAACAATTCCTAGTAAACTATCTGTGAGATTTATTAGTTTGTATGTATCATCATTAAATAACTTAATCTGTTTATCATTTCTTGTAAAACTTTCAAAAAGTGCACCGTCAAATCTACTTATTCCACCATCTGTGCCAATCCAAATGTAACCTCGCTTATCTTGTATTATTGATGTTATTTTGTTGGCCGGCAGGCCTTCGTTCATTTTATATAATTGAAATTCTATTTTGTTAAAATCAACCTGACCTGATAAAAAATGAGGAGCTAATAACAAATGAAATAAAACAAAAGATATTGAGAACGAAATAGTTTTTTGAGAACAAAAAACTTTCCGAATAAAAACAGCTATCTCGATAAGGTTTTTCAACTATACAAATATACATTTAACAGTTTATATTTCACTTTTCATCAGGTTAAAACTTAGGCCAATTTCTAACGCAAAATACCATACGCTTTTTGAATAACTTGGTAAAACATTAAGCAATTGAGGTTTAATGAAAATATTGTGTACATATTTCTGCTTATCGCTAAGCGCTTTGCCAAATGTAACTGAGTAATTAGTTACAAGATAATTGTATCCCGTGTGAACCCGCTCTATCTCACCCTCTCTATTTAGCATAGTTAACGGCACAAATATCTTGTGCGTGTGTTTAAAAGCAAACAAGCAAAATGCCTATAGTTATAATATATCAATTTAAAATGAATAACTAACATATTTATTTTTTAGATTTCATTGCCTTAAGAATTTTTATTTTTTTATTTTTTGTAAAGCTCACATATTCATTTGTTTCACAACCGTAAAGAGCAATTTTTCCATCTTTATCATAATGTACACCCCAACCATAACGTTTTGTTAAAGGTGAGGCTCTTAAACATGGCTGCCCTTTGGAGTAAAATTCCTCCCTCGCTTTTTTATACTCTTGTTTTGTAAGATCGTTTTTATCTGCAAAAACCTGGAACAGGATATCATCGGAAGTGTATTTGTAAGGATTTTTTTTAATTAGGTCAAACTGAATATTTGCTACAGTTTTTGCATTATCTTTTATTGGCGGAAGTTCTCCTTTTAATGCCGGGCAATCTTCCGCAGTTTCAATAAACGTATCGAAGTAATTTGTTGAATGAACTTTCATTTTATAATAATTAAGGTAACTTGTTGCTGTTTTGACTTATCAAAAATAGATATAATCATTTATCAATGTATTATCTATCTGTTATCGGTTGCTTTTTTACTGTTAAAGGATCGTATTAACAATTTACAGGGAATGTATTTAGAATTTTATTGCGAAAATTAGTACATCGTCAACTTGTTCTTCGTTACCTTGCCAATCTTTAAATTTTTGTAGTAGTATCTTTTTCTGATCCGTCGCGCTCAATTTGTGAATCTCAATAAGTATATCTTCTAGTTGTTTGTATTTAAATTTTTTGCCTTTTGGTCCCCCAAACTGATCTGCATAGCCATCTGTAAACGTATAAACCACATCGCCTTCTTGTAATGTAAATGTATTTGTTGTAAAAGGCTTTTCGCTTCCGTCACTATATTTTCCTACCGGCATTTTATCAGCCTTTAAAACCATTAAATTATTATTTCTTAAAACATAAAATGAATTGTTTGCCGCTGCATAACTCATTACGTTATTGGAATAGTTGATGTTTAGTAAAATTGCATCCATACCATCTTTACGTTCGGTTTCTGAACCCTCTGGATTTAGAGTAGATACAATACGAGACCTCAACTCGTCAAATATTTGCCCTGGATCTGATATTTCTTTTTCTTTTGTTATTTCATTTAAAAAACCAATGCAAAGTAAACTCATAAAAGCTCCAGGTACGCCATGACCAGTACAATCTGAAATAACAATTAAAAACTGCTTTTGATCATTTATTTTAAGTTCTGTTGCCCAGTAAAAATCCCCACTTACAATATCTTTTGGGTTGTACAGTAGAAAATAATCTTTCGGTAAAATGAAATTATCATCGAAGGTTGTAATTAAATTTTTATCGAGCAATTTTAAACTGGCCATTAGCGCCAACTGTATCTTTTGAGCATAATTAATACTATCGGTAATCTCTTTATTTTTATGTTCAATTTCAGTTTTTTGGTGAATGATAGTTTGGGTTCTGTCAACAATTATTTTTTCTAAGCGTTTGTTTTGTGCAACTAGCCGTTTTGCATTTAATTTTACTATAAAAAAAATCAGGCATAACGTCAGCATAAAATATAGTATGTATGCCGGTAACGTTCGATACCATGGCGCTGGTATTTTAAATTTAATAATCAGCTCGTTAGATTCATGACCAAAAATATTTTTAGCCTTAAGGTGAAAGGCATAATCACCCTCCTTTAATTTAATATTTTCATAGTAGGCTTTATTTTTTTCCGTCCATTTATTAAAATCACTTTCGTAACCTTCCAAGTAGTATTGAAACATTAATTTAGATTCGTCTGAAAAATCGTTTGAACCAAACTCAAAAGCAAATTTATTAGAGCCGTATTCGAATTGTAATGAGTCTTTGTTTTTTTGTAAATTATATAATATTGTATCTGTATTGTGAATTATTAAAGATACATATGGTTTTAATTTCGAGTTTAAAAAGCTACTCTCTTTGTTGAGAATAAAAACTCCCTCGTCATTTGAAATAAACACTCTGTTTGAGTCAAAATACATATGCCTGGAAGCCATATCACCGGTTTTACTTAAGTTAAAATAAATTTGAGTTGGCTGGTTTTTTTTAATTGAAAAGGCTAAATTTTCTTCTTTTCCGATATCAGTTCCTTTTAAATGCGAAAGAGACAGAAATAGGTCATTGCCAGAAAACGCTGCGTTGATTACGCTGTATTTTCCTCTCAAAAGTCTATTGATATGTTTTTCAGATACAAAGTTTAATCTTTTATTAATTGAATATAACCCACTATCTGTTCCAATATAAACGTTGTTATTAAAATCGAAAAGAAAGTTATCAGTTGTAGCTTTATAAAATTTTTTATTTGGTAAAATAGAGGCTTTGTTTGTTAAGAGGTTAGCGCAAAAAATGCCTTCGCTTCGGGTGGATGCCAGCAATCTTGTTTCGTCAAGAAAGGCCATATATAATACCGGAGAATTTAATGGCGATTTTATTTCATACAGATACTTTTGGCTTAAGGCACCTATAACTGCAATACCATTATCAGTTCCGCAAAAAATTAGTTTTGGATGAGCTTTTGTGTATTTTATTGTATTAACGGTGCTTTCTTCGTAAAGCAAATTATAAGTTTTGCCATCAAAAGTATATAAACCTTTTTCTGTGGCAATATATAAAAGATCTTTTATAACTTCTAAAGCCAGGCAACGTTCAGGAATTGCCTCAATGTAATTGAAAACACTTCTGCGTTCATCATATATCATCAACCCCTTAGATGTGGCAATATATTTATTGTTCTTATATTTAACGAAGCTCGTCACCAGCCCTTCTATTTGATTGTATTTATCCCATTTTCTTAAAGGAGAATTAATCTCAACTTTTGATATACCATTGTTGAAAGCGATCCATAGATTGTTTTGGTTGTCAATAAACAGTCTTCTACATTCATTATTAATTAGGCCGTTTTTTGTTGAAATTGTTTTAAGCAAATGATAGTTTTTGTCAAATACGAATAGACCGTTGTCGATCGTACCAATAATTATGTTATTGTTCTTTGCAATCAAACCATCGTAAGGTTCGTATTTTAACAACGTATCTAAATAAGCATTGCCTTTATATTTTGTTAAAAGAGATTTTTTAATATCCCGGTTATTGAAATCTAAATGAAAGATGCCTTGAGATCTTGTAAAGATTAGAAATTCGTTATTATTTTTATACGGCAGTAAAAAAGCTATTTTAGAATCCGTATCGGCAAAAACTTCTGTTTTTTCTATCATTTCAAATTCATCATTTTTTAAAAACATTAGCCCTCTGTCAACTTCCCGCACAAAGAGAATGTTATTAATAATATGCGCCTTGTGAAAAGAGCTTTTAGGTTTCCATGTTTTAATTTTTCCTTTACTATATCTTATTATCCTTTCATTAGAGCAGAAAAAAACCTCTTCATTATTTATTAACGTGTACCATACTTTCGTAAAATCTTTTTCTTCTTTTTTTAATAAATGATTAAGCGATCTGTACAAAGTTTTACCTCTCACATCCCTCTCCAAAAAGCCAATTTCATTTTCACCACCAACGTATATAATGCCGTTATTGCCCTTGGCAAAAGAGGTGGGAGTTTTAGATCCCTCGGTTAAATGAATCCGCAACCAGCTTTTGCCATTATACTCCAGTATAAAAGAATTATTTGCAAAATAAAGTAAACCAAAATCATCTTGAATAATATCAAAATTTTGTATTGCTCCTTTGTAAACTGTGCTCGAATAATTATTAATAAAATAATTTCCTTCATCTTGCGCAAGCGAAAAATTAAATGCTAAAAGCAAATAGGTAGTGAAAATATATTTAAATATGTATTTAGTTTTTTTCAAGTTATTTAAAATATTATTGAATAATCAAGTAGTCATTTAAAATAGCAGGCGGAAAAATTAGCAATTTATTACTTCATACTATCTATGCTAAAGTGAAAATATCATAAAAAAAGTAGAAAAATTTTTTCGATTAAGGAGTAAAGGTTAAAACGTTATCCTATTATTGCCATATCCAAACTTTTGGCCGCCACTCTCAAACTATTTGCTACCGTTAACTTATTTACATTATGTGGTATGCATTATGATTCAGTTATTTGGTACATTAAAAATATATACTGAAAAATGAAAGCAAAACAATATTTATATACTTTTTTAATTTTTTTTATATCGCATAGTTTTAGTAATGCGCAAATAGTTGTTAAGCAAAGCCACCCAAGAATTTTACTTGATTCTGCTATTATTCAAAAGCTACAAAGCAGAAAGCTTAATAACACCATAGAGTGGCAGCAGCTTGTTACAAGAATAAATGCTGTTTCGGGATATAATTCACAATATATAATGGATCACGTATACGGAGGAGAGCAGTATGCCTTTATGTACGCACTTTCTTTTTATGCAAGTGGCAATTTAGCACATCGCGATTCTGCAATCAGTTTATTTAAAGAGTATTTTAATAATTATACTAATGATAGTACAATGTATTATGACTCTGGTTACGAATCAAGAAGTACAATGGTAGAAATTTCAATGCTGTACGATTGGCTGTATAATTACCTTAATCCTACTTTTAGAAACAATGTTAGAGCCAGGTTGATTTATTGGGGCGATTGGATTTTAACTAAGCCAAACATTTATGGTATATGGTATGGCCCCTATTATTATGAAGGCAACAATTATACAATGGGGCATTTTGTAGGTATTACAAGTGTTGGCTTTGCTATTCATTCTGAAGATCAGGTTAATGGTAATAAATTTATTTTAAAGGCAGATTCTATACGGCCATTTTTAATGAGTTACACTAATACAAGATTAAAAAATGGCGACGCTAACGAAGGCTGGGGATACGGTGCCGGATATGCGGTTAATTACTTTAAAGCCTTAGCAATATTTAAAACAGCAACAAATAATGTAGTAGATCATTTTATAAATACTACTTACGATGAAGACGCAATAAAATTTTTACCGTATGCAAGCCTACCAAATTTAACGCATATGTTGCCGGAAGGCGATTGGGCAAGAGAATCAACCGGCGAATTATGGGAGTTTCATAGATTAGCAGCTGATCTGATTTCAAGTTACTCAAACAATTCACAAGCAAAACAAGTTGCGGTTTTTTGGGCAAACGAAACAGTGCCGTTTAATAAATTTGCAGTTACTGCATATAGATGGTTTCCCTTTTTATACTCAAACCAGGAAATTAGCCCCATTGATTATAGAACGCTTCCTTTTTATCAGAATAATTATATCTATACAGACACGTCCGGAACTGATCAGTTTATTAGGCGAACCGGTTGGAACAACAATAGCCAATGGGTTAGTTATAGAGCTGGAGGAAGATATGGTGACCACGCTCACAATGGCTCAGGACATTTTTCAGTATACAATAATGGCTGGTTATTAATAGATAAAAATATTTATGCTCCTTCCGGTATTGAAGGCGCAGATTCGATGCACAATTGTATGCATATTCAGAAGATGAACAATTTTGAAATGTACCCATTTCACAACCCAATAGAGCACTCTACAAATGTGAGAAGCGACTTAAATCAAGAATATTCTTATTTATGGTCAAACTCTACACCAATTTACCAGGCTCGTGCAAATGTGTTTAATTGTGTAGATAAAAATCAAAGGCAGTTTCTTTACATTCCAGGTCTTGAGAAAGTTGCAATTTTTGATATTGTAAAAACAACTAACAATTATAAAAAGTGGTTTGGCTTAAATTATAATGGTGTACCGCAATTAAGTAATGATTCTTCTTATAGCTATTATTCAAACGCTCAAAAAACCGCGTATGTCCATACATGTTATCCTCTTACAAAATCTGTAGGCATATTCGGTAGGTCTGTAAGAGTAAATAATGCAGTTAATCAACCGAAGGATTATTTTATGCATTTGGTTTCTGTATTACCTAATGCAAGCCAACCTTTGAATGTATTATCTGTTAACAAGGATAATGGCAGAGTTATAGTGTCAGATTTTTATGGATCTTATCATAAAGAAAACACAATGGATTATTGTATTTTATTTGCGGGGGATGATCCTTCATTTAATCACGATTCTTTAATTTATGATGTGCCGGCAAGTAACCAGATTCTAAGGTCATATATTGCAGGATTAAGCCCCTCAACAAATTTTTATGTATCATTTTTATATCCAATAGCGGGTGTATTAAGAGTTAAAGTTTCTGTACAAAATCATGGTAATGCCGTACTTTACACATCTACTTCAGGGGGGGTGTTATCTTTTAATGTGCCTGATTATGTTGGTTTAAATGAACTTAAAAACAAAAATACATCTTACCATGTTTATTATAATAATTTAAGTGAAGAAATTTTTATTGAAAATATTGACGGTAATGCTTTTTCGAAAGTTAAAATTTACAACGCGTTAGGAAAACTTGTTTTATATAATGAAGCTAATAGTTTTAAAAAGACTCAAAATATATCTACTCACCAATTAAGTAAAGGAGTTTACATTATAGCAATTTGTGACGATGTGAATTCTATTTATAAAAAGAAACTTATTATCTATTAAAGTATATGTTAAAGATATTATTAATTAAATACATAATTATACTCACTTCTGTTTCATTTACTAAAGTTAATACGCAAAATGATTTCAAAGAAGTTTTAAAATTTTCAGTTGAAAATAAGCCGGTTATTTTTTATAAAAATGTCAGCAAAGATTCTGTTTTAAATATGAAGATCATTTATAAAATTATTCAATATAATAATTCAACCAAAGGATGTATAGAAAAAGTATTTTTTGTAAAAGAGGCACCAAAATGCCTTAAGGCTGAAATAGGAGCTAATTATATTTTATCACAAATTATAGACAAAAAGCCTTATACAATTGATTATCCTTTTACGTGGGAAAATAAAAATATTGATCTGAAAGACCTAAAATTAGATTGCATTGAGATTATGAATAAAAAAGTTGCTCCCATCCAACCGTGCCATTAATAATTTTGATTTTCACTTCTTCGTTGAAATAAATTTAGGCCTTGTATGAGATTAAGGTGACCTCGGTCGTTTTAAATATGTATAGTATTGACATCATCTGTAAAATGCGCAAAGTATTAGGTTTTATTTTTCTGATTTTTCTTTCTAACCGTATTGAATCTCAATCTTGCCCGGATGGTATGGTTTATATCCACAGTAATCCCATAAAAATTTTCGACCCCTCACAACCTTTTTTATTAGGAACTAACCCCTCAACATTAGTTGGTGTAAATACTATGACTGCGGCTATGGGTGGTTTAGGGTATGGTCCAAATGCTAACTCATCTTTACCTGCCATGGTATTTTATACTACAATAATTGGGATGTACCATTGGTGGAACGGTTCAGTTTGGGTTACTACTGGCCATTCAACAACTATTGGCAATACAGGTAATTTAGCTGTAGGGCCTGGTTGTATTTATAATTTTAATGTTGGAACAGGTGATGTGTATTTGTACACTGGGTCATCTAATGCAACTCTTTTATTTACTGTGCCGGGTTGGTTTTCTTCTGCCGGTGTAGCTGATATTGCTGTAGATAATTGCTGTAACGTTTACGTAATGAAAACATTTGCACCGCAATCATTGAGTGTTTATAGCCCCACCGGTATGCTATTGTCGAGCTGTTCGGTTTCTGGAATGCCAAGTAATACAGGTGGCGGTGGGTTAGCAATTGTTGGTAATTACATTGTAACAACAAGTTCATCTGGCGCTGTTTATGTTGGAACAATTTCCGGATCGACCATAACGTTTACAAATGTTGCCCCAAATTTTGGAGGGGGAGGGGGCGACCTTGCATCTTGTCCAATAAGTTGTAATGGTTCTTGCAGTACTGTTCTTCCAATAGAATTTATATCGTTTAACTGTCAAAAATCTAGTAATAAAAACGCTTTACATTTTGAGACAGCAATAGAGCAAGGTGTGTCTTTTTTTGAAATAGAAAGATCATTAGATGCAGTTAAGTTTGATGTAGTAGGAAAAATTAGTGCTAAAAACCGAGCAGATAAATATGTTTTTATTGACGAAACTGCTATTTCAAATACACCTTATTATTACAGGATTGCCGCGGTTGAATTAACAGGACAAAAAAAACTTACCTCAATATGTTATGCTGCGGAAAATGATTTAGATGTTGATAACCTGAATTTATATCCCAATCCTTGCAATAATGAATTTTATTTTGATCTGAATTTAATATCGGTGTCGGTATTGAAAATAAATGTAATAGATATGTATGGCCGAATAGTTAAATCTTGCACTAAATTTATAGAGTCTGGCAAGCAAAAAATTTCTACTAATATAAACGAATTAAGTAACGGACCATATTCGATCCATGTATCAATAAATAATCAAATATTTGCTCCGAAGAAGGTATTCAAAATAGAATAATAAATTTTAAAAAATTGAGCAGATTAATTTTCATAGTACGATTTTTATTTTCTTTCGAAGTCTACGCCTTGCACCTTCAACGAAATTATAATTAAATAATAAAAACATGGAAAATACGATTAAAGAATTTCCAATTGTGCAAAAGCGGTTTTGTCTTCAAATAGATTCTAATGCAACTTTTCCTGAATTATGGATTGAACTGAATGGAGTTTTAAAAAAACTGGAACAGTTAAATGACAAAAAAAAAGAAGAGTTTGTTCAAGGGAGTAAAAATCAGAAAAATATTCACATAACAATTTATTACGAATAGCAGAGTTATAGATGTTTAAATAGTAAAGAACTGCTAACGGGTTTCTTAAAAGTCAAGGTATATAGGAGGTCCAAACCTTTGCTCACACATCAAAGATGTGTATAATTTTTACGACTATTGTTTTATGAATGCAATTAAAGTATTATCTGTGGGATCATTGTCCTGCAATATTCTTTCCCCTGTGTCTTTAAACCCATGGTTTGAAATTAACCGACTCCACTCCTCAATGCCTTTGAACGATTTAAACTCTGCGTTGTTAGTTTCCCAGCTAATATTTAGCCCCAGATTAAATACAGTGTGAACCAAAGAAACAAAACGGGCCATTTGTTCTGTTTGTACATCATGATCGCGTACAATAAAAATTCCATTTTTTCTCAAGACTCTGAAAATCGATTTAACGTAATTATCTAATAGTTGAGGTGGGCAATGATGCAGGCCAATATGGCAAGTAACTAAATCAATGCTTTCGTTCGCGATCTCATGGTGAGGTATAGGCTGGTAATTATTTAGACGAAAAAAGTGCCCTAATTTTTTTAATTGACCTCGTTCAAAAATATCAGCAATAGAATTATCAGGAGGAATATCGTTTGTAATAAAAATGCTTCCCGACAGTTTGATATGTTTGCGCAATTCACTTATATAACAACCTGTTGAGCCAATTTCCAAATAGCCATTAATTGTTGTTGTTTTTCTAAGCATATGTAGCACCTGCTTTGCCATTTCTTTTTTTTGCTTTTTTAAAGCAGGTAGTGCCATTGTTAGTTCTGAAAGAAATGGTTTTATTTTAGGCAACTCATTCTGAATGGATCTGTAAATTTCACGATCATTTTTTTGCCCTGCACTGGTTATGGCAATCAAATTATGAAACTTATCTTCAGGATATAGGTGAAAAATTATTTGTAAAAAGCGATAAAACTTATCGCTCCATTTTGGATCTGAAAAAACGAGTTTAAATTCTGATGTTGTATTATTCATTTTAGTTTTATTGGACTGGTAATAATTATCCCAAAGAGCATTTCTGAATTTATAAGTAGGATCAAGTTTTTTTTTAAGTCTAAAAAGTTTATCTGCATTTGGATAAGCCATAAAAAATTGTTCTATGGTAGCATGGATCTGGTATGGTAAATAATATGAGCCTTTATAAGTTATTGCTGCATCAATTAGTTCACGTGTCCAAACGCCAACTTTGTTTTTCTCTGCGTCACTTATTCCTTGCTTATACCAAATTACAAAAGCAAAAACTTCTTCTCTTGCCCAAGCGAGTAAAGAGCCATTGTCGGGCAAAGCGTGTCTTACAGAAACGTTAATAACGTTTACATTGTAACGTTTAAATATGTCCGCCATGGCATTCGAGAACAAACTAAATTGCTGAACTGGTACAAAATATTCTTGCAGAACATAGGTGTTTTTTTTATGTGATTTAGGTTCCAATTCTGCTACATCATAACCTGCCTCATAATTTTTCCAATGTACTTTTGGTATGCAATATAGTATTGGGTCATAAACATATTGCCTTCTCCACTTGGCAAATTTATTTTTACTAAATGCGTTTATAAAATACCTCTCAATTGGATATGAGATGCTGGGTGAAATTAAACGCTTATTTTTTGCAGGTTTTTTTTTGGTTTTTATCCAGTTTACGGCCCGTATCCGTTTGTAATAGGGCGGGTATAAATCGCCGTTGTGAAAAACTATATTTGGGGTATTTCTTATAACATTAAAAAAATAATCCGGATACACTTCGCTTTTCATTGTTTTATTGATTCGCTCCACCGCGATATTTTCATCTAATTCCAATTCTACCGAACTAATAACCCCTATAGCATTATAACATCCAACGCATCCAAAAAAAAGATCTTTATTTTCTTTTTTTGACGCATGTGTCAGTTCACCATTTGCTAAAACTAAACTTATAGATTTGATCGATAGAATCAATGGGCCTAAACCTAAGTAACGTCCATGGCAATTTACACTAACAGATCCACCAACAGTAAAGTTAGCATATGTCTGCATTATTTTTATGCTTAAATTGTATCTATCAATAAACCTTTGAACATCACACCATCTTATACCTGGTTCAACCGTAATGGTTTTGTTTTCTAAAGAAAATGAAATTATTTTATTTAATTTTCTTGTATCAATATGTATGCTGTTTGGGCTTCCTATTTGACCACCCATACTAAATCTAGCACCGCCAACTGATATTGGCATATCTGCGTTTTGGATTATAGTTTGCAATTCGTCAATACTTTCAGGTGTCTCTACTCGCCAAACAATAGCTGGGTTTAATCTTGTAGTGTCATTTATAATTCTTTCACTGGTTTTTAGATGCGGAATCTTTTCTGTAGTGTCATTTATTAAATAATCTGTCAAGTAGTTTAAGTTAATGCCGAATTTATTTTCACGCGTATTACCTTTTAATCTTAAAAAATATTTCAGTAACAAAGAGCCAAAAAAAGTCAGTACAAGGATAAATGGCCAATAACAGTGAAAATTGATATCCTGCGAATTTTTTACCGCAGAAGAAATGAAGAAAAAAAATAAAAGCGGATCGAAAATTAATAAGGCATTATAAGAAACAATAATAACAGGATTCATTATGTAGAATATAAAATAGTAAACAAGTAAATGAGGCGCTATTAGATAAATTATTTAACTAATTCTTTTATCTGACTAAATAGTATTTATGTAATTAGCATTTTGTCTTTTAATTTCTAATTATTATTTAAAATTGTGTTTTATTTAGCTACTTGGCAAACCTTAATCTATTTTTCACATTCCTTTTTTAACCCCAATATTTCCATATTCAGATATTTCTTAGTAAGCTTTGATGAAAGTTTGTAAATTAAACCTGAAAGAAAACCTTCGTAGCTCATATGCAATTCTGCAAGAGTTTTTTTATTTACATTTTTTATTAAATGTTTGGCAGTAATAGTTACACCAAGAGTTTTTGTTCGCCACGTGAAAGAACGGTTTTTATTTATTTCTGTAATTGTCCATATTGCTGGTATGAGTTTTGGCTGTACGATGCAAACTTTACCGTTAGTTTCAAATTTACAGTGGTCGATAAATGAAATTTTCGTAATTGATTTCGTCCATAAATGCCAGTTACCCACATCCTCTAAAATGCCAAACACTTTTGAAGTTTCTGCATTTATAATAGCGCTTTCTGTAATTTGATAATTAGATTTCATTGAGCGTTTACTTAATAATTTAACAGAATCGCATTTTTGTTTTGTAAACAAATTGATTTCACTTATTAAAAGAATAGTTACCCAAAAATAGTTTGCCTACTTGTTTTAGAAAACTAAAAACAGTTATCGGCACTAATTAGTATGTAAATGGTTAAAGCATAAAAATCAACTCAAAAAAGCCCCTTTCGTATTAACAAAAGGGGCTTATAAACGTTTCAGTGAAATTAGAATTACCGAACTATTAGTTTTTTTGTATTTGTGGCATTGTCAACTTTTACAGTTGTAAAGTATATCCCTGCCGATAAGCCTGAAAGATTAATACTGATGTTATTTTGACCTACTTTACCTTGAGTTGAAGTAGTTTTAACTACCTGCCCAAGTGCGTTCACCATAACAACGTTAACAGTTGAATTGTCCTTTAGATCAATTGCTAAGCTTGTATTTTCTGAAGAAGGATTTGGGAAAATGACACTGTTGTTTACGCTGTTTATTGAGTTTTCGGCAAATCCTATATTCGTTGTTCCGGTTGCTGTGGCAGTACCGGTAAAAGCATATGATAGTTTACCGGTTTGTATCCAAGTGGAGTTGTTTGTTAATTGCGAAAGTGGATTGCTGTTAGTTACAGTAATTGGCGTGTTAATATCAACAGTATAAGTTGATGTTGCTGCATTTATAAAAACAGATGCGCTGCCGGTGGTAGGTGATAGGTAATGTAACGTGGCGCGGTTGGCAACATTAGTATTTAAAGTGCCGGTTCCTGCGCTAATTTTTGATACGTTAATCTCTGTAGGTGAAATCTGGTACATATTTGTACCCGAACCAATAGCCATGCAACGTGTTTTAATATTTGGTAAAGAGTTCCATTTTCTTCCTCCATTTGTAAAATTGGTGTCAGACTCTACCCACGAATAGGTGATGTAACTACCATCCGGTGTGCGTCCTAAAACAACTCTGTCTACGTTAACTTTAACACCACCTGTGCCCGTTGCATCCCATGGATTGTCATTAAAACCATCTCCCCCTGGTGTAGAACTTGGATCTTCAGTTGCTATTGAATCAACAACCTTTAGTTTCCATGCCGCTGTGCCATTGCCAATAAAATCATATAAGTATGGATGATTACCTGGAGTGTGTGCCCACAAATAATTTTCACCGGGATTAATAGACGTTGTAAACTGACTTACTGAAGTTAACTGATCGTTATCATCGCTGGCTGTACTCGCGCATTGTGCGGCAATGTGTAAATCGTTATTTGCATCTACTGTTATATCAAAATCAACAAACCACGGCGCTGATATGTTTGTATTTGTGCTCGGCGGTTGTAAATTTGCCAGGTGATCGGTAACAAACGACATTGTTGGCGAATTAAAATCAATGTACGGCAGTGCCGACCAACTCGCGCCGCTATTGGTTGTTTTATAAATGATAGGTTGATAGCTTTTATTTGAGAGTGTTGAACCCGCCGCAGCACCAATACAAACAACATACCCAACGGTACCTGCTTTATTCCAGGCCATTTGAGGTGCTGCTGATAAATGTTTGGTTCCGTCGTTTTTTAAAATTGTTGCCGGGATAATGGAATCTGTTGTCCATGTAAACGCACCGGCATTAAATGTTCCTTTAACAATCGAAAACCCTCTCATTGTTGAAAGTCCGGTTTGATCGTTCTGAATTAATGCTAATGATCTAACTGCGCCGTCATCTGTTGAACTAAAGCCGTAACGCGACCAGCCGTGTGGGCCTTGGTTTGCAGGGTATGTTGGCAGTGAGAAGGATAGGAACTGCTGCGCTCCCGGCGTAGGATCGAGAGTTGAATTAAACAATGTTGAGCTTGGAGCTGCTAATTTTTTACTGGCATACCAGTTTCCTGAAAAATTAGCGCCTGCAACCGTTGGCCCACAACCCACAACATAAGCATTAGCTACATTTGTATTACCTGGAGCACTGTAAATAGCACCCTGTGGATATCTCCCCCAGTTTGTAGCATCAGACCAAATACAGGTACTATCCCATGTGAGACCCCAATCAGAAGTTATCTCCGCCACAATTATTCCGCTTTCTGCATTTGCGGGAATTGCCGGACTGTATTGATAACTTGTACTTTTTCGATGAATAAACGAAATCGCATTTACATTGGGATTGTACTGCAAAGGTCTTGATTGACTTACAAGCATGCCGTAAACATTTGCTGAACCGCACAATAAGTTCCAGTTGATGGTTGATGGGGGCATTGTTACAGCTGATTTTTCGGCAGCCACATTTTCCGGATGGTCGAGATATTCTGAAGGTTTTAAATTAGAAGAAATATTTCCACTATTTTCAATAGCAAATTTTGCTGCTATATTTTCAGCCATATTTTTAAAACCCGACGGCTTCGTTTTGATATGCCCGTTTTGCGATGTGACACTTGTTGCTGCTAATATAGCAGAACAGAGTATTAATTGTTTTTTCATATTATTTATATTTAATTGTTAAAGTTTTCTTTTACACTTTGATTTTATTTTTTTAGTTTAAAAAATACCTGTTTTTTGTTCCTGAAAAAATCTTGTATATGGAAGGCACTTTTAGATGATAGGTTAATCCAAAACTAAAACATACATCCATAATATTTAATTGTGGTCCGGAGTTACCGACCCGCATTTTGTATTCTCCAACAATGCTTATTTTTTTAAAACTATATTCATATCCAACGCCGGTATTTATTCCAAACCAATTGGTTCTCGCTATAGTATTTTTTTTATACTTTTCACCTATGTTTAAAAAATCATTTTTTCCGGTAAAATAACCGGAGAATAAATTATAGCTTAAGCCGAATAACGGATAGAAATAGGCTCTGGTTTTTTTAAAGCGCGCCAAAGCCTGTAAATTTATTTCGAGTGTGGATGATTTAATATTGTACCATGTTGGCTCAATATCTATTCTATTATAATGGGTGTATTCAATTTTACCTCTTAGCAATTTTGCCCCACCGTAAGTTAACGAAAAATTAAATCCAAGGGCGTCGTTATCGTTCTTTACATTGCGGGTTAATATCAATACGCTTCTGTTTAGTCCGCCTCCAATAGATAAATTAGTTTGAGGAGGGTAGTGTTTAACATGTTTTATAATTCTAACCTGACAAAAAACATTTTGATAAATAAAAACAAAACTAAATAGAATTATTAATCTGTACATCGTGCATTTAGTAAACAGAAGAGTATATTTTAAGAAATACATAATGTAATTTTAAAAAAACAGCTCAAACAATTAAAATAACTTTTTGTAACTGGTTTTAATCTTCTTTTATTTTTTTAATGAAACAGTGCCGATAACATCTGATAATTACACGAAAAAATATTTGAACTAACCTTTTACAACTTTTCAGCAATTCTAATTTTTTTCTTTAATAATGCGCTTATTCTGAATAAGTGGTAAGTAAGCCTGATGTAGATATTTTATCACGAATTTTTTTTATTTGTTCTTAATAATTTCTATTTAAGAATATTTTGTTAAAAAATGTCATTCGCAGACTCATCTATGCCGATGACAGTATTCTGTTTTTAGGTTTTTAAGCAATCTTAGATCTTAGCTCATTATTAAAAAACAGAACTATAGATGAAAAATAAAGTACTCAAAAAAATAAGCACATATTTATCTGTCCTAACTTTAACTATAAGCACGGGGTCAATAAAAGCTCAAACTGCACTATTAGGAATGACTCAACTTGGTGGCAGTGCATCTAATTTTGGAGCTGCGTTTAATTATAATCTTAATTCAAATACTTATAATGCAAATGCGTTTAATGGTGCTACAAACGGAGCGCAGCCTAATGGTTCGTTTATTAAGGCCAGTAACGGTAATATTTATGGCATGGTTACTTATGATGGAGGTTCATTTAGTCCTGGAGGCAATGGTTACCTTTTGCAATACGATGCTAACAATAATAATATTATTCCCTTATTTAATTTTACAGGAACAAGCGGTGCTTTTCCTGGTGCCCGACCTTATGGTGCTTTACTCGAAGTTAGTCCGGGGGTAGTTTATGGTTTAACGCAACGCGGAGGTGTGAATAACGGAGGTGTAATTTTTTCTTATACACTTAGTACTAATACATATAGTGTGCTTTATAATTTTATATCTGCCAGTGGCTGGAGACCGCAAGGAACGTTATTAAAAGCTTCAAACGGTTTGTTTTATGGTATGACTTCTTTTGGTGGTATTAACAACAACGGCGTGGTGTTTTCTTTCGATGCTTCTAATGGTACATATACTAAGTTAGTTGATTTTACGGGTAATACCGGTAGTTTTATGGGAGGAGATCCGAAAGGCTCATTAATAGAAGCGAACACTGGTTTACTTTATGGATTAGCAAGTATTGGAGGTACAAATAGTTCTGGGGTGCTGTTTGAATACAATATTCTTACAAACTTGTACACCGTTAAATATAATTTTACACCTGCATCGGGAGGCACCTTTCCAAAGGGGAGTCTTTTAAAAGCTAATAACGGTATGTTGTATGGCTTAGCAAGCAATGGCGGAATGGGCAATGGTGTATTGTTTGAGTATGATATGTCAGGCCCAGGTACATATACACCTAAATTTGATTTTACCGGTCCCAGCGGTTTAAATCCGGGAGGTTCACCACAGGGTTCGTTAATACAAGCATCAGATGGAAATCTATATGGTATGACAGGTATTGGCGGTAGTTTAAATAGCGGCGTTATATTTGGATATAATTTAACTTCACCTAATAGTACGGTATTGGTTAATTTTTCAGGTAACTCAGGCAATAGTATTGGGTCTAATGCTACATACGGAAATTTATTGGAATACACCTTATGCCTTGCGCCTTCAATAAGTGCCGCTCAAATAAATGTAAGCTGCTTTGGTAATAACAATGGAAGCGCTACAGTTACAGCAACTAATAATGCACCATATACTTACACTTGGATTCCTTCTGGTGGTAACTTGCCAACAGCAAGTGGCCTTGCGCCGGGAAGTTATACCTGTGCAACTACAAATAGTTGTGGCATAACAATGCAAAGTTTTACAATTACAGAGCCCCCTGCATTAATAGTAAATGCGGCAGTCAGCAACCCAACCGTTTGTGCTGGTAACTCAAGCACCTTAACCGCAGCGGCTAGTGGTGGTAATGGACCTATTACGTACTCATGGGTTGCGGGGCCAAGTAATAGCATCTCGATAGTTACCCCAATTACAGCAACAAATTATACAATTAATGTTACCGATGCCAATGGATGTATTAGTTCTGCCACCGTTGCACAATGGGTTAACGGTTTGCCAAATATAAATGTAGCTTCTAATTTCAGTTTAATATGTATTGGTCAGACAGCTAGTTTAACAGCAAACGGTGCAAACACTTATACCTGGAGCAATGCCTCCAATAACCCTGTAATAGTTGTGTCGCCAGCAACTACAACAACTTATACCGTAAGCGGCACGGATGCAAACGGATGTAATAATTTTTCAACTTTTACGCAATATGTTTCTACCTGTACAGATTTACTTACAGTCCTAAATGATAACGATAATGTTATTAATATTTATCCTAACCCATTTAACCACCAAATAAATGTTTCGGTTAATTCGTCAATAAAGAATAAGCTGCATGTATTTAATTCTATGGGCAATATGATTTACACATCTGAATTAAACCAAAGCGCTATGCAAATTGATTTAAAAGGCCATCCGGCTGGAATTTATTTTATTCAAATAGGTTCTGTAACAAAAAAAATAATTAAAGAATAATAGTTGAAATCTCCGTTAACATAATAAGTAAAACTAATTTTAAAAAAAAAGAAACATGAAAAACAACGTACTCGAAAGATGTAAAAAAATAGCAGCGTGCATATTTTTAATAACATCTTTAAATTTAAGCAACGCACAAAACTCACTAATTGGTATGGCAGGGTCCGGAGGTAATGGCCCTAATAGCGGCGTGGCATTTAACTATAATCTTACATCAGGATCTTACAACGCCGGGTCATTTGATGGTAATACAAATGGGGCTAAGCCACATGGATCATTTATTAAGGCAACAAATGGAAATATATACGGATTGGTTACCTATGATTCCTACGGTTTTTTTGCTACCGGTAACGGATATTTAATACAGTATAATCCAAACAATAATACAATTATTCCCTTGTTTAATTTCACCGGTAACACAGGTAATTATCCTGGCGGTCAACCACAAGGTTCGTTAACCGAGGTAAGTCCAAATGTGTTTTTTGGGCTAACATATTATGGTGGAACAAATGGACAGGGGGTTATTTTTTCGTATGATCTTAGTTCAAATACCTACAGTGTGCATTACAATTTTAATATTGGCGTTAATGGTTATAGACCGTCTGGTTCACTATTGAAAGCGTCAAATGGTCTTTTATATGGTTTTGCATCCATGGGTGGAAATAATAATAACGATGGTGTTTTATTTTCATTTAATGTAGCAACGAGCACTTATTCAAAAGTTGTTGAATTTAGTGGCACTTCCGGAAATTTTATGGGAGCAAATCCGGTTGGTTCACTTATTGAACCAACCCCTGGTTTATTATATGGTTTAACTGATATAGGAGGAACAAGTAACGAAGGTACTTTGTTTGAGTATGATATCAATTCTAACGTTTATAGCGTAAAACACCACTTTTTATCGGCTGCCAATGGTGGTATTAACCCCAAAGGCAGTTTAATATTGGCTGGCAACGGAAAACTCTATGGTTTAACGAGCGGTGGAGGAGCCACCGGAGACGGTACACTTTTCGAATATAAAACTACAGGGCCGGGAACATATACATCAATGTTTGATTTTACCGGTACATCAGGTGCTAACCCCGGAAGTTTCCCACAAGGATCGTTAATACAAGGTGCTAACGGAAATCTGTTTGGAATGACATTTAGCGGCGGTACAAACAACGATGGAGTTATTTTTGAATTTGATATAAGTGCTCCTACAAATACTGTATTAGTTAATTTTTCTGGCAGTAGTGGAAATTACGTTGGATCGCATCCAATTTTTGGCAATTTACTTGAAATTAATTCCTGCCTTCCTAACATAAATCTTACAGTAGATAATATACTTTGTAACGGTGGAGTAGGCAGCGCGTCAGTTACAGCAACAAACAATGGCCCTTTTACGTATAGCTGGAGCCCGGCCAGTAGCACTTTGCCTAATGTATCAAACCTTCTTCAGACAACTTATACATGCGCAGTAACTAATACATGCGGTACCACAACACAAACTTTCTCGATCATAAACCCTCCAGCCCTAAGCTTAACTGCCGTTGCTAATATTCCAACGGTTTGTGTAGGTAACTCAAGCACACTTACCGCAAATGCAAGTGGCGGTACCGGTTGGATCAGTTATAATTGGTCATCTGGCCCTTTTACAAATACAGCTCTTGTAAGCCCTGCTGTAACTACAAATTATACAGTTGATATTATGGATGCTAACGGGTGCACCAAGTCGGAAACCGTTACCGTAGCCACAAATAGTTTTTCTTTACCGATTGTAAATGCAATTAGTAATTCAAGTGTAATTTGTAGCGGACAATCAGCAAGTTTAACCGCAAGTGGAGCACTTACTTATACATGGAATAATACTTCAACAAATACGGTAGAAATTGTTGCTCCTAACACTACTACAACATATACTGTTGAAGGTTCGGATATTAACGGATGTATTGGCGCAGCAACAGTAACCCAATCAGTTATTATCTCACCAACTGTTAGTGCAGTATCTTCCTTAAGTTTAATTTGCCCGGCACAAACTGTAAGTTTAACAGCTAGCGGCGCAACTACCTATACGTGGAGCACAAGCTCAAATAATACGATAATCGCTGTTTCGCCGACAATTACAACAAGTTATACTATTAGTGGAACTGGAAGTAACGGATGTGTTAGTTCATCTGTATTTACACAGTCCGTTTCAACATGCACAGGAGCTTTTGTGGACAAAGGAAATCAAGATTTAAATGTAAGCGTTTATCCTAATCCATTCAACAACAAAATAATTATCTTCATTTCTAATATCGATAAATCTAATTTGCAAGTGTTTAATGCCTTGGGGTCCTTAGTTTATTCAGCTGCCATAAAGGACAATAAAATTGAGGTGGACCTGAGTGAACAGCCAAAAGGAATTTATTTTGTTCGCGTGGGGTCTACAACAAAAAGAATGATTAAAGAGTAGAAAATGGTATTTATAAAGTAATATCGAAAAATTTAGTTTAGAAATAGTGAAAATCAAAAAGGCCGGTAGCATCACTGGCCTTTTTTAAAAGAATCTGATAATGAAAAAAGAATATTTTATTTTCTCCATTATTTTTTGTGCCCACATTTTTTTTGCACAGATAAATAATAATAAAAAAATACTGATAGTTGCTACCAGTGCCAATAACTTAATTTCAAAGCCAGACGATCATACCTGGGGTTGCTGGGCGCCTGAGATTTCGGATTTTTACGCAACGCTTTATAATTCAGGGTTTAGAATTAAAGACGTAGATATTGTTAGCCCCATGGGTGGTAACGTGCCACTAGCATACAAAATGCACTATCCAAAAAAATTCAAAATTCCTGATGAAGAAAAAAAAGCATTTGAGGATAAAGTAAAAAATTCATTAAACCCTTCTCAGATTAATCCAAATGATTATAACGTTATTTATTATTCAGGGGGTTATAGTTGTTTGGTAGATTATCCTAATTCAAAAAGCATTGGTGATATTGCAGCAAAAATATACGAAAACGGGGGAATAGTATCTGCTCTTTCCCAAGGCATCGCAGGATTGATACCTGTTAAATTAAGCAATGATAAATTCTTGGTAGAGAACAAAACTATTGCCACTAATGCGTTTAAAAATAAAACAGATAGTGTTAGCAAGCAATTAATACGCGAAGGCGCAATCATTGGTGATTCGAAAATAATAGCCGATGGAAATTTAGTTACCGCACATGGTGCAATGCCGATTACGCTAGCTAAAAAGGTGCTAAGCTTAATTGGTTTAACGATGCAAAAACAAAAATGAGTTATAAATTATTGAATACAATAAGTTTTCATTTAAAAAATAGTAGCTTAGTTTTTTTGATTAAAGTCGATCGATTATTTGATCAACGATTCCATATGCTACAGATTCTTCGGCGGACATCCAATAGTCACGATTGAAGTCTTTTGTTATTTGTTCAACTGATTTATTGCAGTTTTTTGCTAAAATTTCCGCTAATAGCTGTTTTGTTTTCAGAATTTCTTCCATTTGTATTTCAATATTGGAGGCCGGACCTCCGGCACCTCCACTCGGTTGATGTATCATAACGCGAGCGTGTCGCTGGATATATCGCTTACCCTTTTCGCCGGCGGACAATAAAATAGCCCCCTTAGAGGCCGCGTATCCGCAGCATATTGTTGATACGGGGCTAGAGATGCTTTTCATGGTATCATAAATACCAAAACCTGATGTAACGTAACCGCCAGGGCTGTTTATGATTAGTTGTATTTCCTTACCCGGTTGCGTTAGGTCAAGGTACAAAAGCCTGTCAATAACATGTTTTGCAGAATTATCATCAACCTGGCCCCACAAAAAAATTTTTCTTTCGTTTAGAATTTTGGAATCAATCAGATCTTTTAAATACGGTGTGTTCATATGCTATTATTTTATTTGAAAATTTTGAAAATGGTTGCTCTGAAATTTTGAAAACGTAATTCAGAAAACAGACGATTTTCAACCGAAATGATTTCCTGTCTTAATATTTTTTGCCCATGTGCTTTTACAATTTCATGCGCACGGCTTTGCCATTTAAGTTTGCATTTAAACTCCGGATCGGTTAATAACTTAGCTTCCATAAATAGCTGGTCTTCGACATTAAGGCGCTTAAATAAATATTTCTCTATTAGTTGTGTTTCATTCATAAAAATCTTCTTTATTTAATTCGTGGTCACGGACAGCATTTCTGATTTTTTCAAGGCATTTATATTTTTGCGCGGTAGCAGAGCGTTCGCCAGAAAATCCAAAACGTTGTGCTATTTCTTTCATATTGAGTTGCTCATAGTAAAATGCTGACAATAAATCCAGGCAACGTTTACCAGATAGTTCTAAAAAGTACAATAATCTTGAAGAAATTTTCGGATCTTCTTCAACCAACAGAGTGCTTATTTCTTTTGTTAATGGTACATTTTGTTTCCTCGTCCGAAATTTTTTGTACCACAAGTGCTTTGAGATACCTTTTAAATAATGGCTGTGTCCCCGTTCGGGAACAAAATTGTGTTCCAGATTCTTTTGAAAGTAAATTACCAAAGCATCCTGAAAGATATCTTTCGCATCGGCGAGAGAACCGCCCATTTTATGAACGAAAGAAGCAACTTCTGGGAAAGTTGCTTTATACAACTCAATAATTATCGTTTCGCGAGTATTTAATTGTTTTTTTTCTTCAATAATCATAACCATACAGTTATTAGTGCTATAAAAAATAAGTATATCACCTTAAAATTAAATTTTTTTTTAAGTTATCCTTATTATATTTCAAATAAAAGAACCTAGAGGTTTCTGTTTTATGCGAAGAAGGCTTTCATTCGATTTGAAATTTTCTGCTAAATAAGAAAAGTTATATGAAAACAATCATGGAAAATTTGATTGGAAACGGTTGTTTTTTTATGTGAACACTTATAGATACTGCGGTTGATGTGTGTTTAACCTTCTGTTTTAATTACTGAAACAAATGTCGATTAAATACGGGTTTAATCAAAACCCCTTGAACGCAAAACCCGCTATTGAAGCGGGTTAAGGCGGTTTAAAGTTGTTTAAAACTTTTATTTGTGGCTCCGGCAGGAATCGAACCTGCATCTAAAGTTTAGGAAACTTCTATTCTATCCATTGAACTACGGTGCCTGTAGTAAAAATCAGACTGCAAAAATACTAAATCAAGTGCATAAAAACACATTAAATCCAATAATGGATAGATTTTATCTTGCACTATAAAGCGCCAATTGAAGATTTTAATATTGATAACCAAATAGTTGCATTTTTATAGTGTAAAATTAACACTAAGATAATTCGGCTAAATAATTTTTCATTTATCTTTGTGTAATAATTACACTAAGAATGAAACAAAATCAAAAATATCAATACGAATACGAAAGACCCGCTCTTGTAACCGATTGCGTTATTTTTGGTTTTGATGAAGGGGAATTAAAATTATTATTGATAGAACGAGAGAAAGAACCTTTTAAAAATAAATGGGCTTTACCAGGCGGTTTTGTTTTTATGAATGAAACTACCGAAGAATGTGCAAAAAGAATACTCATGGAAAAAGCTGGCGTAAAAAATGTTTTTATCGAACAGCTTTTTACATTTAGCGATCTTGATCGCGATCCACGTGAGAGAATCATATCTGTAGCATATTTTGCATTGGTTGATAAAAAACAATACGAAGTTATTGCCGGTAGAGATACATTGAATGCAGAATGGTTTGAGATATCCAAATTACCTAAACTCGCCTTTGATCATAATAAAATTGTAAAAGCTGCCTTTCAACGTTTAAAGGGTAAAGTATCTTACCAACCTATTGGCTTTGAATTGCTGGATGAAAAATTTACTTTAACACAATTACAAGCTTTGTACGAAGCCATTTTAGAAGAACCTATCGATAAAAGAAATTTCAGAAAAAAAATATTAGGAATGGGCTTTTTAAAAGCATTGGAAGAAAAAGAAAAAAACGTAGCGCATAAAGCAGCGCGTTTTTATAGCTTCGACAAAAAAGCTTATAAAGAATTAACACAAAAAGGAATTCACTTTGAACTTTAAAAATTAAATATATGAAAACAATAAATTTATTTGAAACAAACCAAACTGTAGAATTAAAAAAATTTGCCGGAGGCGAATGTCATGTTAAATTCTTAACACCATTTTCTGAAGAGGATAAAGTAAGAATTAATACTCGCTTAAACTCATCAGATGATGTGATGAATTTATGTCTGGCAGTTAATGCGATCCGTAACATGTATGTAAACTATATCGAAGTGTTTATTCCATACATTCCCTATGCAAGGCAGGATAGGGTGATGGTTCAGGGTGAGCCATTATCCATAAAAGTATTTGCAAACATTCTTAATAGCTTAAATTTAAATAAGGTAATTGTTTTTGACGCACACAGCGATGTTTCTACAGCTTTAATTAATAATTGCCACAATACAGCTAATTATGAAATGGTAAATGATTTTATTGGAAAAGTAAAGCTAACAGATTTTGTTTTAGTGTCGCCCGATCTTGGTGCATACAAAAAAGTAGATAAGCTGGCACAAAAAATAAATTACAAAGGCAACATTGCAACCGGCATAAAAGTGCGCGATTTGGCAACGGGGCAAATTATTAAAAGTGATGTGAATACAGACAACTTAAATGGCAAAGCCTGTATAGTAGTTGATGATATTTGTGATGGCGGCAGAACATTTATCGAATTAGCTACCGCGTTAAAAGCAAAAAACGGAGGCGATCTTTATTTTATTGCATCACATGGTATTTTTAGCCATAATGCATTAGATAGGTTAAAAGAAGCGGGGTACAAAAATGTAGGAAGCTCAAACTCCATTTCAAGTATACACGAGAATGAATTTTATAAACAGTATAATTTGTTTTGATAATGAGTCGCTATTTAAGTTACGATACAACATTTAACCGTTTAAAAGAAGAATGGTTAAAATATGGAAAGATAATTGTGGCTTATGATGTGGATAGTACCGTATTACCTTTTCATGAACACGAATCACAGGACGATTATACTGTAATACATGAGCTGATCTACGAATTAAATAAACTCAATTGCATCCTTATAGTATTCACTGCTGCTGAAGAAGATCGTTGGGATGGAATAAAAGAAAAATTAAAAAAGATAGATCTGCCTTATCATTATTTTAATAGATCTCCTCCGGGTATTCCGGGATTGGTTGAGAAAGGAAAAGTTTACGCGAATATTTATCTTGATGATAGAGCAAGTTTATATGCTTCGGTTGAATTATTGCAAAAATTAATAGCAGACATTAAAAACAACACAATAGTAAAATGATCCTAAAACCTCCATATAATTTAAACGCAATTCAAAATAAATTCTCAGTTTTTCTTGCGGGATCTATTGAAATGGGTATCGCAGAGAACTGGCAACAGAAAATTGAAAAAGCGCTTGAAACAACAAATGATATTTGTATCTTGAACCCACGTCGCGATGATTGGGATGCGTCATGGAAACAATCAATAGAGAATGCACAGTTTAACGAACAGGTAAATTGGGAATTGGATGGATTGGAAAAAGCAAATATAATCGTGTTTTATTTTTCACCTGAAACCAAATCGCCGGTAAGTATGCTGGAACTTGGTCTTTTTGCAAGAACAGAAAAATTGATTGTGTGTTGCCCTGATGGTTTTTGGCGTAAAGGAAATATTGATATCGTTTGCAAAAAATATAATATTAAACAGGTAAATACTTTAGAAGAAATAATTATAAAAATTAAAAACAAACAAATATGAAAATCAATCCATTAATGTTGATCGACTTTTATAAAGCAGATCACCGCAGACAGTATCCCGAAGGAACAGAATTAGTATATTCTAATTTTACACCGCGAAAATCACGCCTGGCAGAAAATGACAAGCTGGTATTTTTTGGATTACAATACTTTATAAAAGAATATTTAGTAAAACAATGGAATGAAGGATTTTTTAATGTACCAAAAGAAAAAGTAATGGCCGATTATAAACGCCGTATGGATAATGCCTTGGGTAAAGATAGTATCCCTGTTGAACATATTGCAGAGCTGCATGATCTCGGTTATTTGCCTTTAATTGTAAAAGGCTTGCCTGAAGGCACTATTGTTTCTCCAAAAATTCCGGTTGTTACTGTTTACAATACTAAACCAAAGTTTTTTTGGCTAACCAACTACCTGGAGTCGTTAATGTCTGCCATTTTGTGGAAGCCTGCAACAAGCGCTACAACTGCTTTTCAATACCGTAAACGTTTTAATGAATATGCAAGAAGTACAGTAAGCGATAACAATATTGATTTTGTGTATTGGCAGGGACATGATTTTAGTTTTCGCGGCATGAGTGGTATTGAAGATGCTTGCATGAGTGCGGCTGGACATTTATTATCTTTTTACGGAACAGATACAGTGCCTGCAATTGATTTTCATGAGATCTATTATAATGCCAATGCAGATAAAGAATTAATTGGTGGAAGCGTTCCTGCAACCGAACACTCGGTTATGTGCATGGGCACCAAAGATAACGAGATAGCCACCTTCGACAGGCTGATCACAAAAATTTATCCGGGCGGAATTGTATCAATAGTTTCTGATACCTGGGATTTCTGGAAAGTGATCACCGAATTTTTACCCGAATTAAAATCAAAAATTTTAGCGCGTAATGGTAAAGTGGTTATTCGTCCTGATAGTGGCGATCCTGTAAAAATAATTATTGGCGATAAAGATGCTGCACCCGGAAGCCCTGAATTTAAAGGTGCTATAGAATGTATGTGGGAAACTTTTGGTGGAGCAATTACTGATAAAGGATTTAAATTACTGGACTCACACATTGGTTTAATTTATGGTGACAGCATTACACTTCAACGTCAGAAAGATATTCTGGAAGGATTAAAAGCAAAAGGCTTTGCGTCGTTTAATGTAGTATTAGGCATTGGTTCATACACTTACGAATATGTAACGCGCGATACCTATGGTTTTGCAATGAAAGCAACCTATGGTGAAGTAAATGGAGAGCCAAGAAATATATTTAAAGATCCAAAAACAGATGACGGCACAAAACGTTCAGCCAAAGGCTTAATGCAGGTAACAGAAGTAAATGGTGAATTAAAAATGAAAGATCAATGCAGCTGGGAAGAAGAAAAACAGGGTTTATTAAAAACAGTTTTCGAAAATGGTAAAGTAGCAAATGAGCAATCATTAACTGAAATAAGAAACAGAATAAATGTTGCCTTGGAAAAGCACACAACGGTTTTAAATGCATAAAATGAAACTTTAGTTTTAGCTTCCGGAATTGAACTTATGGAATACGTTTTGAAATAGAAGGAGACACTGCTCGTTTGTTTATGCAATGGGATAATGGTCTACCTGCGCAACACATGCATATAGACTTAAGTTGCTGTATTGCTTATAATAATACAGATTTTTTTTATTATAATATTGTTGCAACAAATTGTAAGCTAAATGCGGACGCGACTGAGCAAAAACCAAAAAGCCTTTCAAAAACGAAAGGCTTTTTTATATCATAAACGAAAAAAACCAATTACTCTTTAATTATTTTTTGTGAATATTTTTCGTTCCCATTTACATCAGATATTTTTAAAATATAAATACCGTTTGCACAATTACTAAGATCAAAAATAATCTCAGAGCTTAATTTTTTCTCCATTAGTTTTTTACCCGTCATATCAAATATTTCTGTTTTTTCTTCCAGGTTTTTATCGTTGCTGATCGTAAATATTCCTTTTGTTGGATTTGGTCCTATCTTAATTTCAGAAAACAAAACACTGTTCTCTGAAATGCCTACACCGCCTAATGATGGGTCGGCTACAGGCCCAATTACTTTATTTATTACCCAGTTGTTTGGGTCGCAAACAACACCTGTTGGCGCGCCAAGCATATTAATTGTATAGGTTTCAATTGCACTGCTGTGCATAACACGCACCACTGTATCTGGCATGGCAGTGCGTGTTATTTTATATTCCATTGGTGTAATGAATAATGGAATTGAAGAAGGGAAACTTGTTGTTTGTGTACTTTGTATGATCATTTGTCCGGGAGCGCCATAGTATTTTACATTAAAAGTTGGATAACCTTCGCCATAATACCACTGGTTAAAAAACTGTGTAGCGTTAGTACCTGTAAATGTTTGGTAGTAATTTTTAAAATCAATTACCGAAGCATTACTGTTCTTATAAGTATTTTGAAAACCACGCAAACAATTAAACCAGGTACTATCGTTATTGGTTAAGAATTGAAGTGTTCTGATAATAGCTCCGCCTTTATCATAAGTTAAACGTGAATCAAAAATTACATTAGAGTCCATGGTGTCTTGCCCTGTAACCCAAACTTTTCCGCCTGGTTGGCCCATCACACTATTGTGGGCAGAATTTAAATTAGAAGCAAAATTGCTGTTATCTAAATATTGTGCAACAAGATGTTCTGTATAAGATGCAAAACCTTCGTTTATCCAAATGTCGCCCCAGCTTTTGCAGGTAACATTATCGCCCCACCACTGGTGGCCTAACTCGTGCGCGTCAATATAATAATCAAAAAAGCCCAGGCTGGTCATGGTTTGATGTTCCATACCACCGCCAAAGGGTGCCATGCTGTGTCCATATTTTTCTTTATAAAAAGGATACATGCCAAACATTTTACTTTCAAACTCTAATACCTGCGGCATTTTATTTAAAATTGTTTTTTGATTATTAAAAAGTGTATTATTTAAAGCATTGTCATAAATATAATTTTGAATCAAAATAGAATCGTTTGGTAAATACATTGGATGAGCATACAAATTATATTCTTTGTATTTTGCTACCGCTACCGAAATTAAATAATAATTAATTGGAGTTCGTGATTTCCACTCGTAACGCTTTTTATTTCCAACGACTACGACGTTCTTTAGCAAACCGTTAGATCCAACTTTGTTCAATGAATCAGTTGTAACAAACACCCAGCTTGAATCTATCTTATCTGTTAAAATTTGTTTGCATGGCCACCAGTGGTAAGCAACTATAGCCTCACTTAAGCTCCAGGTTACCTGGTTGCCCCAGCTGGTTGAGTTGCCAGTGCTAAAACCACTGCCAATAGCAGAGCCCCCAACAGGCGGCGTACCTTTATAATAAATAGTTACAGTAAATGATTGTGAGTTTGTTAATGGCGAAGCCGGTTTTACTTTAACTGTACTGTCGTTTCTTGTAAAAGGCATTAATACCCCATTAAAACGTATCGAATCAATAGTGTGATTTTCGTGAAGCGAGCAGGCAAATGTATCCATTGCGGCAGCGGTAACTGTTGCAACCGTTTTAACACCACCGCTTACAAATTTTGTGTTCCTCTCTAAATTCAACATCAGGTGTACAAATTTTACATCGTATTTTAATTCGTGAGAAATTTGAGGTGTTAACGCCGATGTTCTTGCCTGGTGCGCTATATGGGCGCCCATAGATGCCTGCTTTGATTTTGAACAAAGATGTTGTTGTGCATTTACAAAGCCTACACCAAAAAGTGCGATAGATAATAATAATTTTTTCATTGGATTGATTAGTTATTGCAATATACACCTGTTTATTTTTAGATAAAAAACCGTTCATCACTATTTTAGGCTTAATAAAGTGCAATAATTTTATGAATTGTGGATTTTGCATGTAACTTTGCGGAGATGTTAAAAAACGATCTTTTATTAAGGGCGGCCAAAGGCCTGGAAGTTGAACGCAGCCCGGTATGGCTTATGCGCCAGGCAGGCAGGGTGTTACCCGAATACAGGGCTACGCGTGCTAAAGCAAAAAATTTTATAGAATTTGTAAAAAACCCTGAACTGGCTTGCGAAGTTACCATTCAGCCGGTTGATATATTGGGAGTAGATGCCGCCATTATTTTTAGCGATATTTTGGTTATACCCGAAGCTATGGGTTTGCCTTACCAAATGATAGAGGCAAAAGGACCATGGTTTGAAAATACGGTTAAGAATAAAAGCGATATTGAGAAATTAAAGATCGCAGAAGCTGCCGATTTGAATTATGTAATGAAAGCACTTTCATTAACTAAAAAAGAGTTGAATGACCGCGTTCCTTTAATAGGTTTTGCAGGTGCGCCATGGACTTTGTTTGCGTATATGATAGAAGGCAGTGGCAGCAAAACATTTAGCAAAGCAAAACAGTTTTTATATACTCAGCCCGAAGCGGCACATTTGCTTTTAGAAAAAATAACACAAAGCACTATTAATTATTTAAAAGGCCAGGTAAACGCAGGCGCAGATATCTTGCAATTATTTGATTCTTGGGCGGGTGTATTAAGCGAAAAAATGTATTACGAATTTTCTTTAAAATATATTTCAAAGATCTGCGATGCATTGTCGCCATTAGTACCTGTAACTGTATTTGCAAAAGATGCACATTATGCGGTTGGAAAAATTGCAGAAACATCCTGCAATTCTATTGGCCTGGATTGGACAATTGATCCATTATCAGCACGCAAAGTTGCCGGCAACAAAACATTGCAGGGTAATGCAGACCCTTGTTTGTTATATGCTGATGATAAAAAAATTATTGAAGAAACCCATACTATGCTAAAAGCATTTGGCAAGCAGCGTTACATCTGTAATTTAGGACACGGTTTGTATCCTGATATTGATAAAGAAAAAGTTAAACTGTTTGTTGAAACGGTGAAGAACTATAAATGGTAGTTTTTAATTTGCAGTTTTAACCAGGCAGAGGCAGTTTTTAATTTTGTGTCATTTATCTATAATCCTTGCACTAAACATTCCCCAATAAACACATTGTTTCCATTGTAGGAGCAACACTGCCACCAACTTTTTCAATTGTAACGGCAAATGCTTGTGCATTTTTTATAGCTTTCATTTTTTGAAAAGTACTATCGCTGTTAAGCTCAATAATTCCCGCATCAACCGGCTTACCATCAACAATGGCCCATAATTGGTATTGCTTATTTGTTGGTGATGCAGGTAAAGAAAGCGAATTAAAATAAACATCTTCACTTGTCGGATTCCAGTGTACCAATGCAGATTTGGACTCCAGTGAATTCATACCTTTTAAAGCAATTGTCTTAACTTTTGGATCAGATAGAATATCCAATTTGGAAGTAAGGATAATTAAGGAAGCTTGTTGGGTTAGTAGTTCTTCTTCGGCATTTATTTTAGAAGTAGTCGTTTGCGCGAGTTTATCTGTTGTTTTGTTTAATTTATCCTGTAAAGAAAGAATATAAAACACGGTAGTAGTAATAAAAACAACACTTGCAGCAATACCTAATTTATAAAGCCTGATGATCTTTGTTTGATCTTTTAGTTGAATAACACTTGCTTCGTTTGGCGTTTCATGGTTTGTAACAGAAAATAATTTTTCCTCTATTTTATGTTTTATTTCAATATTAATTTCATTATTTGTTTGGGAAGAATATTTTATAAGCGCCTCTTCTATTAATTCTATCTCTTTTATTAATGAAGGATCTTTTTTGCACAGGTCATGCACAAAGTCGTTCTCCACAGCAGAGGTGGTGCCCAACACATAGCTTTCTAAGAGACCGGATGATATGACTTCTTTCACATTCACTGCAAAAATTCTGTTTTTGTTAAACCCCTTAAGGTTAAAATTGCCTGCCTTACTTTCGTTTTAACGGTGCCAAGAGGAATGTTTAACTTTTTTGAAATTTCTTCCTGTGTGTAACCTTCAAAATAAGCAAGATCGATAATTAATTTGTGTTCTTCTTTTAAACTGTTTAAAATTGTTTTCAACCCTATAGATTCATGTGAGGAATCATCTACAACTAAATTGTTTTTTTGATATACGGTATCACTGGTACTTTGGATTTTTGTTTTTATTTTCTCGTGTTTTGAGCGGGTGCTGTCAATAGCCATATTACGGGCAATATTCAGCATCCATGTATATAAACGTCCTTTAGCTTCTTCATAACTTGCAAAGTTGTTCCATATTTTCACAAATGTATTTTGAAGCACATCTTCTGCTTCTTCCTGGCTGTTTACGATAGAATGAATAACACCAAACAAAGCTTTCGAATAATTATCATATAAATAAGTGAATGCCTTTTGATTACGCTCTCTAATAAGAACTATAAGATCATCCTGTGTATATATAGGTTTTTTTGCCACTCTTTATTGTAGACGATCAGGTAAATAGAAACTTACAATCAAAGCAAAGAAACAACTGTAAAAAGGCTGCATAAAAATTAAACACGTTTATGAACATAATGTTGTATTTTATTTACGTAAACCGTAAAACTTTAGATTTAAAATTACTAAAATTTATGTAATAAAATGATTATCAACAAACTAACAGATGTGCTTTTAAAATTAAACAAAAACTATAAACTCACCATCTTTATCTGCCGTATATTTAAGTATGAAAACGGCAATTGTAATAGGCGCTACAGGCCTGGTGGGCGCTAATCTTGTAAATAAATTAAACGATGCAAAAGTTTACGATAAGGTTATTTTACTGGTAAGAAGAAAAACTGAGCTTAATCATTTAAAACTTGAAGAAAAGATTGTTGATTTTGATACAATAGATTCGGAACTTATAAAAGCAGATGATATTTTTTGTGCTATTGGTACTACTTTAAAAAAAGCAGGCTCAAAAGAAAATCAGTATAAAATTGATTGTGAATACCCTGCAAAAATTGCACAGATGGGAAAACTAAATGGCGTTAAACAATTTATACTGGTTTCGTCTGTTGGAGCTGATAAAAATTCATCTAATTTTTATTTAAGAACAAAGGGTGAATTGGAAGAAAGAATTGCAGCATTAAATTATGATGCGTTTATAGTCATGAGACCTTCTTTTATTATTGGTGACAGAAAAGAATTCAGATTGGGAGAAATAATAGGAATATTTTTAGCATCGCTTTTCAGACCGCTGATGATAGGCAAATTGAAGAAATATCGTGGTGTTCATGCTATTGCAATCGCAAAAAAAATGGTAAAGCTGGCTAACGATAATTTAAATGGAATGGTTGTTGTTGAGTCGGGTAAAATTACGCTAAAAGAAAAGTGATTTTATTTTTTATCCAGTTTCTTCCTTATAAAATAATCAATGCTTAATTTACCCGGGCCAAAACACATCAATGTTATAAGCATGATAATAAAGTATAATGGAATTTCGTAACCATTATCACCTGCAGGAAAGCCATTTTCCCAATGCACGGTTTTAATGGCAACTATCATGGTAATTATTAACGGAAAACAAATAATGCGTGTGCCTAAACCCAGCGCCAGTAAAAACACACCCGCCATTTCGGTTGATGCCGCTAAATAAGCATTTAATTTTGGCGCAAAAATGCCCATGCTTTCAAACCAATCGGCAATTGAATTAATGTCAGTCCACTTCATGGTAGCAGGCTCCCAAAAGCCGTAAGCCAAAATTAAGCGTAAAAAAAGTAATGGAGTATCCTGCGCTTTAATTAAACCATTGCGCACACTGTTGTATAAATTGATCATAAAATCAGGTATTTAAAAATCCAAGAATAAATTCACGCTGCTTTAGATCGTTTACAAAATTTAAAGCATGCTCTTTCAGCATTTCAAAATTATTTATTTGAAAAAGTGTGTCGGCTTCGGTTAAAATTTCCTGTAGCGTAGCGCCGTTTTGTAATTGTTCTAAAATATAAGCGTATAAAATAGAAATATCCATACATTGCACGCGACCACTTTCCTTTTCACGGTACATTAATAAAAAATAATCACCGGCCTTGCCTTCCAGCTCAGTTGCTGCAAGCATGTGAACAGGGTAAGTAAATTTTACAAGTTTGTGTTCGGGATTAAGTGCTAAGATGTTATTTAACCAATCCCCTTCTGTTTTAATTGGTGGGTATGCAATATCATCCATAGTATGCACTTCCATTTCTAGCCACTCAAAATATAAAAGATCATTTAAAAATCGATAACCTAATTTTGCCTGTATATCCTTCTCAACACAATATTCATAAAATTCCATAGGCATGCGCCATACTTGTGGCGTTTTGCATTTATGCTCTGCATAAAAATCATAAACCAGTTTATCCCATATCTCATCCGGCAAGAAGCGATACGTTATAGGATAAGCGGTTTCAATAGTATCAATACCAATATTAAAAACAAGACGGCGATAGTGATGCAGATTCTCTTGTATAACACCAATTAAATCGGGCTTTACACCTGTTTTGCAATATTCAGCCAGTTTTGATTGTTGCGCGTGTGTATCTTCTTTAAGCAATGGCATGTTCTTTCTTCCAGGTTTTTGAAACAATGGTTTCCATTCTTGTAATTTCGCCTTGCAGCTCTTCAAGTTCAGGAATATTAAAATCACGTTCTAACAAAACAGGTACCGGTTTTAATAAGACGGTAGTGTATTCAAAAAGATCAAACACCGGGTCAATTATTGCTTCACCATGTGTATCAATAATGACCGTATCTGAAATTTGCTCGTGGCCGGCCATATGTATGTAGGCTACTTTATCAAGCGGTAATTTTGTAATAAATTCTTTTGCGTTATATTTATGATTGAAGGAGTTAACGTAAACATTATTTACGTCAAGCAGCAAATTGCAGCCTGATCCATTTACAATTTCTGATATAAAAGTTGCTTCGTCCATTTCCGCGGCAACCGGTGTATAGTAAGAAACGTTCTCAATCGCCAAAGGCATTTCTAAAACGTCCTGTACTTGTTTAATGCGGGAGATAATGTGTTTTACCGCGTCTTTTCTAAATGGTATTGGTAAAAGGTCGTATAAATGTGCGTTATCGCATTTAGCATAACTTAAATGTTCAGAATAAATCTGTACATTATATTGTTTAATGAATTTTTTTATTTTGTGAAGAAAGTCCAGATCAAGATCATCAGGACTACCAATGGATAATGATAAACCGTGACAGGTAATAGGATATTTTTCTGCGGCTTTGTCCAATTGTTTTTTCCAGTAACCGCCCATGCCAATCCAGTTCTCGGGCGCCAGCTCAATAAATGCAGGCTTAAGGATATCAGAAGCTAAAAGCTCTTCTGAAAAATCTTTTCTAAAGCCAATGCCAATATGTTTATTATCTTTTAATTGCATAACTGTAAAAAATCAACCCCTCTTTTTTGGAGAGGGGCTGAGTTTTAGTTTTTAATTATTTTGGAGTGTCAGTTTTTTTCTTTTCTCCACATTTACCCTCTCCACATTTTCCGTCTTTAGCTTTTTTCTCGCCGCATTTGCCATCTTTAGCTTTGTGCTCACCACATTTGCCATCTTTAGCTTTTGCATCTTTGTGCTCGCCACATTTTGCATCTTTAGTTTTTGTATCAGTTTTAGTTGCGTCTTTTTTCTCGCCGCAATTTAATTCGATAGTTTTAACTAAAGAAGTACGAACTTCACCGGCAGTTCCTAAGCCGTTATAGTTTAATAAACTGTTTGTGTTAGCTTTTACAGCTGAAACGCTTAATAAAGCACCTGCAATCATTGAGCAAGTAACTAATGCTGATTTTTTTTCCATTTTTTGTTAGTTTAAAGGTTTATATGAATTTACGTAATTATAGACGAAACCGGTTTTAAAAACTTACAGATTTTTAGGCTATTTTTTTAGATTTTTTGTAATTAGTTGATTTAGAGCCTCTTTTTTATCGTCAGAAAGCTTTACCTCGTTTTTAGCGTACGAAGCCCTGAAAAGACTGTTAATTTTCTTGTTTTGAGCCACAAAAAAACGGCAATATTTACAAATGATTAAGTGAAAGTTAAGAAGGAACTTTTCTGAAAAAGACAATTTTGAGTATTCACTCTTAACTGTAAGGTAAGTGGCATCTTTACAACCAAAGGTGTACCATTTATGTGTATGTTCTTTTAACTCTTCCATTACAGTTTTAACCAGTTCTTTTCAAGGCAGGCCCTTACCTGCAGCTTGGCCCGGTGAATAATCACCCAAAAGTTAGACGAAGTAATTTCAAATTCCTTACAAACTATTTTTGCCTCCGCATCATCCAGCAAACTCAATGTAAAAACTCCTTTCCATTTTTCAGGCAAAGTATCTAAACACTTTTCAAGGGTTTTATAAAATTCTTTAGTATCAAAATTAGTATCGGTTGCTGCCCAATCCTTAGGCTTGGTTTCCTTATTCCAGTGGCCGTTTGACTCCTTATTAAAAAAATAATCGTAAGAAGGGGCCTCATAAACGTTTAATTGCAAGGGCGATTCATTTTTGGTACTTGCTTTTTTATAATGATCTATTATTTTGTTTTTTAAAATACTTACCAGCCAGGTTTTTTCTGAGGCAGCGCCGGTAAACGTTTCAGCACCTTTTAAAGCAGCTAAAAAACAATCCTGAACAAGGTCTTGTGCCAGTTCATCTTTATTTACGCGGTAATAAGCGTACTTATATAAATAATCAGAGTACAATTCAACCCACTTGGCGGGATTTAAAGTAGCTTGAGTATTTTTACCTTTTTCCAATTATTTGTTAAAAGTAATAAGAAAAATGGATATAATCCTTTGTAATAAAGTGTTTTAACCAATAAAAGTAGTATCTTTGCGGCGCTTAAAAACAAACTATGTCTGAAATTAGAAACATTGCCATTATTGCCCACGTTGACCACGGTAAAACAACCTTAGTAGATAAAATCTTACACCAGTGTAATTTATTTCGTGAGAACCAGGCAACCGGCGAACTTATTCTTGATAATAACGATTTGGAGCGTGAACGTGGAATTACCATTCTTGCAAAGAACGTTTCGGTAACTTATAAAGGAACCAAAATTAATATTATTGATACCCCGGGCCACGCCGATTTTGGTGGTGAAGTAGAGCGTGTAATGAACATGGCTGATGGTGTAATTCTTTTAGTGGATGCTTTTGAAGGACCAATGCCTCAAACACGTTTCGTATTACAAAAAGCAATTGCTGCAGGTAAAAAAGCTATTTTGGTTATTAATAAAGTTGATAAACCAAATTGTCGTCCTGAAGAAGTACATGACAATGTATTTGATCTTTTCTTTAATCTGGATGCTAACGAGGAGCAATTGGATTTTCCAACTGTATACGGTTCAAGTAAACAAGGTTGGATGGGCCCCGATTATAAAACACCAACTACAGATGTAACTTATTTATTAGATACGATTATTGCAAAAATTCCTACAGCGCCAAAACGCGAGGGAACTTTACAGATACAAATTACATCGTTGGATTATTCTTCTTTCATTGGTCGTATTGCGGTAGGCCGCATCTACCGTGGTATCATTAAAGAAAACATGCCTGTTAGTGTTGTGAAACGCGACGGCCGTATTCAAAAATCACGCATTAAAGAATTATTTATTTTTGACGGTTTAGGTAAAGCAAAAGTTGCTGAGGCCGAAACAGGGGATATTTGTGCTTTTACAGGTATTGAAGGTTTTGAGATCGGTGATACGGTTTCTGATTTCGAAAACCCTGAAGCTCTTCCAAATATCACTATTGATGAGCCAACAATGAGCATGTTGTTTACCATTAATAACTCTCCTTTTTTTGGTAAAGACGGTAAATTTGTTACTTCTCGTCACTTACGCGATCGTTTATATAAAGAATTAGAGAAAAATTTAGCAATGCGTGTTGAAGAAACATCATCGCCTGATTCTTATCTAGTATTTGGCCGTGGTATTCTTCACTTATCGGTGTTGATTGAAACTATGCGCCGCGAAGGGTATGAACTTCAATTAGGGCAGCCACAGGTTATTATTAAAGAAATTGATGGTGTGAAGCATGAGCCTGTTGAGGTGTTGACAGTTGATGTACCACAGGAATCTTCAAGTAAAGTAATTGATTTGGTTACGCAACGTAAAGGAAATTTATTGATCATGGAACCAAAAGGAGATCTTACTCACATTGAGTTTGAAATTCCTTCGCGTGGTATTATTGGTTTACGTAATAATGTGTTAACTGCTACAGCAGGTGAAGCTATTATGGCACACCGTTTTAAAGCATTTGAACCTTGGAAAGGGCCAATCCCTAGCCGTATCTCAGGTGTGTTGATTAGTAAAGATAAAGGTAACGCTGTTGCTTACTCAATTGATAAATTACAAGACAGAGGTAAATTTTTTGTTGAAGCAGGTGAAGAAATTTATCCGGGTATGATCATTGGTGAGCATATTCGTCCGGATGATTTGGTAGTAAATATCTGTACTGAGAAACAATTGACCAATATGCGTGCGTCTGGTACAGATGAAAAAATGCGTATTGCTCCAAAAATAAAATTCAGCCTGGAAGAGTCGATGGAATATATACAAGGCGACGAGTATGTTGAGATCACACCTTCAAACATCCGTTTACGTAAAATTTATTTAGATGAAAATGAGCGTAAACGTCATTCTAAAAAGCTGGAAGCTCAATAATAAGCTTTTCAACATAGTAAGCCCTGTAATTATTGATTACAGGGCTTTTTTTTGAAATAAACAATCTCCTGTTCAAATCAATTTTAAGCCCCTACTTAAAACCATTTTTAGATTAATAGCTTTACCATAAGTTATTTATTTTATTATATGGCTAAAAGAACCAGCAAGGCAAGTATCAACGAGAAAAAGATCTTTGTATTAGATACCTCTGTCATTATTTACGATCACACGGCAATTAAAAATTTTGCAGAACATGATGTGGTAATACCAATAACTGTTTTAGAGGAGTTGGATAATTTTAAGAAGGGTAACGATACCAAGAATTTTTCGGCCAGGGAATTTACCCGTTATATCGATAAGCTTAGTGGAAACAATACCTTGCAGGATTGGACTGCCATAAACGGCCCTAATCGCGGTAAGTTTAAAATAGAGATGAACTTTTCTTCTAAAGTAAATGCTGAAAGAGTATTTGCAGAAAGAAAAGCAGACCATCGTATTTTAAATTGTGCTTTATATACTGCCGAGCAACATCCGGGCAGAAAAGTAGTTTTGGTTACAAAAGATATTAATCTTCGTATCAAAGCAAAAAGCTTAAGCTTAAATGCAGAAGATTATGAAACAGGTAAAATTAAAACAGTTGATGAATTATATACCGGTAATACCGAAAATATAAAAGCAACGGCTGAGCAAATTGCAACTATATATAATCAGGGCAGCGCAAAAGCAAAAGGCATTTTAAAAGGTATAAAAAGCTTACCCAATCATTATTATGTAATAAAAAACGGTTCTCAAAGTGTACTGGCACGTTACAATGCAGAAGAAGATACATTGAATCGTGTAATAAAAACATCAGCTTTTGGTGTGATCCCAAAAAATGCAGAGCAATCTTTTGCATTAGATGCCATCATGAATCCTGATATTAAATTAGTAAGTATACAAGGTGTTGCCGGAACGGGTAAAACTTTATTATCATTGGCCGGGGCTTTAGAGTTAAGAAGAAATTATCATCAAATTTATTTAGCGCGCCCTATTGTACCGTTAAGCAATAAAGATATTGGTTATTTGCCGGGTGATGTGAACAGTAAATTAAACCCGTACATGGAACCGCTTTGGGATAACTTAAAATACATTCGCAGTTGCTTTAGCGAAAAAGACAAAGAGCACAAACAAATTGCAGAAATGATAGAGTCTCAGAAATTAGTTGTTTGTCCTTTAGCATATATTCGTGGACGTAGTTTAAGTAATGTATTTTTTATTGTAGATGAAGCGCAAAACTTAACACCGCACGAAGTAAAAACAATTATTACAAGAGCAGGTGAGAATACAAAAATTATTTTTACCGGTGACATTCATCAAATTGATACGCCCTATCTGGATGCACAAAGTAATGGTTTAAGTTATTTGATAGAAAAAGTAAAAGGCCAAAAATTATATGCTCATATTACGTTAGAAAAAGGTGAGCGCAGTGAGTTAGCTAATTTGGCGAATGACTTATTGTAATGGAAAATGTAAGAGGAAAGATGGCAAATATAGAAACTCCATTTTCCATTTTACACCTTACATTTTCCCTTCAATATGATGTGGCAATCCCAATACCGCTTGTATCATACCCAAATCATCAAAGCTGCGGGGCATGGTGTATTTTTTAATCTTTAATTTCTCTAAAGCTTTACCAGTAGCATCGCCCATGGCAATTGCTTTTTGATTTGGCTGCCATGTGTTTTTTTCAAAGTAAGATTCTACATTGCTTGGACTTGTAAAAATTACAATTTCATGATCAACAGAAATTTCCTCGCTGTGTTTTAAAGTTGCATATACTTCTAAATTTACAACATTATCACGCTTTACCATTTGCCATTGTATACTTTGCATACTACCGCGGGCAATAGGAAATAACACACGGCCATTACCAACCTTACTGCTAAATTGTTTGCCAACTAATTTTATATCAGTGCTCTGACCAATAAAATCGGCACGTTTGCCAAAAGCACGTAGCTCAGCACTTGTTGAGCTTCCGATGCAACCAAATTTTACACCAGGCCATAATTCAGGTTTCTGTTCAAAGAAAAAACGCACAGCATGTTTACTGCTAAAAAAGATCCAATCTGTTTTTGGTAAAAATTTAATGGTGATCTTTTTAAATTCAATTAAGCTTTTACCGTGTATTTCAAAACCTAATTTTTCTAAAGCGGTTTTTAAATAATCACCTTCTTTAAATGTTTTGCTTATGAATATTTTTTTTGGTTTAATATGTATAATGTGTTCATACATTCTGTCAACAAAACCATCTGTATCCAACGTATCAAAGTAAAGCTGCTTGGGTTGTTTGTTCCATTCATCTGCAACGCTCACCCACACTTTAAAGCGCAAACGATCCTCATCGTCCATTTCGGTATCGCAATAGGCGCCTAATGGTAAATGACAACCGCCATCAAACATATTTAATAACTGGCGCTCAATATTTATTTTGATCAATACATCAAGATCACTGATCGTATCAATAATTTCTAAAAGTGCGTTATCATCTTCGCGGGTTTGCCAGGCCAATACACCTTGCGCCGGTGCAGGTACAAACTCTTCAGGATTTAATTTTTCAACAGTAAATTCATCTAACTCCAATTCAAGGCGCTCAACGCCGGCGGTTGCAATCAAAATAGCATCATAACCTCCTTCGCGTAGTTTATTTATGCGTGTTGGTACATTGCCGCGCAAATCTTTAATTTGTATATCGGGCCTAAAAGCTAATAATTGAGATTTCCTTCTTGCAGATGAGGTGCCAACGATAGCGTTCTTTTTTAAACCGAATTTTAATTTATCATCAGCGGCCTTATCATTAATAATTAAAACATCAGATGGGTCTTCCCGCTTTGAAACACCTGCAATTAATAAACCATCCGGACTAACAGTAGGAAGATCTTTGTGTGAGTGCACCGCAAGATCTATTTCTTTTTTTAATAGAGCTTCTTCCAACTCTTTTGTAAAAAAGCCTTTGCCATCCAGCTTATCAAAACTGGTGTTCCATTGCTGTGAGCGATCTCCTTCCGTTGAAATGATCTTCAGTTCTACCTCATGCCCTTTTTCTTCCAACAAATTTTTAGTGTAGTTGGCTTGCCACAAAGCTAATTCGCTACCGCGTGTACCAATAATTATTTTTCTTTTCACGGAGCCAAAGATACAGATTTAAGACTTATTTTATTGTAAAATCAATGAAAAATCAAAAAACTACTATAAATCTCGCAATCAATTATGGCAGAACTAAGAGTGATTTTTAGTTATTATTTGAGATGGGCTAATACCAAAATGTTTTTTAAACGCTTTACTAAAACTAAAACCATCATTAAACGCGCATAAAAGCGCAACATCTAATACAGTTATGTCTTTATTCTTAAGCAATTCCATAGCATAATTCATTCTTTTATTTATAATGTATTTATTTGGGCTTATCCCAAAAGCACATTTAAATAGTCTAAAAAAATGATATTCCGAAAAGCCAATTTCTTTTGCTATTTCGCCAACATAATTTGTTTTTAAGAAACCAGTATCCATAATTTCTTTTGCACACATTAGTTTATATAAAATTAGTTTCCTGGTTTCGGGCTTAACTACTTTAATATTTTGCAATTGTTTTAAAACAGGTATATGATCTTTAATTATTCTTTCGGCAATTTGAAAATAGAATTCGCGTGATAAAGTAGTGTTATCCTGGTGAGATGTTATGATTTCGTTCTCATATTTTTCAAGAAAAATGCCTAAACAAGTTCTGCCGGATGGATAAACGTTTTCAAAAAAACTAGAGGAATTTAAAAATGTATCTATTTTTATAGTAGTGTCTAATAATCCCGGATCTATGACTCCACATGTAACCTCAGTTATAATAGATGGAGAAACATCAATACAGATACCTTTAACCAAGGCTTTGCTATCTACCAATACCGATCCTTCACTATGGGTATTAGCAAGCAAATAATGTTTACTTTTTACTTCATATCTTTTGCCATTAACAACATATACTTCTTTGCCCTCAGAAACATATTTAATCGAAAAGCTCCTGAAAGGATCGCTATTATAAAATTCGTTTAATAAGGAAACATTTGTCAGGCAAGAGTTTCTTGGCAGAATAGGATTGTTTTCATGTGTAATGAGCATATATTTAAAGGTAGAACATTAGATTTATCTGCGATTTGGTTTTTACGTAAAAGGCTTTAACACGTGTTTTTCGGCTATATTTTATGTTGATGTTTTGAACGGCTATCGAACAAAACGAGTAGTAGTATTACTTGAGGCAAATAGCAGGAATTGATATGTGTTGCGGGTGAAGACAGTTTACTTTTGTTTATATGGCAACGTGTATTACTAAAAACAAAAAATTAAACAAACATAGCCCTGTAAATACAGAAAAATCTGCTTGTTGTGTATTTGTATGTTTTGCGGAGACGGGCATGGCAGCTGCCGGGCTGCATGCTTTTTTTAATTATACAACTATATTATTTAATAAGTGATAGTGCGTATATACATATGTATTGTTTGCTTTGTTTTTTTTATAACGCAACTTGTTTCTCAAAATGAATATAAAATAAAAGGGCGCATTACAGACTCTTTAAGCCAACCAGTTGAAGCTGCTATTATTAGTTTGGTAAATTCACATGATAATCATTTAACTAAAACTGCCTTTAGTGAAGCGTCAGGTTTTTTTGAGTTTCATTTAATTAAGCCCGACACCTTTAATTTAATAGTAACCGCTGAGGGGTTTTCAAAATGTATGGTACAAAAAGTAGTAGCAGGTAATAATGAAAATATAATTGTTTTAAATGCAGGTTCACAAAATTTAAAAGAAGTAACAGTTGTAGCTAAACAAAATTTTATTGAACGAAAGATCGATAGGACAATCATAAATCCTGATGGCCAAATATCCTTGGCTGGTACAAATGCCTTCGATCTTTTGTCAAGATCGCCGGGAATAATGGTAAACCAAAATGGCGAAATTAAAATGAAAGGTAAAGTTGGAGTTATTATTTATGTAGATGATAAACCTACTTATTTATCCGGAACTGAACTTGAAAATTTTTTACGCTCTATTCCGGTATCTTCTATCAAACAGATTGAACTGATAACTAACCCACCTGCAAAATATGAGGCTGCAGGTAATGCAGGTATCATTAATTTTAAAACAAAAAAAACGAGGTTAGAAGGTATTAACGGAAATATAAGTTTGAACTATGCGCAGGGACGCTACGCGCGCACAAACAATAACCTGAATTTAAATTACAGTAATAAAAAAATAGCAATCTATTCTAATTTTGGCGGCTCAGTAATTAATCATTATCAGAATCTTACAATTAACCGACTTTATAAAAATGAAGATCTAAGTACAAAATCCATATTTACACAAAATACTTACATAAAAATTGGAACTCAGGCATATAATCTAAGAGGCGCTATAGATTATTACATAAGCAATAAAACAACATTAGGATTTTCGGCAAAAGCCATGTATAGTCCAACACAAATAAGCAAGTATAATTTTGCAGAATTTTTAAATGCTGATAATACTTTAAACAATACTGTTATTGCAGATAATAGAGATAAAAATGAATTAAAAAATGCGACATTTAATTTAAACATCAGGCATCTGATAGATTCTGTGGGTAAAGAATTAACATTTAATGCAGATCATATTCGTTATCATGTAAATTTCAGGCAAACATTTAAAAATGATATTCTTATTCCTGATGGCACAAATATATATGCTGATTTGCAAGCTGGAAATCTATTGTCTGATATTAATATTTACGCGTTTAAAACAGATTATACAAATCCATTAAAAAACAATTCAAGTTTTGATATGGGTTTGAAAACAGCATATACAGAAACTAATAATGATGCACGATACGACTTTACACAAAATCAAATAACAACACCAAACTACAGTTTAACTAATACTTTTTTGTACGATGAATTAATAAATGCAGCTTATATCAATTACACAAAAAATTTTTCGCGTTTAGATATCCAGGCAGGGTTGCGTTTTGAAGCAACAAATTTGTTTGCCAAACAATTAGGCAATCCTATCCGTGAAAGTTTGGCCTTTGATCGCAATTACCAAAACCTGTTTCCTACAGTTTATGTTTCCTACAAATTGGATTCATCCGGGAATAACATATTGAGTTTAGATTACGGTAAGCGCATTGACAGACCTTTTTATAAAGATCTCAACCCTTTTGTAAGCCCGTTGGATAAATATACCTATTACGCAGGTAATCCTTACCTATTGCCATCAATAGCACATAATATTAATTTGTTGTATAGTTATAAAAGTTTATTTGCAGTTACCTTGTCATATAATAATGTTACTAATCAAACGCGCGAAACGATAGAAATTAATAATGGTATTTATTATAGCCGGCCAGGCAATATTGGCAGTACAGTTCAATATAATGCAACATTTCAGGGCGCGTTACCGGTAGCAAAATGGTTAACAACAAATTATATAAGCGAAGTTTCGTACGCCGAGTATAAAAGTAAACTATATACCGAGCAATTAAATTCAAGCGGAATGTATTTTTATATCAACCTAAATAATGCAGTGGCTTTAAAAAAAGGATGGGCTTTTGAATTAAGTGGCGAATATTTAACCGATGTAACCGAAACTCAATTTATTATTGGTGATTTTGGTCATACGAGTGTTGGTATTCAAAAAAGAATTTTAAAAGATAAGGGAGTTTTAAAATTCAGTTTAAGCGACATATTATTTACTAACCGCATTCGAGGTACTATTAATAACCTGCAATTAACGAATGCGGGTTGGTATAGCCTGCGTGATACAAGAGTTGCCTCAGTAACTTTTGTTTATCGGTTTGGAAATAATACAAATAAAAAACCAAAATATAATTCAAATAGTGTTGAGAGTGAAACAAAACGTATAAAGTAGAAATTTAAAAATAAATCATATGAAAACAAAAACGATCATTCATCTAATGGCAATTTTTTGCTTAATCCATTTGTCTTTTGTAATAAAGGCACAGGGCCTATGCGGACAAACAATTGCAAGAGAAAAATACCTTAAGCAACATCCGGAGCTGGTCAATAACTTCATAAATCAAAATAAAGAAGAGTTAAGCCAGAATAAATTAAACATCAGCCAAAATGTATCTGCCGTACCATTGTATACTATACCAGTAGTATTTCATATTTTACATGTTGGCGGTATCGAAAATATTTCTGATGCACAAATTCTCAGCCAGATGGCAATTCTTAACCGCGATTATCAAAAACAGAATGCCGATACAATATCGGTAGTTCCTGGCTTTACAAACAATATAGCCAATGTTGGTGTAGCGTTTAAATTAGCCACAAAAGATCCAAACGGCAATTGCACTAATGGCATTATAAGACACTATGATGTAAATACAAATTGGGATTCGGATAACTTTAGTTTATTTGCATATACATGGCCGCGCGATAGATACTTGAATATTTATATTGTGAAAAAGATAATTGGTATGGACGGGGCATATGCCTTTTTGCCCGGCGACCCAATTCCACCCAGTGCAGATGTTATTGTTTGTATGCACAATTATGTTGGCAATGTGGGCACCACAGGTGGTGTAGATTACAGAGTGCTAACGCATGAAGTGGGACATTTTTTTAGCCTGGAGCATGTGTGGGGAGTTACTAATAGTCCGGGAGTAGCGTGCGGTGATGATAATGTTTCGGATACGCCAATTACAAAAGGATTTACATCTTGTGCTATAAATAATGCAGCGGTTTGTACGCCAAATGTACAGGAAAATGTTCAGAATTATATGGATTATGCCCCTTGCAAGCTTATGTTTACAAATGGGCAAAAGGCCAAAATGCTAAGCTGTTTAACAAGCACAATTAATAACAGGCAAAATTTGTACTCCGCTTCAAACCTTGCTTTTACAGGCGTTACAACAACCACAACAAATTGTATACCTTTAGTTGAAACAAGTGCGGCATCAAAAACAATATGTGTGGGTAAGAGCATTGTTGTAAATTCATATACCTCCAACGCAAATCCTACTAGCTATCAATGGTCGGCAACAAACGGTGCTCTTCTTTCATCATCAACAGCAGCAAACACTACAGTAACATTAATAAATCCAGGGCCGGCAACCTTAGTTTGTACCGCATCAAATACAAACGGTAGTAATGCAAGCACTATAGTTGTAAATGCTAATGCAAGTATACCTTTAAGCTTAAACACATATACCGAAAGCTTTGAGCAAACAAGCATACCTGCTAATTGGCAGATACAAAACATTACTCCATCATCGGCGCAATGGGCACTAACAAATATTAGTGCGTCACATGGCAATCAAAGCATGGTTGTAAATGCAGAAGATGCAACAACCAGCTCATTATTTTTCTTAGAAACACCATCTTATGATTTCTTAAACAGTCCGGGAGCTACTTTTACTTTTAAATATGCATATGCGCGTAAAACAGCTACGCATAAAGATATTTTTAAAGTGCAGGCAAGCAAAGATTGTGGAGGTAGCTGGACCGATATATATGTGCCTACTATGAGTAGTTTTGCTGCTCCATCAGGCGGTGTATATTCAAATCTTTTTATACCAAATAGTTCGCAATGGGTTATGTATGATGTTACACAACATCCAAATTTTCTAAACTTTTTATCTGAAGGTAATGTTAAGATCCGTTTTTATTTTAAAGAAGATTCGGTTAATGCTTATGGTAACAGGTTATATATAGATGAAATCAACTATAACTCGACTGTAGGTTTAAATAAGTATAGCAACGTTTCTGAGATTAAGATCTATCCAAACCCTGCAGTTAATAATTTTACAATAGAATTGAATAATAATTTTTCAAAAACAATAGAGGTTTTTGATCTTACCGGCAGGTTATTAATTAGTGAAAGAACTGATGAAGCTAAAAAGCAAGTTGAAATAAATGTATTGGATAAAGGAATTTATTATGTTAGAACAACCTGCGAGGGTAAGAACTACATTTCAAAATTGATAAAAGAATAAAAGTATGTGTTTATAATTAAGGCCTTCCCGATTTTTTTGGGAGGGCTTTAAATTTTAAGCCATTCAAAAAACTCATCTTTTCTGCTTTTTGATAAAGGAATTTTTTGCCCATTTGTCAAAATAATAGCCTCTTCATCTTTTAAATACCTGGTTGCTTTATGAAGATTAATAATGAAAGAATTATGCACCCTCATAAAATTTCTATCGGTGTTACACAGCAGTGAATCAAATTCTTTAAGCGTTTTTGAAGTTAAAATAAACTTCGAATCGTTTAAATATATTTGTGTGTAATTGGACATTGATTCTAAATAAAAAATTTCAGGCGCATCGATTGACTCAATACCTGATTTGGAATTAATGATAATTTTTTTTCGTTGATATTGATTTATACTGCTTATTAGTTTATCATAATCGAACTGGTTTTGATTGATCTTGTTTTTAGCTTGTTGTACCTTTATTTTATTTACGGCAAATTGTAGTTCTTTATAATCGATTGGCTTTAACAAATAATCAATAGCATTTATTTTCAGAGCCTTTAATGCGTACTCCTGGTGGGCAGTTGTGAATATAAGATTAAAATTTTTCCAGCTTAGCTTCTCCAATAGTTCAAAACCCGTCATTTCGGGCATATTAATATCTAAAAAAACAATTTCAGGTTTATAGTTTTCTATTGTTATAATACCATCGCTTGCCTTTGTGCATTCAGCAACCACTTTTACATCTTCAATATGTTTTTCGATCAAAATCTTTAAAGTATTGATACCTTTAGGTTCATCATCAATTATTACTGCGCGTAAAATCATGTTTAATTAATTAAGATCGGTAATATAATTTTTACTATTGTTCCCGTATTATTAGGTTTATCTTCAATTAGCAAACTGCATTTTAAAGAATGTATCTTGTTTAATAAGTCTAATCTTTGCAGGATAAAAGATGTTGCCATGGATTTTCTTTCAAAAAGATCAGGGCTTGTTTTTTTTCTGCCGATGCCATTATCTTCAATAACGCAATAAATATAATTTTCTTCAAATTTTGAAAAAGAAATATCTATAGTTTTTTTTCCATTTTTATTAAGCAAGCCGTGCCAGATGGCATTTTCAGCAAAAGGCTGCAGCATCATGATTGGAATATGAATTACGCTGGGTGTAAGTGAACTTTCGCAACGAATAGTATACTTAATATTCTCCTCAAAACGTAAATTTTCTATTTCTAAATAAAGCTCTAATAGTTCAATTTCAAGTTCTAAAGATATGTGCTCGTACATATTACTATCTAAGATCTTTCGAAGTAAACGCGAGAACTTGATAAGGTAATCGCTGGCATTATCTATTTCTTTGTTAAGTATAAGATTGTGTAAGGCGTTTAAAGAGTTAAATAAAAAATGAGGATTCATGGACGCTCTATTTACGCGCAATTCTGTTTCCAATAATTTATTTTGCAATTCGAGTCTTTTTTTTTCTTTTTTTACTGCCGTTTTAATTCGGTACTTGATGAAAACATAAAGTAAAAAGGCCATTATGATAATAGCAAAACAGGCCACTATCCATAAAATTATAGTTTTATTTTTATTTGGATTGGGAGCATTATACAGACTTTGTACCTCTTCATCTGTAAGTAGACGATCGTAAAATTCAATATCATCAACAGTTGCATTCAAAAAACGGCAATTTTTTTTATTACCTGTATTACCAATTAAAACAGAATCAGAGGCTAAAAAACGCGTTTTAAATTTTTTCTCATGCTGGTCTTCCAATATACCGTTTACATATAGTTTAAAGGTATCGTCATTATAGCAAATAACTAAATGATACCAATTATCGTGTTTAAATGGCTTCATATAAAATAAAGCTACTTCTTTAGTGGAATCTAATATTGATACAGCAAGAAGCCGTTTTGTTTCGAGCATGTAGTAAATGGCATACGACTCATAAAAATCATCAAGGGTAGTTGATTTTGTAAGCAAAATTGGATTGTAGAGCGGGCCGCTGCCTGAGTGAATCTTGTTTTCTACTTTTACCCACAAAGAAATACTTCCTTTTTCTGGTTTTAATTCTTTATAAGTTCCTAGATTGATGTAACTGGATTCGTTTCCGCTTAAAAAAACAGCGCTGTTTTCATTGTCAAATCTATCTAAAGTATAATTAACACCTATTAATTTAGCTTTATTGCCATTAATTTCATTAACATTTTTACCGGAGTTAAACGAGAATTTAGCTGAGGGGCCTTTATTGGTTTGCGCCTTAGTAAAAAGGCAAAAAATGAAAAGCAGAAACAGGAGATATTTAACCTTGGTTTTCAGTTATGTTTTAATATAGTAATACAATTATAGTAATTAAAGTGTTAGCAAAAGTATAGCCCAAAAATTAAACACTCAATAAACACTACCACATATAAAAAAATTAGTTACGGCTATTTCTTTTAAATATGCTTAATCAAAAAATCAAGAGTTCATTTTTTCTACGTATAAAAACGTAAGCGTTTTTTGTTGAGTAAAAACCAATTTTGATAAATCGCTCAACAAACCTTACCACTTGTATAAATTTGTACATAAACTAGCATTACTTTTTTTAACTAGTTATAAAATAAATTATTTTCGAACTCACATACTACCTAATTATGAAAATAAAAATAATTTTTGCGATGCTGTTCGCAACAACTCTTATTGCGCAGGCGCAAAACTTTAATACAACCGGAACATCAACTGCTGTATATAGAGATGGCAAAACAGGCTTTGGAATGACCACTGCACCCGCAACAGGCAATCCAATTGAAGTGGAGACAATTGCTGCTGAAACTGGTATTATTATTACACAAAAAGCGGCAGGCGGTGCAGCTTTATATTTAAATAATATTTACAATGGCGGGCGTAAATGGGCCTTGTATTCACTTAACAATAATAATACACCTGCAGGAGGTCATTTCTTAATACAGGATGCAACTTCGGCTACAAATCGTTTTATGATAAATGGCACTAATGGTAATATTGGTGTAGGCACAATCAGCCCTCTTAATAAAATTCATATTTCAACAGCTACGGCCGACGATGGATTATTAATAACACAAACCGGCGTAGGCTCTGCGGGTTTAATATTAAATAATACAACCAGCGGCGGTAAACAATGGTCGGTTAACTCATTAGGTAATGGCAGTAATCATGGCGCAGGTAACTTTGCCATTTATGATAATACAAGTAATAACAACAGGTTTTTTATTAGTGGTAGTAATGGAAATATTGGTATTGGCACTACATCACCTGCACAAAAATTAGACGTTGCAGGCAACATAAACACAAACGGTACGGTAACCATTGGCAGCAATTTTATTTTAGGAAGTAGCGGTTCATTTAAAAATAATGCATGGGCAGGTACAGGTAATAGAGTTATAGTAACAGATGCATCCGGAAATTTAAGCGCATTAACACAAGGCTCTGCAACGCAGGTTTTATATGGTAATGGGGTATGGGGTAATTTGCCCGCCGCAACATTTGCAGAAAGCGGAAATAACATTACATTACCCACCGGAAAAAATTTAGGAATAGGGGTTACTACTCCAACAGTTTCTTTTGAAGTTGGTGGCGATGCCAAATTCAGAGGTGCATTAAATGCCGACCAGGGCATGATGTTTGATAGTAACAACGGCTTTAAACTAGCAACAGTGGTAAACGGCGGAAGTACAACAAATGTATTTGCTGTTGGTAAACAATCAAACGTTAATACGCCTTTTATAACACAATGTGCAGCCCCACAAATAAATCAATGGGTAATGAGCAACGGTGGCGGGTTTATTTCAGCACAAAATAATTTAGCAACACCGTATCAAAATGTCAATGGATCAGTAAAGATGTATGCAGCAGGCTGGAACGGTAGTGGATATATTGAAGTGGAAGGCGTGGATGAAACAGGTGCAACAAACAACTCTTTAAACATGAATTATTTTTGCGGCCGTAATATTAATATGTGCACAAATAACAGTTTAGGAAATGGTGGCGGAAAAGTTTATGTAGGAAATTATTTCCAGGCAGCACAACATGTACAAATAGGCGATCCAACTTGGAGTATTGCATCAAATAACAGTCCCGCCAACAACGTTGCATTAGAACTTTATGTAAACAATGGTAAAGCAGTAAAAGCCAAAACATATACTGGTAATTTATCCATGTTTGAAGTGGAAAATGTAGCCAACAGCCAGGTTAACACGACTTTTAAAGTAACGGGAGACGGTGTGGCGCATTTTGGTTACATACCAACCACGGCTTCAGGCGCTCAATTAAATATTTATTCAGGGTTAACAGATGCCCTCGAAGTTTATAATACAACCACAGGCAAGGCAGAAGTAAGAGTTAAATCTGATGGCAAAATTTATGCACGTGAAGTGATAGTTACATTAAATACTTTTCCTGATTATGTATTCGCGCAGAATTACAAATTGCCCGAACTTTCAGATGTAAAAAACTATATTCAAAAAAATCACCGTTTAATGAATATGCCTTCGGCTAATGAAGTAGCTAAAGACGGTGCAAACATTGGTGAGATACAAAAAGTAACCGTAGAAAAATTAGAAGAGGCATATTTATATATTCTTCAGCTGGAAGAAAAATTGAACGTACTAAGCACAAAAGTAGAATCACTGGAAAAGAAAAAATAATATGAAGCCAAATAGTTTTATGAAAATACTTGCGCTTCATATATTTGTTTGCACAGGTTTTATTCTTCGATCACAACCCGGAACAACAGTTGTAAATACGAATGCTATAAATACTGATTCTAAAGATCAGCAATATGTAAAATTACAAACCCCCAATGGAAAAATTACGTCAACTGGGGTAAATCAAGGGCGTTTATATATCGATAAGGACGTTATGATTGACAATACACCTAATGTTGTGACAAGTAACCCTGTAAATCTACCGGCACATGATAAAAATTTACCTGTGGGAACAATTTCCGGCGTTCCAAGCGTAGATTTAAATGGCGCTTCTAATTACGCTATAAAACTGGATCTACCCCCTGGTACAAACGCAATGATTCCTGATGTAAGTATTAATTATAACAGCAATAGTGGCGATAATCAATTAGGGTTAGGTTGGAGCATAAATGGCATATCTGCAATTAGAAGAGAACACCAAACATTATTTCATGACAATAATGTTAGCCAGTTTAGCCCTTCTTGTAACACTTATTGGTCATCAAATCTAAATACATCTACCTGTCCATTATATTTAGATGGTATTAAATTAGTTTGTGATCAAAGCACAACTAATGCTTTCTTCAAAGAAAGCGATGATTTTTCTAAGGTAACATATAATTCTGCTTCAAGCTATTTTCTTGTAGAAACAAAAAGCGGTTTAAAAATGGAGTACGGTAGAAATAGCCCGTCAAATAATTCCTTACGTAAAATTGTTTCAAACACGTATGATTATGCCTGGTACCTTAATAAAGTGTATGATAACTACGGAAATTATATTGAATACTATTATCATAACGTTAACAATGAAATAGCAATAAAAGAAATTAAATATACAGGCAATTCTGTTTCAGGGCAAGCGCCCTATAATTCTATTAAATTTTATTACAATAAAAGAACAGACGAACGAACAAAATATTTTTATGAAGATATTGTTAAACAAGGATTACAGCTTAGAGAAATAGAGATTTTTAGCGAAGGCCAAACAGTTTCAAGATATTTATTTCAATATTCATTTGAAGATTTTAATTATTTGAATTCAATAACGAAGGTCTCTTCAAATAATGAAAATTTTAATCCAACTTGTTTTATTTATGGTAATGCAGCTGGCCCCAAATTGATTCAAACCGGAGCACAATTAACGAATGGAAGTACTAACTTTTCTCCTACTCAAGATTATGTAACTGCAGATTTTAATAATGATGGAAAAACTGATATTCTTGAACTTCATATTTTAGGTATACCAGATCCTAACAATGGGTTTAAGACTTATGATGAATGGCGGCTTTTCTTAAATACCAATAATGGATTAAATTTTCAGTTACAGCAAACAACAACTTTACCCCAATTTCATTATGCCTCGGCATTTAGCGGAAGCTTCTCCTACTTGCATGGCATCAATCCTAATGCTAACGGTATCGAGATAGGTGATATAAATGGAGATGGCTATATGGATTTGGTTTATGCGGAGGCCACAAATCAGTCTATCGCTGCTATTGCTGCTTATACATATAATCCGGTAACAAACTTATTAAGTCCGATCACGCTGCCAACAGGGCAAACCTCTTCTTGTCAAGGTGGAAATAAGTTTAATTTTAGAGTGCCAACAGGCGGATCTTTTAATTCATTAAATAATATGGATCTTCAATCAGGTGCAAGTGGAAATACATCTATGTGTTTAGGAGATTTTAATGGAGATGGAAAATCAGAGTTATTGACCTTTTACAGAGATAAAGGTACTTCTTCGGAAATAAATATATTCTTTTTCAGTCGTTTTCTTGATGCAAATACTGCAGCATTTCATAATGTTGGTGAACTATACGATATTAATATTCCTCAAAGTAGTCTTCAATTTCAGGTAAAAATGCTTAACGGCGCTGATAAAACTTTAAACGATTACTCTGGATTTTCTGCGGCTGATTATAATGGTGATGGCAAAACTGATTTACTTGGCTACAGAGATGTTGGAACGAATGCTCGATTTGTGGTAATAGATGTTTCACTAATGCGTTATTCGGGCGATCAAACAAATAATTGTTTCATAACTTTTAAAGAAATTGCAGAGTATGCGGTTGCTTCAAGTATGTACCCTGTTGATCATGCTTCGAGCGGCGATTTTAATGGTGATGGTTATCTTGATTTCATTCAACATCCATATCTTACAGGACTCCAATCGGGTATTTCTTTTGGCACAGGCAAAATATTAAGTCAATTGCAGAATTGCAATAATATTGGATTAAGGGGTCTTAAGAAAAAATTTATGGCTTTAGATGTAAATGCTGATGGAATATCTGACCTTGTAAAAATAGAAACATATTCAAATTTAGATGTAACAGCGGAGGTTATTTTAGGACAAAATTTAACTAAAGGAATACTTTACGAAAATTACGGAACTATTGGCGTTGCTCCAGCACCTGACGCCACAAATATTTGTGGTATGCCGCCAAATAAAGATTATTTACATCCTTTATGTGATTATGATTACGATGGAGCTGCCGCCGCAAATTGTTTTAACCCTAATACAGATCCGGATGATTTATTTGATTCTGATCCAAGTAAAATACCTTTTTACAGCGTAGGAGATTTTGATGGCGATGGCTATAATGATATAATTTATAGAAAAGGCTGCACAAATGGCCCGTTTTTTCAGATTATTTATTTTAAGCATAAATATCAAAATAAGTTTATTACAAAAACAGTTGATGGAATGAATAAGCGAACTGATTTTACTTATTCAACCATTGCTAAAAATAACTATACTAAAAGCTCAACAATATTTTCTTATCCAACTATAAGAGTTAATTTTCCTTTTAATATCGTAACAGCTATTACTTTTACTAATGGCGCTAATCTAAATGGAAGTTATACAAGCGAAACAGTTAATTATTTTTATGAAGATCTTTTAGTAAATAAACATGGTAAAGGCTTCTTAGGATTTAAAAAAGTAGTTTCTGCGGATGCATTAACGAATAAAACGCTCGAACAAACTTTTATTGTTGACCCTAATTTTTTTGTGAAATTACCATATCAGAAAAAAATGTATTCAGCAGCACAAAATTTAAATACAGAAACTCAGTCATACACTATTATAAATAAAAATCAACCCGGCATATTAAATATTACTTTGAGAAAAAGATATGAAGTTCGGTTAAGCAGTAAATCTAATTTAAATGTTGTTAGAAACATTACAACTAACTCTACTTATTTATATGATGCAAATGGAAATATTACTCAGGATTTCACCTCAATAGTAGGTAAAAAACAAACAGTTATTGATTACACAAATTATGTAAATGCAGGTTCTTGGTTGCCAAATATGCCTCAGACTGTAACAACTCAAAACTCTTATGCAGGACAAACCCCTTTTCAAGTAAAAACAATAAATTTGGTTTATGATGTTTCAAAGGGACATGTAAATACACAAATTACAGAACCCTCACAACTTAAATCAGTGGTTACCAGCAAAACTTATGATGCCAATACTGGAGTACTAATACAAAGTTCTATTAGCGCTCCAAATGATCCAACAAACCCCGGACAAATAATTACCACACTAAGTTATGATCCTAAATTCAGGTTAGTGGTTCAGGAAGTATCACCCCTGGGATATGTAAAACATATAGATTATAACTTTAAATTTGGAGTTCCTGTTAAAACTACTGCTGCGGATGGTTTAGTAACACAAATGCAGTACGATTATTTTGGACGTCTGAAAAAAACAATTGACCCGAATGGAAATGCTATAAATCAAGATACATACTGGTACACTACTAACAATGTACAAACCGGAGATCCTAAACCTGTTAATGCGGATCTAACAAGTTATTTTACAGAAATTAAGTCAACCGGTAATCCTACAACTCGTAATTACTACGATATAAATGATCGTGTAATTAAAACAGACCTTGAAGGGTTTAGTGGTAACATCTCAAATTTAAAGGATTATGACATCTACGGAAATGTAAAAAAGGAATTCGGTCCATTTTTTGTACCGCCACCACCTTCGGCAACAATGTTAATTAAAACAAATAATTACGGCACTGTTTTAAATGAGCTTTTGTCAACTAATTTAAGTGATGGAAATATAAACAATACAACAAATTATGCTTATAATTATATTACTGCTACGGGCGATATGATAATCACAACTACCGATCCGTCCGGTAAAATTACAACTCAAAAGTTAGATAAAGCTGACAAATTAATCGAAGCAACTGATAATGGAGGCACATTAGAATATAATTATTACAGTAATGAAAAGCTTAAAGAAACAAAACTGAATGGTACTGTAATTAAAACACTGGTGTACGATGCTTTTGATTTTTTATATCAGGAAATAGAAAAAAATTCCGGTACTAAACAATTTAATTATAATGCTTATGGACAAAAAACGAGTTATTTAGATGCCAAAGGAACAACTTGTACTTATGTTTATGATGGATTAGGCAGGTTAATAACAGAAACAATTGGGCCGGATACGTATAATTATACTTATAAAAATAATGGTAATGGTAAAGGTCAGATTGATAACATTTTATTAAGTAATAACACACAATTTATTTATACGTATGATAATTATGGTCGTGTTATTAAGTCAGATGAAAAAATTAATGGAATAACTTATTCTAATCAATTTTTTTATGACAATTTAAATCGCGTTATTAAACAAATCTATCCGAATAATTTCACAATTAAAAGAAGTTATAATAATTTAGGTTATCCTTTAAGTATTAATGTTGATGGTACTAATGAACAATTATGGAAAGCAGATGAATTAGATCACTTGGGTAATTATACAAAAATTACACGAGGGAATGGGATACAGAGCGTGCATTCGTATAACAATATAAATATCCCTCAAAGTTTTATTGCAGGCAATAAACAAAACCTTATTTTTGATATAGATAATCAAACAGGAAATCTCAAAAAGATAACAGACAATATAAAAGGTAATGTCGAAGAATATCAATATGATAATTTAGATCGTTTAACGCAAACAAAGCTTAATAATATAAACCCTTTAACAATCGGTTATGACAATAAGGGGAATATAACAAACAAATTTGATGCTGGTAATTATGTTTATGATTCACAAAAACATAATCAGGTTAAGGATGTTGGAAATTCGAATAATATTATTAGTAATATTCAACAAGATATAACCTATACACTTTTTGATAAAACAAAACATATTACTGAAGGGCCAAACGAAATTGAAATTACATATGGCCCGACAAAAGACAGAATGCAAACAGAATTTATTTTAAACGGTAATTCTTTTATGCGACGATTGTATTTAAATAATTGCCAGATAGAATTAGACAATAGTAGCACAATTCTACAAACAGTTAATTATATTAATGCGCCAAGTGGAATATGTGCAATACAAGTTGAACAAGGTGTTTCTAAAAACATTTATTACCCTTATTACGATCATCTGGGCAGTATATTAACAGTAACAAATAAATTTGGAGTTATTGTTGCTGAACAGAACTTTGATGCCTGGGGTAGAAGAAGAAATGCAAATACGTGGGCCTATAATAGCCTAAACGTTTTACCAAGTTGGTTGAGCCGTGGATACACAGGACATGAAATGTTAGAAAGCTTCAATCTTATTAATATGAACGGACGAATGTATGATCCAATTCTTGGCCGCATGCTGAGCGTTGACCCCATTTTACAGAATGAAAAGAGTACGCAAGGCTATAATAAATACAGTTATTGTTTAAATAACCCACTCAAATATACCGATCCATCGGGTTATGCAACTGTTGCCGGCATTGGAGGCGCAGCATTAAATACCTTTTGGGGAAGTTCAGGCCCGGGTGGCTCTTTTGTAAGCGGCATGTCAAGTATCGGTTCTTTCTTTAGTCCTTCATCATACGGTACCGTAAATGATGGAGGAGGATCTGCTATTTGGAAAGATGCTTTTGATGGAAATATATCAACCGGCCCTGGCACTATCAAAACTAAAACAGGTGGTTTAAACGCTTCTCATGAAAGTGCTGAATCCGAAGAAAAAGATGCGAGAGAATCTTTGGCCGGTCAGCATCTTTATTTCATAGCTACTATTGAAGCATCTAATGTACACCATGAATGGTATACTACAAGTTCTATGGCTGCAAGAAATTATTCCGGGCCAAAAGATTTTAAGAAACTTCTTAAGGACGCGGAAAAAGAAGTTATTGCTTGGGTTTATGCTTATCGTGTACAGGATTTAGGGGCAGAAAATAAATATGATAATCTATATAATATTAAAGGTCAATTAAAATTTGCCGGAGAAAATGTACACTATATGCCTTACGGAGGAGGGATAACGTATCCGGGGGTGGGAATTTATATTGATTTTAGTGCCGAAAGGGGCCGCTCTAAAGATGCAACAATTCAGCTTTTGAGACATGAGTATGGACATATTTTGCAAGCAAAAAAATATGGAATATTAGGCTTTTATGGTGCAATTGCCCCAGCTAGTTTAAATTCAGCTACAATACATGACTTTGATGGACATAATCACTTTTGGACTGAAACAAATGCAAATCAATTATCAAGTGAATGGTTCAAGGATGCTTATAATATTAAAAGTATTCCTTGGGACTATATCCGTAATCCGGTAAATTAGTAGAATGAAGCTTTTATTAGTTTTTATAATAGTTGCATTTTCAGCATGTAGTAAAAAGCATGATGAAATAAAAATAGTGAATAAATCCGATCGAGATTTGCTGTATGAATACAGTTTTAGTTTATCAGACACGCCAAGCCAAGTGGATTCTGTTAAATATTATATTCGTGGATCTAAAGAAAAAGTAACGAACAAAACGCAAATAATTTTTAGAGTTTCTGATGCGTTTGTTGACGCATCGTTTGAAACATATATTAAAAAAAGCAAAAAAGGTTACTTAGAACTTTTCGTTTTTAATTATGATACCATGTTAAAATACAAGGAAGGATACAAAATCTTTTATATAATTGAAAACAAATTATATGATCAGAAATTAAAGTTAACAACTGATACTTTAAATAAATTAAACTGGACACTAACAATAAAATAATCTTAAAATGAAAATAACCTCAATAATAATTTTTGTATTTATTTTTTCAGCTTGTTCTAAAAAGCATAACAATATTAAAATTATAAATGAAGGAAATCTTGATTTATTATATTATTATACCAAATATGATATTGTTGATGTAAAACAAATAAATTATGTTGAATATCTTGTTCATCGTATTGAGAATAAAAAAGTTCAAAAAATCCAAACAATTGGCAGAACAGGTGATTTACTTATAGACTCTTCATTCGAGACGTATATTGGAGGTAGTCCTGAAAAACAACTTGAGGTTTTTGCTTTTACCCTCGATACATTATTTAAATATAGAAAGGACTATAAGATTAACTATTTAATTAACAATAAATTGTATTATAAAAAAGTCAATTTGACCATCGACACCTTAAATGAATTAAATTGGATAGTAACAATAAAATAATCTTAAAATGAAAATAACCTCAATAATAATTTTTGTATTTATTTTTTTAAATATAAAGTCACAGCATTCGGTATCATATCAACACGATGCTAACGGAAACCGCACTCAACGTATTTTCGTGGGTTTAAATTTCAGATTTAATCCAAACCTTCCTAATCAAGATAGCACAAAAGAAATGAACGAAGAGCGCGAAGCTATTATTAAACGCGGTTTAAGTGTTTACCCGAATCCTACAAAGGATGCTGTAAGTGTAAGCCTTAATAAAGCCGGTGCAAATAACGAAGAAGAGAATAAGAATACAACGGTTTATTTGATGGATAATGCCGGTAAAATATTAGCGCAGCAAAAGTATACGGGTGCCGAGAATACATTTGACCTCAGTAACAAACCGGCGGGTAATTATTATATTCGCGTTACGTTTAGCAAAAAAGAAAATGTGTATTATAAGATTGTAAAAATAAACTAGGCATTAGGTTCCTTTTGCGTTTTGAAATGGGACCTTTTATTTTAAATACAATTCATGTTTAGGAGGTGTTTGGTAGAATATGAAAATAATTACATATAACATACTAATAGTTTTTGCTTTAAATTTTAAATGTTTTTCGCAAGACCTTTCAACTAAATTAGTTGGAGCCTGGGAGTACATAGGAACAAAGCATACAAAACATGTTGAATGTGAGGATATTTTAATTTTTAATTTGGATAGTACTTATTTAATACTTAACGATTGCTATGCTTTTGATCCAATAAAACCAATTGTCGAAACAGGTAACTGGAAAGCTGATAAAAAACTATCTCAAATAAGCTTAATAAACCGGAAGATCAGTAAGGAATATGTTTATCAAAACAGCAAAGCAAAGCTGCTTGTTTTGTATGTAAAAAAAATTTCCGATTCGATGATGGAAATTTGCTTTGTTAACAAAACAGGATGCATTTCTGAAATTTATAAAAAAAGCGAGCGTAAAATACAATAACATTAAACGCTTAAAATTAGCTCTGTTTTTTTAATAATTTTCTTAAGCCATCAAGTCGCAGAATCCATATCTTTGGAGTAATAGATGGGCGTGCAATGCCAATTAAACCATGATAAAAACATTCGAATTCTTATATTACTGCCAGTATAGAATGTTTGCCTTAATAAAGCGGGTAGGCGAAAAAGATGAAAACTTAGCATCTTTCTTTTATTCTATTCTTTTGTCTACTCAATCCTTAATGTTTCTTTTCTTTTTAAGATTTATTTTCCCGAAGGATTTTTTCACGAATAATACATATGGCATAATTTTAAAAATTAGCCTTGTGGCAGTTTTTTTTATTTGGTATTTTTTTTGCAGATATTATTTCCTGAAAAAAGAGAACTACAAAAGGATAATAATGCTTTACGAAGGAAAGTACCCAAATAAAAATTCTAAACCGGCTTTGATCGGAATTTTTTATGCACTGCTAACATTTATAAGTTTCCCGGTACTGGCTGCTGTATTGAGCAAGCTGGGTTAATTTACAGCATTTTTTTTCGAACCTTAAATCGAACAGCTTATAAACTAATTGTTATTATAAAATAAAAAAGCCCCCTCGCAAAATGCAGAGGGGCTTTTTCTTATTTATATATACACAACAATTTATTCGTTTGGTTTTAATAATAACTCCTTTGCGGTTTTAATAGCCACAGCATTGTATTTTTTTTCTACATAAGAAAGCACTTTTTCTAAAACTTCTTTGCTGTTAGGGTCAAGCAAATTAACTTCTTTAGCAAACACTTCGTTTAATGCCAGATCTTTAATGGCTTTAACCTGGCGGGGTACTTCTCCAAAAGCTAATTCAATTCTACGCTCTTTATGTAACCAGCGAAATTGCTCTGTTTTGCTCTTAATGATCTGCTCGCACTTTTCAACTTCATTTTTACGCAATTGCAAATTAGCTTCCGCCTGTGCTTTTAAAGAATTAATATCAATATAACGCACCAATTTATCTTTTGCTGCAGCTTCTTCCACGTTGGCAGGCACAGCAAGATCAATAATAACTTTTTTAGAAGTTTCGTTATTGCTCAGTTTATCAAAAATTGCTTTTGTTATTAACGGTTCGCTGCTTGCCGTACATACAATCAGCACATCAAAACCTTCTTTAAAATCGGGTAAAGCTTTTAATTCAAAGGCTTTGCCTTTTACAATTTGCGCCAGTTTTTTGCCATTCTCTAACGAACGGTTAAAAACAGTAAAGTTAGCGAACTTGTGTTTTTGCATATAACTCGCTAAAACCGTATTAGTTTCGCCACTTCCTACAAATACAATTCGTGCATCGTTCTTAATGCCAAGCTCTCTTAATTGCCTGTAGGCTAATGATGCAACCGAAACCGGGTTTTTTGCAATATCTGTATTGGTGTAAATATCTTTTGCGGTTTCAATAGTTTGTTTGGTTAACAGTCGGATAAAATCTCCGGTTAAGCCCAGCATATTACAAAAATCGTATGCTTTGCGCACTTGCGTAATAATTTCTCTTTCGCCAACTACTAACGAATCTAACGAAGAAGCAACTTTTAAAATGTGTTCTACCGCTTCATCGCCAACATACACTTCCGCATTTTCCGACAAAGTGTTGGCCTCTACATTATTTAAACGACTGTTTAAAAACAAGATCAACTCTTTAATAAAAAAGGGTGTTAATTCTTGTTGGTTGCTAATAAAAAGTTCAACACGGTTACAGGTACTTAAAAATAAAAATTCGTCAAAACCAAAGTTTAATTTTACTGCCCCTAAAACGGTGGTTTGCTCGTCCTGGTTCAAATGTAACTTCCCAATCAGGTCGAATGGCAGGTTTTTGTGAGTAAAGGCTATTATTTTAAAAGACTCCAATTTATACCGCAAAGATGGTATATAATTGGCTTTTATTTGTCATAAAAATGTCATTTTTAAAGGCAAATTGTAAAATTGCAAACGAAAAAAGGGAAAAGCATTTGCTTTTCCCTTTTAAATTTTTTAAGTAATTCAATTAATCGTCTGTTGGATCAGGCGCTATTGTTGGCTTTGCTTTTTTAGGCTTTATTTTGGCAGGCCATAAAACATTAATCAATTCGTTATGTACCGATATCATACTTTTACTTATGCCGTTAATGATATTAACATTCTCATTTGAAGCATTTTTCCATGTTCTTTTAACCTCTTCGTATGTACCATCACTTAGTAAAGTATAAAATTTTATGAGTTTACCTTTCATAACTTCTGCCTTGCCATTATGACAAATTGCTTTAGCACCCTGGCGTATAGAAATTATCACATCCTCATAAACACCATCTTTAACTTCATCTGCGCCCCTGTCTTCAAACTTGGCAGCCCATTTATTATAGCAATTCAGCTCAACAGTTTTTTCCTGAGCAATAGAAGTTAATGTAAGAAAAAGCGATGCCGCAAGTAGTAGTTTTTTCATTTTTAAGGATAATTTAAACCAAACCTACAAAAAAAATTAAAAACTCAAAAATTAAATATTGGATAAATTGGTTAACTTGCATTTATGTTGGTGAAAACATTTGGGTATGCGGTGCAAGGCATAAGTGCTACCAAAGTTACTGTTGAGGTTAGTATTGGAACGGGTATTAATTTTTATTTGGTTGGATTGCCCGATAGCGCTGTAAAAGAGAGCCATCACAGGATAGATACAGCATTAAAACAAAATGGCCACAAGATCCCCGGCAAGCAAATAACCGTAAACATGGCACCAGCAGATATCAGAAAAGAAGGCTCTGCTTACGATTTAACAATTGCCGTAGGAATTTTAGCCGCCAGCGAACAAATTAAGGCCCAATTAATAGGCGATTATGTAATAATGGGCGAACTGGCGCTTGATGGGGAGATAAGGCCAATTAAAGGCGCATTGCCAATTGCCATACAGGCTAAAAAAGAAGGCTTTAAAGGTATAATTTTACCCGAAGTAAATGCCTCGGAAGCTGCCGTTGTTGATGGTTTGGAGGTTTTATATGCTAATAACATAAAACAGGTAATTAATTTTTTTAATACCGGCGAAGAACTTCAGCGCGCAAAAATAGACCTGAACACCGCATTCTTAAACCAACTCGAGAATATTGAATTTGATTTTTCGGATGTTAAAGGCCAGGAAAATATAAAACGCGCTTTGGAAATTGCAGCGGCTGGCGGCCACAATGCTATATTAATAGGCCCACCGGGAGCCGGTAAAACCATGCTAAGCAAACGCCTGCCAAGTATTTTACCACCACTTACTATACACGAAGCATTAGAAACCACAAAAATTCATAGTGTTGCCGGCAAAACCGGCAAAGGAGGCAAGGGCCTTGTAACACAACGCCCCTTTCGTAGTCCGCACCATACCATTAGTGATGTGGCTTTGGTAGGTGGAGGAAATAATCCGCAACCTGGCGAAATTAGCTTGGCGCACAACGGTGTTTTATTTTTAGATGAATTACCTGAGTTTAAAAGAACAGTGCTTGAAGTAATGCGCCAACCGCTCGAAGACAGGGTAGTGAACATTAGTCGTGCAAAATTTAGTGTTGATTATCCTGCAAGTTTTATGTTAATTGCGAGCATGAATCCTTGTCCCTGCGGTTATTACAACCATCCCGAAAAAGAGTGTGTATGCGCCCCCGGCATTGTACAAAAATATTTAAATAAAATAAGCGGCCCTTTGTTAGATCGTATCGATCTTCATATAGAAGTTACGCCGGTACCATTTAGCGAATTAAGTAAACAGTCAAATACTGAATCGAGCAAAAACATACGTGAACGCGTAATTGCAGCAAGGCTTTTACAAAGTATGCGTTTTGAAGCTGATGAGAACGTACATTGTAACGCACAAATGCGAACGAAAGATCTTAAAACTTATTGTGAGCTAAACGATACAGGAAATGCGCTTTTAAAAAATGCCATGGAGCGTTTAGGTTTAAGCGCACGTGCTTACGATCGTATTCTAAAAGTAGCACGCACTATTGCCGATTTGGATAATTCAAAAAATATAGAAACCAATCATATTGCCGAAGCCATTCAATACAGAAGCTTAGATCGTGATGGCTGGGCAGGATAATTTTATTTTGAAGAACAACTTAAAACATATTTGTATCGTTGTATTTCTTGTGCCTTTATTTTTTAAAGCACAGGTTGATCACAAATTATTTTTACAAAAATTTTATCAGGCCGATGTAAAAGGTAAAGTTCAACTGGTTGCTTCGGTTCCGTTTTCGGATATAAAAGATATTTATCCCGAAATAAAAGATTCGTTAGATAAGGCAAAAAGTTTGATCTACATGAAATCGCAAAGCCGCGAAGCTAAATTTTTATTAGATAAGATAGAAGCAGATATTGAACTGCATAGTCAAAACTATACTAAAGCCATTTTGATTTTAGAGAATAGTTTACGCAAGCATACCACCAACATACAAGATTCGTTACGATGTTATTCGATGCTAAAAAACGCTTTTGTTAAAATAAGAGATATTAATAAAGCTTTTGAAATTCATCACTTAATGGAATTGAAGTGGGATAGAAAAAGCGATACATTAACTATTGATTACGGTTTGCCAAAAAGTTCGCTTTATAATATGTTGGGATTAACTGATGATGCCATTAAAGAACGTCGCATTGAGGCAAAAAAACACATTACTAAAAATGATACAGATGCTTACGCCAATTTTTACAATGATATAGGTGTTTTTTTCAACGCAAAAAAAAGATCAGACAGTGCCCGGTTTTATTTTTTAAGAGCGAAAAATTTATTGGTACACAAAAAATATACAAAAGACAAAGAAACGTTTTATAAATTTTTTATTGCTTTGATAGATGGTAATTTAGCTTTAAGTTATTTTAACCAGGGCGATGCTAAAGCAGCCATCCCGCTTTTAAAGATAGATGTTTATTATAGTTTAAAAGTTGAGAATTACGAAAGCGCGTTTAATAGTTATAATCTTTTAACCAAATGCTACGTACAACTTAATCAAAAAGAGCTTGCGAAAAAATATTTAGATTCTGCACAAACCCTCATTAACGAAAAAGTAAAAGGTATTGCGCCAAAGTTGAGGCTTTTATTAACCTCTGCTAGTTATTATAATTCAACTAAAAATTTTTTTAAGGCCAGCGAAAGTTATCAGCAATATGTTGCCATAAACGATAGTTTTCAGGTTTTAGAAAAAGAAAGGAATTTAAAGAACCAAAGTCTTGCCATTAACATTGAAAAAAGTGAAGTAGAGTTAAATGAAAAAGACCGTTTACTGGAACAGAGTAAATTTGAAGATGCCAAGCAACGCTCTTTCAGGGCCTATATGCTCGCAGGTATTATTATTCTTTCGTCCGTAATTATTTTTATGTTCTTAAACAATCGCAATTTTAAAAGACGTGAAGAACAACTTTCTATAAAAAATAAACAAATACGTTCACAAAATTTTTTAATAGAGCAATCACTTAAAGAAAAAGAAGCGTTAATAAAAGAGATACATCACCGTGTAAAAAACAACCTGCAAATAATTTCGAGCATGTTAAGTTTGCAGATAGGAAAAGTAGAAGATTCAACTACCGAAACAATTTTAAAAGATGCACAACAGCGGATAAATGCCATTTCGTTAACGCATCAAATGTTGTATCAAAAAGACAATATCTCTACCATTAGCTTGGGCGATTATGTAGAAAATTTAGTAAGCCAGGTACAAGCAACTATTTTTTCAGATAATATTGATTTAACTACATCTATTGCCGCGCGTAACCGCAAAATTAATATTGATACGGCTGTGCCTTTGGGTTTAATGATAAATGAGATATTGACCAACGCATATAAACACGCTTTTTCTGAAAAAGCAAAAGGCCAGGTTTCTGTTTTATTGACAGATGTTGAAGAGAGTTGTATTTTAAAGATAAGCGATAACGGAAAAGGTTTGCCTGAAAACTTTGAGAATTTAAATCAAAAATCAATGGGTATGGAGCTTATCCATATTTTAGCAGAACAGTTAGACGCCACTTTAAACATTGAAAAAACAAGAGGCACCACATTTATTATTAAAATGAATTTTTAAAATATTTTATAAACTTGAAAGAAGCGAATCAAATACTACTAGATCTTAAGCGCCGCATTTTTAAACCCATTTATTTTTTATCCGGCGAAGAAGCTTATTATATAGATCTTATTAGCGATTATATTGAGAATAATGTTTTAGAAGAGGCCGACAGGGAATTTAACCAAAATGTAGTGTATGGCAAAGATACCGACCTGATAAGTATACTTGGTCTTGCAAAACAGTTTCCTATGATGAGTGAGCACCAGGTGGTAATTGTTAAGGAAGCACAGAATATTAAAGAATTAAATAAAAGTGCAGGAGGAGACGATAGCTCTGCTGCATCTAAAAATAATCCTAACAGCGCTACGCAGCAATTTGTAAGTTATATTGCCAACCCGCAGCCTACCACTATTTTGGTGTTTTGTTTTAAATATAAAACCATCGATAAGAGAAGTGCCATGGCAAAAGCACTTCAAAAAAACGCTGTGTATTTTGAGTCATCAAAGTTATACGATAACCAGGTGCCTGATTGGATCAACAACTATGTAAAAGACAGTGGTTATACTATTGCACCAAAAGCAAGCTTTTTATTATCTGAGTTTTTAGGAAATGATCTTAGTAAAATTTCAAACGAAATAAGTAAGTTGGTAATTTCTTTGCCAAAAGGAAAAGAGATCACTGCCGAATTGGTACAGGATAATATTGGCATCAGTAAAGATTTTAATGTATTTGAATTGCAAGATGCGCTTGCAAAAAAGGATATATTAAAGGCAAACCAAATAGTTAATTATTTTGCATTTAATGAAAAAGAACATCCTGCGGTAATGGTATTAAGTTCTTTGTATGGTTACTTTAGTAAAATTTTAAAGTACCATTTTTTACCCGACAAAAGTAAATTTGCAGCAGCGGGCGCATTAGGCGTTAATCCATATTTTGTAGATGGTTATGCAAAGGCGGCTTTAAATTACAATACGGCAAAGCTTAAACACATTTTTGCTTATTTAAAAGAGTGCGATCTTAAAGCCAAAGGCGTTGATAATCCTAGCATTGAGAATGGCGAGCTGTTAAAGGAATTGGTGTTTAAAATTCTGCATTAATTTTTTACCACTAAGGACAGATAACACTAAGTTTCACTAAGGGGTTATCTGTTAAAAACCTTAGTGCTTTTCTTTGCGATCTTAATATCTTAGTGGTTAGCTTTTAACAGATTTCTCCAAAAAGGTTACCTTTTTTTATTTTAGGTATAAATAATAAATCAATCAACGTATGAACAATTTAAAAAATTGTTCTAACCAAGGCAAGGCTTTTGTTAGAACGGGAACTGTATTGCTTGTAAATTTTGGAATCAAATTTTTCTCGTTCTTAATCTCCTCTTCGATTTTAATAAGCTGTGGTCCATCAGCAGAGCGCATATCTGATATGGAAGACAAAGCAAAGATGGCTGCTTCAGAAGCAGTTGCCGATTCTGTTTCTGCATATATGAAAGGTATTGCAACCGATACTATTAATGGTATTTCGCATAATTTTATACGTAAGGCTGATCTTAAATTTAAGGTAGATAATGTTTTAAATTCAAGCAAAAAAATTGAAGATATTGTTACCGGATACGGAGGTTATATTTCGTCAAGCGAATTGGTGTCCAATAAAAATTACACACAATCTACCCGAATAAATAAAGATTCTATTTTAGAACAAACATTTTATACCACAACAAATCATATTTCGCTCCGTGTGCCCAACCAAAAGTTAGATACGGTATTAAGGCAAATAAGTGATTTGGCTTTATTTATTGATTACAGAACCTTACGTTCGGATGATGTAAAAATGAAATTATTCTCAAACAAATTAGCCGATAACCGTTATAAAAATTATACGAATAAGCTTCAGCAAAAAGCCCCAAAAGTAACTACAAAACAATCGCAGGTATTAAGTACAGAAGAAAACATACTGATTAAACAAACTTTGGCCGATGAAAAAAGAATTGAATCATATGAATTGGCCGACCAGGTAAATTACAGTACCATTAATCTTGAGGCTTATCAGGCACAATCAGTAATGAAGCAACTATTGGCAGTGCAAGAACATGTTGAACCTTACCAACCCTCTTTTTTTAGCAAATTAGGCAATTCTTTTTTAAATGGCTTTAAGATATTAAAAGAATTTGTTTTAGGTATTGTAAGTATTTGGGGATTACTTTTAATATTAACAGCCGTAGGTTTTGGTGTTAAATGGTTAATAGTTTATATTAACAAAAAAGTAAAAACTGCTTAGTTATGATTTAAAAAAAGCCCTTATATAAATGGCTTTTTTTATTTAAAATTGTATTAAATATCTATATACTTAAATTTCAAACCGCTTATTTCTTCAAGAATGATTCCGGCGTCTTTTAACTCCTCATCTTCCGACAACCAATGGATATTTGTTTCATTAGCTGTTTTAGCTGTTTCTAAGAATAAATTAAGCAGTGCCTTTGAAGAACCTGAGTTAAAATATTCTAAAAATATTTCAATTGTTAAGGGCTTTCCTGTACCCTGAAAATCATTTAGTGTAGACATAATAGGCTCAAAAAACTGTTTAGGATTTTCGGGGGTGCAAATTCCGGTTATCTTCAAACTGCCCGCCTTAATATCAAACTCTACTTTTGGTGTGCCAATTGTTGATTCTATAATTAAATTTTTCATTTAGCTACCGGTTGCTTTTTCGTTAACAACAACATCAAGATCAAAAGAAAAATAACCATCTTTAACATCTTGCATTTTAAATTTCACATTTTGATTAGAGCGGTAAACAATTTCTAATAGACCCAGGCCGGCATTTCCTTTATTGGAAAGTACTGAATTTTTAAATGCTTCTACATAATAACTTCTGAAATCGCCTTTGTTAATTTTAATATATTCGTTAAGCTTGCTTTCAATTATGGTTTTTGAGCTTTCGGTAATAATATTTCCCGATAAAATATTTAAAGTTTTATCATTTGTACCTACTATAAAATAAGGTAATATACCGGTATCCTCTTGCTTATGTTTTGTAATGTTCTGCAACATTTCCGTACAAATTATCTTAGTTTTTGTAATAACATTAGCGGGAAATTTTTCGAGAACCAATTTTTTTTCAATTAATTTAATTGCAGAAACGAGTATGTCCTGATTAAATTGACCATAAATTACCAAAAGATAATCTTTAATCTTATCACGATGGCTTATATCATTTAGCAGCGCCCTTATTTTCGGATCTTCAATCATTCTATAAATTTAGTATTTTCTGGTTAATTTTAAAGTTAAATTATATTACTTCAAAAACAAAATCTGTTTTGGAGCTGTATTCAATATCTTTTCCAAGATCAAGGTTGTCCTCATCATCTTCTGCATAGCGCCAGATAATTTTCACCGTTTTACCAAGATCTTTAAAGGAGGCAATTTTACGGGCAATATCAATAAATGCCCTTGAGGTGCTGGTGTTTATATATTCTATTTCAAAAGTTAACACTACAGTATTCGGTAAGTTGTGTTTTAGATTGTCTAACCAGTCGGTTATGGGAGAATAAAATTTAGACACATTCTCCGGAATTGAAACACCTTTTATTAAGCATTGTCCGCTAGTTTTAAAATTAACTTCCGGCGATTCGTCTGTATGAAATATTATCAGATCTTTCATTTATCTATATATTATTAATTAATGTTTATTTTAAATCCTAAAACAGTGATATCATCGGTTTGAGCGTAGGTACCAATATGTTTATCCAGTTCTTTTTTAAGTAATGATTCCTGCATTTCCGGAGATAAACCTTGCAGGCTGTTTAATATTTCTATTGTTCTCTTTTTCGAAAGTCGTTTATATTTTTCGCCGCCTAACTGATCCTGGTAACCATCAGTAGCCATAAAGAATTGTTCATTACCCGTTATATCCATTTGGTAATTTTCAAATAAAAAACTCTCCTGCCTGTAATCGCCTATTGATTTTAATTGTCCTCTCACATAAAATTCTTGTTCATTGATAAAATAAATCAAGCCAAGGCCTGATCCGGCAAAACTTAGTTTTTTATCTTTTTTATTGATCATACAAATTGCAATTTCCATTCCGTCTCTAACAAGGGTATCTTTTTTTGAATTTAGTGAGTTAAATAATTTCTCATCAAGTGTTGTTAATATTTCGGAAGGAGAAGTTATTTTCTCTTCAACAATTATTTGGTCAAGTATTTTACTTCCAATAAGCGTTAAAAAAGCGCCAGGCACACCATGTCCTGTACAATCTGCAACAGCAATATAAACATTTTGATCATCTTCTTTAGCCCAGTAAAAATCTCCACTTACAATATCTCTTGGCCTGAAAAGTAAACAAACGTCGCGTAAAACAGGGAAAGAGGTTTTTAAGTTTGGTAAAATGGTATTTTGAATATTTTTTGCATACATTAAGCTACCAATGTTGTCGCGGTTCTTATCCAGTAAGCTGTTTTTTAAATTAAGTTGCTGTATAGCTACCGATAGAAGTGAAGTAAAGTTTTCCAGGTTTTTTACTTCCAATTCGGTAAGTGTAAACTTACAATCGAAACCAATATTTAATGTGCCGGTTAAATTTTTATTATAAATAACGGGTAAAACAATATATGAGCGGGTGTTTGTTTTAATAATGGTATCGTCTGAAAGAGACCTTTCCAAGGAGTTTTGCAAATCGTTTTCAATATATGGTTTGCCTTGTTTAACGACCTCAAAACTTTTAAATTCTTTAACGTTATAGCTTATTTTCTCAATTTCTTTTCCGCTAAAAAGATAACCGTATAAGTTTTGTTTCTTTTCATCTAATGTGAGTAAAGAAATACGAATACAATTTTTAATGTTTGATTTAACAAACCCTAAAGTTTCCCTCGCAATTTCTTCAATATCTGCTGCGTTAATTAACTTTTCTTTTAAGGTGTTTTGAAATTCAAGCTCAAGCGAATAACGTTTTAATTCATTCTTATCTTTTATTTTTTCGGTGATGTCGTTTATTACTTCAATTTGCTGTATAGTTTTGCCATTATCATCGGCAATAACGGTGCTGTTCAGTTCTATCCATAGTCTCTTTTTAGAAGTATATGTCACAACTTCATACTCGCGAGAAAAATTGCTGCCGTTATCCTTTTCCATTTGTTTTATAACGTCATCACTTTTCTTATCAAAGAACAAATCACGCGGCCGCTTGCCTACCAGGTTTCTTAAATCGATTTCAAACAATTCTAAAAAACTTTGATTAGCCCAAACAACCTTCCCTTCAGGATCTGCAATAAGTATACCGTTAGTTGTTTTTTCCGCTACCAGTGAGAGTTGTTTAATCTCATGTTCTGCTTCCTTTTGCCCGGTAATATCTCTGCAAATGCCCGAGTTTCTTATCAATTCACCCTGCTCATTTCTTATGGCAAACGATTTTTCGTTTATCCATCTTAACATACCGTCTTTTTTGATGCGATATTCTATCTCGTAAGAATCCTGTTTTAACAACCAGCTTTCGGCGTTTTTAAAAACATATTCATCATCTTTAAAAACAAAATTGCGCTTCATATGAATATGTTGGTAGAATTCCCAATCTGGTATACCAAATATCTCTTCAGAGTTAGGGCTTATGTATAAATACTTCCTGTTTTTTATATCATACAGCCAAAAAACGTCTTGTATGGTTTCGTTAATTTGCCTGAAATTTGTTTCACTCTCAATTAAAGCCAGTTCAGTCTTTTTCTTTTCAGTGATGTCTGTACAAATACCCGAACTTTTGACGTACCTGCCATTTTCATCTTTAATGCCGAAGGATTTTTCGTAGATCCACTTTATTTCACCATTTCTGCCATTTATTCTATATTCCAATTCATAAAAGCCGTCTATCTCAACCTTTTCATGTGCTTTTAAAATTGCCGGTTTATCTTCATCAAAAATATAGTTTTTCCAATAATTATCTGTTTTATAAAATTCCTCAGCATCAATTCCAAGTATTTCAGCTGATGAATGGCTGATATAAAGAATTCTTTTTTCGATAAGATCATACAACCAAAAAACATCATCTATAGTTTCATTTAAAAGCCTGAAGTTTCCTTCACTTGTTTTAATTGCATTTTCATTATCAATCCGTTCAATAGCATTTGTAATATTTGTAATTAATGAATTTAAGATCAGCATTTGATCGTCAGACCATTTTTTCTCAATTTTACAATCATCAAAGCTTATAGCCCCGTAAAGCTCATTTTTTATAAAGAGGGGAAATATTAATGTTGAAAGAATGTTTTGGCTTCCATACACGTTAACAACATCTTTATCAGAAGATTGATTTATTATACTAAAAAATGATTTGTTATTACGAAGTTGTTCAAATAATATGGGTATTTCTCTTGCGGTCAAAACATCTCCCCAATTATTACCGCTATGCGAACTGTATTTTTCGCTAAACCATTTGCTGTTAATATTTAAAACCTGTTGTTTTGGCTCAAAACTGTAAAAACAAACCCTGTCTACACGTGTTGCTTCACCAATGATTTTCAAAGATTCGTTTAAAGTTGTTTGGATGTTTTCACTTATTAGTAACTTTTCAGTTGTTCGGGCAATGGCACCTAAGATTTCACTTCTGAAGAGTAATTGCTTTTCTGCTTTTCTTCTTCCTTGCGCTTCAAAGGAGATGGAGATAATATCAGCAATAGAGCGGGCAAAATTTACGTCTTCTTCTTCCCAGATTCTGAAATTTTCTGTCATTTCAAAGCAAATTACTCCGGCTAATGCCGCGTTTGAAAAAATAGGTATATCTATCAGTGCTTTTATATCGTTATCTACCGATTTACAAAAATCTTTTGTATAATCGTTTTCACAAATATTATTTGCAATGATTGAAATTCCTTGTGTAAATGCTTTAAAATAATCGGGAAACAATAGTTCAGAGAACGAATCCCCTTCTTTATAGTCTTTATTGGCTTTGTTGTATGCTTTTATACAAATGATGCTTTTGTTTTTGTAATTCCAAACACTTGCCCTGTTTACTTCCAAGGCTATAGCAGCTTTAGTAACAATATTCTCTAAAATTTCATTTAATGTGTCGGTGGCTGCATTTGGTTTAAGCGTAAGTTCTTTGATAATAGAATTAAATTTTTCTATTTTCTTTAATTTAATAAGCTTAATGGCTTCTGCTTGCTTTACATCTGAAATATCTCTTACAATAGCCGAAAAGCTAATAATATTGTTTTCTGAATCCCTCTCAATAGTAACATTTTGCGATACCCATAGAGAGTTTCCGTTTTTTAAACGTACCGGAAATTCCTGTGTAATATACTTACTACTTGTTTTAGCATTTTTTACGTAGAATAAAGAAATTTGTCGTACAAAATCGGCACGTATAAGGCTTGTAAAATGTTTGCCAATTAATTCCTCCTCGGTATAACCTAAAGCTTTACAGCCAAAGTCGTTTACAAAAGTAAAATTGCCAAGTTTATCGGTTTTATAAATAATATCATTAGCAGATTGAATAAGTTTTTGATACTCATTTTGCAGATTTATTTTTTCGGTAACATCTTGTCCAACTCCAACATATAAATTTTCGCCATATTTGTTATCCTGCCATTGAATATACTTGTAATCTCCATTGCTGCATTTCAGTTTTCTTATGTATGTTTTATTAGGGTCATACTTTTGTGAATAATCTATCAATTCAAAATCTTTATCTTCTGTGAGGTACCAAAAATTCATTCCCATTACTTGCTGGTTTGTATAACCTAATATTTTTATGATATTTTTGCTGCAGAATAAAACTTCGCCTGAACTGTTGGTGGCAATAACAAGTGAACTGCCATTGTGTACAATACTGTTTGAAAAAATAAGCTTTTTATTAGAATTACGAATAGCAATATGCCGGGTGTAACTTAATACCGCTAAAGTTAGTATTGAGTTTAAGTAAATAATACTAAGGTTAAACTCAAAATGCCTTATTATAAATAAAACTATAAATGTGCTAATTAATGTTACATTAAAAATCAAAAAGTAATTTAGGTTTCTGAATACGCCATATGAAAAGAAAATAAGTATCATAAACTCACTATAAGTAAGCAATTCAAATGGTTTAAAAATTACTTTGTAAGCAACAAAACACGTAATAATTAAAAAAATCCAATTAAAAATTAAATTTACATGTAATTGAAAGAATTTGTTTTTAGCGCTTAAAAAGTACGCAGTGATAAAAACTAAGCCAACAGTTATATTTGATATTAATTCGCTTTCAAGGCGAATCTTAAAAAGTTCAATAAAAATTTCGGTAATTGGAAACAAGCATCCAAGTATCAGAAAATACAATCTGGTTTCTTCCAGGTTTTTGTCTACCTCCTGATAATCTTTAATAAATTTATTATTTTTTGAATACATCGAACTCTTTACCTGCTTTTGAAACTATGAATTTATAACAAATTTTAATTAGTAGTAATTGCTAAAAGGTCATTTCTTTCCGAAAATAAATTTATTGATTTCATTAAAAACCGAACGGGCCTCTTCATCGTTTATTTGCATGCCAAAACGTATAGCTCTGCCTTGCGATATAAACTCCAAACGTTCACCGCCTTTTACCCAAAAGCTTTGATTGATGTTATCGGCCCAACTTGTGTTGCTCACATCAATAATTTTAAAATCATCAACAAGGTTTAAACTATATTCTTTTACTTTTCCTTTTTTATTTAACTCGCGTTGATAGTGAATTGTATCATTCTGGATCCAGATCTTTTCTTTCCCGTTGCGTTTCCACATAAAAGCGCGTGCTATCTTAAATTCAAAATAAGCCCAAAATGCAAGGTACACCATCATAAATACACGTGTATCTTTATCGTACATTTTAAAATAATTTACTAAAACAATTACGCCGCAAACGGTCCACGCAAAAAGCCATAAGAACATCAGGTTCAGCTTTTTTTTATCTGTAGTAGGTAAAATTACAATACTTAATAAATTCTCTTTATGTAAAATGCTTATGCGCTTGCCAATAACTTTCATTTAAAAAAACTGCTTGTTTTGATTGGTTGCAAATTTAAGTATCTTTAAAACCATAAACCAATTATGAGCGAATTAAAACGAAGTTTAAATCTGTTCGATACTATTATGATCGTTTCGGGGAGCATGATAGGCTCGGGCATTTTTATTGTAAGTGCGGATATGATGCGGGTTTTGGGCTCTCCGTTTTGGGTTTTAATGTGCTGGCTCATAAGTGGAGTTATTACTTTATTTGCCGCCTTAAGTTATGGCGAGCTGGCCGGCATGATGCCAAAAGCCGGCGGACAATTCATTTACATACAACGCGCTTACGGTAAATTAACCGCTTTTGTGTATGGATGGACCGTTTTTGCGGTTATTCAAACTGGTGTAATTGCTGCGGTAGCTGTTGCTTTTGCAAGATTTGTAGGTGTTTTTATTCCTTTTTTTGATGAGCAACATATTTTATTGCAAATAGGTAATTTTTCGGTTTCTACTACACAGGTATTGGGCGTTTGCTCTGTTTTAGTTCTTACTTACATAAATACTCTGGGCCTTAATAACGGTAAAATTATTCAGCGTGTTTTTACAAGTGCAAAATTGCTGGCGCTTCTTGGGCTTATTGGTATTGGTTTTTTTATCGGTTACAAAGCGGGGTACTGGCATAACAACATGCAATTGCCTTTTTCAGGGTCTGGCAACATAAATGCAACAAGCGGCGGAAATATTAGCATAGTTACTTTATTAAGTGCAATGGGTGTGGCGTTAATTGGTTCTTTATTTAGCAGCGATGCCTGGAACAATGTTACCTTTATTGCAGGCGAAGTTAAAGAGCCGCAAAAAAACATCCCATTAGGTTTATTAATCGGTGTTTTAATTGTTACGGTTTTATATGTATTGGCTAATGTGGCTTATTTTATGTTGCTTCCCGCGCTTGGGTCATCTGAGGGGCAAAATGTTTTTGAAAAGGGAATTGCTTATGCCCAAAATGATAGAGTAGGCACCGCAGCCATGTCTGCCGTGTTTGGGGATGTGGCTTCTTATTTAATGGCCGCCTTGATTATCATTTCTACGTTTGGATGTAATAATGGTTTAATTCTTTCCGGCTCGCGCTTGTTTCAATCTATGGCAAAAGAGGGTTTGTTCTTTAAATCGGCAGCATTCATCAATAAAAATTCCGTTCCTTCAAAAGCTCTCTGGTTCCAGGCCATCTGGGCCTCTATATTATGTTTAAGTGGCTCATATGGGTCGTTACTCGATTATTGCACTTTTGCCTCTTTGGTATTTTACATCGTTACCATTTCTGCTTTATTTTATTTAAGAAAGAAAGAGCCAGAGACACCACGTCCTTACAAAGCCATTGGTTATCCTATACTTCCGGCCTTATATATTTTACTGGCATCAGCTATTTGTATTGATCTGTTGATTTTTAAAACCTTAAATACCGGTTTGGGTGTTTTAATTATGTTATTAGGTATTCCTGTTTTTTACATGTTTAAAATGAATAAAAGCAGTGAATAGTTTTCTGAATAATTTTTTTGGCTTCAATAAACAACAACGCAACGGATTATTGGTTCTTGCCATAATTAGTTTTAGTTTATTGTTGGTCAGGATAATTTATCCCTGCTTTATTACAGAGGGAAACGTTGTGATAAAGAATTTGCCTCTGTTGGAAAAAAGATTGGATAGCGCTTATGAAATTTCACAAAAGCAGTTTTCAAATAATTACTCAGAAGAGAAGAAAGACTATAACTTATTTGTGTTTGATCCTAACACTGTTTTATTTGATGAGTTATTGTTATTGGGATTTAAAGAAAAAACAGCAAAAACATTTTTAAAATTCCGCGATAAAGGATTTGTTTTTAAAGTAAAAAAAGACGTGCAAAAAGTATATGGTATTTCAGATAGTTTTTTTGCGCAACTGGAACCTTATATTTTAATTGAAAATAAAAAAGCATCTGAAAATAAGACTATAGTTAAGGAAGAAATAATAACTTCTGTTCCAACAAAAAATACTGTAAAAGAAAAAGTAGAATTGAATTCTGCCGATAGTTTAGCCTTGATCGAATTAAATGGTATTGGCCCGACCTTTGCAAAACGTATTTTAAAATACCGTTCTATTCTTGGCGGCTATACAAACATTCAGCAGTTAAAAGAAGTTTATGGTTTTAATGAGGAGCTTTACGAAAAAGTAAAAAATTCAATTAAAATAGATGCTTCTCTTATCAAAAAAATTGACCTGAATAAAGACGATTTTAAGATGATAAATAAACATCCTTATTTGAGTTACGAATTAACAAAAACCATCTTTGATTGGCGCAAAAAGGCTATTATTGCCGCCAGTAACCTAAAGGACATTATAAAAGACGAATCTGTTTATAATAAACTGCTTCCCTATTTACAGTTTTAGTAAAAATTCGTAAATTTAACTACATTTACAACACACGATTTTTTTACTGTTATGAGCGATAAACAAAGAACCATAAAAAGCCCCGTTTCTATTTCGGGAGTAGGTTTGCACACAGGCGCACCTGTTACTTTAACTTTTAATCCTGCAGAGGAGAACCATTGGTATAAATTTCAGCGAATTGATTTGGAAGGAAAGCCAATTATTGATGCAGATGCAGATCTGGCGGTAGATACATCGCGTGGTACAACGCTTGAGAAAAATGGCGCAAAAGTACATACAACAGAGCACGTTTTAGCAGCCTTAATGGGTTTGGGTATTGATAATTGTTTGATACAGGTTACCGGCCCCGAAATGCCAATTATGGATGGGAGCTCATTAAAATTTATTGAGATATTAGAAACCGCAGGCATTGTTGAACAAAATGCAGAGCGTGAATATTTTGAATTAACTGAAAATTTAACCTTTGAAGACCCGATCAAAAAAGTAGAAATGTTAGCGGTACCGCAAGATGAATTTCGCGTAACTGTAATGGTAGATTACGGAAGTGAAGTATTAGGTACGCAACATGCTTCGATGTATAATCTACGCGAGTTTAAATCGGAAATTGCACCTTGCAGAACATTTGTATTCTTAAGAGAATTAGAAATGTTATTGCAACATAATTTAATTAAAGGTGGCGATCTGGATAATGCAATTGTTTTGGTAGATAGCGAATTACCAAAAGATAAATTAGATCATTTACGTAAAGTATTTAATAAGCCCGATGTGGAGGTAAAAGGACGTGGCGTTTTAAATAATACAAAACTTCATTTTTATAATGAGCCGGCCCGCCATAAATTATTAGATATTGTTGGCGATTTGGCTTTGGTTGGCAGGCCAATGAAAGTGCACATTTTAGCAGCACGCCCGGGCCATGCCGGCAATGTTGAGTTTGCAAAAAAATTAAAAGCATTAGCTAAAAAACAAAAACAGGAAAAAGATTATCCAAAAATTGATCTTAACAAGCCACCGCTTTTAAACATCATGGATATTATGAAAATTTTACCTCACCGTCAGCCTATGCTGTTGGTAGATAAAATTATGGAGCTTTCTGAAGAGCATGTTATTGGTGTAAAAAATGTAACCTTAAACGAAGAATTTTTTAAAGGGCATTTTCCTGATAACCCTGTAATGCCCGGTGTAATGCTAATTGAAGCCATGGCGCAATGTGGCGGTGTTTTGGTTTTAAAAACAGTGCCCGATCCTGAGAACTATTTAACTTACTTCATGAAAATTGATGGTGTTAAATTTAAAAAGATGGTAATTCCCGGCGATACGGTTGTGTTTAGCTTAGTATTGGTAACGCCTATTCGTCGTGGTATTTGCCACATGCGTGGTGTTGCTTATGTAAATAACAAACCGGTGATGGAAGCTGAAATGATGGCGCAGATCGTTAAAGTAAAAGGGCATGAAGTAAAAACAGCAGAACCACAATTGACTTAATTTATGATCTCACCTCTAGCAAACGTAAGTCCAAAAGCTAAGATCGGTAAAAATGTTACTATCGAAGCATTTGCAACAATATACGAAGATGTTGAAATTGGAGATGATTGTCACATTCATCCTAATGCCTTAATTTATCCTGATACAATTATTGGAAGTGGCTGCAAAATTTTTCCGGGTGCTGTAATTGGTATCGTAAATCAGGATTTAAAATACAAAGGCGAAAGATCAAATACAGTTATTGGAAAAAACACGGTGATCAGAGAATTTGCAACCATTCACAAAGGCACCGCAGATCGCATGACCACAAAGGTGGGTGATAACTGTTTAATTATGTGTTACACACATTTGGGGCATGATTGTGCAATAGGTAACAATGTTATTATTGCAAACAACGGCAGTTTAGCAGGTCATATTACCGTTGAAGATTTTGTAATAATTGAAGGTGTTGTAGCAGCACAACAATTTGTAAATATTGGTGCGCATTCATTCATTGCAGGCGCATCATTAGTTAGAAAAAGCGTGCCGCCATATTGCAGGGTTGCAAGAGAACCGCTGCAGTTTATTGGCGTAAATACCATTGGTTTAGCAAGAAGAGGTTTTGACAAAGAATTGATAAAACAAATAGAGGATATTTACCGTATAATTTTTGTGCGCGGGCATAATATTTCTAACGCCTTAGAAATTGTTGAAAATGAAATGCCGGAAACTGCAGTACGAAAACAAATTGTAGATTTTATCCGCAATCAAAAAGACGGCATCGTAAAAGGGATATAAAATGATGTTCTCCATTCAACTCAATAATCTCGGTAAAAAATTTAGCAAAGAATGGATCTTTAAAGGCCTTACTTATACTATCAATACTGGCGATAAAGTTGTTGTGCTTGGCGGCAACGGCTCCGGTAAATCTACTTTATTACAAGTTATAAGTGGCTTTATTACCGAGAATGAGGGAGAAGTAATTTATAAGGTAGATGACAAAATAATTCCGGTTGATAAAATAAAAAATTATATTTCATTTGCGTCACCATACATTCAGTTAGTTGAAGATTTTACGTTAACCGAGATGATCGACCACACTAAAATTTTTAAACCTTTCATTAACGATCTTTCCACCGAAGAAATAATTAAGCTGTTGGATCTTGAAGCAGCAAAAGATAAATTCATAAAACAATTTAGTAGTGGTATGAAACAACGTTTAAAATTAGGAGTTGCTATTTTATGCGATACACCTTTATTGTTACTGGACGAACCTGTTTCTAATTTAGATGCCAATGCAATAGCCTGGTATAAAAACATTATTAAAGAATACTCTCAAAACCGCACGGTTATTGTGGCTTCTAACGCCATACAGGACGAATTCTTTATTTGCGATAAGCAAATTAATGTTACAAATTTTAAACTTGTAAAATAATACATTTTACATATTCCATTAACGACATTCATCCCGCTTTTTTGCTGTTCATGTAAGTATTTCTACTTTCTGTAACTTTTAATTTACCCACTACGTCTTAACCTTTATCTTTAATACAATTATGGAATTAAAAATATCAAACCTCAGTAAAGTGTATCCTGGAGGATTACGCGCTTTATCAAATGTAAATTTAGAAATATCAAATGGCATGTTTGGTTTGCTTGGCCCAAACGGCGCGGGCAAATCCAGCTTAATGCGTACCATTTCTACCTTACAGGAACCCACTGAAGGAACTATTTTTTTAGATAACCTGGATGTGATAAACAATAAAGAAGAAATGCGTAAAGCGCTTGGTTATTTACCGCAGGATTTTGGTTTTTATCCAAAGGTAAGTGCCGATGATATGCTGCATCATTTTGCCATATTAAAAGGTATCTCCAATAAAACAGAGCGTAAAGAAGTGTGTGACGCATTATTGCATCAAACCAATTTATACGAGGTACGCAACAGGTATATTGGTGATTATAGCGGTGGTATGCGTCAGCGCTTTGGTATTGCACAGGCTTTGCTGGGTAATCCAAAAGTGGTTATTGTGGATGAGCCAACGGCCGGTTTAGATCCCCAGGAAAGAAACCGTTTTCATAATTTATTAAGCGAAGTTGGAGAAAATATTATTGTAATTCTATCTACACACATTGTTGAAGATGTGAGTAACCTTTGCAATAATATGGCGGTTATGAATCTTGGCCAGGTTATGTTTAAAGGAAAAACAACCGAGGCTTTAGAAGTTTTAAAAGGCAAAGTATATAAGGTAATTATCAATAAAGAAGAAATTACAGAGTATCGCGAAAAATACAATGTGATCTCAACCAGGGTTTCTGAAGGAAAAATTGTGGTACACGTCATGAGCGATTCTTTGCCTGACCCAAAATTTACAGCTATTGAAGGTGATCTGGAAGATGTTTATTTCTCATATATTAAAACAAAATAATATGTTCAAAGAAATTTTTGCTTACGAATTAAAACAATGGCTAAAACGGCCGGGTGTTTATATTTATTTTGTTGTTTTTCTTGCCCTGGCATTTTTATTAGGCGCGGCTGTATCAGGTATGTTTAGCGGCGTAACAGCCGATACCAATTCATATATAAATTCGGCAACCACCATTGCCGGTATTTTAACCAGCTTTAATACCGATTATTTATTTGGTTTAATCACACTTTTAATTTGTGTGGCTTTAATGGCCGGCTGTGTTCAAAAAGATTTTCAATACAATTGTTTCTCTTTTTATTTCACAAAACCTATTACCAAATTCAGTTATTTATTTGGCAGGTTCAGCGCTTCTTTTTTGCTAACGGTTTTTGTTTTAACCGGAATTATTTTTGGATTATTAATTGCTTTTCTGTTAGCAAGTAATGATAACGGGCAACTAGGTGAATTTAAATTCATTAATTTTTTTCAGCCATTTATTTATTTTTTATTGCCCAATACATTTTTTATTGGTTGCTTATTTTTTAGTTTGGTAACTTTTACGCGTAACATGACGAGTGGTTATGTTGGCAGTTTGGTCTTTATTGTTATTGCTGGCATTTCTCGAAGTATTATCTCTGATATTGATAATAAAACAGTTGCCGCATTATTAGATCCTTTCGGTTCACAGGCTTTATCTTCTGTTACAGAATACTGGACGCCGGCAGAAAGCAACGTTCGCTTAATACCTTTTAACAGCTATATTTTATATAACCGTTTATTATGGATAGGTTTAAGCTTCCTGCTTTTATTTATTACGTATTACAGGTTTAATTTTAATCAGTTTATAAACCCGGTAAGTATCTTTAAGCGCAAAATAAAAGAAACAAGATCGCAGCCTTCAAAAGCCATACAATCAATTGGTCATTTACCAAAAGTTAAACAGGTATTTGATACGAGCTTAACAATTCAGCAATTAGTTTTCTTAACCAAATTCGAGTTTTTAAAGATCGTTAAGTCTGTTTTCTTTTTTATTATTGTTGGTATTTCTGTTTTATTGGTTGCAGTTATCTCTCAATTCTCGGGACTTATATACGGTACAGAAACCTATCCTGTAACCTACATGCAAATTGAATTGGCCAGTGGCACTTTTACTTTTTTTCAGATGATCATGATTATCTTTTACTCGGGCATTCTTATCTGGCGTGAAAAAGACAGTAAGATAGATGAGCTTATAGGTTCTACACCAGTAAAAAGCAGCATCTTGTTTATTTCAAAGTTCTTCTCGTTGTTGTTTGTTTCTCTTTTGGTAAACATGGTTTGTATTTTTACATGTATATGCCTTCAAAGCCTTAATGGGTATACAAAATTTGAGCTCGGCCTTTATTTTACAGACTTGATATTACTTAGAGTATTTGGTATGTCTTTATTGGTTGCCTTAGGCTTATCATTACAAGTGTTTTTTAAGAACCGTTACGTTGCTTTTTTTGTAATGGCATTTATAGTGCTTGGTTTACCTTTAATATTAAGAGCGCTCAATTATGATAACGATTTGTACAGATTTAATATTTCAGGCAATACTATGAAATATTCAGACATGAACGGCCACGGCAACACCTTACCTAACTTTTTTGTTTTAAAAGCCTATTGGATGGGATTGATGTTAGTGTTGTGCACCTTTGCTGTTGCCATCTATCAAAGGGGAAAGGAGCAAATGTTTTCTACAAGATGGAAACAGGTATTAAAGAATTTTAAACTTTCGTATAAAGTAACAGCTATTTTTGGATTACTTTGCTTTTTTGGATTTGGCTCAATTATTTATTATAACACGCGCGTATTAAACAAATATAAAAGTGAGAAGGAGAAAGAAAAAGAACAGGCCAATTTTGAGATCTCCTATAAAAAGTATGAAAAAGAATTACAGCCAAGAGTTGTCGAATCAAACCTGAATGTAGATATTTTTCCGGATGAATTGGGAACAAAGATCAAAGGGTTTTATTATTTAAAAAATAAACACACCAAACCTTTATCAAAGATCTTTATAAATTTTAATTCAGAGATTACTTTAAAGCAATTTAAATTTAGCGTTGCAAATAAAAAATTTGTGGATGATAAAAACAATGGGTTTTACGGTTACGAATTAACTACACCATTAGCATCGGGCGATTCTATCAAATTTGATTTTGATATTGAGTATTTTCCTAAAAGCTTTATTATGCAAAGTGATGAAGAGATGATCGTAAAGAACGGTTCATTTTTTAACAGCCGTATTTTGCCATCTATAGGTTACGATCCAAGAGGCGAGCTTGACGAAAATTCTACGCGAAAAAAATATAAATTGTCGCCTAAACCCCGCATGGCCAGCATTACGGATACGGCCGCGTATGCAAATACATATATTACGCATGATGCCGATTGGATGCGATTTGAATGTGTTGTATCTACTAAAGTAGGACAAACCGCTGTAGCTCCCGGTTATTTATTAAAAGACTGGAAAGAAAATGGCCGCCATTTTTTTAAATATAAAATGGATGCGCCTATTTTAAATTTCTATTCTTTTTTATCTGCAAATTATATTATTAAAAAAGACAAGTGGATCAATCCTTTGGATAAAACAAACAGTGTTAATATCGAAATATATTATACCAAAGGTCATGAGTATAATATTGAACGAATGATAAAGGGTATTAAAAGATCGTTGGATTATTATACAAAAAATTTCAGCCCTTACCAGCACAAACAAGTACGTATTTTAGAATTTCCGAGATATGAAACGTTTGCACAATCATTTCCAAATACAATTCCGTTTTCTGAAGGTATTGGGTTTATTGCAAAAGTAGACGATGCCGATCCTAACAATGTAGATTATCCTTTTTATGTTACTGCCCATGAAGTGGCGCATCAATGGTGGGCACACCAGGTAATTGGTGCAGAGGTTCAAGGTTGCACCGTTATGAGTGAGACCATGAGTCAGTACAGTGCTTTAATGGTGATGGAAAAGCAATACGGCCAGGCATCAATGAGTAAATTTTTACGATACGAGATGAACTCTTATCTAAAAGGACGTTCTACTGAAGGAAAAAAAGAAGTACCGTTATTACTATGCGAAAATCAACAATACATTCATTACCGTAAAGGAAGTGTAATTATGTATGCATTAAAAGATTATATTGGGGAAGATACTTTGAATGCGGCATTGAGAAGGTATATTAAAAAAGTAGCCTTTCAGGAACCACCATATACAACGGCATACCAATTTTATGATTTTATTAAAGCGGCAACACCCGATAGTTTAAAAGAAACAGTTAAAGATATGTTTGAGCGAATTGTTGTTTACGATAATAGCATAAAAAGTTGGAGCTATACAAAAACAAACAACGGTAAATATAAAGTAACGGCAATTATTGGCTGTGTAAAATCAGTAAGTGATAGTTTAGGAAAAGCAAAAGAAGTAACTCCTGATAACTGGTTTGATATTGCTGTATTTTCGAAAAGTAAATTAAATGCCAAACAATTAGGCGATGTTATTTATTTAAAGAAACATAAGATCACTAAAAGCAACCAAACAATTGAATTTATTGTTGATAAGGAACCTTATATGGTAGGTATAGATCCGCATAATAAAATAATTGATAAAGAAACCGCAAATAATATTAAGGATGTGAATGGCAAAGATACCGGAACGGCAAGTGATCCCCTGGGTGGAGTGGTTGTAAAAGAATAGTTCTTAAATTAAAAATCCCGGACCTTTTGGATCCGGGATTTTTTTTTGAGTGAATCAAAAATTATTTAGATATAATTAATTTTTCTGTGTAAGACTTATCACCTGTACTCACTTTCACAAAATAAGTTCCCTGTGGTAAAGTAGCAAGATCTAATTTTACTTTTTCTTCTGCTAATGCATTATTTTGAGAAGCTACAACAGCACCTAGAATATTTACAACTTCAATTTTTGAATAATTGCTTGAAGGAACATCAACGGTCACAAAACCTTCGTTTGAAGGATTAGGGTATAATTTGATCTTAGCGTTGATATCGTGAGATATTTTGCTTAAACCAACACCTAATGACATTGTAGCAACACCATTAATTCTTAAAGTATCAATACGGAAAGTGCCTGTAGCAGCTTCTGCATCCCATGCATACATACGGATATTGATAGGGGTAAATTGGTTAGTGTAGTTTGATCCGGCAAAAGCAACATCACAAATATTATAAGTTGCAAATGCTGCACTACCGGTTGTTGCATCATCATTCCAAAAGAATGTATTACCGTTTTGAACAGAGATAGGTGGTACACTTGCACTTGCAGCAGCGCTTTGTGCAGTATAAGTCGCAGCAAGATTATTAGCGTAGCTGCTTCTGTCTGTTCTAACAGCAAAATGACGAACACCAGTTCCCGAACGTGTGGCACCAAATGTCATGTTATTTAATGTATACATGTAATTTGCCTGTGGTGTAAGCACTATCTCGTAATATTTATTAAGATCAATAGCGCCGGTAAAAGTTGTGTTGTTGCCAGATGTAGCACCTGTACCCCAACCAACAAAAGAAAATACGCCGCTAGTAGTTGATCCTGTGCCGGTTCCTACAGCTGTAAATGAGCCAGAATTGATACCTGTTGCAGTTGGTGCAGGGGTTGGGTCAACAGTAATTGGCGTTGCAGAGCCCTGAGGTACAGAATTAAACGAATAATACAAAGAAAAACTTTGCGCATTGATCGTATTAACACCTACCGCTATTAAGGCAATTGAAAGTAATTTTTTAATCATGGTAAATAGTTTTTAAATTTATACAAATTTACAAAATTGTATCTTAATAAGGTTAAACCTATGTTAAATAAACATATTGCTATATTAATTTGTTTTTTTAAATTAACAACTATCGCTTTTTCACAGCCCGAAAGTAATGGGCTTGTGAATTGGATGAGTTTTGAAGAAGCACAGGAAAAAAACAAAACACTTCAAAAACCATTTTTAATAGACCTTTATACCGATTGGTGTGGTTGGTGTAAACACATGATGAAAACAACATATTCTAATCCCGGCCTTGCAAGTTATATAAACAGTAATTTTTATGCTGTAAAATTTAATGCGGAAACAAAAGATACAATAGAATATAATGGTAAGATTTACAAACCATTATCTAAAGAGCCCAAAACCCCTCACGAATTAGCTGTTAAATTTTTAGGGAATAGTTTAAGTTATCCATCCACAATGTTTGTAACAAATAATTTTGAATATAATTTATTGACCCAGGGTTTTTTGGAAGACAAAAAAATTGAACCTATCTTAATTTTTATGGTTGAAAATGCCTGGCGAACAACTCCTTTTGATGAGTTTAACAAACATTTTTCAAATACCTTTATTGATACTAACTTTGTTAAAACAAAAATTAACATCTATTCAGTTAACGAACTGGAAAAACTTCAAAAAAAGAAACCAAAAAAAGTTTTAATAAATGTAGGAGCCGGATTTTGCAATACCTGTCGCGTTATGAGCAAAACTACATTTGTAGATACAAGCATTGCAAATTATTTAAATAAGAATTTTTATTTTGTTAATTTTGACGTTGAGTCCAACGATACGATTGTGTTTAAGACTAATAAATATTACAAGCAATTGGTAAATAATTATCCTCTAAATAACCTGGCAATAAAACTTACAAATAATAAATTTAGTTTACCAGCACTTTGTTTGTTAGATGAAGATCTAAATTCAATTGATGTTTTAAATTTTTATCAATCGCCCGAACAAATAAAACCTATTTTATATTATATAGCAAGCAACACGTATAAAACAAAAACCTGGGTGGAGTTTATAAAAGAATATACTTCGCGCCCGGTTAACCTGAATAAAAAATGAAACCAAATACAATTCACCACCTTAATACAGGCCTGATAATTATTTCCTGCATTGTAGCGTTTTTTATACCGTTCGAGCTATTTTTATTTTCCTATGGTATTCTTGGCCCTTTACATTACTTAACTGAGATTGGCTGGCTTCACAAAAAAAATTACTTTACAAAAGGCAAATATGATTTTGTTTTTTTAGGAGTGGCTTGTGTTATTTTAGTGTATTGGAATTATCATCCGCCAAAAAATTATGGTTTAACCGCAGATATTATTTTGTTCAGTTTATTATCATGCATTGCATTTGTTTTTATAAAAGACTGGTTGTATCGCTTTGTAATTATTGCTTTAGCATTGGTTTTCATTGGGTTTTTAAATAATTCACCTATGTTCTTTACCTGGGTAGCGGTTTTTTTGCCAACCATTATTCATGTATTTATTTTTACATGGGCCTTTATGTTGTATGGCGTTTTAAAAGAAAGATCCTGGGCAGGTTTAATATCTATTATTGCTTTAGTGGTTTGTTCAATCATAATTATAATGGTTCAACCACAAAATTTATTTTATAATGTGAGTGATTATTCTCAAAAAAGCTATACGCAATTTGGTGAGTTAAATTATCGTCTCATTAACTTTTTTAATATGGATCAGCTTACCAACATCAAGCAAATTTTTACTACCAACGCAGGCTTTGTTATCATGCGTTTTATTGCTTTTGCTTACACTTATCATTACCTTAACTGGTTCTCTAAAACATCTGTTATTAAATGGCACATGGTTCCAAAAAAAGTTTTAGCAGCAACAATTGGTGCCTGGCTAATTTCTATTTCTTTATATATTTATGATTACAATTTAGGATTACAGGTGCTTTTCTTTTTAAGTTTTTTACATGTGTTCTTAGAATTTCCTTTAAACGTTGTTTCTTTTACGGGCATCGGAAAAGAACTTGCAACATTCAGAAAAAAATAGCCCAACGTTTTTCTTTCTTATTATGTAATAGTCTTTACTAGCTAGAACTAATACTTCACTCATTTTTAGTTGTTAATATTAGTCTAAACGGGTTTTGATCGTTATTTTTGATTATTTAATGAGATTTTATGTTTTAATATTAATAAGCTTTTTTATGCAAAGCTTAACGGCGCAAAATATTGCCGGTACAATTAATACATATGCGGCTGTTACCGGTATTGCAGGCTCAAACATCACAGTTGTTTCGGCAGCAGGCTTTGCGGTTGGCGATCAGATCCTTGTTATTCAAATGCAGGGCACTTCTGTAGTTACAACAAATAATAATACTTTCGGAAATATCACTGCTATGGGTGGTGCGGGGCTTTATGAATTTAAAGATATTACAGCCGTTGCCGGAAATGTTATTACGGTTAATTCTGCTTTGGCAAATACATATAATACTACAACTGCGGGTTCAACACAAATTGTAAGAGTTCCAAAATATTGTCAGCCTGTTGTAACAAATACACTTAACTGCACTGCATGGAATGGTACTACCGGCGGTATATTGGCATTTGAAGCCGGCACGCTGACTTTAAATTCGGATATAGATGTTTCTGCAAGAGGATTTAGAGGGGGTAATTTTGCAACCAGTGGTTTCTGTTGCAACAACGGGGGCTTTGCCGGGGCATTTAATGTAAATGGTGGGCAAAAAGGTGAAAGTGTTTCGCGCTGGATAGTTGGCCAGGATGGCATGAAAGGCAAGCAAGCCAATGGTGGTGGTGGGTCTAACTGCGGTAACTCGGGCGGCGGTGGCGGCGGCAATGCAGGAGATGGCGGAATAGGGGGACATGAGTATAACGGTTGTGGGGTTACCAACGAAAGAGGTATTGGCGGAATTACATTAACACAAGGGTTAACTACTTTGTTTATGGGTGGAGGCGGTGGCGGAGGTTTTAGAGACAATGGCCAGGTGGCAACTGCCGGCGGTTTTGGCGGCGGTATTGTATTTATAAAAGCAAATCAAATAATTTGTAATAACAGGATCGTTTCATCACGTGGCGGAAGTGTTACTACAATCGCTAATGATGAAGGATCAGGTGGTGGTGGTGCAGGAGGCTCTGTTTTTATTTCCTGCAATAATTATGTTGGAAATTTAACGGTTAATACCAGCGGAGGAAGTGGGGGAAGAAACAACAATACTATCTTTCCGGGAAACTGCCATGGGCCCGGTGGTGGTGGTGGTGGTGGGCTTTTTGCATTTAGCGGTGCAGTAATGCCGGGCACAATTACTTATGTTACATTAGGAGGTCCTGCGGGTACAGTTATGAATGCTGCCAGCACATGTTTTAACACTACTTTTGGTGCCGCAGCAGGTTTGCCGGGTAGTTCATTAGCAAATTTGCCCAGTCCTGCTTTACCTTACACGCCTCCTCTAATAACCATTGCAGGCAATAATACAATTTGTACCGGCCAACAAACTACTTTAACGGCCAACACAACAGCTACTGGCACAACTACCTATACATGGAATACTGGTCCAACAACCTCTACTGTTGCATTAGCGCCTGCAGTTACAACGGTTTACACTGTTACGGGTACAAATAATACCTGTACATCTACTGCAACACAAACTATATACGTTGGGGCAGGTTCACCAATTAATGTAGCAGGTAATAATACTATTTGCAGCACACAATCAGCAACTTTAACTGCATCAGGCGGCACAACTTACAATTGGAGTACAGGTTCAACAAACACGGTTGAAATTGTTTCGCCAAATGTTACAACAACTTATTCTGTTATGAGTATAAATGGTACCTGTACATCAACCGCATTATTTACGGTTACCGTTACACCAACTCCAACCTTATCTACTACGGGCACCTATTCATTTTGTAACGCTCAAAACTCTGCATCTATTGTGGCTTCCGGCGCAACAACTTATGCGTGGTCGCCGGCCACAGGTTTAAGCAGTACAACTTCTGCAACGGTTACTGCTAATCCAAATGCAAATACAACGTATGTTCTTACCGGGAATAATGGGGTTTGTACTTCATCCATAAATGTTTCAGTTCAAAATTTTCCTGTTCCTGTTATCAGTGCTACTACATCTGTAAATTATATTTGCAGTGGCAGCAATGCTATATTAACTGCAAATGGTGGTAACGCCTATAACTGGCAGCCAGGAGCCGGTATTATAAACAATACGTTGCCAGTTGTAACCGTATCTCCTCCTGTAAATACAACTTATACCGTTACAGGCATGTCGGTAAATGGTTGTACCGCCTCGGCAACAACAAGCGTGGCTGTTATACAAACCCCGGGTACTTTTTTAACCAGCCCTCAAACAACCATTTGCAAAGGCAACAGCACAACACTATCTGCAAATGGCGCTTCATCTTATGTATGGTCTCCTGCGGTTACATTAAGTTCCAGTACAGGGTCAACAGTAATGGCAACGCCATCGACATCTCAACTATACACGGTTGTTGGAACGAATGGTACTTCACCAAATACCTGTTCTAACTCACATACCATTTTAGTGAATGTTATTTCTACAGCTACAATCTCTGTTACGGCAAAAGATTCAATTTGTGTTGGTGAAAAAGTACAGTTGTTTGCTTTTGGCGCTAGTACTTATACCTGGACCACTCCTGATTTTTTAAATCTAAGCTTTATTCCTGATCCAATTGTTTCGCCAAGTACTTCTATTGTTTATACGGTTACAGGTTCTGCGCCTGGCGGCTTATGCCCGGGTTCAGAAACAGTAAGTGTTATAGTTAATCCACTGCCAATTGTAAATGCAGGCAGAGATACAAGCATTAACTTTGATGAATTCACTTATTTAAAAGGTATTGGTGATGGCTGGTTGTATACCTGGAGTAGTTCTGATCTATCTTCTATTAATTGTATTAACTGCCCAACAACCTATATTAAACCAACCATCAATACATGTTATGCTCTTGAAGTTGTAAACTCACATGGATGCAAAAATAAAGATGAAGTGTGTGTAGAGGTTAGAAAAGAATTTGGCTTGTACATTCCAAATTCATTTACGCCAAATGGCGATGGTGTAAATGATGTGTTTGAGCCTGTAGGATTTGGTATTGTAGAGTTTGAATTGGCAGTTTTTAACCGCTGGGGGCAATTATTATTTTCTAAAAAAGGATCTTTTACTGAGGGAAATTTTGTGCAATGGGATGGTAAATTTAAGGGTAAGACCTGCGAGCAGGGAACTTATACTTATAAATTTACATTTACAAACGCCTCAAAAAAAACAGAGGTCAAAACCGGAACGGTTAATGTGTTAAGCCCGGAACAAAATTAATAACACTTACCTTTTAATTTTTTAACCAAATCACTATTTGACTTATTGGCATAATTTCTTAAATTTAGGCTATAAAATAAGTTGAGGTTTTTAATAATAATATTTGTTTTTTTATTTGCTTGTAGTAATAATGCCACTACATACAGCAAGCCTATTGCTAAAAATAACGATTCGCTTACAGAAAAGAAGATTGAAGAACCAAAAACTTTATGTCATAATGTTGTTGGTTTTTTAAATCCAAAAACAAACCTTAATGAAAACTATGTTCTAGATAGATCTTTATATCATTTAAAATTAGATACTGTTGCACAGGTAAAATTCTGGAGAAATATCATGAAGCTTCACGAAGACAGTGCTATTGTAAACTTTGCAGGATCAAGAACATTTATTCAAAAAATTGCGGTTAAAGATTGGAACTTAAGACCCGACTCACTTAAAAAACAATATCGTGATAGTGTTAGATTAGCATATAACCTTGATTCTACGAACCGTGTTTTAATTACAACCGGAAAAAAATTCTTTTATGATTTTGATAAAACGTCTCAAAATTTTCATAACGGTATTAATTGTTTTGTTGAAAATGGCGTAGATCCATGGTTTGCGCAGGCTATATTGTTAATAGAAAGCCCTAACAAATTACAAAAATCAAATGCAGGTGCTTATGGCCCTTTTCAGTTAATGAAAGATGTAGCAAGATTATTTGGTTTAAAAGTAAACAAGCAAATGGATGAGCGTGCCGATTTTGAAAGAAGCGCTTATGCCTCAAGCAGTCTTATAAAAACAGTTTGTATTCCTAAGGCACATAAAATGTTAGATTCTTTAAATATAACAGGTTACAGTGAGCAGGATTTGTGGTTCAGGTTATTGGTAATGCATGTATATCATGCCGGATCGTATAATGTACAAAGCGCTTTATTTACATTCAGGCCAACACAGGGCAATATGGATTTGATATATAAACTTTGGCAGGCACAAACAGCAAGGTTTAAAAACGCATCACAAAACTATTCACAGCTCGTTTTGGCTGCTATGCTAGAAATGAATGACAGAGCAATGATAGCTAAGAACTATTAGCTTTTAGGCTTAAATAAATTCCATAATTATTTAAAGAAAATGATGTAATTTTATCTAAATTATTTTATGATAAATTTACCACAACGTCCCCGTCGAAATCGTAAAAACTCTGTTATTAGAAATCTGGTGCAGGAAAACTCTGTTACTGTAAACGATCTTATATTTCCTTTATTTTTAATCGAGGGTAAAAATAAAAAAACCGAAGTGTCTTCTATGCCCGGTATTTTTAGATTAAGCCAGGATCTTCTTTTAAAAGAAATTGAAAGCTGTATGAAATTAGGAATTATGTCTTTTGATATCTTTCCAAGCTTAAACGATAAATTAAAAGATAAAAAAGCAACGGAATCATTAAATAAAAAAGGTTTATATCCATCAACCATTCGCGAAATAAAAAAACGTTTTCCTGAAGCGGTAATAATGACCGATGTTGCCATGGATCCATATAGCAGCGATGGCCATGATGGTTATGTAAAAAACGGAAAGATATTGAATGATGAAACGTTAGAGATCCTCGCAAAAATGGCTTTAATACAAGCAGAAGCAGGCGCCGATATTATAGGGCCAAGCGATATGATGGATGGACGGGTTGGATACATTCGTGAAGCTTTGGATGATGCTGGGTTTACAGATGTATCAATAATGAGTTATACCGCAAAATACGCGAGTGCTTTTTACGGTCCGTTTAGAGATGCTTTAGATAGTGCGCCAAAATTTGGTGATAAAAAAACGTACCAGATGGATCCTGCAAATAGTAAAGAAGCATTGTTAGAAGCAGATCTGGATGCTGCTGAAGGAGCAGATTTTTTAATGGTAAAACCTGCGCTTAGTTATTTAGATGTTATAAAATCACTGAGTGATAATTTTACATTGCCAATTGCTGCTTATAATGTAAGCGGCGAATACGCTATGATAAAAGCTGCTGCTGCAAAAAAATGGATAGATGGGGATAAAGTTCGTGATGAAATTTTATTAAGTATGAAGCGTGCAGGCGCATCCGTTATATTAACTTACTTCGCAAAAGAATTTGCATTGTCAAAGAAATAAAAAGAGTATATGAGATCACTCAGTAAAATATTATATACAGGAAACGTTCTTTTTAGCTATTACGGCTTTATTGATAGCAGTGTTTTAACCCAGGTATTAAACATTACTAAAAGTAAATTAGAAGGTAACAAAGAAAACGAAGTTGTTATTCAACGTGTATATAATGCCATTAACGAATGCGTTGATAATATCATTAAACATAATTTTTTTCCTGACGATGCCTTGTTACATTACAAATCACTTTTGTTGATATCGATGGGTGAAAAAAGTTACCTTGTTGACACCATAAATGTGGTGAACGCCCTTCAAAAGCAAGCTATTATTGAAAAACTGAATTTTTTAAATAGTAAGAGCAAAACAGAATTACTGACTTTAAAATCACAAATAATGATGGAGGGAAGAGTAGCGGATGTTACGCCCGAAGGCCTTGGCATGATTGATCTTATTTTAAAAACAAACGATTTTAATTTTCATTTTAAAGAATACGGTGAGAATTTTTTATTCAGCATAAATTTTAAGATCAACACAACCTCTTAAGATTAAAAAGCACTTTCCTTAATGTCAGCTCAGGAACAAAATGATGCAAGTAATGTTTTTTTAACCGGCTTTATGGGAAGCGGTAAAACTACTTTTGGTGCAAAGCTGGCACGATCGTTGAAATGGGCTTTTGTGGATCTTGATCAATACATCGAAAAAAAAGAAAAGATTACTGTTTCTTCAATATTCGAAAATTTTGGCGAAGCCGCTTTTCGTAAAATAGAACAAACCTGCCTGAACGAATTACTTGTAAAAGAAAAAAAAGCCGTTATTGCTTTAGGCGGCGGCACAATTTGTTTTGAAAACAATCTTGAAAATATAAAAGCATCGGGGTGCCTTATTTTTATTGATACACCTGCAATAACTTTAGCACAACGTTTAGAAAAATCAAAAATAAAACGTCCTTTAATAAAAGATAAAAAGGGCGAAGAATTGATTAAATTTATAAATGATAAATTAGCCGAACGCTCTATATTTTATGAGCAAGCTGATATACGGATATCAGGGATTAATTTAACACCACACAGTTTGGAACACGCATTAAGTGAATATTGGAAATAAAATAATTAAAACACTTGTTTTAGTTTATTTTCTTGTTTTTTTTAAACCTCTTGTTGCACAGGAAACAGTTTATCAAAACACGAATATAGGTTTTAATATTGGCGCTAATTTTGCTTTTGGTACGCACTTCCAGCGTTTCGGATTAAATTTTAATTTATTTTACGTAAATAAGTTCATTCAAACTAATTCAGAGATACGCGCGTATTTTAGTTTTAAAAATCTTGGCCCAAAATTTATTTATGAAGAAATGGTTTTAGCACAAGGCTTAACATTTGGTTATGGTGCAAAACAAAATTTTTATAATCCCTTTCTTAATTCTGTTTCAAACCAAACGGGCTATAAAAATTCAATAGCTTATTCGTATAACTATTATATAAATAAAATTAAAACCAGCCAGGTTACAGGCATTGCTGCTTTTCAATTCAATAATATAACTGTAATTATTGAAAATGATATTCTTGCAAAACAAATTCTTGATCGTTTTAGAACCGGTGCCTTCTTAATTCAATACCAATATAAAGATATTTTACAGACAGGCGTTAATTGTACATTATGGACAGGCAAAATGGGAAGAACCATAAATATTGATCATAAAAAAATTTATACTAAATGCTATATTGATACAACCGGCGGATTGTATCCAAAGATCTCACATGGTTTATTAAGTGCCCAACTAAAATATAACATTGGGTTAATGCAAAATGTACAGGCAAATATTGGCATTGATGCTGAAAGAGTACGAAACGCTGTGCAAAACAGGTTCATTCATAATATGCGCTTTATTCCAAAAAAATTAAATAAAACGCATAACTGCCACATACCTATGATTGATGATAAAGGTGAGCAGTATTTATTTAAAGAAGGACAAAAAGTAAAAAAGCCTGAATTGTATTGGAATGTTTTTTCGAACGCGAATTTATTTTATTGAAATAGTCTCAATCCTTTGGAGATGGATTTAGGGTGAGGCTATCTTAACTTCTCATTGTTTAAATGCCTTTCCGAATCGCGCGCTGTTTTTTTGTCAAGATTCTTTTTTAAGGCTTCATCTAAATTAATTCCTGTTTGGTTGGCAATGCAAATTAAAACAAATAACACATCAGCAATTTCATCATCCAGTTTTTTTTGTTTATCACTTTCCTTTTCGCTTTGCTCGCCATAACGGCGTGCCATTATCCGCGCTACTTCACCAACCTCTTCGGTTAATATGGCCATATTGGTTAACTCATTATAATAACGAACACCGTATTTTTTTATCCAGTCATCAACCAGTTTTTGCGCTTCTTTAATTTCCATAAACTATTAATTGGCTACGTTATGTATTAAACGTTGTTGTATTGGTGCTTTGATCTTGTTTTTATCAAATGCAGCTTTTATATCATGATATAATTCGCTTGTTAATTGTGCGTTATCTTCAGGGTTACAATATGGCTTAACTGTAATATTTACAGCACCATCTGTTACTTTGCCAATAAAGATACCGGCTTCAGGTGAAAGCAGAACTTTTTGATTTTGATCTAAAGCACTTTTTATTGCTTGCTTAACAGTGTCTAAATTATTTTCAGCACTAATGGCAAAATTTAATTCCAACCTCAAGCTTCCGTAACGCGAAATATTTACAATTGTTCCGTTGGATAAAGGTCCATTAGGCAATATAACTGTTTTATGATCGGCAGTTAAAAGAATAGTATTAAAGATCTGTATCTCTTTTACTTCACCCGTTTGTCCACCTGCTTCAATTGTATCTCCAACTTTAAATGGCTTAAATATTAAAATTAAAACGCCGCCGGCAAAATTTGAGAGCGAACCCTGCAATGCTAAACCAACCGCTAAACCGGCAGCCCCCAAAATGGTCACAAAACTGGCCGTGCCAATGCCTATCATACCGGCAACAGTTACAATCAAAATAATTTTTAAACCAATGCTTAATAAACTTTTTAAAAACGTTCTAAGGCTAATATCCAGATTACGTTTCGCCATTGTTTTTTCGGCAATTTTGGCAACCCGGCTAATTACCCACATACCAATTAAAAGAACAATAATTGAAGAAATGACTTTTGGTGTGTATTCTGCGATAAGATTCAGTACCGTATCTAAAAAAGTAGTAAGCCTGCTTTGCTCAACAGCAATTGTTGCTTTCACATTTTCGGCAGTTGGAACCAATTTATTTATTTCATCTACAGCCTCTAAAAAATATAACATATTATAAAATTTTATACCTTCACAAAGCTAAATAAAAAATGAAATCTTTACCCTTAATTTCTATTTGTTTATTACTTGCGTTTTCAACTTTTGCGCAAAGCTTATTTAAAGCGGATACTGCAAATCTTAGAAAAGCAAGAAAGCACGCAAGTTGGGACACTTTAAGATATCAAAAATTTAATTCAAACCTTATTATTGGATATTTTCAATCTTACCGTAATTTTGGAAATGAATTTGAACAGTTCAAAGAAAAAGACACTGTAGGCATTTCAAAAACAAATTACTTTGCCGAATCCAGGTTAGTAAGTGGAATAGACATAACATACGATAAGTTTTCGTTGGCTCTTGGATTAAGAACAACACCACCAAAGCAAAGCGAAGGAAAAGGAAATACAAAAACAATTACTACAAATTTTAATTTTGGTGGCAATATTTGGTTTCTTGAAAATTCATTCAGGTACTTTAAAGGTTTTTATGATAAGAATACTGCCACTTACGATACAACTTTTAAAAAAACAGGCATTTATTACCAGCAGCCTTCTTTAGAAAATACATTATTCAGAAGCAAATTCATCTATTTTCCTAACCACTACAATTATGCTTTCAGGTCGGGTTACGCCGGTAGTTATCGTCAAATTAGGTCTGCGGCCACATGGGTATTAAGCGCCAGTGTAAGTTATAATAATTTAAGATGCGACAGTTCTTTTTTTCCAATGCCATCTCGCGCCTTTTATGGCAATTATAAAGATATGAACGGCTTAAAGGTAATTGGTACTTCGGTTAATTTTGGTGCCGCAGGAGCACTCGTTATTTTTAAAGCTTTTTTTGTGAGCGGTATGTTAATTATTGGCCCTGAACAGCAGTGGCGTACATACAATTATATTAATGAGGGAAAAAGACCTTTATCCTATGTTTCATGGAGTGGCGATGGTCGTGGTTCTTTTGGTCTTAACTTAAAACGTTTTTATATGGTCGGAACTTTTATTTCAGATTTTGCGATTTACAATAGCGGTTTTGTAGGAGTATTAAATACTTCTATTTCAGGAAGCTTTTCATTTGGATGGAGATTTAGATCTAAAACACCCAAAGCCTATAAAAAATTTCAACAAACAAGATTTTATCTTGCAATTTAGAACAAGCTGCCATTAAATTGGTTTATTGATTATGAGCTACAAAAATTTAAATCAATGCATTAATGATCTCGAGAAGAACGGGATGCTTGTGCGTGTAAAAGAAGAAGTTGATCCTAACCTGGAGATGGCTGCCATTCATTTGAAACTATTCGAAAAAAACGGCCCGGCAGTTTTATTTGAAAAGGTAAAAGGCTCAAATTATAAAGCAGTAAGTAATTTGTTTGGCACGTTAGAGCGTAGCAAATTCATGTTCAGAGATACCTTTGAAAAAGTGCAAAAAATGGTGGAGCTCCGAAACAACCCTATTGCAGCGTTAAAGAGCCCTTTTAAATTTGCGTCAACAGGTTTTGCTGCCATTAAAGCTTTGCCAAAAAAAGCATCTTTTTCTTCTGCGGGATTTAAAGAAATAAAAATTTCCGATCTGCCTTTAATAAAACACTGGCCAATGGATGGTGGCGCTTTTGTAACATTGCCGCAAGTATATTCAGAAGATATTGATAAGCCGGGCGTAATGAATTCAAACCTGGGTATGTACCGTATTCAATTGAATGGAAATAATTACGAATTAAATAAAGAAATTGGCTTACATTATCAATTGCACCGTGGTATTGGTATTCATCAAAACAAGACCAATAAAAAAAATATTCCTTTAAAAGTAAGCGTATTTGTTGGTGGACCGCCGGCCCATTCTTTGGCGGCTGTAATGCCCTTGCCTGAAGGTTTAAGTGAGTTAACATTTGCGGGAGCCTTGGGCGGAAGAAGATTTCGTTACGCGCATGTAGATGGTTTTTGTGTTTCGTTAGATGCTGATTTTGTAATTACAGGAGAAGTTTTTCCGAATGAAAATAAACCCGAAGGACCCTTTGGTGATCACCTGGGTTACTATAGTTTAGCACACGATTTTCCTTTAATGAAAGTGCATAAAGTATATGCAAAAGAAAATGCTATTTGGCCCTTTACCGTTGTTGGCAGGCCGCCGCAGGAAGATACTGCGTTTGGAGCTCTCATTCATGAAATAAGCGGAAGCGCGATACCCAACGAAATTCCTGGTGTAAAAGAAGTACACGCGGTGGATGCTGCAGGTGTTCATCCTTTACTTTTGGCAATTGGCAGCGAACGTTACACGCCGTATTTAAAAAATAAACGTCCGCAGGAATTATTAACGCAGGCCAATCGCATTTTGGGAACCGGCCAATTAAGTTTGGCAAAATATTTATTTATTAGTGGTGATGATAAAAAGGATATTAATTGCCACGATGTGCGCGATTTTTTTAAACATGTTTTTGAAAGAATTGATCTGACCAGAGATCTGCATTTTCAAACAAAAACAACTATGGATACGTTGGATTACAGTGGTGATGGGATAAACGAAGGAAGTAAATTAATTGTTGCAGCGTATGGTGATAAAAAAAGAGACTTGATTAATGAATTGCCAAAAATAATTTCTTCGGCTGATTCTATTTCTAATGCTATTATGTTGATGGAAGGAGTTATTGGTTTAGAATTAAATAAATTCTCTGGTTATGAAAATGCAAAAAAAGAAATTCAGCAATTAGCTTCATTTATTTCGCAGCATAAAAATGAATTTGAAGGTATTGTGCAGATAGTTATTTATGATGATTTTAAATTTCAAGTATCTCCAAAAAATTTAAACGATTACGTTTGGGTAACCTATACGCGTAGTAATCCAAGTCATGATATTTACGGTGTAGATGAATTTATAGAAAATAAACATTGGGGCTGCAAGGGACCAATGATCATTGATGCCCGCAAAAAAACACATCATGCACCTGAATTAAAAATTTTACCGGAAACAGAAAAAAGTATTGAACGCTTTTTTAAAAAAGGTGGAAGTTTGGAAAAGTGGGCTTAAGTAAATACATCTTGAGTTCCAGATCTTTTATCTTTAATCCCTTTCCTTTTAAGGATTCCCAAAAACCTTTTTAAGCAGATCAGTAACTCTCGCCATCGGGTCTTTACGAATTTTAATTTCTTCGTCGGCTATCAATAACATTAAACCATTAATAGCTTTGTTGGTTACATATTCATCTAAATTAGGATTTTGTTTTTTAACGCCAGGCAGTTTGTTGTAAGCAGTTGCCAAAGGTTGCCAATAGCTTGTTACTTTTACTTTTGCTACGGCTTCTTTTACCACCGGCATAAATTTTTCTTTTAATGGATTGTATGTTGTTTTGCGTAAATAATTTGTAGCTGCAGTATCAACGCCTTTTAAAATTGCAAAACCATCCGATAAACTCATGTTGGTAATAGCATCAATAAAAACCGGCGCGGCTTTTAAGGCGGCTTCTTCGGCAGCGCGGTTTAAACTGGTTTCAAACTCGGTAATTTTTTTTGTCATGCCCATTTTTGTCAACTTTACTTTCATATCTTTTGCTTCTTCAGGCCATGGAATAAAGATCTTAGGATTCTTATAAAAACCATCTACCTTGCTGGCAAGCCCCGAAGAGTTATTGGTACCAACGGTTAAAGCTTCGCGCAAGCCTTTAATCACCTCTTCGTTAGTTAAGGCGGGCGCTGTAGTTCCGCTAATAGCCGCGTTGGCTTTATCTTTTGCCACTTTTTCCAGACTATCGGCTTTGCGCTTTAATTTATCTTTAAGTGTTTGTGCATGAGTTGTTAATGAAAACAGAACTGCGAGTAATAAAATTACTTTTTTCATATAGGGATGTATTGGTATAATTGATAAATTTATAACAAATATAAACTATTGATGGCATTGATGGTTTTAAATTTTGTGAAATAAAAATTCTCTCTTGTTAAAAATATGAAAGCAGAAATTCTAACCATTGGCGATGAGATTTTAATTGGCCAGATAACAAATACAAACAGCGTTTGGATAGCACAGGAGTTAAATTTACTAGGCATTAAAATTGTTCACATGGCTAGTGTTGCAGATGATGAAGCATCCATTATCAGGGCCTTTGATGATGCAAAAAGCAGAGCCGATTTCGTTTTTATTACCGGTGGCTTAGGCGCAACAAAAGATGATATTACCAAAAAGACATTTTCAAAATATTTTAATGCAGAGTTAATTTTAGATGAAGAAATAGTAAAACACGTAGCTTCTTTTTTTATTAAGCGCGGAAAAGAATTAACAGAAATAAACCGTAAACAGGGATTGGTGCCAAAAGGATGTTTTGTTGTTCATAATCCAAATGGTACTGCACCCGGCATGTGGATGAAAAAGGATAACACTGTTTTTATTAGTTTGCCTGGCGTTCCATATGAGATGAAAGCAATGATTCTGGAAACCGTTTTACCAAAAATAAAACGCGAAAATAATTTGCCGCACATTTACCACAAAACTGTTCTTACTAATGGAATAGGAGAGAGTGCGTTAGCAGAACTGATAGAGCCCTGGGAAGATGAATTGGCTAAAAAGAATATAAAACTGGCCTATTTACCGCAGTTGGGAGTTGTTCGCTTACGACTTTCTACGCTTGGCCCGAATAAAGATCTATTGAAAAAAAATGTTGATGAAGAGATTGAAAAACTAAAAACAATAATCGATACTTACATTTTTGGTTATGAAAATTACGGAGAAGAAACGCCCTCATTGGCTGATGTTGTAAGCAAGTTGTTGCGTGAAAGAAAACAAACAATGGCGTTGGCTGAAAGTTGTACAGGGGGTTATGTTTCTTCACTTATTACCGGTGTTGCAGGAGCATCGGATATTTTTAAAGGCGCTATTGTACCCTACACCAATAAGGCAAAACACGAACTTTTACAAGTAGATGAAGCAATATTTGCCAATGTTGGCGCTGTTAGTGAAGAGTGTGTTAAACAACTCGCCGAAAATGTGCGTAAAAAGTTTGATGCTGATTTTTCATTGGCTATTTCCGGAATTGCAGGCCCTACGGGTGGTACAGCCGAAAAGCCGGTTGGTACAGTCTGGGTAGCCGTTGCTTCAAAAGAAAAAACGCTGGCTTTAAAGTTTATTTTTGGTGATAACAGGCAGCGAAACATAATTATGTCGGCCAATTATGCCTTAAATGTATTGAGAAAGTTCATTCTAAAAAGCATTTAGATTTTCGCTGATTTGTTAAAATTTGCCCTCTAAATTGAATTAGTGGCCTACTAAACACCTTTTAGGCATTGCTATGCCGTTTTTTTTACTATATTCGTAATCAAAATTTATAAAAAATTAACAATGAAGTTGTTTCTTACTCCCTTTGCCCTGCTGGTTTTTATATTAAGTACCAGCTTTTCTTTTGGCCAGAATTATAAGACAGAAGTTAAAATGATAGATGCATCCAACCAGGCAATAAATGCCGGTTTATCAATTACCCAAATTGCTAAAAGCGATATGGATGCACTCGTTGAAAAAATAAACCAGCAAAGCGTTTTTACCATTGTTGAGAAGGAATTTTTTGCTGAAAAGAGTTATGGCAGAATTCATCTTAAATCGGTTAACAAGACCTCTATAAAGGATTTTGAAACATTCTTAAAACAACTTGAAATATATACGGTGGTTTATAAGAATCAAACTATTTCATCACAGGAAATAGCCGCTAATTATACCGAACCTAACAGAACTGAGGTCAAAAAAATAGATCGTATTAAATAGCAGTTTAAGTTAAAATTATCTAAAACAAGAAAATTTCTATCATGAAAAAAATATATCTACTACTGATTTTATTTGTTTGTTCAAGAGGTTTAAATGCACAGAATTATTATATGGATGCATATAATAACCAAACTGTAACGGCATGTAGGGGAAATGTATTTCCAACCTTTCTATGCACAGCATTTGGTTACCCGGCATATTGTAATAATGAAAATTATACAGTTACCTTTTATTCGGGTAATCCAGCCATTCCAATGAAAATAAGTTTTCTGCCATTGTCATTGCTTGGAATTGGAACATCCTCGACAGATGCTTTTTATACAGAAGCAGGGTACGATGTCCTTACAATTATAAATGGGCCTTCAGTAGGAAGCCCTACGTTAGCTTCACTTTCAGGCTACATTGCCAACCCTTTTAATTATCAATCTACTGGCGCTTACTTAACCATCAATTTTAAATCAGATAATACAGTTAATGACTGGGGGTGGAACGCCATTATTGGTTGTCAGCCACAAAACTGTAACGGTAATTTACCGGCAAGTGATGTTTGTTCTTCGGCAGTTCCTATTTGTGATTTGAACGGTTATTGTGGTGCTACCAATGGTTGGTATACACCTGATAATACGAATTTAGCAGTTGTTGGTGGCGGTCCTTTTTGCGGCGCCAGTGGTTCCATCGAAAATAATTCGTGGATAAAATTTATTCCTAACGCAACTACTGCAAATATTAATATTGCTGTTCAGAACTGTGCTTCGGCTACACAAGGCTTGCAGGCAGGGCTTTACAGTACACCTAACTGTTCTGCATTTACATTACTTACCTGTCAATCACAAGCCGTTTACGCACCTGTGATGACTTTAAGTTATAATTCGTTTGTACCCGGCAATACCTATTACATTATGATAGATGGGTTTGCGGGAAATGCCTGTGATTATACTGTTAGTGCGTCTTCCGGGGTCGCGGTCTCTACGGTCAACGTCTCCAGCAGTGCTATTTGTAACGGACAAAGCACCAATTTAACTGCGGTTGCAGCAGGTGGTTCACCAACCTATACCTGGAGCACAGGATCTAACGCCTCGGGGATTACCGTATCTCCTAATTTAACTACTGCATATACAGCAACCATTGCGTCAGGCTTTTGTACCGAGATCATTACAAATACAATTACTGTAAATCCTATTCCAACTGCAAATGCGGGTACAACACCAGCATCGATTACTTGCGCTAATCCTACACAATCTCTTGGTGGTTCGGGTGGCGGTACTTATGTTTGGAGTGGAACAGGAATTGTGAGTGGTGGTAATACTGCAAACCCAGTGGTAAATGGCCCGGGACCTTTTTCATTAACTGTTACATCTGGTGCAGGGTGTACTTCTACCAATGTAACAACCGTTAGTGTGCCTGTAAACACAATATTACCTACACCTTCTATTTCGAGCCCAACTGTATTAAATTGTGCAATATTATCTATGAATTTGAGCGGCTCACCCGGAAGCGGAGTAACCTACACATGGTCAGGCCCCGGAGTTGTTTCGGGCGGTTCTACCGCATCGCCTTTAATTAATGCCGGTGGAACATATAGTTTAGGGGTTACTTCAACATTAAACGGATGTAAGAACGGAACAACTATAGCTATTGCAGCACCAAACACATCAATTGCAATTTCACCGGCAACAACCGGATCTGTAACATGTAACAACATGTCTATAAATCTTTCTACTACCAACCAGGCCGGGCAAAATTACACATGGACAGCCCCAAGTGGTGCTGCTATTACATCAGGTGTCAACTCAGCTGCTGCTACCGGATCTAACTCAGGTACTTATTCAGTAAGTGTTTATAATACAACTAATGGTTGTTCGCAGTTAGGTACAATAGCAGCCAATGTAAATACAGTTCAGGGTGTACCCAATGTGGCTTCAACCGGAACAGTTACCTGTGCCAGCGGAGCAGTAAATTTAAGCTCATCAACATCGGGTGTTACGTATACATGGGTTGCGCCTGCGGGTTCGTCAATTAGCAGTGGCGCTAACACAGCAAATGCAAGTGGAAGTGGTCCGGGTACTTATACATTGAATGTTACAAATACAACTAATGGATGTACAAATACAAATGCAGTTGCTGTAACTACACAAACAGTAAAACCAACGGCGGTAATCAATTCAACACCGGTAATTACATGTAATACTCCAACGGTAACAATAAATGGTGCGCCGGGTTCAGGTGTAACCTATACATGGACAGGTGGAACGATCTCAGGATCTGCAAATAATGCTAATGTAAATGTTACTTCTGCGGCGGTTTATTCATTGGCAGTTACAAGTACCAGCAATGGTTGTACATCAACTTCTGCAGCAACGGTAAATATTACAGCTAATCTGGCTACGCCGGCATTATCGGTTGTTGGAAGCCAAACCGCAGCTTCGGGTTGTGGTTCAAGCAGTGTGGTAATTCTATCGGGAAATGCAACGCCTGCCGGCAGTACTTATTCATGGACTTCTTCCGGCGGTTTTGCGAGCGCAACAAATAACTCAACAGTGGCAGTTAACGGAGCAACAACTTATACATTAACTTCAATACACCCAACAACAGGTTGTTCATCTTCAATCGTGTATACAGTTACGCCATCGGTAAATCAGCCAACGGTTTCCGCATCATCTTCCAGCGGTACTTTAACCTGTATCAATACAACACAATCAACAACAGTAACATCAAATCCTTCAACAGGTGTAACATATGCATGGAGCGGCCCGGGAATTGTAGGCTCAAGCACAGGAGCATCAGTAACCGGAAGTTTAGCGGGTGTATATAATTTAACGGTAACAAATACAAGCAATAACTGTAACACAACAATTTCATATAACTTATCGGCTAACAATACGTCTATTACACCAAATGCCAGCTCAACAAACACTATTAATTGTACAAGCACTACAGCTACATTAACTACAGCACCAACACCAACAGCCGCAGCTTTTAATTACAGCTGGAGCGCAGGCCCAACAACATCTTCTCTTGTAGTTAACCCGACAGTAAGTACAAATTATACAGTAACGGTAACAAATCCGGCTAACGGCTGTTCAGGATCTGCTGTTTTTAACGTAATAGCAAATACAGTTCCGCCAAGTGCAGTAACTGTAAATCCAAACAATGTTTTATTAGCTTGCCCTGCGCAAACAGCATTCATCAGTGGATCGGCAACAGGTGCAACAAGTTACTCGTGGGTAGCACCTCCGGGTGGATCTATATTAAGCGGGGGTAATACTGCTACAGCCCAGGTAACAAGCTCAAGCATTGGTACCTTCTCATTAATTGCTACTGGAGCTAATGGTTGTAGCTCTGCCGCAGCAATGGCAACCGTATCACCAAACACAAACGCACCAACTTTTTCATTAAGTAATTCTAATCCAAGTATTACCTGTTTAACCAGTTCACCAAATGTAACGGTAGGTTTAACTTCAACAGTTGCTATCAGTGGTTATACATGGAGTCCGTCATCCGGTATTTCTGGTCCCGCAAATAATTCTTCAGTAACATTTACTGCCGCGGGTCTTTACACTGTAACTGTGGAAGCAACAAACGGTTGTTTATCAACTTCAACTGTTTCTGTTGCCAATGCAACTGTTGCACCAAGTGTTGTAGCGGGTACAGGTACTGCGCAAACCATTTCTTGTACAAATACAATTGTAACCATTGCACCAACATTTACGCCGGCCGCTAATTTAACTTATACATGGTCTGGTCCGGGCATTGTTGGAAATGCAAATAATCCAAGTGTACAGGTAAATCAAAATGGTTCTTACAGTTTAACAGTTACCAATACATTAACAGGATGTAGCAGTGCTTCTATTACAATACCTGTTGTAGGCACCAATGTGCCACCAACACTTAATGTAACAACAAGTTCTAGTATAGGTATCAGCTGTCAGCCAAATACAGGTACAGTATCATTAACCGCCAACTCATCAGGTGCTGTAACATATAGTTGGAATACAGGTGCAACTACACCAAATATCAGCACTTCAAACGCAGGTACGTATACAGTAACAGTAACAGATAATAATTCAGGTTGTACGGCCACACAAACAGTTGCTGTTGCAAACAACACAATTATTCCAACTTTAAATGCAAGTGCGGCAGGTAATTTACCTTGTGGCGCTGCCGGCACTACTACTTTAAATGCTACATCAACAAATACCAATGTAAATTATGTTTGGAATGGCCCGGCTATTACTAACGGTTCTAACACTGCCAGCCCTGAAGTAGCAGGTGCAGGCGTTTATACAGTTTTAGTTACTGATAATGTTACAGGTTGTACAGCTACACAAACAGTTGGTGTTAACAGTACATCTGTATTAGCTGCCTTTACACAAAACACAATAACAGGTGTGGCACCTTTAAATGTTAACTTTACCAATCAAAGTACAGGAGCTATTTCGTACTCATGGAATTTTGGTAATGGCACTTCTACGCAAACCAACCCAAGCAACACTTTCCCTGCAGGTACATATACGGTTACATTAGTATCAATGAATGGTGCCTGCACATCAACTGCAGATATTGTTATTACGGTTAAAAACAGCCTTGGTGTTATTCCTGAAATATTTACACCAAACGGTGATGGTAAGAATGATGTATTTGAAATACCTGGTTTAGATTCTTATCCTAATAATAGTTTACAGATATTTAACCGTTGGGGTAATCCGGTTTACACTGCTAAGCCATACAAAAATGATTGGGATGGATCTCCGAATAGCGCAGGTAAAACCGGTTCAAGCAAATTGCCAACGAGTACATATTTTTACATACTTGATCTTGGTACAGGCGAAGCAACAGATGTAATCAGAGGATTTATTCAATTACAGTATTAATTTTTTTAAAAAGAGATAATAAATAAAAATGATCAAAAATTTAAAAATAGCAGGTTTAATTATTGCAGGTTGTTTATGCCTTTCATTATCTGCGCAGCAAGAGGTTCAAAACTCTTTTTATATGTTCAATTCTTCTATCTTAAATCCGGCTTATGCAGGTAGCCGCGACGCCTTAAGTGTTGTATTGGATGCCCGTAGCCAGTGGACAGGATGGAAAGGTGCTCCTAAAACAAATAGTTTTATTATGCATACACCTTTAATGAATGAATCTATTGGTGTTGGGTTAAACGTTGTAAACGATATAATAGGGCCAACCAATAAAACTGCTGCGTTTGCTGATTTTGCATACCGTATCCGTTTAAACCAAAAGAATGATCGTTTGTGTTTTGGTATTCGTGCGGGTGCCGATCTTATTAGAAATAATCTAACAGGTTTAGCGGTTAACGATCAAACAGATCCTTTAGTAACAAATAACCCTAACTTTAATACAAACACATTTAATACAGGTGCAGGTGTTTATTATTATGGCCAACGTTTTTTTGTAGGCTTAACTGCTCCAAAAATCATTCCTAATAAATTAAGTAAGGATGCCAACTTTTCTGCTTCAAAACAAGTATTGCATTATTATTTTATTGCGGGTTATGTATTTAAATTAAACAGTCTTTGGGATCTTAAACCTGGTTGCGCTATTAAATATACACAAAATGCTCCTTTATCGATTGATGCCAACATATCTGCTTTATTTAATGATAAGATCTGGTTTGGTGTAATGTACCGTCATGGTTCTGCCGCAGGGGCAAATATTTGTTACAACTTTACAAAGCAGTTACGTGTTGGCTATGCATATGATTACTCGATCAATAATATGGGGAGATACAGTCCAAGTACACATGAGATAATTATTGGTTTTGATTTTCTTTCGAATCAAAAAGCACTTAAATCACCACGTTATTTTTAATAGTAAAGCATATATAAAGAACTTAATAAAATGAAAAATATAATTGTATCTCTTTTAATTTTTGTAACATTTGCTGCCAAAGCACAATCGGTTAAAGAAAAATTAGCCGATAAACGTTTTGCTAATTTAGAATTTGTTTCTGCCTCTGAAATGTATGAAGAGTTATCGCGAAGCAAACATCCAAAAATTAAATATTACGTGCGCGCGGGCGAAAGTAATTTAAATATGGGCGATTACCGTAAAGCACAAGTGTATTATGATAAAGCATATTCTAATACAGGTATGTCCGATCAGGACTTGTATAATTATTACCAGGTTTTAAAATATAACTCAAATTATTCAAAAGCATCAGAAGTATTTTCTAAGATCAACGATAACCAATATAAACTTATTCGTGATAACATTAACAGAAAAAAACTGGTGATCGAAGAATTAAAAAAAGATTCAAGCAATTATTCTTTAAAAAGATTAGCTATTAACTCGGATGATAATGATTTTTGCCCTTATGTTGTAAATAACGAAATGTATTTCCTTTCTTCAAGAAGAAATACTTCAGTTGCGGGACGTAAATACGGTTGGGACGATTCATATTATCTTGACATTTACAAAGGATATATTGAAGGTAACGATGTAAAAAACGAACACGCCGTAAAAGAAGGATTAAAAACAAAAGTACACGAAGGCCCTATCTGCTTTACAAAAGATGGATCTATGCAATACATTACGCGTAACAACTTTATTAAAAACAAATATCAAAAAAGTAAAGACGGAAGAGTGAATCTTAAAATTTTCAGCAGAAAAAAGGAAGGTGAAGAATGGGGCGAGTGGATTGATTTTCCATACAATAGTGATGATTATTCTTGCGGACATCCCGCCATAAGCGGCGATGGAAAAACAATATATTTTGTTTCGGATATGCCGGGCACTATGGGTTTAACCGATGTTTGGGTAAGCAGGTTTGAGAACAACAGTTGGACAAAACCTGAAAACCTTGGCCAGGCAGTAAATTCAGAAGGAAGAGAAATGTTCCCTCAATTATTTGAAGATGAGATCTTATTTTATTCAAGCGATGGTAAGATAGGTTTAGGAGGGTTGGATGTTTTTTATACGGTGCCCGCAGAAGATTCTTATTTTGAAGCTCAAAATTTAGGTTATCCTGTAAATTCGCAATTTGATGATTTTGGTTTTTATGCTAAAACAACAACAACGGGTTATTTAACTTCTAACAGGGGCACAACAAAAGATGATATTTATAGTTTTGTTGCAAAACGTCCAATAATCAGCAGTGCCATTAATTTAATTGTAAAAGATAATTTATCTAAAGAAATAATTGCCGATGCAACTGTAGTGTTAATTGATGAAACAGGTAAACCGGTTTACGAAGCAAAATCAGATGATAAAGGGGAAATCAAATTAAATGTTATTCCCGGTAAGGATTATAAGATTAAAGCTAACAAACAAGGCTATAAAGAAAGCGTTGGTGTAATTAAAGAGGAAGAATTAGCATTATTGGCCAATGAGAAAAAAGAAGTATTGGTTGAGAAAAAAATTATTGGTTTACTTGGTTTAATTGCCGATGCTGATGATCTGTCACCAATTGAAGGTGTAAAAGTTACTATTACGGATGGATTTAATAAAAATGATTTTTTAAGTTTTACAACCGATAAAGAAGGTGATTTCCGTCATATTTATAAGGATAAAAAAGTAGGCGATGATCTTTCTTATATTATTAAATTAGAAAAAGAAGGTTATTTAACCAAGATAGTTCCGGTTGATATTACCATAAAAAAAGAAGGTTATGTTTTGTTACATGATTATTTAAATACAAAAATGTATAAAATAAAACTAGGCGCGGATATTGGAAAAGTTGTAGATCTTCAGCCTATTTATTTTGACTTAGGAAAAGCAACTGTACGTCCGGATGCAAAAATTGAATTGGATAAGATCGTTCAGTTATTAACCCAAAACCCAAGTATTACAATTGAATTAAGCTCACACTCTGATTGCAGGGGTGGAGCAGCGGGTAACTTAGCTTTATCTGATAAGCGTGCAAAAGCATCTGCTGGTTATGTAATTTCAAAAGGTATAAGTGGTGCCCGTATCTATGGAAAAGGTTATGGCGAATCGAAATTAATTAACGATTGTAAATGCGAAGGCACAGTAATTGTGCCATGTACAGAAGAACAACACGCTCAAAACCGTAGAACGGAATTTAAGATCGTAAAAATAAAACCATAGGGTTTATCCTGATAAAAGGCGAGGCTAAAACCTCGCCTTTTTTGTTTCTTGCTAAAAATCAAATAGTTATATATTTTAAAAAGAGGTCGTTCGCCCAACCTTTTGTACCTTTATTTTGTAATGGTTAATAGAGAACTTATAAGTAATTACATGGAGATTCAGCAAAAACTGATTAGTGACTGCATTAATCGTGACCGTAGGGCTGAGTACGAATTGTATAAACTTACGTTTAGTTATTTAATGAGTATATGTATTCGTTACACAAAAAACGAAGACAGAGCAAAAGAAGTTTTAAATATTGGTTTTTTGAGGATAGTTACGAACCTGGAAAAATACAAACCGGAAGTTCCCTTTAAAGCTTGGATAAGAAGAGTGATGATCAATACACTGATAAACGAATTTAAAAAAGAAAAAATACACTACGATAATGTGCATTATGTTGAAGATTATTATGAGACAGATAAATACGCATCTATTAATGACGCTATTACAAAAATAGATGTTGAACAGATATACTCTTTTATTGCCAAGTTACCCCCGGCAAGCCAGCAAGTGTTTAACCTTTATTTTGTAGACGGATATAAGCATAAAGAAATTGCTGAAATGTTAGAAATAAGTGAAGGCACTTCGAAATGGCATTTAAATTCGGCCAGGGAAAAATTAAAAGATCTTCTAAAAAAAAATGATATACACGAAATAAACATGATATACCATGAATAGTGAAAAGGATTTTAAGGATGCATTAAAAGACAAATTAAATGAAAAGCAGTTTCAGTTTGATGAGGCAGCATGGGAGAAAGCCAGCCAGATGCTGGATGCTACGCGTGAAGAAAAGAAAAAACGCCCGTTCCCATATTTTCTGGCTGCGGGTATTTTGTTAATTCTATCGCTTATTGGATTTTATATTTTAAAACCAACAAAGGGTGCAAATGAAATTTCTTCAGCAAATATTGCTTCAGAGAACACTGAGATAAAAAACAACGAAACAGCAATTGCTGAAGTAAAAAAAGTTGCTTCAAAAACAACACAAGCCAATTCATCTTTATTAGAAGGAACCACGACTGCGGCAACTAAAAAAGAAATTGAAAAAACAGAAACAACAAATACAGAAAACGAAAATGATGCTGTGGTAAAAACAAAAACCTCTTCATCAAAAAAACAAAAAATAAGAGCAGAAAAAGAAATCGTTAAAAATGCAATTGCTGTTAATGTTGCAAAAAAAGGGAATACGAAAACTGCAAAAACAGATGATCAAAAACAGGATGAGGTTGCTGTAATACAAACTCTCGAAACCAAAGCCGAAGAGGATGTTTTTAAAGAAAACCCGTTAATCCCGGTTGAAGAAATAAAGGCAGACGAACTTACTACAGCTCTTTCAGTACTACCTGTTAATGTAAGGCCTGTAAAAGAACCGGTAACATATATTGAACTGCCGAAAAATATGCCTGAAACTAAAAACAACACTAAAGAGCTAGTGCATTTTGTTTCGTTTGAAGCAGGCGTGAGTTATTTATTTGGCTGGAATAATCCCGGAAAAAAAGATGCAAGTGGCGTTAATCCTGTTGTAGGATTGAATTATTATAATGTAAGCAAACCAATTACTTTTTCTTTTGGTATACATTATACTATGGTGCGTAACCTTTCATACAGCAGCCATACTGTAACAACAACCCGTTATAATTTTGGCGAAGAAAGTGATGTGATGATATTTACACCAACCACCATGCACTATTTAACGGCACCAATTCGTATAGGCTATTCAGTTAATTCAAAAAATACATTTGGTTTGGGTTATAATGTTGGTTATTTATTTAATTTAAATAGTAATGTAGAATTGTACGCGCAAACCGCAGGTAAAAAAGGTAATGCAACTATTTTAAAAACTTCAGGTTACACACAAGGATTTAAGACAATCGATCAACAAATCTCTATTTTTTACAGAAGAAATCTTGCTAAAGATCTGTGGTTGAATGCTGAATTTATGTACGGCTTAACAGATGTAAAAGACAATAAATTTTTTAACTCAAATGTTTTTGAAAGAAACACGGGTGTAAAAGTAACATTGATATATAATTTATTCAAGAAATAAAAAATGAAGATTTTTAATAACTGTATAATTGTATTGCTGCTTTTGGCTTGCATGTCGTGCAGAAAAAAAGAATATCCTGAATCTACAAAAGAAGGCAGCCCCGTTTTTAATTGCAATATGTATATAAACGGAAATCCCACTACTATTGAGGCAGGAGTTAATAATTATTATATGTATTCTTCGTTTCAGCAGGATTCGAATGGGGTTTATGGGTTTATAGCCGGCTTAAAGCAAACAGATTGTGCCATCTGCCCTAATAGTTTACAGATACAGATAAACGATTTTAAAATTTCAGCTATAAATGCTTTAATACAAATTGATTCGTTAGTGCCAAAAAATTATGATTACCTGGCTAGCAATACTGCATCTTATTACAATGTACAATTTCAGTCATCCTATAATAAACAGGCAGGTTCATATTTATGGAATTTTGGTGATGGCACTACATCTACATTATCTACTCCAAATCATATCTATAAAAGAACAGGTAAGTACAATGTCAGTTTAAAAATAGTTGGTGCTAATTCTTGCGAAAGCAGTATAACCAGTGTGCAAAATATTGGTACTTTTAATTACAAATTCAGAACATTTATTAAAGCCGATACTGCGGGTGCAGGAACAGCAATCAATTTTTCTGCAATAAACACGCAAGGTAACGGACCTTATTCTTATTTATGGAATTTTGGCGACGGAACTGCTACCTCAACATTGGCTTCGCCAACGCACAGTTACCAGTATACCGGCGCTTATCCCGTAACACTGAGGGTTATTGATATGTTTAATGGAGATACAGCCTATGCAAAATATAATAGTGTTACGCAAACAGATGTGTCATCCTGTGCTACCAATTATTCTATATCGGGCGTAAGTCTTTCGGCAAATACACTTGGCCTGTCAAACGTTGTTATTAAATGGGTAGATGCTAACGGAGTTGTTTACACATCAAAAAACGCACTGCAACCTGGCAACAGTTACTTTACAATTGTGACGGTGCAGGATTATCTTAATAATATTAATAATGAGCGTACAAAAAAGCTACATGTTAAATTTAAATGCACTGTGTATAACGGAAGTAACTCTGTACAACTGGATAATGCTGATGCTTTTATAAGTGTAGCATATAAATAACTTTTTACACCCAACTCTTTTAATTTTGGGTTTGTAAAAGTAAGAAGAAGGTGTAAGAGGAAGCTGAAAATCTGTTAAAAGAGTAAGCGCTAATAAAAAAACAAAACAATGAAAAAAATTACTTCTTTTTTTAAAGCAATGGTCACAGTCTGCCTTTTTTTAAGTTCGGTGAGCTTTTATGGGCAAATTTGTAATACCAATTTTAGTTATACCGTAGGTAGTAACGGTAGCGTTGTATTCTCGAACCTTTCAACCCCCTTAGCAAACAGTACTTTTACCTGGAATTATGGTGATGGTTCGCCGGTTACAATTGCTTCTGGTACAACCTCAATTACGCATACTTATCCCAACGGAACCTGGTATGTGCTCTTATCGCAGCATAATTTTTCTGCATCTTGCAACGATACCATGATGGCACCGATAACAATAACCAATTCAGCCTGCAGCATTAATTTAATCCCAAATTATACGTTTACAAATACCAGCAATGGCAGTTATAATTTTGCAAGCACCTCTTTAAATACTACTACAAATACAACTTATACATGGTATTTTGGTGATGCAACAACTGGTACAGGCAGTACGGTTTCGCATACTTACGCAACCACAGGCGTATACAACTTAAAACTTGTTTTAAATGATGGTGCCTGCAGTGATAGTATTGCGTCAACGTTTACTGTAATAGCAAATCCATGCACCGTTACACCATCTTTTACCTATTCTTATAGCACTAGCAGCCAGATCTATATTTTCACGAGCACATCAACAGGAACAATTGCTGCAAGCAGTTATACATACGATTTTGGTGATGGTAATTTTGGTTACAACAAAGTTTCACCGCACGCATATGCCTCAAGTGGAACTTACACTGTTACACTTGCTGTAACCAACAGTACTGTATCGCCATGTATTATGTATTCTACACAGATCATTAACGCTGTAGGTTCTGCAACGGTGCCATGTAATTTGGTTGCAGGCTACACACATACTGTAGGTTCGGGTGGTAGCGTAAACTTTAACAGCTCATCAACAGGTACAAGCACAAACGTGGTTTATTTCTGGAATTTTGGTGATGGTTACACAGGCACAGGACCAAACCCGGCACATACTTATACAAACGCAGGTGCATACAATGTTACTTTAATGGTTGATAATCAATCAAGCCCCGTCTGTATGGACACGATCATTCAAACAATAAATGTTACCGGTATTGCATGTGTTGCCAATTCATCTTTCAGCATGGCATCAGCATCTTCAACTACACAAGTATGGAATGCAATGCCAATTTCTCCTTGGAACATTGTTGCTGCAACATGGAACTGGGGCGATAACAGCACAAGCAACACACTTTATACATCTCACACTTATTCTGCCGCAGGCGTATATTCTATTTGCTTGTCCGTTACTGTTTCTTGCGGCGCTTCATCAACAACTTGCGATACAAATTATATTTACAGATCAACACAAAGTGCACAAATGATCCAGGTAAATGTTATTGCTCCCCCTGCAATTGTTGCCGGGTTTGCAAATCATAGCAACGAATCAATTGATTGGTCAGTTTATCCGAATCCAAACAACGGACAATTTGAAATAAAAATGGATGGAGTAACGAACGCAAAAATCAAAGTATACAGCTTAATTGGCAAAATGGTTTACGAGACAGAAGTAGCAAACGATAAGGTAAGCAAGAAAATTGATCTTGATGGAGTTGCCAACGGTGTTTACTTTGTAAAATTAAGTTCAAACAATAAAGAATATACGAAAAAAATAATAGTAAACAACTAATCGTAATACCTATAAGTTCCACAAAGAGAGTCGCCATTTTTGCATTTAGGCGGCTCTTTTTTATTTTAAATTAATAAGTTCGTTCGTCTTTAAAATAAGATCCATAAAAAGGATCTTTGGATTGGCATTACGTTCAATATAATAATAGTTGTTGTTGAATTCTTCAACCAAACGTTCGTAATTTTTTTTATTTACAAAGGGCGCAAATTTTTCAAGAAATTGTTTTTCCTGGCCGCTTAATCTTACTAAATTCTTATCACCAAAATTATACATTAAGCTATCGCGAAAAACCTCTAAGCCGTATTGTAAAAATTGTTTTTGTTTTTCCCTTCCCGTTGCAGCATTCTCGTCTATCCATGTTATAGCTTTACCGGCATCAAACTTTAAAGCCAAACGCATAAAACTTTGAAAGTTAGCCAGAAAAGAAACACTCTCTTCGTTGTGTGTTAACAAACTCAATGCTTCTGCGTAATTGCCATTTGCCAATATGGCGGTTTGTTTTGCCACATCAGCATTTACTTTGAAATTATAAACCAGGGCGTCTGCAATTTCCTGTTCGCTGCAATTGTAAAAAGGTATTTGCTGCACACGTGAAATAATGGTTGCCAATAATTGTTCGGTATGATCGCTCACTAAAACAAAAATTGTTTTTTCAGGCGGCTCTTCTAATATCTTTAGTAATTTGTTGGCAGCCTCTGCATTCATTTTTTCAGGTTGCCAAATAATCATCATTTTATAAGAACCTTCGTAGCTGGTATAACTTAATTTTTTTAAAATATCGTTGGCTTCTTCAACCGGAATAATAGGTTGTTTATTTTCTGCACTTAATTCATTGAACCAATCATTTATATTAATGTAAGGATTTGCCAAAAAAGCTTCCCTGAATTCTTTAATAAGATCGTTACTGCTTTTTACGTCTTTACTTTTTGCAATAGGAAAAACCAAATGCAGATCGGGATGAATTAATTTTGAAACTTTGTTACATGAGGTGCAAGTACCACAGGCTCCTTCAGCAGTTTTATTTTTACAATATAAATGTTGTGCAAATGCAATAGCCGCAGGTAAATTTCCACTACCTTCTTTTCCGGCAAATAAAAGGGCATGTGGCACACGCTCTTCATTTACCATTTTAAGTAAACGAAGTTTGGGTTCTTGCTGGCCAACTATTTGGTTATAGAGCATGTAGTGAATTTACTGGATTTATGTAAAATGTAAGATGTAAAATGGAAAAGGTTATTAAACCTTCACTAACATCTTCCATCTTTGTTTTTACATTTACTATTATTACTTGTTGTTGTATTCATTCATGCAACGCTGCAAACCAATAAAAGAAAAAGCTTTAACGGCATCGCCTGCAATTTTAATTCGGCCGTTCAGGGTTTTTAATTCTTCTTCATTCCATTTTCCTAAAACATAATTTACCTGTGAGCCTTTATTAAATTCGTTGCTTATACCAAAGCGCATGCGTGGGTAGTTCGAAGAGTTTAAAACTTCCTGTATATTTTTAAGTCCATTATGCCCGCCATCGCTACCTTTTGGGCCGATGCGTATTTTTCCGAAAGGTAAAGCCAGCTCATCTACAAGCACCATCATATTATCGGTCTCAATTTTTTCGGATTGCAGCCAATAATTTACAGCCTTACCACTTAAATTCATGTAGGTTGTGGGCTTAATTAAAATAAGGGTTTTGCCTTTGTGTTTTAGTTCGGCAACATCGGCATATCTGCCGGAAGTAAATTTAATGCCTGCTTCATTGGCCAGTGCATCAACAATTTTAAAGCCGATGTTATGGCGCGTTTCTGTGTACTCATCGCCAATATTACCTAAACCAACTATTAAAAATTTGCTCATTAAACCGTTTATTCAAACAGTCAAATATATTATTTTTTTCTGTTAAGGCCGTGTTTGATGTTATATCGAATGCAATCCCAGTATTCTTTGGTATAATTTACAAAAATTTCTTCTCCCGCTTTTATATCGCGGCGCGAAACAATATAACATTTGTCGTCAAAGATCTCGTAATCAGAATTGTTTTTTAATCCCTTAACCCGGCTTATGCCTGCTGCGTCGTTCGCATAACGTGCTTTGTGTTGTGGCGTAGACCATGCATCAATACAGCGTTTTTTATTTATAAAAAATAAATAACCGTCTTTATTCTCAAGAACACGTTTTTCGTACTCTTTCCAATCAATGATCTCACCTTTATATTCGATGATCTTTTCACCTTTTTTAATTGGTTTATCTGTAAATAAGCCTTTTCCGGCATTTGGTAATGTTGATTTTTTAACTGTTAGAGCCATAGCGGGCACAAAAATATACTTTAATAATATATACAATGCAATTTTTTAAAAATTGTTTGTAAGTAATACTATTGCTGTTAATTTTTAAACCACACAGAACATGGTTTTTTGTTGCACAAATTGAAGCGCAGCTTAAATTTTACGTTAAACTTCAGTAATCAAAAAAAGTTGCTAACCTATGTGGTTATTTTATTGGGTTATATAAAACCACCACCAATTTCAAGAAATGCTTTATTTGTTTTTGCTTCATTGGCATTAATAAGCTCAATAGAATTATTAGAAACAATAAGTAGTTTAGAACAGTATTTTAAAAGTATATCCAGGTCGTGCGAACTAACAAGAATACATTTGTGTTCATCGAGACTTAATTTTTTTAACAATAAAAAAAGATCGTGTTTGGAGGCATAATCTAAAAAAGCACTTGGTTCATCCAGCAGCATAATTGGTGTTTGCTGTGCCAGGGCTTTTGCAATAATTGTTTTTTGAAATAAGCCATCGCTTAACTCATTTAATAATTTATGTTGATGTGCGACGATACCACAGGTTTTTATGGCAGTTTCAATTATTTCAAGATTTTTGTTTGTTAAATGGTTAAATGAATTGGTATAAGGCATTTGGCCTGCCGCAACAGCGTCATAAGCTGTTAAATTAAAACCGCCAATTTTTTCTGTTAATACAATCGCAATTTTCTTTGCCAGGTCTTTAAGTAGAAGATCGTTTATTTTTACTTCATCTATCAATAATTCCCCATCTAAAGCAGGTAGCAAGCCGCACAGGCTTTTAAGTAGTGTAGATTTTCCAACCCCGTTCAACCCAACAATACCAATAAAATCGCCGGCATAAACCTCAAGATTAATACCTTTAAGCACGGGTATATGTGTATTACTTTTTTTGTAACCTAATACAGCGTTTTTTAAAACTATGTGGCGTTTTTTTTCCATTACCAGCTTTTGTTTTTAAACATAAGATAAATAACAAGTGGCGCACCAATAAGTGTAGTTATCATATTTATTGGTAAAGAAATATTTTTAATAGCTGAGTTGGCAAATGCATCAGAAAACAAAAGGATAATGCTTCCTAATAATAAACACGAAACCAGGTGTAAATGCTGTTTTGAATTTTTAAATACCATGCGTGACAAGATAGGAACAGCGGTGCCGATAAAAGCAATGGGGCCGCAAAAAGCAGTTGTTAAACCGGTAAGAACAGATGAGATCAATATTAAATAAAAACGGCTTGATTTAAAATTGATACCCACATTTTGCGAATAGTTTTCGCCTAGCAATAATGCATTTAATGGTTTTACAAAAAAGATAATTGCTACTAAAAAAATTAATGCAATTGGTAAATAAATTAAAAGGTCAAAATTAGTTGTGTTAGCAAGCGATCCCATACCCCAGGTAACAAAACTCTTTAAGCTGTTGGCGTCTGAAAAATATTCGAGTGCGGTTTGAATGGCACCACAAATTTGCGATAGCATTAAACCTATCAAAAGCAGAACTACATTACTATTTACCTTTTTTGAAATGCCTAAGATCAGCAAGGTGATTAAAAAACTACCGCTAACGGCCGAAAGCACAATAAATGTTTTACCAATAAAAAAATCAGACATTAAATGCAGGGCATTACCTGTTAATATACTAATAGCTACCATTAGTGAGGCTCCTGAACTTATGCCTAACACATACGGGCCCGCTAGCGGATTTCTAAAAATGACCTGTAGTATCAGGCCAGCTGTTGCTAATGTGCAGCCCGCAATTATGGCAGTTATGGTTTTTGGAAAACGAATTTGCCAAAAGATAAAATTACGGGAGGTGATTGCACCGAGATCTACACTTTCACTACCACCATATAATAAACTTAAAACGCATGAAATAACAAGCAGGCCAATTAAAACCAAAAATTTTATGTTGCTGTTCTTTTCCAAATTTATTTTAATTGTTCGTAATAGTAAAGCTCGTTTTTTATTTGTGTTTTTAATTCGGGATGAAAAATTAAAATAAGATCACTTAATATCCTGTCGGGAAAGATCATGCCGGTTTCCCAATAGGTGCTATAACCATGCTTGTTAGTGTATTTTGTATTATTAAATACTTTATTGTTTTTAAACGCTGTAAATTCTTCATAACGCGAGTCAAATTTCAAAAGCTCTTTTTTTGTTTTTAAAGTTGAAACATTTATCCAATACTCAGCATCTTTTGCTTTTGTGTATACCTGTTCAAAGCTTAATGGAATACTACCAAATTGTGTATTTTCTTTCCATAAATAATTTGTATGTGCGTCGTTCAATAATTGAGCCATGTAGCTTTTTCCGCCAGGCATGTACCAAACATCACTGTACTTGATGTCATTAAAAACAGTTGGTATGGTTTCTGATGTTTGCGCAATGGATGTTAGGTAAGTGTAATTTTTTTCTACCGCTTTAAAAATTGAATCAGCCAAACTTTCCTTATTTACAAAAGCAGCAAAAAATTTTATCCATTCAGCTCTTGCCAATGGCGTTTCTTCTTTATGATCTAAACTTATTACCACCGGTATTTTGGTTTGTGCTAATTTAGGATTAACATCTTTTTTAGGATCACCCATACCAAATGTAAAAATAATCTCCGGTTGTAAGCTAATTGTTAGCTCTAGGTCCGGTTCAATACCTTTTGATACTTCTTTTATCTTTCCCGCAGTGCATCTTTCAATTACATCTTTATCGTTAATGTAATCTACATTATCAATAGCAATAATGTTTTTTAATAGTCCCATTTGGTTAAACATGGTAGTATAAATAGTGCTTAACGAAATAATCTTACTACAAGGATGTTTTACAATGGTGATATTTTCAGGAATATTTTTAGTTGGTGTTACGTTTTTGTAAATACAATAGATGGCTGTTGTGTCAAAGTTTTCTTTATTGCCAAAAAGATAAATAAGTATAACATCCCTATTGCGTGAAACAGAAAAGCGTTTAGCGTATTTAATACTTGTATCTCTTTTAAGATCAGAAAAAAGATCAATTGTTTTTTCGGATGGGGTAGAACAGGAGATAGCCACCAAAAAAGCTGCCACGTAAAAATATTTGAAAAAACTATGCTTCATTAAAACGGATCTCAAAAACACTTCCTGTTGGTGAATTATCTTTCACTGTTAATTTGGCGTTATGTTTGTTTACAATATAATTTACAATATATAATCCAAGCCCGGTGCCTTTTGTATTTCTTGTTTCTTCATTGCCGGCCCTGAAAAATTTGTTGAAGATCTTTTCCTTATCTGTATCCGAAATGCCGCACCCTTTATCTTTAATACTTAATAGCGTGGCGTTTTTTTCACTTAATAATTCAATAAATATCTCTTTTGAATTTAAAGAATACTTTAGTGCATTATCAACTAAATTGGTAATAATGGAAGGAAACGCGCTTTCATCTATTTCACAATAAATATTCTCGTCTATGTTTAATTTTAATTCGCCGGCAGTAATTTCTTTTGTATAATAACGGTTTAAAATGCCCGTTATCACTTTGCTCAAATTATGTTTGCCCATTTTAAAAACAAATTCTCCGGCATCCAGCCTGCTTGCTAAAAGTACATTATCAATTAAAGCATTTAAGCGTTCGGTCTCAATAAGTGCATTGGTAATTAAACTTTGTTGCGTTTCTTCGTTCAGCTTTTGTTTTTGAAGCGTTTGCAGCTGTAATTTTGTTGCTGCTATTGGTGTTTTTAATTCGTGTGTAATGCTTAAGAAAAAATTCTTTTGCTGGTTATTCAATGCTGTTTCTTTGTCTTGCGCCTGTTTTATCTTATAGATCCCAAATAAAAGCAATAATAAAAAAACGGTGCCTTCGCCAACAACCATAAGAACCTGTATTTTCTTTTTCTGATGAAGGAATTCAATTTCGCGCACAAGTCTTGGCTCATCCATAGCAGTTACCTCGGCAATTTTTTGTTTCAGGTCAATGATCTCTGTTGTTTGCCGCACCAACAAAACTTCCCACCACAAAAACTGTAGTAAAATATAGCCAAATAAGGCTCCTAAAATTATTATGGTTCTCGATCGTTCTTTCATTCCTGCGGCCTTACTTCCGGAAATTGTATAAGCTCTTCTATTTGCGTTAATACTTCTGACGATCGTTTTACCGAGTCAACATCTTCAACGGTTAAATATAATTTTTTGTTTTGTTCTTTTAAAGTACAAAGGTTAGGATATTTTTGCGCAAACAACAAAGCAGCCTGAAACATTGGGCTCGAAAAATAATCACTTTCTTGTTTGTTTAAGAAGTAAGCCAGTAGTTTTTTATTTTTTAAGGTCAGTTTTTCAAAACCAAGCTTCATAGCTTTCCAGCGCATGCGCACTACATTTATTAATTCAATAGCCTCAGCCGGTACCGGACCAAACCTGTCTTTTAAACCACCCTCAAATAGTTGAAGATCTTCTTCTTTGGTAATATTATCCAATTCCCTGTATAATAATAAACGTTCTGTTAAGCTTGTAACATATGTATCGGGAATTAATAAAGGAAGATCAGTTTCTACAACGGTTTCCTTTACAAATTGACGGGAAAAAGCAGATTTGTCTGTTTCTTCGTTGCCCACAACTTCTTTATACCACTTTTCTTCTTTTAATTCTTCAATAGCTTCATTTAAAATTTTCATATAAGTATCAAAACCCATATCGTTTATAAAACCACTTTGCTCGCCACCCAATAAATTTCCGGCTCCGCGTATGTCCAGATCGCGCATGGCAATTTGAAAGCCGCTGCCAAGATCACTAAAATCAACAATAGCCTTTAAACGTTTGCGCGCCTCGCTGGTAAGCATAATTTGCGAGGGAGCCAGTAAAAAACAAAATGCTTTTTTATTACTTCGGCCAACACGGCCACGCATTTGATGAAGATCGCTCAATCCAAAATTTTGCGCATCATTAATAATAATAGTATTGGCGTTACTAATATCCAAACCACTTTCAATAATTGTGGTCGCAACAAGTACATCGTAATCACCCTCCATAAAACCAAGCATAACGTCTTCCAGCTTGTCGCCATCCATTTGCCCGTGGCCAATTGCTATTCTTGCATCCGGCACTAAGCGTTGAATAATGCCTGCAATATCAGTAATGTTTTGTACTTTATTGTGTACAAAGAAAACCTGTCCGCCACGGTTCAATTCATAAGCAACAGCATCACGAATTAATTCTTCATCAAAAGTATGTAGCTCGGTTTGCACAGGGTAGCGGTTGGGTGGGGGTGTAGAAATAACAGAAAGGTCACGCGCACCCATTAAGCTAAATTGCAAGGTGCGTGGAATAGGCGTAGCGGTTAGTGTAAGTGTATCAACATTGCTTTTAAATGTTTTTAATTTATCCTTTACACCAACACCAAATTTTTGTTCTTCATCAATTATCAATAAACCAAGATCTTTGAATTTTACATCTTTGCCTACCAGTTTATGTGTACCAATAAGTATATCAATTTTTCCTTCAGATAATTTTTTTAAAGTTTCTTTTACTTCTTTTGCAGAGCGAAAACGGTTAATATAATCAACTGTACAGGGCAGGTCTTTTAAGCGCTCTTTAAAAGTTTTATAATGCTGGTAGGCTAAAATAGTTGTTGGCACTAAAACGGCTACCTGCTTGCTATCGCATACTGCTTTAAAAGCAGCACGAATAGCTATCTCTGTTTTTCCAAACCCAACATCGCCACATACCAGTCTATCCATTGGGTGTGGTTTTTCAAGATCACGCTTTACATCTTTTGTAACTTTTACCTGGTCGGGGGTATCTTCATAAATAAAAGATGCTTCTAATTCGTGTTGTAAATAATTATCTTTTGGATAAGCATGACCCGGTTTTGCTTTTCTTTCAGCATACAATTTTATAAGATCGTAAGCCAATTCTTTTACGTTGCGTTTTGTTTTTAATTTTAAGGTTGCCCAGTTGGTGCTTCCTAATTTATCGATGCGGGGTACATGGCCTTCTTTGCCACTAAATTTACTTATGCGGTGTAAGCTGTGAATGCTCACATACAAAGCATCGTTATCGCGAAACAATAATTTTACGCTTTCCTGCTCTTTGCCATTGATGTTTAATTTTTGTAACCCGGCAAAGCGTCCCACGCCATGATCGATATGTGTGACATAATCACCGGGATTTAAAGTAAGCAACTCTTTTATGGTAAACGCTTCGGCACTTTTATGTTTTAATTCTTTTAATTTAAAACGATGGTAACGTTCAAAGATCTGGTGATCGGTATAAATAGCCAGTTTAAGATCAGCATCAATAAAACCTTCATGAATATCTAATTGTAAATAATCTATCAGGGTTTCGTAAGTGCGATGCTCTTTTGCCAACAGATCGTTAAAAATACTTATTAGGCGATCGGCCTGTTTTACATTATCAGTTAAGAAAAAATTCTCGTAACCTTTCGCTTTATTTTCTTTTAAGTTGGCAATTAAAAGATCGAAATTTTTATTAAAAGAAGGTTGTGGTTTTTGGTTGAAGTTTATGGTTGATGAAGATAAAACACCTTTTAAGCCAAATTCAAAGCAAATAAAATCTTTAAACAGATTTTTTAATTCTTCAGATACAGCATAAAGCTTTTCAGGAGGCACTTGTTTTATTTCGCCGCTGTATTGATCAAAAGCTTTTGTTGCTATTTCAAACTTCTTATCAAAAACATCTAAGGTGTATGAAGCATCTTCAATAAATAGAAAAGAGTTTGTATCGTTAAAATAGTTTAACAGCACAACTTTTTCTTCGGTAAAAATGGTGGAATTTATGTTGGGAATAATGGTTACAAAATCAAATTTAGCGTTTGATAACTGATCGCTCGGATCAAATGTTTTAATGGCTTCCACTTCATTACCAAATAATTCAATTCGATAAGGAAACTCATTGGCAAACGAAAAAATATCGATGATGCCACCACGTATACTGAATTGGCCGGGCTCATAAACAAAATCTACATTTTCAAAATCATATGACAATAAAAATTCGGAAATAAAATCGATGGATAGTTTCTCGCCTTTTTTTATTTGCAAGGTATTTTGATGAAGTTTTTGTTTAAGCGTTACTTTTTCTGCCAGGGCTTGTGGGTAAGTAATAACTATGCCGGTAAAAGTATCTTTAGATAGAAGATTAAGTACCTCGGCCCTTTCCTGGATGTTAGCGTTGGTGGTTTTTTCTACCTGGTAAGGCTGACGGTAAGATTCAGGGAAAAAGAGGATCTTATCATTTGGCAATAAAGTTTCAAGATCATTTAATAGATAAGCTGCTTTTTCTTTATCGGAAGCTACAATAATGCAGTTTCTTTTTTGAGAATTATAAAGCGATTGGATGAAAAAAGACAAAGAAGATCCATTCAAACCCTGTATCCAATGGTTTTGGTTAAGGTTTAATGTTTGTATTTTAGAATTGAAGATGCCCTCCAGTCGTTTATTCAGCACCATTTTCGCCTGCAAAATTACTTATAAATTGTGGTTTTGCGTTGATTTGTGCCAAAAATTTAACGCTTTGTGCAATACTGTTGTACAAAGAGTTTACTATATTTGTTATAGCTAAAATTAATTCATTAAAAAGAAATTACATGAAAAAAAATTTACTTATAACAACATTAATGATTGCCGGTTTTGCTGCTTTAGCGCAAACCCCACGCTTATGTTTGTTTGAAGAATTTACAGGCGAAACTTGCCCCCCTTGCGCCAGTACCAACCCGGGCTTAAATGCTACTTTAACAGCTAATGCTACAAAAGTTGTAGCTATTAAATGGCAGGTGCCAATTCCTTCAGCACCTTCTAATACTTGGTCATTATACCAAACAAATGCTGCCGAGGCCAATGCACGTTTGGGCTATTACTCTGTAAACTCTGCACCACAAGGCAGAATGGACGGGCAAAGCCTTACTGTTTTTGGTGGTACATCAGATCACGCTGTATACTGTACGCCTTCATTGATTAATACTGCACAGGCTGTTACCTCGCCCTTTGCTATTACAATTACGCGTGCCTGGGATGCAACCTGCAGCTCGGTAAACTTAACTGTTACTATTCAGGCAAGTGCTAATTTTTCAACTACCAGTGCTTTAAATTTAAAAACTGTAATGGTAGAAAGACTTGTACAATTTAGTGTACAACCCGGCACTAATGGTGAAAAGAATTTTGAGAACCCGGTTATTAAATCATTTCCAACTATTAACGGCATGAGTATTGGCAACAACTGGACAACAGGACAGACTCAAACCTTTACGCTTAATTGCCCTATTCCTGCTTATACAAGAAATAAAAGTGAAATAGCGATGGTTTGTTTTATTCAGAACGAAGCAAATAAAAACGTGTTACAGGCAGCAATGGCAGATAAAGTGGCTATTCCTACAGATGCTTTAACAGCATTAGATGCTAAGGTAAATGTAACCTGCTCATCAACAATTGCACCTCAGATTATTATCAAAAATAATGGTATTAATCCTATTACAGCATTTACGGTAACGCCGTTTAACGATGGTATTGCCGGAACACCAACACAATGGACTGGTAATTTAGCAGTTAACGCAACTAACACTTTAGTTTTAGATGCAACTGCCGCACCGAGTACTTCTGGCGTTCATACATTTTCGTATACATTAGTAATGGCTAATCCTTACAATCTTTTTGTTGTATCCAATAAAGTAAATTACCTGGTTGCTACTAATTCGCAAATAGGAACTATAAATGAAGATTTTGCATTGGCAACTTTTCCTCCACCAAACTGGACACGCGTAAATTCTAATAACGGACCAACATTTAGTAGGGTAGTAACTACCGGTGCTTTTGCTAATTCAAACGATTATGGTGCCGTTAAATTTGATTTTTTTACGAATACTGTAATTGGTGATGAGGATGAATTATACTTACCACCAACAAATTTAGATGGAACAGGTGTGCCTGTATTAAAATTTGATATTGCAAAAGCACAACGCAACAGCGAGAATGATAAATTAGATATTCTTGTTTCAAGCAATTGTGGTGCAACATGGACGAATGTTTACAGCAAAGCTGGAGCAATATTGGCTACTACAGGTTCTACTACTTCAGCTTTTGGGGCATTAATGTCATCTGATTGGGTTAGCGAAACTATTGCATTAACAGGTTTTGCAATGCCAAACGTGTTGGTAAAATTTAAGGTTACAAACGATAATGGTAACAACCTTTATTTAGATAACATTAATCTTTCACAGCCTGTTCCATCAGGCATTAAGTCAAATGATAATGATAATTCAAACCTTTCTGTTTTTCCTAATCCTGCAGCTAACGAAGCTACTTTAAAGATCACTACTGTAAATGCAGTAAGTTCAACCGTAAAAATAATGAATGCAATTGGTCAGGTAGTATATACAAAACAAGTTTCATTAAATTCGGGAGCTACTAACATTAAAATAGATACTAAAGATCTTTCTAATGGTATTTATTTTTTAGTTGTTGAATCAGATAAAAATTCAAGCACAAAAAAATTAGTTATTTCTAAATAATTTTCTGTATTTGTAATATTGAAAAAAAGTCATCTATTTTAAAGATGACTTTTTTATTTTAACACACAAGCTATTGATTTTTTAATATTAGATAATTAACTTAGATGTCTTCGTACTTAAAAAAATTAACCTTATAAATAAATATCAATGAAAAAAACTTATTTAATTTTAGCTTTATTAATAACAGCAATATTTACAAATGCACAAGTACGTATGTCGTTATTTGAAGAATTTACAGGGGAAAATTGTGCTCCCTGCGCTTCTACTAATCCCGCATTAAATGTAACACTTGCAAATAACAGCAGTAAGGTTATAGCAATTAAATGGCAGGTGCCAATTCCTTCGGCACCATCATTAACATGGTCGTTATACCGCACCAACCAGGCAGAAATTGATTGGCGTTATAAATCAACAGGCTATAATTACCCTAGTCAAAATACACCAACAAATTCCGTAACAAATGGCATCAACTCTGCTCCGGCGGGCCGTTTAGATGGCAGGCACCAATGGGATTTTGGTGCACCACAAGATCATCCCTTTTACATTACCAATGCTGTAATAAGCAGTGCGCAATCTCAAACAACAAATTTTTCGATTAATATGAGTACCGCCTGGGACCCATTATTCAACAACTGTGCTGTTACTGTTACTGTACAATCGTCAACTGCGTTTACATCAAATGGCAATCTTATGTACCGTTTATGTTTGGTTGAACGTATGATCAATTTTGACTCACCTTCAGGTACTAACGGCGAAAAAGATTTTGCAGATCCTGTACGAAAATCATATCCAACTACAGCGGGCAGTGGTACTACAATTGCCGGCATGGGTACCTTATTGCCAGGCACATGGACAGCCGGGCAAACACAAACGTTTGTTGTGAACTGCGCCATACCTTCTTACATTAATGACAAAGGTCAAATGGCTTTTGTAGGTTTTATACAGGAAGACGGAACAAAAAAAGTTTACCAGGCAGCAAGAACATTACAACCTGCAATTCCAAATGATGCTAAAGCACTATCAATTTCTATTCCATCAGTTGGATGTACATCTACATTGGTACCAAACATAAGTATTAAAAATAATGGTGTAAACGCAATTACTGCAATGACCATTACACCAGTACTTGACGGTGTTCAGGGAGCTGATATTTTTTGGACGGGAAGTTTAGCGCCAACTGCAACTACAAATGTTATTATGAATATGATAAATACTTCTGCGGGGGCTCATACTTATTCGTACAATATTTCGGGTGTTAGCGGCGGTGATGTTGTATCAAGCAACAACACTAAAAAAATCTTCTTTATTACACCAACAAGTTCTTTTGTTGGCCCGGTGAACGAAGGTTTTGTAAGTACTACCTTTCCCCCTGCAAACTGGGCCTTATTTAATTTAGATAATGGCGTAAATACATTTACAAGAAGTACTTTGGCCGGCGGTTATGGTTTAAGCGGAGAATCTATGTTATTTCAGGTTAACTCAATAACGAATGGAGATATTGATGAAATATATTTGCCACCTACAGATTTAACAGGATTTACAAATCCAGAATTGAGATTTGATCTTTCGTATTGCCAGGTTTCAGCAACTTCAAAAGACTCTTTAAAAGCTAAGATCTCAACAGATTGTGGTAATACTTGGACAACAGTTTATGCAAACGGTGGAACTACAATGGCAACTGCGCCGGTTAATGGCTCTACATTTTTTGTTCCAACAGCTGCCCAATGGTCAACGGTTGCGGTGCCTTTAGCCTCTTATGCAAACGCACCGCAGGTATTGGTAAAATTTTGGGGCAAGAGCAATGTAGGTAATCGTTTATTTTTAGATAATATTAATTTGCAACAAACAAGTCCTTTATCGGTAAAAAATGTAGAAGCAGTTAATTTGGCTTTTGAAGTATTTCCAAATCCTGCAACCGATGAGGCAACAGTATTTGTAAAAGCCGCTACTACTGCTAATGTTAAGGTTATGGTTACAAATTCTATTGGGCAGTTGATGTATAACAAAGAGCACGCATTAAATGCAGGATCCAATAATATAAATTTTGATTGTAAAAATTTAGCAGCAGGCATTTACCTGGTAACTGTGCAATTTGAAAATAACAACCAAACTAAAAAGCTAATCATTTCTAAATAAAAGCCTTAGTTTTAAAAAGGCTGCTTTTACAACTAAAAGCAGCCTTTTTTGTTTGAATACTTTAGTTTTAAAAATTTCGAGTGCTGATAGTATTTTTGATAACCGGTAAACAAAACCCTAAAATAATTTTAAAGCATGTTAGATGCAACTAAATTAATTTAGACGACTTTTTTTTGGTTGACCAGGAGTTTTCTGGTTTAAAAAAGCCGATTGAAGAGGCAATTAGTGTAGGTTTGAGGGTAAAATGAAACTTTTGTTTTTAACACAATTCTGCTTGATATATTAAAGTTGGATGCTTATATTTGTTAGACTATTAATAACTAAATCAATTTAAATCATGAAAAAAAATCTATTAACACTTGGATTAATGATTGCCGGAGTTGTAGCGGTTGCTCAATCTCCACGTATGTCGTTATACGAAGAGTTTACAGGGGAGACCTGTCCTCCTTGTGCAGCTACGAATCCCGGCCTGAACTTATTATTATTATCGCCAACAAACGTTACTAAAATAATTCCTCTTAAATGGCAGGTGCCAATTCCTTCGGCTCCTTCTCCAACGTGGTCTTTATATAAAACAAACCAAGCTGAAATTGACTGGCGTTACAAAACTGTAGCAGCAGGTGGTTACGGTTATGGTATTAACTCTGCCCCTTCAAGTAGAATTGACGGACAAAATGCAACTGTTTTTGGAGCTGCGTCAGACCATCCGGGTAACTTAAACAATACAGTAATCAATACAGCATCTTCATACACCTCAGCATTTACAATTGCAATGGCTCGTCAATGGGACCCAACTTACTCATCAGTTACTTTAACAGTTAATATTACCGCGTCAGCTACATTTACCTCGGTTGGTTCTTTAATTTTCCGTTTAGTTATGACTGAAAGAAACATTCAATTTGCAATACAACCTGGTACTAACGGTGAAACGTATTTCCAGGATGTAGCAGTTAAATCTTTCCCTTCTATCCAGGCTGGGACTCCAATGGCTTCTACCTGGACAGTTGGTCAAAACCAAACATTTACCATTAACTGCGTTTTACCTTCATACATCAGAGATAAATCTGAAGTAGCTTTTGTAGGTTTTATACAAGATGATGGTAACAAAAAAGTAGCACAAGCTGCAATGGCTCAACCTGCAGGTTTAGCTAACGATGCTAAAGCAATTACTGCTAACATTAATCCGGTAGTTTGTTCTACAACATTAATTCCAACTGTAACTGTTAAAAATATTGGTTCAAACGCAATTACTTCATTTACTGTTTCTCCTACATTAGATGCAACTATTGGTACAGATGTTATCTTTACTGGTAATTTAGCTGCCGGTGCTTCTACAACCATTCCAATGAACTTATTAACTACAACTGCTGGTTCTCACACATTTTCTTACAACATTACTGCTGTAAGTGGTGGCGAAAACAATTTAGCTAACAATAAAGCAAAAGTATCTTTTGTTTGTTCTCCGACTTATTTTGCAGGTCCGGTAACTGAACCTTTTACAGCTGTTACTTTCCCTCCGTCAAACTGGGCAATGTACAATCCTGATGCAGGAACTGCAACATGGAGCAGAAACGGTGCTGTTGGTGCTTATGGTTCTAACACAGGCGCTTCTAAATATGATTTTTATAATAATGGTGTAACCGGTGATGCGGATGATCTTTATTTACCACCATCAGATCTTTCTGCAATGGCAGCTCCAGTATTAGGCTTTGATGTAGCTTATACTTATTATACTGCCGCTCCAAACAACGAAAACGATAAATTAGAAGTTAAAGCTTCTACAGATTGTGGTAATAACTGGACAACTGTATTTAGCCAGGCGGGTACTGCTTTAGCAACAGCTCCTTTAACAACTGCTGCTTTTGTGCCAACTGCTACACAATGGAAATCGGTTTTAGTGAATATGTCAGCGTATGCTAACAATCCTAATGTATTGGTTAAATTTGTTGCTACTTCTGATTATGGAAATAATATGTATGTAGATAATATTAACTTAACTCAATCAAACCCTACAGCTATTAAAACTAATGCTGCAAGCGAAATGAGCTTTGAAGTGTATCCTAACCCAAGCAAAGGTGAAACTAATTTAAACATTACTTCAGTTGCTGAAGGAAAAGCAAATGTGGTAGTGGTAAACACTTTAGGTCAGGTTGTTTTCACTAAACAAGTTGAATTAAATGTTGGTGTTAATGCTATTCAATTAGATGCTTCGCAATTTGCAAACGGTTTATATAATGTAATGATTGAATCAAAAAATGGTTCAATGGTTAAAAAATTAACTGTTACTAAATAATTTTATTACTAATTACCTTGCCGGGTAGAACCGGCAAGGTTTTTTAAAAAATTTAAAAATGAAAAAATCTTTATTTATTTTAATCTCTCTTTTTTGTTTAAAAAGCTTTTCACAAAATAGTATTAAGGTTACTAACATGGCAAGCTCTGCCACCGTTGCGCCAAATGCTATTGTTGAAGCTACAACAACAGCCAATACTATTACAAGCATTGATTTTGACCTTACCAACACCAGTGCAAGTACAAAATCATACCATGTAGTTCGTCGTGACGTTGTATTAAATGTAGTTGCAGCAACTTCAACAACGGCTAATCCTTATTTTTGTTTTGGAAGCCAATGTTATGGTAATGAAGTAGACTCTTCTTTGCAAGCGTTAACTTTAACAGCGGGTCAAAGCGCTTCGTCGGTGCCTGGAACTTATAATATCCTAACCACAGATCTTGCAGAAGCAACTGCCGCAGGTTATAGTTTGGTAAAATACTGTTTTTATAACGTAGCAAATCATAACGACTCGTTAGAATTTACTATTAAGTATAATGGTGTGTTAGGTGTTAACGAATTAAGCGCAAACACACTTTCTTCTTTTGAATTATTTCCAAATCCTGCAACAGATGCAACAGTTATAAAAGTTAATTCACAAAAAGCAACAACTGCTAAAGTAGTTATTTATAATGCCCTTGGTGCTGTTGTTTCTGAAAAAAATGTGAATATGGTAGAAGGCAGGAATAAGATCGACCTTAATGTAGATGGATTAGGCTCAGGGGTTTATTTTGCACAAATAAAAACTGCAAATAACGCCGTTACAAAAAAATTAATTATTAAATAATATTTTTCTAAAATGCTTTGCAAAACCCTGGAATTTTCCGGGGTTTTGTTATTTATAAGCAATGCTAAAAAATCCAATTTTTTTTAGTTTCTTTACACTTTAATTTTAATACACTAAAATGGAATTATACTTAGACTCAGCTAACCTGAAAGAAATTGAAGAAGGTTTTAAATTAGGCTTCTTGAATGGTTTAACAACCACCCCAACTTTTATGCAAAAAGAAGGGATTACCGATATTGACGGTACCATTGTAAAGCTTAGTAAAATAGTTCCAATACTTCAAATAGAGGCTTTAGGTAACACCGCTGAAGAGGTTTTGGCAGAGGCTGAGCGCCAGATAAAACTGGGATTAGACCCTAAAAAAACTGTGTTTAAGATCCCTGTATCTTTAGAAGGTGTTCGTGCCTGCAAAATGCTACGCGATAAAGGTTATTTAGTTAATGTGCATTTGGTTTACACACTGCAACAGGCTTATATGGCAATGCAGGCAGGCGCGTCTTATGTTTGCCCTTTGGTTGGCCGTTTACAGGATCAGGGACATGATGCCCTGGCTTTGGTACAACAATGTGTTGATGCAGTTGACCTTTATGGTTATGATACAAAAATAATGTTCTCATCTGTTAGAACGGTTGAGCATGTACGTAATGCCATTAATATTGGTGTTCATACTATTACCGTACCACTAAAAATATTAAAACAATTAACTGAAAATAACTTTACAACAGTTGGTACAGATCAATTTATTATGGATACCCGCTTAATGATGGTAAAAGTAAAAGAAGCTATTAATGGTGTTAATCCTATTGTTTCAGAAGACACAAATATTACTGATGCGATCATCAAATTAACCGAATTTAATTTTGGCGCTATTACAGTAGTTAAAAAAGACGGTAGCATTAAAGGTGTATTTACTGATGGCTCTTTAAGAAAACTATTAGGAGAGAAAGGGCGTGATATTTTATCAAAAAAATTAAGTGATTTAGAATATCGCGAACCAATTACAATTGATGGTAATGTTTTATTAAATGATGCCAATGCTTTATTTAAGAAAACAAATGTAGATACCATTGTAGTTACAGATGGTGGTAAACCAGTTGGTATGTTGGACATTCAGGATCTAAAATCTTAAAAATACCATTTTAACCAATTGATAAATAGGCACTTTCTAATAAGTGTCTATTTTTTTAATCTCTTTTTGTGTTTGATACGTATGTAATCTAAAATTATACATATGAAAAAAACATTTACTCAAAAAAAGAGGATAAGCTTTACAGTTTTATTGTTCGTTATCTTCTTCTCTCAAACAAAAGCACAAGTAATATATGGTACGGTTAGTAACAGCATCCTCGTTACATTTAGTGCTTCGGCACCGGCAACAATTAGCTCGAGTATTATAATTACTGGAATTACAGCTGGTCAAACTATTGAAGGTTTGGATTTCAGACCAAATACAGGCGAACTCTATGCGTTTGGTTATAACAGTGCAATTACCGCTTACCAAGTATACACAATAAATCTAACTACTGGAGTTGCAACGGCTATTAATACTGTAACAACTTTAGCCTTGGGCAATGGGCCAATAGGCTTTGACTTTAATCCTACCGTTGATCGTATAAGAGTTGTATCTGCTAATGGCGCCAATTACAGATTGCATCCAGTAACAGGCTTAATCGCTGCAACCGATGGTAACTTAGCATATACAGCCGGAGATCCGAATGTAAGCGCTACACCGAAGATTGTTACAGCGGCATATATAAATAGTTACATCGGCGCTGCAACAACTGCATTATATAATTATGATAATGCGCTTAATGTTATTACACTTCAAAACCCACCAAATAACGGCTCATTAACAACGGTTGGCGCATCCGGTATAACAACCAGTACAACAACTCCTCTTTTAGATATGGATATTTTTTATGATAATATTTCTTCAACCAACAAAGCCTATTTAGTAGCAAACACATCTACAGCTACTAATACAGATAATTTTTATACTGTAAACTTAATTACGGGGGCAACTACATTGGTTGGTACTATTGGATCTGCAAATCCTGTATCAAACATAGCAGTTTTTATTGACAGAACTTTACCCGCCCTTGTCGGTCAGCTTGCATATGGGCTTTCAGGTGTAAATTTAATTTCCTTCGATACACAAAACCCTTCGTTTATAAGAAACCTTAATCCTATTACAGGTATTACCGCCGGGCAAACAATTGTTGGTATGGATTTCAGACCGGCAAATCATAATCTTTATGCTCTAGGATATAATGCCACAAATAATGAGGCGCAGGTATATACGATCAACACATCATCTGCCATAGCATCTGCTGTTAGTGCCACACCAATTGTTTTAGCTTTAGGAACGGTAAATGTTGGTTTCGATTTCAATCCAACGGTTGATAGAATACGTGTAGTGTCTAATAATGATATGAATTACCGATTAGAACCGATAACAGGGACAATTTCTGCCACAGATGCCAATATAAATTATGCGGCCACAGATCCTAATTTTGGAGCCAATCCAAATGTTGGCACAGTTGCTTATATCAACAGCTACAGTAGTGCAACTACAACAACACTTTATAATTATGATGAAATATTAAATATCATAACTACACAGGTTCCTCCAAACAATGGCACTTTAAATACAATAGGTTCTTCGGGCATTGTAATTAATACTGCAGATGCAACCGTAGATATGGATATTTATTATAACAGCGCAACATCTACTAACCTTGCTTACCTGGCTGCTAATACAAATACAGAAACTATTGACCGTTTATACTCTGTAAACTTAACAACTGGCGCTACAACCGTAATTGGAAAAATTGGCTTTGGCATACCGGTAAGAGATATTGCTATTCAAACCAACTCTTTAACAACAGGTGTTGCTGAATCGAAAAATATTGAAAATAATTTTATAAAGGTATACCCTAATCCAATAAACGATATAACATTTATATCTTTTAAAAATGAATCACAGGCAAACATTATTGTTTTAGATATTTTGGGAAGAAAAGTTGATGCGAGCTTTACAGATGAAATTACAGCAGGCACAACTTTATTAAAATGGAATACTTCTAATTTACAACCTGGCATTTATTTTGTTACCGCTACAAATGCTAATGGTAAGCAACAAATAGTGAAAGTAATAAAATAATTAGTTTGAATAAGCCTAGTAAAAAATGCATCAAATTTTTGATGCATTTTTGTTTAGGGAAATAAAAAATTGCTAACTTGCAATTAACTGTAGCAGTTGCAGATGAAAGAAATTGAAAACGCATATTTAAATATTGGTGGAAAATTTATTACACCAATCACTGAACTCAAAAAAAAATTGCCAAGTATTAAAGCATTTATTTTTGACTGGGATGGCGTTTTTAATAACGGGCAAAAGAACAATACTGGTGGAAGTAATTTTAGCGAAGTAGACAGCATGGGAACCAACCTACTCCGGTATTCGTATTTTATGAATCAAGGCCAATTACCCTTAACAGCCGTTATTAGCGGAGAGAAGAACGAAACGGCATTTTATTTTTGCCAAAGGGAGTGTTTTCATTATTCTTTTTTTAAAGTAGCAGCAAAAATAAATGCGCTTAATTTTATTTGCGAAAAAGAAAAAATCAAACCAAACGAAATTGCTTATTTTTTTGATGATGTACTTGATCTTTCAATGGCTGAGGTATGTGGCGTAAGAGTTTTAGTGAATCAAAAAGGCAATCCTTTATTTGTAAACTATTGTATAAAAAATAATTTGGTTGATTATTTAACCGCTTCGCCGGGCGGCTCTTTTGCTGTGAGAGAAGCAACTGAGTTGATTATTGCACTGAATGATAATTACGAAAGTGTGATCACTAACAGAAAAAATTCTACAGAAGATTACAAAACCTACATTGAAAAAAGAAAAACGATAAAAACAAATTTTTTTACTGTTGTCGATAATAAGATCGAGGCAGCAGAAATTTGATTTTATCTCTCAAAAAAATATCGCTAAATAAAACTTAGTGTTTCTCTATGTCCTTAGTGTCTCAGTGGTTAATTTAACTTAACTCAAACTGCATTTTGCTTAACTTATGATACAAACCGTTTTCGTTTTGAATTAGCTGGTGATGCGGCCCCACTTCTTGTACAATACCGTTTTGTAACACCACAATTTTATCAGCATTTCTTATTGTTGCCAACCTATGTGCAATAACAATGCTGGTGCGGCCTACCATTAATTTATCTAAAGCTTCTTGTACCAAATGTTCACTTTCACTATCTAAACTACTGGTAGCTTCATCTAAAATTAAAATGCTTGGGTTTTTTAAAACAGCGCGTGCAATGGCAATACGTTGCCTTTGGCCACCGCTTAATTGTATACCTCTTTCGCCAACAAGCGTTGCAAATTTATCGGGAAAAGAATCAATAAAATTAAAAGCATTTGCTTTGCGCGCTGCCGCTTCAATTTCGACATCGGTAGCATTTGGCTTGCCATAAGCAATATTATCTTTAATGGTGCCCGCAAATAAAATAACATCCTGTGGCACCAGGGCAATTTTCTTTCTTAATTCGGTGAGCGACATTGTGCGCGAATCAACACCATCAATTAAAATACTGCCACCTGTTGGGTCATAAAAACGAAGAATCAACGATGCAATGGTTGTTTTACCTGAGCCGCTGGATCCTACAAGAGCAACGGTTTGCCCGGCTTCTGCTTTAAAAGAAATATCCTGTAATACTTTAAAGTCAGGGCGTGATGGGTAATTGAACAATACATTTTTAAATTCAATTTCGCCTTTTGTTTGTTGCGCCGGAACGTTATCTTTTAAAAACTCAATGTTCTCAATATCGCCATCAATCAATTCAAACACCCTGTCGGTTGCGCCCAATGCTTTTTGTAAAGAAGAGATCTGTTCGGGCAAGCCTCCTAACGAGCCGGCTACAAATAAGGAAAGCATCATAAAGGTTCCGAAATCTTCGGGTGTAATTGTTTTATCTACTTTTAAAGCAAACAACATTTGCCATAAAATAAAAAAGATCGATCCGAACACAAATACCATTACAAACGAAAAGAAGAGGCCTCTGAAAATGCCATATTTTAAACCAAATTCGCGAATGGTATCTGAAATTTTTCCGTATTTATTTATCTCGTATTCTTCATTGGTAAATGTTTTTACGTTTGTAATGCCTGTTAAAGCCTCGCCAACAACAACGTTCGATTCAGCAATCTTTTCCTGATAGGTCTTCGAAAATTTTCTGATCTTTTTTGAGAACATAATAGCAACCGCAGTTAAAGGGGGAATAATAATTAAAAACCATTTTGCAATGGCCCACTCGGTAGTTGTAACCAATAAAATTAAACCGCCAACACCAACAATGCTTTGGCGAATTAGTTCGGCAATATTAATTGTAAACGCATCGGATATAACGGTAATATCGGTTGCCATTCGGCTGCTTAATTCAGCCACCTGGTTCTTTGAAAAAAAGCTCATTGGCATTTGTATCAGGCGTTTAAAAGTATCTTGTCTGATAGCTTTTAAAACGTTTTCGGTTACCTGTGCAAATAAATAAACACGGCCAAACGAGAAAGCGGCCTGTACTAATAAAATTACAAGTAAAATAAGGCCAATCTGCATTAATTCGCCGCGAACCTGTTCCGCCGGCATATTATTCTCTGCCAAATAACCCAGCATTTGCCCCGATTTCATTGGAAAAATAAGCCCCACGCCAGCGCTGCCAACTAAAAAAAACATGCCTAGTACAAATTTCCATTTGTGTTTGCCTAAATAGGTGAAAAGGCGCATTGAGCGCTTAAAATTGGCTAACGAGAGCTTTGCTTTTGGAAGATCGTCGGTCTCACTATTACTGGGGCCTGTGCCCCTGCGTTGTTGCTTTGCCATAAAAACTGTAAAATTAATGCTTAAAATGGCTTATCTTGTCATTAAATTGTAATTAAAGAGACTAAAAAGCGGGCATTTTTTAAATAAAAGTTTGCCGGAACAAAAATTACCTCTATATTTGCAATCCATTTTTAAAAGTAAATAACAATAAATATTTAATATCATGAAAAGGACCTTTCAACCATCGCAACGTAAAAGAAAAAACAAACATGGATTCAGAGAGCGCATGGCATCAGCAAACGGTCGCCGTGTATTAGCAGCAAGACGTTCTCGCGGACGTAAAAAACTGACTGTTAGCAGCGAAAAAACTCATAAGTAAGCTGTTTTTCTTTCAATATTTGAAAAAGCTGTTTGGTATACCCAAACAGCTTTTTTATTTTTAGAGGTTAAAAATTGAGCAAAATGTGGCGTTTTTGCCATAATTTATTGTTAATAAAGTTTTGAATATCAAACAAAAAACCTATATTTGCAGTCCTTTTTAAAGAGAGGTATGGGTAAGAGTGAGTACGTAATACAGTTTGGAGGATTGCCCTTAGGTTTACATGAATACGAGTTTAAAGTAAACGACACGTTCTTTAGTAAAATTGAAAATAGTGAAGTACAAAGTGGCGAGATTGACGTTACAGCAATACTTACAAAACAAAATCATTTATTACAAATGCGTTTTGAGTTTGAAGGTACTGTAAAGCTTGATTGCGACAGGTGTTTAAAAGGATTTGATTTTCCAATAGAAGGAGAAGAAGAACTTGTAATTAAGTTTGGAAATCCTGAAGAAAGCAATGACGAGATACTTGTAATTGAACAAGGAGACGAACAATTTGATATCTCTCACTATTTATATGAATATATTATTTTGGCTATTCCGGCACGCCGTGTACCCTGCGAACTTGATGAAGAAGAGTTTGTATGTGATTACGAAACAAAGGATAAGCTGGATAGTTTAGTTTCCCCTTCAGATGAAGAAGAAGAAAACAAAAATAACCCTATGTGGGAACAATTAAATAAATTAAAAAAGAGCAACAAAAATTAAAATAAGAAATCATGCCAAATCCAAAACGAAAATTATCCCGTTCACGCAGAGACTCACGTCGTGCAACATACAAAGCAACTGCTATGACAATCTCAAAAGATTCAACCACAGGCGAGGCGCATTTAATGCACCGCGCACATTGGTTTGAAGGTAAACTTTACTATAAAGGTAAAGTGGTTATGGAAAAAGCATAATTATAACACTCTATCATATTTTTATAAAAAGCAGGTATATATTTACCTGCTTTTTATATTTTTACCGTATTCTAATTTATAATTCCTGTCATGAATTTAAAGGCACTCTTTTTTCAGATACTAAATTTTGGGGTGCAGGATGATCAATCCTTTCATGATAAACGGCGTATAAAAAGCGTTAACCTGTTAAACATTGTAGTTATCTCTTTTTTATTGATCGGTCTTACCAACTGGTTTTTCATAAAAGCCGATTTTCCCATCCTAATAGAATTTACGTTTATGGCCATTGCCGCAGTGTCCATTTATTTAAGCTATAGGCAACATGTAGATATCTCTTTTGCCTTATTTACTGTTAATGTTAACTGCGCGCTATTTTTTATCTGTAAATATTACCCCGCTGAAACCGGTGCGTATTTATTTTATTTTCCCGTATTAGTGAGCATTGTATTATTAAATAATCCATCACGTATAGATAGAAGTTCTGTATTCCATTTTTTAGCATGTGTTTTATCTTTTACATTAAACTTTGTGGTTGATATTCCGCAATGGCGTGTTACATCCCTTGATACAGAGCAGATACAAGTGCTTTGGTATTACGATGTTTTTTTATCTATAATTCTAACAGGTTTACTCACTTTTTTATTGAACAAAACCATATTTAATCAAAACAATGAAATCCTTCAGCAGATAGATGATATTAAAAAAACAAAAGAAGCAGTAAACATTTCTTTAAAAGAAAAAGAAGTATTACTTGCCGAATTGCACCACCGCGTAAAAAATAATTTAGCTATTATTTCGGGCCTTTTAAATTTACAGGAAGATGCTGTTGATAATAGAGAAGCAAAACAAATAATAAGCGAAACAAAAGACAGGATTATGAGCATGGCACTTGTGCATAAAATGCTTTTTAAAAACCCTGATTTTAAGACCATCAATTTTGGCAACTATTCATCCGAATTAATAAACGAACTTTTTAATTCTTATAATCTTTCAGAAGAAGTAAAAATCAAAGAAGAATATGAGACCATTAATCTGTCTATAAACACATGTATACCTTTAGGGCTTATTTTAAACGAAATTGTCACAAATAGCATTAAATATGGCCTTAATCACGATAGCACTGTGGATAAACAATTTTCGGTAAGCATTAAAAACAGCAGTAACAGGGTTTTGCTAACTGTAAAAGACTCGGGTACAGGCTTTAATAAAGATTTTAATAGTGATTTGGAAACCAGTTCTTTAGGTATTGTTTTAATACGGTCATTAACCGAACAAATAGATGGAAAGGTACATTTTTCCAATAGTAACGGCGCCAAAATTGAAATTAATTTTCCCAACAATTAAATTCATAAATAAATCATGTTATTTCAGCTAATTTTAAGCATATAAATTGTATTATTGTAGTTTGTTAAAATTCGATTTGACGATATAATTTATATGAAAATTGGCTTTGATATTTTAGGTGGTGATTTTGCTCCAAATAATTGTTTGGATGGGGCTATTTTAGCAGTAAAAGAACTTCCTTCCCATGCAAGAATTGTTCTAATTGGCGATAGCAATGCTGCTAAAGACTATTTTAAAAAGCATAATGTAGATGTTGATGCTTTTGATTACGTTCATACAACCGAAGTGATTGAAATGGGAGAGCATCCTACAAAAGCTTTTTCTCAAAAACCTAACAGCACTATTAACTTGGGCTTTAAATTATTAAAAGAAGCACAGTTAGATGCGTTCATAAGTGCCGGTAATACCGGTGCAATGCTGGTAGGCTCAATGTTTACAGTAAAAGCTGTTCCGGGCGTTATTCGTCCGTGCATCACTTCAATTATGCCAAAAGAGGGTGGCGGTTTTGGATTGATACTGGATGTTGGTACCAATGCAGACTGTAAACCTGATGTATTGTATCAATTCGGTATCTTAGGTTCTATTCTTGCAAAAGAAATATACAAGGTAAATAATCCAAGAGTAGGCTTGTTAAACATTGGCGAAGAACCTGAGAAGGGAAATTTAGTTTCGCAGGCAACTCATTCTTTAATGAAAGATTCTAAAGACTTTAATTTTATTGGAAACATTGAAGGCGGCGATATTTTTAAAGATATGGCAGATGTTGTTGTTTGTGAAGGCTTTGTAGGAAATGTAGTACTAAAAATGGCAGAAGCATTTTATACTGTAACTAAAAAATTAAAAATATCACACGAGTATTTTGATAAATTTAATTATGAATTATATGGCGGAACACCGATATTAGGAATCAATTCCAACGTAATTATTTGTCATGGCATTTCAAGCCCTTTAGCTTTTAAGAATTCTTTAATACTAGCAAAAGATCTTGTAGATGTAAAGTTAACCGAAAAAATACAACAAACATTTCAATAAATGATCAGAGCCGCCATAACAGCAGTAGCCGGATTTTTACCAAACAACATTGTAACCAATGCCGACCTGGAAAAAATAATTGATACGACTGATGAATGGATAACAACCCGCACAGGTATTAAACAACGTCATTTAGAGAACAACCCTAATAAAGCTACTTCCGACATGGGAGCAGAAGCCGTGAAATTGTTGTGTAAAAAACGCGGCATAGATCCTTCTGAAATTGATCTTTTACTATGTGGTACAGTAACGCCTGATATGGTTTTTCCGGCCACAGCAAATATTATTGCAGCAAAAGTAGGTGCAAAAAATGCATGGAGCTTTGATCTTGGCGCTGCATGTTCTGGTTTTATTTATGCGCTTACAACAGGTTCGCAGTTTATCGAAACAGGCCGTTATAAAAAAGTAGTGGTTGTTGGTGCAGATATGATGAGCCGCATTATTGATTATACCGACAGAACAACATGTGTAATATTTGGTGATGGGGCTGGAGCAGTTTTATTAGAGCCTACAAACGAAGATGTTGGTATAAAAGATTTTATTTTACATTCGGATGGTAACGGTTGCACGCATTTGCATATGAAGGCTGGCGGATCTTTGCGCCCGGCAAGCCACGAAACAGTTGATAATAAAATGCACTATGTTTACCAGGAAGGTCAGGCAGTTTTTAAACATGCCGTATATAATATGGCAGAGGTAAGTGCAAAAATAATGGAGAAAAACAACCTTACCGATAAAGATGTTGCATGGTTAGCTGCTCACCAGGCCAATAAACGTATTATTGATGCTACTGCACAACGCATGGGTGTTGGTTCAGATAAAGTAATGATGAACATTGAGCGTTATGGCAACACAACGGCCGGCACTATACCGCTTTTATTATGGGATTATGAAAAACAGCTTAAAAAAGGTGATACCATTATTTTAGCTGCATTTGGCGGCGGCTTTACCTGGGGCTCTGTTTACCTTAAGTGGGCTTATGACGGTAGTAAAACCGGAAAGTAAATTACTTTAAAGGTAATTTCTTTACCACCTTATCATCCTTAAACAAAACTTTTTCAAGAGCAACCCCTGTTGAATCGTAATACAACCAAACACTATCACGCACATCATTTTTATATGCGCCACTGTATCGTAATTTCCCATTTTCAAAATAAGTGAGGTTTGGGCCATGACGAAGACCTTTATCAAAATGCAACTCACTCCAGGCTAAACCATTTGGGTAAAACGACATCCATTGCCCGTGCTTTTTACCAAAACGATAAGTACCTTTAAACTTAATGATACCGGTATTATACTTATCAATATACTCACCTGTATAATTACTATCTGGAGGCATAATTAATAAAGGGTTTTTTGATTTTAAAGAATCAACTACTCTTTTTTGCTGCACTTTTGAGATAGAATCGTTAACTTGTTTGTTAACTTCAGTATTCTGTACTTCAGTTGTATTGCAGGAAGTAAAAATTAAAACAGATAAAATTATAAGAACTATATTTTTCATGTCATTAAATATTAGTTTTTTCGTTCAATAGCATAAATAAGCAATCGTTCTAAACTATCACGCGCAGCATTCTTTGGTAAATTTGCTAAAACACTTAAAGCTTTGTTTTTGTATTCATGCATTATTTTATTAGCATAAGCAATGCCGCCTTTTGCAATTACAAAATCAATAACAATTTTTACCTGTTCGCTTTCTTCGTTATGATTTTTAATAATGTTTATGATTTTTCTTTTTTCCAACCAGGTACAATTATTCAATGCGTAAATTAAAGGCAGGGTCATTTTTTTCTCTTTTACATCAATGCCTGTTGGCTTACCTATTTGTTCATCATTACCATAATCAAAAAGATCATCTTTTATCTGGAAAGCAATACCGGTTAATGTGCCAAACTCTTTTGCCAGATCAATTGTTTTTTGATCGTTATTAACCGAAGCGGTTCCAGCAGCGCAACAGGCAGCAATTAAGGTGGCGGTTTTTTTGGTGATGATCTCAAAATAAATTTCTTCAGAAATATCCAGCCTTCTCGCTTTTTCTATTTGCAGCAATTCCCCCTCGCTCATTTCGCGCACGGCATTGCTTACAATTTTTAGCAAATGAAAATCATTATTATCTAGCGAAAGCAATAAACCTTTTGATAATAAAAAGTCACCAATTAAAACCGCAACTTTATTTTTAAATAAAGCATTTACACTAAAAAAACCTCTGCGCTCGTTACTGTCATCCACCACGTCATCATGCACTAATGTAGCCGTATGCAGTAATTCTATCAAAGCCGCAGCACGATAAGTACTTTCATTAATAGTACCGGTATTTTGTGCACTTAAAAAAACAAATAGCGGGCGTATTTGTTTTCCTTTTCGTTTTACAATGTAATTAGTGATTTTGTCTAAAAGAGGTACAGTACTTTTCATGGCATCTTTGAACTTTTCTTCAAAGGCCAGCATATGTTCTGCTACCGGTTGTTTTATTTCGTTTATTGCTTTAGACACAATGGTCTTAAATTTAAACTTTTTATTTTAATTGTTCTGCTGCCAGCTTATTTTTATTTGCCAACTGGCCACAGGCCGCGTCAATATCCTTGCCGCGACTGTGACGTACATTGCAAATAATGCCGTTTTTTTCCAAATGATCGGTAAAAGCCTTTAAACGCTCTCTTGTAGTTTGCTTAAACTCGCCATCATCAATTGGGTTATATTCAATAATATTTACTTTACTTTTTACTTTCTTGCAAAAATTTACCAACTCTTGAGCGTCACTAATTGAATCGTTATAGTCTTTAAATGCAATGTATTCAAAAGTTGGGCGGGTACCTGTTTTATCAGTAAAGTAAATTAAAGAGGCTGCTAAATTTTCTAACGAGTTGGTTTCGTTAATGGGCATAATGTGGTTACGTTTTTCGTCATTAGCCGCGTGTAAAGATAAGGCAAGATTAAATTTTACATTATCATCAGCCAGTTTAGTGATCATCTTGGCAACACCTGCGGTTGAAACTGTAATGCGTTTTGCGGCCATACCAAGGCCTTTAGGGCTTGTGATCTTTTCAACAGATTTTAGTACTTCGGCGTAATTTAATAACGGTTCGCCCATGCCCATATAAACAATATTGGTTAATGGGGCATTGTATTTTTCCATCGCTGTATTCTTTACCAAAACAACCTGGTCGTAAATTTCATCAGCATTTAAATTGCGCATACGTTTTAATTTACCTGTTGCGCAAAATTTACAAGTTAAACTACAACCTACCTGCGATGAAATGCATGCTGTAAAACGTGTTTGATGAGGTATCAATACACTTTCTACTACATAATTATCATGCAGGCGCATGGCGCATTTAATGGTCTTATCAGAGCTTATTTGCAATTCACTTATCTGAACATTATTGATGGCAAAGTTTGTATTTAAATAATCTCTCAGATTTTTAGAAAGGTTTGACATTTCGTTGAAATTGGTAACACTTTTTGCCCATAGCCAATCATATACTTGTTTGGCCCTAAAAGCAGGCTCATTGATCTCTTTAAAAAGATCTGCTAACTGTTCAACCGATAAAGCACGTATGTCTTTTTTTGCCATTAATTAAGGATACAAAGATACCATACAAACTTATAAATAACTAACTTTATGCGATGCGATTTTTAAGTGCTAATAAAATATTTGATGGCAGGCAATACTTGGCGCACGGCTCTGTATTGGTGCTCGACAGCCAAAATAAGTTAAAAGAGATAATTGCCGCTTCATTCCAAATACAGGAGAAGACAGAAATGCTGGATGGTATTATAACACCTGGTTTTGTAAACGCTCATTGTCATTTAGAGCTGAGTCATTTAAAGGGTAAAATTCAAAAGCACACGGGCATTCCTGGTTTTGGCAAGCAAATTATCATGCAACGCATGAGTGGTTTTACCAAAGAAATTATTCATGAAAAAGCAATGGAAGCCGATGTGCAAATGTGGAATAATGGCATTGTGGCTGTTGGTGATATTAGTAATGCAGATGATAGCTTTAAGGTAAAACAAAGCTCAAAAATCAAATACCATACTTTTATTGAGATACTTGGATTAAATCCGGCAAATGAGCAAATGATGTTCGATCTTAGCTTTCCGTTTTATAAGCTGCTACAATCAATGGGTTTAGCAGGAAGTTTGGCGCCACACGCGCCTTACAGCACTTCATTACAATTAATAGAACGTCTTGCAAAATTTGATAAAGAAAATAATTTGCCCCTATCTATTCATAACCAGGAAACAGAAGAAGAAACAAAATTCTTTTTTGGAAAAGAAAATGATTTTAAAGATTTGTATGATTTTTTAAAGGCCGATATTTCCTGGTTCAAAGCGCCGGGATGTTCAAGTTTACAAACGTATATCAATACATTCAACGATCAAAAAACAATGTTGGTGCACAATACGTTTTCTACACAAGCAGATGTAGCAATGGCTGCAGGTAAAAATTGCTTTTTCTGTTTTTGTCCGAACGCTAATTTATATATCGAGAATAAATTACCGAACTATACTTTATTTAAAGAACATCATAACTCACTCTGTCTTGGCACGGATAGCCTGGCAAGTAATGATAGTCTTGATCTTGTAGCAGAGGCAAATGTGATATTTAAAAATTCAAATGTATTTTCTTTAGAAACTATTTTACAAATGATGACCTTTAACAATGCTTCTGCTTTAAATTTAGAGAGTGATTTTGGAAGTTTAATTCCCGGAAAAAATGCGGGATTAAATCTTGTAAATTTTGAGAATGATCAATTAAAATTAACTAAAAAAATAATTTAGATTTGACAGTATTACAATTGTAAATCGTCAATCATAAATTTCTAAATAAATAATATGTTATACCTTAAATCCTTCACCTTTAATCCTTTTCAACAAAACACGTATTTATTATTTGATGATAAAGGAACCGCTTTTATTATTGATCCTGGAAATTCTTCTTCTTCAGAAAACACAACACTCAAAAATTTCGTCGAAGAAAAAAAATTAAACCTAACCCGCCTGCTTTTAACGCATGCGCATATTGATCATATTTTAGGCAATAAATTTATTTTTGATACTTATGGTCTTTTACCCGAAGCGCACAAGGAAGAAGTTTTTTTTATTGAGCGCTTACCGCAAACCGCAACTATGTATGGGGTTCCATTTGAGGCCTCTCCTTTTCCGGAAAAATATATTGAGCCGGGCAATAACATCGTTTTAGGCCAATACGAATTTGAAACTATTTTTACACCGGGTCATTCGCCCGGAAGTATTTCTTTTTATAATAAGGAAAATAAATTGCTCATCAGTGGCGACGTGCTTTTTTACAATAGTATTGGCCGCACCGACCTTCCAAAAGGCGATCATGAAACATTATTGCGTTCCATTCGTGAAAAATTATTTGTGTTGCCCGATGATGTAAAAGTATATAGTGGCCACGGGACCGCCACCACTATTGGTTTTGAGAAGCAAACCAATCCTTTTTTAATTTAAAATTTTAATTGTAGCCTCTCTGCTCAGATACATTTTACTATAGATTACACAAATTTGCACGGATTTTTTAATTTGCGAAATATGTGGCTAACTATACCGCAAACGCCAGATATAAAGATTATCTGCCATTTGCAAAGTTTCACACTATAAAATAAGCGTCTAAACTAATATTCTGTTTATCTTTGTATTATCAAAAAACTTGTATTCATATTAGCTTTTTTTTATTGCTCAGGGCTTTTAGCGCAGGAACCTATTCTTATTACAGGTAAGCCACCTTACGATAGAAAAGAAGAGATATTAAACGACGGTAAACGTTATCGTAAATACAACAACTATTTAACAATTGGCGCTTCATTTTTTAATTCATCCTTAAGAGCTGAAATGCAACAAGGAGTTGGCCTTGACTTCCATTTTCATATCCGCAGGCAGTATTTTCAGGCAGGTTTTGGTATTAGTGGCGACAAACTTTTAGAAAACAATCATACACAATTTAAAGTGGGTTATGGTTATAGAAAAGAAACCGCAAAATATAATTTTGCCGCCTTTGCCGGACCAACTTTTTTTACCGGTGTGCATGGCGTGCTTGATACAGGTAATATTTACAAGCCTTCGTTTTATCAGGGCGCAGGCGGTTATGTGTGTGTACAAATAGCTACTAAATTAGTTTACGATATTGGTGTTGGCGCCGAATTGTTTGGTGAATTTAATTACAAGCAAAACCTTTTGGGCGTACGTTTCTTTTTGTTCTTTTCAGGAGCGTACCGTGGTATAAAACGAAATTATAATCCACACGTTAGATCGGAAAATAAAAAATGATCGATTTTATTATTGTTGGAAGAGGTTTAGCAGCAAGTGTTATAGCACACACGTTTCACCAAAACAATATTTCTTTTAAGATCATTGGCAATCATGATCTGAGTAATTGTTCCAAGGCGGCCGCTGGCATATGGAATCCTATTGTTTTTAAACGCATGACCAAAAGCTGGCTGGCCGATGAACTAATTTCTTATCTCAATACATTTTACAAAGATGTTGAATATAAAAGCCGAACAAAATTAATCACGCAACGTGCTATCATAAAACCCTTTGTTGAAGAGCAGGAAAAAATTCTCTGGCAAAAGAAAGTGAAATCTGAATTAAGTGATTTTTTAGATCCGGAAATTCATGATGCCAATTCCGCAGAGTTAAAAAACTGTAAGCTTACTGAGAGTTATGGGCTTGTAGAGCACAGTGGCAACTTAAATGTGTCGGAGTTTTTAAAAGCAACAGATGCACTTTTTGAAAAAAATTTAATGGATGAAGTTTTTGATCATTCGCAATTAAACGTAAATGAAAAATTAATTTCTTATAAAGATATTACTGCAAATAATATTATTTTTTGCGAAGGTTATCTTGTAAAAAACAATCCTTATTTTAACTGGATTCCACTTAAGCCAGCCAAGGGCGAAACTATCGAGATTTCTGCACCGCAATTAAAATTAAAAGATCATATTTTTAATAAAAATGGTTTCATCATGCAGTTTGCAAATGATAATTTTAAAGTAGGTGCTACTTATGAATGGAACGATCTTACCGAGGAGCCAACCAAAAAAGCTTTGGTAGAACTAGAGCAAAAGCTAAGCCAGATGATAAGCTGTAAGTACCAAATTATCGCTCACCAGGCCGGTGTCAGGCCATCTTCAATTGACAGAAGGCCAATCATAGGCCTGCATCCTGAATATAAGAAACTGTTTATTTTTAACGGGTTAGGCACAAAAGGCGTAATGTTAGCACCGTATTTTGCAAAAAAGTTCGTAAATTTCTACTTGCAAAAAGAAGATCTGCCTAAGGAAGTTAATGCAGAACGCTTCTATTCGTTGTATGCAAACAAAAAGACATAAACTGAGATTAATTGGTAGACGGGAGTTTGTTGATTTTCCTTTATTAGGTGTTTTTAATATTGAAGCTAAAATAGATACCGGGGCTTATACTTCTTCCATTCATTGTGAAGAGATCTTTATTAAAACCGAGAACGAAAAACCTGTTTTGTATTTTATTGTTGTTAACGATGATCACAAAATGCAGCGCTTTGAAGATTTTTTTCAAAAAAAAATAAAAAACTCTTTTGGCGAAATGGAAGAACGTTACATTATAAAAACTGTTGTAAAGATCGGTAAGAAAAAGATCTGGTCTACTGTTTCGCTTTCCGATCGCGGCAATATGCGTTACCCGGTATTAATAGGGCGTAGGCTTGTAAAAGGAAAATTTATTATCGATGCCAATCAAATTCATACAGGCGGTAAAAAAATAAAACCGGGATTTATTAAACTCACACAAACAAAAACATAGATTATGAGAATTGCGATACTATCACGTAATAAAAATTTATATTCTACAAAGCGCTTAGTTGAAGCGGCAGAAAAACGCGGACACGAAGTACTTTTATTGGATCACATGAAATGTGTACTGGTAATTGAGCAGGGTAGACCGCACATTTATTTCAACGGTAAAGAGGTAAAAGATGTAAATGCTGTAATTCCCCGGATTGGGGCATCTGCAACATTTTATGGCTCGGCGGTTGTTCGCCAGTTTGAAATGATGAAGATCTTTACTGCTGTAGAATCACAAGCATTAGTGCGTTCTCGTGATAAATTAAGAAGTCTTCAAATTTTGGCACGCGCCGGTTTGGGAATTCCTAAAACAGGTTTTGCATCTTCACCAAAAGAAAAAGATATTGATAATGTTATTGAGAGTGTTGGCGGCGCACCTTGTGTAGTAAAGCTTTTAGAAGGTACGCAAGGCATCGGTGTTATTTTGGCCGAAAATCAAAAAGCAGCAAAAAGCGTGTTGGAAGCTTTTATGAAATTAAAGGCAAATATGCTGGTGCAGGAATTTATTAAAGAAGCTAAAGGGGCAGATTTGCGTGTGTTTGTGGTAGACGGGCAGGTTGTAGGCGCTATGAAACGTACTGCAAAACCTGGAGAGTTTAGAAGTAATTTGCACCGCGGCGGCACAGCAAAAGTTATTACACTTACGCCTGAAGAAAGGGCAACTGCTATTAAAGCGGCAAAAAAATTAGGTTTAGGTATTGCCGGTGTTGATCTGTTACAATCAAAACGTGGTCCATTGGTTATGGAGGTAAATTCATCTCCTGGTCTTGAAGGTATTGAAGGCGCTACAGGCGTAGATATTGCCGGAAAAATTATTGAGTACGTTGAGCGTAATGAATTTAATAAGCCCGGCGAATAATTTATGGCACAAAAAACAATAACCATAAATGGTCAAAAAATTGAACCGGGACAAAATAAAACGGTTATTCTAAATTCGTATGAATTGCATACAAAAACAAAGATCGAAATTCCTGTTCACGTTATTCATTCAAAAAAAGAAGGCCCTTCTGTTTTATTATGCGCGGGCATGCATGGTGAAGAGACAAACGGTATTGAAATAATACGTAAAGTAATTTCGCGTGATGAGGTAGAGAATTTAAAGTGCGGAACGCTGGTTGCTATTCCTGTAATTAATGTGGTTTCATTTTTATATGGTAGCCGCGATTTGCCCGATGGTCGAGATTTGAACAGGTGTTTCCCTGGTACAAAAAGCGGATCGTTAGGAAGCCGTATTGCATACGATATGATGAAACACATTATACCGGTTATTGATTTTGGTTTTGATTTTCATACAGGTGGCGCTAAAATCAACAACTACCCGCAGTTGCGTTGCGTATTTGATTTTCCGGATAATGTAGCGCTTGCGGAACGATTCGCAACATCTTTAATTATTGATAGTTCTTACCGCGATGGTACTTTTAGAAAAGAGGCTGCAAAAAAAGGTAAACCTATTTTAGTGTACGAAGGCGGCGAAAGTATGCGTTTTGATTATTTAGCAATTAACGAAGGGGTAAATGGTTGTTTGCGTTTAATGCAATCTTATAACATGATCGATTTTGATCTGCCTCACAATCCATCTGTTAAAATTAAGGATGATACGTGGGTACGTGCCAATAGTAGCGGGCTTTTTCATATGAATGCCAATAATGGCTCTCATGTACGTAAAGGTGACCTTTTAGGTGTTATTTGTAATCCTTTTGGCGAAGCAGAAGATAAAATTCATAGCCCTGTTAATGGTTATATTGTGGGAATTAACAATCAGCCGGTGGTTAACCAGGGCGATGCATTAATTCATTTAGGCATTGATGAAGAGTGATTTAATGATTAACTTTACCAAATGAACAGCAAAACAGACTTTGGCGATATTTTAATTGCTTTATTTATTGGAGTGGTTTTTATTACGGGCGCAATTGTTGTTTTTAGATTTATGAGGAGGAAAGATTAACATGACATTTAACCAGTTTATATTATTTTTAAATTTAGGTGGCGGCGAAGTAGTAATTATTTTATTTGTGATCCTGCTTTTATTTGGTGGTAAAGGTATACCAAGTATTGCAAAAACTTTAGGCAAAGGCATTCGTGAGTTTAAAGATGCAACTAATGGCATACAAAAAGATATTCAGAACAGTACCGGTGGTATTACTGAGCAAGTTAACGAGCATATTCAAGAAGTAAAGAAAGAACTCGAGAAAGAATAAAATTTTTAAAAAGATGAAATTTATTTCTTATGTATTCATCTTTTTTCTTTCCGGAACACTTAATTCTCAAACACCTCAAAAAATAAAATTCCAAAAAAATTCTTTGTTAATTTATTTTTTTCCAAAAGAAAAAGCAGATTCTGTTATTTCTTCATCTAAGAATCTTTTTTATTTGGTTATTCCCGACTCTTTAAAGCGCTCTATTGCTGTTTATATTGAAAACGGTAAGATGATACGATCATCTAACGACAGCATTGTTCAGGTAAGTTACATGCCCGGTTTAAAGTACGAATCGCTTTACGTGATAAAAGAAAGTAAAGATCCGGTAGATAATAAATTAAAAAAAGAATTTGAATTCATTAGCTTAATAAACGGTTCTTCTTCCTACACAAAAAACAAACTATTAATTCAAATTGTAAATAAGAAGGAAGAAAAAGTTGTAATTGAAAATGTGTATGTTTATAAGAACCAATAAAAAATAAACATCATGACAGACGGCGTAGAAGTTTATTACCCATTGCGCGTAGGTTTTGCATGGACGTACGTAAGTAAAGACGGATCAAGCTACATTAATTCGGTTACGGCGGTAAATCCTTCTTATCCCAATGAGTTTACAATGGTAAATTTGTTAATGAACAAGAATGTACTTTTTAGAAAAGAAGGTAATAATTATGTAACAGATTCTTTTGAAGAAGGAACAATTAATACGCTTTTAAAAGACGATGCAAAAGTAGGCGATACCTGGGAAATAAAATTTAAAGCCAATGGTCTGGATAGTATTTTAATAATCACGGTAAAAGAAGTAGGATCTAACCGCGATGTAAAAGGCAAGCAGTTTGAAAATGTAATGATGATAGAAGCCGAAAGTAAAATATCAATGAATGGTAATATAATGCCGCTTAATTATTTTACACAATACTACTACGCAAAAGGCATTGGCTTAATTCAAACAACAACATCCATGGGCGATGAGCAAAGTTTGGTGAATTGTGAGTTTTAAAATATAACATTGATAACACTCATGAATATGATTGGCTCAGATTTGAATCAGTGATAATATGCTAGATCTGTGTCATCTGTGTTCCATCACATAATCAGATTTTCCTGATCAATTCCTTCATCAATAAGGTCATTTTTGGTTCTTGTAATTTGGCAATGTGCTGTACTTCTTCATGACTTACATTTTGTACCACGCCTTCAACACCCAAATCTGTTACAATGCTAATACCAAAAACATCCATGCCGCTGTGTTTAGCAACAATAACTTCAGGTACCGTACTCATACCCACTACATCAGCACCAGTACGCCATAAGTAACGGTATTCTGCCGGTGTTTCAAAACAAGGGCCGCTTAAGCCCGCATACACACCTTCGCTTACTTTAATATTATTTTCTTTTGCAATTTCTTTTGCTAAAGCAACATACGATTTTTTATAAGCCTCGCTCATATCCGGAAAACGCGGGCCCAGCTGATCGATATTTTTTCCTATTAAAGGATTGGTTGGAAATAAATTAATATGATCGTTAATGATCATAATTTCACCTACTTCAAATTTAGAATTCATGCCGCCGCTGGCATTGCTTACGCACAAAGTTTTTACACCAAGCGCTTTCATAATACGTACAGGAAAAGTTACCTGTTTCATATCATAACCTTCGTAAAAATGAAAACGCCCTTGCATGGCAATAACTTTTTTGCCACCCAGCTCTCCAAAAATTAATTTACCGCTGTGACCTTCAACAGTACTAACGGGGAAGTTTGGAATTTCGTTATAAGGAATTGCAAATTCTACAATTATCTCTTTCACTAATCCACCAAGGCCTGTGCCTAATATAATACCAACCTGTGGCAAAAAGTTATTCGTTTTTTCACGTATACTTTTGGTGGTAAATTCTATTTGCTCTAACATACTTTAAAATTACTTGATTAAATTCTTCTTCTTTATCCTTAAATGTTACTTCAACCGGTAGCACATAAATATTCATGCGTTGCGCTATTTGCCAAATGTGTTTATTTTTTAAACGCATAAGATCTTTTTCTGTTGTCACTAAAATTTTATTACCACCTTCAAAGCTATTATAATAGCGTTCAATATCCTCAAGGTCTTTTATCGAAAAATCGTGATGATCCGAAAACGGTAAATGTTTTACATCAGCCGCATATTCTTTTAAATAATTTACCATGGGCTGCGCATTGGCAATGCCTGCAAATGAAATTATCCTGAAACGAAAAAGATCGTTCAGGGTATCAATTTTATCATTAATGTTATTTATCGAATACAACTCACCGTGTTTTAAATAGCTAAAAAACACCTGCTGATGCGCTTTTGGATTTACATCTTTTAAAATATTCCTTATATCCACCGGACTGGTTCTGTCTGGTGTTTTTGTAATAACAATTACATCTGCCCGAACTATACCACTTTTAAATTCACGTAAAGTACCTGCGGGCAACATAGTATCATTAAAATATAAATTATTGTAATCGCTTACTACAATGTTTAAACCGCAACGAATAGCTCGGTGTTGAAACACATCGTCCAGTAAAATTACTTTTGGGGCATCATCTGTAGTGGTTAATTTTTTTACACCGTTAACGCGGTTGCCGTCTACAGCAACTTTTACATTGTATTTGTATTTATAGATCAATGGCTCGTCACCAATATCTTCGGCCGTACTGTTTTCGTCGGCTATTAAAAAGCCTGATGTTTTACGTTTATAACCCCGGCTTAAGGTAGCCAGCTTTGGTTCTTCCTGTTTTAATAATTTAATAAGATATTCTACTAATGGGGTTTTGCCAGCGCCGCCAACCGAAAGGTTACCAACGCCAATAGTATGCGTATCAAAACGGGTTACTTTTAAGAAGCCGCCGTCATACAAACGATTTCTTAATAACGTTATAACACCGTAAGTAAATGCGATAGGGGACAGCAGTATTTTTAACCCGGGATTCAAACAGGTTAAATATGCTTATTTTTTTTGAAAAAGTGAAATATTAGAGAGATTTACTTCTCTTCGGCATCGCCGCTTACTTTTTGCATACCCAGCTGTGGCTGATCGGGATCGAATTTATATTCGTAAAAATTAGAGCCCTTGTGATAACTGATGTTTAAGATGGATGTTTTATCCCACTCGGTAAACTTTTGCTTACCCATATTGGTAATTGTTTTTATGCAAGAGTTTATATTTTTGGCCTTCCATTTAGCAACGTTTGTTTTTGGATGCCATTTTACAAAGTATAAACGTTGTTCTTTACCTGAGTTACAAACCCCGCCATCTGATTTTGATTTTGTAAAGGCTTGTAAAAAGATAAGCATGTAAGTTGTATCGCCAATTACTTTTTCATAAACTACCTTTTTGATCTCAGGATCTTTTAAGATAGAATCGTTTACGCAATACGTAAGATTTGTATCTTTATTAGCGAGGTTAATGCATAATTGAATGGGAGGTTGTTTTGTTTTAAGTTTTGGGTTGGGATAGGTTGTTTTAACCCAAAAAGACATTTTTTTCTTTCTTTGCTCTAATCTCAAAGCATTTCTTAACGAATCATTTTTTTGTTTTCTTTCTTTATAAAAAACCTTTTTACCGGTAATCGCATCAATTTCGGTTTCCGGTGGAAGGGTTAACTCCAATAATTCTTCAGGAGTTTTTTCCTCTTCAATTTCAGCGCCGGTAGAATCTACTTTAGCAACTTTTGTTTTGGTTTTTGTGGTTTTTGTCTTTGTTTGGCCATTTACTGTAAACGACACAAAAAGTAAGGCAATGATGATTAGTCTATACATAAAGCGAAAATAATAAAATTTTTAGAGCCTGTTTAACTATTTTAGATAATTTTTAACCAAGTACATCTTTAAAACTGCCCACTTTCAACAAGTTTAATGGCACGTTCTATCATAATGTCTTCTACATTGGCGTCATACTCTGTCTTCATATTATGGCCAAATAAACGGGCTACAGTTTGCCACATGGCGGCCTGAAAACTACCCCTGAGCTGTTTTACAACATCGTAGGTTGTTTTACCCGACTCGCGGTCTATCAATTTCATTAATACTTTGCCTTGTGATATAGTAAGTTCTTTTAACTCGTCTTCAAATTCTTTTCTCAGGTCTTTTTCGCAGACCTTTAAAAAAGCTTTTTTCATGTTTTCGTCAGGCATTTTCGCAAGTGCCTTATCATATTCTTTTAGTTTAGCAGCGGCCAATATAGCGTAGGGATAAACCTTTTTTACATTATGTTTTGTTCTTGTCCAAATTTCATATTGGCGAGGATTTTTAAATACAAATTCAGTGCAAACATAAATGGTATTAAGATCAACCACCGGAACGGTATCGCCATTAACAACTTCGGCGCGAAGGCGGTAACCTAATTTGGGCGGTACGGTAAAATCCTGCGTATTTGTTTGGGCTTCTAAAGAAAGGGAGGTAAGGCTAATAATAGCAAGAGCAATGTACTTTGGATATTTAAAGGAATATGTAAAAAAACATTTGCTCATCTAATCCTTTATTATCTTTTACGGTAAAAGTAACCTGCAAGTTGCGTTCCAAAACCTGTTAAATTTTATAAAATTCAAAAGACTTTTTAATTTAACCGGTTCGTTTTCCATTTGGTTTTTTTTACAGCCTCGGTTGTTAAAGTGTTTTGTTTTTCTTTGTTATTGGCAAAAATTATTGCACCTGCAAGTGCTGCTATTTCTGAATAATCTTCTTTTTTAACATTTAATACTTCAGGTGTGTAGTATTTGCCTATAAATCCTGTATCAAATTTACCGCTTACAAAAGCGTCGTGCTTTAAAACAAATTTACAAAAATCTAACGTTGTTTCTACACCAATTATTTTATAATCGTCTATAGCTCTTAACATTTTTTCTATGGCTTCGGTACGGTCTTTACCATGCACGATCAGTTTTGAGATCATCGGATCATAATAAATAGGAATATCCATACCTTCTTCAAAACCATCGTCAACTCTTACTCCCGGCCCACTTGGTGTTTTATATACCACCAGTTTACCAATATCCGGTAAAAAGTTATTTGTAGGATCTTCGGCGCAAACGCGTACTTCAATGGAGTGGCCGTTGATCTTAAGATCGGCTTGTGTAAAGCTTAATTTCTCGTTACGGGCCACTTTTATCTGTTCTTTTACAAGGTCAAGTCCGGTAATTAACTCCGAAACCGGGTGCTCTACCTGTAAACGTGTGTTCATCTCTAAAAAATAAAAATTATGATCAGCATCCAGCAAAAATTCAACTGTTCCCGCACCGCTGTAATTGCAGGCTTTGGCTACATCTACGGCACATTTGCCCATTTTCTCGCGCAATTCAGGGCTAAGCACACTACTTGGCGCTTCTTCTACCAGTTTTTGGTGGCGGCGCTGAATGCTGCACTCCCGCTCAAAAAGGTAAACGCAATTACCATGGTTATCGGCCAACAATTGTATTTCAATATGGCGTGGCTGGCTGGCATATTTTTCAATAAACACAGCGCCATTTCCAAAGGCGGAGATAGCTTCGCTTATAGCCAGTTTCATCTGTTCTTCAATTTCACTTTCTTTCTCAACAAGGCGCATGCCTTTACCGCCACCACCTGCACTGGCCTTTATTAATAGAGGGAATCCAACCTCTTTAGCTACTTTAACAGCTTCTTTAATATCGCTAATAGCTCCATCAGAACCGGGGATCATAGGCACTTTGTATTTCTTAGCAGTGGCTTTAGCACTAAGCTTATCGCCCATCATATCCATACTTTCGGCACTTGGCCCAATAAAGGTAATTCCAGCTTTTTTTACTTTGCGGGCAAACTCTGCATTTTCACTTAAAAAACCATAGCCCGGGTGAATACCATCTACACCTAATTCTTTACAAACGGCAATTATTTTATCGGCTTGTAAATACGATTGAGCACTTGGCGGCGGGCCAACACAAACTGCCTCATCAGCATATCTCACAAAAAGCGCATTTCTATCGGCTTCAGAATAAATGGCAACGGTTTTAATTCCCATTTCGTGCGCACTACGCATAATACGTAAAGCAATTTCACCGCGGTTAGCTACTAATATTTTTTTCATTAAAGTAAATTATCAAATTGTTAGCGCTTAAAGATAATCAATATTCATATTGCAAAATAGCCTGTAAATGTTTTAGTTTGTTATTATCTTAGTTCGATGTTTTTCTTTTTTTCAAAAATATTGGGTTTTCTTATCTCACCTTTGGTTTGGGTATTTGCTTTGTTTTTATATTCTTTTAAAACTAAGGCTGAAGGCCGGCCAAAAAAATTAAGAATAACAGCTTTGGTTATTTTATATACCTGTAGCAATTCTTTTATTGTGGATGAATGCTTCAGGCAATGGGAACCAACAACGCCCGATTATTATTTAATGGATACAAAATACGATGGCGCAATTATTTTAGGAGGAATCGGGCAGGTGGATCAGCGTTTGCAAAAAATTAATTTTAGTTGGGCAGCCGACAGACTTTTCCAGGTATTTCCACTATATTATAAAGGCCGTGTAAATAAATTTATTTTTACAGGGGGAAGCGGAAGTATTGAGTTTCCAGATAATAAAGAAGGTGTTTATATAAAAAAATATTTGCAGGCTGTTAATATTCCAGATAGCGCCATGATCATTGAATCGGAAAGTAAGAATACTTACGAGAATGCAATTTTTACAAAAAAATTATTGGATAGCTTAAAGATAAAAGGAAATTTTTTATTGGTCACATCTGCTTATCACATGCCGCGCTCAATGGCCGTATTTAAAAAAGCCGGATTCACCAATTTAACCCCTTACTTAACTAATAGAGTAAGTGGCGCAAGACGTTATACACCCGATCATTTATTCATACCCAATCCCGATGCCTTGTTTTCTCTGCAAATGCTCATACACGAATGGCTAGGATATATTGTTTACAAGATAAAAGGCTATGCTTAAGTTTAACGAAGAACTGTTGCAGTTTTTGTGGCAGCATAAACTTTTAAAGCCTTTACCGTTAATTACCGTTAGCGGAAAAGAAATAACCATAGTAAAGAACGGAGAATTAAACAAAGATTCGGGCCCCGATTTTTTTAACGCACAAATAAAGATAGAAAATGTTACTCTAGTTGGAAATATTGAAATACATATTAAAACCAGTGATTGGTTGAAACATAAACACCAACAGGATAAAAATTACGACACAATTATTTTACATGTTGTTTATGAGCACGACACTGATCTTGAGCAAAACCAAAACAACAATGTTGAGGTATTGGAGTTAAAAAATTTAATTGCAGAAAATACGATCGAATTATATAACAAACTCAACACCTCAAAAGAAAAAATTCCATGTGCCAACCAGTTAACAACACTAAACGATCTTAAATTTATTAGCTGGCTGCAACGCATGACTATTGAGCGTTTGGAAGGAAAGGTAAAATTAACAGGAGAATATTTTCACTCGGTTAAAGGTGATTACACACAAACATTTTACTTTATTTTGTTGCGTAATTTTGGTTTTAAAATAAATAGTTTGCCATTTGAATTGTTGAGTAAGAATTTACCAATTACAACGTTATTAAAACATTCTGATAATTTGTTGCAACTGGAAGCCCTATTGTTAGGTACAGCCGGCTTATTAGAAAATCAGTTTGAAGATAAATATATTTTGCAATTACAAAATGAGTTTGATTATTTAAAAAATAAATATCGCCTTATTCCGTTAAACAAAGAGATCTTTAAATTTTCAAAACTACGTCCGGCTAACTTTCCAACTATTCGCTTAGCACAATTTGCAAGGTTGATCAATTCAAAACCCGGTTTATTTATTGCACCATACAATTTTTCAAATTATGAAGAAATAGTTTTAGCCCTTAAAATAAGCCTTGATGGATACTGGAAGAACCATTATAATATGGATGGAAATACAACATTAAAAGATCTTACCCTAGGTTTAACTTCTATTGAGAATTTGATCATAAATACATTTGCCCCTTTTTATTTTTTCTATTCAAAGCGTACCGGTAAAGAAGAAATGAACGATTTGGCCATAGAGCTTTTAAATAAATGCGATTTTGAACAAAATGCAAAAACAAAATTATTCCAGGATAAAAAAGCAGTTTTAAAAACGGCGGCAGATAGCCAGGCTACCATTAATTTATTTGACAATTATTGTGCAAAAAAGGCATGTTTAAAATGCGGCGTTGCCGCTTCTTTGCTAAAATGAGTTTATTTTTTTTATATTTGTTATATGATAAGTAAAATAGTACAGTGGTTTGAGCAAAAAGCCTTTGGTGTTTGCGAATGGTGGGGAAAATCACTTGGCATTAAAACCACAACTGTACGTATGTATTTTATTTACCTTTCTTTTTTTACGTTCGGCAGCCCAATAATTATTTATTTTATTATGGCTTTTATTTTAGAACATAAAAATTACTTTAAGCCTTTTAGATCGCGCAAACGTAAAAGCGTTTGGGATATTGATTAACCTTTAAAACTAAAACATGAAAAAAACTCTTACGCTTTCGGCAATTGCACTTGCGGGTCTTACTTTTTCGCAATCTATAAACGTAAAAGAAGGTAACGAAAAATTCAGTACTGGCAACCAATACGCACTTACAACTACTATTTATGAAAATACAGCAGATGAAGCTATAAGCGAATGGAAAAAAGTATTGAAAGATTTTAAGAACGAAAAAGTAAAAGACAGCGATAACGAAGTTTTTGGCGACAATATTTTAATAAAGGAGTGGGGCAACAACCCGGTAGATATTTATACTAAATTTGAAGAAGATAAAAAAGCAAAAACTGTAAAAATGAGTACGGCTGTGGATCTTGGCGGCATCTATTTAGCTTCTTCTGACAAGGAGAAAACCAAACTCATTGAAAAAATGATGAAAGATTTTGCCGTTAAAATGACCAAAGAACCAATTGCTTCAGCGGTAAAAGTAGCGGAAAAACAACAGGTAAAATTAGAGGATGATCAAAAAGATCTTGAAAAAGATAACAAGAACAGAAAAGAAGATATCGAAGACTACAAGAAAAAAATAACAAAAGCCGAAAAAGAAATTATTGAAAAAGAAGCGGCTATTGAAAAGAAGAAAGGAGAGGTTAGCATTCAGAAAAAAGTGGTTGATGCAAGTTCGGGAGCTGTAAATGAACAAGCTAAATCGTCAAAAAATATTTTAGAGAAGCTGGAAGATCAACAAAAAGACCTCGAAAAAGATAAAAAGAATTTAAAAGAGGATATTGAAAATTATAATAAGAAAATTAAAAAGGCCGAAGAAGATATTAAAAAGAACGAAGACGACCAGGTAAAGAAAAAAGCTGAGATAGAAACTCAGAAAAAAGAAGTAGAGGCAGTGAAAAAGAAGTTAGACGCGGTTAACTGATCGTTTTACTGTTGTTTTCTTTTTTGAGATCTTCATAAATATCGGGTAAACGAAAAAGTAGTATTGTTGCAAAGCCTGGCAGTAAAACACCTATACTGAACCAGGCTTTTGCATTTCTTCCCAAATGTTTAGCGTAAAAATAAGTAATGGTTGGTAAGATTAGCAACAGCATTAAACCCAATGCTATAAATGCTAATGCTCCCATATAAATTTATTTGTTTAATTCTTCCCAAAACTCCGCGCCTCTTCTTGTGTGTGGAATAACAATGGTTCCACCCACAATATTGGCAACAGCAAATATTTCATAAATCTCTTCTGTTGTGCAATTTTGTTCTTTGCATTTTTCGAGATGATATTTTATGCAATCATCACAGCGTAACACCATACTTGCCACAAGGCCCAACATTTCTTTTGTTTTAACATTTAAAGCACCTTCCGAATAGGTTTGTGTATCTAAATTAAAAAGGCGTTTGATAACGAGGTTGTCTTTTCCTAAAATAACATCGTTCATTTTTGAACGATACTCATTAAACTCTTTTACTTTTTCTGACATAAAAATAATTTAAAACGGTTATTCTAATTTATGTTTTTTCATTACCCAGCGCGATACAAATACACTTATTTCATATAAAAGATACATAGGAATTGCAACAACCATTTGCGAAGTAACATCAGGGCTTGGGGTAATAACTGCGGCAGCAATTAAAATTATGATAACCGCATGTTTGCGGTATTTGCGCATAAACTGGGGCGTTAACAAAGTCATACGGGTTAAAAAATAAACCAGTATAGGCATTTCAAAAATTATTCCTGCAACTAAGGTCATTGTGCTTATTAATGAAATGTAATCGTCAAACGTATTTTGTGTTTGTACAATACCGCTTGATGATACCTGGTAATTGATCAAAAAATTATAGCTCATCGGAAACAATAAAAAATAACCAAAAAATATGCCTATCAAAAATAAAACAGAAGCAATAACTACAAATATTTTTACCGGACCAATCTCTTTATTTTTTAAAGCCGGACGAACGAATTTCCACAACTCCCATAAAACAAACGGAAAACCAAGAATTATCCCACACAAAAATGAGATCCACATATGATTAAAAAATTGTTCGGATGCACTTAAGGTTTGAAGATGTGCCGGCTTAATCGTCATGCACATAACATCGCCTGCGCCAATTTTATAGCCAAGGCTGCATAAAACTTTGTAAGAAATAAAGTCCTGCTGCAGCGGCCCAAAAATAATGGTATCAAAAACAAAATCGTTTAAACAAAAAGCGGTAATGGCAAAGATCATAATAACTGCGGCACTGCGCACCAAATGCCAACGCAGTTCCTCCAGGTGTTGCAGGAAAGACATTTCTTTACCGCCTGTTGATGATTTATCTGAACCGAAAAAAGCCATTTATGGCTGCAAATTTACACTAAAACCCACTGATTTCAAATCTTCCCAAAATAAAGGATAGGATTTGGCAACCACCCCCGGATCATTAATACCCAACGGCCCGAAAACCAATGCAAGTGGGGCAAAGCTCATAGCCATCCTGTGATCGTTGTACGTGTTAATATTGACTAGTGTGTCTTGAATCCTGAGTCTTTTGTCATTTATTCCAATAGAATTTTCTGTAACACTAACTTCAGCTCCAAACTTTTCCAACTCGTTTTTTAAAGCTAAGATCCTATCTGTTTCTTTTATTTTTAATGTTTTTAAGCCGGTTAATTCTGCTTTTATTCCTAAACCTAAACATGTTACGGCAACTGTTTGTGCAAGGTCAGGGCAATTTGTAAAATTGTATATAAAGTGCTTTGTAATGTTTTTGCTTTTTGTAAGAATAAGTTGATCATCTTTAAAATGAGATGAAACGCCAAGTTCTTTATAAATTTCAGGTAAAACAGAATCTCCTTGCGAGGACGATTTACTTAAGCCATTTAATATAACTGTTCCATTTTTACTTAATGCTATTAAACTGTACCAGTACGAAGCGGCCGACCAGTCAGACTCAACAAAAAAAGTCTTGTTTCTTGTTTCCTGTTTCTTGTTTTGTGTAGTTAGAACATTAATAGTATTTAAAACCGTAGAAACTTTCATTCCAAATTCGCTTAAAAGATCTAATGTCATTAAAATATAGGGCCACGAAACGATCTCGTTTTTCAATGTCAACTCTAATCCATTTTCAAATTTGGGAGCTATCAGTAATAAAGCAGAAATAAACTGACTGCTAATGCTACCGTCTATTTCAATTTTACCGCCTTTTAATTTTTTGCCGTTTATTTTTAATGGTGGAAAATTTTCTTTTTCCAGGTAAGAAATATCTGCACCTAAAAGTCTTAACGCATTTACCAACTCACCAATAGGCCGTTGCTTCATGCGGTCAGATCCTGTTAAAGTCCAATTTCCTTCTGTAATTGAAAGGTAAGCAGTTAAAAAACGCATGTCTGTTCCGGCGTGCCCAATATCTATTGAAGTGGCTGTTCTGTTTATTATTTGTTGTAAAGCCTTTTGCAAATGTTGGGTATCTTCTGAAGTAGAAATATTTTCTAGCCGGGTATTTAGGCCTAAAACTTGCTTAAGAATTAATAAACGATTACTAATACTTTTAGAACCTGAAAGTTGAACAGTTGAATTTAAAATATGTTCAGGAGCTTTTAATAATAACATTAAATACTGGTATTGTAATGGTCGAATGCTTTTTTGACATGTGTATCGTTCACTTCCACATCAAATTTTGCAGTGCCTATTTTATTTATCAAAGCAAAGCGGAACTTGTTTTTAGAGGTCTTCTTATCATTTTTTAATAATTCTAAAACAGTACCAAGCGCCAATTCAATTTTAGTAGTTTCAAATGTTTTTTTAAGTGTTGATGTCACTTCTTCCAACTCTTTTTTTGAAATCAATTTTTTTTGGAAGGCAATGTGCGTTTCAACCAACATGCCAATAACAATGGCTTCCCCGTGTAATAATTCGTTAGGTGTTCCTAATAAAAGCGATTCAATGGCATGGCCAATGGTGTGGCCAAAGTTTAAGATTTTACGTGTTCCTTTATCAAAAGGATCTTTTAAAACGATCTTATTTTTTAAAGTAATACTTTTTGTAAGTAATTGTTCTGAATTATGATCAGGTCTTAGATTTCTTAAAACACCCCAAAAAGCTTTATCAGATATTAAGGCTATTTTAAAAACTTCGGCCAGGCCATTTTTATAATGGCGTTGAGGTAGTGTCTTTAAAAAGTCAGGATATACAAAAACAGCTTTTGGTTGTGCAAATGTGCCAATAGAATTTTTTAAACCTGCGAAATCAATTCCCGTTTTTCCGCCCACGCTGGCGTCGGCCATGGCCAATAAAGAGGTTGGTATATTTATAAAATCAATCCCTCTTTTGTAGGTTGATGCGCAAAAACCACCAAGATCACTTACCACACCACCACCCAAATTAATGATCAGTGAATTTTTATCGGCCTTATTTTCAATTAATGTTTGCCAGATATGGGCGCTAAAATCTAAAGACTTGCTTTCTTCACCACTTTCCAGTTCAATAATTTCGGCTTCTTGTAATGAAGGACAAGTCATTATTAAAGTTGGAAGGCAAAATTGAATCGTATTTTCATCGCAAATAATAAAATGGGACGAATATTTAGCGCTTTTTAAAAAAGCAGAGAGTTTTTTTAACGCGTCTTTTCCAATAGTAATGTTATATCCTAATGATTTTATAACAGGCATGGTTAAAATTAAGAATAATATTCGAACGCTTAACCACAAAGTGCACTAAGAAGGCACAATGTGCACGAAGAAATTTTTTCTTGGCGTACTTAGTGAAAAACTTCGTGTTCTTTGTGGTTAGGAATTTAACCAATTTTTAATAATAGTTTCCCCATACTCTGAAAGAATAGATTCAGGATGAAATTGCACGCCGCTTACGTTAAATTTTTTATGACGAGCTGCCATAATTTTTCCCTGATCATCCTTTGCGGTGATAATAAGATCGGAATGTATTTTTGTTTCATCAACTACCCATGAGTGATAACGGCCTACATTAAAACGTGTGGGGCAATCTTTAAAAAGCAGATCTTTTTCTAAAATACTAATAGGAGTAGCCAGACCATGAAAAACTGTCTCCAGATTTTTTAGCGGCGAATTAAAATACTCGCTAATTGCCTGCAAACCTAAACAAACGCCTAAAATGTTTTTTGTAGGATGGTATTTTTTGATCAACTCCGGCATTATACCCGCAACTTTTGGCAAACCAGGTCCGGGCGAAAGCATGATCTTTGTATACTTATTTACTTCTTCAATGCTTATTTTATCATTTTTAATTATATCAAAATGTATATCGCTTACTTTTTCAACCAAATGAGCCAGATTGTAAGTAAAACTGTCATAATTATCAAGTATTAAAAGTTTCATTCGTGGTATAAAGGTAGTTATTTTTAGAAAGGCTTTTGTTTTGAACTTAAATCCAAAATAAGTGTTTGTTCGTAAATTAGTGTATGCAACGTAAATACATTTACCAGATCTTACTTTTAATTATTTTAATCTTTGCAGCTTTTAAAATGCAACCACCTAAAACAATTAAGTATCTGCCCCTGGGCGATTCTTATACTATATGTACCGGAGCAACAGAAAAAGAATCGTGGCCGGTAATTTTAACTAATCATTTATATGAAAACAAAATAGAGTGTAAATTATTGGATAACCCGGCACGAAACGGTTTTAGTACCCAAAACCTTATTGATAATGAATTGCCTTTGGTAAAAAAATTAAAGCCAGATTTTGTTACAGTATTAATTGGCGTTAACGATTGGGTGAGGGGTATTTCAAAAGAGGCTTTTACAAAAAACCTGGTATTTATACTGGATGAGGTGCAAAAAACAATACCAGATAAGCAAAAAGTTATTTTAATTACTATACCTGATTTTGGTGTTACGCCACAGGGTAAAAATTATGGTAACGGTAGAGATATTGGAAAAGGAATTGCTGAATTTAATGCCGTAATAATTGCCGAGGCCAAAAAACGCAATTTACCTTTGGTAGATATTTATGATCTTTCGAAAGGCATGAAAAATGATGCAAGTTTGGTAGCAGCCGACGGGCTACATCCCTCTGCGAAGGAATATGCCTTGTGGGAAAAACTAATTTTAAAAGAAACATTGATCTTATTAAAATAAAAAACGGATCCTTTTGAGACCCGTCTTTCGTTTGTGTGTTTAGGTTTATTTTTATTTTCCAAGGTCTTCAAAATTCACTTCAGAACTTGTTGACTCGTTATTGTGTTCTTTTCTAGGTTCAATTTCTGGTGCGTTTTCTTTAATGTGCGCAACAGCTTCATTCAATCCTTCTACAAATTTTTCAAAGTCTTCTTTATATAGGAAGATCTTATGTTTTTCATAGCTGAATTTACCATCAGTACCAAAACGTTTTTTACTTTCAGTAATTGTTAGGTAGTAATCATTTCCACGAGTGCTCTTTACATCAAAAAAATAAGTACGCTTTCCCGCCCTTACAGATTTTGAGAACAGATCTCCACTTTCATTTTTTTCAAGTTCTTCTGACATAATAATAAGTTTGACTGGGAACAAATATTAGAAAAACTTTTTAAGGATTAGTATTGTGTTAATAATTCGTTCGTATTGTTAATAGCGCCAGAGTATCAAAGTATCTTTAAAAAGGCAGTTATCAAGGCGCCCAAAAAATTAAAACCGAAGTTTATGTTCTCATCAATGTACCCAGAACTATCGGGAGTGATTTGAGGTGCAACGCATATAGCTGGTTTTTTAAAGGCGCGTAAATAAAAAAAGCCGTTCTGGATAATAGAGCGGCTTTTTCTTTGAATTATATAATAATTATGATTTTTCTTCTTTTTTAATTTCTTTGATAGCTTTTGCACTGTCGAACATTTTTTGAGCGGTTGCTTTATCAAAAGGTTCAGCATCTGTACTTTTAAGATCTTCAATGCAATAGTCGGTAGTTCCAATTTTTTGGTTAACTACAAAATGAAATTCAGGTTTAACGATCTCACTTTCCCAAAAAATAGCGTTTGGCTCTTCAACAACATAGTTTTTGAATTTTAAAACTTCGTCTTCTTTAATGTCTTTTTTCTTAAGATCAAGATCTGCTGCCTGCTCATTAATTGTAATGGCAAAACCGGTCCCTACTTTAATATCTAACGAACCCGAAGATTGTTCAATGATTTCTAATTTTGCAGCAACGGTATCCGGTACAAAAATGGCAAATGGTTTTCCAAATCTGCTAAGGTCTAAAACATTCATGCCTTGTGGGGCAACTATGGCTTCTTGTTCTGCTTTTTTGCCACCACAAGAAGTTATGGTTGCTGCTACAACGGCAATGGATAATAAGTTGATTAGTTTTTTCATCTCTTTTTTATTTTTAATAATAGTGTAAATATAAATTAAATTTTGAGATGATTAATTTTTGCAGGACACAAAAATAAAGGGCAAAAAAAAACCCCGCTTCTGCGGGGCTCTTTCTTATTTTTTCTTAGCTGCTTTTTTTGCAGTTTTTTTCTTAGCTGCTTTTTTAGGAGCTTTTTTAGCTGCCTTTTTTGCACCTTTTTTAGCTGCTTTTTTAGGAGCGCTTTTTTTTGCTGTAGCTTTTTTAGCTGTTGCTTTTTTTGCCATGGTTTTTTTGTTTTTGAGATTTGTTGATACGAAGTAAATAAATTTTTTATTGTTATCTAATTATTAAAGGGTTATTTTTTCAACATTGATTTGTTGAAATTGTTAATAGCGAGATTTAAATCCCGAATTATTAATTACAATATGGATATTTAAGCGTTTTGAAAATTTTATGATGCTTTGTATATATTGATTTTACTGGTATTGCAGAGCGTCTATGATATTCATGATCAAAACAAGTAGTTTAATTTTTAAAAAGTCGTTCAAAAAACCCAAAAGTATTTTTTTTATTCTTTGATCAAAATTTCTTCTTCAATTTCCCAATCTGCTAAAACTTTTATTGGTTTTGGATGAATAAAAACGTGTTCAGGTTGAATTTTCAAATTAAGATCGCCGGTATCCCATTTTTTATTTTCGTTCGTATCAAACACAATTTTTATTTTGTATGTACCCGGTGTAATGTTAGTAAAATCAATACTTACAGCGTTAGTGCCAGACAAACTGAATGTAACAAATTGTTCTCTGATGATTTGTTCCTGATCATTTACAACTTGTACTAAATAACCTTGCTTTTTATTAAAAAGCAGTTTTAAGGTCAATTTTCCAAGTTCATTTTCACTTTGAGTTTGAAAATTGATCAATGAACTATCATTTTTGTTACCATTCATATCAAAAAAAGTGCTTGTGTCTGTTTTTAACGAATAATTCATGCCTTGTTTAAGTTTGTTGCCAATTTCGAGCGTGTTAATATTTATCCATTTGTATTTTAATGGTTGCTCTTGTATCAAACTATCCTTCTTACTTGTAAGTTTAAGTGTACTAAGATCTGTTTTTGAAGTATCCATCCAGCTTAAAAAAGTAAGTCGGAGTGCTGTATTAATAGGTAAATTACCTGTTGCAGCGTTAGTACTAAAATTAAATTTACGTTTAACCAAACTTAATTTGGGTAATTGAACCTTAACTGTGTCTGTTTTTTTAAAGGATACATTTTTAACCAACAAAGCCAGCGTATCTTTTAAATTTTTGTAATAAAAAGATAAAGTATCTTTTTCCTTACCCACATTTGTTTCAAAAATGTTCTTTGCATCTTCTTTATTAAATGTTTCTAAACTTAAAATGCTTTTTTTATTCAAAATAACCTGGCTAAAACCATAATAAGGCGAATTTATTTTTTTAATGAATGCTTTTGGCGCTTCTTCTTTAAATAACTTAAGCTTAATGCTTGTATCTGAACTTAATTCAAGTGCCGAATCATTAAATGCTATGCTTTCAATATCGCCATCATACATATAATTCTTATTCTTATCGGCTAATGCATATACCTTATATATAGCATGTGGTAGATTACCAAATGTAAATTCACCACTTTCGCTTGTTCTTGTAATATAGTTCGGTGTTTTTTTATAAGGTAAGCTATCTACATCTTCTACTTTATTATACAAACCTATTATTATATCTTTTTCCGGTTTATTATTAAACGCATTGAGTACAATGCCTTTTATCCTGAGTGAATCAATATTATTTCCGGTTGAGAACACATATTCAAAATTTTGAAGCGCATTGGCTTCAGTCATATCAATAATGGCTTTACCAAAATAAAAACGGTAAGTGGTGTTTGGTAAAAGTGGTTCTTTATTAAAATTAATGATCAGTTTTTTTCCATCGGTCGAAATATCCGGATCAAAACCAAGTTTGGGCGATATTATTAATTGATTCGGCAGATCGGCTAACTTTATATGCTCATCAAATTTTAAAATTACCTGGCTTGAATTAAAATTTACAGTTTTATTGGCAGGAATGGCTTCCACTAATTTTGGCGGAGTGGTATCGCGAACGCCACCACTTAATGTTCCAATTTGGGCACATCTTTCTAATAAAAGAATAAAAAGAACCGCTAAAAGTATTTTTGCAGACTGCTTTGCCATTAATTAACGCTGTAAAAGTAAAACATTATTCGATTAAAGCATATCTTTACTTACTGCCGTGATAAGCTATTATCTTAAAATATTAAAAAAACTGTCGTTTTATAAAATATACAACTTTATAAAGCTGGCTTGTGGTTTTTATTATTCGCGTTTAATAAATAAACCTGTGCAAACTGCTTTGCCTTTTTTTATAAGTATTGAACCAACCACCAGCTGTAATTTACGTTGCCCGCAATGCCCGAGTGGCTTGCGTGAATTTACCCGCCCAACCGGTATGCTGCAAAACCAATTATTTGAAAAGATCATTCTTCAAACTAAAAAACATTTGCATAGCCTTACATTTTATTTTCAAGGCGAGCCATATTTGAATCCTGACTTTTTAAAAATGGTGAGTTTTGCTAATCAAAACAATGTTTTTACAATTACCAGCACCAATGCACATTATTTAACGGAGGAAAATGCAAAAAAGACTATTGAAAGCAAATTGGATAAATTAATAATCTCTGTTGACGGTATTACGCAGGAAGTTTATGAAAAATATCGTATTGGCGGACATTTTGATAAAGTAATTGAAGGCACCAAAACCATCTTAAAACAAAAAAAGCTGTTGAAAAGCAGTTCACCGCACGTTGTTTGGCAATTTGTAGTATTTAAAACCAACGAGCATCAAATAGAAGCCGTAAAAAAATTGGGAAAAGAATTAGGGGTTGACGAAGTGAAAATAAAAACGGCGCAGATCTATGATTTTGAGAATGGCCACGATCTTATACCCGAACAGGAAGAATACGCCCGCTACAAAAAAAACCCATCCGGCAAATTTGAATTAAAAAATAAATTATTGAACCAGTGCTGGCGCATGTGGCAGGGCTGTGTAATTACATGGGATGGTAAAATTGTGCCCTGCTGTTTTGATAAAGATGCCAAATACAAACTGGGTAATTTAGAAAAAGATACTTTTGAGAGCATTTGGTTCTCAGAATCCTACAATAATTTCCGCCGTTCTATATTAAAGAGCAGAGATCAGATAGATATTTGTACAAATTGTACGGAGGGGACTAAAGTTTGGTCGTAACTGCGAATTAAGTTAATTATTCTTTATAATCCCAACTCAATATCCTAAAAGATGCTCGCCTATTTAATTGATGCAACGCTTCTTTTTCTTTTTTAGTTTTAGCTTTTGCTATAATGTTGTTGGTAACTAATAAATGTAAAGATCCATATCCCTTAATTTTTATTCTTTTCTCTGCAATGTTTTTTTTGATCAATTCATTTTTTATAAAAAGAGCTCGATCCTCAGAAAGTTTTAAACTATTATTTTCTCTAATGTCACAATAGCCTTCAATTTCAATGATCATGCTCGGATTCTCCATCATCGTTTGTTTGATCTCTTCAATTACATAATCTGCCGAAATACTGTCTTGTTGAAAATTTTCTGTAAACACTGTTTCTGTGGAATTAAGTTTAAACTCAATGGACGGGAGACTTCTGCAAATTATAGCTGGAGAGAGAAAAAAGTCAGCAACCAAAGTGTCTTTATTTGAAAGATAAATTGTGTATTTACTTTTTTTCGCAAGATATGATTTACCATCTTTTATAGTCGATTTTGTGTTTGGATATACTTTTACTGAAAGTTCACCGTAAACACTATCCTTTTTTATTTTTATTGAATATTTTCCTTCCTGGTTAGAAAAACAGCTAATAGCTTTTCCATTATTATATTTTAAAACGATCTCAGCGCTTTGAACGAAAACATTTTGATTATCTGCGGAAAAAATACGACCCTTTATTTCTACAGAATCGCTCTGTCCCACGCAAAATACGGAGCTTAAAATCAAAATTGGAAGAAATAATCTAATCATTGTGACTTTTTAATTTTAATCCCCTTCCCCAAATATTTTTGTAATAACATCCTTGTTTTTCTCGGCAATTACTTTTCTTTTCAAACTTAATTTAGGTGTGATCTCACCCGATTCAACCGTCCAGTTGCCTTTAATTAATTGTGTACGTTTTAATTGTTCGTAAGGGGCAAGGGTTGCATTTACGGCTTTAATATGGGCATTTATTATTTTTTTGATCTCATCATGTTCGTGCAATGTATCGTTGCCCGGCCATTCAATATTGTTTTTATTAAAATGTTCTTTAAAGTTAGAGATGGAAGGTATTATTAAAGCTGAGGCATATTTTTGTCCTTCGCCAATTACCATAGTGTGCTCAATAAACTTGCTTTCCTTTAATTTATTTTCAATAGCCACGGGCGAAATGTATTTTCCCGAACTGCTTTTAAAGATCTCTTTTTTTCGATCGGTAATTTTTAAGAAATTATTACCAACAAACTTGCCAATATCACCGGTATGAAACCAGCCATCTTTATCAATTACTTCTGCAGTTGCTTCGGGGTTTTTATAATAACCCATCATTAAGCTATCACCCTTCATTAATATCTCGCCATCTTCTTCTGCAATTTTAACCTCTGTATTTCTTATCACATGGCCAACGGTTCCAAACATCATATTGCCTTTGCCCAAACGGTTAACAGCAACAACCACGCAGGTCTCGGTCAAACCATAACCCTGCAATAGTTTTAAATTGGCGCAGGCAAAAATGCGTTCTACTTTTGGGTTTAATGCTGCACCCCCGCTTACAATAACAAATACATTACCACCAACTGCTGCACGCCATTTAGAGAAGACCATGATATCAGCAATTTTTCTTTGAAATTCGTACCAGGGTCCGTTGGCACCATCCAGTTCATATTTTTCAGCTAATCGCACACTCCAATTGAAAATCGATTTTTTAAATCCACTTAATTTTTCGCCGGCAGACATAATTCTTTCCAATACTCTTTCCAACACGCGCGGCACTGCTACAAAAATTTCGGGTTTTATATCGCGGCAATTATCACCTATCGTTTCAAAATTCTCTGCATAATAAATACTCACGTTTTGATATAAATACATGGTATTTAAAAAGCGTTCGTATACGTGGTTCAATGGCAAAAAGCTTAAAGCACGCCAGTTTGGCGTGAATGGTGCAATATCTGCACAATTCAAAACATTGCAAACTAAATTACGATGTGAGATCATCACACCCTTAGGAACACCTGTTGTTCCTGATGTATATAATAAAGTCAAAAGATCATTTTCGGTAACCTTACTTTTTATGGCTTCAATTTTATCAAGATCTAAATTCTGTTTACCAAGTTCTAAAAATTCATCAAACGATTTTACACCTTCAATAGGATGAAAACTGAATACATATTTTAAATTCGGCAATTCTGCCTCTAAACTTGCCAGTTTTTGATAAGTCGATTTTTCGGAGATAAAAATAATTTTTGCTTCGCAGTGATTTAAAATATATTTAAGATCACCTATACTGATAGTAGGAAATATTGGCGCAGTTGGCATGGCCACCTGCTGTGCACCATAATCCACAAAATTCCACTCGGGCATATTGCTGGCCATAATGGCAACGGCATCGTTACTTTTTAAACCTAAATGCAAAAGAGCTGATCCTACATAATTAGCTTTATTCACAAAATCGGTAACACTGTGTTTTACCCACTGTTTGTTTTCTTTTGCTGTTAAAATATCATCTTTTGTTGAGGTAGCTTTTAGCTTATCAAGAATATCAAAAACGCGTTTTATTTCCATAATATAATTTAAATTTCCTAAAAATTAAGCGAATTACAAAATAGAATTTATGAGCATCATAATGGATAAATCTTTTACTGGCAGCAAAAGCGCTTCTTATTCATCATCCTAAGAAAGTTAACCAACGTTTTATATTTTAGCCACAAATTTCACTAATAACTCTAATCGGAGGTTGACTTTGCCTAATTCGTGCAATTTATTTTTCTTAAAAACATTTTTTAAGAAAAATTAAATTACACAAATCATATATCAAATAATTGTTTAATTTTTTTGTGAAAATCAGTGAAATTAGTGGCGAATAAATCCAATTTCTTTTGAATCTTGCAGTTTTGTGGCAATATTTCACTTTCATTATTTTTAATTAACTTTACCTCACAAAATTTAGCTATGATAGTTATTACTGGCTCAGCCGGATTTATTGGCTCTTGCGTGGTTGCAAAATTCAATGCAGAAGGAATTAATAATCTTGTATTGGTAGATGATTTTTCCATTTCAGAAAAACAAGCAAATTATACTTTAAAAACATTTTACCAAAAAGTAGAACGCAAGCATTTTATTGAATGGTTTGATAAGAATTATAATATTGTTACCGATGTTATACATATTGGCGCCAGAACAGACACTACAGAAAAAGATGTTCATATTTTAAATGAATTAAATTTACAGTACACAAAAGACATCTGGAAGATCTGTGCTAAAAATAAGATCAATTTAATTTATGCTTCTTCTGCCGCTACTTATGGTTTGGGAGAGTTTGGTTACGATGATGACGAAACAAAGATCAACCAGCTAAAGCCATTAAATCTTTACGGTGAAAGCAAGAATGATTTTGATAAATGGGCTTTGCAACAAAGTACTTGTCCGCCAAACTGGTATGGCTTAAAATTCTTTAATGTATACGGACCAAACGAATATCATAAAGGGAGAATGGCTTCGGTTATTTTTCATTCTTTTCACCAGGTAAATAATGCGGGCAAAGTAAAATTGTTCCGATCGCATAATCCTAATTATACAGACGGCGGACAATTACGCGATTTTGTATATGTAAAAGATGTGGTGAGTGTGATCTGGTTCTTATATTCTAACAGTGTAAAAAGTGGTATTTATAATTTAGGGAGTGGGAAGGCCCGTACTTTTTTAGATCTTGCCAACGCTACTTTTAAGGCGCTGGGCAAAGAACCGAATATTGAATTTATTGATACACCTGCCGATATAAGAGATAAATACCAATATTTTACTGAGGCAAATATGAACAAACTAATTACACAAGGTTATTCTAAAAAATTTACAAGCCTTGAAGAGGGAGTGGAAGATTACGTAAAGAACTATCTTTTAAAGAATAATTATATATAATTGAGCCACGAATTTCACTAATTGCACAAATTCGGATGCACATACATAATTGTTAGTGAGAATTAGTGAAATTAGTTGCAGAAATACACAATTTGCTCAGCGATTCTTGCTTTCATAAAATTATTTTCCCTAAATTTAAGTTATGAGAAAATGTTTACAGATCATCTTTTTTGTTGCTTTATTTATCAGCACAAAATTTTCAGCACAAAATTACAGCTGCCAGCATGGCAAACAAATGCTGACTTCTACGCCTATATATTATAGCGCCGAAAATTTAAGAAGCGATACTTTTGATATATTAAAGTATACCATCAATTTAGAGATCGGTAATTTTACTACTAAAAATATTTTTGGCAATACGCAAATTCGCTTTACGCCAAAAATGAATAACAGAACATTTATTCGTTTCGATCTTTTAAAATTGACTATCGATTCTATTAAAGAGAATTCTATACTGCTTACTTATAATTATAATGATACAGTTGTAAAAGTAAATTTTACAGCTCCAAAAAATACTACAGATACTTCTGTATTTACCGTTTATTACCATGGTTTGCCACAAGGTGATCCAAGTGGTTGGGGCGGATTTTATTTTGATAATAATTCAGGCAACCAATACGCTTATAATTTAGGAGTTGGTTTTGGTGCCAAGCCCCACAATTATGGACGCGTTTGGTTTCCCTGTTTTGATAATTTTGTAGAGCGCAGTAAATATGAATTTAATATTACCTGCGATTCAACAAGACGGGCTTATTGCAACGGACAATTAATGTCGGATGTGGTCACGTTGGCAAAACGCACGCGCAAATGGGTGTTGAATGAGCAGATCCCTACTTATTTAGCAAGTGTTGCAGTTGCAAGATACAGGCAGGTGAACTGGAGCATTAACGCCTTGGATGGCACAAAACCAATTACTTTAGTTTCGGCCGGCACTGATACAACGGCTATGAAAAATGGCTTTGTAAATTTAAAAGATTGCATACATGGTTTTGAAAATTATTTCGGGCCATATAAATGGAACCGTTTTGGATATTGTTTAGTGCCTTTTAACAGTGGCGCTATGGAGCATGCAACTAATATTGCTTATCCAAAAGCAGTTGCCGGCAACCTTGCTTACGAGGCAGAATTAATGGCGCATGAATTATCGCATCACTGGTGGGGTGATCTGGTTACCTGCGAAACGCAGGAAGATATGTGGATAAATGAAGGTATGGCTACTTTTAGTTCATATATGTTCTTAGAATGGAAGTATGGAAAAACAAGTTATTTAAATGCAGTAAAAAATGAACACGATGCCCTGTTACATTTTCTGCATAAGAAAGACGGTGGTTTTAGAGCAGTGAGTGGTATTCCTCACAGCACAACTTATGGCGATCACGTTTATAAAAAAGGCGCAGATATTGCTCATACATTAAGAGGCTACATGGGCGATGTTGCTTTTTTTAATGGTGCAAAATATGTAATGCAGCAAAATGCTTTTAAAAGTATTAATAGTAATGAGTTTAGAAATTTATTGCAAACTAGTAGCGGACAAAATTTAACAGATTATTTTACCAATTGGGTATTTAATGGCGGCTGGTCGCATTTTTCAATTGATTCGGTAAAATATAACGCCATTACTTCTACAAATGTAAACGCAGTTATTGCTATAAAGCAAAAAACCTTTGGCACAACTGTATTACATAACAATGTTCCTTTAGAAGTAACCTTTTTTAAAAATGACTGGACGGCAGTTGTAAAAACAGTTACTGTAAGTGGCGCGTCAGGAAATTATGCTGTAACTGGTTTACCATTTACACCTGTTTATTATGCATTAAATTATGACAGTAAAATCGGTGATGCCACATCACATGAGTATAAAACCATAAAAACGGTTACCAATTTTAATTATGCCTTGGCAAAAGTATTTTTAACAGTTAAAAATAAAGGAGCCGATTCAAGCTTATTGCGCATTATCCATAATTACGTAAAGCCCGATCCGTTTAAAAACAATCCTAACAATCATAAATTATCAAACCAGCATTACTGGAAAGTAGAGGGTATATTATCTCCGGGCTTTCATTCAAAAGCAAGATTTAATTATGATGGTAATAAAGTTACTTCGGGCACTTATGCTTACATGGATACACTTTTAACGATAGTAAATGGTGATAGTATTCGTATGTATTACCGTGCCAGTGCTGCAGATGACTGGAAAGTGGTAAAACACATGACCAAGTTCGCAGCTTCCTTACGTACAGGTTATATCGAAATTGATACTTTAAAATTAGGTGAATATACCTTTGGCAATTCAACGGATACAAGTTCGGTTGGTATAAATGAATTTTCAAAAAACACTATTAATGTAAAACTTTACCCTAATCCTGCAAAACATAAATGTACTATTGAGTTTAAAGGAGAATTAAATCAACTGCATACTATATATATTTATGACCTTGAAGGAAAAATGATAATATTGAAGGATATTACCAATAAAACAACAACGTTAGATATTGCACAATTGGTAAAAGGTACATATTTTGTAAAGATAGAGAGAGATAATAAAATGGTGTATAGCTGTAAATTGTTGGTAGACTAGGCAGAATAAAATTTTAAAGTTATAGAAAATCCTGCTAAAATAAGCTTAGGTAATTTTTTTGAAAATAAATTTCAGAATTCTATTCACAGTAAATTCATTTATTTTTTCTTTGTATTTAATTGTATCCTTGTAGCAATTACTTTTAATCATCCCATCGGCGACTTTGGGAATTATTATTACGGTAGCAAATTTTTTTTACAAGGAACTGATCCTTTAAAATTATATAACGATATTCATTTTTTTAATACAGAGATCAGGCAATATGAAAGCGGTAATTTTTTAGAGAATTATGCACCTGTACCACCTTTTTCAATCTTATTTTACATTCCTTTTACATTTTTAAAATTATCCATCGCCAAATTAGTATTTAGCACTTTAAGCCTTTTTGCTTTTTGTTTTTCTTTAGATCGACTTATCAAAGAAATAAAGTTCTTTAGCCTGTGGTTTTATTTCTTGCCGTTTATATTTTTTCAGCCCTTGTTCTCTAACTTTCATCATGGTCAGGCCTATCTATTAATTACTGCTTTATTTTTTGAATTTTATATAGCAATTCAAAACGGACAAAAAACAAGGCTTGGCTTTATTGTTACATTACTATTTGCTTTAAAGATCTTTCCGGCATTTGTTGCTATTATCCTCCTTTTTAAAAAGGATTGGAAAGCCCTGCAATGGATAGTTTTTTTTACAGCGATTTTATTGGTTATCTGTTATTTTGCCATTGGTTCAACCACCATCAACCACTATTATTTTCGTATTTTTCCACGCCTGGCATTAAACGATATTACAGCGCCGTTTTATTTTTATAATCAAAGTATTTATACGTTTTTATTGAATGCTTTTGTTTCAGAAACCTATTTAAATCCAACACCAATAGTTCATGCGCCAATAATTGCGGTGATAATGCAATTGCTTTTTTATGCTTTGGTATTTAGCTTTTTTGTAAAAACGGTTTTGAGGCAGAATTTAAGCGTTTCCTTCTTTCTTACGGTCTTGGTTCTTTTTCTGCTTAATAAATATTCAACAGTTTATAGTTTAATTATTTTATTTCCCTTTATTTTTTTGGCAAAAGAAATGCCTGTAAAAATAACAGTGTTAATCAGCTTTCTTTTGTTGCTCATCTGTAATATTCCAGTGTACAAACTTTCTAACATGCCTTTAATGCTTCAATATGCAAGGGTTTGGCTTCTAAGTGCGGTATTTATTATTTTGATCGCGGTATTGAAGCCGGGTTTTGATCTTAAATATTTTAGTATTTCATTATTGATATTTGTTTTACCTTCGTTAACGTTTTATAGATATACAAATAATACCGACCCTGAAATAAGACCAAAAGCCGGTATTTTATACAACTTTAATGTAAGTAATAATAAAATTAAATTATACACTTGTTTAGGAAATAGAGATTCTGTTGAGCTGGTTGATTTTGTTTCAAAAACGATCGATTCAACTACATTTACAATAAAAGATCATAAAGCAGTATATATCAATAATGAAAAATTACTTTTTATGACCGATGAAAATAGCGGCGTTGGCATTTATCATTTAAAACTAAAAACACCTCGGATAGTAAAATAATTGAATACTAAGGTCAGATACATAATTATTACACTTATTGTACTTCTTTTTTCATGTAACACTGAAAAAAAGACAGACATTTCTTTGAATCTCGAATTCACAAAAATCTATGAGATCGATAACTGGGAAAATGGCCGTACGGGCCTATTTTGGACACTTTCATTTTTAGGGGCCGAATTAAAAAAAGATAGTTTAGAACACGCTATCACAAAAACAGATTCAACAAAATTCAATCTCAACTTTTCTAAGCTCGGTTTTTCTGAAACCGGTCTTATAGCTTTAAATAAAATATGTGATTCTTTAAAAAAAACAGAAGAATATAAAGTTAAACAAACCGTCGATCTGGGAGCTTTTGTTTCTCTGGCCTTAGGCTCAAGTGAACATTATTATAATATTACAGGTGTAGAAAGAGACTTTTTTAAAATACTGGATAAACATAAAAACGAAGAGCCAATTATTTTCCCTGTTACTAGATCTTTAGTTTCAAAACATACACGTATTTTAAAATTATATGCAAAAGGCGCTGTAACTGATTGGTTATTTGTTGCTGAAGAAGGCGAAGGCGATTTTTTTAAAAATACATTTACCGCTAAAGCCTATGAAGTTTTTGATATTATGCAAAATGGTCAGTTACGTTTTGCGATATATGATCAAAACGGAAAAATAATAAATGCAAGCCCGAAAAATTTAAGCGATGCAGGCAAACCTGCTAAATGTCTTTGGTGTCACGAGATCGTTATTCAACCCTTGTATACAAATAACGATTCTATTAAAGGGTCGGTTACGCAAGCAGAGTTTCAGGAGCTTGTGAAAGAAATGATGTTTAAATTAGATCTTTACCGTAAAAATTTAAATAGCGAAATTGATTATTCTAAAACACAGGATCACTCTTTAGCGGAAAGATTATATATTGGTTATATGGAACCTTCGTTAATGAAACTTTCTAAAGAGTGGAACATTCCGGTAACTAAACTAAAAGATATTTTAAAGAAAAACAGAACGCATTTGTATCCTGAATATCCTTTTTTTGGAGATATTTATTATCGTGATTCTGTAAATTCTTTTGCGCCGTTTACGTCCTGCATTAAACCTTTTAATGTTCGCGAACAGGATGCCAACTCCCCGGATTTCATAAATAAAAAATAATGAAGATTCCTGAATTAATATGTTTTGATGTAGGTGCAAGAAACGGTTTAAAAGAGTTGAGTACTTTAACAAAACACATTAAATTATACGCCTTTGAACCGGGCGATAAAAGCAATGTTTCTCAAAATAACGATACATATTTAGAATGTAATGTAATTGATAAAGGATTATTTAGCGAGAAAGGCCTGTTTGATTTTAATATTGCTGCTAACCCAAGCATGAGTTCAATGTTGTTGCCTGATGAAAAAGTATTAACTGAATACTTTGGCGATATCACAGAATTTAAACACTGGCGCAAACAACTTAATATCGTTAGTGCAAAAAAGATAGAAACAACAACAATTGATGCTATTGTTAAAGAGCATAATATTAAAACCATTGATTATTTAAAGATCGACACACAAGGTACAGAACTTGCAATTTTAAAAGGGGCGGAGGAGAGCTTAAAAACAAAAAAGATCAATGTAATTAAAACAGAATTTTCTTTTATTCCACTTTATAAAAACCAGCCCACTTTTGCGGAAATTGATCTTTATTTAAAAAGCTTAGGATATAAATTAATTACCTGCGAATTTAATTACGATATCAACTCACCTTTCACCAAAGGCGAAAAACCCAAATGGGGCATTGGTGGCGATGTTTTTTATTGTATAGATACACAGACCTTAAATGATGAGCATAAAGCATATAATACTGCTGTTATAGTTGGGGCACTTGGTTTTACAAGTAATGCTAAAAACTTATTTGATAAAATTACTATTTCTGAAAAAGAACAAGCAGAATTTTTCAAAAGCATAAAAAAGCAGGATAAAAGAAAGATGTTAAAATATTTTGCTCCCCCTGTTCTAATAAAGTTGTATAAAAGACTGTTTCGCTATTAGAAACTATTGGCTTTTGTCTATATTTGTAATACAGCAGATTGCCCATGTCGCTTAAAGTTTTATTATTTAATCCACGCAGTGCTAATTCAAAGCCAAGGATACCTAACAGCATTTTACAAATTGCTGCGAGTATAAATAATGCGCACGAATTTATTTTGGTGGATGGTAACCTTGAAACTGATCCTCAAAAAAAGATCCTCGATTATTTTAAAGTACAAAAAATAGATGTATTTGGTTGTACTGTTATGCCAGGCCCGCAATTAAAACAGGCCATTCCTATTTCAAAGGCATTAAAACAGCAATATCCCAATTTAAAAACAATATGGGGTGGCTACTTTCCTTCTAATCAACCAAGATCTGTTTTAAACTCGGGTTATATTGATTATATAGTTAATGGCCCGGGCGATAATACGTTTCCACAGCTTTTAAATGCAATTGAAAATAATTTGCCTGTAGATAACATTAAGAATTTAATTTATAAAAAAGACGGGCAAATAATAAAATCTGCTAAAGAAGAATTGCTAGATCTTGATAAATTGCCTGAGTTACCCTACGAGAAATTAAATGCTTTTTACCCGCTTCAAAAATATTTAGGCAAAACTTATTTGGGCAAAAAAACCATTGCTTATCATAGTAGTTTTGGTTGCCCTTTTACCTGTTCGTTTTGCGCTGTGGTGCCAATATACAATGCTCGCTGGAAAGGCAGATCGGCACAGGGTATTTACAATGATGTAAAGTTCCTTAAAGAAAAATACAATGGCGATGCAATTGAGTTTCACGACAATAATTTTTTTGTGTCTGAAAAAAGAACTGTTGAATTTGCAAAGCTGATCAAGAACGAAAACATGATATGGTGGGGCGAAGCACGTATTGATACAATGGATAAGTACAAAGATGAATCTTTGGCATTGATAAGAGAGGCAGGTTGTAAAATGATATTTTTTGGAGCAGAAACCGGTAACGATGCTGTTTTAAAAAAGATGGACAAAGGCGGCACACAAACCGGTGAACAGATCTTAAAATTCGCAGAGCGTTTAAAAAAATTCGATATCATTCCTGAGTATTCTTTTGTTTTGGGAATACCGGGAGAAAATGAAGAAGAGGTAGATAAACAGATAAACGAGGATATTGAATTTATTAAAAAAGTAAAAGCTGTAAACCCTAAAACAGAAATAATTATTTATACATACAGTCCTGTACCAACCGAAGGCTCAGATATGTATGACAAGGTTTTGGCCAGCGGCTTTAAATTTCCGGAAACACTGGAAGATTGGATAAGTCCGGCTTGGGAAAATTTTGATCTTCGCAAAAATCCATTAACGCCCTGGTTAAAGCCATACATGATAGATAAGATCAAAAATTTTGAAACTGTATTGAATGGTTATTTTCCAACCGAATCGGATATACGGTTTAAACATTGGCAAAAAAAAATCATTCGTAGCTGGAGCGGACTACGATATCACAGCGGTTTTTATAAATTCCCTTATGAAATAAAAGCGCTTCAAAAGATCTGGAAATACCGTCAGCCTGAAATAGAAGGGTTTTAATGCTGGATTATTTACATAAAAAATACTACGACCTGTTGGTTCAGCCAATTCTTAAACAACATTTAAAAAAAGTACGTGTTTATACGTATAGAGATCTTCAATTAAAAATATATCCCGGCGTTTTTCATCCAAAATATTTTTTCAGCACACAACTGTTTGCAGCATTTGCACAACAACTCGACTTAAAAAATAAAAAAGTTTGCGAGGTTGGCGCAGGCTCCGGATTACTAAGTTTTATTGCCTTGTCAAAAACTGCGCAGGTGTATAGTTTTGATGTTAATGAAACGGCAGTTAAAGGAATTAAAGAAAACCTTAAAAGCAACTTTAAAGACTATGGCAATTTTAATGTTTATCTTTCCGATCTTTTTGATAATGTCCCTGCAAATAAATTTGATATGTTTTTTATCAACCCACCTTACTTTTTTACCGATCCATCTGATGAAGGCTCTTACGCCTGGTATTGTGGTAAGAATGGCGAATATTTTGAAAAATTATTTAAGCAGTTAAATGATTATTCGAACCACTCATCACAAATATATATGGTATTGGCTGATAATTGCGACCTTGAAAGAATAACGACCATTGCAGCGAAGTATAATTATTTATTAAGCCTTTGTTACGAAAAGAAAATAAAATGGGAAAAAAACTTTATCTTTAATATTGTAAAACAGGCATGATAGAGATAGAAAATAACGAAGTAGTTACTTTATCAAAAACACAATTTGCAGTATACAAGTGTATTGCCTATTTTGATGTTTTTAACTATCCCTTAAAACCCAATCAGGTACTTGAATATTTAAAAATAAAAGTTAATCAAAGCCAGGTAAATTTAGTTTTAAATGAATTAATAGAATTGAAACTAATTTCCGAATCCGATGGATTTTACTATCTGGAAAAAAGTAATGCTGATTTTATTACAAAACGTATTGATTCTGAAAAAAGATTCTTAGACAAACAAAAAAAGATCAAACGTTATGCCTATTTTATTTCAAAATTTCCTTTTGTAGAAGCTGTTTGTATTTCAGGATCCTGCTCAAAAGGTTTATTAGAAGAAGATGGAGATATTGATTATTTTATAATTACATCGCCACATAAATTATGGCTTTGCCGCAGTATTTTAATAGCCTATAAAAAAGTGTTCTTATTTAATTCGCGAAAATATTTTTGCATCAATTATTTAATTGCTTCCAATAATTTACAGATCCCTGATGAAAATGTATTTGTAGCAACAGAAATTAAAACCCTGATTCCGGTTAATAATAAGCAGCAATTTGAAGCTTTTTTAAATGCTAATAAATGGGCCAATGATATTTTACCTAACAAAGTAGATTACAATGCTTCTTTCTTAAAAACCAAGCCAACTAAAAAATATTTTTTCAGATTAGTTGAATTTTTATTTAATGGAAAATTAGGCAACCTGCTCGATAAAAAATGCTTTGAATTAACCCTTGCTTCCTGGCAAAAAAAGTTTCCCGGTTTTAGTAAAGAAGAATTCGATCTAAATTTACGCAGTCGTAAAAATGTATCTAAACATCACCCGCGTGGCTATCAGCAAAAAGTTTTAGCCCAATTGGATAAACGTCTTGAAAATATAAAAACCTTAGCGCTGTAAATGAAGATCCTGTTTACACATTCGTATTTCCTGCATTTTGATACCAAACAGTTAAAAACGCAAACACCTTTTGCTCCGTTGGCAACACTTTATGCTGCTTCTGTATTAAGAGAAAATGGTTGTGAAGTAAAATTAGCCGATCTTCAATTTTCTTCTTCTGCCGGGGAAATAAAACAACATCTGGAAATTTTTAAACCAGATGTATTTGTTATTTATGACGATTCGTTTAATTATCTCACCAAAATGTGTCTTACCAATATGCGCGAATCCGCATTTAAGATGCAAAAAATAGCTAAAGAATTTAATATCCCCATTATTGTTTCTTCTTCCGATGCTACTGATCATTTAGAAAAGTATTTCGAAAATAAAGCCGATTATATTATTATTGGTGAGGCCGAGCAAACACTTTTAGAATTGGTGAACGCATTAAAAAAAGAAAAACAACCAAATACATCCTTAATAAACGGACTGGCTTTTCTTTCAGAAAAAAAAATAGTAAAAACCCCTGCGCGTTTGGTTTTAAAAGAGCTAGATGAATTGCCCTTACCTGCATGGGATTTGATAGACATTACACCGTACAAAAATACCTGGCTACGAGGTCATGGATTTTTCTCAATCAATTTTGTAACTACACGTGGTTGCCCTTATAAATGTAATTGGTGTGCCAAACCAATTTATGGCAATAGATATAATTCGCATTCGCCACAAAATATTGCAAAGCAAATTAAAGAGCTGCAAAGCAAATTTGGCTTTACACATATTTGGTTTGCCGATGATATTTTTGGCTTAAAACCCAATTGGTTAAAAGAATTTAATGCAGCAATTAAAGAGCTGCAATTAGTAATTAAATATAAGATTCAAAGTCGTGCTGATCTTTTATTGGAAGATGAGAATATAAGATACCTTGCAGAATCTGGCTGTGATGAAGTTTGGATGGGGGCCGAAAGCGGATCGCAAAAAGTGTTGGATGCAATGGATAAAGGCACTACAATTGAACAAATTAAAGAAGCAACACAACTTTTAAAGAAGTATAATATAAAGCCATGTTTCTTTTTGCAATTTGGCTATACGGGCGAATTAATTGAAGATATAGAAAAAACAATTTTAATGGTAGATGAATTAAAACCACACGATATTGGTATTTCTGTTTCTTATCCTTTACCGGGAACAAAATTTTATGAGCGTGTAAAAAAAGACCTTATAGAAAAACAAAACTGGAAAGATTCTGATGATCTGCATTTAATGTTTAATAGCTCTTATAAAGCAGATTTTTACAGGCACTTACAACGCTTTGTTCATTATAAATTCCGTTTTGCACAATCAAAAGAATTGCTGAAAAATAAAAAGTTCAATAAACGTATGGCCTTAGGGCCTTATTATTATTTTAAGCAAATACGTTTAAAGAAAAAACTACAGAACATTGAACCCGATGCAGGCAGCCTCTTTTGATAATTACGCGACGCATTATGATGAACACTTTACGTTTTCTCCTGTTGGTTTGCTGCAACGCGAAGCCGTTTATAGTTATTTGATACCTATACTAAAGAAACAACAATCTGTTCTTGAAATAAATTGTGGTACCGGCCATGATGCTATAGAGATCGCAAAAAAGGTTAAAGATGTTGTTGCTACAGATGTTTCTGAAAAAATGATACAACAGTGTGAAGCAAAAAAAAATGGGGTCAACAACGTTTCTTTTAAAGCAAGATCAATTCAGGACTTGGATGAAGAGATAAAAAATGTAGACTTTATTTTTTCAAACTTTGGCGGCTTAAATTGCCTTTCTCCTCAAGAGCTGAGTGAATTTTCCATTAAGTGTAATGCGTTAAATAAGCAAACAGATCTTTTTTTTGTGATCATGGGACGCAAATGTATCTGGGAACGATTCTATTTTAAAATAAAAGGCGATCGAACAAAAGCGAACAGAAGAAAAAGTAATGAAGGTGTTTCTACCACTATTAATGAATCCGAATTTAAAACATGGTATTATTCCCCAAAAGAAATGGAGCGCCTTTTTAATACATTTAAAGCTCAACGTATTTCAGGTATCGGGCTTTTTGTACCGCCTTCCTATTTAAATTCGTTTTTTGCAAATAAAAAAGTGTTGTTGAAAGTAGTTAGCTTTCTTGATAAAGTATTTTGTAAATTTAAATGGGCGGCAGATTATGCCGATCATTATTTAATTCATTTAAAAAAAGACAATTGATTCTTTTAACACACGGATATTTTTTGAAGGATGATCCTAAAGAGCTGGAGATCATGAAGCCCTATGTTCCATTAGGTTTACTTTATATTTCGGCCTACCTGGAAAATAAGAATATTGAACATGAAGTATACGATTCAACATTTTCTTCATTTGATGATCTTAAAATTTACCTTCTAAAAAACAAACCGGCATTAATTGGCATTTATACCAATTTAATGACCAAGGTATCGGTTTTAAGAATAACCGAGTTCGTTCACAATCATCCTGAACTTAAAAACTGTAAAGTAATTTTAGGCGGACCGGAAATAAGATATAATGCCGAAAATTATTTATTGAACGGCGCCGATATGCTTGTAGTTGGCGAAGGTGAACCCACTTTTTTTGAGATAGCAGAATATCATAAGCAGCATAAAACACTTCCAACCGAAATTAATGGAACCGCTTATTTAAAAGATACTACCGTTTTTTTTACTCCTGAAAGATCATTGGTAAAAGACATTAACACTTTGCCAATGCCGGCCCGTAAAAAAATAAACCTTGCTTTGTATGGTAACGCCTGGAAAAAACACCATGGCTATAGCATGTATTCAATTAGCACCATGCGTGGTTGTCCATATACTTGCAAATGGTGCAGCAGAGCGGTTTATGGTGGCACATACCGTCGGCGAAGTCCAAAACTGGTTGTAGATGAACTGGAATATTTAAAGCAAAATTATGATCCAGATCGTGTTTGGTTTGTGGATGATGTATTTACAATAAGCCATAAATGGATGAACGAATTTAAGGAGGAGATCTTGAAGCGCAACGTTTTTATTCCTTACGAAATAATTACCCGTGCCGACCGGTTAAATGAAGAGATCATAAAAATTTTAAAAGAAACAGGTTGCTTTAGAGTTTGGATAGGAGCTGAAAGTGGTTCGCAAAAAGTAATTGATGCTATGGACAGAAGGGTGAACGTGAAAGAAGTGCGGGAAATGATCATTAAAACGAAAGAATATGGTATTGAGGCCGGTACGTTTATTATGCTGGGTTACCCGGGTGAAAATAAGGAAGATATAAAAGAGACCATCAACCATTTAAAGATCTCCGACCCCAGTTATTATACAGTTACCTTAGCTTACCCTATCAAAGGCACACCATTACATACCGAAGTAAACGATACAATTGTAACTCCTGCTTCATGGAATAAAATAAGCGACAGGGAAAATGATTTTACCCGTACTCATTCCAAAAAATTTTATCAATACGCTATACGTTGGGTGTATAATGAGGTAAATTATAGTAAAGCGGCCAGTTTTAGCAATAAATTTAAGTATAAGGCCAAGTCTATCCTGGCGCAATCCCTTATGTTGCTTAGTTAAGCGATTATCACTAAATTTGGGAACCATTAATTTTTACTGAAATGAAAAAGGCCCTTTATATAATTTCATTTGCATTGTGTTCGGTACTTGCTTTTTCTCAAACTACTGATAAAAGTAAAACCAACCCCGATGATGAATTTAATATAAAAAAATACAAAGGTGAACCCGGCGATCGTTTGATCATTGAAATAAACCGTACGGTATGGTTAGGCGCTCCGGCAGATATTAAAACGCATTGGAGAAGCCTGGGTTTAAATTTTGCGTTTATGTTTGATAAGCCAATAGGCAATTCGTGTTTTAGCTTTGGTTACGGTATTGGTATTTTTAGCCATAATGTACACAGCAATGCCGATTTTATTTATAAGCTGGATAGTACCAATAATAATAAAAAGGTAACAACATTATTGCAACCTAAAGCAACGCCCTATAAAACCAATAGCTATAACGAAAAAATATTGGAAATTCCCTTGGAAATAAGATTCAGAAGTAAAACAGACCGAAAATTTAAGATGGAATTTGGCGTTAAAGGTGGTTATGTAATTAATGATTTCAGGAAGATGGTAGATGACGACGGTAAGTTAAGGGTTTACAACACTAAAAATATAAATCATATTCGTTACGGGGTAAATTTCAGGATAGGGTTTGAACAAATTTGTCTTACCGCTTGTTATTATGTTAGTGAGGTCTTTCAAAAAGACAGGGGCGTTAACGGCATGAACCTTTACTCATTTGGAATCGCGATAATTCCTTATTAAAAAATGAAACGGGTAGACATAACAGGAGAATTAGCCAGGCTTAAAAGTAAAACACGAAGCAAGGAAGATGACCTCATAATCGAAGCCAATCGTATTCTTAGTAAAGATCTTTTTTCAGAAAATAAGATCCTTAATAATTTAAAACAGTATAATACTTCTTTTGAACTTGTTGACGAAGAAGATGTAGACAGTGGTATGATCTTTAAAATTTCTGAGATCAAAAAAATTGCTTTACAGTACCGTTTAAAATTTATAGACAGCCAGTATTTTAAAGACGAGATACCATATGAAGCAATCTTAAAAATAAAACACATTAATTTAAAACACCATAAAGATCTTAAGGGGTTTAAGATCCTGGCACCCCTGGAGGCATTTAAAAAGGACGGTTTAAAACAGCCTGCTATTTTATTGGCGCCAACTAATCTTGGTAATTATTATGTTATACATAAATGGGGCAATGATTTTAAATGGTATAGAAAAATAACATCGTGGCCGCTGAAGAATTTTGACCATTTATTTGCAACAGTGTTTATTTATACATTGATTGTTACATTGGCTTTACCAACTCCCTTAATTACTTTAGATGCTACAGCCACCTACTGGTGCGGTTACAGGGCAGCAGCTTTTATGCATTTGCTCATTTTTCATTGCGGTGTAACAGCCTATATTACTTTTGCCTTTGGAAAAAATTTAAGCTCCATTACCTGGAATCATTATAGGGATTTTGGGTAGCTATACCACACCGTCACCCATAATTTTTACGGTGATGTTATCCATTTCAGGTGCTAATTTTAACTGGCAGGATAGGCGGGATGTTGGTGTAATATTCGGAAGTGTATCCAACATAGCGTATTCATCATCCGAAATATCATGTAAATTCTCAAAACCTTTAATCACTTCTACATGGCAGGTAGCACATAAGGCCATACCGCCACAAGTAGCAAGAATATCATATTCGTTGCCTTTTAAAAGTTCCATTAAGCTTAAACCCATATCGGTTGGCGCTTCAATAGTTGTAATTGTATTGTCAGGGTTTTGTACGTTTATTTTAATATCTATCATAAAACAAAATTAAATTTATTTTTTCTCTTCACACAATTCCACCAAAACACCATTTGTGGTTTTTGGATGCAAAAAACAAATACGTTTATTATCAGCACCATCTTTCGGTTTTAAATTAATCAATTCAAAACCTTCTTGTTTTAAGCGTACCATTTCTTCATCTAAATTATCAACCTCGTAAGCAATGTGATGAATGCCTTCGCCTTTTTTTTCAATAAACTTTGCAATGGCGCTGTTGTCGTTGGTAGCTTCGAGTAACTCTATTTTAGTTTCGCCCAACATAAAAAATGAGGTGCTTACGCCTTCCGATGCAACAGCTTCCACCTTATAATGTTCTTTGCCGAACAATTTTTTAAACAACTCGTTGCTGTTGTTTAAGTTTTTAACAGCAATACCTATGTGTTCTATTTTTTTAAGCATATGATCTAATCCCGGTTAAAAAATCTTCTTTCATTTATTTCTTTAAATCCATCATTGTTTCCATTAAGCAAAGTTAATTCATTAAATGAATTAAGCGAGGTTGCTTTTTGACTTTGGTAAAACTTTGGATTGTCTTTAAAAGCGCCATATACATCTTTTTCTTTTAATTTATAGTCGTAGCTGTAACAATTACCGGTGCAGTAGCGTATGGTAATAGGGTCTTTTGGAAGTTCGAGTATTTCGGCATAATAACCTTTGGCAACATAACAACTGCGTATAAATCTTTTTTTTGTGAAAAGGCAAACGATCAATTCAAGACCGGTATTGTTTTTTACTGTTAAACTGAGCTTTGACGTTGTATCGTATTTATTCCTTCCAAAATAGGTACTGTATGGAGTATCACCCATTTTTAAAGCGGTTACTTCCGGCTCTGTTGTTTTTAACTGAATCTTTACCGGGGGTATAGGTGTTGGCGCTGCCGCAAGGTGAAGGATCAATAAAAAAAGAGCTACGGCAACCGGTGTTGCAAACAAGATATATTTAAACTCGTTATATGTTTTTTTTCCTTCGGTTTCCTGTTTATAGGTCTCTTTGGTTTTAGCATATTTTTTTATATGCTCTTCGTAATATTTTCTGCGTTTCAGTTCTTTTTCATCAAAGCTCCAGGTTTTAGTACCGCTGTTTTTTGAATTGCTTGATGTGTTTTGGGTAATAGCCCAGTTATAGTTTAGTTTATAATCGTAAGAAGATTTAAGTTTTGGATCAGATAACGTTTCGTAAGCTTTTAAAATGATGGTAAACTGTTCTTTACCCGCCGGGTTTTTATCGGGATGATAAATTTTTGCCAAACGGCGAAAAGCAGTTCTTATTTCAGAAAAACTGGCTCCTGAATGTAAACCTAAGATCTCATAATAATTTGCCAAAATTTAATATTGCTTTTATAGTTTTATGCAAACGTTTTTAGGTTCTGTAAAAAAGTCTAAAGCCTCAAAACCACCTTCTCTGCCAACACCGCTGGCCTTAACACCGCCAAAAGGTGTGCGCAGGTCGCGCAACAGCCAGCAATTTATCCATACAATGCCTGCATGTAAATTATTAGCGATCTTATGTGCGCGGGTTAAATTTTGTGTCCATAAAATACTTGCCAAACCATACATGGTTGAGTTGGCCATCATTAACGCTTCTTCTTCAGTATCAAATGGGGTAATGGTAACAACCGGACCAAAGATCTCTTCCTGGTTGGTTCTGCAATCGTAACTTAAGCCTTCAATAATGGTTGGTTCAATATAATAGCCTTCGCTCAGCTCGCCATTTAAATTTATTTTTTTACCGCCGCATAAAATTTTCCCACCTTCTTTTTGAGCCAGCTCAATATAACTTAGTATTTTTTCCTGGTGTGGTTTAGAAACAATGGCGCCCACTTTTGTTTTTTCATCTAATGGATTGCCAACGCTGAGTTCTTTTGTTTTTGCCACAAAATCGTTTTTGAATTTATCGTAAATTTTACGTTCAACAAAAATGCGCGAACCGCATAAACAAATTTGTCCCTGGTTAGCGAAAGAAGAATTTAAAGTTGTTGCCAACATTTTATCGTAATCGCAATCGGCAAAAATAATGTTAGGATTTTTACCTCCTAATTCTAAAGACAATTTTTTAAACATTGGCGCGGCAATACTTGCAATGCTTTTACCCGTTGCAGTTCCGCCTGTAAAGGAGATCAAGGGAATATCTTTATGGCTTACAATGGCATTTCCTACTTTAGCGCCAAGGCCATGTACAATGTTTAATACGCCGGCCGGCAAACCCGCTTCAATACATATTTCTGAAAGTAAAAACGCTGTCATTGGTGTTATCTCTGATGGTTTTGCAACTACAGTGCAGCCAGCGGCTAATGCAGGTGCAATTTTCCATGTAAAAAGATATAACGGTAAATTCCATGGCGAGATACAACCTGCTACACCAACAGGTTGACGCAACGTGTAATTAATGGCGGTTTCTTCCATACTATGCGCGTGTGAAGCATAATGTAAAATACCGGTGCCGTAAAAATGAAAGTTGGCTGCCGCACGCGGAATATCAACCGTTTTAGCCAGTTTTAAAGGTTTACCATTATCAATACTTTCAGCAAGCGCTAATTTGTCTAAATTCTTTTCAATTAAAGAAGCAATTTTCAATAAACATGCAGAGCGTTTGTCTTTTGAAGTAATACTCCATTCTTTAAATGCAGTTTTAGCTGCCGCATAAGCTAATTCAACATCTTTCTCATCACTATCAGGTATATGCGAATATACTTTGCCTGTTGAAGGATTAAAATTATCTAAATATGTTTTTGAAACAGGCTCAACTAAAGCTCCGTTTATATAATTTTTTATCTGTTGCATAGCTCTTAAAAATGACATTAAAGATACGAAACAAACAAAAATCTAACAATTTAAATTTTGGAAATATAGGTGTTCCTGATTCTTACGTCGGGGTCTTTGAAAGGCCCGTGGCCCATTGAGTAGAACTCTATTTTAGGCTCTTCCCCAAGAATTAATACACGCATGCTTTCCTGAATGCCATAGTTAATGATCTTAAGTTCGTGTAAGATCTGTTTTGTGAGCTCACAATGCACCACATTCAACTCTAAAAAGGATAAGTTGTCTTTTAGCTCAAAACATATCTTTAGTTTTTTGCTGATGATATAATCTTCATAAGGATGCAATATAAAAGAATGAACTGCCTCTGTTAAAAAAGGAATTCTAAAAATGGTCTTCTGGATATCCGCTAATAATCCAAAACGTTGTAAAAAATCTTTCTGTTCCATAGTTTTATTTTTAAAATTTTAAACGTAAAGCCAATGCTGTAATTTTTCCATAAAAAGGAGCACTTAAAAAAGCAGGGGCAAGCGATAATTTTTCTTCTTTAGCTTGTTTTTGTTTTTTTAATAAACGTATGCTGCTAAAAATTACTGTAGCTGTACCAACAGATACATCTATGGCTTTCAGATCTTCTTCTTTTTCATTAAAGATCACACCATTTGCTATTTGTGCCAGGCCTGTTACAACGCCAAAACCTGCATTGCTTTTTTTCTTTTTATTATTAAGATGGATGATATTGCCAGCGTTCATGGCAATGTTCACGGTAGAAAAAGCAATCGTGCTGGCGGCTCTTTCAAATTCTTTATTGCTTGATGAAGAATAAAGGGAAGCACCACTTAATGAAGTGCCAATGTCTTGTGCTTTTGAAACAAGATTTAAAATTAAAAATGATGTATATAATAATGTTTTCATTTTTGTTCGTTTTTCTTATTCAAAATTAGGCTTACAAAAAGCCAATGCCTTACGGCTTTGCGTGGCAAATAAGGCGTGAAAAATGAAAAATGCCTGTGTAAAGCCTTGGTATACGTGGGGCGGGGTAAATTTGCAATAATTGCAAATGTTAGCTACGAAATTTGCTTTTTTTACTAAAAAGCCTATCTTTATCTCTCACAAATCACTAAAATTTATGCCAGCAAAAAAGGAAAAAAAGCCCGGAAAGGTTAATTTACTTATACAAAACCAATTTATAAGTAAGTTTAAAGAAATAATTCCGCCAAGTGTTGGTTTAGCCGAAGAAATTGCAGATGTATTGGACGTAAGTATTGACAGTGCCTACAGAAGGATAAGAGGCGAAACTGAGTTAACTATAGAAGAGGTGTATAAGATCTCTAAAAAATATAAGATAAGTTTGGATGAAGTATTTAGTAATCAAAACGACACCGTAACTTTTTCATATACCAAATTAACCGATAGTGAGAAAAATTTTGAAGCCTATTTAAAGCGTCTGCTAACGCACCTTATAACATTAAATAAATTTGAAAATAAAAAGATATATTATGTAGCCGAAGAGATTCCTATTTTTTATTCTTTCTTTTCAAAAAAGCTAACCGATTTTAAATTGTTTTATTGGCAGCGTAGTGTATTGAATGTACCCGAATACCAACAAAAGAAATTTGAATGGGGCGTTGTGCCACAACACCTTGTTGATATTGCTCATAATGTTTATAAAGAATATTTAACCATTCCAAGCTCAGAAATATGGACAACTGAAACCGTGTTAACCGGCTTAAGGCAAATTCAGTTTTATTATGATAGTGGGATAGTATCTGCTCAACATGCTACAGAATTATTACAGGAATATCGCCAGATGATTGATATGATCTTAAAAAATGCCGAAAGCAGCAGAAAAAATATAAGCGATAAGCACGACACATTCTCTTTGTACAATAGCGAAGTGGTATTAGGCACTAATTGTATTTACGTAGTTATGGGTGAAACCAAATTTTCGTATATCTCATTCAACACTATGAATTCGCTAACAACTAATAACCCCCAGTTTTGCGAAGAAACAGATCATTGGGTAAGAAATCTGGAGAAAAAAAGTACATTGATCAGTGGAGTTTCAGAAAAACAACGTTACCAGTTTTTTACTAAAATGTATAAGAATATTGATGATTGTTTAGCGCACATTAATTCGTAATTGAAAAAAAATATCTCTATAATTGGTGGCGGTGCGTGTGCATTAATATTGGCATGTGAACTTGATCCGAAAAAATTTTCTGTTTCTGTTTTTGAAAAGAACAACGCATTGGGCCGTAAATTTTTAGTTGCCGGCGATGGGGGTTTAAATCTTACACATTCTGAAAGTGAAAACGAATTTGTTCTACGTTATACACCACATCAGTTTTTTAAAGAAGCTTTTTCATATTTTTCAAATAAACATTTTATAGAATGGATAAACGCAATGGGTATTGAAACATTTGTGGGAACAAGTGGTCGCATATTTCCCAAAAAAGGCATTAAGCCAATAGATGTTTTAAAATGCTTTGAAGAAAAAATTGTAAAAAATAATGTAGCGTTAAATTTTAAACATGAATGGAAAGGGTTTGCAGACAATAATGGATTGATATTTAAAACTGCTACAGGAACTAAGATCATACAAAGTGATATAACTATTTTTTGTATGGGTGGTGCCAGCTGGCCTGTAACCGGAAGTAAGGGCGATTGGCGCAGTTTGTTTGAGATAAAAAATATTAAAACGATACCCTTTCAGGCAAGCAATTGCAGCTTTAAAGTTGAGTGGCCAAAAAATATAATTAAAGAAATTGAGGGAAAACCATTAAAAAATATTTCAATAAACTGCGGAAATAAAATACATAGCGGTGAAATTGTATTAACAGCTTTTGGTATGGAAGGAAGCGGTATTTATCCTTTGAGTCCGCAAATAAGAGCCCAATTAAAAGAAAACGAAAGTGCGAAAATATACATCGATCTTAAACCTCATTTAAGTGCAGATGAGTGTTTAAAGAAATTTGAAAGCGTAGAAACAAAACATTCCTATACTGAAAATATAGTAAAGAATTTAAATGTGAATAAGATGCAAATGATATTACTAAAATCTAAAATGAGCAAAAACGACTTTTTAGATCCGGTTAAATTTGTTAATAATTTAAAAGCCCTAGAAATTCAAATTTCAGGATTAGGTCCTGTAGAAGATGCAATTTCTACAGTTGGTGGAATTAATTTAAATGAAATAAATAAAAAATTTGAATTAAAAAAAATGGAAAGTAATTATGTTATAGGCGAAATGCTAGACTACGACGCCCCTACAGGTGGTTACTTGCTTCAATCGTGTTTTAGTATGGGGAAATTTTTAGCAGAACATTTAAATGATCTTGCTTAAGCGAGAATTTAAAGATCGCGGTTTAAATATGGGTTTAACTTAAAAAGCTGTAAATTTTTTAACTTTTTGACGGTTTAAAACTTTTGAATTATTTAAAGCCTAATAGTCTATATTTGCTCAGTTTATAATTAAAAAAAAGATGGTGGCTACAAGTGAATATATTTTATGTGAAATACAAAATGGTGTTTTAGTTGTTACAATTAATCGCCCTGATAAATTAAATGCTTTAAACAAGCAAACAATAGAGGAGCTGCACGAAACTTTGGTGGAGGCAGAAAACCAATCAGAGATCCGCGCAATAATCTTAACCGGTTCTGGCCAAAAAGCATTTGTTGCAGGTGCAGATATTGCCGAGTTTGCAAATTTTTCTGTTGAACAAGGAAAACAATTAAGCTCAATAGGTCATTTTAAGATCTTTAATTTTATTGAGAATTATAGTAAACCAATTATTGCTGCCGTTAACGGTTTTGCTTTAGGTGGTGGATTGGAGTTGGCAATGGCTTGTCATATACGTGTTGTGAGCGATAATGCAAAAATGGGCCTTCCCGAGGTAAGCTTAGGTGTAATTCCTGGTTATGGCGGAACACAACGTTTGGCACAATTAGTAGGTAAAGGAAAAGCTTTTGAAATGATTGTTACAGCAGATATGATCAATGCGCAGGATGCTTACAAATGGGGTCTTGCCAATTACGTTACCACGCAGGATGATTTATTGAATAAATGTTTCGAAATAACGGCTAAGCTAACTACCAAGAGCCCTACGGCAATAAAAACTGCTATTAAAGTAATTAATGCAGGATATAACAACAAGTTAAATGGCTTTGAAGTTGAGATCGAAGAATTTGGAAAATCCTTTGGTACAAAGGATTTTAAAGAAGGTGTAAGCGCTTTTCTTGAAAAAAGAAAAGCAAATTTTAAAGGTGAATGAGTAGTTTAAAGAATAAAAAAAGGGTTGTTATTTAACAACCCTTTTTTTATGATGATTTTAATCATATTACTGTTAAATCTAAAAATAGAAAACAAAATTAACTTAACTTTACAACACATTTGAAAAACAATAAAACATATCTAGTCTTTTTGATTATTATATTATTTGTATCTTTTAGTACAGATATAACGGCGCAGTGTGCCATGTGTAAACAGGCCGCAGAAAGTTCTTTAAAGTCAAATCCAAATTCAATGGCGCGTAGTTTAAACAGCGGTATACTTTATTTAATGGCTGTTCCATATTTATTATTAGGCTTTATTTTCAGAAAACAGATCGTTCAGCTTTGGAGAAAAGTATTTTCTAAGACCTCTCAAAGCCCTGCTAAATAAGGAAATTTTTCAGTTTTTTTAATTCCCTCAGTAAAAAAGCCTTTTTGCTCATCCTGTTTTTTTTCACTCATTCCATCTTTTTTCCCTTTCTTAAGTTAGCTTTTTAATAAGTTAGTTCAGCCTTCAACTCAAATTCAAATTTTGATAGTTTTTATTCAGGTAGTTTTGAACTCAGAAATTATAAATATGAAAATTTTAAAATCATCTCTATTTATCCTCGTAACATTTTTATTAGGGTATCAGCAAGCAAAAGCATGCCACGGTATGCCTCTTGTAAATTATAATGTTGTTGTTGGTGCTGCAGGTGTAACCGTATCTGCTAATTCCGATCCTTCTACCTGTGGTTGCGGGCCATACTGGCTTCAAACGGAGATCTCATGTACACCTAATTTTGTAGGAACACAACCCGCATGTTTAAGTAGTACATTAACTAACTGGAACAATCCCGCAACATCTTATTTAAATTATCCATATTATAATTCGTTATTAAACGTACCTAACTATAATATTGCTACAGGTTGGTTTGATAACTGTGTTTTAGAACCATATCATCCGAATGTAATTCCTTTTTCAAATTTATGTCCCGGTAAAACTTATTACATTCGTTCACGTGAAATGGTAATGGGTGGTACCAATACCGGCCCATGGACACCAGTACAATCATTTACAGTTCCGGGTGCGCCAATTGTTAACCCACCAAACTCGCTAAATATGACGCTTAACGCTACTCCAAATCCAATCATTTGTTGTGGCCCAGTACAACTTACTGCAGTTATTACCGGAACTAATTACGGCCAGTGTGTTGGTAATGTTCCTTCATGTGAACAAAACGCAACTATAACACCAACATTTTCTTGGACAGCCTCAAACCCTGTGTCTACAACAATTGGTAATGGCACAACATTTACAACAACAATTAATTTATTATCAATAACGAATTTAACTTCTACTACAACATTTAGCGTATGGCTGGCATATCTATGTACCACGCCAACGGGCACAATTATGTATACACCGCCAAGTGTGCCTATTATTTTTACTAACCTTCCACTATCATCATCTAATATTACAAACACGTTTGTAACTGCGCCAAGCAATGCCGTATGGACACAAGCTCTTTCTTCATGTTTAACGGGCGGGCCGTGTATGTGCCAGTTTATTAGTGCGCAACCTGCCGTTGTAACAGTAAACGTATTAAGTGTACCTCCTCCATTAACGGTTACTATGACACCTAATACCTGTTTGAGTGCTCCAAACTTTACGTTTACAGATACAAGTCCTAATGCGGGAAACTTTAACCTTAGCTGGAATTTTGGTGATGGTGGAACAGGAACAGGAACTACTGTAGTACATACTTATACAGCTGCAGGTATTTATACTGTTACTATAAATAAAGCTGGCTGCGGGCCATGTATGGCATTTGGTTCTTATACCGTGCAGGTTTATCCTGCGCCAAACGCAACGCTTTCGGTAAACTCACCTGTTTGTATTGGCGGTACAACTTCGTTTACAAATACTTTTAATAATGCTACTTATAGCTGGACGGGGCCAAACAATTATACATCAACTGCTCAAAACCCTGTTATTACAAATGTAACAACAGCAATGGCCGGTATTTACACATGTGTGATAACAGATGCAAACGGTTGTGTTGGAACATCAACTGTAAATTTAGCAACTTACCAGGCAACACTATCTGCGGTTGCCAATACGCCTGTTTGTCCTGGAAATAATTTAAATCTTACAGCAAGTGGTAGTGGAAATTATAGCTGGACAGGCCCGAATAATTTTGCATCTACACAACACAACCCTTCATTCATTGCCACAAATAATTCTGGCGGAGCATATAATGTAACAGCTACTTTAACAGGTAATTGTTATGCAAGTGCAAGTGTTGCTGTTGCAGTAAGCACAGCTAGTGTTTCAGCAAATAATAACGGCCCTGTATGTTCAGGAAGTAATGTTCAGTTGCATGCTTTTGGTAACGGAAGTTTTGTATGGCAGGGTCCGAACGGCTATACTTCTAACTTGCAAAATCCTGTAATTAATAACGCAACAGCTAATGCAAGCGGAGTATATACAGTTACTATTACTTCAGTACAAGGTTGCACGGTTATGGCAACAACAACTGTAGTGGTAAACTCGCAAAAAGTGTTACATCCTTCATGTTCTCCAACTGAGTTATGTGAAGGTGGTACAATTGATTTTGAAACCTTAGATGGAAGCGGCGTTTCGTATCATTGGAGTGGACCAAACGGATTCATTTCCAACAATGCAAACACCGGTATAATGAATGCAACCCCATTAAACACCGGAACATATACCATAACTTTAACTGACCCTCAGGGTTGCACAGCGGTTGGCACTGTAACTGTTTTGGTAAATGCAAAACCAACAATAGATATAGATATGAGCAAAGCTATTTCTGCATGTGCCCCGGCCTGTAATATTGAATTTAAAGCCATCTCAAACTCATCTTCGATAGTACTTGATTGGAAACTTGGTAATGGCGAAACAAACCAAACTAATAACCCAACAAATATTTGCTACAACTCTGCTAATATTTATACGATTACATTAAATGGTACCGATGCAAAAGGCTGCAGGGCTCAAATAGAAAAAACATTTGAAGTGTATGCTGTACCGGTTGCTAATTTTGATATTGGTAACAATGGTGCAACGTGGGTAAATGGTACAACACAGTTTACTGATCTTTCTTCGAAAGCAAAAATTGTAAGCTGGGATTGGACATTTGGAAACCCTGATGTAACATCAATATTACAAAATCCAAGTTTTACATACCAGGATAGCGGAAGATACGATGTAACATTAGTAGTTACCAGCGACAGAGGTTGTAAATCTTCTATTACTAAAAAAGTAATTGTTGGCGATGAGATGGGATTATTTTTACCAAACGCATTTACACCTAACGGTGATGGAAGTAATGATATTTTTTTAGCGGTTGCCAATAACATTACAAAATTTGAAATGCTCATCTTTAACAGGGGTGGTAGTTTGATATTCCAGTCGAGCGATATTAAAAAAGGCTGGGATGGAATGTACAAAGGACAAATGTCTGAGAATAATGTTTACGTTTACAAAGTAAGTTATATTGGTAAAGACAGTAAATCACATGCCTTAACCGGAAGTGTTACTTTAATAAGATAAAAAAAATGTGTATTTTAATTGCCCGAAACTGTTATGTTTCGGGCTTTTTTATTTAATGCGAGGTTTATTTTATATATTTCTTTTTTTTACTTTCGGAGTAAATTCCCAATGTAATTATTGGTCAACCTACATGGGTCAAACAGGTTCAGATGATATAAAAGGAATAGCACTTGACAATAACAAAAACAGTTATGTTATTGTACAAACGGATAGCCCTTCGCTTACTGTAATACCTGGTTTAATTAGCGATGTGCTAAATGGGATTAACGATGCGTACATTGCAAAATTTGATTCCTGTGGAAATTTTGTGTGGGCTACTTATTTAGGCACTACTGATTTTGATAGCGGAGAAAAAATTATTGTCTGTCCAGATGGAAACATTGCATTTACCGGCTATACGCAGGGCGCAGGATTGCCAACAACACCGGGTTGTTTCCAGGCTGCAAATGCGGGGCAGTACGATTGTTTTTTAGGAAAGATGTCGCCTGGGGGTGTGCTTTTGTGGCTTACCTATTTTGGAAGTCTTGGTTCTGATTTTGCATATGATATCAGTACTGATTTTAACGGTAATTTATTTATTGGCGGCACTACTACTTCAAATAATCTATACACAACTGCGTCTTCTTTTCAGCAAACGTTTGGTGGAAATACAGATGCGTTTATCGCAAAATTTTCTAAGAATGGAATTTTAAAATGGTGTACTTATTATGGTGGTTTAGCCAGCGAAGACATTCATGTGTTAACCGCCGATGGTTTTGGAAATGTTATTGGCGGTGGCGGAACTTTTAGTTTTAATTTAAGCACTTCAATTGGATGTATACAACCATCAAAAGATAATGGTATGGATTGTTACATTATTAAATTTGATTCGTTAGGCAATAGAATATTTTCAAGTTACCTGGGAGGCTCTGGCATAGATGATGCCTGGGGAATTGTGGCAGATGGTATTGGTAATTTATATATGAGCGGGCAAACAACCAGTTCAAATTTTACAACTACAGCAGGCGCATATCAATCTACACTAACAGGAATGACAGATATGTATTTTGTAAAAATCTCGCCAACAGGAACAATGATCTATTCTACTTTAATTGGAGGTTCTGATGCAGATGCAGTTAGCAGGATGAAAATTCACAATTACGAATTATACATTTTAGGAACTACTACTTCAACAAATTTTCCAATGCTTGGTAACTCTAATTATAGCGTTATTCCCGGATCTCAGAATTTAGTGATCGTTCGGTTTAATTCATCTGGTCAACCAAACTATTCTACTTATTATGGAAGCATTGGTGGTTACGATTACTCGCAGGATCTTGCGGTTACAACCAATAATATTTTCTTTTGCGGTAAAAGCTCTTCTTCTACATATCCTGTAACCGCTTCTGCATTTCAAAGTAATTATGTAGGAAATGATGATGGTGTTTTATCCAAATTGCCAAATAATAATGCTAGTTTAATTACTAAAGCAAACGAATTTAAATTAAATGGAAGCGGTATTTTATTGTATCCTAATCCTGCAAAAGAAAAATTAAAAATTAAAAACAGAATAGACTTTGGAGAAAAAGCAGAAGTGATTAACTATTTGGGGCAATTGATCAATATAGTAACTATTGAAAATTCGGAAATTGATGTAAGGGATCTGGCAGAAGGAATTTATTTTTTAAGAATAGATAATTCTTCTTACAAGTTTATAAAATCAAATTAATTTTTTTGCTCTATTACTTTTGGCGCTTTAAAATAATCACTGTCTTTTTTAGGCGCATTCTTTAAAGCTTCTTTTTGTGTAACAGTAATTTCAGGAGTATCTTCGCGAAGAATGTTTTTTTCGTCGGTCATATAAATCAAAGGTGTAACATTCTCAGTGTTTAGCTCACTTAATTTATCTACAAACGCTAACATTCGGTTCATATCATTTAAGATCTCAGCTTTTGAAGCATCGTTAAATTCTAATCTTGCTAAATGAGCAACTTCATCAACCGTTTTAATATCTATTTTATTTGTCATTAAATTCCTTTAATTTTTCCTGTGTAAAGATATAAACTTTCTCTTTAATTTCATCAATGTTTTGATCTGTTAATCCCTTTGTATAAATTGGGTCACCCACAATTATTTTCGGAATACCGGGCTTTCCATGACTTTTAAAAAAACCGCCATTTTGCAAAAAATGCCAGTTATTTAAATTAACAACCGGTATAATGGGCACCTGTTTTTCAATTGCTAACTTAAAAGCCCCATTCTTAAAAGGCTTTAATTTTCCACTTTCACTGATGGTTCCTTCGGGATAGATAACCACGCTTAAACCTTCGTCAATTTTTTTTCCCGCATCCGAAAAAGCTTTGTGCGCATTAGTAATGCTTTTACGGTTTACGGGAATATCAAGATAAACAAAAAAGTATTTGAACAATGGAATTTTAAGTAATTCGTATTTACCCATAAAAACGGCAGTATGGTCAATATAAAAAGGAGAAAAAACAATATCTAAGTACGAAGTATGGTTAGAAACAACAATGCAGGGCTGTGGTAAATTGTATTTTTTAGTATCGTATTTAATGGATGGATAAAGAAAAGATCCAATCGAGATCACTCTCGCCCATAAACGTTTTAGTTTAAAAACAAGATCAAATTTTCCTGTTCGTAAGGCAAAATAAAATACGGGAAATAAAATTAAAAAAGGAATTGCAAAACACAGAACAAACCAAAGTTTCCAGATGGGAGAAAATATGTATCCGAAGATTTTCATACTACAATCAGTACAAAATTAGCATTTAAAATCTTTAAAGTTAGATTAATAAATGCTGATTAATATTGTATTACAACAAAGCCTGTTATTGTTTCTTTGCTACCATCTAAAAACTCTATCACATAATAATAAGTTGCCGGTGGCACTTTGTTGCTGCCAAATGTACCGGCAACATTTGGGTAAGCATCCCAACTATTATCATAATCTGATTTTTCATAGATCTTATTTCCCCAACGGTTAAACATGGTTAATTTTACTGGTTTCCCGCTCATACCTTTAATAAAGAAAACATCATTTATGCCATCACCATTAGGCGAAAAGCCATCAGGAATGAAAAGATCAATTGGTTTAAAATTAATTACTGTTGCTGTATCATTATTGGTGGGATCTCCATCCTGGTCCGGATCCCAGATAAATCCATTATTCGAACTATCAGATACAACAGCATTATTAATAAAATTAGCAAAACCAATTACCGAATTTTTAAACGGACCAAAATAACCTTTTGGGTCTATTCTTACTGTAAACACAATAGTATCACGTTTATTCGCCAATAATGTACTTGTGAACGGTGATGTTAAACTTATTTGTGTGCCACCGTCAAACAAAGGATTTATTGTCAGACTACTGTTTTGAGAAGTAATAACGGGAGCATTTAATACTGTAAAACTGGTTGGTGAAGGAAATGCAACAGATAAATTCTCGTCCATGCTCACATTGGTTAAATTAATAGTAGAAGCATTAACGGCTGTAACAGTAAATGTAACGTTGTAATAAGTATTATAAACTAAAACGGGTTTGCTTGCAGCTTTTGTCATACCAAACATTTTATTTGAACAATCAATTACAACAACATGTACAGTTGCTGTATTTGTGCAACCACCGGTTTCGCCAACAACAGTATAAACCGTAACTGCAGTTGTTGCGGTTGTTGAAATTGTACCTCCTGTACTTCCAACCGGCATCCATGTGTAATTTGTAGCGCCACTTGCATTTAATGAGAATGTGCCACCATCACACAAAAGTGTTTCAGAACTTGTAGCGGTTATTGTTGGACCTGAAGCAATACCAATGGAAATCGTCTCGGTGTTGGTACAGCCAAAACTATTTACACCTGTTATAGTATAATTTGTATTAATTGTTGGCGATATAACAACAATTGAACCTGTTTGCGCACCGGGCAGAGTTAAATAATTCAAAGCACCATTCAAGGTTAATGTTGCAGAAGTGCCCGAACAAACAACATTGGTTGATGTATTGACAGATACCGTTGGTGTTGGATTAACTGTGAGCGTTGTGTTTGCTGTATTTTTACAACCCGCAGCATTCAAACCCGTTAAAGTATATATTGTGGTAACAGAAGGTGTTACTACTAAAGTAGTAGTATTTGCATTGCTCGGTAGCCAGGTATAACTTGTTGCGCCGGTACCCAATAATAAAGCGGTACCACCATTACAAATAACAGGTGGTATGGCGTTAATATTTATTGTTGGAGTGGCGAGTACATTTAGTGTGAATGTTTTTGTAGAACTACAAATACCCGATGTTCCCGTAATTGTGTAAACGGTAGTTGCAGTTGGCGAAACAATAACAGAAGTACCGTTTAAAGTACCCGGCATCCACGAATAGCTATTTGCACCTGTTGCTGTTAATGTAGCTGAATTGCCATTACAAATTGCAGTTGGCGATGAAACAATATTTATGCTAGGTGTTGGTGAAACCAATACACTAACGGTTTGTGAGCTTACACATCCGAGTGAATTGCTGCTTGCAACAGAATAAGTAGTGGTAACTGTTGGTGTAACAACAAGTGTATTGCTGTTCGAACTTACAGGGCTCCAGGTGTATGTTGCGCCGCCACTTCCGCTTAACAGAACAGGAGCACCACTTGCGCTGCAAATATTTGTTGGGCTGGCAACCGCTGTAATAGTTGGATTTGGATTAACAACAATACTCGAAACGGCAGAACTTGGGCAACCAAATGAGTTTGTTCCTGTAACAGTATAATTTGTATTTATTGTTGGTGAAACAATTGCTGTTGAACCGGTGATTGGTCCCGGCAACCAGGTATAGCTGCTGGCACCAGTTACAGAAAGCGTTGCAGAGCTACCGGCACAAATTGTAGAACTTGTAGGAGATAATACAAGTGTAGGTGTTGGAGAAACTGCAATAGGAATGGTATTGGTTGAAACACAAGGCGCATTAATAGTTGTTAATGTATAGATAGTATTTACAGAAGGTGTAACAACTATGGATGAAGTGTTTGCTCCACCCGGATTCCATGTGTAACCTGTTGGGCCGCTAGCAGTTAAAGTGGCGGCTTGGCCTGCACACAACGTGCTTGATAAAGGCAATACAATGATTGTTGGATTATTTACAACTAATTGAACTGTTGAAGTTGCGGTACACCCCAAAACGTTAGTACCTGTTACTGTATAAATTGTAGTTACCAATGGCGAAACGGTTACCGAAGCTCCTGATAAATTTACAGGCTGCCAGGTATATGTTAATGCTCCGCCCGCAGTTAATGTGGCAGTGCTGCCCTGGCAAATAATAGTTGGCGAAGCAGATGAGGTAACTGTTGGAGCAGGTAAAACTAATACATTAACAACAGTTAACATTGTGCATGTTCCGTTGGCGCCAATTACTGTATAGTTACTTGTTGATGTAGGAGCAACAGTAACACTTGGTCCTGTCATTAATCCCGGAAACCATGTATAGGTTGTTGCACCAATCGCTGTAAGAGTGGCAACAGAACCAAAGCAAATTGGGCTGTTAGAGCCAGCATTTAATGTTGGAGTGGGTGTTACAGAAATTGTTATTGAGGTACTTCCCATACAAACTCCAGTTGTACCAGTTATAGAGTAGGTTGTAGTAACACTTGGATTAGCAACCACTACTGAACCTGTACCAGGTACTGTAGAACCAACCGGAGTCCATGTATAATTTGTAGCACCATTCGCCGTCATAGTTATAGGAGCAGAAGGAGAACAAAGATTAGTATTGGATGCAACAGCATTAATTGTTAGAGTAGAAATGCTACTTGGTACATTTATAGTTTTTGTTGAAGCGCATCCGGATATTGTACTTGTAAGTGTTACACTATATATGCCCCCTGCATTAATAACAACGGTTGGTGATGTTGTTGTACCAACTATACCAGGACCACTCCACTGAAAAGTATTGGTGGGTGAATTAGGTGCCACTGAAAGCTGCGCAGTTGAATTTGTACAGCTTAAAGTATTGCTTAATGTAATTGTTGGCGTTGTTGCAGTTAAAAAATTATTAGCAACAGTAAAAGTGGCAAGAGAAGTTTTAGTAGGACAGCTAAGCGTGGTTGCTAATGTACACGAATAAACCCCCGCAACATTTACATTTACACTTTGATTATTTACGGGCGTTAATATTCCGGGACCTGTCCATGTATATGATAAAGGGCTTAAGCCTGCATTTGCTGTTAATGTAATAGTAGGATTATTACAGCTTAATGTTGCGTTTGGATTTGCCGTAATTGTAGAAGAAAAAACGTTAGATAGGGGGCAATTTGCAAAGTCGGTTGGTGTAGCAAATGATGCAGGTGTTTGTGTAAAATTAACCATCGATCCGGAAAAGGTTCCTACATAATAGCCAGCAGATGTAAAAGCTGTAACAGTATTGCCAACAATTGCAAAAGCATCAGCGGGACCGGGGGTAAAAGGTATTCCTGCAATAACATACGAACATGTTTGAACGCCCAGTTGGTTGTAAACAGTTAATCCTTGTGGAACCTGTGTATGCAACAAGTAAAAATTATCAGCATCATCTCCCACAATATCAAGTGCCGGACTTGGGCCGGAAGGCGTTGTAACTAATACGGCATTACCAAAACCGTTATATTTATAAACAGAGCCTATTCCGGAATTGATACTATAAATAAAATTTTTACTTCCCCCAATATGCAAAGCATTTGGATGACCGGTATTGTGTGTGGTATTTACGAAGGTAGCACCATTATAATACCAATATGTTCCGCCCGATACAGTCCAATAGGTTGGGTTGGGTGCGGGAAAACCGAATGCTGGTCCAACAGCAAAACCGGTAGCGCCTGGGGGAAGTGGTAATGCTGATAAAGTTGAAGTGTTAATAATGCCCGTATTAGATTCATAAACACCGGCTGGTGTAAACGCATAAAATGAAGTGTTACAGCTGATGTTCAAAGGAGTAATACATGAAGGATCAGTTATATATAATTGGTTAAATTCTGATCCGCTTAATTTTCGGTTGTAAAAACGGACATTATCCATAACGCCGCTAAAAGGTAAGTTAAAGCCTAAAGTTGTTCCGCCAAGATAAACGTTAGCAGAAGCATTATAAGTTAACGTGCTTGAGTTTTGTAATGTTGCTTCCAATGCACCATTTACATATAATTTTAAAGAATCAGATCCAATATAAAAACCAATATGATACCAGGTATTTGCTGATGGATTGGTTGTTCCATTGATAAAAGATTGTCCCGCCGGGCTACATAAGTTATTAGCTTTTGCAATTTGAAAACGCGAATTGCCCAGGCCTAAATTTGCGAGCGCTATCTGGTAACCTTCGTGATAATTTACACAACCATTATGAGCAAACACAAGAATTTGAGAAACATTGATCGTATTAAATTTTACCCAACCTGAAAACGAAATTAAGTTTGGTTTTAATAAAGCATTATTTGGTAATGAGATAAAACTTGCCGCAGTGCCATTAAAGGCCATAGCCGAATTTGGGTTGTTAAACCTGTCAAGTGTTGGCGTAACCGCGCTGAGCGTACCGTTTAAACCATTTATTGGCTCGGTGGCATTTCCGTTTAAAGCATAACAGGCAGTTAAGCTGGTTGATAAACTTTGCGAATAAAATGTAGCTGTAGCTAAACTAAAGAGAAATAAAAATATTTTTTTCATAAAAATTATTATTTCAGTTTAGTGATAATGAATTCAGTTCTTCTATTCTTAGAATGTTCATCTTCTGAGCAGCTTGGTTTTATTTTTCCTTCACAGATGCAGCCATTCAGTAATTTAGCTTCGCCGTAACCTTTACCAACTATTCTATCTTTTTTAATTCCTTTTTTAACGATGTAAGCGGCGCTTGCTTTTGCTCTCGCGCCTGACAATTTTGCATTAGCCGCCGCTGCGCCTCTGCAATCAGTATGAGCGCCAAGCTCTACATACATATTTGGATATTCATTCATCGCTTTAACAACTTTATCTAATTCTAATGCAGCATCTTTTCTAATGGTTGATTTACCAAGATCAAAATAAATTGGTTTCATATCTATCATTTTTGCAAGATCCATACCAACGGCTACTTTTCCAATGCTTAAATTTAAGCTTTCATTTATTTTTATTTCACCTGGGGTTTTTATATCATAAATAAATATCGCTTCTTTTACAAGGTAGCCTTCTTTTTCAAGTTTGATAGAGTAGCTTATTTTATCGCCTATTTTTTTTCCTTTTAATGGTTTACGATAATCACCTGTTGCAGCGGTTGTATAGGTATCAAAGACCGCTTTACTTGGCAATTCAAGAATGGTCATTTTTACACCTTCTAATGCCATATTTGTTTTAGCATCTGTAACAAAAGCCAGTAAAGATAATTTAGGATCTTTTTCTATTCTCAATTCTTTTGTAAATGTATCTTCTGTTGATGTTTTTGTTGAAACGCTATCTTCTAATTTAAAATAATCAGTTTTATCAACCACTATTTTATAATTAAGATCTTCTTCTATAACAGTTGTTAATTCCCCTTTTTCGTTTGTTACCAATGTATCGCCATTCAAGGTAAATTTTGTGTTAGGAATGATCTCACCATTATCTTTATCTTTTGTTATCATTAATATTTCTTTTCCTCTTTTTACTTCACGTAAGATCTCGAAATTATAAATATCGTCATCCATTCCACCATTTTTTCGGTTAGAGCTTATGTAACCTGTTTTATTGTCTTCTGCCAGCCAAACACTAAAATCGTCTTTGTTACTGTTTACAGGCTCACCCATATTATAAACCCTTCCTGCTTTTTCGTCTTTGAAACGTGTTTCGTAAACATCCAGTCCTCCTAATCCGTCAAGTCCGTTTGAAGAAAAATACAATAAACCGTTAGCTGCAATAAAAGGAAAAACTTCTGTGCCGGCAGTATTTACTTTAGGACCAAGATTAACAGGAGTTCCCCAAGTGCCATTTTCTTTTTTGCTGTAATAAATATCCATGCCGCCAAATCCCCCTGTCATATCCGATGCAAAAAACAAATAATTTCCATCTGCCGATAAAGCAGGATGTGCGCAGTTATAATCGTTATTATTAAAAGGCAAAATAGTTACATGATCAAATCCATTCTCATTTAAACCGGCTTCCAGTATTTGTAGTTTATAAGTATTTTCGCTGCTTATATTGACTTTACTTGCATTATTTCTTGTAAAATAAACTGTATTATAATCTTTAGTAAAACAAATTGGTCCGTCGTTATATTTCGAACCAAGGTCACCCATAAAAATAATTGGTTTAGCGTATACACCCATTCCAATGTTTTCGGTGCTATATAATTTTAAGTAACTATCGCTGGTCCATCCATGTTTTTTATTTATCCATTTTGTTTTATTTCTTGAAGAAGCAAATACAACACCTTCCTGGAATTTTATGGCAGAAAAATCATTTTGATCAGAGTTGAAAGAAGCTATTTCCACTTTATATGCATCCGCGTTTTTAGTATAAGATTTCATTTTATCTAACAAGGAAGCAAGGTTTTTTCCCCTACTATCTGCGCCGTATTGATCAAAATAGGTTTTGGCGCTTTCTTTTTGGCCGGTTTGATTTAATGCCTGGCCATAATACAATTTATGAATAGGCTCTTCATTACCTGATTTAATTAATTTACCATAGCAAAGTAATTGCCCTTGCGAATTATTTGTTAAGCGATAGCAATCACCCAAATTAGAAAGGATGATCTTATTACTGCTGTCTTTTTTTAATACTTTTTCGTAATAAGGTATGGCCTGCGAATACGCTTTTGTGCTATAATAATTATTTGCTTTTTTTAATGCAGCTGTTTGCGCCAATGAGGCAACAGAAAAGCAAACGGTAAACAACATTAAATATTTAAAACTATGTTTCATAAAAATCTGAATTGTAAAAATTAAAAATAACGCGGTGTAACAACTTTTTTACCTTTGTAAGAGAATAAATAATTTATCCCTATCTCGTGCGAACCTTGTGAATATTTTTGAATTGAATTAATACCATAATCATATGAGTAGCTCACTAAAAATTGAGGATTGATCTGTATACCAACAATAGCTGCCACGGCAGCATTGCTTCTGTAAGATAAGCCCGCCCATATCATTTCTTTAATAAAGAAGTTAGCATTAATGTCATATTGAATGGGAGCATTTTGAACTGCTTTTATCATTGCCTGGCCTTTTAATTTAAGTGCATCTGATAAGGTAAACATATTACCAATGGTATAATAAAAAGTAAATTGGTTCGGACTAATTTTTGTTGATTGAATATCGGCCACACCTTTAGTAAAAACCATTCTGTCGTCTACCATTCTCGGAATAGAAATACCTGTATAAAAAGTTTTTGTATTAAAATAAATACCCGTGCCAAAATTTGGTGCCATTAGATTTGGAGAGTTTTGAGCAAGCTGCGGATCAACAGTGCCGTCGTCGTTTGTTTTTAAATTTGAAAATTTACTTTGTTGCATGTGCACGCCCCCCATTAAACCAAAAGATAAATGACCTTTATCACCGGTTTTAATTCTGTAGGCATAACTTAGGTAAACTAAATTTCTGTTTAATACACCTATTTTTTCATTTAATACACTTAAGCCTAAGCCCATTTTATTTTGCAATAAAGGTCCATGCAAAGAAAAAGAAGTTGTTACCGGCCTGCCTGGGAAATTAACCCATTGTTGGCGGTGCAACACTGTTGCGCTCATTGCTTCTTTACTGCCCGCATAAGCAGGATTAATGAACATTTCGTTAAACATATATTGTGTAAAAAGTGCATCGTACTGCGCTTTACCGGTAGCAACGATTGCAAATAGAAATGCAATCAGAGCTATTTTTTTTGTTTTTTTCATAAGTGTCTTCTAAACTATTTTATCAATTAGTATTGTATTACAATAAATCCATTAGTTGTTTTAATATCACCCCCATTAAATTCAAGTATATAATAGTACGTTCCCGGAGGTAATTTTTCTGTGCCCATTGTGCCATTTACATTTGGGGTTCCGTTCCAGGTATTATCATAATTAGATTTTGTATAAACTTTATTTCCCCAACGATTGTAAACTGTAAATACATTATCTGTACCAATAGGTAACCCTTTTATAACGAACAGATCATTTTTTCCGTCGCCATTTGGTGAGAAACCGTCAGGAATAAAAAAATCTGTATTTGGAATAATAAGCACTGTCGGTACGTTATCAGCCGGTTCGTTCCAAACGCCGTTATCATTCGAGTCAGGATCGTTACCGGTATTTGAAGTATCAGAAACAGTAATATTTGTGCTGCTTAACGCATTGCCGTAAGCACTGTTTTTAAAAATAGTTATGGTGTCAGGATTTACATTAATGGTGAAGATGATAGTATTTACACTTCCCGGCGCCATAATATTTGATCCGGTTAACAAATTAATATCGCTATTACCATTATATAAACTGTTTGTATTTAAGCTTCCGGTAGCTACCGGGCCTGATTTCATTGTGTAGGTAGCAGGATATTTAATGGTGTTATTAAATAAACTGTCTTTAGCTGTGATATTTTTTAATGTATCGTTACCTAAATTATGAACAGTAATAGTGTAAGTAATATCATAAGTCTTATCTGCCTGCTTAGGACCAACTTCTCCCTTTTTAGTTATTCCAAAGAAAATGTTTGGTATAAACTGAATTGGAGTAGGAATATTATTATTGGTAGGATCAAGATCTGAATCCGGATCAGGATCTAAACCAACCTGTGATGAGTCAACTACATAAACGCTAGGACTTGGACTTGCTAAACCAATTACCGAGTTGTTGAACGGACCAAAGAATCCATTGGTAAATATTTTTACACCAAAAACAATTGTATCTGTTTGTCCGATATTTAATGTACTTGTTAAGCCTGTTGTTAATGATGTTTGTAAATTACCATCAAACGTAGGATCGATGGTTAAACTACTTCCCGTTGAAGTTATTGCCGGTGTGGATGTTAATGTGAATGTTGATGGTAACGGGAATGTGTTGTTTAGGTTTTCAGTTAAAGTAACATCTGTTAAAGGAAGTAAACCATAATTTTTAACCACTACTTTGTAAGTGATATCATAACTACCATCTAAATTTAAAGTTGGCGTGCTAACTGCTTTCGCAATTCCTAAAGAATTTACCGATAAACAATTTATTGGAATTAAAATTAAGGTAGTGTCTTTAAAACAACCTTCTGCATCAAATATTCTTATTGTATAAGCAACAGTTCCTGTTGGATTTGCCAATGTATTTGTAACAATACCATTTGTTGGAATAGTTGCAGCAGTTAAATACGTTGCACTGCCGGTGTAAGTACTTCCTGCAACATAATCGTATTTATCTGTAACAGTAAAGTTAGATAAGCTGATCGTTCCATCATTATTTGAAACACTGCCTGTACATGTTGCAGGACTAATAGATGCGGTTGTAATAACATTTGTATGAATGCCAACAGCAACCATTGCGGTAGATGAACAAGTACTATTAAGATCTGTTACCGTAACAATATAAGTACCGGATTGTGTTGAACTGAATGTTTGTGCTGAACTTGTAAAACTGGCAGGGCCGGTCCAAGCATAAGATACATTTGTAGAGCTTGCAGTTGCGTTTATGGTTACACTTGTATTTGCACAAGTAATACTTCCACTTACTGCCACTGTTACTGATGGAATAGTAGAATCTGTAGGTACGCTTAATGTAACAGATGCTACACAGCCGGTACCGTTATCAATAACATTAAATGTATATGTTCCTTGTACATTTACTGTTGGATTTTGAACCGTGGTTGTGAAAGCCCCCGGACCATTCCATAAATAACTTACATTAGTTGATGTTGAGCTTCCGGTTAAGGTTACTGTTTGTGCGGTACAGGTAATTGAACCACTTGTAGTAGCTGTTAAGTTGGCAGGAACAGGTGTAACAAACACATTAGCGGTAAGCGATGAAGAACAAACACCATTTGCACCGGTTACTGTGTATGTAGTATTTACGGTTGGCGTTTCAACAATTGCAGAAGTTGTGTTACCGCCAGGTAGCCATGTGTAATTGTTTGCACCCATGGCCGTAAGCGTTGTTGAGTAGCCACTACAAATAGTTGAATTTAATGGCGAAACCGTTAATGATGGTATTGAATTTACAACAATCGTAATTGTTGAAGTTCCTGAACAGCCGAAAGCATTACTGCTGGACACTGTATAAGTTGTTGTTATAGTTGGTGTATCAGTTATCGTAGCTGTTGTTAATCCTGTTGGGTTCCATGTGTAAGTTCCGGAACCGTTAGCGGTTAAAGTAATAGCCGCGCCAACACAAATAGAAGTAGCAGATGCAGTTGCAGTAAGTGTTGGAATTGGAGATACATTTACATTAACAGTGTTTTGTGCCGAACAATTATTAAAGTCTGTTCCCGTAACAGTATAAGTTGTGCTTATTGTTGGAGATACAATCGTAGTAGAGCCTGTAGCTGTTGTATTCCAGGAGTAAGTTGTAGCTCCCGTTGCTGTTAAAGTAGAACTATTGCCCTGGCAAATAGTTGTTGGAGATGCAGCAACATTTATTGTAGGGTTTGGACTCGGAACCAATCCTATAGTTTGTGTTGCCTGACATAATCCATTTGATCCAATCAATGTAAATACAGTTGAGGCAGTTAATGGTGTAATTAACACTGTAGCGGTTGAGCCACCTGGTAGCCAGGTATAGGTGTTAGCACCCATTGCTGTTAAGGTTGCGTTATTGCCTACACATATTGGCACTAATGGAACAGCAATAATTAACGTAGGGTTTGGCGTAACAATTAAGTTAACGGTGTTAGTTGCGGTACAGCCAAAAGCGTTAGTACCTGTAACAGTATAAAGCGTATTTGCTACCGGAGTAACAGTAGCTGTTCCGCCCGTTAATGGACCAGGGTTCCATGTATAAGATGTTGCACCCGTTGATAATAAGGTTGCGGAGCTTCCAGCACAAATATTTGTTGGAGAAGCAGCAGCGGTGATAGTTGGATTAGAATTAACAGTAATAGTAAGTGTTTTAATATTTGTACATGAACCGTTAGCACCTGTAACCGAATAGGTAGTAGTAACAGTTGGATTCAATGTAACCGTACCACCGCTTAAGGCCCCAGGGTTCCATATATAAGATGTTGCACCCGTTGCCGATAAAGTAACCGAACTGCTCGCGCAAATAGTAGAGTTGCTTGCAGAAGCAACAACTGTTGGTGTTGTGGTAACATTAATGTTTATTGTTTTGGTATTTGAACACAAGAAGCTGTTCACCACACTCCATGTATAAACAGTATTTATGGTAGGAGAAACAACCGCAGTAGCTCCCGGCACAGCACCCGGGCTCCAAGCAGAAACAAAGGGTCCGCCGTTTGCCGCAGCCCCTGTTAAAGTAGTAGAGTTACCACTGCAAATAGCAGTTGGACTAGCTGCAACAGTTAACGAAGGAATAGGATTAACCGTTAAAGGAATAGTGATCGAATTTGTACAACCCGCAGTACTTGTGCCAACAACCGTATAATTTGTAGTAACAGTTGGATTGACTACAACAGTCGATCCACTTAAGGCGCCCGGTAACCAGCTATAAGCATTGGCACCGTTTGCAGATAGAGTAGAAGAAGCACCACTACAAATAGCAGTTGGTGATGCAGTAATCGTTAAAGTTGGTAAAGGATTTACAACAACAGTTACCGTTTTTGTATTTGAACAAGTTCCGTTAGATCCTGTAACTGTATAATTAGTTGTAGTTGCAGGAGAAACATTCACAACACTTCCTGTTAAAGCACCCGGATTCCATGTATAAGAAGTGGCACCATTAGCAATTAAACTGCTCGAACCTCCCGCACAAATAGCGGTTGGTGAAGCAATGGCGTTTACAGTTGGTATTGGTGTAACAATTAAGTTAACCGTATTAGTCGCGGTACAACCAAAAGCGTTAGTTCCTGTAACGGTATAAAGTGTAGTTGTTGCCGGAGTAACAGTAACTGTTCCACCAGGCAATGCTCCCGGATTCCATGTATAAGATGTTGCACCGGTTGATGATAAAGTAGCAGAACTTCCAGCACAAATATTTGTGGGAGAAACTGCGGCAGTAACGGTTGGATTAGGATTAACTGTAATTAATATTGTTGCACTACTTGTACAGGCGCCACTTGAACCAATAACCGTATAGGTTGTATTGCTTGCAGGCGTAACTACCGCATTACTTCCTGTTAAAGCGCCAGGATTCCATGTATAATTAGTAGCTCCTGTTACTGTAAGTGTTGTTGATTTTGTAGCACAGATAGTTGCCGGTGAAGCAGCCGGACTGATAGTTGGAATTGGTGTAACAATTAAATTAACTGTATTGGATGTGGTACAACCAAAACCGTTAACGCCTGTAACAGTATAAAGCGTTGTTGCAGCAGGGCTAACTGTTATTGTTCCTCCAGGTAAAGGACCAGGATTCCATGTATAAGAAGCAGCTCCCGTAGAACTTAATGTTGCCGAACTTCCAATACAAATATTAGTAGGCGATGCAGTTGCAGTAAGTGTAGGGTTTGGGTTAACTAATAAATTAATGGTTTTGGTAGATGTACAGCTTCCATTACTTCCTGTAACAGTATATTGTGTGGTGATTGTTGGATTAACGGTTACGGGATTGCCGCTAATGCTTCCGGGATTCCAGGTATAAGTTAATGCGCCGGTAGCAGTTAATGTTGCTGAAGCTCCACTACAGATAACTGTTGGTGATGCTGTAGCATTTACCGTAGGAATAGGGTTTACCAATAAAGAAATTGTTTTTGTATTACTGCAATTAGCTATTGTTCCCGTAACAGTGTAAATAGTTGTTGACGCAGGTGAAACCGTAACTGTGCCTCCGGGCAAAGCTCCCGGATTCCATGTATAACTGGCCGCGCCACTCGTAGATAAGGTGGCGCTTCCGCCAACGCAAATAGAAGTTGGTGTTGAAATCGGATTAAGCGTTGGTGTAATGTTTACTGAAACCTGGCTGATTGCAGAAGAAGTACAACCAGCTGCATTAATTCCCGTAACAGTATAAACCGTTGTTGAACCTGGAATAACAGTCACAGTACCACCCGGTAAAGCACCTGGGTTCCAGGTATAATTTGTTGCTCCCGTAGCCGTTAGTGTGCTCGAATTGCCACTGCATATTAATGTAGGTGATGCACTGGCAATCACAGTTGGATTTGCGTTTACAACTAATGCAATTGTTTTTGAACTTGTACAATTTCCGTTAGCACCAATAACCGTATAGGTTGTAGTTGTTGACGGCGTTACAGTTACCGTTCCACTAGTTAAAGTCCCCGGATTCCAGGTGTAGCTTGCAGCGCCTGTCGCACTTAAGGTTGCAGAGCTGCCTGCACAAACAGTAGTGGATGAAGAGCTTGTGATCAAAGTAGGAGTTGGTGTAACAGAATACGAAACAGTATTTGTTGATACACAACCAATAGCGTTAACACCCGACACAAAATAATTAGTTGTAACTGTTGGTGTTATCACAAGTGATGAAGAAATTACTGCTCCCGGATTCCATGTATAGCTTAAAGCACCAGTTGCTGATAAGGTTGCTGAACCACCACTTCCACTACAGATAGTTGTTGGTGAACTTACAACGCTTATAGTTGGTCCATTATTTACATTTATTTGTATTGTTTCGGTATCTGTACAAGATAATAAGGTTCCGGTAACTGTATAAATTGTTGTTGCAGCAGGCGATACATTAACAAAGGAGCCATTTAAATTTCCGGGCTGCCATGTATATGTTAATGCACCTCCTGCAAGAAGGTTAACACTACTTCCTGCGCAAATAGTGTTTGTACTACTTAGTGTTGAAACTGTTGGAGAGCCTATAACACTTATCGTTATTGTATTTGAACCTGTACAGCTTCCGTTACCCCCAACAACTGTATACGTTGAAGTAATAGTTGGATTTACAACAGTGACCGAACCGTTAGCTCCTGTGCTCCAGGTATAATTGGTAGCTCCTAATGCTGTGAGTGTTGCCGGAAATCCCGCACAGATCAAGTTGGTACTTGTATTTACTGTAATTACAGGTGCCGGGCTGACCGCTACCTGTACTGTTTTTGAAGAAACACAACTCAGTGAGGTAGTGGCTGTGACAGTATAGATTTGTGTGCTTCCTGGAGATACAATGACCGTACCACCCGGAAGTGAGCCGGGGATCCAGGTATAAGTTGCGCCCCCCGTTGCCGTTAAAGTAGAACTCGTGGTAGGACAAATTGTTGCTGGGCTTGCCGCGACGACTATATTGGGAGCAGAAATAAATATAGTTGTCATTTGTGGCCAACCCCCACTTGGGAGATTGCAGGAGCTTTTCGGCGGACAAACACCATTGCCTCCGCAGGAATCGACCTTGAAAACAGAATAGGTGGTGGTTGCTGTTACGCTTGGTAGCGCAAGGGTTGGTGATATAGTAATACCCTGCAATGCACCAGTGTTATCATAGTATTTATAATATACTGTTGATGTAACGCAGCTGGGCGCTAAGGCAGGACTGGCGCAAGGTAGCGGGCAATTTGGATTTAAGATCGTTAATGTTTTTGCGCCCGGGCAAGTGGGTGAAAGCGTAGTTGTAAAAGGCGAATGCGTTAATGATGCAGTACACACCACGGGCGGTACACCGGGTACGACAAAAGAGTTGACGGCCGTCCATGGTCCTGTACTTGTTGTACCGTAAACAGCTTCCCTTGCCCTAAAATACATGGTAGTTCCGGGGCAAAAATAAGAATAGGGTATGAGAATATTGTTATAGGGCTCCTGTACGCATTGATCAGCCCAGCCTGTTGCTGCGCTATAACCTGGAACATTCAGTAAGGAGTTAAAGAAAGGGTAACTAACATAGGTAACACCCGGGCCAGTCCAGTTGGTTAAAGTATTTATTAAACATGTTGGCTGCACACCGCCAAATCCGGTAGGAGAACAAGAAACTTCAATTTGCATCCAGTATGGTCCGCCGCCACAGGTAGCGCCGTTTGATGCCCCGCTTACGGTGATTCCGCTTGGGCCTGCAGTAAAATTATAATTAACAAGTGGAAAGGCATGCGTTGCAAAAGTAGTTTTACAAAATAATGCTAATACAAAAAGCAGAATATAGTGAAGCCTCATATAATATGGAATTAATTAGCTAACTTATTAAATATTTTTGAACATTTTTTTTATAATTGCTTAGCTAACAGAAATGGATTTTTATTTAACTGATTATCAATATTTTAAAAAAGAATATAGTGAGGGCCAATTGTTAATTATTTTTTTAGAAATAGCAGTTTGCGGACATTTTAGCATGTTTTAGCAAAAATATTTTAAAAAAAATAGAACTTTTAAAATTGCAGAATCGTTACTTTTGAGAGAATATATATGTCAAAAAATACGATAGCACTATTACCTGATCATGTGGCAAATCAAATTGCTGCAGGTGAGGTTGTGCAAAGGCCGGCAAGCGTGGTAAAAGAGCTTTTAGAAAATGCAATAGATGCCGGTGCAACACAAATAAAATTGATCATTAAAGATGCCGGTAAATCGTTGATCCAGGTGATCGATAATGGTAAAGGCATGAACCCTTTTGATGCAAGGATGTGTTTTGAAAGACATGCTACTTCTAAAATAAACTCAGCTGATGACCTTTTTACTTTAACTACTAAAGGCTTTAGAGGAGAAGCCCTAGCAAGTATTGCAGCTATTGCACAGGTTGAATTAAAAACGAAACAGGCGAGCGATATTGTTGGTCAGCATATTGAAATTGAAGGCGGAAAGTTTATTGCGCAAACAGAATGTCAATGCCCTACCGGAACAACATTTATTATAAAGAATTTATTCTTTAACATTCCTGCGCGCAGAAATTTTTTAAAGAACGACCAGGTAGAACAAAAACATATTATTGATGAGATTGAGCGGGTGGCAATACCTCACACCGATATTCATTTTATTTTTCAAAGTAATGGCAATGAAATTTTAAATCTACCTTCCGGAAATTTAATGCAACGCATAAAATCTTTAATTGGAAGTTATATTCAAAAAGAATTGGTTCCTATTAGCGAAGATACTTCATTTGTTAAGATCCGAGGTTATGTGAGCCTACCAGAAAATGCTATTAAAACAAGAAAAGAACAGTATTTTTTTGTGAATAACCGTTTTGTAAAAAATCCCTTTTTAAACCACGCTATTTACGAAGCCTATAAAGAATTAATTACTTACCAATCACACCCGCGTTATTTTTTGTTTTTGGAAATGGACCCAAAAAATATTGACATCAATATTCATCCAACAAAAACCGAGGTAAAATTTACGGATGATAAATCTGTTTATATGCTTTTGGTAAGCGCTATCAAGCGGGCTTTGGGTAAAGCAAATGTGGGTCCATCTCTTGATTTTGATTCTGAAATGAGTGTGAGTTTAGATGCGCAATCTGAAAACAGAATTATTACGCAACCAAAAGTAAGTTATAATCAAAATTATAATCCTTTCAATAATTCAGGTTCTGTTACGACAGACAACGCACTTCAAAAAGCAAACAAACAACACTGGGAAACCATGTTTGAAGGTTTTAAGAATACACAGGAAAATACGATCACTACTTCTGATGAATCTCACCAAAATGCTTTGGATGAATTAAAAAATGAAGCCATTAATTTTATTTTCTTTCAGCTAAATCAAAAATATATTGTTACAACCTTCAATAAAAATGTATTGATCGTTGATCAGCAAAGAGCCCACGAACGTATTGTTTACGAACATTATTTAAAAACAAAACAGGAAACAAAAATTGCCTCACAACAATTACTTTTTCCGGAACAGATCGAGTTAAGCGCCAATGACTTTACATTAATGAAAGACCTGAATGAGGAGTTTAAAACCCTTGGTTTTGATTTTGAAATTTTTGGGAAGAACAGTATTGTTGTAAATGGCACACCGGTGGATTTGAAAGATTTTAAAATTGCCGAAACGCTTGAGGGAATTTTAGAGACTTTTAAATTAAACACTATTGATACTAAAATAGAAAAGCACGATAACCTTTGCAGGGCCATTGCTTACAATACCTGCGTTAAATATGGCAAGCAACTGGAAGAGCAGGAAATGCAATTGATATTGCAGCATTTAATGAGTTGCGAAAATCCATTATACACTGCATCAGGCAAATCTATCATGATGGAAGTAGATCATACAGATATAGAAAAATTCTTTAAAAAATAAATGAACTTTCAATTCAATAACAATCAATACAGGCCTAACGCTTTTGGTGGTTTACCGGTGGTAACAAAAAACATACTTATCATTAATGTAATAATGTTTCTTTTAACTATTGCCTTGCAAAGCACTCAAAATATTGATCTGGCTAAATATTTAGGTCTGCATTATCCCACGGCTCCCGATTTTAAGCCGCACCAGTTTGTTACTTATATTTTTATGCATGGTAGTTTTCAGCATATTTTATTCAATATGCTCGCGGTTTATATTTTTGGCCAGGTATTAGAACAGATATGGGGCCCGAAAAGATACCTGATCTTTTATATTTTAACAGGCTTTGGAGCGGCATTGGCTCAATATGTTGTAATTTATTTTACTTCAGGATCAATAGTTGATGCCATACAGTTAACTCAAAATAATCTTAACGGAGAGTCAATAAACGGCTTGCTAAATAGTTTAGAATTTCAAAATAGCCTTAGTTATCAAACTTTTTCAATTTATGAAACCTTTGTCAGACAGTATAATGCCGCTATCCAAGAAAACTCGCCCAGGGCATTAAGTTTAGCATCCCAGTTTTTAATAGATTATAAGAACGAATACTTAAATGGTCAGGTAGTTGTTGGTGCCTCAGGCTCTTTATTTGGTTTGCTTGGCGCTTTTGGTATGTTGTTTCCTAACCGTATGCTGTATCTTTATTTTCTTTTTCCCGTAAAAGCTAAATGGTTAGTAATTGGTTATGGTGCCATTGAGCTTATTTCAGGCCTTAGAAGTAATCCAAATGATAATGTAGCTCATTTTGCACACCTTGGCGGTTTATTTGTTGGTATTATTATTGTTTTAATATGGCGCAGAGACAAGCAGCATTTTTATTGATATGAACTTTTTTGACAAAATAAAATACAACTTTCAGCAACAAGGGGTGCTTGCGCAGATCATTATTATAAACGTAGTTGTTTTTTTAACAATTAACCTGGTTGGTAACCTTTCTCATTTATACTTAACCCCCTACGTTGCAATGCCTATAGGGGGGTTAGCCTTTCTTTATAAATTCTGGACCATCTTTACCTATATGTTTACGCACGAAAACTTAGGACATATTTTTTGGAATATGTTCTTGTTTTATTTTACAGCGCAAATATTTTTTACCATTCTTGGTCAAAAGAAAATGCTTTATGTTTATGTTATGAGCGGCATTTCAGGTGGCGCGCTTATTTTAATTTTAGGTCTTTTATTTCCGGCCTCCTTCGGTCATTCCATGCTGCTTGGTGCTTCGGCTGCGGTGCTTGGTGTGGGGGCTGTTATGGCCATTTATTCGCCAAATTACAGAGTATACCTATTTGGCGTATTAGAAATGCCTTATAAATATTTTTATCTTTTAACCTTTGGCTTAAGTACAATTATTGATCTTTCGGTTAATACCGGGGGCAAGATCTCGCATATTGGTGGCGCATTATTTGGTGTTTTATATGGCTATTATCTGCGAAAGGGTATCGATCTTTTTAACCTCAATATCTTCTCTTCACGTAACAAAAAGTTAAAAGTGGTAAGTAACAATACAAGGTCGGGTTATTCTTCGACCAAATATGATAATTCTGAGCAGGTTATGAATGAGATCCTGGATAAAATTTCAAAAAGCGGCTACGATAGTCTTACTAAAAAAGAAAAAGACGAGCTATTTAAATTGTCTCAAAAAAAATGAGGTTTTACTAATATTTTATTATATTAGTCCTCCAAAATGAAACTAAAGTTTTCCGGCATAGTAATTACCCTGTGTTTAAGCACTGGTCTTTTTTCGCAAACTACCAGCAAGAAAAAAGACATTGACGATGCGCATGAACATTTTAAACATAAAAATTACTTAATGGCCATTCCTATTTACAAGGCCGAATTAAAAAAAGATAAAGACAATAAAAAGATAAAATACAATCTAGGTATCTGCTACCTTAACACAAAAATCAATCGCGAAGAATCGATAAAGTATTTTGAAGACTATTCTAACGATAAAAATGCGGATGAAGAAGTGTGGATCAATCTTGGCAGAGCATATATGCTTAACAACAGAATAGACGACGCTGTTACTGCTTTTATGAAGTTTAAAAACGCAAAACCGAAGGAAGCAGATAAAGTTAAACGTTACTTAGAGAATTGTGAGAATGCTGCTAAATTTATTAGTGGCCCAACTAATGTTACGTTTCAAAATTTAGGAAAAGAGATAAATAGTGATGAGCCTGATTATTATCCGTTTGTTAGTGCCGATGAAACCGTTTTAGCATTTACTTCAAGAAGAAAAGAAAACGTTGGCGGAAAAAAAGTAGAAATGGATGGTTACCATAGTAGCGATGTTTATTATAGTAAAATAGAAAATTCTAATTGGACAAAAGCTGTAAATGCCGGGAAAAATATTAATGGCGGACTGGATGAACAAGTAGTAGGTATGCGACCGGATGGGTTAGAGCTTTATTTATATTTAGACCATATTGATAAATTTGGCGATCTGTATGTTTCTGCAAGAAAAGATCAAACTACCGATTTTCCGAAACCAAAATTATGTGACCCACTTATTAATACAAAAGTTGAAACCAGTGGTTGCTTAAATGAAGGCGGAAATATTATGGTATTTGCCAGAAGAGATAATATTAATGCCAATAGCGATCTTTACGTTTGTAAAAAATTACCCAATGGTAAATGGGGACCTGCACAAAAGTTGCCACCAACTATCAATACACCTTACAACGAAGATTTTCCTTACCTGTCTAACGATTGCGCCATACTATATTTTGCCAGCGAAGGACATAATAGTATGGGAGGCTACGATCTGTTTAAAACAGAATGGAATGTGGAAGAAAATACTTTTTCTGAACCACAAAATTTAGGTTATCCTATCAATTCTACAGATGATGACAGGAACATTTGTGTTACACCAGACGATCGTGTTGCTTACATCAGCGCTTTCAGGCCGGGAGGTTTTGGTGATTTGGATATTTACCGCATAAAATTTAATGAGAACGACCAAATCAGTAAAATTTTTACAGGCCAGGTTTATTTAGGAGATACTCTTTATAAGCCTAAAAATTACGTAATATCAATGATAGTTACCAATGCTCAAAATAAAGTAGAGTATAACTTTACGCCACATTCAAAAACAGGAAGATTTGTAATGAGCCTGCCTGCAGGCTTTTATAAATTAACGATAGTATCAGCAGGTTATATCGAATATAAAGAAGAAATAACCATTTCTGATTTTGGAAAAATTGATATTGAGAAGAACCGTAATTTTATGCTTAAACCAAAACCTGGTTATGTGCCTCCGATTGAAAAAGTGGATAACAACAAAAAACCACAACAAAAGCCAAAACCTAAAACGGCTGTAAAATAAATTATTTTTTGTTTCTATTTTCTAAAGTTTCAATTACATCTATTAAGCAAACATCTTTGGCGTTAAGTAAAATTAAATAATGAAAAAGCAAATCTGCCGCTTCGTTTAAAAAAAGCTCTTTATTATTATCTTTGGCTTCAATAATTAATTCAACACTTTCTTCACCAACTTTTTGTGCTATCTTATTTATTCCTTTCGCAAATAATTCTGACACATAAGAGTTTTTATCAGCAGCTTTTTTTCTGTCGCTAATAATCTTTTCAAGTACATTCAAAAAATTACTAGGGTTGTTTTTTTCTGTAAAGCAAGTGTCTGCTCCGGTATGGCAAACAGGCCCTAGCGGAGTTGCTTTGATTAAAAGCGTATCGGCATCACAATCCATTAAGATCGAATTTACTGTTAAATAATTTTTACTTTCTTCGCCTTTGGTCCACAACCTGTTTTTTGAGCGTGAAAAAAAAGTAACACGTTTATCCTGTTTTGTTTTTTCAAAAGCTTCTTCGTTCATATAACCAAGCATTAAAACTTTTAATGTTATATTATCCTGTATAATTGCAGGAATTAATTTTCCGGCCGTTTTATTAAAATCTGGTTTCATAATCTTACTTCAATACTATTTTCTTTTAAATATGTTTTTAATTCTTTTATTTCTATTTCTTTAAAGTGAAAAACACTTGCTGCTAAAGCGGCATCAGCTTTTCCTTCAATAAAAATATCCATAAAGTGCGCCATTGTGCCGGCTCCCCCGCTGGCAATTACAGGTACGTTTACGGCTTCAGAAATTTGTTTTGTAATATCTATTGCAAAACCACGTTTTGTACCATCGTTATTCATAGATGTAAGTAAAATTTCTCCTGCGCCTAATTTAACTGCTTGCTTAGCCCATTCTAAGGCCAATAATTCTGTCTTAATTCTTCCGCCATTTAAATACACCCACCAATCATTATTTTCAAATTTAGTATCAATCGCTAAAACTATGCACTGACTACCAAACTGATCTGCTAATTTTTTTATCAGTTCGGGATCTTTAATTGCGGCGCTATTTACTGAAATTTTATCTGCTCCGGCATTTAAAAGTGTAGTTACGTCTTCGATCGAATTAATGCCGCCACCAACTGTAAATGGAATGTTAATTTGTTTTGCAATTTTGGTAACCAGTTCAGCTAATGTTCTTCTTTTTTCGTTCGTTGCAGTGATATCTAAGAACACTAATTCGTCTGCGCCTTCTTGAGAATACCTTATCGCCAGTTCCACCGGATCTCCTGCATCTCGGATGTTCTCAAAATTGATTCCCTTAACTGTTCTACCATCTTTAATGTCTAAGCATGGTATAATTCTTTTTGCTAACATTTAAATAAATTTTTGTAATTCGGTAAGTGTAATGCGTTTTTCATAAATGGCTTTTCCTACAATAACACCTGAGCATCCAATTTTTTTTAGGTAATCCAGATCTTTTAAGTTAGCAACTCCGCCACTCGCAATTAAATTTATTTTAGGGAATTCGATCATTATTTTTTTATATAGATCAATCGAAGGACCTTCCAATAAACCATCTTTTGAAATATCCGTACATAAAATGTTTTTTATGCCTTGTTCCTTATTTTCTTTGATAAAATCGAATATTGAAAGTTCGGTAGTTTCCAACCAACCATTAATGGCAATTTTTTCGTTTTTTACATCTGCCCCCAATAGTATTTTTTCAGCGCCATATTTTTTTAACCAACTAAAAAAAAGTAATTTATTTTTTACTGCTAAACTCCCAATTGTTGCTATGCTGGCACCGCCTTCAAATATGGAATGGATATCTGCATTAGTTTTAATGCCTCCGCCAAAATCAATTTTTAATTTAGTTTTGTTGGCGATTTTCTCAAGCACTTTAAAGTTGATTACTTTTCCTTCTTTTGCACCATCCAAATCAACCAGATGTAAACGTTTAATTCCAATATCTTCAAATTCCAGAGCAACATCTAACGGATCTTCGTTGTAACTCTTTTTCTGTGCGTAATCTCCTTGTGTTAAACGAACACATTTGCCGTCAATAATATCTATTGCAGGAATTATTTCCATAATTATAGTTTTATAAAATTTTCTAAGATCGTTTGGCCTTCTCTACTTGATTTTTCGGGATGAAACTGTACGCCGTAAAAATTATTTTTGTGTAGAGCAGAACTGTAATCTAATTCATAATTTGTTTTTGCAATTGTGTTTTCACCCAATTCGGCATAATAACTATGTACAAAATATTGATATTCTTGTTCTTTGATCTTTTTAAATAAATTTGATTTTAGATCAAAAATTGAATTCCATCCAATTTGAGGCACCTTTAATTGTGGCTTATCAAATAATTTTATTTTTTGATCAAATATTCCTAAACATGTTGTATTTCCTTCTTCAGATGATCTGCACATAAGCTGCATTCCTAAACAGATACCTAATACAGGTTGTTTTAACTGTTTAATAACGTTATCCATTTTTTTTTCACGTAGATAATTCATGGCACTACTTGCTTCACCAACTCCCGGAAAAATTACTTTGTCAGCGGAAATAATTTGATCAGCATCATCAGTAATTATGGCCTCTATTCCAATTCGCTCTAAAGCAAAGGATACGGAGCGCATATTACCGGCATTATATTTTAATATTACGATCTTCATTTATAGTAGACCTTTTGTTGAGGGTAAACTCATATTATTTATATCTCTTTTTACTGCAATTTTTATTGCTTTTGCAAAGGCTTTAAAGATCGCTTCAATTTTATGATGCTCATTTTTTCCTTCTGCTTTAATATTTAAATTACATTTTGAAGCATCACTAAAAGATTTAAAAAAGTGGTAAAACATTTCAGTTGGCATTTCGCCAATTTTTTCTCTTTTAAATTCTGCTTCCCATACAATCCAGTTTCTTCCTCCAAAGTCTAATGCAACTTGCGCTAAGCAATCATCCATTGGCAAACAAAATCCATACCGCTCAATACCTTTTTTATCGCCCAGTGCATTTAAAAAAGCCTCGCCTAAAGTTATTCCAACATCTTCAATTGTGTGATGTTCGTCAATGTGAAGATCACCTTTTGCGGTGATATTTAGATCTATGTTACCATGCTTCGAAATTTGTTCTAACATATGATCAAAAAAAGCAATGCCTGTAGATATTTGAGATGTTCCGCTTCCATCTAAATTTATTTTAATGGAGATATCTGTTTCTTTTGTTTTTCTTAGTTGAGTTATTTTTCTATCTGGCAATTTTAAAAAGTCGTAGATTTCTTTCCAGTTGCTGCATTGCAAACTTATTTGATCTTCATATCCATTAACTTTTTCATAATTTTTTATGAAGATGGCTTTTGCTCCTAAGCTCTTAGCTAGTTTTATGTCCGTTATTCTATCTCCAATAACATATGAGTTTTTTAGATCATAACTTCCATTTAAATAGCCTGTAAGCATTCCGGTATTAGGTTTTCTATTTGGAGAATTATCTTTTTCAAATGATCTGTCAATACATATTTCTGAAAAAACAATCCCTTCTGATTTTAACGTTTCAATTATAAAATTTTGAACCGGCCAAAACGTATTTTCAGGAAATGAATCTGTACCTAGTCCATCTTGGTTTGTTACCATTACAAATTCATAATCAAATTCACGCGCTATTTTACCTAGCCAAGTAAACACTCCGGGTAAAAACTTAAGTTTTTCAAAACTATCAATTTGAAAACCTGTTGGTTCAAATATTAATGTACCGTCTCGGTCTATAAATAATATTTTTTTCATTTATTGTAATTTAAGAGTGTATTCAATAATTGTTTGTTTTCTGCTTTAGTGCCAATTGTTATTCTTAAACAACCTTCACAAAAAATAATGCTACTTCTATTACGGATAATGATTTTATTTTCTACTAGATACTCATAGATGCCTGCCGGATCGTTTGTTTTTACTAAAATAAAATTTGCTTCGCTTGGATAAACTTTTAAAATGAACGGAAGTTTTACAAGGTCTGCGGCTAGTTTATTTCTTTCGGCAACTACTTCTTTGATCCAACTATTTATTTGTTCTAAATTATCTAATGCCTCACTGGCTAATTTCTGAGAAACGACATTAATATTGTAAGGTGGTTTTATTTTATTGAATACATTTATAATTTGTCTTGCTGCAAACGCTGCGCCAACACGTAAACCTGCTAGTCCCCATGCCTTCGATAGAGTTTGAAGAATCACTAAATTCGGATAATTTAATAATTCAGGAATTAAACTTCTATAGCTTGCAAAATTTATGTAAGCTTCATCAATTACCACGATGCCTTTAAATGAATCTAAAATTAATTTTATTGAATCCCATTTTACACCATTACCTGTAGGATTATTCGGGCAACAAAAAAAGATCAGTTTGGTGTTTTCGGTAATTGATTTGATAATATTTTCGGTATCTAATTGAAATGTTTCTTTTATTAATGGAACTTTTATAACTGATACATCATTTATTTTTGCTGATATTTCGTACATTCCATATGTAGGCGGACAAACAATTACGTTGTCTTTCGCAGGATTACAAAATGCACGGAAAAGAATATCAATCGCCTCGTCGCTACCGTTGCCAAAAAAAATATTTTCAATTGGCAATCCTTTAATTTTTCCAAGTTTTTCTTTTAGATCTAATTGTAAAGGATCTGGATACCGATTGAGGTTTAGCCCTAAATCTTTTCCAAATGCTAAAGGAGCACCATTTGTGTTTTCATTAGCATCTAAAAATATCCCTTCTTTTCCCTTGTATTCATCCCGAGCTGATGAGTAGGGTATTAATTTTTTTATATTTTCTCTTAATACTTTATCTAATTCGAATTCCATTTTATGAATTTTATTTCGTTGTTTAAATTTATTTATTTAGGCGTATAGTTACTGCATTTTTATGAGCTTGTAAACCTTCGGCTTCTGCCATTAATTCTATAGCCGAACCAATATTATTTATGCCTTGTTGAGTTAATTTTTGAATGGTTATTTTCTTAACAAAACTATCCAAAGAGACACCACTATAAGCTTTTGCATAACCATTTGTTGGTAGGGCATGATTGGTGCCCGAAGCATAATCACCCGCGCTCTCGCAGGAATAATTTCCTAAAAAAATCGAGCCTGCATTAATTATTTTTTCTGAAAGTTCTTCTTCCTTATTGCACGCAATAATTAAATGTTCGGGCGCATACTCATTTATTAGATCAATTGCTTCGGCAATAGTTTTAATTAAAATGGCTTTGCTATTTTCTAATGCTTTAGCCGCCGTTTTTTTTCTTGGCAAAAATTCCAGTTGTTTAAACACTTCTAGTTTTATTTCTGATATTACTTTTTCATTTGTCGATATCAGGAGCACTTGAGAATCTTCTCCGTGTTCAGCCTGAGATAACAGGTCGGCCGCAACATATGACGGAACACAAGTATCATCTGCAATTATTGCTAATTCTGATGGGCCTGCAGGCATATCAATGGCGGTTCCGTTTTTATTTACCAACTGTTTGGCACTAGTAACATATTGATTACCGGGACCAAATATTTTGTAAACTTTTGGAACACTTTCTGTACCATAAGCCATGGCAGCTATTGCCTGAACGCCACCGATCTTATAAATTTTTGTGATGCCTACTAATTTTGCAGCATATAAGATTGCAGGATTTAATTTTCCAGCTTTATCTGGCGGGCTAGATAAAATTATTTCTTTACAACCTGCTAATTTTGCGGGAACGCCAAGCATTAAAATAGTTGAGAATAAAGGAGCGGAGCCTCCGGGAATATATAAACCTACTTTTTCAATTCCAACAGATCTTCTCCAGCATTTTACTCCTGGCGCGGTTTCAATTATTTTCATTTCTTCTTTTTGTGAACTGTGGAATTTTTCAATATTGTTTTTTGCTAATTGAATAGCTTCTTTTAATTCCTGGTTACATAGCTCATTGGCTTCAATTATTTCTTTTTCAGAAACCAATAATTCATTTATTTGAACCTTGTCAAATTTAAGTGTGAATTTTTTTATTGCTGAATCACCAAAATTTTGAACGTCTAATAATATTTCATTCACTGTTTGTTCAAGTGAAATGGTGTCTATTGTTGGGCGTTGCAATAGTTTGGGCCAGTTATTTCTTAAAGGATAGTAAATAGTTTCCATTATATGATCATTTTTTCTATTGGTATTACTAGGATTCCTTGTGCTCCATTTATCTTTAATTTTTCAATGATCTCCCAGAATTGGTTCTCTTCTACAACCGAGTGAACCGAGCTCCAGTTTTTTTCTTCAAGTGGCAAAATTGTTGGACTTTTCATTCCGGGTAAAATTTCACAAATGGCTTTTAGTTTATTATTAGGTGCATTCAATAAAATGTATTTATTGTTCTTTGCTTTTTTAACAGCATTTATCCTGAATAATAATTTATCTAAAATATGAAGCTTTTCTTTTTTTAATTTTTTATTCGCTACTAATATTGCTTCTGAATTCAAGATGACTTCAGTTTCTTTAAGGCCATTTGTAAATAGAGTGCTTCCAGAACTTACCAGGTCACAAATTGCATCCGCTAAACCAATACCGGGTGCAATTTCAACCGAGCCACTAATTTCCTGGATTTCTGCTTTGATCTTATTTCTCTTTAAATATTCGCCTAGTATAACCGGATACGAAGTTGCAAAACGTTTACCGTTAAAATCTTTTATGGACTTGTATTTTTGATCTTTCGGAATTGCGATTGAAAGGCGGCACTTTCCAAAACCGAGCTTATCAACTAATTTCACATATCTGTTTTTTTCAAGCGTTACATTTTCGCCAACTATTCCAATATCCGCAACACCATCTTCAACATACTGGGGTATGTCATCATCACGTAGGAAAAAAACCTCAAGAGGAAAATTGAATGCTTCTGCTTTTAATTTATTTAAGCCATTATCAAATTCTATTCCACATTCTTTTAACAATTTAAGAGAGCTTTCGCTTAAACGGCCTGATTTTTGTATTGCTATTTTTAATTTTTCTTTCATAAATTTTAATTTTTGGACATAAAAAAAGGCTTACCGCATTGGTAAGCCTTTCATATGTATTTTTGGATATATCTTTCCCCTAAAACACAATACATTCATAGCCTACCTCGTGTAAGTTATGATGATGATGTATTTGTGTATTGTTTTTCACTTGGGCAAATTAATGCATTATTTTTTGATCCACCAAATTTTTTAATTAATTGTTTCGGCAGTCATTTTGTTAGTTGTATTTAATTTAATTAATATTCTTCTCATCTATTTCAGGATCATACAAATTTAGAGTATACAAAATAACAGTTATTATGAATTAGTTTAACGCTTGCAAAATATCAGTTAAAATATCTTCCTTATTTTCTAATCCAATAGATATGCGGATTAATCCTGACGTTATACCTACAATTTTTCTTTCTTCTTCAGTCAATTTACAATGGGTTGATGAGGCCGGGTGTGTTGCAATAGATCTTGCATCGCCAAGGTTTGGCGATATTTTTATCATTTTTAATTTATCCAGGAATTGCTTTGCCGCTTCGTATCCCCCCTTAATGGTAATAGTAATGATACCGCCACCGGCTTTCATTTGTTTTTTTGCGATCGCATAATTAGGATGAGATGGTAAAAACGGGTAAGATACGTTTTCTAATTTCGGATTTGTTTCCAATACTTTTGCAATATGCAAAGCATTTTCACAATGACGATCCATTCTAAGAGCCAATGTTTCTAAACTTTTACTTAATGTCCACGCATTAAACGGACTTAAAGACGGGCCTGTTAATCTTCCGAATAAATAAATATCGTTGATCAATTCTTTTTTCCCCACGGTAACTCCTCCTAAAACTCGACCTTGACCATCCATATATTTTGTGGCAGAGTGTATTACAAGATCGGCACCATAATTAATTGGCTTCTGCAAATAAGGTGTGGCAAAACAATTATCTACAATAAAAATTAAATTATTTTTTTTCGCGATGGTATTTATAATTTCAAGATCAATTAGTTCAATTGCAGGATTTGTAGGAGTTTCCAAATAAATAAAACGTGTTTCGGGTTTAATTAATTTTTCTATTTCTGAAATAGTATTTGTATTGAAATAGGAATGTGTAATATTTAATTTTGGAAAGTACTTTGTAAAAATAGCATGTGTTGCACCGAATACGGAAGAACATGAAATAAGATGATCGCCTGATTTTAAGAGCGCCATAAAAGTTGTATAGATCGCCGCCATACCAGACCCGAATGCAACACCTGCCTGAGCATTTTCAAGCAGGCAAACTTTATTTACAAACTCATTAACATTGGGGTTGGTATAGCGCGAATATATAAATTCATCAGATTCATCATTAAAAGCGGCACGCATTTCCTCTGTAGTGTCAAAAATAAAACTCGACGTTAAATAGAGTGGAGCAGAATGCTCGTTATTCTGACTACGTTCCATTTGTGCCCGTATTGCCTGCGTTTCAAAGTGTTTATCGTTCATTTAAAAAATTTTAATAACAGGTCCTTCGACTACGCTCAGGATGACTGTGTGATTATTTTAGTTAACAGTTACTTTATAACTAATTTTTGCAGTTGGCTCCAGTGTTTTTGATACCGAACAATATTTTTCGAGCGACAACTGAATAGCGCGTTCTGCTTTAATCATATCTACTTTGCCTTTAATTTTAAAATGCAGCTTAATAGTTCTGAATAAAGAGTAGTCGTCAATTTTTTCGCGAGCGCCCTCTACTTCAATTTCAAAAGAATCTATTATTTGCTTTTGTTTTTTTAAAATTAGTATAACATCAATAGCGCTGCATCCGCCAATTGCAGATAACAGTAATTGCATTGGACGCATTCCTTTTCCCTTTCCACCAATATCTTTTGCGCCATCCATTAATAAAGTATTACCTTCCTCATTAACAGCTTCCATGTTAAAGTCATTATCTATTCTTTTTATCGCGATTTTCATTTTTCAAAGATTTGGAATGATCAAATGTTCTTTGCTGTATTAATGGCAGAAAAATAAATTTCATACCAATCCTGTCTGTCGAGTTCTATTTCAACAGCTGAGGTGGCATTTTGTATTCGTTTTAAATTGTTAGATCCAACTATTGGTAAAGCACCGGTTTTTAATAGCCATGCTATGGCTAACTGTTCTTCATTAACAGAATACTTTTGTGAAACTGTTTTTAAAGTATGCCTTATATTAAAAGTGGATGGATCATTTTTGTCTAAAAGTTTGCCACCAGCCAAAGGGGCCCATGCCAGCGGCCTGCTGTATTGCTGTTTAATAAAATCAATAGTGCCATCGGTTATTGGTTGTGTGTTCAATAAATTAAATTCAAGATGGTTTGTTATTATTGGTATACTCAATCGTGATTGAAGAAGCTGATGTTGATGCACTGTAAAATCGGCAACACCAATATATTTTACAAGCCCTTTATTTACAAGCTTTGTTAAGGCAGAAGCTGTCTCGTCGGCATCCATTAACGGATCGGGATGATGAAGTAATAAAATATCAAGATAATCAGTCTGTAAATTTTTAAGAGAATTTTCTACACTTTTAAAAATGTGTTCGGGCGAACTATCATAATGCCTTATTGTGTAATTAGAATTTGAAGTACTAACATTATTAATACCGCATTTGGTGGAGAGAACTATTTCTTCGCGCTTAACATCAATTTCTTTTAAGGCTTTTCCAAATAATTTTTCTACCTGGTAATCGCCATAAATATCTGCATGATCAAAAGTTGTGATACCGAGTTTTAAACATGCAAGAAGCTTGCTTTTGATCGTACCATAAGCAACGCCATCCGGATCTTCCATCGCGCGCCAAAAACTATAAATTACCTGCGATACTTCAGGTCCGTTCTCTCCTAAATGCACTTTTTTCATGATGTTTATATTAAATGTTTGGCTGTGGTGTTGTTCTTAAATACGGTTTTATTTCTTTAAATCCTTTTGGAAATTTTGCGGGAATATCATCTGTTTTAATAGCAGGAACTACCACCACATCTTCTCCATGTTTCCAGTTGGCCGGCGTTGCTACACTATAATCCGCAGTTAATTGCAGCGAATCAATTACGCGCAAAATCTCGTCAAAATTTCGTCCCGTTGAGGCAGGGTAGGTAATTAACAATTTTACTTTTTTTAAAGGATCAATGATCACAACAGAACGCACAGTAAATTTATCTGAAGCATTTGGATGAACAAAGCCATATAACTTTGATACTTCAAAAGTAGGATCGGCAATGATTGGATAATTTACTTTTGTATTTTGTGTCTCGTTTATATCGTTTATCCATTTTAAATGTGATTCTACCGGGTCAATACTTAAGGCAATCACTTTTACATTACGTTTATCAAATTCTTTTTTTAGTTTGGCAACGGCACCTAATTCTGTTGTACAAACAGGTGTGAAATCAGCGGGATGAGAAAATAATATACCCCAGCTAGTGCCTAAGAATTCATAAAAATTTATTTCTCCTTCGCTCGACTCTGCTACAAAGTCCGGTGCGCTGTCTCCTAATCGTATTGACATAATGTTTAAGTTTTAATGGTTTATTAATTGTTTTTCTTTAAATGAATTTATTTTTTTTGTAGTAAGTTGTATAGTCTCATTTACCAGTGAAATGAACAGGTTGTTTTTCAAAATGTAATCGCGGTTATTTAAAAGTGTTTGCAGGCTAACTTTACCAACTATATAATTGTATTCTCCCCCGTTATATTTTTCTGATATTTCTATAAATTCAATTTTATCAAGGTCGATGATTGAATTGTAACGGAAATACACATTTATCAATGCATCATTGGTGAAATCAGATGCGTGTTTTTGAACGTGTTTTTTATATTCATATTTATAACCATGTGAAAGTGCTGAAATATCTGATAACACAGCTGCCCCTGTTGGGTAACTTCCCGCACCTTTGCCTTGTAAGAATTGCTCGCCCGAAAATTTTCCTTCTACAATTACACCATTAAATTCATTGTCAACATTAAATAATTGGTTAGTTTCCTTTACAAAACGTGGGGCTACTAAAACACTAATTTTATCATTCTCTAAACGTTGAATGACAGGCGTTAGTTTTATTTTATAGCCTTTTTCTGATGCATATTTTATATCATTATCATGGAGGGTGGTAATTCCAAGGTTTAAAATTTGTTCTGGTTTAATGATCAATCCAAAAGCGTGTAAAGCAATTATCACAGCTTTGTATTTTGGATCAAATCCCTCTACATCGCTGGTCGGATCTGTTTCTGCAAAACCTTTTTCCTGGGCTTGTTTTAATGCAGTTGCATAAGATAATTTTTCGTTAATGGTTTTTGTAAGGATGTAATTTGTTGTTCCATTAAATATGCCCGATACTTTTTCAAGCTCTTCATTATCAAAATATTCTTCTAAAGTTCTAATAATTGGAATGCTTCCACCTGCAGATGCTTCATATAATAAAGATACATTATTCTCATGTTGTAATTTATATAGCTCTTCAAGATGATTAGCTAATAGTTTTTTGTTGGCAGTTACTACATGTTTGCCTTTTTTTAATGCTTGGCTAACAATATTAAACGCTTCCTCGGCATCATCAATTAATTCAACAATTACATCTATCTCAGGATTGTTTAATATTTCCCATTTATCAAATGTGATCAGGTCTTTTGATATACTGCGCTCTTTGGATTTATCTTTTACTGCAATTTTCACAATATCTGCTTTAAAACCGGTGCTATTATTTAATACGTAATATAAGCCCTGACCAACGCAGCCGAAGCCAAATAGTCCTATTTTCAATTTCTTTGCCATTTTTTTTGTAATATTTTTAATTGTTTGTTTTTTGTAAATTCAGTTTGTCTTTTTTTACTTTTTCATTAGCATAATAAATCGAGATGATCTTTGATAATTTTTCGGTTTCAATTAAAAACCCATCATGACCAAAAGAAGAATCGATCTCTGCATAATTTGCTCCCGGAATATTCTTCGCGAGAAATTTTTGTTCTGCCAAAGGAAAAAGAATATCGCTTGTTAAGCCAATTACCAAAGTGTGTGCTTTAATTTGTTTTAAAGCCAGTTCTTTTGTTTCAGCTCTGTTTCTTGCCACATTATGGCTATCCATTGCATCTAACAATCTTACATATGAGTAAGCGTTGAAACGATTTACCAATTTTTCTCCCTGGTAGCGCTGATAAGAAGCCGACGCATAATTATTAGTTTTATTATAATTTTCATCTTTTTGAGTTACATCATAAGTATTATATCCTCTATAACTTAATAAAGCAATACTTCTTGCAGCACATAAACCTTTTTTTGCCGCATCAGTTGTATTTGAATAGTATGTTCTGTCTGCTTTAATAGCCAGGCGTTGCGATTCATTAAAAGCAATACCCCAAGGTGAATGTTGGGCATTGGTCGCTATCAAAATCAAATTCTCGACTAAATTTTTGTTTTGCAAAGCCCATTCCTGCGCAATTTGCCCGCCTTGCGAACCACCTACCAGCGTATGAATTTTATCAATTCGCAAGTGATCTTTTAATAACTCTAAAGAAGCAGCAATGTCTTTAATTGTTATTTGCGGAAAGTAATTGAACCACGCTTCTTTGGTTTCATTGTTGATGCTTAATGGGCCTGTTGTGCCGTAGCAAGAACCTAAATTATTGGCACAAACAATAAAATAATCATTTGGGTTGTAAAGACTTTTTTCTCCGAATAAGCCATTCCACCAGTCAAACACATTACTATTTGCAGTAAGCGCGTGACAAACCCAGATAACGTTGTTGCGCTCTTTATTAAGCGTGCCAAATGTGTGGTAAGCAATCTCAAGTGAAGGAAGTGATTGACCACTTTCTAATTGAAAACGTTTTTGATATGTAAATTTTTGTAAACTCATCTTCTCAGTTTTGTTTTTAGTTATTAAAAATGTTTCCTGAAAAAATTAACTGCTTTTTTTCAAGAGAGGTTAAAAAATTCACATCACTTGTTAAACGATTTATATGAGAAGGAATGATATTGAATGGATAAGCGCCACCACGTTGTGCAATTCCAAACTCGGTTTGTAATGCTAAAAAATCTTTGTGTGCTTCATCGCCCAATAAGTTGTTGGAGATAAGTGTGCTTGTATTTTTTGGTTTGTTATTATTGTTATTCATGATTTCTTTTTTTAATGATTTAATAAAATTGTAATTGAACAGATGCGAAAATTCTGATAATAGAATGCATCAAATTTGCCCCGGAGTGCCAGGGTTAATTTTCCAATAAAAATTTTGTGGGAAAATTAGCTTAGCACATGCAGCAACAGCAGCACATACAACAAGCTATCATTAAAAATGAAGAAATAGATTTAAGACCAAATCCTTTTAACTGAGTGGCGTTTTGTTTTTTTGAGTTTGTGTGTTTCATTTTTTCTTTTTTTAATTTATTTTTCTCCGTTTTTCATCGGAGTAGGAGTTGGCACCTGTTTTCCAATCCTTGCGGACTTTAAGTTGGTTGCCAGTGGGTCAGTGAGCCTATTCTCTCGCCACTTCTTAATAAATTAAAACACACATTAGGTGGTTTTAATCTTCGACAAATTTAATATATTAATTTTGATACTTCCAAATAAATTTTAAAATAATTTACTTTTTACTTTATTGACAGGGGTTTTGGAGGCATAAAATTTGCACTAAAACCTGTTATTCGAATCTTTTTTTCGATGAACTTGATCTTTCGATTTTCTTTCCGGCGTAAAATTTGTAAATTGAAGAGTGAAAAAATATTACATAGTTATCTTTTTTGCCAGTTCTTTAAACTGTTTTTCGCAGCTCGATTCATGTAAAACCGAGACCGGAACGGCCAGTTTTTATGCTAAAAAGTTTGAAGGGAGAAAATGTAGTAGTGGAGAACGATTTCGTCATGATAGTTTAACGGCCGCCCACAAAACCTTGAAATTTGGAACAAAAGTAAGAGTGACAAATCTAAAAAATGATAGTGTGGTAATAGTAAAAGTCAACGATCGTTTACCAAAAAAATCGAAACGAAATATAGATCTCACTTTAAGGGCGGCAAAACAATTGGATTTTGTAAAAAGTGGTTTGACAAAAGTAAAAATTGAAGTTTTAAAAGATTCATTACCTTAGATGTTATGAAAAATTATATTTACTTATTTAGCGTTTTACTTTTTGTGTCTTGTGGTAATAAAGAGCAAACAATTACTGATACTACTGTTAAAACAGATAGCAGTGTTGTTGAAAATACTTCTTCTTTTGTATTTAATAACAAAGACTTTAAAGAACTTTCATTGCCCTTAAATATTGATACAACGTTTATTCAAAAAGTAGATACGAATAATAGAATTACCTATCAACAAATCCGTCAGCTTGGTGTAAATTTTGTAAAAGGCGAATTAGGTGAAGGATTGGTTTACGATATTAATGAATTTGCACAAATAGATTCTTTAAAACAAAGCGGTGGTTATAAAGCTTATTTAGAAACGCTGGATATAGGCATGACAAAAACCTGTATTGCATATAAGGTTAGTTTAATTAATTTACCAAACAGCAATAAATTATTTATTTGGGGAATTACGAATGCAACTTTTGAAGCGTGTCCTTTCTTTTCAGGAACATTGTTGATCGGAACGTTTGTGAATAAAAACCAGCAAGCTACACTTTTTAATATTGCCGAGATATCGGGTGGTGGTGATCCTCCAGCGATGATGGATACAAAAACAGAAGCTAAGATAGGTGTAGATGGAAAAATTGAAATCACATGTATCGTTACAAATGATGATATGGATATACCCGGTGTGGCTATAGAAAAGAAAACATTTACCTTAGTAGCTACTGAAAATGGTATTACTGTAGGGAATAGTAAAACTGAAATTTTAAGCAAAGAAGACGAACCTAAACTTGATCAATGATCAAAATTTTGATTCCAGATCTTTGAGAATTTCTTTCACATCCGTGCCTTTATCGATCCAGTTTATTTTTATTCCCTCTTTTTCCATTTTTCTAAACCAGGTCATTTGTCGTTTAGAGAACTGATTGATGGCAGTTCTTAATTGTATAAGTAATTCTTGTCTGGATATTTTATCTTGTAAAAAGAAAGAAAGGAATTTATATTCCAGTCCTAAAAATTGCAAACGTTCGTGCGTCATCCCGTTTTTTAATAAGTTTTCCGCTTCTTCGATCAAACCACTGTCCAGTCTTAATAATAAACGTTTATAGATCAATTCTTTTCGTTTTTCAGTACTCAGGTTTATACCAATGTAATAAGGTTTGTAAGGCAAATCAGCATTTTTTAGTTCTGTTTTATTATGCTTTAAATATTCGGCAATTTCAATGGCACGGATCAAACGTTTTTTGGAAGCAAGATCAACATCTTTTAATTTTTCGTTTTCGTAAGCACTTAATTTTTTTTGAAGGTCTTCTTTAGAAAGAGGCTCTAATTCTTTTCTTAAAGTTTCGTTTTCTTTTACTTGCGTAAAGCTGAAATCTTTATGCAAAGTATCTAAGTATAAGCCTGTTCCCCCGCAAATGATGGGTAGCTTATTATTTGAAATTATCTTATCAAAAGCAATTTTTAGTTCACGAACAAAATCGGGCAAATAAAATTGTTCGTCCGGTTCAACAACATCTATTAAATGGTAATTTATTTTTTTGCCGTTAACTATATATTCATCAAGATCTTTTCCCGTACCAATATCTAACTGTTTATACACCTGCCTTGAATCAGCAGAAATGATTTCACCATGTAAATGATATGCCAATTCACAAGCCAGCTGTGTTTTTCCGCTTGCTGTGGGGCCTAATATAACAAGACAATTATTTTTCATTTGGCTTGTAGATCATTTTAATATTTCCGGCATTTTGTGTTTTGTAAAATTGCTTTTCGTCAAAATTCTCTTTAAAAGTAATGCGTTCAAATGTTTTTTTATTTACCAGGAAAGAGAGTGGGGGCGTTTCGCTGTGTTTTTTAAACCCTGCTTTTGCAAACGAACCGCCATTAGAGAATTGTTTGTCAACATAGGTCATAATATCACCCGCCTTTTTTTCTTCAAAAAAATGTTTCATGAGTTTGGAAAGACCACCTGTGATTGTAATTCCTCTCTTACAGCAAAAACGTATCAATTCAAACGATTGTTTTCCTTCGGGCAAACGGTTCATCTTTCTTCCTTTTGAAAAAGAAGCGGCGCCAATTAATTCATCCTTATAAAATAAGCCGTAATTATAAGCGCTGGTGGTAGATCCGAAAAAATGATATTCATTAAAAAAATCTTCTGCTATTTGTTTTGTTATTTTTTCAACCTTGCAGTTTCTTGCGAAAACAGTTTTGTTTAAATTGAGCTTTGATAAAATTATCGGGATTATTTTTTTACGTTGTGTAATAATGTAATCAATGGGAATGGATAAATTATTTCCTGTTCCTTTTTCTCCAACATTTACTTCAATAGAAGTATCTTTTGAATTAATAATAAGGCGACCGTTTTTAGAATTACATTTCAATGAAAGTGCTTCAAGATCTTTGGTCAGTAGTGATAAATATTTTTGATCGTTTTGCAGGGTGTAAATTTACACAAATAAAAAATCCATCCATTGTGCTCAATAGATGGATTTTTAGGTGTTAAAATAATTACACTTTTTCAGTTTGCATGGCTTTAACAACGCACTCTGAAATTTTTGTTGCTAATGTTTTAACTTCTTCCTCTGTCCATGTACAACGAATTCCAAAAGAAATTAAGCGCCCCACCACATCTTGTGTTTTAGGAAGGTTTAAATTGCTGTAATCCTGCGGTGCTCCTAAAACCTGGATGGCCAGTTTAGACGCTGTTTTTAGTTGTTTAATATGATCCCATTGATTAATAAAGTGGTACATATTTGTAAACCAGTAATTAAAACCACCAACACCGGCTTTGTTCATTTCATCTACCGTGCGCTTTGCAATTTCGGTGCTTGGCATTAAAATATTTAAAAAAGTACCTGAATCGCCATTTTCGTCACCAAGTTTAGCAAAACTAACACCTTCGGTTTTTGATAAATGTGTTTGAAGCGATTTTTTGATTTTTAAGTTTGTTTCACGTATAAATGGCACTTTGCGTGTTTGTGCCGCTCCAACAGCAGCGTGTAATTCGCTAATTCTAAAATTGAACCCAATTACAGGATGATTTTCCATTCCACGATTGCTGCCAATATGGTCGTGGCCGTGGTCGCAATAATTATCGGCTAATTTAAAGGTAGTTTCATCGTTAGTAACCAATATTCCGCCTTCGCCGGCAGTTGCTATTTTAAAAAAGTCGAATGAGTAGGCACCTGCTTTTCCAAAACAGCCTGTAGCAACACCTTTATAGGAAGCAGCAAAAGCTTGCCCGGCATCTTCAACCAAAATAAGATTATTTTCTTTAATAACGGCCATAATTTCGTCCATATTGGCGTTACCACCGCACATGTGTACCAGGCAAACGGCTTTTGTTTTTGGAGTAATTGCAGCTTTTATACCAGAAGCACTTAAACAGAGCGTTTCATCAATTTCAGCAAAAACAGGTAAAGCGCCCAATAATAAAATGGCTTCAATGGTGGCTATATAAGTAAATGGCGGACAAATAACCTCATCTCCCGTACCAATTCCTGAAGCGGCAAGCGCGGCCATAATAGCGGCCGAACCATTAGAAACTGCTAAGGCATATTTTGCTTTGGTTATTTTTTTTGTTTCTTCCTCAAAATCTTTTGCTTTCCAGATATTATTGCGTTGCGCATCATGGTTAAAACGAAACATAATTCCGGTAGATAAAACGTCTTCAATTTCTTTACGCTCTTCGGCGCCAAATAATTCTGTTCCAGGCATGTGATTAATTTTTATGTGGTTAAAGTTACGGTTTATTGAGGTTTTATCAAAGCCGGATTTAGCCTTATCCTAAATCCTTCCCCAAGGGAGAAGAACATAAGCAATCTAATTCGGGAAATAATAAAAGTTGTTTTCGGCATCAACAATACCAAAATTGGCAGATGCCAATTTGTGATTTTCGTAATAACAATCTAAACCTGCGGCATCAAAACTAATGCGTTTTTCGCCCCACTCGTGCGTTTCTGTATCTGTTAAAGCAAAACCGTTTGCTTTCATAAGATCTACTAGTTCTTTTTCTTTAAGAGTAAATAATTTAACATCAAATAACAAAGTATCTCTGTTATCAATTTCAACGCTTGTAAACGTTTGATTTTTGTTATTATCGAAGAAAAGCGAGAAGCCAAGATCCCAGTAATGGTAAACTAAAGAAGAGGTATTCAGGATATCATCGGTTAGGGTTTGCATTTCCTCGGGTTCACCAAAAATAGCCTTTACATTCTCGCGGGTTTCGCCAAAAGAAACGGAGCAAAAACCTTTGAGCAGTTTGATTATAGGGGTTTCAACCATAACAAGGCTAATGTATAAAAAGTGTTGAAAACAACGAAAAAAGAAATATTAAATATTTGCGAAAATTATTTTGCAAATGAATAAAATGAAACTATATTTGCACTCCGATTTTGAAAATTTCAATAAAAATCGGGCCCGCACACGAAATGTTCTTTTAAGTAAAGAACGGTTCCTGCGAAAAAGTTGTAATGATTCCGTAGCTCAGCTGGTAGAGCATTACACTTTTAATGTAGGGGTCCTGGGTTCGAATCCCAGCGGGATCACAACAAATGCAAAAAGCCACCAAAAGGTGGCTTTTTTGTTTTCCAGGCGCGCCAAAAGCGAGCTTTTGGAAGCGAATGGAAAACAAATATTTTCCGGAAGAAAATGCTTTTTGTATTTGCAGCTTTGATTTTATCGGGATCAGCTTTAGTTAATCTCAAAGCAAAAGCATGCATTCTTAAGATGAGGCACAAAACAAAAAACACTACACTTGTGCTGCTAAATTTGCATTTACATCCTGATAGTTATCGGGATTTACACCTTTTTGGGCCGCGCGTGAGGCTAAATAATTTTTCGGGAAACCAAACCTAGCGCCAACACCTCAAAACAAGATATTTACTATTTAAAAAAGCGAAAAAAACGTTTTCTTTAATAATTGTAGTCATATGAAAATTAATAAAGGATTTTGTAAAAAGTGCCATCATTTTTTAGCGGGGCATGAAAATTCGTGGTAAATATAAAAAAACCAGTAAAACAATTAATTACACGACTTCAGGGGATGACATGAGTAATGTCGGATGGATTTATAATAATAAAGTAAGCGTTTAATTCAGGCATTGCTTTTGCAAGAATATAGAAAATAATACTATGAACGAGCAAATAAATACAACTATACCTAACCAGGATGAATATTCGGCAAGCCATGTAAATTAACGGATGATTAAAACCATACATTAACTTACAATTGTGCCTTTAACCCTAAACTTAATTGATAGTTAGTAAAAAAAATCCGTAGCCTAATAAAAGTAGTGCGGCAATGCTAAGGTATGTACCCGCGTCTATAAGAATCTGTTTCATAACCTATATAATTTAAAAGTGAATATTAGTTACAGTGTAAAGTTATTATTAATACATGTAACCAATTGGCGCTTTTAGTAAGCGGAAGCCTTTGTTTTATATGTGGCAGTTTATTCACTAAAACTGTAATTGCTTGTACGCAATAATTTGCATATTTTTAATGCATGCAGTTTGATCCCGAAAACAAAATAGTAAAGCTCTGTGCCCTTGGTATGGAGCAGGAAGGTCTTAATAAGCCCGAAGATGCAGCTACATTGTTTGAACAGGCCTGGAATGAATCTCAAAATGATCTTGAGAAATTTATTTCGGCACATTATTTTGCGCGGCACCAAAAAAGTATTGAAGATAAACTAAAGTGGGATGAAACGGCTCTCCGACACGCCTTAAAAGTACAGGCGGTAGATATTACCGGCGGATTACCTTCTTTGTATTTAAATATTGCCAAAGGACATGAAGATCTTAAGAATTTTGAAAAAGCAAAGTTATATTATAATGAGGCAAATACTTTTGCAGAGTTACTTCCGGATGATGGATATGGTAAGCTTTTACGCTCAGGCATTAAAAGTGGCCTTGAGAGGATAAAAGAAAAACTATAATTTAATTTTTGCGCTTACATATCTTATGTAAAAATTATATATCTTTAAAAGATACTTACTTGTGGTATGCGCTATTTTTTAATTTTAGCGGTTGCATCTTTTAGTTTTGTGAGCCATTCTCAAAACTCTGATTCCTTATTACAGGTTTACAAAACAAATCCAACAGATCTTAAAGTTCAGAATAAGTTGCTTAGTAAGCTGAGCTGGGCCTACCTCTACATAAATACAGATTCTGCCATTTTGTTTTCAAAAAAGCATTTTGAAGTTGCAACCTCTTTAAAGGATAAATCGGCCATGATAGATGCATATAACCATATGGCAATTGCTTATTCAATGCGTGGCGAATATGAAACCTCGTTAAAATATAATTTCGAGATCTTAAAATTTGACACGCAGTCAAAAGATTCATCGGAAATAGCAAAAACGTTTAATCAAATAGGGATCAATTATCAATATATGGGTGATTATCCTAAAGCGCTCGATTATTACTACCAGGCACTTCACATTCGCGAAAACAGAAAGGAAGAAAGAGATATTGGAGATACTTATAGTTGCCTGGGGCTTGTATATTATGATCAGAAAGATTATAAAAAGGGAATGGAATATCTTTTTAAAAGTTTGGATTGTTATAAAAGAATAAAGGATGAAGAGTCCATTGCGGGCTGTTATCAGAACCTCGCCAATATATATGCCGATGCCAAAGATCTGCAAACCGCATTAACGTATTATAACAAAAGTTATAGTCTTTATAAAAAATTCAATAACCTTCAGGGCATATCTGCATCACTTCATAACCTTGGTACAATTAACCACGATCTTAAACAACTGGATTCATCTTTATTTTATTATTACAAAGCAATGCTTGTTTACGAACAATTAGGCGATCAGTTGGGTGTCGCTTCCAACAATGTAAGCATTGGTACTACTTTTTTAGATATGCATAAGGCTAATGATGCTATAAGTTATTGTGAAGCGGGCCTTAAATTAGCAAAAGAGATACAATCACCCGAATCTGCCAACATTGCCTGTTTTTGCTTGTCAGAGGCGTGGAAACAAAAAGGTGATTATAAAAAAGCATACGAGTATTATACACTTTACATAAGTGAAAGAGATTCGTTAGTGAACGAAACACGTACAAAAGATATTACACGCAAAGAAATGCAATACAAGTTTGACAGGAAAACTATTGCCGATAGTTTAAAGTTTGAAAGTGAAAAAGGGATGCGTGATATAAAATTACAGCAGGAAAAAAATCAACGTTTCGTTTTATACGGTGGTTTGATACTTGTGATCGTATTTGCCGCTTTTATGTTTAACCGGTTTAAAGTAACAAAAAAACAAAAACAGGTTATTGAATTACAAAAAGATCTTGTAGAAGAAAAAAATAAAGAAATTACAGATTCTATTAACTACGCAAAGCGTTTACAGGATGCTATTTTGCCTCCTGAAAAAATGTGGAAGGAACAATTGCCTGATAGTTTTATTTTATACAAACCAAAAGATATTGTTGCCGGTGATTTTTATTGGATGGAAACGATCAGTCAAAAGTCAGAGATCCTTTTAATTGCTGCTGCAGATTGCACCGGACACGGGGTGCCAGGTGCAATGGTAAGTGTAGTTTGCAGTAATGCATTAAATCGTACGGTAAAAGAGTTTGGCATTACTGATCCGGGCAAGATATTAGATAAAGTAAAAGAATTGGTGATTGAGACATTTGAAAAGAGTGAGAGTGAAGTGAAAGATGGGATGGACATTTCGCTAGTTGCAATTGAATGGGGCGCACAAAAAACAAATTGTACTGTTAGATGGAGTGGGGCAAACAATCCATTATGGTATATTCAGGAAAATAAACTGGTAGAAATAATAGCCAATAAACAACCAATAGGTGTACATATAGATGCAACTAATTTTACTACGCATACCTTAAAACTTAATAAAGGCGACCAGATCTATTTATTTACGGATGGTTATGCGGATCAGTTTGGTGGACCAAAAGGAAAGAAATTCAAATATAGACAGCTGGAAGAATTAATTGTTTCAGTTCATGAAGAGGAGAGTAAACAACAAAAACAAAAACTGGAAGAAGCATTTACTAAATGGAAAGGTGGATTGGAGCAGTTGGATGATGTTTGTATTATAGGAGTAAGAGTATAATACAAACGAGTCAGTTTATCCTGCGTGGAGTCGAAGGAATGTTTGTATTATAGGCGTTAGAAATTAAATTTATAAAACATGGCAACAGTCAATAAAATAAATTCTTTAAGCAATTTCGATCTTCCAAGAACTATTTCGTGGGGATTAAAGCTAAAGATCTTTTTTGTGAATCCAATTGCTGTTATTGGTATCGTTTTCTTTTTATTTGGAAGTGTTTTTCCAATAGTATTTGGTTCGATGGCCGATTTTAAATCGGCTTTTACATTTAAAGAAACAGATCCGTCTATAAATGGTATTGTAGTTTCAAAGGAAGAAACAGCAAGTAAAGAGAACAAAAAAAGAATTTATGATTATGCTTACAAATATCAAATAAACGGTAAATCATATTTCGGTCATTCTTATGCAAAAGACCAGGGTATTGAAAAGGGTGATTCGGTACTTATTCAATACGTAGCAAATGATCTCGCGCTTTCCAGGATACAAAATATGCGTGCCGCACCTTTCAGCTTTTGGATCTTGCCTTTAATGGGTGTCTTCCCTTTTATTGGTCTTGTCTTTTTGATCTTCTCTCTTCATAGCGCAAAAAGAAATATTTATTTAGTACAAAATGGTATTCTAACAAAAGGTAAAGTAGTACGTAAAGAACCAACAAGTACTAAAGTAAACAATCAAACGGTTTACAAGGTGTTTTTTCAATTCAAAACTCAGGATGGTAATTGGCAAGAGGCATTTGTAAAAAACCACAAAATACATAATCTTGGTGATGAAGCGGAAGAGCCGGTTGTTTATGATTCACAGTATCCTTCCTCTGCGGTTTTACTCGATGCCTTGCCAAAAAAGATAAGACCATTAATTACCGGCGTAGAATAAATTTTTAATAAATATAAAAGCCGGGTAGCACGACCCGGCTTTTACATTAATAACCTGATTTTTTAAACCGTATCCCACCATTACTTTTGCTTTGGTGTCGGCTTTTGGCATTAATTATATGAGAACAACCATAACTATTATAAAGGTAAAACAGCTTTGTTACCACAACACGATCTTTATGTAAATACAATGTTGCGAATTATAATTTAAAAACAATTGTTTGAACAGGTAATTAACAATTGTAGGCTTTCGTGTATGCATATGGCCTAAGTAGTTGGATATTTAAGTTAGTCGGTTGCACAGCCTGACCATGTAGAGCAAAAAATATTTTCATATTTTTTTCAACGTATATTCAGCTCATTTTTTTCATAAGTTTAAATTATTTTTGGTTTCTGAAACCTTAATTTCAGTTTCTTTGTAATACAATGTCACTTTTCATTACATCACTTAATTCGGGCAGTAACGGCAATTGTTATTACATTGGTAATGATAAAGAAGCTGTATTGATAGATGCAGGTATTTCCTGCAAAGAAACAGAAAAGCGGTTGAAACGTTTGGACCTGAATATTGAAAATGTAAAAGCCATTTTTATTTCACACGAGCACACCGATCATATTAAAGGCGTTGAGGTTTTATCTAAAAAATTCAAATTACCTGTTTATATTACCAATGGCACGTTAAACAATAGTAACCTGAATATTGGTGTGCAATTTATCAGAACCTTTCGCGCTTATGAAAATATAAAAGTTGGAGAACTTAATGTGAAACCTTTTCCAAAACTCCACGATGCGGCTGACCCTTATAGTTTTATAATTTCAGGTAATGGTATTAATATAGGTGTGCTTACAGATATTGGAAATGCCTGTCATCATGTGATTGGGAATTTTAAAGATTGTCACGCCGCCTTTTTAGAGGCTAATTACGATGAAGAATTGTTAGAGACCGGCGGCTATCCTTTTTATTTAAAAAAACGAATTCGTAGTGGTCACGGACATTTATCTAACGTTCAGTCATTAGAGATATTTACAAAGCATAGATCTGAAAATTTAAGTCATTTGATATTATCACACCTTTCACGAGAAAATAATAGCCCGCAATTGGTGCAAAAATTATTTGCGGCGCATGCGGGGGATACTAAAATTGTTGTTGCTTCACGTGATTATGAAACAGATGTTTTTCATATTACCGGAAATAAAATAGTCATACAACCTATCCTTAAACAACATTTTGTTCAAACATCTTTGTTCTAATTAAGAATCCAGATGGCGACATTTAAGACAGTTGCAAAACTCACCCAAAGTAAATACGGAATATTTAAATAGCCCGCACTTGCCTTTGTTTTGCGGAACAAAAAGATCATATAAAAGATCAGTATCCACATAACAACAATATCAATTATTGATATACATAATAAATGGAAAGAGAAAAATAAAATACTCCACCAGAAATTTAAAAATAATTGTATCCCAAAAGCCCATAAAGCAATTTTTCTCAAATCTGTTTTAGGGCTTTTCCAAACAAAAAACAATGAAATCCCCATTAATAGATACAAAGCAGTCCATACAGGCCCTAATACTTTATCAGGTGGTTGAAAAGCCGGCTTTTCCAAAGAATTGAACCATCCGCCATTTATTTCGCCCGATGTAATATAGCTTAAATGCCGCCAATTGCTAAAGGAATAACAATACATAAAATACACGCCAAAATATTTTTGAGGCGTGTATTTTTATGTTCAGTGTTTGAAATAAGTGTAATACTTGCCATTATAAAGTTAAACAGGTTTTTTGCCTTGAATTAATCTTAATAGAACAGCAATTATAGCTATCACTAAAAGGATGTGAATAATGCCGGCTGCGTGAAAGCCTAAAAACCCGATCGCCCAAATAATTACCAATATTACTGCGACTGTATAAAGTATGTTTCCCATGATTTATTTTTTTATGTTACACCCTCTATTCTGCAAATGTAATACCATAAAAAAAGTATGCTTCTGTAGAATTACATGTACACATAGTTGTTAAGGAATTAATTTGGTTAACTCCATCATCTGTTTTGCATTTTTATAACCTGCTTCATAATATGTATTATTAAAATAAACATATGCTCGTTTTTCTTTTGGAAAACGCTTCTGAAAACACGCAAGCTCTTCTACGGAATAAGCCGATTTAAAAAGCTCAGGATTACCATGAAAGCGAAAATAGAATATATTGGAGGTATTTATTATATAGCTTTTAATTCCGGGATAATCAATGTTACAAAAAGTAAGGTTCGCTTTTTCGAGAATTTGTTCAATTTCGTTATTCCACCAAGATATATGTCTGAATTCAATTACATTTTTGGGATCGTGTGGTACGTTTTCTATAACCCGCATTAAATTTTCTTCTGTATAATGAAAAGAGGGAGGAAGCTGAAATAAGAAGCAGGCTAATTTTGTATCCAAACCGCTAATTATAAGATCCTGGAAGTTATTGATGCTTGACTTAGCATCTTTCATTTTTATTATATGTGTAATATAATTGCTCATTTTCACCGAAAAGGTAAAATCATCTTTTGTAACACTTGCATATTTTTTAAGGTCAGAAAGTTTTGGTGTTCTGTAAAAAGTACCATTTAATTCAACCGCATTAAAAACAGAACTATAATATTCCAGCCACTGCCTAGGTTGGAGTCCTTGTGGATAGAATTTGTTTTTCCAGTTTGGATAATAGTAGCCCGAGCATCCTATATTGTATTTGTGCATACTCATTTAGTATTTAAAAGCTAACATTATGCCAAGAAGTTTTATTAAATACACCTCAATTTGTGATAAATGGAGGAAGATGTTGCACATTATCTCAGGTATTTAGCTATATGAGGTGTTTTTCTGAGGCATATTTTTTGCTTTTTTATTATGTAAATTTTTAAAACTGATACTATGAAAACAAACGCAACAATGGCTAAAAAAGCGCCTAAAAAAACCAAGGAATACGGTATGGATGAATCCAAACTTATGGAATTATTTGAAGATGAATTAAAAGATATTTATTGGGCGGAAAAAGCGTTAACAAAAGCAATCCCAAAAATGATCAAGAATGCAACTTCTCCTGATTTAATAGAAGCGCTTGAAAATCATCTGACTGAAACAGAAGAACAGGTTAAAAAAGTGGAACAGGTATTTGAAACTATTGGAAAAAAAGCGGTAGCAAAAAAATGTGAAGCAATGGCTGGTTTAACAAAAGAAGCAGAGGAGATCATGAAAGATACTGATAAAGGCGCTATGCGCGATGCGGGAATTATTTCAGCTGCACAAAAAGTTGAACATTATGAAATAGCTTCTTACGGAACTTTAAGAACATTTGCCGTAACTTTGGGTTTAGAAAATGCTGTAGGTATATTGGAAGAAATTCTTGAAGAAGAAAAAGGTGCTGATGGAAAATTATCTGAGATTGCCGAATCAACCATCAATGTTCAGGCTGCAGCCGATACAGATGAAGAAGAATAAGTTTAAGAAAAAAAAGGCAATTTTTAAATTGCCTTTTTTTTAAACTAAAAATTATTTTTTCCGGAACATCTTTTTTATTTTTTTCCTTATATCACTATACCTGTCTCTTGGTGTTTCGTCATTCAATTTTTCCATTTCCCGGTAAGCTTCCTGCAGCACTTCTGGCATATCTCCGGCATAAGCAATTTTAAAGAAGGAGAAACCGTTGTAGGGAATTGAATTTTCATTTGGATGCATTTTTACCTGGGTGGATGTGCCATTTTCTTTAAACACATTTAAAAATGTATTTTTTCGATTATTCAATAATAGCGCGTATTTTTTATTGATAAGGCTTTTACCTACATAACGCTCGCATTTTTCCTGTATTGTAAACGATAAACCATCATCACAACATTTTGTTACATAATGAAAAAATGCAGAATCTTTAACAGACATATTTGTAACATTTAATGAATCATGTTCGGTATATTCTTTTGTTGTTTTTTTATTTACATGCAAAAAATATTTTTTCTTGGCCTCATAAAATAAAATATATTCTTTTTCCTTCTCTTCAAAAGTTTGTGGATATACAGAAATTGAGCTTTGCGGATGTTCTTCTAAAAAATCAGATATCTTATTTAAGAACCTTTCCTGTGAGCGGTTTATTTCTGCTTCCTGCATTGGCCACTTTACATAAATAGTTTTTTCAATTGTTTTTTCTGTTTGTTTAACTCTTATCCGGTATGGAGTTGTTACGGGTTTTACAAAAACATTCGTTAAAGCATCTTTAATAACATCTTCCCAGTTAATTTTTGGTTTTTTTAAATTACCTGTAATTGGTATTGTATAATCAATAACATTAGCACGTTCACGTACTATTGCCATAATTACCGGCAATGGTATCCACTTAATGTCTTTTTTGTGAACACGCTTTCCAACTCTAGGATCAATTACCAATAAACGATTCTGGCTATGGATTACTCCTTCTCTTACCCGCCAATTACCCATTATTTCTATAGTTCCACGGTTTAGTGGGAAAGAAGTATAGTTTACAAGGTAAGGATTAAAAAGTGTGGCAGGGATTTTTTGCAAATGATAGTTCATGTCAAAATCAGAACTATCTTTTGGATTTACACTTACATGAATAGCAATGTCACCATAAGGATTAAGGTTTGACCGAAGATCTACTTTTACCCTGTTGTCATTTTTATTAATGGAGTCGGCTAAAATATAAAAAGGCCTGATACCCAACGAAACCTTTTCGCTCAGCTTATAATCATTATACAATAAATTACCTCTGTAAATAGCAAGCCGGTTAACCTTATAATCACTTTTTAAAAAATTCTTCGATAATTTTACGATGTAATCAGCTAGTGTAAATATCAAATTAAACTTTCTTGATCCTTTGGCAGATGACACATTCGTTCCCTTGCGTCCAAAAATAGTTTGAAGATTATCAAGATGATCATAACGTTCATATTTCAAAAAAGGCTTGTCAAGCGAAACTGAATCGAAGTCATATTTTTTATTTTTTGGGCTAAGTTCATAAATATGCACTGAGAAATTTTTGAAAGAAGCATAATCTTCATACTTATTTTTTCCAAAATGAAAATCGTTAATAGCCAAAGAGCCTTTTGCAGAAAGATCTTCAGCCCTTCTGAAATTTCCGGTAGCTATAACGTCGGCATCAAAACTGGCGCTAAAAACGCCGTAGTTAATAAGGTCTTTTAAGTATTGTTCAATAAATTTAAGATCATATTTGGTAAATACAGTTTGTAGTCTGTAACCAAGATCACGGTAACTCATCTTTAAATTTCCTTTAACAGATCCTTTGCCAATACCTGCTTCAAAATTAAAATCACTCTTAATGCTATCCGAATCCCATCTAAAGCCCCAGGGGCTATTTATATTTACATGTTTTATTGGGTAATTCACAGGCACGCGAAGATCACGGTAAATAAATATACCATCGTTAATTACAATGTTTAGTATGTTGAATTTAAACGGATTTTTTTTTGATTTTCGTGTTTTGTCTTTTGGTGTAAAGCGTTCAATAATATCGTTAAAATTTAATTTTTTTGCCGTATCCTGTTGTATAACACCAAATGGCTGATCTAAAACCATATCATTAATTTCGATCATTTTGGAAAACAGTTTGTGCATGGAAAGATTAGCGCTAATACCTTTTGATGAAAAAAAAAGGGTATCGCTGTTTGTTTCGTATACTTTAGCATTTCTTAAGTGAACGTATCCTGTAAAGGGATTTACATAGGCCCAATCTAAAGTTACTGTGCGGCCCAGTATCTTTTGATCGTATTTTTCAATAATATATTTTGCAAGAGGCGAAATAAAAATAATTACCATCACTGCAATTAAAAAAATTGTAATGCCTGTTGAAATAATTATATTTTTTATTTTTTTGCCTTTCATTCATTTCTTTTTTTGACAAAATTCAATGGGGTCTTAACTCTTCGGTGGCTATCAGGCATATTTTTTTTATTTGAGCGAACAGGCGCTCAATAGTTTCCGTTTCGTTTTTCAGGGAGGCAAGGGTTTCTATCTGTTCAAGGTCTTTTTCAATTAATTTATCCAGGCCAACAAATGGAATTGTGGATTTCATTTTATGAGCATAAGCCTTAATGCCTTCATAATCCAACTCTTCTATGGCAGATTCTAAAAGTTCAATTTCCAATGGGTTTTCTGAAAGAAAAATATCTATCATTTCATCAATAAAAGCTTTATTACCTTTAGAGATAGCAATAAGGTAAGACAAATCTGTAACTTTATTTGACGGGGCATCCATACGTATTAATTCTCAATTATTAAATGAAGATGTTTAGTTATTAAATTATACAACTCATTTTCTTTAATGGGTTTTGATATATGATCGGTCATGCCATAGCTGATGCATTTTTCTCTTTCTCCCGGCAAAGCGTGAGCTGTCATAGCAATAACAGGAGTGTGTATGTTTAATTGTGTACGCAATACTTGGGTAGTTTCGTAACCGTTCATGCCAGGCATTTGAATATCCATTAAAATAAGATCATAGTTATTGTTCTTTATTTTTTCGATAGCTAAGTTACCGTTACTGCAAATATCATGATCAAAGCCCCAATCATTGAGCATAAACCCTGCCAGTTTTTGGTTCATGATATTATCTTCAACAACCAATATTTTTACCTTATGTTTGGTAAAAGGTTCACCGGCTTTTTCAGGCTTTATACTTGTATCAATGTGCAAACCGTTAACTTTTGCAAATGGAATAATAAAAGTAAAAGTAGAACCTTTATCTTTTTCACTATCAACCATAATAGTTCCATTTTGTAATTCCAGCAATTTTTTTACGATAGATAAGCCAAGACCGGTACCGCCATATATTCGGTTAGTATCCGATTTTTCCTGTGTAAAGCGGTTAAAGATCTCGTGAATTTTTTCTTTTGCGATACCAATACCGGTATCTTTTATTTTAAATTGTAAATAAAATTGCTTTTCGTTTTGATTAATGGTTTCGGCATTTATGCTTACGGCACCGCCATAGGTAAACTTAAGGGCGTTACCCACAAGGTTTAATAATATTTGAGTAAGCCGTGTTGGATCGCCAATAACATATTGCGGAACATTTTCTGAAATATTTATCTGCAGCTCAATTTTTTTTTCTTTGGCCTGTATATAAAACATATTATGAACCGAATGCAAGAGATCAGGTAAATTAAAACGTATACTTTCTAATTTCACCATACCCGCTTCTATTTTCGAAAAATCCAGCACATCGTTTACGATCGTTAGTAAATTTTCGCCCGAACTTTGCACTGCAAAAACATAATCTTTTTGTTCGGCGCTTAAATTCGTTTTCATTAAGCGGTTATTAAAACCAATAATGGCATTCATTGGCGTTCTTATTTCGTGGCTCATGTTGGCCATGAACTGTTCTTTAACAATGGCCGCATCTTCTGCCTTTTTTTGCGCTATTACAAGTTCTTGCTCAAGCTTCTGGCGTTTATTAATGTCGGAGTACAAAAACCCAATAAAAGTAAGTACCAATAAAAAAGCAAAGATATATGCCGATGTATCCATTAGTTTTACTGAGTGGCTGTACTTTTTATTCTTAGCTAGAATTTCTTCAAATTTTTTTTCTTCAATACTGTTTATCTTGTCAAGCTCGTTAATAATGGTTGACATTAACTTTTTACCGCTGCCTGAACGAATAAGTGATACAGCGTTTTTAGGATCGATGGTGTGCTGAAAAATAACTTCATCGGTAAATTGAATTTGTTTGTTGAGCAAACTTACAAGCGTATTTATTGCCTCTTTTTGTTCAGCATTTGGCGAGAGTTTTTGAAGCCCTCTAAATTTTAACACAATATCGTTAAGATATTTTTCATTATTCTCTAACAGTGTATCGTTTGAAGTAAGTACATAACCCTTCATCTTACTTTCAAAAAAAATAACAGAAGATTTTATAGCTTCTATCTCTGTAGAAAGTTTTGTGCTGGTCAATAATTCTTCCTGCGACCTGATAACGTTGTTTATACTTTTATTAAGACCGTATTGAACACTAACCATAATAATAAGAATGAACGCAAAGCCTAATCCTATTTTTAATTTTATCCCTAAATTCCAGATATTTTTCATCTATTTTTTGGTTGTTTCTATTGTAAAGCACTTAAAGATATGGGCAATAATTTACCCGTTTTGAGAACTTCCATTTTAAATAATTTAATAAAATCGATATGTACAGCCTTTTTTAAGAAACATCTATTATAAATATGTGAATTTAATGCCTACTTATTTTATAATATCTGTAAGGCCAAAAGTAACCAGCAAAATGTAAATTGATGTTAAATAAGGTTCAGTTTTTTGAGTAGCTCTTTTTTAAATTGTTCGCCTATTGGAATTGGATGTTTACCAATAAAAGCGTTTCCTTCTTCTACACGATCGATATGATCGGTAGCAATTAAATAAGAGCGGTGAAGCCTGTAAAATTTTTTTGAAGGCAGCTTTTCTTCAATTCCTTTTAATGTTATATGAACCGTATTGCGAGCGGTTGATGTAAATATGTTAACGTAATCACCAAGTGCCTGAATATATAGAATATCGTTAATTTTTATTTTTACCAACTGTGAATTTGACCTTACAAAAATGTAATCCTTATCATTTTCATCAAAATCAATTTTCTGGCCTTTGTTATCAAATAATTCTTTAGCTCGTGAAACAGCCGCTATAAAACGAGAAAGATTGACCGGTTTTAAAATGTAATCGGCAACATTTAACTCAAAAGCTTCAATCGCATAATCTTTATTTGCGGTTATAAAAATAATGAGTGGGTGTTTATCAAGGTTTTTAAGAAGTTCAATCCCTGTCATACCGGGCATTTCTATGTCTAAAAAAACAAGGTCGGTAGCTTCCGTCTTTAAATAGTTAAAGGCTTCAACGGGGTCAGCACATTCTTTTTTAAGCTCAAGAAAATCTACCTGGCTTATCAGCTGTCTCATGGCTGCCCGGGCCATTTTATTATCGTCAACAATTATGCAGTTCATGCCCGATTTTACTAATGCAAATATAAGTTAATTTGAGATGTTACTAAGTATTAAAATGATTCTATTTTTCGTTTATAAATCAAATTTTAATTACTTTTAATGCTCAATATACGTTGAGGTTTAGTCTTAAAATAGTAGTTTTTAGTTTGTTGGTTTTTTTACAAAAACTCGTCGCTCAGACCATGCCTTTTAAAGAAAATTTAAAGTGGGGCATTAAAGAAAATGAGAAAGTGATCATTAAACCAGTTTATGATACTGTATTTAATTTTGATGCCAACGGGAAAATTTGCCTGGCCTGTTTCAAATCAAAGGCCTTATCACCCAATCGTTTTATTAAAACATATACTATAAATTATTCGTGCAATTATTTAAATAAACAAGGCAACAGGTTAAAAATAAAAACCGATGAAACAGATACCTGTAGTGTGTTTTCATTAGCTAAAACTGCTGTAAAGCAATACACCGACAATTCTGATTATTTTATTGTAACATCGAAAAATAAAAAATATTTGGTGGCAAAAGATCTTAGCCAGGTTACATTTAAAGGGTATAACGAGATATACTTAAATGCTGAACCTAAATTTGCTATTACTGAGATAAAGAACGAAGCAAATATTATTTACACCGGTTTAATTAATTTTAAAGAAGAAATAATTGTGCCTTATTTATATTCAGGTATAAAAATAAATCATAAAGATTCGTTGATAGTTGGCTGTAGTGCAGGTGTTGGTAATAATGGCGATGATGATATTTACGATTACACCGGTAAAAAGCTTGCAAGCTATAAGCGCCATACAGATATGGCAACAAAAAACTTTGTGATATACAAGATATTTGAACCAAAAGAATATTATATTTTATTGAACCCAAAAACAAAAGAGGAAACAACTTTTACTGCGGAGGAGATAGCGCCATTTGAAAAAGATCAAATAATAATGAAGGTTAAAAACGAATGGTTTGTTTTTGATCTAAGCACAAAGAAAAAAAATCTGTATAAAAAATAAGACTTCACTTTAAGATGAAAAAAATAAGAGTTGCCATAAATGGTTTTGGAAGAATAGGAAGGGTGTATTTACGTAATTGTATTAATAACCCAGCTATTGAAATTGTAGTAATTAATGATCTTACTGATGCCGCTACATTGGCGCATTTGTTTAAATACGATTCAGTACACCGCAAGTTTGAAGGCGAAGTAAAAGCTGAAGGAAACAATTTAGTAATAAACGGGAAACTAATTAAAGTTGTTTCGTTCAAAGATCCGGCGCAATTGCCATGGAAAGACAATAATATTGATATTGTTGTTGAATGTACCGGTCATTTTTTAGATAAGGCCAGTGCCACAAAACACATTACAGCAGGGGCAAAAAAAGTAATACTTTCTGCACCTGCAAAAGATGATGATATACGTTCGGTAGTTTTAGGTGTAAACGAAAATGTATTGCTTGATAGTGATGTGATAGTTTCAAACGCAAGCTGTACAACAAATTGCGCTGCGCCTATGTTAAAAGTATTGGATCAGTTTGGTATTGAGGAAGCATACATTACAACAGTGCACTCTTACACCAGCGATCAACGCATTCATGATGCACCACATAAAGATCTTCGCAGGGCAAGGGCTGCTGCTATGAGTATTATTCCAACATCAACAGGCGCAGCAAAAGCTATTACCAAAATATTTCCGCACCTGGATGGCAAAATAGGAGGTTGCGGTATGCGTGTGCCTGTGCCGGATGGTTCGTTAACTGATATTACCTGTGTGCTTACAAAAATACCAACGGTTGAAGAGATCAATAAAGCATTTAAGACGGCTTCGCAAAAAGAGCTTAAAGGAATTTTAGAGTATACCGAAGATCCGGTAGTAAGTGTTGATGTAATTGGCAACGCTCACAGTGTTTTATATGATGCAGAATTTACAAGCATTGTTGGGAATCTTGTAAAGATCATTGGCTGGTACGATAACGAATGGGGTTACAGCAACCGCCTTGTAGATCTTACCATAAGAATGGGAAAATAATTTAGTCTAATTTACAATCGTAACTTTTTGTGCCTTTATCAGTTACTACCACTGATAAATTGAACGATGAAGCCGGAACAGAGGTAAGCGTAGTTTCGCTATACGGCTCGCTATAGCTGATGCAATTACTTTTAGCAGTGCGGTTATTCACCTTTTCAATTTTTCTATCAATTATTTGCACTTCATTTACGTTGGCAGCAAACGATGTATCTGCCAATGGAGTGGGGAAGCCTGGAAACAAAACTATTTCTGCTTTACCTGTTGTAGTTGAAGTACCGGTTTTGGTAACGGTGCAAGTACAGGTTCTGTCTTTTTTACAGGCAAGAACAAATAAGGCAACTGAAGCCAGGATAAAATATTTTTTCATTTTAAATTTGTTAAACGTTACATGGAACTATTTACCAAATATAAAAAAAATCTATAATTATTCTTTACTTAACAATTGTTGTTTTGGTAACTACTGTGGCCATGTTAAACCTGCCTATTGCCTTTGTTTTAGCGCCGTCTGGCGTTACAATATTTGTTTTAACATTTTCAGGAGTTGTTGCAAATAAGCCACCATTATTTATCTGTGCCAATGCCTGAATAAAGAAAAAATAATTATCGCGTGAGATAGAGTGTATCTCAACCTTACATTTACTGTTCTTTCTAAAATTTTCAAAACCTAAAAATGTAGCAGGTGGGGTAAATTCAATAGTGTCGCCGGGTGCCGCACTTACAATACCTCCAACCCCGTCAATAGTTACATTAATATCTCTTCCAGCCCCCATCAGGGTATCATTTCTATATGTTTTCACCCAATAATAATCAGCATTATTATCTACTTTATCTCTAGCTAATAGTAAACAATTAAATATTGTATCTGTTGTTGGCGGGCCAAAGCCCCCTTCTTGCGGGAGGGCAACAATACTGTCAATAACAGCGGTTCTTCTTTGTATATTGAAAGATTTATAAATATATCCGTCAATAGTTACATTTAATTCATAACTGTGATCTACTCTTGCAATGGTATCCGCAATTGTTATCGGATAAACGTATCTTCCGTTGGATGTATAATTAAAAACATACTGCGTGTTTGAAGTAAGGTCTTTAAGTACAACATTGGCATTACTTACAGCAGGTGCTTCCTTATTACTAAAATAACTATCGTTGGTTGTAACTTTTATAACCTGATCTTCGCGTAAATTATTTACAAAAGCATCTATCACGTAAATCTTTGATCCTTCATCCAGCTTTATCTGGATAACATCTGTGCAGGATGTAAGAACCGAGAATGAAACAAGCACTAAAAGTAATTTGATTATAGTTTTCATATTTTAAAAATTAAAATTATAAGTTATCGCAGGAATGATAGAACCGATTACAGAAAAACGTACAGCCTCTGTTTGGTTTGGTTCGTTAGCTTTTGTTTGGAAATAAATGCTAAACGCGTTACGACGGTTGTAAGCATTATAAACACTAAATACTAATGTTTGTTTATAGCGGCGTGTTTCATTCTTTTTAAATGTATAAGTTGCTCCCAGATCTAGCCTGTGGTAGGGTGTAATGCGATAATTATTGCGAATGTTATCAGTATTATATGGTATGTTATAGTTCTGAATCTGAATTTTTGAATTAGGGAAACTTGCAGGCGTTCCACTTAAAAAAACAAAATTGGTAGAAATATTCCAGCGTTTTGAAATATCATAATTCACACAGGTATTAAGGCTGTGCGTTCTGTCGTAACGGCTATAAAACCATTTATCATTGCTAATACCATCTACCAAACGTTCGGTTTTACTTAACGTATAACTTATCCAGCCCTTAATTTTTCCAAGATTCTTTTTTGCGTAAAATTCAATGCCATAGGCACGGCCAAGGCCTTGCAGCAATTGCCCCTCTACACGGTCATTAATGAACAGATCGGCGTTATCCACATAATCTAATTGGTTTTGTAAATATTTATAATACACTTCAACAGATGTTTCATATGTGTTTTCCTTAAAATTCCTAAAATAACCAATACTTCCCTGGTCAGCTATTAAAGGTTTTAAATTGTTAGATGCGATAGTATAAACATCTAACGGCGTGCTGGCTGCTGTGTTACTTATTAACTGCAAATACTGCGCCATGCGGTTGTAGCTTGCTTTAATTGAACTATAGCTGTTAATAACATAATTAACCGAGAAACGGGGCTCCGGATTGATGTAGTGTTTTATTACCTCACCATTCTTGAACTTGTGTGTACTATCAAACGGTAAAGGCTCATTTGCGATAGTGTCTCTATAATAATAGGCAGTACCTTTTCCTAAATAGTTGTATAAACTAACCCTTAAACCATAATCAAAAGTAAGGCGTGGTAATATTTTATGTTCATTGCCAATGTAAGCTGAGTATTCAACGCCATAACGTTTTTCTGCTTTAAATTTTACACTGGCGCCACCAGAAAACTGTCCAATAGCATCGTAAGGCATAAAATCATACAATAAAGCTTGTGCACCAAAACGAATAGTGTTTTTGCTGTTTAAGAAATAGGTGAAATCCGGTTTTACGCTATAATTAATAACATTACTTGTCCAATCAAATTTTTGATTTAGCTGGGGCAATTTAAATCCAAGAAAATATTTATAATTACTGTATAAAGCCGAAACATTCATAAATAATTTATTATTAAAGATGTGATTCCATCTTAATGTACCGGTTGCATTACCCCAGTTAAACCTAAAGGCCGAAGCAGCACCAAAAACATCTCTTCCAAAATAACCACTGGCAAAAACAGTATTTTTATCATTTATTCTGTAATTGATCTTGGCAGTAAGGTCATAAAAATAAAATTCAGAGTTTTTAATTGGGTTTGTTTCTTTTACAAACGGTTTTACTAATGCATCAATATAACTTCTGCGACCTGCAATAATAAAGCTCATTTTATCTTTAATAAGTGGCCCTTCAATACTTAATCTGCTAAATACAGTACCAAGACCACCATTTACTTCAAATTTTTTGCTGTTACCTTCTTTCATTCGTATGTCTAAGATCGATGACACCCTGCCTCCATATTGAGAAGGAATACCGCCTTTTATAAGTTTTACATCTTTAACCGCATCGGGGTTAAATACCGAGAAAAATCCAAACAAGTGTGATGAATTGTATACCGGTGCTTCATCCAGCAAAATTAAATTCTGGTCTACATTTCCACCACGCACGTTAAACCCGCTTGCACCTTCACCTACTGTGGTAACACCCGGTAACATTTGTATGGCACGTACAATATCTACCTCGCCAAACATGGCAGGTATTTTATTTATTTCTTTAATATCCAGTTTTGTAGTTCCCATCTCGGTACTTGTAATATTCTTGTCAGCAGCTTCACCGGTAATTACAATTTCATCCAGTTGTTTGCTTTCTTCGCTTAACTCGTAAGTTTTAGTGATGTTTTTTTCGAGATTAACTGAAAAAGTATAGGTTTTGTATCCTATTAATGAAACACCAATTACATGCTCACCTTTAGGCAATGTGAGAGAGAAAAAACCATATTCGTTGGCAGAAGCACCAAGGTTGGAGCCCTGTTTATAGACAGTAGCGCCAATTAAAGATTCTCCGTTTTTTCCATCTTTTACATAACCGCTAATGGTAAATTTTTCCTGGCTGTAGGTTTTAAAAGCAAAAAAGCTCAGGAATAGTAGTACGCGTAATTTCATATGTTGTTTTTTATGGGTGGGTAAGCATTTTTTTTCAAGATCTTTGCAATCCGGGCACAAAACTACGGAAACTTTACATGCGCTTGCAAGTTTCCGTACAATAAAATTGCCTTTTATGTAATAAATTTAGTGTCAAACTGTTTTTTAAATCGGTAAATAAACGTAGTTAGTAGGTAAGACGTTTGAAAAGGTGTTTACCCCTATCTCAAAACTCACTTTATTTTTATTAAAACCACGTTTTTTGATATCAGTTCCATTGAATTAGGAATTATTGGCTTTTTAGGCTTTTTGAAATTTTGGTTTGAGAAAAAAAGAAGTTGTTCTAGCGCGCTTAGTTTAGTTGCAACAGCATTATTTCTTATTGAAGGTGCAATAATTATTCCCAGTAATTCACCATTGCTTGTAAAAACCGGCCCACCTTGTGCAATATTCTCAGTTCTTAAAGAAACTTCAAAATAACTTGATAAATTTTCAAACCTGGCCTTTGATTTTAAGTTACCTTGGATGATCTTGGGTTTATTTGAATTCGTATCTGACTTTGCAAAATAAATTGAATGTAAAGTACTTTCCAATTCAAGATTAGCTTTTTCGTAAAACGAATAGGCAATATCATGAAGCGTATAATTAGCGGGATTATTGATCTTTAGAATTGCAAGATTGCTGGCTTCATTTTTAACCACCAGCCCGGCTGTAAATTGTTTAAGCGTATCATTTACATAGGCTTCTATAAGTATTTCGTGATATTGCTTTAAAATTTCTGCGCTACAGCTTATTAAACCCTGTTTGTTTAGTAAAAGACCTATAGAGGCGCTTTGAAGGCCATAATCTTTATTAGAAATAATAAAGTGATTGTCGTTTTTGATCTTTGCATAAAGAGGTTCAATAGTTAATTCATTTTCATAAGCGCGTAAAATTATTTTATCAAACAAAACCATTCCCTGGTTTTTAATAGCAAGCCCAATTTTTTTTTCGTTATTATTTGTTTGTGTTTCCGAAAACAATATCTCATCATTAAAGCAGTAAAATAATTTGTTTTTACATCGTATTACTTTAAGTTTATTAACCATATTGCCCCGTAACGAGTAAACTAAAAAACCATTTATCTTTTTTTCATCCTTACCATCGGTCACTTTTCCTATATAACATTTGTGTTTTGAAACAAAAAAATAATTATAATTGGCAGCATCTTTAAATTCAAAAACAAGTCCGGCCTTTGTAGTATCTGTTAAATAATTAGAGTTAATATATCCTTCGTAAGAATAATTTTTTGATGCTACTGGCGGTGTTATTTCTCTTACAAAACCTTGTGGTTTTTTACAATACATTTCAAAACCACCTATCTTTATTTTTACATGACCTGTATCGTTTGTGTTCAGCATCCATTTATTATAATTACCAATAAAATCATCCTCAAAAACTTTTGCTACCGCACCGTTTGAACCAAACTCGACATACAGATCTTGTTTTTGTTTTCCATTTTCAAATTCAAGTATCTTTTTTGGCTTTCCATCCTCAAAGTAATCTGTACAAACACCGTCAAGCCGGCCATTATCATTGTAAGTGTATTCTGTTTTTTTATTACCATTGGCATAATACCAGGTACAAATACCTTTATATAAGTTCTTTTGATCAGAAGAATCTTTAGCAGCAATTATTTTTCCTGCAAAATATAAAGACGAATCAATGCTGTAAAAAGAACGGTAAAATTCGGCAGTATCTGTTGTTTCTCTAAAATAATAAGATCCTTCAACGCTTGATAAACTACCCTGCCTGTCAAAATAAGAAGTTTTTACTTTTTTTTGTGCCCACAGGTAATGTCCGGTGCATATAAAAAGCAGCATTGTAAATGCAATATTTTTAGTGAAGGGCATAAAAGTGGTAAAAATAAAGATTTATTAGCCTTGAACCCGTAAAACCAATCATTTTGTGTGTAAAATAGTTGAAAGCTAATAGCTATAAAATTGTTAAGTTTGTACTTTAAATTTTTAAATGAAACCATCAATTCCTAAAGGCACGCGCGATTTTGGCCCTGCAGAAATGCAGAAGCGGCAGTATATTTTAAACACCATCCGCAAAAATTTTGAGCTTTTTGGCTATCAGCCTATTGAGACGCCGAGTATGGAAAATATTACCACGCTTACCGGTAAATATGGTGAAGAAGGTGATCAATTGATCTTTAAAATTTTAAACTCCCGTATTCACGAAAGCAAAAACAAAGAGTTACTAAAAAAGGAATTTGATCTTTCTTTAGAAGCGGCAAGAAATTCAGAAGAATTAACCGAGAAAGCATTACGTTATGATTTAACAGTGCCTTTTGCACGTTACGTGGTAATGAACCAGCACCAATTAACTTTTCCGTTTAAACGTTATCAAATTCAACCCGTGTGGCGCGCTGATCGTCCGCAAAAAGGAAGATACAGAGAATTTTACCAATGCGATGCCGATGTTATTGGAAGCGATTCGTTAATTAATGAATTGGATCTTATTTCTTTAATGGATAAATCGTTTAAAGAATTAAATATTCCTGTTATTTTAAAATTCAATAACCGTAAAATTCTTTCTGCTTTGGCAGAAGTAATTAACGAGCCTTCTAAGATAATTGATATTACTGTTGCAATTGATAAATTGGATAAAATAGGTAAAGATGGCGTTAATAAAGAGTTAACTGAAAAGGGAATTTCTGCAAAAGCTGTTGAAACATTACAACCACTTTTGGATTTTAAAGGAAATAACAAAGAGAAAGTTGAAGTTTTAAGAAAATTGGTTGGCGCTAACGACGAAGGAAAAAAAGGAATTGAAGAGATAGAATATCTTTTAAATAACTCTAATGTTTCATTCGCAACAATTGAATTGGATATTACTCTCGCCCGCGGTTTAAATTATTATACAGGAACTATTTTTGAAGTAAAAGCAAATGCAGGCACCTTTACGCCAAGTATTTTAGGTGGTGGCCGCTATGATGATCTTACCGGTATTTTCGGATTAAAAAACATGAGTGGTGTAGGCATCTCTTTTGGGATAGATCGCATTTACGATGTAATTGAAGAATTAAATTTATTTCCTGAAAGCATTAGTAAAGTATCAAGTACTAAATTATTATTTACTCATTTTGACCTCGAAACGCAAAAGCACTGTTTACAATTAGCGGCTGCTTTGCGTACTAAAAATATTTCATGCGAGATCTATCCTGAAGTAACAAAAAAACTGGGCAAACAATTTGAGTATGCTGATAAAAAAAATATTCCATTTGTTTGCACCGTTGGTGGCGATGAAATGACAAGCAAACAGTATGCTTTAAAAAACATGACAAGCGGCGAACAAAAAAAATTAAGTATAGAGCAACTCATTGAAGAATTAAAATAGTATTGTAAATGACATTTACCATTGATCATACCAAACGTTTAACATTAAGCGACGTTAAAAAATTTTTAGACGATAATGATGCAAAAGTAGTTTTAAGCGATGCTACAAAAAAAAGCATTATGGATTGCCGTAATTACCTTGATGAAAAAGTAAAAAAAAGCGAACAGCCTATTTATGGCATTAATACAGGCTTTGGTTCTTTATGCAATATTATTATTCCCGATAAAGATCTTGCACAACTACAGGAAAACTTAGTGAAGAGTCATGCTTGTGGTATGGGTAACGAAGTGCCGCAGGAAATTGTAAAGATAATGCTGTTCTTAAAAATTCAGTCTTTAAGCTATGGCAAAAGCGGTGTACAGCTGCAAACTGTTGAGCGTTTATGCGATCTTATTAATCACCGGATTTATCCGGTTATATATCAACTGGGCTCTTTAGGTGCCAGCGGCGATTTGGCGCCTTTAGCACATTTAAGTTTGCCTTTATTAGGTTTAGGAAAAGTAAATTATAATGGTAAACAAATAAATTCTGCCGAAGCATTAAAAGAAAATAAACTTGAAGCAATAAAATTAAAATCGAAAGAAGGTTTAGCTCTTTTAAATGGCACACAGTTTATGAGTGCATATGGCTGTTATTGTTTAATTAAATCAGAGCATTTAAATGCTGCCGCAGATTTTATTACCTCTGTTTCTTTAGATGCGTTTGATGGACGTATTGATCCATTTAAAGACAACCTTCACATTATCCGCGCGCATGCAGGGCAATTACAAACCGCGCGCGCTGTAAGAAGTTATTTGGAAGGAAGTGAAATTGGAAAGCAGGAAAAGAAACAAGTACAGGATCCATATTCGTTTCGTTGCGCGCCACAGGTGCATGGCGCTACAAAAGATACAGTTGCCTATGTAAGATCGGTTATAGAAACAGAAATTAATTCGGTTACCGATAATCCAACCGTTTTTCCTGAAGATGATGAGATCTTAAGCGGTGGTAATTTTCACGGGCAACCTCTTGCTTTAGCATTGGATTTTTTATGTATTGCCATGGCAGAGTTAGGAAGCATTTCTGAACGCAGAACCTATTTGTTGATCTCAGGTCAGCGTAATTTACCGGCATTTTTAACTGCTAACCCGGGTTTAAATTCAGGTTTTATGATTCCACAATACACAGCAGCAAGCATTGTAAGCCAAAGCAAACAACTATGCACGCCTGCAAGTGCCGATAGTATTGTATCAAGCAACGGACAGGAAGACCATGTAAGTATGGGTGCCAATGCTGCTACAAAATGTTTGCAGGTTATTGATAACACTAAAAAAGTACTGGCCATTGAATTATTAAACGCTGCACAGGCTTTGGAATTAAAGCGCCCTCTTAAGTCTTCCGTAAAGGTTGAAAACGTTATAGCGTCTTACCGTAAAACCGTTTCGTTTATGCAAAATGATGAGGTGGTGTATGATCTGATGAAAGCCTCTGAAAATTTTATACAAAACCATTCATTTTAATGAGGCGCTATTATTTAAAATTATTTTTTCTTGTTCTCTTATCTTTTAAAGCATATATTGTTAATGCTTGTCAATGTCCTTTAACAACATTGGGGTTAGACGAATGTAAAAAGTATGAGGTTATTTTTAAAGGAAAAATTATTTCGGTTGAAACCTGTAAGGATAATTTTGGAACTGCCGTTTTTGAAGTAGAAGAATTATACAAAGGCAATGCCTCTAAAGAATTTAAGGTATTATTTGAATGCGGTGTAGAATGTGCGCAGGAGTTTAGTGAAGGAGAAGAGTGGACCATTTACAGTACTTATAAGCAAGTTGATAAGGCGCTGATGGATTGGTGCAGTCGGAGCCGTAAGTTTTTTAAGAACCCAAAGGAAGATTTCTATGCTGTAACCTATGGCAATGATTATTATGATGAATTAAAATTTTTACGTGAGAATTTAGGATTACACCGTTTGTTGGTGCTTAAAAAAAGTACTACCGAGAACAGAAATGAAAAACCAACAAATAACCAGACTATTATTATGCTGCTGATCTCAATTGCAGCCATACTTTTATTTTACTGGTTATTTAAAAAATATTTTAAATTTTAAAACATGAATGTTCAGTTATTTAAACCGCATCCCTGGCACGGCATTCCTATTGGAGAGAATTGCCCTAACGTTGTTACCGCTTATATTGAAATGGTGCCAAGCGATACGGTTAAATATGAGATAGATAAATTAACCGGTTACAGGAAAGTAGATCGCCCGCAAAAATTCTCTAACTATGTACCTGCACTTTATGGCTTTGTGCCGCAAACTTATTGCGGCGAGCAAATAAAAGAATTTGCGGCTTTAAAATCGGGATTAAATGTTTTGAAAGGCGATGGCGACCCTTTGGATATTTGTGTATTGACAGAGAGAAATATTACAAGTGGCGATATAATTTTGGAAGCCATACCAATTGGTGGTTTTAGAATGATCGATAAAGGTGAGGCAGACGATAAAATTATTGCTGTATTAAAGCAGGACGAGGTTTACGGCAAGCTAAAAGACGTTAGTGAATGCCCGGCTACTTTAATAGACAGGCTGAAACATTATTTTTTGACCTATAAAAATATGCCGGGCCAGGAAAACAAAGCCGTCGAAATTACGCACACCTATGGTGTTGTTGATGCACATGAAGTGATACTAAGAAGTATAGAAGATTACAACTCTAAATTCAGGTCGCATTTAGAAATTGGTGTTTAATATCACATCAGTTCGCAGATAGATATGATTTAATAAGAAATTATATGTGATCATCTGCTCAATGAGCACCATCTGGGTTCAATTACGAAATGCCCACAGTATTTTTCATTTTAACAAGCAAAATATTAATAACACAATTGTTATAATTTGATGTTATTTTTTTAAATATTATCTCTTAAAAAAAATGCTTTTTATCTAAAAGCAGAAGTTCAGGAATTTTATTAAGTTTAAAAACATAGGGATTACCCCAGCCTCTTTTAAACAAAAAGCTGCTCAACAGCTTAATTTATAAACATAAAATGTTTGCTTAACAATTTAAAAAATGTAAATGCTTTAAAATTGTAAAGATTCTCCACATTCATTTTCCGGCCAAGGCACATTTATTTATAGTTCCCGGAAACTGACTAGCTGCATAAGCAGTTTATTAATGTACAAGATACTTGCTTAGTCAAAAATAAATTCTATTTTTATACTATATGTATTTTATAAGAATTACCCGTTCGCGCGGATCTGTGATCCGTGCGTAAATATCGAGTATTAACGAAGTTTTCTTATCGTGCGTAAATTTCGTTAATAATTAGATTTTATTATCTTTGAAAGTATGTCTACAAAATACAAAGCAAAAGATAATGATAGAGCTTATTTTATTACAATCACAACTGTAAATTGGGTAGACATATTTACACGTTTAAATCACAAAATGACCATTGTAAATTCTTTAAACTATTGTCAACAACAAAAAGGTTTAGAGTTATATGCCTATGTTTTAATGCCCAGCCATTTACATATGATGTGTCGTGCAAAGGAAGGTTTTGAACTTGCGAGCATTATGCGTGATTTTAAAAAGTACACTTCAAAAAAGATACTTGAGAATATAAAAGAAGAGCCGGAGAGCAGGCGCGAGTGGATGTTGGAAATGTTTTCGAAAGCATGTGAACACCTAAAAAGAGAACAGGACTATAAAGTTTGGCAGGATGGTTACCATGCGGAAGAGATATCGACGAATAAATTTATTTATCAAAAATTAAATTACATACATGATAATCCTGTAAAAGATAAAATAGTAGAAAAGGCAGAAGATTATTTGTTTAGCAGTGCAAGAAATTATGCAGAATTGGATTCGTTTTTAGAAATAGAGTTGATACCACATCAGTTAAAAACAATTGGTTAAAAGTAAAATATATGATAATAGTATTTGGCGCACGGATTGCAAATCCGCGCGAACGGATTGATTGGCAAAAAGAAGAAGGAGCTATTTCTCAGAGTAGAAGAACTACAATTACTTCTCATGTTGCTTGGTCAACAAGTAGTACATTGCGTATTAATGGACAAAATGTTACAAGTGTTACTTCATATAACGAAGATGGAACGGCATCACACTATCAGTTCAATGCAGACGGCGATCTTGTTTCATTAAAAAGTGAAAATGCAAATGGTCAAATAAGTCAGATATATGGTAAGGAGTTATATGATTTGCCTGCCTCAAACAATAGAAACTTACATGGAAGTCTTGCGTCTTCAGAGTCGCTAATTTTTAACGATATCAGTGATCAGAAAATGTATCCAGGTGTCAAAATATACGAAACTAATTTATTAGGAGATGGGAAAGAATATGAACGTGGTATTTCAATAAATGGCCCAGATGGAAGTGTTATTTTAGTTAGTCCAAATAGCTCTTTAAAGCTTTTGCAACATGAGTATGGTCATTTCTTAGATATGTATTATGGATCTGGTAATACATTGCCTTTTTTACCAAAAAGTGCTAATTTTAATGTATTAGTAGGTTTGCCAAGCTTATATAATGAAGTAACTGGAGTAGGGGGTATTCATAAATATTTCTATTCAGAGATCAGAGCTAATAATTTTGCAGTCGCATGGTTTGGAAGTTCGTTGGCAAAAGATTTTAGTACCTCATATCCACATACAATACCAAGAAGATGAAATGCTTAATGAGTTTATTTGTTTTTTTCTTTATTTCTTGTGATTTCGGTGATAAGAAATTAATGATTCTTAATAATACCAATGATACTATTTTTTTTAGTGTTAGTCGCGATACAGTTATTAAAAAATATGATAAACCATTATATTATATTGATCCTAACAATAAATACATAAATGAAAATTGTTTGATGCCAAATGAGAACGAGCGTTGTTCAATGATTAACACTCGATGGGAAGATTTTATCAATAATGAAATACCCGATAAAAAGCTGAAAATAATATTTATGACAAAAAAACTATTAGATAATGTTAAATGGGAAGATGTAGTTAAAAATCAATATTATTCAAGAAGATTAGAATTTACGGTTGAAGAATTAAAAAAGCTAAACTGGAAAGTAGTTTATTCAGATAGTATTGATTTGAATGTAGGATTTAATGTTAAATAGATGGCGGTTTGTTTTTTTTGGCAGATTACAAATCTGCGCCATCGTTCGTTGAAAACTCACAACAGGCGAAATACAGAAAGAATGTTTGAAAGCATACTCGGATTAAAATGATTATGCCGGTTTGCTTGGCAATAGTGGTTATGCCCTGGCTATGCAAAACGGTGGCGAGTATTTAACCCAGCACGAATCGTGGCTGGCATACCAAGACGGAACTATAGACGCATTAAAAAAATCATCCGGTGCAGGTATGAAATTTAATATGGTGGAAGCAGTTGACTGGCAAAAAGCAGAGGCCGAATGGGCCAGTGACCGATCTGAAAACTTAGGTATGCGGTTTAGAAGCGTTTTAAATGAATATGCAAATAGGACTGCCATGGCAGCAGCATCCGGCTTAGGAAATTTTAATGAAGTAGTTAAGGCAATAGGTGAGGCTGATCAGGCACTTTATGAAATTAACCAAGCGGCTGAAATTGAAAACCTGCGTGACGTTAATTCTACTTTGGGTATCGACGCAATAAGTCATCTCCCAAAAGGACTTTACACTCTTGCGGAAATGGCTTTTGCTGCAAAATATCCTTATGCTAGAGATATTTTAGCAGAAAATGCTAATGTTGCTTATAGCGCTCAAAATGCGATATTTCAAACGGATATTGAAGTTGATAATGCCGCTGATGCATTTAGACATGCGTTCTTTAGTGCTATGAATGCTCGCGATTTGGGAGAAGGCATTGCAAGAGAATTTGGTTTTGCACATGAAGTAAGTTTTTCTGAAAATAATTCATCAAGAACAATGGATTTATTTAATAATGAACAAGGATTTAAAATATATTCCATAACTTCGGATAAATCAAATAATAATTTAATGAAAAATGTTTTTAATCACCTTGAGCATGGAGGCTTAATAATGATTAAAAATGGAACCTTTACTAAAACTACATGGCCATGAAAAAAATAATCCAAACTATAATTTTTTTATTTCTTATTGGTTGTAAAGAGAATAATTTAAAAAATAAAATTAGTAATTTATTAGACGAGTCGATACTTACAGGACGAGAAAGTATTATGTTTGATAGCGTTTGCAATGGTTACGATTCACTTATTATTTTACCACCCTATTCTAATATTGATAAAATTGAAACTAAATTTAAGGTTAATCTCTCCAAAATTAAAAATACAAATACAAATGTGCGAGACGAAGTCATTTTATTTGTATTTATGAAAAATAGAGAAGTCGTTGAATTTACAACGATTCCGCCTAAGAGTTATTCATTTGATACAGATACTATAAAAATTTACTCAAAGGGACATTCATTTAGAATTAATAAAGGAGAAAATTTATTTAAAGATGTAATAATAATTTCCGATTAGTCTAGAGAAATCAACCCGTTCGCGCGGATTTGTAATCCGTGCGTAAATTTCGTTAAATTTTATTATCTTTGAAAGTATGTCTACAGGGGCACATTTATTTATAGTTCCCGGAAACTGACTAGCTGCATAAGCAGTTTATTAATGTACAAGATACTTGCTTAGTCAAAAATAAATTCTATTTTTATACTATATGTATTTTATAAGAATTATCCTTGTTGCACTGCTGTTATTTGTAGCTGTAAGTCCAATAGTTTCGCAAAGCACATCCTTTGGCGATGAGCCCGTAAAATGGGCCAATGTTAAAGCACCTGAATTGCCACAACAATTGAAGGATCACGAAAATTCAGACCTGGTTGTTATTAATGATAAAACCGAATTTTATTTTTATGCCAGCAATAACGAAAAAGTTGTACGGCATATACTTGTAAAGATCAATACCCAGAAAGGCCTTGATAAATTTCAAACCTTAACATTGCCGGAATCTTTTGATGAGGCCTATGATTGTAATTTATACAAACAGGGTCGCCGTTCGCGCCTGAAAATACCTTTTATTGCCGAGTACCATGTTAGAAAATTTGGCGCACGCGTGTTTTCAAGCACACATTGGCAACCTGTAACCTTTAAAGTAAAATTTGAGCAGCCGCGCCGTATAAAATATACGGGCGAATTCATAAAAGATGAGCTGGCTATGTTTCAAATGCAGAATCTTTCGGTTGGCGATGTAGTAGAGCTAAGCTATGAAGCGGATTTTAATTCGATGTACGGCTCTAATTTGTTTTATTTTCAGTCTGCATATCCTAAAATAAATTGTGAATACGATTTTATTTATAAGGTAAATAAAAATTTCGCCGACTATTCTTTTATACTTCCACTAAATATAAAAGATTCTGCCGTTAAAAGGTCTTATACTGAGTATAATGACTTTGTTATTTTTACAGATAAAATAAAGCTTACTAATGTTAAGGGTGTTAATTATCCTGCAAACAGCAAAGAAGCAATTAACGGGCCGCATGTATTTGCCGATTTTAAATTTTACAGGGTGGTCAATGGCTCTTATCCCACAGGCTCGGGCCGTTTATATGAATACGATCTTTTCAGGCCAAAAAAATTTGAATGGATAATTTATACCGATACTGTAAACAATTATACCAAGATATATGACAAACAATTTGCCTCTATTCGCAAATTTGTAGCCACTCTGCCGGCTGTAACATCAGACAGCAGCAACATTACTTTTTTTAAAGCCATGTGCGATACCTTTAATAATTTCAGGTACATAAGCGCTAACCATTTATTTTATAATGAGTCGGCCCTGTACAATCTCTACAGTGGCGATCATCTTTTAAAGCGCCGGCTGGTAGAGCATACAATGTGGAAATTATACAGGGATATTTTAAATGATAAAAAAGTATTTTATTACCTGGCCAATGTGGAGGATAGGCGATACAGCGAGCATAACCTTAATTTCAGAACACATTATGCTTATGAAAACAACCTGGTTGCCATACCTGTAAAGAATTCATTTATTTATTTTATGCCGCGTTATGACGGAATAAAATATCATTTAAACGAACTGCCGTTTTACTTCGAAGGCTCGTTAACCGCTTTGTTTGCACGCAACTTCCAGGAAGACACAAAAAATAAAGATGCCATGGTGTTTAGATTAATGAAAACGCACCAGGGTACCTTTAATGAAAATGCCCGTACAGAAAATGTTACAGTAAAAATTGCATTGGATAGTTTAAGCACAAGACTAACTGTTAAAGAAAGCCTTTCCGGCCAATTCTCAACTTTATTAAGGCATTTGTATTTAAATGAATTTATAGATTCTACCGTATCGCCGCACTATTTTAAAAAGTGTTTGGATAAACCTAATGCGTCAGCACAAAAGATAAAATTATCGTCGAGTATTAACGAGTTTCCATTCAGGTATACTTTTAATTGTTCGGAAAAAATTACGTTGGCAGATGCTAAAACTTTAAATTTAAAGAACTGGTTCTCATTTATTCTCTCCAAAAAAATGATCCCTGAAATGCCAACGCATGATTATTACCTGGATTTTGATTTTTCAGATGCTTATAATTTTTCGTTGGAGTTTAATAAGCCTGCCGAAATATTAAATGTAAAAGACTTTGAAAGAACAATAGATAATGCTTTGTTTAAACTGGAAAGTAAGATCATTAAAAATTCCGACACCAACTATTTATTGAAAGTAGAAGTAGTGGCAAAAAGATCTGTTGTACCATTAAAACAAATGGCATTGTTGCAGGAGCTTTTAGATGAGCTGGATAAGCTGGATAATTTTTCGTTGATATTAGAGAGCAGATGATCTGCAATGATCCGTCGATCAGCATTACCCGCGCTCCATTATGGGATCAATTTCCCGCTTCAAGCGTTTGCTGCCATTTCCAGGCGCTGGCCATCATATCATCCAAGCCATATTTTGGTTGCCAGTTTAATTCTGTTCTTGCTAAAGTGTTATCTGCATAAACGGCAATTACGTCTCCTTCACGTGGCGGCCCAATTGTATAATCTAATTTTTTACCACTTACCTTTTCAAAAGAATGGATTGCTTCTAAAACGCTTACACCGTTACCTGTGCCTAAATTAAAGACAGGAACATTGCTTTTATTTTTTTTATCAATTAAATAATACAATGCTTTTACGTGTGCATCGGCAATGTCGCTTACATGAATATAATCGCGAATGCATGAACCGTCACGTGTATCAAATTTATTTCCAAAAACCGTTAGCGAATTTTTACCAACTGCTGTTTGTGTAATAATTGGTACCAGGTTATTGGGGCGGTTCAATGGAAATTCACCAATTTGTCCGCTAATATGTGCGCCAACAGGATTAAAATAACGTAATAACACAACGTTAAAAGAAGGCTCTGCTTTGCAAACAAAACGAATGATGTCTTCACCCATTTGTTTGGTATGCCCATAAGGGCTCTCAGCTTTTTTTAATTCGGTTTGTTCGGTAACAGGTAATTTATCAGCATTGCCATAAACGGAACAGGAAGATGAAAAAATAAAATTAGTAATATTATTTTTTAAGGCAAATTTTAAAAGATTATTTAATGATGTTAAGTTATTGTGATAATACGCTAAAGGATCATTCATACTTTCAGGCACTGATTTGTATGCTGCAAAGTGAATGATACCTGCAATACTTTTAATGCCTGATAATTGTTTGTTTAGTTCGGCTTCATTACAAAGATCAAAATTCAAAGTCTCGAAATTTTTGTTAGTGATCTTTTTAATTCTATCATAAGCAGCGGTGGTTGAATTTGAAAAATTATCAATAGAAACAACGTTAAAGGCCGTATTTGTTAGTAATTCAATAATCGTGTGTGATCCGATGTAACCGGCGCCTCCGGTAACGATAATAGTTTGCATATACCTTTATGAAATTTTTCTTTTTATAAACATAAAGATAAATAAAATTTGGGTATAATACTTTAATCGATTATATTTAAAATAATTATGCACTTCAGGGATTACTTTTTTAAGCTCATTTATAAATTAGGAATTGGTTCAAGCCTTCTTTATTATAACAGGAAAAAATGCAGGGTACCTGTTTTGGTGTTTCATAAGATAATTCCCGAATATGATGAGATCTGGCCTGGTATTCATCCTAAATTATTTGAAGAGATCCTGTTGCTGCTTAAAAAGCATTATACTATATTACCGCTTAACGATCTATATTTGAAGCAGGCAACCGAATTAAAAAATGCCTGTTTTATTACCTTTGATGATGGTTATAAAGATTATCTTGACTATGCGTATCCAATTTTAAAAAGGCATTCGGTTCATTCAACACTTTTTGTATTGCCTTATCAAATAACCAACAAAGGACATATTTGGACCTCTGCTGTGATATTTTTTGTAAAACACTATACCGTTAATGAAATTGATGAATTCTTTACAAAGCATAACATTAAAATTAATTTTACCGATAAGAATGATTATTTTAAAATTAACCTTGACATAACAATTCATTTATGTAACCTGGGCCAGGTACAGCGAATGAGCGCTATTTACGATCTGCGTGAAAAATTTGTGACTGACAAACGCATCATCGAAAATGAATTATTGTCTTTTGAAGAACTGCGTTTACTTGACTCCGAACTGGTTACGGTTGCCTCTCACAGCTTAACGCATCCAAGCTTTAAAAAGGAAATCGATCCTGTTTTTATTGAATCTGAATTAAAGGATTCAAAAGAGATCATTGTAAAGGAAACCGGACAAGAGGCAAACGCTTTTGCTTTTCCGTTCGCAAATTGTAATGCTTTGTCAATAGTCCTTGCAAAAAAATTATATAAATTATGTTTTACAAGAATCAGCGATTTTGTTGAATTAAAAAGATTAAAGGAGGACAAGGATTATATTTATGATCTGCCTCGCTTTAACGTTCATCATTACACAGCAGAGGAAGTTTTCTTTTTAATAAATGGATTTCACAAAAAATTAGGAAAGTGACTTCTTACAACTCACAAAGATCCAATCATCTAGTGCATTTTCATTTGCATGTTTTGCGTTTTTTGTAAATAGTTGTATATCGGTAAAAGAATGTGTATGTAGTTGTTTTCTTAAAAATTGAGGAGAAGTGTAAAAAGTCATTAAGCTATAATTGTGTGCACTGTCATTGATTATGGCATGATCGCTAAAACGTATTTCTTTCTTTTTTTTGCGCGCATGTTTTGGTAGAAAAGGTAAAAGCTTAATAAAGGTTTTAAAGTTCGTAAAAAAGGAATTGTTTTTATTTGTCCATGGTTGTCGATCGAAAGTAAAGTGATTTTTGTTGTGTGTGGAAAAAAAGAAAAGCCCGTTTGGTTTTAGTACCCTGTTTATTTCGGAGAGTATTTTTTTTCTATTATTAAGATCAACATAATCTATACCATTAAAAGAAAAATTAACAATATTAAATTTTTTATCTTCAAATTGAATGAGATCTCGAGCATCTGCCAGTTGAATATTTGCTTTTGGATATTTTTGTTTTACAACATCTACAAAGCCCTGAGAGTAATCAATACCAATGTAATTAGCGCATTTATCGAGCAAATAAGCAGTGGTTCTTCCGCCGCCAATACCAACATCCAGAACAGTGGCATTAGTCAAAATGTTGGCATTGGATTCGAAAAGAAATTCCTCCACCTTCGTAATTTCGTTAAGATCTACATACCAATTTATAACATTAGAGGAATTATATGTATTTAAATTACCATCGTTCATTTTAATTTTTTTAAGGTAGCAAGTAATTTATTTTTGTAAATAACACCACTGTATTCTTTTACTTTAGTTTGCGTGAACTGTTCTTTAAACTTATTGATATTTAAAAGGTCTTTATCTTCAGTGCCATTATACCAGCCGCAAAAATCGTAATAATCAGCTTCCATCGTTTTAAACGCTTTTATATCCAGCCAATGCAAAACTCTATGCGCTCTGCCAAAATACGAAGCGCTATAATCTTTTTCGTATAAATGTTTTAGGTGAAAAGATGATAAATTGGCAGCGCGCTGTTTGGTTAGCCTATAAAAATTAATGCAAATAAAGTTGTTGTTTTGTTTAATATATGATATAGACAATATCTTGTTTTGCAGAAACGCTTTTAAGCGAAATATTTCGGCCTTGCGGATATTTTTATGTTTTGCAAAATCATTAAACAGTGAAATAAATTCATCTAATTCTTTATCAGAAGGATTGGTAAGTATTTTATGCTCAAATTGTTGGTTGTTTAAAAAAGAACTTATTTCAGAACGTGTACGGTAATAGATGTTTTCCCAAATGGTATCTAAAGGTTGTTTAAGATCTACCAGCAGTGTATAAAATTCATTCAATGCATTATTTATATTTTCGGGAACCTGGATACAGTAGTTTATATCTGCATCCATTTTTACATCGGTTGTTAAAAAATTATCATTTACCGAAAATAATATGCGGCGGTATTTTATATGTGTAATAAATTTAAGCTGCATTATTAAAAGTGATATTACAAATATAAATTAAAATACTGCTTTTTATCGCAAATTTGTAATAAGCCCTTCAAAATTGCTATATTTATGTTGTTAAATGGAAACCTCGCCAATAGATATATTTGACCTGTTATTAACCCCATTTTATATACTTATTGTTTTTATAATTGCGGGTAATTATTACCGTTTAAATTTCAATAAAAGAAAAAAGGAACACTACAGGTATTTTTTGCCGGCGCTGGCCTGTAAGATTTTTGGCGGAATTTGTTTATGCCTTATTTATACTTATTATTATACCGAAGGGGGTGATGTTACCAATTATTATTTTACCTCCTGTACGTACATTAATGTATTGCTTAATGGAGATTTTGCCCGTTTTTTTGATCTGTTTTCTCTAACGGCCATTGATACTATGCGTGACATAAATTCGATGGGAAGTTATGGATATATTTATTTTAGTCTTTCAGATACCTATGCTTTTTTTACCGTTTTACTTACTGTTCCTTTTTGTCTTTTAGCCTGCAAAAGTTTTGTGGCTACCACGGTGTTATTATCAAGTGCAAGCTTTATAGGTTTATGGAAGCTTTACGAAGTATTTATCAAACATTTTCCTGAGTTAAAAAAAGGGTTTGCAATTGCCATATTTTTTGTACCCTCGGTTTTTTTTTGGGGCTCGGGTATTTTAAAAGATACTTATGCACTTAGTTCAATTGGTTTTTATACTTATGCGTTTTATAATTTTCTGATCTTAAAGGATAGGCGGTTTAAATATCTGCTATTGCTTTTGTTGTCTTCTATTATGATACTTTTTATAAAGCCTTATATCTTTTTTGCTTTGGCTCCTGGCTCTATCATTTGGAATTATTTTTATAAACTGCGCACCATTTCCAATCCTTTATTAAGAACATTAAGTTTGCCCTTGATACTTTTATTTGCAGGTGGTGTGGTTATTGGAAGTCTTCATTTTTTTGGGCAATATTTGGGCGAATATAGTCTTGATAATGTATTGGTAAAAGCAGTTAAGACACAACAAGACCTTATTCGCTCACAATACGGCGCCAACAGTTATAATATTGGTGAATTTGCTCCAACACTAGCAGGTATTACTTCTAAAATTCCGGCTGCTATTAACATGGCACTTTTCAGACCATTTATCTGGGATGCGCGTAACCCCGTAATGCTAATTTCAGGCCTTGAAAATTTATTTATGCTTGGTTTTTCTCTTTATATTTTATTTAAAGTAAAAACAACTGTGCTCGTTAAATCATTGTTTGGGCACCCCCTATTAATATTTTCTTTTTTGTTTGCGCTCTTTTTCGCTTTTTCTGTTGGCTTAACTACCGCCAATTACGGCGCTTTAGTGAGGTTAAAGATACCTTGTATACCTTTTTACCTGAATTCATTATTTATTTTATACCACCTAAATAAGGAATATTTTAAGAGTAGATAGTGCGATAAATAGTTTTGGAAATAGAATAATTTCTTTCTCTTTCTGCTATCTGGCGTATTTTTAGCGTTAATGTATTATCACTTAAAAGAGCAGATATTTTTTCAACTGCTTTCTGGTATTCAGCCATGTTAAGTTCATTTAATACAAATCCAGTATTATTTGTATCAATAATATTGCTATCTACAGAAATATTTTTCGTTATTACTATTGGTAAGCCCAGAGCCCAGTACTCGCCATTTTTTATGGGTGTGCAATATTTTTTTGTTGGTACGGGTTTTACCGGAGTAATTGCAAAATCGCCTAAACCAATGTATTTATGGATCTGTGCGTGCTGAACAAAAATAATTCTGAAAATAGTTTTTGGTAAGTTGTAAAGTGTTATCAGGTTATTTATTTCTTCCTCAGGATGAGAAGTTAAGATAAGTGCTACAAAATTGTCGTTCCATTTTTGGTAACAAGCCTTATAGAATTCAAAGACTTCATTTTTTAAATAAATACCGCCAAACTTTCCCGCATACACGCAAACTATCTTATTATTCAATTGCAATTCATTTATCAATTGCATATTTTTTTTTACATCAGGCTTAAAAATTTCCAGGTCAACACAGGCCGGTTTAAAGTAAAAATCTTTAACAGCTACATTATATTTTCGCAAGGCATAATCCTTCATGCCCGGCGTTGTACCAATGATAGTAGTTGCCCTTTGACTTTGTTTTTTTTCAAAGTAGAATAGAAGTTTAAAAGATAAGCTGTTCTTTGTCCATTCGCCATTTTCAACCATGGCTTCCGAATGGGGCTCATAACTGTCTAAGATTAATGGTCTGTGACTTAGCCTTGATAAAATATAACCGATCATACCAGCCGGTGTACAAAAGGCGTGAATAACATCAATGTTATTTTTTTTGATGATGTTTTTTAGTGAAAAGATGTTCTTGAGCCATGATAATGATGCGGCTAAACCAAAAGCTGAATAAGGATATTGAATGTTTATTAAATTAGAGCCTTCCAATTCTATTATACCTGAGCTGTTATTTTTTTCAAGTGTGACCAAATAAATTTTACTTTCTTCTGAAAGAACTTCCGCTATTTGCTTAAGATAGGGTAGAGTATAGGTTTGTATTAGTGCATCGGAAAATGACCAATAGGTTAATACAAGTATGTTTTTAGTGCTTTTCAAAATAAGTGCTTAATGATAGCAAAAGATCTTCTGTGAAATAACGAAGCCGGCCACTCTATAAAACCGGTAAATAAATACTTTAAAGCTTCTTTTTTATATTTTCCTGTTAGTGATAAATGAAGCGCAATATAAGAATGGCAGCTCGATTTAAATTTTGAGATATCTTTTTTATAATACTCTGTTACAATTTTGTTATTAGTGATGTAGTTGATGATGGCTTTGCCGCGATCTATTAATGGCTCCTTGCTTGTTAAAACCACACTTCTTTCATTATGATCAATAATACTGGATGTTATGGTATTTATATAATGCAGCGGATATTTTGAACACAGGCGCAGCCATAGTTCCCAGTCTTCCATGGCAGAAAGTTTCCTGTCTTCATTAAATTGATTTTCCAGCGCAATATCTTTGCGAATAAAAATGCCATTGCAGCTTAAAAAATTGCCAAAAATAAGTTCTTTATTTGGTGAATGATGATATATAGGCCCTTCCTTTGTTATTTGCCCTATTTCATTCTTTATGTCATATCGTAAATGAATAAATTCCGGCATTTTTTTTTCGAGAATACTTTCTTTGGCTACTTCCAAATGATTTCTATATAAGGTATCATCTGAGTCAAAAAAAAGTACATAATTACCTACAGCGCTTTTTAAACCATTATTTCTGGCTGCGGCTCTTTCACTATTTTTTTGATGAATATAAGTTATCTTAAATTCTTTTTTTTCTTTAATGATCTTTTTTACTACAGTTTCAGTATCATCTTTGCTTCCATCGTCTACAATAAGCAATTCAAAGTTGGTGTACGATTGAGCAAGCACAGTATCAATAGTTTTTTCGAGCAGGTGAGCTCTGTTGTAAGTTGGAATTACTATTGAGAACAGTATATTCATTAGTTTGATGCGGGCGTTAAATGCACGTCAAAAAAATCCTGTTTGCTGCAAAAAATTTCTTTGGTAAGAATTTCAGAGCGAAAATTAACAGTATATCCAATTGACCCGATGAGATCAAAAATATCTTCTGTTCTTTGTCCGTTATTTTTAATTAACGGTGGATGAATGGCGAGAATAATTATTGGTTTGTATTTTTCAATGATATATTTAGCGCCGTTCATTACGTCCAATTCAGAGCCTTCAGCGTCAATTTTGATCAGATCTAATTTTTTGAGTTTTAATCTATCAACAATGTTATCCAATGTATCCACCTCTGTCTTTTGCGAAATTCTGCTCTTATCGCTTCTGTTCACTAGGCTGTTGGCATTACTCCCTTCATTTTCATCCACAAAAAAATCTACCGTACCAGTAAAATTGGAAGCGGCTTTATTAAATGGAAAAATGATACTATTAAAATTATTAAGCGAGATTATTTTTTTTAAAATCAAAAAAGTTTTGGGTGTAGGTTCAAAGGCATATACTTTTCCTTTTTCGCCAACCAGTTTGGCAATAATAACCGACATTAATCCTAAATGCGCACCAATATCAATAACTGTCATTCCGGGTTTGCAGGTTTTGGTTAAGAAGGCAACGTTTTCTTTCTCATAATCGTTTTCAAAATATCTTGCCCATTTTGCAGGAAAGCGAATCGAATAATTATTTATAGTTCTTGATAAACCTTTATTTAGCGTAATCAGATCAACAAGACGGTAAATACTATTTTTAAAGCTGCTCATTTAGTTTTGTTTTGAATAGCGTTATGAATTTTATCGTAAGTTGTGAGGATATTGTTGATTGAAAACCTTTCAGATACTATAGCGTGAAGATTATTGCCCAGTGCTTCCATTTTACCTTTATTTTTACTTAGTTCTATCACCGCTTCTATCATTTGTGGCTCGGTATTTTCTTTGGAAACAAGGATAGCGTTTTGCCCGTTCACCAAATAGTCATCTACATCACCTATGCCTTCACAAGCCATTACTACCTTTTTGTTTAATCCCGCTTCCTTTATTATTACCGAGCTTGAATCGGAGAGCGAGGGGTGTATTAAAATATCACTAGCCGAAAGATAATCCATCACGTTTAGTTTAAAGCCCTCCATGAAAATATAATTTGACATATTGTTGTTAACAATATACTCCTTTATTTTTTCAAAATCCGGTCCTGTACCAAGAATGATCATTTTAGCATTGATCCCTTTTTCAATTAATTTTTTGGTGACATTAATTGCCAGCTCGGTTCTTTTTGGCGCTACCAATCTGCAGGCAACGATCAATAATATATCTGCGGGGTATTTATTTTTAATTTCGGCAACTGTATCTTTATTAGGCTCTTGGTAAAGCTTAAAATTATACGCTAAAAAAATAACCCTTATTTTTTTTTCGCTTACACTTTCTACATCCATCATAAATTGTTTACAGCGATTGGAAACAACAATTATGTTCTTTGCAAAAAAATAAACTATGCGTGTAAGTATTACAAAATTTTTACTATTAAAGAGGTATGCCTCATCTATTACATGGCGGCAGGCAAACACTTTTGCCTTAATAAAATATTGCGCCAAAACTGCCGGTAAACCTGCAGTTTCAAGATGCGCATATAAAACATCTATTTTGTTTTTTTTACAAAACTTTATAAGATAAAGTGTATGCTTAATAAAATAAACAAAACTATTCTTTTTTGTAAGTACATGAGTATACACATCAACACCCAACTTCCTGCAATTCTCATGATATACCCCCTCTTCAGCCTGTGTAAGAACTGATACCTTATGACCTTGCTTAATGAATGCTTCCATTAAAGACTCCGTGTCTCTTGATCTTAAATTAAATGGAGTATAAAAAAGTATATTCATTAGGTGAGGAAAGCAAATTTTTTACCGGTATTATGGTCATGCAGTTTTTTCAAGCTTTCTTCTACAATGTTTTTGTAGTCAAATTTTGCATTTTGTGTTACCGGTTTTTTTAGAATGGATTTGGAAATTATTTCTTTAAACTTAATTACGCTGCCTTTATAGCTGATCTTGTTTTTAAATGTTGGATATAATTTTTCAAGTTGATATCTTTCCTTTGCAATGGTTTCATAAAATTTATGAGAATTGCTATTTGGATTTACAATATTTACAAAACTCATACCGGTATAGAAAGCAATTTTCGTTTTCATTGATGAAACACGGATGGCATATTCAATATCTACGATCTTATAATTTGTATTAAATAGACCCATATATGCCAGTGAATTTTTACGAATAAGAAAGCTTAAACCGCAAAATAAAAAAGGAGTTTTATTTGATCTCCATATTTCGAATCCTTTTATAAAATCAATTTGCTTATAAACATATGTTGAATGATTTATATTGAAACCAAATCCATCAGAGCCCAAAATGTCAATTCCGTTATTTGCAAGCATAAACTGTTTACATTCATTGATGCAATCGTAATCGTAAATATCATCGTCAGTTATGATCTTTATTAATTCACCTCTGGCAATTAACATGGCCTTATTCATTCCATGTGCCTCACCGAAATCTTTTTCAGAAACAAATTGGTCGATCTTTTTCTCCGCGAATAATTTTTGCAAATAATCTACTGTACCATCAGTAGACCCACCATCAATAATTACGATTTCTTCATCATCTTTTTTATTTTCAATCAATAAAGGAAGGGTAATAGAAAGATATGACAGTTTGTTAAAGCTTGTAAGTATGTAAGATAATTTTATGGATGACATTTATAGGTAACCTAATTTTTTAGCGTATTCTATCATTTTTTCTTTGTTTCTTTTTTTAACTGCTTTTGCCGGTACACCCATATAAATGGTCCAGGGTTCGGTATCTTTTGTTACCAAAGAGCAGGCGCCTATCACAGAACCTTCGGCAATAGTTACACCGGGCATAATAACCACATTGGTACCAATGCCACTAAATTTTTTTAAACAAACCGTAGAAAACTCAACCGTATCTCTATATTCTTCGGGTGCAGTAACACTTGTAAAGCCATCACCTAAAAATTTATCACTCCCGGCAATTATTCTTGAACCGGCAGCTATGGTCACAAAATCTTCAACTATTAATTTACTTTTTGCTCCACCAATAACAGTAATGTAAGGTGAGATGTGCGTATAGTCACCTATTTCTGCCTGGGTAGTAATATAAACTCCCGAATCAATTGCCACATGGTTGCCAACACTTACCAGTTGTGGTCTTCTTATTTCTGCCCGTTCACTGATAAATACGTCTTTGCCGCATTTTTTTAACTGCGAATAATCATATTCTTTTTTACCTTCTTCGCTTTTCATAATTAGTAAGGATAAACTGAATTATAATATTTAATGGTTTGCTCAATGCCGTAATTAAAATCGGTGAACTTAAAATTTTGAAATACCTTTTTAAACCTTCTGTCATCCATTACCTTTTTAGGTGCGCCGTCCGGCATCGAATGATCCCAGTTGATCTTGAATTTATTATTAAAATTCTGGTTAATGATATTGCTTAACTCTCTTACACTCAAACCAAAATTCTGGCCAATATTAACAGGTTCATCCAGGCCAATGGTAACCTTTTGGGTAATGATCAATTCCAATATCTTTGCAAAATCTTCTGCGTAAAGCCACTCCCGTATGGCGATACCGGTACCCCACAATTCAATTTCTTTTTTACCTTCTTTTTCTGCTTTTACAAATTTTGAGATCAACGCATTTAAGGCATGCGCTTTATTTGGATCAGTGCTATCGTTTGGGCCGTACATATTTGGCACAAACAAATAAATAGAATTTATTTGGTGCTGCATAAAAAAGCTTTCGCCAATGTGCCATAATAAACGTTTGGTAGCACCATAAGAAAGCACAGATCTGTGCAAGTGGCCTGACATCCAGCTATCTTCACTAAAAGTGTCGGCGCTTGCCGGATAAGCACAATTAGCAATTGGATTTATTATTACTGCTTTTGGGCAAACCTCTGCCATTGCCTGATATATATTTAACAGCATACGCGAATTATCCAGAATAACGTTTGCTGCCATTTGCGTTACGTAATTAAGGCTGCCAACATGGGCTGCGCAATTGATAATATAGTCGGGGTTTGAATTTTTAAATAAAGCAAGCATTTGATCGTAACTTATCAGATCTACACCCTTTGATCTTGAAGATTCGATTATATTAAAAACTGCATTTTGTTTTAAAACATTTGCAACATTTTGTCCGGCAAATCCTGTGGCACCAAGCAGTAATATATTCTTCATTTCAGGAAGGGTATTTGATACGAACAATTTAAACAATTTGTTCGTACCAAAGAAAGATATATTGAGATTTTTTTAACTTTTTTGACCTCAATATATCATTAAGATTAAGGTATTGGGATTATTTCTTTCTAAGCCACACACATAGCTGCATACCTGTATTGGTTCGTTTCATATAAGGTTTTAGAAAAAAGTCGGCAATTTTTGGCATATAGGTCTGGCAAACATAATATTCATAAAGCGCTATTTCATAATCGTTTTTTTTAGCATGCTCTTTAAACGAATTAAGACCAAACTCATATAAATGATAAGGATCATGCATGGGCGAAATATTTGCCACATAATCGCTGCGTTTTAATTTGTAAAAGGCGTTTACGAGCTTATTAATCAACCAATCCGATGAGGGGATTTCGATGTGAATGATGCCGTTTGGCTTCAACCACTTTAATGCTTTTTGAATAGAAGCCGAGGGATCGTAAAGATGTTCGAGTACAGCACCAAACGAAATAAAATCAAAGTAGGCGTCAGGATAACTCACATTTTCTATCATTCCTAATTGTAATTTTTTTGGATCGATGTTCATTGTAGAAATGGCCCTTTCGTAAAACTGTTGCGAAGGTTCAAAGCCATATACATCAAATCCTTCTTTTTCAAGCGCTATCATCGCTTTGCCTAGTCCTGCCCCAATGTCTAAAGATCTCATGCCCGGTTTAAGATCTAGTAATTTTTTCAGGCGCTCTATTTCGTTCTTAAAATAATTTTCATCAATTGTAAAATACTCCGGTTTCCAATAATCTTCAGGCGGTACGCCATAATGGTCCTGTAGATCAAATGGCACAGGTTGAGGATTTGAATAGATAAGACCACATTTATTGCATTTTACAATGGTTGTAGTAATACCCGTTTTATTTTTTGGATCTTTGCCCTGCGAATGGTTAAGTCGTTTGCCCAATATTTTTGCTTCACGCGAGCTTGAGCCACACATGTTACAGCTTTCAATGATGTTAAAATAATATCGTAACTGTTTTTTGCTCATTACTATACCGAACTTTTTATTGCTTCCACAATGTACTCCGCCTTTTTCATATCTATTGCATCGTGTATTGGAATGTGCAATTGTGTGTTGTCAAATTTTGTTTGATTTGTTAAAGAAAGATCCGCTCCTCCAAAAATAGAATATTTATCTATGCGTTGGTGAACCACCGAAGCGGGTACATTTTTTTCTTTTAGTCTGCGAATTAGGGCCAAACGTTCTTTGGTATGAAATCCAAAAAGCCAATAGGCGCTTTTACGATCATTTTCTTCTTTAAATAATTGTAAAGCACTTATATTTTTTAATTCATTTTTATAGAACGAGGCAATTTCGCAACGTTTTTGAAGACGATCGTTATAGCCTTCTAAATTAGCTATGCCTAAAGCAGAAGCGTAATTATTTAAATGATATTTGTAGCCAATTTCTTTAAGATTATACTGCCTTTCACCAAGCTCTGAAAGGACTGCATTTTTTCTGTCAATACCAAACCATTTTTTACGGATCGCTTTTTCAAAAAGCTGTGGATCGTTAACCGTTATTGCTCCGCCATCGCCGGTTGTTAAATGCTTAATGGCCTGGAAAGAAAAACAGGTAATGTCAGATATATTACCTATTATCTCACGTTTATAAACCGAACCTAAAGCGTGTGCCGCATCTTCTATTATTTTAATATTGGTGTTTTTTACTACCTCTTTTAAACCATTCATATCGCAGGGATACCCGCCCCAATGCACACAAATAATGGCTTTTGTTTTAGAACTTATTTTTGATCTTACCGATTCAATATTCAAATTTCCATCCTCATAATTAATGTCGGCAAAAACGGGCTTAGCTTTACAATACAACACAGCTAAACCAGTTGCAATAAAAGTTTGAGCTGGAATTATCACTTCATCTCCTTCTTTAACCTCTAAAAGATCAAGCGCCAGATGTAATGCAGCGGTGCCACTGTTTAAAGTAACAATATTGTTAAAACTAAAAGTATTGCATAATTCCTTTTCAAATTGCTCGGTTATTTTTCCTTCACTTAAAAAAGTAGTATCTAAAACACTATTAACAATTTTGTTCGCGTCGGGAGAAACATAAGTATTAAAAAATTCAATGCTCATAATTTTATTACGTTATATATTTTATCAATAAAAGTTTTGGTAGAAAAGATTTTTTCAGAGGTTTTTAAAAACTCTGAAGCGCTTTCCAGGTATTGAATGTAAGTTTTATAATCCATTTTTAATAAATGAGAATGAAGATCTTTTAAGGAGCTAAAATCGGTATAAAGTATAAAACACTTTTTTGGAATGTAATGCTCAATGTCAGGGGCGCCATAATATACCGGAATTGTTCGACCAATAAAGCAATCAAATATTTTTTCAGATATAAGACCTTTTATGCCATGTGAGTTTTCAAGACAAAAATTAAATTTGTAGGATGCCAGCGTTTTATTTTTATCCAGACTGGCAATTGCCCCTTTATAAACTTTGGCAATATTTTTTCCAAATAAAATTTTAGCTATACTTCGCGTTAGCTTTACGCTTATTTTGTTTATAAATGAAGCGCCTTTAAAGTGTTCGAATTTATTTAAGGGGCTTAAGCGCGAATAAAAATCAAGATCATCCGGATGATTTTTATTATACCATTTAATTATCTTATAGCGTTCAAATAAAAGTGACCTAAGCGAGTCTGCTGAATGGGTTATGGTTATAGCTCCTGCAACAAGAGAGCTTAACTTCTTATTATTAAAATCAGCTTCACTTATAGGTTCATTTATTATAGAATAATTAAGATCGATCGGAAAATTAACATGTACATATTTTAATGGATCTCTTTTCACAACATCCGAGTCGTAAGTAAATACCTTATCAAAATAAGTATGACGTTCAATAGCCCAATCTGTAAAATTATAAACCGGAGGTTCAGTTAAAATAAGTGTCAGCAATTTATTTGTTTGAGATCTTTTATAATTTACAAAAAAGCCTGTCTCATTTAAACAGATAACAACCTCACAGTCTTCAGGTTTGTTTATTAATTGGGTGTTCAGATCAATACCTTTTTCTTTTAAATATTTTTTAAGATCCCGATACATGTAGGTGTCTGATTTCATGCCGTTAAGCTCGGTACTGTTAAAAAAATCTTCTTTTAATAAGGCAAGGTCCTCTCTTACAAACAAACAATATTTCATACAAATGAGCTTAAATGTGAAAGTGTTGTTTCAAGTGTATTTGCATCAACATAAAGACTAAATGTATTGTTGCCTGGAGTTTTGTCTTCATAATTACAATTAATAAAATAATAATTACAGTTTACCGAATCGGCTAATTCATAAAAATAATTATTGTCAAGGTCATCTTTTTTTCTAAACTCCAAAACATTTTTGCCCGGTTGCATAAATATGATATTGGTTAAGTTGGCACCGTGTATAGATACAATTGTATTTGCATTGTAACATATCTCTATTTGTTCACATACACTATGATCTTCAAAATAAATAATTTTAAAACCAAATTTATTTAAAACCGGATGCAATTCTGCTTCATTAATTACTTTTCTATATTTAGCTTTGTTGCGACTTATGTAAATATTACAAGAACTAAATTTGCCTGTAAATTTTGGTATAAAATAATCAAGAAGTGTTTGTCTTAAATTCAGGATATTATCAGGCCTTATTTGACCCGATGTTGTAATTTGTTGCGGCGAAATTAAATTTTTGCAATTAAGATAAGTTGAATCAGAAACATAATAAATATCTTTAAATGTAAACGCCTTTAATGTTTCATGTATATATTCAAATTTAAAATCTTTCGGTAACAGTAACACCAGGTTCTTTGTAATATCTTTTATTGCTTCTATTCTTGGCAAAACATCACACATCCAATGAAAAATACCGTTTGACCAATAATCAAAACATAACAAATAATTTTCGTTGGCGGGAAGTGTTATTTTTTTTCTTTTTATCAGTGAAGATAGTAAGTAAAGCTTGTTGTATATTTTTTTATGTTTGGGGTAGATCAAAAGGTCTTCATCAATTTTAAAGTTGGTAAAAACAATTCCTTCAGGTGTAACATTTACATTTGTGTAATTAAAAAGTGATACATTTCTTAAGCTAAGATGTACTTTTTTAAGGAATGCAGCATTTTCGCCGGCAACAAAAGTAACAGGCACTTTTCTTTGAATAGTAATTTCAGGGTATATAACTTTTTTATTTTTAACTAACATTAGTTATAAATTTTGATGCATGCTTTTTACTTATTGCAACGTAATACGTAAGGATCTGCATTTCCAGTTCTGCATTATAAGAAGTTATCTCGATTAAACCGTCCTTTAATAGTCTGTACAAAGTATAATTTTTGTTTAATTTAGAATAAAAATCAGTGAAATAAGTTCTTGAAAAAATATTACCGGCGCCAAATTCAAACTGTATAAAATCTATTTTATTGTTTTCTAAAAAAGAAGCGGCGCCTTTTAAAACAGATAATTCATGACCCTCCACATCTATTTTCATAAAATTAATATGATCTATTTTGTTTTCAGCGCAAAAGGTTTCAATGGTTTTAAATTTGCCCTTTTCCTGTTTACTGTGCGGAATGTCATGAAAGATAAGATCTCTATTATAAACGCCGCCTATTTCGCTAAATTCATCACTTGAATAAACAATAAGTTCTTCTTCTTTGTCACTTAATCCTATTTGAAATGCTTTTATATTTGAGGCAGTATTGCTGAGTGCAGTTAATTCTTTAAACGGAACCGAAAAAGGCTCGAATGCAAAGATCTGCGAGGTGGCAGGAAATATTTCTTTTAAAGTTTTAGAATAATTGCCAACATTTGCACCTACATCAAACAACACTGGCTCTTTTAAACCACTTTGATATTTGGCAATGTTTTTAATTAAAAATAATTCACCGTTCTGTTGAATATCAGTATTGCGATAATTTAAGCCTTGTATACTAATATTTTTAAGGATCAAAAAAAATCGGTGATATCTTTTTTTTCCAAAACACTTTCCTAGTATAAAGAATAATAGCTTTTTCATACTGTTATTTCATTACTCCACTCAAGTGCCGATAAATGTGTAAAAGGTTCAAACAATTCTTTAAAATCGCCGCGTGCAATGCAATGTTCGTTTAAAGGATCAACAATTGAAATGTGAACACCATCCTTGTCAATATCAATTAATTCGATAGGTGATGAGGTTATTAAGCACGGGCGAATAAAATACTCATCGCCTTTAAAATAATTTTTTGGAATTTTTACCGTGCTTTTATACTGTTTATTCTTTTCTTTTTTATCGCCATACCAATCAATAGGTGTATCTGCCGCAAACATAATTGCTTTTCCTGAATAATTATGAAATTCGATGGCAACATTCACTTTTTCGCAGGCGTAATTGAACCACGTAATGTCTACAAAAAAATCTTCATAGGTGTTTACGCGTTGTACAATTTCGTTATTTGTATTGCGAATAACAGTGTTCTGTATATTTGCTTTACGTGATCTGTCGTTGGTTGTTTTTTCAGTTGTTCCTCCTGAAGTTTTATTCAGATACATACCTACAGCCTGTTGAGCAGGTAATACTTCAGATGAATGGCCTTTATCGAGCAAAACAGCATGTTTACACAAGCTTTGCAATGCACCCATGTTATGACTTACAAATAAAATGGTCCTTCCGCTTTTGCTAACATCTTCCATTTTGCCCATACATTTTTTTTGAAATTCTGCATCACCAACCGCTAATACTTCGTCAATGATCAAAATCTCATTCTCTAAAAAGGCTGCTACGGCAAAGGCCAGGCGCAGTTGCATACCGCTGCTGTAGTGTTTTAATGGTGTATCAATAAATTTATCAATTCCTGAAAAATCAACAATAGCATCAAAATTTTTTACAATTTCAGCACGGCGCATTCCCAAAATTGAACCATTCATAAAAACATTTTCCCTGCCACTTAGTTCCGGATGAAAACCGGTACCAACCTCAAGCAAACTTGCAATACGGCCCCGGGAAACGATCTTACCTGAAGTAGGGGGTGTAATTTTTGAAAGTATTTTTAATAAAGTTGATTTACCGGCACCATTCTTGCCAATAATACCTACAGAGTCGCCGGGCATTACATCAAATGAAACATTATTTAAAGCCCAAAATTCTTCTTTTTTTGAGCCGGGTTTTAAAAATGAGAATAAATTCTCTCTCAAGCTCAGGTAAGGCTTTGTGTTACTTTGGATCTGAAATTTTTTACTTATCTCTTTTATTTCAATAATTGGCTTCAATAGCGTAAATATAAAAAAAGCAGGGCATATTGCCAACTTATTTAAGTGCTAAAAACACTTGTTTATTGGTCAATTAAATGGTTTATTATCAACCTTTTTGTTTTGCAATAAAATCTTTTAACTCGCTAATTGTTTCATTGTAAGAAAAAACTTCCGATATCAATAAGAAATTTTCTTTTTCAATACATTTGTAATAAAGCATTTTTGCGGCATCCAGTTTTTCACGGTCATGAATAAATTTACTTAGTATTTGAATAACATGGTCGGTAGAATAGCAATAGGTTTCATAGTCTTTTTTAAAAGTATTAAAACGTTGCGAATCATTTGTATAAACACTTAAATTAGTTTCAAAGGTTTTTATTTCTTCTGTTGCAGATGCCACTTTACAATTAGTAGTGGTTTTTATTTTTTGACTATCGGCTGTTTTAAAAAACGAATTCAATTCTATAATGGACGATTCAAATCTAAAAGACTTTTCAAGTTCTTTATTTTTAGCCTTATCTGTTATGTTGAAATAGGCAATTTTTATTAGTTTTAATTTGTCCAGCTCATAATCAAGATACTTTAAAATAAAATTCATTTGCTCAACATCTAAACAATTATTCCGGCAAACGTTATCAGCAATAATAAATTTGTCTTCAGTAACCTGTGCCTTTAGCATTAAAAGATTTGTATAGTTTAGGTATTCTTGTGGCATTGGTGTTACACATATTTCATTTTTGGGGATATTATTGAAGTAAATCGGCTTAGAATCTTTTAATTCGCAAAAATGACCAAGTTGTGTGTTTCTGTATTTAGTAGTTGTATCTACAATCGGTTTTTCGGGTATTAAAGGATCAGGCAGCCTCACAATATCATAGTAACCGGCATAATTTATCTTTATTTTATTTTGTTCAACATTTATTTTATAATTAAACTCTTTGTTTTTTGTTGTTTTTCCTTTTTCAAAAAGCAAAAGTGTTGTTTCTGTTTTTGTTTTATTTTCTAATTCTATTTTAATATGTAAAGAGTCTTCATAAACATGGTTTATTAATACGTTGGTTTGTGGTATTTTGTTTTGAGTAGTATCAAAAACTGTTAATGTAAAAAGCTCACCCTTTGCTGAAAAAATGCGGATATTGTTTTGAGAAAAAACAAAACTTATAAAGGATATAAATACTACTAAAAAAAAGTATCTCATAATTTTTTCGTTTTTTTAAAATGTTCAAAAACCAGTTTCGCTTTTGATTTTCCTATAATTTTTTCTAGTTCTTCAAAACTCGCTTCTTTAATACTTTTTACGCTTTTCAGTTCTATTAATAAGGTTTCTGCGGTTTTATCGCTAATGCCTTTTATTTCGTTAAGTTCTGTCTTAAAAGTTTCCCGGCTGCGTTTATTACGATGATGTGTAATGCCAAAGCGATGCGCTTCGTCACGTATCTGTTGAATTATTTTTAATGTTTCACTTCGTTTATCTAAATACAACGGTAGGGGATCTCCTGGAAAATAAATTTCCTCCAAACGTTTGGCAATACCAATTATTGCAACTTTTCCAATAAGGTTTAATTTTTTTAAACTCTCATATGCTGCACCCAACTGACCTTTACCGCCATCAATAACTATCAATTGTGGCATTGGTAAATTTTCTTCGATAACTCTTGAATAGCGCCTGGTAATAATTTCTTCCATGGTAGCAAAGTCATTGGCGCCAACAACAGTTTTTACATTAAAATGACGGTATTCTTTTTTTGCAGGTTTGCCATCAATAAAAACCGGCATGGCACTAACCGCATACTCGCCCTGTATGTTACTGTTATCAAATCCTTCTATCCTTCGCGGCTGTTCTTTCATACGCAGGTCTTTCATCATCTGGTTCATGATCCTTTCTGCATGCCTGTCAGGGTCGGTTAAAGCTATTTGGGTTTCTCTTTCCTGTTTATACGCTGTTGCATTTCTTAAACACAGGTCGAGCAATTGTTTTTTATCGCCAATTTTTGGAACAATGTATTCGCAATCGGGTAATTTAATTTCCGGGATAAATGGAACTAAAATTTCTTTACTTGTACTGTTGAATCTGTTTCTAAATTCGATGATAGCAAACAGTAAAAGTTCTTCATCACTTTCATCTATCTTCTTTTTTAGTTCAATAGTTTGTGCGTGAATAATAGCGCCGTTTATTATTTTAAAATAATGTACATAAGCATTTTTTTCATCGCTAGTAATGTTTATTACATCGGTATTTGTTATAGAAGGATGAACAATGGTTGATTTACTTTGGTAATTGCTTAGTATTTCGATTTTATTTTTAAGAGCTTCGGCCGTTTCAAAATCATATTTTTCTGCTGCTTTTTGCATGTTACTTTTAAGATCGCGTAACGCAAAATTTATATCACCTTTAATGATCTGGCGTATCTCTTTTATATTCTGATCATATTCTTCTTCACTTTGTTTATCTACACAAGGTGCTTTGCATTTGCCGATATGAAATTCTAAGCAAGGGCGGAATTTTCCCTTTTCAATATTTTCTTTGCTTAGATCGTAGTTACATGTACGGAGCGGATAAGTTTGTCGGATAAGATCGAGCAAGGTGTGCATTAATTTTACTGAGGCATAAGGGCCAAAATATTCGCTGCCATCTTTTACCTGCCTACGCGTGTAAAATAATCTTGGAAAACGCTCTTTTTTTAAAATGATCCAGGGATAAGTTTTATCATCCCTTAAATTAATGTTGTATTTAGGTTTAAGATTTTTTATTAAATTATTTTCAAGCAACAAAGCGTCCAATTCTGAATTTACTTTTATAGTTCGAATGTCGTGAATCTTTTTTACCATCATTCGCAGGCGACTGCTGTCATGCTCTTTTGCGAAATATGACGAAACCCGCTTCTTTAAATTTTTTGCTTTGCCAACGTATAATAAAAGTTCATCCTCATCATAATATTGATACACGCCCGGCAGATCTGGAAGCGTTCTTATTTTGGATTGTATATGTTCAGGAAAATCTTCTAACACTGTATAAAGTTATGAATTTACAAGGTAGAAATTTGAATTTTAGTTGGCACGAATGGATTTTTGTTTTGCAAATGAAAAATCTATAAAACAAAAAAACCTGAACTTAACGTTCAGGTTTTTTGTGCGGATGAAGGGACTCGAACCCCCACGCCTTGCGGCGCCAGATCCTAAGTCTGGTGCGGCTGCCAATTACGCCACATCCGCATAATCTTGAATGTCAAAGATAGTGCTTTTTTTAAATTCAGGCAAAATTAATATTAGTTTTTTTGTATAACAATCTTTTCAGTTAAATTGCCCGTTTCTGAGCTTACTGAAAGGAAATAAATGCCGTTATTCAGCTGTGAAATATTGATAGTTGCTGTATTTCCCACCTGGAAAAGCTCATCCATAAACACACATTTACCCATAAGGTTAAGCACTTTAATATGGTAGGTATTTACCGTTTTTTGACTGTTTAAATATATAGTACCGTTTGATGGGTTGGGATAAACGGATAATATAAGTTTTTCATTATTTTCTTTTATGCCCAGCGTTTCACTATTACTTGTTACTTTTTCTTTTACCACATTTAATACTGTTCTTTTGGTAATATCAGCATCGTATTCTGCTAAAAAACCAACAATATATAAATTATCCGAAGTGTATTTATTTATATTATTTGTTGTTGTAGGAACAGTTAAAGTATAAGTTTGTTGATACGATTGGTTTTGCGTGCCACCGCCAGTTGGGATTAAACCGGAATTACCAAAAGAACCATCGAAAGAATAAACTAATGTATTGTTATGTTGAAATTGATTACCATCTAAAACATAAGTACCGTATAAGGATGAATACGTTCCCTTTAAATAATAAGCAGACCATGGCACATTGTAATAATTGTTTAATTGATTGTAACCGTTTGCCGAGCCGTCATTCCACGGACCGTGAACAAAATTTTCTGTCAGGTAAGCATTTAGCCTAAGATCACCTTTTACATCACCAACAAAATCGGCTTTTAATGTAAACGATAATTGTTTAGTTGTAGGGTTGTATGTTTTATTAACAATGCTTATTGCAGCCGGAGAAATTTGACGTAATTGTTTATAAATTAAACTATCCTGGTAAGTGTAAGCTGCGGCAATGGTTCCGGGGTTTGAATACAAAGCCCTGTCTACCATAGTGGTAGCCGTTGTTTTTTTGTAGGCCAAAATAAGGCCGATTGAATTAGCTTCTTTTAAAGAATCGAGATCATGAACATTTACAACTATTACCGAATCGTTTTGTTTTGATAAGATCCTTTCCTGCGCGCCTGAACATTCACCGTCAAAAGCACTCACAAATTGCTCAACCAGCACCGATTTTTTGGGCGCTGAACCTTGAACAGTTATGAATGTAAATGATGTATCATTTAATTGATTTTGATCCTGGACTCCATTTACAGTACTTATCCAGGTTTTTAATTTGTAATTACCTGTGGTGCTTATATTATACGGTAGCGCAAATGTTGCCGTGGCCGATTGCTTATAGCCAATGCCGTTACTAAAATTAATTGTTTCAGTTTGTACTGTAGAGTTTCCTATTTGATAATTTATAGAAACTGCATTAATAGTGGCAGCGCTTAAATTATTAATGGTTGTACTTATTATTTGACTTGAATTGGTCAGAACATATTTAGGTGATTCAATAGAAGCCAATGCTGCATCTAAATTAGTTGGCAATGTAAGAAACTCAATATCATCTATCCATAACTGATATTTGCTGTTTGAATTATCGCGAAAGGCAAAACGTAAAGTTTGTCCGGCAAAGCTGCCAAGACTTACAGAGCGTCTTGTCCATGTATTATTTTCAGAACTGTTGAAATATAATTGATTGGCAAGATTAAAATCTAACGGACTTAATGTGCCTGTTTTGTTTGTGCCGTACACCAAATAACTTTCTTTGTAATTTCCATCAGGACTTTTTGCCAACCAGGTTAAAACCGTATTAGCGGTAATATTTGTAACTGAAGGGGTTATTATCCATCTGTCAACCGTTGCCGTTGTATCTAACCAACTGGTACTTACTAAAAAAGTATCATTCTCAATAGTATTATAAACTACCGCCCAACCTTCTGTTTTGAGTGCTGGTACATTAAATGGCTTGTTTGGATTTGTTGCTGAACCAATGTTGTTTTTATACCCATCGTTAATGATCGTAAAAACAGAAGGAATAGTTGTGTATTGAACAGAGCTTGAAGCAGTGGTATATGTTTGCAGGCTAATGTTTCCAAAACTATTGCTGAATAGTGTTTGTGAAAATAAATTTGCATTAAAAACAAATGCTGTTATAAATAATAAGATCTTTTTCATTTTTCTTCTGTAATAATCCTGTCTTTTCCGTCAAACAAAGGCGCTTGTATGCTTATAACTTTTAAAGGGTATTTACTTGTTGTTTTAACCGCGTGAATTGTATTTTTTGGAATAAACACAAAATCACCTTTTTTAATTTTAATTGTTTTTTCTCCTAAACGCATCTGCGCTTCGCCTTCCATTACATAAACATGCTCACTATGGTATTGATGTTTATGCGCCTTTACTTCATTTTTAATGATGATACAAAAGCTACTTGCCAGGCTATCGTTAAACAAAGATCGGTTAAAAATATTTTCTGTTTTTGCCGGAAGTGTTAAAGTATCTAAATTAATAACGGTTTGCGAATTGACAGAACAAAAGCAAACCGTTAAAAATATAATTAACCGGTAACGCATTAATTTTTAACCGGTGTTGGCAATGTTACCACACTTGTTACAGGAGCCTGGCCTAACATTTGTGGTGTGATCATTGGCATTACACGTTTAACTTCGGTATAATTAGGATTTAGCTGTAAAGCACGATCCCAACATTCTTTAGCCTTAACATATTTTTGACTGTTAAAATATGCCCCACCTAAATTATACCAACCTTCAGGATTATACGGATCCAGTAAAGTACATTTTCTATAAGCAATAGCCGCAGAATCCATTCTGCCACGATTAAAGGCTGTAGCGCCGCGGTTCTTAAGATCATTGTAATACACAATGTAATAATTTCTTAAGTACGGATTGTTTGGGTACAAGCGCTCAGCATTTTTCCAATAATAAAGCGCTTCAAAATCTTTTCTTAATTTAAAATAGGCTAAACCTAGATTTAAATAGCCGTTTACGTAACGTGGGTGCAATTCAATAGCATGTTTTAAGAAACCAATTCCTTTATAAAGTGCGGCATCTCTTCTTGATGCGTAGCCACCCTCTTTTACTTCTTCATCGGTGATATGAAGTGTACCGTTATAATCGTTGTATTTTGTAGAATCCTGGCCCGGTACATTAATGCCGGTAATTTCTTTTGTATCAGCAAGATCAACCCAACGTGCACCGGCATTTCCTAGTACCAACACAGAGTTTGGCATTGTGTTTACATCTTTCAGGAAAAGTGTTACATCATTCTTCCAATCATAATTACGCTCCCAGGTTTTGCAGCCGAATAAAAAACCAACCACTAAAACAATTACTACTAAAACTGCACGCTTAACATTAAAGTTAATTGTGGCCAACGCATCAAATCCTTTTAAAATAAAGTAAGCTGCGGCAATACAGAAACCGATATTAGAGTGGAAGATCAGACGTTCACCCATAGTAGCACCTACATCCATTAAAACGTTACTGATCAACAATGCGAATAAGATATATACCATAATGCAAAAACCAATAATGTGACGTTTAAGTGTTAAGAAGATACCTGCAAATAGAAGCCCTAAATGGAAAACAAACGAAACTATAAAATCCCAACTTGTAAAATGGCGGTATTCAATAGTGTTGTAAGAATAATCGGATGATAACGGATGAGGGAAACATTGTAAAATAAAATATTTTAATAATACAAAACCTTTAGTACAAAAACGCTCCTGTTCATTTGCCAATAAGTAAGGATTGTTTAAGATCTCAGTATCAGGCACACCTGGTTTTAATTTAACCGCAACCAAACGCATGCCAAGATAGAACAACATGATAAATGCAAACCAACTCATTAAGCTTATAAATTTATTTTCTTTCATTGCTTTACTTATACCAATAAAAATAAAAATTACATAAAGAAACGGGAAAGCCCAGAATGCTTTTGTAGGTGTTGTAGGAGCTGGAACCTTAGTGTCGAATTTGTATTTTATGAAAAGCATAAACCCGGCACAGGCCACAAAGGCGATGGCAATAATTAAAATAGCTTTAACATCAATATTAAAATTAAATTTACCTAAACCGCTAAATCGTGGCGACTTATCAATAAAATTAACAGCAGCGTAAGTAAGGCCAGCCCATAAAACAAAACTTAATCCACGGGTAACAAGTTTACTTCCACCTCCGCTTCCATCAGCATCAAAAATCGAATTAATAACACCTTTGTGTACAAAAGCCATAATTATAGCAACGCATAAGCCTGCAATAATCTTATAAACCAATTTTGTATTAATGTGTTGTTTATAAACGTCGTTATCGGTAAAAGTATACACAGCCAGGGGCACTAATACAAGAAGCATGATAGCGTACTCTTTTGATAATAACGCCAATAAGAACATAAGCGATGCCCAAACAAGATCCCATATCTTTCTTGACTCGAGGTACTTAAACGAGTATAGAAAAGTAAGTGAAACGAAAATAAGTGAAAAGATCTCGTCACGACTTTTTACGTTAGCGATAGCCTCTGAGTGAATAGGATGCATTGTAAATAATAAAGCGGCTAAAAAGGCAAGATCCTGGTTGTTGCGAAAAAAGTAACGCGAAAAAACCAAGTATAAAAACACACAGCCTAATGCAAAAGTCCAAATGTTGTTGAAGTGACGCACGTTGGCTCCATACACCTGGCAATCTACTTCATTAAACACACCGTCTACGTTAAGATCTTCATCCGAATCGTTTTTAAAATCTTTATCAAGATCCCAACAGTTGTAACACTCGTTTTGCTGTGCAACACCATCGTTGTTCAAATCAACAAAATCATTATATTCATAATTGGTTTCGGGTCTGCCACAAGGTGAAGTATAATTTACAAGACCTTTATCCAATACTCCGTTCTTGTTTGAGTCTTCAACTTTCAAATATAAACCTGTTCGGTAAGAACCTATAATTTCCTGTTCAATGGCAAAGCTTACAACCGACAGGGGACGGTAACGGCCACCGGCTAACTGATCGGTGGCACACATGCGACGATAAAAACTTTCATAGGCATCTTTCGTTAAAATGCCGGTAATACCGCGCACACCTTTAATTACGTGATCGTTTTGATGAATAATAATACCATCATCCAATGCATACTCGCCATTAATTGAGGTAATGTAAAATGTAAAACCAACAATGCCAATAATAACCATTGCCAGTTTATGGGTTAAAAAAGAAAAATATTTAAAAGATTGAGTTAACTCCGGAAAAGTAGGTTGCTTTGTTGGTTGTGCCATAATTAAAAAATATCTGCAAAATACAAATATAAACGCAAATTGATTGTAAAAAAAATATAAAAAGCTAATAGGATAAGGGTTTTTTTACTATTTTGCTATGGTTAATGCAAAAAGGTAAAATTTATTACATTCTACTGGTGTTCAGTGTTATTTTAATGCTGGGTGCCGCTATACTAAATAACCGTTTTTCATATTCAATTAACCAGATAGCTCTTAACTCACAAAAAAAGATTAGCGAAAAGCAAGAACGCTCAAAAGAGATACTTAACCTTTTGTTAAACGATAGTTTAACAAGACGCAGAGTAGAATTTGAAGATCTTTATAAGCAAGAAAACATAGGTGTTTATTACTTCAAGAATGATAGCCTGCTTTACTGGAACAATGCGCAAATTCCCTTTGCTTATAACAAAACTAATTTCGAAAAAGAATTTGGTATTGCCACATTAAAACAAGGGCGATATTTATATTTTAAACTGCAAAAGAAAAATACATTTGCGCTTGCATTATGCCTTGTAAAGCCAAATTATAATCTGCAAAATAATTACCTGAAAAACAGTTTCACTAACTGGACCGGCATTTCGAAAGAGCTTGATATTGCCGCAACAGGCCCTAAAGAAAACGCAGTGAGCTTAAATGGTCAGATCTTATTTTATCTTGCCGGAAATGAAACGCTTTATCACTCAGTATCGGTTAGCAATATTTGTTTTACATTGTTTTTCGTAGGGTTTATTCTGATCCTGATCTGCAGTTTACTGGCTGTAAAAGAAAAATCACAAGGATTGCGCTTATTTGTGTGGCTATTTGCTATCATGGCTTTCAGAGTATTAATGATTTGGTTAAAATGGCCGGCATTTTTTTACCAAAGTGTTTTGTACGATGTACAATTATTTGGTAATGCCGATTCCTTCATCAACTCTTACCTTGGCGATATTTTATTTAATTCTGTTATTTTATTATTTATTGCTGTACTTTTTAATTTTAAAATTCAACGAAGCGCCAATAAAATTTCTAATTATTTATGGATCATTTTCTTGTGCATGGCTATTGGGTTTGTTGTGGTTCAATTTAATAATGGTGTTAAAAGTTTAGTAAGTAATTCTACCCTTAACTTCGATTTTTTAAGCATTTTCAGCATTAAATTTCCTGCCTTCATTGCTTTATTTGCTTTAATCTGTTATTGCCTTGCAGGGTTTGTTTTTATACACAGATTTATTGGTTTTTTTACCGGAAAATATATTAATGATCTGCTTTTTTTTAGCGGAATTCTTTTTTCTATTTGTCTTTTTATTCAATTAATATTTAATTATACAAATCTTTTCGAAAATTATTGGTTGCTTATATTTGCTTTGCCAATGTTTGTTTTAACAAGGGCCGGATACTCGCGAAACTCTTTAGGATTGGGCTTTCAGATACTTATCATGTCTGTTATTACATCTTTATTCTTTAATTTTTACATTATTCAAAATCAAAGATCCGACCTTGGCTTATTATCATTTAATTTAAGCGAACGTAAAGATGCTATTCTTGAAAGTGAATTTACTAATTTGCCTGATAAAATAATTAACGATGAAAAATTAAAAATATTGATCGACTTTTTACCCAACAGCGAAAAAGAAGTCGAACAGCTATTAAAACAAAAATATTTTGGCGGTTATTTTAATCGTTATAACGTTGAGGTGTCTCTATTTGACAAGGATTGTAAGCCTTTATTGCCAACCAAAGATCCCATACTTTTAAATGAAGGCTTTTTTGAAGACCAGGTAAAATATAAGGAGACAGATTCTGTTTCAAAGAATTTCTTTTTTATTGCAAATCATAAAAAAAACTCGCGTTATATTGGCAAAATACCGTTAAGTTCAAAAAATCTTTATGTACGTTTAGAACCAAAACAATTTGAAGAGTTAGGAAGTTTTCCGGATCTGTTATTGGATCAGTCGCAGCAAAAACCCGATAAATTAAAAAAATTCAGTCATGCTGTATACCGTGCAGGGCAAATATCCAGCCGTTATGGCGAATTTAATTATCCTTATTTTGAAAGTGATTCACTAGCGCTTACAAAAACAAATCCTGATTACATGCATTACTTTTTTAACCCTGATGAAGAAACACAAATCATCATTAGTCAAAAAAAGAAAAATGGAGATTATTATTTTACATACAACTCTTATTTGTTCTTGTTTTTTTCTTTCATAAGCTATTGCAGTTATTTTATTTATGGTTTGATATTTACATCGCGTTTCAAATCTTCGTCGTTTACACGTCGTATTCAGGCTATTATTATTATCCTGCTTTTACTTGCTATTTCTGCTGTTGGTTTAACTTCTGCAAGGCTTGTTTCTAATCAGTTTGAAGCCGATAATATAAAACAATTGCAGGAAAAAACACAAACCATTATTAATGAATTAGCCACGCAATTTACACCGGCAGAAATGTTCGATCCAACACAAAAAGAATTGGTGAATTTAAAGCTAAAAGAGTACGCTCATTTATTCAGCACCGATATAAGCTTGTTTGGAAAAAAAGGAAGATTGTTTCATACCAGCGAACCCCGTTTATATGACTTGGGTTTGGCTGCGGCGCTTGTTAATCCAAAGGCTTACGCCGACTTGAAAGAGAACAGAACATCAGCCACAAGTGTAAATGAAAAGGCTGGCGAACTAAATTATTTATCATTATATACCCCTTTATTTAACAACAAAAAAGAATTGATTGGTTTTGTGAATTTACCTTATTATGCAAAACAGGCCGATCTTGTAAATGAATTATCGGGCATTATAAGCGCTTTTATAAACGTGTACGTAATTTTGTTTGTAATTAGTATTCTTTCAGGTTTAATTTTAGCGGGATATATTACACGACCACTTCAATTAATAAAACAACAAATTGCAAATATTACTTTAGGAAAACAGAACGAAAAAATTAAATGGCAGAGTAATGATGAGATCGGAAAACTAGTAAGCGAATACAATCAAATGCTGGTGAAACTGGAAGAGAGTGCTAATCTTTTAGCGCAAAGTGAGCGTGAAAGTGCGTGGCGTGAAATGGCTAAACAGGTGGCACATGAAATTAAAAATCCGTTAACACCTATGAAATTAAATTTACAATATCTGCAGCATTTAATGAAAAACAATCCGAATGATTTTAAAGAGAAATTTGAAAAAGCAAGTGCAGGTATTATTGAGCAGATAGACTCGCTTGCCACAATTGCCAATGAGTTTAGCAGTTTTGCAAAATTCCCGAAAACAAATTTACAACGTATTAACCTGTTTGAGATCATTAAAACATCTGAATTAACTTTTGAGAACCATAAAAACATTTCCATTATAAATCATATTTCAAAAAACGAAATTTTAGTGCAAGGTGATAAAGACCAGGCGCTGCGTGTATTTAATAATATTTTAAAAAATGCAGTACAGGCTTTAGATGAAAAAACAGAACCTAAAATTGAAATTGAGATGAAAGAAAGTGAAGATTCTGTTATTATTTCAATAAAAGATAACGGTATCGGTATTAATGATAATCTGAAACAAAAACTGTTTACACCCAATTTTACTACCAAAAATACAGGTTCGGGTTTAGGTTTGGCAATGGTAAAAAATATAATGCAGGGCTTTGATGGTAAAGTTTGGTTTGACTCTGAAATAAATAATGGCACAATTTTTTATCTTGAATTTTTAAAGCATAAACATGGCTCAACCTAATGAGGGCTGGGTGCCTGAGCGACAAACCTTCCATCAGTGTGTTTTTTGGGAATGCCCAAAAGTGCAAACATGGCGAATTACTATGGATAGAGAGAATTTTGATAGAAGGCAGTTTGGAAAAGTATCACTTAATGCATACCGAAGTAGATGATGTTTACGAATGTGAAAAATGTAAACACAGCTGGAAGGAATTCAGGTATTTGTAATGCCGGTGATTCCTTTTGGAGAAGAGGGCAGGGGGATTGAGATTTCAGTCTAAATTCCCCTTAATTTCTATACAAAAAAAACAGCACAAAATCCCCCTTTTTATAGGCTTTTACCAGTTCTTTAGGTAAAATATTATTAGTATCTTCGTCATCCTTAATAAAAAAAACTATGGCAAAATTTAGAAAAGAAGATGCCCTGGATTACCACTCACAAGGCCGTCCCGGCAAAATCGAGGTAATTCCAACCAAGCCTTACAGCACACAGCGCGATCTTACTTTAGCCTACTCTCCGGGAGTTGCTGAACCATGTTTGGAAATTGAGAAAAATCCCGAAGATGCCTATAAATATACAGCAAAAGGTAACCTGGTAGCCGTTATTTCTAATGGTACTGCAGTTTTGGGTCTTGGTGATATTGGCGCACTTGCCTCAAAGCCGGTAATGGAAGGAAAAGGTTTGTTATTTAAGATCTTTGCAGATATAGATGTATTTGATATTGAGGTAGATACAAAAAATATTGACGAATTTGTTAATACTGTAAAAAACATAGCACCAACCTTTGGCGGAATAAATTTAGAGGATATTAAAGCGCCAGAGTGTTTTGAAATAGAGCGTCGTTTAAAGGAAGTATTGAATATTCCTTTGATGCATGATGACCAGCATGGAACTGCTATTATCAGTGCTGCGGGTTTATTGAACGCGGTTGAGATTTCGAAGAAAAAAATGAAGGACGTGAAGCTGGTGATCAATGGTGCCGGCGCATCTGCCAACTCGTGTGCAAAAATGTACATTGCCGTTGGAGTAAAAAAAGAGAACATTACCATGTTGGATAGCAAAGGCGTTATTCACAAAGGCAGAACAGATCTTGACCAATACAAATCTTTTTTTGCTTCTGAAAATACAAAGATCAATACATTGGCCGAAGCAATAAAAGGTGCTGATGTTTTTGTTGGTCTTTCAAAAGGAAATATTTTAACGCAGGACATGGTAAAAAGCATGGCAAAAAATTGCATTGTTTTTGCGCTTGCTAATCCAACACCTGAGATCTCTTACGATGACGCTATTGCAGCACGTAAAGATATTATTATGGCTACAGGGCGTAGTGATCATCCTAACCAGGTAAATAATGTTTTGGGTTTCCCTTTCATTTTCCGTGGCGCAATGGATGTGCGTGCTACAACCATTAATGAAGAAATGAAATTAGCAGCATCGCTTGCTATTGCCGCTTTAGCAAAAGAGCCTGTGCCTGATTATGTGAACCTGGCGTACGGGTCAAAAAATTTAAGCTTTGGCGAAGAATATATTATTCCAAAACCAATAGATAGTCGTTTGATCTCGGCAGTATCTTCTGCTGTTGCGAAAGCGGCCGTTGATAGTGGTGTTGCACAACGTAAAATAACCGATTGGGATGCCTATCGCGCAGAGCTGGATAACCGTTTAGGAAAAGATAATAAACTGATGCGTAGTTTGGCTAATAAAGCCAAGAGCAATCCAAAGCGCGTTGTATTTACCGAAGCGGATAATTACAAAGTATTGAAAGCCGCTCAGGTTGTGCGAGATGAAGGTATTGCAAAACCAATTTTATTAGGTAATAAAGAAAAAATAGACAAATTACTGGAAGAATACCAGTTAGATCTTGGCGATACACCTATCATTGATCCATGGTTAAATACCGAAGAGGAAAAACGTGCCGAGTTTGGAGATATGCTTTGGAAAAAGCGTCAACGCCGTGGTTTAACACAATACGATGCGCGTAAATTAATGCGCGATCGTAATTATTTTGGCGCCATGATGGTAGAGCTGGGTATGGCAGATGCTATGATATCAGGCCTGACAAAAAAATATGGTACACCAATAAAACCCGCTTTAGAGATTATTGGCGTGCAACCCGGTGTTAGTAAGGTGGCCGGTCTTTACATGATGGTAACAAAAAAAGGCCCTTACTTTTTTGCAGATACAACAATGAATGCTAACCCCACATCGCAGGAGTTGGCAGATATTGCCGTACTAACTGCAAATACCGTAAAACAATTTAATATTGTACCGCGTATTGCGTTATTATCGTACACAAATTTTGGTTCTGCAGAAGGCGAAACGCCAAAAAAAGTAAGTGATGCAGCAGCAATACTTCATAAGAATTACCCGGGAATGATAGTGGATGGTGACATCCAGGCTAATTTTGCTTCCAATAATAATTTATTAAAAGAGCAATTTCCTTTCAGTTATTTGGTAGATAAAGATGTAAATACATTCATCTTTCCAAATCTTGCCGCCGGAAATATTGCTTATAAATTATTGCAGGAATTAGGCGGTGCCGAAGCCATTGGCCCGGTACTAATGGGATTAAACAAGCCAGTACACGTTTTACAATTAGGAAGCAGTGTGCGTGAAATAGTAAATATGATAATAATAGCTGTGGTTGACGCGCAAAACAGAAAGTAAGAAATAGCTATGTCATTGATCAATTACGTAAAAGGTAATATTACATACAGAAATCCCGCCCACATTGTTATTGAAGCAAATGGAGTAGGGTATGGCCTTTTGGTATCGTTAAATACATTTTCAAAATTAAGTCAGCAAACAGAAGCGCAATTGTTTATTGAAAGTGTTTACGTGCGCGATGATAATCCTCGTTTTTATGGTTTTGCAGAAGAGGATGAACGTGAATTATTTCGTAAGCTTATTTCGGTAAGTGGTGTTGGCGGCGGAAGCGCTTTGTTAATGCTTTCAAGTCTTAGTCCTGCCGAAATAGCAGGCGCCATAAATACAGCAAATGTAACCATGTTAAAATCAATAAAAGGCATTGGTGATAAAACGGCACAACGTATAGTTGTTGACCTTAAAGGCAAGATGGGTAAACATGAAGGAGGAATTTCCCAGATTTTAACACCGTCGTACAATAAAAATAAAGACGAGGCGTTATTGGCTCTGGTTACCTTAGGTTTTCCTAAGGCTTCAGCTGAAAAAGCGATTGAAAAATCAATTAAACAGCAAGGCGTAGGAACCGACAATGTGGAAGTATTAATTAAATCGGCATTAAAAAACTTTTAGGCGTATTTAGTGAGAATAGGCGGACTTATAAATTTTGTAGTAATTACCAGTGCAACAGCCTGTTTAATGGCCGTAGTAACCAAGCGTGATTCTAAAAATATTTCCAGCTCTGATGTTTTCGAACAATTGCCTTCAAAAAATATTTTACCAATAGATACTCCGGGCACCGAACCCGTTGATCTGAATTATGATTTTAAAGATAACAACGGCAAACCGCCAATGTTCGATCCAAAATCAGGATTGTATTTAAAAGATCCTGAAAACGTAAAAACCGATATAGAGTATAATCCAAAAACAGGAACTTATGATGTAAAGCAAAAGATAGGTGATATGGATTACCGTCCGGAAACCTACATGAGTATGAAAGAGTACCAGGATTATCAGTTTAAAAAATCAATGCGAGATTATTGGAGATCCCGTGTTGCGGCCGATGATTTGAATGAAAAGCCCCGCAAAGGTATGATCCCGAAATTAAATGTTGGCGGCGAATTGTTTGATCGTATTTTTGGTGGTAATACTGTTGATATTAAACCAACCGGTACTGCCGAATTAATTTTTGGCTTAAACAGGAATAAAAATTTTAATCCGGCTATTCCACAAAAACAACAAAAAATTACCAACTTTGATTTTAACATGCGCATCCAGTTAAACTTAATTGGAAAGATAGGCGATAAATTAAAAGTAACAACCAATTATAATACCGAAGCATCATTTGATTGGGAGAACCAGGTAAAATTAGATTACACCGGTTATGAAGATGAGATCATTAAAAAAATTGAAGCAGGTAACGTTACACTTCCGTTAAACAGCACATTAATTTCAGGCAGCCAAACATTATTCGGTTTTAAAACAGAATTACAATTTGGTAAATTAAGAGCCACAACTGTTTTCTCTCAGCAACGTGGTAAAAAACAAGAAGTAACTGTTCAGGGCGGTGCGCAAACACAAAATTTTCAGGTCAATGGTGATAACTACGAACAAAATAAACATTACTTTTTAGGTCATTATTTCAGGGATAATTATGATACCTGGATGCAAAGTTTACCTGTTATTAATACACCCATCGTAATTACAAAAGTTGAGGTATATGTATTAAACATTAATGGTACTGCCGAACAAACACGCAACGTTGTTGCCTTTGAAGATCTTGGTGAAGATTCGGTACACGTATGGAAAGGTTTGGCAGGCACAAAAGGGGGTGCATTAATTACATCTACAATTCAGGCCGCCATCATCGATACATTTAGCAACCCTTCAAACCTTGAATATGATAAGCTGCCACGAAATACAGCCAATAGTTTATATTCAATTATGACCAATACCATTAATGGTTTATTAAAAGATCGTTTATTAAGCTCTGTTTCTCAAAATTTACCAACTTCTATAATTGCTTCCAATCCAAATAATACTGGTAATATTTATATGGATGCATCGCGCGATTATAACGTGATTCAAAATGCGCGTCGTTTAAATGCAACAGAATTTTATTTTAATCCGCGTACCGGTTTTATTTCATTAAATCAGCAATTAAGCAACGAACAATCATTAGCGGTTTCTTATCAATACACCTACGGTGGTAAAACATACCAGGTAGGTGAGTTTAGTGATCAGGTTCCGGATAACAGCGCATTGTTGATCTGTAAATTATTAAAGAGCAATAATGTTAGTGTAAAGCACCCAATGTGGCAATTAATGATGAAAAACGTTTATGCTTTGGGTGCATATAATTTAAATCCTCAGGATTTTAAGTTAGATATTTATTATAATAATATTGAAACGGGTGTTGATGTGCCATATCTTCCTTTTGGCGCTGTAAATGGACAACAGTTGCTTCGTGTTTTAAATTGCGATAACTTAAGCGTTAACGGCGATAGAGCACGCGATGGTATATATGATTTTATTACCGGTTATACCGTTTTGCCCGCTAACGGCAGGGTTTATTTTCCAATGGTAGAGCCTTTTGGCAGAGGCCTTGCAGCTAAGTTCGATCCGAATAATGATTTTCCTGCTGCTAACAAATACATTTTTACTGAGTTGTACGACTCTACAAAAACCGCAGCAAGTTTTATTCAAAACAAAAACCGTTATAAAATTAAAGGAACTTACCGTTCTGCATCCGGTTCTGAGATCGCACTAAACGCACTTAATATTCCGCAAGGGGCTGTTGTTGTTACTGCCAATGGTGTTGCTTTGGTTGAGAATACAGATTACACGGTTGATTATACTTTGGGTCGCGTAAAGATCATTAACGAAGGTATTTTAAATTCTGGCGCACAGGTAAAAGTTTCTCTTGAAAGTAATTCGCTCTTTAACGTGCAACAAAAGAGTTTGTGGGGAACCCGACTCGATTATAAGGCAGGCAGGAATTTAACTTTAGGTAGTACCTTATTACGTTTTAACGAAAGACCCATTACACAAAAAGTAAGTATTGGCGATGAACCTGTAAGCAATATTGTAGCGGGTTTAGATTTTAATTATAAAACCGACGCGCCATTTTTAACACGTTTATTAGATAAGCTACCGTTTTACAGTACCAAAGAAATGAGTAGCATTTCGGCACGCGGTGAGATTGCAAAATTATTTCCCGGTAATGCAAAAGCGATTGGTAAAAGTGGTAACTCTTACATTGATGATTTTGAAGGATCCATTTCTTTGATCGATATTAGAAACCCTCAGGGCTGGTACCTGGCAAGTATTCCACAGGGTATTCCAAGTTTGTTTCCTGAAGCTGCTGGTTCAAATACTACTACCACAGGAATGAACCGTGCCCAGTTTAACTGGTATAATATCGATCCAATGCTTACCCGTTCGCAAAGTGGCGCAACACCTCCTGATTATAATAACCCTGTATTTTCTAACAACATGTGGCGCCAGGTTTTTGAAACTGAATTGTTTCCCGGTAAAACACCACCTAACGGCCAGCAGCAGGTATTACCTGTTTTAGACCTTGGGTTTTATCCTAGTGAGCGTGGCCCTTATAATTACGATGTAAATGGTGTTGCCGGAATTTCGGCAGGTATAAATTTAGATGGCTCATTAAAAAACCCGGCTAATCGCTGGGGTGGTATGATGCGCCGATTAGAGACCAACGATTTTCAGGCGGCCAATATTGAATATATCCAATTCTGGATGATGGATCCTTTTAACGAAGATTATAAATCAGATACAGATCCGCGTTTTGATGCTACAAAATTACCAAGTGGTGATATGTATATTAACTTAGGAAATATATCTGAAGATATTGTAAAAGATGGTCGTATGGTTTACGAAAACGGTATTCCGGGCCCATCTTCTTTTTCAAGTAATTTGCCAATAGATTCTATTAACTTAAATTTAGCCAATATTCCATTAATTCCACCAACGGTTAATGCCTTTTCGCAGGATAATGCTGACCGCGAATTTCAGGATGTGGGTTATGATGGTTTAAGTGATTCTTATGAAAGATACAGGTTTAGAAGTGCTATAGCCGATATGAACGCCGGAGCATTTAGCCAGGCAGCTAAAGATGCGTTTAACGCCGACCCGTCATCAGATAAATTTCATCATTTTAGGGGCGATGATTATGATAAAGATGCTTTAATAAAAGCAAATACTTTAAGAAGATATGCAAAATTTAATAATCCTGAAGCAAATACACCAACCGAAGAACAATATAAAGCTTTAAATGCGGCAGGCTATCCTGCAAGCGGATTAAGCACCTTACCAAATATTGAAGATGTAAATAAAGATAATACATTAAGCGAAACCGAAAATTACTATCAATACCATATTAAAATTTCGCCTAATGATATTAGTCCTGCTTCGGTAGGAACTAATTTTATAGTTGATCAGTTTACAGGTACTGCCGATTTTAGCGGTATAAATAAAAGTGTAAAATGGTATCAGTTTAAAATTCCTATTACACAATTTGAAACTGTTGTGGGAGGTATTGAAGGATTTAACTCTATCCGTTTTATGCGTGTATATATGAAAGGGTTTGATAGACCTGTGTTAGTGCGTTTAGCGCGTTTTGAACTGGTACGTGCAGACTGGAGGCGTTATGCTTACGATCTTAAACAAACCGGTGAGTATATCGTTAACGACGATAACTCAACTATTTTTGATGTTTCGGCGGTAAGCTTGCAAGAGAACGGAACAAAAACACCGGTAAACTATGTGTTGCCGCCTGATATTCAACAACAGCAAAATGTGCAAACCACAAATTTGGTATTACAAAACGAACAGGCATTACAATTACGCGTATGTAATTTAAAAGATGGTGATAGCAGGGCTGTGTTTAAAAATGTTGATTTGGATACGCGTATGTTCAATAACATTAAGATGAATGTGCATGCCGAAAAATTAAATGATATTCCATTAAATGACGGAGACCTTACTTTGTTTTTCAGAGTTGGAACAGATTACAATAATAATTTTTACGAATACCAGGTGCCTTTAAAATTAACAGCAAAAGGTGTTTATGATCCTAATAGTGACGATGATCGTAAAGCTGTTTGGCCGGCAGAAAATGAAATTAATTTTAAATTCAGTGATATTTCTATTGTAAAAGACGAAAGAAACAGATCCATGGGTTACTTTAGTAATTTAAATAATTTAAGTACACCCTATGTAAGAAATTTTGATGGCTATAAAATTGCAGTGGTTGGTAATCCGAATTTAGGTACCATAAAAAGTGTAATGGTGGGTATCAGAAATGATAAAGGCGTTGATAATTTAGCACATTGCGTTGAGGTTTGGGTAAACGAATTACGCTTAACAGAATTTATTAATAAAGGTGGTTGGGCTACAACAGGTCAGGTACAGGCTAAACTGGCCGATTTGGGTGTGGTATCACTTGCGGGTACATATAAAACCCCGTTTTGGGGTGGTGTTGAACAAAAAATAAATGAGCGTAGTAAAGAAACCAATTTAAACTGGGATATGAGCAGCTCAATTAATGCCGGTAAATTTTTTCCAAACAAATGGAAAGTTACTTTACCAATATTTTATAATTACGGCCAAACAAAAGTAATTCCTCTTTTTAACCCTATCGATCCGGATGTAAGAATGAAAGATTTTGAAGAAAGTGATGCTATCAGTAAAGCAAAAAAAGATTCAATAAAAGACCAGGTAATTGATTTTACCGAGCGCAAAGGCTTTAACGTTACTAATGTAAGGATAGATGGTTTTAAACGAAAAGGTGCCAAGCCAATGCCCTGGGATGTAAGTAATTTTTCGGCAACCTATGCATATACCGAATTATTTAAACGAAGTATAAACGTTGAATACAATATAAACAAATCATACCGCGCTAACCTTCAGTACAATTTTAGTTTACAAAACCCGCTTACTATTAAACCTTTTAGTAAAATAAAGATCTTTCAAAATAAATGGTTTGCATTGATAAAAGATTTTAACCTACAATTATTACCAAATAGTTTTGGAACGTCTATTGATTTTAATAGAAGTTATGCGGCACTTAAAAACCGCGATATTACCAGCTTTTATGAAGGTTCTACAAGTTTTGCCAACCCAACGCTCATTAATAAAAACTTTTTAGTGAACCGTTCTTATAACTTACGATGGGATTTGAGTAAAGCTATTAAATTTGATTTTAGTGCCAGTAACGAAGGGCGTGTTTTAGAACCTGTAAGCGATTCTTTAAGAGAGATTATTGATGATGTTAACCGAAGTGGTATCAGGGATAGTATCAGAACAACATTCTTTAATGGAAGAAAAAACCCTACCACTAATAAATATGAAGGACGTTATGGTGAGAATACTACTTACCGCCAGCAAATGAATTTAAATTTTAATGTGCCTATTAATAAAATTCCTATACTGGATTTTACAACCGTTACTTATAGATTTGGCGGCACATACACCTGGCTGCGCCGCCCGTTTGCTGCTACAGATAGCATAGGTAACACCATACAAAATACAAACTCTCACAATATAACTGGTAACTTTAATATGGTACAGCTTTATAATAAGATACCGTATTTTAAGAAATTGAACAGCAATCAAAACAAAAACCCAAATAACAATAACAAAGGCGGCAAAGGCGCAACAGCTTCAAGCACACCAACCGATACCACAAAAAAGAAAGAAAGTAACTTTAAAGATATTGGTGAGTTTTTAGCCCGCGGTATTATGATGGTAAAAAATATTTCAGTTAGCTTTCAGCAGCAAGGTGGGCAGGCTTTGCCAAACTTTAAGCCAAGCTCCCAATATATGGGTCTTGATTTTAGAGAGAGACAGGCTCCGGGCTTTTTATTTACAACAGGTTTACAGGATGATAACATAAGAAAAAATAGTGCGCGTAATGGTTGGCTATCGCAAGTGCCTTTACAAACCACACCTTATACCGAAACCAAGAATACCACTTATACTTACCGATCAAGCATTGAACCGCATGGAAGTTTAAAAATAGAATTGAATGGAAATTATACAAAAGCAAAAAGTGTAAGTGAATACATGATCTACGATCCATTAGATCCAAGAAGCAAAGAGAATAATGGTTTCTTGTTTGATGTGAGTAGAAACGAAACAGGTAATTTTAATATCTCTACATTCACCTTCTTCAGATCATTAAGTGATAAAGGGAAAAATGGAGAATCAAGTTTGTTTGATGAGTTTTTATTAGTGAGAAGAGATGTTGCGAAAGAATTAGGACAAGCAAACGCCTACTCGACTTCAAACCCAACAGGATCAACGGGCACATATACGTATACTAATTTACTTGGTAAAACAGAAAGTTATGTGGATGGTTACCAGGATAACCAGCAGGATGTTTTATTAGGCGCGTTTTACAGAACCTATACCGGAAGAAATATTAAAAATTACAGTACTAAAAATATTTTCCCAACGGTTCCGTTACCAAACTTTACTATTAGCTGGGATGGGATAGGCAAGCTGTCAGTGTTTAAGAAAACATTCAGAAGCATTACGGTTCGCCATGGTTACCGCAGTTCATATAACATTGCAGGTTATACAAATAACTTATTGTTTACCGGTGATGCGCAAACCGCAAGGGCCCCGGTATCAGTAGCTTCAGGTTCTACCACATTAAACTCAAACTTTGTGCCATACTATAATATTAATGCTATAACAATTACAGAGGCCTTCTCGCCGTTGATCAAATTTGATTTTCAATTTGTGAAACAAGGCTGGAGCGCTAACTTAGAAACCAAGCGTGATAAGTCAACCAGTTTAAATATTTCCGGACTTCAAATTATCGAAACAAAAGGTCAGGAATATGTTGTCGGTTTAGGTTATATGTATCCAAAACTAAAATTCCAAAATTTAAAGATCCAGGGTAAAGTGTTAGAAAGTAATTTAATGCTAAAACTCGATGTTAGCTACCGTCAAAATCTTTCGGTGATCCGTCGTGTATCTGATGGTATTAGTGTGCCAACAGGTGGTACAAATATCATTACCTTACGTTCATCGGCCGATTACCAGTTAACGCAAAATATTAATTTAAGGCTGTTTTATGATTGGATCCGCACCAAGCCGCAAACCTCGGCCTCTTTCCCTACGGCCAATGCAACCGGTGGCTTTAGTTTGAGGATCAACTTCCAATAAGCAGGTGAAAATTAGCACCTAATTTCCTTCAAAAAATAGTTTGATAATTCAAACAAACAATTACATTTGTATTTCAAAAAAATAACATATGAATTTTCCTGCAGACTTAAAATACACGAAAGATCACGAGTGGATCAAAATTAATGGTAGCGAAGCTACAATTGGAATTACTGATTTTGCTCAACGCGAATTAGGTGATATTGTTTACGTAGATGTAAATACCGTTGGCGAAACTGTAGAGAAAGAAGCTGTGTTTGGGACCGTTGAAGCGGTTAAAACAGTAAGCGATTTATTTATGCCTTTAACAGGTGAAGTTTTAGAAGTAAATAAAGATATTGATTCAGCTCCTGAAAGTGTAAACGCTGATCCTTACGGAAAAGGCTGGATGATAAAAATTAAATTTACAAACGCTGCTGAAGTAAATGAATTACTAAGTGTTGAAGATTATAAAAAATTAATTGGCGCTTAATTTTAAGCACAAACTTTTAAACCCTTTCTTGTAATATTTGAAAGGGTTTTTTATTTGCATGAAAAATTTTCTTTATAAAAATAGCCCTGTTCTGGCTTGTGTTTGGGGCGCTATTATTTTTGCTTTATGTGCAACCCCCGGCCATTTAATACCAAGTGCCAATTGGTTAGAGTTATTAAGTTTTGATAAATGGGTACATGCAACCATGTTCTTTATTTTATGCAGCTTATTGTTTTTAGTAAGTATAAAATATGATCAATCAAAAATATGGCTGATCATTTATTTTTTTATTTGTGTTTTGTACGGAGGTTTGTTAGAAGTAATGCAGGCAAAATGTTTTAGTAACCGTAGCGCTGATTGGCAGGATTTTGTTGCTAACTCTTTTGGCTGTTTAATGGCTGTTCTATTTTTCAAAAAATTGAAAAAGATATTTTCAATGCAATAAAAAAGCCGATACAATTTTTTGTACCGGCTATTAATTTTATATAAAATAAATTAAACTGTAACTTTTTCTCCCTTTAAAACAGCTGCCATTGTTTTACCAATTTCTGCAGGACTTTCACAAACAAAAATTCCGCACTCACGCATAATTTGCATTTTTGCCTGTGCAGTATCTTCCGCGCCACCAACAATAGCACCGGCATGACCCATTGTACGGCCTTTTGGAGCAGTTTGCCCGGCAATAAAACCAACAACCGGTTTTTTATTGCCATTTGCTTTTATCCAGCGTGCAGCTTCTGCTTCGTAGCTTCCGCCAATTTCGCCTATCATAACAATAGCTTCGGTTTCAGGGTCGTTCATTAGTAATTCAACTGCATCTTTGGTTGGAGTACCAATGATAGGATCGCCACCAATACCAATAGCAGTGGTAACACCTAAACCTGCTTTTGCAATTTGATCAGCAGCTTCATAAGTTAAAGTACCACTTTTTGAAACGATACCAACTTTACCTTTTTTGAAAACAAAACCCGGCATAATACCCACCTTAGCTTCGCCGGCAGTAATAACACCAGGGCAGTTAGGGCCAATTAAACGGCAGGCTTTGCCTTTAATATATTCTTTAACGTAGATCATATCCTTAACAGGAATACCTTCTGTAATACACACAATTACTTTAATGCCGGCATCGGCAGATTCCATAATAGCATCGGCAGCAAAAGCAGCCGGTACAAAAATGATCGATACATCTGCACCAACTTTTTGAACTGCTTCGGCAACAGTATTAAAAACAGGGCGATCTAAGTGTGTTGTACCACCTTTACCCGGTGTCACACCACCAACCACATTGGTTCCATATTCTATCATTTGACCTGCATGAAAAGTTCCTTCGCCACCGGTAAAACCTTGTACGATAACTTTCGAATTTTTATTTACTAATACTGACATAGTTTAAATTTTATGAGATACGAATATACCTACTAATTTGCATTTTACCAATAAATTATAGGACTATATTATTTAATAATTTAAACTTAATATTGCCCTGAAAAAAACTATCTTAAGTCCTTTATTTGGAAACGTTTATAGAATTATATACCGATGGTGCGGCTAGTGGAAACCCTGGCCCGGGAGGATTTGGGGTGGTTTTAAAATTTAAACAGCACCGTAAAGAGATAAGTGGCGGCTTTAAGCGCACTACCAATAACCGTATGGAATTATTGGCCGTAATAGTAGGTTTGGAGAGTGTTACAAATAACGACCTGCCGGTTAAAATTTATTCAGATAGTAAATATGTAGTAGATGCTATTAATCTAAAATGGATATTAGGCTGGCGAAGAACAGGCTTTAAAAACAAAGCTAACGTTGATCTTTGGCAACGCTTTTTAAGAGTGTACAATTCAAAAAAACACGAATTTATCTGGGTAAAAGGCCATGCCAATAACGTAGAAAATAACCGATGCGATGTATTAGCCGTTGCCGCTTCAAAACAACCCAATTTGCCAATAGATGAAGGTTATGAGGCTATTAAAAATGGTGGCTTATTAGATTAAAAAAAGCCACTAATTACACTAAAAAAATAGTATCAAAAACACCATTAATGTTAATTGGTGAAATTCGTGGCTTTAAATTTATCGTCCGTTATTAGAATATACCCTGCCTTCGCGCCAGTAATCAACTGCGGTATAATATGGGTCTTTGAAAAATTGAGAACGTTCTAAAATATAATCGTTGTCACTAAACGGGTTTTGTGTTTTATCAAATACAAAACGCAAAGCATTAACGTTCGTTTCTATACCATACACCCAGGTTTCACTTTTTGTGCTTTTGTAAATATTGGTGGGTTGGCCAAATACAATAAATATCATACCCCTATCGGTTTTCCAGCCTTGCGCGTAACTGGTATAGTATTTATTTGCCTCTTTAACTCTGCCATAATAACGCTTTAATAATTCTTTTGCGCGCTCTTTACTGCCTGCAATGTTTATCCAAAAATTATCAATGGCCGCTTTTTTATCTTCTGCATTTTTACACGCATCAAATTCATCTTTGCTCATTAAATAACGTGTACAGTTTATCATTTCTTCACTATTGCTAACCCCCGGAAAAGTTTTATCATAAGTGTATAAAGTAACACCATCAGTAGTATTATCATTTGGTGTTATGTATAAAAAACCCTGGCGCGGCATAATCAATTGAAACTGGTTGGTAGAAAGTTCCATTTTAAAAACACTGTCAGGTTTATACTTAAATTCATCAGGTACCTTGTTAGAAAAAGGTGGCAGGGCAGGACCAAATTCTTTTAAAAAACAATTTACTGTAATGTTGGTAATAGCCGGGTTTGAAAATTTTACCACTACTTTTTCATCTCTTAAAAAATGCGTTTTAAAAGAAATGGCATCGTTTAAGGTGATCAAAAAATTTTGTTCTGTAAACGCATTCTTTTTATAAATATTAAGTCCTTTGCTATATCTTGTTTTTTTATTAATGTCGTATACTTGAATATCGAGGTAATAATTGGCATTATTTTTTGCTTTTAAGCTGAATTTAGAATTGAGTGATTTAATCTCTACCGTTTCACCAGCACGGTCGTTTAAACGGTAAGAGCCACTATCAATAATTCGTCGTGAGTTGGGCTCGCTTAATAATTTATAGGTTACCCTTACATCTGCATAAAAAGCATTGGTGGTATCGGGACGTTTATAAATTAAATTCTCATTTTTTACCTCTAAAAAAGCTAATGTTATGCTATCATTAACGTGATAAGCAATGGCATTCACTTCCAGCAATTCGCTATCCGGATTTACCACACTTTTTGTTGGTTTTGAAACGAATTGTTTTTTCGAGGTACAATAAGCGATTGCAAATACAACAAATATCACTATTATTTTAACGAATATTTTTTTCACTCTTCCAAAGTTAACCAATTAAAACTATCTTTGTTTACATGCCTTTAAAAATAAATATATGGCGCATTATTGGTCTTTTGGCTATCATTGCCTTTGCCGTATTGTTTTTTAAAATTGTTATTTACCTGGCTATTTCTTTAGTTTTATTTTTAGTTGGTTATCCAATAACTCATCGCCTCGAAAAAATTAAGATAGGTAAAAAACATATGCCGGATAGTATGGCTTCATTAATAACTATTTTATTGATTGTTGCTGTAATTTTCGGCTTGTTCTTTTTGATCATTCCACCGCTGGCAACTGAGATTCGCTTTTTGTCAGCTTTAAATTTTTACGATGTGTTTCATAATATTCTCGAGCAATTTCCCGGCATTAAAAATTTACTTTTAAAAGTTGGCAGCGAAGAAGATCTTAAACAAAATCTCTCGTCGCAGGTTTCTGAATATGTAAATACAAAAAACATAAGCATGGTGTTGAATAACACCTTTCAATATTTTGGAACCATTTTTGGCGGTATGCTATGTACTTTATTTATTACATTTTTTCTTTTAAAAGATGAGAAGATAGTAAGAAACAGTTTATTGACCATTACGCCTGTTGGGGTAGAAAAAGAAACCCGCGAAGTATTAAAGATCTCTAAAAAAATGCTGAGCAAATATTTTGTAAGCCTGTTTGTAGATATGTTTATTGTTGGCGGTTCGGTATTCTTATTCTTAACTATTTTTGGAATTAAAAATGCTTTGGTAATTGCATTTTTTGCAGGCATACTAAATGTTATTCCATACATAGGTTCTGCCATTACCATGGTTGTTGCCATTGTATTGGGTGTAAGCGCTTGTATTGGTGCCGGTAGTTATGAATTGATCGGTTCAACCATTAATACAATCTTTTTTACTTTGTTAACTATAAATTTGGTGGATGGCTTTATTATTCAGCCCTATATTTTTTCAAACTCAGTTAAGGCACACCCTTTAGAGATATTTATTGTTACGTTAATGGCAGGCACGCTTGGCGGCATCTTCGGAATGGTGGTTGCTTTACCGGTGTATACCATCATTCGTATCATTGCTTCAGAGTTTTTCAGTCATCTTAAATTCTTTAGAAAAATTTCAGAAAATATAATTGATTAAAATAACATGGAAACAGTTTTTACATTTTTAAAAAAATTAGAGTCAAATAATAATCGTGATTGGTTTGAAAAGAACAAACCAAATTACTTAAAAGCAAAAGAAGACTTTGAAATTTTTGTGCAGGAAATAATAAACGGCATTGCCAAATTCGATAAAAAAATATCACCTGATACCAAAGCAAAAGATTGCACTTTTAGAATTTATAAAGATGTACGCTTTAGCAAAGATAAAACACCTTACAAAAACAATATGGGTGCAAGTATAAATCCTGGCGGAAGAAAATCGCCGGTACCGGGTTATTATTTTCACGTACAGCCCGACAGTAGCTTTATTGCCGGTGGTGTGTGGATGCCCGAAGCCGAAGTACTAAATGCAATAAGACAAGAGATAGATTATAATTCAAAACCTTTATTGAAAATTTTAAACTCTGCTGCCTTCAAAAAATATTATAAAGGTTTGGATGACGAAGGTGCTTTAAAAACAGCACCAAAAGGCTATGATAAAGAGCATCCCTTAATTGATATTCTGCGGAACCGTCATTTTATTGTAAGCCATGCTTTCACAAACAAACAAGTTTTAGATAAAAATTCTGCTAAAGAAATTATTTCAGGCTTTAAAGCCATGTATCCTTTTTTAGAATATTTGAGAGAGGCAACGGCGAAGTAAATTACCAAGGCACTTCACCCGTTTCAGGATTATTTTCTTCGCTAAAGAATTTTCCGGTCGGGCCGTTTTTGTCAATTAAAGCGTATTTTACAATTCGTTTGCCTGCATCTTCTAAAGTTCCTGTTCCTCTGTGCCCATTAAAATCTGTTTTTGTAAATCCGGGACACACGGCATTTATTCTGAACTTACTGTCTTTTAACTCATATGCCAAAACAACGGTATACATGTTCATTGCCGATTTAGAAGAAAGATATGCGGCTGCTTTGTAGTTGTAATATTTGTATGATGGGTCGCTATGTAAAGTAATTGAACCCTGACTCGAACTTACATTTACAATCCGTGGCTCAGAGGATTTTTTTAATAGATCAATAAATACCTGTGTAACTCTTACAACACCGTACATATTTGCATCATAGGTAGCTTTAAACTGGTCAATGCTTGTGTTAAGTGCGCCCTGTGGATGACCACCAAATACACCAGCGTTATTAATAAGTATGTCCAGCGTTTTTGTTTTCCCGGCTATTTCTGCATGGGCGTTTTTTACAGATTCATCATCTGTAATGTCAAGTTGAATAGCTTCTATATTTTTTAAACCCTCAGCCAATAATTTATTTACGGCTGCTTTACCGTTTTCTAAATTGCGACTACCCAGGTAAACATAAATTCCTTTTTGAGCAAGTTGGCGTACAACTTCAAAGCCAATACTTTTGTTAGCTCCTGTTACTAATGCTGTTTTCATTATTTTTTTTGTTTAAATTAATGAAGCAAAAGTAGATCGATGAAAAAGAGGGGAGATGGACAAATCAATTTATTCTCTTGACGAATCTTGCTGAGCTTCTAAAAATTCACTTACGCTTTTGCCTGTACATTTTTTGAAAAATCTTGAAAAGTAATCCGGGTCATTAAAGCCCAATTCGTAAGCTAATTCTTTTACAGAAAGGGAAGAGTATTGTAGTTTTCGTTGTGCTTCTATCATTAAACGGTTAGTGAAAAAATCCTTCGGCGAAACACCCGAGTATTCTTTTACGATCCGGTACAAACTGTTTGTGGTTAAAGCTAATTTTTCTGCTATTGCATTAACGGAAGGTTGCTCTGTAAGGTGTGTTTCCACCATTAATTTAAACTCAATAAATTTTGACAGATTATTGTTTAGAATATTTGTTGGTTCTGTGTTTTTAAAATAAGCGCTATTTAAATCTGTTAAAAGTGAGTTAAGGTAAGCCAATATTATTTCTGTGTCAGTGGGTTGTTCATCTATGTGAAGTATCTGGTTTAAAATTTCAAATACTTTTTTTACCCTTTCTCTTGTGGTTGTATCAAAAGTTATAATCGGCGAGTTTAAAGGATTAACTAAAAAAGGAAATTGTTGCGGTAACAATGCCAAAGTGTTTTCATCAAATAGTACCTTAAAATATTTAAGATCTGCATTTTTAGGCGGAGGTATAAAAACCTGGTTAGGCATTGCAAAAAGCAATTGACCTTCAGTAACAGTAATGTTATGCAGATCGATGTTGTAAGTAATAGAACCGCTATCAATAAATACTATAAAATAAGAAGATAGCCTACGCGGTTGCAAAAGCTTTTGTTGCATATCGGCAGAAAGATATGGACTGTTGTTTGAGGCAACCTTTATACTCAACTTGTCGGTTTTTAAAGTCTCGGTTTTTTCGTTTTTATCTTGCATTTGGTATGCTCAAAGTTCGGTCTTATAATACCCACTAATAATATGCAATTAGCGTATCTTTTTACTTCTTAAAGAAAAAATAAACTGCGGCCAATAAAAAAACAAAACCAATTAAATGGTTCCAGCGTAGGGTTTCTGTTTTAAAAAAGATCAATGTGAAAATTACAAAAACAGATATAGAAACAACTTCTTGTATCAGTTTTAATTGCCACATGTTAAATGGTCCTCCTGTAATACTGCTTCCTAATTTATTGGCTGGTACCATTAAACTGTATTCTAATAATGCAATGCCCCAGCTAATTAAAATAGTAGTAAACAAACCAGCATTTTTTAAAAAACTAATGTCCTTAAAACGCAAATGGCCGTACCAGGCAATGGTCATAAATGTGTTAGATGCCATTAATAATAATATAGTGCTAAGTGCTCGTGACATAAATAAAGTTTTTAATTTTTAATGTTTAGTTTTTAATAATAATATCTAACAACTCAACACTAAAAACTGTTTAAAGTCCGGTGTATTTTCTAAAAAGCTTGATGGCAAGCGCTAGTAAAACAATGCCAAATACTTTTTTAAGAATAGCAATACCACCAACACCTAATAATTTTTCGAGCAAACTTAAATATTTTAAAACAAAATAAACTATTACTACATTTACAATAATGGCAATAATAATTGAGAGTAAATTATATTCTGCCCTTACAGAAAGTAACGTGGTTAACGTACCCGTACCTGCAATTAATGGAAAAGCCAAAGGCACAACCGATGCGGTGGCAGGCATTTCGTCGCGGTAAATTTTAATTCCCAATATCATTTCAAGGGCAATAAAAAATAAAACAAACGAACCCGCAATTGCAAAATCTTCTACTTTAATACCAATAATATCCAAAATACTTTGGCCTATAAATAAAAAAACGATCATTATAGCTAAAGATACCCACGAGGCCTTAAACGCATCAATGCTTCCCGCTTTTTGTTTGAGGTTGATAATGACAGGAATAGAGCCAATAATATCAATCACCGCAAATAAAACGGTAGTTACCTTTAATATTTCAACTATGTCAAACACCAGGTTCATGGCACAAAAGTAAGCCTTTCTGCGTTAAGCCACAAACCTCAAAAAAAGTGTAAATAATTTCCTTTTTTTAATAAGATTCTTTATTTTTAATAGATTAAAAAATTCTGATAATGGAGAAAAGATTTAAGTTCAAGAGCTTGCAAACATTTTGCAACAATGAGTGGATGGTAAATAACCAAAAGCGTTACCGTACGGCAATGGATAAAGCCGAAATTGATTATATAAGAGTGGAACTGGCCATTTTTAATAAGTTATTTGACGAAGAAGACTGGACCGCAAAAGTAAACCTTAAGTGTGTTGAAAATGTTGGTAAAAAAGAGATCTGCAACCGTGAATTAACCATCAATGTAAAAAAAGATGAAAATATTTTTTACCTGCGTGATGGTTGGGGAGTTGAAAATAAAGGAGGTTTCTGGACAAAAGGCAGTTACTTATGGCAAGCTTATATTGACGATGTTTTTATTGGCGAAAAGTTATTTCATATTAACGATGTTGGCGAAGTGACCATTCATGCAAATCCATACTTAGAAATTGAACATATTAAATTATATAACAGTCACCACGATGGTTGGCAAGAGCGTAACCGCAAATATTTAAAAACATTTAGCAAAGGCGATACAAAATACGTTTGGGCTGAGGTTAAATTTAAAAATATTACTGCTTTAGATTACCATTACGAATTGTTTGTTAATTTTCACGACGATTCAGGCCAGCCAAAAGCATCGGTAGTACAAACCGGTTATGTTGATGCCAATAAACAGGATTATACCTATACCTTTGAAAAGGCCTGGGGTAGCGATACACCCGGCATATGGACAGATGACAAATATTTAGTGGAAGTTGTTTTTAACGATGTACTTATTGGCGCTACAACTTTTAATTGCGCCAATGTGGAAGAAGAAGGCGAAACACCTTTATTAAAAACAATTGAGCAAACATTATCCGCCGGAACATCAACTGCAAGTCAAACACCAAATAATAATGAAGGCGCCTCTGATAAAACCCTCGAAGAATTATTGGCCGAGTTAGATGCATTGATAGGCTTGGATGGTGTAAAAAAATCTATCCGCGAAAATATTACTTATTTGAATTTTAATAAGCTTCGTAAAGAAAAAGGTTTTGACGATTCAGGTAAAATTGCTTTGCATAGTATTTTTACCGGCAACCCAGGTACCGGAAAAACAACTGTTGTAAAAATGTTAGGTAAAATCTATAATAAAATGGGCCTGCTAACAAAAGGTCATGTTGTGGAAGTAGACCGAGCTGCTTTGGTTGGTGAATACATTGGACAAACTGCGCCTAAAACCAAAAAAATGATAGACAGTGCACGTGGCGGAATTTTATTTATTGATGAAGCTTATTCATTAGCACGCTCGGATGATGACAGTAAAGATTTTGGTAAAGAAGTTATTGAAATGCTTTTAAAAGAAATGAGCGACGGGCCCGGAGATATTGCTATTATTGGTGCTGGCTACCCTAAACAAATAAGAAGTTTTATTGAAAGTAATCCCGGTTTAAAATCACGTTTCACCGAATATTTCCATTTTGATGATTACCTGCCCGAAGAGTTGCATGCTATTGCACATTATTCTGCTGGTCAAAAACAAATTACGTTTTCAGCTGAAGCAGATAATTTCTTAAAAGAACAGTTGATTGAAGCTTATCGTAAACGTGATGAACATTTTGGTAACGCTCGTTTTGTAAATGCCGTTGTTGAAGAAGCAAAACAAGACATGGGTTTACGTTTAATGAAATCTACCGATCTTGAGAATTTAACCAAAGAAGATCTTTCTACAATTACGTTGGCTGATCTTGAACAGGTATTTGTTACCGAGCACAAGAAAAAACTAAAATTAATTGTGAACGATAAACAATTAAATGAAGCCTTAGCCGAGTTGAATGACCTTGTGGGTATGGATAAAATAAAACAAGATATACACGAGCTTGTAAAATTAATCCGTTTTTATAATGAAACCGGCAAAGATGTTGTAAATAAATTTTCGTTGCATTCTGTATTCTCGGGAAACCCCGGAACAGGAAAAACTACTTTAGCGCGTATTATAGCCAAGATCTATAAAGCACTTGGAGTTATTGAACGCGGTCATGTTGTTGAGGTAGATCGTGAAGGATTGGTGGCAGGTTATGTCGGACAAACTGCAACAAAAACAGCTGCTGTTATTGAAGAGGCAATGGGTGGTATTTTATTTATTGATGAGGCTTACGGCTTAGCCGGACATGGTGGAAATGATTTTGGACAAGAAGCTATCCAGGTAATTTTAAAACGTATGGAAGATCAACGTGGTAAATTTGGAATCATCGTTGCGGGTTATCCGGAGAACATGCACATGTTCATTGAAAGTAACCCGGGCTTTAAATCTCGTTTTGATAAAACATTTGTGTTTGAAGATTACCAGTCAGAACAATTATGGGTGATCACTAAAAATTTATTACAAAAAGAAAGCTTAACTGCAAACCCAGAAGCGGAAGCGCATTTAAGGACTTACTTAACTAATCTATACGATACCCGCGATAAGTTTTTTGGTAATGCAAGAACTGCAAGACAAGTTGTTGGCGATATTGTAATGAAGCAAAATTTACGTTTAGCATCCATGCCAAGCGATCAGCGTAAAAAAGAACACCTTTCTGAATTGATTTTTGACGACGTTAAGCACTTGCAAACACAAGCTGCTGATAAGAGACAAACTTTAGGCTTTAAATTCGGAAGCTAAAAATGTCACCTAAAACTATAAAACCTTTACCGCACCAAAAGCATTTCGTATCTAAACTGATACGAAATGCAATTGCGGGAATTCTTATTTTAACTTTTTCTCTTATTGTGGGCATGATAGGCTATCACCATTATTTTAATATTGGATGGGTAGATAGTTTTTATAATGCAAGTATGATCTTAACAGGTATGGGTCCGGTTGATAAAGCCATAAATGATGGTGGTAAGATCTTTGCTTCGTTTTATGCAATTTACAGTGGCGTTACCTTTTTAACTTCTGTGGCAATTATTATTTCGCCGGTTGTGCATCGTTTTTTACACAGGTTTAAAATTGATGTGGAAAATTAAAGCATTATGAAAAATGTTTTAATACTCTGCGCGCATCGTCCAAAACGCTCTCCCAGTCAACGTTATAGATTCGAGCAGTATTTGCCTTTTTTAGAAGAGAATGGATTTAAATTTACATATTCTTATTTGTTGAATGAAAAAGATGATCTTGTTTTTTATTCAAAAGGAAATACATTTAGTAAAGCTCTTATTTTACTTAAAACATTTTTTATCCGTTTAAAAGATTCTTTTCAATTTAAAAAATACAATATTATTTTTATTCAACGCGAAGCTTCTTTTTTAGGAACTTCTTATTTTGAGAAAAAAGCTTTTCATTCCGGCGCTTATGTTATTTTTGATTTTGACGATAGTATTTGGCTGGCAGATACAAGTCCGGCTAATAAAAAATGGGAATGGATAAAAAGGCCGGAGAAATTTTATAAGAATATTTCTTACGCGCATTGTGTAATTGCCGGAAATGCTTACCTGGCAGAAAAGGCAAGGCCTTACAATAAAAATATAGTTATTATTCCAACCACAATAAATTCCACTTGGCATATTCCAAAAACTGAGCATCGCAATAAAAAATTGATCACAATAGGGTGGAGTGGAAGCATAAGTACAGTTAAACATTTTGAATTATTAGTACCTGTACTTTTAAAGCTACAGGATAAGTATCCCAACAGATTAAAATTTAAAGTTATTGGCGATAAATATTACAAGCATACTCAATTAAATGTAGAGGCTATTGAATGGAACGAAAATACAGAAGTAAGTGAACTGAACTCATTGGACATTGGTGTAATGCCCTTGCCAAACGATCAATGGGCAAATGGCAAATGTGGCTTAAAAGGCTTGTCGTATATGGCTTGTGGGGTGCCGGCAGTTATGAGTGCTGTAGGTGTAAATAATGATATTATAATAAATGGTGAAAATGGATTTCTGATAAAATCTGAAAATGAATGGATGGAAGTTCTTTCAAGATTAATTGAAGATGTTGAATTGAGAAATTTAACAGGAAATAAAGGTAGAGAAACCGTGATAAAAGACTATTGTGTAAAAGCTCATAAACATTCGTACCTGGAAGTTTTTAAAAATGCTCAGTCAACTCGATAACTATTATTTTTCAAAACCTGAACCGGAACAAAGCTGCCTTTTATTTTTGAGAAGCTTTTTACTGAATTACTCTCCGCAAATAGAAGAGCATTGGAAATACACCACAGCTTTTTTCACCTATAAAAAAAAGCTATTCTGTTATTTTTCTATCAGTAAAAAAACAAACAAACTTTATATTGGTTTTGTTGATGGTAATAAGATAAAGCACAAGAAATTGGTTGAAGAAGGAAGAAAACAGATCAGGGTATTTTATATTGATGCCAACAAGGATGTGGATGTAAAAAGCCTTAATGAGATCCTAAAAACCGCGGTAAAACTATATTAATCTTAGTTCAGGGAATGCAGGAACCAATCGATATTTTTTTTGAGAAGCTTGATGAACCATATAGAAGCTGTTTATTATTTTTAAGGCAATTTATTTTAGAGTACTCTTCTGATATAACCGAAAGCAGAAAATTTAATACCCCTTTTTATTATTTCAAAAAAAAGTGGCTGGGCTTTATTTCTTACGATCCAAAAACAAAGATCATTTATATTGCATTTGCAAACGGTTATTTAATGAAGCATTCAAAACTGATAAGTGAGGGAAGAAAAAAGCAAAAGATCATTTATATAGATCCACAAAAAAATATTGATGTAAAAAGCTTAAAAGCGATCTTAAAAGAGGCTTGTCAACTTTACAATTAATCTTTTATGGCTCCCGGAATTACCGGCGTTGCAGAATGTACCTGTATGGTAATTTTTGAAGCGTATAAAGTAACACTGGTATCGTTACTATCACTATTTTGGTAAAAGTTCATATTATACGAACTGCTAAAGCCATTTTCAAAAGCTATGGTTTTTAGTGGCACATTTCCATCTGAATCTATCAGTTTTATTTTGCCATTCTTTTTTGCAATATCCGGCGAACTTATCCAGTTCCAGATAAACTGGTCCATTTTAGTGGTTCTTATCTGAAAAGCAATGCTTTGATCGCTTGGGTTAGGATCATAGCCTGATCCACGGTTATAGGTATTAACATTTACGCTTGATAAAGAATATGTTTTTCCTTCTACTTCTAAAATTGCTTTGTGCATTTTGTTTTGATTTTAGAATAAAAATACAAATAAAAACCACATTTTTCCAACTATTATCTAAGCCGTTTTTTTGATTAGTTTTCTATAGTGATGATGATGACGCCTTTGATGTTCGTTAGAATTTGTAAATCTTAACGACTGTTTATTCATTAAAACACCGGATAAATAAATTAAAAAAAGTGCAAAGAACATAACGGTAACAAATACAGTAATATTATTTTTTTCTAAAGGATTTAAGCGTTCTACATTTATTGCAGTTACCGATCCTGCAAATAAAATTATGGCGCTAACAAGAATTATTCGCTTCGAAATCATTCTTACTTTTTCTTTTGTTTTCATAACGATCTTTTTTAAATGATTTATATAAAGAGTGTCTTACTTATTTCTAACGCAAAAAATAAGGGCAAGTTGCCCTTATAAGCCTGGTTTATATATCTGGTATATACCGTTCAATAACTGGTTTATCTTTTACATTTAATGCAAAAGCAAAACAGTTAAAATCCGTTAAATTATTTTATTGCTTTTAAGCTTAGGTCTAAGCTTTTAATATGATGTGTTAAAGCACCAATAGAGATAAAGTTAACACCACATTTGGCGTAGGCAGTAATATTAGTCTCATTAATACCACCCGAAGATTCTACTTCAAACTTTCCATTAATAAGTTTTACAGCTTCTAAAGTTTGTTGTGGAGTATAATTGTCAAGCATAATGCGTTTAACGCCACCTTGCTTTAATACTTTTTTTACATCTTCTAATGTGCGTGTTTCTACTTCAATGGCCAATTTCTTTTTCTTCTTTTTAAGATAGGCATTAGCTGCATCAATGGCTTCTATAATTCCACCGGCAAAATCAATATGATTATCTTTTATTAAGATCATATCATGCAAACCATAACGGTGATTAGCACCGCCACCAATAACAACGGCCCATTTTTCAAAGAAGCGAAAGCCCGGTGTGGTTTTACGTGTATCAATAACAATGGCTTTTGTGCCTTTGCACAGAGTTTGCAAATGATCTGTTTTTGTTGCAATGCCGCTCATCCGTTGCATGATATTTAAAACCAAACGTTCTGCGGTGAGTAATTTTTGTGTATTACCTTCAATAATAAAAGCAATATCACCTTTTTTTACATTAGCCCCATCTTTTATAAATACTTTAAGCTTAAAATTCTTATCAACTTGTTTAAAGATCCTTTTAGCCGCTTCAATACCTGCAATAATACCATCTTCTTTTACAAGTAAATGCATTTTGCCTTTATGATTTTTTGGAATGGTTGAAAGCGAAGTGTGATCGCCATCACCGACATCTTCCATAAAGGCATCTAAAATAAATTGTTTGAAGTTAAAGTGCTTTTGATGAAGCTTAATAAAATCAGTCATTATCGTTTTCTATACGAAATTGTGCAATGAGGTTTCTGCGAAGTAAAATAGAGACCCTGAATTTTCCATTAGTTGTTTCTAAAGTACCGGTAATGTATTGTGAGCCATTATTTACAGAGCTTACGTGACTGTTAGAAAATGTTTTAACGGTATGTTTTTCAAAAAAGAATTTGATGTTAGCCTCAGCTTGCGCCTTGCTTAACACATCTTCCTGGTTAATGATCTTGATAGAAACTTTTTCATCAAAATATTTTACCAGCTCGCTTGATTTACCTGACTTTAGTCCGGCAACAATTTCGTCACTCGGTTCAATACCGGCAAAAAGAAGACTGAATAAAAAGTAAAAAATAGTAATCGTTATTTTCATGGGTATACTACAAAGTTAATAATTTTTTCGCAATTTTAGCATATGAAGATCTTATTGCTTCAAATAGATAAAACGCAGGACAGTTACATAACCGAAGGCATTGAAATATATGCAAAACGGCTAAAGAACTATGCCACATTTGAAACAAGTACAATTAATGTGCCAAAAGCGGTAAGGCAACGAAGCCATAACGAGCAAAAACAGGAAGAAGCTAAGCTTATTATGGCAGCAATTTTACCTGAAGACCAGCTTATTTTATTGGATGAAAAAGGAAAAGAATATTCTTCCGTTGAATTTTCAAACTTTATTTCGCAAAAACAAAACGCTTCGGTAAAGCGCCTGGTTTTCTTAATTGGCGGACCTTTTGGCTTTAGCGATGTGATCTATAAAAGGGCCAATTCTAAAATTTCTTTATCACAAATGACTTTCTCTCATCAAATGGTACGCTTGTTTTTTGTAGAACAGCTGTATCGCGCTTACACCATTTTAAAAGGTGAAAAATACCATCACGAGTAAGCGTTAAAAAAATATAAATCACCTTTTGAGAGTTGTAAAGAGGCATATTTCTTTAAAAAGCCACGAATTTCACTAACAACACTAAAACAAATTTGTACTAGACTAATTAGTGAAAATAATTATTCTAGCGATAATCGCTAGAATGTAAATTACACAAATTGAACTTATAGAGAGAATAAATAATATTTATGAAATTTGTGTAATTAGTGGCTTATAATAATCCGGATATTTACTTCTTGGTATTAGAAAAGTTAATCAAAAAAGGTCCAGCTAATGCCTAATCTAAAGGCTCTGTCAGTTTGATAATAACCCTGTGTTAAAGAATAGTTTGTTCCTGTAAAACCAAATAAAGCATTTTCTATTTTGAGGAAGAAATTTACAGGTCGTATCCTTGCATTAAGATAAACATCTAAAAAAGGATAAGGCTTTGTTTTATAGCTTTCCTGTAAATAAAATGCTTGTGTAGAAGGCATGTAACCATAAGCGTAAAAAGAATCATACATTTGCAGCTGACCGCCAATTTGCAGTTGAAGATTGTTCTTAAAGAAAATACCTATATAAAATAATTTAGCTGTTGCCTGGTTTTTTGGCAGGCGTACATAAGTGGTATTAGATGTATTTTGAAAACGGTATTCGAGCGAAGTACCAAGGTGTTTAAAAAACACTCTTGTAAAATTTACAGTTGCCCCCAAATTACTAATTGTAGCTGCATATTGTCGTGGTAATGCAACATTATCAAAATACAAATAGTTATTTATGTTTTGTACAAATACCGATGCTGCCAAATATTTATTCAGGTTAAAGCCTAAAATGGCTTGTGTTTGCTGTTGTGAGCGGTAACCGTTATTAAACCATGTAAAATGATTGCTTACCCAATAATTATAAATGTAATCAGCCGAGCGGTCTTCTGCCAACAAATTCAAATACAAATAACGTTGTTTGGCGCGATTCAATAAAAGCACAGTTTTATTTTCTGCTTTGTAATTGCCTTTGTTAGCACCGTTAACAATGTATTGAAAATTAAAATGTGTTTGTATCTCTTTTTGGAGATCTTTTGCAATCTGGTTCTCTTCGTGTGTTAAAACTTTTTTAAATGTAAGATCGGCAGTGGCAATTTGATTTAAAAATACACTATCCGCTTTTTGCCAAACCTGGTTTATTTCATTTTTATAACCCACTGAAAATGCAAAGTTTGAATTGGTGGTTACAGCTGTATAATTAATTTCGTTATTGAATTTTCTAACATGTGCACTGTCGTTGGTTCTCAAAGTATCTAAATAAGTAATAATGTAATAATTATCGCTTGCAATACTTTCATCTTTGTATTGATAGGAGCTGGATGCAAAGGCTGATTTGAATTGGATAAAATGATTTACTTTGGTAGAGGAATCTTTTTTATTTAGCAGGAAATAAGGATTGAACATCACTTTTAATTCACGGTTATCACGTGTTGCATTGCTTAATTTTACAGGAAACAGTTCTTTGTTTTGCAGCATGGTCAATTCTGTAAGCGTATCTGTTTTTATACCACCGTTCTCTTTATTTTTATTGCCATTATTAAGAATATAAAAATAATAACCAAACCGTTCTCTTTTGGTTGTGTAATTGCTTGAGAGGTAAAAATTGTTAGTATAGCTTTGCTGTTTTAGGTAATAGCCCTGCGATGTGTAACGACTAAATTTTATGGCCACATTTACCCGTTTGTAAGTGTGTGTAAATAGCATTTTAAAGGTTTGAAATTTTTTGCTGCCAGCAATGCCTGTTAAATTAGCATATGGCCCTTTTGTACGATAATAATTTACCTGATTCTCTGAATACATATCATTTTTATAGGGGGGGGTATAAAACGTAAAACCAATATCATTGGTGCCATAATTAAGCAGGTAATTTGGAGAGGGCAGACCAATATTGCCTAAAAAATTTCTTGGAAAATAATTGTGGATATTAATGATACTTGAATCAGGATAAGTAAAATGGTATTTGGTGATTAGGTTGTTTTTTTCGGTTTTAAATGAAATGTAAGTAGGATCGGTAGAATAAAATACCTGCGCTTTAAAAATGAAAGCTAAACAAACGAACAAAAATAACCATACTTTTTTCAGCTGATAAAATGATTTTTTTTGTTGGAAAATGAAACGCATCCGGTTGCTTAAACGTAAATACTAAAGTAAAACTAATAAAATTTTACGTAACAGGGTTTAAAGAAAGTTAAATGATATTCGAAGTTTTTAATAGCCCGCTGTTATTGGTTTACAGGCATATTAAAATTTATCGAAGAAATGTTCTTCTACATCAAAAGTTGATTTTAAACCAACTTCCTTATAATCTTTAGCCAACCATTTCTCGGCAATTTCCCGGCCTTTATTTTTAAGGTTTGATAAAAATTCCCACGAGGTATTCATTTTGCTGCTATAACTCAACTGGCTTAGTGCATCGTAACCGCTAATTGTATGAACAAAGATCTCACGGTTAATTTTATCGTCTGATTTTAAAATCCCATTCCTGATCAATTCATTTCTGTAATGAATTAATTTCATTTCGTTTATTAAACTGCTGTTAAATGAAATTTCGTTCACACGATCTGCAATATCTCTTGCAGTTGTAGGTACAGAATTAATATTGATAGAATTGATTTTTACCAGCACAATATCTCTTAAACTTGTATTTGTGATAATAGGAAAGATAGGAGGATTACCCATATAACCACCATCCCAGTAAAACTGGCCGTCAATTTCAACTGCCTGAAATAAAAATGGTAAACAGGCGGATGCCATTACTGAGTCAACTGTAATTTCTTTATTTGAAAAAATCTTTGCTTTGTTTGTTTTTACATTGGTTGCACAAATAAAAAGTTTCTTTTTATTGTAGCGTTGTAATTCTTCAAAATCAATAATATTATTTAAGATATCACGAAGTGGGTTGTAATTAAAAGGATTAAAATTGTACGGTGATAAAACCTGCGTAATAGCATTAAACATCATATAACCGGTGCTATTATAAATATCTCCGTTACCATAAGTTTTATCCAAAACACCGGGCTTAAATAAAAAACTACCACTTAATGCAATTTTACGCCAAAGCTCTTCCAGTAATTCTTTTGCTTTTGCGGGTCCGCCAATATGTAAGCCGTAAGCGCAGGTTACAGCATTTACAGCACCTGCACTGGTTCCACACATAGCGTCTGCAACAAGGTTTTCTTCTTCTAACAATCTGTCCAATACGCCCCAGGTAAAGGCACCATGGGCTCCACCGCCTTGAAGGGCAATACCAACATTTTTCTTAGCTTCTTTCATTTACATTTAAGGAATATCCTATAAATATAAAATTTTAATGTTGAAACCGAAATTTTTTGGTCAAGAAATACCTGTGGTTAAGCTAAAAAATGAAGAAAACAGCCTTTAAAGCTCGTTTAGAGCCTGTATAGCAGCCTCAAAACCAGGTCTGATCTTTAAGCACATATTGTAATCTGCTTTTGCGCTTTCTTTATCTTTTAATTTTGCATACGTATAGCCTCTTGCAAAATAAGCCTGCACCGAGTTTGGATTTAAAGCTATGGCATTGGTAAAATTTTCTAAAGCAGTTTTGTTATCTTTTTTTATTTCTAAATAAATAGCGCCAAGATTATAATAGCAATTCTCGCAATTTTTATTTTTTTGAAGAATAGATTTGTATTCAATTATAGCTTCATCAATTTTTCCAATATCCTGTAGTAATTTTGCCCGTGCATAAATTGTATTTTCGTTAGCCGGATTAATTTTTAAGGCATTATTGTAATATTGTAAAGCAATTGGATTTTTACGTGCGGCATACATTACACCAAGATCAATAAAGGCATTTTCAAATTTACCGTCCTGTTCAATAGCAGTTTCTAAACTGGAAACGGCTCTTGTTGTATCGCCACTTTCACGATAGATACTTCCTTTTAAGTAATAAGCTTTTGCAGAGCGGTCATTTATTTTAAGCGCTTTATTAACGTAATCAATTGCTTTTTGATATTGTCTTACAAGGAAATATAATTCAGATAATTTTAAAAGTGCATCAGGATTATCGGGAAATTTTTTTTCAACCATCTCCAATGATTCTTTAGCCAACCGTGTATTGTTTTGCGCATAATACGCATCTATTAATGCCATATAATATTCTGATTTTGTACTATCGATTTTTATGGCGCGTTTGGCATCGTTAACGGCTTCCGGTAATTGTTTTAAGTTAACATAAATGCCCGAGCGCTTTACATATAGAATAGCATTGGCGGGATCTTTTAATAATTCGGCGTTCACAGCTTTTAATTCAGGCGAATTTAATTTAATGCTTAAACTATCTGCGGTTTTATTTTCTTCTTCAGTTTGTGTGGTAGAATTATTTTTACAAGAAGAAAAAGCAATTAAAAAAATTGCAAAAAATAATACAAAATAATTTTTAAGGTTAAAGGTCATTGGCATTTGCAATTAGTTCAGCAACATCTAATACTTTTGTTTTATCTTCTTTATTAAAATGTTTTACGCCATCTGTCATCATGGTATTACAAAACGGACAGCCAACTGCAATTACATCCGGGTTTAGTGCTAAGGCCTCTTCTGCACGTTCGGTATTTACCTCTTTTGTGCCTTTTTCGGCTTCTTTAAACATTTGCGCGCCGCCTGCACCACAGCATAAGCCTTTTGCTTTACTGCGTTTCATTTCCGCTAATTCAACGTCCAGTTTTTCAATAACATTTCGCGGCGCTTCATAAACATCATTGGCTCTTCCTAAATAACAAGGGTCGTGAAAAACAATTTTCTTGCCTTTAAATTCTCCGCCCTGCACTTTTAATTTTCCCTGGTCAATTAATTCCTGTACTAATTGTGTGTGATGAACTACTTCATAATTTCCGCCCAAAGCAGGATATTCATTTTTAATGGTATTAAAGCAATGCGGGCAGCCCGTAACAATTTTTTTTACATTGTAACCATTCATAACAGTTATGTTTTGCATGGCCTGCATTTGGTATAAAAATTCGTTTCCGGCACGTTTTGCAGGATCGCCGGTACAACCTTCTTCTGAACCTAAAATCGCAAACTTAATATTTACATGATTTAAAATACGAACAATGGCTTTTGTTATTTTTTTTGCGCGATCATCAAAACTACCGCTGCAACCTACCCAAAATAAAATTTCGGGAGTTTCTCCTGCAGCTATCATTTCGGCCATTGTTGGAACTTTTATTGTAGACATATAAATAGTTTTTTAGTCAGCAGTTGCAGTTGGCAGTTTTGAAACCGAAAATTTTTCCGGTGAATTCATCATACTTCCTAACATTTTACCTACTTGTAAATATTCTTCTGTTATTAATTTGTGTTTTTGTTCTGAAAGATAACCGCAATATTTTGCAAAATCTAAGTGAACCATTGTTTCTCCACATTCGCCATCTGAATCACTTAATTTTGAAACGAAGTGTTTTGGGTAAATTCTTTTTCTATACCCTTCTGCAATATTTGCACATACTGAACGAGAAGATCTTCTGATTTGATCTGTAAGAGAATAAATTTCCTCTTTTGGAAAACCTTTGGATTCCTTAAAAATTTCCATAGCAGCGGCATACGCTTTTTTGTAAACTATTAGATCTTTATATCCCTGACTACTCATTTTTTCTTTATACTTTTTACTCTGCCGACTGCTAACTCAATACTGCCTACTGTTCGTTTACCCAATTAGCGCGATCTGCCTGGCTAAATTGCCAAGGTGCACCATTATTCTCAATATTGCTAAACATGTTATTTAATTCAGGACGTGTATTGCTTTCTTCCATCACTAAATATCTTCTTATCTCTACAATAATCGCTAACGGATCAATATTTACCGGACATTCCTGAACACAAGCATTGCAAGTATTACATGCCCAGATCTCTTCATGCTTAATATAATCGCCAATTAATGATTTTCCATCATCTACGAACGTACCTTTATTCTTATCAATATTTTTTCCAACTTCTTCTAACCTGTCGCGTGTATCCATCATAATTTTACGCGGCGATAATGCTTTGCCTGTAATATTTTGCGGGCAAGACGAGGTACATCTACCACACTCGGTGCAGCTGTAGGCATCCATTAAATTTTTCCAGGTAAGATCTTGTACATCTTTAACACCAAAGCGTACAGGATTATTAGGATCTGTTTTTGCTACATAAGCCGGATCAAAATTAGGAGCCACAACATCCGTCACAGCGTCAAGCGTTGTGAATTCGCCTTTTGGTTTTAAGTTAGAGAAGTAGGTGTTCGGAAATCCTAAAACAATGTGTAAGTGTTTTGAGAAGGGTAAGTAATTTAAAAAACCAAATACAATTAAAATATGCCCCCACCAACCAATGCGTTCAACAAGGTGCAAACCGTTATCAGACATGCTGCCAAATAATAAGGGGCCTATATGCTTGCTTATAGATAAGCCTAATGAACCATCATTTAAATTGGTAGCGTGCGATATCCCTTTTGAATATAAAACTTCATCAGCACCATTCATCATAAAAATAAAACAGATCAATGTTAACTCGCCCAATAAAATAAAATTGGCGTCTAATTTTGGCCAGCCATTCAATTCATTCATCACGAGACGTGGTACTTTTAATAAATTTCTTCTTGCTAAAAAAGCAATAGTACCAATAAAGGCTAATACCGAAAGTATTTCAATAAAGCTTATCGCAAAAGTATATAAACCGCCTAGCGATTCTCTAAAAATACGATGACTGCCACTAATACCATCAACGATAATTTCTATCAATTCTATTTGCGTGATAATAAATGCAGTGTATAAAAATAAATGCAGGATGGCCGGGATAGGGCGCGAGAACATTTTTTGTTGACCTAAAGCAACAAGTAACATTGTCTTTAACCGTTCACCTTTATTATCTGCCAGCGGAATATCTTTTCCTAAAAGAATATTTCTGCGGATGTTTCTTACATTGATAGTAAAATATGCAGATGCCCCCAATAAAAGTAAAGCGAAGATGATCGAGCTTATCATATTTGTTCTCTTAAGGATTAACTGGTTTGCGTGACTTTCTTCCAAAAACCGAGAAGTGTATGTAACGTTCAGGATTTAAGCGAAGGTCTTTTAATAATTTATCTAAGTCTTCAGAAGATTTATTTAAGTTGTTATATAACGAATCGTTCTTTAATAATTTACCCGCAGTTCCTTGTCCTTCATTAATCTTGGCAAGCATCACATTTAGTTCTTTCATGGATTTATCGGCGTTGGCAATAGCGTCTTTTAATTGTGCTTTTGCCAAACTATCCGTCATGCTGCTAACATTATTAATTATGGCGTCAATCTTTTGTCCATTTTTACTAAGGTTAGAGGTGATTTGGTTTAAATTGGAAAGCACGCTTGAGATCTTTACTTTTTCCGATCCAACAAGATCATCTAATTTATAAGCTGTTTGTTCTAAAGTTAAAATGGCTTTGCGAACACTTTCAAACGATTTTTCAAGATTGTCGCGTGTTTTTGTATTTAAGATCAAACTTACAACCGTCATTACACTATCCATACTACTGATCAGGTTTTCTGCTTTTGCCTGTATAGGTGCAATGCGTTTATCTAATGATTCCTTAAAGCCTTCTTCCGATGCGGCAATTAATGTATCACCACTTTCAACCATGCCTGTTTCGTTACTGTAAATAACTTCAACAGCTTTTGTTCCTAAAAGATCAGAACTGATTGCTTTTGCAATGGAGTTTTTTGGGATCTTAACATCTTCAGTCAATAAAAATTTAACAAGCACCTGTGTCTTTCCACTTTTTTGTATCAACGAAATTTCATTTACCTGGCCAATTTTAAAGCCGTTAATTAATAATGGATTAGCGGGAATTAGATTATCGATCTTTGGATAAACGGCATATAAATAATACTTGTGTGAAAAAATATTGGAGCCTTTTAAAAAATTAATGCCCCAAATGAAAGCAGCAATTGCACAAACTACTACAAGTCCTATTTTAAATTCTTTACTTACCTTCACAAAAAAAGTATCTATTTTTAAAGCATAAATATAGGTATTTTTATTGATTAAAACAGGTCAAAAATGAGCCAAAAACTAAAGAATGAAGAGTTGAACCGCCTGAGCGTCAATGAATTTAAAGCGGCTCAAAAACAACCGGTTGTTATTATATTGGATAATGTGCGAAGTTTGAACAATGTTGGTTCGGCTTTTAGAACGGCAGATGCTTTCTTGATTGAAGAAATTATTTTATGCGGTGTTACAGGAACGCCTCCAAATAAAGAAATAGAAAAAACAGCTTTAGGAGCTACTTCATCAGTAAGATGGACCCATTTTAAATCAACCTTAGAAGCAATTGATTACCTTAAACTAAAAAACTATAAGTGTTATGCTGTTGAGCAAGCTACAAAAAGTATTGCTTTAAATGAATTTAAAAATAGCGGTGAACAATTGGCTTTGGTATTTGGCAATGAAGTTTATGGTGTAGAGCAGGAGGTTATTGATACATGTGCCGGCGTAATTGAGATACCTCAGTTAGGCACGAAGCATTCTTTAAATATATCGGTTAGTATTGGTATTGTATTGTGGGAGATCTTAAAACCAAGCCGTTAAAAGGCGTTAAAATCCAACAAACAAAGTACTGTTTCTTTTCTAAAATAATACTTTCTAAAATTATTTTCCGTTTCAAATGAACTTTTATTATTGAGGCGTGTACAGCCTTATTAGAAACTTAATGAGTTTTAATGCAGGCCTCAAAAGCTTATAAATTATATGCCGCAAACAGGTAAGTACGCTTTGCTGAGTGATGAAGAATTGATGTTCTGTTTGAGCAATGGTGATGTATTGGCCTTTGATGAGATCTATTTACGGTATAGTAAACGCTTGCTGGGATATTATATCCGCATGTTGAATTTTGATAAAGAATTAGCGCGGGACGCGTTACAGGATCTGTTTTTAAAGATAGCTGAGACACCCGAAAAATTTGATAAAACACGTTCTTTTAAAACCTGGATCTTTTCTGTAGCATCAAACAGTTGTAAAAATTTTTACAGACATAAAAAAATTGTAAGTGAAAGTAATGAAGAAATAAAATATACTACTGAAAGCATAAACGATTCTGTTTTTTTAAATACCGCTTCAAAAATAGATGCAACAGTTTTTAGAAAAATGCTTGAAGAAGCTTTAAACGAATTGTCGGCAGAAAAAAAAGAAGCTTTTATATTAAAATACCAGGAAGAGAAAACAATAACAGAAATTGCATTTATACAAAATTGCCCCGAAGGTAGTGTTAAATCAAGATTATACTACACTATAAAAGTTTTAGAAGAAAAATTAAAAATATTTAAACCCTTAAATTAAAATGGAAGATAATAAAGAGATAAATAAATTTTTAAGCGATAATATGTCGCTTGATAATTTGAGTGTAGAGCAACCATCTATTTTATTGGTTGAAGCAGCGCGTAAAAAAATTATTGCACGACAAAAACCTCAAAAAGGTGAGATAGAGGATTTCTTTTCGTTAGTAGCAGCTTTTCTTAACCTTAAAATTAAATTGTACCATGCTGTTGTTGCTACTGTTATTATAGGCGCCTGTATGATGTATTTTAATAAGGAAGAAAAAACTAATACTGCCGAAGTACGCTCAAACGACCTCGTTTCTAACCTTGCTGCGGCAAAAAACTCAACAGTACTTTCTAGTATCAGCACATTTGGATTAAATAAAGAGCGAACCTATGCAAGCGAATCAAATTAACAACAAAGAACAATTGCCAATAGAGAGGATAGAAAGAAAATTCAAATACTTTCCTTTCTTTGATCAAAAGCAACCAATTTTTGTATTGGTATTAATTGGTATTATTTTTTATTGCACGTCCATGTATAATGAATATGCTTTGGATGATGGCATTATCATTCACCAAAATAATTATGTTTTAAAAGGCGCTGCAGGCATTGGCGATATTTTAAGTAAAGATGCTTATGATGCGTTTTACCGTCGTATGAATGCTGAAGATCAGTTGCAGGGAGGAAGATACAGGCCTTTACCCGTAATTAGTTTTGCCATTGAACAGGAAATCATAGGCACTTACCGAACGGGTAATTATATGTTTGTGGAAGATCTTAATCATAACGGAAAATTAGATAACGAAAAATTGGAATTGCCATCTTCTGCTTCCAAAAAAAAATTAGCAAGCCAACCAACTGAAACGGCAATTGTAAATTATGAGTTTAATGAATTTGTTGATCTGAATAAAGATGGTATAGCGCAGCAAAATGAGTGTAATACCTGTTGGGATACCAATAAAAATTTTAAGAATGACGCGAACGAAGATGTTAACAAGGATGGTGTATTTAATGAGGTGGATTGCCAGGTGCAAGGTGCTGACTTAAGACATTTTAATAATATTTGGACTTACATTTTAGCTTGTGTTTTATTGTACCTGTTATTTAGTAAATATATTTTTAAAGAGCAGCAGGATATGGCTTTTTTAGCGGCACTCATTTTTTTGATCCACCCGGTGCACAGCGAAATTGTTGCCAATGTAAAGGGTCGTGAAGATATTTTCTCGGTTATATTTATTGCGCTTGCATTTTTATTTTCATTTAAATATATCAATACAAAAAAAATATTACCGCTTTTACTTGCCGGCTTTTCTTTTTTCTGCGCTTTAATGTCTAAAGAATACGCTATTGTGCTTTTTATTTTAATTCCGCTTGCTTTATATGTTTTTGATAAAGAAAAAGCGAAGGCATTTAATTTAGCCATGTTAGGTTTAAGTCTTTTTATTTTTTGTGCTGCGTATATGGTCATGCGTTTAAGTTCAGTAAGAATTGCACCGGGCGTACCTGATACAGAGATACTGAACAATCCTTTTTTATTGGCCTCCCCAGAAGAACAATTCGCCTCTAAGATCTTTATACTTCTTAAATATCTTCATTTGTCGTTTTTTCCAAACACATTAACCTGCGATTATTCTTATGCGCAAATTCCATACAGCCATTTCACTGATGTTGGATTTATATTTTCTTTAATAATAAATCTTACGCTTTTAGTATTAGGAATTATTTTATCAGTTAAACGTCATGTATTGGGTTTTGCAATTATATGCTACTTTACATTTATAATATTAGTTACAAATTTTATTTTTCCTGTGGGTGCGCTTTTTCGTGAAGGATTTTTATTTCATGCCACCATTGGTGTTGCCATAGCACTTGCTTGGCTGGCATTTACAGGTTTAGAAAAATTAAAGGCACTTTCATTTACGGTTAAGCGCACTTTAATGATAAGCATGTTGATGATAGTTTTGGTTTTATGTGGCTGCAAAACATGGGAGCGTAACTGGGATTGGAAAAACGACGTGACCTTATTTTTAAAAGATGTAAAAACCTCTCCCAATTCTGTTCTGGTATTAGGGAATGCCGGAGCGCGTTTGATAGATCTTTCAGATTCAGAGCAGATAGCTGATCTTTTTCCGGGTAATGATACTTTATGTTATCATGATCCCGGTAAGGCAGCATTAAATCAAGGTGTAGAGTATTTAAAACATGCGGTTGAATTACACCCGCGCTATGTGAACGGCTATTTGAATTTGGGTTTGGCAAGCTTTAAATTACATAATGATAGAGATGCAATATATTATTGGAAAATGGCCGAGCATTTATATCCGGATAATCCATATCTTCAAAATTATTACAGGGTTTATTCTGATCTATTAAAGAACCGTGCTGCTGCTGATTTTAATGAAGGGCGTTTACGCGAAGCAGCGCTTAATTATAAAATGTGTACTATTGTTGTACCGGCCGATGCCGAAGGTTGGTACGGTTTGGGCGGCATGTTTTACCAGTTTAAATTATATGATAAAGCAAAATTTGCATGGGACAGAACATTAAAACTTGATCCTCATCATCAATACGCAGAAAGAGATCTGAAGACGATACCTGTAAAATAAAAACTTAAATATTATTTATTCATTACACCGTTTTGTATACGGATACTTTCTTCATGCAACAACTGGCAAATCTTTTCTACGTGGTTGCGTGAAATGCCTAATTTTTCGGCCAGTTGAGCGCGTGTGCGTAAAATTTCCTGCCAACGCTCTAATTGGAAAATAGTGATGTGATGTTCTTTTTTATAAGCACCTATATCTTCAATTATTTGTGTGCGCTTTTTAAGAACGTTAATTAACTCTTCGTCCACTTCATCAATAATATTTCTTAATTCAGCCAGTTTATCAATTACTTTATCATCACTGGCACGTTGTTTACGCAAAATTAATTTGCAGATTAAGTCTCCCAGTTGCGCTGGTGTTAATTGTTGTTCGGCATCGCTAAGTGCTATAGATGGATTAAAATGTGATTCTATCATCAAGCCATTCATACCAAGATCTAAAGCTTTTTGTGCAATAGAAGGAATTAATTCACGGTTGCCGCTAATATGGCTGGGGTCACAAATAATTGGTAGTTCCGGAAATAAAGTTCTTAATTCAATAGGTAATTGCCACATAGGTTTGTTACGGTATTTTGTTTTACCATATACATAAAAGCCCCGGTGAATAGCAGCCAGCTTTGTAATGCCGCTATTGCTCACACGCTCAAGCGCACCTACCCATAATTGCAGATCGGCATGAATAGGATTTTTTACCATTACCGGTACATCGGTGCCTTTTAAAACATCGGCAATTTCCTGTACGCTAAAAGGGTTAACGGTTGTGCGGGCGCCTATCCATAATACATCAATGCCATATTTTAAGGCCAGTTCGGTATGCTGGGCATTAGCAACTTCAACCGTAATTTTAAAGCCGAATTCTTTTTTTATTTCTGCCAGCCATTTTAAAGCTTCTTCGCCTTTTCCTTCAAAAGCATTTGGGCGTGTGCGGGGTTTCCAAACGCCGGCCCTGAAAAGGCTTACATTATTAAGCGCTTTAAGGCCTTTGGCAGTTTGTTGCAATTGTTCGAATGATTCGGCACCGCAGGGACCCGCAATTAGCAAGGGTTCTGTGGCAGAAGGCAACCAGGTATTTAGGGGTGAAATGGTCATTTTAACAGCAAACAAACAAAGTAAGTGAATGTTTGAGACCCGAAAATTACCCTTTTTATGGTATTTAAAAAACTAAATCCTTCAACTAGCTTTATAACATGAATTTAGAGAACTTAGAAAAACCAAAAACACCTGTGTTTTTTCAAAATAACTGCCCTTTAACTGTTTTTGCCGATTGCTGTAAAAAGAAAAAAGATTGCTGCAAAAGCTTTAAAAAAGGAGATCGCTGTAAAAAATGCCCCGGTAGAAAATGAGATATTGTTTGAGTAAAAGTAAAAAGCCACTGCATTACGCAAGTGGCTTTTTTGTTTGGGTGTTGTTGTGATCTGAAAATTAAGTGTTTTTTATATCAAAAGAACTGGAGTTATTAAACCGTTGGTCCATAAAGGCTTTTGTTAAGCCGTCTTTTTCCAAGCTAAAGTGCAGGTGAAACATCATGTCCTTGTATCTTTCTTCATCGGTTTTTTCGCAATGAATGCGGAGCCTGAATTTTACATTTGATAAAGCTTCAATAGATTTAAAAACAAAATTGCTTTGAAACCTGTCTAAATTAAAGGTTGAAAAACTGGAACGGTTATCTTTTACAAAACGAAAGGGCAGATCGTTAATGCAAACAGTGCAGCTGTTAATATCTAACGCTCTGGCATCACGGCATATCAATTGCTGTGGAATAATTTTTTTACAATCAAAGTTTGTGATATAAAACTCGTTTGAAATATTATTTTTCAAAAAAACAGGAAGAAGTTTCATGGTCCTTAGATTTGTGAACCACAATAATATTTAAAAACAACAAAAAGCACAATACGTTTAAACACGTATTTTAGCTAGCTGTTTTAAGGCATTTAAATTATAGCATGGCTAATTCTGTGGCTTTTTTAATAAGTGCAGCTGTATTATGTACGTTCAGCTTTAGCAGTAAATTTTGCCTGTGTGTATCCACTGTTCTTTTAGAAAGACTTAATTGTTTAGCAATGGCATCATTGGTCATGCCGGTTGCAACAAGTTTGAGTACCTCGCTTTGGCGCCTGGTTATTCGGATCTTTGCATTTCTCTTTTCCTGTTCCCTTTTTTCTTCCGAATCAATTATTTTTCCTGAAACATCGCTTGCATAATATTTTTTACCAAGCAAAATGGTTTCAATGGCTTTTATCAATTCGTTTGGTGAAATATTTTTGAGCACATATCCTTTTACTCCCACTTTTATCATATTGGTAATATAGGTATACTCGTCATAATTAGATAAGGCAAGTATTTTTGATTTTGGTTTGTAAAACAAGATCTGTTCAACCGTTTGTGCACCGTTCATTTTTGGCAATTGATAATCTACCAGTATAATGTCAAAATCCCGGTTCTTTATTATTTCAATGGCGGTTTCACCGTTCTCTGCTTCTGAAATATCAAAATCGTAGTTGGCACTTTGCGTTTCAAGCATGGTTTTAATTCCGTCTCTTACCAAACGATGGTCGTCAATTATTAATATTCTTAGTCTTTTCATTTTTAATAATATTAATTGGTTAATGGAATAATAATTAAATAATGAGTGCCTTTATTTGGCGCGCTGTTAATGGTTATAGAGCCATTGTATGATTTAACTCTTGATCGTACATTCAATAAACCCATTCCTTCTTTTCTTACTTTTGCTATGTCAAACCCCATACCGTTATCTTTTAAATTAATAGCCAGCTCTTTTTTATCTGCAGTAATTTTAATATTTATTTTGCTTGATTTACCATGCGTGATAGAATTATTTATGAACTCTTGTATAACCCTAAAGATAGTGAATTCTAAATTTTTACTGATCGAAAACTGATCTTCATTAATAACAATTTTAAATTCAAGCTCATCGGCTATCACAATTTTACGGCATAACTCGTTAACGGCAGCCTTTAAGCCCACATTTTGAAGAGTTTGTGGCATCAGGTTAAAACAAATATTTCTTAAATCAGATAGTACATCTAAAATCGCATCGTTTGATTTTTCAACGATCTCATTTTTCTTTTCATCGGGCAAGTTATATGTATTACGAAGGGTGCCAATATAAAATTTTACGGCGGATAGTTGTTGGCCCAAACTATCATGAATATCTTTTGAGAATCTTATTCTTTCTTTTTCCTGTGTATCATTAATGGTACGTACAATTAAATTATCTACCTCTTCCTGCTTGGTAATATTTTTAATGTAACCCTGGTACCCTTTAAAATGTTTACGGTTATCGTTTATTTTATTGGAAGAAATGATACAGTCCACAATGTTTCCTTCTGTATCAATAAGTTTGGTTTTAAAATCCACAATATTGTTTTTAGCTTTTAATTTTTCTAAAAATATCTTTTTATCAAGCGGGTTGTAAATAAAATCAGAAATCTTATGATTAAAAATTTCGTGTGAGCGCACCTTTAACAGCTGAATGCCAGCATCATTAAGGTCTGATAAGTGATCTGTTTCATCAGAAATAAATATTGAGTCGCTGGAGTTTTGAAAGATGTTTCTGTATTTTTCTTCCGAAGCAATTAACTCTTCTTCAAAATTCTTTATTTGTGTTACATCTCTTACCGTTAAAATATAACCGGTACGTTGTTTTTTAGAATTGGTTAAGAACGACATGTTGCAGGATACAATACAATTTGGCTTTGAGCGAATAAGACCAAGAATAGAATCGTTATTTTGCAGGGAGGCGCTTGCATGCAATTGTTTTTTTAATTTATTAAATAACGAAGTTTTGTTAAGGCATGTAAAAAAATCATCTATTTTCTTGTTGTAAACAGGCTCTTCAGGCAAACCAAGATTAGCTGATATGCTTTTGTTGGCCAGCTCAATAATTCCTTTTTTATTTAAAACAAATACTGTATCCGAAACCGAATCGAAGATGTTATTAAAATGGTTTCTTGAAATGGCCGTTGATTTTAGCTCTTCTCCAAGCATATTAACGCTCGAAATAAAGGCATCGATGGCATCTTTTTGTTTTGATAATTTGATCTTAGCATCATAATTACCTAATGAGTATTCAATAAGTAGGTTGCTTAATTTTATGAACCTCGGATCCAATGTTTAATTAATTATTTTGATTTAAACTGCGCGAGCCATTTAAGCGCTTTTTGTTTATCAGTAAACATTTTTGAAGGCATTTTTTGCTTGGTTACCTTTAAAAAAAAGTTCACTAAAAAAGTACTAAAAACCGAGTCAACCAACATAGCGCCAGCTAAAACACCACTTTGCGATTCTTCTAATTCAAAAAAAGCACGGGCTTCTTTTGTAGCACTTTTCACAAAACGAACATCGCCTAAACCCGGGTAAGCCTTACCATCAGAAATTATTTTTCTGTCGGCTACAATTCTCTTAGCAACATCTAATGTTATCTCCAAATCGGGTTTAAATTCGATCAACAAAATATCATTTTCAATTTCAAATTTAGCATACGGAGTATCTAGCGTTTTCATGTTTTCGCGTGTTCAAATTTAGTGTACAAATCTTAAATAAAACTACGTGTTTAAACGTAGGTAATATTTCAAAAATACGCTTTTTATACGTTGTTGTCCAACTTTTAAATAAGCAATTTTGTTATGGTTTCAGGAGCATAAAATGCCTTTAACTTTTAATATTATTTAATTTTCTAAATATAGCACGTGGCAAAAAATAGCTCATTCATCGACACAATAGACCAGATTATAACTGATGGGGTTAAAAAAGGTATCCTGCATTTAAATAATGAGGACGATTTTTTACAAGGCAATCTCATAAAGTTAAAGGGTAAGGATGTGGTAAATTTTGGATCTTGTAGTTATTTGGGCCTCGAGTTTGACAGACGATTAAAAGATGGCGCTATTGATGCTATTGAAAAATACGGTACACAGTTTTCAGAATCCCGCGCTTATGTTTCAATAAAATTATACAAGGATCTTGAAGAACATTTTGAAAAAATATTCAAAGCATCGGTAATTATTTCGCCAACCACAACATTAGGCCATATCGCTGCCGTACCTGTTTTGGTTTCACAAAACGATGCAGTTATCATCGATCATCAGGCGCATAACTCTATTCAAACAGCCTGTAATTTATTAAAACCAAAAGGTATTCATGTGGAGTTGGTAAGACATAATCGTCTTGATATTTTAGAAGAAAGAATAAAAGAATTGAAAAGCAAACACGAAAAAATCTGGTACATGGCAGATGGCATTTATTCTATGTATGGCGATGCCTGCCCTGTAAAAGAGCTTTATGCTTTAATGGATAAATATAAAGAGTTAAACCTTTATGTTGATGATGCCCATGGAATGAGCTGTTTTGGAGCTAATGGAGGCGGCTATGTAATGTCTTTCGGTTCTCTTCATCCGAGAGCGGTATTAGCCGTTTCCTTAGCCAAAGCTTTTGCAACGGGTGGTGCTGTTTTGGTTTTTCCTGATAAAGAGATGGCGCGCAAAGTAAGAACCTGCGGCGGGCCATTGATCACTTCTGGACCAATGCAGCCCTCGGCGCTCGGGGCAGCAATCGCTTCAGCAAAAATACATTTAAGTGATGAAATTTATGAATTGCAAAACACCTTGCAGGACAATATACAGTTTGCAAGATTGATGATCAAAAAATATGGTTTGCCAATAATTTCTGCATCGGCAGCACCGGTTTTTTTTATTGGCGTTAGCTTACCAAAATTAGGATACAATATGGTTCGCCGGATGTTGAACGATGGTTATTATTTAAACCTCGGTATTTTTCCTGCTGTGCCAATGAAAAATACAGGTATTCGTTTTACAATTACCTGTCTGCATACTTTTTCACAAATAGAAAAGATGATTGAGCGTATGGCCCAACATTTAACTATTGCCATGCAGGAAGAAGAGATCACACTCAATCAAATATATTCTGCCTTTAAAATGCCGGTTCCGTCTGATATGCAGATAGAAGAACAGGTAGCTTCAATTTTAAATGCCGGTAGCCTTGTAGTTGAAGAGTATAAAACCATTCATGCTATTGAACAGGATGAATGGAATAATTTGTTGGGAAGTAAGGGCTCTTTTGATTGGAACGGATTACAATTTTTAGAAAAATCATTCACTAATAATAAAATAGCAGAAGAGAATTGGGAATTTGATTATTTGTTAGTAAGAGATGCGAGTAACAAGGTTATACTTGCAACTTTTTTAACAACGGCTTTATGGAAAGATGACATGCTTTCACACGCTTCAATTTCTGAACAAATAGAAGAACAACGCATACATGATCCTTATTTTTTAACATCAAAAGTAGTTTCGATAGGATCGCTATTGACAGAAGGTGAACATTTGTTTTTAGATAAAAATTCGCCTCACTGGAAAAGCGCGTTACAACTATTATTCAAATATATTTCTCAATTACAGGAAAAATATGAAGCAAGCAATCTCATGATCAGGGATTTTATTTGCGAAGATGCCGAAGTTGATTCTTATTTTGTTGACAATGGTTATTTTAAAGTCAACATGCCAAATAGTTATGTTATTGAAGATCTTAATTGGAAAAGTACAGAAGATTATTTACAGCGCCTGTCGTCTAATGGCAGATATGATGTAAAACGTTATGTGTTGCGCGATGAGTATAAATTTGAGATAAAAGTTGTTAATGACCCAACCGAGGCCGACCTTGAATTGTATTATAATATGTATTTAAATGTAAAGAACAACAGTCTTGCATTAAATACATTTAATTTGCCATTCAAAGTATTTAAGAATATGGTTAATAATAAACAATGGGATATAACAAAACTTATTTTAAAACCTGAATTTGATAATAAAAATTTAAACAAACCGCTAGCCGTTATGTTTTGTTATGTAGCAGACAGCAATTACATACCAATGATATTAGGTTTGGATTATAGTTACCATAAAGAGTACAGGGTTTATAAGCAAGCTATGTATAGCATTATTAAACGGGCTAAAGCGTTAAATTGTAAAAAAATGTATATGGGTTTTGCGGCAGATAGCGAAAAAAGGATGTTTGGTGCGCAAGCGCGAACAACCTATGGTTATATGCAAACTAAAGAAAATTACAATCTTGAAGTTTTAGGAAGTTACAATGCGTACCAAAATAAACAAACTGTTAAAATTAAAAATGATACTGTATCTATTTAAATGCTTGCACTTTAAAACAGCATTAAAAATTAGGTTTATTGTAAATGAAATAATGTAAGAGTAGGGATTTAACGTTATTGATCTTACTCAGTTTAAAAAGATTAATAAACATGATTCTTTCAAAGTCTGAATTCTGTCAGTTCAGTTTAAAAGCCAAAAAAAGATTGGTAATGGAATACGGCGAGTTATTGCTTGATAGATCTTTTATACAGGAAAAAGTGTGTATTTACAAGATCTATGAATTTCATGTAGAAGCTATTTACAATAAACAGAATAATGAATTAATAAAAATGGAACCTATTTTCAGTATTCCATTATTAAAGTATTATGTTACTGCCGGTAAAAAAAAATAAAATTATAAGTTCCTGAAAAGATCTTCTTTTAAGATTTTAATACCGTTTACAGCAGTAGCTTTTATGTGTTTTAGGTTTTTCACATAATCAAGATTAAATTCTCCCGGATCTACTAGCCATTTTGGAGTTGTTACTTTTACAAAATTTAAAATGCCAGCAGCGGGGTAAACATTTAGCGATGTACCAACAACTACAAAAAGATCTGCTTCTTCGGCGGCGTAGTTGGCCAGTTCCATTTGTGGCACATCTTCTCCAAACCAAACTATATGCGGGCGTAACTGTGAACCTTTTTCGCATTTATCACCGGCAATAATTTCTGCTCTTTTTAATGGATAAATTAAAGTAGGATCGGCGGTACTTCTGGCTTTCATTATTTCGCCGTGCAAATGCAATACGTTTTTACTGCCAGCGCGCTCATGCAGATCGTCTACATTTTGCGTTACTACCTGTACATTGAATTTGTTTTCCAACTCGGCAATAAACTCATGCGCGGCATTAGGCTTTGCAGCTATTACCTGCTTACGGCGCTGATTGTAAAATTCTAAAACAAGATCGCGGTTCTTTATCCAAGCCTCGGGGGTTGCAACATCTTCAATACGGTGTTCTTCCCAAAGGCCGCCTGAATCTCGAAATGTTTTAATTCCGCTTTCGGCGCTTATTCCGGCGCCGGTAAAAACTATCAGGCGTTTTTTTGGCATTCTGTTATAAATTCTCTTTCGTAAATTTTAGCATTTTTGTGAATATATGCAAACGTGTATATCCACCGCTTATACCATGGCTTTTATTAGGGTATAGCATAAAATCAAAGGGAATATTGTTGCTTACCATGGCATTTGCAAGCTCCATACTGTTTTGCATGTGTACATTATCATCGGCACTGCCATGTATTAATAAAAATTTGCCTTTAATGCCTTTTACAAAATTGGTTGGTGAATTATCTTCGTAACCGCTTTTATTATCCTGCGGTTTACGTAAAAAACGCTCAGTATAAATATTATCGTAGTATTTCCAGTTAGTTACAGGAGCAACGGCAATTGCTGTTTTAAATGTATCGCCACCTTTTGAAATCAATAATGAAGCCATATAACCGCCAAAGCTCCAACCCTGAAAGCCAATACGCTTGCTATCTACATAGGGTAATTTGCCTAAATATTTGGCAACTTCAATCTGGTCTATTGTTTCTAATTTACCTAATTGCAGGTATGTGCTGTGTTTAAATTGGCGGCCACGACCTTGAGTACCCCTGTTATCAACGCATACAACCATATAACCTTCTTGGTTCAATAAATTATGCCAAAAATAATCAACGCCATCCCATGCATTATTAACTTCGTTGGCACCGGGGCCGCCATAGGCATACATATATACAGGATATTTTTTTGTTGAATCAAAATTTTGTGGTTTTAATGTCCAGCCATTTAATTCAATGCCTTCAGAGGTTTTAAAGGTGAAAAATTGTTTGGTAGATAAATTATAATCTTTCATTGTTTTTTTTAATGCAGAATTATCTTCTAATGCTTTTACAGTTTTTCCGTCAATACTGTTTAATTCATAAACAGGCGGTGTATTGGCATTACTATAACTTGAAATGTAATATTTATAACCTGGTGTAAATTCAAAACTTGTAAAGCCCGGTTTGGTAGATAAACGTTTTTTATCTTTTCCGGTAAGTTTAACGCTATAAACATCACGATTAATGGCTCCGTTTTCGGTAGATGTATAATAAAGCGTTTTTGTTTCTTCATCAAAGCCGTTAAACTCTGTTACATCAAAGTTGCCTTTAGTTATCTGGTTAATCAACTTACCCGAAATATCATAATAATATAAATGGTTGTATTCATCGCGCTCACTCGAAATAATAAATCCTTTATCACCAACAAATCTTAAATCATCCGTTACATCTACATAGGTTTTACTTTCATCTGTGTAGGCAATAGTTCCTTTTCCATTGGCAACATCTGTAAAGATCAATTCCAGTTTATTTTGCAAACGGTTCAACCTTGTAATTGATAAAATCATTGGGTTATTAGTGAACTGAATGCGTGGAATGTAAATATCTTTTTCCGTTCCAATATCTGCTACTGTTGTTTTTTTACTGGTCTCGTCAAAAATATGGACCGAAACAAAAGAATTATCTTCTCCGGCTTTTGGATATTTGAATGTATATTTTGTTGGATACAATTCGGCATTGTAATAATCCATGGTAAAATCGCGCACATGTGTTTCGTCAAATTTTACATATGCTAAATATTGGCTGTTGCTGCTCCAGTCAAAATAATCGGCACGCGAAAATTCTTCTTCATAAACCCAATCGGCCCAGCCATTTTTAATTTTATTTTGTTCGCCATCGCGAGTAACAATTATTTCTATTCCTGTATCAAGGTGCTTAATGTATAAATTGTTATCGCGAACAAATGCTATCTTTTTTCCGTCGGGCGAAAATAAAGGAAACATTTGTTGACCTTTATCCGTTAACTGAACTGTTTTTTTAGAGGCAATATCGTACACGTAATAATTTGCTTTTGGCGAACGACGATAAACATTTTCAAGATTTTCGTGAAGTAATAATTTATCCTCGTTAGGGCTAAACTGGTAAGTTGCAAGATCAAGCTGCTTGCCGTTAAATTTTATATCGGCTGCATTTACAAGATCTTTTATTTTATTACCGGTTTTAAGATCGAATTGGCTTAAAACCAATTGGCCATTGGTATTAATAATATCAACATAATTTACGCCATCGTTCATCACATTAAAACCGGCGGCGTGCTTTGCAAAGAATTTTCCGGATGCCCAAATATCTTCCAGCGTTAGTTTCTTTTGCGAAAAGCTTAAAACCGGAATTAACAGAAGAAGAAATGCTAATTTTTTCATTTTAATTTAGTGTTGGTGAATGTATGAAATTAATCCAAATAAACGGCTTATTTTTCCCCCTAAAAGGGGGAAAATCATAGCTTAACCATGATAAACCCTCGAAAAAACTATGGTTCCGTTATTTATTTGTAAAACCTCACCAACCCTCAGATCTTCTTCGTTTTGCACATGGCGTATATACTCCATAAACACCTGTTCATCATTCGCGGTTAATTTAAGTAATTCATATTTTAAAGTAGGCAACCTGTCAAAAGAATCTCGCCACCAGTCGCGCAAAGCCGCTTTGCCTTTTATTAAACCGTTGGTTTCGGGTTTACGAACCTTTAATTTCGGACTAAAATGTTCGGCATTATCGTTATAAAGCGATAATAATTTTTCAAGATCGTGTTCATTAAAAGCTTCAAACCATTTAAGGGCTATTTTTTTGTTATTCTCAGCGCTCATTATTCTTATATTTAATCATGCTAAAAAACGCTTTTATTTTAATAGTTACAATTTCTTTTTTAATGTCTTGTTCAACAAAAAAAGAAGAGGCTGATCTAATTGTTCATAACGGTATTATTTATTCGGTTGATTCTTCTTTTGCTATTTATGAAGCTATGGCCATTAAAAATGGAAAGATAATGGAAGTAAATTCTAACAAAGAAATTCTTGAAAAATTTGATGCTAAAGAAATTACTGATCTTAAAGGTAAAAGTGTTTTTCCGGGTTTTATAGATGCGCATTGCCATTTTTTAGGATACGGTTTGGGTTTGCAACAGGTAAATTTAGTTGGAACCAAGTCGTTTAATGAAATAATAGAAAAAGTTGTTTCTTTCTCAAATAATCAACCAGCCGATGGTCCCAAAGTTGGTTCATCAAAAACAGATTGGTTAATTGGCAGAGGCTGGGATCAAAACGATTGGGAGAACAAACAATATCCAACAAAAAAAATGCTGGATAGCTTATTTCCAAATCGCCCTGTTTTTTTAACACGAATTGACGGACACGCAGCTTTAGCCAATGACATAGCTTTAAAGCTGGCTGGCATTACCAATACAACAAAAATTAGTGGTGGCGAAATTTTGAAGAACGGAAGCCAACTTACCGGGGTTTTAATTGACAATGCTGTAGATCTTGTAAAAACAAATATTCCGGGTAACGGAAAAGAAAAAACGGAGCATGCGTTATTAAGTGCTCAGGATAATTGCCTGGCCATGGGCCTTACTACTATTGATGATGCGGGCTTAATGAAAAACGAGATCGATCTTATTGATGAGCTGCAAAAAAGCGGGAAGCTAAAGATGCGTGTGTATGCCATGTTAAGTGACAGTACTCCAAACTATAATTTTTATTTAAAAAATGGTCCTTACAAAACAGAAAAGCTAAACGTACGCTCGTTTAAATTTTATGCTGATGGCGCTTTAGGTTCGCGCGGGGCGTGTTTGTTGCACGATTATGATGACAAGCGGAATTGGAAGGGATTTTTATTAAGTGAACAAAAACATTTTGAAGAAAAAGCAAAAGAAGTTTTAGCAAAAGGTTTTCAAATGAATACACATTGCATTGGCGACTCGGCATACAAAATAATTTTGCAAGCGTATAAAAAAGCAGGAGCAAAAAAAGAGAACCGCTGGCGGATAGAACATGCTCAGGTGATTGATCCGGCAGAGATGAAGGCTTCGGATGCTATTATTCCATCTGTTCAGCCAACACATGCCACCAGTGATATGTATTGGGCAAAAGAGAGGCTTGGTGAGCAGCGTGTAAAATACGCCTATGCCTATAAAGATTTACTAACGGTTTGCGGCTTGGTGGCTTTGGGCACCGATTTTCCGGTGGAAGATATTTCGCCTTTTAAAACTTTTTTTGCTGCTGTGGCAAGGCAGGATGCCAAAGGCTTTCCGAAAGAGGGTTTTCAAAAAGAAAATGCTTTATCGCGCGAGGAGACTTTAAAAGGTATGACCATTTGGGCGGCTTACTCTAATTTTGAAGAAAAAGAAAAAGGGAGTTTGCAAAAAGGAAAACTGGCCGATTTTATTGTTTTGGATACTGATATTATGAAGTGTAAGATAGAAGAGGTGTTAAATACAAAAGTAATATCCACCTATTTAAACGGCGATAAGGTGTATTCGCTCAATGAGCCAAAATAGTATTGTTTTTTTTATTAAATTTAACCGAAACAAGTACAAATTAATACTGTTTACTATGAAGAGAATTTTATCAATTACTGTATTTTTATTTTTCACGCAAATAGGTTTGGCACAAAACACTAAAGCTATTAAACACGCTTATATTTTTTCGGCAGACTCTTTACAGGGTTTTGATGAAGAAGCGGCAAAAAAATCAGCTATATCTGAAGGCTTTTTAGGCGAAGAGTTTAAAATAAGGATGTGGGGCTTAAAACGCGTTTATATAAATAGCAAATATGGTATCACACCAAAAGTAACAAAGTATAAAAACTCAACATATAATAATGCCAAAACAAGTGTTGCTGCAGTTTGCGTGAACGAAGATTTTGAGGCTTCAACAGCGGGTATTGTTATAACTGCAAATCAAATTAGTGGATGGTCATTTAGCAATGGAATGAATCAATTCCCAAATACATCATGCAGCTTTACGACAACACCTGGTCCGGTTGAATCTGAATTAATTACAACTCCTGCAAGTGGTTATATCGATCCGGTTATCGGCGCTGTATACCCGATTTTTTCTGTATTTGGCAATACACCAAATTCTGGAAATTCAGCAAATCCAAATATTCCAAATATGAAGGGTAGTAATTTTGTAAGGATAAACAGTAATCTAAATAACTATAGCATAAGTAAGATCGAAAAAACGATTTTAGTTACACCTTCCAATTGCTTATTTCAATTTGCATTCATTACTGTATTTTCTTCCGGCCATACCTGTTGCGATGCAGGTGCAATGACAATTAATTTAGTTAATGCGACGACAAACTCACCAATTGCTTGTCCGAGTTTTAGTTTGTCTGCACCAAGTTCACAATGTTCTGCTGGACCATCTGCGCCAGCCTATTACGATTGTGGTACCGGAGCTCCAATTTCAACAAACCCTTCATTGGTTTTTAACAAATGGAGAATTAGTGCCGTTGATCTTTCAGCTTATATTGGGCAAAACATTACAATAGAAATGAGTGCTACTGATTGCACAGCAAGCGGTCATTATGGTTATGCTTATATAGACGCACAATGCTCACCAATGAACATCGCATTTAATAACAATCAAATTTCTGCAGCAAATCCATCAGTTACATATACAAGTTGTGGTGTTCCCGTTTTTACTATTACTGCACCTGCGGGACTGGGACCATATTCATGGTCCGGAGTTGGTGTTCCGGCGCAATACACTACACCGTCTTTTGCTAACCAAACATTTACAACAAATTTTGTTGGAACTTATACATTAACAATGAATCCAATTGGCTCTTGCGCTCCACTTACAAAAACTATTAATTTAGCTTTTAGTCCTGCGCCAGCACCAATTACAATAACAGGTAATACCTTGGTGTGCGCTTCATTCAGTACTACATTAACTGTTAATGGTGCAAATACATATACTTGGAGCACCGGATCAAATTCAACCAGCATAGTTTTAACACCTACTGCTTCAAGTAGTTTTTACTCTGTAACCGGTACCGATCTGAATAATTGTGTAAGTACTGCAAGTGTAACTGTTTTACAAGCGGCCAGTGTTAATTTATCTATATCCGGTTCAAATATTATCTGTTCGGGTTCAAGCGCAACATTTACACTCAGCGGAGCAAGCACTTATTCTTTAAATTCAGCTCCATGTGCAAACATTATAAATATTTTGCCAACTTCAAATACCAATTATACAGTTACCGGCGCGTTTTCGGCAAATTGTTTTGATACACAAACATTAACCGTGTATGTAAATACAAGTTGTGCTGACGTTTGGCCGGGTGATGCAAATAGTGATGGTGTGGCTAATAATTTAGATATTTTGGAATTAGGATTGCATCTTACACAAACCGGACCTGCGCGTGCCAGCGTAAGTAATTCATGGCAATCATATTTTGTAAATAGTTGGCCGGGATTAATTAGCAACGGGAAAAATTTGGGCCATTCAGATTGTAACGGTGATGGAATAATTAATTTAAATGATACAATGGCTATTTATAATAATTATAACTCAATACATACATTTAAAAGTGCCAATGCGGCAGTTACAAATCCGGAAATAACAATTATTCCTGATCAAAGCTTTGTGCCAAGCGGGCAATGGGGAAGCGCTTCTGTTTACCTTGGAGATAGTACCCATGCGGTAAATAATATAAACGGACTGGCATTTACCGTTGACATCATGGATAATTTTCTTCTTGTTTCTAATCAAATGACTGTTGATTACCCTGTTTCATTTTTAAATCCTACAAATCAAAATTTAAATTTCAGGAAGAAACATTTTAATAACGGATTAATTTATACCGCAACAACCCATACTAATAATTTAAATTCAAACGGAAATGGAAAAGTAGGTGTTTTTTATTTTAAGGTCGATCCAAATATTACCAGTTTATATCAATTTAATTTTGGAATATCCAATGCCTACAAATCCGATGCTAACGGAATAATTTCTCCGCTTTCGGTAAGTTCTGCAACTAGTGTTATGGTGGGTGTTCCCAACGGTGTAAAAGAAAACGGTTTTGATAATTCGATTTCAATTTTCCCAAACCCAACAAAAGGTTCAGTTACCATTAAAAGCAATACCGAAATTAAAAAGGTAGAAATTTTAAATGTAACCGGCCAGTTGTTATTAACTGAAAATGTTAAAGGAAATTCGCATCAGTTAAATTTAGAAACTCTTGCAAAAGGAATTTATTTTGTAAAGATCTATAATGCAAATGGTGAGATGGCAATGAAAAAACTGGTAACGAGAGATTAAAAAATATCTTTTAATTGTTTAAGATGGCTTATTGATCTTCCTGTATAATTTTTATCAGGCACACCGGGAAAATAAATGGCTTCCCAGCCCGCATTTAAAGCGCCTTCTACATCACTTGTGAAGTTATCGCCTATCATAATGCATTCTTCTTTTTTAGCGCCGCTTAATGTTTCCGCTAATCTAAATATCTGTTCGTCGGGTTTGGTTAAATTATGTTCTTCGCTAATAATAATGTTTGAGAAATAATTCCTTAAGCCACTGCCATCAATTTTTATATACTGAATTTCTTTAAAGCCATTGGTGATAATATGCAATTGATAATTTTGTTTTAGATATTCTAAAACAGCAATGCAATCTTCTTTCAGGTGTTTTCCTTTTGGGGCGCGATTTAGGTAATGATCGGTGATAATTAAATTCTCATCATAATTATCATAATCAAATTGTTTAAATACTAAATTAAAACGGTGGTTGCGTAAATACTGCTTGTCAATTTCTTTTTTAGCGTACTGTAACCAAAGTTGTGAATTTGTTTTTTTATAGGTGGAGTGAAAAGTAACAAAATCTGTTTTTAATTTTCCTGTAAGATCAAACTCTGCAAACAACTGTTCTAATACCTGTCCCGAATTTTTTTCGAAATCCCAAAGCGTATCATCCAGATCAAAGAAAATATGTTTAATGTGTTTCAAATAAAGCGATCTCAGAATTTTTAATTTTGAATTATATAATACCCCAGGCCTTTAACTGATCATGAAAAAGATAAAGAATAAAATATAAACCAATAGCCCATACAACTACCGATACGCTTAAGTATAAGATCACTTTTTTCTTATCCTTAAAAAATTTCTCGGCAAAAAAAGCACCAATGGGTTGTGAAATAAGCGGAGTAATAGCGGCAATACCGGCCAGGCCAAAACGTTGTTTAATGCGGATCATTCTGCGTGTTGTTTTTGTAAATACTTTTTTATGGATATTTCTTTTTTCCCTGTAATTGTCCATCCATCTTAAAATAGCAGCACTTAAATTGGTGAAAATAATGTTACCCATTATGCCACCTGAACAAGCCACAAGAATTACTTTTATAAAATTATATTTAAATACAACAACGGCTGTTGGCATTCCCAGTTTTACAAAAAAGAAGGTGCAGGTTAAAAAAACAGAAAATATTTTAAGAAATTCAGCCAAGTTTTCGTCAAATTAACGCATAGCGGGGCTGTAAAGCAAATTTATTCTTACTAAATTTTGTTATTTAAAATGACCAAGTATTACGCATTTTAACGTAGTAATATTAAATAAAATTCGTAAATTTGCCCCCCAGCTAACAACACAAAAATTTACTTATGTCAACACACACAGTAAATGCAACTCAGGCAAACCACGAAAGTATGTTTGAGGCTGTATTGGCCCGTTTAGATGTGGCCGCAAAATTAATGAACCTGAGCGATGAAGTTTTACAGGTTCTTAGAAATCCCAGCAAACAAGTTAAAGTAAGTTTACCTGTAATGATGGATAACGGTAAGATTCAGGTTTTTGAAGGATACCGTACCGTTCACAGCACACATTTAGGCCCAAGTAAAGGCGGTATTCGCTATGCTATGGATGTTAATGCCGATGAAGTTATGGCTTTAGCAGCCTGGATGAGCTTTAAATGTGCCGTTGCAAACTTGCCTTACGGTGGTGCAAAAGGTGGTATTAAATGTGAACCACGCACTATGAGCGTTGGTGAATTAGAGCGTTTAAGCCGCGCTTATGCTGCTGCTATGAAAGATGTATTTGGCGTAAATAAAGATATTCCGGCTCCAGATATGGGTACAAGTGGTCGCGAGATGGCCTGGATCCTTGATGAGTTCAACAAAATTACAGGCGAAGACAGTCCGGGTGTTATTACCGGCAAGCCAATTGCCATTGGTGGTTCATTGGGTCGCGATGCTGCAACCGGCCGTGGTGTTATGGTTAACACTTTAGCAGCCCTTAAAAAAATGAACTTAAAACCAACTGAGGTTACCGCAGTGGTACAAGGCTTTGGTAATGTGGGTTCGCATGCAGCACGTTTATTATCTGAAAAAGGACTTAAAATTGTTGGTATTGGCGATCATACTGCTTCTTTTTATAACGAAAAAGGTATTGATATTGCCTCAGCAATTGATTATGCTGCTAAAAATAACCGTACTTTGAAAGGCTTTAAAGGTGCTACAGAAATTAAAGCAGAAGAATTGCTTACAAGCAAATGCGATGTTTTAGTACCTGCAGCTTTACAAAATGTAATTACCGAAGATAATGCCCCAAAGATCCAGGCTAAATTAATAGTAGAAGGTGCAAACGGACCAACTACACCTGAGGCTGATCCAATCTTAAATGATAAAAAAATTATCTGTGTTCCTGATATCCTTGCTAATAGTGGCGGGGTAACTGTAAGTTATTTTGAGTGGGTTCAAAATAAAGCCGGTTATTACTGGACAGAAGATGAAGTAAACACTAAGCACGATCTTAAAATGGAGATTGCTTTTGAAGCTGTTTGGAATAATGCTACCCAGTTTAAAACAGGTATGAGAATTGCAGCTTATATTACAGCATTACAAAAAATTGAACAAGGTGTTAAGCTTAAAGGCGCTTACTAATTGTTAATTAATTGATTTTAAAACACTTAAACCTTTGTAAAAAATGCGTTTAAGTGTTTTTTTAATTTAAAATAATTTATAGATTTGTTATAATACTTTTAACAATTCAGAAACTTGGTAGCAGTATATATCATATTAGCTTATTTGATCGGTTCTATTCCAACAGCTGTTTGGATAGGGAAGACCTTTTATAACATTGATGTGCGCGAATTTGGAAGCGGAAATGCCGGGGCCACCAATACATTCAGGGTTTTAGGCAAAAAAGCCGGTATACCGGTATTAATTATTGATATTTTAAAAGGAGCCGGAGCAGTTTCTTTGGCATTCTTAAGTTCATATACTTTTGAAAGCGACCAGTTTGTTAATCTTCAGTTAGGTCTTGGTATTGCTGCATTGGTTGGGCATATTTTCCCAGTTTTTGCAGGCTTCAGGGGCGGAAAAGGCGTTGCTACTATTTTAGGAATAGTAATGTGCATTTTACCTTTATCTTGCTGCGTAGCGTTAGGCGTATTTTTAATCGTACTTTTTACTTCAAGAATGGTTTCTTTATCTTCTATGCTGGCTGGTGCCTCATTCCCGTTCATCTTACATTTTATTTTCGGAAATGAAAATCCGATTCTTACAACCTTCTCAATCGTTGTCGCAATATTATTGATCGTTACACACCGTAAAAATATTGTACGGATCATTAATAAACAGGAATCTAAAATTAAGCTCGCTAGCAAAAAAGTTTCGGCTTAATAATCTCAATTACTTCTTTTTGCGGTTTCTACCCGGTTATCCTGGTAATATATTTTCATGTCAGTTACTTCTAAAGAAGCACTTGTAACAAATTCAACTTTAAAAAAATTATTATTCTTTGCTTTCATTAATCCCGGGCTAATGGTTTCCATTTCAAATTTGGGTTTGTTAATGCGTTGGTAAAATAATTTTCCATTTTCATAAGTGATCGTTCTTTCACCAAAAACACCCGCATATTTTTTTAAGATCAATGTATCTGTTTGTTGTGGTAAATAAATACATTTTGTAATATCTAAATACCATTTCAGATCAAATAGATCCGTTGCATCTTTTGTATTTAAAATTAGTTCATCGAGAATTTTTAAATGAGCCGTTTCCAGTGCTTTTTCGCTTGTTGAATTTATTTCCGGCTTTACCCCAATCCCCTCCCAGTTTGTTTTAGTAACAGGGTTAATGGCCCGCGCATAAGGATTAAAAAGTACAATACCATTTGTGGCATCCAGTTCCATAGTAGGATGTGCGGCGCCTGCTGTTGTATTTCCAATTATTATTGCTCTGTGTTGGTTTTGCAGATCGTAACAAAATTCTTCAGCGGCAGATGCTGTTTTATCTGATGCTAAAATGTATAACGGCATTTTAGTGAAATTAACTTGAGAGGTATCAACACGCGTCCAGTTTTCAGTTACCTTGTTTGTTTGCCGATTATAGAAATCGTTGATATGTGTTTCCTTGTCAAAAAAATATCCCAGTAAATGTCTCACCATTTCAGGAGAACCGCCGCCATTAATTCTCATATCAATAATAATGGCTTTTGTATTGGATAAAAATTTTAAACTTGCTAGTGCCGCATCTTTTGATCGTTTTGAAAGTGCATGAAAACCACTTAACTCCAAATAGCCAATATTACCATATAGTATTTCTGTTTTTTTAAAGCCATAATTACGTGCCAGGTCTCTTTTTTGTTGTTGAAGCTCTCTTTGATCTTCGCCGGTAGTATCTTGCTGCCTGGTAAAAAAGCCCGGATTGTATTCTAGTCTTAAGTGCCCGTCTTTATTAATAGCCAAAACATCAGTCGTTAAAATATCTGCCAACTGAACCGGATCGGTGATCTTGTTATATTTTCCTTTTTTTAAATTGTTTTTTAAGCTTTCACTCATTTTAATAGCCTTATCCGAAAAAACATAACTGGCTTTTAAAAGATCGGCAGTAGTATTTACAATTTCAGAACGTGTTTTTGAATTTAAAAAATAAGTGTTTTGACAAATTATTTTTTGTGAAAATAAAAGAATAAAAAAAAATGAAAACAGCTTATTCATAATTTAAAGATACAATTTTTTGAAATCACAAATTTTCTTTTTGTCACTTTTGGCGCAGGGAAAATATGTTGTACATATTTTAGCCAGATTGTGTGGCAGCTAACCAAAACGCTTTCGATTTTTTGAAGGAGATTTTTACTTTCGCGATGTAGAGACAGCGAAAGTAAAACCGCTGGCTGTCTAAGCTTTCTTTCTAAATGCCTATTAAACTAAATGCATAGCTTAGCCACCAGCTATCTCTACAAAAAACCGAAATTACATAACCGTCCAATTAAACATACAATTATAATACAAAGAACTTATCCGAGTAAGCACACAATGTGAGTCGGCCTTTTAAAATTTTACGTAAAAAATCTCCTCACTCAAAAGGGCTTGCTGGTGTGAAGATGATTTTGGCTGTTCGCGAAGCGCTTAAATCATCAGCTTGAGGGATAAAGATTTTTAGTAAAATTTTAAGAAGCCTTGATTTTTTGCTTACTTTTTCATCAAGGAAAAAGTCAGACCAAAAATTAGTTTTGAATAACTTCTCGACTTTACTCAAAAGTGACAAAAGATAGAATTTAAAAATTAGATTTGGTTACTTTTGGTTATAAAAGAGAAAAGCATCAATACTGTAAGCCATTCGGATCTGCAAACCTGCGGTCCAGCAAAAATTCAAGGTCAGTAAGCGTCAGCAAAAAAGCATGCAACTCTTTTTTTTCCTGCGTATTTAAAACACCTATTTTTTTTATTAACGAATCGGAACCTTGATCATGGGATGCTGCATTAGAGTAATGTGCTATCACTTCTTTCAGGGTTTTAAAACGGCCATCGTGCATATAAGGATAGGTTCTTTCTATATTTCTCAGGCCCGGAACTTTAAATGTTCTGTAATCTTTTTCAATCTCGGTAAGCTTTCCTCTTCCAAAATCGTTTAACGATGAATCTAATTTTATACCATTATTTCTGTAGCTGTTGTCTGTAAACAAAGGTTCTTTATGGCAGCTTTCACATTTGGCCCGAAATAAAGCCAAACCATTTTTTTCCGCGATAGAAAAAGTATCTTGTTTGCGCATAAATTTATCATAGCGTGAGTTAGCACTTATCATTAAGCCTGTAAACTGGGCTAGTGATTTTAAAATCCGCTCAGAATTGATAAGTGTATCTTTGTAAGCTTTTTTAAATAATTTCACATAGGTGGTATCACGTTTTATTTTTGTAATTACATTTTCAAGGGTCTCATCCATTTCTATGGGACTAGTAATTGGATTAATGGGTTGTACTTCTAAATTATTTACACCGCCATCCCACATGTAAGCATCTTTCCAGATGAGGTTTTGTAATGCCGGCACATTGCGTGTGCCTATCTTTGCGTAAATACCATGGCTTAATTTATGATCAATATGCGCAAATGCTGCAATGCGCTGATGGCAGGTGCCGCAGTTTACGCTATTGTCTTTTGACAGGATATTATCATAAAACAATTTTCTTCCCAAAATAAAGATATCCGCTTTTAATTTATTTTTTTTGAAAGAGTACAGGGGTTTTGGAAAACCTTTCGGAATTTTGAGCTTTACATCTTTAGAGCTTATTTTGAAATAAGGGTTTTCAATAATAAAACTATTACCAATCAAAAAAGCAACTGTCAAAATAAATAAAGTATAAATTAATTTATATTTCATTTTTTTAATACTTCAAACATATTACTGTAATTATCGGCAAACGTAACGGCGTTTCTATGATCGGTTACTGAAGATAATTTTTCAAAATCAATTGTCGTTGGAGATCTAAATAGTTCAAGTATGTTTACTTTAAGGTCAAGATTGCGTGCGGTGATTTTATTGCTGATGTTTAAATTAACTTTACGGATGCAATTATTGGGTTGTTTATAACCGCCTATATGATATTCAAAAAAATTACCGGGAGATTTGGATGAAGGCGAATGACCTTCCAGTTTTAAAAAAATATAACCGGTATTCCATGCCCAATACATAGCATTAATAGGGTCTAATGAGCCTGATTGCGCTCCGCTGCAGTTATGCAAACTATCTACACCAATTATAAATTCAAGGGATGTATAATCCCAGGCGGGCAAATTTTTTAAAACCATTTTTTTTGAATCTTCTTCATCTTCGTTAATTAAAAACGTTTCATTAATTGAAAGATCTTTTCCGTCGGCTGTTTTAAAATGTAAATTGCTGATATAGTATTTAAATTTACTTATTGTAAATGTTTGACCCAGTTCGTTTTTGTAAATAGCCGAATCTAATTTTAAAAGTTCATTACCTGCATAATGATGAAACGTAACTGATAAGGGCAAACTCATTTTTTCAGGCTTACCCGAAAAAGACATGGCAACCCCAAGGATTGCCATGTATAAAAAACTATGAATGAATTTTTTCACTCAACCAAATTAAACAATTTTAATTTGACTTAATTATTTTTTGCGTTGTTTTTTGTGAATCAGATTCCATGATCAAAAAATAGACTCCATTTGATAGGTCTGTCATATCCAAAGAATAAGCAATGCTGGGTTGTAAGTAATCAATTGTTTTTACAGTTTTGCCTTTAGCATCAACTAATTTTCCTTTCACATTGTTCTTGCTTTCAACATCCATATAAATGAACAAATAATCCTGAGTGGGGTTTGGCATTACTGTAAATTTAATAGGTAATTTTTTTAACTCATCAATACTTGTAGTTGGATTGTAAACCGTTGTTGGCTCGCTGATAGTAACGTGACTTCCACCCGGACCGGTATTGCCCGCCTGTACAGTACCATAATAAGTTGGCCCCAATACAAAAGGGTAAACAGGGTAGCCTGTTGCATCAATAGTTACAAAATAGGCGTAAGTTCCCGCAGGATATTCAGGCGTTACACAAAAACGACCATTATGAAAATCAAGATCTCCTGAGCCGGCAACATAAACATAGTCTTCTAACATATTGCCTAAAGGATAAGTTGAATTTACAGGAGGGCCGCCATTACGCGTTGTTGGTGTTGTTGCAGAAGCTGCGGCAGAAGCAGTATTAGCACCTAATAATACCGATCCTGTTGATGGTGCGAGTACAAAACTTGGTACCATTCTTTTTATAGCCCCTGTGCCGTTAGTGTTTGTGTAAGCATAAGCGCCGTATACCGGAAAACCGTCAAAAGCATAACCAATAATTGGTGAATGAACGCTTGTTAAAGTTGAATTGTATAAGCAGGCAGGATTAACATGGTTATGATAAGCACCGCCCGGAGCAGGATGTCCTAAACAATTATCAAAGCTTACACCTTCATATACTAATGCGTTACGGTTAAAGCCTGTTGTGGTTGCGCCCATTGTAAAAGCACTGCCATTCCAGTATTGCCCGTCTTTTGGATTAAAAATAGCAACACCATTACTCCACAAACCCATGTTGCCCAACGCTGTATAAATTGGTGTTGAGGTATTTTGTACGGGTGCAGTTGTAAACTTGCATACAAAATTTTGATTGGTTGGCGTATTTGGATTAGAAGCCCATGGCCCGATGTTATAACCCGGAATGCAGGACGCGCTTACATAAACCTGTGTAGCTGAGTACTGTACTGTTTGCACATTAGATGGAAGATTGTTATAACCGGTTGCATTGGTTGTATTAATTACCCATGATGTTATTAACGGACTTAGTTGCGCCTGGCTGCTAATTGCAAGGGAACAAATGCCAATGGATAAAATTAAATTTTTCATAATAATAAATTTATTGATTTGCTTATACAAGTATATTAAAAATACATGTTTTCTTATTTTTATTCACCTCATTTTTACGGTGCTCAACCTCAAATATGATTATTCTTTAATAACTATGCCATAGGTAACAAACGATACACTGGCGTGACTGTTATTATTTATTACTGCCTGTATCAATGGATTGTTGGCCGAGCGCACTGCGCCCCAGTTAACAACAAAGTTAGCACCCGGGCCGCCTTTGCTTTCGGCTTGTTCTACTACAAATTCTACCGAACTCATTGGCTTTACCAGAATTTTTGATGGAGTATATTCTTTTATCAGTTCACCTTGCGAACCATAATAATTTACACTGGTAACATAGATACTGTCTTTAAAACTAATATTACGAATGCTTAGCGTGGCAGTTAGCTGTTGTGTTTTAGAACCATCCATTAAATAAATATCAGAATAGATGGGAACATAAACTGATTGTTTAACCTTAAACAAGCTGTCTTCTATTTTAGCATAGTTATATACCGGACTTGGTAAATGTACTTTTTCATCTTGCTTATTGTTGCAGGCTGAGAAAAGAATAATAATGGAAAGAGTAAAAATGAATTGTAATTTTTTCATGCGTTTAAATAAAGCTCTTTTTAAAGATACAAATGTTTGGGCAACACGCCAAATATACCTATTTCGCAATAAAAAGGGATATGAAAATGATCCACCTCCCTTTATTTATAACACATAAAAATTGTAATTAGAATTTATTTTTAATAAATATTACAGTTCATTTTGCAATAACTATTTTTCTTGTTTCTTTTATTTCGGTTGAATTAACTGATAAATAATAAATACCGTTATTAAGCCCATTCAGATCTAACTTTATTTTTTCTCCTGAACAAGTGGTTTTGTAAACTATGGCCCCTAGTAAATTAGTAATTTCTATTTCTACATTATTAAAAATACCCGAAAGATTATCTAATGTAAGATTATCTGTTGCAGGGTTCGGAAACAAATTTAGCTCTGATGAGGTAGATTTTAAATAATTTAATCCGGTAACTAAGCTACAATTTATATTTGATGGAATTGTTATAGAAGCACAGGTAAATGTGTTTAATGTAAGAGTGCTTTGATTTACAATTGCAGCGCCGGGTTCATATACAATATTACAAGCAATAGTTGAGTTTGGAGCAATAATGACAGTAGAAGTATTTAACGCGTATATCGTGCCACAGCCTTTGGATTTTACGGTGTACCTGCCTCCCTGTGTAACTATACCAAAACGGCAAATGCCAGATAAGTTACTTGCGAGTGTATCGTAAATCTCAGCATTACTACATATGTAAAAGGTTTGTGTTGCTTCAGTATATGAATTTACACCAATAGTGCCATACGTAAAAGTATGCATGGGTACTAAAGCAGATTGGTTACAAGTTTGTGAGTAACCTTTCAAAGCAAAAAATGCGGCAAGAAATAATAAAATTTTTTTCATAGATTATTTTTTTCCAAAAGTAACCAATCAATGAATTTACAAATGAGTAAATGACTATAAGACACTAAAAATCTAGTGAAAGTAAGAAATAGTAAAGTAAATTTTTTTGCGTTGAGCGAGCAGAGTAATTGAATGAGTAGAAATAATTAACTCATTGGTGTACATATCTCAATTAAAAATCCATTAAGGTCTTTTACATAGCCAACCACCTGGCCCCAGGGTTTTGTTTTGGCTTTTTCTACAAGAATAGCGCCTGCTTTAATTGCCTTATCCATTGCTTTTCCCACATCATTGGTTGTAAAGCCAATTTCCATAGCAAAAGGTTTATTCTTTACATCACTTTCAATAAAACCTTTTGAAAGATTTTTATTGGCCAGCTCTGTAGAGGCAAATGAAAGTGTAGTATCGCCTGTCGCTAACTCGCCATACTCATTGGTCTCGGCAATAAACTTGCACTTAAAGCCAAATGCTTTTTCGTAAAATACAATTGTGGCTGTTACATCGTTAACATAAAAAATAGTGTAAGCAAATTTTATCATGATCAATAGTTTTGATAAAGGTAATTACTATTTAGAAACAATAGTTCTGAAAGTGAGATTTATTCTTGGCCCTAATTTTTTTGTTGTTGGTGGTAAACGATGTAACCAATTGGTTTGTGTTTCGCCTTTCATCACCAACAAACTACCATGTTCTAATATTAATGAAACGGTATCTTTTGTGCGTTTATGCTTGAAAGCAAATTTTCTTTCTGCGCCAAAGGTCAAAGAAGCAATGGCACCATTTTTCTCAAGTGCTTTTTCCGCATCGCTGTGCCAGGACATTCCTTCATCACCATTATGATATAAATTCACTAAACAAGAATTGTAAGTTGCCTCGGTTAGTTTTTCGCTTAATTGTTTTAATTCAAGCAGCTCTTTTGTCCAGGGCAAAGCATGTTTGGTAGTTTTAGAGTAGGTGTAAGGAAAACTCTCATCGCCATACCAGGCAATTTTTCTTGGTGTGATTATAAGCTTACCGTAAATAATAGCTTCATCATTCTTCCATTCAATACCCTGTAATAGCTTTTCGTAATAATGTGTTGCTTCTTCATGTGAAAGTATCTTGCCAAAATAATTGACGATGCCATCGTTTGGCAATAAATTTTCAGTTGGATCTTGTTCAAACAAATTCACGGAATAAAATTACATTTTAAAATGTAATTATTTTTTTCGGAAAGATAATTTCTGTGCTTTTAACGCAGTCCGTAATTTTGGTAATGAACCTGGCCCCATTCCATGCAACTCTAAAATTTCTTGTTCAGAATAATCCGAAAGTTGTTTTAAGGTTTTAATTCCTTTGTTTTCTAATGCGCGCCGGGCGGGAGCGCTTAGTAATGAAAGAAAACTATCTTGCGGTTTTCTTTCATTTTCACATACAGGGCAGGTAGGACAGTCGCTGCTTTTATAATATGTATGTCCATTAGGACAGGTTCTTAATTCTTTTTTTGATGCAGCCATTTCTAATTACTTCGTGTACAATAGCAAAAATTAAAAAAAATCGTTTCATTAATTATTCTCAGTGTATTTTTTAAAATTATTTAAAATTGCCTGCCAACCGCCTTGTTGCATTTCAATCGGATTTTGACTTTCGGCTTCAAAGGTCTCAACTATTTTTGTTTCATTGGCATTTCCCGAAAATGTGATCCACGTTCTTCTGCCATCAGCCATGGTATAATCAATGGCTTTGTTATTTTCCACTTTAGTATATTCTCCGCCAAAATCAAAACTAAAGCTGCCATCTTTCGCTGCCATAGTAGTTGAGAATTTTCCTCCTGCTTTTAGATCGTTCTCAGCTTTGGGCGCATGCCAATCGTCTGAGGCTGCACACCATTTAGTAATGTGTTGTGGCTCGTTCCAATATTTCCATACTTTTTCTACAGGTGCATTAATTGTTGCCTCTACTGTAATTTTTGTTTTATTTTCTGTTTCCATTTTTTATTTTTTATTGCGAAGCTTTTGCCTCAATGATTATTAAATGTATTGATTTATTAGCGCTATACAAATTTACGTACTTGGTTTTTGATTTTTGGGGTGTAAAAACGACAAATAAAAGGGTTGTTTGCGAATTTATACAAAGGTCTTTAACCATTTAATAGCTCTTTTTTATCAGTAAATATGAGGGTTGGCCGGCTGGGTTGATGGAATTTTAAATACACATTACCAATTATTTTATGGCCGATGGTTTTTGTAAGATAGGCTTCGGCATAAGGGCAGGCATCTTTTGTGGTCCAAAAAACACGTGAATCAACTGGTGGAATGGCAAAATTATCCAGCGTTAATAGTAAAGGCACGCTTTGATGATTGACCATTTTGCCCATAGCTAATATAAATTTTTTGCAAGCGGGGGAACGAAAATACGTGTTAAAACTTATTTATTTCCAAGGTCTTGGATACATTGTTCCCGTATGATCCACAATTCATTTAATGTTAGTTTAATTTGTGGATTTTTACTGAGCCAGTTTTGTAAGAAATTTTTGTGATAAGCCACTTTAAAATCAGTGATCTGTTCGGGTAGTATTTCAAGTTCTTCCAAAATATTTCCTGGCTCTTTAGTTGAACCAAAGTTTGGTTTTGTGTAATCATGTATCTTGTTATAATATTTTAAATAATTATGGGCTTCAGGAATATACGTCAATCCGTTTTTTTCTAAAGTGTTTTTAACTTCAGGTGTATTTTTGGCATTCATTTTTACAATAGCCATAATTAATTTTAGATCAGCAAAATTATTTTCCAGGGCAAGGGTTTTTAATAAAGCGTGTTTAGTGCCGCATGTGCCACAGCCGTCTGTAAAAACCGCAAGCAAATCATTTTTATTGGCATTGCGACCATAAGGTAAATGCAAAATAAATTCAGCAGCTTTACTAAAGCTTAAAATATTTTTTGAAATAAATTTTTGTGAGATCTGCTGTAAACCTGTTATTTTAAAGTCGGGAAGCATAAAGTTCATTTTTTTGCTACAATAAAAAGATCGTTTGTTTTTTTTGTAGCATTAGGCGGTGAATGTTTGCGCTGTAAATCAATAATCTTAAAATTATTTTTTTCAAGGGCTTCAATCAAATAACCGGCTTCATGATAATTCATAAATACTTTATCACCACTGCTTCCTTCCTCAAAGCCTGATAGATTATTATTATCTTCCATGGTGCTAATGTAAATTACGCCATCTGCATTTAAAGCCACAGATGAATCTTTAATTAGTTTTAAAGCATCTTTTTTTGAAAGATATGGTAAGCAAAAGCCACACATAATGGCGTCGTATTTTTTAGTAAGTGTCAAAAGATCCCTGCAATCCATTACCATAAATTCGGCTGTTGGATTATTTTGTTTTGCCAGTTCTATCATATTTAAAGAAAGATCTGTTCCCAATATTTTAAGATCAGGTCTTTGCTTTAATAAATAATTTGTAATATTTCCGGGGCCGCAGGCCAATTCCAATACTTCGGCACGTTGTTTTTTTATGGTATTACAAAAAACAGTAAATGTATCGGCATACATATCAACATTCATAAACTTAGCCTGGTATTGGTTGGCCAGCTTATTAAATACTTCTACAGCTTTTTTTGTATGATCCATCTTTTAATTTATTTGTATCTGGTATATCAACGTGTCAAATTTATTGGTAATAATAACCGAATCTTTGGTGATTGGTGAAGAGCTGTTACTATAATAATACGACCATTGAAGCTTGTTATATTTATTGAGGATCACTTTTTGTGTATGATCAAACGTTATATCGCTGTTAGCAAGAGATTGCATAGCAGGCACAAAATTACCCGGCAAATCCATATTAGCATATACAGTAACGTTTTTTGCAGAATTATTTTTAACACGAAACCTAATATAACCATAAGGTGTTAAATAAGCAGAAATATTAGCATTCTTTAAATTAACCGGTTTATTTATTAACGATATATGCTCTCCAGAAATAATATCAATATAAATTGTTGAATTACCTGAAGCTTTAAAATATTTTATTTTATAGTGACCATTTTTATCGGTTGTTGCCTCTTTAAAAGGATAACTTGAGTTTGTTTTGGAATATTTATTTATCCGCACATATACATTGTGAATGGGAATGTTTGATCCTTCTTCATACACGTTGCCTTCTACATTGCAATAACCGACATCATTACACGATAGCAAAAGAGAAAGGGCTGCAAGTATCAAAATACAAAAAAATTTCTTCATTTATATGGGTCTTAGCAACCCATATAAATATACAAAAGGTTTTTTTGAAGACAAACTAAATTTTCAGCTTTAATTTACGCTCACAGTCTGTAACAGGCAATCTTTTTTATTTACGTTATCAATATAAAAGATGCATTTAATAGCAGTGTTTGAAATAGATTGAAGATTTTGCGGATAATATTTTTTTGAAATGTTTGAGTCTATTTCTTTTAGCAATTCCATATTTTTATCATATAAATAATAACTCCAGCTTTCGGTTTTGTTAACGGCAACCAATAAAGTATTGCCATTGGGCAATAAACTCATTTTATAAAAATCAGCGTAATCGTTTAAAGGAATCTTTTTTTGAAGCAGCACATTAAAAAGCGTATCTGTTTTTGTGTAGATAATTTCTTTTTTAGTAGCGCCGGTATGCGTTAGACTAATAAAATTAGTTTCGGCAGCAAAAAATTCATTAATGTTTATCCAATCCGAAAAATTATGACTCAGTTTTAAAACATCCGCAAAAGAATGTTTTTCAGTTAACTTATCTTTTGTAAGGCAATATAAATGATTGCTTGTTTTAAGATTAAACTGATTCAGGTTATAAGTACTGAAATAATAATCGTTACCGATTTTAGAAATATCAGAAAGCTCCAGCCTTCCTCTATCGTTATGTGGTGTTTGAAGTATGGAAAGAATATCCAGCACCTTTATCCAGGGTCTTGCCGTATCAACATGTGTTTTAGAAAGGGATACTGTTATTACTTCTGCTTTTTCATCACTTTTATTATCGGTAACATTACTATTGCTTCTTGCAAAGATCTTTATCTTATCTTTTTCGATAATAATATTTTTTAAAATACAGGAGTAGGGACGCTGCACAAAAAAAGCCCTGGCCTTTAAAGTTATATCGGTTGTAATAATAACAGGTTGCCAGGCAGAGAAGGAACGGCCATCTACTTTCAGGTAATCAAAAAAAAGTGCGCCTATGGTAAATTGTTTTTTATATGTGTCGTACATAATTTTTTCACCAATAAATGAGCGCACTATTTTTGTGATTTTATAATTTTTATCGGTTGTAATAAGTATGCCCAGCTTATCATCATACACAACGCCCTTCAATTCAAATACTCGGTTGATCATGGTATCCCTGTCTTGCTCTTCTTTTTCAAAAGCGTGAATTTCTCCTGCCAGTAAATGATTCCCTTTTTCATCCGCCACATCATCGTTTAAGGTTAAAGCAAAGCCCTTAAAATTAAAACTGTGTTGTGTAATTTGTTTTGGTAAGGAATAATTGGTAATGGTTTGACCTTTTATTTGTAATGAAATAAAAGCGCAAATAAAAAATGAGAGCAAAGTTTTTTTCTTCATGCTCCTATCTCCACTTCTATCATTGGAGCTTTGGTACCGGCCGGACCAAATATTAAATTGGCTACCGCGCCTTTCATAAACGAGGTTTGTTCCAGCAAAGGTTTAACAGCTTTAAAAAGAGTTTCCGCATTTGGGCCATACATAAATAAAGTGGCATCGGTATCATCAATAGCCACTTCGTGTCCATCATAATCTCCCACTTTATTATCGGCTATCACTTTCATTAACCTTATTTCCAGCTCATGCAAAACATCTAAATTGTCATGTGGATAATGAAAACTAATAATAACGGCATGCTCTTTGCCGTATTTGCTTGCATAGCCTTCAGAAAGATTCTCAAAAAGTTCCATTGTTTTTATATTCTCAAATAAAAATACAAATGTTTTTTTAGCAACAAAAAACAAGATTTACACAGCAGCTTGTTCATCAGTAACAAAGCCTTTTTTAGTGACCAGTATGCCGGAAACCCCTAACGCAAAAAGCATCCAAAATACAGGGTAACCCATTTTTACCGCATCTACCCATCCGGTTTGATTACCAAAACCAGTGCTCATATAAATAGTAATATTGCTTAATACAATAGCGCCAAAAACAAATAAGGATATATACAGAATATTTATCTTTTTAATTTTCCTCAGCAGCTTTGTTGCAATTAACCAATAAAAGAAACCCATAAAAGGAAACAATAAAAAAGCAAGGGAGAAAATAATAACAATACCTTCCGTTGTCCAAAAACAAAAACGGCAATACATTAAATAACATAAGTGTTTGCCAATCTCATAACAAATTGCATTCACAATTAATAAAAGAAAAAAAGGTAGAATCAGTTTTTTTGTTGCAATACCTGTAAATTTAAAAGGCAGTAAAAAAGTATAAGCAGCAAGTAATAAACCAAAGTAGGGACTGTAAAGTTCGCCATTTAACCAGCTTAAACTATACCAGCCTTTTACAAATAATATCTCCAGCAGCCAACATAACCATGCCAAAAGCGAAAGCAAAAAAATAAATAAAAGCGTGAGGTTTTTCAAATAATTTTGTTTTAACTAAAGGTACGAAGGTTTTTTAAACCTTTATTATTGGTTTTTCAATTTCCACAAAGCACCGTTTTTTGTAGTTATTTTTTCGAGGCTGCCTTTTTTTACCTGTTCATCTAGCAGTTGTTCACATTGGTTTCTGGCTGTGCCGGTTAATTCTGAAAATTCTTTAGCCGTTAGTGTTGGGTATTTAGAAAAAACAAATGCAGTGCTTTTTTCATAACTGTTTTTAGTTGTTTTTGCATTTAATTTTAAAATTGCGTTTTCGTATTCGGTATAAGGTTTTGATCCGTAAACAATTTCAGTTTTACCTTCAGTGTTAGTAAAGAACATGGTTGGAAAGCCTCTTACACCCAACGTTTTTCCATACGCCAGGTCTTCTGCAAAAAGTTCTTTTGCTTTGCCTTCGTAATCGGTTTTTAATTGTTTGGTATTTAAACCAACTTTTTTTGCAGCAGTTTCCAAATGCTCCCATTTAGTAATATTCTTTTTTTGTAAGAAAACCATCTCTCTTATTTCCCTTAGAAATAAAATAGCTTTTTCATTGCCTTGTAATTGCGCCGCTTTAAATGCGATAGAAGGTGGATAAGAGGATGCTAACGGATCTTCCAGCCACACATCACCATCTATTGGCATATCATAATACCTGCTTACCTCATCCCAATGATGTGCTACATCCGAAGGCTTGCTGATTCCACCGCTGTTGTAAGACCAATCGGGCAATAAGCCACCCATGCGGTATTCAATTTCAATGCTGTTACCGTATTCTAATTTTAATTTTCGTAATTGTGGTTCAATGCCCCAGCACGACGAACAAATGGGATCAGTATAATAAACGATCTTTACTGCTTTTTTTACAGGTTCGATCTTTAATTTTTCGCTTGTGTCTTTTTTGTTTGTTGGTATTTCGCACATACCATTTTCAGGATCGCATAACAGCGGATTGTTCTGGTCTTTCATTTTTTTATTGGTTTGTGAGTTACAACTTATGTTGCAAAAAGTTAAAAGTGTTATTAATAATAAACCGGCCTGTTTCATAAGCTTAAACCTTTAGCATTTTGTTTTATCTTTGTACAAAGTTCTTAATAATAAAATTGCTACACAATAAGTCAGTTTTTTATGACCACTAAAAAAATAACAAATGATAATGAGACCTGTCCCGCGCAAGGACTTTTAAAGCTCTTGTCCGGTAAGTGGAAACCCGAGATCTTTCGTTTGGCAGTTAATGGCCCCTTGCGTTTTAGCAGTTTATTACGCGATATTGAAGGCTCCAACAAACAAACAATTTCTCTTGCTTTAAAAGAATTAGAAGAAAGTGGGTTATTGCAAAAAGTAACCATAAAACAAAAACCTTTGCATATTGAATATTACCTTAGCGAAAATGGCAAGGCTCTTATACCTGTTTTTAAACAGTTGGAGAATATGATTTAATCGTTATTATTAACCCTTCTGGCAAGCCACAGAATCAATATGCCAGAAGCCGTCCGCGTAAGCACACAACGTGAGTCGGCCTTTTAAAATTTTGCGTAAAAAAATCTTCATTTTCAAAATCGTTGGCTTATGCGAAGATGGTTTTGGCTATTCGCGAAGCGCTTAAAACCATCAGCTTGAGAAAGAAAGATTTTTAGCAAAATTTTAAGAAGCCTTGATTTTTTTGCTTACTTTTTTGATCAAGCAAAAAAGTGAGGGCAGAAATTCATCCAAAAAAAGACTTATTATTATTTGCTGAAAATAACAAAAAGAAATTTCAGGCAAATATTTCCATCTTTTTTTATAAAAAGGTGAATGAAAATATTTTTCACTAACTTTATCTTAAATGAAACATTTATTTTTTCTGTTGATGTTACCATTTAGTTTTTTTGCACAGAGCAAAGACAGTCTGGTAAAACATACCGATGAAGAGGCTTTGCAATTAATTGAAAGTTACCGCCAACGTGTAATGAATGGTGAGAGTATGGAAACCATGGCCATTCTTTACAGCGAAGATCCCGGTTCAGCTGCAAAAGGCGGCATTTATAAAAATCTAGGTAAAGGTAAATTTGTACCCGAGTTTGAAAAAGTAGCTTTTGGTTTAAATAATCCCGGCGAGATCTCAGAAGTATTTAAAACCGAATTCGGTTATCATTTTATACAACTCGTTGCGCGTAAAGGCGAAACGGTAGACGTAAGACATATACTTATAAAAACAAAATAAGTTTAAGGAATTTTTTCTTCGTAAAAACCTCCAATACCAATATAAGTCACTCTTTTATTTGATCCGTTTAAGGTTGCTTCGTAAAAACGTACACCTGCTTCAGCAATGCCGGTCATAAATTCGGGGTAGGTACTTTTTCCCTGCTGGTTATTGCGTATAGCTTCAATTGTTTTTTGCTCGTTAAAATTTTCGGCTATTGTTCTTGCGTTAATATTACCCGGATGTAAAACAGTTTGTCCCTGGTTAAAACGGTAAAGGATCGTTCCGCTTGCTGTATCAACGGTGTAAGACTCTACGCCAATTTCGCTTAAACGTTTAGCAAGATCAGGATAATTTTTTGCTGCCTGGTAACAGGCTTTTATTTTTTCGTTGTGTTCCATAGAATTATTTTTTACAGGATGTATCTTTCATTTCACTCATGCCGCCCGATAAATTAATAACATGTTTAAAACCGTTTTGCGTTAACAAGTATGAAGCCCTTGGACTGCGATGGCTATGTGAGCAATAAACGATGATCTCAGAATTCTTATATTTTTCAAGTTCGTTTATTCTTGTTTTCAGGTCATCTACAGGAATGTTGATGGCATTTTTTAAAGAACCAAAATTGGGATCGGCGCTGCCTTCAAATTCTTCTTTAGTTCTTACATCCAGCAAAATGGTTTTTGGATGTGTTTTAATGTACTCGCAAACTTTATTTGTTTCCATATTCTTAAACGTAATAGAAGCTGCCGGCACCAGTTCCATTTTACATTTTGGGCAAGTACCTGCTTTTGTAAACACTTCTTTATCACAATCCAACCCGCAAGGCAGGCATTTGTAATTTTGTGCTTTTATAAAGAAAGAGAAACAAAGAGTTATTATTAAAAGAATTGTTTTTTGAAGGTTCATAGAAAAAAGATTGTTAAGTAAATGTACGGAGGTTTTTGGAGTAGGGCAAGATTGTGAACACATATTACAAATCAGCCGGAATTAATATTATCTTACTATATGAACTTTACATTTTGGATGAGCTTCAATAGTTTTTTTGAAAAGTTCATCTTGAGTAATTTTACGTTCTGGGTCATAAATAAAGAAAAATTTAAATGCTGTGCCATATTTAATTATATCAGCGGCCAGTTCATCTGTCAGTTGGCTTTGAGATTTTTTATTCCTGGGATATTTTGACTCAATAAATAAAGATGGATCAAATGAATGATCTGGAACCGTTTTTGCTGTACCATATTGTATCACAGGAAATTCTCTTGCATATCCATCACGATTTTTTCGAATTAAAGCTTCAATATGGTCATTTAAAACTTTTTCATTTGCTGGTTTTTGAGTTTGAAATGCAATAGGAATACTCTTACTTAACTCAGAACAAAGGTCATCTACCAAAAATTCCGATGGTGGGAGTAAATAACTTCTTGTATCAAGAATATTAAAAATACTATTTGGTGTCTTTTGTTTTGATAAATCTTCTCCCTTTCGAATTTGTTGAATAGCAATATCAATTCTTCCAGTATGATTTTTAACTAGCGCATATACTGATTTCATTTTTTCAGTATTATCTTTTCCCTGAAGGTAAGGGATTAAATCAGTCAACTCATCATAAAAATCATAGCTGAAGGATGATTCGGTTGCAGTTTTAAGTTCGAATACTTTATATAGATAATCGTGTAAGTGTATAAACCCCTCTTGGTCGTCTATAGAATCTTTGGATATGTCCATATCATAAACTGCGTCATATTCCTCGAGACCAGTAGCATAAGCTGCAAATCTCCTATCTACGCATTGCGAACATCTTCCGCAGTGAGATGCGTTTGATTTATTTTGAAATTTGAGAAAAGTTTTTGTACAAGTTAAGGTTGAATTTATATATTCTTCCTTCTTGTTTTCTTTTATTATATCTAGAATGTCACTCTTTGTCTTAAACAAAAAAGGATGATTAACATTTACTTGTTTATCTCCAACTAAACTGAGAAATGACTGGATAAGATGAAGCGTTTTAGGATGTGTAGTCCGACTCGCTCTAGCATTCATTGCATCTTGTCTTTTAGCAAAATTAATAGATGTGATTCCGTTTTCAAAAACATTTATAGAATTTTCAGAAGCTAGACTCATTAGAGAGAACGCGATTGAAGTATATAAAAAAATTCTTGATCTTTGGGTTTCTTCTACTGCTCTTTCTCCTTTTAGATGACATGAAAATTTAAATGGTTGAACTCGGTCAGGGTAATCACTCATAATTCTTTTGAGGATTGCATTTTGGGTTGCTGATACTCCTAAGTTATTAGAACTATGGCTTATTAATATTAGATTCTTGTTTTCACTTAATAGTTTCAAAGAACCGGCTAGTGAATCCAATCCTCCTGAAAAAAGACAAATATGACTATTCTGCTTTTTTTCGAAATCAAATCCCTCCATATCAGTTAGAGATGTCTGCCCAAAATCTTTGCCACCAGCGTGAAACGTAAACTCATATGAATAATCACCAGAAACAAATTTTAAGGCTTCATTAAGCGAATCCTTCACTTCCTTTTTATTCCAAAATTTAAAATCTCTAACTTTAATATGATAATGAAATTTACGGGACCAGCGCATATATTCCATTGAATTAGGCGCTCCTCTATCAATCATTCTATCTGACGCATAGACATAACTTGCAATTTCTAAAAGGTCTTTAATCCGAATGGGAAAATGGCAGCCAACAACTTTAACAAAATGAGGAAGATCAATGTTTACATTTCTGTGTCTACTTTCTGGATTACACTCAAAACGATGAACAATATATTTTTCCTTAGAACTATACTTCTTTCCGAGTTTAATGTCACCACAAATAACAATATGTTCTTTTTGATTACTCAAGAATTTTCCTCCCTTAAAAGTTCACTATTGATTTTGTGGAATGAATAATCTACAAATCCTTGTATTTTTTTATCTGACGGAATTTTGTCTTGTGCGTTTTTTTTGAACCATCCAGCTGAAAAAGATTCTGTTATTTTTGCTGTTTCAAAGGCATGTACAGAAACTTCAGAAATTAAACTCTCTAGTTTTTTCTTGAAATGCCTTCGTTCATCTACATTTTTAAGCGCCCAGGCAGCTTCACGTTCTAAAAAATATTCAAGATACCTTTTTGTAAAATTTGCAAAAAAAGATCTTGATAATTCACAAAAGCCTTCTCCGGTGCTTGCTTTTTTCCAATTTTCTAAAGGATTTTCTGGCGTTACAAATAAAGTTGTTTGTTTACTTTCATTTTTTTGAAACCAATCGGAAATTGTATCCATCAAGGATTGAGATGCAATAGTAGAATATTCTTTTGCTTGTAAGTGTTTTTCGAGATATTTCTTAGCGCTTATACCAAGGTCAAAAAAGTCAAAATTCTTCGATAAACTTATCCCTTTATCATTTAAAAAACTTATTGAATTTTCTTGTTTTGTTGCAAAACTTAATACGATTAAATATTTAAATGCGGAAATTACTCCTTCATCACTACTAATCACTTTAAATCTACTCCTAACATTTTTCGTAGTTTCTGCTGCGATTTGCGAAATAGCCTCACTATTATCTGAGAAATCGACAATGCCAGATACAATGGCATTCCATTTTTTTGTTTTTGGCAAAAAGCCTACTCTTTCGTGTCCCATTTAAACTATCATAAAATAAATCAAAATATTCCACAAAAACACCTACTGCCAGCAGTAGGTACCTTCTTAAAATTTTATGGAATGCTTTTGACTGGTATTGATCGTATTTGCTACTCTTTTAAGGCCTTTGAATGTTTTACGGAGCATTGTTAAAAAAGCTGTTACAGTTATGTTACAGTTATGTAGAGGTTATGATGGTGTTATATAGGAGTTATAATAGCGGTATCCTCCCTCGCCCTCAGTGATCCTCATTTTGCTTCGCAAAACCCTCAAGGAGGGAGATTCGGTGTTTAGGCACAGTATCCTCCTCTTGGGGAGGTGGCGCGGAGCGACGGAGGAGGATTTGCGTGAGGGATTGAGCGGAAAGCCCGCAGCGGAGCGAGGACTTGAAGTGAAAGCCCGACCCGAAGGGACACGCCCAAATTACCTCTTATTTATAAATTAATTCCTAACCCCTTTTTTCAAAGAGGAAGATGGGATTTTAAGTCTTAAATCCTTAATCTTTCATCTTTAATCCGTAAGCCCCCCCCTATTTTTTAACAACAATTTCTAAAAAAGTTGATATTTTTTGTACTGACCCCCTGTTTTTTGACTACATTTGTAAAAATTTTGATAAAAAACCTATTTAACCCCCTATAAAAATGACCACAAGACGAATTTTAGCCATGCAGGACGTAGTGAACCGCGTGCCTGTTGCTTTAGAAAAATCAGATAAAAAAGTATCTGAGTATTACGGCACCGATGTGTTTGGCCTTGATGCCATGCGCGAATTCCTTTCTGAAGAGGCATTCACCAGCATTCAAAACTCTATGAATACCGGTACCATTGTTGAGCGTAAAATGGCTGATCAGGTTGCAGCCTGCATGAAAGCCTGGGCGCAAAGCAAAGGCGTTACGCATTTTACACACTGGTTTCAGCCATTAAGTGGTGCTACCGCTGAGAAGCACGATGGTTTTTTTGAGCCTATTGAAGGTGGCCGCGCTATTGAGCGTTTTAGCGGTAATGCTTTAGTGCAGCAAGAACCCGATGCTTCTTCTTTTCCTAATGGCGGCATTCGTAACACGTTTGAAGCACGTGGTTACACGGCATGGGATCCAACATCACCTGCTTTTATATGGGGACAAACATTATGCATTCCAACCATTTTTATTTCTTATACCGGAGAGTCGCTGGATTTTAAAACGCCTTTATTAAAATCATTACACGCTATTGATAAAGCAGCTACTGATGTTTGCCAGTATTTTGATAAGAACGTTACTAAAACCATTGCCACTTTAGGTTGGGAGCAGGAATATTTTTTAATTGATTCTGCTTTATATAATATCCGTTACGATCTGCAACAAACAGGTCGTACCTTATTTGGTCATGCTCCGGCAAAGGGCCAACAGTTAGAAGATCATTACTGGGGTTCTATCCCTGAGCGTGTTGCAGCTTATATGCGTGATTTTGAATACGAGTCGCACTTATTAGGAATTCCTGTGCGTACGCGTCATAACGAGGTAGCACCTGCGCAGTTTGAGTGCGCGCCTGTGTTTGAAGAAACCAATTTAGCGGTAGATCATAATTTATTATTAATGGATGTGATGGAGAAAGTGGCCATCCGTCATAATTTCCGTGTATTATTGCATGAGAAACCTTACGCGGGTGTTAACGGCAGTGGTAAGCACAATAACTGGAGCTTAGCAACCAACACCGGTAAAAATTTATTATCACCGGGCAAAACGCCAAAAACAAATTTACAGTTCCTTACATTTTTTATTAATACCGTAATGGCTGTGCATGAGCATGCTGATCTGTTACGTGCTTCTATTGCTTCAGCAAACAACGATCACCGTTTGGGTGCCAACGAAGCGCCACCGGCCATCATGTCTGTTTTCTTAGGCGGACAATTGTCAAGCGTGTTGGATGAATTAGAAAAATCGGTACACGGTGGAAAAATGAGTCCGGAAGAAAAAACAAAATTAAAATTGAACATCGGTAAAATTCCTGATATCTTATTAGATAATACAGATCGTAACCGTACTTCGCCATTTGCCTTTACCGGAAATAAATTTGAGTTCCGCGCTGTTGGTTCTTCTGCCAACTGCGGTGGACCAATGACTGTGTTGAATGCGATAGTTGCAGAACAATTAATTAAATTTAAAGCGGAAGTAGATGCGTTGATCGAGAAAAAAGTGGAGAAAGATGAAGCGATATTCCAGGTATTAAAAAAATACATTATTGCCAGCAAAAAAATTCGTTTTGAAGGAAACGGTTATGGCGATGAGTGGAAAGCAGAAGCAAAAAAACGTGGTTTAAATAATATTCCTACAACACCGGGCGCTTTAGAAGCAATGATCTCTAAAAAAACATTAAATATGTATGAGACCATGGGCATTTTAAATCATCGCGAGCAGGAAGCCCGTTACGAAATTGCTTTAGAAACGTATACTAAAAAAATTCAAATTGAATCGCGTATCATGGCTGATATGGTGAATAACCAAATTATTCCGGCAGCTTTAAATTACCAACGCGGTTTAATTGAAAATGCAAAAGGTTTAAAAGAAATTTTAGGCGCGGCAGAATTTAAAAAAGCAGCCGATACACAAATTGAATTGATAAAAGAGATCAGCGAGCATGTTGCCATTATTAAAAAAGCGGCAGATGATATGACCGAAGCACGTAAGAGTGCAAACAATTTAGATTCAGCAAAAAAACAAGCACACGCGTATTGCGATAAAGTAAAACCATTTTTTGATACCATCCGTTACAATGTAGATAAGTTAGAGAACATTGTGGATGATGCAACATGGCCTTTACCGAAGTATAGAGAAATGCTTTATTTACGTTAATTATTGCCACTAATTGCACTAATTATCACAAATTTTTATTTCACTAATTTAAAATCCCTCTTAAAACAAGAGGGATTTTTGTTTATAAAAAATTTAATCTCTTTTTATGTTTTTTTGTCACTTTTGGCGCAGGATAAATATGCAGTGCATATTTAGGCCAGCTTGTGTGTTGGCCTTTTGAAGGACCAACCCACCTGCTCGCTCAGCATAGCACCGCTATGCTGCCGTATTTTGGCGAGGCAGAACAGCCAAAATAAAACCGTTGCCTCCCTAAGCACTTTTCTGCATGCCTAATCAACTAAACGCTTAGCTTAGCTCGCTACTATCTCTACAAAAGATCGAAAATGCATAACCCGTTCAACTAACCGCATAATCAAAATACGAAAATCTAGTCCGCGTAAGCACGCTTGGTGAGTTGGCCTTTTAAAATTTTGCGTGAAAAATCTTCTTTTTCAAAAGCGTTGGCTTGTGTGAAGATGGTTTTGGCTGTTCGCGAAGCGCTTAAAACCATCAGCTTGAGAAAGAAAGATTTTTAGCAAAATTTTAAGAAGCCTTGATTTTTTTGGTTACTTTTTTGATCAAGCAAAAAAGTGAAGCCAGAAATCATAAGAAGAAATCTATTTAAAAAAAATCCCCCTAACCCCCTTTGAAAAGGGGGAATAAATAGTTTTCTAAAACAAAAAGAAAAAATACGCGGCTGCCCATCTCGCTAAAATATCTTTAGCGTAGCCAATAACTTCTCCATTTTGATTTTTTACAATACCATCGGGTGTAATAATGCCAACCTGTTTATTTTCTGCATCGTAAACGGTGCCATCCATACTTTTATAAGTTCCCACTGTTTTATGCGCTTCGTTTTCTATATGTCCGTCGTTAGCAACAAAACCGATAATGATAGAATTTTTTCCAAGCACAGTGCCGTCGTTTTTAAATTTGCCAATTACTTTATTGGTTTCATCTAAAACGCTACCGTCTTTTTTAATGGTGCCAATAAAAACATTATCCGGTCCTTGCATGGCTTGGGAGTAAGAGAAGCAGGCAGTCAGTAGAAAAATAAATATTAAAACTTGTTTTATCATAACTGTATTTTTTAATAGAACAATTCAAAATAAAAAATGTTCAATCTTTTTTATTCAGCTTTTCCATGCTTTTACTGATGTAATTTTCTGATGGCATTAATGTAGTTTGAATGCGCTTGGCGTAGTAAATACTATCGGTAATGTTTTTATTTTTTTCTTCGATAATATCTTTTTGATGCTGAATCTCGGCGTTGCTTGCTTCTAAAAGTTTATTGGCTTTTTGTTTATTCATAAATGCCCTGAATAACACAATGGCAAGAACGATAATAAGAACAACCACTATTATCAATACATTTTTAAAATTATTTTGTTTTTCGATCACCTGTTTCGAAAGTTGTTTTTCTTTTTCCAGCGCAGAGATCTTTAATTCCTGTTTGTCTTTTTCATATTTGGCCGACATATCATTTACCTGTCGCGAGTTTTCCGCATTCAGCAACGTATCTTTTACAGCATAATATTTTTCAAGATAATCATAAGCCATTGCAAAATCTTTTTTGCCCTTGTAATCAGCGGCAAGAATATGGTAACATTCACCCATTGCAAATTTTAAGTCAGACGCTTCGGCTTTTGCTAATACCGGTTTTAAAGTAGTTATCGATTTATCATATTGCCCTTTATCATAATATAAATTACCAACGTTAATACCGGTGGCAATAAGAAGTTCGTCGTTACCAAGTTCTTCACCTATTACTATTGCTTTTTGATAATATTCTATAGCTTTATCATTTTCTCCTATTTCATCATAAAGACTTCCAATATTACAAAGCCCGCCCGCAATAAGCGTTTGATTTTGCTCCTTTTCGGCCATCTTTAAAAACTCAAAGGCGTAAGCAAGTGCTTTTTTATTATCACCCAGGTAGGAATAGATGTTGCTTAGATTGCCCATTCCATTCATATAACCTTTCATGTCATTGATCTCTTTATCAATTGCCATAGCTTTGTTTACATAATCCAGTGCAAGCTGGTATTTTTTCATTGATTCATATACCAAAGCCAGGTTGCCATAATCAGAAGCAATAGAAGATTTGTCGTTTAATTTTTCATCAATTTCAAGGGCTTTAAAATAATATTCCGCAGATTTAGAATAGCTGCCAAGGTCCATCAACATAGTACCTCTAAAGTTATAACTCTTTGCTTTTTGGTGCAGGTCACTAACAGAGTCACTTATTTTTTCCCATCTATCAAGATCAGTTAAAAATTCTTTTTGTAATCCTGCAGCGCGAACGCCATGTGACATTATTTCAAAACTTCTGAAAATGCCATTAATAAAGTTGAGTTTTTGTGAAAGTGCTAATGCTTGTTTTGAATAATTCAATGTTTTTTCGGGATCGATATTTTTATTGCGACCGGCAATACGCATTAATAATTTTACGCGATTGGTATCCTGTGGGGCGGTTTTTAAAATATCTTCAAGAGAATCTAATGATTTTTTGAATTGAGCTGTTTGTTCTTGCGTATATAAAGAGAATGAACCAAATGTAAAAAGGCAAATTAAAAAACAGGTTATAATTCTCTTATACATCTAAAGTTCTATTTATATTGCTGTGCATGATACACAGGTTGATCATTTACAAAATTAGCAATGATCTCAGCACTCATTGAGCGGTTTTTGTTTTGTTTTATATAATTAGAATAGCCCTTTACGCTTTTCCATTTTTCAATTTTTAGTTTTTCTTCATTTTCTCTGCTAAGAGAAAGTAACTGGTAACCAAGCCCTGCTTCAATAGCGCGTAACTCGTCGTCGTAATTAATTTTGTTTCTCGCCTTGGTAGACAGCTGTTTAAAATGCCACGACACAAAATCAAAAAAGCCACCTGTTCTAAAATCTTCAATACGACTAACCTGTATGGCAATTAAACCAATTTGAGAATTGAGTGATAAATTTTTAAGCAATACACTGTCTAATGTAGTTTCACTTAAATTACTATACCATATTTTGTAGGTACGTTGTTTGGGTGCTTTAAAGATAGAGCCGAATGTGGGTTTTATTTTTACCACCTTGTGCGATGGTCTGAATTTGATCTTGATGTTTTGAAATTCGATCTTAGGAAAAAAGCTTAAAGCGTAAGCAAACTTGTTTTTAAAATTTAAAGATGAGTCGGCATTGGCCACAATTATTTTATTGGCAGTGTCTTTAAAATTGATAAGAATTGAGTCAGGTACATTTTTATAATAAATGTCTTGTGAAATAAGATCTTTCGGTAAAAAGAACGATGAGAGTAATAAGAGTATAAGGTATTTGTTCATACATCAAAAATATAAAAATAAATTTTACAATTAGCCATAATACCTATAAATTTACATTCAAGGTACAAATGCTTTATATACTACTAACCATTACCATCAGCGTACTGCTTTTATTGATCTTTAAAGCATTTCAAAAATACGGGGTAAACTCGCTGGTAGCCATTGTTGTAAACTATATCACTGCGGGTGTTACAGGTATCCTCTTCTTAAATTCAGATATAAACATAAATGCCATCCTGCAATCAGACTGGATCTTTATTTGCCTGCCTTTGGGCGTATTATTTATCTCTATATTTTATCTTATTGCCCTTACCACACAAAAAATAAGCATTTCGGCGGCATCCGTAGCCAACAAAATGAGTGTTATTATGCCCGTGTTGTATTCGCTTATTTTTTTAGGTCAGCAATTATCTGTGTTAAAGTTAGCTGGTATTGCGCTTGCTATGCTTGCTGTTTATCTTTCTACCCGCTCTTCTAAAAAAGATAATACTGTTAATGCCGCTTTAATCTGGCTGCCGGTACTTGTGTTTATTGGTAGCGGCTTAATTGATATTGCCATTAATGCGGCCAATGCATTTTATATTAAGTCTAAAAACGAAAGTGCCTTATTCAGCATCTGCACTTTTTTATCGGCATTTGTTGTTGGTGTAATTATCTTAATGTACATGGTAGTTGTAAAACGAAGCTTAACATTAAAACAGTTGGTAATGCCAAAAAATATTACTGGCGGTGTGCTGTTAGGCATTCCAAACTATTTCAGTATCTTTTTTATATTTAAATCGCTGGATGCTAATGTGCTTCAAAGTGCGCAATTGTTTCCGGTGCTTAATCTTTCTAATGTAGCGCTTTCTGCTTTTTTGGGTTGGCTGGTTTTTAAAGAAAAATTATCAATGGTAAATTTAGCGGGTATTGTTTTGGCAATTATTTCTATTTTACTTATCTCTTTTTAATGCTGTTTTCAGATTCATATTTAACGGTAAGAACAAAACAAGAAATTCTTTTTAAAGAGAAAGGCTCAAAATTTCTGGCCTTTATTTTCCCGGTAACAAGCGAGGCAGAAATAAAAGAAAGTTTGTTGCAATTAAAAAAACTTCACCCTACTGCCAACCATCATTGTTATGCCTGGCGCCTGGGGGCAGATAAAGCAGCCTTTAGGGCAAATGATGATGGAGAGCCTGCTAACACAGCCGGTAAGCCTATTTTAGGGCAGATTCAGGCAAAAGATCTTACAAATATTTTAATAGTAGTGGTGCGCTATTTTGGCGGCACGCTCTTAGGCGTTGGCGGGCTTATAAGTGCCTACAAAACCGCAGCTTCGGAGGTAATTGCTGCCTCTCAAGTATATGAACGGTTTATTTTATTTGAATATAAAATTGATTTTAATGAAGAAAGTATTAACTTGGTGATGCGAATTTTGAAAGAGAACGAAGCAAAGATACTTTCGCATACTTATGAAACTAATAACGCGATCATTTTTCAAATAAAAAAACAAAATTCAGAGAGAATGGAAAAAGATTTTACTGAACTTTACACCGCAAAATTAACGTACCTTAAAACACTTTGATATGAAAAAGAGCACCAGCATATCTGAATATAATGTCCTTAAAGAAATGTGTCACATGCACGCGCCAAGCGGTAACGAAGGCGGAATGAAACTATTTGTTTTAAATTATATTAAAGAACATTCAAAAAACTGGAAGCATAAACCAAAAGTAATTCACGGCGATGGTTTCCAGGAAAATATTATTTTAATTTTTGGAAAACCCCGCACTGCCATTTTTGCGCACATGGATAGCATAGGCTTTACTGTGCGTTATGGTAAACAATTGGTTAAAATTGGCGGCCCTGTTACGGCAAATGGTTTTAAATTGATCGGGTCTGATAGTAAGGGTTTGCAGGAAGTAGAATTAAAGGTAGAAGATGATAAAAGAACAGGCATGCGCAGTCTTTCGTACAAAGGAAAAAGAGATTTTGAAACCGGCACCGAATTAACCTTTAAACCCAACTGGCGCGAAGATAAAAATTACATCCAATGCTGTTACATGGATAATCGTTTAGGTGTATATAACGCTTTGCGGGTTGCCGAAACATTAAAAGATGGCGCTATTGTATTTAGTACTTATGAAGAGCATGGCGGCGGCAGCGTTAGCTACCTTCAAAAATATTTAGCTGATAAATATAAAATTTCACAAGCATTGATCTCTGATATTTCTTGGATATCGGATGGCGTGCATTATGCCAAAGGTCCGGTAATTAGCATGCGTGATAGTTTGGTGCCCCGCAGAAGTTATATCAATAAAATTATTTCGATAGCTACAAAAAATAAATGTGCTTTTCAATTAGAAGTTGAGGGCAGCGGCGGTAGCGATGCGAAAGAATTACAAATGGCTGCTTACCCGTGGGACTGGTGTTTTGTTGGTGCTGCAGAAGAGAATGTGCATACGCCAGATGAAAAGGTGCACAAAAAAGATGTGGAAGGAATGATCGCGCTCTATAAAGTGCTGATGAAAGAATTGTAAAAGTTAAAAACCATAATTTTTATTATCACGATTAAAATCATCGTTCTTAAAAGGCTTGTTTATTTCTATCGACGAATAGTCATAGCTTTCAAACAAACCTGCATCGTCATATAGGCTTATTGAAACGGGCAGCATTAATTTTTCGTCAATAAACAAAATTGCTTTTTTACAATATAAGGTTGGTACTTTTAAGACACTGCCTTTTCTTAAATAGCCAAAATCATTTAGCAGATCATTTTTATCTCTCAGCAAATAATCATTCACGCACAATTTAGCGGCAACACTGCTGGCTGTTTCTTTTTCACCTACTTTATAATCTGTGTATGCGTAATTTTTATTTTCGTATTCCAGCAAATAGCAGGTGTACCCATTTTTGTGTGATTTGCCGTGATAAGTAAAATTGTTTAATCCGTCTTTGTCTTTACTTAACGTTAATGCAATTGAATTGCCAATAAAAGTATAACCCAATTCGTGAATAGAGTAATGCTGGTTCTTACGCATGATATTGCCGGTAGGATCCAGACTAATGGTCATGTATGGAAAAATATTTGGTTTTACCAATGCTTTACGACCATACAATTCTGTATTGTATAAAATCTCCAGTTTTTTAGAACGGTTAATAAAGTAAACCTTTCTTGGGCTGGTTTGTACAAGGTATTCTGAATTGGCAGAAGAGAATTTTTTATCGATACGTTCTAAAGCTGCTACTTTCGTGCGTAAAGTCTTTACATTCTTAATAGAATCATACATTTGGTGTAACACTTTTGCAGGTGTAATTTCTCCGGGATTACGAAACGCAAAACCCAAAAGCACTGCACAAAACGCGGATATGATAACTTTTATGTTCACACTCTTTACAAACAATAAAAATAGCTAATAGTTTTTAGTTATTTTTGGGAATTGATTTAAAAATTCAAAAAAACCAAAAATGTCAATAATCGGAATAATTCCTGCGCGTTATGCTTCTACAAGATTCCCCGGTAAACCTCTTGTTGAGATAAAAGGAAAATCGATGATACAAAGAGTGTATGAACAAACTGCCAAATCCAAATTACTAAATAAGGTAATTGTAGCTACCGATGATGAACGTATTGCCCAACATTGCCAAAGTTTTGGCGCCAATGTTGTAATTACAAAACCCGAACATCCAAGCGGTACCGACAGATGTTTTGAAGCCTACCAATTAAATGGCGAAAAGTTTGATCATGTTTTAAATGTGCAGGGTGATGAACCTTTTTTGGATCCTGAGCAAATTGACTCATTGGCAAAAGCATGCGTTGCAGTTACTGAAATTGCTACTCAAATGATCAGGTGCAATGATCATGATGTGTTGTTTGATAAAGGAGAAGTAAAAATAATTTTAAATCCACATAACGAAGCGTTATATTTTAGCCGAAGTGTTATACCTGCCATAAAAGGTAAAGATGAAAAAGAATGGCACAAGCATTTTATGTATTTCAGGCATGTAGGTATGTACGCTTATCGCACGGATATTTTAGAAAAGATTACAGCACTTAAGCCTACAGCATTAGAGCTGGCCGAATCATTAGAACAATTGCGTTGGTTAGAGCATGGCTACAAAATAAAATGTGTTGAAACAACGTTTGATAGTCACTGTGTAGATACACCAGAGGATATTGAAAAAGTAATACGCTTAATGAACATTAAATAATTTACTTTTTTTAATGACACCACATCCTTCTTCCATTCAAATTTCAGATTACACTTACGATCTGCCTCAGGAAAAAATTGCTGCCTATCCTTTAGAGAATAGGGACGCATCAAAAATATTGATCTATAAAAATAAAAGCATTGGCGAAAGTACTTTCAATAATATCGACCAATTTTTAGAAGAAGAAAGTGTTTTAATTTTTAATAACACGCGGGTTGTTCAGGCAAGATTAAATTTTCAGAATTCAAAACAACAAGGTATTGAGGTTTTTTGTTTAGAACCTTTTCAACAAGACCTTGATATTACACAAGCTATGCTAAATACTCAAAAAGTGCTGTGGAAATGTTTGGTGGGAAATTTAAAAAAGTGGCGTGATGAAGATCTCGTGCTAAGCACAGAGAATATTTCGTTAAACGTTAAGCTCATTGAAAAAAGAAATGAAGATGTTGTGGTAGAATTTAGCTGGTTACCAAACGCGCTTTCATTTGCCGAAGTATTGGAGAGAACAGGGGCAATGCCAATTCCCCCTTACTTAAAACGCAAAAGCGAAAAGCTGGACGCTACAAGGTATCAAACTATTTATGCTGAAAAGAATGGATCTGTTGCGGCGCCAACAGCGGGTTTGCATTTTACGCCAGCTGTTTACGAAAAATTGAAACAAAAAAACATTCAATCGTTGTTTGTTACCTTGCATGTTGGTGCCGGCACGTTTAAACCAGTAAAAGCAGAAACATTAGCTGGTCACGATATGCATGCAGAATGGTTAGATGTAAGTAAAGAAACGATAAGCAGATTATTGAATAACAACACTAAAAAGAAAATTGCAGTTGGCACCACATCTTTGCGTACAATAGAATCGTTGTATTGGTTGGGTGTAAAAATTTTTTATAATGAAAAAATATTAACAGGTGCTTTAGAGTTGAGTCAATGGGAACCTTATGATGAATCAAAAAAAGAAATAACAGTTGTTGAGAGTTTAACAGCTTTGTTAAAATGGATGGACACCAATTCTTTACAACGTGTGATTTGTAAAACAAGTATCTTGCTGGCTCCACCTTATAAATTAAGGGTAGCGGATGGTATTATTACCAACTTTCATCAACCGCAAAGTACTTTGCTTTTACTTATAAGCTGTATAGTTGGAACCGAATGGAAGAATATTTACAACTATGCCCTTGAGAATGATTTCAGGTTTTTGAGTTACGGCGATAGCTCCTTATTATTAAAGTAAATTCAAAATTTATAGTGTTCGGTTTTTTATGTTTGCTACGAATTTCACAAATGCCAGACTTCTTATTAGTATAATAAAATAGTTTTGTAAAATTGGTGTAATTCGCGGCTATTTTAGCAGGTTAATGCAAAAAAGTAAAAATCGTCTCGTTTTTTTTAATATTTTTGGTAAAACAATTAATTCTAAAAACATGAAAAAAATTTATTTATCTCTTTTATTATCAGCAGCAGGCTTGGTTGCAAATGCCCAATTAACGCAAGCTAATCATGCGTTTGCAGGTGGTGAGATTTTCACAACTTACCAATGCGATTCTACCGGTGTTACTGCCGGAGCTTCAGGAGCAGGCGCAAACTGGAATTTTGGGTCCATTACAACACATAGCAGCATGCTGGTAGGTTACTCGGTAACAGTAAACACAAATACTGCTTATCCAATGCCGGGTTTATCTCTTTCTTCAACCGCTAATAACAGTTCTTATTATACATCTGATCCAACTGATACAAAATATTGGGGTGGTAATATTTTAGTGGGATCTATTGGTGCTACACTAACTTATACCAGTGGAGCATATACAGCTGTTTATCCAATGAATTTAAATACCAGTACGGTTAGCGCAACCGGTGGAAGCATTTCGGTTCCTGCTTTATCACAAAATGGTACATTTACCGGAAATGCCGGAGCAATTGCTGACGGCACAGGTACATTAATATTACCTACAGGTACATATACCAATGTTGTACGTGTTGTTACAACCCAAACAATTAATTTTACAACACCATTAGCAAATGGAACTGTTACTCAAAAGAACTGGGATTATTATTCGGTAGGAACCAAAAATTCTTTATTCACTATTTCTGCATCAACCGTTGTTACCAGTTTAGCACCAACACCATCTTCACAAACTGTTGTTACGCGTAGTGCTCCAACCTCAGTTGGTGTTAAAGAAAATAAAGCCAATTTAATTTCATTATCAGTTTATCCAAATCCTTCTTCATCACAAATTACTTTGGCAACAGAAAGCAATAAGGCCAATACGGTTGAGATAAATGATGTTACAGGAAAAGTGATCTCGGTTTATGTATTTGATAACAATAAAGTAAATTTCAGTACTTTGGAAATGACCAATGGTATTTATTTTTACACTGTTAAAAATGCGGCAAAACAAGCTATTGCTACCGGTAAATTTACTGTTACCCATTAATTAATTTTTAAATTTTATAAAAAAAAGCTGCTCATATCGGGTGGCTTTTTTTGTTTTTTTATAGTCAATATGATGCCAATAGATTAATTATGTTAAAACAAGTTGATTTTTACAGTTTTGGAATAAAAGGGTAAAAACAAACCTTTTTTTTTATATTTTTGGTGAAATACTTAACCTCAAAAACATGAAAAAAATTTATTTATCACTTCTTACAGCTTTAGCGGGTTTGTCGTTAAATGCCCAAACATTAACCGATGCTAACCATTCACCGGTGGCAGGCGATATGTACTCAACTTACCAATGTGATTCATTAGGTATCAACGTAGGGGCTTCTGGTGCTTCAGCATTATGGAATTTTACTTCTATAGCAACACATAGCAGCATTGTAAATAATTATACAGCTACAGCAAATGCAAATGCATCTTACCCAATTCCGGGCGTGCAATTAGGTTCAGCTGCCAGCAATTTATCTTTTTACAAATCAAGCGCTACAAGTTTTAACTATTGGGGTGGTAACGTTACAATTGGCGCTATTGCAGCATCATTTGTTTATACGGCATCGGCAGTTAAAGCTGCATATCCAATGAGCTTAAATACCACCAGCACATCTGTTACAGGTGGAAGCGTTAGTATTCCTGCATTATCGCAAACAGGTACATTTACAGGTAACAGCGGTACTATCGCCGATGGTACAGGTACTTTAGCATTAGTTACAGGCACATATAACAGTGCCATTAGGGTTGTAACTACTCAAACTATTAACTTTACTGTGCAATTAGGTTCAGGTTCGGTTACTCAAAAAGTTTGGGATTATTTTGATGTAGGCACAAAAGAAGCATTATTCTCAATTTCAACTGCAACTATAGTAGCTCCATTAGCAGGTACATCTACTCAAACTATTGTTACGCGTCATAAGCCTTTGGTTACAGGCATTGCAACTAATAATAACAATTCAACCAATATCAGCGTTTATCCAAATCCATCAAACACCAACGTAAATTTTGCTACTGAAAATACAGATGCAAAAACAGTTATTGTTTATGATGTAACTGGTAAAATGGTTGAAAAACAAAACTTAAACGAAGGAAAATTAAGGTTAGATGTTTCTGCCTATACTAACGGATTGTATATATATAGTATTATTGGCGCTAATAATCAGGCTTTAAAAACAGGTAAAATTACCGTTAGTCACTAATTACTAAACTTTTAATTTAGCCATAGATCTTGCAGATCTCGCAGGTTTTTTCTGTGTAATTTGTGAGATCTGTGGCTTTTTTAATGCGTTAATAATTCAATTATCTTTCTATTTTTGTATGGTAAAATTAAAACTGTGAGCAATGAATATTGAAGAAAAAATAAATGGAGAAATAAAAACAGCTATGCTGGCAAAAGATTCTAAACGGCTAGAAGCTTTAAGAGCTATAAAATCGGTTGTATTATTATTAAAAACTTCACCCGAAGGGTTAACTGAAGAGTCGGCCACCAAAGCTATACAAAAGGAAGTAAAGAAAAGAAAAGAGTCGGCAGATATTTATAAGAGTCAGAACAGGCCTGATCTTGAAGAGGTGGAGTTAGCCCAGGCAAAAGTAATGGAAGAATATTTACCAAAACAAATGAGTGAAGATGAAGTAAAGGCAGAGCTTACAAAGATCATTGCTTCTGTTGGTGCCACCGGCCCCGGTGATATGGGTAAAGTAATGGGTGCTGCCTCAAAAGCACTTGCAGGTAAGGCAGATAATAAAATGGTTTCTGTTTTAGTAAAACAATTATTAGGATAGAGATAGAACTAAAATAGATTGCTATGTTGATCGAAACGTGATAACATGCAGCAATTAAAAGCCCGTTTATAAAGCGGGTTTTTTTATGAAAGAAAATAAAATATAAATCCTGCAATATCAAATAACAATACACTGCGCATAATTATCCTGCTAAAAAGATCGTAACCGTCTTTAAGCATAAACGATAATAAAGAAAAACCAATTAAGAAAATTAAAAAATTATTGCAGCGCGCTAATTGAACGAGAATGTTTTTATTATCGTGGTGTAATTTTGTTACATAGGTTCTTTTCCAAAAAACATTCCTTGACACAGTTATTGTATCGCCTACTTCAAATTCATCTTCTTTTGCTTTTAAAAGATCGATCACATAACGGTTACTGTCTGTTGTTGTAAGGTAAATACTTTTATGATCTTTAGCATCCGATCTTTTTGTGAAATGGGTTTCTTCTACATCATAATCACAAACATATTCCTGTTGTTCTGAAAGTAGTATAAGTTTATTAAAGTACACAACGTATAAACCAAAAAAAATGGTAATAAAACGAATGTAAAGAGATGCCTTAAAAAAACAGCTTTTACGATAAAAATAATTGTACAGTTGTCGCGTTCTTTCTTTATTTTTAAGTTCGGCATTGGCATTCTCGCTCAATCTTTGCTTTACATATACGCTCCTTGGTCGTCTTGCCATAATTTACTTTATCTACTAATAAATCATGTTAAGATAAAAAAAATATTTTATGCAAAAAAGGCAGGGTACCAGCCCCTGCCTTTTACACATATTATCAACTCACAAACTATTTTGCCACAGTAAATTTAATTGGCAATTGGTAATATACTTTAACCGGCTCGCCGCCTACCATGGCAGGTTTTATAAAATCAGGAATAAGACCAACTACACGTAAAGCTTCCTGATCTAAACCATACCCTAAATTATTAAGTAAGGTAAGGCTGCTTACTTTTCCTTTTTCATCTACCACAAACTTAACATATACAGTGCCGCCTTTTCCTTCGTCCAATGCAATAGCGGGATAATGAATACGTTCAGCAACAAATTTTCTTAAAGCATTTAGCCCTCCTGCAAATTCGGGTTGAGAGTCAACAAAAATTTTAGGGTCGTTATTGGTTTTTGCTGTGGTTGTGCCTGATCCGGTACTTATAAAAGTATTTGTCTCTGGCCCAACTCCCGGCGAAGTTGTATTAACTGCAATATGAGGACCCGTATCTGTATTTAAAACCGAATTTGTATTTACCGCAGCTGAATCAACAATTCTCGTACTCATGGTTGTTGATGACGAATTTGGATTTGATTTTGGCGGATCACTATGTTCACGCTGCATCTCTAAAGGTTCCTCTGGTTTAATATTAAATACAGTTACCATTGTATCTGCATCTAGTGGTATAATATTGCTTTGCTCTGGTGTATTATTTCTGTTACTGAAATAATAAGCTGCCATCATAAATGTGCCAAATCCAAAAATCATAATTGATAATGATTTAACGATCGTATTTCCGTAAGCAGAGCGAATAGCGTAAGCACCATAACTTTTGTTACGGTTAGCAAAAATAATTTCGTTTAAGTTTTGCTGGTTATTTATTAAGTAGCTCATAATCTTGTTTTTTAAAGGTTAATTTTTGTATTTGTTTTATGCGCTTTAAAACAATTTCAGATCCTGAAGTAAAATTATAACTAAGCCGGCTAAGATAAAACCAACTACTTAAATGTGGCGGTTTTTGGTTTTTAAGTGGATTAAAGTAATAAGGAAATGGCTAAGCTAAAAAATACTTTTATATTAAAAGGTACAATCAGATACATTATAACGTGTTATTTTTTCAATCATTTCGCCACCAAACAAAGGCGAGAAACTAACCATGATCTCTGCTGTGTTTGGTGACCCGCGAAAAGCTTTATTAATAGAAAGATCGTAGGCAAGTCCAACATTTAAATTATGGAGCATCCTGAATTGAACAATTGCCGCTAGAAAATTTTTACTTCTCAAACTCGCGCCAAGCGCAAAACGTTTATTGTAATAATTAATTATGTTTAACTCAACAGAAGGGGGATTTAAGACAGAACTACGAACGTTAACAGCAACCATTACTTTATCAAAATCATTTATTTTAAATTTTCTGCCGGCGCTAAAATTATAGTGGGGCAGTAATTTGGAAGGTGAGCCAATTGTTCCACCAAGCCCTGATTGTTTAAAAACCGATACCTGCTGAAAGCAAACATCCATGAAAAACTTTTTATTAGTAAGGCGGATACCTGGAACAAGATCCGGATAGGCCCATAACGATCCGCTACTATTTGCTACCGCAGGGTCATTACCATCTAAATTACGGCGGGTAAGTTTAAATTGTTTTACTCCTGCAAATAATCCAAAAGAGATAATTGTTTTTTTTGTCATTAATAAATGAAAAGTATACGACAACCAAATATCATTATGTACAAAATTTCCAGCCTGGTCCTGGTCTACATAAACACCAACGTTATGCCATTTTGTATAACCGCGCTTTGGTACAAAATTGTAATTAAAAGATACAAATGCGGATTTTGGATTATTGGCAAAACCAAACCATTGTGTTCGTGCGCCAAAAATAAGTTCGTAAGGAGCGTTAATGGATGTGCCCGATGCGGCAGGATTGTAGCCTATCTTATTAAAAATAAATTGCGTGTACTGCGGAAATTGCTGAGCGTTTATTTCCGACAGTAAAAAAAATGATATAAAATATAATACGATTTTTTTCAACGCAATATAGTAATATCTCCTTTTAATATTTTTTTCTTATCGCCACCATCAAAATAGAAAACATAATAATAGGTTTGGTCAGGTACATTTATTCCATTCCAGGTGCCGTCCCACGGCGTGTATTTTTCTTTTTGATGATGAACTTGTTGCCCCCATTTATTAAAAATAAATAACTCAAACTTCGGGTACTTGTCAACATTAAAGATCTGGAGGTAATCATTATAATTATCCCCGTTAGGGGTAAATTGATTTGATACTACAACCGGGCAATCTGTTTTATCAATTGTAAAATTAATAGTAGTGTCTTTTTTTGTGATAAGAACAGTATCGGGTTGCGATTTAATTACAACATGTATTGAATAGTTGCCGGCATCCAGATTTTTTATTGAGAATACATTACTTTCACCATTGCTCCAGTCTATCGTTAATATATCACCCGTTTTTATAGTATCTATTTGTAATCCGGCAGCTCCTTTTGTACATTCTTCCTCCATCTTTGAAAATGTAAAAAAATAGCTTGATTGACTATAAAAAGCAGATGCAATGCACAATAAAAATACAGTGGTTAATTTTTTGTAAAAGTCCAGGATGTTCATTTGCTTAAGTGCAATAAAGATAATTAAAAAATGAGTTTTAATTGTATATTTACGCTCAGACTATGCTAAATTTATAATGTTAAATTGTTTATTTTATTTTTTGAGGTAAACATGACAAATTAGTAGACTAAAACACAAAAAATACAGGCAATTGTATTAAAAATTATGGAAAATATAATTGAACAAGTTAGTAAAGAGGCGTTATTGAGTGAATTGACCAAAGAAAGGTATGTTCGCAAAACCAATAATGGTAATAACGAGATCTATATTATTACGCATCACAATTCGCCAAACGTTATGCGCGAAATTGGTCGTTTGCGTGAAGTAACATTCAGGCATGCAGGTGGTGGTACCGGAAAATCAATAGATATTGATGAGTTTGATACAAGCTCGCATCCCTATCAGCAATTGTTGGTTTGGAATCCGGAAGACAAAGAAATAGTGGGTGCATACCGTTTTATTTTATGTAAGGATGCGGAATTTATAAATGGCAAAGTGCAGTTGGCTACAACAGAGCTTTTTGATTTTAGCCCGCAGTTCTATAAAGAATATTTACCCTATACAATTGAGTTGGGCAGATCATTTATTCAGCCTTTATATCAGCCAAGTGAACAATTTCGCAAGGGATTATTCAGTTTAGATAATTTATGGGATGGTTTGGGTGCCTTGGTAATTGATAATCCTTCGCAAAAATTCTTTTACGGTAAAGTAACTATGTATACGGATTTTAATGTAACAGCGCGTGATTATATTTTATCATTTATGTTACATTATTTTCCAGATCCTGAAAAACTGGTAACGCCAATACACGGTATTACCTATAAAACGGATGTTACACAGTTTTTAAGCGAGCTAAAAACAATGGATTATAAAGCAGGCCATGCACATTTAAATAAATTGGTGCGTGCTTTAGGAGAGAACATTCCGCCATTGGTAAATGCTTATATGAATTTAAGCAGTACTATGAAAAGTTTTGGAACAGCTATCAATCCTCATTTTGGAGGCGTAGAAGAGACGGGCATTTTGGTGCGTATATCGGATGTATATCAAAGCAAAAAAGAAAGACACTTTCATTCGTATTTAGTAGAGAAGGGAATTTTAAAATAAATGATTATAAAAAAAGCAATATTTAAACAAAGCGCTTCCAGTATTTTTGGTTGCCCTAAACCAACTTTACCAGAGTTTGCTTTTATTGGCAGAAGTAATGTTGGTAAATCGTCACTCATAAATATGCTTTGCGATAATAATAAGTTGGCAAAAACATCAGCTACACCCGGTAAAACACAACTTATTAATCATTTTATTATTAATGATAACTGGTATTTGGTCGATCTGCCCGGGTACGGATTTGCTAAGACAAGTAAAAGCATTCGCGAAAAAATAGAAACTATTATTTACGATTATTGTAAAAAGCGCGAAACGATGGTTTGTTTATTTGTATTGATTGATAGCCGTTTGCCTTTACAACAAATTGATAAAGATTTTATGCTGTGGTGTGGTAAAAATCATATCCCATTTAGCATCATTTATACCAAAGCCGATAAAAATTCTAAAGGCGAATTAGCCAAAAATATTAAAAATGTTGAGAAAGAATTATTAAAGCTTTGGGAAGAGTTACCAAATAGTTTTGTTACATCATCTGAAAATAAGAATGGCAAAGAAGACCTGCTTGATTTTATAAATTTCCAAAAAGATGAAGCGCAAAAACGTGTCATCACTCCTGATGAAGAAGAGTAATTTGACTAATGACTAATATCTAACAACTAGTATCTATTATGAGTGATTGGGACAAACTCCAGGAAAAATTGACAGAGCGTTTTGGAGAAAAAATGGATTTTGATGCTATTTTGTTTAACATTGGATTACAGGAACTAAGTAAACCTTTTAAAAAGTATAAGAAAGACGAGAAGCTGGAGATCATGCACATTGCTATTTGTACCTTATTAGAGCCATTTGGCTTTTATGAATTTGAAGGGCGCGACAAAGATGGTTGGCCACATTGGAAGCTGGTAGAAACCATTCCGCATTTAGATGCAAAACAGCAAAATAAGTTAATTATCGACGCTATAATCGATTACTTTAAAAAAGACGGATTTATCTAAGCGTCAATACAGAAAGCGTTATATTTTTTTTCCACTTCACCTTTTAATTAAGACCAAAAAAACCTTTTTTCACTTATAATTGAAAAAATCAGCGCGTTATTAGCGTTTTAACATTTCAATTAATCATACTTAACTCAAATTGTTAATAACCTGTTAGGATCAACTAACGATATTAACACAACTTTTCCCGAATCCCATTCCCTAAAACCTTGCTAAATCTATCATTCAAACCAAAAAATGGTTTTAACTGGCTAAGAATCAGGTTTATTAACATTGTTTAAAACGTCCATTTTTTCAACAAGAGTGGTAAAAAATGGTGTAAAGTGGTAAAAAGTGGAAATATTATCCATATTTTTGCTACAATCTAAGAAAACAAGGTAATGGCCAGTCTTATAGGGGAATACGATTGTAAAGTGGACGCAAAAGGGCGGTTCATGTTTCCTGTAGACCTTAGGAAGCAGTTGGAAGCGTTGTTTGAAAATGGCTTTGTGATCAACCGGAATTTGCACCAAAAATGCCTGGTTTTATACCCGCTAAAAGAGTGGGATAAATTGAATAAAAAATTAAGCAAGCTTAACCGTTTGATAAAAGCAAACGATGTGTTTGTTAGAAAATTTACAGGCGGCGCAACAAATGTTGAAGCTGATACTACTGGGAGATTGTTGTTGCCAAAATCATTAACCGATTATGCGGAAATAAAATCTGATTTAAAAGTTTTAGGAAGCAACAACGTGATAGAATTGTGGGATAAAAAATTATACGAAGACTTCTTAAATCAGGAAATAAATATTGAAAAATTAGCAGAGGATGTGTTGGGAGGAATAAATTTTAATGATGGCGACGATGAGTAGTAATGCTTATCACAACCCCGTTCTTTTACAAGCTTGTATTGATAATTTAAACATTAAGCCCAACGGCGTTTATGTTGATATAACTTTTGGTGGTGGAGGCCATTCTGCTCACATCTTAAAACAACTCAACGAAAAAGGGAAATTGTTTGCATTTGATCAGGATGAAGACGCGCAAAAAAATAAATTAGATGATAAGCGCTTTACTTTAATACCATATAATTTCAGGCACATAAAAAATTACCTGCGCTTAAACGGTATCAATAAAGTAGATGGCATTTTGGGCGATCTGGGCGTTTCATCACATCAATTTGATGAAGCGTCACGTGGGTTCTCAATTCGTTTTGATTCGGAATTGGATATGCGCATGAATCAAAAAAATGAGTTAACAGCAAAAAAAATTGTGAATGAGTATTCAGATAAACAACTCACTAACATTTTTAAAACCTATGGTGAGATCCATAACGCTGCGCGTTTAGCATTTGTTATTTGTGCATCAAGAGTTGAAAAAGAAATTGCAACTACCAATGATCTTAAAGAAGTGATAGCATCCTGTACACCAAAATTTGAAGAGCATAAATACCTGGCAAAAGTATTTCAGGCTTTAAGAATAGAAGTTAACCAGGAAATGGAAGCCTTAAAAGAATGTTTAACACAATGTGTTGAACTTCTTGAGCCGGAAGGGAGATTGGTGATGATCTCTTACCATAGTTTAGAAGACAGGATGGTAAAGAATGTGATCCGTTCGGGTAATGTAGAAGGAGTAGAAGAGAAAGATGTGATTTTTGGAACAGGCACAAAGGTTTTCAAAAATTTAACATCAAAACCAATTTTACCAAGCGAAGAAGAAATTAAAAATAATACAAGGGCACGTAGTGCAAAATTAAGAGTAGGAATCAAACTATAATTTCTGGTTTCAGGTTTCTTGTTTCAAGTTGAACAAGGCCTAAAACCAGGAACAAGAAACTAAAAATAAAAAGTGGCTAACAAGTACAGGGAAATACCCACAACACAACCGGAAGTAGAGGAACAAGAAATTGTTGTTGAGGAAACGACTGCCCCTAAATCGGAGAAAAACAATAAGCCACGAAAAAAGGGAGTTCTCGCAAAAGGGCTATCAGCAGTGTTTAGCGGTACTTTTCTTACCAACGATAAAACTTTAAAACATTTACCGTTCATTATTTTTTTAGCATTTATTGCAATTCTATACATCGCTAACGGCTATTATGCTGATGATAAAATTCGGGAAGTAAATAAAATCTCTAATCAGTTAAAAGAACTGAGGTCAGAATATATTTCAACAAAAAGCGATCTTATGTTTGCAAGCAAGCAAAGCGAAGTGGCAAAATCAGCAGAAAAACTAGGGTTAAAAGAACCCGTTGTTCCGCCAACAAAAATAAAAGTAGATAGTACCCAACTATATAAAACAACAAATTAATTTGAACGAAAAGAAAAATATTCTTTCCCGCACATATTTGATATACATTTTTATGTGTGTGTTTGCATTAGGGATTCTTTACCGTATCTGCATTATTCAATTTGTGCAGGGTGACGATTGGCGTAGTAAAGCAGAAGCATTTACAACTAAATTAGATTCTGTTGAAGCGGTGCGTGGGAATATTTTTGATGCCAACGGTGCGCTTCTGGCAACATCTTTACCATATTATGAAATTGCGGTTGATATTAACGCGCCAAGTATTACTGAAAAAATTTATAAAGCTAATCGCGATTCACTTGCACTATCATTAAGTAATTTATTTGAAGATAAAAGCTCACGTGAGTATTTAAAGATTCTGAATAAAGCGCGTTCTGCCGGCGATCGTTATGTATTGTTGCAACGTAATGTATCTTATAAAGATCTTCAAACATTAAAAACGTTTCCAATCTTCAGAAAAGGAAGAAAAGGAGGGCTTGTAACATTACAAACCAATCGTCGTGAGCGTCCTTTTCAAATGCTTGCCGGAAGAACAATTGGTCTTTCGCGCCCGGGTATTAAGCCTGTTGGTTTAGAAGGTGCTTTTGACAGTACTTTGAGCGGTGTTAGTGGTAAGCGTTTAATGCAACAAATTGCCGGTGGCGTTTGGCGCCCTATAAATGATGAGAACGAAGTAGAACCTAAAGATGGTAACGATCTTTATACCACTATAGATATAAATATACAGGATGTGGCACAGCAGGCTTTAATGCGCTCATTAATTAAAAACGAAGCATCACATGGTTGTGCTATTTTAATGGAAGTAAAAACAGGCGCTATTAAAGCAATTGTTAATCTTACAAAAAGCGCTAACGATACAACAACTTACAATGAAAGTTTTAATTATGCCATTGGTTATCCAACAGAGCCTGGTTCCACATTTAAACTGGCATCTATGCTTGCAGTTATTGATGAGTATAATATCAGCCTTGATGAAAAAGTAGTTGTTGGTAATGGCGAATGTATGTACTTTGACAAGAAAGTAAAAGACTCACATGCACCTGAATCGCCAACCTTAACCGTACAACGTATATTCGAAACTTCGTCCAATGTTGGTGTAAGCAAGATCATTACTAAATATTACGCTAAAGATCCTCAGCAGTTTGCCAATAAATTAAACTCATTTCATTTAAATGAAAAATTGGGTTTGTCAATTCCGGGAGAAGGAAAAGGTGTGATTCCACAAACAAAAACAAAGTTTTGGTCAGGTGTTACTTTGCCACAATTAAGTTACGGTTACGAAAGCTTAATTACGCCATTGCAAACCTTAACATTATATAATGCTGTTGCAAATGATGGAAAAATGGTAAAACCAAATTTTGTAAAAGAAATTAAACGTAATGGAATTGTTGTAAAAACTTACGGTACAGAAATATTAGAAGAACAAATTGTAAAAAAAGAGACCATTGCTAAGGCTAAAAAATTATTGGAAGGTGTAGTGCAAAACGGTTCCGGTAAAACATTAAACATCACTGCATTTAAAGTTGGTGGGAAAACAGGAACGGCGCAAATTGCAAAAGTGGGTGCGCAACGCGTAAGGGGACAATCAGTTTATGGGAATGTTGGTGAGCGCAATTATCAAGCATCTTTTGTAGGGTATTTCCCGGCAGAAAACCCTCTATACTCCTGCATTGTTGTTATCAATTCACCAAGTAACGGTATTTATTATGGCGCTGCGGTTGCAGGCCCTGTTTTTAAAGAGATCGCAGAGAAAGTGTATTCCGGCAGTTTGGATTTTATTCAACCTATTAACAATAAAAAAGATCTAATAACAAAAGTACCTTCCGTAATTACAACTAAAGGAACTGAGATTGCAGTAGTAACAAAAAAATTAGCCTTGCCGGTTTCTCAACCTGAAACAGATAAATACGTGAGTCGTTTTTCAAAAGATTCTACAAGAATTGTTTTAGCCGAAAATAATATTGAAAAACAATTAAGAAAAGGCATCATGCCAAACCTTCATGGATTGTCGGCAAAAGATGCTTTATTCTTATTAGAGAATAATGGTGTTCATGTGCAAATACTTGGTTTTGGCAGCGTACAAAAACAAAGTATTGAAGCAGGGCAAAAATTTAATAAGGGAAATAAAATAGTACTAACACTTATATGAAGCTACTGAGCGACATAATATATAAAGTAAGACTGGAAGAGATCATCGGCTCCACGCATATGGCTATTTCATCGGTGGCCTTTGATTCGCGGGCAGTGAAAAAGGATTCGTTATTTATTGCAACGAGAGGCACTGCTGTTGATGGTCATAACTTTATTGATAAGGCAATTGAAAATGGTGCTATTGCTATTGTGTGCGAAGAAATGCCGACTAATAAAAATGAAGCAGTTACTTATATAAAAGTAAAAGATTCTTCTTTTGCTTTAGGAATCACTGCGTGCAACTTTTTTGATAATCCATCCGAAAAATTAAAATTAGTTGGTATTACGGGTACAAACGGCAAAACAACAACAGTTACCTTGTTATTTAATTTATTTAAATCTTTAGGTTATTCTGTTGGTTTACTCTCTACTGTAGAAAATAAAATAAATAATACTGTTATTCCGGCAACACATACTACACCGGATGCATTAACCCTGAACGAGCTTCTTACAACAATGCTGTCGCAAGGTTGCGAATATGTATTTATGGAAGTTAGCTCGCATTCGGTTGCACAAAACCGCATTGCAGGATTGAATTTTACAGGTGCTATATTTAGCAACATTACACACGATCATTTAGATTATCATAAAACATTTGATGAGTATATAAAAGCCAAGAAAGGATTTTTTGATCAATTACCAAACACCGCTTTTGCATTAGTAAATCGTGATGATCGTAATGGTATGGTAATGCTACAAAACACCAAAGCTCAAAAATATACATACGGCTTACAAAATATGGCAGATTTTAAATGCCGTATTCTCGAAAATCAATTGAACGGCCTGTTATTAAACATTGATAACACCGAAGTGTGGGTAAAACTGATAGGCACATTTAATGCGTATAATGTTTTGGCTGTTTATGCAACAGCTATTTTATTAAAACAAAATAAAACAAATGTGTTAACGGCACTAAGTAATCTTAATTCTGTTGAAGGGCGTTTTCAATATTTAAAGTCGCCTAAAGGTGTAATTGGCATTGTTGATTACGCGCATACACCAGACGCATTAAAAAATGTTTTGGAGACAATAAAAGATATTCGCACCGGCAATGAGCAGGTAATAACATTGGTTGGTTGTGGCGGCGATCGCGATGCCGCTAAACGTCCTGTAATGGCGGCTATTGCGTGTGAGTATAGCAATAAGGTGGTGCTTACTTCCGATAATCCGCGCAGCGAAGACCCGGAAGAGATATTGAACCAGATGCAAAAAGGAATTAATCCATCCGACGCAAAAAAGACATTAAGAATAACAGATAGAAAAGAAGCCATTAAAACTGCATGTACATTGAGTAACCCCGGCGATATTATTTTAATTGCAGGTAAGGGCCACGAAAAATATCAGGAGATAAAAGGTGTAAAACAAGCATTTGATGATTACGCCATTTTAAAAGAAACAATTAAAGAATTGGATATATAAGATGTTATATTATTTATTTCAATATTTAGACAGAGCATTTGACTTTCCCGGAGCCGGAGTGTTTCAATACATTTCGTTCCGTGCTGCCTTGGCATTGATAACATCTTTGATCATTTCCTTAATTTTTGGTAAACGCATTATTGAATACATCCGAAGAAAACAAATAGGTGAAACTATTCGTGAATTAGGTTTGGAAGGACAAAACAAAAAAGCGGGTACACCAACAATGGGTGGTTTAATAATTATTGCTGCTATTATTATTCCAACTTTATTGTTTGCAAAAATTTTAAATGTATATATCGTATTAATGCTGATCTCAACGGTTTGGTTGGGTGGAATTGGCTTTCTTGACGATTATATCAAAGTATTCAAAAAAAATAAAGAAGGATTAAAAGGAAAATTTAAGATCATTGGCCAAATTGGTATTGGATTAATCGTTGGCTGTGTATTTTATTTTCATCCTGATGTAGTTATTAAAGAAAGATTAGCTCCGGCAAAAAACGATCCTTTAAATATTACAGCAGCAAATGCAAATAGTAAATTAAACTCACCAATGTATGCTGAAACGCCGGTTAAAAATTTAAAAACAACTATTCCATTCTTAAAAAATAACGAATTGGATTATGGCAAATTTATTTCATGGGCTTGTGATGATTGCGCTAAATATGGTTGGATAATTTTTATTCCAATGGTTATATTAGTAGTAACTGCAGTTTCGAATGGTGCTAATATAACCGATGGTATTGATGGACTTGCTGCAGGTACAAGTGCAATTATTGGTGTGGTGTTAGGAATTTTGGCTTACGTTTCGGGTAATACCATTTTTGCCGATTACTTAAACATTATGTACATACCCAACTCCGGCGAGCTGGTGGTATTTATGGCGGCCTTTATTGGCGCATGCGTTGGCTTCTTATGGTACAACTCGTTTCCTGCACAGGTATTTATGGGCGATACAGGAAGCCTGGCCATTGGTGGTATTATTGCGGTGTATGCTATTGCAATCCGTAAAGAATTATTAATTCCAATTTTATGTGGCGTGTTTTTAGTAGAAAACATTTCAGTGATCTTACAAGTATATTATTTCAAATACCAAAAAAAGAAAAGAGGATTAGAGTACGCGCAAACGCACCGTTTATTCAAAATGGCGCCATTGCATCATCACTATCAAAAAGTAGGTTTCCATGAATCAAAAATTGTAATGCGGTTTTTTATTATTGGAATTATGCTGGCAGTATTAACATTCGTAACCTTGAAATTAAGATAGTGAGCAAACGAATTGTGATACTTGGCAGCGGCGAAAGTGGAGTGGGTAGTGCGGTACTTGCAAAACAAAAAGGTTTCGACGTTTTTGTGAGTGACAAGTCATTGATAAAAGAAAAATATAAAGAACAATTAATAGAAGAAAAAATTTTGTTTGAAGAAGGAGTGCATACCGAAGAAATGATTTTGAACGCTCACGAGGTGATCAAGAGTCCGGGTATTCCTGATAAAGTAGAATTGGTTCAGAAATTAAAAGCAAAAAATATTCCGGTGATCTCGGAAATTGAATTTGCAGGAAGATATACGAACGCAAAAAAAATATGTATAACAGGATCGAACGGTAAAACAACAACAACTTTGTTAACCTATCACATACTAAAAAAAGCAGGCTATAATGTTGGTCTTGGTGGTAATGTGGGCAAAAGCTTTGCCATGCAGGTAGCACGAGAGAACTTCGATTATTATGTGTTGGAGTTAAGTAGCTTTCAATTGGACGGTATGTTTGATTTTGTAGCCGACGTTGCTGTGCTGTTAAATATTACACCTGATCATTTAGACAGGTACGATTATAAATTTGAAAATTATGTAGCATCAAAATTCAGAATAACCCAAAACCAAAGTAACAAAAATGCTTTTGTGTATTGTGCGGATGACCTAACCATTCAAACGTACATGCAAGAGCATCAATTTGCAGCCGAGCTTGTACCATTTAGCATCAAAAAACCAATTGATGGCAACGGCGCATTTTTAACCGAGAACCAATTAACCCTTAATTATAAACCAAACCAACAACCCTTAACTATGACAATTGAAGAACTAGCACTCCAGGGTAAACACAATGTTTACAACAGCATGGCCGCATCTCTTGCTACACGCATCGTTGATGTAAGAAAAGAGATCATCCGCGAATCCTTACAGGATTTTCAAAACGTAGAACACCGTTTAGAATTTATTGCCACTATTAATGGCATTGAATTTATTAACGATTCAAAAGCAACCAACGTAAATTCTACATGGTATGCGCTTGAAAGCATGCAGAAGCCGGTAGTTTGGATCTGTGGCGGACAAGACAAAGGAAACGATTATAACGAGTTGTTTGATCTTGTAAAAGAAAAAGTAAAAGCAATTGTTTGCTTAGGTAAAGACAACAAAAAAATTGTTGCTGCATTTAAAGATGCCGTAGAACTAATTGTTGAAACTGACAATGCAAACGATGCAGTTGCTGCTTCATACAAGATTGGAAAAAAAGGGGATGTTGTATTATTGTCTCCGGCTTGCGCAAGTTTTGATCTTTTTCAAAATTACGAAGACAGAGGTATGCAATTTAAACGTGCAGTAAAAGGTTTGTAATAAAAATTTCAGATCAGTGACCTGATTTAAAATTTATTATGTACAAAAATTTTATTGTAGCCTCTGCTAAAATAAATGATCTTCATTTGTTCATGAATCCTGCGCTTTAAATTTCCGGAAATTTTGATGTGAAAAACTATATAAATTAAATAAGATGAAACTGTTTAACTATTTAAAAGGTGATAAGGTGATCTGGGCAATAATGTTCTTATTGTCTTTACTTTCTGTACTTGTAGTTTACAGCGCTGTTGTTACACTTGCTCATAAATTTAAGCAGGGTAATACCGAATATTATTTAATTAAACATTTTGTGATCATTGCTCTAGGGTTTGGTATAGCATATATGTTTCACAAAATTAGGTACACTATATTTTCTAAGGTAGCGCAGATAGGATTTATCTTATCAATTCCACTTTTAGTTTATACACTATTAAAAGGTGTTAGTGCCGGCGAAGCCTCCCGTTGGTTAGAAGTTCCGGGTATTGGTTTAACTTTTCAGTCTTCCGATATAGCAAAATTAATGTTGCTTATTTATGTTGCACGTGTACTTACGGTAAAAGCAAAAGAACTGGTAGATTTTAAGTCAGTTTTTAAGCACCTGTTAATTCCTATTGGAATAATTTGCATTTTAATTTTACCGGCAAACTTTTCTACAGCTGCATTATTATTTTTTAATTGCCTTGTATTAATGTTTGTTGGAGGGGTTAATATTAAAATCATTTTAAAAATTTTAGGAATATGTTTAATTGTAGCTACCATATTTTTTTCATGGGTGTGGTTTTTACCAGAAAGTATTCCTGGCGGCCGTGGTCCAACCTGGAAAGCACGTATAGAAAGCTTTAGTAGCGGTGATTCAAAAAGCAATTACCAAAGCGAGCAGGCAAAAATTGCTATTGCAACCGGAGGCGTTATTGGTAAAGGGCCGGGTAATAGCACACAACGTGCGTTTTTACCGCAAGCTTCATCCGATTTTATTTACGCTATTATTATAGAAGAGTACGGTTTATTAAGTGGTTTTGTGTTACTTTTTCTTTACATGATATTATTATATAGAGGTATAAAAATATTAAGAGATAACGATAAACCATTCGGGTCTTTTGTTGCCGTTGGTCTTGCATTTAGCCTGGTGTTCCAGGCATTGGTAAATATGGCCGTAGCTGTAAATTTATTTCCAGTAACCGGTCAGCCATTACCGCTTATTAGTATGGGTGGAACATCTATCTGGTTTACAATGATTGCTATTGGCATTATTTTAAGTGTAAGCCGTAGTGTAGAAGATAAATCTGAAGAAAAACTTGAAACAGTTTAAAATAATATTAAGTGGCGGCGGTACTGGCGGACATATCTTTCCGGCAGTTGCCATAGCGAACGAAATAAAAAAAATGGTTCCTTCTGCTGAAATTTTATTTGTTGGAGCTTTAGGTAAAATGGAAATGGAAAAAGTTCCAGCCTCAGGGTATAAAATTATCGGCATTCCAATTGCCGGACTTCAACGAAAATTTACGTTTTCAAATTTTAAATTGCCTTTTCTGATCATAAAAAGTTTATTAAAAACAAGAAAGATCATTAAAGATTTTCAGCCTGATGTGGTTGTAGGAACAGGGGGCTATGCCAGTGGACCTTTATTGAGAGCCGCTACAGGAAAAGGCATTCCGGCTTTGATCCAGGAACAGAATTCTTACGCGGGTATTACAAATAAAATTCTCTCAAAAAAAGTAAGTAAGATCTGTGTTGCATATGAAGGCATGGAAAAATTCTTCCCGAAAGAAAAAATAATGCTTACGGGCAATCCCGTAAGACAAGATATTTCAAACATAGAAGAAAAAAGAGCTGAAGCGTTTGCATTTTTTAAGCTCGATCCAAATAAAAGAACGGTTTTAGTTGTTGGTGGAAGTTTGGGTGCTAAAGCCATTAACGAAGCTATTGGGGCAGGGCTCCAAAAATTTGCTGATAACGATATTCAATTGGTTTGGCAAACAGGCAAAGTGTATTTTGAGACAGCCAAACAACAAGCCAAAGATTTTGAAAGTAAAAAAATAACCGCAACCGAATTTATTTCGCGAATGGATCTTGCTTATGCTTTTGCAGATGTGGTTATTTCAAGAGCAGGTGCTGGCGCTATTTCAGAATTATGTATCGTGCAAAAACCTTGTATCCTTGTGCCTTTACCAACAGCCGCTGAAGATCATCAAACTAAAAATGCCATGTCGTTAGTAAATAAAAGTGCGGCAATTTTGGTAAACGATACAGAAGCAAGAAACATTTTGGTTGGCAAGGTCATTGAACTGGCAAACAATTCTACAGAACAACAACTATTAAAAACAAATATGAAACAGCTGGCTTTTTTTAACTCGGCAAACGTTATAGCAAAAGAGATTCTGAAGCTGGCTAATTATAAAACAGAATAAATTTTAAACCACATAGGCCACATAGAAAATATTTTCTTAGTGTACTTTGAGCTTCCTTAGTGTGCTTTGTGGTTAAAAAAGTAGACATAGATGAACATACTAAACTATAAACTCTATTATTTTCTAGGTGTTGGCGGCATTGGTATGAGTGCCCTGGCACGCTTCTTTAATCATTATAAAAAAGAAGTGATAGGTTATGATAAAACAGTAACCAACTTAACCAACCAATTACAAGACGAAGGAATTCCTTGCCATTTTAATGAAAATGTGGAGGCGTTGGAATCTATCCTGTCAAAATACAAAAAAGAAGAAGTACTGATAGTTTATACACCGGCCGTGCCAAAAGAGCATGCAGAGTATCAGTTTCTCCTCACAAATAACTATACTATTTTAAAGCGCTCGGTTGTGTTGGGTGAGATCACCAAACAATTTAAAACAATTGCTATAGCTGGAACTCATGGAAAAACAACAACTACAACCCTTGTAACACACTTATTAAAAAGTGCGGGCATCAATTGTTTTTCGTTTATGGGGGGTATTTCTAAGAATTACAATACCAATTTATTACTTGGCGATGCAAAAGATAAAGACGCATATGTGGTGGTTGAGGCGGATGAATACGATCGTTCTTTTTTAACCCTTCATCCTCAAATTGCAGTAATTACGAGCGTTGATGCTGATCATTTAGACATTTATGGCGACGCCAATCATGTAAAAGAAGGCTACACTTTATTCGCAAAACAGGTAAAAACTGAGGGTACTTTAATTGTTAAGAAAAATGTTGATAACGATTTGACGCTGAGTAATAAACGCCTTATCTACTCATTAAATTTAGATACGGAATATTGTGCCGAATCTATTGTTATGGAGAACGCGCAATTTTCGTACAACATTAAAAGTCCTGTTGAGGCTATACATGGCGTCACGCTTGGTTTACCTGGCTTGCACAACATTGAAAATTCGATTGCAGCAGTTGCAATTGCGCAGCAAATTGGGATAAAAGGCGATGTAATAAAAAATGCTTTACGTTCTTTTAGCGGAGTTAAACGCCGTTTTGATTACAGGGTAAAAACCGAAAAAGTGGTCTATATTGATGATTATGCTCATCATCCGGAAGAGTTAAAGGCTACCATCGGTTCAGTAAAAAAACTTTACCCTACAAAAAAAATAACCGGCATTTTTCAGCCTCATTTGTTTACCCGTACACGCGATTTTATTGATGATTTTGCGGCAAGCCTGGATATGTTAGACGAGTGCATCTTGTTAGACATTTACCCGGCCCGCGAAAAACCAATTGAAGGCGTTACTTCAGAGTGGTTGCTAAGTAAAATGAAATTGAAAGACAAAAAACTGATGACAAAACAACAGGTGTTGGACAAAATGAAAGAAAGCTCGCCTGAAGTTTTGATAACCATGGGGGCAGGAGATGTTGATTCGCTGATAGAACCGCTTGAAAAAATATTAAAATAAAAGTTTGAAAAAACTAAACTATAAAAAAATCTTAGTTACCGTTCTTTGGATTATTGCCATTGCAGGCTTAGCTAGCTCATGGGCCTTCGTTTCTAAAAGTGAAAGAAACATTGTTGCAAAAACGTTGAATATTTCGATTCACAACAACGATGAGAATTTATTCTTAAGTGAAAATGATATCAGGAAATTTTTTATTGAAAGAAAAGATTCATTACTGCTTAATCAATACAAGAATATTAATATTCCTGAATTGGAAAAAAGTTTGAACTCTCATCCTGCTATCGAAAATGCAGAAGTTGCAGCAGATATTAACGGCGAAATAAAAATTGATATCACACAACGCACTCCCGTTCTAAGAATTATCAATAAAGATGGAGAAAGTTTTTATATCGATTCGCAAACAAAATTAATGCCCTTAAATGATAATTATTCTGCACGTGTGATTATTGCAAACGGCTTTATTTATGAACCCTATGCGCGTCGCTACCAGTATTCGATAGAGCAGGTGAAGAATAATAAATTGTACAGCGAAGTAAGTATGCTGGATGATATTTATGATATAGCAGATTTCATTAATAAAGATTCAGTGTTAACCAATCTAATACACCAGATATACGTGAATGAAGAAAAAGAAATTGAGCTCTTTCCTACAATTGGCAATCAAAAAATTATTTTTGGCAGCGCAATAGATATTGCCGAAAAATTTAATAAACTGAAATTATTTTACACAGAAGGCATGAATAAAGCCGACAGCTGGACAAAATATTCAAACATAAATTTAAAATATAAAAACTTAGTAGTTTGTACTAAAAAATAAAAATTATGGAAAAAACAACAAATCAAGGCAACCCTAATTTAGCTTCCGAACTGGTAGTTGGGGTAGATATTGGAACAACTAAAATTGCTGCTATTGTTGGCCGTAAAAACGAATTTGGTAAAATTGAAATATTAGGCATCGGTAAATCCGAATCGCTTGGTGTTAACCGAGGTGTTGTGGTTAATATAGAGCAAACCGTTGGCTCTATTAAAGCTGCTGTAGCAATGGCTGCAGATAAAGCAAATGTTGATATTGGGGAAGTGATTGTTGGTATTGCCGGCCAGCATATTAAAAGTATGCAACACCGGGGTATGATCATCCGTCAGAGTTTAGAAGACGAGATAAACCAAAAAGATATTGATAATTTAATCGATAACATGCACCGTTTGGTAATGAGTCCGGGCGAAGAGATCATTCATGTTATTCCGCAAGAATACATTATCGATAACGAATCTGGAATTAAAAATCCAATCGGCCATGCAGGTATTCGTTTAGAAGGAAATTTCCATATTATCACGGGACAGATCTCCGCAGTAAAAAATATTTTTAAATGCATTAACCGCGCAAGCTTAGAAACTGTTGATCTTCACTTAGAGCCATTGGCAAGTGCTGATGCCGTGTTAAGTGATGAAGAAAAAGAAGCGGGCGTTGTATTGGTTGATATTGGTGGTGGTACTACCGACGTTGCTATTTTCTACGATGGTATTATTCGCCACACTGCGGTAATTCCGTTTGGTGGAAATATTATTACCGAAGATATTAAAGAAGGTTGTGGCATTATTAAAACACAAGCTGAGCAATTAAAAATGCGTTTTGGTTCTGCTTTATCGCAAGAAAACCAAGAGAATGAAATTATTTCTATTCCTGGTTTGCGCGGTCGTCCACACAAAGAAATCTCGGTTAAATTTTTAGCGCAGATCATCCAGGCGCGTATGGAAGAAATTCTAGAATTCGTTCTTTTCGAAATTAAAAGTTCAGGATTTGAACGCAAATTAGCCGCAGGTATTGTTGTTACAGGTGGTGGTGCTTTGTTAAAACATTTACCACAACTTGTAATGTTAACTACCGGTATGGACTGCCGTATTGGTACACCAAACGAGCATTTAGCTACTAATGATGATGAATTAAAAAATCCATTGTATGCAACCGGTGTTGGTTTGGTAATGAAAGGTATTGAAAAATACGAACGCGATTCTAAACGCGGTGTTAACGCAGTAAAAATTGAAGTGGAACCTGCAAAAGAAGAAAAACAAAAAGAGGCTAAAAAAATTGCAGGTCACTCGAAGAAAAAAATTGGAAGTTACTTTACCGACCTTATTGGAAGAACAAAGGATTGGATGAGTGATGATATAGAATAAGAACTGATAAAGGATAAATGATAAAAGACAAAGGATTAAATTTTGAAATAAGTCTTTAATCATAAATCATTCATCTTTTATCCAAAGTATAATAATTAATAACTAAAAACAAATAAAATGATGCAATTTGAATTACCACAAGAAGATAGCTCGATCATTAAAGTGATTGGCGTTGGCGGCGGCGGAAGCAATGCTGTGAACCATATGTTCCGTTTAGGAATTAAAGGGGTAGATTTCATCGTATGTAATACCGATAAACAAGCTTTAGATAAAAGTCCGGTTCCTTTCAAAATACAGTTAGGAGAGGCATCTACAAAAGGTTTGGGTGCAGGCTCTATTCCCGATGTTGGCCGCGACGCTGCATTGGAATCTATTGAAGATATAAAAAAGTATTTAGGCTCTAATACGCAAATGGTATTTATTACTGCCGGTTTAGGTGGCGGTACGGGTACCGGTGCTGCTCCTGTAATTGCAAGTGTTGCAAAAGAGTTAGGTATACTAACGGTTGGCATAGTGACGATTCCTTTCACATTTGAAGGAAAAAAACGTCGCCAGCAAGCAGAAGCAGGTTTAGAAGAAATGAAAAAGTATGTAGATACTTTATTAGTAATCGGTAACGATAAACTACGTGAGATTTACGGTAACTTAAAAATGAGCGAAGCGTTTGAACACGCAGATGATGTGTTAACAGGTGCTGCAAGAAGTATTGCTGAAATTATCAGCTTACACATGCACATTAATGTTGACTTCAACGATGTGAAAACCGTAATGAAAGACAGTGGTGTTGCCATTATGGGTTCTGCTATTGCAAGTGGTGAAAAACGCGCTATTAAAGCTGTTGAACAAGCATTAAATTCTCCTTTATTAAATGATAACGATATTAGCGGGGCACGCCATGTATTATTAAACATCATGAGTGGTACAGATGATATTGATATGGATGAGTTTGGTGAGATTACCGATTTTATCCAGGAAGCTGCCGGGGGAACTGCTGAATTAATTACAGGTTATGGTACTGATGCTTCTTTAGGAGATAATGTAAGTGTAACTATTATTGCTACAGGCTTTAAATCAAGTCAAACTACAGGCTTTGAGCCAATGAGCTTTAAAGATCGTAAAGTAGTTAATTTAGAAGAGAAAATAGAAACACCTGTTGCTGAGGTAAAACAAATTACAATTATTGATGAGATCCAGAGCGCAGAACCTTTTGTATTTATAAAAGAAGAAACACAGGAAACTCAAAAAGAAATAAATATTGTTAGCACAACTGAAGAAACTACCAACGAGAACGATTTCACAATTACTTCTCATGTTGAAGAAACAAAAACAGTGGTGAGTGAAGTTACTTCTACTATTACTGAATTTACTTTTAATGATGTTAATTCTGAAGAAACAAAAACTGTTTCTAACGAAGAGAATTCAATAGACAATGATTCTATCTCGCGCGAAGAACAAATTAAATTAGCGCAGGAACGTATCCGTAAGCTAAAAGAGATCACTTTGAAGATGAAAAGCCCTGAAGGTTTAGCGGCTCTTGAAAAACAAACTGCCTTTGAACGTAAAAATATTAATCTTGAAAATAAAACACACAGTAAAGAATCAAATGTTTCAAGATTTACTTTGAGCGAAGGTGACGACAAGAAGATTGAGATCCGTCCAAACAATTCATTCTTACACGATAATGTTGATTAATTTTTTTAGGGTAAAAATTAATTAAATAAATGCGACCTGGAAACAGGCCGCATTTTTTATTTCGAATTTTCCGCTCTCATAAAGTTGGCATAATTGCTCGCTCAAAACTTCAAGGCTTTTGCCGCCCTCTCAAGAGAGCGACACTGTGTGTCTAAGCGGTTAGTATCCTCCTCTTGAGGAGGTGGCGCGTAGCGACGGAGGAGGATTTTGCATTTAAGCAAAATGAAATTCCTTGAATTATTTTACAAAAGAGATTTGCAAAACAGATTCTTTATAAGCATCCAACGCTTTTATCTCTTTCATGATCTTGGCCTGCCATTCGCGCTGCTTATCGCCGTTCATAGAGCCGTCCGTTTCTTCATCGTAAAGGTTCTGGTATTTATCCATCTCCTTATCATTTACATCATACAGCGTTTCTACTTTTGTTTTAAGGTCTTCGTAAGAGGTAAATTTTGTTTCTTTAATTTGCTTACGAAGCTTGCGGGCATATAACTCTACAATATCAAAGTGTTTTTGTTCATGTGCTAAAACCTGGTCGTTTATCCACGTTGTTTTTTTCCAGGAACTTTGTGTGAAGAACACCGCTTTAATTTCTACTGAATTTTTATTTACAGTTTTAAGAATATCATAGCTTGTAGAGGCAGCGGCAAAGCGTTTTTCAGGTTTCCCCTTAAAGTCATTCCAGGTAAGGGGACGGTTTTCCTGCCATAAAACCATTTCTTTTTCGGTTTTTTGTTTAAAGGAGAAGAGGAAGAAAAGTGAACTAAAAAATATAAAAAATTTAAGCTTCATGTTTTCTTATTTTAATACAAGTTAAACAAAAAGAGTGTAATTTATTTTACAATAACATTTTTTAAACAAATTCTATAAAAATGCAAGTGTGGGTAATTTTCTACTAATAAAAAAGCCACAGATTTCGCAGATAGCACAGATTTTAGTTTAAATTAATCTGTGTGAATCGGCGTAATCTGCGGCTTAAAAAAAGGGAATGTTAAATCACGATATTCACTATCTTCTTCGGGACAATAATAATTTTCTTCGGCGTTTTACCTTCCAAATATTTTTGTACGTCTTCGCGGCCCATTACTTCTTTTTCAATTTCGGCAACCGTTAAGGTCGCAGGAAGCTCAACATTCAAGCGCATTTTACCGTTGAAAGAGATAGGGTAGGTGAAGGCATCATCCACCAAATATTCTTCTTTCACTTCCGGGAATTTCTCAAAGGCAATACTTTCTTCATGCCCCAGCAGGCTCCAAAGCTCTTCGGTAATGTGCGGGGCGTACGGCGAAATTAAAACCAATAAAGGTTCTAAGATCTGGCGCTTATTGCATTTTTGCTCTGTTAATTCATTCACACAGATCATAAAATTACTTACTGAAGTGTTGAAAGAAAAGCGTTCAATATCTTCTGTAATTTTTTTGATGGTCTTGTGCAATGTTTTTAATTCTGCTTTTGTTGGAGCGTCATCTGTCACATTAAGTGTTGCCTCCCCCGTCGCATTCACGACACCCCCTCCAGAGGAGGATAAAAAGAACAGCCTCCACAATTTTTTCAAAAAGCCCGAAACGCCGGTAATACCATTGGTATTCCAGGGTTTGCTTTGCTCTAAAGGGCCTAAGAACATTTCATAAAGGCGTAGGGTGTCTGCACCAAATTTTATTCCAATATCATCAGGAGAAACAACATTCCATTTTGATTTAGACATTTTTTCTATTTCCCAACCACAAATATATTTACCATCATTTTCTGGAACAAATTCCGCATTCTTGTAATATTCTCTCCAAGAACGGAAATCTTCTATGTCTAAAATGTCATTATTAACAATATTCACATCAACATTTATTGCAGATAATTTAACTGAATCTTCATCGATTTCGGTACCATATTTTTTCAATATTTCATTAACGAATGAGAATTTTTCTTTTATTATTTCAATTAGTGCTTTTTTATTTAAAATTCCTTTTGAATAATCTGTATAATGTGATAATGAGAAAAATATTGAAGGCATGTTTTCAACTGTATAATAGAAAACATCAGAAACGGTTTCTTCGTATGCATGTTTAATACCTTCAGGCGTTGATTTACCATCTACTGATTCTACAATTATTTCGGATGCTAATTTAGGTTGAAAATCAAATCTATAAACAAAATTACTTCTACCCTGTATCATCCCCTGGTTAATTAATTTTTGTGCAGGCTCATCAATATTAATATAGCCGAGGTCTTTTAAGAATTTTGTCCAGAAGCGTACGTACAATAAATGGCCGGTGGCATGTTCACTACCGCCAATATAAAGATCAACGTTGTGCCAATACTCTGCCAACTGCTTACTCACAAACTGCTTACTGTTGTGTGCATCCATATAACGTAAAAAATACCAGCTGCTACCTGCCCAGCCCGGCATGGTGCTTAGCTCGTACTCATAAGCCTCCTCCGTCGCTTTCGCGCCACCTCCTCCAGAGGAGGACAAAGGGCGATATTTCCAGTCTTTAGCACGCGCCAAAGGTGGCTCACCATCTTCAGTAGGTAAATATTTATCTACTTCGGGTAATACTAATGGTAACTCAGAATCTTTTAAGGCATAAGGTATTCCATCTTTGTAATAAATAGGTATTGGCTCGCCCCAATAGCGCTGGCGGCCAAACACTGCATCGCGCAAACGGTAATTGGTCTTTCCTTTACCAATATTTTTTTTCTCAATTTCTTCTATGGCTTTTTTAAAGGCAGCCTTCACATCTAATCCATTTAAAAAATCAGAGTTAATTAATTTTCCTTCTTTCTCGCCCCAGGCATCTTTATCAAAATCGTGCTCTTTGGTTGGGGTAATTACCTGTGGCAAGCCCAAGCCAAAATGTTTTGCAAATTTATGATCGCGCTCATCATGCGCCGGTACTGCCATTACAGCACCAGTACCATAACCCGCCAACACATAATCGCCCACCCAAATTGGAATTTGTTTTCCTGTAAATGGATGCTCAACATAAGAACCTGTAAACACACCCGAAATTTTTGTTACATCCGCTTGTCTTTCTCTTTCGCTTCTGTTCTTCGATTTAGTAACATACTCTTCAACAGCCGCTTTATTTTCTGCAGTTGTTAGTGTTGGAACAAGGTCGTGCTCTGGCGCTAATGTTACGAATGAAACACCAAAAATGGTATCAGGGCGTGTGGTGAAAACCTCGATGTAGTCGGCCTCATCCCCCGCCTTCTCCAAAGGAGAAGGGGCTGAAGAGTTTGATTTTAATTCCGCCTTAATTTTTTGCAGAACATTACCAAGATCGTTTTCTACTTCTTTGTTTGAAAAACGGATTACTTTAAATCCTAATTCATTTAATGCTGCGGTCCTGTTATCATCGTATTCTTTTCTATCATTATGAACTTCACCATCAACTTCAATTATTAATTTATTTTCTAAAGAGATAAAATCAGCGATGTAAGAATGAATAGGATGCTGTCTCCTGAATTTTGGGCCCAATTGGCGGTTGCGTATAGCTTGCCAAAGTGTATCTTCTGATTCTGTAAGCGGTTGTTTGTTTTCACGCGCAAATTTTTTTAAAAGATCATATGTAGCAGGATTGGCTGTTTTCCAATAACGTTCTGCTTCTTCTTCCACAACATTTAAATTTTCATCACTTTGAAGTCCTTCTCCTTTGGAGAAGGATTTAGGATGAGGCTGGATGAGGCTAAATTTCAAACTCGTTCCTTCGCTTCTTCCTATCCAATACCTTTGCGATTCTTTTAAGCTCTCCGTCCAATCCAAAGTATCCAGACCATCTAACAAACGTTGTGCATAAGCGGTAATACGCATGCTCCATTGTTTCATTAATTTTCTTTCAACAGGATGACCGCCGCGTTCGCTTACCCCGTCTTTTACTTCATCGTTCGCTAAAACGGTTCCTAATGCCGGGCACCAGTTTACATACGCTTCACCCAAATAAGCAATACGGTAATGCATTAATGCATCTGACTTCTCCTTTTCGGAGAACGCTTTCCAGTTTGCCGCAGAAAATTGTTTTGTATCATCATCGCAAACGGCATTTACTTTGCTGTTTCCGTTTGCTTCAAATTCTTTTATAAGCGTAGAAATATTTTCTGCCTTATCTGAACTTTTATTGTACCACGAATTAAATATTTGAATGAAGATCCATTGTGTCCATTTATAATATTCAGGGTCTGATGTTCTTACTTCACGGTCCCAGTCAAAACTAAAACCGATCTTATCCATTTGCTCACGGTAGCGGTTAATGTTTTGCTCTGTGGTAATTTTTGGATGTTGCCCTGTTTGTATGGCGTATTGTTCTGCCGGTAAACCGAAAGAATCGTAACCCATTGGATGCAATACATTAAAGCCTTTGTGGCGTTTGTAACGCGCCATAATATCAGAGGCAATATAACCTAATGGATGGCCCACATGTAAGCCTGCGCCCGATGGATATGGGAACATATCCAGTACATAATATTTTGGTTTTGCTGAGGCATCTTCTGCTTTAAATGTTTTATGAGTAGCCCAATACTTTTGCCACTTTTTTTCTATCTCGGTAAAATTGTATTCCATGTAATTTAAAAACACTTATTATTTAACTTTAGTATTAAATAAATAGTCAACAAAGATACCATTTTAAGGGTTTTTGGCAATAGAAGAAGAGATGACAAATGATTTTTGTTTAATTTTATGATATTCATATGCAGGGCGTTATTACTAAAGAAAAAAAGGCTGTATCTCTTAGGCAGAAGGAGATAGTAACAGATTATATACAAAAGCTGGATAATTATGTAGCTGCCTTAAAGCAGGGTACAGAAGATAGAGTGCTCGAAATAGCTGAGTTTGCAGATATGTTACACATTCATCCTACGCACTTAAGCAATACGGTAAAAGAAGTTACAGGCCGTTCAAGCTGCAGCTTATTTGAAGAGCGCTTGGTAAAGGTTTCTAAAGAAATGCTTTTGGAAAGCCGCGCGTCTATTAAAGAAATTGCTATTCAGCTGACCTATGATCCTTCTAACTTCACAAAGTTCTTTAAGCATTTTGTTGGGATGACACCAAAACAATTTCGCATTCAAAATTCAGATAAAATCTGAAGCTGTCACCATTTATTCTGTATCTCTCACCATTTTTTGATTCAAACTGTGCATACCTTTGTATCGTAAAAAACAAAACGTATGGAAAATACACACAAAATTGCACTTGTTACCGGTGGAAGCCGCGGACTTGGAAGAGATATGGCAATAAGCCTTGCTAGAAAAGGACATAATGTAATAATTACATATGCCGGAAATAAAGCTGAAGCAGATAATACAATTAAATTAGTTGAAGAGGCGGGTGGAAAATGCGCGGCATTACAATTAGAATTAAAAGATCTTTCGGGTTTAGATAAATTTATTGTTTCAGTAAAAACAACATTAAAAGAAAAATTCAATGCAGAGAAATTTGATTTCCTTATTAATAATGCCGGAATGGGTGGCAGTATTCCTTTTACAACTGCAACCGAAAAAGATTTTGATGAATTTTTAAATGTGCATTTTAAAGGCGTTTATTTTTTAACGCAAAAAAGCTTGCCAATTTTAAATGATGGTGCAAGGATCATTAATCTATCTACAGGCACTACACGTTTTACTAACCCAGGATACTCTATTTATGCTTCTATGAAAGGTGGAATAGAGGTATTTACCAAATATTTAGCTAAGGAATTAGGCGCGCGTGGTATAAACGCTAATGTTGTTGCACCTGGGCCGGTAGAAACTGATTTTAATAATGCAACTATCAGAAATAATCCTCAGTTAAAAACTGCTCTCAGTAATTTATCTCCTTTAGGCAGAGTGGGGCAGGCTGATGATATTGGAAGCGTTGTTGCTTTTTTATGTTCTGAAGATGCGAAATGGATAAATGGCCAGCGCATTGAAGTGAGTGGTGGTATAAATGTTTAATTAGTTTAAATTTCAATACCAAGTATACACACATCGTCTACCTGCTCGAGCGTACCACGCCAGTTTTCGAAACTGTTTTTTAAAATATCTTTAAGATCTGAAACTGATTTTTCGTTGTTGGCAGTTAATAATTCCTGCAGCTGTTTGTATTTGAATTTTTTTCCTTTTGGCCCGCCAAACTGGTCGGCATACCCATCGGTAAAAAGATAAACTTTGTCGCCTTTATTAAGTGAAATGGTATGAGTTGTAAACGGTGAAGGTAGATCTGTTTTGCCGATGGGTTGTTTATTAGCTTTTATTTCGTTCATTTCCGAATTACTAAAATACCAAAGCGGATTATTGGCCCCTGCCCATTGTGCGGTGATTTTATTGCCTGCTGAATTATTTTTACTGATAGAGATCAAAGAAATATCCATGCCGTCTTTTACTTCACTTTCACTTTTTTCAAAGGTCTCAATAACCAGCTCACGCACTTTATCCAGTATTTTTCCGGGTTCGGTTATTTTTAATTCTTTTACTGTTCTATTTAAAGCGTTGCTGCAAACAACACTTACCATTGCACCCGGCACACCATGCCCGGTACAATCTGCTGCTGCTATTAAAATGTTATCATCTACAACTTCCATCCAGTAAAAATCACCGGCAACAATGTCTTTTGGCTGGTAATAAATAAATGATGTTGGCAGTAGTTTTTTGATACTGCTATTTGAAGGTAAAATGGCTTGTTGCAAGCGTTTGGTATAACTGATACTATCCAGGATCTCTTTTTGTTTTTCTTCAACTATTTCTTTTTGTGCTTCTACTTCTTTTTTCTGAGTTTCAATCAATGTGTTTTTTGAAATGAGTTCTTTGTTTGTTTTTTGTTTTTGGCGGTTACTTCTAAAAATAAAAATGGCAAAAATGATCAATAGCAGAGATAAAATTGTGCCTGAATAAATAATGGCCTTGTTTTTTTTAAGCGTTTCTTCTTGTGTTGCTTTATCGGCTGTTAGCAGCTTTATTTCATTTTCTTTTTTTTCAGTTTCGTATTTTTCTTTTACATCATTTATTTGTTTCGAGTTTTCTGAATTATAAATGGAATCTTTTATTTGAGATAATATTTTATAATACTTTAATGCGTTTTTAGGATCGTTATTTTTTTCCAAGGTCTGTACAATAAGATCGTATGTAAACGTTGCTTCGTATTTATATTTGTTTTCACCAAATAGGGATATAGCTTCTTCTAATAATTTTATAGCTTCATCTCTTTTGTTTTGGTGAATATAAACTTGCGCCAGATTCTCACACCAAACTGCAATAGAACTGGCGTCTTTACTATCGCTTCTTTTCATTTCGAGGCACTTTTTTATAAGCATTTCCGCTTGCTTATAATCTTTTTTTGTAGAATAAGCCAGGCCAAGGTTGCCGTAAACATTAGGGTCACTTAAATCATTTAGTATCATAATATTATATGCATTCTTTGTGTAAGCAAGCGCGCTATCTGCTTGTTTTAAATTCATGTAACAAATGCCAATATTCATTTGAACAACCATTTCATATGTTGCCTGTTTGTTTAAGAAAAATGCATACGATCTTTTAAAATAACTTATAGCTTCTTTGTCTCTTTTCAACTTTCTTAAAACAATGCCAATATTTGCCTCTGTTCTGGCAGTGGCCATTTTATCATTTATTTTTTTAGAAGCTGTCAGTGATCGCATGTAGGCGTTTATTGATTCGGGATAATTGCCGTTTTCATCAAAAAGAATTCCTTTTACTTTGTTTGCGAAAGCTACACCCCGGTAAAATTTTAGTTTTTCAGCTAATGGAAGAGCTTCGTTGCAATACTTTTCAGCCAAGTCAGGATCGGCATATTTAAAGGTAAAAGCCAATTCGTTCAAACATTTAATTCGGTTAGTATCCTGGCCTAGTGTTGCAAGTTTTCGAGTTAAACTATCTGCCAATTTACTGTTAAATTGTGCCTGCGAGTAGACGCTAAATAAAAAGCAAATTAAAGTAATGAATGTTTTTTTTAGTTTCAATTGTTGTATTTTAAGTATCATTTTAGTTCAAAATCATCTGCATCCAAACCAACAGGAAATAATTTTCTAAAATCTTCAAGATAAGTTTTATCTAAAGTAATTGTTTCCATGTTTTCTTCGTTTGCTTTTGGCTGATTGATGACCTCTCCACGCGGATTAATGATCATGCTATCACCGGAATGATTGTAATCGTTACCATCTTTGCCAACACGATTAAGGCCAATAACATAACATTGGTTTTCGATGGCACGCGCAATTAGTAACTGTTTCCAGGGATAACTGCGCACTTCAGGCCAGTTGGCAACATAAATTAAAACATCATATTGTGGTTGATGATCTTTAAAATTTCTGCTCCAAACCGGAAAGCGAAGATCGTAACACACCAGCGGCATAATGTTCCACTCTTTAATTTGTTTTATTATTTTTTTATTTCCGGCTGTGTATTTTTCGTCTTCTTTTGCCATGCGAAATAAATGGCGCTTGTCGTAAAAAGATGAATTACCGTTTGGCTCTATCCAATGCAAACGATTATAAAATTTGCCTGTATCTTTAATTGCAACGCTTCCACAAAACACAGCATTTTTTTCTTTTGCTTTTTGTTGAAGCCATTTGTAAGTCACAGTTAAATGATCTTCTGCCACCTTTGCAGGATCCATGCTAAAGCCGGTAGTAAACATTTCCGGCAAAATAATAAGATCTGTTGGTCCTTTTAGTTTATCAAGTAATGCATCAAAATGAGATAGATTTTTTTTCCTGTCTTCCCAAAACAAATGCGTTTGTATGATTGTAACTTTCATTATTTCTTTTTAGAAACATTTCTGTCTAAAAATTTCGAAACTGAATTGTTCCAGGTATTTAAAAAATCAGCACGTTTTTTATTCAGGTCGTTGTTAACGTTATTGTAATCAGCACCTGCTTTATTAAAATCATTAACCGCGGCGTTAAATTCATTTATCTCTTCGTTACTTGCCTTTTGGCCTTTTTTATCCATGGCTGTTTTTAATTTGTCAAATTTTTCTTTTTTCAAATAAAAATCTATCAGTGAAGAAATTTTTCCTGATTCATAAATATAAAAATCCAACACATCTGTAGCACTTGCTTTTAATGTTGTATTGTTTTGATATGGCTTTACATCTTTTAAGCTTTCTTTGGCTTCTTTAGCTAATTTAGCCAAGGCTTCCTGGTTCTGCTTCATAGCGTTGATATCACCTTTTGATTGTGCTTCTATCAAATATACTTCCTGTTTATAAGGTTTAAAAAAGATCAGATAGATTTTATTGTAAAATTTAAAAACATCACTCGCTTTTTCTAATTTTTCGTTGGTCTTGCTTTCGTTATCTAATAAATTAATGTTATTGTTTTTTGCAAAATCACGCTGACCTCTTGCTGCCACTTCAAAAGCGGCTTCCAGTTTTTCGTTCGCTTTTTCCTGCGCAGTCATATACGCTTCCATGGCATCATACGATTGCTCTGAGATCTCTTCCATATCAACAATTTTAGAATAATCGTTGTTTAAAACAGCATAGCTTAATTCTAAATATCTAACGGTTGAATCACGATAAGAAGCGTCGCCATTAAATGGCTGCATGTTTTTTATTTTATTTAAACCACTACGATTAGCGTTGATCATATCACGCCTGCGATTTTCTATTTGTTTTGCTTTTTTTCCATGGGCTACAGCGCGTGTATAGTCCCAGGTCTCTTCCGAGATCTTTGAGAATTCTTTACTTATTTTTTCCATATATTGAACCGCTGTTTGCGATTTTAAATTAATACAAGAAAAAAACAGAATAATAAGTGCAGTAGTTTTTAAAATTGATTTCATAGGTTTTTATATATTTTAACGTGTTTGGTTAATTAGGTCACTCATTATATTAAATGATTCATTAATAAAAATATCTTTTTGAATAGACTGAATTATTTTAGAATTGAATTCTCTAGCCGTAATATTTACCTGCTCAAGTTTAAGATCAAATGTATTGTTTAAACATTTAATGTTGTTGGCATTAATCTCAAAAGCGTTTTCAAGAGAATTATATAAAACATCTGTATCTTTTTTAAATTTTTTATATTCTTTAAATTTTAAAACTACTTTTTGAGTTTTATTAATTACATCATTTATCGAATCGGAGATCTGCAAATAGCGTTTAAAATCTTTTGATGCAGCTATGCGTTGGGCCGAATTACTTTGCAGTGGTTGGGTGTTTAATTTTGAATTGGGTATGTAAACTACTTTTTTTACAATAGAATCTGGCGGTAAAAAATAAAGCTCTTTATTTTCTTTTATTGTGGCATAGCCGGGAGTGGGTGGTAATATAATATCCGGCACCACGCCATTGCCCTGATGTGTAGAACCGTTTAAGCGATAAAATTTACTATTGGTGATCTTAATAAAATCGATATTATTTTTTATTGCATCTTTATTTTTTGTGTAAAGTAAATTGGTATCCAGGGGCAAAACACTTTGCGCAGTGCCTTTGCCATAACTTGTTTGACCAACTATTACACCAAGGTTATAATCTTTTACAATGTTGCTGAACAATTCAGATGCAGATGCACTTGTTTCGTTGATCATTACCAAAAGCGGTTTTTTATATAAGGATCCTCGATTAATATCTTTAACTAACGATGGTTTGCGGTTTTTTTCTTTGATAATGAACAGAGGTCCTTCATCAATAAAAATGCCTGCTAAATTCATGGCCTCACCCATTGAGCCGCCTCCATTGTTTCTAAGGTCAATGATCAATCCCTTGATCGTATCGTTCTCTAATTTTAAAATTTCTTTAGCTACATCATTAGCACAACCCGGCAAATTATGATCTTCCATATCGGTGTAAAAGCTTGGTAAAGAAATATAACCTACTTTTAAACCATTGTAAGAAAGTACATAACCTTTTACACTATTATCTACCGAAGCTGTTTTTTGCTTAATTAGTTTTACGGTTTTAATTAATCCGTTTTGTTTTTTTACGGTCAGTAAAATTTTATCTTCTTTGGTTTTATCCAGTTTATCTTGTATCTCGTAAGCATTTAATTCTTCGTTAGTCACTTTTTCATTTCCTATTTTTACAGAAATAAAAGCATCGCCTTCGTTCACTTCATTGCTCATCCATGCTGATCCACCCGGTTCAATATTGGCTATGGTAATAATGCCTTCTTCATTCTCATCTAAGAAAAAACCAAAAGATTCTACCTGAGAAGATAATTGCGTGTTGAATTCCTGGTTTTGTTCTTCGGTAAAATAATTTGAGTGTGGATCGTAACGTAAAGTAATAGAATTTAAAAGTATTGATTCAACATAACGGTAAGTTGTTTTTATTTCTTCTTGTATATTCTTTTGAAAATTGGCAATAATTGTTTTTGAAAATATTTGCGCTTTTGCATTGAATTCTATTTCGCTAAGTTTCTCATAATCATCTGTATTTACAACACGATCATAACTTTTACTTTTAATATAACGCTCTAATCTTTTAGCATGATATTTTATGCTAGGAGAGTAAAATATACGTTTAGAACCATATGGCAGTAGATAAGATGTATCATTTTCGTTAAAATTTAAAGTACGTGTAGAAAGCACGGATAAAATTGAATCAACCGTTTTCAAGGCTTTTAAATAAACGGCATTTGCTTTTTCAATGTAAGAATCGTTGTTTGAATTTATCTGGTTAAAAAGCTCTTTACTGTTTTCTTCTAACAGCCTCACGTCCGATTCTTTTATCGTCATCGCACGGCTATCTAATTCTGTAATAAAAACATCAACCACTTCCTGTGCTGTTTTTTCACCTAATTGAAACGGATCGTAGTGATATAGTCCAAATGTACCGGTTAACTTTTGAGCCTTTGTATAAAAGGGTACAGTTTGGCCTAAACAATTGCCGCAAAAGGCAATAAGAATGAGTATTTGTGTAAAATGCAGAATTTTTATTTAAACAATAAAGATGCGAAAGTTTTGTTACATACAAAACATTTGAAGCTTTAAATACATGCTTTTATAAGGGTTTTAACAAAAAATTACTGACAAAATTTATTAAATGCGGCAATCGCAGGTTCGTAATTCTTTTGGGCAGCGATCTTAAAATCATCACAGGCATTTTGTTTCAGGTTAACTTTTGCAACCCCTCGCCAATAATAAGCTTCGTAATAATCTGACTTTAATTTTAAGCAAATATCTATATCCTTTATGCAGGCATTAAAATTCTGCTTTTTGCCATTTACAATACCCCGCTTAAAATAAAAATCAGCTTCATCTTTATCCAGCTCAATGCATTTGTTATATTCACTCATAGCATCCTGCAGCCTGTTAAGATCGTTATAACAATTGCCTAATACAAAATGAGCTCGGGTATTATTTTGTTCTGTTTTTAAAACATAATTGGCATCATTAATTGCTTTTGGAAAATCCTGCAGCATATAATATGCGGTTGCTCTGCCAACATAAGCTTTTGAATAATCATAAAGTTCCAAAACCTGGTTAAAGCTTTTAATGGCCTCTTCGGGTTTGTTATTTTTTAAGTATAAAAGTCCACGATTGTAAAAGCCTTTATAATTGAGTGGTGCAACAGCCACTGCTTTATTTAAATATTCAAGCGCTTTGTTATCGTTATTTAAGAACATGTTTTCTACACCGGCACTATTTAAAACAATAAACTGGTTGGGATATTTTTTATCAATATCTTCATACAAATTCAAAGCACTTTTCCATGCATTAGCTCTTGTAAAAGAAAAAACAGAAAAGAGCAGTATCAAAACAAAAGATAAGGCACTAACAGGTATCTTTAATTTAGAAAGCAGCAAGCCAAGTAGCCAGGCAAAACCAATTATGGGTATGTACATATACCTGTCTGCATACAACACCTCGCCAAAAGGTAAGAGTTGCAACACTAAAATTAAATTAAGAACAATGAATAAAATAACAAAAAATGATTCAAACTTTTTTTGTTTTATGAATAAAAATACTAAAACTAAAATAAAAGCAAATAAAAAAAAGCCAATTACAAAAACAGAAATGTTGATAGAAGGGTAAGGATAAATAACACTTAAATTAACTGGCACTAAAAAAAGAATAAGGTATTTAAGAAGTGCAAAGCCTGCAAAACCAATGCGTTGATAGATGGGAAACTCATGTGAGTGATTTATGAATTGGTCTGCAGTTTGTGTTTTAATGTTGATAATACCAAAAAGCAAAGCCAGCAAAAGGAATGGAATTTTATCGAGAATAAATTTTACCGAGAGCTTTTTATTGAGCAGAATATCAAGGCATATTAAAACAATTGGAAAAATAACTACAGATGGTTTGCTTAAACAACCAAGAATAAAAAAGAACAAACACAAAATGTAATCTTTCTTTTTTGAAGAGGTAGCATAATTAATATAAGATAATGTACCTGCAAGATAAAATGTTGTGGATAAAACATTCTTTAATTCACTTATCCAGCCAACCGATTCAATTTGCATTGGGTGAAGCAAAAATAAAATAGCGCCTAAATTAATTACAAGATCATTCTTAAATAAATGCTTGCCTAATTGGTAAACCAAAACACCATTTAAAAGATGAAATAAAATATTAACTAAATGATATGCGCCATCATTATTTTCAAAAAACAGCCAGGCAATGGCATGTGCAAGCATAGTTACTGGAATATAGTTGCCGACAAAATGATTGGAAAACAAGCCTTTAATATCAAAGCTTCTTACAAATTTATTTTTAAATACCATTTCGGGATCATCCCAACTGATGTGGCCAAAAAATAAAAACTTAAAATAAACTAAAAGAGTGATGATTAGCGCAATGCTTAATACAAGATTTTGACTGAATATGTTCTTTAATTTACTAAACACTTTAGCAAAAATAACATTTAGTAGTAAAGGATAACAGATTTTTATTTATAAAGTGTTACGTGGCCAACATATTCTCTATTGCGGCCTTCGGAATCGTTAACATTTATTTTCCAGGTGTAGGCATCTGTTTTACATGGCGTACCTTTATAGGTGCCATCCCAGCCTTTATAAAAATCCTTTGTAGTAAAAAGTAATTCGCCCCAACGGTCAAAGATCATTAACTCGTATTTTATGATACCGGTGCCCTTAGGATAAAAAATATCGTTAATCCCATCACCATCGGGTGTAAATGCATTTGGGACATAAAAAGTATATTCATTGCCAATCGTTACTATTTTAACCACGGTATCTGAACAGCCCCAAACATTTTTTACGATCATGGCAACCGGGTAAGCACCGGCAGTTTGATATAGGTAAAAGGTATTTTGGTTTATACTTGTAAAACCATTGTTATCGTTAAAAAACCAGTTCCAGGCAATTTGATTTATACCTGTAGATGTATTTGTAAAAATAACTTCATCAATATTTTCTACCGGTTTTGTGGGTGAGAAAATAAAATCCGCATTTGGTTTTGGATAACCTGTAACTAAAATGGTTGATGTATTTATACAACCATCAGCATCTTTAAAAATAGAGCTGGCAGTATAATTTCCAGCTGTGGTAATGCAATAATTTACAGGGTTGCCAATAAGCAGCTGTCCATTAACGTTCACACTTGTTGTATTTGCAGGCGATCCATTTGTATTTATTGAGAAGCTTGGGCAGAATGGAATGCACTTTTCGTTATCACTCACAGTTAAGGTGCCTGCATTTGAGCTAAAAATAGAAACAGGCAGTGTAATAAAAGCCGAACATCCAAAATTAATAGCCGTTAAAGTATAAACACCGCTAGCAGCACTTGTAACATTGGTAATTGAAGGATTTTGCAAAGTACTTGTAAAACCATTAGGTCCGGAATATGAAAAAGTGTTGCCACCACCACCAAACAAATTTAAAGTGCCGCCTACACAAACAGGTGAGTTGGAGCTAAGTGTAGGCGTTGGCAAAGGATAAACAGAAACTGTTGCAACAGCTACATTTGTACAACCCTGTGCCGATGTTACAGTTACATTATAAGCGCCCGATAAGCTGAAGCTTGCATTGCTAAAACTAATTGTTTGTGCGGCAGAACTAAAACCGTTAGGTCCACTCCATGAAAAAGAAGAGCCATTTGTATTACAGTTAATGTTTATAGGTTGATTGATGCAAACTGAAGAACCTGCAACATTTATTGTAGGCAATTGTACTATTGAGACACTGGCTGATGCAATAGCTGAGCAGCCATTTATATTTGTTGCTGTTAGGGTATAGATACCGGCATTAACAGAACTTGAATTTGTTATTGTAAAGTTTTGGGTAGACGCATTAAATGAGTTTGGACCAGACCATGAATAAGCAATAACTGATGAAACGGAAGGATTTAAAATAATTGATTGTCCGCTGCAAAACGAGTTTGTATTAAGCGTTATACTTGGAGCTGCATTAACGGCTACAGTATTTGTGATTGTTGCAAAACAACCGTTGTTATTTCCTGTTAAAGTATATACTCCTGCAACGGCTAAAGAAATGGCATTTATTGATGGATTAGCCACATTACTTGAAAACGCATTTGGACCATTGAGTAAATAAGAAGTTGCCCCGTTAGTTGTAAAATTTAAAGCAGCACCTTCACAAACAGGTGAGTTAGATAAAAGTGATACTGTTGGAGTAGGGGTTACAGTAACATTTGCAATAGCCGTGCTTATACAACCGCCTGCATTACTACCCGTTAAAGTATATGCACCACTGGCATTTGGTAATACATTTGAAATAGAAACGCTTGATGTACCTGCACTGAAACTGTTTGGCCCTGTCCATGTAAATGATGTTGCTGTATTAATGGTAGGATTTAAGTTAATAGTTTGTCCTGAACAAATTACAGTATTTGAAAGTGTAATGGTTGGAGTAGGATTTACTGTTACAGTAGTTGTAAAAGCAGCAGGTGGTAAGCAGCCTGAAAAGTTTTGTGTTACTGTATAGATGCCATTTGCTAATGTGGTAACATTTGAAATAGTAGGATTTTGTATTGCAGAAGTAAAACTATTCGGGCCTGTCCAACTATAAATAGATGCGCCTGCTGTTGTAGTTAAATTTAAAACAGAACCTGCACAAACAGCCATGGTTGTACCCGCTGCAACCGTTGGTACAATTGGAAAAAATGCCACAAAAGCTGTTGATACCGGCGCTATTTGCCCTATAGCTCCTTGGGTAGAGCCATTAAAGGTCATTTCATTAGCAACTGCATTCGATAATGAAGAACCATTTAAACCGCCATTTACCTGAGGTATGACCGCACCAGTTGATATAGCTACAAATCCGCCTCCGCCGCCTCCGCCGGGGCCCTCGCTTTCGTTTGGATTACTTGGTGCAACAGGAAACATTTGGTTGCCACCGTTACCTCCATTTGCTGTTACAACCTGCGTTACAGGTATTGCGCCTGTTTTAATAACAATACTGCCTCCCGCGCCTGCTCCGGAAAGGCCGTCGCAATTGCAGCCGGATGAATTACCCACATTTGTACTATTTGAAAGAATATTGCCAGTGCCTGAAATAGCGCCTGTTGCAATAAGGTATACTATACCACCACCATTTGTGGCTGCGGGTGTTGCGTTATTATCTGCATGTGCTGAGCCACCACCACCGCCAAAATAAATACGTGTTTCTGAATTTATATTTGTTAAAGGTCTTCCGCCAATGCCACCAACTTCTCTTCTTGTATCGCCTACCCACGCAGGATTTGCGGGTCCCTGAACAGTGGCGTTTGCATTTGCATCACCATAAGAATAACCACCATGACCACCGCCCGAAGAATTAGTTAAAGCATTACCATTAGCCGCATAACCAGCAGATAAAGCCCATGCAGCTAAAAGATTAGTTGCATTTACAATCATAATTCCTTGACCACTCCAGGCGTTACCATTATTGCCGTTTGCACCACCGCCACCACCAGCATTATGTCCGTTACCGCCACCACCGGCATTTGAAGGGGCGCCCAAACAATACCTTCCTCCGTTTGGTCCATCATAATCTAACTGATATCCAAAAATACTTTCCCCTTTTTCTCCTCCCTGATTATTAAAAGTAGATCTGAATGCGGTAAATCCTAAATTCAATCCGCCGCTAATAAAAAGTGCCCCTCCCCTAAAACCGCTGCTCGTAGCAGTAATAGTTCCATTATTTGCAATATTTGTTGCATGCAATACTACTAAACCACCAAAGCGATATGGTGTAGCAGCAATGGTTGTATCTTTCCATGGTTTAGGCACAATACTTGCCCCCGCATTTATTGTAAGATTAGTGTATTGCGGTACTTTTATTAATTGCACTCTTCCTGCAACGGCATATGAATTTGTAAATGTGGTTTGTGTAGTTACATTGTTTCCGCTAACACTTTGCACATATTTAAATTCGTATAGTCCCGCACTGTTATAGTTTGTAATATTACCATAAGAGGCAGTATTCGTAATATCCATACTAGCTCCCTGCGCCTGGTAGATCATAATAAGATCACCCGGACAAATAGAAAATAAAGATGAATTGGCAATAGTAACCACACTGCTTCCGGCAGCAATGTTAACTGAAACTGGAATGTATTGATTTAAGATTTGATTAGGTGCAGAAACTGTTAATGCACCATTTTTACCCGGTTGTGCAAAACAACCAAAACATACGGTAAAAAAAATAAAAAAGTAATAGTACTTTTTCATAATAAGTTAAAAAATGAGTGCTTTATACGAGAGGTTAAAGATAGTGATTTTAAGGGTATTATAGTTTAAAACATGTGTTTTGGCTGCCTTGGTATATAACTGGTATAGTTTATTGAGTAAATGAGCTATGTCTGTAAAAAATGGTATTTTTGAGATGTGATAAAACTATCAGTTGTTATAATAACCTTTAATGAAGAAAAGAACATTGAGCGTTGTTTGCTTTCAGTTAAAGAATTAGCCGATGAGATAGTTGTTTTAGATTCTTTCAGCAAAGATAACACCCAACAAATTTGCGAAAAACATGGTGTAAAATTCTTTCAGCATGCTTTTGACGGACATATTCAACAAAAGAATCGCGCCATTACTTATGCATCAAACGATCATGTACTTTCTTTAGATGCAGACGAAGCGCTTGATAAAACTTTACAAATATCTATCTCTGACATTAAGAAAAATTTTGTAAAAGAAGGTTATTACATGAACCGTCTTACTAATTATTGCGGGCACTGGGTAAATCATTGCGGTTGGTATCCGGATTCAAAGTTACGTTTATGGGATAGGAGAAAAGGACATTGGACTGGTATTAATCCACATGATAAATATGAATTATTTATTGGTGATAAAAACGCAGGACATTTAAAAGGCGATATTTTGCATTACAGTTATTACACATTGGAAGATCATTATAAGCAGGTGGAATATTTTACCAATATTTCTGCCAAAGAATATTTTCAAAAAGAAAAAAAAGCGCCACTGTTTAAATTAATTGTAAATCCTGTTGCTAAATTTATCGATCACTATTTATTAAAGCTTGGATTTTTGGATGGACACGCCGGCTTTTTAATTTCGAAGATCTCAGCTTATGCAACCTGGTTAAAGTATAAAAAATTAAGAAATCTGTATCATCAAAAAGCTGCCAAATAATTTTAAGATTGTTTTAAGCAGAACCGATAGTATTGGTGATGTGGTGTTAACCTTGCCAATGGCAGGTTTTATAAAAAAACATTTTCCCGAGTGTAAAGTTTTTTTTATGGGACGATCTTATACAAAAGATGTAATAGCATTAAGTAAACATGTTGATGGTTTTATTAATTATAATGAAATAGAAAAGTTAGACAAACAAAAACAAACAAATTATTTAAAAGAATTTGGAGTCGATGTTGTTGTACATGTGTTTCCGAAAAAAGAAATTGCGTGGTTGGCAAAAAGTGCAGGTATTCCTTTACGGGTGGGCACTACTAATAGGTTGTATCATTGGTTAACCTGTAATAAATTAATTAAACTTTCGCGAAAAAAATCAGATAAACACGAATCGCAATTGAATTTTAAATTACTGGATTTTTTAAATGTGGATACGTCGATTGCATTAAATGATGTTTCAAATTTTTATGGCTTCACGAACTTGCCTTCTTTAAATAAAGAGGTTGAAGATCTTATAGATAAAAATAAATTCAATATTATTCTTCACCCAAAAAGCAAAGGCAGTGCAAGAGAGTGGGGTATTGATAATTTTGAAAAGCTGGTTCAGATTTTACCAAAAGATAAATTCAAAATATTTATAAGTGGCACACAACAGGAAGGAGATTTAATGCTTGAATTTTTAAGGAATAAAAACATAACTGATCTTACAGGTAAACTATCTCTTCAACAGTTTATTGCTTTTATAAATGCGGCGGATGGTTTGGTTGCTGCAAGCACAGGACCGCTACATATTGCGGCTGCCTTAAATAAAAAAGCAATTGGTTTATTTGTATCAAAACGGCCAATGCACCCGGGTCGTTGGATGCCGTTAGGGAAAAATGCGTATGCTGTTGTTTTTGATAAAGAATGTGCAGATTGCAAGATGGGAAAAGAATGTAATTGTATTACTAAAATTGATCCAAAACAAATTGTAGATTTGTTAGAGAAAAGATGAGAGAGTTTAAAGATAAAGTTATATGGATCACAGGCGCATCATCGGGTATTGGTGAAGCTTTGGCAATTGAATTTGCAAAACAGGAAGCACGCCTGATCTTATCTGCAAGAAGGGAAGATGAATTAAAACGTGTTGCAATTTTAACAAAATTACCTGAGCTGGATATTATGATCTTGCCTTTTGATCTAAGTGATACAAGAAACGCATCGGGTTTGGCTGCCCAAATATTAAATAAATTCGGACGTATTGATATACTTATTAATAACGGTGGTTATAGTCAGCGTTCTGAAGCTGGCGAAACATCAATTGATATTGATCGTCAATTAATGGAAGTAAATTATTTTTCTTACGTGGCTTTAACAAAAGCCGTGTTGCCTTACATGAAACGCCAGAAAAGCGGACATATAATTGCCATAAGCAGTATTGCCGGTAAATTTGGATTTTATTTGCGTTCATCTTATAGCGCTGCAAAACATGCTTTACATGGCTTTTTTGATTCGTTAAGATTAGAAACTGAAAAGCAGGGAATTAAAACATTAATTGTTTGTCCAGGTAAAATTAAAACTAACGTTTCGCTTAATGCCGTAACAGCAAGCGGCGCTGTTCATAGCAAAATGGATGAAAGCCATGAAGATGCAATGAGCGCTGAAGAATGCGCAGTGCAAATAATTTCAGGCATCCTTAACAATAAAGAAGAAATTTATATTGGCGGAAAAGAAATTTTAATGGTTAAGATAAAACGGTTTTTCCCTAAACTCTTCGGAAGATTGATAAGAAAACAAAGTCCGTATTAATACTTAACCACAAAGGTCGCTAAGATTGCACAAAGTGCACTAAGCTTTTTGTGTTCTTTGAGCCTTCTTTGTGGGCTTAGTGGTTAAACAATTTCAGTATCAAATAAATTCGTAAAATTCTTTTTTAATTTTTCTTTTATTTCATTCATGTCCACATCGTGTCCCATCTCTTTATTTAAGCTTGTTACAGCTTTATCGTTAATGCCGCAAGGTATAATGTTATTAAAATAATTAAGATCGGCATTCACATTAAATCCCCAGCCGTGCATAGTTACCCAACGGCTGCAACGAACGCCCATGGCACAAATTTTTCTTGCTTTATACTTATTATCTGCATCCAGCCAAACACCAGTCTCGCCTGCACTGCGGCCACTTTCAACACCATATTCTTTTAAAGTGATGATAATGGTCTCTTCGAGCAAGCGCAGATATTTATGAATATCGGTAAAAAAATTATCAAGATCTAAAATAGGGTAGGCTACCAATTGCCCTGGTCCATGATAGGTAATATCACCACCACGGTTTATTTTGTAATAAGTAGAATGTTTTTCTTCAAGTTGTTTTTCATTCAGCAAAAGATTTTTTTCGTTACCACTTTTTCCCAATGTATAAACATGGGGGTGTTCAACAAATAACAAGTGATTTTGTGTTGGAATTTGTTTTTCTAAAGAAAGATCGCGATTAGAAATTTTTTGCTGAACGGTTTTGTTGAAAAGCTTTTCCTGGTAATCCCAACAAGCTTTGTAATCCATTAAACCCAGATCCTGAAATATGATCTTTTTATTTTGCAAAACTAAAATTTTGCTAGTTCAGTCTTTAAATGATCAATAACATTTACCTCAACCGGATCGATGCCTCTTAGTTCTGCAACGTAACAGCTTATCCAGTCGCCAATATTTATTAAGTATAAAAACTGTTCTAATTTACTTTCACCTTTTGCGGTAAGATCAATTACGGTGTTTGAGTATTTTGCAAAAATGGGTTTACAAACATCGTAACGTTTTTTGGTGCGGGCATAATCAAATGAAGTATGAAAAGTAACAACAACCAGATTGTCATTTTTAGTTGTCCAGCCTACTAATTCATTATGGTTCATTTCAGGAAAAACATGGTGCCAGCATAACATTTTGCTGTTTTCATTTATTTGTTGTCTGAACCTAACAGCAGCACCTTCGCAGGTGCCCAGTGAATAAATAACACAAATTTTATTTACCAGTTTTTCTGCAATTTTTTGCGCTTCGCTTTTTATATTTATAACTTCTCGGTCCAAAAGAGCAACAGCGTTTTCAAGGTCAGTAAATAATTTTTTATCGGCAAAACCTTTTGCAACTAAAATTTTTATTAGTTGTACCAAAGAGTAACCAATACAGGAGCGTGGTGGATTACCACCAGGGATTTCAATAAAATCAAACTGGTGTTGTTTAGCCAATTCTAAAACTTTGCCACCACTCGTAACACAAACAATTTGAGCTTTTTTAGTAATAGCTATTTGCATGGCGCTTAAAGTTTCTTCAGTATTACCCGAATAGCTTGAAACAATCAACAATGTATTTGCATTTACAAATGCTGGTAAAAAATAATCTTTACTGATAATGATAGGTACGTTGCATGAATCTGAGATCAGTTCAGAAATAATAGTGCCGCCAATACCTGAACCACCTAGTCCGGTAATAACAATATTTTGAATATTATTTGAAGACGAAATAATTGCTTTATCAGCAATTGCCTTAGCTTCTTTTAATTGATTTGTAAAATTTTGAACAAGTGCTTTCATTTTTATCAGAATGTAAAAGTAGAAATAAAATCTGTAATACAATGTGATATTAAAAAAGATCAGAGCTTTCCTTCGTCAATCAGTATTTTGGTTTTTAAAATGGTTACCATGCTCAACGAATCGGTAATTTCACCACTCATAACCATATCATACGCTTGTTTAAACGGTACTTTTTTAATTTGAAGATCTTCACTTTCTTCCGGCTCTGCTTCGGTAAACTCAAGATCCTGTGCGACAAATAAAATAGCATACTCGGTTGTAGCCGAATTACTTGTATGCATATGTGCAATTTGTGTGTATTTTTTAGCAATAATACCTGTTTCTTCTTTTAATTCACGCTTTGCAGATGCTAGAGGTTCTTCATCTAATGGGCCGCCTCCTTCGGGAATTTCCCAGCTGTATTTGTCTAAAGGATAGCGCCATTGCCCAACCAACCAGGTATTATAATCGTTATCAAGAGCAATAACACCAATGGCTAAATTTTTAAACGTTACAACTCCATATATACCGGGTTTTCCGGCGGGATTAAGTATGTCGTGTTTGGTAACTTTTATCCAGGGCGTTTCAAATTTTACTTCACTGTTTAATGTTTTCCAGCTATTTTTTTCTTTATTGTTCATTCATCTAAAATTTATAACGGTTGGGCAAAGTTTGCACAATCAAATTGTTAATTATGTTGTTATTTGTTGTATATTAGTAACCAATTAAGCTTTATTTTCGTAAAAATAAGTCAAATTCTATGTATTTGGGACAGAAAAGGTTTATACTTTTTATATTTTTTTGTTTTTCTTTTTTCGTTTTTAGAGCGCAAACCCTTTATTGGGTGGGAGGTAGTGGTAGTTTTAACGACCAAAATCACTGGAGTTTAACATCCGGAGGTGCTATTGCTAATATTACACCCTCAGCCAATAACGATGTTGTTTTTGACGATAACTCAACAAAAAATTATACTCATCCCGTTATTACTTTTGTTGGAGTTAATTATTGTAAGTCTTTAAAATTTACCAACGAATTTGTTAAATACACTGTTGTTGGTACAAATCATACAGAGATAAATATTTCAGGCGACTTTGAATTAAGCCCTTCAACAGATTTTAAAACCAACTCTAAATTGAAATTCTCATCGGGTTCTGCCCAATATAAAAATGTTCGTTTTAACAATGAGGCTTATGATGGTGATGTTGTGTTTGAAAGCGGTAACTGGAATTTGAAATACGTAAATATTGCAAATTCAAATTCGTTAACATTTAATAGTGGTAATTATAAAATAAATTCAGCTAAAGTTAAAGCTGGCAATTTTTATGCGAATTCGGCTAATGTAAATTTTGATTTCAGGAAAGGAAATCTTGATATAGCTAATACAATAGAGATTGGAACAAATGCCCATTTTGTATCAGAAAATTTTTCTCTCAGAGCACAGCAAAGTGATCAGTTAAAATACAAAGTAAACCCGCAGGTTAGTTTTGGAAACGATTATAAGATATTGAACAGCTCTGCTGTAGCCTGTGGCGCAACATTAACTGGTGTTGGTATTTCTTGCTCGGGGGCCTGTGACGGACAACTTATTTTAAATATTGATGCCAGCTGTGTAGCAGGGCCATATACTTTACAATGGAATAACCCATCCTGCCCCACGCCAACGCTGGTTTCTGTGCCAGGACCCGGAAGTTATACCGTTACAAATCTATGTGCCTGTGTTGACTTTTTTGACGTAATTGTTTTTAGTGGTGTGACCCCAATAGCTTTCTCAAACGCTGCGCAGGTTGTAGGGGTTTCAGCAATCAATTTTGTGCCTTTTACATTTGTTCAGCCTACCTGTAACGGCCTTTGTAATGGTGCTATAACTGGTAATGTAAGTGGTAGTGTTGGTCCATACACGGTTACAATTTTTAGCCCCTCAAGTCCCAGCATCGCAATTCCTGTAACTGCGGGTATAAATACTTTTTCTAACTTATGCGCTGGTCAAAATACCTTTGTTATTGTTGATACAAAAGGTTGTACAAGAACATTTAGCCCAACGCTTACGCAGCCAACCGCAATAAATACAAGCTCTATAGTTCAAAATGTTAGATGCAACGCTGCCTGCAACGGATCTTTATCTATTTCTCCTACCGGCGGTACAGCAGGCTATACGGTAGCATTTAGCCCTGGGGGCACTTTTACTGTACCGGCATCGGGTTCTGCCTCATTAATAAGTTTATGCCCTGGACTCATAAACGTTACAATTACAGATGCCAATACCTGCACCTTTGTAACAAGTGCCAATATTACGCAACCACCAGCGTTAACTATTACACCAACACAAACAAATATTACCTGCGGTGGATTATGTAATGGTACCGCGTCGGTTACATTAGCCGGTGGTGTTGCACCTTATACATATACTTGGTCTCCGGGGCCTAATACAAGCACTAACTCAATAAATGGATTATGTGTGGGTACACAAACTGTTTCTGTTTTGGATTTTAATTTGTGTCCTATTTCTCAAAACTTTACAATTACTTCGCCTCCGCCAATTACTGTAACGCCAACATTTACAAATGTTTCATGTAATGCTTTATGTAATGCAACTATTAACGCATCAGCATCAGGTCCTGCGGGTCCATTTACATTTACTTTAGTTTCTGCAACTACAACGCTCACCAGTTCACCGCCATGGAACAACCTTTGTGCCGGGGTTTACACCATTACCGCACAGGCTCCATCATTATGTACAGGTACTACACAGGTAACTATTACGCAGCCGCCGCCATTAACACTTACAGCAGTTTCACAAAGTATAACCTGTTTTGGGTTATGTAATGGTGGGGCGGTAGCAACACCAACTGGTGGTAACGGTGCTCCGTTTACTTTTACATGGTCTCCGGTTCCACCCACTGGCCAGGGTACCGCAACAATTTCAAATGTTTGTATTGCGGGAGTTTATACTGTTTCGGTGAGAGATGCTTCTCTTTGTCCTATTAATACAACTGTAAATATAGCTTCACCACCAAGCGTTGTACCAAATATTATATCTGCAAGTGTAACCTGTAATTCTGCCTGTAACGGATCTATCAATGCCGCTCCAAGTGGGCCTCCGGGGCCATACACTTTTACTTTAGCATCAGCTTCTGCCACCATTACAACCGCGCCGCCATATACAAATTTATGTGCAGGCATCTACACATTAACAATTGGTCACGGGTCAAGCTGTGCGCAGTCATTTACAATAAATATTCAGCAGCCAAATCCTTTAATACCTTCTGTAAATTCAACCTCAATAACTTGTTTTAACTCTTGTAACGGAACGCTTGCGGGAAGTGCCGCAGGGGGAACGCCCGGCTATAACTTTGTGTGGACAACGCCTTCAGGAACCGTAGCGGGAGGGGCTCTTGCGGGTCAATGTGCAGGAAATTATACGTTTAATGTAACAGATGCAAATGGTTGTACAGCCAGTACTACTGCTACACTGGTTCAACCAAGCGATGTTACAATAACAATAAATCCAACAAACCCGACCTGTTTTGGCGGATGTAATGGTGTGTTATCTGCTACAGTAACTGGCGGAACGCCTGGATATACATTAACCTGGTCTAACGGCCCAACAGGAAATCCAAATACGGGTTTATGTGCGGGTAATTATACATTAACGGTAACTGATTCTAAAGGATGTACAAAAACAGGAACAGCAGCAATAGTTTCTCCAACATCATTAACATTAACACAGGTAACGGCATCTACATCATGCGCGGGTAGCAGTGATGGATCTGCAACGATTACAGCAACAGGTGGCACACCATCTTATACATTTCAAGTTGGTGCGGTAATAAACGGTACGGGTATATTTTCAGGTCTTGCTGCGGGAAGTTACATTTGTAATGTTACCGATGCTAACGGCTGTTCTCAATCTATTAATTTTAATATATCCTCGCCAATTGCATTATCGGCAGCTATTACAGGAATAGTTTCAAGTTGTAATGCCTGTACAGGCGCTTCAACAGTTCAGGCTTCTAACGGAACACCTGGATATAGTTTTGTCTGGACAAACTCTTTAAGTGTTTCTGTTGGAACAAATGCGGCTGTTAGCTCATTATGCCCGGGCAATTATACGGTAACGGTTACTGATAGTAAAGGTTGTACCGCAACAGCAACTGCCGGCATTGTGCAAACCGTTAGTGTAACAGTTGCAACTTCAGGCTCAACTATACAATGTTTTGGAGCAAACAATGCAACGGCAACCGCCAATCCGTTAGGGGGTACATTGCCTTATACGTATACATGGTCTGTAACCGGCCCTCCATCTCAAACTACGCAAGTGGCAACAGGTTTAGGTGCCGGAACATATACTGTTTTAGTGGCTGACGCAAACGGTTGTTCGAACACAGCCACTATTTCATTTACCAATCCACCGGATATTGTGTTTAGCCCAACGGTAACCAATGTTAACTGTTTTGGAAATTGTAACGGATCTATCAATCCTGGAGCAAGTGGTGGTACAGGCGCATTATCTTATACATGGAATCCAGGTTCAATAAATACACCAAGCCTTTCAAATTTATGTGCAGGTACATATACTTTATTAATAAAGGATGCGAACAATTGTACAAAGTCGCCGCAAGTATATACAGTTACATCTTCTCCATCAATTACAGCTACATTTACAACAACCAATCCATCTGCATGTATTGTTAATAATGGAAGCATTTGTGCTACAGCAAGTGGTGGTAGTGGTTCGGGTTATACTTTTACATGGAGTCCATCGGGCGGTGTTGGTGCAAATACAAGTTGCTATTCGTCATTAACAGCAGGTTCTTATTCATTAGTGGTTGCTGATGGTGCGGGTTGTACGGCTACACTTAATGCACTTCTTACAAATCCTGGTGGACCAACCTTAACTATCAATACACAATCTGTTGCTTGTTTTGGTGGCAGTACAGGCGCTGCTACTGTAACAGCCACAGGTGGCGGACCTTATACCTTTACATGGACACCGGTTGTTGGATTTACGACTATTGGTAATATAAGTACAGCAAGTGGTTTAAATACCGGAACATATAATATTTCAGTAACGAATATTCCAACTGGTTGTATCACCACACAATCTATTGTTATTGCTCAACCAACAAACTCTTTAACGATCACATCTACTGTTACACCTGCAAAATGTTTTGCGGCTTGTAACGGATCGATTAATATTTCACCAAATGGAGGAACACCCGGTTATACTTATAGCTGGTCGGGGCCGGCAGCGTTTACCGCAACCACACAAAATATCTCAGGTTTATGCATTGGTATCTATACTTTAAACATTACAGATGCAAATTCTTGTCCAAGACAATTTACTTTTTCTATTACACAGCCAACTGCTTTAACATTAACTGCAACAGCGAGCAATGTCTTGTGTAATGCGGCTTGTAACGGATCAATAAACGTAACTGCCGGTGGTGGTACTGCGCCGGTAACGTTTACCTGGTTGCCTGTTGGAACATTTACGGGTTCTACCAACCAAAACATTTTTAACTTGTGTCCGGCAGCTTATACCGTAAATGCTACAGATCTGAATGGCTGTCCTATTACAACAGTTGTTACTATTACACAGCCAACTGCATTAACTTCAACACTTACTTCGGTTAATGCAAGTTGCTCTAATTCATGTAATGCTACTGCTTCACTTACCGTTTCAGGCGGTGTGCCAACATATACATTCAGCTGGTCTAATGGACCTGCCACAACACCAAACCAAAGTAATTTATGTGCCGGAAATTATACAGGAACGGTTACGGATGCAAACGGTTGTACAAGCTCACAGGCTTTTACCATTACAGCTCCAAGTGTATTTAATGTAACATTAACACCTACTAACCCTTTGTGTAACGCCGCATGTAACGGAAGCATCTCTACTTTAATGGCAGGCGCACAGGGAACAGTTAACTTTAACTGGGTAATAGCAGGCACAGGTCAAAATCCTACAAATTTATGTGCAGGAAATTATACATTAACAGCTACCGATGCCGCAGGATGTATTGCAACAGGCGTTGCTAATTTGGTTAATCCACCTGCTTTACTTGCTAATGTAACAACAACCAATCCAGCATGTAATGGTAATTGTAATGGTGTTGCAATAAGCACTCCTGCAAATGCAACTGGTATAGTAACCTATACATGGGCTGCCCCAACTGTTATTAATACAACAGGTATACTTAACAGTTTATGTGCCGGTAATTATTCTGTATCTATACAGGATGCTATCGGTTGCCAGGATGTTCAAACATTTACATTAACCAATCCCCCGGTATTAAACGTTAATCCTTCTGTTGGTCCTGCTACCTGTGGTTCACCAAACGGCTCTATTACTGTTATTCCAACAGGTGGAACTCCTACTTATAGTTTTTCATGGGCTGCGCCGGTTATTAGTACCAGTTCGGTGGTTACAGGTTTAGCTGCGGGTATTTACACAGTTGTTGTAACCGATGCTAATAATTGTACAAACACAGTTAGTATACCGTTAAGTAATTCAAATGGGCCAAGTTCGGCGCCAATTACATCTTCTAGTATCACTTGTTTTGGATTATGTACAGGAGCCGCTTCAGTTAATCCTGTATCCATTGTGGGCGGAACCCCTGGTTATAATATTGTTTGGGTAGTACCGCCATCATCAACCAATGTAAATCCGCAAACAAATTTATGTGCCGGTACTTACACAGCGCAAATAACTGATGCAAACAGTTGTTTATTATTTAACTCGGTTATTATTACACAACCCGCTTCAATTACTATTTTACCGAGCTTAACATTCCCAACATGTAACGGAATTTGTGATGGTTCGGTCGTACTCGGTACATCGGGCGGAACTTCGCCTTATAATTATACCTGGACGCCTGGAACTTCTTCTACAGCAACATTAATAAATGCCTGTGCAGGAAATTACACAATAACTATTACTGATAGTAATAATTGTCCGTCAATACAAACTGTTAATTTACCGGGCGCACAAAATATGACAGCTACCGCATCTGTAACAAATAATATTTGTTTTGGAAATTGTGTTGGTGCCGCAAGTATAATTGCTATTTCTGGAAGTGCTAATCCGCCATTTACTTATATGTGGAGTACTTCGCAATCAGGCCCATCAATTGGTAATTTATGTAACGGAGTTTATACCTATACCGCAACAGATAATATTGGTTGCTTCAATAGCTTTACAGCAACAATTACATCACCAACACAAATTACTTCGACCAGTTCTGTAGCTTCTCCTTCTTGTAATATGTGTAATGGTGCAGGAACTGTTACTGCTATTGGCGGAACAGCTCCGTACACTTACAGCTGGACATCGGGCGCAGCTGCACCAACTGCATCTAATCTGTGTGCTGGATTATATCAGGTATTAGTTACTGATGGAAATTTATGTACGCAATTACAAAATGTATTAATCAGCAATTCAAACGGAATTACCGGTGAAACCACTAACATTCAAAATGAAGTTTGTGCGGGGCAATGTAATGGCGCTGCTACAATTACCGCGGTTGGTGGAACAGCGCCAATAAGTTATAATTGGATAAGCCCTGCGGTTTCAAATTCAGTTATAACAAATTTATGTGCCGGGCCTTATTTTGTGCAGATGACTGATGCGCAAGGTTGTGTTAGAACATCATCTATAAATATTAATGCTGCAACGCAATTAACGTTAACGCCTGTAATAAATGCGCCGTCGTGTACTTCGCCAAACGGTACAATAAACGTTATACCAAGTGGTGGAAATCCTGTTCCATTCTATACTTTTTCTTGGGCACCTGGCCCTGGCATTACTTCTTCTTTAACCAATATTCCTGCAGGAAATTATACGGTTACTGTTACTGACGGTTCGGGCTGTCAACAAACACAGGCATTTTCAATCAGTAATCCAAACGGGCCGGTTGTTACATTTACTCAAACCAATGTAAATTGTTTTGGTGGTAATACAGGCTCTATTACAGCTCTTGGAAGCGGTACTTCAACACCGGTAAGTTACTTATGGAGTAACGGCAGCACTTCTCCTACAGCTACAGGTTTATCTGCAGGCGTCATATCGCTAACCGTTAGTGCACCAAACGGGTGTATCACCGTAAAAACATTTACACTTACACAAAGTCCGGCAATGCAATTAAGTCTTGCAAACATTCAGCAACCAAAATGTCACGACGAGTGTAATGGCTCTATTACTCTGGTACCAAGTGGTGGTTCTTTACCTTATACATTTAATTGGACGCCTGCTGCAACAGGCAATCCACAGTTCTCTTTATGTCCAGGACCAAGCTCTGCGGCAATTGTTTATTCAGCCACGGTTACCGATTCAAAAGGTTGTTCAATTACAACAAACACTACATTAATAAACCCTGCTGCAATTGTGTTAACACCAACAATTACAAATTCTTCTTGTAGCTCAGTTAACGATGGTGCTTTAAATATTGGGGTTGCCGGCGGTACGCCTGCTTACACTTACACATGGGCAGGTCCTGCTGCATTTACGGCCACTACACAAAACATTATAAATATTGTAGCGGGTAGTTATTCATTAACTATGCTTGATCTTAACGGTTGCCAAAAAGATACTGTATTAGATATCGTTCCAACCGTTAGTGTTGATGCACAAGCGGGCAGCGATGTTACGGTTTGCCCTACACCTTCGGTTGCATTAACCGGTACAAATTCATTTGGCGCTGTATCTTATGATTGGTATCTGCTTCCAAACACTACTACAACATTGGCAAATACACCTGTATTTAATGCGCCTACACCAACTACAGCACCGGGTTCTTATACTTTTGAATTAGTTACCACATCTTCGGTTGCTGCCTGCTTAGATCGCGATACGGTGGTTGTAAATATTTATGCTTTACCGGTTGTAGATGCCGGCCCAACTTATACAATACCAGTATTCTCATCTGTAAATATTGGAGGTAGTCCAACAAGCACCGGCTCTGTTACAGTATTATGGTCACCAGCATTAACGCTTGATGATCCAAGTCTTCAAAACCCAACAGCATCAAATACAATAAATACAGTTTATACTGTTACAGTAATAGATCTTACAACAGGTTGTACGAATAGTGATACGATGACTGTTTTCTTATACCCTTTAATTAAAATTCCGAATGGCATTAGTCCTAATGGTGATACCAAAAATGAAAAATGGATAATAGATTATATTGATCAGTTCCCAGACAATACGGTTGAGGTGTATAACCGTTGGGGTGAACAATTATTCTTTAAGAAAGGATACAACGGTGAGTTTGATGGTAAGTTCAAAGGAAAAGACTTGCCTGTTGGAACCTATTATTATGTAATTAATTTAAATCATCCGGCATACACAACGCCGTACACCGGGCCATTAACCATATTCAGATGATGAAGAGATACTACATATTATTGTTTAGTTTACTTGCTTTTTGCGGTATAAGCCAGCAATTGCCACAATACACGCAGTATATGCTAAATGAAATGGCAATTAATCCTGCCGTTGCCGGAAAAGATGAATTTGCTGATGTACGCTCTAACAGTCGTTACCAATGGATTGGTATTACCGATGCCCCAAGAACTTATATGCTAACATTACATGGCCCAATTAAAGATAAGAACATGGGTATTGGTATGAATTTGTATACGGATATTGTTGGACCAACACGTAGAACAGGATTAAATTTTTCTTATGCCTATCATATGAAGTTGAAAGACGATATGTTTCTTTCAATGGGGTTAAGCGCCGGTGTTTTACAGTGGGGAATTGATGGAAGTAAATTATACTTAAGAGATAGTGGTGATGAAAATTTATTATCAACCTATCAAACAACTTATGTGCCTGATTTTGGCGCCGGAATTTATTTTCATAAAAAAGACAGATTTTATGTGGGTTTAAGTGTGCCACAATTATACCAGGCACCAATTAAATTATACGAAGGCGCGGGTAAGAATAGTAAGATCATTAATCATTTTAATTTTAATGCTGCGTATAAATTCGATCTTGGCGATGATTTTAAAATTGAACCGTCTTTCTTGGTAAAATATGCAATTCCTGCCCCTCCAAAATTAGATATTGGGGCAAGGGTAATTTATCAAGAGCAAATTTGGTTAGGTGGTGCATATCGTCATAACGATGCATTCACGGCATTGATAGGCTATTTTTACAAAAATTATTTAATGATAGGTTACTCGTATGATTTTACAACAACCAACATTAAAAAATATTCTTCGGGAACGCATGAGATCATGTTAGGCATCCGGTTCTCTAAAAAACAGGCCTCTACCTGGGAAGGAAAAGAGAAATAATTTTTTGTCGCCACTAATTTTCACAAATTACTCGAAGCTATTATTGATGGCATTGTTTTGTGAAATTATTATTTTATCAAAATTTTGATAAAATAATTAGAATTCCGCTAAGTCAAAACAACAGTTGTTTATAATCAAATAAATTTGCGAAATTAATGTAATTCGTGGCTTAACTTTTCCATAGATCTGCAACAAATAATTTCTTAAAATTTATTGTGTTACAAATTTGAATGTATTTAAATTCAGACTTGCCTTTTTCTAAAACCATTTCTTTTAATTTATTTTTATCAGAAGCAGAAAGGTGAGAAGTATTTAAACAAAAACCAATAAAAAAACTGAGTTTGTTAATGCTGGTTTTTTCTTCTTTGCTTGTTTTATTTAATTCAATACCAAGATCTGTTTTTAATTTATGCAGGCAATATTTTTCGGCGGCAGCACGATTGCCTTTAAATTTTAATTTGATCTGTTCGGTAATGTAATCGCTTATTATGCTTGGATTTATTGGTTGAGGTTGATCAGCAAAATTTACTGCAAGGTTAGAATTGGTAAAGCGTTTTAAAGTTTCGTAAGAGCTGCGGTAGCCTTTTTCATTCTTTATTTTTTCAGCTTCACTTAAAGCTAATTGTTTTAACTCTGCATCAATAGGTCTGAAACCAAAACGATAATAAAACCAAAACGCGCCCGATTGAATGCCTTCAGGATTATTTTTTCCGAATTGGTAAGGCTCAACTTCAAAATAATTAGCACCAAAACTTTGTTTGTAGCTACGTAATAATTGACAAAAAACAAAAGCAGATTCGCCACCACGAAAGTGTTCAAAAATGTTTATGCCTAAAAGCGAGCGGTCGCCAAACAGCCAGCCACCGCCATAAGCCATAGGGTAACCATTTTTAAACATCATAAAGCCAATGTACGATTCAAGCGGCAAGCGCCTTTCAGGAAGTATGCTGAACAGTGCAATAGATAAACCATGCTCTAATTCATAAAATAATAAACCATCGGCATTGCAGTAAACAACAGGTTCTGTTTCGCGGTTCAATAAAAATAAAGCAATACGTGCTTTTTCGATAATAGTATTTTTTTCGGCTTCTGATAATTTTTTTGGAACCGGTAATTTTTTGTTGATGAGTTCGCGTTCATTAAACTTTTTTAGCAAGCCGTTTACGTGATAATAATTTTTATGCAATTCAAAATTGCCAAAGCCTTTAGATAGTTCTTTGTTTTTTGGAATAACAGAAATGTAAACTTTAAGCGATTCAAACAACTGATCTTTGATAAGATCAGAAGCATTTATTCTTTCAAATAAATTGATCATGCAGATCAAAAGATCTTTTTTGTTTTTTGAACCTGCTGCTAATTCTAACCATTTTACCGGGTTTAATTTTTCGGTAAAAGCGAATTCAAACTCCATTTCAGATAAAGCGTGGCGCAAAACTTCTTTGGGATGAATACCTGTTTCATCAAAAGAATGTAAGGCAACCTGATTTGGATATGTTTTTAGTAACCACTTTGCTAACGTATAGCTGTTTGCTGCTTGAGTTTGTGTGTAAGCGATGCCTGTTCTTTCCAACTGATCGATCTTTGAAGGAGATAATTTTTTTACACTTTCTGCCAGGCGTTCCATTTCTTTTTTTGCAAGCAGGTATAATTCTTCGTTTTCAGAATACCCCAATAAAAAAAGAAGACATTCGTTATACAGCTCAATTAGCTTTTTCGAATTAAGTTTTATTTTTGCACAGAGCGTTAAAAGTTCTTTCTTTTTAGAAGCAGATGTTTCGTTAAACAACGATACCGATGCTTTAAGTTCATTAATACTTTGTTTGGAATTGATCACAGGTTTAAGTTTTGATTAAACAAGTTAAAGATAATTTTTTGTATCTTTAATTAAAATTATTGTCTCATGAAAATTGTTATTTCATTTATCTTTATTTTCTTCTCTGCATTTGTGGTTGGACAAACCTTTATTAAAAACACAACAGGCAGAGCTTTGACCTTTAAAGAAATTCAAAAACAATTTGATGATTTTAAAAAGAGCAATGATCTAACTAAAAAGAAGCATTGGAAAAATTATAAGCGTTGGGAATATGAAACCCAGATGCATACAAATACACAAGGTGAACCTGCGGGTTTTAGTGATTACGTTGACGCCGCTATTGATATGGCTAATCTGAAACAACAACAGGAAGCTTCAAGTGCCGCTGCGGTGTGGTCGCCGGCCGGGCCAAATGTATTGCCAAATAATTTAACAGGTTATATGGAAAATGGTATTGGCCGGATTAACTGTATTGCCTTTCATCCTTCCAATCCAAATACTTATTTTATTGGCGTTGCACAGGGTGGAGTATGGAAAACAACCAATAACGGCACAAGCTGGACACCTTTAACGGATAATTTACCGATAACAAGAATTAGTGATATAAGCATCGATCCATCCAATCCAAACACTATGTATATTTCTGTTTGCGATTTTGAATATATTGGTGGTGGTTTATTTTTAAATGGTAGAAAAAGGCACACACATTATGGTCTTGGTGTTTATAAAACTACAGATGGAGGATTGACTTGGGCGCCTACTGGTTTAACATTTCAATTAACAAATGGAGACGCCTCTTTAATAAGAAAAATAATTGTTAACCCTGCTAACGGTAACGAGCTTGTAGCATGTGGGGTAAGCGGCATGTACAGATCTACTAACGCCGGAACGACTTGGGTAAAAAAATTAGATTCTCTTTTTTGGGATCTGCAGCGCGATCCCGGCAATCCAAACATTTTATATGGCGCAACAGGTTGGGTGCAAAATTCAAATCTTGGAAATGCCGGTATCTATAAATCAACCGATTTTGGAAACACCTGGAATATGTTAAATACAGGTATGCCACTAACCGGTGCTATTCAACGTGTTAAATTAGCAATTGCGCCATCTGATCCAAATTTTATTTATGCTTTAGCAGTTAATGGTAGTAATGGTTTATACGGGTTTTATAAAAGTACAAACGCAGGCGTTAACTGGACATTTGTGCCACCAAATTTAAATGTGTTAGAAGCCGGGCAAGGTACAAACCCAGGTGGACAAGGGAATTACGATCTAGGACTGCTAGTGCATCCAACAATAAAAACTACGGTATATGTGGGGGGCATTAACCTGTGGGGTTCTACAGATGGTGCGGTAAATTTTAATCCAATTTCTCACTGGACAACCAATTACGGTGCTACCATTCATGGTGATATTCATTCGATCGATTACCAGGCAAGCACTGGTCAGTATTTTGTGTGTGGCGATGGTGGTATCTCAAAAACAGGCAGTATGGTCATCAGTAATTGGTCTACCTCAAACTGGCCAACTGTTTGGACAGGCCTAAATAATGGTATGCAGATTTCTTCTTTTTATAGATTATCGAGCTCTAAAAATGCCGCAGGACGTTTGGTTGCAGGTGCGCAGGACAATGCAACATTTTATTTTAAAGCAGGCACATGGTCAACAATTTTTGGCGGCGATGGGATGGATAATTATTTAGATCCTTTAAACAACAATGATATTGTTGGTTCCAGCCAATACGGGAGTTTTTACACCAGTAATAATGATGGTTTTTCGAGTAATTATCCCTTCACAAACCCGAATAACGAAGCGGCAGAGTGGGTAACACCAATAGCTGCAGACTACAGTCATCCGGGCGTTTTGTATATTGGAAATGAAAACGTGGTGCAATCTACCGATGGTGGAAATAACTGGAATGCATTGGCATCTATTTACACGAATACAAATACAAATACGAGTACAGAAATTAGTGCCTTAGCTGTATCTGCCTCAAACAGCCTGGTAGTTTATGCTGCAAGAAGGGTAAGGTATGAATTAGGATTGCCTGGCATGGTTTTTAAAACCACAAATGGGGGCGCAAGTTTTACAAATATTACCAATAATTTGCCCGATAGTTTGTACTACACAGGAATTGAAGTGAATGAAACAAACCCAAACATCGCTTATGTTTCTATGGCCGGATTTAGTGCGGGAAATAAAGTTTTTATGACCAGTAATGGAGGAACCACCTGGCAAAATATTACATACAATTTACCCAATTTACCGGTTAACTGCATAAAACAAATTCCAAACACAAATAATTTAATTGTTGCTACGGATATTGGAATTTATATTTTACCTGTAGGAAATACGAGCTGGGTAAGCAACAGCTTTGGGTTGCCAAACGTTATTGTTAGCGATATTGAATTTAATTTGCCTTTAAATAAAGTGTATGTTTCTACTTTTGGAAGAGGAATTTGGGAAACAAGTTATAACGTTATAACAGGTGTAGGTAAAACAGAAAAATTAGCAATTCAATTTGAATTATTTCCAAGTGTAAACGATGGAAAGTTTAGTGTAACGTGTTCTGAAAATGTATCTGAAAAAACAGTTGAAGTTTTGGATGTTTTAGGTAAAATTGTTTATTCGCAAAAAAGCAATGAGCAAAAAATAGGTATGAATTTAAATCTAGCGCCCGGAGCTTATTATTTGAGAATTACAGCAGATAAAAAGTTGGGAGTTAAAAAGTTTATCATCGAATAGTAACCGTATTCTCTTTTTGTTAATTTCCTAACTTCATCTAAATTTTTTAGTTTTGGATTTTGTATCGATAAACCACTTTTTTTTACCTACAAAACATACTTTTAAAAACATCTTATTTAGAATGATTATAAATTAAGCTTATCGTTAAAAATATTTAAAAAATCCCGCTTTAGTTCTCAATCTTCTGTTAATTTTGCCATCGTTTAGTGTCATTAATTTGTCATTACAACAACAAAATAAGTTTAAAATTTCTCATTTTTATATGAAAAACCACATATCTCAGGTATCAGTAAAAACCTTGCTAGCAGTAGTTTTCGCGGTTTTTGCTTTCTCTTCTAAAATTACAGCCCAGGACGGAGAAAAATTATTTAAGCTTAATTGCGCTGTTTGTCACGCTTCACACACCGACCAAAAATTAACCGGTCCGGGTCTTAAGGGTATTTTTGACCGCGCGCCAAAAGGCGATTGGTTAAACAAGTGGATTCTGAACAACGAGAAGTTGATCAAATCTGGCGATGCTTACGCAAACAAAATTTTTAATGACAACGGAAAAGCTGCTATGACTGTGTTTGAAGGACAGTTATCCGACAAAGACGTTAATTCGATTTTGGCATTTTTAAAAGCACCAGCACCTGTAGTTGCAGGCGCTTTGCCATCTTCAACGGTTGGTGGCGATGGCGCAGAAGCATCTGAAGGAAATGGTGGTATTGAGCCTCTTTATTTAATTTTGGGTGCTATTGTTATTTTAGCAATTTTAATTGGTGCTTTGCGTAGCGTTAGAGCTTCTATGCAAAATGCAAGTAACCGTGCAGAAGGTAAGGCTGAAAATCCTGATATGACCTTTGGCCAGGAGGTAAAATACTGGATGGGTAATAACCGTCGTTTAGTTGGTGTATTTGTAATAATAATTGCTTTTGGCGGAATGAAAAGCTGCTGGGATGCTTGTTTTGATATTGGTGTGTATTACGATTGGGAAACTCAAAAAGGTTACAAACCTGAACAGCCAATTAAATTCTCTCACAAATTACACGCAGGCGATAACGAAATCGCTTGTCAGTATTGCCACAGTTCAGTTGAAAAATCACGCCACGCGGGTATTCCAACTGTAAACATTTGTATGAACTGTCACAAAGGCATTCAAAGCGGCCCGGTTTACAAAGAAAAAGAAATTGCAAAAATTTATGAAGCTGCAGGTTTTGATCCTAAAAAAGGAACTTACGATAACAGCAAACAAAATCCTTTACAATGGATCAAAGTTCACAACTTACCTGACCATGTTTATTTTAACCACTCACAACACGTTGTAGTTGGCAAAATTGAATGTGCTACTTGCCATGGTAATGTAAAAGAAATGACCGTTGCAGAACAAAAATCACCTTTAACCATGAAATGGTGTATTGAGTGCCACCGTAAAACTGAAGTAGCAATGGCAGGTAATGCTTACTACGATCGCTTACACAAAGCATTAAAAGAAAAATACGCTGGTCAGTACGATGTTAAATTTACCGTTGATAAGATTGGTGGTTTAGAGTGTGGTAAGTGTCACTATTAATAATAAGTTACAGTAAGAATTTATATAACTAATGTCTATGTCGAAAAAATACTGGAAAGGTCTACCTGAACTACATAATAGTCCGGAGTTTCAAGAGCAACAAAAAAATGAGTTTGCTACTCCTCTTCCTATGGATGAGTTTTTGGGTAGTGATGAAGCCGAACAAGAAGGCACATCGCGCCGTGATTTTTTAAAGGTAATGGGATTTTCAACGGCAGCAGTTGCTTTAGCAGCTTGCGAAACGCCGGTTATGAAATCTATTCCTTACGTTGTAAAACCTGAAGAGGTTACACCAGGTGTTGCTAACTTTTATGCTACTACATTTTATGATGGGCATGATTATGCATCTATCCTTGTAAAAACGCGCGAAGGACGTCCTATCAAAATTGAAGGAAATGATCTTGGTGGTATCACACACAGCGGTACAAACGCACGTGTTCAGGCATCGGTTTTAGGTATTTATGATGGCGCACGTTTACGTGGCCCAATCGTTAAAAAACAAGATGCAAGCTGGAAAGTTGCTGATGATGCAGCTGCAGCTGCAATGAACGGCGCAACTATCCGCATCTTAACTTCTACCATTATCAGTCCATCTACAAAAGCAGTTATTGCTGAGTTTATGGAGAAGCATCCAAATACAAAACACGTTACTTACGATGCTATTTCTTATAACGCGTTAACCAAAGCAAATAAAAATGTTTTTGGTAAATCTGTAGTTTCTTCTTACGATTTTAGTGATGCAAAAATTGTTGTGGGTATTGCCTGCGACTTTTTAGGTAACTGGATCTCTGGCGAAGAATTCTCGAAACAATATGCTAAAGGCCGTAAGGTTTCTAAAGCAAATCCGGAGATGAGCCAACACTTCCATTTCGAAAGCAACATGTCGTTAACCGGTGCTAATGCCGATTACCGTTACATGGTTAAGCCAAGCGAATTAGGAAAAGTAACTGTTGCTTTATTTAATGAAATTGCTCACGCAACTTCAAATGCAAAAGTTTTAGGTGATGAAAAGATCTCAAGTCCTGAAGCAGCTGCTGCTATTAAAAAAGTTGCTGATAAATTAATTGCACACAAAGGAAAATCATTAGTTGTATCGGGTGTTAACGATGAAGGTATTCAAACTTTAGTTAACGGTATCAACAAAATGCTTGACAACTATGGTAAAACTGTAGACGTTGAGAATTATTTAAATTTAAAACAAAGTGATGATAAAGAATTTGCTGAATTGGTAGCTGATATGGCTAACGGTAAAGTAAATGTTTTAATGACTTATAACTGTAATCCGGTTTATACTGCGCCTGCATCTTTAAAATTTGCAGCAGCGTATGGTAAGGTTACTACAAAAATATCTTTTGCAAATGTATTGGATGAAACAGCTCAAATGGCTGACATCGTTGTTCCTGATCACCACTATTTAGAAGCTTGGGGCGATGCTAATCCAAAACGCGGCATGTTTACATTACAACAACCAACCATTAATCCTATTTTTGCAGCACCTCGTCACGAAGGTACCCGTCAGTTTCAGGATACATTATTAAAATGGTCTGGTATTAAGTCAAATTACTTAGCGTATTTACAAGGGTTCTGGAATAACCGTGTGTTCCCTAATCAAGGTAAGCATTCAGATTTTCCAACTTTCTGGGCTCATGCATTACATGATGGCGCTGTAAAAACTTACGTTAAAAATGAAGTTACTGTTGCACCTCTTCCTAAAGCGGATTCTACAGGAAATTTCGCGTTAAATGGTGTTGCAACGCTTGAAAATACAGATACTACAGCAGCAGTACATGCAAATCCAAAAGTAGAAGCTGTTATAAGCCCTGTTTCTGAAACATTACCTACACCTGATTATAACAAAGCTGCTACAATGGCAACTTCAGTTAAAGGTGGTGGTATTGAATTATTTGTTTACGAAAAAATTGGAATTGGTAATGGTAACTACACCAATAACCCTTGGTTAATGGAGTTGCCAGATCCTATCTCTAAAGTTACCTGGGATAATTACATTACAATGAGCCCTCTTGATGTAAAAGAGATGAAGTTGAATGAAATGTTACGTCAGGATATTGATGGATCTATTGTTGAATTAACTGTAAACGGTATCACTGTAAAAGTTCCTGTTTATCCTCAACCTGGTCAGGCAAAAGGTACAATTGGCTTAGCAGTTGGTTATGGCCGCACTGCAGAAACTTTAAAAGTTGCGAATGGTGTTGGTGTTAACGCTTTCCAATTCTTAACAATGATAAACGATACAATTCAACCTATGGTTGCAAACGTATCTATTAAACCAACTACAGAAACTCACCGCTTTGCTGCAACACAAATTCAACACACTATTATGGGTCGTGAAGAATTTTTATTGCGTGAGGTATCATTAAAAGAATTTAAAGAGAACGATAAAGAATATTGGAATCCTGCAACGGAACTTCCTGTTCATGGTGGCGGTAAAAAACATGTTAACGATATCGATCTTTGGAATGCTTTCCCACGTCCTGGTCACAAATGGGGAATGAGCATTGATATGAACTTATGTTTTGGCTGCGGCGCTTGCGTTGTAGCTTGTACTTCTGAAAACAACGTTGCAGTTGTTGGTAAAACAGAGGTTACAAAAACACGCGATATGCATTGGTTGCGTATTGACCGCTACTACAGCTCTGATATGAACCTTGAAAAAGGAAAAGAAGAGCATTTAGGTTCTAAAGAAACTTACATCCAGATGGAAAATCCTTCTGCTAATCCGCAGGTAACTTTCCAGCCTATGATGTGCCAACACTGTAACCACGCACCTTGTGAAACTGTTTGTCCGGTATTAGCTACCAGCCACAGTACAGAAGGATTGAACATGATGACTTACAACCGTTGTATTGGTACCCGTTACTGTGCTAACAACTGTCCTTTCAAAGTTCGTCGTTTTAACTGGTTTAATTATAACACTAACGAATGGTTTGCAGATGTTAACCCTGCTCAAATGGAATTAGGCCGTATGGTTTTAAATCCAGATGTGGTTGTTCGTAGCCGTGGTGTAATGGAAAAATGTTCAATGTGTCAGCAAAAATTACAAGCTGGTAAATTAGAAGCAAAAAAATTAGGTCAACCATTAAAAGATGGTGCTGTTAAAACTGCTTGTCAATCTGCTTGTTCAACTGATGCAATTATTTTTGGCGACCTTAACGATTCCGAATCTTGGGTATCTAAAGAAAGAGCAGATGAAAGAACTTATTTCTTATTAGAAGATGTAGGTGTTAAACCAACAACTTCTTACAAAGTAAAAGTAAGAAACCAGGATGAGAAGATCATTCGTGAAGTAAAACATGCCGCTGTAAAGCATGATGAGAAACATGAAGGTACTCACAACGAAGAAAAACATTCATAATAGTTAGTATAAAAAAAATTAAAAATTGAGTATGCACGCAGAATCAGAAATTAGGATACCGTTAATACTTGGCGATAAAAGTTACCGCCAGATTACTGATGATATTATTGCGCCTATAGAAGGGAAAGCCGCAAGAGGTTGGTACTTGCTTATCACTCTTTGCGCCTTATCTTTCCTTTGGGGAATAGGATGTTTGGCTTATACCATTGGTGTAGGTATTGGTGCCTGGGGATCTAACAATGGGGTAGATTGGGCTTGGGATATCACCAACTTCGTATGGTGGATCGGTATTGGTCATGCCGGTACTTTGATCTCGGCAGTGTTATTATTGTTTCGTCAAAAATGGCGTATGGCAATTAACCGTTCTGCAGAAGCGATGACGATCTTCGCTGTACTTTGCGCGGCTATATTTGTATTGTTACACACTGGCCGCCCTTGGTTAGATTATATGTTATTCCCTTTACCAAATCAATTCGGTAGTTTGTGGCCTAACTTTAACTCGCCTTTATTGTGGGACGTGTTTGCAGTATCAACTTACGCAACTGTATCAATTGTTTTCTGGTACATTGGTTTAATTCCTGATTTTGGTATGATCCGCGACCGTGTTATCAAACCTTGGCAAAAGAAATTTTACGGTATCTTATCATTTGGCTGGGGTGGAAGTGCCCGTCACTGGAGCCGTTTTGAAGAAGTATCTTTAGTACTTGCAGGCTTATCTACACCATTAGTATTCTCGGTACACTCAATTGTATCTTTTGACTTTGCTACTTCGGTAGTTCCGGGATGGCACACGACCATCTTCCCTCCATACTTCGTATCGGGTGCGGTTTTTTCGGGTTTTGCGATGGTATTAACGTTAATGTTAGTAGTTCGTAAAATTTACAAATTAGAAGCTTATGTTACCATTAAACACATTGAGTACATGAACATTGTAATCATCGTTACTGGTTCAATTGTAGGTGTGGCTTATTTAACTGAGTTATTCGTAGCATGGTACTCCGGAGTAGAGTGGGAACAATATGCGTTCTTAAATCGCGCAACGGGTCCAATGGCTTGGAGCTATTGGTGTATGATGACTTGTAACGTATTCTCACCACAATTGTTCTGGGTTAAAAAATGGAGAACAAGTATTTGGTTTACTTTCATCATCTCTATCGTAATTAATATTGGTATGTGGTTTGAGCGTTTTGTAATTATCGTTCCAACATTATGCCGTACGTATTTGCCATCTACATGGAATACTTACACACCTTCATTTATTGATATTGGAATCTTTGTTGGAACAATTGGTATGTTTGGCACCTTCTTCTTATTGTTTTCGCGTTACTTCCCTGTTATTGCGCAGGCTGAGTTAAAAACAATTTTAAAATCATCAGGCCAATCTCAAAAAGAAGCGGCTAAACATAATACTCATCATTAATAAAAAACTGAACTAAACAATATGGCAAATAAACATATAATCCACGGTGTATTTGGCGATGAAGTGCCACTACTGGAAGCTTGTGCAAAGCTAAGATCAGCAGGTATCCGTATTAAAGAAGTATTCTCTCCAATGCCTATCCATGGTATTGATGGTGTAATTGGTGTTCCAAGAACACGCATCGCTATTTGCGCTTTTATTTATGGTATAACAGGAACATCTTTAGCTACATTAATGATGTGGTACATGATGGTTTCTGATTGGCCTCAGGATATTGGTGGGAAACCAAGTTTCGCTTATTACATGAACATTCCTGCTTTCATTCCTATTACTTTTGAAAGTACAGTGTTTTGTGCAGCTCACGGTATGGCATTAACGTATTTTTTACGTTGCTGGTTAATTCCTGGTGCTAAGGCAAAAAATCCTGATCCAAGAACAACAGACGATAAATTCTTAATTTATTTAGAGTTAAATGATGAGCAGACTAAAAAAGCTGAAGAGATCATGAAAGCAAATGGTGCTGAGGAAGTGAATCACAAAGGCTCTTTTGTTGTTGAACCAAAATATGTATTAGAAGAAACACATTAATAGTATGAAAAAACATTATACAACCATAAAATTTGTTGTTGCCTCAGCCCTTACAGGTTTGGTAATGATGGGTTTTACATCTTGTGGTAAAAAGGATGCAAACAGCCCTGGTATTGAATTTATGCCGGATATGTATCGCTCTCCTTCGTTAGAATATTACCAAACCCACACTGTTGATGGTGATACTGTTGACAACGCTATGCTGCCTGTAGCAGGTACAGTTGCACGTGGATATTTACCATATGCTTATCCGAATACTACAGAAGGATATGATGCTGCAGGTTTAAATTTACACAACCCATATGCCAGCCAACGCGAAGAGTTTGAAAAAGAAGGGGAAGTGTTATACGGAAAATTCTGTGTACACTGTCATGGTGCTACAGGTGCCGGCGACGGAAAAGTTGGTGGTAAATTACCTGGTCCGCCTCCTGCATATAACGGTACTTTGAAAAATTTACCGGAAGGAAAAATTTTCCATACCATTACTTATGGTAAAGGCTCTATGGGTTCTCATGCTGGTCAGTTAACTCAATTAGAGCGCTGGAAATTGGTTGTTTATGTACAAAAATTACAAGGTCCTAAAGAAGTTGCAAGCGACAGTACTAAAACAGTTGCCGCTGTAACAGCTACAACAGCACCTGCACACCACTAATATTAATTAAGATTTAAGAGAGACTATGAATACTAATACCGAAAAATTAAATTTTACAGTACCGTCTAAAGCAAAGATGTTCTCATTTGTTTTAATGGCAGTAGGATTATTATCAATAATATTGATGTTCGTTTTTGATAAAGGAGACGAAGCCGAACATTATCATGCAGGTACTCGTGCATGGAGCAATGTATTTGCCGGCTCGTTCTTTTTCATGGCTTTATCTTTGGCCGCTGCTTTCTTTTTAGGATTGCAATACGCTGCAGAAGCAGGTTGGTCAACTACCGTTAAACGTGTTATTGAGGCTGTAACTATGTACTTGCCTTATGGATTAAGCTTTATGATGTTACTTTTCATTCTTGGTCAATTCCATTTTCATCATATCTATCATTGGATGGCTGATGGCATTGCAGACCCAACTAGTGCTAATTATGATGAGGTTATTGCAGGTAAGATCGGTTACTTTGGCTGGTTCTGGTGGTTAAGAACGATCTTATACATGATTGGTTGGATGTATTTCACCTTTAAATTACGTGCTAACTCTTTAGCAGCAGACAAATTAGATGTAGATATTAATAACTCTTTCCACTGGAAGAACATCAAATTAGGCGCATGGTTTATGGTGTTATTTGCTGTTACCTCTTCTACTTCATCATGGGATTGGTTAATGAGTATTGATACACACTGGTTCTCTACATTATTTGGATGGTATATCTTTTCAGGTATGTGGATCAGCGCATTAGTGGCTATTACAGTTTTAGTTATCTGGCTAAAAAAATTAGGTTATTTAGAATTTGTAACGGAAAGTACCATTCACGATCTAGGTAAATGGATGTTCGCCATCTCTTTTTTATGGACATACCTATACTTCTCTCAATTTATGTTGATCTGGTATGCAGATATTCCTGAAGAGGTAATTTATTTCCAAACACGTTGGGAAAACTTTAAAGGCTTAATGTGGACTGTTTTCTTTGTGAACTTTGCATTCCCAATGGTAATGTTAATGAGCCGCGACAGCAAACGTAACTTCTTCTTCTTAATGTTTGTTGGTACATTGATCTTTATTGGTCACTATATGGATGTTATTATGATCGTAATGCCGGGAACCGTTGGCCACCACTGGCAAGGTTTAAGCTGGATGGAATTTGGTAATTTCTTTTTCTTCTTAGGTTTGTTTATTTATGTTGTTTTAAATGCACTTGCAAAAGCACCGTTAATGGTTAAAAATCACCCTTTCTTAAACGAAAGCTTACACCATTCAACCTAGTTACAAATTGCATTTTTAAATAAAGAAAATAGAATTAAAAATATAAAAATTAAATAAAATGAATTTTTTAGTACTGTTAGCCATCGTTTTATTAGTAATTGCGGGACACCAATTATTAAGAGTCATTGAGTTAAGCCGCGGCTTAAAAAAGACAAAAGAATGGCAAATAACCGAAACCGACAATAATATGATGGGTAAAGCCCTGCTGGCTTTCATGGCCTTCTTTTTTATTTTCTTTTTTTGGCAGGTAAACCGCTGGATGGATCGCTCTTTACCTCCAGCCGCCTCAGTTCATGGTGCTAAGATCGATACCCTGTGGGACGCGAACATATACCTTATTACATTTGTATTCCTTGTAACAAATTTTTTCTTATTCTGGTTTGCCTACAAATACCGTGGAACATCTAAAACAAAAGCTTCTTATATTACACATAATAATAAATTAGAGATGGCGTGGACCATTATTCCTGCCGTAGCCTTAGCTTTCATTATTATTTTTGGTTTAAAGTATTGGAATGAGATCATGGAAGACGCTAACAAACCTGATCGTGTGATAGTGGAGTTATACGCTAAACAGTTTGACTGGACAGCTCGTTACGCCGGTAAAGATGGTAAATTGGGCGAAACAGATTATCGCCAGATTGATGGAGGAAACGCTGTAGGTATGGATACTTTAGACGTTATGGGTAATGATGATATTTTAGTGAAGAACGAATTTCACATTCCTGTTGGTAGAGAGATTGAATTAAATATGCGCAGCCGTGATGTAATTCACTCAGCTTACTTACCGCACTTCCGCGCACAAATGAACTGTGTACCGGGCATGATCACCACATTTAAATTTACTCCGACAAAAACAACTGCTCAAATGAAAAAAGATCCGTACGTTGTAAAAATGATGGCAGGCATTAACGCTCAACGCGCTAAATTTGGCAAAGAGCCTGTGGAGTTTGATTACCTTTTATTATGCAATAAAATTTGTGGAGCATCGCACTACAATATGCAAATGAATGTTATTGTTGATACTGAGGCAGATTACAATGCGTGGATCGCAAAACAAAAAACATTTAAAACAGCAGTTGCTACAAAATAATAATTAAAAAATATTCTAAATAAAATAAAGATGGCTACCGTAAAAAATTCAGAATTAGAAAAAGAACATTTGGCTCATCACGACCATGTGCATGATCACGATGATCATGAAGAAAGTTTCGTTTCGAAATATGTCTTCAGTATGGATCACAAAATGATCTCTCGTCAGTTTTTAATTACAGCTATTGTAATGGCAGTAATTGCAATGACAATGTCGGTTATCTTCCGTATGCAATTAGCATGGCCGGGCGAAAAATTTGGATTCATTAATGCAATGTTAGGCGACAAATGGGGTAAAGACGGTATTCTTGATCCTAATATGTATCTGGCTCTTGTTACTATCCATGGCACTATCATGGTATTCTTCGTATTAACAGGCGGTTTAAGTGGTACATTTGCTAACCTTTTAATTCCTTACCAGGTTGGTGCGCGTGATATGGCTTCAGGCTTTTTAAATATGCTTTCATACTGGTTCTTCTTTTTATCAAGCGTTATTATGACTGCTTCATTATTTATTGATGACGGTCCTGCTTCTGCCGGTTGGACAATTTATCCACCGCTTTCTGCATTACCTGAAGCTATCCCAGGTTCTAAATTAGGTATGACTTTATGGTTAATGTCAATGACCTTATTTGTTGTTTCATCATTGTTAGGAGGTATAAATTACGTTGTAACTGTAATTAACTTGCGTACCAAAGGAATGAAAATGACAAGAATGCCGCTTACTGTTTGGGCCTTTTTGATCACTGCTATTTTAGGTGTATTATCTTTCCCTGTTCTTGTTTCTTGCGTTGTATTATTACTTTGCGATAGAAGCTTAGGTACTTCATTCTACTTATCGGATATCTACATTGGTGGCCGTCCTTTAGATAACGTTGGTGGTAGCCCTGTATTATTCGAACACTTATTCTGGTTCTTAGGTCACCCTGAGGTATACATCGTATTATTACCGGCTTTAGGTATTACTTCAGAAGTTATCTCCACAAATTCACGTAAACCAATTTTCGGTTACCGTGCTATGATCGGTTCAATGTTAGCGATTGGCTTCTTATCATTCATCGTATGGGGACACCATATGTTTATGACAGGAATGAATCCATTTTTAGGATCTGTATTCGTTTTCACTACTTTATTAATTGCAATTCCATCTGCGGTAAAAGCATTTAACTACATTACCACAATGTGGAAAGGTAATTTGCAATTTACGCCTGCTATGTTGTTCTCTGTAGGCTTGGTTTCTTCATTTATTACCGGAGGTGTAACCGGTATTATCCTTGCCGATTCTACTTTAGATATTAACGTACACGATACTTACTTTGTGGTTGCCCACTTCCACATTGTAATGGGTTTAAGTGCCATCTTTGGTATGTTCGCAGGTGTTTACCACTGGTTCCCAAAAATGTTCTTACGTATGATGAACAAAAAATTAGGTTATGCGCACTTTTGGATAACTTTAATTGCAGCATACGGCGTGTTTTTTCCAATGCACTTTTTAGGATTAGCTGGTGTACCTCGTCGTTATTATACTAACAGTAACTTCCCGATGTTTGACAATTTGGTTGATATTAACGAGATTGTTACAATTTGCGCTATTATTGGTGCGTTAGGTCAGGGTATATTCTTATTCAACTTCTTTTACAGTATTTTCCGTGGTGAAAGAGCTCCGCAAAACCCTTGGAATTCAAATACCTTAGAGTGGACAACTCCAATGGCTAATATTCACGGTAACTGGCCTGGTAAATTACCTGTAGTTCATCGTTGGGCTTATGATTATTCTAAACCTGGTAAAGAAAAAGATTTCGTACTTCAAACAGTTCCTCTTGAAGAAGGAGAACAGGATGGAGATAGTCACTAATAAATTTAAAAACCCCCGAATTTTGTTCGGGGGTTTTTTGTTTTAAACCGTAACCAATAATTAAACGTATATAAATAAAAATCTGTTTTGAACCTAAAACTGTTCTTGCTTTCTTGTACTTTAAATTCTGTTTTAATTTCACAAACAGATTCTTCTTATTGTTTAAAATTAAAGCAGGAAAATTATTTTAAATTCAATTACGAGAATGATTTTTTTAGCCAAACCGATCGCTATTATACACAAGGTATTCAGCTTAGTTTTATTCATCCAGTTGTTCGTCATTCTCCTTTTACAAGGGTTTTATTTAAATTGAACAGTGCCATTAATTATTATGGCATTCATGCACAGCAGAATTGTTTTACGCCTAAAAGCATACGTATTGATACGATTATGTTTGGTGAAAGGCCATATACAGGTACAGCGCTTATTTCACATTCAATAAATTCTTTGAACAAACAAAAAAGATTGCTTCTGCAAACGCAATTAGATCTTGGTGGAATAGGTAAGTGTGCACGTTGTGAAGATGAGCAAAAAGCAATTCATAAAGCCTTAGATAATATTGCACCATTAAGCTGGGAATATCAATTAGCCAATGATATTGTAATTAATTACCGCACCAAATTAGAGAAAGGAATTATTTACAAAAAACATTTTGAATTAATGCTTAATGGTAATGCCAGGGCAGGCACTTTGTATACAGATCTTGGTACTGGCTTAAACGCGCGTATCGGCTTTTTTGATCCTTATTTTGATAATTTAGGTTTATCAAAAGATCCCTCAAGCAGAAATTTTAAAATTTATACAACAATAAAAACAAATGCAAAATTAGTTGCTTACAACGCAACGCTACAGGGAGGTGTTTTTTCTAAAGACATTTATGTAATTGATGCGGATAATGTAGAACGTTTTGTATTTACAGGAACAGCAGAAATTGTTGTGGCATTTAAACGCTTTAGTATAACATATTCAAGAACGTATATTACGCAGGAATACCATACCGGTGTTGATCACAGTTGGGGCGGATTATTTTTTACCGTTGCTTTTTAGGATACTTTTTTTGGCCACTAATTTCACTAATACCACAAAATTAAATTTATACTGATTGTTTATTAGTGTAATTCTTTTCTAACATAATTTTATCTTAGAAAATTAAATTTCACAAAGTATAAATTTAAACCATGAATAACAACTTAGTGAAATTTTGTGTAATTCGTGGCTAGGATTTTAGTTGGAGTTACCGATAAAACTCAACAATAGTCTGATTATCCGACGTGATGGTAAATTTTTTCTCTACTGTATAAATACTTCCTTTTAAGGCTTTGGCCCTCCAGGTGGCAACGTAATTGCCAGGTTGCAAATGATACGTTTGCAATGTTTGTGTACTTAAATTGCAAACCCATTCTAATTTATTATTGCGGTTAACAAGTATGCAGCCATCGCCGGCCTCCAGGCATTTTACCTGTAATACGCCGGCATTAGGTATATCTATTATTTTTGTTTTTGATTGTTCAATAACATTATCGTTTATATAAATTCTTGGTAAGGTTAAAATTTCAAGATCATATTTACCGGTAATATATTTTTCGGTAGCATTTAATAATTGCACATTAATGGTTTGCATATCATTTACTGTTCTCACAATACATTTTACGCGCTCATTAAAATTGTATACACCGTTTGGTCTGTTAATTATTAAAAAACCTTGCGGTGCATCTATAGGAATAATTGTATGCTTTCCTTGCGTCAATTTTACTTCTTTACTTTCTTTTTGAGGGATAGTATGCGCAACTACTTTATAGGTAGGGAAATCATCAATGTATAAGGTGTCTGGATTGTTTTTATAATTCAGTGTATGAATGTAATTGTACTTATATACTTTCCTATTAACATCGTAAAACGTAAGATTGACGTTGGTTTCAGAGGGTAGCGATTTTTCATCCAGTAAATTTACCTGCGATGAGGTTTTGTTTAATTTCTGTTGCTGAATAATATTAGTAATGTTATTAAAGGTTGACTGATCGTCATAATCGTAAAACGTTCCAACACATTCAAATGTTTTTATTTGCTCCGGTGTTAAACCAATACCAATAATAAAAGGCTTAAAAATAATTCCCTTCTCCGTAAGTTTCTGACGTGCGTTGCAGGGGTCTCCATTGCACTCTTCAATACCATCGGTAATCAATATAACTACATTATTTGTTTTGTTGTCTTTAAAATCATTGGCAGCTTCGGTTAACGAATGCTCTATCGGGGTTATGCCTGTTGGTGTTGCAGCTTTTACCTTTTCCTTTATTAATGCAATGTTGTTTATGCCAAAGGGTACAATTAATTTACTGTCTTTACAATCTCCCGGTGGATATTTTACTGTATGCCCATACATTCTTAGTGCAAATTGCAGCGTTTTATCTTTGCTTAAACTATCAATAAATTTAAAGAAAAGGTTTTTTGCACCGTCCATACGTGTAGTACCTTCATGTTTGGCGATCATACTTTTACTTGCATCAAACACAAACAAAATACGCGTAAATTTTACTGCCGTCTTTTTTTGTGCGGAAGTAAGAAATGAAAAAGAAATAAAAAGTATGAAATAAATGTATTTCATTAATTGCTAAGATTAATACCGCTAAATTATTTACCCACATCTATAATAACGCTATTTATTAAAAAAGATATGAAGTATTTACTATTGAAAAGGTTAAAATGCCCTGAAAATTAAATATCTCCGGATTTTAATACTAATTTAGAAGCTATAAACTATAAAAAACACAACTATGGGATTGTTTGATAAAATTAAGAACCTCGCTAACCAGGTTACAGGTGGCGGTGCAAAAGTTAACATTACAGTTGAAGGCACAAGCATTAAAGATAAAATTAAGGTAAATGTTACTGCAGTTGTAAAAGAAGCACCTTTGCCAATTGAAAAAGTTTATTTGTATGTTAGAAGTGTTGAAAAGATCAACATTTCGCGCGACAGATTACCGGGAGGAACAGAAAAAAATCCACAAAACGTAAATCTTGATCACGATGTATTTCCAAAACAAGAATTTGTGGTAAGCCAGGAACAAACTTTAGAAGGTGGTAAAACTTATAATTGGACACATGAACTATCTTTACCTTCGCACGCAACGCCATCTTACAATGGTAAATATGCAAACCACGAATGGCAGTTTTATGTTGGTTTGGATGCAAAAGGAAACGATCCGGATTCGGGTTGGGTAACTGCAACTTTAAAATAATTTGTAATTTATTATGAATAAAAAAGCTTCGGAATTTTCCGGAGCTTTTTGTTTTGATTATTCAAATAATAAAACAGTACCTTTTTGTTCTTTGTATTCTCCGCGTGAATTTTTGTAGCGGATCAAATAAACGTAAACGTCATTTGGAGATTCTCCACCATCCCAACCTTTGGTGTCATCGTTTGTTTCAAACACTTTATTTCCCCAACGGTTAAATACCGTAACGGTATATTCCTGCTTGTCTACAAAATGTGTTACCGGTAACCATATTTTGTTTTTTCCTTTTGGCGCAAATGCTGTAGGTACAAATATTTTTCCTTCCATGTACACCGAAACAGTATTTGATTTGCTGCTTTCTAGAAAGCTATAAGGGTTGCCAATTCCTTCAACTGCTTCAATTAAATATTCTATTTTAGCGCCGCTGGGGGCTTCATTCTCAAGGTTGTCTGTATAACTATTTACTAACGGTCCGGTAGATGCCGCAGGTGTGGCAGATTGCACATCGTTAATAACCCTGTAAATATTATAACCGCTTACTCCTCCTGCAAATCCCGAATAAAGACTCCAATCAATATGCTTGGTAAAAATATTATCTTCGTCCTCATTCATTTTTAATAAAATGGTCTTCGATATATTACTATAGCTTCTTGAATTGCCGCAACTATCGCGTACAACCGCTTTGTAATAATAGCTCATAGCGTTAGATGTTATTTTATCATCAATACACGAATAATTTGGCGTTCCGTTAAAAGGAATGAAAGTAACCGGATTGAAATTTATCCCATCTTCAGACCTGTAAATATCAATTCCCTGGCTGGTTTCGGCTGTGTCAAGATATAAAGTTATTTCTGCAGTATTTTTATCAATAACACTTGCTTTTTTCATATACACAAAACTGGCGGCATTAACTTGTTTTGAAAAAAAGCAGGCGCGATTAGATGAAGCGGTAATGTTTTGTGGAACATTAACCACGCGTACAAAATAACAAATGTTTTTTCCGGTTGGCACATTTTCATGCGTAAAATTGGTGTTGGTAGTAGTGCCAACTTTTAAATACGGACTGCCGTTAACCGACATGTAGATCCTATACTCTAAAATGCCTTTAGGAATATTTGTATATGCATTCCACGATAGATTAGTTTTATAGCCGCACATATCGTACTCTGCATTCAGAAACATGGTTTTAGGCTGTATATCAAAATTACCCGGATTGTTACAACAGTCAACCGCATATATATATAACATTACCGGGTTAAAATTTGCTTCGGTAGTTGTAAAAGTATAAATGGTATTGTTTTTTCCAATAACACTATCAATAGCAGTATTTATACCTCCTATGTTTTTTACAATAATATATTTACATATATCCGGATCATGAGGTATGTGCCATGCCAGCGCAGTGTTGCCATTTGGCAATACGCTTATCGAATCTACAAATGGCTGGTTAGGATTTTTGTTGTCATTGAACAAACCGCCTTGGATATTTGATGCGGAAGTACAACCGCTGTTATCAGTTAAAGTGACTTGATAATTTAAGCTTGCCTGGCAAACACTAATAGTATCAGCGTAATTTGTAGCGCTTGTTGTTGCAAAATTGCTCCAGGTTAAAGCAGGATACTCTCGTAGAATAGTATACGAGCCACCGCTGGTTGGCAGGGCGGGTTGATGAATGTTGTTGTAAAGTATTTTTACATCGGGTGCTCCTGCGGTATTTATAAGATTTAAAAAAATTGTTTTTAAGGTATCTGATGGCGCTGAAGTAGAATTACCACCCGAATTAAATTTTGTGCGAATGTAATAATATACTTTTCCGGTATTGGCATTGGCACCAATATGTGTAAAGGTTGTAGTATTTATTGCATTAACCGTCCCTATAATATTAAATGAACCTGCAAGTGCTGTTGTTGAATAATAAATATCGTAAGAGTCAAATATATTCCCTGGATCTGAAGGTTGAAGCCATGTTAGTGTAACATCTCCGTTTTGCAAAACCTGTAGGCAACGCAAACTGGGTGGGCCAACCTGCGCTAAAAGTGTTAAACAGTAAAAATTAAGTATAAAAAAAATAGTTCTCAAGTAATAATCTAACGTTTAAATATATAATTTATTGCAAATTCAAAACCATAAATTCTTTTTAGTTTTAAGAGAAAAAAGCCTTAAAACCAATACGAAATAACTGGCATTATAGTTGGAGATTTTAATGAGATAAATACAGTTTTTACTGTTTAAATCTTTAATGTTAAATATACGTGAAAAAGGCATATTTCTGTTAAAATAGCCGTTTTTTTCACTATTATTGTAAATCATTAATTGAAAAGGTCTGTTTTCATATTTTTCGTGTTATGTGGAATTTTAATTTCAAGTGACTTTATGGCTCAAAGTGGCGGTCGCCGGCGCGAGCATAAAAATCAAAGAAGGGCCAATCATACCATGTTTAAGGGCAAAAGCCGCGGCCATGCCGATAATTTTGCCCGTGGCGGAGGTCGCAAAAAGGGTAAAAAAAACCAGGCTTGGTCTATGCGCCATTCGCGCCCGGGATCATACAGCAGCCGCGATTCCAGAACACTGTTTTCAAGATACCGTACAAAAGGCAAGGTGCAAAGACATAATATTTTAGCCAAACAAAACTCTGATCGCGCCAGGAAAAGAGTTAGAGGTAATAAAGTATTTCATCGTAAAAAGTTCTTTTAAATCCCGATAAACCGTCGGGATTTTTTACTTTTACACTTTAATAATTATGAACGTTTTAATTTTAGGATCAGGTGGACGCGAACATGCATTTGCATGGAAAATTGCTCAAAGTAAACAATTACAAAACCTATACATTGCTCCCGGTAATGCAGGCACTGCTAACTGCGGTACCAATGTAAACATTGCTGTTAACGATTTTGAAGGCATTAAGAATTTAGTATGGGAAAAAGACATTAACCTTGTTTTGGTTGGCCCCGAAGATCCGCTGGTACGCGGTATTCATGATTATTTTTTAAATGATGAAGTGCTAAAAGATATACCTGTTATTGGCCCAAAACAAGATGGTGCTCAATTAGAAGGTAGTAAAGATTTTAGTAAGCAATTTATGTTCAAACACGGTGTGCCAACAGCGCGTTACGCCACTTTTACCAAAGATAATTTACAGCAGGGTTACGATTTTTTAGAAACATTAAAACCACCCTTTGTTCTTAAGGCCGATGGATTGGCTGCTGGCAAGGGGGTTTTAATTATTGATGACATTAAAGAAGCCAAAGAAGAATTAAAAAACATGTTGGTAGATGCTAAATTTGGTAATGCAAGCTCGCGCGTGGTTATTGAAGAATTTTTAAAAGGTATTGAACTTTCTGTTTTTGTTTTAACCGACGGTAAGTCATATAAAATACTACCGGCCGCTAAAGATTACAAGCGCATTGGCGAGGGTGATACCGGTTTAAATACAGGTGGAATGGGCGCTGTAAGCCCTGTGCCATTTGCTGATGATAATTTTATTAAAAAAGTAGAAGAAAAAATTGTAAAGCCAACCATTGCCGGATTAAATAAAGATGGCATTGATTACCGCGGTTTTATTTTTATAGGATTAATGAACTGTGATGGTGAGCCTTCTGTTATAGAATACAATTGCCGCATGGGTGATCCGGAAACTGAAGTGGTGATACCAAGAATTAAAAGTGATTTTATTGATCTGTTACAAGGTGTGGCCACACAAACGCTTCACGAAAAAAAATATGAAACCATTGTAGAAATTGCTACAACTGTAGTAATGGTAAGCGGTGGCTATCCCGGCGATTTTGAAAAAGGAAAAGAGGTGGATGGTTTGGATACAAATTTTGAATCACAGGTTTTTCATTCAGGCACAAAATTAGACGGCGAAAAGGTATTAACCAATGGTGGCCGTGTATTTGCCATCACTTCTTTTGGTAAAACAATTGACGAAGCTGTAAATAAAAGCTTTGCAACAGCGGGTATTATTAACTACGAAGGCAAATACTTCAGACGTGATATAGGTAAAGACCTAAAAGCATATCAATGATCTTATCACTCATAAAAAAAGAGTTACTGTTGGAGTTTCGTCAAAAATCCACAATTGGCGGTGTAGTGGTGTATGTTGTTGGAACCATTTTTGTGAGTGCTTTATGTTTTAAAGGCCATCTCGATAAACCAACATGGAATGCTTTATTCTGGATCATTACTTTATTTACATCTGTTACTATAAGCGGAAAAAGCTTTTTAAAAGAAACCGGGGGCCAGGCACTTTATAATTATTTACATTATTCTCCAACACAGTTTATTGTTGCTAAAACCATCTACAATATGGTATTTATGTTGGCGTTAAGCCTCATTACTTTCTTTTTTTACGGCTTTTTTATAAAAAATGAAGTAGAGAATTTTAGTTTGTTTCTATTGGTTTTAACACTTGCTTCAACCGGCTTGGCGGCTATTTTAAGTCTTATGAGTGCTATTGCCAGTAAGGCAAATGGTAACTTTGCTATCATGAGCATTTTAAGTTTTCCGGTGTTAATGCCGCTTATTTTGGTAGTTATTCGCATTAGCAAACAGGCTGTAGATGGTATTGAGTGGGCCGGCGTTGGTTTAAATTTTATTGGCATTTTAATAGCCTTAAATGTTTTAACCATTGCTCTTTCTTTCCTATTATTTCCGTATCTTTGGCGCGATTAATTCTTTGAATAGAATTTAGTTGTTAGTCGATAGTCGTTAGTCTTTTTTATACAGATTTTCCGACTAAAATCTACTGGCTAAAATCTATCTGCTGATAAATGAAAAACTGGTACAAAATACTTTCGGTAATTTTAATTTCATACACTCTTGTTTGGGGTTTATTAAATCCGGTGCCGCGTTTGGATATTTTAAACGAAACAATTCGTAATGTTTATTATCACGTACCTATTTGGTTTGCTATGCTGTTTATGATGACAGTATCTTTAATTCAAAGTTTATTCACACTTACAAAAAATAATTTAGCTAACGATTCTAAAGCATACAACGCTGCAATAATTGGTTTTTTCTTTGCTATGCCTGGTTTAACAACGGGCTGTATGTGGGCTAAATATACCTGGGGTACCTGGTGGACATTTCAGGATCCGAAATTAAACGGTGTGGCAATTAGTATTTTAATTTACCTAGCTTATTTTATTTTACGTTTTTCAGTTGATGATGAAATAAAACGCGCAAGAATTTCGGCAGTATATAATGTGTTTGCATTTGTAATGATGAATGTTTTTATAATGGTATTGCCACGATTAACAGATTCGTTGCACCCGGGCAATGGTGGCAATCCTGCTTTTGCAAAGTACGATATGGATAATAACATGCGTATGGTGTTTTACCCTGCGGTTATTGGCTGGATATTTTTTAGTTACTGGTTATTTGATCTTAAGAACAAAATTAGTTTTATTAAAAACAAATTAAATGATTAAAAAAATTTTAAGTTTAGTTTTTGTGTTATCGGCGCTTTTTTCTTCAGCGCAGGAAACAGCTACAGCACCCGAAATGGCAGATACATTTCGTAGCGACGGAAAAATTTACGTTGTTATAACGGTTATTGGGATGATATTTGTAGCCTTGGTTATTTTTTTAATTGTGCTTGAACGTAAAGTAAACAAGCTCGAAAAACAAATTAATAATAAGTAAAATGAAAAAATTACACATCGTTGGCATTGTTGTTATTGCTATTGCAATTGGTGTAATATTTGTGTCGTTAAAAAACACAAGTACTTATGCTGATTTTACTCAAGCGATTTCTAATCCTGAAAAAGAATACCATGTAGTTGGAAAGCTGGATAAAAATCAACCTCAAATTTACGATCCGAAAATTAATGCTGATCAATTTATATTCACCCTTATTGATAACAAAGGCATAAGCAAACAAGTAGTGCTTCACAAAAGTAAGCCACAGGATTTTGAGAAAAGCGAACAAATTGTTTTGATCGGAAAAATGGATGGCAATGAATTTCATGCTAACGATATTTTAATGAAGTGCCCAAGTAAATATAACGACGGTAAAGCACAAGCACAGTTAAACTAGTGCTGATATATGAATGGTGTTCAATATATACAAGAAAGATTATGGGCTGGTAACCTTGGTAACGCCTTTGTTGTTCTTTCTTTCGTAGGCGCGCTTCTTTCTTTTTTTGCGTATTATCTTTCTTCAAAAAACCTTTCTTTTTTAAAGCTGGCCCGTTTAGCATTTAATATTCATGGTTTTGCTGTAATTGGAATTATAGGCACCATGTTCTGGATGTTGTTGAATCATTATTTCGAATATCAATACGTTTATCAGCATAGCAATACAAGCATGGATATGAAATATATTCTCTCGTGCTTTTGGGAAGGTCAGGAAGGTAGTTTTTTACTTTGGACTTTCTGGAACATTGCTTTGGGAACGATCTTAAAGCGTCAACTTAAACCAGGCGAATGGGAAATTCCTGTAATGACGGTTTTTGCTTTGGTGCAGGTTTTTTTAGCAAGTATGTTACTTGGCGTTTATGTATTTGATTATAAAATTGGCAGTAATCCTTTTTTATTATTAAGAGATCATGCAGATTTTAGTAACCTGCCATTTCTAAGAAAAGAAGGAATGGTTCCTGCAACATTAGATGGTAAAGGTTTAAATCCTTTATTAATGAATTACTGGATGACCATCCATCCGCCAACATTATTTTTAGGCTTTTCATCTACATTAATTCCTTTTGCATTTGCAATTGGCGCTTTATGGAATAAAAAATATAACGAATGGCAAAAAATTGCTTTACCGTGGACTTATTTTTGCATTTTAATTTTAGGCATTGGTATTTTAATGGGCGGCGCCTGGGCCTACGAGGCATTAAGCTTTGGGGGCTTTTGGGCGTGGGATCCGGTTGAAAATTCTTCTTTGGTTCCATGGCTTATTGTAGTTGGGGCAGGCCACACCATGATCATTAATAAAAACAAAGGCGGCTCTTTATTTACAACTCATTTTTTAGCAATTGGTGGTTTTCTACTTGTATTATATTCAACCTTTTTAACACGAAGCGGTGTGCTTGGAAATGCTTCTGTGCATGCCTTTACAGATCTTGGCATGACAGGCCAATTGGTTTTATACGTACTCACATTTATTTTCATAACCGTAATGTTACTGATCAACGATAAGTTATTCAGAGTTTCTTACATTATGGTTTCCTTATTAATTTTATTTTTTGGAATATTATACGGCTATAAGCGAGCTTTATTAATGTTATGGCTTGGTGGTTCAGGCATTGTTACATTTATTTCTTACTATAAATATTTTCCAAAAGAAAAAGATGAAGAAGATTTGTACTCACGCGAGTTCTGGATGTTCTTAGGCTCACTTGTTTTTTTATTATCAGGCCTTATCATTACTTATTTTACATCCATTCCTGTTATCAATAAATTATTCAATACAGAGTTTGCGCCACCAAAAGTTGCAGTTTACAATAGCTGGATGATGCCGTTTGCTATTTTGATAATGATACTTATAGGCGCTTCACAATTTTTAAAGTATAAAAAAACAGATCCGAAAAAATTCTTTAAACGTATCTCTTACAGTTTTCTTCTTTCAATTTTGTTTGGTTTGGCTTGTAGCATCCCACTTTATTTTTTAACTAAAACAGAAGCTAAGGGCATTGGTACCTGGGATCTTGTTGGTTTCTCTGCTTTATTGGTAAGCGGTTTATTTGCCGTATTTGCTAATCTTGATTATTATTTAATGGTCTTAAAAGGTAAAGTCTCAAAAAGTGGTGCCGCAATTGCGCACATTGGTTTTGCTATGGTATTAATCGGCGCTTTGATTTCCACATCCAAAAAAGTAACACTTGCAAAAAACATGGCGGATAAAAAATTAGAAGCGCTTGGAAAAGATTTTGATGACAAGGAAAGCGTTTTATTAACACAAGGTGATACCGTTGCAATGGGTCCATATTTGATTGTTTACAAAGAAAAAAGGCGCGAAGGCATTGATATTTTTTATACAGTAGATTATTTAAAGCTGGACAAAAATAAAAAGCCCGAGTTTGAATTTACATTAGTTCCAATCGTAAAAAATAACCCGCGCATGGGTCAATCATCTGCTGAGCCGGCAACTAAACATTATTTAAGTCGTGACATATACTCACATATTACTTTTGCAAATATGAGTATTGATACTGATACCAGTTCAAAAAAGAAAAATGCTTTTGGTGAAGCTAAAAATTATGTAGGTCATGTAGGTGATACCATTTTTGCAAGTAACGCATTAGTGATTATAGATTCTTTGCGTAGTAACTTAACGAAATCGCAATACGAAAAAAACGATTCTCTTTTAGAAGTGACTGCAGTTTTAAAATGTAAAACAACCGATGAAAAGATCTTTTTTGCATACCCCAAATTTATCATCAAAAAAAATGTAGTTATACCACAAGAAGATGTGGTAGATGAATTAGGCTTAAAATTGGTGTTCTGGAAAATCAATCCGGATGATGGAACAATAGAAATAACTATGAGCGAAAAGCTTTCAAATAATAAAGATTTTATTGTTATGAAAGCCTTTGTGTTCCCTTACATCAATGTATTGTGGCTGGGCTGTCTTATAATGGCTTTTGGTACAGGTATTGCTGTTATCGAAAGAATTCGTAAATTCAAGCTACAGTCTTGATAAAGATGCAAAAACAGGCCAGGCATAAAATCGTAATAATGGGTTGCGGCAATGTAGCATGGCATTTAGCCAAACAGATTTCTTCTCTAAAAAAATATGAGTTGTTTGTTTACAATCATCAACCAAATAATATGTTGAATGATTTTAAAACAAATCTAAATTGTAATGTAGCTTCAAATTTAAATAAGATCATTAACGATGCTGAATTTTATTTTATTTGTGTCGGAGATAAATTTATTTCTACTGTTGCAAAAAAAATAAAAATCACTAAAGGAATTGTGATACATACTTCGGGCAGTTTAAAGATAAACGAATTAGGCGGTCATAAAAATGCAGCTGTATTTTATCCCTTACAAACCTTTTCAAAGCAAGATAAGATAAACTGGGAAGAAACACCAATTATAATTGAGGCAAAAAATGCAGTGGTAAAAAATAAATTAAATACGTTTGCTAAACAATTCAGTAATGATGTAAATTTTTTAAATTATAATGCGCGCTTAAAATTGCATTTGGCGGCTGTATTAGTAAATAATTTTACCAATGCCTTATATGTTGCGGCCAATGATCTTATTTCTGAAAATAAAAAATCAAAACTATTACTACCTTTAATAAAACAAACAGGTTTAAAGCTAAATAATTTGGATGCGCGAGCGGCGCAGACAGGTCCCGCAAAGCGTAAGGATGAAACAGTAATGAAAAAGCATTTAAAATTACTTTCAGGCAATGATGATCTTAAAAAGATCTATAAACAAATGAGCAACCTGATCATAAAACAACAAACTAAAAAACATGCTTAACTTTAAACAGAAACTAAATAAAATAACCACCCTTATGTTTGATGTGGATGGGGTAATGACGGATGGTAAAGTGCTGGTGATGGAAAGTGGTGAGATGGTTCGCAATATGAATTCTAAAGATGGTTATGCGATACATCTTGCGGTTCAAAAAGAATACAGAATTGTTATTATAAGCGGTGGAAATAATATGGCGGTTAAAAAAGCTTTAGAAAGAACAGGTGTTAAAGATGTTTTTATTAATCAACACGATAAACTGGCTTGTTATTTGGAGTATTTAAAACTAAATAATTTAACCGATGAAGAAGTGTTGTTTATGGGCGACGATCTTCCTGATCATGAAATAATGAGCAGGGTAGGTGTGGCTGTATGCCCAAAAGATGCGGTGCAGGATATTAAAGCTATTTGTCAGTATGTATCCGGTAAAAATGGTGGCGAAGGTTGTGTAAGGGATATTATTGAGCAGGTATTACGTGTACAAGGCAAATGGGAAATTGTAAAATGGTAACCCCTGCCAGGTTTATTCATATATATATATCTAATTGACTCTGGCAGGGGTATTAATATTAAGTGTCACAAAAAATAGAATATTTAAAACCAGATTTTTATTATCACATTTATAATCGTGGTAATGCTAAGTGTAATATTTTTTATTCTGAAGTTAACTATTTATACTTTCTAAAAAAATATTTTGAATATGCTTCACCGGTTGCCAATACATATGCATATTGTTTGATGCCAAATCATATTCATTTTCTAGTTAAAATAAAGTCCGAAAAAGAGATTTTTGATTTTTTAGAAACCAAAAATAATTCTGTTGTAAGAAAATTATCGTTTGAGGAATTTGAGAAATTAGGTGTTGACGCTTTAAATACAATTCTAAGCAAGCGTTTTTCTAATCTTTTTAATGGGTATTCACAGGCTATAAATATACAAGAATCAAGAGCCGGTAGTTTATTTCAAAAATCTTATAGAAAAAAAGAAATTGATTCTGAAGAATATTTGAAGAAATTAATACTATACATTCACTTAAACCCTGTTGAGCACGGATTTGTCGAGGAAATTAGTGAATGGCCGCATAGCTCATATACTTCAATAATCTCAAATACAATTTCTTTAATCAAAGTAAGAGAAGTGATAGATCTATTTGAAGATATTGATAATTTTCAGAAAACACATTACAATAAGAATTTGATTAATTTAGTAGAAGATTTTTTAGTTTTGAAACCCCTGCCAGGGTTAACTGGGATAAATTAAATAACCCTGGCAGGGGTATTCAGATCATAAAGTGGTAATTTGAACAGACTTTTAAATAATAAAGTATTTGCTTTTTTAAAGCTTATCAGGATAGAGAATCTGATCATGATAGCTTTAACACAAATTTTATTGCGCTATTTTATCCTTCAAAAAGTATTGAATCAAAACGGCATTACCTTAGAGTTGAATGACACTTTGTTTTATTTGGTTGTATTAAGTACTGTTTTAATTGCAGCAGCCGGCTATATCATTAATGATTATTTTGATATGAAGACCGATCTTATCAATCATCCTGATACGGTTGTTGTTGGAAAAATCATAAAACGTCGTATGGCAATTATTCTTCACATTACTTTTACTTTTTTAGGAATTGTAATTGGAATGTATGCAGCATTAAAAACGGGGTATTTGCGTTTGGCCATCTTTCATATTGTAGCAGCAGCTTTATTATGGTTTTACAGCACACATTTCAAAAAACAATTATTGGTGGGCAATCTGGTCGTTTCTGTTTTAACAGCTTCTGTTGCTTTTATGCCTTTTGTTTATGAAATGGGTTTAATGCAAAAGATCCACCCCGGTTTTGCATCCATGCATAAAGATGTGGTGTTTTCCTGTTTTAAGATCACGTTTATTTATTCATTATTTGCTTTTATTACCAGCCTTACCCGCGAAATAATAAAAGATATGGAGGATTATAAAGGAGACGAGGCCACTGGAGGTCTTACTATGCCAATTGTTTGGGGTATTCCAGCCAGCAAATTAAATGTTTTCTTTTTAATTGTAATAACCGTTATTTTATTGTCATTTGTTATCTATAATACCTTTAAATTTTACAGGATCATTATTAACCAAAACAATCTTTACATTATGGTTGCCTTAATTATTCCTTTAATAATTTTAGCTTTAATGACATTAACCGCAAAAGAATCAAAACATTTTAAGAACGCCAGCTTATTACTTAAGTTTATCATGTTAATGGGTTTGGCATATACTTTTATTTTTTATTATAATTAAGATATGAATACAGTAGAAACTACTTTTAAGGAATTTCCATATAAATTAATTTTAGGTTCAGCTTCGCCCCGCAGGCAGGAACTTTTAAAAAGCCTTGGTTTTGAATTTCGTAACCAGCCCGTAAAGGTTGATGAAACTCTTTGGCCAAAGGGCCTGGAGGCACAGGAGATTCCAATTTATTTGGCAGAATTAAAGGCCGATGCATACGAAGAAGAATTGAAGGAAGATGAATTATTAATTACTGCCGATACGGTTGTTTGGTGTGAAGGAAAAGTGTTTAATAAACCCGAAAATTTTGCAGAAGGAAAAAAAATGCTCGAAACCTTAAGCGGAAAAATGCACGAAGTATTTACAGCAGTATGCTTAAAGAGTGCAAATAAACAAACTACATTTTATGATGTAAGCAAAGTTTATTTTAAAAAATTAAAGACTGACGAAATAGAATATTACCTTACCAATTATAGTCCTTACGATAAAGCCGGCGGTTATGGTGTTCAGGATTGGATCGGTTACATTGGCATTGATAAGATTGATGGTAGTTTTTATAATGTAATGGGTTTGCCAGTAAAGGAATTATATGAAGAGTTGATTAAATTTTAAAACAAAAAGGCCGGTAATTATACCAGCCTTTTTGTTTTAAGGTTAAGCGCTTAATTCACTTTCTCTTTTAGCTTCTCCTCTTCAATTTCTTTTAAACGATTTTCTGTATCTTTTTTTGCTTTTTCAACTCTTTTTTTATCTGCAATTTTTTCATTATAAGCAATGTTTCTCATGTTTTTTGCGCGAATACCGCTAAAGTAACTTTTAGTTGTGATAATTATTACACCACCCATTACATCACCATACATGGCAGGTACACCACCGCTAAATACTGTAAGGTTTTCAATACACATGCCGGGTACATTACTTGGCCCAAGGGTTCTCACACCATCCACAAAATAACCTGTTGCATCACCACGAGTGCCTCTAAAATGCACTTCGCCGTTTGTTTCAATTACGTCAGATGTTAAGCTTACCAGAGTTCCTTTAATATCACCACGTGAGCTACCGGCCATTTGCATTAATTCCGTAGCATCCACGCTTTTCATGGTGTACATATTATTGTCGGCGCCGGTTTTTGTATAATCAACTGCTTTTGCGGTCACTTCTATAGTACTAAACGTATTGGCACTTAATTTCACGTCAACATAAGTTGCCTCATTTGGTATTACTTTTATTTTATTTACCGGTTGGGTTTGGTGTCCGGGCTCCATAATCACCATATCATAAGTGCCGGGATCTAAGGGTTTGTATTTATAGCGACCTTCAATATCTGTTTGCGTGCCGCCTATTAAAAGATTGCCTTGTAAGATCTTTACAGTAGCAAATGGAACCGGTTCAAGGTCTGTACTGTTTTTAATAATACCACGAATCTCGCCGTATCCCTGTGCTTTACTGTTAAGTCCCAATACCACTAATACTAAGCAAATAATGGCTGTTTTAAGGTTTAAAGTTTTCATAATTTCTGTTTTAAAAGATTTATATTGATTTGACCGGTTTCTGATAATAAGACGGAAAAGCCCATATATTCCATAAATAATTTATTTTTATGGAATATTAAATTATTAGCGTCTTAACAGAGAGAAACGGATTTTATGTGGTTATTTAAAAAAAGAGACTTTGCTACTGATGAGGACATTGCCCTGGATTATTATAATACAGGCAATAAAGACTTGGTGGGCCAGCTTTTTGAAAAGCATGTAAAAACGGTTTTTGGGATTTGCCTGTTTTATTTTAAAGATAAGGATGTGGCTAAAGATGCCGTGATGCAGATTTTTGAAAAATTAATTACTGAATTAAAAAAAACGGAAGTAAAGAATTTTAAGGGCTGGTTAAGTTTTGTAGTAAGAAATTACTGCATTAGTGAAATAAGAAAGAATAAACATAAATACCGTTTGCCCGAAAAATATTTAGAATTCGAAGTAATGGAGCCTTTACTGGATGAGGAAGAAAAAATTGCTTCGATAAATGATGACCTGATGTTCGATCACTTACAAAGTTGCTTGCCTGAGCTAAAAGAGAATCAAAGAGTGTGCGTTGACCTCTTCTATCTAAAAGGCCAAACGTATCAACAAATTTGTGATAAAACAAAATTTTCGCTCAACGAAGTAAAAAGTTACATACAAAACGGGAAACGAAATTTGAAACTATTAATAGAAGAAAAAATTAAAAATAAAAGAAATGCCGGATAATAAGCATAATATAGATGACTTGGATTACCTTGCACAGCTTGGCTTTGAACAGGTGCCTGTAAATGAATCGGATCTTAATGAACTTAGCAAGAAAGTTAAAGACCGTTCTTTTTCTTACAATAATGGCATTTACTTTGGTTTTATTAGTTTGATCATGGGAATATTTATTGGTGTATCTGTATTTTTTATGATCGATAATAAGCCGGTTCTATATTCATCTAACTTTGCAAATAAAATATTGAACGATACTTTGCAAAAGTCAAAACCTATTCAGCAAACAGCCATTGTTATAGATACTGTAAGTATTGTTAAGGAAAGTTTTATTAAACCTGTTACTGTTATTGATCATGTACGCGACAACAATGTTAATACATATTATAATGCTAAAGATTCTGTTGTAATGATCCCTTCAAAAGCAATTGATGTTACGGGGATATCAGACAGTAAGACCAGCGAATCAAAAATAAAGTATATTATCAATGCGCCGGTAGTTTATATTCACGATCTTAAAGTAAGCAATTACACATTGTTATATTTTAAAAAGAATCAATATGTGAAACTTCCGCTTAAAGGCGCTTTATCTGTTACTTATGCTAATAAAGAAGATCGTGATAATAATAACAAGGGCATAAAACAAGGCGCAGATTATTATTTGCATGAAGAATTTGCAAATGCCTTATTGGCTTTTAAAAAGGGTAATTACGGACAAAGCATTTATTCTTTAAATGTAATTTCAACATATAACGAAAATGACATTAACTGTAATTTTTATTTGGGTATGAGTTATTATTATAAAAAAAATTATGATAAAGCCAACGAATATTTAGAAAAATGTATTGTTGACCAAAACAATGCCTTTTTACAGGAAGCTATGTTCTACAAAGCACTTACTTTATATGAAAGTGGAGAAAAAGAAAAAGCAATAGTAAAGTTTCAAGAAATTGCCGATGAGGGCGAATTTTATTCTGAAAAAGCAAAGCTATATCTTACAAAATGATCGGGTTGTCATCCCGACGAGAGAGGAATCTGCGTTAAAAGATTCCTCATACTTCAGAATGACAAAAAGAGTGTTATTTTTTCTTTGTAAGTATTAAAAAGTCTTTTAAATAAAAAGGTTCGAAGTAAGCCACATCTTCAAATTGTTTTTCTATATACTTTTTAAAAGCAAGGTCGCACATGGCTTTTGCACTTGGTAAAATATTTTCTATAAATTCTGCATTTTTAAAAGTGCTTAAAACAGTTTTACATTTTTGCATGCCGTCTCCAAAAAAATAAATTTTGGGATAGGATGAGAATTTAGAAATTGAGTTTTCATCCACTATCAAAGCTTCAGTTTCTATTAATTGATTTAGATTTTTATCATAAACCGAAGTATATACTTCCATTCTTCGTGCATCTATCATGGGGCAATAAACAGCATCATTGTCTTTAGCCAGGGCGCTGTTGGCCATTATTTCCAAAGTATCTAAAGCTATTAAGGGAATATTTAAGCTATAAGCCAAACCTTTGGCTGCACTAACTCCAATTCGCAAACCGGTGTATGAACCCGGTCCCTTGCTTATAGCAACTGCATTCAGTTCTTTTAAAGTAACAGAAGCTTGTTTTATTATGTTTTCAATAAATATGTGCAAATTTTCGGCATGCGTGTAGCCGTTATTTATTTCCTTAAAGGAAAGTAATTCGCCATTCTTACTTAGCGACACAGAGCAAACCGTTGTGGATGTTTCAATATTTAAGATAAAAGCCAATTATTTTTCTGCTTTATAAAGGTCTTCTTTTCTTACAATCTTTATTTTTGAACCTTCTTTTAAACTTTTTGAAACGGCACTGTATGGTCCGCAAATAACCTCCTGGCCCGATGTAAGACCTGCACTGATCTCTATATAATCGTTATCCTGTATGCCTGTTTTTACTTCTACTTGTTTTGAAGTTCCATCGGTATTAACAATAAAAACATATTCTTTTAATTTCACTTCTTCTTTTTTTACATCTTTATCTTCATTGTCATTTTTCACTTTCACTTCACGGTCATCAAATTCATTATTTTTTTTAACATCTAACGAATCCGGATTTCTTGTTGTAACGGCTTGAATAGGAATAGAAATTACATTCACTACTTTACGCGTTTGAATATCCACGCTAGCACTCATTCCGGGCCTAAAAGGTATAAGATTGGTTTCTGATAATAAAAATTGATACGATTCTCTTAGTAATCTTATTTTCACAACAAAGTTTGTTACCTGGTCAACAGATATACCGGTGCTGTTTGATGAGTTGGCAATTTCGGTAACAATGCCTTTAAATTTTTTATCCATGTAAGCATCTACTTCAATTAAAGCGGTATCACCTTTATGTACTTTAATAATATCGTTCTCATTCACTTCAACACTTACTTCCATTTCGTTCAAATTTGCTAAGCGCAATATTTCTGTACTTGCCATTCCGCTTACGCCCATTACACGCTCACCTTTTTCAACACTTAATTTTGATACTGTACCATCCACGGGCGCGTATATATATGTTTTATCTAAATTGGTATTCGCTTCTTTTAAAGTAGCCTCACTACTTTGAATATTGTATTGGCTGGCGCTTACACCTGCTTCAAGGGCTATAACATTGGCTTTGGCCGATTCGTATTGTGCTTTATAACTATCAAATTCCTGTTGTGAAATAGCATTTTGATCTAACAGTTTTTTATTACGGTTATACATGGCCTCGCTATTGGCAAGACTTGCTTTTGCCTGTTCTAACTGCGCTATGGCGGTTTTTAGATTAGCTTTTGTTGTATTTACGTTTGCATTTACGCGGTCAATAGCGCTAACATACAGGTCGGGTTTTATTCTGCACAAAAGATCACCTTTTTTAACCTGGTCACCTTCTTTAACCATCATTTCGGTGATCTCGCCACTCACATCACTGCTTAATTTTAATTCCGTTTCAGGTTGTATCTTACCGGTTGCCGATACTAATTCAATAATAGTACGTGTAGTTGCTTTTTGTGTATATACTTCAAATGGTTTATTGCCATTCATATATTTTATCACAACAACTGATAAAATAATTATAAGTCCAATGCCGATTATCCAATATAGTTTTTTCATCAGTTTGATATAACAATGTAAAATTACGCATTATTAATTCTAAGCGCTTAAAAATCAAAGTCAATTTTACGGCCTTAATAAATGATATTTACCTTCTGTGGAATATCATTTAATTAAAAAGCCGGGCCATTTATCTTCATTTAATAACCAGATATGAGATTTTAAAATATCTTAATTTTCATGTTGCTAATTTAGATGTACAAAACACAGTAACATGAAAAAACAATTACTAATTATGTTTACAGCCCTTGCAGCGGGCTTAAACAGTCAAACACAGGCATATCTTGATGCCAATAACGTTAAAGCTCTTATCATGAACCGTGGTGATATGTTCTGGAATCTTTCTTCAGGGCAAGCATCCTATGAAGTACCAAAAAACTCAGGCAAGCATTGTAATTTTGCAAACGCGGTATGGATTGGGGGGCTTGATGGCGGAGGGCAACTTAAAACAGCCGGCATGACCTACAGGCAAAATGGCGTTGATTTTTGGCCCGGACCACTTACTCTTGCAAACGCCACTATCGATAATACTACTTCCAATAATTTTGATAAAGTTTGGAAAGTGAATATGGATGATATTAACCAGTTTTTGCTTGCCTATGCAAATGGCTCGGTTACCGCAAATACATTTACACCCGCAGCAGATATTTTAAGCTGGCCGGGCAATGGTAATGTAAGTTTGGGTTATGCATCGCAGCTTGCTCCTTTTGTGGATGTAAACAATGATGGAGTTTACGATCCTTACCAGGGTGACTATCCAAAAATTAAAGGCGATCAAATGATCTTTTACATCTGTAACGATAAAAAATCTGTTCACACCGAAACACAAGGTGTGCCATTAGGGATAGAAATGCAGGTTTCGGCTTATTCTTATAGTTGCCCTGCAGTTTTAGCGGCCTATCCTGAATTAAATAATACTACCTTTTATAATTACCGGATCATTAACCGTTCATCTTTGCAACATAATCAAACCATGGCTGGTGTTTGGGCCGACGTGAGTATTGGTAACGAGCAGGATGATTATGTTGGCTGCGATCCAACATTAGATATAGCTTATGCGTTTAATTCAGATAATGTCGATAATGCCGGTGCAACTTCTTACGGCAATTACCCACCAATCGTTTCTTATCAAATGCTTAAAGGGCCATATGCCGATGCAGCAGATGGTATAGATAATGATCATGATGGAACAACTGACGAGCCTTTTGAAGAAACAAAATTTAATAAGTTTATGCATTATTATAGCAACGTGGGTTTTGTTCCTCCTCAGGTAATAGATCCTTCAATTGCTATACATTATTATAATTATCTTACTTCATACTGGAAAGACGGATCACCTTTAATGGCAGATTCTACTGGGTTTCTTGTTGGCAATACGGCACCAGTTGTTCCATATGCTTTTCCGGGAGACCCTCAAACAAATACAGGCTGGAACGAATACACAAAAAATAATCCTGCGCGCGATAAACGTTTTATAATCAGCAATGGTCCTTTTACTTTTAAACCGGGTCAGGTTATGGATATGGAATTTTCTATCTTAACAACATTTGACAGCAGCGTAACAGGGCATAAGAACATTGCAAAAATGAAGAACCAAAATGTAGCGATCAAAAACTTTTATGGTCTTACTAACCCACCAACCTGCCAGTCACTTACAACAGGCTTACAGGAAAAAGCAAATCAGAAATTAGAGTTTGCTATTTTACCAAACCCGGCTTCTGATCTTATTATGATCCAATCATCGGCCTCGCTTATAGGTGCAGATGTGACTGTACATAACAGTTTAGGACAACTTGTGATTTCTGATAAAATAAACAGCGCAGCTTATAAATTAGATCTTAAAGGTTTGGCAAGCGGCTTGTATATTGTTGAAATAAGAAATGCAACCATGTCTGGTAACAGCAAACTGATCAAAAATTAATTTTTGGTTAAATACTTCTAAAAAGCGTAGACTATCAGTTCTGCGCTTTTTTGTTTTAAAATGCTGTGTTACCTTTATAGCATGACACAAAACAAAAAAACGCCCAATGCTTTAATAAACGAAAGCAGCCCTTACTTATTACAACATGCTTATAATCCGGTAAACTGGTTGCCTTTTACAGATGCGGCTTTCGAAAAAGCAAAAAAAGAGAATAAGCCGGTTTTAATTAGCATTGGCTACAGTGCTTGTCATTGGTGTCATGTAATGGAGCATGAGAGTTTTGAAGATGTTGAAGTGGCAAAATTAATGAACGAACATTTCATAAATATTAAAGTAGATAGAGAAGAGCGCGCTGACGTAGATATGTTGTATATGCAAGCTGTGCAACTAATGACAGGCCAGGGTGGCTGGCCTTTGAATTGTTTTACTTTACCAGATGGCAGGCCAATTTATGGCGGCACTTATTTTAATAAAAGTAAGTGGATGGATATTTTAAATGGTTTATCTAATTTATATAAAGAGAATAAAGAAAAAGCAATTGAGTACGCACAAAATTTAACCGATGGTATTAATCAATCTGAATTAATTACAACACAAAAACAAAATGATCTTGTTATTGATAAAAAATTATTGAAAGCAAGTATAGAAAAATGGAAGACCGGATTGGATAATGAACATGGTGGGCCAAACCGGGCGCCAAAATTTCCTTTACCCTCAAACTACCAGTATTTATTGCGTTACGCTATTTTAAATAAAGATGAAGAATTATTAAAACACGTAAATCTAACATTGACAAAAATGTCTTATGGCGGCATTTACGATCAATTGCATGGTGGGTTTGCGAGATACAGTACCGATATTTTATGGAAGATACCGCACTTCGAAAAAATGCTGTACGATAATTCGCAACTGGTTTCTTTATATTGCGAAGCTTATACACTCACAAAAAATAAATTGTATAAAGAAATTGCGATAGATACTTTGTCTTTCGTGCAAAAATATTGGTATACCAACGAAGGTTGTTTTTATTCTGCTTTTGATGCGGATAGCGATGGTGAAGAAGGAAAATATTACGTATGGAATCAATTGGATTTGAAAGATCTTTTAGGGGATAATTATGAATTGTTTGCAAACTATTACGAGATAAACGATAAAGGTTATTGGGAACATGGAAATTATATTTTAATGCGCGCCGAAAATTTACACGAAACATTAACCAAATTTAATTTAACGGTTGAACAGCTGAATGAAAAAATAAATGCCTGTAAAAAAATTTTAAAACAAGAATCCAAAAGCAGGTTAATGCCAGGGCTTGATGATAAGGCTATCACCTCCTGGAATGCATTAATGTGTACAGCTTATGCAAAAGCCTATTTGAGTTTTGGAATGGAAGAATACAAAGAGATAGCTTTATCATCTATCAATTTTATTTTAAATAAATTATCAAAGGCGGATGGTACTTTATTGCGGACTTACAAAAATGGGAACGCGAAGATTGATGGCTTTTTAGATGATTATGCTTTTACCATTGAAGCATTGCAAACTATTTATTTAATTACCCAGGATGAAGATTATTTGTTGAAAGCAAAAAGTTTAAGCGAGATAGCTTTAGAACAGTTTGCTAATGAAAAGAGTGAACTTTTTTATTATACAAATAATTCTGCCTCGCAATTAGTGGCGCGAACTTCGGAAGTAAGTGATAATGTTATTCCGTCTTCTAATTCACAAATGGCGCTTAATTTGTTTTACCTTGGCACCCATTTTGGTAAGGCTGAATGGACAAAAAAAGCCTCTGAAATGTTAAATTGTGTGGCAAAAGAAATTAAACAATATGGCCCCGGATACAGTAACTGGGCTTGTTTGGCGCTTCACCTGCTTTATCCTTTCAGGGAAATAGCCATTGTTGGTAACAATGTTAATGAAAAGTTGCTTGGCCTTTACGCACAAGGCTTAACAAACACGATTTTAGCAGTTAGCGCTAAAGACTCGTTTTTACCATTGCTTACAAACAGGTTTAACTCGCAAAAAACAATGATCTATGTTTGCGAACAGCAAAGCTGTAAGCAACCGGTTGAAACGATTGAAGAAGCATTTTTACAACTTGAATAAAATAATTTTCATATTCTTTTTATTTTGCTCTTTCGCAAAAGCACAGGTGTTATTGCCAACACCTGAAACTGCTTTCGAAAAACAACACCGTTTTAATCCTGATGTTATAAAATCAAAAAATATCCGAAGGATCACTTTTGATATTTTAGATAAGAAAGATTTTGAAGTGGCAGTTGATAAAAGTTTAATTGAATCGTACGATTTTGATACCAATGGAAATTTATCCCGCTATTATTTTACCACCATCATTCAAACCATTGAAAAACAAATTAACACCCCACCGGCTTATCGTAAGCGAAGAAAAGTAAGCAATGGCGGAACACAGATAATTAATTTTTATGTTTACGATACAGTTAGCACCAGTTATTTTTATAATAATAAACGTTTAATTTTAAAACGTTATCACGATGGCTTTAACTATTATGAGAGTCGATATTATCGTTACGATAGCGCAAATAATCTTACAAAAGAGTTACGTTTTAAAGAAACAAATAATAGTAAAGACAAATCTATTTTTATTTTAGGCAACCAGGTTCAGCTTAGCGAGGATAGTTTTCAATACCAAAAATATTCTTCAGGACAAACAAAATGCACGTATATCAATAACGAGAACAGATCTTACAAAGAAGTAATAACCAATTACGATAGTTTGGGAAGAAAAAAAGAGATTATGGAATATTACACCGTGGCCTCATGGATAATGCAGGAGCATAGGTTTGAGTATGATGGTAATCGTTTAGCGAAAGCAAAATTTAAAGGTAATGCCAATAATACGGTGGATATGACCATTACTTACGAATACGATGAAAAGAACAAAGAGCTGTATACCGAAAAGCATTATAAAGGCGAGTTGCTTGTAAAAGAAATAAGTTACATCACCGATTCAAATAACGGCTTATTAAATTCTTTCATCATCCGAGATCCTAATAATAAAACCATGCGCATCGTAAAATTAAAATACGATTTTGGATCTGTAAGTAAAAGGGATGAGTAGAATCACAAATAATTTGATATTATTTTAGGCGTACAATATCCTCCTTTGGAGGAAGGGGCGCGAAGCGACGGAGGAGGAATTGCAAATATTCTCGTTTTACTAGATTGCAAATCCTCCCTCGCCCTGCGGGCACTCCCTCAAGAGGGAGATACTGTGGGTGCTAAACAAAAAAGGTAACTTAAAATTAAAATACGATTTTGGGAGTGTGAGTAAGACAGGCGAGTAAATTTCTTTTACATTATCGAAATTTACCATTTTAATATTTTGTCTTCATCTCGCCAAATTATTAATCTGAACTCTTCATAATGATTTCCGGTTCCTAATGTATGTTTGTCTCTATGACCTTTTCCTAACTGCAATTTATGTAGCATTCCCGAAAATGAACCAATCCAAAGCGTTTTTTCATCGTTTGAAATCGCAATCCCACTTATAGTTGACCCTAAAAAATGTTTCCAGACTTTGTTTCCTTGTTTATCAAAGGCCCTGATGTAGCCATAAGCATCTCCTAAAATATAAAATTCAGAAGTAGATAATCCAACATAAACTCTCATTTCTTCATCTAAGACTAAATAATCTCCATTTTCCTGGTATGCTTCAATATTTATATTATTTAATTTTTTACCATCAACTCCAATTGTAATCCCATTGTAAAAGTGACATGAGTTTGTGATCAATTGATCATCATTTTTTGAAAACAAACAAAAATGGGGATAAGATGATTGAGGGCCAATTGAACCAATTCGTTTTTCATTTTTATCAAATATTATATGATCAGAATCCTGACTGCCAACTACTATATATTCATTGTCATTTGATAATGTAGCGTTCTCCATATCAATATTAGATGTCCAGTCATTATCATTGTTATCATTAACCGGACAGATCATATTTTCATCGTTTTCTGAGATAATATAAATTCCTTCAGAAGTTACCACAAGTATTTTAAGCCCATTATTAAAAGGAATTAATTTTGTTATACCTATTCCTGCAAGAGCTGAAAGCTTAAATTCCTTAATAATAGAACCTTCCCATCCTTGAAACGTAGTGATTTTATTTTCAATAGCAATTGCAAAAACATTTCCTCTATTAGATTTACCAATTACTCTGATAGAAGAATCAAGCTCAAGCACATCTCCATTGTTTAGTAAGTAAGCTTGTCTCTTTTGATATGCAGTGCCGACTAAAAAAACAATTTTTTGATTTTCAATAAAATATAACTGCTCAATACTTTGAGATTTTTTTTCAATAATACTTATTAATGGCGAGTGTGCAGGAGGAAAATTTCTTCTAAACTCTTCAATTTTATTTTCATTATTTGCTTTTTTAAGCAAATGAATAATTTCTTCTGCTAAATGATCTCTTTTGTCTTCCGGCTCTTTTCCTTTCCAGTTCTCCCAACCGTGTGTTTCTCCAAATTTTTGCATTTCCAATACTTCAGAAGCATATCTTTCCCCTTCTTTATTCCACTCTTCCTGAATGTCTTTTTTCTCTTTTTTAAACAGACCAAACATATTATACGTTTTAATGTTATTGTTTAAACATAATAAAAAAGCCTCAAACATTAATTTGAGGCTTAAACTATTTTAATGATGATGCCCACCCGGCCCATGAATATGGCCGTGGTCAAGCTCTTCTTGTGTAGCTTCGCGCACATCCAATACTTCACCAATAAAATGAAGATCAAAGCCTGCTAAAGGATGATTAAAATCCATTTCTACATGCGCATCGGTAATTTCTAAAACTTTACCTACTAAACGGTTGCCTTCAGCATCGTTCATTTCAATATCTTCGCCCACTTTAATACGTGCGTCGTCAAATTTTCCATCCACTTCAAAAGCGGCCCTATCGATCTTTACAACATAATCTTTTTCAAATTTTCCATAAGCTTTTTCTGCACCAATATGAAAATCAAATTTATCGCCTTTCTTTTTACCGTTTAAGTTAGATTCAAAATCGGGTAACACGCCACCAAATCCATATAAAAAAACAAATGGATGCTCAACTGAGGTTTGTTCAATTAATTCTTCGGGTTGGTTATTTTTACTTGCAGTTAAATAATAATTAACTGATACTGCTTTGTCGTCTGAAATATTCATTTTTTAATTTTTGCTGAAATTACTGTTTTTAGTTTAATTGTTTGAGATTTTTTTCCAAAAGAAAGGTTAAAGTTTGTTGGTTGATGTTGGGCGTTATTTCCCCATGCATGGTAAAAGAAACAGCCCCTGTTTGCTCACTAACCGAAATAGCCAGTGCATCGGTATTTTCGGTAATACCAACGGCTGCACGGTGGCGCATGCCATAATTGGCAGGAAAATTTTCTTTATCTGTTACGGGTAAAACACAACGCGCGGCAATAATGCGATTGTTTTGTATAATAACAGCGCCATCATGTAACGGAGAATTTTTGAAGAAAATGTTTTCCAGCATGCGGCTTGTTAAGCCCGAATCCAAATGATCACCAGTATTGATAAAAAATTTAAGATCTGACTTTCTTGCAATAATTATTAAAGCGCCTGTTTTGGTTTCACTCATATTAAAGCAGGCTTCTGTAACAGCTTCAATATTTAAGTAAATTTCTTTATCGGGATTATTTGTAAAACTGCGTTTAAAAATATTTTTCCAGTTCTTGTTTCGTAAAAATTCATTAGAGCCAATGTATAATAAAAACTTTCTTATCTCCTGCTGAAAGACTATCATTACAGCTATTACACCCACATTCACAAACTTACCAATGATGGATGAAAGTAATTTAAGGTCAAAGGCTTTGATGATAATGTAAGCAAAATAAATAAATGCTAAACCAATAAATATATTAACAGCCGATGTACCTTTTACTAAATTGTAAGCGACGTACAACATAATGGCAACCAAAAAAATATCTACCGCATCGGTAATGCCAAATGAAAGAAACAATATAAAATTTTGAATGAACAAACTAATTATTTTACTTTTTTATGATTTTCATACATTTCATGTACCAGTCCATCCGATAAACCAATTTGCGGTACATATACTTTTTCAATATCTGCACTTTTCATAATGGTTAAAAATATTTTAGCGGCAGGTACAATTACATCCGCTCTGTCAGGCTTAAGATCTAAGCGTTCAATACGTTCCTGGTAAGTATAAGAACAAAGCATTTCGTATATGCCTTTTAATTTATCGTAACTTAAATGTTTGGTCTCTTTTTTACCACTCATTTTAAATATCTTGTTAATGTTACCTCCTGAACCAATAGCGCTTAAAGGATGAATGCCAACCGTGTTTCGTTTTAACCAGGCTTTCATTTCCTCGAATTCATTTTTGTCTACCTTATCAAGCAACATCCTTACAGTTCCAATGTTAAATGATTTTGCGGCCACTACTTTGTTGTTAAAATATAAAGTCAATTCTGTGCTTCCGCCACCAACATCAATATATAAATAAGCAAAACGCGGATTTAGTATTTCTTCGATATGATTTGAGAAGACCAATGAGGCTTCATTTTTGCCATCAATAATTTCAACATTCAATCCTGTTTCAGATTTTATGCGCGAAATAATTTGCGAACCGTTGCTTGCATCGCGCATAGCGCTGGTTGCAACCGCCCTGTAACTTTCTACACCGTATGCTTTAATTAATTCTGCATAACCTCTTAAAGCGGTAATTAATTTTTCTGTTTTTTGATCAGATATTTTTCCTATCGTAAAAACATCTTCTCCCAAACGGATTGGCATCCTGAAAAGTTCTTCTTTATTAAAGTGCGGTTTACCATCTACAATATAAACACGGCAAAACAGTAAACGCATAGCGTTACTTCCAATATCTATTGCTGCAAAGACCATTAGTTATAAATTATTTTTTTTGATTTGCCTAAATGGAGAAATTTCTCTTTATCGTTTTTTAAAAAACTATAGATCTCATCCTGCACCCTTACTTTTTTCTCACCCGGTTTCGCTTTTTTATAAAAGTTCTCTTGCTTACGATCAATAATACGCACTTTTGTATTGCCCGACAATTGTATCTGAATGATCTGTTTTAACTGTGAACGGATGTCTTCATCAAAAATTGGAACAGCCACTTCGCTACGGCTATCAAGATTACGGCTCATCCAATCGGCAGATGACAAGAATATTTTTTCTGCACCATTATTGTGGAAAATAAAAATTCGGGCATGCTCTAAATATTTATCTACTAAACTATATGCTTTAATGTTATCACTCCAGCCTTCGTAATCAGTAACCAAAGAACAGGCTCCGCGAATAATCAATGTAATTTTCACTCCCGCTTTACTTGCATCATAAAGTTTTTCTATCATCTCTTTATCTACCAGGCTATTCATTTTTAAAGTAATAGCTGCGGGTTTTTTATTTTTAGCATTCTGAATTTCTTTTTGTATAAGATCTGTAAACTCTTTGCGCATATAAAATGGCGCTACTACTAAAGTTTTAAAATTTTGAACCTTAAAATTGTTCTCATAAAAATCAAACACCTTGGCAAGGTCTTCTGTTATTAGCTTATTGCAGGTAAGCAAAGAAAAATCAGTATAAATACGCGCAGTTGTTTCGTTAAAATTACCGGTGCCAATGTGCGCATATTTTACCTCTTTACCACTTTCGCGAGCGGTAATTAAAAATAATTTTGAATGTACTTTTAATCCCGGTACACCGTAAATTACTTTTGCGCCTTCTTCCTGTAATTTATTGGCCCAGTAAATATTATTTTCTTCATCAAAACGCGCTTGTAATTCAACTAACACTGTTACTTTTTTTCCATTTTTAACTGCATTAATTAAAGCGTTGGCAATTTTTGAAGAATCTGCTACGCGGTATAAGGTAATTTTAATAGTTTCAACTGTTGGGTCAATAGAAGCTTCGCGCAATAATGTGATAATGTGATTATAAGTGTGATATGGATAATGCAATAAAATATCATGCGCTTTTATAGCACGTAATGTTGAAAGTGGGTTATTGATCAAATATTTATGTTGCAGTAATGGCGGGTGATTGTAGGTTAACGATTTTTCACCCAGTTTTGGGAAGCTGATAAAATCTTTAAAATTATGATAGCGCCCGCCTGGTATAGCATTGTCTTTTTTTGCCATTCCTAATTTTTTCATGATGTAGCGCAACATATCATTTGGCATAGCGGCATCGTACACAAAACGTACGGGCAAGCCTTGTTTACGGGCTTTTACGCTTTTTGATATTTTTTCTATCATGCTTTTGCTTACATCGTTATCCATGTCCAGCTCTGCATCACGTGTTAGTTTTATGTTGTAAGATTCAACGGTTCTAAATCCAAATACATCAAAGATCTGGTCGGTATTAAAACGAATAACATCATCCAGCAACATAATAAAATGTTTGTTGCCTTGTTTTGGTAAAACAACAAAACGTGAAATTATCTTTGATGGAATTTCAATAATCGCAAATTTATTTTTTTGTTTGTTAACGATCGATTCCAGTTTAAGGTATAAATAACTTGCTTTATCTTTTAAGAAAGGAAAAGGCTTGGTATCATCTATCATTACCGGAAATAAAGTAGAAACGATCTCTTCACGAAAATAATCTTTTACAAATGTTGCTTGCGTTGGCGTTAATTGTTTTTCATTAATTATAAAAACATCGTTAATGGCCAGCTCTCTTAAAATTTCCTGGTAAACATTTTCAAATTTAATTTGCTGCTCAATTACGCGACGTTGTAAACGAGTTAATAGTTCTTTCGGATCTTCATCGTAAAAAGCCAGAGCCTTTTTTCCAAGCTTGGCTAAACGACGCACTGTAGCAACACGCACACGATAGAACTCATCGCGGTTATTGCTAAAAATGCCTAAAAATTTTAAACGTTCAATAAGTGGAGTAGTTGGATCGGCCGCTTCCTGCAATACGCGCTCGTTAAACGATAGCCAGCTGATCTCGCGGTTGATATATGGAATTTGTTTTTTCGCCATTCTGTTTTAAAGTGCCTTATTAATTTTTATATTCTTTTGGAAATTGCTGGAAGTTTAGTTTTGAATTTTCGGCAGAGATATCCTTCCATGAATCTGTTTCAAAACCCAGGCTTACGATCCCGCAAGTAGGTATATTATCAAAATAAATATCATTGCTTAGTCCGTTAAAAAAATCTGTGATACCGGGATTATGTCCAAACAACATAATCATTTTTTTTGTATCGTTTTGTTTTTTTATAACCGATAAAAGATTGGCGGCTTTGCTTTCGTAAATATCTTTTTCTAAAACAAAATTGGCCATATTAAGCTCGAGCTCTCTTGCAAATATAAGTGCCGTGTTTAAAGCACGCGTTGCCGTGCTTGAAATGATAAGATCGGGCATGGTTTTATTTTTTTGATACCATTTGCTTAAAAGATAAGCATCCTCATAACCTCTTTCGTTCAAATGCCTGTCAATATCTTTAAGCGATTCGTTTCCCCAGTCGCTTTTCGCATGTCGCACTAATATCAGTTCCTTCATGTTATTAATGTTTTAATAAAAACAAACAAATTAAAAAACTATAAAGCGTAAATTTACATAAAACCATACTTTGTTATGAGCAACAATTCAACAATTACCTGCCCAAATTGTAAACACGAGTTTCCGATAGAAAGCGCGCTGTCGCAAAAAATAGAAGATGATATCAGGGGTAAGTATCTTAAAAAATTAAGTGAAGAAAAGCAAAAGCTAGAGGCTGAGAAGGCTCAATTAGCAAAGGAAACTGAACAATTAAAAACGCTTACCGAGAACCAGGAAAAGATCGTGGCAGATAAAATGCGTTTGATGAAAAGCCAGCTGGAGCAGGAAGCCATTAAGAAAGCGACCTCTGAAGCAGCGTTACAAATGGAAATGCTTAACAAAGAATTAACCGAAAAATCGCAAAAACTGAAAGAAAGTGAAGCAAAAGAGCTTCAGTTGTTACAGAAAGAAATGCAAGTAAAGGAAAGGGAAGAAAGACTGGAATTAGATTTTCAGAAACGACTAATGGAAGGTCAGAAGGAAATAGAAGACAAAGTCAAAAAAATGGAAAGTGAGCGTTCTGATCTTAAAATAAAAGAGCTTGAAAAAAAACTGGCCGACCAGGTAGAGCTGGCCGAAACCATGCGCCGTAAAGCCGAGCAGGGTAGCATGCAATTGCAGGGTGAAGTACTTGAATTGGCTTTGGAAGAATTATTAAAAGCAACTTTTCCTTTTGATACTATTGAGGAAGTGGCTAAAGGTATTAAGGGCGCGGATTGCATACAATATGTAAAAAATAGTATTGGTGATGTTTGCGGGCGTATCATCTACGAAAGCAAGCGCACCAAAGCCTTTACCAACGAGTGGATAGAAAAATTAAAGAAAGATATGCGTGCCCAGCAGGCTGATATTGCTGTGATTGTTACCGAGGTATTACCAAAAGATATGGAACATTTTGGATTTAAAGATGGCGTATGGATCTGCCGTTTTGCTGATGTTAAACCACTTTCTTTTCTCTTAAGAGATAGTCTTTTAAAAATTCACACAGCTATGGTAAGTCAGGAAAACAAAGGTGATAAAATGCAGCTTTTGTATAATTATCTTACTGCCAATGAGTTCAGGCAAAATATTGAGGCTGTTGTAGAGGGTTTTTTAGCATTAAAAGATGGAATTACCCGCGAAAAGATACAAATGGAAAAGATTTGGAAAGAGCGCGAAAAACAACTCGATAAAGTGTTGTTAAATACTACCCAGTTTTATGGTTCAATTAAAGGCATAGCAGGTAATGCCGTAGGCGATCTAAAAATGTTAGAGTAAGTTAATTTATTAGCCATTTTGCACAATAAAATTAAACATTTTACGTATCTTTAGTGTTCTGCATGCAATGAAATTGATGAAACGCTACATACTTTCTTTTTTACTTCTTTCTGCTGTTTTATCAAAGGCTCAGTTTAATTACGGGCACCAAATGGATTTTGGTAAAAACCGTATCCAATACCAAAATTTTAACTGGACCTATTTTGACTACGAGCGTTATCGTATTTATTCTTATCAGGGTGGGGGCGAGATCTCAAAATACGTTTCAGTTTCAACAAACAATATTCTTCCGGCTTTAGAAAAGAAGTTAGATTATCAGAGCGAAGAAAACATAAACATCATCGTTTACAACAATCAAAACGATTTTAAGCAAAGCAACATTGGCCTTAGCTCTGATGAACAAACCAATATTGGCGGTATGACTAAAATTATTGGCAATAAAATGTTTGTGTTCTTTAATGGTTCACATGCCGAGCTAGATATACAAATAAAAGCGGGTCTTGCACAAATTTTGATCAATCAAATTTTATACGGTGGCAATGCCCGTGAAATGGTTCGTAATTCAACCCTACTAAATCTTCCGCCATGGTATGTAAAAGGTTTGGTAAGTTATATTTCAGAAGGAACAACATCTTACACCGATAATTATACTTATGACGCCATTAAAAATGATCACTTAACAAAGTTCAATAAATTAGAAGGTAACGAAGCTGTGTTGGCTGGTCATTCGCTTTGGGCTTATATTGTAGATTCTTATGGCGAAGCAGTGATCCCGAATTTGTTATATATGACAAGGGTTACGCGTAGTCCCGATAACGCGTTTTTGTTTGTATTAGGTGTTTCATTATCTAATTTGGTTTACGATTTTACAGATTCATATAACAGAAGATTGTTTATGAATAAAGATTCTCTTCGTAAGTCACCGATCAACAACAACAGCGTTTTAAAAAAATACAAAACCTTCCGTCATTATTACCAGTTAAAAGTTAGTCCTGATGGTAAAAAAGTTATTTACTCAAGAAATGAATTAAACCAATTACGTGTTTATGTAAAAACAATTGGTGAGAGTAAACAAAAACGTTTATTAAAATTTGATCCTAAAGTAGAGCAGTTGGCCGATTACAACTATCCTTTATTAGGCTGGCATCCAAACGGTGATATTGTATTTATGATCTACGAAAAAAAGGATCAGTTAGTGATACGTTCTATCGATCTGGAAAAAGGAGAAAAAGTTACACGTAATTTACCGGGCTTCGAAAAAGTAAATAGTTTTTCTTTTAGTCCTGACGGAAAAAGAATTGCTATTAGCGCCGTTAAAAAAGGGAAAGGCCAAAGTGATATTTTTGTTTTTTCGTTAAACACAAGCGCTATCGAGCAATTAACAAATGATATATGGGATGATAATAATCCTGTATTTATAAAAGGCAACAAGCAAATTGTTTTTGAGAGTAATCGTGTTAACGATACCATTAAAGCAACCGATGATGCAAAATATTTTTATAAAATAAATAAAAATATGGATCTGTTCATGGCGCAATATCCTTTCACTAACAAGGCCATGGTTAGGATCAGCAATACTCCGGAAACTAACGAAACACAACCGCAGGCCTACAACAATAATTACATCTGCTACTTAAGCGAGAAGAACGGAATTTACAACCGTTACATTGCCGAATTTGACAGCACCATTTCATTTGTAGATACAACAGAGCATTACCGTTATTTTTTCAAATCAAAGCCCATAACCAATTTCGACAGGAATATTTTAGAGCATCATATTAATGATAATGGTACACATGTTGGCGAAGTTATTTATGCCAATGGAAAAAACATGTTATTGGTAACACCAATAAATAAATTAAACGAAATAAATATTAAAGACCCGATTTCAACATGGGCAAAAATGTCTGCCCGCCCTGTATTGGTTGATATATCAGAAAATTCGCAGCCAAAGCCGGTGCAAATAATAACGCCGCCTAAAAAGGAAGAACCTGTTAACAACGGCATTGATTTTGATAATTACAAATTTGAAGGCGATAAAACAAATCCGGTTAAAACATCAACTGTAACAGATAATAATATTTCTATTAAAAAAGATACGCTTAAAAAAACAGGCGACCAGTTTAAATTTCCAATCCAGAAAAATTACTTCACCTCTTTTTATACCGATTATGTTATAACGCAATTTGATAATTCATTTCTTGCAAATAATTACCAGTTGTTTGCCGGTGGCGGATCGCCACTGTATTTAAATCCGGGCTTTAATTTCTTAACCAAGGTGGCCATTAGCGATCTGTTCGAAGATCAGCGCATTGTTGGTGGCTTCAGAATAAACCCGTCGTTAGATAATGAATTTATGCTTTCGTGGGAAGGACGAAAACGCCAATGGGATCACCAGGTTATTTTCGACAGGCAAACGTTTGCCCGTGTTGCTATAGCACCTGAATTGATCTCTGATTTTTTTGCAAAAGTAAATACACAAACTTTAAGTTATAAAATAAAATATCCGTTTAGTCCTGTTTCTTCAATTCGCGCCGCTTTATTGTATAGGAATGATAGATATATGCCGCTTTCTAATGGTGATTTTTCATTGCCGTTAAAACCGCAATACCAACATATGGGTGGTGCAAGACTGGAGTATTGTTTTGATAATACGCGTAATGTGATGTTAAATATTATGAATGGTTTCCGCTTTAAAGTGTGGGGAGAATATTGGCAAATAAAAGATGACAAGAACCGCAATTTAATTACATCAGGTTTTGATGCAAGACATTATCAAAAAGTACATCGCCAGATAACATGGTGTAATCGTATAGCAGGCGGAAACTCTTTAGGTACCGATCGCTTAATATTTTATTTGGGAGGTGTGGATAATTGGTTGAACCCATCGTTTAACAGTAATATTAATATTGTAAAACCAGAGCAATACGGTTTTCAAACCATTGCAACCAATATGCGCGGCTTTAAACAAAATATCCGTAACGGAAATAATTTTGTTGTATTCAATTCAGAATTACGTATACCAGTTGTACGTTATTTAATTAATTATCCTTTGCGTTCTGATTTCTTAAATAATTTTCAGGTAATTGGTTTTACCGATCTGGGTATGGCATGGACAGGCTGGAACCCGCTTAGTAAGGAGAATACCGAGAATGTTAACGTTTTTCCTTATGAAGGAAGCAATATTATTGTAACAGTAAATAATCCTAAAAATCCTTTGGTAGGTGGTATGGGATTTGGCTTCCGTTCGCGTTTATTAGGCTATTTTGTTAGACTGGATCTTGGTTGGGGAATTGACAATTGGGAAGTTCAGAAAAGAATTGTTGGTGTTTCTTTAGCTACCGACTTTTAAAGTTTTGTATGACAAATACAGTAATTATACTTTTATGTGTTGGTTTGGTAGCAGGCTATCTTAGCGGTTTGGTGGGTATTGGCGGCGGAATAATTGTTGTTCCTGTTTTGGTTTATTTACTCGCCATGGATCAAAAAACGGCACAGGGTACAGCCATCTTTATGTTTCTTTTACCAATAGGTTTATTAAGTGTTTATAATTATTATAAAGCAGGTCATGTAAATTTTAAATTTGCAGCCGTAATGGCTATTACTTTTTTTGTTGGAAGTTATTTTGGAAGCAAAACTGCTATTGTAGTAGATACAAAAATTGTAAAACAAATTTTTGCAATCGTAATGATATTGGTTGGTGTAAAAATGTTGTGGAATAAATAATGTCACTCAACAACAAAATAAAAGATCTGGCTAAAAAGAACTTTAAAAAAGTTGTAGAGATCAGGAGGTATTTGCATCAACATCCTGAATTATCGTTTAAAGAATTTGAAACATCTAAATTCATTCAAAAACAGTTAACAGAAGCGGGTATTTCTTTCACTGCCGGTTATGTTGAAACAGGAATCGTTGCTTTGATCAAAGGAAAGAACCCGGATAAAAAAACAATTCTGTTACGTGCTGATATGGATGCGTTACCAATTGAAGAAAAGAATGTTGTTTCATATAAGTCTGCAAACGCTGGTATAATGCACGCTTGTGGGCATGATGTGCATTCTTCCATTGCTTTAGGTGCAGCCTTTATTTTGAATGCCTTAAAAGACGAGTTTGAAGGCACTGTAAAAATTATGTTTCAGCCTGGCGAAGAAGTGTTGCCTGGCGGAGCAAGCTTAATGATCAATGCAGGCGTCCTTGAAAATCCAAAAGTAGATAAGGCCATAGCGTTACATGTTTTTCCAAGTATGGAAACCGGGAAAGTCGGTTTTAAAAGCGGCATGTATATGGCAAGTACCGATGAGTTATATATTACGGTTAACGGTAAAGGTGGCCATGCTGCTATGCCGGCCGATTATGTAAACCCATTAATAATTGCTTCTGAAATTTTGCTGGAAATAAATAACCAGTACATGAAAGAAAATGCTTTGGCTGGAACTGCTGGTGAAAATATCCCAACTGTTATTGCTTTTGGAAAGATAGAAGGAAACGGCGCAACCAATGTTATCCCCGAAAAGGTAGAATTGGCGGGCACTTTCAGAACCATGGATGAAAAATGGAGAGAAAGTGTACATCAGCAATTAAAAAATACTGTAAAAAACATTTCTACAAAACATAATGTCGAGTCTGTTCTAAGAATCGAAAAAGGTTATCCTTTTTTGGTGAACGATAAAGATCTTACCAATTCTTGCTTTGCTTTGTCACAAGATTTTTTAGGTAAGGAAAATGTTGAAGAATTACCTTTACGGATGACAGCGGAAGACTTTGCTTTTATTACTCAAAAAGTACCAAGCTGTTTTTTTAGATTGGGAACGGCAAATAAAGAACAAGGTATTACATCGGGCGTACACACACCAACGTTTAATATTGATGAGAACGCACTGGAAACCGGTGTTGGACTGATGGCCTGGCTTACAGTAAATGAATTGAATGATTGATCATTAATAGGTGTGTCATGTCGAGCGGATTCGAGACATATATACCTTTCGCTACTAGAAATGACAGAAACTATTTCTTTTTGGTAGTAGTTTTCTTTTTGGTTGGTGTTTTAGTTGGGTTGGCACTTGTGCCTTTTTTAGCAGGATTTTTACCCGACATATATACTATTTTTCCATTTTCATATTGAACGTATTCAACATCATCCTTTGGTAGCTTTAATTTAGGATCTTTTAATTTAAAGATCTTATAATAGATAACTTCTGTTTTTGTAATGCCCAAAACCCTGGATTTGATGATATCTCCGGTTTTTAACTTGATTTTATCCTGCGCATTGGTGTTAGCGTAAAACGCTAAACTAAACAATACAAAAAAAAGTAATTTTTTCATTTTCATTGTTTTTTGGATGAGATTAAATTACCATAAAAAACAGAAAAGTCAAAAATAAGTTCCTCTTATTTTTTTCAATAACAGTATTCTTTAAATTCCTTCAATTAAGCCTAAAATACTGGTGTTTAATACAATTTTGTATCTTTAAAAACGTTATAATATGGTGTATTTGCGGCGATTAGGCATTCTAATGGTGTTTTCTTTTATTGTTTTAAAAGGAACGGCGCAGGTATTTAATCCCACTCAAAAAAAACTTTACAACACAGTTTCTGATACTTTAGTATTAGATAGTTTAAGCTTGGTTCCCGGAAGCATCAATTTTAAAACTTTTCCCGATTCGGTTAGCGCACCAAAAATTGATTACAAAACACACGCCTTAATTTTTTCAGAAAAAAAACCTGATAGCATTTTGGTGTCTTACAAACGCTTTCCATACAACTTCGAGCATAAATATTTTCATAAAGATCCAAGCGCACTTTATACAGATCTTTCAAAGCCAAATAATCCCTATACAATAAACTATAACAATATTAGCAGTAAGCAGGATCAGCTTTTTCAAAACGATGGCTTAAATAAGAACGGAAATATAAGTCGAGGTATTTCGTTTGGCAATAACCAGGATGTGGTTGTGAATTCTAATTTAAATTTACAGGTAAGTGGTAAGTTAACGCCGGAGATTGATATGGTACTGGCGGCAACGGATAACAACATTCCATTCCAGGCCGATGGAACAACAGCGCAATTGCAGGAGTTTGATAAAGTGTATATTCAACTAAACAATGCTACTACAAAATTAGTGGTGGGCGATTATCAATTGTCGCGTCCTCAAAATTCTTATTTCATGAGTTTTTATAAACGAGCTCAAGGCGCGTATTTAGAAAATATTTATAAAGACAGTACTTCAAAAAATCCGTTACTTTTTAGAACGCAGGTGGCGGGTGCAGTATCGCGTGGTAAATTTTCGCGGCAAATATTTTTTGGTACAGAAAACAATCAGGGTCCGTATCGCTTGCGTGGTGCGGATAATGAGCCATTTATTATTATTTTAAGCGGAACAGAGAAGATTTACATTGATGGTAGATTATTGCAGCGAGGGCAAGAAAATGATTATATTATTGATTACAATACAGGCGAATTAACTTTTACAGCAAAACAAATTATTACAAAAGATAAACGTATTGTTGCCGAGTTTCAATATGCAGAGCGTAATTACGCCCGCTCGTTATTTTTCTTTGGTGAAGAAGTGCAAACAAAAAAAGTAAATATCTTTTTTAATGTTTATAGTGAACAGGATAATAAGAACAAACCTTTACAACAAACTTTATCGCAGCAGCAAAAAAATGTATTAATAGCTATTGGAGACACGCTTGACAAAGCTGTTTATACTGGCGTTGAAAATGCTGACTTTAATAACAGCGATGTTTTTTACAGGCAGGTAGATACAACTGTAAATGCAATTTTATATAATGATGTTTATGTTTACAGCACTGACCCTGATAGCGCAAAATTCCGTTTAAAATTCAGCAATGTGGGTGCTTACAATGGAAATTATAATCAAATAAGCTCAACAGCTAACGGGCGCGTTTATCAATGGGTTGCCCCAGTTAACGGTTTGCCGCAGGGCAGCTTTGAACCTGTTATTCCTTTGGTAACACCAAAAATGAACCAAATGCTTACCGGTGGATTTAATTATTCATTAACTGCAAATAATAGTTTAAATGCAGAAGGTGTTTATACAAAAAACGATATTAATAGATTTAGTCGCGCTGATAAAGGTAACGATGAAGGAAGCGGTGTAAAATTTAATAGTAAAAACCAGGCAATTTTAAGAACAGATTCTTTAAAGAATCAAACCAAATTAATTTACAATTTTGGATACGAATTTTTACAAAAACAATTTCATCAAATAGAGCGTTTTAGAAGTATTGAGTTTGACCGTGACTGGAACAGGCCATTGTCCTCTGTTTTATTGAACGATCAAAATATTGCAAGCGGCGAGATAGGAGTTGTCAGCTCAAAGGGCTCTGCATTAACGTATGGTGTAAATTATTTTAATGAAGGAAATAATTATCAGGGGTTGCGTCATAATGCAATAGTAAGGCATCAGGTAAAAGGACTAACTACAAATTATACAGGAAGTTATTTGTTAACCAATGACAATCTTAACTTTCAAAATACAGAATTTTACCGGCACAAATCATTGATCTCTCAAAAAATAAAAAAAGTACGTGTTAGTTACAGTGATGATTTTGAGAATAATTTATTCAAGCACTCTTTTGGTGATTCATTGCTTCCAAGGTCTTATCAATTCTGGGAGTGGGAGGGGAGTGTTTCGAATGCAGATAGCTCAAAGAACAACATAAAATTATTTTATAAAGAACGAAGAGATAAGCTGGCTTATGGCAATACACTTAAAGATTCAACTTTTGCAACAAACATTGGTTTACAATCTTCTATTTATTCAATTAAGAATAATCCTTTTACCGTTTTAATAACTTACAGAAAATTAGAATTAAAAAATGTGGTTGGTGCATTTTTAAAACCCGATAACTCTGTATTAAGTCGCGTTGAATATAATCCGCGGTGGTTTAAAGGACTAATTACTTCCGGAATTTTTTATGAAACAGGTTATGGGCTGGAAAATAAAAGAGAATTTTATTACCTGGAAGTTGCGCCGGGACAAGGACAATATGCATGGAACGATTACAACAACAATACCATAAAAGAGATTAACGAATTTGAGATCGCGCAATTTAGTGATCAGGCTCGATACATTCGTATTTATACACCAACTAATCAATACGTAAAAGTATTGCAAAATCAATTAAGCGTTTCTGTTTCGCTTCGGCCTGCCTCGTTAATTAAACAGCCAAAAAATGGCGCGGCCCGGTTTTTGAACCGTTGGGTAACACAAACTGTTTTTAGGGTTGATGGAAAGACATCTGATAATGGTGACGTGTTGAATTTTAATCCGTTTTTAGATGTGCGCGATACTTCTATTTTAGCGAGTAATAATAATTTGCGCCAGAGTATTTTCTTCAATCAAACATCGGCTGTTTTTGGAATGGATTATACTTATATCAATAATCAATCCAAACAATTATTGGTAAATGGCATTGAGCGTAAAACATTATTATCGCATGAAGTAAAAGGGCGTGTGAACTTTTTAAAAGCTTGGGCAATCAATAGCAGCGGTATCTTTAGCCAAAAAGGAAATGCATCACAATTTTTTTCAACACGTAACTATTTAATTGAAGCATATGAAACAGAACAGCGATTGATCTTCCAGCCAAATACTTATTTTAGAATTAGCGGTATTTACAAATACACCGATAAACAAAATCGTATAGAAGGTGGTTTTCAAAAAGCATTCATCAACACATTTGCCGCAGAGATAAAATACAATCAGTCAGAAAAAGGAAGTTTAACAGGAAGAATGGATCTTGTATTGATAACGTATAACGATACCGAAAATTCACCGGTTGCATACGAAATGCTGAATGCTTTAAGCAAAGGACAAAATATTACTTGGGAATTATCTTATCAGCGAAATTTAAATTCTAATTTGCAAATAAGTATTAACTATAATGGAAGAAAAACACCGAATGCAAATGCTGTGCATTTGGGTGGCGCGCAAATTAGAGCATTTTTTTAAAGTTAGCCACGAATTACACTAATTTCACAAACTCTTATTTAAATAAAACTCTTTTTTGTTTAGTGTAATTTTAGTTTTCAAATCAATTTATTGCTTTGAAAACGAATTCCACCAATAAAAAATCAACATTAATTACTTTGGTGTAATTTGTGAAATTAGTGGCTGAAGTTTGAATTGTTTATTTTATATTTCTCCAATAACGGATTGTGAACCCTTCACCACATCACCAATTTTTACATTCAGTTTTGTACCAACAGGAAAGAAAAGATCAACACGAGAGCCGAATTTAATAAAGCCCATTTCGCCGCATTGTTCTGCAACATCCCCTTGTTTTGTGTACCAAACAATTCTGCGTGCCAAAGCGCCCGCAATTTGGCGAAATAAAATTTCTGTACCATTTTTATGTTTTACAACAATGGTCGTGCGCTCATTATCGGTACTGCTTTTTGGTTCCCAGGCAGCTAAAAATTTACCTGGATGATATTTGAAAAAGCTCACAATTCCCGCAATCGGGTAACGGTTAACGTGCACGTTTATAGGGCTCATAAAAATACTTACCTGCAAACGCTTATCTTTAAAGTATTCATTTTCAGTAGTTTCTTCAATAACTACCACTTTACCGTCTGCAGGGGCAATAATAAGGTTATCTCCTTTGGTATGTACACGGGTAGGGTGCCTGAAAAACTGCAAAATAACAATGGTTAAAAAGGCACTTAAAGCGTATGCAAACCAGTGTGCAATAGCAAAAGTGGGAAAGAAAAAATGAGCTATAAATGTGATAATAGCGCTAAAAACCAGCACCAACAGTAAGCTAACGTAACCTTCTTTGTGAAATTTCATTGGATCTAAATTTGTTCAAATATAGTGGTTTAAAATCAATAAAATTCTACTTAAAAAACTTGGTACTTACACAAGCTTTTCTAAATTTGTGAAGTATTTTTTAAAAACTTAAAGCCTATCATATGAGCAAAATTAAAGTAGCCAATCCTGTTGTGGAGCTAGACGGTGATGAAATGACCCGTATTATCTGGAAATTTATTAAAGACAAATTGATCATTCCGTACCTGGATATCGATATTAAATATTATGACCTTGGCATGGAGCACCGCGATGCTACCAACGATCAGGTTACTATTGATGCGGCAGAGGCTATTAAAAAATACCAGGTGGGTATCAAATGTGCTACCATTACTCCCGATGAAGCACGTGTAAAAGAATTTAACTTAAAACAAATGTGGAAATCACCAAATGGTACTATCCGTAACATTCTTGATGGTACTGTGTTTCGTGAGCCTATTGTTTGTAAGAACGTTCCGCGTTTGGTAACAAACTGGACTTCTCCGATCATTGTTGGCCGTCACGCGTTTGGTGATCAGTACCGCGCAACAGATTTAGTTATTCCCGGAAAAGGAAAATTAACTATGAAATTTGAAGGTGAAGACGGAAAAGTAATTGAGCATGAAGTATTCAAATTTACCGGCCCGGGTGTTGCCATGGGTATGTACAATTTAGAAGATTCAATTAAAGGTTTTGCGCATTCTTGCTTTAACGTAGCGTTAAACAAAAAATGGCCTTTATATTTATCTACAAAAAATACCATATTAAAAAAATACGATGGTCGCTTTAAAGATATTTTTGAAGAGATCTATCAAAAAGATTACAAAGCAAAATTTGAAGCTGCAGGTATCGTTTACGAACACCGTTTAATTGATGATATGGTTGCATCTGCTTTAAAATGGAACGGAAGTTTTGTTTGGGCTTGTAAAAATTATGATGGTGATGTTCAGTCAGATTCAGTAGCACAAGGTTTTGGTTCATTAGGATTAATGACATCGGTACTAATTACTCCGGATGGAAAAATTATGGAAGCAGAAGCGGCACATGGCACAGTAACACGTCACTTCCGTGATCACCAGGCAGGTAAACCAACATCTACAAATCCAATTGCAAGTATCTTTGCGTGGACAAGAGGTTTGGAATTCCGTGGTAAATTAGATGGCAACAAAGAATTAGTTCACTTTGCTCAAACTTTAGAAAAAGTTTGCGTTGAGACTGTTGAAAGCGGTAAAATGACTAAAGATTTAGCAGTTTGCGCTCACGGTAATAATGTAAAACATGGTGAGCACTATTTATATACCGAAGAGTTTTTAGCTGCTATCGACGATAACTTAAAAAAATCATTATCAAAATAATTTGATTTTCTTTTTAAGAAGCCTCGTCAAAAAAGACGGGGCTTTTTTATTATCCTCCTCTTGAGGAGGTGTCGCGTTAGCGACGGAGGAGGAAGATAAATATTTAAAATAAACAATGAAAACCCAAATTCACAACATAAACAATATAAAGATCGCTGAATTAATTTCAGAAGATCTATTGATAAAAGAAATTCAGGATGGCCTGGACTTATTAGCAAATGTATATTACGAGGGTATGGAAAGGATGATCATTTACGAAAAAAATATTATTCCCGAATTTTTTGATCTTAAGACGGGCATGGCCGGAGAGATCTTACAAAAATTCTCTAACTATAAAATGAAGCTGGCAATTGTTGGAGATTTTTCTAAGTATGAAAGTAAAAGCCTGAAAGATTTTATTTTTGAAAGCAATAAAAACAGGCAGATAAATTTTGTTAGTTCGTTGGAAGAAGCGGTGGAAAGATTAGTAAAAGCCTGATATAACAGCCACTAATTACACCAAATTCACTAATAAAGGATATTAAAAAGTATCGATTTGTGCGAATTAATTTTAGATAGCCATTGGCTATCTAAAATCAAAATTTCGCTAAAAAGTTATTTAATAAAATTTGAGCCAATTAGTGAAATTCGTGGCAAACCATTACTGGTACTCATTCAAATACATCTTACAAAAACGCTCAATGTATTGTTTAATAGTATCACGTACTTCAATAAATTGTTGTGTAATTTCTTCTTCCGTTCCTGTTGCCTTTGAAGGATCAGTAAAATTATAATGAAATTTTAAAGCAGAAGATGGAAAATGCGGGCAGCTTTCTTTTGCATGATCGCAAACCGTTAAAATATAATCGAAGTTTATGTTTGTATACTCGTTAATAGTATTAGATGTATGATGGCTAATATCAACATCGTCAAGCTTCATAATTTCAATGGCTTTTTGGTTAACACCATGCGTTTCAATACCGGCGCTATAAACCTCGGCTTTGCATTTTTTAAATTTGTTAAGGTAGCCGTGTGCCATTTGGCTTCTGCAACTATTACCGGTGCATAATACTAAAACTTTTTTCATTACAGCTTGTTAATAAACGCTTAAACAGCTCTTCACAAAAGTAACAAAACCTTAGTATCTTTAATATATGTCTAAAAACAAAAAACCAAAACGTTATTTATTTGAAGAAGTTTTAGACTTTCTGAAACATAACGATACAAAAGTATTTAACTATAAACAATTGGGCGCTGCAATGGAAATTAATACCGATGGCGAGCGCCTGGAACTGATAGAAGTATTGGAAGCCTTAAAAAAGCAGGGCTTTGTAGTTGAAAAAGAAACCGGTAAATACCAGGTTAAAGAAAGTAAACAATATATTACGGGCACTATTGATTTTACAACACAGGGTACTGCCTTTGTTGTGTATAGCGAATCGGAAGAGGATATTTTTATTCCGCAATATAAAACAGGAAACTCCATGCAGGGCGATCTTGTAAAACTTCAGCTATTATCAAGAAAAAGTGGCAGACGAAAAGAAGGAGAAGTGATCGAAGTGATTAAACGCGCCAAAACTGAATTTGTAGGAACCATACGAATAAATCCAAAATTTGCTTTCGTTATTCCTGACAGTCATAAAATTCATGTTGATTTTTTTATCCATCCAAAAGATATTAAAGGCGCAGAAGACGGACAAAAAGTAAAGATCAAATTAAAAGAGTGGAAGCCGGGAGATAAAAATCCGGTTGGTATTGTTGAAGAAGTATTTGGTTTTCCGGGTGTTCATAAAACCGAGATGAATGCTATTATGGCGGAGTATGGTTTACCCGAGCACTTTCCTGATAATGTAGAAGCCGCTGCAAAAAAATTAAACACTGCAATTACAAAAGAAGAAGTTGAAAAGAGAAGAGATTTTAGAGATGTATTAACCTTTACAATAGATCCGGTTGATGCGAAAGATTTTGACGATGCTTTATCAATACAAAAATTAGATAATGGTTTGTGGGAAATTGGTGTGCACATTGCAGATGTAACACACTTTTTAAAACCGGGAAGCATTTTGGATGATGAGGCTGTAGAGCGCGCTACTAGCGTATATCTGGTAGACCGTGTAATACCCATGTTGCCCGAAGTATTAAGTAATTTTGCTTGCTCTTTACGCCCGCATGAAGATAAATACTGTTTCTCTGCCGTTTTTGAAATGGATGAGAATGCAGATATTTCAAGTCAGTGGTTTGGTAAAACATTGATCCATTCTGACAGACGCTTTGCATATGAGGAAGTACAAACCATTATTGAAACAGAAGAAGGTGATCATGTAAAAGAGATTTTACTATTAGATAAACTCGCAAAAAAATTGCGCGCAGATCGTACAAAAAAAGGTTCTATCTTTTTTGATAAGGCAGAAGTAAAATTTAATTTGGATGACCAGGGAAATCCGATTGGCGTGTTTTTTAAAACGCAAAAAGACGCACATAAATTAATTGAAGATTTTATGTTGTTGGCCAATCGTAAGGTGGCAGAGTTCTTAGGTAAAGGCGGGCAGAACAATGAAAATCCTAAACACCAAAACCAAAAGAAAAAAGACGATCCTAAGAATTTATGTGTATACCGTATTCACGATACGCCAAGCGATGAGAAGATGGCAGAACTGAGTGGTTTTGTGGCACGCTTTGGTTACGAAATGCAATTAGGCAGTAAACAAAAAATAGCCCAATCCATCAATAAATTATTAGAGAACGTAAAAAATAAAAAAGAGCAGGGTATGATAGAAATGCTTGCTGTACGCAGTATGCCTAAAGCTATTTATACTACAAAAAATGCCGGACATTATGGTTTGGGTTTTGAATACTATACACACTTTACTTCTCCCATCCGTCGTTATCCTGATGTATTGGTACATCGTTTATTGGAAGCGCGATTGGATGGCTTTAAATATTCTAACCAGGAAGAACTAGAAAAGCTTTGTAAGCATAGCAGCGACCAGGAACGCGTTGCTGCAGAGGCCGAACGCGCGTCTGTAAAATACAAACAGGTAGAGTTCATGAAAGATAAAATTGGTCAAACCTTTGATGCAATTATTAGTGGCGTTACAGAGTGGGGCATTTATGCAGAGATAGTTGAGAATAAATGTGAGGGTATGATCAAGACAAGAGATCTGAAGGGTGATCAGTTCTCTTACGATTCTGATAACTACCGCTACGTTGGAAGGAATACCGGGAAGGTATATTCGCTTGGCGATCCTGTTAAAGTAATTGTAATGGATGCGGATCTTATTAAAAAACAATTAAACTTTACATTTGCCGACCAGGAAGGAATGAGCATGAGTAAATATGATGTGCAGGGATCGCGCCAGGATAAAGATGGAGGATGGAAAGGTAAAAGTAAAAGCAAGGCGGGGAATAAAAAGAGTGGTGGAAATAAAGACGGTAATCACGGCAATAGAAATAACAAATCAGGAAGCAGTAAAAAAAGCAGGAGAAGATGAAAAAAAATTTAATTCTATTTTTTATTAGCATTTATTTTTTTAGTTTTTCGCAAACTATAAAAACCGATTTGGTTTATAAGGTTAATGAGCCAACAAAAAAAACAGATAAACCTGCCCCGCTTTTAATTTTCCTTCACGGATATGGAAGCAATGAAGACGATCTTTTTGCAATAGCAAAAAGTTTGGATGCACGTTTTATGTTTATTTCTCTGCGAGCTCCAAACGTAATTCCTGAAGGTGGTTTTTGCTGGTATCCGTTAGAGTTTTTACCCGACCAAAAATTTAAATACGATTACGCAAAGGCAAAAGAAAGCAGGATAAAGATCTTATCGTTTATTAGTAATGCCTGTAAAGTCTATAAGCTCGATAGCAATAATGTTTTTGTAATGGGTTTTAGCCAGGGCGCCATAATGGGTTACGATCTTGCCTTGGCAGCACCAAAAAAAATAAAAGGTGTATTAGCTTTAAGTGGAAGAATGATGGAGGAATCAAAAAATTTAAAAACAGATTGGACAAAGGCAACAAAAACAAAATATTTTATAGCACACGGCAACTCCGATAACGTTATTAAAATTGCTGAGGCCGATAGTGCAGTAAAATTTTTGAAGTCAAAAAAAATAGCCGATGTTAAGTTCAATAATTACGAAATGGTTCACACAATTAATGGTAAAGAATTAAACGATATTAAAAGTTGGCTTAAAAAAGCTATTGATCCACCGGAGAAAACCGTTGTTGCCCCAACAAAGTTAACTGTAAAGCCTGAAGAACAAAAAAAGAAGTAGGATTTCTCTAGTTTAAAATCTATAAATTAAAAACAAAGCAGTTGGTGCCTGTAAACCAAAATTAATGGGTAGAGAAGTTGTGTTAGTTCCGGATGGTGGCTGCGTTGCAGATGTGATAATAGTTTTTGATTTATTGATAGACACTTGGGCATTGAAAAAAAACTCAGTGCCTAATTTTACGTATTTGTTAATAGAAAAGAGCAGGCCTCCTCTAATAGCCGGGCCAAAGAAAAACTTAGTAGTCTTGGTATCTGTTTGAGGGTTATTAATGGTTTGAACTAATTTTGTTCTTAATTTTTGTTCTGCATATCCTAACCCAACTTCAATACCAATAAATGGAATAAATCTCTCTTCCTGGTAGAATTTTTTTTCGATACCTATTCTCCCACAAACATTTATCCTATCGTCCGAAATTTCAACCACACCATCATTAGAAAAATTATTGCTGGCAGATAAGCCTGTACCTAAAACCACACCGTTACCGTTTTGCTTGTAGTTAAAAGAGTAGCTGAATAAATATGGGTTTGAGTTGACAGAAGAGCTATTAAAGTTTAAAAACTGTTGTAATAACAAATTTGCCTGAACGCCTACGTAATGGTATTTAATTCTATACGATCTTACAAGTGAATCAGTATTTTCCTGTGCAAAAAACCGAATAGAGATAATACAAAAAAGTAAAAGAGATGTTTTGCGCATATACTACAACTTTTTAAACGGATCTGAGTAAAGTGGCGAGGTTAAAAAGTCGTCATTCTTCAAAGTCTTTAAAAAGGCAACTATCGCATCTCTTTCAATTACGCTAATGTTTAATTGTTTTACAGAGCCATTAAGATTTCTAAAAAATGGCGCAAGGGTTTTTGTATTATTAATACCATGACTGTAATGTTCAACAACCGATTCAAGCGTTGGAAATCTTCCATCGTGCATATAAGGAGCGGTAACTGAAATGTTTTGCAGAGTTGGCACCTTAAAAACACCTTTATCGCCGCCAATATTCGTTATAGCACCCAATCCAAGATCTTTTGGTAACATATCCAATCCTATATCAAACATAAATGTTATTTTTTCGCCGGTCGGCGTTGTAACTACAGGTGTACTTCCGCCCTGATAACCACCACTTGGAACAAATACAGTGGTAGCCACCGGTGCTAATGGATCATGGCATTTGGCACAGTTATATTTTTCATGGAATAATCGTTTGCCAGCTTTCTCAAATTCAGTTAGCTTGGCATCTGCCAGTAGTTGAGCCTGCGCAACAGCAAAAGCATCGTTAGATGTAGGCGTATTTTTTTTATCGGTATTTAAGCAAGCCAGAAAGCCTTGTAAAGCAAAAGCAATCTTTTCTTGCGTAATTTCTTCGCTACCATAAGCTTTCTTAAATAGTTCAGGATAATAGGTAGTAGATTTTAAGACCTGAATTAACGTACCAAAATCAGGCATATTCATCTCTTTGTGATTAACAACCGGATTTAAAACCATATCTGCCATGCTGTGCTGGCGACCATCCCAAAACAATAATACTTCTTCCTGGTTTGCTAAGTTTGGAAAAACACCATTTATAGTATCAATACCATCTACTTTAAATCCTTTAAGCCCCTGAATTGAAGGAGAGTTTCTAGTAAGTTCATTACCATCTGCGCCTCTGTTAAATCGTGCGTTATCTGCAAAGGCAAATTGTTGTTTATGACAACTACCACACGAAACAGTTTTGTTACCCGATAATTTTTTATCGTAAAACAAAACCCGCCCTAATGTTGCCAGATCGCTGTTAACACCGTGTTTTTTTGCATAATTATATTTTTCAGAAGGTAAAACCGGCTCGTTGTAATCATCTTCGGGATTTTGGCCAAATGAATAACTTTCCTTTTTACAGGAGTATAATATAATTGCAGATGCAACTAATATTAGAGAAAAGAATACGACGCTACTTTTTTTCATCTTCTTAAAGATATTTTAATAAGTTGTAGTATAACGATAGTTCATACCATTATATTATATAAACGAAGTTATTAAAAAAAAACAACTTGCAAATAATTTAACACCATATTGCCCCTTCAAGCCGGAAAAAATATTCATTTATGGGTTTTTGCGACTCTAAGCGAGGTTTTTAAATGAAAATTAGAGTTTGTTTAGATAAAGTTCTGTTATCTTTGCGGCCCGAATGCTAAAAGCTTTTTTTAAAAATACACATACTAAAGAAACATTAAACCTGGCGTGGCCACTTATAATTACACAGGTAGGCCACATTGTTACAGGTATGGTAGATACTATCTTTTTAGGGAAGATCGGTCCTACCGAGCAGGCAGCCTGTATTTTATCAAATAATTTATATGTGTTATTGCTTGTATTTGGTATTGGTGTGAGTTATGCAGCAACGCCTTTGGTTACCGATGCACATCACAATAATGATCTCGAAAAGAAAGCCTCTTTATTTAAAAACTCTTTAGTAATGAATTTTTCTGTTGCTGTTGTATGCTTTATTATTCTTTATTTTTCATCGGGTATTTTAAAACACATGCAGCAACCCACTGAGGTAGCAGAGTTGGCGGTTCCGTTTTTTGATGTGCTTATTTTTTCGATGTTACCGGTGTCGTTATTTTTTAGCTGTAAACAATATTGCGAAGGTTTAGCTAATACCCGTATGGCCTTAATTATAAGTGTAATTGGTAACGCATTGAATATACTTTTAAATTATGTTTTAATATATGGCAAATTTGGTTTTCCTGAATTAGGTTACCTTGGTTCTGCCTGGGCTTCCTTCATGGCAAGGTTATTTATGGGTGTATCGTTTTTGATCCTGGTATTCAGATCACCCGTTACAAGAGAAATTGCTTCTGTATACAAAAAAGTAAAAATTAACTGGGTAGAGTTAAAAGATCTTGCACGTATTGGTTTAAACTCCGGCGCACAATTTACTTTTGAAGTGGCAGCATTTGCCATTGCAGGTTTAATGGCCGGAACTTTTGGTAAAGAACAAATAGATGCGCATGGTATTGCTTTAAGCATTGCCGCATTTACTTATATGTTTGCAAGCGGTATTAGCAGCGCTACAACAATTCGTGTTAGTGTTTATAATGCACAACAAAACTGGTTGGAAATTAAAAATGCAGGAATGACCTCCTTAAAACTGGTTTTATTGGTAATGGGTGTATTTGGTTTATTATTTCTTGCCTGTAGCACAATTTTACCGCTTGGTTTTAGCGACGAAAAAGAAATTATCGACCTTGCCTCAAAATTATTGATCATTGCTGCTATGTTCCAGTTATTTGATGGCATACAGGTTACTGCTATTGGTGCATTACGTGGATTGGAAGATGTAAAATACCCAACGGTTATTACATTAATTGGTTATTGGGTAATTGCATTGCCTTTGGCGTATTTACTGGCCTTTACTTTTAACATGGAAACTATTGGAATCTGGATAGCTTTATTAGTTTCTCTTCTGTTTGTTGCCGTTGCGCTATCCTGGCGTTTTAACCATTTGGTGAAGAAGAATATTGCTTCTTAAAATCTAAACCGCTTTAATATTAAGTTTTGTTAAAAGTTTTGGCTTGGCACTAAACTTGAATAATCTTGGTATATCAAAATATAAACAAGAAATTATGAAAGCAATTAAAAATATAATTCTGCTGATCTGTTTAAGTATTTCGTTATTTGGCTTTGCACAAAAGCAGGCAGATTCTCTTGGATTGCCCGGTGATAATTTTGATCTGGCGGGCGCATTGGAAATGTTTAAAAATTCTTCTACACCCGAAGAATTTGAAAAATCTATAAATAAAAATGATAACAATATAAATAACCTCGACTTGAATGGCGATGGTGAAGTAGATTATGTAAAAGTAATTGATCATAAAGATGGTAATGCGCACACTATGGTATTGCAAGTTGAGGTTGCTAAAAAAGAGATACAGGACGTTGCAGTTATTGAAATAGAAAAAACAAAAGATGGTAACGCGCACATACAAATTGTAGGTGATGAAGAGTTGTATGGTAAAGATTATATTATTGAACCCAAAGAAGAAAAAACTGTTTCAACCGAAAAAATAAAATCAGATTCGGAAACCGACGATGTGTATAAAAGCAAAAATGATAATAGCGGTTTTAATAACAACACTAATAATTCAAATACAGTTTATTACAATAACGATCCAACAGTATATGTAAACGTTTATCCATGGCCAATGGTACAGTACATTTATACACCTTCTTACGTAGTTTGGGTATCGCCTTGGTATTACGGTTATTATCCGGGCTGGTGGAGTCCATGGAGACCAATTTACTGGCGCAATCATTATTGGCATGCTCATCATTACCATCATCACTATTGGCATTCGCATTATTACCGTTCGCCAATGGCTCATAAAGGTTATTATGGCAGAAGAATGAGTTCGGAAACAGTGCGTGAACATCAACGCAGTGATTATTATGCAGAAAGACAAATTACATATAAGGAGAATGTAAAATCGGAAAAAAAATATAATTCACTACCGGCAGATCCTGAAAAGAAAGTAGGGAAGAGAAATGGCAGTGAAGAAAATGTAAATCAGCCGAAAAAAAATTATGGTAAAGAAGAAAACTTTAGTAATCAGCCAAAAGGCAATGGAAGAAATGTGAATAACGATCAGCCTAAGGAAGTGAATTCGGAGCCGAGAAAAAATAATTCACAACCAAAAGAAATTTATAATTCACCAAAAAACGCGCAGCAGCCCAAGTATGAAAATACACAGCCTAAGAAAAACCCTGGCATTGGCACACCACAAAATAATTTCCCTAAACAAAATAATGGCGGAGGAAGAAATGTAGGTGGAAGCCAGGGAGGCGGCGTTAAATCAGGTGGCGGTAATAGTGGTGGTGGCAGAAATACCGGTGGTGGCGGAGGCGGAGGAAGAAACCACAAGTAATTAAAAAAAGATATTAGTAAATAAAAAAGGCTTACAGATTTTGTAAGCCTTTTTTTTAAATACCATGTAAACTTTATAAGGGGTAATTATAAGTATCGTACGTAGCGTTACCATTCAAAAAACCAATAAGCATATTTCCCCTAACTAGCAACTTTTTAATTTCATTATTCGCTAGACCTTGACTTATATTTTGCCATGTTAAGCCATTATCTTCGGATACATATACTCCTGAAAAAGTTGAAATATAGAAATTGTTACCGTAACTTACTACGGCATTTACTAAAATTCCAATGCTATTATTTGCAATAGACCAAGTATTTCCATTATCATTTGATAAATAAAGTGTATTAAGATTTCCTGCAACTAATAAAATCGTATTGCCATTACTGCAAAAATTATGAATATTTTTATTTGTAAGAGGTAAACCAGTGTTTATAGTATTCCAACTAGTCCCGTTATCAGCCGATCTATAGCAATCATTAGATGTTCCTGCAAAAACAATTGAACCAGCTGAAAACAATTCTATGACCGATGAAACACCAAGCCCATTGTTTGCATCTATCCAAGAGCTTCCATTATCAGTTGAACGAAATACGCCAATGTTTCCCCCCGCAAAAATACTTGATCCGGACTTAGTAAACGTTTTAATTTTTGGAGTAATTGACGCTGTAGGTAAGCCTGAGCTTGAATTAGTCCATGTTACTGAATTGTTGGTAGATTTATAAATCCCATTTAACATACCACTAAACAGCTCTGTCCCATTTGAAAATATAGAAATATCACCTTCATTTATTGTAGTGCCAACTTGCGACCACGTTGCTCCATTATCACTTGAAGTTTTTATGACAGATGTAACAGAAGACTGACTTACTGGACAGAAAATATCAGAACCTATAATTGCAGTTGAGTTTACAAAAATTGTGTTTCCAGACGTAACATTTGCCTTAGTCCATATGGATTTGGTCTTAAAACTAACTTCATTTCCATATACTGTGCCCGAACCATTTGTAGCATAAGCTCTAACATAATAAGTTGTATTCGGTAACAAACCTGTTATAGAGCTTGTGTACGTGCCTGTTCCCGCACCGTTATTTGTGTGTGGTTTTAATGTTGTAGGCGATGTATTGGTATCCCAACATACACCTACAGCTGTAATTGCACTTGTTCCCTCTGAACTTATATTACCTCCGCCTATTGCAGTTGTTTCTGTTATTGAGCTAATAGTTAAGGTGCTTAACGTTGCCAAAGGCGATGGCGTTGCAGGCGCTGGTTCCGGCTCAGGGTTTTTATCTTTTTTCTTACAGTTTGTAAATAAAAGTAAAAAAATGGCAATTGTTGATAAAATAAGAATTTTTGATTTCATGAATTTTAATTTTTAAATAAAGATAATAAATAATGTCAAACAAAGTGTTAAATAAAATTATTTACCCTGGTTCACCTTCAGATCTTCGATCATTAATTGAATGGTGCTAACGCCTTTGTATTCGTTTTCCTGGATCTTAAATACAATATCCATTGGTATCTTTCTTTGAAAGAAATTAATGTAATCGCCTTTATCGTAAGCAATAGCCTGAAAACGGATATTAGGATTTGATTTTTGAAAGAGTTCTAATTTTAAATGATTATTACCAAACACCTTACCCCAGCCGGTCTCAAACACATTCTTGCAACAGAAAGAAGGTGTCATGTTATGCGGGCCGTGCGGCGCAAACTGTTTTAAAATGCGTACCAACTTATCGCTTATTTCGTGAAACTCCAATTCAATATCAATATCAACTTTTGGAATTAATTGATCTTCGGTAATACTTTCGCTTACTACTTTTTCAAATTTTTCAATAAAAGCATCCAGGTTTTCTTTTTTCATTGTTAAACCTGCGGCAAACTTATGTCCGCCAAATTGTTCCAAAAGGTCACTGCATTTTTCAATAGCACTGTAAACATCATATTCCTTAACACTGCGCGCACTGCCTGAAACTTTACCATCACTCTCGGTTAAAATAATTGTAGGACGATAATATTTTTCAATTAGGCGTGAGGCAACAATACCAACAACACCTTTATGCCATGTTGGACTAAACAACACCGTAGATTTTTTATTTGGAGTTAATATATTCTCTTCCAGTTGTGCAATTGCTTCTGTAGTTGTGCCAAGATCAAGGTCTTTACGTTGTGTATTGGTTTCGTTAATGGCTTTTGCAAATTCTTCAGCATGAATGTCATCTTCGCAAATTAACAACTCTACGGCCTTACTGCCATGTTCAATACGACCGGCCGCGTTAATGCGTGGTGCTAAAACAAAAACCAATGTGGTAATGGTAATGGCTTGTTTTAACTGATTTAAATTCAATAAAGCTTTTATTCCCGGTCTTGGATCTTTATTTATTTTTTCCAAACCAAAATGAGCCATTACGCGGTTTTCTCCATTCAAAGGAACAATATCTGCCGCTATACTCACGGCAACAAGGTCCAAGTATTTATAACAGGTCTCTAAGGCAAAATTATTTTTTTTAGAAAATGCTTCAATTAATTTTAAGCCAATGCCACAGCCACTTAATTCTTTGTAGGGATAATTACAATCGTTTTGTTTTGGATCAAGTACCGCAACAGCTTTCGGCACTTCATCTCCCGGAAGGTGATGATCACAAATAATAAAATCGATATTTTTTTGATTGGCATAATCAATTTTCTCGTTTGCTTTTATACCGCAATCCAAAGCAATGATCAATGAAAAATTATTTTCTTTTGCAAAATCAATAGCAGTGAACGAAATGCCGTAACCTTCTTTATAACGATCCGGGATATAATAATCTATTTTTGCAATATGATCCTTAAAAAAGCTATAAACCACGCTTACAGCAGTTGTGCCATCTACATCATAATCGCCATAAATTAAAACCTTTTCATTTTTTTCAATAGCTGTATTAATTCTTTCAATAGCAATATCCATTCCTTTCATTAAAAAAGGATCGTGTAATTGTTTTAAGTCCGGACGAAAGAAATCTTTGGCTTCTTCAAAATTAAAAATGTTGCGTTGCACTAATAGCTTTGCAATAATGGCATCAACATTTAATTGCTGCTGTAATTCTTCAACAGCATGTGTATTGCTGTTGGTATGTATCTTCCATTGCTTTTCCAAAGCGGTTAAGCAATATTGTGGTAAACCGCTTCAATATCATCGTCCTCTTCCATTTTTTCGATCATGGCCATTACCTCAGCTTCTTGTTCAGGGGTCAATTCTTTGGTAGTGGTAGGACTATAAATTTTACTTGTTTCTAAAACCGGTATTTTTCTTTCTTCTAATGCAGCCTGCATTTTTCCATAATCGGTAAACTGCGTTTGTATAATGAATTGATTATTCTCTTCGTCATGCGAAATATCTTCCAAACCAAAATCTATCAATTCTAATTCCATGTCATCTTTATTTAAACCTGCGGCATCAATTTTAAATAACACAACATGTTCAAACATAAAACTTACTGAACCGTTAGTGCCCATAGCGCCGTTTGCGCGGTTAAAATATAATCGCACACTTGCAACAGTACGCGTTGGGTTATTAGTAGTGCATTGAACCAAAACAGGTACACCATGGGGCGCATAACCTTCATAAATTACTTCATCGTAATTGCCAGCATCTTTTTCACTCGCACGTTTAATGGCTGCTTCTACATTGGCTTTTGGCATATTTACGGCCTTGGCATTTTGCATGATCATTCTTAAACGCGGATTATTTTCGGGGTGAGGACCACCTGCTTTAACCGCCATTACAATTTCTCTTCCAATTTTTGTAAACGCTTTAGCCATCTTGGCATAACGTTTAAACATGGTTGCTTTTCTTGTCTGAAATATCCGTCCCATAAAACTTTAATTAATGAGTACAAAGATAATTTTTTTACTGAAATTTGGATAACAACTGTTGTGTTTTTTGCCGCAGATCAAACAAATTTTCACTGATTTTTTATGTATCCTATTCCCCCTTGGAGAAGGGGCTTAGGGAGATTGATATTTTTATTTCCTGAATCTTAAAAAGATAGAATACAAGACTAAAAGCAGCGAAATAAAAGCCGAAAAATAAGAGATGAGATCACCAAATTTTGAGAAAAAAGTAGGGTTGTTGTTCAAGTACAAGGTTTTTGTAATAACGGCATCTTCCCAGTATTTAGTGGCATCAGTAATAGTTCCAAACTCATCAATAAAGCAGCTAATACCGGTATTGGCACTGCGGGCTATTTGCAAGCGGTTTTCAATAGCTCTTAAGCGCGCGTAATATAAATGCTGCACATGGCCGGGTGTATTTTCCCACCAGCCATCATTGGTAATTATAAAAATAATATTGGCTTTTTTTCTCACATATTCTGTAACGTAATCTGAATAAATGCTTTCATAGCAAATAACGGGTGCCACATTGGTGCCGGTTGTTTTATCGGTAAAAACGGCACGTTCTTTTTGTGTGCCTAGTGTACCCATTGTGCCACCCATATCCAGTGCAAGGCTTTCTAAGGGTTTTAATAGAAAAGCCAGTGGCATTATTTCTGCACCGGGTACCAGTTTTGATTTGTGATAGATCTGTATTCCTGTAGCATCCAACTGTAGTGCGGTATTATAAGAATCGTAAAAAATACCGTCGTCTTCTCTTGCTGTAGAGGTTATCTCGCTTTTGTGTTTAAATATTTTATAACTATCTGCTCCAACAACGATTTTTAATTTTGGGAATTTTTTAATAAGACTATCACTAAATCTTGTAATAGCCGGATTGTTAGCAAGATCATCTTCATCAAGTCCTTCGCCAATAATAAAGGTTTCAGGTAAAACAATATAATCTGTTTCGTTATTTACTTTTCCTCTTACAAGATCTAAAAAACGTTGAAATTGCAGTTGAAAATCCATTACAAATTTGGCATTGTAGGGATCGATATTTGGCTGTACAACTACAACGTTTATTTTTTCTTTTGATGCCAATAGCGGCTTACGAATAACAAAAATTAAATAAGAAAATAAAATGGGAATAAGTATAGTAAAGGCAATTTTTAAAATAGGTTTTGAAATTATTTTTAAAGCTGTATTGTTCTTAATAACCGAAAAAATAAGGATGTTCGTAAACAATATCCACAGTGTGCCGCCGCTGGTGCCTGTAAATTCAAACCATTGCACGAAGTTGGTATTAAAAGCAAAAACATTTCCTAGGATAAGCCAGGTCCACGACATATCCCAAATGCTATGGCCATATTCATAAGCAATCCATATTGGAATTAGCAACCATGTAGCGTAAGGTTTATTAATACGGTTTTTTAAATCGGAAAAAATAATAAAAACAAAACTCATAAATAATGAGTTAAGGATAAATGCCATGCAGGCTCCGCCAAATGAGGCATAACTGATCCACCAGGTGGTTAAAAGATTCCAGCTTAAAAAAGTAAGGTACGTATAACCGAATAATTTTAATTTTCGCCTGGCAATATCGCTACGTTGCTTAAAATGATCTTCTAATTGCAACAAAGGAACAAATCCAAAAAAGATGAAAATAGATTGATGAAACATCCATCCTGCAGATAAAAGAAATGCAGAAAGTAAACTTAAAAGAAGGTAATTGAATTTTCTTTGCACGAGGGCGAAGATACCAAAATATTACCTCTGTGTATTTATTAAATCTTCTTAAATTGTTTAAATCCCTACCTATTTCTTAATAAAATTTGATGGTATTTACTCGCTTTAGCCGTATATTTGCAAATTGCCATTTTTTAACATGACAGACGACAAAATTGAAGCAGCAGAACCCCGTAAATTATATCCTTACCAGGAAGCGGCTGTAACAAATATTTTTAATAAACTGGTAGAATTACCACCCAACGCTAATTTACTTTTTCAATTACCAACCGGTGGCGGAAAAACCATTATTTTTAGCGAGATAGCCAAACGTTATATTCAGCAATTTAAACGTAAAGTGTTGATATTAACGCACCGTATTGAGTTGGGAAAGCAAACCTCGGATGTATTGGCCGAAGTAGGCATTAGCAATAAAGTTATTAATAGCGAAGTAAAGCAATTACCGCATCAAAGCGATTATCAAAGTTTTACCGCCCTTGTTGAAACATTAAATAACCGTTTGCAAGAGAATGATCAGTTTTTAGAAGATATTGGATTAGTGATAGTGGATGAGGCGCATAACAATTCGTTCCGTAAGATCTTTCATTACTTTAACGATGTAAATATTTTAGGTGTTACAGCTACACCTTTAAGCAGTAATAAAAAATTACCCTTATATCAAACCTATTCAACTTTAATTGTTGGCGAAAGTATTTCATCACTGATCGAACAAGGTTTTTTATGCGAAGGACAAACCTATTCTTACGATGTTAACCTAAGCTCTTTGCGTGTTGGTAATAACGGTGAGTTTACCGTTGGTTCGCATGAAGTATTATACACTCAGGCCATTATGCAAAGTAAGTTGATTGAAGCTTATGAAGAAATGGGTAAGGGTACAAAAACATTGATCTTTAATGCCGGTATCTTAACAAGCCGCGCAGTTTACGAAACATTTAAAAAGAAAGGATACCCCGTTCGCCATTTAGATAGCACATTCAGTGATAAAGACAGGGCAGAAACCTTAGAATGGTTCCGCAATACAAAAGATGGTGTATTAACATCTGTAAGTATTTTAACTACCGGTTTTGATGAACCCGAGGTAGAAACGATCATCTTAAATCGTGCTACAAAATCATTAACGTTGTATCACCAGATGATTGGTCGTGGCAGCCGTATCCTTCCAAACAAAAAAGTATTTAAGATCGTTGATCTTGGAAATAACTCACGCCGTTTTAATTTGTGGCAATATCCAATTGACTGGAAACACGTTTTTGCAGCGCCGCATTTGTATCTGGAGCATCGCTACAAAGATGAGTGGAACTATGAATTAGAGAACGATTACGATATGCCTCCTGAAATTAAGGAGCGTTTTTTAAATTCAAGTGCAGAAGCATTTATTGTAAAAGACCGTTATACCATGGCCTTACGTAAAGGTCATAAACCGCAAACTGTTCTGGATCAAAGTTTAGAAGATCATTTTGCACGTATTAAAGATAATGCCGCAGATTTTGATGAGGCCATGGAGTTGTTTAATTTGTTGGGGGAGGAAATGAAATACCGTGTTCGCCAATACGGTAAATGCATTAACTCTACAAATAATCATACAGATTGGCAATGCCAAACTTATGCAAGTAAATTGCGCCGACGTTTAATGACCTATTACGCTGAATAATGATCAGTCATCGTTTTGTATATAAAGCGCTGGGTTACCTTTCTATTTTAATAGGCATTTTTGCAGCGCTTTCTATTTATAAAATTCAGTTTGCTTTTTATGGAATTGCCTTGGGCATTTTAGGCTTTATTATTTCGGGCTTAAATATTTTTTTGAACGTAAAATATTATTACGAAGAAGAAAAATATCCTAAAGGTTATATAGGTATGGTGTTAAGCTCACTGCCTGTATTGTTCATGTTGTTTGTGATCATGAAACACAGGCATTAGAATTCTGCCTTAACTACTTATTAATAGTGTACCATTGAACAATTCCTGAACCCAGGGATGTAACCTTAATACTCACTACTGAGTTGTCTTTTGATGAGACAGTGTAACTATAACCGCTCTTAATTATTGGCGTAATTAATACACTAACAGCTTTTGAAATTGTATTAGAGGGTGTAGCAAAAAATTCCAATTTATAACTGTCGTTCTCTGTACCCTCGTTAAATAATTTTATGGTTTTGCTTTTATTTATTGATACTGCAAAGTAATATGGATAAAGCGAGCTGCTGTAATAGGCCCTGTATTGGGCAAATATTCCAAACGGAAATACGGCCAATGTTTTTGCTCTTAAATAAAGGTCCCAAACCGGTTCTTTATTAGCCGTAACTTCCAATATCCTGCCATTAGTGCCGCCGCCAATTAAATAGTTGCCATTGCTCAATAATTCAGCGCTACCATATTTTATTGCTTTACCCGGTATAGTATCAATATCCAGATCCAACTCCCAGGTTTTTTTTGCTTTTTCTTTAGCGTTTTGCGGCAATAAAATTCTCATAACTGTGCTTTTACCTTTTTCGGTTTCTTCACCATTATTAAATAATAAAACTTCATTTTTTCCAACGGGCTTTACATCATGCTGTCGCGAATAAAAATTTATTGGAAATACTTTTGTATCCGAATCGGTTAATTTTGGCCCATATTCAGCAATGATTTTTTTTGACGATTTATCAATTTTATAGATTCTGTTAAAATCGCGGCAACCAAGATAAAGATGTTTGTATGTAGAATCGTAACTTACCGAATTGCCATGAACCATTACCGATAGTTTAGAATTTTTTGTACCGTATTTTTTTAAAACATCTTTAACAAGTAATGTATCAGCATGTTTTCTGAATTCCCAATGCCACAAAAGTTTTCCCACCGAATCAAATTCAAGTATGATATTGTTGTCGTAAGTATAAGTTGCAGCATCTGCTTTATCTAATTTAAATTTTTCAAACGTTGAGGCTAAAGCAATAAAATTACCATTAGGCAAACGATTAAAAACATGATGAAAATTAGTAACCTTTAAAATTGGTTTTAACATGCTAACATGACAATGCCATATCAATTTAATATCACGATCAAAGTAATATAAAGATGTATCGTTTGAAAAAGAAATATTTCCATTGCTGTACATGTGCAGATCGGTCATATTATCCGGTAAAAAAGCACTATTAACGCTTTTAGGAAATTGCCATACAACTTTTCCGTTGCGATCGAGCGCACAAAAATATTTATCCAGCCATACTATACCATCTTTATATTTTTCCGGCTTATTAATATACTGAGAGACTGAAAAAATATTGGGATCATTAAAATCATTTTTTAATAAAGAAAAACTATACGATTCCGATGCAGATAATTTTTGCCCAGATTGAGAGTAGGCTTCCGTTCTCCAAACATATTTTTTACCAAATTCTAAATTTCGAACGAGTGTGCAGGTATTGGAATCATTAAAAACTAAACTGAAAGAAGGTTTTTCTGCTTTTGAAGAATCGTAAGCATCAACTATCAGCTTATAAAATAAAGCGTCTTGTACTTCAGGATATTTAAACATTACCTGGTTGTAATTAAGACGCGAGCCCATCGGAGGAGAAATTTGCGCCAAACAATCATAGCAAAAGAAAAATACGCAAACAAAAATTTTAGCTACAGTTTTCAAGAGAAGAGTATTTTATGTTAATATTACTAATTTACGTAAAATTTAAATAAAAAAACCAGAATATACTATTGTGAAATTTAAAGAAAGGTAAAATCTATCCAAGGTATTAAACCCAGTCAATTCCTTTTTTCAATAAAGAAAGCGTTCTTTCTTCTTCAGAATTTTTTTCCGGTTTAAAATCGTATTCCCATCCGGCCATTTTTGGAAGGCTCATTAAAATAGATTCAATACGGCCATTTGTCTCTAAACCAAATTTAGTGCCTTTATCATAAACCAAATTAAATTCTACATAACGGCCGCGGCGTAAAAGCTGCCAGTCTTTATTTTTTTCGGTAAACGATTTATTTTTATTTCTTGCAATTAGCTCTGTATATATTGGTGCAAAAGCTTTCCCAACGTCCTGCCAAAATGCAAAATTTTGTTCAAAATTCATCCGATAGCTATCGGATTCAGCATCTTTATTTAAACGGTCAAAAAAGATACCGCCAATACCACGGGTTTCTTTACGGTGATTAATGTAAAAATAATCATCGGCCCACTTTTTAAATTTTGCATAATAAGATGAATTATGATTATCACAAACGGCTTTTAACTTAGTGTGAAAAAATTTAGCATCTTCATCAACAATATAATGTGGCGTCAGATCAATACCGCCACCAAGCCATTTTATATTTCCATCCATTTCAAAATAACGGATGTTCATATGAATGATCGGCACCATAGGGCTTTTAGGATGAATAACAATAGAAACACCTGTTGCAAAAAATTGAGGTTTTTGCTCCCTCTCCTTTAGAGAGGGCAGAGGTGAGGCTGAGTGCTCACCTTCCTTAAATAAAAAGTCTGGTGCATCGCCACTTACAGCGCTGAATAAAACACCACCTTTTTCAATTACATTTCCGTTTTTAATAATACGTGTTCTTCCGCCACCGCCTTCAGCGCGGGTCCAGTTCTCTTCAATAAATTTTGATTGTCCGTCAGCTCGCTCTAATGAAGAGCAGATATCATCCTGTAAATTCTTCAACCATGTTGTAATGGTTTCTTTATTTATTTCCATCCGGTTTTTTGCAATTTGTAATCGTCGTATTTAAAAATATACACGCCACGATTATCAAAACCGGTAGTGTTATCAGGACGATAAAATTTAAAACGCATGTAATTGGTTTCAGAAGCAAGATTGTTGAGGTTGAATACAAAATTTGGTCCCCATTCTTTTAAATTCTTTAAATAATAGGTTGCAATATCGTTGCCAATAAAATAAAATTCGGTTGGGTAGGTGGCCATGTAATTTTTATAGTTATCAATTAAACCTGCATAAGCACTCATGTTGTTTAAATTATACTGATTTGGAAAGGTAAAATGTAATTGGTTTAAGTATTCCTGGTCAATATTATCAATGGTAGTCATAGTTTCCCAGCCGCATAGTGTAATATCTTTCTTCTCAGAGAAAACAGCAAGCTGCGTTGTAAAATCGGCAATAAAAACCTGGTTGGTACTTAATGCAATTATTATGTTTTTTGCATTTGGCATATATCCGTTTTTAATTTCTGCTAAACCTTTTACCACAGTTACAGTATCTTTTGCAGTTTTACCAAGTGATTTTTGTTTTTCATTATAATATTTTTTAAAAGCAGCTACATAACCAGCTTCTTTTGCATCTTTTTGAAAAGCTGAAACTAAAAATATTTTTGCGTTATCTTTTACAAGTGAATCAATGCAATAATCTGCAAGACTTTCTAACAAAGTAAATTGCGAAGGATTTGTTTTTGATGCATATACATTATTAAACAACATTTTATTTTGTTGTGTAATGGGTGTAATGATAGGGATGTTTAATTCTTTTGCTTTTTGCCCAATAGATTTAAAGCCGTTTGCGTATAGCGGACCAAAAATAAAATCAATTTGTTTTGTTTTAAGATCACTCAATAATTGTGTGTGTTTTAACGAATCCTTTTCATCTTCATCATACAACTCTAAATTAATTTCAAAACCTTTTCCGCTTAACGAATCAATAGCACTTTTAAATCCCAAGTAAAAATCAACGGCGTAAGAAGAAACTACAGGAAAGCTTGTTTTGTTTTTGGCAAGAATAGCAACATCTAAAGCTAAAGTTTGATCCAATTTAAATGGCAGTACCAATGCAATGTTATAACTGCTTTTTGTAGGTTTAGTAGTTACTTTTGATCTTGAGGTGTCGATACTTGTAGTTGTTACAGTAGAAGTACCAACGTAAGTTGTATTACCAATTTTCTTTTTATTTTTTTCGCTTATGGCAATAACCTGACCTTCTTTTAAACCTGTAACAGATAGGCCTGGATTAAAAGAGTTTAATTGCGATTCGGTTAAATTAAATTTTTTGGTAATAGCATAAACTGTTTCGCCTTTTAAAACCTTGTAAGTAAAAAAACGTGATGTATCGGGATTAGAAGAAACTGCAACAGATGTGCTTACAGATGTTGTACTTGTTGGCAGTGGTTTACCACTTGCATAACCTGTAGGTATTTTTATTTCCTGGCCGGCTTTAACACCATCTTTTAATTCGGGGTTTACAACATATAATTCATCCAAACCAACATTGTATAATTTGGTGATAGAGTATAAACTTTGTCCTTTTTCTACTTTATGAATATAATAGCTTTTACCATCAAAATTTTGAATGTTGGTTGATTTGGTTTGGCCAAAAAAGATAAAAGATGCAAGACACAGGACGCAAGACAAGCAATATTTTTTAAATGTATTTTTAATCATTAATCCTAAAACTTATATCTTAAATCAAAAATCTTAATCATTATTCCCACTCAATAGTTGCCGGTGGTTTAGAGCTAATATCGTACACAACGCGGTTAACGCCTTTTACTTTATTAATAATTTCGTTGCTCATTTTTGCAAGAAACTCATAAGGTAAATGCACCCAATCTGCCGTCATACCATCGGTTGAAGATACCGCGCGTAAAGCAACCGCATTTTCGTAAGTACGTTCATCGCCCATAACACCAACACTTTGTACGTTCAATAAAATGGCACCAGCTTGCCAAACAGTATTATATAAATTGTGAGATTTTAATCCTTCAATAAAAATAGCATCTACATCCTGTACAATTTGTACTTTTTCGGGAGTAATATCTCCGAGGATACGAATTGCCAAACCCGGACCGGGAAAAGGGTGGCGGCCTAACAGGCTTTCATCCATGTTTAAAGCTTTACCGGCGCGGCGCACTTCATCTTTAAATAAAGAACGAAGCGGTTCAACAATTTTTAATTTCATATAAGCCGGTAACCCGCCCACATTATGATGCGATTTAATGGTATGGCTTGGGCCGTTTACGCTTAAGCTTTCAATAACATCCGGGTAAATAGTGCCTTGCGCTAACCATTTTACGTCTTCAATTCGCTGCGATTCTTCATCAAACACATCAATAAAAACTTTACCAATAGCTTTGCGCTTTTGCTCAGGATCACTTAATCCTGCAAGGGCGGAGTAGAATTTATCTTTTGCATTTACACCTTTAACGTTAAGGCCCATATGCTTATAAGATTCTAAAACCTGTTCAAATTCGTTCTTGCGCAATAAACCGTTATCCACAAAAATGCAAAACAGGTTTTTGCCAATAGCTTTATTTAAAAGCACGGCCGAAACACTTGAATCCACGCCTCCTGAAAGCCCCAGCACTACTTTATCGTTGCCTAATTTCTTTTTAAGATCGGCAATGGTGGTGTCAATAAATGAATCAGAGGTCCACAAGCCTTTGCAGCCGCAGATACCGTAAACAAAGTTCTTTAAAATTTTCGTGCCTTCGTCTGTGTGATATACTTCCGGGTGAAATTGAAGCGCATGTGTTTCTTCGCCTTCAATAGCGTAGGCGGCTATCTTTACATCGTGCGTGCTGGCAGTAATTTTATAGTTATCAGGAATTTTTAAGATCGTATCGGCATGGCTCATCCATACAACCGAATCGTCAGAAATATCCTTGAACATTTTTGCATTTTTATCTTTAATTTCGAGGTGCGCACGACCATATTCGCGGGAGTTGGATTTACCCACCTCTCCACCATAAAAATGAGCTAAGAATTGTGCGCCGTAGCATACGCCAAGCAAGGGCAGTTTACCTTTAATATTGCTAAGATCGGGCTTTAGGGGATTCTCCTGGCGCACACTGTGCGGGCTTCCTGAAAGAATAACACCTTTAATATCGGAAGTAATTTGAGGAATTTTGTTGTATGGATGGATCTCGCAATAAACGTTTAATTCGCGCAAACGGCGGGCAATAAGCTGGGTAAATTGTGAACCAAAATCTAAAATAAGGATCTGTTCTTGCATAGTAGGCAAAAATACAATTAAATTTTATCCCAGTAAACCTTGAAAACCAAGGGATAAACATTATTTAAGAAAAATGCCCGGTTTTTTTGAAAGAATTAAAAAATATGTATATTTGCACTCTCAATTTTTTGAGACGTACACTGCGGGGTGTAGCGTAGCCCGGTATCGCGCTTGCTTTGGGAGCAAGAGGTCGTCAGTTCGAATCTGGCCACCCCGACAAATAAAAAGTCTTTCACGAAGTGAAAGGCTTTTTTTGTTTCTGCACGAGAAAGAATTTATTCTTGCAAGCTAGAAAGCAAAAAAAGCCGGTTTTGCGTTAGCAAAAAGGACTTTTTATTTGCAACGCCCTAATACCGAGATCAGCGTAGCTAATCTGTAAATGATAAGAAAGTTTTCAAAAGTTTTAGTTTGTAGATTTACGTTTTAGATTCTTTTAATTTTCACTTAGTTGAAAACTAAGGTTGATTGTTTAAAATCAAAGAAAAACCGAAGTGTTTAATTTGCTAGCTTTAATAGCTTTTAAGAAATTAAAAGGGAAACAGTTAATATTCGCCTCCGCAATTAATTGATGATCTATTAATATCTCACCAATTAATGCCTGCGCACCTGATAATATCAAGTAGAGGATGAACGTTAGCACAAAGTTAATCATTTCGGTTGGCTTTACAAAGTTAGTACTCAGTGTTTTGATTTTCACGCGATGAGAATCAATTGATGCTCAAGGGAAGTTCTTGGGTCGGTGAGTTCGCTCACTTGATGAATGAAAATTCATCTGCGCTAAGGGGTTAATGCTAACACTGGCTGACCTCTTAGCTTTACCGATTATATGGAAAATGAAGTGTATAATAAATTGTGGACTGAATTTATTGAAAAGGAACGTAAAACTTTTCTAAAAGGCAAACGCAAATATGTTCACTTTGATAACAAAATCGGTTTTGATGATCAGATATTAAATAATCCTGCGCAGTTTGAATTAAAGTTTAATGCTAGATTTAAAAGCGATTTTTATTCTTCTGATAAATTATTAAAGTCCGGATTTTATCCTTTTATTAAAGTCACAAAAGAAGTTCCTCGATATAAGTTCGATGAAGTCGTTGGTCATAGAGTTACAACGCTAAAAAGTAGACCTCTTTGCTATGCTTCACATTTTGACGCTCTCCGATATTCATGGTATTCAACTATTTTAAATTATTGTTATGAAGGTATTTTAAAAAATGAATCGTTTAATAAATCAGTGCTTGCTTATCGAAAACTTAAAGAAAAAGCTAGTAATATTGAGTTTGCTTTTGGGGCTTTTAAAGAAATTAAAGACAGGAAAAATTGCACTGCTCTAGCCTTTGATATTTCAAAATTTTTCGATAAAATAAATCACAAAGTTTTATATTCAAATTGGGTCGCAACACTAAAGTATATCTATCCGGAAATTACTGAATTACCAAGCGATCATTTGAAAATATATAAAAACCTTACTGAATTTCAGTTTGTATCGAAACCTACGCTTGATGATATTTTTGCTGATTTTTCATTTTTTAATGAAAGTAGAAATAGGTTTTGTACACCAAAGCAATTTAGAGAATTTATAAGGGGGGCAAAACTTATTGAAAGCAATTCTTCTTTTTTAAAGAGCAACGATTTAAGTGGAGGTATACCCCAAGGAGCTCCAATAAGCGCTGTTTTAGCAAATATCTCGATGATTGATTTTGATCGAAAGTTGTATAATTTAGTTACGAAATTAGGCGGTGTTTATTTTAGATATAGCGATGATTTACTTATTATTATTGAAGCAGAATATAAAGATGAGATCAAAAGTAAAGCAGAAATATTTCTGCGAGAAATTAATCTTCAATTCAATGATAAGACAGAAATAATAAATTTTCGTGAAGAGGGAACAAAAATAGTTGCTACTAATGAATCGGGTAACATAAAAAAATTACAATATTTAGGATTTGAATTCGATGGAAATAAAGTATACCTTCGATCATCAAGTTTGTCTAAATATCATGCGTCAATGAAAAATGGCGTAAGAAAAGCAATTTCAATTGCATTTGGAAAGTATGGGGATGGTAAACGAGTTTACAAATCTAAACTTCTAAAAAAATTTACTCAATCAGGAAAGGATAATTTTATTTATTACGCAACACGAGCAAATGAAATTAATTCAGAAGATAAAACAATCCAAAAACAATACTCAAAACAATATAAACATCTTAACAAATCAATTAAACGGAAAACTGAAATAAAGTTGAAGAAAAAGAAAACAAAATAATTACGATTCATTTCTTTATAAACTTCTTCACTCCCTTTCCTTCTTTTTTAAGATCGCCTGTATTTGTATTTAAAGCCTGTACAGCAGCTGTGTGGATTATTTCAACATTAAATGTTTTCCATTTGGTCAGATCCTTTTCAAATTCTGTTTTAAACAAAAGTTTTGAAAGGTCGCGAATAACGCAATAGTTAGCAACCTGGTGATCATTATCACTTTCATAATTTGCATTGATGATAAAGATCTGGATGGTTGTAAATAGTGTTTCATTTGCCATGCTCAACTCTGTGAGTTTAGCCCTGTATTCAAGATCGGTTGAAACTAGTTCAGGGAATAATTTATAATCTGCAAAATGCCTGCCCTCATGTGCCAGGTAACTAATAAGAAAATTTTCGCTTTTTAGATCGTATGCTTTTTCTACACAGTACAAAGCTTCATGCGTTGCCCAGCCGCCCGGGTATAATTTATCAAGGGTTGCATATTCTTCCCAACCAAGTGTAATAAATTTATCCATTAAAAAAACACGGGCGCTTATGTGTTCCCCGTTTATTTCAAAATTATAAGTTGTATCTTTTTCTGTGGCCCACACCAACAGATCTTTTAACTTGCCGGTATTGCCATAACCAGTGGTGTGGAGTCCTGTAGAGGAAATATATTTTTTTAGTTCTGAACTAAGATCATCGTCGTTTGATTTAGATGTTAGTTTTTTTGCAGATTTATTTTTAGCTGATAAAAATTTTACAAGGTCTTTCTTTAAAAGATCATCGTAATTTTTAGAAGGATTTAAAAGTGAAAGCCGCCAGTAATTGTGATAGATAAATAACAAACTATCTATAGCCGATTTGCGGGAAGAAAGATAATTGCTTTTATCCGCGCTGTATTTAAAACGCTCTTCAAATTTTATTTTAATGGTAGAATCTTTGGCTGACAGGTGTTGCGAAGGATCTATCTCAATTGTTTTAAGAACTTCCGTTATATTACCGTCAAGGGCATAGCTAAAAATTTTCTCTAAACTTAATTGGCCTTTGGAAATAAAATTTAAAATCAAAAAACAAGAAAATAAAAAAGATCTTGTTGATAATGGTTTTTTAAAACTGAGTAATACCATACTATTTATGTTTGCTACAAAACTACTTGTTAGCCAAAACATAAAATTGTATAGAATTAACTATTTACAGTTTTTTTTTGAAATGTAACGGCGTAATGCCGTAAGCGGCTTTAAATTGTTTAATAAAATGGGCCGAATCAAAAAAACCATTATTTAGCGCGATCTCGGTAACAGATAATTTTGAATTAAAGACCTGTTGTATGGCTTTATTCAGTTTGGCTTCTGTTTGATAACGGCCAAGTGTAAGTCCCGTTTTTTTCTTAAAACAACCTGCCAGGTAAACCGGGTGCACAAATACCCGTTCCGAAATTGATTGAAGGCTATGATGATATTGTGTTTCGGTTTCAAGAATGTGTTTTACTTTATTTATCCATGGAATGTTACTTTCCGGGAAGCGGGTATTATTAATTTCAAACAACCATTGTAATAGTAACTCTTCAATATTCTCGCTGTTATTTCCTTCGGTAAAACCCACAAAGGCTTTGTAAATTTCCGGAAAAACGCGGCCTTTGTAATGTATGTTTCGCGAAGGGAGTTTAAGTTTCAGGTCGTTTATTCCGGAAAAGTTATTTTCAAACTCAATATTAAAACACCGGCCGGGTGTATTGCTAAATTCATTGGCGTGATCGTAAGACTGTGGCCTGAAGATCAATTCGCCGCTGGAAATAAATTTGGTATCTTCTTTACAGATCTCCGAATATGTTCCATTAATAAGAAGACTTAAATAAGAATTTTCGTGATAATGTTTTTTTAATTTCTCCTTACTTTTATAGCCTGTTACAGAAAGATGCGCGAAGCCCAACGTCATTTGTTTGTTGAGTTTACCGTAATATTGTTTTTCTGAAAGGCAAACCGTTTTCATTAACGCGATTTTACCGCACTAAAATACAAAATTCCGGTATTAATTTTTGTTAACCAAGGGCTTTACTTTTTCACCGATCAACTGAATCGATCGCATTAATTTTTCGTGGGATAAAGAAGCGTTATCCATTTGAAAGGTAAAGCGCGAAATGCCACCCAACGCTTGGCTGTGGCGAAGAATTTTTTCGGCGATCTCTTCAGGTCCGCCGATCAATAATGCACCTGTTTTAGAATTTTGGGCGTCAAACCGTTCGCGCGTAACCGGTGGCCAGCCACGCTCTTTGCCAATGCGGGTGAAGGTTTCGGCGTAGCCGGCATAAAAATCATTTACAGCTTCTTCGGTTGTATTGGCAACGTAGCCTAAAGAATGTAAACCCACTTTTAATTTTTCGGGTACATGCCCTGCTTTTTCTCCTGCTTTACGATAAAGATCAACCAAGGGGCGAAAGCGATGCGTTTCGCCGCCAATAACAGCCACCATTAATGGTAAACCTAATGTGCCCGCACGTACAAACGATTCGGGAGTACCGCCAACACCTAACCAAATAGGAAATGGATCCTGTAAAGGTCGTGGATAAATGGCCTGTTGTTTTAATGCCGGGCGAAATTTCCCATTCCAGGTTATAAATTCATTATCGCGAATATTTAATAATAGCTCCAATTTTTCCGAAAATAATTCATCGTAATCATGAAGGCTTAATCCGAATAAAGGAAATGCTTCGGTAAATGAACCGCGGCCAACAACCATTTCGGCTCGTCCTTTTGAGATTAGATCTAATGTTGCAAAATTTTGAAATACACGTACCGGATCGGCTGCACTTAAAACAGTAACCGCGCTTGTTAATTTAATTTGTTTTGTACGAGCAGCCGCAGCGGCCAAGATCATTGTTGGTGCTGAATCCAAAAACTCCTTGCGGTGATGTTCACCAATTCCAAAAAGATCCAATCCGGCTTTATCAGCTTGTTCTATACGTTGCAATAACTGCTCTAAGGCATTCATGCTTTTTGTGGAAGTGTCTTTGTCATTTCCAACCGAAGCTGCAGCAAAACTATCTATTCCTATTTCCATAACTTATTTTAATAGTATAAAATTACTCAAATTGGTGGCCATAAAACATAATATAGGTTAAGAAATACTGGCACAAATTTCCCATAAATTAATTTATGGACATTCAAAAAATTATTAAGAAGCTTCCCTTACGTTTAATTATTTCGGTAATTGTTGGTATTGCTGTTGCTATGATCTTGTCGATCATTACACATTTGATCTTATACTGGGTAAATGTATTTCCAAAACCCGGAAAACCAATGTTTGAAACTGATCTGTTATGGATATCATTAGTATATCATAGTTTTTATGCTGTTGTTGGCGCTTACTTCACTGCCATGATAGCCGAGGACAAAGCACGCAAAGCAGTTTTTATTCTCGGCACAAAAGAGGCCATTATGTGGTTGCTTGGCACCATTCTTTTATGGAAACATGCGGCGCCCTGGTATAACGTTACAAAAGCGCTTTTAGGAATTCCGCTGGCAATGCTTGGCGGAAAGATCTATACCGTTTATAAGAAGAAAAAGGAAGAGGCTAAATTCGTTCCACACAAAATATAATTTCCTGTAAAACAATATTTTAATTAAAAAGTCTAAAATAAATTTGCGCAACCAAATAATTGCATTTATATTTGCAACCAGATAGTAGCAAGTATAATTATGGAAATAAGAAGAGACGTTTTTCAGGCAATAGCAGACCCTACACGCCGCGCTATTTTAAGCTTAATAGCATTGCAGGCCATGACGCCTAATGCTTTGGCTGAGCATTTTGATACAAGCAGGCAGGCAGTTTCAAAACATATTAAAATTTTAACCGAGTGCCAGCTGGTAAAACAAGAACAATCCGGCCGAGAAATTTATTATCACTTTAATCCAAAAAAAATGAAAGAAGTAGCCGATTGGTTGGCACCATTTACAAAAATGTGGGAAGACCGCTTTAGCCGTTTAGATAATGTATTAAATAACTTAAAAAAGAAAAAGTAATGACAACAAAAAATCAAACAACAATTGTTGCCGAAAAAGGCAAACAGGAACTTTTTATTACGCGTGAATTTGATGCGCCGCGCGAAATGGTATTTAAAGCGTTTAACGAACCAGATCTTTTAATGCAATGGCTGGGGCCAGATGATCTTGAAATGGAGATTGAAAAATTTGATAACAGGTCAGGCGGTTCATACAGGTTCATTCATAAAATGTGTGATGGTAGCGGTCTTACTTTTGCTTTTAATGGCGCCATTCATGAAGTAGCAGAGCCCTAAAGAATAATAAGAACGTTTGAATTTGAAGGTTTGCCTGAAAAAGGTCATGTATCATTAGAGATCCTTACGATGGAAGTATTACCAGATAACAGAACAAAATTAAAGATCCAGTCTGTTTTCAGATCGGTTGAAGACCGTGATGGCTTAATAGCTTCAGGCATGGAAGGTGGATTAAATGCCGGCTTTAAAAAATTGGACGCTTTATTTTTAAAAAAGAAATAAAATGGAAACGATTATCTTACCGGACGATATAAAAATTGTGTATGTAATTGCAAACTCTTTTCCTGCGGGCATTCCCGCAGCAATAGAAAAACTACATTCAATTGTTCCTTTCACTAACGATAGAAAATACATAAGCGTTTCACGTCCCGAAGATGGCGAGGCTATTGTTTATAAAGCCGGCGCAACAGAATTAAAAGAAGGTGAATTGAGTAAATATGATTTACGCTCAATGATCATTAAAAAAGGAAAATACTATTACCTTGAAGTTCACAATTTCAGAAATGATGTAATGGCTATTGCAAATGCTTTTAAAAAATTGATTGCTCAAAAAGATGTCGATCCCTACGGTTATTGTGTGGAATGGTACTCTAACACGTCTGAAAATGTGAAATGCATGGTGCGAATAAAAGACTAATTATATTATAATGGTTGAAGTATTTATAACAAATGTGCAGAGTGAAGAAAAAGCAAACAGTATTATTCATGAACTCGAAGTTCTGTTTCCGGATTACATGGTAAATTTTGACCTTGAAGACCACGATAAGATCTTACGCATTGAAAGTGAAAATATAAATACGGAACACGTAATTGAAATGTTAAATAAAAAAAACATTAATTGTGAAATTCTGAAATAAAAAATAAATAACTAAAAACAAAAAAATGAAACACGAAATTTATCCATGCCTTTGGTTCGATGGCCAGGCAAAAGAAGCAGCAGAATTGTATTGCTCCATTTTTCCAAATTCAAAAATTACAATGGATTCACCTATGGTTGTGAACTTTGAATTAAATGGAAAAAAATTTATGGGTTTGAATGGCGGTCCGATGTTTAAATTTAATGAATCGGTATCATTCGTTATCAACTGCGAAGATCAAAAAGAAATTGATCATTATTGGAACAATCTTACTGCTAATGGCGGCCAAGAAAGCCAGTGTGGCTGGCTTGTAGATAAGTTTGGCGTTTCGTGGCAGGTTATTCCGGCTATACTTGGTAAATTAATGTCTGATCCTGAAAAGGGTCCACGAGTGGTACAGGCATTTATGAAAATGAAAAAATTTGATATCGAAGCATTAATGAATGCTTAAATAAAATTCAGAGGCAACATATGCTGTTTCATGTAAAATTGTATTTTTATACTTGTTATATTAAATACAATTTTGCAATGAGATACATTACCCTATTTTTAATCCTTGCCACTTGGCAAATAAACTTTGCTCAATACACCAAAGCCGATTTGGTGTATAAATGCGATTTTGAACCGGGAGATCCGGTTTGGAAAGAATATAATGATAAGGCATTCAGCGCTCATACAAAAGCAGGTAAATTAGTTTTAGAACATCAGGGTAAGGATGAAGTTTGGAACGAACCCGTGGATCTGCTATTTAATCCAATGTATGATCATGAAGTGGAAGTAGTTCTTTGCCAGGTAAGCGGTAAAGATGAACTGGCTTATGGCATGAATTTTAATTATAAAGACGCGGATAATTCTTACACATTTAATATAAGTGCCAATGGATTTTTTACCATCTATCATTATCAAAAAGGAGTTTACAAAGAAGACATTGCCTGGAAAGAATCAGATAAAATTATAAAAGGCTTGTCAAAATATAATAAGCTGGGTATCTCAAAAAAAGCTGATAAAATTCATTTTTATATTAATAGCACTGAGGTGGCTTCGTTAATATATCCCAAGTATTATGGATTTTATACCGGCATTTGCATTGGAGGTGTGATGAGGGTAGAAGTAGACCATATTTATGCATATCAAAAAAAGAGACCAATACGTTTAGTTGAGAATTCTAATTCTTTCGGTAAAAAAATTCACTTAGGAAATAATATCAATTCAAGCGGAGCAGATATATGCCCTGTAATTAGCGCCGATGAAAAATCATTATATATTACCCGCACATTCTATAAAGAAAACACAGGTGGCTATGATGATTATGATATTTGGGTAAGCACTATTGCAAAAGAAAATACCTGGAATAAAGTAAAGAATATTGGAGCACCATTAAATAACAAAGGAAATAATTTCGTTATTGCTGTGAGTCATGATAATAATACACTTATTTTGGGAAATGTTTATAGTGGAGAAGGCAAGAGTATGGGCAAAGGCCTATCATTTAGTCATTGGACAAAAAACGGTTGGTCGTACCCAAAACAAATGAAGATAAAGAATTTTTATAATAATAACGAATACAACGAAGCATGTTTGGCACCAGATGGAAGAACGATTTTATTGTGTGTTGAACGTGATGATACATATGGAGATAAAGATCTTTATTTTTCGCATTTGATGCCGGATAGTACCTGGAGTGAACCGCAAAACCTTGGCCCGGTAGTAAATAGTTATTCAAGCGAAACCGGTGGTTTTTTAGCATCCGATGGTAAAACACTTTATTATTCTTCATCCGGACACCCGGGTTATGGTGGTAACGATATTTTTATGACCAAACGTTTAGATGATACCTGGAAACACTGGAGTGAGCCAAAAAATTTAGGACCAAAAATAAATACGAAAGAGTGGGATGCTTATTATACAATGCCGGCTTCGGGCAAATATGCGTATATGATATCAGTACCAAAGCCAGGCGAAAAAGCCGATGTTTACAAGATAGAGCAACCTGAAAGCGTAAAGCCCGAACCCGTTGTATTAATTCATGGTATTGTGCATAACAGCGATACAAAAAAACCAATGCAGGCGGTAATTACTTATTACGAATTAGGTTCAAAAAAAATATTGGGTACAGCTTCATCTAATGCAGAAACCGGCGCTTTTACGTTTGCATTGCCAAAAGGAAGAAAATATTGTTTTCATGCCGAGCACGAAGGTTTTATTTCAGTAAATGCAAATTTGGATGTTACTGTTCTTGATAAATATAAAGAAGAAAATATTGATCTGTATCTTAGCCCCATAAAAACAGGGCAAAGTGTTATTCTTCATAATATTTTCTTTGTATCGGATGAGCATAGGATTTTACCGGAATCTTTTCCTGAATTAGATAAGCTGCATGATCTTTTAGCAGAACATCCGGAAATGAAGATAGAGATCTCGGGCCACACAAGTATTAATAGTTCGGGCGAAAAATATAATCATGATCTGTCGACAGGGAGAGCAGAAGCGGTAAAAAAATACTTAGTAATGAAAGGTATTAACGAAAAACGAATCACTGCAAAAGGTTATGGTTTTTCAAAACCAATTTATACCGAAAAGAAAGAGGAGTTGCAGGCGAAGAATCGAAGGATAGAATTTTCAATTATTAGCGGTTGATAGTATAACTGACTGTAGTTTATTTCATTTTCTTGCAATAATTCTCTTCCTGTGCTTAGCGCCCCATTTATGCAGTTCTTCTATTAAAGGTTTTAATGTTTTGCCGTAAGGCGTTATTTCATACTCAACAGTTACCGGCGAGGTGTCGTAAACATGCCTGCTGGCCAATTCGTTAATTTCTAATTCTTTTAATTCTTTGGATAGCATTTTTGGTGTAAGACCGGGAATCTCGCGTTGTATTTGCTTAAAGCGTTTTTTGCCAAAGGTTAACGATATAATTATCTGCAATTTCCATTTGCCGCTTAAAATATCCAACGCGTCTTTTACAGGTAATAACCTTGCAGTGCATTCATGTCCCGATAAATGTGTAGGACATTTTCTTTTGTCGTGTTCCACCGTTTCCATAAACAAATATACGGCTTATCTACTTTCTTTTTTATACTGGTTTCCTAAAGTATACCGATTTCCTAAAGTAAACCGATACCATTTGGATACTTAATCACCCTAATTTTGCTTTCAAATTAAAAACAAGTAAAAATGAATTTGATAGAAAAATTAAACTGGCGCTACGCTGTAAAAAGATACACTAACGCCAAAGTACCAACAAATAAATTAAACAATATATTGGAAGCAATACGTTTATCCGCATCATCAGCCGGTTTACAGCCTTATAGTGTTTTGGTAATTGAAAATGAAGATCTAAAAAAACAATTATTGCCTGTTGCTAATGATCAACCGCAAGTGGCAGAAGCCTCGCATCTTTTGGTATTTGCAGCCTGGGAAAATATTACCGAACAAAAAGTAACAGATTACATAAAATTTGTTGCCGCTACCAGAAACATGCCTTTAGAAGCATTAGAGCTTTATAAGAACAGACTGTTGGGTTTAACCACCCGTAGTGCAGAAGAGAATTTTAACTGGGCTGCCCGCCAAACTTATATTGCAATGGGCACAGGCCTTGTGGCGGCGGCCGAAGAAGGTGTTGATGCTACACCTATGGAAGGTTTTGATCCGGCAGGTTTTGATAGCATTTTAGGTTTAAAGGAAAAAGGATTGAGAAGTGTATCTCTCTTGACTCTTGGTTACCGTGATGTTGTAAACGATCCAATGGCAAATGCAAAAAAAGTAAGACGTTCAAGCGAAAATTTATTTATTCATTTTAAAAATTAAAAATATGTCAGCAAAAACAAAACGTATCATTTCTATCATTCTTATGATTATTCCTTCATTAATGTTAATTATGAGTGGTATTATGAAAGTAACCGGTGCCGAACAAGTAGTAACCGGTTTAACAAAAGCCGGGCTGGGGAATATTATTACACTTATTGGTGTTATTGAGTTAATATCAGTAGCTCTTTTTCTTTACCCTAAAACGTATAAGATCGGCTTTCTTTTATTATGTAGTTATTTGGGAGGAGCCATGTGTATTGAATTGGCCGGTGGCCAACCACCTATTGCAGCTGTGTTTATTGCCACTATTTGGATGTCGGTTTTTTTGCGTGATAAAAATATGTTTCTGCATAGGGCAGAAAGTAAAACCTAAACATTTTTTATTTAAGAGAGGTTCCGGATTAATATTTGGAACCTTTTTTTATTTATCTAAACGTGTTTAGTAAAAAAATATGTATTTTGCCGCGTTGAAATTGATAAACGAAATACAGCTTAATTTTGCAAAGGTTCAGTTGTATGAACCTGCATTGGTTCGTATCGAAATTTTTTCAGGAACAATTATCGGTTTAAAAGAATCAAAAAGCATGAACGATGCCATTAGTGTTTTATCCGAAGGAAAAGAAAGTTTGGTGCTTATTGTAGCTGATGAGTTTGCACAATTTGACCGAGATTCGAGCGATTTTTCTGCAAGCGAGGAAGGTCAGCGTTATACCATTGCCGATGCCCTTGTAGTTAAAAGCTTATCGCAAAAAATTCTTGCTAATTTTTATCTTAAGTTTAATAAGCCTGTAAAACCAACCAGGATTTTTACTAACGAAGAAGAAGCAATAACATGGTTATTTTCTTTATAAGCTAAATAGATGCAAACATTAATTCTTACTCACGGTGCACTTGGTTTTAAAGGCGATCTTGAAAATTTAAAAAATGCTTTAATAAACGAAGGCTTTGAAGTGCATACATTTTCTTTTTCCGGTCATGGCAAACAAGATTTTGAAAATGAATTCAACATTCCGCAATTTTCTTTAGAATTAGAGAATTTTATTGCAAAAAATAACATTATACAGCCTTCTGTTATTGGTTATAGTATGGGTGGTTATGTGGCCTTGAACCTGGTATTAAAAAATAATTCTGTTATAAATAAGATCATTACATTGGGTACAAAATTTAACTGGAGCAAAGAAACAGTTGAAAAAGAAACCCGCATGTTGGTACCCGAAACTATTCTCGAAAAAGTTCCTGTTTTTGCAAAAAACCTTCAAACAAAACATGGTACTACCTGGACAGAACTTTTAAAAAGAACAGCTAATTTAATGAGGGATATCAGCATTAAGAATTATTTAAATAGTGAAAGTTTAAAAACCATTCAAAATAAAGTTTTGCTCGGGTTGGGTGATAAGGATCAAATGGTATCGATAGAAGAAACTGTTAATGTTTATAAAGCCTTATCAAATGCAAATATGTATATGCTGCCTGCCACCAAACACCCTGTTGAAAGTCTTAATATTGCCGTATTTATTACAATGGTTAAAGAATTTTTAAAAGAGGGCTAAAAATAAATTTGCAAATAACTACAATTAATAGTAATTTTAAACTATAAATTATAGCAATGAGCAAAATAGCATCCAATATCCGTTTTTTACGTCAGCTGAAAGGTTTGTCACAAGAGCAACTGGCCGACGATCTTAAAGTTACGCGTTCCCGCATTGGCGGTTACGAAGAAGCTCGTAATGAGCCGCCTATTGATCTGTTGATTCGTTTATCGGAATATTTTCACATTGCCATTGATGCGTTGGTTAGAGGCGATCTTAAAAAAACAAATTTGGATGGTTTAATGAAAATAGGGAAGAACCGTATTTTGTTTCCAATTCTATTAGATAATGATGGTAACGATATGGTAGAGCTTATTCCTTTAAAAGCCTCTGCCGGTTATACGCGCGGTTATGCTGATCCTGATTATATCGAAAAATTGCCGCAAATGAAATTGCCATTTTTGCCATCGGGTAAGCACCGTGCCTTTCCTATTAAAGGCGATAGTATGCCGCCAATAAGAGAAGGCTCTTTTGTAATTGCAAAATATTTAGAGCGTTTTGACGATGTAAAAATGGGTCAAACCTATATTGTTGTTACTAAAGAAGATGGTCTTTCTTATAAACGCATTATGGCCTTCAACAAAAAGGAAGCTGCTTACGAATTACATTCGGATAACAAAGTATATGCACCGTTTAAAGTAAAAGCGCATGATATTTTAGAGCTTTGGGAATATACCTGCTGTATTAATATGAACCAATACCAAAACGACGAACTTAATTTAGATAGCATTATGAACATGCTTAAAGGTTTAAAAGTAGAGATATCAGAGATAAAAAAGGATAAAAAGTCCTGAAACCATATCTGTAACTGTAACTTTTAACATAAATAAAGGGTTTGGATGACATTCATAACCCAGTATATTTTATATTTGCTTTATAAAATAAGTTATGATTAAAAGCCAGCGTTTATTGTTGTCACTTTTGGCAATAATTATTATTGCATCTTCGTGTTCATCCAAATTTTCGGTGAGCAAACGCCGTTATACGAAAGGGTATCATGTTAGTTTTGCTAAAAACTCCAAAACAAGCAAAGTAAAGGTTGATAATAATACCAAAAATGAAGTTGCAGTTTTAAAAGAAAACAAAACAAACAACGAAATCGATCCTATAGCCTTAGCCGATAACAAAGAAAACGTTTATGATGCTAAAACTTCTTTTAATAGGCCGGTTAAAGTAACTAAAAAAAAGCCGGCAAAAGTTTTTAATAATCGTTATTTATCAATTGCAAATAATGCTACAAATACTAAAAATGTTATAAATACTCTTATCGAGAAAAAACAAGAGCAACTTCATGCTTACACTTCAAAAAGCAAACAAAAAGTAAAAGCGCCTTTTGATTTATTAGGTGGTGGTATTGGCTCTATTCTTTTGTATGTATTTGCAAGCATTGTTGGCACAATATTGATTTATGCTTTTCTTTTTTTAATGCTCGCACTACTTTCAGGAGCTGTAGTTCCCAGTTGGCTTATAGGAATTTTAATTGCAATAGGGCTTCTTATAGTAATTGGTATTATTGTAGTAGTGGTTATTAATGGTGATTAATTATTTTAACGTAACTGTAAAATGAAAACATTTATTTTTTTACTTTTTTGTTCTTTGACATTCACCGGTTTTTCACAAGAAATTCGCCGTATATCAAAGGCAAGTAACGATATTGATAAAAAGAGTAAAGAGTACGTGAATGCAATCAGATCAAGTAACAATACTTTAAATACTGATATAGCTTATAAAGACAAAGATTCGCTTTTGTTTGTAAAAGAATTAAACGACTTTTTTATAGCTTTTGAAAAGAACCTGGTTGAAGAAAATAATTCTATTGGGTTTAATGGCAAAAATCGCAAAATGAATTACGTAATATTTGTTGGTAATGCAGGATATATTGATGCATTTTATTATGATTTTGAAGATGGAAAACTAAAACTATCTTTTGTAGGAGCACTAAATACATTTATTGCCAACTATAAATGGCAAAATATAAAAAAGGCACGGATGGTGCATAAAGGTAGTTATACATTTAAATAAAAATACCCACGAATGGGTAGTGATAAAAGTTGTAAGTTAAACGAATTTTAATTTTCTTTGATAAATAAATTTTATAAAATAAGTAAAATGAAAAAGTTAGTTCTTTTGTGTATGTTTTTAGTGGTTTCTTGTTTTGCAAATGCACAAGATATGATCGTAAAAAAAGATGGATCTATTGTTAAAGCTAAAATTTTAGAAGTAAGCGATGAAAGCATTAAATATAAAAAAGAAGACAACCTCGATGGACCAACATATACCGTTTTAAAATCAAATCTTACATCTGTTAATTATGCAAATGGTGAGGTAGAAAAATTTGAAAGCACCGTAAAAGCAGAGAAAAAGAACGAAGATGAAGACGAGGATAGTGAAAAAGAGGAAAAGCCAAAATCAAACCCAATATTAGAAGACGCCAATCTTAAAAAAACAGTAGAGGGCATTGCAAAGGATTGTGGTGAACAATTAATAAGAAATTGTGCTAATGGCAAAGTAGATAATTCTACTACTGAAATATTTTGGGATGGCGTTTATAAAGATGCGATTACAAATGAGATAATAGTGCCTATTCGCGCTAGCTGGAAACCAAAATGGACCGATGGTGCGGGCAAATGGATAAAAGGAAAAATTACTGTGGCAAGCACAGGAGAAAAAAAATGGATCTATCAAAACGATAATGGTTTGGCATTTTCAGGTTGTGCAAAAGGATTTAAATTTAAGTGATCTGCAAGCCGATTTATTATTAAAGCAAATTTTTGCAACATTTTTGGCCCTTATTTTAATAGATAAGGGCTTTTTTTTGACCGTTTTTTAACCGCTTTAGTTTATTATTTAAAAAAGATAATACTCCGGGGGCTATGCTAAACAAAAAGCCCGTTTTATAAGAGTTTCAGGCCAAAATATAAAGTTAATTTGTTAATTAAAGAGCCAAAAATACCCTGCATTGGGTACTAATTTTATGCAAAAAAAGTTTGCAGATTTAAATCATTTTGCTGTTCTTTGAAACAAATCTTTAAACTTTAAAACCAACAACAAAATGAAAAAATTAATTATTCCAATTGCTGCTGTAGTAGCATTAACATTATCAAGCTGTAACCAACGTTTGATTGACTTTACAGTGATCAGCTCTAAAAACGTAACTATGCGTTTACCAGATGATGCAAAAGGTCCTCGTTCAACAGGAAAAGAAATGAAAATGTGCACAAACCCTCAATTAAAAGGTGCTGTGGATAAAGCAATCGAAAATGCTGGCCCGGGTTATGATGCGTTAATTGATGGTGTTGTATTTGCAAGAAACGAATTCTTCAGACATGGTTGGGTTGTAGAAGGTACACCAATTAAAACTGGTAAATTAAAAGCTTCAAACAACTAATAATACTTGTTATTATATTTAAAGCCATCCTGTATAAACGGGATGGCTTTTTTTATATCGGTAAATGAATTAGAGTTAATTTACAGCAAGATTAAATTTCCAGATTTTTATGGTTTTATCCATAGATGCTGAATAAAGCGTGTTTGCATCCGGGCCAAACTTTACATCCATTATAGTTAGATCATGTGCCGGAAATTTTTTGGCAATGGTTTTAGTGTTCAGGTCCCAGATGATTATTTCTTTGTCAAGCCCGGCAGAAGCAAGGTATTTACCATCTTTGCTAATATCAAGGCTAACCACACCATCGCTATGTCCTTTTAAAGTTGATATTTGTTTACCGCTGGAAATATCCCAGATCTTTATTGTTTTATCCATACTGGCACTATAAATATATTTTTCATCAGCAGAGAAACAAATATCGTATACCCAATCTTCATGGCCTGCAAATTGTTTAATTAAGCCACCCGTATTTACATCCCACATTTTTAACACATCATCGTGGCCACCACTAATTATTAAGGTTGAAGCTTTATTAAAAACAGCATTGTCTACCCATGTTACTTCTGCTGTTTCTGCTTGTTTTTTTAGTGAAGAAGCTTTCCAGATGACTAAAGTTTTATCACGCCAGCTGGTAGATACAATAAACTCGTCGTTTGGTGAATAAGAACATCCTTCTATAAAAGTGGTATGTGCTTTTTTCTTAGTGCGAATTTTTTTTGCTTTAGCAAGATCAAATTCCATAAAATCTTCAAAAGTTGTAGCTAAAAATTTATTGCCTTTTGAATTAAATTTTACTTTTTTTACTGAATAGCCCGGGTTAGAAATTGTTTTTGTATTGGAATGATCGGCAAGATTCCAGATACGTAATGTTTCATCTTTACTGCCTGAAATTAGTGTTTTATTATCCGGCGAAACATCAATTGAATTAACTGCGCCGGCATGGCCTAATAAAGTTGCAACTAAAGAATCCTGCGCTTTTGCAAAAAATATACTTAAAAGAAATGCTAAGGCTAACTGTTTTTTCATTGTTTTAATTCTTTAATGAAGGCATTTTTAAATTCGTCGTTAAATTTTCGGCTGCGCTTATAGTTTTGTAAAGGTACAATTTCGTTCAGTTGATTTACACCGCCTGTATAAAATAAGCGTATAATGTGAATGCCGGCTGTTGCCGCAGTAATGTAATTGCCAACGTACACATTTAATCCTGTGTAACCAACTGCCAATAGCTGTAAAGAAATATTTGTAAGCGCTTTGCTGGGTTTGCCAGCATAAAATAATCCTGCACCCGGAATGACTTTAGATAAACGTCGGGCTTTTTTAAGCGATTTTAATTTTGGATAGTTTTCTTTTTTGTAATTAACAGCAACAATTTTTCGTAAGCTGTCTTTTTTTGAAGTGGTAAGATCTGCCTGGTTAATGTAGTCAGTAAATTTATACCCCGCTTGTAAATAATCATTCTTTTCATTAAGAATAAGACCATACAATAAATTGGCGTTAACAGATTGTTTGGTGCTAACAGGCAAGCCAGCAATTTTTAAGCAAAATTTTTCAGCATCGTTATAGTATTTGGACAAGTATAAATTAAAAGCACATTCGTACCATATTACAGAGCGTAACGAGTCGTTTAAAAGATTATTATCAAGCAAACGGTATAAATTCTTATAAGCTTCAAAATAATCGCCATTAGCTTTAAAACAATTGGCGCGCTTTAAAACCATATTAAACCGAATGCTATCGTTATTTATAAAAAAATAACAACGCTCATATTCTGTAGCGGCTATAGTATAGATCTTTTGTTCAAATAAGCTATCGGCTTTTTGAATAGAAAAAAGCTGTGCCTTACTGAAAAAACCTATTAATAGGAATTTTAATACTAACCAATATGTTGTGCTTGTTCTCAAGTTGTTTTTCAATTTTCACCAATTGTACCGAAACGGCGCTTCCCCATATATTACCTATGTAAAATAAACCAAAAAGGCCGGTAAAAAAAATAGTTTGCGGATGTTTAATCCCCATTTTCACATAATTTTCGGCAGCTACTACACCAATTAAACCGCAGGTTAAAAAAGAAGCCAATGCCTGGCCGTTATTACCGGTATATACTTTGCCAAGGCCCGGTACAATGGCAGATAATGTGCCTGCAATGAAAGGAGATTTACGTTTTATTTTTTTTTCTACAATATTATATTTTTTTAAATTTTCAAGCTCTTCTTTTATTAATGGATTTTGAAAATTATAATTTTGCGAAAGAGAATCAAACATTTTATAATTCCGGTTCATCAGGTAAAGTCCTGCCAGCTCAAATTGTTTTAATTCGTTTAATGTTGCGTTTGTACTTTCTTCAATTGTATTATAATTAACAATTGCCGAATCTGTCATGTTGTTCTCTGCGTCAATGTTTCCTGCAAGATAATGCGCTTTATAATAAAAAAATACATTATCAGAAACTGCTACCAGGTGTTTTCTGGCTTCTGTATATCTTTTCTCGTTATAATACTCTATACCTAAAAAATAATTTACAGAATCTTTATATAATTCATTTACTCCGTTTGCTGCAAACAGTTTTTCAGCTTCCTGCTCAGCCTCAGTAAACAATTTGTTTTTACTAAGGTGGATGATGAAATTAAAATCATTATAGTAACGCGTGCTATCACTTGCAGTTTGAGCATTTAGATCGAAGATTCCCGAAATAAAAAAAAATATCAGTAATCGTATCTTCATTTTTTTTCGCGAAGACGGTAATAGACTGGAAGATCGTTTATCTTACCATTTTCATTAATTAAAACCGGGTGAAAATCAATACTCGATAAAATTGTACAACGCGTTAATCTATCTGCAGAAAGAGCGATTCCTTTTGGCATGCCGTACATTTTTATGCACTGTTTGCTAAAGTTGGAACAACTTGGATCAAACGCGCAGCCTGCCATAATTTGTACCGAAATTACTTTTTGATAGAAGAGCAGCGAGCCACCAAACAGTAAACTCACAGGGTTATATTTTACAAACCAGTTTTTATCTTTAAAAACATAATTTACCTGGCGAGTTTTTAAATAAGTAGAATCTTCAATTTTATTATTTAGTATTATATCAAGGTCTGTATTTGTTTGTGAAAAAACACAAAAACCAAAAAGTAAAAACAAAATAATAAGAGATGGTCTCATTTTGCTTTGTTCATTCTTGCTTTTAAATAACCAAAAATAATTGGTAAAACAGAAACTAAAATAATGCCAAGGCAAACAAGATCGATATGTTTTCTGATGATCTCTACTTCACCCAGTAAATAGCCTGCAATTGTTAAGCTACCAATCCATAGTACACCACCCAAAACATCAAAGCTAAAGAATTTTTTATAATCCATTTCGGCAACGCCCGCAGCAAACGGCGAAAATGTACGAACAATAGGAACAAAGCGCGCCATAATAATAGCTTTGGTACCATATTTTTCAAAAAACGAATGGGTTTTATCAAGGTACTCTTGTTTTACTAATGGACGACCTTTTATTTTTAAAGTAAAGATCTTTAAACCTATTTTTCTTCCTATCCAGTAGTTGCAATTATCGCCTAATACTGCGGCAATAAATAAAAGAATTAGCAGGTACGATAAATTTAAATGACCCGAGCGTGCAAATAAACCTGCGGTAAATAATAGCGAATCGCCGGGTAAAAAAGGCATGGCTACCAAACCTGTTTCAATGAAAATTACAAGAAACAAAACAACATAAATAGTTGTTCCGTAATTGGCAAATAACCAATCAAAATCTAAATGTAAAATGTGTTTAAAGAGCTCTACCATACAACTATTTATTATTTAAAAATGATGAATACATCCATACAAGTTTTTCCTGAGCGCGAATGTAGTCGCTCATTAAAGCATTTGTCCCTTCATCGTCAATTTTGCCGGATAGCTTTAAAAGATCTCGTTGAAGAGTAATAATTGTTTCAAAAGATGTTAAAATGTTAGCAACAGCTTTTTTTCCATCACTTACTTCGTTACTTTCTTTGATCTTCGAAATTTTTTTATACTCAGAGTAATTGTGATTTGGCGAGTGCCCTAAAGTTAAGATGCGTTCTGCTACTTCGTCAACCTTAAGCTGAAGATCTGTATACAATTCTTCAAATTTCAAATGCAATTCAAAAAATTTTTCTCCCTTTATATTCCAATGATAACCACGAACATTCTGATAAAAAATAGAATAATTTGCCAGCAACAAATTTAATTTTTCTGAAAGCTGTTTAGATTTTACAGCGTCTAAACCAATAGAATTTAACTTACTCATTTTTCTTTTTTTTAAAGTCCAATCTCTTCAATATAAGCTAAAATACCACCTTTTAAATTGTACAGGTTTGTATATCCTTGCTGACTTTCTAAAGCATTAATTACTGTGGCGCTACGCTTACCACTGCGGCAATGAATTACAACCTGCTTATCTTTTGAGATCTCTGCCGATCTTTCCAAAGCTTCGCCCATTGGAATTAAAATGCCGTTTAAATTAGCTTCATCAAATTCGTGCTCTTCGCGAACATCTATTAATTGAAAATCTGCTTTGGAATCAACCAATTGTTTTAATTCCTGTACTGTTATTTCTTTCATATGAAGGATATTATTGTTTTTTAATTGTCATATGGAATAAGCTATGTTCTTTTGTTATTATATGCTTGGTCATAGCTATTTCATGATATATTATAAAGTTTGTTGTTTCATTTCTTCAGGTAAATAGGTAAAAAAAGTATCGCCGCGTAATCCTAAACGCAAAGTCTCTAATGGAATAACATCATCTACACCAATATTACCAACATTTACGTTGCAACCAAATAGTTTAATAAAATACACCTGTTGACTTTTTTGTGGCGTTTCCCAGATTATATTTTCAATTTTCACTTTGTTTACAATTCGGTTGATCAACATGGTGTGTGCGCTGCCGTTCTTGTGAAAAATACCTGTGGTACCGCTTTCTCTTGCTTCTGCAATTACTTTAAAAGCGCCCGCCTGTAATTCGCTTTCCATCATTTTTATCCAGCGGGCAGGATGAATGATAACACCTTCTTCTTTACTGCCAACTTCACTTAAAACAGTATAATTCTTAGCAAGCTTACTAATGTATTCGCATTTTACATCATGTTCCAATTCAATACTGCCATCGCTTACTTCAGCGCAATCTAATTTAAGATCATCAATATATTTTAAATAATCATCAAATTTATTACGAACAATAAATGCTTCAAATAAAGTGCCTCCAACATATACTTTTATGCCGGCATCTTTATAAAGCTTAACCTTTTCTTTTACATTTTTAGAAACAATCGAAGTTCCAAATCCAAGTTTTACAAAATCAATATAGTCTGATGAAGATGCTAACATATCTTCTGCTTGTCTAAGGCTAATACCCTTATCCATTACCATAGTAACACCATTTTTACGTGGGTTTACAGTACGTTCGGGTAAGTGGCTGAGGTTAAAGTTATAATTTGTTGCCATTTTATTTTTTATAATTGGAAATTAAGTTCAATATTTCTTTATCGTTTTGTAATATAGGCGCGTATTCAAATATCTCGTTATGTTTTGAATAATCCATTGCCAGCGCCTTTTCAAAATAGGCTAATGATTCTTTCCTGTTTTCTTTATCTAATAATATCACACCCATACGGTAATATAATTCAACTACATCAGGAAAATATTTTATGCCTTCGCTTAGTGTTTCAAGTGCGTTGGTAATGTATCCGTTTTGATGAAGTAATTTGCTGTAATCCAACCAAACATCATAATCGGGATATTCTAATTCAATTACACGTTGGTAAGCCATTGCCGCTTCCTCCATAAAACCCAATTTTTCCTGTACTTCGGCAAATACGTACCAATACTCAGCATCGTTAGGATTTATTTCGATCGCTTTTTTAATATAATGCACTCCCTCGGTTAGCCTGTTCATGGCATCAAGAACCACGCCAATTCCTAACCATGCATCTGCATTGGCCGGGTCGAGCTTAACACATTTGTTATAATTAACTAATGCGTTTTCAAAATCGTTTAAATTTTCATAGCATTCACCAATATAATAATAAGTTGTAGGCTCATGCTCTTCGTGCTTAAAGGTTTCTTTATAAACAGCAATAGCTTCTTCGTACTGTTCTAATTGCGCTAAAGAATTTGCTTTATTGAAATAAGCCGAACTAAAGTTTTCGTTAATGGCTATCGAATAATCGTAAGCCTCAATGGCTTTTTCAAACAAACCCATGCGGCTGTATCCAAGGCCTAAATTAAACCAGGCAAAATAACTGTACGGATGATTATCGATATAACTTTCGTAAAACGAAATAGCTTCGCTTGATTTGCCGGTAAGGTCAAAGCATAATGAAAGCTCGTTTAACGCCACTTCATTTTTTGGGTTTAGTTTTATGGCTTTTTTTAAATAGTAAAGGGCGTCATCGGGCTTATCTTCATTTAAAAATTCAACACCTAAAGCAACATATACTTCATCTTTATTTTCGGCTAAAGGAATAGCATTCTTAAAATTTTCTATTGCCTGCTCACCTAAACCCATTTGGCTATAGATGTAACCACGGGCCATATACAAATCAAAATTATTTTGTTCTATTTGCTCAACTTCATTTAAGATAGCTAAAGCCTCGTGTGTATAATGCTGGCTTGATAGATATTGCGCGTGGCGAATTTTAATAATGCTTGAAAAAGGAAAACGTTCTAAACCATAATCAATTGCTTTTTTAGCCATATCATAGTTTAACCATTGCAGATAATAATCTATTATTTCTTCAATGTCATCAGCGTCAAAAAAATGGGACTGGCCACCGGCCAGCATATCTTCAAAAAGTTTTAAATTCTCTTCAAATTCATTCTCGTTCAACCCGTCTGCATCGTCATCAAAAGCACTCATAATCTAATACTTATAAACACTAAAATTACAAGAATAATTTTAGAAAAAAGATTGATTATTTCAAAAAAATGTGTATAAATAGTAATACATTGATTTTAACCCTTTTTAAAGTTTTACCTGGATGGTAAAGTAAGCGTTTATAGGGTCTGCAGGCAATATGCCGGGTCCGGGATATCCTTCGGCACGGCGTGTAAAATAGATGCTGTTGGCAAGATTATTTACTCCGGCACTAAATCCTAAAAATCGCCAACTGTAATTAGCAGAAATATCCATAATAGAGTAGGCAGGAATAATACCATAAATAGCCGATGAAACTGATTCGGAATTATCGGCATCTGAAAATTGTTGCGCATTATAAGAATACTGATAAGTAAGACTGAATTTTTTGTAAGCGTAGGTTAAGCCTGTTCTAAAAATAACATCAGGCACATATTCTACCTTTTTATTATTGTAAGCACTTTGCGCACTGCTTACATAAATAGCGTTGATGTATGACATGTTTATAAATGTAGACAGTTTATGCTTTGAATTTTTATTGAATAGCTTTAACCAATCAATTTCACCAAATGCTTCAACACCTGTGTTTTTGCTATTGCTAATGTTGGTACGGTAACGAATAATATTATATGTTGTAGAATCTATTCTTAAAACAGTACCTATCCTGTTTTGATAATTTAAATAAAATGCGCTTACATCAAAGTACAAAATGTTTTTTATTACACCTCTAAAACCACCATCGGTAGTAAAACCACTTTCGTCTTTTAAATTAGGATCAACTGCGAAGTTGGGATTTAAAACACGCATATCATTAAAATTTATAGAGCGGTAATTTTGAGAAAAATTTGCGTACAATTCTACCGAATTATTTAATTTTAATTGCGTGCCAATTCCCGCCAGTACAAAACTGCGCGAGTTGCTCCTGTTATCCTGAATCTTCATATCCAACAAAATATTTCCTGCAAGATCTTTATTTATTAAACGGTAATAACCTTCTGAACTGGTAACAATATTTTCAAACCGTGCACCGGGGGTTACACTCCATTTTTTTGTGAGCTGAAAAATATTTTCGATAAATACTGCGTAGTTAGAAGATGGAAAAATATAGGCTGAATTTTCTAAATTATCGGGATGTAAGAATTTAAAATGTGCTTTGTCTGTTTTGTCTGCATCGCCCTGCTTACGATCTGTGTGGCCTTTGTATATACGAGCACCAATTAAAAAATGACTGTTGTTCTCAAACAGAATATAGCGTTGCAAAAAGCGCAATTCGCCACCATAATTGTTGTAAATATCACTTAATAAATTTCGGTAAATAGCTGTATCGTCTGCCCGGTCAATTCTTCCTAAATTTCCTAAAGCATCACGACCGGCATTCAATCCAAAAAATAAAAAATTAAATCTGGAGCGATCAGAAAGTTTATAATCTGCTGTTAACGAAAACAAATTCCAGTTTACTTTAAACCAGTTTCTATAGCGGTTAACAATGGATGGATCTTTTTCAAATTGTTTATCAGTTAAGCCTCCTGGTTGTTGTGCGAGGTATGAAAGAAAAGTGTATTCGCCTTTAATAAAAAAACGTTCGCTGAACTGATATTTTAAGCTTGCAAAAGCAGTGTGGCTGTGTAACCGTGAACGTTCGCGCCAGCCATTGTATTGTTTGTATTGATAAAATGTATTGTAGGATAATTTTTTTACAGTGCCGCCAATTTGATTGAATGAATTTACAAAACCAAACGAACCGCCTGTTTGGCGAAATTTTGCCGAGAATTTTTTATTGGCCGGTGCATCTGCAAATTTGTAATTGATCATACCTCCAAACTGTGTGCCAAATTGTAAGCCTGCAGCGCCTCGTAAAATTTCTATACGTTCAATGGCTTCGGTTGGTGGTGTGTAATAACTTTCAGGATAGCCTAAGGCATCAGCGGAAATATCGTAACCGTTTTGACGTGTATTAAAATTAGAAATACGGTTTGGATTTAAGCCGCGACCGCCAATGCCAATAGTTGCGCCCGAACCATCGTTTTCAAAAATATTAATACCTGCAATTTTTGAGAAAACCTGCCTGCTGTTATTTGCTGCAAGATTAGCATTGAGGTCTTGCAGGTAAATAGCTTCGGTTTTTTTGCCTGCATAGATGGTTGTGCCTTCAACATTATTTAAGCGCGATATGCCAAAGTTGTTATCTTTTTCGACAACGATCTCTATTTCTTTTAATTCAATGTCTTTTTTTATTTGTTTATTTATCGAATCATTTCTTAATGAATCGTTTTGTGAAAAAACAAAACAGGATAAAAATAAAAGTATATAAAGTAAAAGTATGCGCATAAAAGATCAATATTTTTTTACCCAGTCTTTATTTTTTAAAAATGAATTACTTTGGCTACTCAGGTCAACCTGCGGGTCAATGAATTCTCTTGAACCACTGCCGTTAAGGGTTACATAGCTTTGCGCACGAATGATAGGATCTTTAAAACCCTGCTTTATAAATTCTGCTTTTAAAAATTTAGCATAATCAATCATCATATCCGGTTGTGTGGCCATCATTTTTTCCTGCATGTAGGTTAAATATTTTTTATTATCTATTTCAATTTCCCCATTAGTTGTTCTATCGTGAACATAAAAAAAAGCGGTACCTGCTTTCTCCATAAGCATAACACGCCATGAAAAACGGTAGCCCTGTTCTGTCCAGAATAAATTACCAGGGTACAGTGCGTAGCGAAAGGGCAGGATCAATTGAATGGTGAAGTGAATAATAAATAAAACGGAAAATAGCTTCAGCGTTTTTGCAGAAGGCGAAAAAACGGTTTGTTCATTTTTGGTTGTGGATTTTGTAAAAGCTTTTAAAAAGTGAATAATCCTGATATGAAAGTTTTCAGTAAAAAAAATGGTAGTAAGGCAAATCATAATATAAGGAAACATGCCTATATTAAAAAACAGTGACGTGGCCAAGTGAAATACAATTACAAAAAAATAAGCGGGCCTTACAAATCTTGGAATAAATAAAAAGAAAGGTATGAGAAGATCATAGATACAGCCAAACCAGCTAAAGAAATAGGCGGTCCATTCTTTTGTTAAAAGAGTACCTATCAGCGGCATTTCGCTGTGCGCGGGAAGCCAGATCTTGAGCGGTTGGGCGTGCAACAACCAATCTGAATTAAGTTTAGCAATACCCGCAAAAAAGTAAACAATAAATACCTGAAATTTAATGGTGAGTACAAAATAATTTGGTACATGCGTAGCCGCTATTTTTTTATTGAGTGTTGCATCAACCGAGAAATAACGGTTAGCCGGTAAAAAAATAATAAGAAAACTGGCAATACTTATAAAATAATAGTGATTTAAATAATTTGTTTTATCAATAAGTTCAACATAGGTAAATGCAAGGAAGAAAAAAGTTGTTGATATTCTATATAAAAAACCTAAAGCAATAAATAAAGCAGCAATGGCCAGGGCAATAAATAAAATGTACATGCCTGTTTGGCCAAACGGTTTTACCCATTCAAAACCAAAGTAAGGAAAGAATATCTTTGGTTTCAAATACATATCGTACACCCAGCCTTTAGCAATAAATCTTAAAATTGAGGCGAGCATTAAAAAACCAAAGGCCATTCTAAAAACGGCCAATGGTGCAAGATGTACAGGTTTAAAAAAATATGATTTGATATGGTTAATCACCGTCTCCGTCCTGGTAAGTAATAACGATTCCTAAAGCTGATGGCGTGTCTGTCTTTAACAGCACTAATAGTTTTACCATTTCCAGGTAAGCGGCATCTACCGTTGATGTTGCGTTATTAACAGAAGATGATAAGGGTTCGGCAACAAGATTTAATTTTGATTGGGTAACAGCAAACTGGTTTTTAATAGCGGCGTTTAAAGGTTCGGAGCCATGCATGGCATCAATACTTTCTAAAAGATCATCTAATCCTTTACCGTCTGCACCGGCTGTTGAACGGCCAAGATAAACGTCTTCAATATTTGCAAGACATTCTTTTGCCAGTTTAATCGAGATACTATTAGCGTAAAAAGCCTCGCATTTTTCGGGAAGTGTAACGCCAAGAGATTTTTTTCCTAAGGGAATACCAATTTTGGCATTCTTCAAAAGATCAATTTCAAAATTTAATTGGTTTACCAATAACCCCAACGAGCTGCCTATCTGCGAACCTGTTGAGCCTACAAAAGTATTACGGTAACTATTATTCCATGCGCTAACGATCGAATTTGTTTTTGTTTGCATTTCGCTTAAACAAGCTGTTACGTAAGCAATACGGTTGGCCGCTTTTGGGTCTGTATCAAATAAAGCAATAAGCGAAGCATCTGTTTCATTCTTCCCAAAAATTAAATAATCCAGAGCCGGAAAACCTTTTGCGTCTAAATTACTAACGGTTCCGAGGTTGTAGCTTCCGGAGCTGATGTTTGAATTGATTGTAAGTGTATTTGTGGGATAGGTGTTAAAATTAGAACGAACGATCTCCGATTCTGACGGGCCAAATTCGAATGTGGATATATGCTGGAATTTTATAATAGCTGTAATATATTTTTGACGAAGTGTTGTAAGTGTTGCAACATCTTTACTTTGTGTAAAAGCCGTAAATGAATATACCAGCGAATCCATTGCGGATTTAAAAGCCTGAAAATTTGGAATGATCACATTATCTGCACAGTTGGCAAGCATTGCCGGCTTATCAAACTTTGTTTCTTCTTCTTCGGTTTTATCTTTTGCTTTCTTTTTGCAGGCAATAAAAATAAGTGTTATTAAACAAACGCTTAATATAAATGTAAGGCCTCGTAATTTCATGGCTTTTTGATCGTATACAAAGGTGCGATTAATAGCTTTTTGTATCAATACCTCAAATATGGTATTTGTATAGGGAAATTAATTGATTATCAATAATTTAATAATTACTTAAAATACTAAAAGCGCCTTTAAAAAGGCGCTTTTAGATAAAAAAATATTAAGGAATAAGAGAGGCGTTCAAACCAAAAACCGATTCTAATTTTGCAATGGCCAGATCTAAATTAGAAGTTTGTAAGTTGTAAAGGTTCGTTCCAAAATAGCTTAACAATGTATTGATGTCTGCTTGTGAAATTGTTTTATTTGGATTGTATTGAAATGCCACAACAAAACCATAACCTTCAGATAAATTGTGGTGTAAAGTTGCCTGATCAGATAAATTGTTTTTTGCACCTTTTAAGTAGCTGATACATTTTGCGGCAGCCACTTTTTCCCAGTTGGCAATAACTGCATTACGTGCTTCATCGCGACCTGTAGCATCGTTATTGATAATAGCAGCACGACCTTTTAAGAATGCATTCATAATTAAAGAGTTGGAGCCAATAGCAACGTTAACTGAATTACAATAGCTGCCCCAGTTTTTTAAGCCGGTTAAGTTTGTTGGGAAATCAGTTGGTACACCAAAATAACCAAAGGCTTCATCCCAGGCTTGTTCTTGTGCAGCAGTGGTAGTAAGCGATCCAATGTTTGCTAAAATAGTAGTGGCCTGGTAATAAAATACGGCGCCCATCACACCTTTTTCAGTATATTCTTTGTATTCAAAACCATTAGCATCTACCAAAATTGCTCTGGCAGGCGAAATTAATTTTCCTTTTACACCGTTTGAAGCTGTTGAAACTGTAGGGTTTGCAGCAGATGTAATACTTGCAGGTTGCGCATCGTCAAAATTTGCATCTTGCAAGGTTGGAAAATTAAGTGCAGTGCCTGATTTTGCTTTTAAACTGATAGTGCTTGAGTTTAACGCGGTAAGCGTAAACTGGCTACCGGTGTTAGCATACATGTCTTTTAATTTTTGCGCGCTTATAGTTGGCTGCGTTGCTGCCGTTGCCGTATGCGTAGATCTTATATATGTAGTTATTTCGGCTAACATGGCAATGCAATTGGTTGCTGTTGTTATACCTGCTGCAGTGTTTGTGTAATTGTACGTAGTTGGTATAGTATACGATGGAGTTGCAGGCGTTGGGTTGGCAGGAGTAGGCTCAGGCTCCGGTTCTGTTGTTTTCTTTTTGCAGCTGCTAAATGATGCAATTGCAACTAAAGCAATAGCCGATAAATAAATGTGTTTTTTCATAAATGTAAATTAGTTTCGATAACAAAAGTCTTATTTAGACTTAGTCTATACAATACCTAAAATGAGGTATTTTTTGTAGGTTAAATAAAAAACCTCCTTAAAATTAATTAAGGAGGTTGAATAAATAATGATGTAAATAAATTATTAGGCTAATACCGATCTTGAAATTACAATACGTTGTACTTCACTTGTGCCTTCATATATCTGTGTGATCTTGGCATCGCGCATTAAACGCTCAACATGATACTCTTTTACATAACCGTAACCACCATGTATCTGAACTGCTTCAGTAGTTGCCCACATAGCTGTTTCGCTTGCAAATACTTTTGCCATCGCGCTTTCTTTATCCATTGGTAAATGGTTATCTTTTAACCATGCCGAACGGTAGATCAATAAACGTGAAGCTTCAATACGTGTTGCCATATCAGCTAATTTAAACTGAATGATCTGGTGGTTGCAAATTTCTTTACCAAATGCCTTACGCTCTTTCGAATAAGCTAAAGCTAATTCGTAAGCGCCACTTGCAATACCTAATGCTTGCGAAGCAATACCAATACGGCCACCGCTTAACGTTTTCATGGCGAATTTAAAACCAAAACCATCTTCGCCAATACGGTTTGCTTTTGGCACTTTTACATCTGTAAACATTAATGAGTGTGTATCGCTGGCGCGGATACCCATTTTATTTTCTTTTGGCCCCACTGTAAAACCGGGCATACCTTTTTCTACGATTAATGCATTAATACCACGGTGACCAGCTTCTACATTTGTTTGCGCAATTACCAGATAAACAGAAGCACTGTTACCATTAGTGATCCAATTTTTTGTACCATTTAATAAATAATGGTCGCCTTTATCAATTGCAGTAGTTCTTTGAGAAGTAGCATCACTGCCCGCTTCCGGCTCTGATAAGCAGAAGGCGCCAATTATTTCACCTTTAGCCAAAGGCACTAAATATTTTTGTTTTTGTTCTTCGGTTCCAAACATTTCAAGTCCCCAGCAAACCAATGAGTTGTTAACACTCATTACAACACTGCAAGAAGCATCTACTTTAGAAATTTCTTCCATTGCTAAAACATAAGAAACAGCGTCCATACCGCCGCCGCCGTACTTAGGATCAACCATCATGCCCATAAACCCAAGCTCGCCCATTTTTTTAATTTGCTCGGTTGGAAATTTTTGCTGCTCATCGCGCTCAATTACTCCGGGTTTTAATTCGTTTTGTGCAAACTCACGCGCCGCTTTCTGGATCATTAAGTGCTCTTCAGATAACTCAAAATGCATTATATTTATGTTTTAAGGTTTATACTATTTTTTGTAACCTTGCAAATATATATGATTTTGCCTTTAAAACAATAAAAATTTGACCACCGGAAATTCACATAAAATGAGCATTTTAGGGGTAATGAGCGGCACTTCGCTGGATGGGCTGGACCTTGCCTTGTGCGAATTTGAGAGCAAGAACGGTAAATACAGGTATAAAATATTAAAAGCGGAAACGGTTGCCTATACCAAATTGTGCGCCAGCACCTTAAAAAATGCCCATAATTTAAAGGCTCTGCAATATGTTTCTGTAAACGCTTCATACGGTAAATTAATTGGGGAAGAGATCAATAAGTTTTTAAAGAAAATAAATAAAAAACCAAAAGCTATTTCCTCTCACGGGCATACCGTTTTTCATAAACCTGATCTTGGATTTACCGCGCAAATTGGCAGTGGTGCAAGTATTGCGGCGATAACAAAAATTACAACGGTTTGCGATCTCAGAAGTTTAGACGTTGCCAATGGCGGGCAAGGCGCGCCTTTAGTGCCAATAGGTGATAAATTATTGTTTGGGGATTATGATGGCTGTTTAAATATTGGGGGCATAGCCAACGTTTCTTTTGATAAAAAAGGCAAACGTATTGCTTATGATATTTGTGAAGCCAATATGTTTTTAAACTTTCTTGCCGAGAAAACAGGCAAGGCTTTTGATAAAGACGGTAAAATTGCCCGCTCAGGAAAAATAAATAAAAAGCTTTTAAAAGAGTTAAATGGGTTGGAGTTTTATTCGAAGACCGGGGCAAAATCGCTTGGAAGAGAATGGTTCGCTGAAAACATTTTAAAGCGAATTGAAAAAAGCAGGTTAGAAATAAATAATTTGTTAGCAACCGCAACCGAACATGTGGCACAAATGATAGCGAACGACTTGAACAAACATAAAATTAAAAATGTTTTAGTTACAGGCGGTGGCGCGCATAATAAATACTTAATTGAATTGATTGGTGGCAAAACAAATTGCGAGTTAATTGTACCCGATGCGCAAACTGTTAATTTTAAAGAAGCCCTGATCTTTGCTTTTTTAGGTTATTTACGCCTGAATGAAAAGATAAATACATTAAGCTCGGTTACCGGAGCGAAGCGTGATAGTGTAGGGGGAGCTGTTTATCTTTCAGTTGGCAGTCGTTAGTTTTTAGTTGGCAGTCCTAATCACAAAATTACTTTTCGATTTAATTTATTCGTGCAACGAGATTTGTCCACAAGAAATAACATAAGGATTATCGAGATATAATACAATTGGTAAGATTAACGATTTTCCGTTTTTAGTTTCATTCTGAGTAATACTATCCTGAAAAGTGTTCGTCTTAAATTTCAATCCAAAATAAAAAGGTACTTTGTATTTTGTGTCTGTTAGTATTCCAAAAAGTATAGTATATTTTCCTTTTGGACTTAGGGCTTTATTTAAAATAACTGGAGCGTCAATGCTTGTGTCTAAAAACTTTTTTAATTCTTCCATGCTTAGATCATTTAGATCTTTTTCTGAAGTCAATTCTGTTGGTAATAATAATACTTTTGATTTAAGGCCACTGTTTGAACGTAAATCTTCATACTCTTTTGAAAAGGAGATTTTTAAGTCGATCGGAAATGTATTATTGTTATTGATTGTTGTTGTTTTATACAAATAAAAATACTCCGTCCCTAATGAATCAAAATCTTTAAAACCTTGTCTTGACCCATTTTCAATAGAAATCCCAGAGTGTTTTTCTGAATATATATCGGCTGTTTTTTCAGGCCGAAGTTTATTTGGTTGATTGTCCGAACAGGAACAAATACTTGCCAAAATAAACAGTGAGATACTCCACGACTTTGTCATTACATTTTAGTCGATAGTCTTGTGTCTTGAATCTTTTGTCAATTAAAGTTTTAGTTCCACAAAAGGATCCCAATACAATTTTTTAAAATCAACAACCTTATCGTCTTTTACTTTTATTTTTTCTTTCTCCAATAATTCCTGCATTTGGTAAGGTGTTTCAAAATGATGTTTGCCTGTTAGCATGCCATTTCTATTCACTACGCGATGCGCAGGTACTTTTGGTTTTACACGGTGTGCACCATTCATGGCATAACCAACCACACGCGATGAAGATTTAGCACCTAAGTAAGCGGCAATGGCCCCATAACTGGTAACCCGGCCTTTTGGTATTAAACGCACCACCTGGTAAACCATATTAAAAAAATCTTTGTCTGCCATTTATTTAAATCTTAAATCTGACCTCTAAAATCTTAAATCCTTATCCCAATTAAACAAATATCGTCTATTTGTTCCAGGTCGCCACGCCACTCCATGTGCACTTTTTCTAACACATTTTTCAAAGTAGTCATATCCGATAATGCATGGTTAACCAACAGTTCTTCTAAGCGTTTGTACATGAATTTTTTTCCCTGCCTGAATAAATTGCCTTTTATCTTTGCGGTTGGTCCACCAAACTGATCGGCATAACCATCGGTAAACATTACTACAAGGTCGTTCTTTTTTAGTTCAAGCTCCGTTGTTTTAAAAACAAATTTGCGCATATCCACATCTGCACTTATGGGTTGTTTGTCGGCTTTAATTACATTTAATACGCCTTCACGAATATGGTAAATACTGTTATTAGCGCCACTAAATTTTAATTTCAGGTTTTTGCGGTCTATTTCAATCAGGCTCATATCCATGCCATCTTTAATTTGCTGAGACGCATCTTCTTTTTTAAAGAATTTAGGTAATTCAATATTTAAATAATCCAGTATCTCTGATGGGTTTTTGTGTTCTGCATTCTCATCAATTTTATTTAATATTGAATATGCCACTAAACTCATAAATGCGCCGGGTACACCGTGCCCTGTGCAATCGCAGCAGGCCATTAAAAAATTATTGCCTGTGTTTTTTCCTGCCCAGTAAAAATCACCGCTTACAATATCTTTTGGTTTAAAAAAAACAAAATGCTCACCTATTTTTTGATTCAATTCATTTTCGGTTGGTAAAATACCTTCCTGTATTCTTTTTGAATAATAAATACTATCTAAGATCTCTTTTTTCTGATGTGTGATCTCAGATTTTTGTTCCTCTAATAAATGATTTGCTTTACGCTTATCTCTAAATAATTTATAAAAGAAAAAGATGCCGCCAATTAATAATAATGACAGGCAGCTTACCAAAATTAAAAAGGCTTTGTTGCGTTTTAATTGTAGCGATTTATTAATGTTGTTTAATTTCTGGATCTCTAATTCTTTCTCGGTTTTAAAATTTTTATAGGTGTTCTCAATTTCGGTAGCATGTTGTATTTGTTCTGAGTTGACAAGGCTATCAGAGTACTGATAGTATTTGATAAGTGCTTCGTACGAATTTTTATAATCGCCAACGGCTTTGTAACATTGGGTTAACACTTTGTAGTTTTTACGAAATTCCTGTAGCTCAGTTGGTAATATGATACTGATGTTTTTTTCTAAAAAGGGAATAGCAGTTTTATCATCGTCTACAAAAGCATAATATTGCGCTGAGAAAAAATTCAAAGAAAGTTGCTCTTCTCTTCCTTTATCAGTTAAATTAAAATACTTGTAAATAGAATCTAATTGTTCCCGGGCTTTCTTTTTGTCATCCAGTAACATGTAGCTATCCATCTTATTTCCAAATAAAGACGGAAGGTATTTGGTAACTTTATATTTTTTTGCAAGGGCCTCGCATTTCGAAATATAAAAAATACCCAGCGTGGGCACGCCAATGTTGTTATAATCAACACCTAAATTATTGGCAGATGTAAACTGCTGCGATTTATCATCCAGTTTAACGGCAATACTGTATGTTTTCCTGAAATAATAAATGGCTTTTCGGCTATTACCCTGGTCGGAATAAATAATGCCCAGGTAGTTGTAAATTTTTGATTGCAGCAATTCCATTTTCATTTCATCTGCAATTGGCAGGGCTTTATACAAATAAGGTACTGCGTTATCGTACTCTGAAAAATTATAATACGTGGTACCAAACAAAAAGTAAGCTCTTGCGAGTATATCTCTGCGCCCTTTTTCAATAGCAAAATCTTGCAATTGTTTGCACCATACTAATTTTTGTTTAAGAACTCCGCCATCTCTTCCAATCAGCACTTCTGTTTTCTTTACTTTAACGGTATCATGTTCTGATGAGTTTAAAATAATTGCTACACTATCTGTTTGGGCCGAGCCAATAAAAAAAGATAGTGTAAAAAATGTAAATAAATATTTAAGCAAAAACCTAATGCTTAAAACTAAGGCTTTTACAGTATTTAAACAACAAAAAAACTTATCTTTGCAGTCTTATGGAAAAAAGAGTAAGAGTTAGATTTGCCCCAAGCCCAACTGGAGGCTTGCATATGGGTGGTGTGCGTACTGCATTATTTAATTATTTGTTTGCAAAAAAACACGGTGGTGATTTTATTTTGCGTATTGAAGATACTGACCAGACCCGTTTTGTAAAGGGCGCTGAAGAATATATTGTTGAAGCCTTAAAATGGTGCGGTATTGAACCTAACGAAGGTGTTGGTTTTGGAGATGGTAAGCATAAACCTTACCGCCAGAGTGAGCGTAAAGAGTTGGGTATTTATAAAAAATATGCAGATAAATTAATTGAGAGCGGCCACGCGTATTATGCTTTTGATACCGAAGAAGAGTTGAACGATATGCGCAAGCGTTTGGAAGCTGCTAAAGTGGTAGCTCCACAATACAATGCTGTAACGCGACAAAACATGCGTAACTCAATCACTTTAGGTGAAGATGAGGTAAAAAAATTATTAGCAGAAGGTGCAAAATATGTAGTGCGTTTAAAGGTGCCGCGTAATGAGGAAATTCGTTTTAATGATATTATTCGCGGTTGGGTTACCGTTAACTCGGCGCAGGTAGATGATAAAGTATTATTAAAAAGCGATGGTATGCCCACTTACCACTTGGCACATATTGTAGATGATATTGAAATGGAAATTTCTCACGCTGTGCGTGGCGAAGAGTGGTTGCCAAGTGCACCGGCACATATATTAATTTACCGTTATTTAGGTTTGGAAAATGACATGCCTAAGCTGGCACATTTACCTTTGATCTTAAACCCCGATGGGAATGGAAAAATAAGCAAACGTGAAGCACGCTTCCCGGTATTTCCATTAAGCTGGCAGGATCCGCGTGAAACTTCGCCGTACATTGGCTATAAAGAATCGGGTTATTATCCTGAAGCTTTTGTAAATATTTTGGCTTTATTGGGTTGGAATCCGGGAAACAATGAAGAAATTTTTTCGGTGGCAGAATTAGCAGAATTATTTTCGTTTGAGCGTGTAAATAAATCAGGCGCTAAATTCGATCCCGAAAAAGCAAAGTGGTTCAATCAGCAATATTTACGTAAACAATCAGATGCCGATCTTGCAAAAGCGTTTAAACCCCTTTTAAAAGAAAAAGGTTATGAGAAGGATGATGCTTTTATGATAGACTTTTGTAAACTGGTAAAAGAAAAAGTGCAATTTGTACATGAGTTTTGGGATCATGGTAAATATGTTTTTGAAGCGCCAACGAGTTATGATGAAAAAGTAATTGCCAAAAAATGGAATGAGCAAAACAAAGAACTGTTTAAAAAAGTTTTAGATACTTTTAAAAACGTTAGTGAGTGGAATGCAACAACGCTTCATGATACTTTTGAAGCATTGGTAAAAGAAGCCGGCAAAATTGATATGCAATTATTACGTGTATTAACTACAGGTGTAGCCGGAGGCCCGCAGCTGTTTGATATGCTTGCTTTGATAGGCAAAGATGAGGTTTTAAAGCGAATGGAAACCGCTTTAAATAAGCTGTAGATAAAAGTTTGCAAAAAAGCCTTCGAAATTTTCGAAGGCTTTTTGTTTTGATCACGCCCGTTTTTTGATCAAAAATTTTTTTACAATAAAAAAGGTCAGTGCAAAACACAAACAAATGTATAACAATGTTAGAGTAGTGTTATTAGAGGAAAGCGTGTTGCTGTTTTGAGTCTTTTGTATTACAGTAGCAGATGTATTTGTAAAAATAATAACGCTATCACCGTCAATTTTTCCCGGCCATAAATTTATTATGGAGTGATCATTTACTGCAAGAATAAAATTATTTTTCATCCCTTTTAATTTTACCATAGTAAAATTAACTACCGCATTAAAAAATTAAAACAGCAAATGTTGATAAGGTTTATTTGTATGTTTAATTGGCGCGCTTTAAAAGATAAGTGGAGCGAATGTTAAATGGCATTATACTCTCCCAAAAAAATAATTGCAACACACAAAATAAAGAATACCAGAATGGTGTTGGTTATTTTGGTTTGTTTTACACCATATAAAAAATCGCCAATAAAAAACGATAAGGGAAAGGCATAAGTGAGTATAACGCTTGAACTGTTTGCTCCACCAGAGAAAAAGCCAAAAGTAGAAAAGAACAAGAACCAGAAAAGAATGGTTTTTGTACGTTGTTTTTTTACCGTATTGCCAAAGCCATATACAAAACTTTGAAAGATGGCTATTAATAAGGTGATGACCAAAAAGGCCATTAGTGGTAAATAGTATTCGCTAAACGAAGGCGGTTTTAAAAACTGCAAAAACAAACCTATTGATTTAAATATGTACCATTGACTAAAGTCACTCAGGTAGGCAATACTTTCGCACATAAGAATAGGAGCAACAAAGCCAAGAATAGCTATCGCCCAATCGCGCCAATAAAACGGCCTTAAAATTAAAAGCACAATAAAAAACAGGGGAAAACTAATAACACTTGAAATGGTGACGTAAGCAGAAATACTTAACCAAAACGCCGCCTCAAATAAATGATTCAACACATTTTCCTGCCGGTAAGTGTCGAGTAATTTATAAATAGAATAAAGCACAAAAACATTTGTAAATATTTGTGGCGTTATTTGCTGCGGATTAATGGTTGCAATGCTTAATAACAGGTAAATAAATACAGGAAAATAGTTTAGCTTATCTGTTACTTCCTGCTTAACGGCAATTAAACTGATTAATAAAGCCCCCAGGCCAATAAACAAAAAATTAAGAAGGATAATGACCAAACGATTGGGTATTTTTTGAGAAAAATAATTGTAAAAAAGATTAGGGTAATTGTTGAATTCCAAGCTTTTAGGCGCAAAATATAAAAGCATGGCCGAGGCTACAAAAATAACAGACAATAGCACCAAACTCCCCCTTATACCCTTATTTAAAAAGCCTGCAAACACAATTTTTTTATTTCTAAATTATTCCTATTTTTGTTCGGTAAACTTACAAATTAAAAAGATATGACAAGCTTAATGGTTACATGGACGGACATTTTTGAAGGAATTGGTAAATTCTCTTACTGGGTATTTGGTGGTATGAGAAGTTTAGGTCACATTCCAAATGTATGCATCTCTTTATTTGTAATTGGTATGTTAGCCTATTGGACAGCACGTCTTATAAAATACAAAAACCAGGCAAAACAAAACGCCGGTACTGTTGAATAATTAATATTTAGATGTTTTAAATAATTTACAGCCCGCTATTAAGCGGGCTTTTTTATTGTGTTAATTTATATTAATGGATTATTTTTAAAAAAATTAAACGGCTATATTGTATACTTAAACCCAGCCTATGCGTTTATTAATTATTTTTATTTTTATATCGAAAATTATTTTTTCGCAAAATCTTATTCTTAAAAATGTAACGGTTATTCCTGTTAATCATGAGGTGGCCATTACCAATTGCAATGTTTACATAAGCGCCGGAAAGATCCAGAAAATAGAAGCTTATGGCACCAAGCAAATAATGAAGGGCTATACTATTATGGATTGTACGGGTAAATTTTTGGTGCCCGGGCTTGTAGATATGCACGCGCACTTTCCGGGAAAAGGTGATGCTATACAACTACAGGAATACTTAAAGTTAAATTTGGCTGCGGGTGTTACAACGTTAAGAAGCATGCGCGGTAAGGCTTTGGAGTTACCATTAAGAGACAGTATTAGTTTAGGTAAAAAAATAGCGCCTGAAATTTTTGTGTCCTATGTTTTTCCTTCAAACGATTCTTTACTCACAAAAGACAGTATTGAAAAAGTTGTGCTGTACGCAAAAAATAAAAAATACGATTTTATAAAATACCTTGGCGGCCTTAACGAAACCAACTTTAATTACATGGCCGAAAGCTGTAAACAAAACGAAATGGTATTGGCCGGGCACGCCTATGGCAAAATGGGGTTAGAAAAAGCAATAGATGCAGGATTTGCGTCTGCCGAACATTATCAACCATTATTATCCTCTTACAAACGGGATTCGGTAAATTTTAAAAACACTTTAGATAATATGAAAACAAAAGGCACGGCTTTTTGTCCAACGCTATCATTCTATCATATTTATTCTTTTGAGTTTCCTGAAAAAACATTAATGGAAAGAAACGGAATGAACTATGTTTCAAAAAAAGTAAAAACACAATGGTTAAAAGAATATAACGAGGCAATGGCTTCTACCAAAGAACAACTAAAGGATGATTTTAAGAGCAAGTATCTTGACATGTATCAATCGCAGTTTGCAAAATTCAACACTATCTTTAAACAGGCTGCAGATGCAGGTGTGCTTGTATTGTTGAGCCCTGATGATGGTATTTTTAACGTGCCGGGCTTTGGTATGTATGAAGAAATGAAATTATACAAAGCAGCGGGTTTAAGTAACTACCAGATATTAAAATGTGCTACTTATAATGCCGCTATTTATTTTAAGCAGCAAAAATTGTGGGGCAGTGTGGAGGTAGGTAAAAAGGCTAACCTGTTATTATTAAACGCCAATCCTTTAGAGAATATTGAAAATATTAAGCAGGTAGAAGGTACTTTGCTGAATGGAAAATACTACCCGCAGGCAGAATTGTTAAAGTGATTATTTTTTGTATCTTAGATACATGAAAAAGATCATTATTGTTGCCATTTTTATTTTTTCAATAAATAAAATTTATTCTCAAAAATACAGGCTTTTTGATTCGACAACCGTTTGGGGTACTGAGTATGCACAAAAGGTACAAACCAACTGTTATACACTCGAAAATGATAAATATTTTATAAAAGGCTATGAGCTTAACAATGGTAATGTGTGGCTAAAAGTTTTTTATAACTACACTAAGTACTGGCATCCGGCCAGCGCGGGCTATTGCTACACTATGGCGCCGGTATTAAATCCTGCTAACGGCAATAACATACCCCTGGGTTACCTGTATAACGACAGTATTAATAAACGCGTGTATTTTACCACTACTTTAACGGCTAATTATGTACCACAGGTAAATAAAATTTTATACGATTTTAATAAAGTGTTGGGCGATACCATGTATTACAACAATCCTTATATGCCACCAAACATGTATGCAAAATTTAAAATTACAGCTATTGATTCTATTCTCTTTTCAGGAAAGTATCATAAACGTTTTTTAGGCACTTCTGATTTTATATTAAACTCGTCGGTTACGGTTTCTTTTGCCGAAGGCATTGGCTCTTCTATAGACCCATTTAGCCCCGTACGATCAGGTTTTTTTGAAAGCTGGAGTTACCTGTTGTGTTTTGCCAGCCCTTCACATTCTCTTTCGGTAAGCAGCCATACGGCACTTGCAAATGGCGGTTGTAATAATTTAGTTATGAAACTGGATGAAAAAGAAAAAAACAGTTTTGGTATTTTTCCTAACCCGGCTACCGATAATTTATCCATTACCGTGGAGCAAAGCGCTTATGAAAAAATAAATTATGAATTTATTAATGTTGTTGGTGAGTTAAAACAAAAAGGCGAATTAACAGCGGCCAGCACTAACATTAATTTGCAACACCTGGCAAGCGGTATTTACTTTATTAATTTTTATAAAGAAGGCAGTATTATTTCGAGCAAAAAAATAGTGATTGATAGAAACTAATTTCTTTACAGTATTATTTTAATCAGGAAGAATCATCCTGAAGTATCCTTATTTTATGAGAAGATATTTTGAGCGGTTTTATGCGTGCGCTTGCGTTTAGAAGTTGACGCCCTATGGCAAATGGCAATTGGTAAGCGGATAACAAAGCCGGTGGAACGACTTTATCGGTTGGGGGATCGATAGCGATGCAGGCCACTACGTCTTTTTTGCCATTGGCAAAAGGCAGCTCATTACAAAAAAAGCGGAGCTGTAAAAAATAAAAGGCCATAGCTTTTTTAGCACGGGTGTTTTTCAGGGGTTTTAAACAGAGCGGTTGCCAGCCATTATTTTTAGAAAGCGTTTGGGTGCTGTACTCATAACCGGTTGCCTGTTTGCTGTTAAAATCAAAATGGGCATGGAGCGCTGTTATTACTACTTTATTGGCGCCGCGTGGAAACGCAATGCTATTAGCGGCAAAACAAATCTCTTGTTTGTTATTTACGGTTGGTAAAACACTTACTGCATCGCTTAAGGCGGCAGTATTAAAGTTAAAACCGCAAAATAAGTCTTTAGCTGGTTTGTGCTTTAAGGCTTTGCTAATGCAGCGAGTGCCGTAAGGCGATACGGTATCGTAGTTTTTTAGCTGTGTTAAGAGTTGTGTAAAGCGCCGGTACATGCAGTTATCGTTAAACTTAAAGCTGCGGGCCATGAACCTGCGCATAAAAGCACCGTTAGCCGAGCATGCGGCAAACTCCGACAGGTTATAGCGGGTGCGCTCAAAGTGAGGCGAGGTTTGAATTTGTTTTTTACCGGGGCCACCGGCACGACGTACCAGCCAGGCTTTACCGCTTTTGTAAAAGCTAATGCCTTGTATAGTACCGCTTATAAAAAATGGTCCAACTTGTTTTGCCATAGTTTTAATTTTTAGAGTTATTGTTAGTGCCTTTTCAGTTTTTTTTGTCACTTTTGGCGCAGGGAAAATATGCTGTGCATATTTTAGCCAGCTTGTGAGTGGATGATTTGTAGTTTGCCGTTTACCGACATTTTCTTAACGCACCATCCACCCGCGAACTCCTTTCTTTTAATATAAACTCTTTGGTACTAAAAAATGTTCACTAATTATTTTCTTTACTTTTCCTTAGTCGAAAAGTAAACAAAAGACAAGGCAAAACGATCTTCCTACCCGCTCTTGATCTTTTTTGAAAGGCAGATAAAGTAAAAAAATCTGTTCCTGTTGCTAAAATGGAAAGAACAGATTTTTAAAACGATCCCGATAGCTATCGGGACCTTTATCGCCTTTCTACAAAGAATCAATTCACCCTTGCCCACGCTCAGCGTTTTGCCGATCCGGCGCACTTTTACCCACTGACCAAATCTGTGATGTATTTACACTGATCTGCGATGATTTTATTTTGTAAATTAAAGAACGAGGTTGTAGATCTTTTGTAAATATAGTATGGGTAAAAGGCAAGAAGGTGTTAAAATGAGTGATAGTGTTATGCGAAGTTTGTAAGAGTGTTACAGGCGCTGAGTGAAACAGCTTATACAGGCAGTAAATAAACACTAAGCAGGGCTAAAGGTAATTGTATGCACGGCTCAACTAAGGCCTTGGTATAGGACATCCTAACAGTTAGTATAGGACATCCTAACAATTGGTATAGGACATGCTAAGCTTTGGTATAGGATGAGCTCCCATGTATAATGGACTAACTACGCTATTATTAACATTTTAAAAGCTGTTAATTACCTCTGCGGCCTGTTGTAAGGTCTCATCTTTTTTAGCAAAACAAAAACGTAATACTTTATTATCGTATTTATTGGTGTAAAAGACTGATAAAGGAATGGTGGCCAGCTTTTTTTCTTTGGTTAAACGGATCGCAAAATCGGTATCGGCTTCTTCGCTAATGGTTTTGTAACTCATGAGCTGAAAATAAGTACCACTTGTTTTTAAAGGCTTAAGTTTTGAATCTTTAGTCAATTTTAAAAACAGATCGCGTTTGTTTTGGTAAAAATGTTTTAGCTCCGAATAATTTTTTGCATCCGATAAAAAATCGGCCAAGGCTAACTGAAAAGGGTGATTAACCGCAAATACCAAAAACTGGTGTACTTTTCTGAATTCGGCCATTAATTCTTTTGGCGCAGCCACATAACCAATTTTCCAGCCCGTTGTGTGCACTGTTTTACCAAAAGAAGACACAATTACCGATTGCGCTGCCAGCGTTTTATTTCGCGCAACGCTTTGATGCAATTGCCCGTCGAACACCATGTGTTCATATACTTCATCACTTAATACGATTATATTTTTACCGGCAACAATTTTTTCGAGCTCATTCAGATCATCTGCGTTTATTACAGCGCCACTTGGGTTGTGTGGTGAATTAATAATGATCATTTTTGTTTTTGCATTTACTTTTGATCGTACATCGCCCCAATTGATTGAAAAATTAAGCGGATCTAATTGCGAGGTAACCGCTTTGGCGCCGTGTAGTTCAATGGCGGGAATGTAACAATCGTAAGCAGGTTCAAACACAATTACTTCATCGCCTGAATTTATAAACGCGGCAATGGCTGTATAAATGGCCTGTGTAGCACCGGCAGTAACTGTAATTTCGGTATCAGGGTGGTAAATGTAAGCGTAACAATCGCTTATTATTTTTGAGATGCATTCGCGTAACTGAATAACACCGGGCATGGGGGCGTATTGATTAAAACCGGCCTGCATGTGTTTTTGCGCCAGATCTAACAGTTTTGAATCGCAGCCAAAATCGGGAAAGCCCTGTGAAAGGTTAATGGCATTATGCTCTTTAGCGAGCCCGCTCATTACTGTAAAAATGGTAGTGCCTACGTTAGGTAGTTTTGAAGAAATCTGCATAATTTTTGTAATAATTCTACCAAATTGCTAAAAAAATCTTATTTTTGCTACCCCTTTAGGAAGTTAGATAGAAGAATTGTGATTTAAGAAGTAAATGAGTTAAATCTTAAATTTAAAAATCTTAGTTCTTAAATACAAATGGTCCTTTGGCCGTCCCGATAGCTATCGGGAGGCTAGGCTCAGAGAGAGAGAACTCTTAAAAACAAAATGGTCCTGTGGCCGTCCCGATAGCTATCGGGAGGCTAGGCTCAGAGAGAGAAAACTCTTAAAAACAAAATGGTCCTGTGGCGGTCCCGATAGCTATCGGGAGGCTAGGCTCAGAGAGAGAACTCTTAAAAACAAAATGGTCCTGTGGCCGAGTGGCTAGGCTCAGCTCTGCAAAAGCTGCTACAGCGGTTCGAATCCGCTCGGGACCTCCAAAAATCACCGAAAACCCCTATTATTAGGGGTTTTTTATTTTAGGGGTGGCAAAATGGGTGGCACTTCAGTTCAATTTTATCACCGTGAGGCACGAGACAAATCAAGCGTAAAAGTGTATGAAAAATACACTTTAGCAGTATACAAAAGTAAGACGATTTATTGCACGCAACTTACTGATAATCAGTGTAATGTATATGTATTTTATTTGATTGTTTGAGCGTTTTTTTCGTAAATTCAGATATGTATAAATGCAGTTTCGGAATTAAGAATTTTAATAAAAATACCGTCAATCCCTTTGTAAACAAGGGTTCGGAAAAAAGTAAAAATTCACCAGTGGTTCAAATTAATAAGAATGATCTAAATAAGATTTTCAATTTATCACGCACAAGTTTAAAATTGTTAGTGTATTTCATCACTTATTATAATCACACAAAAAACACGATTTATTTTGATTTAAAACACTGTAAACAATTTACTGGGTTTAATGATAAGCGGAGTATTTACAATGCTTTAAATGAACTTTTAGGCGAACAGATAATTGCACGCACAAATAATGAAAATTTGTACTATTTAAATACGGGTATAATCACAACCAGTGAGTAAAGAATTAAATATAATTTCAGAAATAGAAATTGTTTTTAAAAAGAAGATCAAATCCAATCAACTACCCAAAGTAACATCAAGTGCAGAAGCCCATTCAATTTTAAGAAATGTTTGGAGTGACAAAATCGAACTATTAGAAGAATTCATTTTACTATTGTTCAACAACTCAAATAAATGTTTGGGTTGGGTTACGATCTCACAAGGTGGTTATACAGGTACTGTAGTAGAAAACCGGCTTATTCTTGCAACTGCGTTAAAGGCAGCAGCAACCGGAATAATGATTTCGCATAACCACCCTTCGGTTAATATAAAACCATCGCAACAGGACATTACTTGCACACGAAAACTTAAACAATGTTGCGAACTATTTGATATAGCACTAATTGACCACATTATACTTTCGGGTGATACAGAAGATTATTATTCGTTTGCGGATGATGGAAACATATAATTATGAATTATTTATTAATTGACAAGAGCGATCCAAACGATTTTTTAGAGTGCGAAGGAGATGTATTAAAAACATTTTTTACTTCATCACAACTTTTTGACAAAAAGAGGTGCTTAGAACTGATAAGAAAGAAATCACATATTGAGAACACTCTAAAAAAGAACAAGGATAACTATTTTAACATTGTACAGTTCTCTGCACACGGCACATACAAAGCGCAAAACCGGAAGGGTTTAGATTATTCGGCAATTTTGGAAAGAGTAGGTAACAGAAAAGACATAGAGATATTCAGACCTGACTCGATTGTCAGGACGGGATTACAAGCAGATGTATTTTTTTCAACGAATTGTCAAACATTTAATCCTTTGTTCATCGACGTAATAAAGCATTATAAAGGTATATCAAATTTTATCGCACCGGTAAATAGTCCAGTGTAAGCATAAGAACTAATACGATCACTATGGTGAATGAGCCAAACACATTCGGAACACCAACACAAATCGGTATTAAAGCATCACAATTATTGTCGAACAGTGACATTAATCAAAATAATATAAGTGGTGCTACTTCATACAGTGCAGGTGTTAAGGCCGTAAGTACTTCAGCAAATGCTTTAATGGCTGTAAGATGTAATACGACCGCGTATACTGCGAGGGGTTTAGAGTTCAATGGTATTCAAACAATTACAATGTTGGAAGATAATACCATGAGTAACCAAACTTATGGTTTAGTACTTGATAATAGTGCGAAATTAACAAGTACACTAAGTACTTTTGTAATGGGTACATCTACAAGGCCTACCAATAACGTATGGCTTAATAGTTGGACCGTGCCTAATTATAAAACCCTTACAACAGGTGGCAGTAGCGCGCAAAATGGTAAATTATATGTTAGATATAGTTCAGCAACTCTTGATCCAGATGGCAGTGGTAATAACTTTGGTGGAACTATCCCGGGAGATAATTATTATCATACCCCTGTAAGTGGCACGTTAACACTTTTAAGTTCAAGTAACGTATCTCCTAGTTGTAGAATTTCAGGCGGCGGTGACGGGGGAAGTGGGCGTATGATGAGCGATAGCACGAATGAACATATAATTGCGTTGCTTGAACAAAGTGCAACAGATAGTACAATTTTCAATGAGTTATCTAATGAGGGAGGGTTTATTAATAAAAACACCGTATTTAGAACATTGAAGGCGAATACAGGATTGCTGTCCAATTCTTCTTATTTAAATAATTTTTATAATTCAATCCAGAATACATCTGTAAAGCAACTTTTTGATATCGAAGAAGCGATAGCTAATGGTAATCTTATTTTGGCAAATTCGTATTTAAGTAATTTTACACCTTCAAATTTAGTGGAAACTAACTATAAGAATTTCTATTTAGTTTGCCTTAATGTTAAGGATAGCACATTTAGTTCGGCTGATAGCCTGACTCTTGAAAATATCGCAAAATCTTGTCCTTACACTTCCGGCAATGTAGTTCATCAAGCCCGTTCATTATATAATATTCTTTATAAAACTTATAAGACATTTTATGATGATTGTCAAAGTTTGGCAAGTCGTAAAGGAAGTACGCCTAAAAATAACATTCAGATAAAATTAAAGACCGAACTTTATCCTAATCCGAATAATGGTAATTTCACAATACGAATTAATAATGCAAAAGAAAAACAAAGCGTTGAAATTAGTATATTTGATATGAATGGTAAGTTGTTAATCCGGGAAGATAAAACAGTTACGAATAGTGAAGTAAACTTGTCACAACTGCTTCTTAATGGAGCTTATACCGTTAAAATAAAATTGGCGGATGGAACTTATGACCAACATAAAATCATTATTAATAAGTAAGCGATTAATTAAAAAAGTTGAACAAAAGGCGCTATTATATATTTTGGTTGCCTTTTGTTTTCTTTCAAACAAATATTACTCGCAAGTTAATTATGTGATAAATCCAAGTTTTGAACAGGTCGATTCGTGTCCGGTATTTGTTTTTAAAGTAAATGCAATCGGTTGGGACACTTTAAGCAATGGAGGTGGATGTGAGCCTGATCTAATGACTTCTTGTTATTCCAGTACGGCAGCTGCTTTTATTTTAGGTGTCCCAGTAAATTTCTATGGTAGAAACTATCAAACACCGCGTACAGGTTCTAATTATCATAATTTAATGGCATTCCGGCCTAATACGGCAATTGAAGGTCGTGACTATTTGCAAGGAAATTTAAAAAAAAAATTAGATAACAAAAATTACTGCGTTACTTTTTATACTAACCTTTCTAACAACTCCAGGTATGCAATAGACAGAATGGGTGCAGTTATTGATGACGGATCAATTAGCAGTCCGGCATGTCAAGCTACAGTTACACCTGCAAGTATTGTTAGCGCCAATTTGTCTTTTCTCAGCGACACACTGAATTGGATAAAAGTGCAAGGTATATATAATGCCAATGCTAATGAGACTAAAATAACAATAGGTAATTTTAATAGCATTGCCGGAACGCATACACTTAATGTAGGTACAGCTTTATTTGATCCTTACTCATACTATTTTATTGACGACGTTTCGGTAGTTGAAATGGATTTAAAGCCATTTGCAGGACGGGACACAATTTTATGCGTTGGTGATAGTGTTTTTATTGGACGGACTCCCGAAGTTGGACTTGAATGTATTTGGTTTAATAACTCTACTCAGATAGCAACAGGCGGGGGCTTGTATGTCAAACCTTCAACGTCTCAAAATTATATTGTTAACCAAGATGTTTGCGGTATTATAACAAGAGATACAGTTTTTGTACAGGTAAAACCAAAATTCACCGGTTCTCCGCAAATACAAAGCACCGCTTTAAATCTCTGTCCGGATGATACAGTTAATTTATTAGTATTGAATACGCCTGCAATAGGTACAAACTATAACTGGCAAGGCGATCTTTCTTTAAAAAGCTATACTAATATTTCTACGCAGGCAACAATGAGCCAAACGGTTATTTCTCCGGGATTTTACAATATTAATGTTTTAGTTAGTAATGATGGGTCGGGATCATTTTGTCCGTTTAATGATAGAGATACAATAAAAATTGAAGTAAGTGACACTTGCTTTAAAGAATTGATGATACCAAATGTTTTTACTCCAAATGATGACAAAGTAAATGACACATGGCATTTTAAAATGCCTTTTGGGTCAAAATTAATCTCCGCATCTGTTTATAATAGATGGGGAACTTTGATTTATAACATAGACAAATCGCTTTTAAGTGAGAGTAGCAAGATCAGCACAATTAATTGGGACGGGCATACAACAAGTGGTGAGGTTTGTAGTAGTGGTGTTTACTTTTATACCATAAAATACACTGATAAATTCAACGAAGCAAAGGAGATAAAAGGGAATTTAAGTTTGATTAGGTAGATTGCTTTAAAAAGGATAACTTTAGTAAAGATGAAAACAATTTTACTTTTTCAATTTTGGATTATATCTTTTTGTGTGGTCGGACAGTGTAATCCGTCAATATTTCCGACTGAGATTTATTATTCAAATTCTACCGTCACCCCTACAAATGTTTCGGGACCTGAATATTTATGTGGGCCAAATACTATAGTATATGATACTGTAGAAATTGGCTGCCGTTTTGTTTATGCTAACGCTTTTTCTACACTATATTTTAAACCCACAATTTCCTGCGCAACGGCAAGTTACATTTGGTTAAAAAGTAACAGTATTCTAAATTTAGTACAAGGAACAGGACCAACTTTTGTAATTCACGAACTTGGAGCAATAATAAATAATCCATTTGGAGTTACCATTAGTTCATCAACCTGTGTTGCAATTACGTTTCCGGTAGTGAATTGTACTCCTACGGTTTTAAAGGAAAATGCGTATGATAATCATTTTGACATTTACCCTAACCCGGCAAATGATGTTTTGAAGATTGTATCTATTAATGAAATAAAGCCCTCAAAAATTGAAATTCTAAATTGCTTTGGGCAGCTTATTAAAAAAGAAACTGTAAGTGAAGTGAATAGCTTTAATATAAAAATTAACGATCTGCCAAACGGTATATATACTTTAAATCTGGATAATTCGGGCATTAGAAGCAGTAAAAAATTTGTTGTTTTAAAACAATAAAAATTATTTACAAGTGCTTTCTTCTAACTGCCTTTCTTAGAACTTTGCCAGCAGCTTTTTAATAGTTAAGCCCTGCACCAGTATAGAAAATAGCACAATGCAATAAGTACATACAATAAACACATTACTGTTTTCTACCTTATTAGCCAATGAAAGTGCGAGTGCAATAGAGATACCGCCTCTTAAACCGCCCCAGGTGAGTACCGATAAGCTAAGGCTTTTGTTTTGCTCTTTTTTATTAAAAATAAAAAATGCAGGTAATAAAGAAATATAACGCGCAGTAAGTGATAGAATGATAAGAACACAACCTACCAACACATAAGTTATACCATAAGGCAGTAAAAAAATCTCGAGCCCCATTAATACAAACAAAATAGTATTACAAATTTCATCAATCAACTCCCAAAATTTATCTACATATTCCGCAGTAACATCAGACATGGCGTGCGCTTTGCCCTTATTGCCAATGATTAGCCCGGCAACAACCATTGCTAATGGCCCGGAGGCATGAAACCTTGATGCTATAGCATAGCCACCCGTAACAACGGCTAAGGTCACTAAAATTTCGGTTTGATAATGATCAATAGATTTCATTAAAAAATAACCCAGGTAACCAATTGCCCATCCAACGGCTAAACCGCCTACAACTTCAATAGTGAATATTTGAAATATATTTGAAAAAGACAAGGCCTGAGGGCCACCTGTAAGAATTGAATAGATAACAGCAAATACAACAACACCCACCCCATCATTAAAAAGCGATTCACCTATGATCTCTGTTTTTAATTTTTTTGGAATAGTGTATTTAGACAATATGCCAATAACAGCAATAGGATCGGTTGGTGAAATAAGCGCGCCAAACAAAAGGCAAGGAATTAAGGTTGAATGAATACCAAACCAATTAAGTATTATGTAAGTGCCAAAGCCTATAATTAATGTGGAAATTAACACACCAATAGTTGCGTAAGAAATAACCGTGGCTTTAGCACCCTTTAACTCAGTAATGTTAACATGCAATGCGCCGGCAAACAACAAAAAACACAAAATAAAATCGAGCACAAAAGCGCTAAAATCGAAGCCGGTTAAAAAATTACGAAGGGGCGATACCTGCTCAGGGCTAAATTGTTCGATAAGCTTTAATGAAATACCTAAAATAACACTGATAAGCATTACACCAATGGTTGTTGGCAGCTTTAACCACTTATGATTTATAAAACCAAAAATGGCAGAAATGGAAATTAGTATTGCAAAAAAATCGAGCATAAAATTAAAGTAAATATAACATTTAAAGTAGCTAAAATATTAAGTCTTTAAGGCCAAGTACAGATCTTTATTTTTTAATAATTACCTCAATTTTATTTGTATTGAATTTTGCCGATAGCCATTGTGCAATTTGCCTGTTATTAAGGCGTTGCTTAGTATTTAAAGGCTCAATGTATACCAATAGTATGGTATCTGTTTTTGAATCAGAATAAACAGGGGTTTTAATGATAGATAATCCTTTAAGGGTGCCGTAAAGCGCTTTAAATTCATTATAAACCAAGGGAGAAGCCAGGTTTTTATTTTTTAAAGCCAGTTCAGTTTCTAACTGTTTTATTTTTTTATCTTTTGCTGTAGAAAAATTATTCTGATCGATGATTTGCCGCTGCAGATTTTCCTTAAAGGTTGTAAGATCCCTCGAACTAACAGTTCCGGATTGGGCTTGCCTTATATTTATTTGGGCATCCTGAAGGTTGTATTTTACTTTACTAGCAACGATCAATTTTTTTATGGAGTCACTAATTTCATTACCGTAAATAACTAATGTTATTGTTTTGTTTTGGGGATCAATAATTTTATCAATCACATACAGGTTATGCGCTTTAATCTCATCATTAATAAAACGTGTGGTCTTTTGCCTGAAAAATTCTGCATTAACAAAAACATAAGCCAGGTATACACTCGGAATAATAGTGAGTATAGCAATAAGCCAAATGGTTTGCCTTATTTTTTTTGATGCCAGTTCATCTAATTGCTTTACAGGTTTAAATTTTAGAAAGCGAATAATGAGGAATGTAGAAAGGCTAATAAAAACTGAATTAATAACAAATAAATAAAAGGCTCCGGCAAAATAGGCAAGGTTACCACTGGCCAAGCCATAGCCGGCCGTGCATATAGGCGGCATTAACGCGGTGGCAATTGCTACACCCGGTATAGTATTGCTTATATTTTTACGTGTACTGGCTATTACACCTGCTAAACCACCAAATAATGCAATTAATACATCCCAAATAGTGGGCTTTGTGCGGGCCAGCAATTCTGATTGTGCCTCTTGTAAAGGGCTCAATAAAAAATAAATGTAAGAAGTTAGCAGGGCTATAACTACGGCAACCACAAGATTTTTTAAAGCGAGTTTGATTAACGAAAAATCAAAAATACCAAGGCCAAGACCAACACCCATAATAGGGCCCATAAGCGGAGAGATAAGCATGGCGCCAATAATTACCGCTGTTGAATTTACATTAAGACCGATAGAGGCAATAAAAATGGCAAAGATGAGTGTCCAAAGGTTAGTACCTTTAAACTCGATACTTTTTTGAAGGTTTAAAATTATTTCTTCCTCACGTGCTTTATCTTCATCTAAATTAAACCGGTATTTAAGAAAGTTGATTATGGTGTTGCTCATACGCTAAAAGTATGTAATAATATTTAGGCTGAATGCGAAAATATTTATGGTTGTATCATTGCATTTAATTACTGTTACCTGTTTTGTAAAAGGCATTAAATTTAATAACAGCTGAAATTATAATTTGTTCATTAAAATTAAATTTATCCAAATCGGCCCATATTTCCGGTTGGTCTTTCATAAATGGCTTTAGCTTTTTTTTGTAATATTTTGTATTTAACTTTTTCAGTTTTCTTAGCTCTGCATCTTCTGCCTGTGTGTCTTTAATGTAATATGCAGAATGAAGAGAATTAGAAACATTGGCTTTTTCGGCATACTTCAATTCATAAAAGCGTAGCCTGCCGGTTACAAGACGTTCGGCAAATATTTTTTTTTGGTCGAGATTTATCATGATAAAATTTTTACCATCAAAACCATATGCCAGCACCCTTTGGGCGGTAAAAAGTTTAGGTTTTTTTGCCCTTGAATCTTTAAAATAGAATTGTTTGTAAAAATCTTCTTCAAACGGTGGGTTTACCTGCACCTTACCACGCATAGTATCGCCCTTTAAATTTACGTAATACCCATCCGTTAAAATTGGTTCCATAGTGGCAAACTTGTTTTTTTGCGCTAATGATAAAAAGTATGAATTGATCATCAGGAATATCAGAATGTTTTTCATAAGAATTATTTTTAAAAGTTAAACCTATCATATACAAGTTAGTAAGTAAATAACTGAAATCTATTGATAAAAATCAACGTTCCTAATTTTTACTAAAGTCAAAACCCCGTATGGTATAACTATTTTGTACAAGGGTAGAGGTGTTTTTAAGCAAAATGCTTTGTGTGGTGTTTTGATTAATGAATTTACGCGCATACCTAATTGACTTTAACACGGCATTGTAAAGATTAGCATCCATTAACGACAGGTTAATTTTATCATTATCCAGCTCTACGATCAAATTACTGTAAATGCCTTCGTCACTTACGCAAAGACTTATTTTAACAACTACAATATTTTGTGCCGCTGTATTTAAGCCCTCGACTTTTTTCATAATAAAATTCTGAAGATCTATAGCCGGAACAAAATTTATAGCTTCAATTATAATTTTCATATTAATAACTATTTGATTTGAAATATAAAATTCGATAAAAGTGATGGGTATAACATTGACATATATCAATGCTTAATTATAAATGGCTATTTAATTTTGTAAAAAAAGCCAATGACTCGTAAGCTTCTCTTTAAAATAGTGTTTATACTTATATTACTTTTCTTTTTTATAACCAACTTTAAAATAGAAAATGATCCTTTGCATAAAAGAACTTTTAATATCAGCCTATCGGAAAATAAAAACGGAACGCCTGCAAAGAAAAATATTGCTGACGAACTGTATTTTAAAAACGGGAAACTTTACAGTGATTTTTTAAATGAAAAGTTTAATTATAACTATATAAAATACAGAATAAATAAAGATTCTATTTATATTGATGATACCGATACTGAAGTTAGATACCTTGAAGTTGAAGCTGTAGAAACCGACGATAATAACCAGACCATTTATGTAAATTTTATAACGAGTGAATGGAATATTGACGGTGTGATCAGAATAACAAAAAACGATAAGGTAAAACGCTATTATGATCTATCCGGAAGAGAGAAAGGCGGTAAACCTAAGAAAGAGAAAAAGCAGAAAAAAAGAATGCTGCAAATTGTTAAATAGAAAAATTAAACAATAATTGTTTTGCCTTCTTCTTCATACATTAATTTATAAAATCCTTTTTTTCGATCGTTCCAGGTTTGCGCATTGCCCATTTCGCGATTTCTTTGAAGTAAATGCAAATCAAGATCCTGATAAATTAATGTTTCGGTATTAGGTACTGCTTCAGATGCTATTGCCTCTCTACTAAATTCAACATCAGAGGGTGTAAGAATGGCAGATTGTGAGAAGTGAATATCGAGGTTGCCTACTTCAGGTAAATTTCCCACACAACCTGTTAACACCACGTATACCTGGTTTTCTATAGCCCTGGCCTGTGCACAATACCTTACCCTTAAATATGCTCTTCTATCATCCGTGTTAAACGGAACAAATAATATTTTGGCGCCCTTGCTAACAGCTATGCGCGCCAGCTCCGGAAATTCTACATCATAGCATACTAATATTGCCACCTTTCCTTTATCTGTATCGATGATCTGAATTTTGTCGCCGCCCTTAACGCCCCACCATTTTGTTTCGTACGGCGTTATATGAATTTTATATTGGCGGTCATACGTTCCATCCCTTCTAAATAAATAAGATACATTATATACCGAATCGTTTTCCACACAAAAGTGTGAACCGCCAATAATATTGATATTGTACTTGATTGCCAGCGAAGTAAACATTTTAATGTATTGTTCGGTAAAGTTGCTTAATTCCCTAATGGCTTGAGCAGGTCTTTTATCGGGTAGAAACGAAAGTAATTGCATGGTGAGCATTTCGGGAAACACCACAAAATCGCTTTTGTAATCGGATGAAGCATCTACAAAGTACTCGCACTGTTTCGCAAAATCATCAAAAGAAGATATGGAACGCATTTGATATTGAATAGCGCTTACCCTTACATACGGAGAATAATCAATTTTATTTTGTAGTGATTTGTTTTTGTATTGAAAGTTTGTCCATTCAAGAAGGGTTGCGTAACCTGCAGACTCTTTATCATTTGGCAGATAATCAGGCAAAATACGTTTTAGTGCAAAGCCATTTGCAAGTTGCGCTGTTAAAACAGGATCGTATATTCTTTTTTCAATTACCGATTCAACGTATCGATTAATATCGAGTTTTTTTTGATGCTTAAAATAATTTGGTAAACGCCCTCCTATTAAAATACGCTTTAAATTGTAATGTTTTGCGAGGTTCTTTCTTGCATCATAAAGCCTTCTTGATAGTTTCATGCCTCGGTATTCCGGATCCACCATTATTTCCATGCCATAAAGTGTATCCCCTTCCAAGGTATGATTGCCTATATTTCCACTGTCGGTTAATTCTCCCCAGGAAGAGGTTTCGCTATACTTACTAAAATCAATTATCAAAGCGCCGCATGAAGCAATAATTTTTTTTTCGTACGTAATGCATAACTGACCTTTTGGAAAAATAGAAGTGATATTTGAAAACTGCTCTTTGCTCCATGGTTTCATGCCCGGAAAACACTTTAGTTGTAATGTGCTAATTGCATCATAATCTTTAGCGCTAATAATACGCAGCTTAATTTTTTTTGATATTTTGTTTAAATCATTCATAGTTGTTTTTTATAAAATAAAGCGGGTACACGGCGACTCTAAAGCCTATACTTTAGTTAACACATAAGGTAATCTTTTGTTTACGATAGAAAAGCTAAAGAAAAAATCTGCCGGTTAACCGCACAAGTCACCGGCAGATTTAATCACCCAAGGAGAAATAGCTTTCTCGGTAATAAAAATACGATTAAGCATTATATAAAGAATTGACAATTATCAATAACAGTATTTTTTTGAATAAACCAACTTTTAATTAACAGTATTTAATATTTCGCAGCGTTTGTAATTATTACTGCAAGGCTTAACATGAAATGTTTTCAGGATTTATGTCTTAATGATTTTGAATCGTTGTTCGGTTTTTCTTTATTCTTTTTATTGGCCATTGCGGTAAATACAGCCATAAGTAAAATGCATACTACGCAAACCACAAAAAGCGCAACTGCAATTATTAAAATTAAACTTCTCATTAGCGGCTTATGCAGAGCGTAACTTGTGCTCGAAGAGCCATTCATATTCTTCTTCAAAGAAAAATTGTTGTTCTCCAAACGCCGGTTTAAGATCATTGAACCAGATCGCATTTTTATCGTATTTGGCAAAGAAAGGTCTGGCAACCCAATCTGGATTTCTTCCCTGTAACATGCGAAGTACAAATACTTTTTCACCTTTTATTTCTGATACACCGAGTACCTGAACTTTACCAGGGTTGCAGGACATGCTTGGCCCACGAACGGTGCGACATACGCCACTTACTTTTTGGTAAGCAGTTCTAAAAATTTTCCAGGCGTTTTCCAAACTTAGGGCAAAATAATCTTGTGCTCCTGTATCGCGTGGTACGAACATGTAATAAGGAATACAATTAAGATTAACTTGCTTACGCCACATATCTGCCCACAACTCCGGAGAATCATTTATATGTTTTAGTATAGGAGATTGTGTTCTTATTTGTACCCCAACATTTCTAAGTCTTTTTACTGCGCTTTTGACCGCTTCGGTATCTAATTCAACCGGGTGCGAGAAGTGTGCCATAAAAGACAAATTAATTCCTTTTCTTACAACTTTATGAAAGAGGTCAAGCATTTCTTCAGCATCATCATCGCTAATAAATTTATATGGCCAATAACCTAAAGCTTTTGTACCAATACGTATGGTTTGCAAATTTGGAATATCTGAATTTAGCAACGGTTCTATGTAAGTTGCAAATACTTTTGCTTTCATGATCATAGGATCTCCGCCTGTAAATAAAATATCTGTTACCTGCGGATTGGCTTTAATATAATCGCGTAATAATGCACCTTCCTTAGCGGCAAATTTTAGTTCATCCATACCAACAAATTGAGGCCAGCGAAAGCAAAATGTGCAATAAGCATGGCAAGTTTGTCCCTGGCTGGGAAAGAACAAAACAGTTTCTTTATACTTATGCTGCATACCCACTAATTTCTCACCATTTACTTCGGGGATGTTATGCTCCAATTGCCCTGCTGGATGCGGGTTTAACTCTTTGCGAATGGTATTGGCAACATGTTTTATTTCGTCTTTATTTGTTGTGTGCATTAAAGTGATTTTCATTAATTCATAATGTTCCTTACTCAACATCCCTTTTTGAGGAAAAGTTAATTTAAACATGGGATCATTATTAATGTCTTTCCAATTAATAAGTTCGTTTACAACGTAATTATTAGTTTTAAATGGCAACACATTGCCAACAACTTCAATGGCTTCTAATTGCTCAGCAGAAAGATTTTTGATTTGCGGAAGATTTTTGAAATTGTGCAGTGAGTAGGATTGTAGTTTCATAGCAAAACAGATTTAAAGATTCTGGTGCAAGTAACAACATTTGAAAAAACAATCCGGTGATAATTATCAATTTAAATTTATTTAAAAAAGAACCCGCTGAAAAACCAGTACTTCAGCGGGTGTATTATAATGGAAAAGTATATCGGGTATAAAATTATATTTTATTGCGCTACAAAAGATTGATAATTATCAATGAAATTTTTTGAAAAGTTATATAGTATTAATGCCTTAAAAAAACAGAAATGCATTTACAAGTATTAAAATCAAAAATTCATAACGCGTTTGTTACAGAGGCAAATGTAGATTATATAGGGAGTATAACAATTGATGAAGATCTTATGGATGCTGTTGATATAAGGGATGAAGAACAGGTACACGTAATAAATCACAGAAATGGCGAACGGCTTATTACTTATGTGATTAAAGGAGAAAGAGGAAGTGGTACAATCTGCATGAACGGGCCTGCGGCACTAAAAATATCAAAGGGGGATAAAATAATTATAATTGCTTATGCTTTAATGGATGAAAAAGAAACACGAAATTTTAAAGCGAAGATAATTTTCCCTAAACGTGGTAACTCAATCTGAGTATGAAAGATGAGCGTTTAACGAAATTAAGAATACAACATAATGATCCGGTAAACTGGTATTCGAAAGTGTGTAAGTGTAAGTAAAAATACGCATTAACAGGGTTACAACACCCGGAGTAGATGAGGATTTAAATTATTATTTGGCTGTTTTCAAAAACGTTTTGTTGATTATATGTCGTAGATAAAATTAAATGAGCTTCTAATACTCATGGTAATTGACTCTGCCATAGAAGTATTAAAATATATTGACAAATATCAATATTTGATAAATCAAATTTTATTAATATTGAATTATGTTCAATTTAGAAAATTACCATCTTAAGTCCTTATCTTTCAGCGAATCATTAAGCTCAAAAGAAACGGCTTATTTTAAAGATAAAACAACCCGGCTAGAATTAAAGAAAAAACAGGTTCTTTTTAAGGAAGGATCGTTTTCAAAAGGAGTATATATAGTTAGGAAAGGAAAAATTAAAATATATAAATCCAATCCGCAGGGCACAGAAAGTATAGTTTATATTTATAAAAAAGGTGATTATTTTGGTTACAGGCCGCTTTTAGCGGAAGACCCTAATCCAGTTTCGGCGGCTGCTATTGATAATTCCGTTATTACGTTTTTACCAAAGGAATTTTTTATGGCTTTAATAAACAAGTCGGATTCATTAGCCAGAAAGATACTGATTAACCTATCGAAGGAATTTTCGGTTTGGATAAATAAGATGACTGTATTTACACAATATTCTGTTAAAGAACGAATAGCATTAAGTTTATTGATTCTGAATAAAGTTTACCAAAATGGCGAAGATAAAAAAGTAGTCATTTCAATTAACAGAGATGATTTTGCAAGCTTTGTAGGTACCGCGAAAGAATCTTTAGTAAGGAATTTAAGACATTTTAAAGATGAAAAAATCATATCCAGCCAGGGAACGAAAATAATTGTGCTAAAGCCAAACGAGCTTCATGCATATCTTTTATAAGAACATATATAATGACGATTCGCTTAAAAACTTCTTATTGCTTTGTACCTGGCATCAAAAAGAAAGTTGGATTCAATTTATTTGTTGCATAAAGAGTGTTTAGAAGATTCGGATTAATCGATATCAAAAAAAAATATACTTTACCGGAAGCAGGGATACGTTATCAAAAATTATTCGATAACAAATTTTAAATGGAAGTAGAAAAAAAACTTAACGATAAAATTTATGCAATACTCTCAACCTTTGACAACAATAAATATAAGTTGGGGTATGAAAGAAGAGTGACGCTTCAAAAATCTATTAAAAGTAACAGAGATGTATCGCTGATATTATTAGTTGCTTCTGTATTAGTTGGTCTTGTTTCCGGTTTTTATTTTATTCGTATTATCACTATCCGAATCTAAAAAATGGTGAACCTGGACGATTTATTTTAATTAAACAAGCTTTATAAACAGCCCACCTCGTTTTAAAACATTACGTATGTAAGATTTTTTGTGTTTTGTTGTTTTTCACTAGCCGGCATGGGCGTATTTTTGAACGCTAAAGGCATTATTTTTTTAAATGCTATTTACACTTTAACTATAAATGACAACTTCCAACATTAAGAACATTGCGTTTTACACTATTGCGGCACTATTATTTGTGCTTAGTATTTTGTCATTTAACAATGCTTATAAAGAAATGCAGCAGCACAGTTTTCTTACACAAAGAAGCATACAGGTATTAACCACCTACCATGAGCTGTCGCACGAAATTACCTGTGCTGCCATTAGCACCCCAATGCTAATGAAAAAAGAAAAGGATGCGCCAGGCGCTGATCTTTTTACTACCAATAATTACAATATTAATAAACTGCTTGGGCAATTAAACAGGCTGGTGATGGATACTATTAATTTAAAAATAACGCAACAGCTAAATACCCTTATTAAAAGTGAGTTGAACTGGCTGCTGAAAAGTAATGTGCAGGATTCGCTTTTAAATGGCAAGAACGGGGAGCATATTGCACAATTGCGCCGCATTGATTTGCTTATTGCAAAGGGAAAAGCAAGAACCCATTTTTTATTTGCTTACCGCGAACAGCAATTGTTTGAAGCCATACACAAAGTAAAAGTGAGGATACTTATTTTTTTAGCACTGGCGGTGTTGCTGGTAATATTTACCACTTACCGGCTTATTGGCCAGCAGGTAATACGCCGCGAAAAAGAAAAAGAACTGGATAAGCAGGAAAAGAAATTTCGGGCCATGGTTGAAAATACACAAGACCTTATACTGATGATAGACCATCACTTGAAGGTTCTTTACAGAAGCCCTTCAGCTGCTCGAATTACCGGTTATACCGATGAAGAACATAGCGACAACCTCAATTTAAATAAGGTGCATGATGACGATCGCGAAAAAATAAAAGGTTACCTGCAGCAAATGAAAGAGGAGCCCGGTAAAGTAGTAACGGCAAGCTACCGTTTAAAACATAAGGAAGGTTATTATGTTTGGCTGGAAGGTACGTTTACCAGCATGTTTCACGACCCCGACCTGGGTGGTGTGGTAATAAATGTAAAAGACGTAAGTGAGAAAAAAGCGGCTGAAGCCGAATTAAAAAAAAGTGAGCAGCGTTTCAGGCAAACACTTGAAAATATGCTGGAAGGTGTGCAGATAATTGGATTTGACTGGCGTTACATTTATGTGAATGAAGCCCTTACAAAATATAGCACTTACAAGAGCGAGGCCATGATTGGTTATACTGTTGCCGAGATATACCCCGGTGTAGAGCAAACAGAGCTTTATGCTGTTTTAAAGCGTTGCATGCATGAGCGTGTGCCCGGAAATTTAGAAAGCGAATTTGTTTTTCCGAATGGCACGGTAAAATTTTTTGAGTTAAGTATACAACCAGTACCTGAAGGTATTTTTATACTGTCAGTTGATATTTCTGAACGGAAGAAAGCTGAAGAAGAGATTGCGAAGCTTAACCGGCTTTATGCTTTTATAAGCGCTATTAATCAAAGTATTGTTCATATAAATAACGAGGAAGATTTGCTTAAGCGTGCCTGTGATATTGCAGTTGAAACCGGAGGGTTTAAGCTGGCCCGTATAGAAATGCTGGAGCGTGACGGTAAATTGCGTGTAGTAAGTGTGAGTGGTCAACAAGAAGGGGTTAAGGAAGTGCAGGAGATGAGCCCTTCAGACTATTCGAGCACAGTGGCAAGGTTAACACCGGCCGGTATAACACTGCAAACCTGCAATTATGCCGTTAACAACGATATGTATAACGACCCCGAACTCGCCGGTATAAAGGATGTGATGGAGCGCGTTGGGGCACGTTCGGGTATTGCCTTATCAATTAAGCGTGGTAATAAAATGATAGGCATATTCACACTTACATCTTCACAGCCTTACTTTTTTGACCGCCGTGAAATAGAGTTGTTGCTTGAGGCAGCGGGAGACATTTCATTTGCCTGTAGTGTGTTTGAAAAGACCAGGCAAAATGCCATTATAGAAGAGCAAATGGTATGTAATGAAAAACGTTTCAGGGCGCTGATCGAAAAAAGTACCGATCTTAAAACACTTACCAGCAGCAGCGGTGTATTTGTATACGCGAGTCCATCGGTTTCGAAAGTATTTGGTTATTCGGAAGAAGAATTTTTGAATAAGCCGGCCTATGATTTTTTTCACCCCGATAACTTGCAGGATCTTTTAAAAAAGCGAACAGAGATACTTGATACGCCCGGCGCTTTTTTTGATTTTGAATACCGTGTGAAACATAAGAACGGACACTGGGTGTGGGTAGAGGGCACACTAACCAACATGCTTCATGAACCTGCTATTAATGCATTAGTATCCAACTTTAAAGATATTTCAGAAAAGAAAAAAGCGCAGGAGCAGGAGGGATTTGACCGAAACAATTTAAACGCCCTGATAAATAATACACAAGATCTACAGTGGAGCTTAGATAGAAGTTTCAGGCTTATAACCTTTAACCGGCCATTTTATGAAGCCATTAAAGCCGTAACCGGCAAAAAACTACAGAAAGGCGACAATGTTTTTACAGCAGCCCTATATCCACAACAAAAAGAACGTTTTGAACTATTATATAAACGCGCTTTTGAGGGCGAGATATTTTCGGTTGTGGATGTGATGGACGGGGCTGAAGGCTATGCCACTGAAATTTCTTTTTATCCCATTTACAATGGCGATGAGATAATTGGAACAGCTTGTCATTCGCGCGATGTAGCACAACGTATGAAACAAGAAAAAGAGAGGGATAAAATGCTTTTTGACCTTACACGGTACACAAAAAACCTTGAGCAATTTGGTTATGTAGTATCACATAATTTAAGGGCGCCGGTAGCAAATATAATAGGACTAACCAATTTACTTAACAGCAGCATATCAAAAAAAGATAAAATAGAAAGTCAGCAACATTTAATGAAAGCTGCAAACCAGCTGGATACCATTGTTATTGACCTTAACAAGATACTGGAAGCAAGAGCATTGGTTGGGCAAACAAAGGAAAAAGTAAATTTAAACCAAATAGTAAAAGCTTTAAAAGAAAGTATGTGTGATATTTTGCAAAGCGAAGCGGTGAGCCTGCAAAGCAATTTTGAAGTTGAAAATTTAAATTCGGTGAAAAGTTATTTGTTTAGTATTTTTTATAACCTTGTTACCAATGCTATTAAGTATAAACAACACAATTGCAATCCTGTAATTAGTATATGTTCTTATCTTGTAAATGATAAGGTGTATATTTCTTTTAAAGATAACGGGATGGGCATGGACCTAAAGCTTTATGGCAATAAGGTATTTGGATTATACCAGCGATTTCATTTAGATTTGAGCGGCAAAGGAATGGGTTTGTTTATGGTAAAAACGCAGGTAGAAGCATTAGATGGAACTATAAGTTTAAACAGCGCACCCGGCAAGGGCACAGAATTTATTGTGGAGTTACCGCTGTAAACTAATAATAGTTTATTCATTCAGCGGCAAGCCTTTTAACCACTCAATAGCTTTTTCTTTTTCGGTAAATGCGCGAAAAGGAAAAGACTTACGGCTAAAACTACTCATAAAATTAGCGGCAAAACTATAAACAGAATTTTTAACCCAGGCAGCAGTGCCTCTGAATAAAGGCATATTATTAAGGTCTTCTAAATAAAGTTTGCCCTGTTTGGTTACGTTAATATCCACGCGCACATCCGAAAATGTAAAGTATGGTTTGCCTTTGCTTAACTTTTCGGCATAACCTACAAGCTCTTTAATTTCGGGAAAGCCCAGCTCAGTGCCGTCTTTATATATAAAATATACAATAGGTGCTTCGTAGGTTATTGTAACGTAAGTAAGTTCTATTTTATCGACATATAACATGCTGTATTAAAAATATGGTCTTTCAAAGATAAATTAATTTGTCTTAATTATTCACAAATTCTGAAGCATAAAAAAAAGAGGACCATAGCCCTCTTTTTATCTCATTTTTTAGAGTGATCATTCAACCTTATAAACTCAAAATGAAAACCCTTCATAAATGATCAGATCCAGTAAACTTCTCCAAAGATAGACCAGGGTTTCTGATCGGTTTTACCTGTTGGGTTTATATTACCTTTTATTATTTCGTTCTCATTTACTTTTTTAGTGATCTTTTTATTCGCTTGTACTGCCTCAGTACAGTTGCGTAAAAGACCTGTGCAAATCTGGTTGTTTTGTTTTTCCATCGCTACTGTATTTTAAGTTAAACAAATCTATTTATCGAAATGTATCGATATATTATAAAACAAAGAAAAGCAATAAATCGATATATTCATAACTATCGATGTATTATTTGCTTTTTTTAACTTTCGTATTGATTTAGAAATTTGATGTAAGCCCCAAGTATATCCTGGTTTATGCGGTAATTAAGATTACGACCGTCTTTTTCAGCAATTAAAAGGTCGGCATCAATTAATTGTTTAATGTGGTGTGAGATGGTAGATTGCGCCAGATCAAGATTATCAACGATAGATGTACATTGGCAGGCATTTTTTTGCTTTTTGATCATATCCATCATTTTTAAACGACAGGGGTCGCCCAATGCCTTTGAGATTCTCTCAACTTTTTTTAGGTCCAGCTTACTACTCATAATACAAATGTATCGATTTATCTCGATATATTAATGTTATAAAAATCAAAAAATACAGCGGTTATTCTTATAATTTATTTGTAGTTTCATGAAATGTCTCTGGTAAAGCATTTATCATCTTTTATTTCTATATCCAAACCACTGGAAAAAGAAATAACTGCGATTTCACAAAAGATAAGCTCATTAAAGGGCGAGATAATTATAAATGTAGACGAACGCTGCGAACAGTTGTTTTTTGTAGAAAAAGGTTTATTGCGCGGATATTATTTTGACGAGGATAAAGAAATAACCAATTGGTTTTCGCAGGAGGAAGAATTTGCAACCTGTTTTTATTCTTTTATTGCCAAAAAACCTTCTTTTGAAATTATTCAGGCATTAGAAGATTGCGAATTGATACAATTAAATTATTCATCCTTACAAAATCTGTATACTAAATTTCCTGAAACGGAAAGAATAGGCAGGCTTATTACAGAGAGTTATTATATTAAACTTGAAGAACGCATTCTTAATTTACAATTTAAAACCGCAAAAGAACGGTATCAAAAATTAACTTCTTCAAAACCATCCTTGTTGCAACGCGCCTCATTAGGCCAGATAGCTTCTTACCTGGGTATTACACAAGAAACTTTAAGCAGGATAAGATCTGAGATCTAAAAATTAGTTAACAAATTTCTTTTTTTGACATTTGTCAAAAAGCTTCCCGTATACCCTATATACTTTTGATGTCATAAATTAAAACTATAACTATGAATCAAAAACCATCAAATGCTTTTATAGGAGCCTCATGGGTTGCCTTATTAGCGGGAGCAGTATCTTATAATATAGGTTTGTGGAATGCAAACATGTTACTTAATGAAAAAGGGTATTATTTTACAGTATTAATGTACGGGCTTTTTGCTGCTGTATCTCTTCAAAAAGCAGTGCGCGATGATTTGGAAGGCATACCGGTTACCGGCATTTATTATGGTATTAGCTGGTTCTCTACCGTACTTGCTATTTTATTACTTGTAATTGGATTGTGGAACGCCGATTTGGAAAGAAGTGAAAAAGGGTTTTATGGTATGGCATTTACCCTAAGTTTATTTGCGGCAGTTGCAGTTCAAAAAAATATACGCGACGGGCAAAAAGCAAAAAGAGATAACGAAAAGAATTCGGAAGATGTGAATTTGTTTAATGTGGATAAGTAAGATCAAAAACATGCTAAGCAACAATAAAATAAGATATACTATATTGTTTCTGATAGCTTTTACAGCAATTGTTTCAGTATTCGTTAGCGGGCCAATTTACCAGGATCAGCAATATCACCTGTTTGCCGATGAACGTGAGATATTGTGTATTCCCAATTTCTTGAATGTAATATCCAATATACCTCTCTTGATTATTGGCGTGCTTGGCATGTTTTTTATTATTCAAAACAATAAAGAAAATAACGTAAAATTATGGATGAACAGTTTGGTGTTTTTTATTGGAATATTTTTTACCGGTGCAGGTTCAATGTATTATCATTTGCATCCCGGTGATCAAACACTGTTATGGGATCGTTTGCCAATGACTATTTCTTTCATGGCTTTCTTCTCTGTTGTTATCAGTAAATTTATTTGCGCGCGCTCGGGCGCACGTATATTAATTCCATTACTGATTATAGGGTTTATATCTATCGTTTACTGGCAAATGACAGAGCGCAGGGGTGAAGGAGATCTTCGTTTTTACGCTTTGGTTCAGTTTTTACCACTACTATTAATTTCGGTAATTTTGTTGGTTTTTAAGGCAAATAATAGTTTAAAAAAATATTTCTGGATCATACTTTTTACCTACGCGCTTGCAAAAATTTTTGAAATGTGTGATCTTTTGATCTTTGATATAACTCAATGCATAAGCGGCCATTCTATTAAGCACATTTTGGCTGCTATGGGGCCGGCAATATATTTACTGGCACTAAATAAAAAAAGCCCTTTACTAAAAAATTACTTGCGGTAAGTCATTAACCAGGCCACAGCTTCTTTTTCGGTAGCAAACATTTTGAAAGGAACAGGATGCTTGTAAAATGTATTAAAAAAATTTACTATTAACCTTACTGCCAAAGAATTATTTACAATAGCCGATGCGATAAAAAAATGTTTACCGGTTTCGGCAACATAAACGCGGGCTTCATGACTCATTGATCCTTCGCCGCTAAAATCTATTAATTGCAATACTTTATTATGTGGCCCGCAACCAAGGGTTTTATAGGCCTCAAAGCATTCCTTTACTTCTTCTATTTCCATTTCGGCTTCCCTGCTCGTTAGTTTTAATCTTAGTAAGCCGTTCTCATCTATCCAGATCTCATTATTACGGGTATTTATTTTTTTTGTTGCCTGCATAAATTAGAAGTGAAATCAATGATAATAAAAATAGGGCAGATAAAAAAAGATTTTTTGTATAACTAAAAAACCCTCAAAAGACAAGGCTTTTGAGGGTTTTTTAAATAATTGAGTAAAAATTAGCTCAAATGTTTTGATAAGTGTTTACCCATTTCAAACATTGAAACCTGACCTTTACCGCTGAAAATTGGTTTTAATTTAGCATCAGCATTGATCATACGTTTGTTTTTAGTGTCTTGTAATTTATTAGCTTTAATGTAAGCCCATAATTTTTTTACAACTTCAGTACGAGGCATAGCTTTATTACCTACAACTTCGCCTAATGCAGCGCTTACGTTATACGGTTTGTTTAAACCTACGCCAGGAGCGCCTGATCTTTTTTTCTTAGCTGCTTTTTTTGGAGCTGCTTTTTTTGCTGCTTTTTTTGGGGCTGCTTTTTTTGCTGCTTTTTTTGGAGCTGCTTTCTTAGCTGCTTTTTTTGGAGCTGCTTTCTTAGCTGCCTTTTTTGCTGGTTTCTTTGCCATTGTTTTTAAGTGTTTTAAGATTATAGAAACAAATCTATATTATTTTCTCATTCCATGCAAATAGCAAACATGTTTTTATGAACAAATTATGGTGTGTTTCAACAATACTAACTTCTGTTTTACAGAGGGAAAACGCCTTTTATTCGTGCTTTAATGCGTTTAAAGTATTATTATATGCAGATCTTAAAGCATTAAACAACACCGTTAATAAAGCTATGAGTATACCTGTAATGCCTGATAATACAAGTACTCCAAGGTTCATATTAATTCTATAAGCAAAATTATTTAACTAGTTGTTCATCATATAAAAGCTCAGGGGCCAGGCTATTAAAATATATATGAATACCAGTTTTAAAAACTCTTTCGACGTTAAGTTTGCCAAAGAAGAAACCGGCCCCCTAATACCTTTCTTGTAACAATTTCTTTGGTTCGTTGCTCTGCCGTAAACTCTGCAGAAGCAAATAAACCTAAGCGGGCAATAAAAATTGTAAGTACGGGAAAGTAACCTGCCAGCTTGCTTAAATTATCCTGCAATTAGTAAATAGTATTTAAGTTGTCATCCAGAAAAAACACTCACACGTTTTTTTCAGTTGAAAACGCTTTACAACTCTTTTCAATAAAAGCAATTGTACTCTTTACATTATGTGACGGTAAATGTATTACTATAAACTCAGTTCAAAATAATTTGTTCTTCTTATCGGATATATTTATTACAAGGTGACCAACGCTTTCTTTCAGTGAAACAAAATTAAAATCTTTAACTACACCAATTACCCTTTCTTTACCATGTAAATATATGTGAGCCGTAACTTGGATTATCTGATAAACCTAAAATATTAAAAAAAGTAGATTTGCAGAAAACCTGATGGCCAATAATAGCTATAAATTCTCCGGGCTTTATTTGCAGCTTTTTAATATCCGGTGCAAGTTTTTCAATTTCTCCGGATCTAAAATTTTTACTTATATTTTTTAATTGTATTATAGTTTATTTTTAACTATTAATTAAATATTAATACTAAAACGATAGAGATTGCTTTATAAAATTATTGGGGGAACAAGGCTATAGGTATTACAAGTTTGGAAGGTTTTAATCTTAATAACTCAAACCCCACATTCAATCACTCAAACGTGTGTTTAACATTTTTAGGCATTGTTTTTGTTCTCTTTCTTCATTCTTATAAATCTATAAGATGTACATTAATTATGGAAAAAACTATTGGACTAAGAATTAAGGAACTACGAACTCATTACAACATTGGTATTAAAGAATTTGGAATGCGTTGCGATCTTTCACATGTTGCCGTATTTCATTTTGAAAATGGAAGAACAACCCGCCCTCATAAAGCATCTTTGCAACGGATAGCAAATATTTACGGCACTACCATGGAATGGTTATTATATGGTAGCGGCGATATGCTGCCACACGGCAAAAGAGATCTTACACACGAAACACCTAATGTAGACGCTTTTTGGAAAGATGAAGCCTACAGCGAAATTAAAAGCAAGAATATTTTGCTTGAAAAAGAAGTTGACAGGCTTTGGCAAATGGTAAGTCATTTTACCAGTGGAGAAAAGCCTAATTTTCAAAAATCATAAAAGAGCAATTGCTTGCGCTGTTTTCTGCAATATGCCCTTTTATATAGTTATATTAGTAAAAGACCTTATTACTCTTTTAAGTGCAATGTTATTCATAAAATTAATTTTTGATAAAAAATATTTGCAGGTAATTATAGTTGTATTTGCAGTTGTTTATGAAATAGTGCAATTGGGAATAAATTAAATTCAAAAAATCCCTACTATGTTTGCTCTTAAAAAATATCTTCTGCCAATATTCCCGCTCCTGTTATAAAGATCTAATAATCATGACGATTTTTAAATATTTAAGTTTCTTATGATCGTGGCAATATTTCTTAACTATTAACGTTTAAATAGCAATTATCTTTATACGAGCAGGCTTACGGTATTTTTTTTGTTAAAAAAACCAAAAACAGCATAGGTAATTTTACCGATATAAAAATAGGTAAAATTACCTATATGACAAGAGATTAAAATCAGGTAACTTTATAACCTTCTAACACCCATCATCTGTGCTAAATAACTCACATAATAAAAACGAAATATTAGGCGATAGGCTTACCGGAACCAACGAATTTAATTTGGTTCGCAGCGATGTGCAGGAAGATCTTGAAAGAATAAACAAGATGTTTGATTTTGTAAATGTACTTTGTGATGTTTTTATTGAAGATTCGGGCAACGAAATAAATAAATGGGCTAATTCTAAAGTAAATGAACACACCAAAAAGATAAATAACTTATTTTTGTTGTAGTAATTTACTACATATGAAAAAATTGATCTACTGCGCTCTTGTTATTTTTTGTTTTGGATTTGAAAGCTGTGAAAAACCATTAGCCCAAAAAGCAACTACAACAGAAGAGTTAAATTACGAGTCACTTGTACAGGAAAAAGATTCGCCGTTAATGTTTATGGATGTAACAGCAAAAATAAAACAAGGAGAAGATGAAGAAACAAGGAATAAAAAATTTATTTACGGTACAATAAGCAATACTGCCATGCAAACACGTTTTAAAGATGTGACATTAACGGTAAAATATTATTCATCTAACAATGATCTTATTGATGCCGAAGATATTGTTGTTAAGAAATTATATGAACCTAATACCCGCACTAAATTTGAAATGCCTGTGGCAGCACCCGATTCAATGAAAACTTTTGATGTAGAAGTAAAAGATGCAAAATCTGCCAACAACTAAATTCGAATTAAAGCCAAAAACAAATTTTGTTTACTGGACATTCGCGCTTGCGCTTGTTATGAAAGCCGCCTGGCAGGTATTATTTTCTACCATTATAAATTAAATTTAGCGGCTTTTTTGCTCATATTTAATTTACCAAGCCATTTTAAATTACTTAAAGACTACGTGATAATACTTGTATTTATAGTATAAGTTTGTTTTCCAGTTAATTTTTAGAAAAAACTTTTTAACTTTTCAGGCTTTTGCTTACGTTATAATACTTAGAATATTAGGCCCTATAAGCCTTTAATTGAAGGCGAAAGTTAAATTTTCTTTTATTTTACTTTTGTATTTATTCCAACATGTCAAAAAATTAAGTGATAATACTTACAAATTCCACAGTTTTTACAGGCAATTCTACACATTTTGCAAAATTTTTGAAAATCTTACATAGGTAGTGCCATTGTTTAAATTGAGAGTGCTTAAAGCTTATTCTGCTGTAACTTTGTATCAAGGATTTGGTATAAATTAGCAAGATCCCAAACATTAAAAACTAAAACTTATGATCATGACTATATATAATTTCGCAAAGCTTGGCTTAAAAGAAAGGGCAAATCTGGTAGAGAATAAAGCTGTTTATTTAGATAACTTTATTGATGGCAACAATTTAATAAATACTTATTTTTTTGAAGGTTTTTTTGTTGAATCGGTTGTTGATCTTAGAGCCGGAAAAATTACAGATGTTATACCTTATCAGTACGGTTATCGCATGGATAAAAAAAAGGTAGATAATTATCTAAAACAAGCTTGTTAATATTCTTCTTTTATAAAGAGGAAGTCCCTCGTCGCACAAGGGATGTTGTAGTAGGCATCCCTTTATTTTAAAATTGCAACGATGATAGTGGGGAATGAAAAAAGGTTTAGATGTTTTTAATAGCATTCCCCCTTCATTACCTCAAAAAATCTGTTTCCCAATTAACAAATTCGTAGAACGGTTTCCCCAATTAGTACATTTTTTTAAGTAAATAGTTCATTATTCTTCAAAAAAACGCTGGAATAGCATTTGCCTATATGTTATAACTATAACATTTTGTATGACAAATAATATTCCCAATTATTTTAAAGTATCCGTTATCATTTTAGGATTACTTGGTTTTTTTTTCATTTTATGGATAGGTCAAAGCATTCTTATTCCATTAACGTTTGCAGGTATCATTTCTATTTTACTTAACCCGGTAGTTAATTTTTTTATTGGTAAGTGTATAAATAGAGTAGTTTCTATTTCAATTGCTATTACACTTTTAGTAATTGTTGTAACAGCAATTATGTTATTTATCGGTTCGCAGGTAAGTATGTTCAGCGATTCGTGGCCACAATTAAAAACAAAGTTCAATGAACTTTTAAACGAAGGTTTACGGTGGGTATCGCAAACATTTAATATTGGCAAATCAAAAGTAAATGCATGGATAAATGAGCGTAAGGCCGAAAGTCTTAACAGTGCAGGAGGGATGATTGGTGATACGGTAAGCACTGTAAGTACAATGGTTATTAATATTTTGTTATTACCTGTATATATTTTCCTCTTTTTATTTTACAAACCTTTACTGCTTAATTTTACAGCGCAGGTTTTTGCTGATGATAAACATAAAACAGTGGCTGAAGTTTTATTCAACACAAAATCATTGATCCAAAATTATCTTGTTGGTTTATTAATTGAAATGGTAATTGTTGCTACTATGAATTCTGCAGCCTTACTTATAATTGGAATTGATTACGCGATTATGCTGGGCGTAATAGGAGCGCTGCTCAATCTAATTCCTTACATTGGTGGTGTGGTTGCTATTGCTTTACCTATGATCATGGCTTTACTTAAAGATGAGCCATCTAACGCATTATGGGTTTTGGGAGCTTACCTAATTATACAGATAATAGATAATAATTTTTTGGTACCTAAGATCGTAGCTTCAAAAGTAAAAGTAAATGCGTTGGTTTCTATTATTGTAGTTTTAATAGGTGGCGCCATATGGGGTGTAGCGGGTATGTTTCTTTCCATTCCTATTACCGCTATTTTAAAAGTTATTTTTGATAAGATCCCGCATCTTAAACCTTTAGGTTTTTTAATTGGCGATACTATGCCGCCAATTGGTAAAGCTATTTTCGATTTTAGGGAGATTCAGGCACGCTTAAGTCCTAAGAAGAAAATAAAGGTTACCAAAACCGAGAAAACAGAAATTAAGGTAGAAGTGAAAGAGGTAAAGTAATTCTTTTAATTTATTTATAAAATCTTGCCTCACTTTTTTGCTTGAACACGGCAATGCAAAGCATTGAGCAAGCTAGTGAGGGCTAAGCAATCGCTATTTTTTAGTTACTCCATCGCACTATCTGGCTTAAATATGCATTGCATATTTATCCTGCGCCAAAAGTGATAAAAAGACTAATACAATTTTTAGTTTTAATTAAGTGTTTTAGTCATAATTCGCTTAATGTTAATCAATTAACGCTTCTTTTAGCCTTTTTTAAGAAATCGATCAAAAAACTGTAACTTTTTTTATGGATATTTATTATAACAAGCATCTCTATATAAATACCACAAAAACCCGCGCAAATGAAACATTCATTACTTGCATTTACCGTATTTATTGGGCTTTCAGCTTCCGCCCAAACAGCCGCCGATTTTAAAAGCTATAAAACACAACCAACGGGTAATTTTGATGCCCGCAACCTATTACAAACATTGGTAGGAGAGGGCGTGGTATTAAAAAGTTTTTCTATTACCAAAGCTTCTTCTGATGAAGCATTTGGTTTTTTTGAAGATAAAAAATCTACATTAGGTATGAAAAAAGGCTTAATTATGACAACCGGTGGCATTACTGGGCTTTGCTCCGGCAACACATCCAGTGGCATGAGCAATTATACGCATGCGAAAATGGAAAACCGTGGTGTTGTAAAATCAAATGAGAATACAAGTCCTGATCTGGAGAAACTATTAAAAGGGCAAAAAACATTTGATGCTTGTGTTATTGAATTAGATATTGTGCCAACAGCAGATACGTTAAGCTTTAATTATGTTTTTGGATCGGAAGAGTATGATGAATATGTAGGCTCTGCTTACAATGATGCATTTGCATTTTTCATCAGTGGAAAAAATATTATAGGCGAAAAAAATTTAGCGGTCGTTCCGGGTTCTGATATCCCAGTAAGTGTAAATTCTATTCATGGTGGTGGAAGCCGCTATTCGCGTATTGTACCAAGTAACCCAACTTATTTTGTAAGTAACATTGCAGGTAATATTAAAATTGAATACGATGGTATGACCAAGCTTATGGAGATACGTCAGCCCGTTACACCTTACGAAACCTACCATTTAAAAATGTGTATTGCCGATGTAAGCGATGATTCGTTTGACAGTGGCGTTTTTATTGAAGGCCAAAGTTTTGTATCCTACGAAAAATCATATAACGTTTTGTTTGATAAAAATAGTTCTGAAATTGATAAAGGATATAAAACCTTATTGGATAATTTAGCCAAGCTCTATAAAGATAATACCAAAGGAAAAATTTTAGTTACCGGCCATACCGATAACGAAGGTACTGAAGAATTAAACCAGGCTTTAAGCTGCACACGTGCAACAGATGTGGTAGCCTACTTAAAATCAAAAGGCGTAGATCCAAATCGTATTGTTATGAATTGCAAAGGCGAAACCATGCCGCGCGTAGCTAACGAAACAGAACAAGGCAAACATTTAAACCGTCGGGTAGAATTAAAAATAAGCGGATCGTATGAAGAATATACAAAAAAGAAAAATGAAACAGCAGTTGGTATTGCAACAGAAGAATCAAAATTACTGACTAATTACCCCAATCCATTTGCAACAACTACAACTATTGATGCATATATTTTAGATAATGCAAAAGATGCACAAATTGTAATTTATGATATGACTGGCCGAATTATGAAAACCATTTATATGTTAGAGCGTGGTAAAACAAGCACCACATTTGACGGACAAAATATGGTTAACGGTACGTATCCGGCAACTTTAATTGTAGATGGTAAACCCGCGGGAAGCATTAAATTGGTTGTGAGTCATTAAGCCTCACCCCCCCCAATCCCACTAACAAAGAGAGAGATTTTATATAACAAAGAAGCCTCTTTTTAAAAGAGGCTTCTTTGTTATCCAAGATTGCTAAATATTTCAACAATCTCTTTTTGGTATTCGTTACCAAAGGTTGCTAAACACCAAACTTTTAAAAGTGTTTTTTCGTTTGGCTGAATTAATTTTATGGCCTTTTTTAATTCTTTGCAAAAAAGTGTTTTATCAAAACTTACTTTTTGTAAAATGGTTTTACTGAACTCGAACATAAAGGATAATTTTAGTACTTTATTCTTTTAACGCAAAAATAGCGTGCATAGTACAATTAGCGAGGCTTTTTAGGAAATCTTAACAGAAAGGAAACAATTTATTTTCTTCTAACCTTCTGGCACAATATTTTATACACTTAGTATAAAAATTGTTTTATGAAAAATTCAGCAAACATGATAGGTGCCCTGTTTTTAGGAATGGCAGTTGGCGCTGTGATAGGAGTTTTATTTGCTCCGGATAAAGGAAGCGAAACACGAAAAAGAATTACCCATGGCGCAAAAGACACCGCCAATAATTTTAAAGATAAAATTAAATCGCGATGTAATAAAGCCAATGGCGAACCGGAAGATTATCTGGAAGAATATTACAGAAACATAGGCTTGTCTGTAGGTTATACAAGAGGCTTAGCATAAGTAATTAAGATTCACTAAAAAATAACAATATGGAAAAAAAATTGAGCGATAAGGTTGTAGCAATAATTATTGCGGATGGCTTTGAACAATCTGAATTTGAGAAGCCATTAAAGGCTTTACAGGATGAGGGCGCAACTGTAGATGTGATCTCAATAAAAAAAGGAAAAATAAAAGGCTGGAAAGATAAGAATTGGGGCGATGAATTTGAAGCCACTAAAGCAATCAACGAAGTGGAAAGTGGAAATTATGACGCAGTTGTTTTGCCCGGTGGGGTTATGAATCCCGACTTGTTACGCCAGAATGATGACGTGATAGATTTTATTGCAGATTTTTTGGATGAAGGAAAACCTGTAGCAGCCATTTGTCACGGCCCATGGACACTCATAGAAACACATAATTTAGATGGAAGAACAATGACGTCTTATCCTTCTATTAAAACCGATCTTATAAATGCAGGCGTAAAATGGGTAGATGAAGAAGTGGTAGTGGATGATGGTTTGGTTACCAGTCGCAATCCACAAGATCTACCGGCTTTTTGCAAAAAAATGGTAGAGGAAATTGCGGAGGGTGTTCATCATTGATAGTTTGTGTAAAATGTCACTTCGAGCCGAGTCGAGAAGCGGTTTAAATGTCTCGACTGCGCTCGACATGACAACAACTTTAAACATTTAAACCAAAACCAAATGAAAACAAAACTCATATATACATCACTCATGGCCGCATTTCTTTTTGCTTTGATTCGTTGTGGTATAGGAGGAAATACCGGAAATGGTTCAATGGATACCGGTGTAAAAGTAGGTTCAGGTTATTCAGATTCTTTAGATCCTGAAAAAGGGACATTGGATACAAGTACTACGCCTGATGAAAGTAAAAAAGATAGAAATAAGAGATATTAACAATTAAAAATAAAAAACATGGACAGTAATAAATTAAAGCTAAAAGGAAACTGGAATGAGCTTAAAGGGAAAATTAAGCAACAGTATGGTGAATTAACCGATGATGACTTAATATATGAAGAAGGCAAAGACGATGAGCTCGTGGGCCGCCTTCAAAAAAAGATCGGTAAAACTAAAGACCAGGTAATTGATTGGATCCAAAGTTTGTAAGCGATTGAAAACTTAGGAACAATGATCAAGAAGGAGTACAACACGTACTCCTTTTTTTATTTTAAAATTTTACGTTATTGAAAACCAAATTTATGTTAACATGCCAGCATTTAACTTTTTGAGTTTGGATTAAAAGTTATTTTAGTTCAATCAAAATCGTTTATGAAAAAACTACCTGTTATTTTATTATTGTTTATTGCATTGCAAACTTTTGCGCAACCCGTTCGCGCGGATTTGTAATCCGTGCGCCTAACTCAGCTGCCTCCACCAACCGATTTTCACATCCGGGTAAGCGCTAAAATCAAATGAATTTAATGAGTGGTATTCTAACATCCGGCTGTCAAAATAATTCTGGTCTATGCCGGGGTAATCAATACCATCATTTTCTTCTAATAAATTAAGATCTTCGCTGATAAGGTGCACCATTAATTCGGCGCTGCCCAAATCGTTCTTGCTAAAATCTTTAAAGAATTTATTGAGGTACTTGTGTTTCTTTCTTACTTCAATGGATGCCATAGCGTCTAAAAAACCTGCCTGTGGTATGGGGCCATAATGACTGCTCTCTAAAATAGCGGGCGTAATAATTTTTGTTTCGTAATTGTTTAAAAAATCATTTATCTCGCGGCCAAAGCGACGCATTTCCTGTAATTTCTTTTTAGGCACATGCTGCAATAACAATAAATTTAAAATAGTGCGAAAGGTATTGTCTTTACCCGCCGGCATAATATTTACCGAGCGTATGGGCACTTTATAAGCAGCGGCAACTTTTAAATATATTTTTAATAAGCCCGATGTGGTGGTTAATGTTGTATGGTGACAGCTTAAATTGGTAACCGGAATTTGATTGTCTTTAAAAACCTCGATCTGTGCGCGCAATTCTTTTTCTAATAGCTCTGGCACTTCTTCAATGGCATCTATATTTAAATTACTGAAGGGACGGAATATTTTACCATAACAAAAAGCATCATCGTTTTGTACCGTTAATGCTTCGCCTGATGAAATAGTTAGATGACAGCCAATTTCTATTTTGTCGCCAAACTCATCCATTAATTCTTTTACATTCTTTACCGAATCTTTATAATTGCTAATGCAGGCAACAGAATTTACTTTGCCGTTTTTAATAGCATCTTTTACTCCTTGATTTATTGAAGGGAAAACGCCGTAATCATCTGCAGTAACAATAAGGTTTTTCATGAAAAAGTTTTTGTTGTATTAAAGATAAGAAAATTTTATTTTTTTGTCAATTGAAGCAAGTAAATATAAATTTCTAGCCTCACTTTTTTACTTGAAAAAAAATTCTTCTTTACTTTTCCTTAGTCGAAAAGTAAACAAAAGACAAGGCAAAACGATCTTCCCTTCCGCTCTTGATCTTTTTTGAAAGCCAAATAAAGTAAAAAAATCTGTTCCGGTTTCTATTTTGGGAAGAACAGATTTTTAAACGACAAGCGCCTTTATTGGCTTTCTACGAAAGATCAATTCACCCTACCCACGCTCAGCGTTTTGCCGGCCCAACGCACCCGTCAGCTAACAGTAGCATTAAGTACGAGATCTCGTCCGCGTAAGCAAACACAGTATATCGGCCTCAAAGAAATTCCGTAGGATTTGATGTTTTAATTTTTAACCTAGCAAATTTTAAGAGCATAAATTAATAAGTCAATATATGCAGTTGTGCTGCGAATAAAATTATTCGAGCCCGTGCTGTTTGAGCCCTCTTCGGGCGAGTTTGCGGGCGACACAGAAAAATTAAAACTACAAATCAAGGAATTTGTTTGTAGCCTTGATTTTTGCTCAACTTTTTATCAAGAAAAAGTTGAATAAAAGAATTTTAAGATATTTTGATTGATAGAAATTCGCTTTGTTTCTCGATTGCGCTCGAAGTGACAAGAATAAGGTTATTATAAACTCAAATTAAACTTCAATTTCCCATACACTTTTCCATTTACCTGTATCTCTAAAAAATGCTCTCCTGCAAAATGTTTGCGGGTAGTAAAATCTTTTATCATTTGTTTTTTTGAGATGGGAATGCTTTCTTTTGGTTTTAGATCGAGTTCTTTTAGTTTAAACACTTTTGGCGAAAGCTCTTTGCCTTTTTTCCTATAGTGAATAATGTAATCTACAACCAGCTTTTGTGTTTTTGTTTTTTGAGAAGTAAGGGTAAATTCAAATTCAAGGTTACTGCCTAATTTTACTTTTGAATTTTTAATTTTAAATTTTTCCAATTTGATCTTTACATCTTTTTCAAAATCAAATAAGGCTAATGAGTTAGCATCGCCTTTTTTAATAAGGCTGCGACTGGCGTGTTTCAATATCCAGGCGGTGTGTGGATGTTTTTTGTCCCAGGCTTTTAAAACCTGCAGCATAAAATCTGTATTATCTTTTGAATGATCGTTTAAATGATTGGCCACCGATTTGCGAACGTACAATTCTTCGTCTTGTTTTAAAGCATCAAGAATGCTTTGTGTGCTTTGTGGGTTTTTAATAACATGATCTAATTTGAACGACCAGGGCAAGCGCGGACGGGAACCTTCAGAAGCTAAACGGCGCACATGTGCGTTTTTATCTTTTGCCCATTGGTTCATTACTTTAATTGTTTTATTAAAGTCGCGTTTTAAAAATTCGCGAATGGCAAATTCAGAAGAACCAAACTGTGTAAAATGTTTTAAAGCATCTAACGAAGTATCAACGTCGTCATGGCCGTATTGTCCAACAAAATCAGGAAACACCAAATTGGTATAACCACGCGGTGTGTTTTGAATTACCTGTTTCATAATAGCAATGCTCTTTTTATAATCGGGTGGTAAGTATTTTTTTAAAGTATGCGATGTTTTGCGCATGCGTTCGTTAAGCGAAAGCGGTTCAAGACCTAACAACATTTCTTTAATGAACTGTTCTGCTTTAAAATTTTTATCAGCGCGATTAAATTCGGCCGCAAATTGCGTATAAAAACGCTTGTTGAACATTTCTTTTAGAGGTTCCATAGATTTTTTTCTATGAATTCGCAAAATATATAATTAATCATAAGTAATTGTATTTGAGTGTTTTAAACCGACAACAAACGTTTACAAACGCTTTTATCCGCATACAATTATTTAATAACCGAATAAAGTTTGGATGTAGCCGCACCTTTGTCCTGTTGATTTGAAGTAAACATTTTTTGAATTCAGATTTAACGATAAAATTAAAACTAAAAAATAAATAATAACAAATAAAAACGAGAAAACATGATGAACATTAAAAATCACGTGCAATTAGTAGGCCGCTTAAGCGCAAACCCGGAAGTAAAAATTTTAGATAACGGAAGCAAGCTGGCGCGTTTCGCAGTAGCGATAAACGAATCTTACACTAACAAAAAAGGTGAGAAAGTAACCAACACACAATGGCATACCATTACCGCATGGGGTAGCCTAGCTAACATAGCCGAACGTATTTTATACAAGGGCACTCAGGTTACAATAGATGGTAAATTAGTTAACCGCACATTTATTGCAAAAGATGGTTCAAAAAGAACAAGTACGGAAATAGTTGCCAACGAATTATTTGTATCGTACCAAAAAGCAGCATAGCACAATCTTTTTATCCCTCTCATTGAGAGGGTGTCGCGAAAGCGACAGGAGAGGTTATAGTATAAATTAAATTAAAAAAATACAAAACATAAAAACAAAAAATCATGAGCACAAACAACAAAGTACAATTAACAGGCAATTTAGGCGGTAACCCCGAAATTAAAATTTTTGATAACGGTAATAAAGTAGCGCGTTTTTCGATGGCTACAAAAGAAGAATATAAAACCCGTACCGGCGAAAAAGCAGAAGATACTCAATGGCATTATGTATCTGCCTGGGGTAAAATGGCCGAGCAAATTGAAGCTGAATTAAAAAAAGGAAGCTTTGTAAGCGTGGAAGGCCGTTTAACAACTCGCAATTACGTTGGTAAAGATGGTCAAAAGAAATACATTACCGAAATAGTTGCCAATGAGGTAACCTTAAAACAAAAAGAAAACTAATAGCTGAGATTTGTAAGTTTAGCCCGGATCGTCATGGTTCCGGGCTTTTTTGTTTTTGGTAGTTTTGTTTGGTATATTTAATATTCAAATATAAACCTATGGCTATAAATCAGCATTTTCCGTTTCAGTTACATTGCAAACAAATAATTGCGGCATTAAAAAAAGCAAAAGCCAGTGATGATCCTGTTTTGTTTTTGCATAAAAGTAAAGTGCGCACGCCTTTATTTATGGCGGAATCTATTTTGCGAATCTCCAGAACATTTATTCACGATAAAGAAGTGGAAGAATGGTATTCACTAATAAAAAAGCTGGAAGATTATTTAGGTGAAATAGATAATTACATTACATTACTTGCAGATTTCTCAAAATTAAAGGCCGTTAAAAGTATACAGTTAGAATATATTTCAAAAAAGCTGGATAAATCAATTGATAAATTAAATAAAAAATTAAGCAAACACGATTTTTACATTAAAGATCTTGAAGAAATGAATAAAGATTTTAAGATCAATTTTAATGATAAACGCATTATTGCCAAACTTCATGAAGAAATAAAAACAGAACTAAAAGAAGCAGCCGATTTCTTTGCGCGTTTTCCAACAGGTTTTGATGATATGGAATTGCAGGTGCATGAGTTGCGTCGTAAATTAAGATGGGTAAGTATTTATGCCGCTGCGTTTGATGGATTGATTGTTTTAAAAGAAGCAAAAGAAAAATATAAGTGGGAGAAAAAATTTATTACACCTGCTATTGTAAAAAACCCATTTAATAAATTACCTCTAAAAAAAGGTTTAACGCACCACATAGCTTTCAACAAAAAAGCTTTTTATGCGCTAAGCTTTGTAATTGCCGATCTGGGTAAAATAAAAGATAAAGGCCTTGGTATTTATAGTTTAGGAAAATCTATCCGTAAAACCACCGGCGAAAAAGAACATGAGGCCGAAAAACTGGCTCTTAAACAATTAAATGTAAATTATACAACCAATACACTTTTAAAAGAGGCTCATGTTTTAATGACTAGTTATTTTGGAACCTTTAAGATCTATGAAAATTTAGCGTAATTGTTCATTACAGGTGATTTACTCATTAAAAACTATGTTTCAATAAGTCAAAATTTTTATTTAATATTAATGTTTAGATTAGTAAAAAATTATTTTTATGCAAAAGTACACCGCAGTTATTATAGATGATGAGGAAGACAGCAGAAGCAATACACGCAGCATGCTTCAGAATTATTGTAGTGAGATAGAAGTAATAGGCGAAGCCGCAAGCGGTCCTGAAGGTAAGACCAAGATACAGGAGTTAAAACCTCACGTTGTTTTTTTAGATATTAATATGCCGGGCATGAACGGTTTTCAAATGCTGGAAGGTATTTATAACCGCGATTTTTGCGTGGTATTTTTAACAGCTTATAGTGAACATGGCATTACTGCCGTTAAGGCGGGCGCAACCGATTATTTATTAAAACCATTAATGTTAAGCGAGCTGCAAGGGGCTATACGTAAAGTTGTACAGCATTACGAAAGCAAACCGGCAACAACTTCAGCAAAAACAGATGATAAGAACATTGTATTGATCAGTCACAGCAAAGGGTTTACATTGGTTGATTTTAAAGATATAGTTTGGTTAGAGGCAAGTGATAATTACACTAATTTATTTTTGAACGGACAAAAGAAAATTGTTGCCAGTAAAACCTTAAAAGAGTTTGAGGCTATTTTACCAACCAGCGATTTTTTCAGGATACACCGTTCGGCTTTAATAAATGTAAATTATGTAAAAGAATATAGTAATAACGAAGGTGGGGAAGTGATATTAAGCGATGGAACACATGTACAGGTTAGTAAAGCCCGTATACAGGAGTTTTCGGAGTTCATTAAAACCAAGTCGGTTTCGCCTAAATAATTCAAAATTCCATCTAAAATACTAAGCCCGTTTACGGGCTTTTTGTATTTTTATACATTAATGATTATTTTGTGTAGCAAAGTAGTTTAATTTAAAATTATCAGGTCTCTTTTTATATATCTTTTTTTGTTTTTTGCTTTTTTATCGGGCAGATCGCAAACGCCTTCTTTTAATTTTCAAAAATTAGGAAGCGAAGAGGGATTGAACAATTCAAACATTTTTAATATTGAGCAGCACCCCAACGGCTTAATGTATTTTACCACGCAAAATGGTATTTATTTTTACGATGGGTATAAATTCGATAAATTAAATATAGATAGTTTAAAAAGCAACGCACTCTTAAACGTGTCGTTAAAAAATTCGGCAGAAATACTTTTATCTATTCGTGATGAAGGCATCTCCAGCTTTAATCTTAAAACAAAAAAATACCAATTCGAACCAAATTTAAAATATGCCAGCGCAGCTGATAATTTTATTATTACAGATAAGTATGCTTATTTATTAACGGCACAGATAAGGATAATTATAATTGATTTGGCAACAGGTAAAAAAATGCCCGATGCGTTTAAAAAGAATAAAAAAGACGATATTAACCAGGCCTTTTGTGTTTTTAAAACACAGGATAATAAAATTTTGGTTGGAAGATCAGATGGCTTGTATGATGCAACAGATGGCACGCAAAAACGAATGGATGTTTTAAAAGGATCTAAAATAAATTCTATTGCGCAATCAAAAGATGGAAAGTTGGTTATTGGCAGTGCCGGTAAGATCATAATAGTAAATAACTACAAAGTTGAACGTGAGATCACACCAAAATACAAGAACAAAGGCTTAACGTTTCAGTTAGGCGGAGAAAAGAGTATTAATAAAATACTTATTGATGATTATGACCGTATTTGGTTCACATCTTATCCCGATGAGAATTTATATCTATATCAAAACGAAATTACCTATGATGTATTTGATATTTTAGGAATTCCACCAACGCTTATTAATTGTATTTATAAAGATAAGACCCAAAATATCTGGATAGGCACTTACAGCGATGGCGTTTATTTTATTCAGAACCCTTTCTTTAATTCTATTAATTTTAATTACCGTGGTAAAGTATTAAATGTAAATGAAGTTTTTTTTAAACAGAATTTATTATTTGCCGCTACCAGCAATGGTTTGTTTGGTTTGAACATCAATAACAATCAAACCAAGATCTTATCGCATCCGGATGAATTTATTACCGAACCTATTAACGGCATTAGCGAAGTAAATGGTGTAATTTATTATTATAAACGCAGCCAGTTTGACATGAGTCCGTCGTTATTTTCCGATTCAAAAAAGATCTATCGCTTTAAACCAATTATTGTAAAACAATTTTTGCCTTTAGAGAATAATAAGAGTATTGCTGCCGATTGGCAGGCAAATATTTTATTGTGTAATGAGGATGCTTCAAAAACATTAGATACACTCATTTCTTTTCCGGATTATCGTGTATCGGTAAATGCTTTATTAAAAAATAATGATTCGTTATTTGTTGCAACAAGCACCGGTTTTTTTGTTTACGATTTTAAAAGTAAAAAATATAATGCAGTAGTTAGCCCTGAATTAAATTATAAGATAAACGATATTGCCTTAATTAACGGCAGATTATATGCTGCTCACGAAGCGGGCATTACCGATGTGCGCGCAAAAAAATTAATACAGCAGGTTGGTAATTTGCGATTAAACGGTGTAAAAAAGATAAAAGAATTTAATGGGCAAATATGGTTGGGAACTTTAGATGGCGTTTTTATTTGTGATAAAGATCTTCAGCCAATAAAAATTTTAAATAAATCAAACGGCTTACCCTCTAATTCTATTAACGATATTACTTTGAACGAACAAAATGTGTGTATCTCTACAGCGCGCGGCATATCTATTGCCACATTAAAGGATATAACCGGTTTTGATCCTACCTTAAAACCCGTAGTAATAAATTATATATATGTTGATGGTAAAAATTTAAACACCACCAGCGATACGGTTGCTTTAGGTGCCGATCAAAGTGATATTTCCATTTATTTTTACAGTCCTTTCTTTAATAAACCGGGTAAACAATATTACCGTTACCGTAGAGATGACGGCGATTGGAAGGTTATAGAGAATACATCTTTTGAATTGGGATCTATTGAAGGTGGCAAACACAAGATAGAAATTTCCGCCTCGGTAGATAATATTACCTGGAGTCCGAATGCTGTTGTCTTAATTAAAAAAGAACAAAAATTAACCGAAACGCAATGGATCTATTGGTTATTTACAATTGGCGGCTTGTTATTAATAAGCGGCATAAGTTTTGTTTGGGTAAAAAGAGTAAAATTAAAAGCAACCAGGCGCTTGCAGGAAGAGCAGCAGGTTAATTTATTAAAACACCAGGCAATGAATGCCTTGTTGAGTCCACACTTTATATTTAATTCATTAACATCTATTCAAAATTATATTAATACTAATAACAGCTTAAAGGCAAGTGAATATCTTGCAAAATTCTCACGTTTAATTCGTATGATCATTGAAAAGGCTTCGCAAAGTGATATTACTTTGAATGATGAGATCTCGCGCTTAACTTATTATTTAGAGCTGGAAAAAGAACGTTTTAAAAATAAATTTGATTATGTGATTAACCTGGATGAGCAATTAAATGGCGCCGAAATAAAGATCCCTAACATGATCATTCAACCTCATGTAGAGAATTGTATCATACATGGCATCTTGCCAAAACATTCGCACGGTACTTTATGGGTAACCTTTAAAAAAGAAAATAAAAATAAATTATTCATCACCATAGAAGACGATGGTATTGGATTGATGAAAGCAAAAGAACACGCAAAAACCGGACATAAATCTTTAGGCACCAGTACCATTAAAACCATTTTAGAAATTAATTCTAAATTATCAGGTAAGAGCCAAAAGGTAACCATGATAGATAAATCGGAGCTGGATCCAAAAAGTACAGGAACTAAAATAACAATTGAATTGGAGCAATAATTATCAAAAAAGTAATTACATATTTATTTATTTTATTTGCGGTAAATGTATTTGCGCAAAAAAACCTATTGCCTGATACAACCGGCTTTTGTGTGGGTGATAGTGCGTTTATTGAAATTAAACAATCATTAGAAAAAAATGCTTCTACCGAATGGCGTGGCAAAAGCATTGGTATTATTTACAATACCAAAAAAGTGAAAGTAAAAAGTTTGAATGAAAAAATTTATTTGAAGGTGTCGTCAGGTAAAAATACCTATCTCGATAGTACGGTTGTAAAGGTATATTCAAGACCGAAATTAGTATTACGCGATACCAGTTTATGTAAAAGCAAGGCATTAGTGTTGGATGCAAAAAATACCGGTTTGTTATTTTTTTGGAGCACCGGCGAAACCACACAAAGGATTAAAGTAGAAAATACTGCCAACTATTGGGTAAAAATAACTAACCTGGGTTGTACGGTAATAGATACAGCTAAGGTTAAATTTATGCCGGGAGGCATATCCGGCATTGTAAATGATGTTACATTTTGTTTGAGTGATGAAAATAAAACTATAAGTGTAAAACCAAACACAGGTACAAAAGTTTTATGGAATACGGGTTCTACATCCCCAACAATTACAGTTACAAATGATGGTATTTACTGGATCCGTTCTGAAAGTAAAAATTGCGGTGTGCAAACCGATAGTATAAAAGTAAAATTAAAGGCTTGTGATTGCGAAATGATCATTCCAAATAGTTTTACACCAAATGAAGATAATCGTAACGATTATTTTTTTCCGGTATTACAATGTGAATACAGTTATTTTAAAATGACCATAATGGATAAATGGGAGAACATTGTATTTTCAACTAACAGCACCAACGGTAAATGGGATGGCAGGTTTAAAGGTAATCTTTGCCCTGAAGAAATTTATATTTACCGTATTGAAAGTACCGAAAAAGGATCTGATAAAAAGTTGGTCAGGAGCGGGAAGGTGTCTTTGTTCAGATGAAGAAACGCACATGGCGTGGATTTAGCAGATGATCACTGATTTCGTTTCTCAGTCCAAATAAAATGAATCGGCGTTATCTATGTTCTATTTCTTCACCGATCTCTTCATAATAGCAGAAGTAATAAACGCGCCGCTTAAGCCAATAAACATATAAGAAAATAATTTTCCGGTGGTTGCTTTAAATGCAGATACTTCTGAAGTATGAATTTGTTCTGCAATTATTTTTTGATAGTCTTCCGGTTTTATTTTTGATTGGGATTTAAGGAAGGTCATAAATTGTTCGCTATTATAATAATCTATAGCCAGGGCTTTACCACTGTATTCAAATTCAAAATAGTTATAAATGCTAATTAAAATTGCACCTATCGCAAAAATGGTTAATGCAATGCGTGCACATTCACGGCCGCCAATTATTCCGCCATAATCTTTATCACGCACGCTTTTTATGGCCATTACATAAAATGGAATGATCAGCAAAACACTTGTAAGACTCGAGTAAAAAAAACCGAAAGTAGATAATGAATAACCGGCCAGTAAAATAAATAATTTAAATGCAATGGCTGTAAGGCTATAACCTAAACCAAAATAAAGAGCTTTTCTGTTCACGTTAGAGAAAATTTTTAATTTAAAATCTATAATTTATAATTCCGTTCTATCCGTTCATACTCATTAAAAACTCTTCGTTGTTTTGTGTACGGCGCAAACGATCCAATAAAAACTCCATTGCTTCCTGTGGGTTCATATCACCTAAATGTTTACGTAGTACCCATAAGCGGGTTAAGGTTTCTTTATCCATTAAAAGATCATCTCTACGTGTTGATGAGGCTAAAAGATCAATTGCAGGATAGATACGGCGGTTAGATAATTTTCTATCCAACTGTAATTCCATATTACCTGTTCCTTTAAATTCTTCAAAAATTACTTCATCCATTTTAGAACCTGTTTCTGTTAAGGCCGTTGCTAAAATTGTAAGCGATCCGCCATTTTCAATTTTACGGGCAGCACCAAAAAAACGTTTTGGTTTGTGCAATGCATTTGCATCTACACCGCCGGTTAATACCTTACCACTTGCCGGTGATACTGTATTGTAAGCGCGTGCTAAACGCGTAATACTATCTAATAAAATAACCACATCGTGGCCACACTCTACCATACGTTTTGCTTTCTCTAAAACAATGTTGGCAATTTTTACATGCTTCTCGGCAGGTTCATCAAATGTACTTGATACAACTTCTGCTTTTACACTGCGTGCCATATCGGTAACCTCTTCCGGACGCTCATCAATTAATAAGATTATTAAATAAACTTCAGGATGGTTGTAAGCAATAGCATTAGCCACATCTTTTAATAAAACTGTTTTACCCGTTTTAGGTTGCGCTACAATTAAACCACGCTGCCCTTTACCAATGGGCGAAAACATATCCATCACACGCATGCTCATATTTTCTTGCGGATGACCGGTTAATTTTAATTTTTCGTTAGGAAATAATGGCGTTAAATAATCAAATATCACGCGATCACGTACAAAGCCCGGATCGCGACCATTAATTTGCTCTACTTTAATTAACGGAAAATATTTTTCGCCTTCTTTTGGCGGACGAACACCACCTTTAACAACATCGCCTGTTTTTAAACCAAATAATTTTATTTGAGATTGCGAAACATACACATCATCGGGTGAATTTAAATAATCGTAATCGGAGCTTCGTAAAAAACCATAACCATCCGGCATGATCTCTAATACACCTGTTGCAAAAACAATATTATCAAAATTGTAATATACTTTTTCGTGCTTTTTTACAGGCTCAACGTCAACGTGTGGCATACCCGAAACACCATTATCATCTGATTCACCGTTCTCGTGTGTAATTTCTTCACTTGCTGAATGATCATCAGATACTTTTTCTTCAGCTTCAACAGTTTTTTCAATTACAGGTTCAACAACGATCTCTTCTTCATTAGAAACATTGGTCGTTTCCTGATGCGTGTCTTCAATGATCGGATCAAGCTTTACGATCTTACGTGGCCTTTTTTCTTTCATGTCTTTGGTATTATCGCTTTTAGAAATTCTTGGTCTTAATTTTGTATTTGATTTGCTTTGTTTTTCAATGATCTTTGAGATAAGATCGGTTTTGGTTAAACCTTTAGCATCTATTAAGAGGTTTTTTGCAATATCTTTTAGATCCGGTAAAGTCATACCGTTTAGTTCAGATTCCTGGAACATAAATAAAGTGAATGGTTTTTATTGTTTAATGTTTTAATTTTTTTGATTGATTGTTGGTTGCAAGAAGATGCAGCCCATATAATACAACACAATATTAATGAAAATTGTTTGAAACAAAAAATTATTTAGTGGTTTTTTCTTTGCTTTTTTGGCGAAAAATCACCTGAAACCGTGATTTATTGGCCTTTTAAACCCTTAAACCAATTAATTAAAAGTGTTTTTTGCTCAGCACTTAATTTGGCTTCGTTATGCATTAATGTATAAGAGCTCATTGGCATTTCATCTTCCTCCACCATTTCAATACACTCATCCAATTTATGGTCCTTTCTTTTTTGTGTATAATTGCCCCAATCTGAAAAGTTAAGATGGTGGGTACCTTCGTTAATATGGTGTTTTATCCACCAGGATACAGGGGCAATATTTGTATACCATGGATATGCGGGCTGATAGGAATGACAATCATAACAAGATACTTTTAATATGGAAGCAATTTCTGCGCTGGGTTTTGTTAATACAATGATGTCAAGTGTGGGATCTACCGGCTTAGTGGTTTTATCTATCCTTATAAATTGACATACAACTAACAAAACAAGAATAAATAATGCGATCTTTTTTTTGGTTATTTTTTTTAACATGAATTGATTTTTAAAAATGCAAAAAGCCTTCATTTAAGAAGGCTTTAAAGGTAATACAAGTTTTAATAGTTGTAAATTTTTTTAGGTTAACAAATTGTTTTCTGAGGCGAATTAATGTTCTTCAATAAATTTATTTAACTCGTCAGTTGTGCTGCTAAAAGAAAAAACATCACTCACCAAATAATAATTCCCTTTATCCACACAATAATCATAGGCAAATTTTGCGTAAGTTAATTTGTCATCATCCATACTAAATAACTTACAAATCTCTTTTACCTGGCTAACAGAAATACAATTGTTTTTTGTAGCAACTTTAGCAGTGCTCATTTTTGTATCTGAAAAAGGTTTTGCTTCAACAGATTGTTTCATTTTATCAAAGCTTGCCTGGCTCATAGCCGCCCCGCAGCCGGTAGCATTTCCTGCTGAAACATTTTGAGATTGACCAACAGTAGATGATTGTTGCTGATTATGATTTTTGGGCGATGAGCTGCTTGAAGATGAAGAGCTGCTTGTTACGGTTGTATACGAGGAGGAAGTAGTGCTTCCATTCATATCCATACCACTAACATTCATATTCATGTTCATGCCATCTACATTAATAGTTACCGCAGCGCCATTTGGATTGGAAGCCGTATTTGTATTTATCTGTGTGGTGGTTGATGTTGTTGTATAACTTGTATTTCCGTTATCGCCGGTTGCAGTATTATAATTTCCTGTATTGCTATTATCAGAGCTATGGTAAGCAACTGTTGGAACGTTATTTGACGAACTTTCATTTAAAGGTACCTGTCCAAAATAACGCAGCTTTAATTGTTTTTTCATATCGCGTTTTATTTTTGCGGTATGTTCAAAACCCGGCTCTAATGCCATGTTTTGTTTTAAAATTGGTAATGCTTTATCTTCAAACTCAATTCTTAAACTAATATTAGGCGTTACATCTGTAACTTTAACGTTGCTTTCGGCAATGTTATTTTGTTTTACACCATTAACGTAGGCGTAAAACTTGTCGCCATCTTCTGCAAAAACAACGAGATTAACTTTTTGACTAAATGTAACTAAGCTTAAAAATAATAAGCCTGATAAAATTGATAAACGTGATTTCATAAAATATAAGTTTTTAAGGTTATATGATTTTTACAAGTAATGTGCCAAATAAAAAAATAAAGCCGTTAAGGGATGTTAATGCAACAATTAAACATAAAAATGCAACATTTATACAAACTTTTCGCCCTTGTTAACCTTCACATCATTAACAAAATTGCGTATCTGCTGCTCATCCTGCTTTTTACAGATCATTAAAACGCCATCGCTTTCAACAACAATATAATCTTCAAGACCTTGTAAAACAACCAGTTTATCTTTTGGCACCTGTACAATACAATTGTTGCAATCGTAAGTAACAATGTTTTTACCTACCAAAGCGTTATGCTTTTTGTCTTTAGGAATGTGAGTATATAAACTACCCCAGGTTCCGAGATCGCTCCAACCAAAAATACTGGCGCGTACATATACATTCTTGGCTTTTTCCATAACGCTGTAATCAATAGATATGTTTTTACATATATTATAGGCGTTATTAACAAATTGTTTTTCTTTATCGGTATTATATGCTTCCCAGCCATCTTTAAACACATTGGCCAATTCAGGATCGTTATTTTCCAAAGCTTTAATTATGCTTGCTGTGCTCCAGCAAAAGATACCTGAGTTCCATAAAAAATCGCCACTCTTTAAAAAGAAGTTAGCCATGTCATAATCGGGTTTTTCAGTAAAAGTCTTTACTTTAAATATGCGTTTGTCTTTTTCCTTAACATCGCTTTCTACATATTGTATATAACCATAGCCTGTATCGGGGCGTGTAGGTTTTATACCTAAAGTAATTAAACAATCCTCAGTTTTTGCTTTTTCAAAACAAGAATTAATGGCTTTAATAAATGTATCTTCTTTTTTAATCAGGTGATCGCTTGGTGCAACAATAGTTATTGCTTTTGGATCACGCTTATGGATCTTATATGAAGCATACGCCACACAGGGCGCCGTATTTTTTCGTGAAGGTTCGCAAAGTATATTTTCTTTTGGCAGGTCGGGTAATTGTTGCGCTACCAGATCGTTGTAAACATCACTGGTAACTACATAAATGTTTTCTTTACTACACACTTTTAGCATACGTAAGTAAGTATCCTGCAGTAAAGTTTTGCCTGTGCCTAAAATATCCAAAAACTGTTTAGGGTGCTGTGTAGTGCTCATTGGCCAAAACCTGGTACCAACACCGCCGGCCATTATTATTGCGTAATGATGATTCATAGTTAGTTGCAGCACAAAAATATAAAATAATAGCGGTTATTTGGTTAAAAAGTTGTAATAACTATTTTATTCCAATAAATTAACGTATCTTTGCCCCGTCTTAAAAATCCTCCCGCCATTTTTGTTTGGCAATGTACATTAACTGCGGGGTGTTTTTAGCAGTTAATGTATAAATAAAACAATTAAAATGACTTTTCAAGAAATAGGTCTTAATAGCGACCTTATAAAAGCTGTTACCGATTTGGGTTTCACTAATCCAACACCAATACAACAACAAACAATTCCTTTATTAGCAAAAGAACAAGTAGATCTTGTGGCCTTAGCGCAAACAGGAACAGGTAAAACTGCTGCTTTTGGTTTACCTATATTAAATGCAATTAATTGCGATAATAAAACAGTTCAGGCATTAGTATTAGCGCCAACACGCGAATTATGTGTTCAAATTACCAACGATATTAAAAACTACAGCAAATACATGCGTGGTTTTGGTGTTACTGCTATTTATGGTGGTGCGCGCATTGACGGGCAAATTAAAGATATTAAAAAAGGCGTACAGGTTGTGGTTGCTACACCGGGCCGTTTAATTGATATGATCGAGCGTCGTGTTATCAATCTTAATACTGTAAAAATTGTAGTTTTAGATGAAGCCGATGAAATGTTGAATATGGGTTTTAAAGATGATCTTGATACGATCTTAAGTGAAACGCCTGATCAAAAAAATACATGGTTGTTTAGCGCAACCATGCCAAGAGAAGTTGAGCGTATTGCTAAAAATTACATGAGCAATCCTAAAGAGATAAGCACGGGTAAAAAGAATGAAGGCGCAGATAATTTAGAGCATATTTATTACCAGGTACAAGGTCGTGATCGTTATTTAGCGTTAAAACGTGTTGCCGATTATTATCCTGAAATTTTTGGTATTGTATTTTGCCGTACCAAAGCAGAAACGCAAGAGGTTGCCGATTCATTAATTAAAGATGGTTACAGTGCAGATGCATTACATGGCGATCTTTCTCAAAGTCAGCGTGATTTTGTTATGAAGCGTTTCCGTAGCCGTACTTTACAAATGCTGGTTGCTACCGATGTGGCTGCCCGTGGTATTGATGTAAATGATGTAACACATGTTATTAATTATAATTTACCTGAAGATGTTGAGAATTATACACACCGCACAGGTCGTACAGCACGCGCAGGTAAATCAGGTATTGCCATTGCCATTATTACTCCGAAAGACAGCGGTAAAATAAAAGATATCGAGCGCATCATTAAAAAGAAATTCGAGAAAAAAGATGTTCCTAACGGTTCAGATGTTTGCGAGAAACAATTATTTAATTTAGTCCATAAACTTCATAATGTTGAGGTAAAAGACGATGAGATAGAAAGCTTTTTACCGGCAATTTATGAGGAGTTAAAAGACTTAAGTAAAGAAGAATTAATTAAGCGTTTTATTAGTGAAGAGTTTAATCGCTTTCATGAATATTACCAAAACGCACCTGATCTTAACATTCAAAAAGGCGCTGTTGATGGTGCTTTCGGAAATCGTACAACACGTTTCTTTGTAAACATGGGCCAAATGGATGGCTTTAATATCAATAGTTTAAAAGACTTTTTATCAGACAGCGTTAAGGTTCATCCTCGTATGGTCTTTAATGTAGATGTAAAAAGCTCGTTCTCTTTCTTTGAAACTGAAAGCAAACTGGTAGATAATTTTATGGCTTTAAATGCACAGGATCTTGAATTTAATAACCGTAAGATTTCGTTAGAAGTTAGCAACCGTAGAATGAAAGATGGCGATGGTGGCGGCGAAAAACGTGGCGGCGGTGGTTATAAAGGTGGTGGCGGTGGCTACAAAAGTGGTAGTGGTTACAAAAGTGGCGGCGGCGGTTATAAAAGCGGCGAAAAACGCGAATTTAAACGCCCGAGAACTTCAGGAGGTAATTCAGAAAAATCGTTTAGCCGTGGTAGTGAAAAAAGCTTCGGAGAAAAAAAATCTTACGGTAGCAGAAGCAGTGAAGGTGGCGAAAAGAAAAAAACATTTGGAAAAAGTAAATTCAGAGATTAATTTTAGAACCATAACTCTTTAAGGAATGCCAAAAATTTCTAAAAAAGCAACTGTTATGCCCGCATCCCCAATTCGTAAATTGGTACCGTTTGCAGAGGCAGCAAAAAAGAAAGGTGTAAAAATTTATCATTTAAATATTGGCCAGCCCGATATTGAAACGCCTCCTTCTTTTTTAAATGCGGTAAAAACTGCAGATTTTAAAGTGCTTGAATACAGTCACAGCGCTGGTAACGAAAGCTACCGTAAAAAGATCTGCAATTACTACAAAGAGTATAATATTAACATTGATCATAACGAAGTGATCATTACCTGTGGTGGTAGCGAGGCAATTGAAATTGCTATGCTTACTTGTTTTAACCCGGGCGATGAAATAATTATTCCTGAACCTTTTTATGCAAACTATAACGGTTTTAGCTGTGCCGCTGATGTGGTGGTTAAACCTGTGAGAAGTTTTATTGATACGGGTTTTGCTTTACCAAAGATCTCTGATTTTGAAAAAGTAATTACACCAAAAACAAAAGGAATCATGATCTGTAATCCGGGTAACCCAACTGGTTACCTGTATACAAAGGCAGAGTTAGAAGCGCTTCGTGACCTTGTAAAAAAACACGACCTGTTTTTATTAAGCGATGAGGTGTATCGCGAGTTTTGTTATGATGATAAAGAATACATAAGCGTAATGCATTTAGATGGCATTGAAAATAATGTTATTTTGTTGGATTCTATTAGTAAACGCTACAGTGCTTGTGGTGCTCGTATTGGCGCTATGATCACGAAAAATAAAGAAGTAATGGCAGCTGCTTTAAAGTTTGCTCAGGCAAGGTTAAGCCCACCAAGTTATGGACAAATAGGAGCAGAGGCTGCTTTAGATACGCCAAAAAGTTATTTTGCAGAAGTAAAAAAAGAATATATAGCAAGAAGAGATTTTGTAATTGATTCTTTAAATAAAATTAACGGCGTATTTTGCCCTAAGCCAAGCGGTGCTTTTTATTGCATTGCAAAATTGCCAATTGATAATGCCGATAAATTTTGCCAGTGGTTATTAGAAGATTTTAATTTAAATCAGCAAACTGTTATGCTGGCTCCTGCTACAGGTTTTTACTCAACACCCGACGCTGGTATCGATGAAGTGCGTATTGCGTATGTTTTAAACCTTAACGACCTTAAAAATGCAATGAGCTGTTTACAGGAAGCTTTAAAAGTTTATCCGGGCAAAACAAATTAAGCAATGAAAAATTCGTTTATTAAAATAGGATTGATCATTGCAATTGCTTTTGCTTTTTTTTCATGCGGTAATTCTAACGATGAGGCACCTGTAAAGAAGCTTAATGCTGATTCAATATTAAAGGCAAATGAAAATCAATTAAGACTTGCAACTTTGGATTCAAAGCCCGGCGTTGTTGGTATCATAAATATTCCGGAAATGCTAACCATTAGTAAGATAGATTCTGCACCTATGAAAGATGTTTCTTTTAAAGTAGCAAAAGCGTATTCGGTTCTTGAAGAAGAAATGAATTCTGTTGGCGCTTCAATGGATGGTATGCCGGGCATGATCACTTACAATAACGATACTACAAATTTTAAATTTGAATGTGTTCTTCCAATAAAAAAAATTCCGGCAAAACAGCCAAAGCATTGTAAGATAGTTATTTTGGAAGCATGCCCAATGCTGATCTATAACTTTTTTGGACCGTATCAACAATTATATACTGCATACAATAAAATAAGGGATTATAATAAAAGTAATGGGCTCGAACAAAATGGTCCTATGCGCGAATTTTATCTTACCGACCCAACTGTTGAGAAAGATCCTGCCAAATGGCAAACGCGTATCATGGTTCCTGTAAATAAAACAAAATAATTCAGGTCTTAGTTCTTTTTAACCTTATTCCCAATTTATTTTTTTGCATTTTTAATATAGCAAATAATAATAAATTGCTAATGAAGAATTTTTTTGCAAAGCAAGTACTTACAACATTATTTTATCCGTTGCTTTTTCTATTAAGTATCTGGATAATTTTTTTTATCGAACATTACAACGATCTTAATTTTGCAAATTACGGTATTCTTCCACGCACAGCCGAGGGCCTTAAAGGGATTATTACTTCAGTATTTATTCATGGCGATGTAGAACATATTGCTTCCAATTCCATTCCGCTTTTGGTTTTGGGAATGATGTTATTTTATTTCTATAAAAAAATTGCAAAAGCAACATTTGTATGGATTTGGGTAGTAAGTGGTATTTGGTTATGGTTGGGAGGAAGAAATACTATTGATCATCCAACATATCATATAGGTGCAAGTACATTAATTTATGGCCTGGCAACTTTTTTGTTTTTTAGTGGAGTGTTTAGAAGACATTTGCGTTTAATGGTTGTATCGGCAATGGTAGTTTTTTTATATGGCAGTATCATGTGGGGAATTTTTCCATTAAAAACCGAAATTAGTTGGGAAGGACATTTATTTGGCTCATTGGCTGGGGTTTTGGTTGCTTTTAATTATCGTAAAGAGGGCCCTCAGCGCAGAGTTTATCATTGGGAAGATGAAGATGATGACGATGATTCTTACCTTACTGAGCAAGCGCAGATCCTTGAAAAACTAAAAGAAAATCAGGAATCCAAACCGCCGGATGATATTATCATTAACTTTATTTATAAAGAAAAAGACAAGGATGACAAGGTTTAACTGAATTTTTTATATAAGATAAAAAATCTTATTTTTGGGTAAACAAAAAAACAAGCATGAAAAAAGTATTATATGTTATTATTGCCTTAATAGCTGTTTATTTTATATTGGCACTGGTTGGCCCAAAAAAGATGAGTGTTGAACGTAGCATTTCAATAAATAAACCATCAGCATTAATTACTGCGAAGTTGGCAGACTATAAGTTTTTCCACGATGAGTGGAGCCCATTTACTGCATTGGATCCAAATATGAAAACAACTTACAAGGGTAACCCTGGAGAAGTTGGCCACCTGTACACTTGGTCGGGCAATAAAGATGCTGGTGCCGGTGAAATGGAAATAAAAGCATTTAATGGTGATAGTTTGATTCAACGCGTTACTTTTGAGGGTATGGGTGATTCAAGATCTTATTATATTGCACGCGATAATGGAACTTCAACCCAGGTTTCGTGGGGAATTACATTTGAAATGGGATTTCTTTTTCGTCCCATAGCTTTGTTTATGAATATGGAAAAAATGGTTGGTGCCGAATTTGAAAAAGGTTTGACAACTTTAAAAACTAAATTGGAAGCGATGAAAGAAGAGCTTGCTTCTGCATCTAATCATGAAGTAAAAGAAATACAGTGGGAAGCAAGAACTTTTTTTGGTACACCAAAAGTTAAAATGAATGGTAGTAAACTAGGTGATTTTTTTGGCGAGAATTTTCCAAAGATGTGGCTTGAGTTAGAAAAAGGAAAAATTCAATCTTGCATGTCACCTTGCGGTTTATTTTATTCATGGGATGAAAAAACTATGGCTACTGAGTGTGCAGCGGCATTCTGTGTTCCAAACAATAAAGAATTAAAAGGATGGGAAAAGTATTCAATTCCGGCTTCTAAAGTTTTACATGCACCACATTATGGTGATCCTTCAAAAAGCATCGAAGCACACTATGCAATTGATGAATATATGAAGGAAAGAAAACTGGATTATACTTTTGTAATAGAAGAATACGTTACAGATCCAACACTCGAAAAAGATACTGCAAGATGGTTAACTAATATTTATTACATCTTAAAATAAGTAATATCATTCAAAAAAAGCCGCTAAAATTTAGCGGCTTTTTTTATTGTATTTTTAATACTAGCGTCTAAAATCAGGTTCTTTATACTCACTAAACAATTTGTCTTTAAAATATGTTTGAGTTAGTATTAACTTTTCATTTTCATTAAAAAGCTTAAACTCACCATCCTTTAAATCCTCTTTATACCAGCCTTTGCATAAAATATTTCCATTATCATAATAAGAAACATATAAACCGTGCTTTTTATTTTTATGATAATGGCTTTCAATTACAACAACGCCTTTTTTATTGTATTCCTTCCATAAGCCAAATTTCTGCTTGTTGTAATCCAGCTTACCTTCGGCAATTAAAAAACCATCTTTTGAATATTCTTTATGATCTGTCATGTTTTCAATTTGTAAAGCCGGATATATTTTTTGTAAAAACTTTATGAAAAAAATAAAAGCAAAGTAATTTTTCCGACATATTTAAAGATTTGAATAAGATTTATTATAACGGTTTAATAATTAAATACTTTTAGTATAGTTAGATTTTTAAAACCGGAAGGCATTTTCCATTTAAAACGTGTTGATTCTTTGAAACCAATCAGGGCAATACTAATAGGAGCTAAGATTGATATTTTTCGTTTACTTAAGTCTGCTTCTTCCGGCAGTACAATTTGCATTGTTATAGGTTTATTGAATGATTCAGCAAAAAATTCTACTGTAGAATTTAAACTCACAATATCTTTTTGTAGAGCATCATCCTTTACAATGGTTGCATTGAATAATTCTTGTCCCAATAATTTAACTTGTGGCGATTTGAACTTATTTATAAGAGCATATAATTTTTTATAAACAGATTCAGAAATAATAGGTTTCATGATTTTTTATTTTTAATAGTTAATAACACTTTAAGTTGCATTCAAATTAGAATACAAATTAGTGTAACAGTATAAAATAATACACTGTTTTTAAATGATTTGATTAATGATAAAATGAGACCTTAACTCATAACCTCACGCAAAATAAGCGAAAGGCCTTAATTAATGTAGATCTTATTATTCGAAGAAACGATTAGCTTTTTAATTCGCACCCTGTGAAAATTACATATTGGCTTTAATATGTTATCTGTATAATGCATTGATTGTACAAATTTAATCATATAAAAATCAATATGCTGTTAAGATTTGTTATTATAATATTTTTAAACACTTAAAATGATTCGGCTAAGTGAAATTCCAATATCTTTGTTGCATACTATTATGCTAAAAAAGAACATAGAAAAGAAACACACATTTTCATTTTTTTTAATGAGCATTTTATTGGTATGTGTTGCTTTGATTTCCAGCCATGATACTTTGTCAAAAACTGATTTTTTAAAGGAGGTTGTAACTTTTAATTTGGAAATTCCAAACAACAATAACGAAAACACCTCTGAAAAAGAGGTGTGCGTTGATGTTGATGATGAATTTTTTGCAAATGAAGAAAGTGCTATATGTATTCATTCAAATAAAATTTACGCACAAAAAAACAACATTAGCCCTGTAATCCCTGTGTTGGCTTTCGATATACAAATTCCTCCGCCAAAAAAAGTAAGGGCTTAAATTCCACCCTGTTTTGTAACGGCTTTAATTTTATTTCATTCTACATTTTTTATTAAATTTTAAATTATTTATGCTTATTGATGCTTTAGTATCGCTATTGTCTTTAATTACCCTTGAAGTTATTTTGGGAATTGATAATATCATTTTTATTTCTATCCTGGCGGCTAGATTACCAGTTAAGCAAAGAGATAAACTCCGTTATTGGGGGCTAGGCCTTGCTATGATTATTCGTTTACTTTTATTAGCAGTAATATCATGGATATTAAAATTAGATGCTGTTTTATTTACAGTTTTTGAAATTGATTTTTCGGGTAAAAATTTGATACTTATTAGCGGAGGTTTATTTTTGCTTTACAAGAGTACAAAAGAAATTCTCCGTAATACCGAAGAAACTGATGCTTATTCAATAAAAGTTAAGAAAGTAAGTTTTAAAAAATTATTATCCGAGATAATTATTCTGGATATTGTATTTTCTATCGATTCGATTATTACTGCCGTTGGTATGGTAAACGAGTTGTGGATAATGTATGTAGCCGTAATAGTTGCTGTGTGCATAATGTTAGTAGCTTCCAAACCGATAAGTAATTTTATTCAAAAACATCCTTCCTTTAAAATTCTTGCATTGTGTTTTTTAATGATGATAGGTGTTTCTTTAATTGCTGAAGGATTGCATTTTGCAATTCCTAAAGGATACATTTATTTTTCAATGGCTTTTGCATTTTTAGTAGATATCATTCAAATGCAAAAGATCAAAAAGTAATAGTGTTATTTGATCATAAGTAATAAAAAATCCGCTAAATTTTAGCGGCTTGTTCTTAAATCTAAACATTGGAGTTAAGCTGAACTTGATTCAGCATCTCGGTTCTCATTATTAGAAACTTTAATCAACTTAACTTCTTTCTAAAAGAGGGAATTAGTAAAATTATTATTCTAATTTTTTGAATGCCTTTGGCAGCTGCTCTATCACGTCGCTAATTAAAACGCTTTCTTTGCTTTTTTTCTTTACACAAATATCGGCTGCATAACCGTGAACGAACATCCCTAATAAAACTGCTTTTGGCGCAGTGTAACCTCTGGCCAATAATCCTAAAATAATTCCGGTTAAGGCATCCCCGCTACCACCTTTTGCCAGCGAGGCATTACCACTTGAATTAAAGAACACTGAACCGTCAGGAAAAGCTACAGCAGAATGCGCACCTTTCAAAAGAAAAATACAATTGTGCTTTAGCGCTAAATGTTTTAATGTTTTTATTCTTTCCAGATCATTATCCTGTTTTCCTGCTAATCTTTCAAATTCTTTTGGGTGCGGAGTTAAAATTGTTTCGGCTGGCAAAAACTCCATCCAGGTTTTATTTTCCGAAAGAATATTTAAACCATCGGCATCAATAATTAATTTACCGGTATAATATTGTAGTAATTTTTTTAAGACGATCTGTGTTTCTTGTTGCAGACCAACACCCGGACCAACACCAATGGCATCATAATTTTCGGGTTTATCTATACCTGAAATAAATTCTTCGTTTACATCTTCAAGCGACATGGCTTCCGGTAAATGTAGCAGTAAAGCATCTGTAGTACTTTTGTTGGAATGCAGGGTTAATAAGCCTGCCCCACTTCTTAAACAGGCTTTGGCGCTTATTAATGCAGCACCGCTTTTGCCTTTGCTACCTGCTAAAAGCAAGGCATGGCCAAAATCTCCTTTATGCGAAAATTTATTTCTCGGTTTTATAAAAGATGCAACATCTTCTTTGGTGAGATAATAAAAAGTGGTGAATTGAGCATTAATTGCTTCGGCACTTAAACCAATATCCAAAACTTCAAATTCAGGTACATAGTTTTTATTTTCAGGAAATAAAAAAGCAAGCTTAGGAAATTGAAACGTTAATGTTAATGATGAATGAATGATAGTTTCATTTTCTTTCGAGCTATCATCCGGAAATAAGCCACTCGGAATATCAATGCTCACAATCTTGTTAAAATTAGCATTTATAAAATTGACTGCTTGTTTCAAAAGACCATCAATTGGTTTATTTACACCAATTCCTAATAAGGCATCAACAATAATATAATTCGTATGTGTTATTTTTTCTTTAAGATCTTCTAAAGAATTTATTTCGAAAATTTTTGTGCCGAATGTTTCTTTGAGCTTATTAAAATTTATTTCGGCATCTGCACTGAATTTTTCGGTGTAATTAATTACAAAAGCGCTGCAATTAAAACCTCTTTCCAGCAATAATCGAGCAATTGCAAATCCATCGCCACCATTATTTCCTTTTCCGCAAAAAATCAACAATTCAGCGTCAATGTTCACTAACTTCATAATGCGCTTAGTACAAGCCATAGCAGCACGTTCCATCAGATCAATAGAAGCAATAGGCTCATTGGCAATTGTAAATTCATCAATTTGTTTTATTTGTTCGGCCGAGAAAATCTTCATAATAAATAATTAACCACAATTACAATCCTTATCGCAATTATCTCTTTTCTTTGGCTTAAAAAATTTTAAACCTAAAAAAATAATTGCCGTTGCTAAAAGCGAATAAACAATGATCTGCTGAATCATTTAATAAAGTTACAGCTATTTTTTCAGAATCGGTAATACAATGCCCGAAGCGGCATCCGGCTGATGAAACACCTTTATTTCACATGGAATAAAATCTTTATCATCACACTTATAAATATCTACAAACTGTTGCGGATTTCTGTCAAATAAAGGAAACCAGCTACTTTGAATTTGTATCATTAATTTATGTCCTTTTTTAAATGTATGCGCTACATCAGGTAGTTCAAATTTCACCGTTTCAACTTTACCTGGTGTAAAAGCTTCCGGCTTTTCAAAACTGTTCCTGAATTTACCACGCATAATTTCTCCACGCACCAACATTTGATAACCGCCCATTTCCGCTTCTGTTTTTACACCTTTACAGCAGTAAGCATCATCATATTCAAAGTTATCAGGAAAAACATCTATTACCTTTACAACAAAATCAGCATCGCTCGTAGATAAGCTTACTTTAAGATCGGCAATTACAGCACCTGCTAATGTTATATCTTCTGATAAAACATCCGTTGCAAAAACCAACACGTCTGGTCTCCTTGCAGCAAAGCGCTGATCGTCGGTCATGTATTCTCTTGTGCGCTGTAAATGTATATGCTCGGCATACGGCACAGGTTTATTTGGGTCGCTTATATATTTTGAAGACGAAGCTGTTGCGGGTTTTTCGAACGATAATTTTTGATCTTGTTGCAAATAAATAGTTTTATTCTCAATATTTTTTGGTGGCCAGTTTTCGAATGTTTTCCAGTTATTTTCGCCGCTAAAAAAGATGGTTGCTTCTGCAATTTTGTCCGAACCTTTGTTTCTTAAATGAAGATCAAAAAATGGTTGTTCTAAATTTGTTTGGTAATAATCAGATGTTTTACTTCCAAAACGTACATTACTCAAATAGTTACCGCTTCCTCTATGCCAGCCGCCGTGCGACCAGGGGCCCATCACCAATTTATTGTTTGTAGATGGGGATTGTTTTTCAATAGCTTTATATAAATTCCAGGCACCATAACAATCTTCTGCATCAAATGTGCCACCAACAACAAGCATGGCAGCTTTAATATTTTTGCAACCAACACGCGCATTTCTTGCTTTCCACCAGGCATCCATGTTTGGATGATTCATCATTTCGTTCCAAAAAACAATGCTATCGCCCATATATTTTTTTAAATTCTTTAAAGCACCTTGTTTCAAATAAAAACTGTAATTATCATATTCCGGCCAGGGAAAACGCGGTGCATCTGCGGTTGTTGGTTTTGGTCGCGGTTTTCCAAAAGAATAATAAAAATTAAATCCATCCATTATAGCAAATGCACCGTTATGATGAAAATCGTCTCCTAAAAACCAATCGGTAACCGGCGCCTGTGGGCTAACCGCTTTTAAAGCCGGATGATTGCTTAATGCAGCCATGGTGCTGTAAAAACCCGGGTAAGAAATGCCAAAAACGCCAACATTGCCGTTGTTGTTTGGTATGTTCTTTAGCATCCATTCAATAGCATCGTATGTATCGCTGGCCTCATCAAATTCTTTCCCTTTTTTATTTTCAATAAACGGTCGTACATCTACAAAATCACCCTCGCTCATGTACCTGCCACGTACATCCTGCATAACAATAATATAATTTTCTCTTACGTAATTGGCCCAATGCGTTGTAAAAAGACGTGTTGAGAATTTATCTTTGCCATACGGAGAACATGAATAAGGTGTGCGGACCATTAAAATTGGATGCTTTTCTGAAGCGTTTTTAGGCGCATAAACGCAGGTAAACAGCTTTTTGCCGTCACGCATTGGCGCCATACTCTCGGTTTTTGTATAATTAGTATAAACCCAGGCGCTATCTATGGTAATTTGACCGTTTAAAAGGCAAAAAAGCCCAAAAAACAATATTAAAAGTATCTTTCTCATGCACATCAATTATACAATAAATACTTCTAAAACACGCAATATTTGATTAACAATTTGTAGTTAAAAACATTGGTTAGGCAAGACTTTAAACCCCAATGCTTTCTCTTATTTTTAAAAGATAATGAGCGCCGAAAAAAGAAATAAATTCAGGTCTAAAAACAATGTGGAAACTGACGTTGAAGAAGTAATAGAAAAAAATTCTATTGAAGATTACGTTACGCCTAAGTTGATTGAAAAACAGCCTGTTGAAAGAAAAAAAAATAAACCAAAAACAACAGCCAAAGTTGAGGAAGAAACTACTGCTGAAGAAGAAGTAAAACCTGTAAAAGAGGCGAAAATAAAAACTAAGGAAAAAGAAAAGAATAAAATTGCTTTAGCTCAACGTTTTGAAAAAGTAAAAGCGTTCTATCAAAACGAGCGTACCCAAAAGATCTTTGGCTTATTACTTGTATTATTTTCTGCTTATTTAGCAATTGCTTTTGTATCTTATTTTTTTACCTGGCAGGTAGATCAAGATAAAGTTTTAGGAAACTCAGAAGAATTCTTTCTACCTGAAACAAAAGTAAAGAACTGGTTGGGTAAAGCAGGTGCTTTGATCTCGCATTTGTTCATGTATAAAGGTTTTGGATCAGCGTCTTTTATTTTGGTGCCGGTATTATTTTTATACGGTATTCAAAAAGTAGTACAAAAAAAATTCATCAACATAGGTTCATTTAACGCTAAATGGTTATTTCTTTTAGTTTGGAGTTCGTTGGTATTGTCTTACTTTTTTTCTGAAACATTGTTTTATATGGGTGGTGGCTTTGGTTATTTTATCAACGCGCAACTCTCTAATTATGTTGGTGGTATTGGATTAGTTGCCTTGCTTGCATTTTCGATGTTGACTTTCCTTGTGTTGATCATTAATCTTTCATTTAAATTACCTGTAAAACCTGTAATTGAAGAGGATGAACAGATACTGTCAGAAATAAAAACACAACCAGTAGCTGAAAAAGAGTTTAATTCATCTTTCAACGAATTAAAAGAAACTTCATTAACACCTGAAGAAGAAGCGGAGTTATTGAATTTTGAAGTGCTTCCAAAAAAAGAAGAAGCCACCGCGTTAAACAATGATGCAACGTTTGAAGTTGTTCCTTCTGTTGAAGAGGCAAAGATCGAAGACCTAAAAGCTGAAGAAAGGCCGGTAGAAGAAAATAAAATTGAAATGATCAATGTTGTTGAAACGGCTGAGGTGGTTGCAAAAAATGGCGAGCCTGAATTTGAGATTGGCAAAATAGTTGAAGAGCCAATTGTATTAGAAGAAGAAAATAAAGCTGCAAAATTAGTAGAAGAATTTGGCGAGTACGATCCTACATTGGATCTTGGTTCGTATAAATTCCCTTCTTTTGATTTATTGAATGATTATGGTAATACCGGAAGTAAAGTAAACCAGGAAGAATTGATTGCCAATAAGAACAGAATTTTAAGCACATTAAAAAATTACGGAATAGAAATTGATAAGATCACTGCAACGGTTGGGCCAACAGTTACTTTATACGAAATAGTTCCTGCGGCAGGTGTGCGTATCAGTAAAATCAAAAATCTCGAAGATGATATTGCACTTAGCTTAGCGGCTTTGGGTATTCGTATCATTGCACCAATTCCGGGTAAAGGCACTATTGGTATTGAGGTTCCGAATTTAAACCCCGAAATGGTACCAATGAAAAACATTCTGGCATCCGAAAAATTCAATAATTCTGCTTTTGAATTACCGGTTGCTTTGGGTAAAACAATCAGTAACGAAATATTTATTGCCGATCTTGCAAAAATGCCTCACCTATTAATGGCGGGTGCTACAGGGCAAGGTAAATCGGTAGGATTGAATGCGGTATTGGTTTCATTACTTTACAAAAAACATCCTGCACAGGTAAAATTTGTATTGGTAGATCCTAAAAAAGTAGAGTTAACTTTATTCAATAAAATTGAGCGCCACTTTCTTGCAAAATTACCGAACTCTGAAGATGCTATTATTACTGATAACACAAAGGTAATTCATACGTTAAATTCACTGTGTATTGAAATGGATAACCGTTATGCCTTGTTACAGGATGCGCAAGTTAGAAATATTAAAGAATACAATACCAAGTTTGTAAACCGCAAATTAAATCCGAATGACGGGCATAAATTTTTACCATACATTGTTTTGGTAGTGGATGAGTTTGCAGATCTGATCATGACAGCGGGTAAAGAAGTTGAAACGCCAATTGCACGTTTAGCGCAGTTAGCCCGCGCTATTGGTATACACTTAATTATTGCAACGCAAAGGCCATCAGTAAATATTATTACTGGTACAATTAAAGCAAACTTCCCGGCGCGTATTGCGTTTAGGGTAACAAGTAAAATAGATAGCCGTACCATTTTAGATTCTGGTGGGGCCGATCAGTTAATTGGTCGTGGTGATATGTTATTAAGCACAGGTAATGATCTTATTCGTATACAATGTGCTTTTGTTGATACTCCGGAAGTAGAAAAAATTACAGAATTTATTGGTAACCAGCGTGCTTACCCAAGTGCCTTTTTATTGCCTGAATATGTTGGTGAAGATGGGGGCGATGGTGTTGGGGATGTTGATCTGAGCGAAAGGGATAAAATGTTTGATGATGCGGCTAAATTAGTGGTTCAATTTCAGCAGGGGAGTGCTTCTTTCTTACAAAGAAAGTTAAAATTAGGTTATAACAGGGCAGGTAGGATAGTTGACCAATTAGAAGCGGCTGGAATTATTGGTGGCTTTGAAGGCAGCAAGGCACGTGATGTTCTGATCAAAGACATGGCTCAATTGGAAGAAATCTTACAAAAATTAAAAAATCGTTAAGATACCCCATTATTATTTAAACCTTTTTTGCATCTTAGATGTCTTAATTTGGTATTAAATTTGTACTTGATAAGTTTATGAAGAGATTATTTAGTTTATTATTTATTTGCGCTTCGGTTTTATTAAACGCGCAAGATCAGGATCCTAAAGCAAAAGCTATTTTAGATGATCTCAGTAAAACTACCAAGGCTTATAAAACCATTACAGCCGATGTTGTATTTACTATGCTTAATAAAGATAAAAAAGCGGTAGAAAAACCTCAAAGCTGGAAAATTTCGGTAAAGGGGCAAAAATTCAAATTGGATATTCCGGGAAATACAATTGTATGTGATGGTAAAACCATATGGAATTATAATAAAGATGCTAAAGAAGTAACTATTAAGAATTTTGACGCTGAAAATGACGAGCAAAATCCGGCAAAGATCTTTACCATGTATGAAAATGGATATAAGTATAAATACAGTAACGATGAAAAAGTTGGTGCTGTAATGTGTAGCGTTATTGATCTTTTTCCGGCAGTTAAACCTGAAAAGAAAAAATTTCATACCGTAAAAATTTACGTTGATAAAACAAAAAAGCAAATTGCCAAATTGGTGATGTTAATGAAAGATGGCGGCCAGAATGTTTATGATATAAAAGCATTAAAACCAAATTTAGAAATTGCAGACCCTGTTTTTACCTTTGATACCAAAGGTTTAAAACCTGATCAGATAAGTGACGAAAGATAATAATCAAGGAAGGGCTTTTTTTGAGGCCCTTTTTTATTTCGGCCTCATCCCCCGGCTTCTCCAAAGGAGAAGGAACCAAACAATAAATTAATTTTGAATAAGAGAAATACAACTCCTTCTCCAAAAGAGAAGGAGTTAGGATTAGGCTAATTAATCACAATACCCAAACTAATCAATGAGCTAGCTATCTTGAGTTGATGTTGTTCTATTTCTTTTTTATTGATATCAAATTTTAATTCATCATCTTCTAAAGTCACAAAACTTAAACTGGCGCCTTTTTTGGCAAGGCCTTCACGCTCTCCTACAATTAAAACGGGTTTATCTTTGGTTTGTTCTTTTAATGTTTTTACAACCGCACTTTTTGATGATGGCACAAATAATAAATGACAACCATATGTATCTTCGGGTGTTTTACATTTGCGTATAACAATGTTCCTGCCCTTTATTTTTTTGGTGGCTGCTAATGTTTCCAGTTCTTTTGTAATTGGTGAATCGCCTAATACCGCTAAAATAAAATCACCTTTGTTTTGTGCCTCCGGCCACTCAATATACTTCATGAAATTATAAACGAATAAAGTATAAGCTTTGTAATCGGTTTCCTGTGCCTTGCAATTGCCTGAATAAACGCCACGCAAAAACAATGCTGCAAACAACATTAGTTTTATATACTTTATGTATTTAGCGTTCTTCAATCTGTTTTGCTTTTATAATTTAAAGTGTATTGTAAACGAAAAATTATCTCTCTTCCTGGTCCTGGTAATGGTGCATGATAACCATTATAGGGCTGTAAAAATTTAAATTGTTCATCTAAAATATCGTAAACACCTAATCCAACTGTTAATCCTTTAAGTGGTGTATTATATCTTAAATAAATATTTAAAAGTGTTGTTGGCGCAAAAAGTTCTGCAACCGAAGTGCCTGTGCTATCAACAGAACTATAACCATAGCGTGCGCCATAAAAAGAAACGGTTGGGCTTAATGATAATCCTTTCGCTAAATTAAAAGATGAATTTAAGTTAACCCGGTTATTAGCAAACGCCATTAAAGCAGAAGAATTATCACTTACTTCGTAATCAGGAATTTTTTCTTTATTTCCCGCAGAGTAATAGGCATAGTTAATAGCAACATGTCCCCACTTTTGCTTAACGGTATATTCTGCCTCAATACCTTGGGTGCCTGAATGGCCGGAATTTATATAATAATCGGTAGATGTTGAATCGGTATAATAAACAATTGGATTATTTGTTGTAATGTCATACACATTTATATTAAAAAAAGATTTGCGTGTTAATTGATAACCCATCTCAACTTCTATCACTTGGGTTAACTCAGGCTTAATACCATCATTGGTGCTGTAATTTATATTCTCGATGGAAGGGGCTCGGAATGCGCTGCTATATAAAGCTTTAAAGTGAAATTTACCATACTTTTTTGTAAGGCCAACTCTTGGTACAAAAGCATATCCGTATTCATTGTGTTTATCGTAACGCGCACCTAAAATAAAATTTACAATACGGGTCTTAATTAATCCCTGGGCAAAAAAAGCATAATTGTGATAGCTTACTTTTTGTTTGTTATTCGAAAAGTAGCTGCTATCCACTTTATCTTTCGCTTCATCTCTAAAATACTCACTACCCAAAACAAAATTAATATAACGGTTTAAATTATAAGATGTAGTAATGTTACCAAGTGTTCGTGTGGCAGTACGATTATATTCTTCTTTCCCGGTATAAGCTTCGCTTTGCCAAGGGGTTTGTGATTTGTAATTAATGCGGGGTGTAATAGTTAATTTATCGTTTACTTTAATAATATATTTAAGTTCCGAAAAAATGCCGCAAAAATTATCCTTTACCGCTCCGCCCGGTATCACATTCCCATAACCATCACGCATGGTAGTTTGAAAAAAATCGCCAATAGCGCGAAAACTTAAGCCTTTGTATTTAATGCCTGCGTTAAAAAAAGCAGGGTTATTTTGTGAATTGCCGGTCATGTTGTAACTGCTATCCTGAAAATCGGTATATATGCCATTGCTTCGCTGTCCCTGGCCTACGCTGCCGCTAATGCTATATTCAACTTCTTTTATTTTTTGCCCCAAACTAAGGCTTACATTTCTTCTTAAGTAATCTTCAGAGCCTTGCCCATAAGTGCCCGAAACGTTTACTCCATTAATATCTGCACCTTGTTTTGTAATGATGTTTATAACTCCGTATTCTGCAAAGCCTCCATAAATAGCAGATCCCGGCCCTCTTATGATCTCAATTCTTTTTATTTGCTCTACCGGATAACGGTTACCAAACTGATTAGTGGCAAACAAAATCTCGTTCATTTCTTGTCCGTCAATAAGCATCAGCACTTTTCCTTCATGGGCCCAATTGCCACGAATGCCAACGCCTACAACACCTTCCACATCTACGCCAAAATCAAAACCGGGTATCAGGCGTAAAACGTCTATCAGGTCGCGTGCCCCTGAGCTGGCTATTTCATCTTGGGTAATAAGGCTAATGATACTCGGCGATTCTCTGGTGTTTAAAGGCTTTTTAGAAGCAACAGAAATAAGGGAATTGATGAGTTTTTCGAGTTCAGTAGGTACACCATGCGCTTTTAGCTTTAAAAGCTGTTCTAACGACATCTCATAAAAATCAACGCTATCTTTTTTAATAATTGTTGTATCTGCCTGTGCATGAATGCCCGTGGCTGATACCACTAAAAAAAAGGTAATGGTTATAAATATCTTAAAGGCTCGAATAAACGGAAAGATAAAAATTAAATTTAAATTTTAAAAATAATCTTAATCTAACGGGGTTTTAGATTTTAAAAGGTAACATAATTTGATATATTTGTATAGGTGACGTGGTTTTAGAAAGCACATCAACACTTCAAAATGAAATTTGGTTTTTTTAATACGGGTTTTCCCAGAATAACTTTTGCTTTTGCTTTGGTTATTATTATTGTAATTGCCAATGTTTGTTTTAACTATTATATCATCCGCAAAAATAAAGCCACTATTGCCGAAATGACCGAGGTAATAAATCCATATGTAGAAGCTCTGGAAAAATTAAACCTTATTGTTACTGAATCAAAAATGTACTCTACCAATTGGGTCTATTTGCAAAATAGTATTGATGATAAAAAGAATCTGGATTCGTTGTTAAAAACACAGTATCCGGCAATAAAGAAAAAATTGGATACGCAATTACTTAAACTCAATAAAAAAGCAGATGCCGATAGCCTGGTGGATGTCTTTTTAAAGATCTTTAAGCTAGAGCAGGTTGAAAAAGAAATTATGTCGACTCTTGTAAGTTTTGACGACTACGAAAATGCGCAAAAGAAATTTAAGTGCGAAGAGTTAGTTGAAAGCGAGATATTGCCCCGTACACAATCCATTAAAGCACAATTAAAAGGGATTATTCACCGTAACCGTGAGGCGGCTTTTAAAATGAAAGCCTCTATTCAAAAAGATTCGGATAAGATGACAACGTTTATGTTGCTTGCATCGGTTGGTTTATTTGTTTTTATAATGGCCGCTGTTTCTTTTATTTCTGGCGGAATTAGAAAACCGGTGTTGAAAATGAAAAACATTATTCAGCAACTGGGTAGAGGGGAATTGCCGGATGAAAAACTGGAAGCCAAAAAGAATGTGATCGGTGACATGGTATCTTCTGTAAATGCTTTATCCGAAAGCTTTACACAAACATCGGTATTTGCTACAGAAATTGGTAAAGGAAATTTAAAAGCGCATTACGATAAGTTAAGCGAAAACGATTTGCTTGGAAATGCTTTAATAAACATGCGCGATAGTTTACGTTCTTACTCTGAAAATATGGAAGAGCAGGTGCGTTTACGCACAGTTGAGGTGGTTGAAAAAAGCGGTAAGCTGGAGAATGCTTACCGTGAAATTCGTGATAGTATAAATTATGCAAAACGCATTCAGGAATCTATTTTACCAGCCGACGAAACGATAGCAACAGTTTTTGCCAACTCATTTATTTTTTACAAACCTAAAGATGTTGTGTGTGGCGATTTTTATTGGTTCTCGCAAAAAGGCGATGATGCTATTATTGCTGCGTTGGATTGTACCGGTCACGGCGTACCCGGGGCATTTATGACAGTTATTGGTAATTCGTTAATGAATCAGATCGTTAATTTTTCTGAGATCACAGGTCCGTCGCAAATATTATCACAACTTGATAAACGTTTGCACGAAACCTTAAAACAAAGTGGGAACGTTATTACCAATGATGGGATGGACGCTGCAATTTGCCGTTACAAAATAAGCAAGAGCGAAATTACATTTTCCGGGGCAAAACGCCCCTTGTATATTTTCAAAAAAGGCGAGCTGATTGAAATAAAAGGAAACAAATCCCCTATAGGAAGTTTTGGACATGAGTTGGATAAAACTTTTTCAGAACACAAAATAAAAATAAACCCTACAGATACTTTGTATATGTTTTCAGATGGTTTGCAGGATCAGTTTGGTGGCCACGACGGAAAAAAATTCATGATCAAACGTTTCCGCGATCTGTTAGTTGAGATCCAGCCTTTATCAATGAAGGAACAAGGTAAACGCGTTGAAAAAGAAATAAGGGACTGGCAAAAAGATTTTGAACAAACCGATGATATGTTGTTGATAGGGATTAGGTTTTAATTCAGTACAAATTTTAACATAAAGTACACTAAGATTTTTTTATTAAGTAGGTAAATATTTTTGTGGACTTTGTGCTCTTTGTGGTTAATGTATTATTTATTTTGCTCGTAACTCTCAATAATAGCTTTTACCAATTTATGGCGTATAACATCTGTATTATCCAATTCAATAATACTAATTCCTTCTACCTTTTTTAAATAACGAATAGCTTGCACTAAGCCGCTTGGTTGTTTACTTGGCAGATCTATCTGTGTTACATCGCCCGTTACAATAAATTTAGCATTGGCACCCATCCTGGTTAAAAACATTTTCATCTGGCTTTCTGTGGTATTTTGTGCTTCATCTAAAATTACAAAGGCATTATCCAACGTACGGCCGCGCATAAAGGCCAAAGGTGCAATTTGAATGATCCTGTTCTCAATATATTGTGTTAGTTTGTCACTTGGCACCATATCGTTTAAGGCATCGTACAAAGGTTGCATATACGGATCCAATTTTTCCTGCAGATCCCCCGGTAAAAAACCTAAATTTTCACCTGCCTCAACTGCAGGGCGTGTTAAAATAATGCGTTTTACCTCCTTGTTTTTTAGGGCTTTTACCGCTAAAGCAACCGCCGTATAAGTTTTACCTGTACCTGCGGGCCCAATGGCAAACAACATATCGTTCTTTACAATAGCAGCAAGCATGCGACGTTGGTTCTCGGTTTTTGCTTTTACAACCAGGCCATTATTGCCAAATAAAATAATATCGCTGTTTATGGCTTCTTCTTTCGATTCCAAAATGTTGTCACCATTCTGGCCCAAAAGCCTTTCTATTACTGTATCTGTAAGCACACCTGTTTTATGATATTGATCCACCATCAGGTCAAGCTTTTTTTCAAAGCGGCTTATTTCGTTGCTATCCCCCATTACCTTTAACGAGTAACCGCGGGCTATTAATTTTAATTTTGGGAAATGTTTTTTAATAATGTTCAGTTTTACATCATTCACACCATAAATCTCCACCGGCTCCACGCTGTCTAGCGCAATAATCTTTTCATTCATACTCTGTCAAACACCCTATTAGTAATATTGTTTATAAACTTGTTAATCTCTCTTCAAGTTTAAAAAATTTAGCCCTTCAAATATTAATTACTTTTGAACAAATGAGCATTGTTACTTTAACAACCGACTTGGGCTACCGCGACCCTTATTTAGCCATTGTTAAGGCTAAACTCTTTTCGCAATTGCCCGACGTAAAAATTATTGACCTGAGTTGCGACATAAAGGACAATAATATTTCAGATGCTGCATTTATTTTAAAAAACGCGCTACCTTATTTTCCTGAAAACACCATTCATTTAATGGCTGTAAAGTTTATTATAGATAGTGGTAATTCAAACAAGCAAAATGCAATCGATAACACACGTTATTTAATTTCAAAATATAAAGGCCAATACATTATTTGTCCTGATAACGGATTGTTTTCATTGATCGATTCAAATTACAACGAGCCGGTTTATCAATTGTATTATGATGAAAAAGCAAAGCATCATTTTTTTCTGAAAGATATTTTTGTGGATGCTGCTATCCATATTTCAAAAACAAAAAAAGCAGAAGAAATAAGCATTCCAACAACCGACTTTTATAAGGCTTTTCAGTTTGAAAGTTTTGTAAGTGGAAATATTTTACGCGGTAAAGGAATTTATGTAGATGATTTTGGGAATATAATTACCAACATTACCGAAAAACAATTTAACGAGGTAATTGGCAAGCGTAATTTTAGCATCACTCTACCGGGGGCGCGTATAAATAAAATCGTAACTACTTATGATGAGGTAAAGCAAGGCCAGCCATTGGTTTTATTTAACAGCTTTGGTAATTTAGAAGTTGCTGTAAATGGTAAAAGTGCTTTAAATATGTTATGCCCCAGGGATATTGGAAGTAAATTTGATTTTAATTTATTAATTGAATTTTATGATTAAGCGTATTGTAAAAATGAGCTTTAAGCCGGAAAGCATTGAAGTTTTTAAAACAATTTTTGAAACTAACTGGCAGCGCATTAAAGGGTTTGACGGTTGTACACATGTTGAGTTGTTGCAGGATGAAAATAATCCTTCTGTTTTTTTTACTTATAGTTTATGGCAAAGCGAAGAGCATTTAAATAAATACCGCAACTCTGAATTATTTAAAACGGTTTGGTCAGGCACAAAAATTTTATTCAATGCTAAACCCGAGGCATGGACAGTAAGGCAACTGTTATTTTAAAATATAAACCTCAAAAAGGACTTTAATTTCTACAAGTATTTGATCTTTTATAAAACTTTAATGTAAAAGCAGTGGCATTTAATTTGCGTTATACTATTTAAAAACGCAAAATGAAAAAAATAATAATTACAGTAACAGCATTTATTGCACTAACAACTACATCCTGCAAAAAAGATTACACATGTGAGTGTATTAAAAACAGCCCAAGCGGTCAAAGCTCAGAAAGCTACAATACTGGTAAAATGAAATTAGATGAAGCCCGTGCAAAATGCAACGATGGCGATAAATCTGAAACTATTTTAGGTCAATCATATACAACAGATTGTAGCCTTAAATAATACAGTAATTTGCGGGTATTTATAAAAAAAACACAGGAGAAATTTCTTACAATTTCTCCTGTGTTTTGAATTTAAACTTTAATGTTGGTAATCTACTTTTTTCTTTCTATTAAGAATTAAAAAATCATCTACCATTTGTGTTGAATTACCAATTACCATAATGGCGTGTATGAGGTCTTTTTCCTCACAATTCAATTTTACGCTCCATTCCTTAATAGCTTCCTTGCTGTGAAGGTCGATCTTAGATTCTTTCATATTTGTATAGATTTTTTGCACGACACTAAGTTCTGGCATTTTTAAAAAAAGCGCAATCAGTAAAATTACCTATTTTGCATATAGGTAATTTTACCTATAAAAGGTAGGTAATTTTACCTATTTTTTTTTGTTAAAAAATAGCTAAAATGCTAATAACCATAAACTTGATTTTTAGAACGGCTTGCAGATTTACCTGTGAGATTTAACATTTTTATTATCTTGTAAACATCAATCATTACTAACCTTAAAAAAAAAGATTATGAGTTTTACAGGAAGAGAAGACCACAGTATTTCGCTTGCAACAGCAGCGGCGTGGACAGCAAATTATCGTGCGGCTGAACCAGGCGCAGTTTTAGGCCATTTTTATGGAAAAGATGCTATCACCGCTATTTTAGCACAAGCTAATTGCGTGGGTATTAGAATTTATCATGCTATTGATGATAAGGGCGCGAAACAATTGGTTATTGTAGGTGTAAAAGCTAACGAGGATGATATTTATACCGGCTTGCTTGCAGAGCGCGGGCTAGTATGCCCACCAATGTGTGGTGGTGGAAATGCATTAAACGGTTTTTAGAAAAATCATTGTGTAAATTTAGGGTGGCCACAAAACCACCTTAAATTTAAGTTAATTATGTATCAGCAAAAACTTGTTTTCTATATTGGGATTACTTCATCTGCTTTATGTTTAATTCCCTTTATTTTTTCATTGTTTAATTTAAAAAAAATAAATTTCTATTTAAAACCTATATTCGGACTTTTAGTCATGAATGTGATCTTTGAAATAATGAACATTTTCTCTAGCATATATAATCATAGCAATAATTATATTTTGCATTATTTTACTGCGGTTGAATTTGCTTTAATAAGCCTTTTTTATAGTTTTTTTTTCAGAAATTATTTTAAACCATATTTAATTAATTTATTTATTCCTTTATTTTTAATAGCTGCATACATTGATTATCGGGTGTATGGACTGTTTTCAGTATATAACTTTTCACCTTCTGTTGAATGTATTGTTCTTATTATTTATTCATTCTTCTTTTTATACTATGCGCTTAAGAATTTAATTTTTGAGAACCTGCTTTCAACTCCTGTATTTTGGATAAATACAGCTATACTGTTTTATTTTTCAGGTAATCTCATTTTATTTATTTTTAGTGATTATATGGCAAAGAGTGATATCATTAAGTATGGAATTTTATGGAGTATTATTCATACTTTTTTTAATTTATTGTATAACATTTTATTAAGTATTGGATTTTGGAAAACAAAGAGCAGATAGATGTTTTTACTTTGATCTTTTTATCAACATTAGGAATACTGATGTTGGTTTTCTTTTTGATATTAATGGTGGTGCTCTATCAAAAAAGAATGTTAGCTAACAAAGCGGTTTTAATTGATACAGAAAATAAACATCAAAAAAAATTATTAGATGCCTCTCTCGAAATAGCTGAACAGGAAAGGGTAAAAATAGCTACCAATTTACACGACGATATAGGTATTACACTTAATGTTTTAAAACTGAATTTAAGCCGCCTGAAAAAAAATATTGAAAATAAAGATGTATTTGAAGAGATAGTTACTGCCAGTTATAAGAACATTGATGATTCTTTAGATACTGTGCGAACGATATACAATGATATTATTCCGCCAACATTAATGAACCTTGGTTTTGTAAAAGGCCTTAAAGAGGTTTGCCGCCAGATAAATGCCGTTGGCGAAACCGATATTACGTTTAACTGTGAAGAAGAAAATATTGAATTTGATAAAAAGATCAAAATACAGTTATACCGCTTAACAAAAGAAATATTAAATAATACGGTTAAACATGCAAAGCCAAAAGCTGTTGAAATTAATATTGAAAAAAAAGAGACCGATCTTATCATTAACATCCTTCATAATGGAGAGGGAATTACAACAAAACAAATTGAGCAATTTGCCAATAAATCAACAGGGCTTGGCTTAAAAAGTATTTTAACCCGCGCCCAACTAATAAATGCAAACTTAAACTTTATGATAATAAACAAAAAAAAATCACAGGTACTTATTAAAACGCCAATACAATTATGAACGACAATGCTAAAATAACAGAATTGCCGGCGATAATTAAAGTAGCGATTGTAGACGATCACCATATTTTTCGCTCGGGTGTTGCCGCCTTATTAAGCGATTACAAGGATATGGAAGTGGTTTTACAGGCCTCTAACGGGCTCGATCTTTTAAATCAATTACGATCTAAACGCCATACACCGCACGTGGTATTGCTTGATATTGAAATGCCCGAAATGAATGGTATTGAAACTACCTTAGCCCTAAAAAAAGAATTTCCAAAAACCAAGATCGTAATTTTAACCATGCACAATGAGGAAGAATTTATTTTTGATCTCATGAGCAAAGGCGCTAACGGATTTTTGCCGAAAGATAAAAGTGTAGACGCTGTAATTGATGCTATTTACGCAGTAATGCAAAAAGGTTATTATTATAACGACCAAATTACACAAGCTATTATTAAAGGTAACAGTGGTAGTCTTAAAGCCCCGCAATTATTGAGTAAGGCAGCTTTAACCGATCGTGAAATTGAGATAGTTAAACTTATTTGCGAACAAAAAACCAATAAAGAAATTGGAGAGATACTTTTTATCAGCGCACGAACAGTTGACCATCACAAAAACAATATTTTTACAAAAATAGGAACCAAAACAACCATAGGTATAGTTATGTTTGCTATGCAAACACGGTTAATTACTTAAAATTATATAAGTTAAAATTTTAAATATTTTAGAATAATAATTAAATTTAAGAGAAATAGTTGATCACAGTAATTATTTAAAACCGGCAAACATGAAAAGAAAAGACCCACAATACAAATATAAGTATGCTATGTTACTTGATGATAATGAACTTGATAATTTTATTAATCAAAAAATAATTGAGGCCAGTCACTTTGCCGGAAGGATCTACGTTAATACCGGTAGTAAAAGTGCGCTCGAGTTTTTAAATAACTTGTCAATTTCCAGTAATGAAACTGTAGATATTTTTCCGGAAATAATTTTTATCGATCTTAATATGCCAATGATGGATGGATTTCAATTTATTGATAACCTTAAAACTAAATTACCTGAAAAATTAAAAACGTTAAAGCTGGTTATATTAACCTCTTCAGTAAATCCTGAAGATAAGAAAAAGGCCAGCGAAATCTCATTAGATATTACTTTCTTAAATAAGCCTTTAACACAGCAAATGTTAGAAAAACTTTAGTTTACCGGGTAATTAATTCTAAATATTTAATTTATATCAATGATCAAGTTAAAACAGGTAATAGTTCAGCTGAGCAATAATGATTTTGAAAGAATAGCCGATTCTTTCAAAAAAACGAAAGCAGATAATTATTATTTGCTTTTTCAATCATATCGCTCCGAAAAAATAAGTGATGCCGAGATAACCAAAAAATTAGGTATCAGCTCGAATTCATTTTATGTTTTAAAATCCAGGCTTTTTGATAAAATACAGGAGCACCTTTCGGTAAATGTTTTTGAAACGCAGGAGAGTCTTATAAAGCAATTGTTACAGGTGCCCGAAGTATGTTTTAATATGCCTCGCGAAACGGCTATTGCGTTTTTAAATAAACTTGAAAAAGAGTTGTTAAAATTTGATCTGCATAACGATTTGCTTGTTGTTTACAGTGCATTAAAAAAAATGCACCTGCATTCCGAAAAATATTTTTATTATTCGCAACTTTTTAATAAACACACTGCTTTAGGCCTGTCATTAGAAAAAGCAGAAGAGTTACTCGGAAATTTTAACCGCATATTTGGCCAGTATAGTTTTTCAAGAAGTCAGCCTGATCTTGATACTTTATATTTTTTAAAGAACGAGATCAATAACCTGTTTTCTTTAAACCAGTCTCGGCAAATAGAGATCATAAAGTATTTTATCGATCTGCAGTTGGCTATTTTTTGTGAAGAAAACAAAGGCTCTGAATTGCCGACAACAGAATTAATTCAAAAATCCCGGAAATTATTTTCTGAACTTCCTCAAACCTCTCCACAAAAAAAATGGGAGTTTGCGTTAGATCATCTTTCTTTTGAGTATTATTTGTCTACAGAAGAATATAAAACAGCGGCAGGATTTTACGAAAAGGTTAACGAGCAAATTTCTACGTTATTGCTTTATAATAATATATGTGTTACATCTAAATTTCTTTTATCAAAGATAAAATTCTGCTGCGAAACAGGTAGAGAAGATGAATTACTGAGTGATCCTAAGAAAACTGAGATGTTTTATGACTCTGAAGACGGGCATGCCAAAGTACAGATAGCAATTTATAATGCTATGCTTTATTTTATGCAGAAAAATTTTAAAGAAGCAGTTAATTGTCTTAATACTATTTTAAATAATTTTAGTTTTAAAGACTTTTTCCACGAAAGCATTAATGTTAAACTAACGCTGGCTTATTTTTACCTGGTTCAAAAAGATTATGATCTTGTAGAGATCTCATTAAAAAGTATTTCGCGTAAAATTAAATCCGATCAAATTGAAAAGTACTATCATGTTTTGCACCTGATAAAAATATTCGAATTAGAAATGAATCAAACAGGTAATTCAAAAGCTTCGTTAAAAAGTAAAGATCTTTTTATATTATTTACTGCTAATAATAAAAAAGGAAATGAGGTATTGCCTCATCTAATACCTTTATTAAGAAAAAAGTACTGAACATTTTATTTCCGCCTGTTATCCTTGCTATAGGCTGCCTCCAGGCAATCCAAATTTTTTAGTATCTAAGCGTTTTAACTTAGAAAAGCAGTGTGTTTCCATAATTTGGAATCACAAAATCCAAATAAATCTTACATATGTGAATTTGCTTTTAAAAACAGGTAATTATTTTTTTTAAATGGGTGCAACTTTGTTTTAAGAAAAAAAATAATAACAATAAAAAATAAAACCCATGAAAAAATCAAACCTAAATTTAAAAATGTTAGCAATGTTTGCTATTATGTTATTTGTAAAAAGCTCTTTTGCTTTAGTAAATAAAAAAGACTCAGCTGTATGTTTAAAGATCAATGGCATAATTCTTAAAGCTCCCCATAGGGCAGAAAGAGGTTCTTATAAGGTAGAACTACTAAGTGACAATAAAGTTATTGATTCGTGTAAAGTGACGGTTAATAAAGAATTTAAATTTTCTTTATATAAGAACAACTGGTACACTGTACGTGTTACAAAAGAAGGGTATGTGCCTTTGCTAATAAGTTTTGATACAAAGATGGATGAAGGAAATGCCTTGGTGTACGAATTTTTATTTGAAAGTGAAGTACTGGATGCTAAAAATGTGGATGCTTCTAATGAGGTAATGGAGTTGCCGATAGGTTTGGTAAAATTCGATAAAGCAAACAATCGTTTTTACCCGGTTGAAAATTATACTGCAAGCATTAAACAAAAAATCTTCGACCCATCAAAAAGCAAATTCTTTAATTCGGATACACACGATAATGGTAAAAGCATGATGGCAAACCAGGACGATGATGATATGATCGTTAAATAAAATTGAACGAATAATAAAAAAATTGAACATGAACACCTTTAATAAACGAAAAGCCTCTGTTTTAATACTTGAAGATAATGAACTGGATATGTTGGTACTAAAAGTACTTTTAGAGAGGCATTTTCATTTGTACATTGTTTCGAATGGTGCCGATGCGGTAAAGGCTGCAGAGGAATTTGATTTTGACATTGTTTTAGCCGATATAAATTTAGGCGACCCAGGAATGGATGGAGTAAAAGCAATGAAGATGATACGGCAGATTAAGAAAAATGCACAATTAAAGATATTTGCCGTAACGGCTTATGCCGAAAACAGTGAGTATTATTTAGCAGAAGGATTTAACGAGGTTCTTACAAAACCTGTAATTAAAGAAGAGATATTTGATATCCTTAACGAAACATACGAAGCCAATAAATTTAGCGAGGATAATCTGCTAAAGAAAAACTAAAATCTCCTCGAAAATTTCAACGTTTAAACTTTAGAATAAAAGTAGTGCCAATACCGACACTACTTTCAATGTCAATGCTACCATTAAATGCTTCCAGTTGTGATTTAATAAGAAACAAACCAAGGCCCTTACCCTCAGCATGATCGTGAAACCTTTGGTACAAACTAAATAAGCGTTCTTTATATAAGGCAATATCAAGGCCTAAGCCATTGTCGCTGAATTTTACAACTACTTCGTCATTTATTATTTCTGAAAGAATTGTGATTTTTAACTTTCGCGATGGCGACCGGTATTTAATAGCATTTGAGATCAGGTTAAAAAATATACTTTCAAGATAAGCTTTATTAAAATTTACTACAGGCGCCTTAACAAGCTCTGTTTTTATTTTAGCACCCGTTTCAAGTAGCATAGTTTCGTTTTGTGAAATTCCTTTTTCAAGCGCAGATAAAATACTTAGGCTTTCCTGTGGAATTGAAGCATGATCTTTGATATTCAAAACTTTAGTAAGATCTTTAATAATATCATCAAACATAAAAGTTGCTTTTTTAATACCCGCTAATATTTGTTTTAGAGAATCATCTTTAATTTCATAATTATCAACAAGTGATGATAGGCCCAGCAAATTGGCAATTGGCCCCCGTAAATTATGAGACGTAATGTACGAGAACTGTTTAAGGTCTTTATTATTTTTAGTCAATTCTGTTATCAATTTTTCTTTTTCCTGCTCTTGCATTTTTTGCCTAGTAATGTCCTGTTTTGCTCCTAACATTCTAACAGCTTTACCGTTGTCTCTTATAATAAAAAAGCGATCGCGTACGTGTGCATAATTTCCGTCGGCTTTTAAAAAACGATACTCCAGCTCAGATTGAATACTGTTTGGATCAGCAATAAGATCATTTAAATTTCCAATAATATTTTCCTTTTCATCAGGATGCAAACGTGTTTCCCAAAATAGCTTTTCAGAAAACTGGTTGGCTAGGTTGTAACCAAATAAATTTTTGTAGCCTTCACCGGCAATATAAGTTCTGTCTATTTCAAAATCGTGATCCCATATTGCATCGCTGGTAGCTTTTGCCAGTGATTCGTATCGTTCAAAATTCTGTTTTAATTTTTGATTGTAGTTAATGTTTAAAGTAATATCTCTTGAGTTAGATATGATGCCTTGCACTGCCGGATCATCCATCATATTGGTTGCTATTGTTTCTAACCAAATCCAGTTGTTGTTTACATTTTTAAAACGAAACGGCGATATTTGTACTCTTTTTTTTCTTTTTAAAAGATTAAACTGGTTAACAACTCTTTGCCGGTCATCTTCATGTATAAAATCAAAAGCGTTTTTTCCGATCAGTTCGGTTTCATCCAAGCCAATAATTGAAGATGCAGACGGGCTCACAAATTTATAGTTACCTAAATCATCTAAAATGCTTATAAGATCTGCACCGTCCTGAACCAGTGCTTTAAACAGCTGCTCGCTTAATTTTAAGGCTTCTTCGGCCTTTAACTTTTCTGTAACATCAATGGCAATTATTAGTTTGGCTTCTTTACCATTAAAAATTATTTTGCTGCTTTGAATTTCAACATTAATTATAGTGCCATCCTTTTTACAGTGAATAAAAATGCCGCTGAATAAATTACTTTTATCTTTATTTTTTTCAATAACACTGCTCAACTTATCAACTTCGTAAGAAGGTCTTATATCTTTAATCGTCATCGAAAGAAATTCTTCATTACTGTACCCGTAATGTTTAATGGCGGCATTATTAACGTTTAAAAAGTTTAGTGTATCAGGGTCAAACACCCACATGGGTATCGGGCAAACATGAAATAACGTACGGTATTTTTTTTCCGACTCTCTTAACTCTAAACTAATTCTTTTTCGTTCAATATTATAAACAATACTTTTATAAATTAAAGATGGATTTAATTCATCTTTAAAAAGATAATCAGAGATACCCAATGAAAGTGTTTTTACGCTGAAGTCTTTATCTTCATAGCCTGTTAAAGCTATTATAGGTGTATCACCTGAAATTTCAAGCAACTCTTTAACCAGTTGTTTGCCACTAAGATCAGGTAGTGTAAGATCTAAAAAAATAACATCAAACACATGGCCACTGTTTAATAATTCTTTTGTGCTACTAAATGTTGTTGTGTTTATTATATTGGGGTTTATTACCTGGTCACGCAAATGATCCTCTATTAACACAAAATCACCGAGATTGTCTTCAATAATAAGGATAGAAAATTGTCGCGAAAAAACTGACATACTATAAAGGCGGTTTTAGTAATGTAAAGTAAAAAATACTTCCTTCTCCCACAATAGATTCCAGCCATATCTTTCCTCCATGGTTTTCAATTATTTTTTTACAAATTGCTAATCCAAGCCCTGTTCCGGCATATTCAGAACGGTTATGAAGGCGATGAAAGGCAACAAATATCTTTTCAAAAAATTGTGTTTCAACCCCAATGCCATTATCGGCAAACGAAAATTGCCAATGCGTTGCTGTTTCAACCGCGTTGATTGTAATCACAGGTTTTTGCCCGTTTTTTTGATATTTGAGCCCATTGCCAATTAAATTTTGAAAGACCTGCAATATGGATGATTTGTTAGCTGGAAGTGTTGGCATGGGGCCATACTGTATATCGGCATTTTTCTCTTCGATGGTTTTTCGTAAAAGCTGTATGGATTCTACCAATAACATTTCGGTGTCTAACACTTCCAGGTCGATGTTTTTTTTCCCGGCTAGCGAATACTCTAATAGATCCAGAATTATTTTGCGTAACCTTGAAGCACCGTCACTTGCAAAATAAATATATTGCTGAGCCTTATCATCTAACTGATCTTTATATTTAAGTTGTAACTGATTTAAAAAACTCGTGATCATACGCAATGGTTCCTGAAGGTCGTGTGAGGCGGTATACGCAAATTGCTCAAGTTCAGTATTAGAATCTGCTAATTCTTTTGCCCGTGCTTCAAGATTATCATTTAAATTCTTTAGAAGTAGTTCAGTTTCCTTCCGGTGAGTAATGTCCTGGGTTGCGCCAATCATTCTAATAGCTTCGCCCGAACTGTTTCGTATAATAAAACCCTTGTCAAAAACAAAAGCATAAGTACCATCAGCTTTAAGAAATCGATATTCCTGATTGCAATAAAAATTATCCGGCTTCAAAAGCAAGTGCTCGAGTTTTTTTGTGACGTTTTCAATATCGCCTGGATGAATTCTATTTCTCCAGAAATTTTTTTCTTTGGCTTCTTCAGCGTCATAGCCAAAAAGTACTTTTAAGCCATCTCCTGTTCTTATTAATTCGTCAGTCTGAAGATTCCAGTCGTATATAGCATCGTTTGTAGCTTTTGCAACAATATCGTAACGTTCTTTGGCTATTTGAATGCTTTCTTCCGCCAGTTTTTTTTCTGTGATATCACGCCGCGCAATGCAAATACCTGTAATTTTATTGTTTTCTCTAACTGGATTTAACGTTGCATGAAACCATGTTAAGCTGCCATCAGAATTTTTATAATCAATATCGTATTCAATAGTATTTCCCTTTAAAACCTGACTTAAATAATCTTTAAAGTAGGCTCGCCGTTCTTCTAAAATATAATCCAAAAGTATTTCTCCAACCTGAAGACGCTTATTAAGGATAAGGTTATTATTATCGGCTTTAGAATTAAAAGCTTTAATTACACCGTCTTTATCTAATAGTATTAAACCTTCTGTTGAATTATCAAATACAGCTCTTAGATTGTTTTCTGATTCTTTCAATTTTGATTCAGCTGCTTTTTTTTCAGTGATATCTCTAAAGTTAGATACAATGGCTTTTACATTTTTATCATGCAGCAAATTTGTTATCGTTCCTTCAAGCCAGATGGAATAATGATTTTTATGAATTAAATTGACAAGTCTGTAAATAGGAACACCGGGTTGTTTTAAAACATCTTCAAGCAAACTGTTTGAATCAGCTTGTGCATCGGTATTCATTTTATCTACAAAATTTTTTATGTGAGTTAAATCTTCAACGTTATAGCCCGTTATTTTATGAACGCTAGGGCTCAGATAAATTATCTTTCCATCTTTATCGGTTAAAGTTATAATCTCGCTGGCGTTTTCAATCAATGATTGAAAACGGTTGTGTGATTCTAAAGCGCGTTTTTTTTCGGTAATGTCAATAATACTTACAAAAACACCAAAAATCCCTCCTTTTTCATTGAGGGCCGGTTTATATTTTATTAAAACAGTATGAGATAAATTTTCTGTTACCGTTATGTTCAATTCCGTTTCGGTTCTAATCCCTTCAAAAGCCTTTTTATAAATTTCTTTTACAATTTCTTTTCCCGATTTTGCATAATCCAAAATAGAATGACCTTTACTAACCTGTACACTAAAATATTTAAAATACTGGTATTTAAATTCTTCGTTAAAAGTAACTATATTAAGTTGCCTGTCAACAAGTACAAAAGGCTCTTCTGTATTGCGCATCAGGATCTCAATTTTTTGCTGAAGATCTATTAGTTCTGCATCACTTTCCTGCTTATTTATCATTACCAAATCAAAAGTTGTTTCCATTTATTAAAAAACTAAGGTACAAAAAGTGATTTTTTTTAATGCAAGCATTCATTTACATAAAAGCCAAAAATCTTACATATGAAATAAATTCAGATAAAAGAAACAACTTAAACCTTAAAATAGCTTTTGCATGGCAATTTTAAACCAGGAAGTATATTTTGCAGGATCTTTAGCAATATCTGCCGTTATTTTTTCAGGATCTACCCAGTCGTAACCCTCAACTTCAGACGGGTTAATTTTTGGCAATTGGTCGCTCTTACCAAAATAAACATGATCAAATTCATGCTCGGTAAGATTATTATCAAAAACTGTTTTATAAATAAAATTGGTTTTGTACTCTAATTCGCTTGTAATTCCCATTTCTTCCATTAACCTGCGGTTGGCCGCCGCTAAAGTGTTTTCGTTAGGCCTGGGATGCGAGCAGCAGGTATTTGTCCATAAACCTGCGCTATGATATTTAGTTAAGGCCCTTTGTTGAAGTAGTAACTCCCCTTTTGAATTAAAAATAAATACCGAAAAAGCGCGGTGAAGGATGCCTTTTTCATGGGCCTCTATTTTTTCCATTATACCAATGGCATTGTCTTTTTCATCTACTAAAATCACTTCTTCCTTCATAGCGCAATAATTATAATGCTGCAAGTTAGTCAAATTTGCCTTACAAGATTTATCGCTTAAGCTGCAATTTTACCCAATTAAAAAATCAAAACAACCATTTATTTAAGATACTTTACTTTTTAAACAATTAAGTTTAAATTAGTGAAGATTATCAGAAAGAAATATTATATACTCCTTGTTTTTTTTGTTTCTACTTTTTTAAGGATAGATGCACAACAGTACTTTTTTAAAAACTATAGTGTAGAAAGTGGCTTGCCTTTTGTGCAGGTGTCGTGTATGTTTCAGCAAAAGAATGGCTATTTATGGAGTGGAGGTTATGGCGGTTTATGTCGGTTTGATGGTAAATCATTTTTAACCTTTAATCCTAAAAAAGGTTTAGTAGATCATAATGTAAATGCAATTGCCGAAGATGATAGCGGCCATGTTTTTGCAGGTACAAATAAAGGGTTAAGTGTAATTAAAGATACAAGGATCTATAATTTTTCAAAAGAGAAAGGACTTTTAAATCCTTATGTTACATCTATATGCAATGGTATTGATCATAAAATGTACCTGGGCACACGAAAGGGTTTATATATTTTTGACAATAATAAAATTACCCCGGTTAAGAGATTTGAGTTATTAAAGATCAATTGTATTTATAATGTTATGGCGGTTGATGCCAAGCCGGGTTTTATGTGTATTGGAACAGATGCAGGCCTTGTGTTATATAGTCAAACTTCATTTGAATTAATAAATTCTTTAAATGGTTTGCCATCTAACCAGGTAAATTGTGTTACCCATCAAAATGGTAAATTAATTATTGGTACAACCGGCGGCCTTTGTGTATATGATCTTTCAGCTAAAAAAGCAATTAATTATCATATTGAGAATGGTTTGATAGATGAGAACATTAAGGATGTGATAAACCAGAATGATAAATTTATCTGGATAGGCTCAGAGAATGGTTTGCTGAGATTTGATGGCGCACAGTTTAGCTATTACAATATTGGTCCGGATAATAATTCAAATGTGGTGCGCTGCCTGGTGCACGCACGTGAAGATAATATCTGGATAGGAACGCATAGCGGTTTGTTTCGTTATAAGGATAATTCTTTTTCTACATTTGATAAGATCAATGGCCCGGGTAACGCCTTTGTTTATCAAATATTCAGAGATAGCAGAGGTGATCTTTGGATGACATCTGATAATAATGGAATCTACAAATATTCGCAAGGTTATTTTAAACGTTATGGTATTATTGATGGCTTAACTACTAATTCGGTAAAGTCAGGTTTACAGGATGCGGAAGGCCGTTTGATATTTGGAACTGAAAATGACATAACGGTGTTTAAGAATGAGAAATTTCAAACCCTTCCCATTTCTCCCGAATTAAAAGGCTCTCACGAAATATTATTTTTAGCATCTGATAGCAGGTTGTGGACTGGTGGCAATAATGGCGTTGTTTCAATAAGCTGGAAAAATAATAAATGCGAATCTAAGTTTTACCCAATTAGTTTTAAAGGCGAATTTCAGGTATATGGCATTTGTGAAGGCGACGAGCATGAAATATATATTGGCACACAACACGCCGGATTGTATAAACTTGTTGGTGATTCAATGATTGCCCTGAGTAAAAAACTGGCATGGGAATTTGAAGATTTTCTGGCGCTTAAGTATACTAACGGGTATTTGTTTGCCGCAACACTGGATGGCCTTTTGATCTATAACACAAAAAACAATGAGCTTAAACGTATCACATTAAATGATGGCCTTAATTCAGAAATGATCTATTCTTTAGAGTTTGCAGAAAACAAGCAAGCTCTTTGGATGGGCACAAACCAGGGCATTAATAAATTAGATCTTAAAAAATATTTTGAAAATAAAACCGTTGAAATAACAGCCTATGGCAAACAGGAAGGTTTTGCAGGCGTTGAATGTAATGGCAATGGTATTTGGGAAGACGGAGACGGCACCCTTTGGTTTGGCACAGTAAGCGGTATAGTAAGGCACGAACCGTTTAATGTTAAAAAAAATACAATTCAAAATTCTACTCTCATACAAGGTATAAAGATTTTTAATGAAGATACTGTACTTAAAAATAATGTGGTGCTGCCATATAACTATAATACAATTACGTTTAATTACAGAGGCATTTGCTTAACAAACCCCGACAAAGTATTGTATCAAAAAAAGCTGGAAGGGTTGGACAAAGACTGGAGCTTACCCTCTACCGAAGACTACAGCAAGTATGCCAACCTAACACCCGGTAAATATATTTTTAAGGTTCGCTCCTGTAATAATGAAGGTGTTTGGGATACAAACGAAACCACTTTTACATTTACCGTTGCCAGGCCGTTTTACTTAACCTGGTGGTTCATATTAATTGTATTAACATTTATTGCGGGCAGTGTTTATACTATTTTTAGAATTCGCTTGCTTTCCATTGCCAAACAACAAAAGCTGGAGTTTAACCGTAAGGTAGAAATGAGTAAGATAGAGTTAAAGGCTTTGCGTTCGCAAATGAATCCTCACTTTATTTTTAACTCACTAAACTCAATTCAACATTATATTTTTCATACAAAATCAGATGAGGCCATAAAATACTTGAGTAAATTTGCACGTTTAGTAAGAGTTATTTTAAATAATTCTGATAAACCAACTGTAACAGTTGAAGAAGATCTTGAAGCTCTTAAACTTTATCTTGAGCTGGAGCAAATGCGTTTTGAGGGGAAATTTGATTATGAGGTGATCATAGATTCAAATGTAGATACGGATTACGACATTATGCCACCCATGCTCATGCAGCCTTATGTTGAAAATTCTATCCTGCATGGGCTTAACCCAAGCCCTAAAAAAGGTAAATTAATTATACATTTAAGTGTGAAAAATAATTTTTTAATTTGTACTATTACAGATGATGGAATAGGCCGGGAAAAAGCTGCCGAAATAAAAAGAACAATGCCTGTTGCAAAACATAAATCGTTAGGAATGAAAATTACCGAAGACAGGCTAAAGATCTTAAATGAAATTAATAATTCGCGTTTAAGTGTAATAATTACAGATCTGAAGGAAGAGGGCAGATCCGTTGGAACACAGGTACAATTATTTATTCCGTTAATAGGTTAAAAAAATAAGCTTATGATAAGAACAGTGATTATTGAAGATGAACAAAAGAGCCGCGAAATGCTGGCCGGTATCATTCAAAAAAATTGCCCGCAATTAAATGTGGTTGGCCTTGCTAAAAATGTAAACGAAGGTGTTGAAATTATAAAAAAAGAAAATCCTGAACTGGTGTTTTTGGACATAAGTATGCCAGATGGTAGTGGTTTTGATCTTCTTGAAAAAGTACAGGGCCATAAATTTGAACTTATTTTTGCAACAGCAAGCGACCAACATGCTATTCGCGCTATAAAATACAGCGCCTGCGATTATTTATTAAAGCCAATTGATATTGAAGAATTAAAAAATGCCGTTGAAAAGGTTTCTCAGAAAAAAAATGCAAGCCCGAATATGGAAAACCTTAATTTTTTAATTCAACAATTAAAAAAATCCGACGATAGCTTTCAAAAGATCACATTACCAACCGGTAACGCGTATGAAATTGTAAACATTAAAGATATTATCCGTTGCGAGGCCGATGGCAGTTATACTACCTTCTTTTTAACCGATAAGCGTAAATTAATGATCAGCGCGGGGTTAAAACATTATGAAGAATTGCTTCCTGAAAGCGAATTTATTCGCGTGCACCACCACCATTTGATTAATATGAACCATGTGGTAAGGTTTCTAAAAGAGGATGGAGGTTATGCTGTAATGAGCGACGGTACGAAGATCGAGATCTCACGCCGTAAAAAAGATGCCTTTATGGATAAACTCAATAAATCTTAGTACGCTAATTTTTAGCCACTAATTGCACTAATTTTCACTGATTTTTTAATTTAAAAAGTATTGATTTGTGAAATTTAAAAATCCACAATACTTTTTATCATGGATTAAATTAACACTAAACCTATTTAGTTATTTTTTGTAATTGGTGAAATTCGTGTCTTACTGCAATTAAAATACCACTTATAAAGTAAAGTTTGCCACTTATTTGAACACAAAAAAAACCGCCAAAAACCATTGTAACTTTACTATAAGTTCTTTCAATAGGGTTTTTGTTTAGTTTATAACAAAATAATTAAGCCACTTTCAGATTTTGGAGATTTTCTGTTAGTGGCTTTTTTCTTTTTACACCTTTTAGCACTATTCTCTTCTAAAGCGCTAATTTTGAAGCCCAATTTCAGAAAAAAACACTATATTTGCCCGAATTTTAAAACCTTAAAGTTCACCCGATGGCTTCCATTAACAGTATCACAAACAAGTTTGTAGCAGAAGGCTTAACGTACGACGACGTATTATTAGTGCCCGATTATTCTGAGATCTTACCAAGAGACGCGAATATCAGCTCTTACTTCACTAAAAATATAAAATTAAATACACCTATTGTATCTGCCGCAATGGATACGGTTACAGAATACAAGCTGGCCATTGCTATAGCGCAAGAGGGTGGTATTGGAGTATTGCATAAAAATATGAGCATTGAAGATCAGGCTGCACAGGTACGCAAAGTAAAACGTAGCGAAAGTGGTATGATCATGGATCCGGTTACTTTATTTAACAGCGCTACCATTGGCGACGCTTTAAAAATTATGTCGGATAATAAAATTGGTGGTATTCCTGTTATTGATAATTCCGGCAAATTACTTGGTATTGTTACTAACCGCGATCTTCGTTTCGAAAAGGATTTTAAAAAACCGGTAATAAATGTAATGACCCCTTTTAAAAATGTGATTACTGCACAAAAAGGTATTACATTAAAACAAGCAGAAGAAATTTTACAGCAACATAAAATTGAAAAATTGCCTATTCTTGATAAATCCAACAAATTAGTTGGACTTATTACCTATAAAGATATCATCAAAATTAAAGTACGTCCTAATGCCTGTAAAGATGAGCGTGGCCGCTTGCGTGTAGCTGCAGCTGTTGGCGTTACTGCCGATGCCATGCAACGTGTGGATGCTTTAGTAGAAGCCGGCGTGGATGCCATTATTATTGATACAGCACATGGTCACAGCAAAGGTGTTATTGAAAAATTAAGAGAAGTAAAAAAGAAACATAAAAATTTACAGGTTGTTGTAGGAAACATTGCTACAGGTAAAGCTGCATTAGCTTTGGTAAAAGCAGGTGCAGATGCAGTTAAGGTTGGTATTGGCCCCGGCTCAATTTGTACTACTCGTGTTATTGCGGGTGTTGGTGTGCCACAGCTTACGGCTATTTTAGAAGTAGCAGTTGCTTTAAAAGGCACAGGGGTTCCATTAATAGCAGATGGTGGTGTACGTTTTACAGGTGATGTTGTAAAGGCTTTAGCCGCTGGCGCAGGCACAGTAATGATGGGTGGTATGTTTGCAGGCACCGAAGAAAGTCCGGGTGAAACAATTATTTTTGAGGGCCGTAAATTTAAATCGTACCGTGGCATGGGCTCATTAGAAGCTATGCAAAAAGGCAGTAAAGACCGCTATTTTCAGGATGCTGAAGATGATATTAAAAAATTAGTGCCCGAAGGTATCAGCGGACGTGTGCCTTATAAAGGAAATCTTGCTGAGATCATGTACCAAATAATTGGTGGCTTGCGTGCCGGTATGGGTTATTGTGGCGCTAAAGATATTAAGTCTTTACAAGGAGCCAAGTTTATTCGTATAACAGCGGCCGGCGTAAAAGAAAGTCACCCGCACGATGTGGTGGTAACCCGCGAAGCACCAAATTACAGCAGATAGTTTTTATGAAAAGAATAAGTACTTATTTTTTTATTGTTGCGGTAATTTTTTGTGTTGCTTTTGTTTCGTGCAAAAAATATCCTGAAGGGCCATCTTTTTCTTTAATAACAAAAAAAGAACGGCTAGCCAATTCATGGAAGATAGAAAAATATATATTTAACGGCGGCGATAGTACTTCTTTTGCCAAAACTCATGTGTTTAATGGTTACATTTTAAATATAAATAAAAACGGAGAATATTCCTTTAGCTATAATTTAATTATCGGTTCACTTACTTTTCCTTTTAATGAAGCCGGTAACTGGACATTTAGCGAAGATAAAAAGAAAGTAATATTTACTAAAGAAAGCGGTAACACAACAGCGGCTGTTGGCTCAAGCCCTACCTGGGAAGTGTTACGTTTAAAAGAAAAAGAATTTTGGGCAAAGTACACCCAGGATGATGACATAACTGAAGTACATTTTAATTAATAAAAAATGATTTTACCAATTGTTGTATATGGCGATCCGGTGCTTAGAAAAGTAGGCGTGGATATTGATAAGAATTATGAAGGTCTTAACGATCTTATAAAAAATATGTTTGAGACAATGTACAATGCTAATGGTGTTGGTTTGGCCGCACCGCAAATTGGTAAGGCTATTCGTTTGTTTGTGATCGATACTGGTCCTTTTGCAGAGAGTGATGGTGATGAAGACGATGAATTTACACCCGAACAAAAAAAACAATTAGAAGCATTTAAAAAAGTATTCATTAATGCACGCATTTTAAATGAAGATGGTGCCGAGTGGAAATTTAATGAAGGTTGTTTAAGTATTCCAAAAATTCGTGAAGATGTAAATCGTAAACCGAATATTGAAATAGAATATTACGATGAGAAATTTGTTAAGCATACCGAAAAATACGATGGTGTTATTGCCCGCGTTATTCAACATGAGTACGATCACATCGAAGGAAAATTATTTACAGATATCATCAGTCCATTTAAGCGTAAAATGATCTCGGGCAAATTAAATGATATCGCTAACGGAAAGATCTCTGCTGATTACAAAACCCGCGTTTACAGAAAATAAGTTTAAAAATGAAAAACAGGTTGTATAATTATTTATTGCCGGTTTTACTTTTACTAGCTGCCTGTTCATCAGAACAATCAAAAGAGCAAATAAATACTATAGTTGTTACGAACAACAGTGTTAATGTTTCCGGCAGCGTTGATACTATTACTTCCACTAAAAATTACTTTACAGATTGTAAGCAGCTTTTGGCAGAAGCAAAAAAAATGGATAGTATTTTACTAAAAGAAATGGAAGTAAATAAGGATGTTGCCAATAAAGCAATTAAGGCATTTACTGATTTTGCTTTTTATTGTACTGCTGATACACTTTGTCCTATTTATTTAATTAAAACAGCACAAGTAGCGCAAGCCATAAACAATATGCCGCAAGCACAGGTGGCTTTAGAAAAATGTGTAGCCTCGTATCCCAAATCAAAGCATAGACCAGCAGCTATGTTTTTATTAGCACAATTGTACGATGAAACCGTTTATTTAAATAACGAACAGGAAGCAAAAAAACTATACGAAATAATTATTTACGAATATCCAAAAAGCGATTGGGCAAAAAGTGCAAAAGGCGCGCTTAATTTTATTGGCAAAACCGATCAGCAGATAATGGAAGAACTTAAAAAGAAGAAGTAAGCAGTATTGCAGTTAACAGTTTGCAGTAAGAATAAGAAACTAAAAAATGAAACAAGAAACAAACGGACTTCCAAAACAACTTATAACAATAGGCTTTTTAGGCGCTATTGCCGTTGCCCTTGGCGCTCTTGGCGCACATGCCTTAAAAGGCAAATTAGAAACAGGTTTAATTACTCCCGATCTTTTAAACGGTTTTGATACGGGTGTTAAGTATCACATGTATCACACCTTTGCTATGCTGGCAGTAGTGCTTTTAAAATTAAAATTCGACAGTAAATTTTTAAACTGGGCATATCATTTATTTTTCTGGGGAATTATTTTGTTCAGCGGCTCATTGTATTTTTTATGCACCCGCAATTTATATGGGGCCGACTGGTTAAAATTTTTAGGCCCAATAACGCCAATTGGCGGCCTGCTTTTCGTGGGCGGATGGTTGTGCATTGCCCTTTCAGCTATAAAAAAGTCTAAATAGTTTTTATTCTCAATAATTATTTGCCATATTTACAATACAAAAACCTAAGTATGAAAAAATCAGTTATTCTTTTAAGCAGTGTTTTATTTTTAGGCCTTGCATCATGTAAGACCAAAAAAAGTCAAACAACTACTTCAAGCAGTTCCACTACAACAAGCTCTCAAACTACAAAAACCGATAGCTCAAATGATTCTTCAATCGATGCCAATACAACAGTTACTGATAAAAACTGTGCTGCTGAAATTTATTTTGGAAGTCCCGGAACAGGTATTGATGGCGCCGCATTAGATAAAACAACAGCACTATTAGATAGCAAAAAGATAAAATATACTACAAAAAATCAGGGTCGTGAGGGTGAAAGGCGTATTTGTATGCCTTTAACCGAATTAAAAGACGCTGAAAAAAAGGAACTTCTTGACCAGTTGAAAAAAATCGCGAAAGAAGGCCAATTTGTCTCATTATCAATTAGATAAAATACATTAACAAGCCTGCAAATTGTGGAAAAACGGTCTTTTTAAGGCCGTTTTTTTTTTGTACTTTTGCCCCACTAACAAAACACTAATAATATAATGAACGAAATTGGTTTAAAAGCAGATGGTGCCTCGGTTGCGCAACTTGGCCTTTCAAATGTTGAAATGGCTTTTTGGAACCTTCATCCAAGTGAGTTGGTTGAAGAAACAATATTAAGAGGAGAAGGAGTTTTAACAGATGTAGGTGCATTGGCAATTGATACCGGAGAATTTACTGGCCGTTCGCCAAAAGATAAATTTGTTGTTGTTGATGAAAATACAAAAGACAGCGTTTGGTGGGGAGATGTAAATAACCGTTTTGATGCGGCAAAATTTGAGATCCTTCATAACCGTATGTTGGCTTATTTGGGTGGAAAAGAAATTTGGATTCGTGATGCTTACGCTTGTGCTGATCCAAAATACCGTATCAACATTCGTTGTGTGAACGAATACCCTTCGCATAACTTATTTGCTAACAATTTATTTTTACGCCCAACAGTTGAAGAAATTAAAAACTTTAAACATGAGTGGTTGATCATTAACGCACCTGGTTTTAAAGCTGATCCTAAAATTGATGGTACACGTCAACACAACTTCGCTATACTTGATTTTACTAAAAAAATTATTTTAATTGGTGGAACAGGTTATACCGGTGAAATTAAAAAAGGAATTTTTGCTGTATTAAATTATGTATTGCCACACGAAAAAGGTGTGTTACCAATGCATTGCTCAGCAAACATTGGTAAAGATGGTGATACTGCTATTTTCTTTGGTTTATCAGGTACAGGTAAAACAACTTTAAGCGCCGATCCTAACCGTAAATTAATTGGCGATGATGAGCATGGCTGGAGCGATAAAGGCGTGTTTAACTTTGAAGGTGGTTGCTACGCAAAATGTGTTGACTTAACTGCTGAAAAAGAACCACAAATTTTTAATGCTATTAAATTTGGTTCATTATTAGAGAACATTAACTTTTTTGATGGTACAACAACTGTTGATTATTCAAATATTTCTAAAACAGAAAATACACGTGTAAGTTATCCTTCTAATTATATTGATAACGCAGTTACGCCAGCAGTGGGCGATGTGCCAAAAAATATTTTCTTTTTAACCTGCGATGCATTTGGTGTATTGCCTCCAATTTCAAAATTAACACCGGCACAAGCAATGTACCATTTTATTAGTGGTTACACTGCTAAAGTAGCGGGCACTGAAGTAGGTGTTACCGAACCAACATTAACGTTTTCTGCTTGCTTTGGAAAAGTATTTTTACCATTACATCCAACAAAATATGCTGAGTTGTTGGGTGAGAAATTGAAAAAAGGAAACGTAAACGTTTGGTTATTAAATACCGGCTGGGTAGGTGGTAAATATGGTGTTGGTAGCCGTATTAAATTGTCTTATACACGTTCGTTAATTACTGCAGCTTTAAACGGTGAATTAGATAAAGTAGAATATGGAACTACACCATACTTTAAATTAAATTTCCCTAAGGCTTGTCCTAATGTTCCTGCAGAGATCTTAGAACCAAAAAATGCGTGGAAAGATAAAGAAGCGTTTAATCAGACTGCGCAAAGCTTAGCGGCTTCTTTCGTTAAAAATTTTGAGCAATATGCTTCTGCTGCAAATGCAGAAATTTTAGCTGCTGCTCCAAAAGCAGAAGTAACAGTTTAAAAATAATATCAACTATCCAAGAACATCAGATCCCGGCCAAATGGTTGGGATCTTTTGTTTTTAGCTATACGAGATGGAACGTGGATGCTGCTGATTGTGAAAATCCTTCACTAATCTTATCTGTGGTTTATCTGTTAAATCTGTCAGATCTGTGTTCTCTCACCTAAATAATAAATTATTTTTTGTATTTTTAATTAACATGAAAAACATTCAAATACAAAATCCCTGCTCCGAAAATTTTAAAGCAATGAGCTCTGTTGAAGGCGAAAAATTTTGCGGTAGCTGCCAAACTAAAGTAGTTGATTTTACAAAAATGAGTTTAGATGAAATTGAAATTTATTTCAAAAAGAATTCTACTCAAAAAGTATGCGGTTTGTATAATGAAAGACATACAACTTCCTCAAACGCCTTTGATAGGTTTGTAAATAGAATTGAAAACGCAATTTATAAAACGCGTTTCAGAAAAGTTGCAGTATGGACCATTTCCTTTGTTTTCTTTTTATTGAACAGCTACAAATGTATGGGTAAACGCATGGAACCTGTTGATAGGTATGATCACAAGCCTTCAAAGAATGATACGATTGTAACCCCAAAATAAAATAAGTGAACCAAGATTTTCTTTATAACATCTTTACAGATAAAAAATTCTCAAAAGAAGAACAGGCACAGATTATTCCGAAATTTAAAAGAATAGAATTCTCTAAAAATGAATTTCTTTTAGAAGAAGGTAAAATCGCAAACCGTTATTTTTTTATAGAAAGCGGTTTTGTGAGGTCTTATGCTACAGATCTTGAAGGAAATGATATCAGCACTAACTTTTATTCGTTTGGCGATATCGTTATTGACTGGCCTTCGTTTTTTTTAAGAACACCTACAAAAGAAAATATACAGGCTTTAACAGATTGCGTTTGCTGGCAACTTGATTTTGAAACTTTCCAACAGTTATTTCATAGCATAGAAGCTTTTAGAGAAAATGGCCGAACTACTTTGGTAGGAAGTTATTTTGAATTAAAAAGACATAGTATTTCTATGATCACCGATCATGCCAAAGACCGCTACAAACGTTTAATGCGCGAAAAACCTCTTATTGTACAACATATTTCTTTAAAGCAAATTGCAACCTACCTTGGTGTTACCGACACATCTTTAAGCCGCATTCGTAAAGAAATTGCCAGCGAATAGGCCTATTTTTCTTTTCTTGCCATATGACAAGAAGTATTATTTTATGTTGCTGTAGATTTGTATCATAATAATCTACTAAACTTAAAAAAAATGGAAAAATTACAAGACTTTATGTTGCTCTTCAGATTAGAGCCCAATAACAATTATCATCCTACAGAAACGGATCTTGATGCTCAAAAGAAACAATGGGGCCGTTGGATTGGCGGTATCGCTTCACAGGCAAAATTAGTAAGCACAAGCCAACTTGGTTTTACAGGAAAACAATTACACGCAGATCTTTCAATAAAAGAGGGAATAAATATTTCCGACAATAAAATGGTGGGCGGAAACATGATCGTTAAAGCGGAAAGCCTCGATAATGCTATTGAAATGGCAAAGGGATGTCCGATCTTAACTATTGGTGGTACTGTAGAAGTAAGAGATATTATTCCAATGAATTAAAATTGTAGTTATGAAAACAATATTCGATAAAAATACTATTAGTATACTGATAGATAGAATAAGCCTCTTAACAGCAGAAGACAAAGCGCATTGGGGAAAAATGGATGCTTTTCAAATGCTGAAGCATTGCAATTTAAGTGAAGAGATGTTTCTTGGAAAAAGGAAATACGACCGCTTATTCATTGGTAAATTGTTCGGTAAGATGGCGCTAAAAGGAATAATGAAAGATTCTGAACCGATGAAAAAAAATCAACCAACACATCCCGATTTCAAAATTAAAGGTACTGGTAACTTTAAAGCCGAAAAAGAAAACTGGATTTCTTTATTAAAAGAATATGATAAATATACTGTTCCTGAATTCATACATCCTTTTTTTGGGCGAATGACCAAAGAAGAGGTTGGAAATTATGTGTATAAACATACCGATCACCATTTAAGGCAATTTGGAAAGTAAAATAAACCAATGATTGAACTAGTTTTTATACTTATTACTCTTTTATCAATTGCCCTGCTGTACCTTGCTTCAGGCAATGATAAAGGGGTTTTATATTTCTTTTCTTTCTGGCTTGCCGTAGTCGGCATAATTTCCGCTACGGGCGTTTTTCAAAACGAAAAAGCTTTACCACCCCGTTTGCTGTTTGTTATTATTCCTTCTGCACTTTACGTAATTTATTTTTATAAGAAATTACATTTACAAAAATCAGATCTCTTTTATTTATTGGCAATTCATACTTTAAGATTACCGGTTGAGATCGTGCTTTACAGGCTGTTTTTAAAAGGTAAAATTCCGGTAATAATGACTTACAAAGGGTGGAATTTTGATATAGTAATTGGTACTACAGCAATACTCTTATTAGTTTATGCTGTTTACACGAAAAAGGAACTGAAAACAACATTTTTGAGAGCATGGAATATTATAGGGATTATTTTTTTAAACATCATTGTTACAATAGGGATGCTTTCTGCTCCTTCTCCAATTCAACAATTAGCATTTGATCAGCCAAATATTGCAGTATTGCAATTTCCCTTTACTTTTTTGCCGGCAGTAGTTGTGCCAATAGTTTTATTATCTCATTTGCTAAGTTTAAAATATTTTAAAAATAAGGATAAGGCGTCGTAAACCGCCCTGTAATTTGTCGTGTTAATACCGTTTTAATTTCTGTAAATGAAATTATCTTTATTATAAAATAACGATCATGAAAGCAACTACTGCCACTCCCGAAAATGTTGATGAATATATTAACAGCTTTCCAAAAGACACCCAAAAATATTTAAAGCAAATGCGTGCTGCTATAAAAAAAGCTGCGCCAAAAGCAGAAGAGGGTATTGGTTATAAAATGCCTGCCTATAAATTAAACGGCCATCCATTGGTTTATTTTGCGGGCTATGCCAAACATATTGGGTTTTATGCTACACCAACCGGACATAAAGAATTTAAAAAAGAACTCTCCGCTTATAAAGAAGGCAAAGGCTCTGTTCAGTTTCCTTTAGATGAGGCTTTACCAATAGCGTTGATCACTAAAATTGTAAAATTCAGGGTACAAGAAAATTTAGCGAAAGCGAAAAAGTAATTGAACTTGTGCGGTAATTGTCATGTCGAGCGGAGTCGAGACACATTCAAAGCTTCTCGACTTCGCTCGAAGTGACATAACTTAATTTTATTTCTCATCCACAGGCTCCCAAAGCTCAATTTTATTTCCTTCCGGATCATAAGCCCAGGCAAATTTGCCATACGATTCGTTCATCCTGTTCTCATCTAATTTTACGCCTGCAGCTTTTAACTGGTCATAAAATTTATCAAGATCGCTCACCCTAAAGTTGATCATGAATTGTTGTTCCATATTTCCAAAGTATTTTGTATCGGCTTTAAAGGGTGCAAATACTGTTGGCCCGGCTTCTTGCTGCCAGGGTTTATAATTTTGTACGGCATTAATGCCAAAATATTTTTCGTACCATAGTGCCAAGGCTTTATCATCTTTTGAGCGAAAAAATATCCCGCCAATTCCTGTTACTAATTTTTCCATATTAAACAGTTCGAGCTTGTTCTTTGTTTTTCTTTTTTAATATTAAGGCAGCGATAAGCGAAACAATTAACCCAACGGGTAATATTTCCATATAAGTTAACAAGGCAAAGAAAACAGGATTTTTATACATTTCGGTATATTCTTTCATTTGTGCTATTTGTGCATCTATTGATGCTTGTGTAGCACCGCTTTTTGTTGCTTTTTCAATTACATTTTGGCTGTATCTTTCCATAAAATCGGGCATAACAAAATTATACTCAAATGCCCACGTAACTACATAAAATGTTGATCCTATGAGCGCTACCAAAGCACCTATCTGAAAAGCTTTACCAAAACTAACTACACCATTATTGTATTTATCTCTGTAATTTTTAATGGAAACAAAAATAAAAGAGAAGGCTATAAGCATAGAAGCATAGCCTACAAGCATACTGCCCTCAAAGCCATTACGGCTGCAATAATACATACTGATAAACATAAAGGTGCTGGCAATAATGCCGGATACCGATCCAAAAACTAATACATTTTTTTTCATTCTTTAAAAATTTAAATTGGTTAATATGCCGCAAAAGTAAGTTGGCGTATTTCCTTTTTGGTCATACTAAAGTATGATTTTAGTGTGAATTTTAGCTTTCATACAAAAGCATGATTGACTTTACTGTATGATATTCAGTCTTTTAGCTTTTTCAATGGCTTGTGTTCTTCTTTTTACATCCAGTTTTTCAAAAAGCTTCGAAGAATGTGTTTTAATTGTGTGAGTAGATACAAATAGTTTTTCAGCAATTTCATTATTGCTTAAGCCTTGTGCCATCAATTGTAAAACTTCAAGTTCACGCTGGCTTATACCAAGTTTTTCGAGCTCCTTTTCGTTAAAAGTAAAATCTTTGGTGTTTACAATAACTTCTTTCTCAATAACAATTTCCTTTTCAACTACAACTGTTTTTATTTTTGGCTTTGTAAGTTTTAATGCCAGCCAAATGCCCAGAGTCATAAAAATAACGGCAATAATACCAATGTATATTTCAAAAGAATGGCTTATAAGAATAAACCTGTATTCGAGCCATTTTAATAAAAATAGAAGTATGGCCATTGATAAACCATACAACATGATCATTTTATGACGGGTTAAAAATGCGACCATCATTTATAGAACAAAGATAATTTTTAAAGCCGATCTTTAAAATAAATAGCAAATAAACCTATGGTAGAATAAATTTGTAATTAAGTGCGTTTTCGCTTAATTGTAATTTACTTATTTTTTTGTAAATTAGTTATATGAAAACATATCTCGCTTACTATGTTTTAATCGTTGCTTTATTTTCATTTTGTAAAAAAGACAATAAGACGGAGCCTGCCGCACAAAATATCAGGCCTGAAAAAACAATTTATGTATCTAATGAATTAAAAGAATGGGCATATTTTAATATTGGCAGTTATTGGATCTATAAGGATAGTATTAATAATACATTAGATAGTGTTTATGTTTATAAGATCACATCAGCATTTAAAACTCAATTGGCCCTTGATACTAACAGAATTTACGAAGAGATCACAATATGGTTGGGAGGATATTCAGCGGGTATGGACTGGATATTATCAGGAAATACAATAAGGCGGGTTGTGGGTGTTAATAACGTGATGCAGATTTTTAACCTTGACACGACTTTAACCGTTAATTTGCCTGCATATGGAACAAATAAGAATTATAGTATTTCCAACTTTAGTGTTTTAAATACAAACTACGGAAATGTGCGTTGTTTCGCCTTTAAATATCTTTTTTTCAATCCCCATCAAACTAATTTTGACGTTTATGAAACAAATTATTGGAAAAAGAATATTGGTATCGTTAAAAGTTTATACGGACAACCTAATTCTTCTATAAGAAAGCTTTTACGTTATCATGTAACTCAATAATCATTTCAAGCTTTCTTACTATTTAATCAGGTTTTTATTCAGCGTTAAAAAGTCAGCAGCTTCACCATTCATATGGCTCAGCTGTATTTGGGTAGAGCTTTGTTGCATCACTGTCCAATCATGTGTAATGTCTTCAAAGCCACCATCATTTACAAAATCCATATTTAATTTTAAACGTCCGGCCTGGTTATCGCTCCACCAGCTGCCGGTAAATATCTTATCATTTTTAGTGGCGGTAACAATACCGTCTTTTTTAAATTCCAGTTTAAAATCCATAAAATTATTTGTTTTATCGGTACCGTTATCAATAAAAGTTCCTACACGCCAGGTGCCGGTAGTTAATGCCGGTTCAATAGAGCCAGTAATAATAGTTGGAGTAGGCGCTGTACTGTTGTCTTTTTTACAGCCTGAAAAAACAAATATGAAAAGAAATGTTAATGCTATTAGTGTTGATGTTCGAGTTCTCATGACAATATGTATTTATATTACATAATACGCAAATGCTGTGCCAACAAGAAAATATGATATTTAATAAAGAGAAAAATATCTACAATTACTCTTAAAAAGAACGTGTAAATTTTTTATATCGCTGCCATCAGCAAATTAATATCCTTAAAAGGAAGATTAAATGCTTCGCCTAAATATTGATTGGTTAAAATACCGTTGTAAATATAAACACCATTGCGTAAACCCGGGTCTTTACGCACTATACTGTCAAAGCCGCCTTCATCGCCCATGTTTAAAATAATTTGAGAGAAGATATTGCTTAAAGCATAAGATGCTGTGCGTGCAACGCGACTGTTGATGTTTGGCACGCAATAATGAATAACGCCGTGTTTTCTGAATACAGGTTTTGTATGATTGGTAACCTGCGATGTTTCAAATACACCACCCTGGTCAATACTCACATCAATAATTACAGATCCTGTTTTCATTTCACCAACCATATTCTCCGTTACAACGCATGGTGTGCGGCCGCGGGTAGCGCGTAATGCGCCAATGGCAACGTCGGCTGTTTTTAAATGTTTTTCTAAAACCTTTGGCACAATTACTGATGTAAATACACGACTGCCTAATTGATTTTGTAAACGGCGTAAACGCGAAGTACTGTTATCAAAAACTTTTACGGTTGCTCCTAATCCAATAGCAGCACGCGCTGCAAATTCGCCAACGGTTCCTGCGCCAATAATAACCACTTCGGTTGGCGAGATACCACTAATGCCACCAAGAATTGCACCAACGCCATTGTTAACGTTGCTTAAAAGTTCTGCTGCAATCAAAATACTGGCACCACCGGCAATTTCACCCATGGCACGAATAACCGGAAATATACCAGCTTCATCAATAATAAGATCGAAAGCAACACAGTTTAATTTTTTAGAAATTAATTTCTTTAAAAAATCCTGTGGTTGTACGGTTAATTGTAAGGCGCTAAACAAAGTTTGTTTAGGTTGCATTAATTCAATTTCTTCAAGTGTTGGCGGTGCGATCTTAAAGATCACATCTGCCTTATAAACATCCGCAGGCGACATCACAATTTCTGCACCCGCTTCACTATAATCGCTATCATCAAAGTTAGCAGTTTTACCTGCGCCACTTTCAATAACAATACGGTGGCCGTTATTTACTAGTAATGCTACAGCATCAGGCACAAGTGCCACGCGGTTTTCCTGGAAAGCCACTTCTTTAGGAATGCCAATATACAATTTGCCTTTTTTACGGGCTACTTCCAGCATTTCTTCCTGCGGAGCAAAAGCACCTTTGGTTAAAGAAAATAAAACGTCTTTTGTCATTACCATAATTTCTTAAAAATTAATTTTAATTAATAAGCTGGCCCGTTGTAGCGTGGGGCGTTGCAATCATCAATATTTCGTTTTCTTGGCCTGTACATAATACCAACTTTAAATTCGAAGGTGCGGTTACGATAGCTTACGGCATCTTTTTTATGTGAAAGTATATCGGGGTTCCAGTGGTATTCGGTAAAGCCATAAAAATTTTTGAATATAGGAAATTCGTAACCTAAGCCAACATCACCACTAAAAAATATTTTCGGCAAACTACCAGCATATCTTCCATATGCACTAACGCTTTGCGAGAATAAATATTCAAGCTTAACTCCAGCTAATAAGTACCAATGTGATGAGAGCCCGATTGGGTTATAAAATTTTAAATAATTATTCCATTGAATGTAGGTGTATTTATTTACCGAAAAGCCATCTGTACGTGTACCAATAAACGGATCTATTAATTCTTTTTCTTTTGCACCTTTATGAGTAAATTCAAATTCGGTTTGCCAACGCACACGGTCGTAAGGCAGTAATTCTGCAAAAATACCTGCGCCCCAGCTAAAATATTCGCGTGAGATATGATTGCGTGGATAATAATAGGTGTAAGTAGAAGAATTATAGTCTAAAGGATCGAGAGTTCTTTTATCTGCATCTTTGTTAGTATAATAGTGGCAGGAATGATTTACTGCTCCAAAAATACCAACCCCGCGAAAGAATTGTGCTTTTGCTTGTTGCAACGCGATCATTAAAAAAAGTATAAGAATTTTTTTCAATTTAAAAATCTTTAATTTATAATTTTTAATCTCTTTATACGCTAACGGCTTCCGATGTGCCGCTTATTTTTTTAACCAGGCCTTGTAAAACTTTTCCGGGACCTACTTCAATAAACTGGGTAGCACCATCATTTACCATTTGTTGTACACTTTGTGTCCATTTTACGGGTGCGGTTAATTGTGCAACCAAATTTTGTTGTATTTGTTTGGGATCAGAAACCGCATTAGCTGTTACATTTTGATAAACAGGGCAAATAGGCATGTTGAAATTTGTTGCAGTAATGGCAGCTTCCAATTCAACGCGGGCAGGCTCCATTAAAGGCGAGTGAAAAGCACCACCAACAGGTAGTACTAATGCACGTTTAGCGCCGGCTGCTTTTAATTTTTCGCAGGCAATATTAATACCTTCAATACTTCCCGAAATAACCAATTGGCCGGGGCAGTTATAATTGGCTGCAACAACAACGTGTCCGCTTTTGGTTATCTCTGCACAAATATCTTCTACTATCTTATCATCTAAATTTAAAATAGCTGCCATAGTACTTGGGTTTATTTCGCAAGCCTTTTGCATGGCAAGTGCACGTTTATATACCAACTTCAAAGCGTCATCAAAACTTAGGCATTTATTGGCAACCAGGGCAGAAAATTCGCCTAAAGAATGGCCGGCAACCATATCGGGTTTAAAGCTAGCCTCATTAACCGCTGCTAAAATAACCGAATGTAAAAAGATGGCCGGTTGGGTAATTTTAGTTTGTTTTAATTCCTCATCAGTACCGGTAAACATGGTATCGGTTATCTTAAAACCCAAAATATCGTTTGCTTTTTGAAATAATTCTTTAGCTAATGTGTTGTTTTCGTAAAGATCTTTACCCATTCCTGAAAATTGTGAGCCCTGCCCCGGAAATATGTATGCTTTTTTCATAGTTAAATCTAAAAACTCTAGAATTGTAAATTTAGCAGATTAAAGTGACTAAATCAATTAAGGAAATGAGCAATAGTTAACGGGGTGTTGTTAGGAAAGTTGGTCTCGCCCTAAATTCCTCTCAAGGAGAGGGACTTCAAAACAGCTAGCTCCCTTCTCCTTTGGAGAAGGGTTGGAGATGAGGCTTAAAACCAAAAAAGCCCGCAGCGTATTACCGTGCGGGCTTTTAAAGAAGGGAAAACCCTTATTGAAATTATTTAATAGTAGCTACCTTTTTAGCCAATTTTGACTTAAGGTTACCTGCTTTATTTTTATGGATAACATTCTTTTTAGCCAATTTGTCGATCATGCTCGATACCTTTGGTAATAAGTCTTGCGCTACTTTTTTATCGGTAGCTGTACGTAATTTATTTACTGCATTACGTGTAGTTTTTGCGTAATAACGGTTTTCAGTACGTTTTGCATCGTTAGAGCGGATGCGTTTGATTGCTGATTTATGATTTGCCATTGTTGTTAATTTCTTTGTTTACCCTAAAATTGGGAAGGCAAATATACGATTTTTTTTGAATATGCAAGTGTTAAAAACAATTTTAGCTATAAAATCTATTAAAGGTTATTTTTGTAATATGAGGGTCGGTTTTCTTTTGAGTTTAGCGCTGTTGCTTGGTTTTACGGGTTTCGGGCAAACCGTGTTAACGCCAAAACCCGAAAAGAACCTGGTACCTAATGGCAGTTTTGAGAACTATCGCCGTAAAACCAATAATATCAAGCAGGCAGTGCCCTGGCGGCCAATTGCCTCTATCGATTACTACCATAATCCCTTAGATAACGATACAACTGTTCAAAAAGGGGCTTTTACAGGTGATAGTTACACCGGTTTTCGCTTTCAGAAAAGATATAAGGAGTTTTTACAGGTAAAGCTCGCCGAACCTTTACACCGGGGTACTGTATACGAATTTTCAATGCATATCCGCCTGGCTTACTGGAGCAATGCGGTTTTGCGTAGTTTTGGGGTATTAATAAGCAAGGCCGGTTACAGCAAACAGGCCGATGCTGTAAAAGCCAATATTATTGATACAATTGCTAAAAAAGGGGGGCTTTTTAAAGCCCACGAATGGTTTATTATCAGGGGGATCTATAAAGCCGATGGAGGAGAAAAGTATATTACTATTGGCAATTTTGCCCCAAAAGTTAAAAAAGACATGGTGCGCATGAACCTTTTTAAAGTGGGTTATAAAGAAGCTTATTATTTTGTGGATGAAATAAAGCTGGTAAAAAGCAAGGCTTACGAAGAACAGGTGGATATTGAAATTGTTGGACCAAACCGTCGGGAGGAGGATTCAACCTTAAATGTAAATACAGATATAAAAGTAGGCGATAAAGTAAGCCTTAATAATATCTTCTTTACCAATGGTAAGTATTATTTACAGCCCGAGTCGTACCAGGAATTAAATAAACTGGCGCAGTATTTATTAAAAAACCCAACGATCGAAATCCAGATCAATGGTCATAGCGATAACAGCGGCTTAAAAAGCAAGAATCAAAAAATGTCAGAGCTTCGTGCGCGCGAAGTATTTGAATATTTAATTAAGAAAGGTGTACAAAATAAAATGTACTTTAAAGGTTTTGGCAGTACACAGCCTGTTGCCAGCAATGATACTGATGAAGGCAAAGCAAAGAACCGGCGTGTTGAATTTCAAATCATTAAAAAATAAAATATGGCAGCAGGAAATTTAAAAATTGACGATCCTAAAACAATAAAAGCGTGGACGTTTTATGATTGGGCCAACTCTGTTTTTCCATTAGTAATAACATCGGCTATATTCCCGAATTTTTATGATTATGTTACAACGCATGATAATACAGGAAATTTTTTAGGAAAAACCGTTACCTGTTTTGGTTCAACGTTTGATAATGCTAATATATATTCATTCGTGTATGCCTTCGCTTTAGCAATTGTTGTTTTGATCTCGCCTATATTAAGTGGTATAGCCGATTATTTAGGAAACAAAAAAAGATTTCTTCAATTCTTCTGTTATTTAGGCGCTATTTCGTGCATGTGTCTTTTCTTTTTTAAACGCGAACATTTGGAGCTGAGTTTTATTCCGTTTATTACCGCAACTGTTGGTTTTTGGGGAAGTTTGGTTTATTATAATTCGTATTTGCCGGAAATAGCTTCAGAAAAAAACCAGGATAAAGTAAGTGCAAGGGGTTTTGCAATGGGTTATTTAGGAAGCTCATTGTTATTAATTGTTTGCCTTGTTGGCATTATGGTTTTTAAATATGAAGAAACTATTGTAGATGGTGCAGTGGTTGCAACCAAAGGCTTCTTTAAGGTGAAGTATTCATTTTTGTTAGTGGGTGTTTGGTGGATAGGGTTTGCTCAATATACCTTTAAGCATTTGCCTGCTTTAAACCACGCAGCACATGGTGCCGATAAAAAAGGATTATTCTCAAAAGGGTTTAAAGAATTGGTTTCTGTATTTAAACAGATCAAAGATCTGCCGCAATTAAAACGTTTTTTAGGAGGCTATTTTTTTTATAATATGGGTGTGCAAACCATTATGGTGGTTGCTGTTTTATTTGCCCGTAACGAAATTACCTGGGCCGATGAAAAAGCAAAAACAACTTCTCTTATTATTAGCATTTTAATTATACAGTTTGTAGGCATTGCAGGTTCTTTCTTTTTTTCAAAGCTTTCAGAAAACATCGGCAATATTAAATCATTAATGATCGCTATTTTTATCTGGATCTTTATTTGCGTGTTCACTTATCTTGTTGCACGTATGCCGGTTCACTTTTACATTGTTGCATTTTTAGTAGGCTTTGTAATGGGCGGTATCCAGGCCTTATCAAGAAGTACTTACAGTAAATTATTACCCGAGACGGAGGATAATACCAGTTTTTTTAGTTTTTACGATGTAATGGAAAAACTGGGAATGATCCTGGGCACAATAACTTTTGGTGTAATAAGTGAAATGGTTGGCGGTATGCGCCCTTCTATTTTATCACTGATCAGTTATTTTATTTTAGGCTTCATTATTTTATTAACGATGAAGAAAGAGAACCCTAAAACTACTTAGGCTTTTCTCTTAGAGGAAAGAAAGCTCTTTACAATTTTTGTTAAGAAAGAAACATTTGCCTGATCTTTGCATTATACAACTATGCTTAATAAATTTTTTTTATTTTTTTGCCTGATCGGTTTTTCATGCTATTCGCAATTGCAATTTGATAAACAGGAAACAGATCTTGGTAACATTAAAGAAGCCTACGAAATAAAAGGTGATGTGCTTGTAAAGAATACAACCGATAAAAAAGTTTTTTTAATGCGTGCCGATGCCGATAGAGGTGTAAAAGTTTACAGCTCAAAAAAAACATTATTGCCCGGCGATACCTGTTTAATAATAATTTCTTTTTTGCCTGAAAAGGATGGTAAGTTTAAAAAGAGGATCGATCTAATAAGCAGCGATAATTTAAAGCCTTATGAATTAAGTGTTTCAGGAGATCTTGCAAAATTAAAGAGCGATGATAAAACAGCTTGTTTTTATTTTGGCAACAGGAAAAACACCTCTATAAAAACACCAACAGATCCAATCGTTGTAAACGTTCCGAAAGAAAAAAGAGATAATTCCAATAAAATCCCAGATAATTCAACTTCTCCAAAAATAGATACTATTTGGAAACAGCCTGAAGTAAAGATCCCCGCAGAAAACCCGAATGAAATTTCTTTACTGGAATACAAGCCTAACAATATCTTATTTTTAATTGATGTGAGCAGCTCAATGAAGGATTCTTTAAAATTACCTTTAATGAAATCAGCCATGCATACTTTGATAAATGCCGTGCGCGAAGTAGATGTGATTACTTTGGTAACCTATGCTGATAGTGTAAAAATTATTAAAGAAGGAGTGAATGGTTCAAACAAAAAGCAATTGCATGATATTGTAGATGGTTTAAAAGCAAAAGGTCTTACCAAAGGAAATAAAGCCATTTTATTCAGCCAGCAATTGGCTCAAAAACATTTTATTAAAGAAGGAAACAACCAGATTATTATGGCAACCGATGGTAAATTCCGTTTTTACAGTGAAGATCAAAATACATGGACCCAAAAACAAAAGGATAAAAAAATTGTTCTTTCTACAGTGGCATTTGGAAATGATAAAGATGCCATGAAAAATTTAAAGGAAATTGCAGATAAAGGCGAGGGGTCTTTTATTCACATTAAAAAACGCCATGGCAGTGAAGATAAGCTGATTGAGGAAGTAAAGATGAGAAGCCGAAGATAATTTAAACCACATAGACACATAGTTCTTATAGTTTTTTTGCCAAAGGTTAAAACATAGATTTTTTCGTCTAAGACGAAAAATTATGTTTTTCTCATTAGACTTTATGGTGATTCTTTTTTCTATGTATCTATGTGGTTAAATTTTATACCTTGTGTTAAAATTTGTAAATTTTGAAAGGTTAAGATATTGCGATCGTATATATTATGTAAGCAAATACTTCTCATAAATAAAACACTATGAAAAAATTAATTTTATCATCACTTTTAGTTGCAGCTTTTGGTTTGGCATCATGCCAAACGCCAACTGCAACCAATACAGCAAAAAAAGAAACAACATTAATAAAAAAACCTATGGATACGAGCTATAAAAAAACAGAAGAGGAGTGGAAAAAAACATTAACACCCGATCAATATTATGTATTGCGCCAAAAAGGTACAGAAGCACCGGGCACAGGTGAATATTTAAATCATAAAGAAAAAGGTTTTTATACCTGCGCTGGATGCGGAACAGAATTATTTTCTAATGAAGAAAAATTTGATAGTCATTGTGGCTGGCCAAGTTTTGATGGTGAATTGGGTGGGGGAGACCGTGTGGTAAAAGTAAAAGATTTTTCGCACGGCATGATCCGCACTGAGATTGTATGTGCAAAATGTGGCGGTCATCTTGGACATTTATTTGATGATGGGCCAACTTCAAGTGGTTTGCGTTATTGTGTGAATAGTTTGAGCTTAGGGTTTAAACCGGCGGAAAAATAGTAAATTTTTTAAAGCAAACTTCTTTAGTAATTGTTAAAAGTCAGGACCGCTTTAAGATGGTCTTGGCTTTTATTCTATAATTAATTTTAAAATAGTTGATTGCTCGCTATTATTGAATTTCAATATATATAATCCGTTAGTAACATTAGATAGGTCAATTAAATGGCTTCCAGTTTCTAGTTGTGCATTATAAATTAATTTTCCAACTGCATCAAAAATTTTCAAAGTCATAAAAGATGGAATTTCAATTGAGAAAAAACCGTTTGATGGATTAGGATAGGCTCTTAAACGCATATCTGCTCCATTATTTAAAATACTTGTACAAAGAGAAACTGACTGTGTAAATACAGAAGAATTTGAACAGTTATTTACATCAGTGCCAATAACAGTATAAGAAGTTGTAACTGATGGAGAAATAACAATAACAGAGATCGTTGAGGTTGTGTTCCAGTTATAGTTTACAGCACCGCTTGCTGTTAAAGTAGCGTTTTGCCCTGTGCAAATTAAACTTGAATTTGAGGTTACGCTAATAGTCGGCAAACTGTTAACCGTTATTGTTGAAACTGCTGTATTAGATGCAACACAACCAATAGCATCAACGCCCGTAACGGAATATGAACTTGTAGTTGTTGGATTCACAATTGAATTTCCACCTGAAAAAGTATAAGAATTTGCTCCACCAGGTGTTAGCGTAAACGAATTGCCAATACAGATAGAGCCGCTATTAACTGTGATGGATGGATTTGGATTTACTGAAACATTTAATGTTTGTGATAAGGATGAAGTACATCCACTTTCAGCATAAACAGATATAATACCCCCGGTATTATTTGATGTAACTGAAATAGAATTTGTGCCTGATGAACCTGACCAGCCGGAAGGCAGGTTCCAGGTATACGATGTTGCGCCGACAATTAAAGGAATACTATAACTGGTAGTTGCACCGTTACAAATAGTTATACTACCATTAATTGCAGATGGTTGGCTTAAAGGTGTACAATCAAAAAACTTAACTAAGAATCCATCATAACCTCCACCGTGAGTTGATTGATGTGAGCCTGTTGTAGCAATCACAGTACTGGTATTTGAGGTAGTATAACCACCTAAATAAACATTTCCAAATGAATCAGTTGCACAAGTACGCCCATAATCATTTCCATTATGCCCATAATAAGTTCCCCATTGCCGGCTACCGGTCGCGCTAAATTTTAACAAAAAAGCGTCAGATGTACCTCCACCATATGTTGATTGATGACCATTTATCGTGGCAATGGCGAAACCGTTAGTTGAATTTGTAGAACCACATAAATAAATATTTGCAGAGGCATCTAAAGCGCATGAAGCACCATAATCATCTAAATTACCACCATAGTATGTACCCCATTGTCGAGTACCTGATGCACTAAATTTTACTAAAAAAGCATCGGATGTACCACCTCCATAAATTGATTGATGAGTTCCGGGCGTTGCAATAACTATACCAGTGCTTGATTGTGCGGAACCTGCAATATAGATATTCCCATAGGGATCCGTTGCACAAGAATAAGCTGTTTCTGAGCCTATCCCCCCATAATAAGTGCCCCATTGCCTTATCCCAGCGCCATTAAATTTCACTAAGAAAGCATCATAAGGACCTGTTCCATATGTAGGCTGATGAGCTCCTGTGGTTGCTATTACAGTTCCAGCACTAACTTGTGCATAACCAGTCATGTAAACGTTACCGAGTAGATCAGTACAACAACAAAAACCACCATCAGATCCAGTGCCTCCGTAATATGTACCCCATTGCCTTGCTCCTGAGCTATTAAATTTTACTAAAAACCCATCATACGTACCTCCGCCGTTTATGGATTGATGAGATCCTGTAGTAGCAATAATTGTATTTGTACCAGATGTTTGAGTATCGCCTGTAACAAATATGTTTCCCGAAGGATCAGTATCACAAGAATAAAGATAATCTTGGCCAGCACCACCATAATAAGTGCCCCATTGCCTTACTCCAAGACTATCAAATTTAACAAGAAACCCGTCAAAATTTCCATTGTTAAGAGTAGGTGAGGGTTGATGAGATCCAGGCGTTGCTATTACTGTATTAAGCGTGGTAGTTGTGTAACCTACTAAATATATATTACCGGCAGCATCAGTTTTACATGAAACTCCTCTGTCAACTCCTGAACCTCCATAGTAAGTGCCCCATTGCCTAATACCAAGGGCATCAAATTTCACTAAGTAAGCATCTTTATAGCTATCGTAAACTGATTGATGAGCACCGGAAGTAGCGATTGAAGTGCCTAAATTTGAATCTGTATCACCAGTCATATATATGTGTCCAAAAGCATCTGTTGTGCAAGTATGTCCATAATCATTGCCTGTATCGCCATAATAAGTGCCCCATATACGCGTTGCCGGATCGATGATCATTTCTGTTTGCGGATCATAATTGTCAATATCAAAACTTAAAATATTATTTTTTAAGAGCCATTTTGCTTTTAATTGTTTTCTATTTTGATAAACAACAGGCGCACCTTCTTCTATTTTACCTAAAGGTGTTGAAAATATTACCGAACCGTTTTTTTGGATCTTTATTTCATCAGCACCCTTGATCTGAAATTGTATCTGTCGGTAATTAGCTCCGGGTTTTACAATGTAATCGTATTTTAAAGCGCCATCTTTTTGATAATAATGTAAGTTGATTTTGTTATAGATATTATTGTAAAATACACCTTCGTATGTTTTTACATTGTTTACACCTGTTGGGCAAACCTCAAGATAATAATTATCAAAACCAATTAATGTTTTTTCGGTTTGAATCGTAAAATTTTGATTAATGTTTAGCCAGTTCATGTCTAAACGATAAATGCTGATTTGATCTGCAACTCTATGTTTTTCTCTTGATTTAAATAATTGCTCTTCTTTCCAGCTTTCAATTCTATTTAACTGGTAGCTGATACCATTATCACGTAAATGATAAATCATTCCGTTAGCAATACCACTAAACAATACATCTGGCCTAGCTTTAAAATTTTGATCACTTACCTGGCCTTTATTTTCTATAAAAGTAATTTGCGGTTTTTGGATTGCTTTACCAGGTAATGGCACTATAAAACATATTGCTAAAATTGTTTTAATGAACATTTTTTTCATAATTTAATCACAATAAATTTTACAGCTTAATGATTAATAAATATAATCATTAATTATATATTTAAAACAACGGCTGCACCGGCTTATTCTGCAAGATCTTTTCAATTTTTTCAATTACTTCGTTTGTAAGCAATGGTAATATCTCCAAAGAAGTTATTGTTTCTTTTAACTGTTCCGTTTTACTTGCCCCCAAAATTACCGTACTTACATTTGGATTTTTTGCGCACCAGGCAATCCCTAATTTAGGCAGGGTAGTGCCAATTTCTTTTGCAACAACATCCAGCAGTTTTGTTTTTTCAATTTTTGATTGGTCGCCCAAAGTCCTTTCTTTTAACCAATCCATTCCGTCAATGTGCAAACGGTTATCTGTTGGCATTCCGTTATTGTATTTACCCGTTAGCAAACCACTCGCCAACGGACTCCAGATGGTTGTTCCCAAGCCAAAATCCCTGAACAATAATAAATAATCTTTTTCCAGTTTGGTACGCTCAAACATATTGTATTGAGGCTGCTCCATGGTAGGACCTATTAAATGATTTTTTTCTGCAAACACAAATGCGGCCATTAATTCATCATTGGCCCATTCGCTGGTGCCCCAATATAAAATTTTACCCTGCTGTATCAAGGTGTTCATAGCCCAAACGGTTTCTTCTATAGGTGTATTTTTATCGGGACGGTGGCAAAATAAAAGGTCCACATAATCTACCTGCAAACGTTTTAATGCAGCGTGGCAACCTTCAATAATATGTTTGCGTGATAAACCTGTTTGGTTGGGTTTACCATCTTCGTAACCAAAATAAACTTTACTTGAAAGAACGTAAGAACTTCTTGCCCAATTTTTCTTTTTTAATATTGCTCCCATCACTTCTTCCGATTTTCCGCGTGCATATATTTCGGCATTATCAAAAAAGTTTACACCGTTATCATAAGCAATGCTCATTAATTCATCTGCCGTTGTATCACCAATTTGTTTACCAAACGTAACCCAGCTTCCAAAAGAAAGTGTGCTCACCTGTAATCCCGATTTTCCAAGTCTCCTGTATTCCATAAAATAATTTAAAAGCTAAAGGTATTGTAATTTTATAATAAAAAAAAGGGAAGCTGTATCGCTTCCCTTTGTAAAAACAGATGTTAAATTATTATTTAGTAACAACAATTTTTTGTTTGATACTATTATCTGAATTAGTAATAAAATAAATTCCGTTTGTCATATCGCTTACGGAAACTCTATAATTGTCAGTCGAAGTAATAGAAATCTTTTTAACCAGTTGTCCTAAATTATTTATGATTAATAAATCCATTTCTTTACCAGCAATAACTGTAAAATCACCTTTATTTGGGTTTGGATAGATTGAAAGAATCTGTTCATTATTAGTCATTGCTGACGAAATGCCTGTACATATTGCAACACTTTGGGTAATAACAGCAGCATTGGCACAATTGTTACTTGTGCCGGTAACTGTATAAGAAGTAGTAGTGGTTGGCGAAACAATAATACTGTTTGTAGGTGCACTTGTGCTCCATGAATAAGTTGTTGCGCCGCTTGCTGTTAAAGTAGCAGTTTGTGAAACACAAATTACCGAAGCACTTGATGTAACAGTTAAGTTTGGTGTTGCATTTACAGTAACTGTAATTGGTGTACGAGGTCCTTCTGCGCAGGTGTTTGTAGATGCCGCATAGTACGTGTAATTGCCCGCAGTAAGTGTTGGCGTAACATAAGAATTACCAGTAAACAATGGTGTTGTAGCAGTTGGTGTTGCATACCAATTTACCGTTGCGGTTCCTGCCGCAGATAAAGTAGTTGTATTATTAGCGCAGATCAATTGATTTGTAACCGGTGTTGAATTGGTTGGTGCTGCAGGTGCAGCGCACGAAAGCCATGAGATTTGGCAATAACCGCCGGCCCCTGTACCAGCTCCCCCTCCATTGCCATTGCCACCTCCGCCTCCGCCTCCGAAGTTCACACCTCCGGCAGATGGATTAGATATATTGCAACCTGAATCGGTAAACCCGGCTCCTTTGCCGCCATTACCGCCTGGTGTACCACCACCTGTTCCGGCAGCGCCACCCGGAGTTTGGCATACCCCGGTCCATGCAATGGTATTGCCACCATTTGTGCCATTTGAAACAGAACCTGCAGCACCGGCCCCACCTCCGCCAAAGTAGGTCCAGTAACCGCCGCCACCAGTACCACCTGTGTAATTGGCAATATTACCTCCAATGCCTGTGCCGCCTGCGCCACCTCCACCAATATTAGGATTAGAAACAGAAACACCATTGGCACCGCCTGTTGCAGATATTAATCCGCTAACGCTTGATGTACCTGCTGAGGAGCCTGCACCCCCGGCACCTACTTGTATTGCTAAAGTTGCACCGGGTATAACATTGTAAGAGCCTTTGGCGTAACCACCACCTCCGCCGCCGCCGCCGCCGTTGCCGCCGCCTGAGCCACCACTACCAACAACTTCAACAGTTATTGATGTAACACTTGCAGGCACAGTAAATGTGTATACACCCGGAACAGTATATGTTTGCGGACTCACCTGCGCAAAAGTACAAGCCGTAAAGGCAAAGAGCATTGTTGTAAATACTTTTTTCATGAAATAAAATTTTTATAGTTCAATTAAATGTAACCAAAAAAAAGCAAATTAGTTCAAGCAAAAAGCAAACATAGTATTTAAAACTATTACTAAAACGATTTTTGTTTATAAGAAAATGTAAATTAAAAAAGAAGTTAGATCAATCTTCTTTGGCAACAAATTCAAAAGGCCTGTTAATTATCTCCTGTAAAGCTTCGCCTTGTTCAACCATGTCGCTGTCTTCCGGGTCAAATAGCCAAATAATATGCAGGTTCTTTTTACCATTTGCTATTTTGCTTAATTTTCTCAGAATCTTTAGTATCATACGTGTGCTGGAGGTGTTTACATGTTCCAGTTCAAAGCTTATTGAAATTTTAGACGGCGATTTTATTTTTAATTCGTCAATCCAATCAAGGATAGGCTGGTAGAATTTGTTAATATCTCCAGGTAATGAATTGCCACTGATCATAAGATCACCGCTGGTTTTAAAAATAATTTCGGGGGTTTTTTTTGTAGAGGCAATTACCAGGTTCTTCATTGAGTTCCGTTATTCTTGAGCACACAAAATACAAAAAATAAATGAAAACCAATTTTATTTTGGAGGTAAAATGGGAGTTTGTTTTTCTGAATGGGTCTTGTTATCATTTTTGTTCTTGTCGTTACGCGCGTCAATATCTTCAATGGTTACCCATTTATCTTTTTTTAATTCGAGTGCGTCAAAGCTTCCATCCGGACCATAATACTGGTACATCCCTTCCAACAAGCTTCCTTCTTGTTTAGGTGCTAAGTGACTGTATACTATTTGGTTTCTTTTTTCGTTGTACTTTATGCTCATGGTTACTTCGCTGCTGTATTCAAACATCAGGCGACGCGGATTTTTTTTTGGAAATTTAAATACATCTTTTCCAAATACCGGTGTGCCATCAGGTTTAAAATACAACACATCAATAAATTTTCGTGTGATAAGCTTGCTGTTGCCATCCCATGCAATAAGCGTGTAGTAGCCATCACACTCTACTATAGAAGTATATAACATGCCAAACCATTTAGCAGTAGTGCCAATATAAGTTTCAGGATTTTTTATCTCGAAAGATTTATCGGTTAATTTAAAATGCTCAAACGCTTCAATGGTCTCATGTTTAAACAAACCTTTTTTAATTCGTTTGCTATTGTTTACTACCAGGTAACCAAAATAAGCTTCGGTGCCATCATCTTTATTTAGGTTCCAGGTAATTAATTTAAATTTTTTGTCTTTTGGACTTAAAATAGAAATACCTCTTATGCTATCAAATGAATAAGCTAATATTTTTGGATCATCAATAATGGCATCCCAGGCAGCCAGTAATTTTTTATTGGCCTCTATTCTGTCAGTCTCTTTGCGGCTGTTAAAACCTTTTTCAATTTTTATGATCTCCTTTTCGGCCATGCGTAATTTTTGAAACGAGGTGTCGTTTTTTTGCGCAAGAACAAATACGTTAATTAAAAGAAAAAAATAAAATATAGTCTTTTTAAACATTAATTTTATAATGGTAATATGCAGCAAAGATACAAATATGGAATGATGTTTACAGTTTTTAGATGGATAAGATTAACCCTTGCATATTTATTTTTTGTATTTATACTTATTTGTGTTATAAATTACAAAACAAGCATTTATATTCTAAGGCAGGCAAAAGGTCAGTTAACAGTACTTTCCCGAACGGAGTCTATTAAAGAATTTAGCCAACGGCAAGAGCTTACGCAGCAGGAAAAACAGAATATTTTACTTGTCGAAAAAATTAAGAAGTATTCGATAGATAGTTTGGGTTATTTGCCAACCAAAAATTTTACTACTATTTATGATCAAAAAAATGAAGCTATTTTGTGGGTGATAACAGCCTGCGAGCCCTATGCATTAAATGCTTTTGAATGGAAGTTTCCGGTGGTTGGAAAAGTAAGTTACAAAGGATTTTTTAAAAAAGAACTGGCTGTAAAAGAATGTAACCATTTGGCGGCATTGGGCTATGATGTAGATATACGAAGTGTTTCGGCATGGAGTACATTAGGCTGGTTTAACGATCCCTTATTAAGTTCTATGCTTCACCGTTCAAAAGGAAGCTTGTGTAACTTATTATTTCACGAATTATTTCATGCCACTTATTATGCACCCGATGCTGTTAACTTTAATGAAAATATTGCAAGTTTTATAGCCCATAAAGCCACATTGCAATTTTTAAAGGATGATACTGTAGCATTGAAAAAATATGTAAATGGTTTTTCAGATAATGCTATTTATAACCGATACATGATCCGCAAAGCAGATATGTTAAGAGCCTATTATCCATCAATTGAAAATGATAAGAACAAACATTTGCTTAAATTAAAAACGATGTACTATATTGCAGATAGCATAGAGCATTTACCTTTGAGCGATAAAACAAAATTTAGTAAAAAAAAAGAAGAGATCTTTCGCTACAAGAACGCTTATTTTATTGATTTTGAACAGTATGATAGTATGCAGGATAGTTTAGAGCTTATTTTTAACAAAATTTATAAAGGTAATCTTAAAAAATTGGTACAGGATTTGAAGCGGGATAAAACAATCATTAAATTTGGTAATTAAACAAATCCTTACGTATGAAAAGATCTACCCTTGCATTACTGGTATTTTTTATTGCTTCTTTTGCATTGCAGGCTCAAAAAGGGTATGATATTAAAATAAATTTAAAGAACTGTCCTGATACAACCATGTACCTGGTTAGGTATCTTTTTACATATAATTTTATTGTTGATAGTTGCAAAAAAGTAAAAAACGGAAAGATCCAGTTTAAAGGCAATTCAGATCTTGAAAAAGGAGTTTATGCGCTTGTTGGCCAAAATAGGTCCGGTATGCTTTTTCAGATCTTTGTTAATGAAAATCAAAAATATACTGTTACCGGCGATATAAACGACCTTGTAAATACCTTAAAGGCAGAAGGAAGTAAAGAGAATGAGACCGCTTTTTCTTTTATGAAATTTATGACCAATAAACAACGTGATTTTCAAAAAGTAATGGCTGAATCAAAAGGAAGAAAAGACAGTGTCGCTTTTTTACTGGAGAAACAGAAAATATTTGGCGAAGAAACAACAAAATTTGAAAGTGATTTTTACGATAAAAATAAAGGAAGTTTTGTTCTTGACTTTTTAAATCTTACAAAAGAAAAATATCCTACAAATATTCCTAAAGCATCTAACGGTCGCCCGGATAGCGTTTATCAATATTATTATTACAAGAACCATTATTTTGATGGTATGAATTTTAAAGATGATCGTTTGATTGCAACGCCTTTTTTTGCTGACCGTGTAAAAAAATATTTCGAATCGGTTATTGTTCAAAACCCAGATACATTGATCCAGGAAGCAGATAAATTTTTTGCACAATGTAACGAAGGAAGCAATACCTACAATACAATGCTGGGTTACTTAACGCATAGTTTTGAGAATAATAAGACAATGACATTTGATAATCGCGGTAATACCATCACTTTTGAAAAGGCATTTGTGCATATATGCGATAAGTATATAATACCAGGAAAAGCAAAAGGGGTATATTCAGAAGAAACCGTTGAAAAAATAAAGCAGAAGATAGATGTAATGCGTAATTTATTGCCTGGAGCTAAGGTTCCTGATATTTCTATGTTTGATACTATTGGCGGAAAAGCCCTTATGAAAATGGGTTTTGATACTGCCAGAACAAGTTTGGGAATAAGTGCATTATATGAAAAAAACATAAACCAAATAACACCGCTATATAGAAATCTTTACCAGGTAAATGCAAAGTATACAATTTTAGTTTTCTGGGCAGAAGATTGTGGCCATTGCCAAACTGAGATTCCGAAGCTAAACGAAAATTTAAAAGAATTAAAAGGTAAAGTAGATTTTAAGGTATTCGCGGTTCAAACCAAAGGAGATTTGTATGAAAAGTGGCGAAAATTTGTAGTTGATAAAAAGCTTGATTTTATAAATGTTTATGAAGGCATTCCCTTCAATAATCTTAGAGATAGATTCGATATTTTTGCTACGCCGGTAATTTATATTTTAGATAAGGACAAAAAAATAAAGGCAAAAAAGTTAGCCGCCGAGCAGGTTGTTGAGATCATCAACATCATGGAAAAAATGGAGAAAAAAGGTTAATATTAATATATCAGTATAAAAAATAAGCATATGAAAAAAATACTACTTCTTGTTAATGCAATTTTTATTTTTTCTTTTTCATCAATAGCGCAAGGCTATGATATTAAATTTAATTTTAAAGGCACTAAAGATTCTATTATGTACCTGGTAAAATACAGGTTCGATCAAAAAGTTATTGCTGATACATCTAAAAAAATTAAAAATGGCATGGTTCAGTTTAAAGGCAAAAAAGATCTTGATAAAGGTGTTTATATTTTAGTTAGCCAGGAAAAATCCATTTACTTTGATTTCTTTATTAATGAAAGTCAAAAATTTACAGTTAATCTTGAACAATCTGACATTGTTAATACATTAAAATCAATTGGCAATAAAGAGAATGAACAATTCTTTTCTTACATTAAATATATTACCAATAAAAATCTGGAGTTCGGAAAAATAAGAGAAGCAACAAAAGGTAAGAGTAAGGCCGATAGTACAAAGTATGTAAATGATAAATTAAAAGAGCTGAACATTGAAGTAAAGAAATTTGAAAAAGACTTTATGGAAAGCGTAAAAGGTACTTTTGTTTATGATGTATTAAATTTAAAAACTGAAAAAGAACCAACAGAAATTCCTAAAGCATCAAATGGCCGTCCGGATAGTTTATACCAATATTATTATTATAAAAATCATTTTTTTGATGGTGTTGATTTTAAAGATGAACGTATCATTCATACACCTTTTTTTGCCGATCGTATCAAAAAGTATTTTGATAATGTGATTGTACAGCATCCTGATACTGTTATACAGGAGATTGATAAAATAATGGCAAAGTGCAACGAATGTAATTTAAATTATATTTTATTACTTGGTCATTTTACTTACAAATATGAACAAAGCAAAATAATGGGCTTTGATAAAGTATTTGTGCATTTGGCAAATACATATATCACAAATGGTAAAGCGGTTAAATGCGGTGTTTACACACAAGAAACAGCTACCAAGATAAAAGAACGTGTAGATATTATGAGTGGCTTGTTATTAGAATCTAAAGTTGCCGAATTATATATGGTGGATACAGTTTATGCCAACCAGGTAATGAAAATGGGTTTTGATACAGCTAAAACAAGTAAAAGTGTTACTGACCTGTATTACAAAAATGTAGAGAAGTTAACACCTATGTTTACTACACTTTATTCAGTAAAATCAAAATATACAATATTGGTATTCTGGGCTTCTGACTGTGGTCATTGTCAAACGGAAATCCCTAAATTAAATGATAATTTAAAAGAATTAAAAGGTAAAATAGATTTTAAGGTGTTTGCGGTTCAAACAAAGGATGAAGTATTGGCGTGGAAAAAATTTATTATAGAGAAAAAACTTGATTTTATAAATGTATTTGATCCTGTACATTTAAATAATTTAAAAGAACGTTTTGATATTTATTCAACGCCGGTTATTTATATTTTGGATAAGGATAAAAAGATAAAAGCAAAACGTTTAAGTGCAGAGCAGGTACCTGATATGTTAAAATTGTTGGAAGATATGGATAAAAAAGGTGCGGGGAAATAATAGATTATAGTTTAACCCTCACCCTGAGCTTGTCGAAGAGTGCATGGTTTGACGAGCTCACATAACGCTGCAAACAGTTTTTAATAAACTTCTTGCTTTAACAGCTTAATGTCTTTAATTAGTTTTGTTACCTGTACTTTATCAGTGCCATCGTACATCCCTCGGATTCTTCCTTTTTTATCTATCAGCAATAATAATTCGCTGTGTAAAAAACCTTCAGGCGTACCATCATCTTCAAAAGCATTTACCAGGTAACTTGTTTTAGCAAGATCGTAAATTTGTTTTTTATCGCCGGTTAAAAAATGCCATTTATTTTTTTTAGCCTCATATTTTTGGCCATATGCATTTAAAACTTCAACTGTATCATGCATTGGATTAACAGTGTGGCAAAGAATCAATAAAGAATCATCATTTTCAAACGCTTTTTGTACATCCCTTAAATTGCCGCTCATTTGCGGGCAAATACTTTGGCAGGTTGCAAAAAAGAAATCGGCAACAAAAATTTTATTTTCAACTGTTTTGTTAGTTACAATTTCACCAAACTGGTTGGTAAAACTAAAATCGCCAATAGTGTGATAAATAGTATCGGTATTACTTAATTTTTTTTCGCCGATAATAGGCAAAAATATTTTTTTTTCAGTCTGCGGTTTGCATGCACTAAATAAAACAACAAACGCGATTGCAATTAGATTAAGAGTTTGGTTTAATTTCATTATTCTGTATTAATTTATTTTTTTCTTCTTTTAAACGCATGTGCTGGTATTCATCAATAAGACGTTTTATTTCTGCAACATAACGCCCATCGTAATACCCACGGATATTACGGTTAACATCTACCAGCACAAAAAAACTATGATCTATATAATAAGGTTTTTGCAGGAAGTAAGAATTGTTAAGGCTGTCAAAGCTTTGTTTTTTCCATGAAAAAAAATGAACGTTTTTATTTTCTTCAGTTAGTTTTTTTAATTCATCCTGTATTTGTGATCTTCCATTTTCTGAAGTGGTAATAAGAACAATAGGAATGTGTTCTATTTTTTGTTTTTTATAATTTAGATACTCCCATAAGCCAGCCAGGCGAAGATCATTTTTTTTATATTCGTCTTTAATGAACATTAAAGCATATAATGGATAATTTTCTTTTTCTAATGTAACAAGTTGTTCAGAAGAATCTGTTGCGCTAAGCGAATAAAAGCTATCGTTTACTTTGTAATAAATAGTATCGTTTGCTGTTCCGGCTTTTCTTGGTCCGTATATGGGTAATTTCTTCGAATTGATGGTACTTGTCTCTAATATCAACCACATGGTAGAGGGTAGGGCAAGGATTAAAAGCAATAACCATTTTTTGTTTTTCATGAAATGAAAGTTTTACGGAAGAAATATAATAAAGCTATGTTTTAAGTTCCACCACAAAGATACAGCAGTTACTGTAAATAAAAAACCCTGCCTCTAAAAGAAGCAGGGTTTATTTAAAAGAAGTTTAATAATTATTCAACAATTAATCTTCTTGCCGAAGACTTATCGCCTAAGGTTGTCTTAACAATATAAATACCGCTTGCAAGATCAGAGATAGTAATATTATTCTCTAGTACAGATGCATTACCTAAAGAAATGGTTTTTACAACCTGGCCAACTGAATTGTAGATGGCAACTGTTGCATTCTCATTATTAATATTGCTTAATTTTACATTAAATGCATCTTTAGCAGGGTTAGGAAAGATGTCGAAAGTTGCATCAAAATTCTTGTCATTTAAACCTGTAATTAATGCTGTATTTAGCCAGATCTCACCAGTGTTACCTGTACCCTGATTAGTATAATTAACCGATAATAAAGGAAATTTTTGACTACCGTGGTAATATGTATAATCAACACCTGTAATGCCCAAAGTTGTAGCAATAGGCACAGTGATGCTAACGATTACGGTGTTACTGGTTTTAACCTGTAAGATGTTGGTAAAATTTGTTCCACCCGGAATGATCAAGGTGCCGTTACCTGCACCAATAGTTGTAATTGTACCTGCTAAAGTTCCACTAAACGAACCGCCAACGGTGCCAGAATATGTATCTGTGTTGCTGTATCCAAAATTAACCGGCCAAATTGCGGCAATGGCAGAACTTCCGTTATAATTAAAGTTAATGGTGCTGCTGCTGCTTCCTAATAATTCGTAATTGGTTGTGGTCGCTTTCCAATAATTGTAATTTCCGCTACCCTGGTTCTCAACAATAGTTACACCTGTGTAGGCGGAACTGCCCGGGACAGAAGCAGGCGTTACAAACGTAGATGATTTTGTATTTGCGTTAGCCGTAAAATTGGTGAAATTCCAGGTTTGGTTAGCACCAATTGTTTTGGGAACAACTATTGATAAAGAATCATATTCTTTTTGATTTTGTACATCGCCAACAATAGGCTCATTAAAGGCCTTTGTTAAGGTTAATTGCGCATCTAACTGGCTTACGAAGAAACCTGCTAGTAATGATAAGTAGATTTTTTTCATGTTTATTTTATTTTTATTGGTTTATAATTCTTTAATAATGAAGCGATGCAAAGTATATGCTTCATTAATTATTCAATAATTATTTTTTTTGAAGAAGAAGAAGAAGCGCCAATAGTTGTTTTAATGATATAAATACCACTGTTTAGGTCGGTAAGATCAACCTGTTTATTAATTGTAGTTGAGTTACCCAACTCAATTGTTTTAACTAATTGACCAAGATTATTTAAGATCATTGCAGACACGTTCTCTGCCTTTTGATTGGTTAGTGAGATGTTCAATTGATCATTTGTAGGGTTTGGCGCTATTGAAAAATCAAATTTTGATTGGCTTTCTTTAATACCTGCAATAACATTGTTGTTGATACGAATGCTTGCCGAACTTCCGCTAAAGGCACCTGAAATAGTTTGATAATTTACGCTAAGGATAGGGAATTTTTGCGTACCATGGTAATATTGGTAATTGGTACTTAAAACGGTTGCTGATGCTACCGGTATTGGTCCTGCCATAAGTGATATATTAATAGTTTGTGTTGCGGTAATCTGCAAAACGTTAGTAAACGTTAAACCGCCGGGTAATAAAACAGTTCCAGTACCGCTTGCTGAAGTTTTTACGTTGCCTGTAGCGTTTCCTCCAATCGTTGGGGTTGAAACCGTTCCACTAAGGGCATCCGTTTTATTGTAACCGTAAGCGATTGGCCAAACAGCAATAACAGCTGGATTTTGATTTAAATTAATAGAAAGACTTGGTTGGTAAATGCCCAATAATTCTAATTGTGGTGTTGCGGTAGTTGTGGCTCTATAATAAGTGTAACCTGCATTTCCATCAAATTCGGCAAATGTAGCATTAGGATAATTTCCAGCGTCTGTTGAACCTGCAACTGTTGTATAATTGCTGGTTGATACACCGGTATTAGTTGTTAAAGCAGAAAAATCCCATAAGGTATTTGGGCCCGGATTATTGTCTAAGGCAGATGTTGAATCCCAGCGGTGCGAAATATTTACATCACCAATTACAGGCTCATTAAAAGCTTTGGTTAAACTTAACTGGCCCTTTGAAATTTGAGTACATAATAAAGCAGAGAAAATTACAAGGTAGATTTTTTTCATGTTTTTTGATTTTAAGAGATAAAAATAAGAAAAAAACCTTCCTATCCAACAAAATTATGACAAATGGAATAGGAAAATCACTGTAAATTGGACTTAATGTTAAAATATAAAGGCTTGTAAATAAAGATGCCACTAATTTCCCCAATTCCTCAAAATAGTACTTAATCATAATTAGTGTAATTTTTAATGCTCAAGCTATGTTTCACTTTAACATTTATTTCACTAATCAATAAGTTATGGATAAAATTTTATCTTAGTATAATTCGTGGTTGGCTTTTGAACTAATTACAATTCAATTAGAACTTTCAATAAGGATCTTATGATCTATCTCAAAGGGATGAATACTCTCTTTTAATCCATTTAAAAAGGCGGCGCCATATTTAAAATAAAAGCCTGCAAAATTATCCGATCTTTCTTGCGGTGTACTATTTGGAAATAGTTTTTGCTTTACACCGTTTATTTGGTTTATCTCCGTTTCCGATCTTTGTTTTAATGCTTTATTTGCTTTGCCAATTAATTGCTCAACACCATTTAGTGCTTTTTGTAATTCTGCCATAGATGCGGCATTCAGTGTCTTATCTACAGCACTTACTTTTTCAATAAGGCCGTTATATAATTTAGTAAGTTCTTCTTTTTCTTTATCCAGTTTAAAAACATTATTTGTTTTTAATTGGTAAGCATCAATTAATTCTTTAACATCTTTAAAAAAATCTTCGGGCTTAAAATTTAATTTATCAATTTTATTTTTTGTACCTGCATCAATTACCGTAATAAAATTGCGGGGTATTAATATTGGAAATAAAACATCTAAAGCGTTAAACATACTCTTATACTGTAGCCAATAGGCCAATTCGCCCGGCCCGCCAACATAAGCTATGTTAGGTAAAATAATTTGCTGGTAAACGGGTCTTAATACAACATTCGGGCTAATTTTTTCAGGTTCGTTAGCGATCATGTTTTTTATTTCATTTTCGCTAAACGAAATATCTGTTCCAATAACTTTAAAGTCTGAATTGGTTTTTTCGATGCGTGCACGCAAATTATCAGCTATATAAAAACAATTTATTGGGCGTGGATTAACCTGTGTGGCATAACCCATTTTATTTAAAGCATCTGTACTTTCTTTTACTTTAGAAAAGGAAATGTTCTCAAAAATTTCTTTTTCTAAAATACCCGCAAATTGTTTTTTAAATTCTTTATCATGCCCGTCAACAATTACTAAACCGTATTCACCAAATAATTCATTTACTAAATAGCGCGTAGCATCTTTTAAAGTTGAATTATTTAAATATGCTTTTTCAAATAATGACGATAAGTAATTTCCATTTTCATTGGTGCCAAAGCTTTCTTTTACTAACGTGAAAAGGTCTGTTAACTCCTGCGTTTTAAAATCACCAACAGCACCGGCTTGTTTACTTTCCCATTTAAAATTTTTATTAAAGGCATTAAAATTATTTACTTCTTCAAAATCGTGGTCTTCACTTGCCATCCAGTATACCGGTACAAAATCAAAATCAGGAAATTGTTTTTTTAATTCTTCTGCCAGGTTTATAGTTGAGAATATTTTATGAATAAAATATAAAGGTCCGGTAAATAAACATAGTTGATGGCCCGTTGTAACTGTAAAAACATTTTTTTGTTTCAGACTTTCAATTTTTTTAATTGAAAGGGCAGAAGCATTGTTTACTAATTTGCTTTGCGCTAAAGTAATTTCAGAAAGTTTATCGCGATCAAGATCTGCATAGGGGTTTGTTTTTAAAAACGAAGCGAAACCTTTTTCATCCGGGTAATGATCATAAAAAGGTTTTAATGATTCTTTTTTATCGAGGTAATCCAGTACCAACGGATTTAATGTTCCGGAAGTTTTGAGATCAATTTTTTCGGTTTTAAACATATTATAGTTTGCTTCCAAATGCAAGGTCGCCGGCATCGCCTAAGCCAGGAACAATATATGAGTGTGCGGTTAATTCTTCATCTATAGCACCACACCACAAAGTGTAATTAGGGCTGGGCATATTTGCTTTTAAATAATCAATACCAACCTGGCTTGCTACAGCTGTAACAATATGTGTGTGTTTAGGAATACCTTTTGCTAAAAGTGCTTTGTAGGTTAACACCATTGATGAACCTGTAGCCAGCATTGGATCGCAAAGAATTACAATTTTATCGGTAAGATCGGGGCAGGCAACATATTCTAAAATTATTTCGAAAGTATTATTTTTATGATGCCTGCGATAAGCACTTATAAAAGCATTTTGTGCTTTATCAAAATAATTTAAAATACCTAAATGTAATGGCAGGCCGGCTCTTAAAATAGTACCTATTATTGGTTGATCTGCCAGTTGTTTTGTTTCTGCAACACCTAAAGAGGTTGTAGTTTGCATAGTATTATAATTAAGCGATTTACTTATTTCGTAAGCAAAGATCTCGCCCATACGCTCTAAATTTCTTCTAAAACGCATACTGTCTTTTTGTATTTCAATATCTCTTAATTCAGCAATGAATTGATTAAAGATAGAATTTTGGCTGGCTAAGTTATGTATCATGCTATTTTATTTTGAGAGGGTAATGGTTAGATTTTTTTCTGATTGATAAGAAACTTTATCAAAAATTTCGATTGGGTATTTATAATCTTTAAAGCCCGGAGATTCTACCAAAATAGAATATTTGCCAGGAGGAAGAATGATAATAAAACGACCTGTTGATGGATTAGGAAGGTAATTGCCTACTATTTCATTGGTTATTGTGTTATTAACCGAAATAAAAGTATCCCTGAATTCTATTTTATCAAGTGTGTCTTTAGAAGTAAAATCACCTATTAAAACGGTGTAATCTGTTTCCACATCATTAAATGAAACGCGGTAAATATCATAATCACCATTACCTCCGCCTCTTACCGAGCTAACATATCCAAAGCGACCATTCTTTGAGATCCTGAAATTAAGATCGTCATACGAAGTATTTAAAGGATAGCCCATATTTTTCACATCTCCATCAAAAGCTGTGCCTTCTTCATTTATAGCGACCTTGAAAAGATCGTAGCCGCCCATACTGCTATGACCTTTGCTGCTAAAATATAATGTTTTAGCATCCGGTGAAAGATTTGGAAAATCTTCATCTAAAGGTGTATTTATTTTTGGCCCGAGATTTTTTGCCTCGCTCCATTTACCGTTTGGTAATTTAACACAACTGTAAATATCAGTGCCGCCGAATCCACCTTTTCGGTTACTGGCAAAATAAATTAATTTGCCTTCGTTATCCATCGTAGCAGCAATAACATCGCCACTGCCATTAATAGTTGCAGGTAATTCTTCAAGTTTTGAAAACATACCGCCGCCAATTAATGTAGATAAATATAGTTTTCCTTCTCCTCTTAAATTTGGTTTATTGATCAATAAGATATTTCCGAGTGCATTCATGCCAATTACCTCATCGTTTGAATTACCAGTACCAATTGGTTTTCCAATAACTTCAGAAGTTGTATACTCACCATTAATTACTTTTGAGATGTAAATTGAATTTAAGAAAGTACCGTTGGGCGATTTGGATACCTCTTTATCTAAGGGGCGTTTAGAGTTGTAAACCATATACGCCTCGGTTTCATTTACAAATGGATAATAATCTGCAAACGGCGAATTAATGCCTTTACCTAGATTTTGAAAAACAACGTTCAAAGGAAATTTAATTATTTCTTTTGCGTTGATGCAATGTTGAATTTGCTCATCTACTTCTTTTAAATTTGATTCGCTGCCTTTACCTGCTTTTTTAAATTTTTCAAAAGAAGCAAGCGCTTCATCAAAGCGGTTGGCGTATTGGTAGGCACGGCCTAATAAATAATCTGCATTTGGATTATGACCATCATTACGGATAATATTCTCTAAATAAGGAACCGCTTTTGCTTTATTAATATTTGTATTTAAATAACAAACAGCTGTGTTATAATTATAGGATTCGTTCTTAGGTTCAATGGCAACTAATTGTAAAAAATCTTCCAACGCTTCTTCATAATCTTCCAGCTTTAATCTTGCTTCACCCTCTGCCAATAATTCTTTTGCGGCTTTATTTACCTGCGCAAAATTGTTTGCGCAGATAAAAGTAAAAAACCCTATTACAAAAATTTTAAATTTCATTTTTGCTTAATTTATTTTTAACAACGTTCAATAATTACTGCGTAACCCTGGCCAACACCAATACACATTGTTACTAATGCATATTTTTTATTATGCAGTTGAAGATCAATAGCTGCTGAATTTAAAATACGTGCGCCACTCATGCCTAACGGATGGCCAATGGCAATAGCACCACCATTAATATTTATTCTTTCGTCATTATCTACCAAACCCCATGCACGTGTACAGGCAAGACTTTGCGCAGCAAAAGCTTCATTCAGTTCAATAAGGTCAATATCTTTAAAAGTAAGGCCTGCACGTTTTAGTGCCTTGTTCGTCGCTTCAACGGGGCCAATACCCATAATGCGGGGCTCCACACCCACTGCTGCACTTGATACAATTCTTGCCAAAGGTTTTAAATTATTTTTTTTGATCCCTTCTTCACTTGCCAATAAAATAGCAGCAGCGCCATCGTTTAAACCGCTGGCATTACCGGCTGTAACAGTACCATCTTTTTTAAACGAAGGTTTTAAAGCTGAAAGTCCTTCTAAATTTGTTTTTGGTTTTCCGAATTCATCTTTTGCAAAAATAATTGGATCGCCTTTACGTTGCGGAATTTCTAAAGCAACAATTTCTTTTTCGAAACGTTTACTTTCCAAAGCTTTTCCGAATTTTTGCTGGCTCCACAATGCAAATTTATCCTGGTCAGCGCGATTGATATTATATTTTTCAGCAACATTTTCGGCCGTTTCGCCCATAGCATCAACACCAAATATTTCTTTCATTTTTGGGTTAATAAAACGCCAGCCAAAACTACTGTCAAAAAGTTGTTGATCGCGCCCAAAAGCCGATGAAGCTTTGCTCATTACAAGGGGGCCACGCGTCATATTCTCAACACCTCCCGATATCATTAATTCTTCATCACCCACCTGTATTGCTCTTGCAGCATCAATACTTGCACTAAGGCCGCTGGCACATAAACGGTTAACCGTTTGCCCTGGAACCATAACTGGTAAGCCGGCCAGTAAAGCAGACATGCGCGCCACATTGCGGTTATCTTCGCCTGCCTGATTGGCACAACCTAAAATAACATCACCTACAGAACTAAAATTAACTGTAGGATTTTTTTTCATTAACTCTTTTAAAACAAAAGCGGCAAGATCATCTGTGCGAACAGTGGATAATGTTCCTCCAAAATTTCCGATCGCAGTACGAACACCGTTTATAATATAGGCTTGTTGCATAAATAAATTCAGTTTAACAGATAGTAAATGTAATTATTATTATTGTTTTAAGGTATGAATAAAAGGGACAATTTTTTAAGACAAAACACAATTTAATTTAAAAATAGCCTCATTTGCCAATAACAAAGCCTTTCATAAAACGATATGAAAGGCTTTGTTTAATAAAAAATAAGCTAAAATTAATCGGGTTTTATTTCTTCTTTATGTTTGTTATTGCTTTGATAAACCTCATCAACATCATCTTCGTCCTCTCTTAATTCCACACTTTTTTCATTCTCTAAATTTACATTTACAATTAACGGAGGAGCAGTTGGTTGAGATACCCAAACACCACCATTGTAAAATACATAGTGATTTCGCCAGTTATCCCAATATAAATTGTAGCGTGGGAAAAATACCCATCTGCGATTATAGGCATATTTTGGTCGCCAGTAAGGATGATATACTACAACTTTTGCCGGACGGTAAGGACTTCGTTTAACTACAACAACCTTGTTATGGCCATGATGATGATGCCTGTGACCTCGGCCTTTGCCTTTTTGTGCAAAAAAATGCGAACTCAGAAATATAAAAGTAATGCAAAAAATAAACTTTATTGTTTTCATAGCGCTGTATTTGTTAGTAAGACACTAAAACAATAAAAAGGTTTAATTGAATTACCAGTTTTTTGAAGTTTTATAAACAATACCTTTAAAAAGCGCTACAATTTTAGAAGGATCGTTTTTAAGAAAAACATTTATTTTATAATGACCTAATTTTTCAGTTTCGGTTTCGCAAAACGCATCTGCAATTATTTCGTCATTTTCTTTTAAGCTAATAATGTGCGAAATAGATGTTTCAATGCTAACACTTTTTCTGCCTTTTGAATTGGAAGCAAAGGCAAGAGCGCTATCAGCAAGTGAGTAGGTAATGCCACCGTGCGCAATGCCAAAACCATTAAGCATATCTTTACGAATGGTGAGTGTTAATTTACAGGTGCCTTCAGATTGTTTTAAAATAGTAATACCTAACCATTGACTAAAATAATCGTTAGCCATCATTGTAGTTACAATTTCAGCAGCTTGCATAAACTATAATTTTGCTTTCCAGGGAATTTCGCTGGCTTTTTTATCCATTGTTATCCATCTTGATAACATAAACAGATAATCAGATAAACGGTTTAGATATTTTATGTGAATATCTTCTATCTTTTCATTTTCGGCAAGGCGTAAAACCGCTCTCTCGGCCCTGCGGCAAACACAACGGGCAATGTGACAATAAGATACGTAAATATGTCCGCCGGGTAAAACAAACGATTTCATTTCGGGCACCTTTTCATTGATCTTATCAATGGCTTTTTCCAATACAACAACATCCTCTTCGTAAATTGGGGGAAGTTGCATTTTATTTTTTTCAGGATCTGCGGCAAGATGCGAACCGATAGTAAACAAGCGGTCCTGGATCGAGATCAAAAGTTCAAATGTGGTTTTCTCTTCAATTACATCTCGCAATAAACCAATGTGCGAATTTAATTCATCTACAGTGCCATAGGCTTCTATTCTAACATGATGTTTGGGTAAGCGAGTGCCTCCAATTAAAGAGGTTTGTCCCTTATCACCTGTTTTTGTATAGATCTTAAAAGCCATTTATAAATTTATTTTTTTAAAATGATAAACTTAAGTTAATGCTTGGCATAATTGGTAACTGGTTAATACGTTTAAATGTAAAACGATCAACATAAAAAATATTCTCACGGTTGTAAATATTTGTTGCACCACCATTAACTTCAAAAGTAGTTCTTTCTGAAACGGCATATTTATATTTTATACCAATGTCAAAACGGTGATAATCCGGCAATCGGCCGCCATTAAGTGCGCCGGGGATATAACTTAAGTTACCATTGGCAGTAGGGAAATTATAATTTATATTACCCGAAGGATTTAACTGGTTAACAAAACCTTGTGTTTGTGTAAAAGGGAAACCTGTACCATAGTTCCAGCGGGCGTTAAATTCCCAGTTTTTCTTTTTACCAAAGGTATATGAACTTACTAAGTTAACATTATGTCTGCGGTCAAAATTTGGAGGATAGTTTGTTACAACACCTGTTGCGTTATTTCCGATCCATCTGTCGTTAAAGGTAAGTGAGTAAACAGCCCAAAAATAAAAGCGTTTTTTGTCAAATTTTAAAACCACGTCAAAACCACGCGCACGGCCCTGTTCAATCACAAAATCTTTTTTGTATTCATCAGGACGAGATGCATTAAGGTCATTATCATCAAATATTTTTTCACGATTAACATTAATAACCTGGTTAAAATTCTTTTGATAGGCTTCTACATTCAATTCAAAATATTTAAAAAGATCAAATTCAAAACCACCCACTATATGTGTGGCTTTTTGAACGGATGAGTTAACATTTTGTGTTTTACCATTATAATCCAGATATGTTTTAGAGATCTGGTTGTTTTCGGGTGAATTTATAAATCCGTAAAATAAATTTACAATATCCCTGTCGCTATTAGCACTTAGTAATGTTTGGCTATATAAACCACCGGCACCTTTAAATCTTATTTTAGGTGTTACATTAATTTTTATGGAGGCGCGAGGCTCAGGAGAAAAAACGCCAAGTGTTGCATAATATTGTAAACGTAAACTCGGTTCAAAAACGATGCGCTTATTTTTATCAATAAATTTATGTTTTAAAAATCCGGCCACATCAATTGTGGCGCGGCCTAATTTTATAGAAGCAAAATATGGATTCTGAATTTCGTAATTAGTAGTGGTAATTACGCCTTCTATTCCAAATCTTAACTCCTGGCGACCAATAAACTTAACAAAATTAAAACCTGTGTTTACACCGCTTACATCACTTTTTTTAGAATCTGTTTCTAACGATGGGTTTGTAAAATTAATGGCATATTTTGAGTAAGCAAAAACACCTTCTACAAGCAAGTTGCTTGATTGTGGCACTAAAACAAAGTTAGATCCAACACCAACATTACTCCATGAAAAAGAGGCAACATCGCTATACTTTACGGCATCTGTAAAATTAAAACCAAAGAGGCTGAATTTACTTCCCCCGGTTGAGTTAATAGATGTTTTGGCATACAGATCGGTATAATAAAACGGCAAACCGTTTGGGTTGGCATAATTATAAATAATCTTAGAAGTTTGAGGTAAATAAGAATGCTTGAACGAAAGTAAATAGGATGCACTTGTATTACCTTCGTCTTTTAATTTTACAATTGGTCCTTCAAATGTAGCCTTAGCACCAAAAGTAGAAGCTGCAATTTTGCCACTTAAGCGTTTTTTATTTCCATCGCGGGTGGTAACATCCATTATGGATGAGGTTCTTCCTCCGTATTCGCCACCAAAACCAGCGCTATAAACATTGGCATTTTTCATAATATCATTGTCAAAAACCGAAAAGAGACCAATGGAGTGGAAGGGATTATAAACAATTAAGCCATCCAGCAATACTTTATTTTGAACCGGTAAACCACCGCGTATGTATAATTGCCCCCCCTGATCACCAGTAAAAATAACACCCGGTAATACCTGTAAATACTGTGCAATATCGGGTTCACCAACACTAGGCAATTTACCTATAATTATTGGATCGATCTTTTGAACAGCAACTGTTGTGTTCTCTACTTTATCCGCAGCGGTGGTAGAAACTTCTATTTCTTCTAATTTAACGCCGCCTTTTACCGCATAAAATTTTTCGGTTAAAATATCACCTGCTTTTACTGTAATTTTTTTGGAAATGGTATCAAAATCAAGATTGGTAACTAGTATGGTATAATCACCTGGCGGTATACGGGTAATGGTAAAAAAGCCGTTCATATCAGTATTGGCCCCGATAGTAGTGCCTTTAAAATACACGTTACTAAAAGGCACGGGTTCACCATTTGCTTTGTCGTAAACAAAACCTTTTACTATGGCATTAGTTTGAGAAATGCTATTGTATGATAAGAAGCAAAGTGTTAATACAAAGAATGTTTTTTTTATGAAATTAGAAAACGCCATAGATAAGTAACTTTTTTTAGCAAAATTTTGAATGGTAAATGTAATTATTAAAAAGCTAAAGATCCCTTAAGAAAGCAGTTTTTTGATAAGTGGTAGAATTCCGCTTTTAACCTGTAAATCTTACATTTGTAATAAGTTAAAATTAATCGATCAATGTCTTGAAATAGTTGATATATCTTTGATCTAAATAAGTCAGTTTTTAGTTTAGTGAGGCTGCTAATAAGTTAAAAATGTGGTTTAGTCTAAAGCAATTTAATTTTTTTTAACTTTTGGTAAAAAGTCTTGAATAAATTGAAAAATTAGTTTACATTTACTAGTACTAAAAAATTATAACATGAAGAGAATATTTATTTTTTTATTAATTCTATCAACAGGAAAAATAACCTCTCAGGTATTATCTGAGACGTTTAATAATGGTATGCCAACAAATAGCTGGGATCTATCAACGAATGGTGATTTTGCTTTCCAAAGCTCTGCTACTATATATACAGTTTGTAATGTTGTTGGAAGTTCGGGAAATGGTTTTTTGGCTGGTGAAGATTTTAGTGGTGGGCCGGAAGAGGCTAAGTTAGCATTTTCTACCGCTGGCTGGGGAGCTATGACGATACAATGGAACGGTTTAAGGCAACCTGGTGCTCCGGCAGTTACATTGGAAATGAGTACTGATGATATTACCTATACGCCAATTGCATTTACTGATGTGGCTGCTGATGGTTTGTGGCATACAGTTACAGCTATTCCAATTCCGGGTACTTATGATAACGATCCTACTGTTTTTTTGAAACTTACTTATACATCTATTGGAGGAAATAGCATTGTAGCGTTTGACGATATTAATATTACTGGAACTGGTAGTCCGTTATTTTATTGGGATGGTTCCGGTCCTTTACAAAATCTTACATCATGGTGGACAAATATCGGTGGTACAGGATCTAACCCTGGAAGTTTTATAACACCGGGGCAAAGTTTTCAGATGGGGCCTGGAGGTTTTCCTTCAGCTACTTTAACTTCAACATGGGCACTTAGTGGTGCTGCTACAAAATTATTAATTGGTGACGGTGTTAGTCCTTTTACTCTTACACTAGCCAACACATCTACATTATCCATGCTGGCTTCAGCTAAATTAGCCGTTTTAAACACATCAACTTTAGTTTTACAAACAGCCACAGGAGTACCAGCACTTGCATCTTTTAGCCTTGCAACAGGATCAACGGTTGATTACGCCCAATCTACATTATTTAACATTTACAACATAGTATATCATAATCTTAAAATTTCAGGTAGTGCTGATAAAGCCCAAACAGCTGATGTAACAGTAAACGGAGTTTTAGATATAGCTGCGGGCAGAAATTATAGTATGAACATTAACCCTTCGAGGGCATTAACTTTAAATGGAACAATTTCTGGTTCAGGTACACTAAGAACCAATACAGGATCTAACCTTATAATTGGTGGTTCAGGAACTTTTGGCACACTTAATTTCAGCGCAGGAACTGCTACAGGTTTAAATAACTTAACAATAAATAGAACGTCAGGTGGTACCGGAATTACATTAGGAACGAATTTAACTGTTTTAACTGCTGCGGCATTTACAAATGGATTATTCAGACTTAATGGCAAAGCTCTCACATTAAGCGGCACAAGTACTTTTGGTAGCTGTACTTTTGGAGGTTCTCAAACTTCAACATTAAATGTTAACAGTACATGCAGCGGAAGCTTGTTGATGGATCAAACCTCAGCAAATACAAGAGCATTAAATGAACTTTTAGTCAATAACGCTGCAACTAATTTAGTATTAGGAAACGCTATTGATATTTATGGCACTGTTACGCCGTCTGTAGGAACTATTACTTCGGGCGGTAATTTAACTATCAAACAAAACTCAACTAATAAAGGTAGAATCGGAACAATTTCAAGTGGTGGGTTTTCGGGTAATGTTACTGCGGAATGTTATGCTCCAGGGCCAACAACAGGTTGGGCTTTATTAGGAGCACACGGTATTAGTGGCCAAACAATGAATAATTGGTATAGCCAGTTTCCAATGGCTCTTGAAGGTTCAGCAACAGGCGTTATGTCTGCCGGTGGTTACTTTGAATCTGTTCAGGGCTGGAACGAAGCAGATGCTTATGGTTATGATACAACAATTACAGTTTCAACAGCTTTAACTCCGGGACAGGGTTTTTGGGTATATCTTGGAGATGGGCAATTCACTACTTCTGATTTTACAATCTCACTTACTGGCAGTCCTGTTACCGGCAGTTTAAACATTCCTTTAACTAACTCTGCTCAAAGCGGAACCTGTTTAATAGCTAATCCATTTGCTTCACCAATATCATGGACAGCTTTACGAAATGGAAATTCTGCCGTTGCTAATGCTGTATACATTTATAATGCAAATGGCCCTTATGCCAGCTTCGTTGGTGGTGTTGGTACTAATGGCGGAAGCGATGTTATTCCTTCAGGTCAGGGCTTTTATGTTGAAGCGGTATCTAATACAAACTTGGTTGCTCTTGAAACAAATAAAATTGCAAGCAATACTAACTTAATGAAAACCAATAATGCAGTTAATTCAAATAACATAGGCTTACCAATAAAATTAAATATTAATGGCTTTAGTGGGGATTTTGATGAAACGGTAATTCGTTTTCATGGTTCAACAACTAATGCTTTTGATATTGAATGGGATGCCCGTAAAATCTTCCAAACTCCGGGATATGTTGGTTATCCGGGTGGATATAGTAAATACACTACTATTTCAACAAAAGGTGGAAATGCAGATTATTCTATTAATAGTTTACCGTATGCGTTAACACAAAATGCAGTTATACCTGTTTTAGTAAAAGTTATGGCTACTGGTCAATATACAATCACTGGCCAGGATATGCAATTGTTGCCTCCGGGTGCTTGTGTAACTTTAAAAGATAAATTATTAAACGTAACACATAACATTAAGGCAAGTCCTTACGTTTGTACAATTAGTGATACAACTTCGGCAGCGAGGTTTGAATTAACAGTTTGTGCTGATGTTACAACCGGTATAAATGATAATAATTCAATCGCTAACTCTGATCTTTCTGTAAATGTGAAACATGATTTAACTGGTATTGATGTAGATCTTAATTTTGATAAAACTACTGTTGCAAAAATTTCGGTGACTAATATCTTAGGTCAAAAAATTGTAGAGAATAAAAAAGTAACTGCACAAAATGAAACAGTACATTTTGGTTTAGAAGCAAAAAATCAATTATTATTTATAACTGTTGAAACTGAAAACAATAAAATAACTAAAAAGATCATTCACTAATTTTTGATTTTATACTTTATCCCGCCTGGCTTAGCTATGGCGGGATTTTTTTTGCTTTTTTGCAATATTTAGCGGTATTATTACGTTTTTGCAGTTAAGCATTGTTTATATTTGGTCATGTTAAATAAGGTACCGGTTTGTTTTTTGATGATATTGCCCTTGTTGTTTTTTTCTCAAACAAAAACAACAGAAGAGGATGATTATGTAAACGATAATGTTTTAAAATACGACGATTATAATTACAAGCCTAACATTAAAACTGTAAAGCTTCACGAGTCCAGTTGGGAATATAGCGCGCCAATTATTGATCTTAACGGTGGCGAACAATTAGAGCTGAGTTTTGACGATCTGGATGGTGACCAAAAGCAATACTCCATGACCTTTGTACACTGTAATGCCGATTGGACTCCCAGCGACTTGATGATAAGCGAATACCTTAACGGTTATTTTGATCTCAATCTCATTAACTTCACTTATTCAATGAATACATATCAAAAGTATACACACTATTCAATATTATTTCCACAGCAAAATTTGCATTTTACAAAAAGCGGTAATTATATTTTATATGTTTATGCCTATGGCGATAAAAAAGATCTTGTATTAAGCAGGCGTTTTCTTTTGTACGACAACAAAGTTGCAGTGGCGGCAAATTTCAGGCAACCCATTGGCGATAATGAGCAATACAACAAACAACATATTGATTTTACTATCAGTAATGGTGGTTACGATATCACAAACCCTTATAAAGATCTTAAAGTAACTATTACGCAAAACAACCGTTGGGATAATGCCGTAACCGATATAAAGCCAACATTTATGGGAGGTAATACACTTACATATTCTTTGGATGATGCTTCAACCTTTAACGGTGGCAATGAGTTTAGATATTTTGACGCGCGCAGTGTAAGATATTATTCAGAAAAAGTAAAAGAGATATTTAAAGATGAGAATTTTAAAAACCATATAGTTTTGTATAAAGATGAAACAAGGGTTGTGAAACCTTATTTATATTACCCCGATTTTAATGGTAATTTCTTAATTAAGAATAATGATTTTAAAGGCAATCAGGATTTTGAATCTGATTATGTTTATGTAGAATTTTTTGTTCCGTATTTAAATCCTGAAGTAAATGGTAATTTTTATGTACTTGGAAAATTAACAGATTGGCGCATGAATAAAACAAGTAAAATGACCTATAACTACAAGCGCCTGGGGTATGAAGCAAAACTATATTTAAAACAAGGTTATTATAATTACATATATGTTTTAAGTAACGATACAAAGCCAGGCGGTGATGAAACTGTTATGGAAGGAAATCACTGGGATACTGAAAATGATTATAATATTATTGTTTATCACCGCAAGATTGGTACCTATTACGACCAGCTTATCGGTTATAAAAAATTAAACTCTTTAAAAAAGTAAATTATTTTACAAGAATCTTTGCTTCCAGCATATCCATTATTGCGTACTTAACACCTTCGCGCCCCAAGCCACTTTCTTTAATACCGCCATATGGCATTTGATCAAAACGTAAAGTTGGCACATCATTATGAATGATACCACCGGCCTCAATATTCTTAAAACAAAAATCCAATTCAGAAATAGAATCCGTAAAAACACCGCACTGTAATCCAAATTTAGAATCGTTTATTTTTTTTACTGCATCTTCTATTTTACCGTTGTATTTTTCAACACAAATTAGCGGGCCAAAAACCTCTTCAGCATTTACTTTCATTTTAGAAGTAGTGTTGGTTAAAATAGTAGGCTCATAAAAAGCTTTTTTTCTTTTACCGCCACAAATAAGTTTTGCGCCTTCTGCTACGGCTTCTGTAACCCAATTGGCAACACGTTTAGCATTATCTTCATCTATCATAACTGAAATTTGCGTTTCCTTTTTTATTGGATCGCCGGACAATAATTTTTCAGTTTCCTTTTTCATAATATCTAAAAATTCTTCAAAAAGATCGGGATGTACAATAAAACGTTGAGCATGAATACAAATTTGTCCGCTATAGGCAAAAGCACCGCTTAAACACTTGGCAATGACTTTTTTTAGATCAATGTCTTTAGAAATTATTACACCGGCATTTCCACCAAGTTCTAAAACAACTTTCTTTTTACCACTTTGTTTTTTCAACTCCCAACCAATAGCAGGTGAGCCTGTAAAGCTTAATAAATTAATACGCTCATCCGTTACCAATAAATTTCCGGTTGCCCTATCCATTGGTAAAATAGATATCATGCCTTTAGGTAAATTAGTTTCATTAATAATGTGTGCCAATTCTAAAGTAGAAAGTGGGGTAGCAGATGCAGGTTTTAAAATAATAGGACAACCCGCTGCAATAGCAGGCGCTACTTTATGCACGGCTAAATTCATAGGAAAATTAAAAGGGGCAATACCTGCAACTATACCAACAGGGAAATAATTGACAACGCCTTCTTTGCTTTTTCCATTGGCGGTCCAGTCAAGACTCATGTATTCTTTTGGCAAACGTTTACATTCTTCGGCTGCAATTAAAAAAGTTTGCGCAGCGCGCTCAATTTCAGAAACGGCATAAATAATAGGTTTGCCGCTTTCAATGCTCAACACTTTTGAAAGGTGATTTTTTTTCTTTTCAAGTTGCTCTGAAATATATTTTAAGGCCGTAAATTTTTCGTGAGAGGATAATTCTTTACATGCCTGTTTAGCTTTTTCGGCTGCAATAATGGCTTTATCTAAAATTTTTTTATCTGCTAAAAAAGTTTGTGTAAATAATTTGCCGGTGTATTTATTTGTAACATCCAGCTTTTTATCGGTGGTTATAAAATTTCCGGCTAAAAATATCTTGCATTCTACCATACTGCAATTTAAACAATTTTATTTTTTTGTGATGTGTGCCGATCTGTGTTTTTCCATTTCTTTTTTAAGCGCATGGTTTTGTTGCGCTTCATCAATGGAGTGCGATTGCTGAAGGCTTTCTTCCTGCATAGTCATTTCACTGAGTTTTATGTAATATTTTTTTATAACATGAAGCTCTTCTTCTGTCATGCCTTCAACATTTACCAAACGGTTGCTTGCAAATTCGTGTGAAGCTACCAACTCATTTAATTTTAATTGTATGGCCAGTGAATCTTTATTTTGCGCCTTTTGAATTAAAAACACCATTAAAAAAGTAATGATTGTAGTGCCGGTGTTAATTACCAATTGCCAGTTTTCTGAAAAATTAAAAAAGGGGCCTGTTACAGCCCAGGCAATAACAACACTTAATGCTAATATAAATGCTATGGTACTACCTGTTGCTTCAGCAACACGTGTGGCAAAACGTTCGAAAAAGTTTTTATTATTTGATGTTTTCATTTTATTGATTTTTGGGATAATTAATGTAAAGATGCAAAATTTATGCCTGTGCAAGAATTTCGAAGGAATATCCCAAAAACAGTGCGCTGTCAATCACTCATTTTGCACATTAATTTCCACAGTATTTTAATATAATCACCTACATACAGTATCTCCAAAATTCAGGTATATCTTTTGCACAATCAAAAACATGGACAATTTTTTTCATGGGTTTACATTATCATGGAGTGCTTTTCTTGATCTTTTACCTGCTATTTTAGGCGCAATAATTTGTTTTATACTAACAGTTATTATTGCCAATTTCGTTTCAAAGACCGCATCTAAATATTCGGTTAAAAGAACTAAAGACAGTCTTATTGCGAATTTTATTTCTAAAATAGTGTGGAGTGTTATTTTTATAATGGGTACTGTTTTGGCTTTAGGTATTTTGGGTTTAGGTACTATCTCTAATAAAATATTGGCAGGCGCGGGTATAACCACTTTTATTGTTGGCTTTGCGCTGAAAGATATTGGCGAAAACTTTTTATCAGGACTAATACTGGCTTTTAGCAGACCATATAAAGTGGGAAATGTGATTGAATGTAACGGGGTGAGAGGTATAGTAAAAGACATGACCATGCGCCAAACTACTGTTGCGGGTGACAATGGAAAAATAATTCTAATTCCCAATTCTTCTATTATTAAAAATCCATTAATAAAGTACACCAATAATGATAATAATGCGAGGCAGGAATTTAATATAAGCGTAAATATTGCAGATGCTAAAAAAGCAATCAGAATTATTTCAGATACTATTAACGCTTTTGATATAGTTGTAAAAAATAAAGACAATGCTGTAAAAATAATTGTAGATTCTTTGAGCGGCGATAAAGCAAAACTGTTGATCATTTTTTGGTATAGTTTTGTTGATTTTAAGGGTTCGCGTTCGGGTTCCCGTTCAGATATCATGTTAACTGTATTTGAAAAATTAGAACAGGCAGGTGTAAAATATTCCGGATAAATATAACGCAACAGGGATGCGAAAGGTTTAGTTCCTTTGCTTCTTACAAAAATATTCGCGACAAAAAACCGAGGCCTCAACCGAGCCTTTAGCAGCCCTCCTGGCGCTAAAAATGGGCATGTTTTATTACGGCAATTTTTCTATGAATATCTTCTAATAAACATTTTAAATAAATCCTGAAAATTTAGTTTATTTTGTACTAGTAATGAGTACCATCGAAATCAATTCTCAGTTTGAACATGTTTTAAATTTTGTAAATCAAACCAACCAACTTGTTTTTTTAACAGGTAAAGCAGGTACAGGTAAAACAACATTATTAAAACACATCAAAGAAAATACCATAAAAAATATGGCAGTTGTTGCACCAACAGGTGTGGCCGCAATAAATGCAGGGGGCACTACCATTCATTCATTCTTTCAATTTCCTTTCACACCTTTTTTACCTGTTTTAAATTTAGAAGGCAATGCCGATCAATCAAAACAATCTTTAGCTTCCTTTAAATACAATAGTTTGCGCCTTTCTATTTTCAGAAAATTGGAGTTGTTGGTGATTGATGAAATAAGTATGGTACGCGCCGATCTTTTAGACCAGATAGATTTTGTTTTGCGCAGTAGCCGTAAAAAAACACATTTGCCTTTTGGTGGTGTGCAGGTTATGTTTATTGGAGATATGCACCAGCTGCCACCGGTTGTTAATAATGAGGAATGGAAATTGCTAAGTAACATTTATCAAAGCCCTTATTTTTTTGATAGCCTTGTGGTTAAAAGCAATCCGCCCGTTTATATTGAACTCGAAAAAATTTACAGGCAAAAAGATCAGGATTTTATTAATATCTTAAATAAAGTTCGCAACAATAATTTAAGTTTTAATGATCTTGAAGAATTAAATAAACATTACAAGTCTGATCTTTCAAATCAATTTATTCGGGATAATATTACCTTAACAACACACAATCAAAAAGCCGATGAGATCAATCAACGCTTGTTAAGTGAATTGCCTGATAAAGCGTATGTTTTTAAAAGTAAAACTGAAGGAATTTTTGGTGAAAAAAATTATCCCGCCGACGAACAATTAACTTTAAAAAAAGGCACTCGCGTGATGTTTCTTAAAAATAATAATGAAAAAAATTATTATAATGGTAAGATAGGAATTGTTACATCCGTCAGTGATTCAAATATTAAAGTAAAATGCGAAGAAGATCATAATGAGATAGAAGTTGGAAGAGAAACCTGGACGAATGTCTCATATAAATTAAATAAAGAAACAAAAGTTATTGAAGAAGAAATTTTAGGAACATTTTCACAATATCCCCTGCGTTTAGCATGGGCTATTACTATTCATAAAAGCCAGGGTTTAACTTTTGAAAAAGTAATAATTGACGCTGCGCATTCATTCAGCGCAGGGCAGGTGTATGTGGCATTAAGCCGTTGCAGAAGTTTGCAAGGCTTAACCTTAAGCTCAAAAATAAATGCAGAAACTTTGTTCAACGATAAAAAGATCTTGCATTTTTCATCCACCAAACAAGATCAGGCTGCAATAGATGCTGTTTTCAGATCTTCGAAAGAGGAATATATAAAAACTGTTCTGTTAAATTTATTTGATCTTACAGATATAACTTACTCAAGAAAAGATCTGGCCGGAATTTTTCTGATGTATAAAACGCGTTTGCATAATTCGGTAAATGAGTGGAGTGAAATTCTGTTTTCAAAGTTAGATGCCTTAAATGAAGTAAGTGTTAAATTTAAGAATCAATTGGTAAATTTAATTTCAGCATCATCAAATGTTGAGTACGATGAAACTATTTCTAAACGTTTAGGCCAAGCAACAACTTATTTTCTGGCAGAATTTGAGCAGGTGTTGGGTTTATTAAAAAATATTCCATTCACCACCGAAAGTAAAGAAGCCGCTGAAGAAATAAATGCAGAATTGCAGAGCTTATTTGAACAGGTATTTACAAAAAATGCACTATTTAAGTCAGCGGCATATGGATTTAATTTGCATGAATTTTTAAAGGCAAAATTAAAAATTGTATATCCTCCAATTCGTATCAATGTATACGAGAACGCAAAAAACGCAAAGATCGCGAGCGATGTAAATCATCCTGCTTTGTATAAAAAATTATTATTACTTAGAGATGATATTGTAAATGATTCGCAAAAGCCCATTTATATGGTAGCCAGTAATAAAACATTAAAAGAGTTGACTGATTTTTTGCCAACGACCGAAGATGACCTAATGAAAATTGGTGGTTTTGGCGAAGCAAAGGTGGAAGCGTTTGGAAGGGATTTTTTGACTATTATAAAGGAATATATGGAAGAGCATAACCTAGAATCGAATATGCAGGCAAAAGCTCCAACCAAAACAAAGAAAGCAAAAAAAGAGGTTTCGACAAGCTCAACCTCCAAATTAGTCGAAAAAGAAGTGAAGGTAAGCAGCAAAGAACAAACCTATAGATTATTTAAAGAAGGTATGAGTTTGCAGGAAATAGCGGCGGTAAGAGGTTATACGGTGGGAACATTAGAAAGCCATTTAACACCTTATGTTACAAGCGGTGAAATAAAGATCGATCAATTGGTTTCTGAAGAAAAACAAAAAACAATTTTAAAAGCACTCGAAAAATTTGACAAGTCTGCGGGATTAAATCCTATTAAAAGTAAATTACCATCTGATATTTCTTTTTCAGAAATTAAATTTGTGTTAGCGCATAAAATGAAGCAGGAGAGTTGATCTTTTGTTTTACGTTACGGAACACATATGACACTGATTTTAAATTCAGATGTCATGTCGAGCGGAGTTGAGACATCTAACACTTCATTTATTTCTTATAATTCACCATATAATGCAAGCCAACACTCTCTTTGCGTTTCATAGCGTGTTTTATTACAAGGTAACCAATACAAATTAAATTACGCAACTCGCATAATTTTTGCGTGATGACGGTTTTATCATAAAGCGCCTCGTTTTCCATGTATAAAATTTCAAGGCGATCAAAGGCGCGTTTTAAACGTAATTCACTTCTTACAATACCAACATAGTTACTCATTATTTGTTGTACTTCTTTTTGCGATTGAGTTATCAAGATCATCTCTTCGGCATGTTCGGTCCCCTCTGCGTCCCATTCAGGAATATTATTTTCTATCTCGACCTTATCAAAAACACTTTTTGCATGTTCAGATGCGCGATGCGCAAATACAACAGCTTCTAATAAAGAATTACTTGCTAAACGGTTAGCGCCATGTAAACCTGTGCAGGCACATTCGCCAATGGCATATAAATTTTTTATAGATGATAGAGCTTGATCATTCACAGCAATACCACCACACAAATAATGTTGCGCAGGTACAACAGGTATCATTTTTACAAACGGGTCAATACCCAAACCCATGCACTTGTTATAGATGTTGGGGAAATGTTCAATAAACCCTTTTCTGTCTAAATGGCGGCAATCTAAATAAACAAAATCTTCACCTTTCATTTTTAGTTCATTATCAATAGCCCGCGCTACAATATCGCGTGGAGCCAAAGATCCCCTTGTGTCATATTTTTGCATGAACTCTTTACCATCCTGCGTTTTTAAAACACCACCAAACCCACGCATGGCTTCGGTAATTAAAAAGCTTGGATTTTCGCCAGGGTTAAAAAGTGAAGTAGGGTGGAATTGTACAAACTCCATATCTTTTACCTGTCCTTTTGCGCGATACACCATGGCAATACCATCGCCGGTTGCAATTTTTGGATTGGTTGTTGTTGCATATACATGGCCCGCACCACCGGTTGCCATAATGGTAAATTTAGAAAGTACTGTATCAATAACACCGTTTTTTATATTTACCACATAAGCACCATAACAGGCAATATCAGGTGTTTTAGAAGTAACCGTTTTTCCTAAATGATGTTGGGTGATAATATCTATTGCAAAATAATGATCGTAAACCGTAATGTTTTTGTGGTTGTGAATTTGTTGAAGCAATGCGCGTTCAATTTCAAAACCCGTAATATCTTTATAGTGTAAAATTCGGTGTTCGCTATGGCCACCTTCTTTTGCAAGATCATATTCGCCTTTTTCCGTTTTGTCAAACTTTGTGCCAAGGCCAATTAATTCTTTAACGCGTTCGGTGCCTTCAGAAACAACCATGCGCACAATTCGCTCATCGCATAAGCCACCGCCGGCATCTAATGTATCAGCAACATGTTTTTCAATGCTATCCTTATCGTGCCAAACAGCAGCAATTCCGCCCTGCGCATACTTGGTGTTGCTTTCATCTTCGTTGCTTTTGGTAATTAAAATTACCTTTCCTTTATCTGCTACTTTAAGAGCAAAGCTCAGTCCTGCAATTCCGGAGCCAATGACTAAAAAATCAGTTTTTATCTGCATGATCGTTGCTGTAAAAATACTATCTTTTAACGATTAATGTTATAATTTATTAAATAGCAAATGATAAATTTTAAGTTCGTATTTTTGTATTAATTATGAATCTTAACGAAATACCATATATTATTTATGCTGAAGAAACTCCAAATCCTTCAAGCGTAAAATTTGTTGCCAATAAATTACTTTTAGTGAGCGGCGCCTCGGCAGAATATCAAAACGTTTCTGAAACAAATGATGCGCCCATTGCAAAAAAATTATTTCAGTTTCCATTTGTAAAACGTTTATATATTGCTTCTAATTTTATTACAGTTACAAAACAGGATGCTGTTGATTGGGAAGACATAAGAGATGAATTGCGTGTTTTTTTAACCGATTATTTAAATAAAGGTAACGCAATCATTAATAAATTGCCGCAACAAAACGTTCCAAAAGATTCTTCTTTTAAAGAAACAGTTTCAATAAATACACAGCATGTTCCACCAGCAAATGATGTAGAAAATAAAATTATTGAAGTGTTGGAGCAATACATTCGCCCTGCTGTAGAATCGGATGGTGGTTTAATTACTTTTAAAGAATTAAAAGACGGAATTGTTACAGTGCAAATGCGCGGAAGTTGCAGCGGTTGCCCAAGCAGCACTATGACATTGAAAGCCGGTATTGAAGCACTTTTAAAGCGTTTGCTTCCCGATCATGTAAAAGAAGTAGTAAGCGAGGCAGTTTAAATATTAAATCTAAATTCATAAATCTGTGCAAAAACCTTCCTTCAACGATATTTATATGGAGCTGGCTGAAAAGCTGGCATTACGCTCACATTGTGTAAAGGCACAGGTTGGCGCTGTGTTAACAAAAGATACGCGCATAATTTCTTTGGGCTACAATGGTCCGCCGGCAGGCACGCATAATTGTGATGTTGAATTTCCGGTAGTTGGTTGTCCGCGCGATAGCAAAGGCAGTTGTTCACTGGCATTGCATGCAGAGCAGAATGCGATTTTATATGCGGCCAAAAATGGTGTGAGCATGGAGAATGCAACATTGTACGTTACATTATCTCCCTGCATTTCATGTGCAAGAGTTATTTATACTACAGGTATTAAAAAAGTTTATTTTAAAGATAGTTACGCAAAATACAAAGGCCTTACAACGGATGAGGGTGTTGATTTTTTAAGACGTTTTGGTGTTGAGGTGCTTGAATATAAAAAGCAGGATGCGGTTTAAACGAACTATATTTTTTTTAATTTTTATTACTTTTTTGTCACCGGTTTTTTCGCAGGAAAAAAATGCCGGACCAAAAGATAAAACCTTTGCGCAAGAACGCAAGGCGCGTAAAAAAGCAAAATTTGAAGCTCGTGAAAAGCGCCGCGCAGAGAAGGCCGAGCGCAAAGCCATAAAAAAACATCATAAACGTTTGCAAACAAAAAAAGTGCGCAAGCGTATGAAAGAAAGTAAAAGACGATCAAAGCTTAATAACAACAATAAACGCGAGCCTTTTTTCAGGCGCATTTTTAAAAAGAAAAAGCGTAGCACCTATTAAATTTTATTTGATAAAATTTTTGATCTAAATATGATCTAAAATTCTGTTTTCCAATTATCCTGTTTTTTTAGCCACTTATAAGTTTGAGCCAGCCACATTAGAACTTGTTAATTTTTTACAAATACAAATTCTGTAGCTTTAAGGTATGAAAATAATGTTAATAGCACATTAAAAGTTTAATAAATTGAATATCAGTAGATTAATAAAATATGAAGTTTTTTGTTTGTTATTAATCACTAGGGTTTATACTTTTAAGGCTTTTATAAGTAGAAAAATTAAGGTAATTTAACAATATATGATAAAGAAGATTTACTTAGCGGTAGTATTAGTTGTTTTCACGGGCCTGTCAGCATTAGCGCAGGATGGGAATGGTGCAATTAAGGTTTTGTTACAAGATAAGGGAACAAAGGAAGCTATTCCTTTTGCCAACGTTGTAGCTTATAAAGATGGAGTTCAGGTAGGTGTATCTACTACAAACATGGATGGTGAGGCGATCATAAAGCCTTTATCGCCCGGAAAGTACACTGTTAAAGGTGTTTATGTTGGGTACCAGGCCGCAGAAGTTAAAGACATTATTGTTGGAGATGGTAAAACCGCGTATATTACAATTGGTCTTGCTAATGGTGATGGAGTGAAATTAGATGAGGTAGAGGTAGTAACTTACCAGGTGCCACTTATAGATCCGGATACAAAATCGGGAGCAACAGTTACGCGTGAAGAATATCAGAATTTAGCTACTAAAAACGTTAACTCTGTTGCAGCAACTACTGCCGGTGTTTACCAGGCAGATGAAGGAAAAGATATTAATGTACGTGGTGGTCGTAGTTCAAACACCACTTATTTTGTGGATGGTGTAAAAGTTTTTGGTGCGCCAAATCTTCCTCAACAATCAATCGAACAGATTAGTGTAATTACAGGTGGTGTGCCGGCGCAATATGGTGACTTAACTTCTGGGGCTATTTCCATTTCAACCCGCGGGCCTCAATCAAAATATTTTGGTGGTATTGAGTTGATCTCTTCACAATTAACCGATAAATTTGGTTACAACTCATTAGGTGCAAGTGTTGGCGGTCCTATTTATAAAGCAAAAGATTCTACCCACCGCACAATTTTGGGGTTTTTCGTTTCAGTACAAGGTAACTACGTAAAAGATAACGCCCCATCATTTGTACCTGTATACGTTATTAAAGAAGAAAAATTGCAAGAATTAAAAGACGCTCCTTTATTACCTTCGCCATCAGGTACAGGTTTTGTTCGTGCATCTGAATATATTACAAAAGACGATCTTAATACACAAAAATTCAGACCAAATGCTGCATCGCGTTTATTAACTGTAAGTGGTAAATTAGATTACGCGCCTACAGCAAATACCAATATCTCCTTAGGTGGCTTTTATGATTACAATGATGCCTTTAATGCAGCTATTCAGGATCAGCTTTTAAACTCAGCAAATAACTCTAGAACAAGTAAAAGAAGTTTCCGTGTTAATTTAGGGATTACTCAAAAATTAGGAGGTTCAGGAAACAAAGAAAAAACACAATCTATTTTAAATAACTCTTTCTTTAAATTCTTAATTAGTTATGAAAACGGTTATGATGTTACACAAAGTGTAAAACATAAAGACAAAGTATTTAATTACGGTTACGTTGGTAAATTCAACAGAACATTCTTAGAAAAAGATTGGGCTTTTAACTATCAATATGATGAAGCTTTTGATCTTAACGGCCAAACTATCAATGCCTATAAATACAGAGGCAGAAATGAGATGCCAACTACTTTCGAACCTTCAGATCTTAATCCGGATATGGCGATATATACTTCGTATTTATTGGCAAACGCACCAAGCGATCAGTTTATCGGTTTAGGGTATATTCAAGGTAACAACGGTATTATTAACGGTGGCGATCCTCAAAGTATCTATAACTTATTTAACAATTTTGGCGCTTATCCAAATAACTACAGAAGAGATCTTAAAGATCAATTCCGTATTGCAACAAGCTTTAATACAGATATTAAAAACCATGCTATTACTTTTGGTTTAGAGTTTGATCAACGAACTCAAAGCTTCCATGCTTTAAATGCTTCCGGTCTTTGGACTTTAATGCGCTTAAAAGCTAACAGCCATACAGAGCAATTAGATGTTACTAACCCAATTTTAGTTCCTGAGCTTTCTGGTTTAGTACCATATTATTATTATGAAAATAAATATGAAGCTGAAAAACAAACTAAATTCTCTGAAAAATTATTAGAAAAATTAGGTTTACCAATTGACTATACAGGATTTGTGAATACAGATGCTTTAGATCCAAACGATCTTAGCTTAGATATGTTTGGTCCGGAAGATCTTTTCTTTAATGGCGCAAGCAGATATGTTGGTTATGCTGGTTTTACACATGATGGTAAAAAAGTAGGTGGTACAACTTCTATCAGCAAATTCCTCGAAGCGACTGATGATAAAGGAAGAAACCAATTCCCTATAGGTTCTTTCCGTCCTATTTATGCTTCGGTTTACATCATGGATAAATTTGATTTTAAAGACATTAAATTTAATGTAGGTTTACGCGTTGACCGTTACGATGCTAACCAACAGGTTTTAAAAGATAAATATGCATTACATGAATTAGCAAAAGTAAGCGACTTAGGTTCATTAGAAAACTTACCTGCAGGATTCTCGGATAATGTACCAGGTAACATTTCTAAAGACGCTGCCATTTATGTAGCTCAAACGCCATCAGGCGGTAAATCTCCTTTATACATTAAAGGCTATAGAGAAGGCGACAAATGGTTTGATTCTGAAGGTAATGAGATTTCAGATCCATCTTTGATCGCATCATCATCAGGTAACCCGGTTCCTTTATTTAAAGATCGTTCTAACTACGAGAAAAAAATGTCGGTTGGCGCATTTAAACAATATGCAGCTGCAATTAATGTGATGCCTCGTGTAGCATTCTCTTTCCCTATTTCAGATGTGGCTAACTTTTTTGCTCACTACGATATTTTAACTCAACGTCCATCAAACAATCAATTACAACCACTTGATTTTTATTACTTAGATGCAGAAAGTAGTTCACCATTACTAACTAATCCAAATCAAAGACCACAACAGACAATTGATTATGAATTAGGTTTCTCTCAAATTTTAAATGAGCGTAAAAATGCTTCTTTAACGATTACATCATTTTATCGTGAGATGCGTAATTTGATTAACCAACGTGTTATTACAGGCGCTTATCCTAAAACATATATTCAATACGATAATATCGATTTTGGAACAGTTAAAGGTTTATCATTTGTATTGGATTTCCGTAGAACAGGTGGTTCAAGATACTCATTCAACTATACACTTCAATTTGCTGAAGGAACAGGTTCTGGTATTAACTCAGGTGCTAACTTAGCTTCTTCTGGTGTTCCTAATTTACGTATCCTTCAACCATTGGATTACGATCAGCGTCATGGTTTTGTATTTAACTATGACTACCGTTTTGGTTCAGAAGGTGATTACAAAGGCCCTAGCATTAAAAAGAAAAGCGGGAAAACAATTCAGTTATTTGAAGATGTAGGCTTTAACATTTCATTCTTATTAGGTTCAGGTACCCCTTACACACGTTGGAATACTGCAGTGCCTTATGCTGTTTTCTTTGCAGGAGCACGTTCAAGTATAGTTGGTCAAATCAATGGATCTAACCTTCCTTGGAACTTCAGATCTAACTTAAGAATTGATAAAAATATTGCTTTAGCTTTTGGTAAAAAAGATGATGAGAACAGAAAAACTGCCAACTTAAATGTTTACTTACAAGTGTTGAATTTATTTAACAGCCGCAACGTGTTAGGTGTATATAATTATACCGGTGAACCTACAGATGACGGTTACTTAACATCTACACAAGCTCAGGCTTCATTAGCCCTTGCTAACAGTGCTACATCATTTACAGATCTTTATAATATCAGTATTAATAAAGCAAGTAACTATAATACACCTCGTCAGATCCGTATCGGTTTGATGTTTGAATTTTAATTTTTGGGAGGAATTACGCTATGAAAAAAATCATAATAATATTAAGTGCTTTATGCAGCATTAGCACTTATGGCAGAGAAAAGGCCGCCAGCGAAAGACACGCAGCTGGTTCAAATCTTAGTCAAAAGATTATGGCTGATTGTGCAGCGCCAAAAGCAGCACAAGAGTTGTGGGTTAACAACGTTAGAACGATCATTTATAGTGGTGGTGATATGTGGTGGGATCTTCAAGGTAACGGTAATGCCTATTACATTGTTCCGGCAACACAAAACAGAAATGCAGGTGCATCATCTTGCTTTGGTGGATCAATTTGGTTAGGCGGTTTAGATGCCGGTGGACAATTAAAAGTTGCGGCAATGACTTATCGTCAAAATGGTATTGACTTTTGGCCAGGGCCATTGGATATTACAACTGCTGCTGCCGATCCGGCAGAGTGCTTAAAGTATGACCAGATATTTAATATTAATCGTGCCGAGGTGGATAACTTTGTTGCCGGAGGCCCGCTTACTGCAAACATATTAGGTTGGCCAGGTAATGGCGATCCTACAAAAAATCAGGATAAATATTTAGCACCTTTCGTTGATAAACTTAATGATGGTTTTTATGAGCCTGCAACAGGTGATTATCCTGCTTATGACGTTCAAAATCTCGCTTTAAAAGACAACTTAGGATTTTGCAAAACAAAATTATATGGTGATCAAACTTTGTTTTGGGTATTTAATGATAAAGGGGGCTCGCATACTGAAACGCAAGGTGTATCCATTGGTGTTGAGGTTCGCGCTCAGGCATTTGCTTTTAAAACAAATGATGAGATCAATAACATGACATTTTATAGTTATGAAGTTCATAACCGCTCTTCTTTCCAATTAAATCAAACTTACTTTACAGTTTGGAATGATCCGGATCTTGGTTACTATTTAGATGATTATGTTGGTTGCGATGTATCAAGAGGTTTAGGATATATTTATAATGCCGATCCGTTTGATGAAACTGCATCTGGTACTAATGGTTACGGTGATTTTCCTCCTGCTTTAGGTTGCGATTTCTTTAAAGGGCCTTTAGCTGACATTGATAATGTTGATAATGATTATGATGGATTAACAGATGAGCCAGGTGAAACTATTCAAATGAGCCGTTTTACCTACTACAATAATAATATTGGTGCTTTCCCCCCTCAAACAACAAATCCTGATATTGCTATTCATTACTATAACTTCATGACTGGTTTCTGGAAAGATGGATCTCCGTTTACATTTGGTGGTAACGCTTACGGTGGAACAGCTCCTGCTACATTCGTATATGATGGTAACCCTGTAACAGGTACTGGTTGGACTGAAAAAACTGCCGGTAACTTGCCAGGTGACAGACGTTTCTTACAATCAGCAGGTCCATTTACATTAAAACCAGGACAGGTAAATGATATTACGTTTGGTATGCCTTGGGCTCAAAGCCCTGTAAAAGGAGGTAACTTAACATCGGTTGATCTATTAAAATCTGCTGATGATAAAGCGCAGGCTTTATTTGATAATTGCTTTAAATTATTAGATGGTCCTGAAGCTCCGAACATGACAATTCAGGAAATGAATAATGAGTTAATTATTTATTTAACTAACGAAAAAGGAAAATCAAATAACTACAAGCAATTTAATAATGATTATGCTGAGACAGATATCTCTATTTTATCTGATCCAACATCAAACATTCCTGAAATTAAAAATCCTGATAAAGTGTATCGTTTTGAAGGATATATTGTATATCAAATTGCAAATGACCAGGTAACTTCAACTGATCTTTCTGACAGAACAAAAGCTATTCCTGTATTTCAATGTGATATTACGAATGGTGTTTCACGTTTAGTAAATTATGAACTCGATAACAATGTTGGGGCTGTAGCACCAAAAGTAAAAGTTGAAGGTTCTGATAAAGGTATCGTATCTACATTTAAAATTACAGATGATGCTTTTTCAACTTTATCTAACAGAAGATTAGTAAATAATAAAACATATTATTTCCTTGCTGTTGCTTATGCATATAATAACTACTTAACTTATGCACCTGATGTTCCGGTAACAGTTAATCCCGCTGCCAACTTGTTAGGACAAAAACGTCCTTACCTTGAAGGTCGTAAACTTAAACGTGCTGCGGGTATTCCTCACATTCCTGAAGTTGAAAAAGACGGAACAGTAACTCAATCTGCTTATGGCTTCGGACCAAAAATTACAAGAATTGAAGGTCAGGGTAATGGTGGAAATATTTTAACCATGTCTAGAGCATCAGAAGATGAGATCGTAGCAAATGGTTTTAAAGCTGATATCACTTACGAGAATGCACAAGGTCCTATCAACATTAAAGTAGTAGATCCTTTAAACGTAAAAAACTCTGATTTCACTTTCAGATTTATTAACAATGTTGTAGCTTCTACGGCGCCACAAACAAGTCTTAATGCCATGCCAACCGGAACTAATGGTACTGGTATTGCCGCCTTAAATGTGGATAATACAAGCTGGGAATTAAAAGACCTTCAATCTGGTAAATTATATTATCCAAATGCTATTACTAATGCAACTACTGATCTTGTTTATGAAACAATAAAAGTTGGTAACGAATTCTACTTCCCTGATCTTGGTTTTTCATTAACTATTAAACAAGTTGGTGATCCGGGTGAAACAGCAGGTAAATTTACAACCTTCGCAACAGAAACTTCTGATTACGCAGGCCCGGCGCCAGGTTCATTTATTGGTGCCACCATGTCTTATGTAAATGGTACAGACGGTTGGTTAAACCCTGTAAAAGACGTTGATGGTGCTACACCTACAAACTGGATCCTTTCAGGAAACAATAAAACCGAAGGTAGTGAAGATGCATTTTACAAAAAAGATAACGAAGGTGTAATTGCCGCATTTTACGATCCAAAAAAACAATTTGGTAATATATTAGGAGGCACATGGGCACCATATGCACTAGCGGCTTCTTATTACTCAATCACTCCAAGCAGTTCTCCAAGTATTCCTTCACGTGTATTCGGAGGACCTGGTTTAAATGGTAAGGTTTGGGAATCAAATAAAGTATCTTTTCCTGCTATCTATGGGTTATCAGGTAACACTTCTCCAAGTCAGGATGGTAATGTTGACTTGAGAAAAGTAAGTAGTGTAATTGTTGTTTATACAAGAGATAAGAGTAAATGGACAAGATGCCCGGTTATTGAAATGCAGGAAAAATATCAACTTGCGGAAAATGGCGGTATTTTCTTTGGCCCAAGACAACATTTTTCTGTTAACAAAGATGGAGCTGTTTCTACAACTTCAGCTTCAAGTAATAATCCTGATGATCCTAACTACATCTCTGGAACAGGTATGGGATGGTTCCCGGGTTATGCAATTAATATTGAAACAGGTGAGCGCTTAAATATGATGTTTGGTGAAGATAGTTACCAAAAAGAAAATAACGGTAATGATATGATCTGGAACCCAACTTCAAGAGAGAACTCTCCGTATCCTTATGCTTTTGGTGGTAAACACTTTGTTTATGTATTTGGTGGTAACGTTATTCAGTCAAATTATCCTACACCTGGTAACTTTGGATGGGAAGCTGCTTTAGGTGGAAAACCTTATGGGCAGACAAAATATGATGCAGGTGCAAGAAACATTCTTGTATTAAAGGAATACTTTGGTCCTTCATTTGGTAATGATAATAGTGGTGCCGGTCTTGGGCCATTAAATGGGTTAGAGCGTGATATTATGTGGGTATCAATGCCTATGCCGGCTCCGGGTTTCGAATTTAATAAACCTGAAAACATGCCTTCAGATGTTAGAATGCAAATTAATGTTGCTAAGCCTTACCGCTATGGTTTTTCAGGCGTTGCAACTTATACTACACCTCAAACTGCTATCAGCATTAATAAGTTACAAAATGTCAACTCTCCAAGTATGCTTACAACGGATATTAATACTGTTGATCCGCAAAATAACAATTTCCCTATGTACAGATTTAATACAAGCGATATTGCAACTCTATTTGCTGATGCTTCGACTGCTAAAAACGCATTAGATCTTATTAAAATAGTTCCTAATCCTTATTACGGATCTTCATCTTACGAAACTAAGAGGATTGATAACCGTGTGAGAATTACAAACCTTCCTAGTAAGTGTACAATTAAAATATTTACTATGAATGGAACATTGGTTAGATCTATCAGCCGTGATGTTACAGGACAGGAGGATATCTTCTTAGGAACCACAGGGCAAGGTACAGATATCAAGCAAGCTAAACGTAGTCCTTATGTTGATTGGGATCTTAAAAATCAAAGTGGTATTTCTGTAGCAAGTGGTTTATATATATTCCATATTGATGCTCCGGGAATTGGAGAAAAAATATTAAAATGGTTTGGTGTAATGCGTCCTTTAGATGTTCAAAGCTACTAACCTTAACTAGTAAAGTTTATGATGAAAAATTTAAAATATATTAGCTTATCTGCCCTAATGGTTGCCTCAACAATTGGTAACGCAGGTAATCCTGAAAGAAGAGGTCAGGCTGGTGCAAGTCAGTTATTAATTAATCCTTATGCAAGAAATGCAGGGATGGTTGGTTCTAACTCAGCAAAAGTAAGAGGATTGGAGGCGCAATTTTTAAACATTGCTGGAACTGCTTTTACACGTAAAACCGAAGTAATATTTAACCGTTCAAACTGGTTACAAGGCACAGATATTTTTATCAATAGTTTTGGTTTAACTCAAGGTGTTGGCGAAACCGGTACAATTGGTTTAGGTGTTGTGGCTGTTAATGCAGGTAAAATTGAAATTACAACCGAAGAGCAACCTGAAGGTGGTTTAGGTACATACACGCCAACTTTTTATAATATCAGTTTATCATATGCAAAAATGTTCTCTGATAATATTTTCGGTGGTATTAATTTTAAATTAATAAGCGAACAAATTCCAAATGCTAACGCTCGCGGCCTTGCTATTGATGCTGGTATTCAATATCACACAGGTAAATACGATCAAATTCATATTGGTATTGCTTTAAAAAATTGGGGACCAAAAATGCGTTACCAGGGTGATGGTTTGTCACGTCAGGCAACTATCTCTAACAGCGGTAACTTTGAGTTAACAGTTAACAACCGTTCAAATGCTTTTGAATTGCCAGCATTGGTAAACATTGGTATGGCTTATGATCTTTATCTTACAAAAGACAGCACAGGTTTATCAAAAAAACACCGCCTTTCTCTTAACGGTACTTATACTTCAAACTCATTTACAAACGATAATTTTTTATTTGGATTAGAGTATGCATGGAAAGATATGTTAATGTTTAGAGGTGGTTATTATGCTGAAAAAGGAATTTTAAAAGCAGATACGCGTCAAACTGTATTTACAGGTCCTGCCGCAGGTATCACCTTCGAAGTTCCTGTTAATGAGAAAAAATCAACCGTTGGTTTGGATTATTCTTACAGGTTTACCAACCCATTTGGCGGTACACATACTTTTGGAGTGCGATTGAATCTATAGAATTTTTTTATTAAATTTGTTTATATAATTAGAGTCCCGGTTATTAACCGGGATTCTTTGTTTTTTTAAGAATACGTACATTATGGCACAAATAGGATATTATACCGAAGAAGGTCTGCAAAAAATGAAAGATGAGTTGCAGCAACTAAAAACTGTTGAAAGAAAAGCGGCTACACAAGCTATTGTTGATGCCCGCGATAAAGGCGATCTTAGCGAAAATGCAGAATACGACGCAGCACGCGAAGCCCAGGCATTACTTGAATTAAGAATTGCCAAATTAGAAGATGTTATTGCTAACGCTCGTATTGTTGACGAAACACAGCTCGATCTGTCTAAAGTAAGCATTTTAACTACCGTAAAAATTAAAAACACTACAAACGGCACAAGTATGAAATATACTTTGGTTGCCGAAAATGAAGCAGATCTTAAAAGCGGAAAAATTTCGGTTGACTCACCAATTGGAAAAGCTTTGCTTGGAAAAAAAGTTGGCGAAAAGGTAGATGTTCAGGTACCTGTTGGTAAAGTAACGTTCGAGATCTCTGAAATTACAATCTAATTAAAAATGGCCGGTATATTTTCAAAGATCATTGCAGGCGAAATTCCTTCTTATAAAATTGCTGAGGACGAAAATTATTTTTCTTTTCTGGATATTAATCCCTTAACAAAAGGCCATACTTTAGTTATTCCAAAAAAAGAAGTGGATTATATTTTCGATCTTGATGCTGGAACATATTCGGGCTTAATGGATTTTAGTAAACGTGTTGCTGAAGCAATAAAAAAATCGGTTGAATGTAACCGAATATCCATGCAGGTAATTGGTCTTGAAGTACCACATGCCCATGTTCATTTAATACCAATAAGAACCATGAATGATTTTAACTTCTCAAACCAAAAATTAAAGTTAACAAAAGAAGAGTTCGAAAAAATTGCCGGCTCAATAACGGCAAACTTTAAATAAACTTAACGTTTAGCATTTAAAGCATAAAAATATTTATAAGTAATTTTAAGATACATTTTTTTAATATGACGAAGATAAAATTTGGAACAGATGGATGGCGCGCAATTATAGCACGTGATTTTACAGAAGAGAATGTTGCACGTGTTACCGAAGCTACCGCAAAATGGTTAATTAAAAGCAACAAAAATCCAATTGTAGTTGTTGGTCACGATTGCAGGTTTGCAGGTCCCATGTTTGCTGAAGTTACATCTAAAGTATTTATTGCGCACGGTGTAAAAGTTTTATTGGCAAAAGGATTTATAAGCACACCTATGATCTCATTAGGCTGTGTAAAATACAAAACTCAGTTAGGAATTATTATTACAGCAAGCCATAACCCGCCAACGTATAACGGCTATAAAATTAAAGCGCATTATGGTGGCCCTTTGGGTCCTGAATTGGTGCAGGAAATTGAAGATATTATTCCAGAAAAATGTTTAACGGATTATAACGCAATTGACCTTGCCGCAGCGGAAAAGAACGGCAACTTACAGATCGTTCCTTTAGAAGATCTTTACATTCAACACGTAGAAGCAAACTTTGATCTTAAAGCAATAAAAAATTCAAACCTAAATCTTGCTTACGATTCAATGTATGGCGCAGGGCAAAGGGTAATGATGCGTTTGTTTCCCGAGATCCACCATTTGCATAACGATCATAACCCCGGCTTTCATGGCCAGGCACCTGAACCTATTCATAAAAACCTTTTAGAGTTTAGTAATTTCATTAAACAAAAAGGAAATATCTCTTGCGGCTTAGCAACAGATGGAGATGCGGACAGGATTGGTTTATACGATGCCAATGGCAACTTTGTTGATTCGCATCATATTATTTTATTATTGATCCATTATCTTGTAAAATATAAAAATCAAAAAGGTAAAGTAGCAACAGCATTCAGTACTACTGTTAAAATAAAGAACATGTGCGAGCATTATGGCTTACCATTAGATGTAGTTAAAATTGGCTTTAAATATATTTGTAGCATTATGGTGGCCGAAGATGTTTTGGTTGGGGGTGAAGAGAGTGGAGGCATTGCCATTAAAGGACATATTCCTGAGCGTGATGGTATCTGGATGGGATTAACCATTTGGGAATTTATGGCTAAAACAGGTAAATCATTAAACGAATTAATTGAAGAAGTGTATGCCATTACCGGAACTTTTTCTTTTGAGCGCAACGATCTTCATATTGACGAAGCTGTAAAACAAAAAGTATTGCAAAACTGCAAAAGTAATTCATATAAGGAGTTTGGAAAATATAAAGTATCACGTATAGATGACCTGGATGGATACAAATTTTTCTTTGATGAAAACACCTGGTTAATGATTCGTGCAAGTGGTACCGAGCCTGTTTTGCGTGTTTATGCCGAAGCAGCGACGCAGGAAAAAGCATTTGATATTTTAGCCGATGCTAAAAAAGTTTTATTAGCCTGATAAAATTTATTCAAAATAAAAAAGCCCCGCAAATAAATGCAGGGCTTTTTTTATGATGCGGATTTTAAAAATCCAGTATCGCAATATCATCTAACTCCCAGGTTGAACCTGACGTACCTGTGCCGGTATATTTAAATGCGATAGTTACACCGGCAGTTTTATACGCGCTTAAAGAAATATTACCTGAGTTTACAAAATTAAAACCACCGGTTGATGCTGTGTATGGTAGGGTTGTCCATGATGCGGTACTTACCGCGCCACCTGTATAATTAGTAGATATCATTGCTACTAAGGCAGGGCCGGTATAATTGTAAGCGTTATTAAATGAAAGTGCTGGATTGATATTATTTGTAAGATCAAATGGTGGAGAGATCAACCAGGTTTCGCAAGCCTGATTGCCTGAAACGTAATTAGAAATGGCAGCGTAATAAGTAGGTGAGCCTCCTGCGTTAGAAGTTACCCAGTTAATATTACCTGTTACGTTTTGCGTTGTCCAGCCACCGCTGGTAACACTGTTATCATTAAAGTTTTTTACATATACCGGGCAAGTACCTGTTGAAATACTTACATCACTCAACTGGCGAATGGTAAGTTGAATAGCACCATTATATTGACCAACAATTGCAATAATTTTTCCCTTACCACAAGGCACAGTGCTGGCAGCAAAATTAGAATAGCCGGAGGTTCTTACAATTACTTTACTTCCAAAAGAATTTAAAAGAACATGTGAAATAGAACCTTTATTAACAGCATCTGCAAAGGTTGCGCCTTTAGAGCCGATAGAAAATTCAACAGAATCCAATTCAACTAATTCTGATTGAAAATAAAGCTGCGATACCAATGTATTTGTTGTTATTAATTGATTCATGGTTACTTTTTTAGGTGTTACCAAAGTGCCACTCGAAATTTTATGTACGCTTTTTTCAAGATCAATAGAATCTAACTGTATCTGATTTCCATAACTGTTTAATTTAACTCCCTTTAAATTAACGCGAATGCTATCACCAACATATAAACCTCCTGCATAGGTTAAATTTAATTTCATACCACCTGTTGCATCTTTAATATAAACCGATTTGTAAAGGTTGCCACTTATCTCATCTGCAGTTACAATACCTGCAACATTAACATCAGTAGTAAATTTGTAAACTTTGCTTGGTGGTATAGCATAATAAGTGTTATATCTTTTTATGATAGAATCTATTGTTATGTATCCGCTAACTACTGGTGGGGCTTGTTGTTCAGGGTTGTCAAACTTTTTCTTGCAAGAAGTAAATCCAAGCAAAATAACAATTAATAAATAAAATATCTTTTTCATTTTTATTTTTTTGATCAAAATTAATTTTCTGAAACTATAACATCATCTACTTCCCATGTTTTGCCGGAAGATGAAGTGCCCGTATATTTAAATGCAATAGTTACACCGGCAGTTTTATAAGCACTTAACGAAATGTTGCCCGAGTTTACAAATGCAAAGCCTCCGCTTGATAAAGTAAAAGTTACTGGTGTCCATGTTGCTGTTGATGGTAAACCAGATGTATAATTCGTTGAAACCATTAATTCTAAAACGGGTCCGGAGTAATTACATGCGTTTTGAAAAACCAAAATGGGATTCGTAGATGATGAAAGATCCATAAGTGGCGAAATTAGCCAGGTTTCGCAAGCTTGATTAGCACTTGAAACAAAGTTGGATATTAGTGCATAAGGTTTGTTAGCCCATGAGCCAAGTGTTGAAGGGACCCAAGGGATGCCTCCGCTTACGTTTTGTGTTGTCCATCCACCGCTGGTAACAGAGTTATCATTAAAATTCTTTTTAAGATACAAACCCGGTGTAATACAGGTTGCATTGTTCATACTCCATTCAGTTGTGTTTCTTATTACTAATTGTTTTGTAGTACCATAATTGGTTGCAATACCAATAATGTTGCCGTAACCTTTTGGAGTTTTTTGCCCCGAAAAATTAGCGTAGGAATTTGTTCTCAGCGTTATTGGATCTCCGCCACAAGAATAAAGTAATCTGCTTTGCGCTGTTGAATTAATATTTACATATAATTTATTCGTATCAGCCGGAGAAAAACCTATGCCTTTAATTTCAATAAGATCATTTATAAAACCTGCAAAATAGCCAGGCGTATTTATTTGGTTCATATCCAATATTTTTGGTTTAGGGTAGGTGCCTTTGCCTAAAATCACCATCGAACGATCCGGGTCAATAGAATCTACTTCCAGCATAGAAGTTGTAGTATTATAACCAATACTTAATCCTTTCATATTAACACGAATGCTGTCACCAACAAAAATAAGTGGGGCCGATTTTAAAGTTAAGTGTATAGCACCTGTTGCATCTCTTAAAAATGTTTCTTTATAAAAATTACCTGCCGCATTATCTGCTAAAACAACGCCAGCCAAATAAGTATCTGTTGTAAATACTTTTTGGCAATTATTTGTGCAGGTTGCAATTGCTTTCAGTTCGGCAATTGTTAGCGATGGTGCTTCGGGTTTTATGGGTGGTAATTCTCCTTTTCTTTTACAGGAAACAGCTACTGCAAACAGAAAAAATAAAAGAAAAAGATTTAAAATATTTTTTTTCATTGTGTAAATTATTTATCAATTAAAAACTAAAACTAACATTTACGCGATAGTTTAAACCCATCATGTATTGGTATTTATTTTGAAACCTGTTTAACTGGCCAATGTCCCAACGCATTTGCTCATAACCAAAAGTTAAAGCGTTTTTATTGTTCAGTAAATTATTAATGCCACCATTAAAGTTTAAATAATATTTACCTTTTATCCTAAAAGATTTTCCGGCATTTAAATTAACCGTATAAAAATCAGGCATTTTTTCCTGGCCTACAACATCATCTATTCCTTTATCACCTGCTTGGTAAGCTACAACTGCTTCTTCAGTTCTTCTGTCGGGATTGGTCATAATGTACAATTCGCCAAAATAGTTAAATGTAGCGCTGACATTCCAGAATTTTTTACCCACATATTTATAAGAAAACGCACTAACCAATTGCGGTGTGCCACCTACGTAGTAATCTTTCCAATAAACAGTTCTGTTGGTATACAATTCTGTATTATTATTGGTTTGCCAGGCCTGCGCTTTTGGACGGTTAGTGTAATAATAATTTCCATAACCAAATACACCTTGTAAAACGTGAGAGGTTTTTATTGTTTTTTCAAGCGTAAATTCAACACCCTGGTGTTTTTCGTTTAAGCCGGTTAAAAAATAATTTACATTGGCGTTATAAATGTCATACCAAAAAATGCGCATTTGACTTTGATTGTTGATAGAGGTATTATAATAAGTTGCTCTTACTTTAAACAATGGCGACTTAAGAAGATAACTTAATTCATAACTTGCCACTTGCTCTGATGTTACATCTTTTGTAATATCGTTTCTTGTTTCAGGAGAAATGAACATGGTGTTTACCTCCGGCGGGCGGGTTAAAAAACTACCATTAGCAGTTATAAAATTTCTGCCATTGATCTTATAAGTTACACCACCTTTTATACCATAATTAGTAAACGAAATAACATCACTTTTTCCTTTACTTCCTGTTGGAAATTTTCCGTTAGTTATAAATCCTTCTCTCCAAACCTGCATGCTTGAAAACTGAAGCCCGGCATAAGCATCAAACTTACCAATACTATATTCTGCTTGCGTCCACGCTTGTGCTTTATTGATGTTAATATTAAAATCGTAACCAAATTTATCACCTGCATAAATTTTTCTATCAGGATTCTCTAAATTGTTTTGCTGAAAATCAGAGCTAACACCAAGGTTTGATGCGAATTGATCGTAATCTAACCAAAAAGTACCGCCTAAAAGATCATTCATAACTTTGTATTTATGATTGCGGTAAATGTTTCCACTTATTCCTGCACTGATAAATAAATTTTCAATACGTTTATTATAAACAGAATTTAAAACAAAATTTTTAAGATCTTCAACTCTGTCCTCAAGAATATAGCGTGACCTAGTTTCAGTAGTATTTGTTCCTTGGCCAACTTGCGATGGTACAGTGTATACATTATCCTGGTTCATGGCAATCATTCTGTCCCAGTTTAACTGTTGTGTATTTACATCATTTTCCCATAATTCTTTTTGTGCATCACCCTGTGCTGTCAGGCCCTGGTTGTAAAAATAACTTGGAAAATACCTGTAATAATCGGGCCAAGGGTTTGGAGAATTGTTCCAGTTTATTCCAGAAACACTTGATTTTCCGGAATTATAAAATAATGTACTCGTTAATTTCGAAGTGCTGTTGGGTGTCAAAATGTGAGTTAACATAAATGTTGGCCTTTGCGATTTACGAACAACCGAGTTTCGTATCTCTCCATTTTGATAGCCCCAATTTCTATTGTAAAAATGATCGTTGGTGAGTTCATATGCTTCTAATTGTGCATATGAGCGACCACCAATTTCTGAAGGAGTAAAGTAGCCTGTTAATGATAAAATATTCTTACTGTTTATTTTTTTATCAAGCCCAATGTAAAAAGTATTTGATTGAATATAAGTGCCGGGAATATATACCTGATTGCCACTAATATTACTAACCATCACTCTAAGCGCCCAACCATTATCCATCATGCCTGTTGAGTGTGTTACTGAAATGCGATGTCTATAATTTCTATTTGTAGTTCCATAAGCAATACGTGTACCTTTTCTGAAAGAAGAAGCTTTTGAATCAAAATTATTATAACCTGCCGGTCCGGAAAAGCCATAACGAGAAGCCCCATTACCAAGTCTGTATTCACTAAAAGGTGCAGCGCCAAATAAACCGCCCCATTCGCCAAAAGATGCAAAACCCATTTCAGGATTATTAATGTCAATGCCGTTAAGCATCATCGATAAATTTTCTGCTGAATAACCTCTTATGCGGTAACGTGCAGCGTTAAAATTATAAATTGCAAATTGAGAAAAAAGATCGCGGCTCGATTGTAATAAAGAAGAAGTTTCCTGTTGGCCGAGATCAGAATCAATATCACCGCCGGTAGCATTAAATACCGGGATGTTAAAAGTATTGTCAAGGCTATCCGCACTATTATCAGTAATAGTTGAATCAGATTGAGAAACCTGCGCGAAAGTTATTCCCGCAAAAAATAAAAAGGCAAAACAAATTAAATGTTTGATACTTGTAAATTTTATCATTAAGCTAAAATATTAAATATTGTTTTATTAAAACTGTTAAAACGTTAATTACGTATTTGTTATTTTAAATAAATTAGGATGAAATTTATACTTGCTTTCATCCTAATTATTGCTAACTATTATGAAGCGGCTTCGGGTCTATAAAGAGAAACTTTATATTACCTCAAGGGTGATCACTTCTTTCTAAATCGCGGTAAATATATACATATTTAATGTGTGCATTATTAGGTAATTGTCAACAATCTATTACCAAATTTATGAGGTTTTTAATTAAAACGGTTTAAACTTTCTAAATATTCATTTAACATATCACCTCGTATTATTTACTACTTTTAAGCCCTAATTAAATTTTATCATGACACTAAAAAGTAAATTATTTTTCTTATTTATAGTATTGGTTTGTTCTCTTAATGCACAAAAATTAGATAAGGATAAAAAATATTTCATTTCGGCCATTGGCTTTTGGAACGTTGAAAATTTATATGACACCTTAAATGATCAATGGAAAAATGATGAAGAATTTACACCAAGCGGAAAAAATGTTTGGAATGGTGCCCGCTACCGCATAAAAATTGATCATCTTGCTGATGTCATTTCGCAAATGGCAACCGATGTAACACCCGATGGTTTGGCCATTTTAGGTTTGTGTGAAATTGAAAATAAAAGTGTTGTTGAAGACCTTGTAAATTCGCCGCGCCTAAAAAAACGTAACTATAAAGTTGAGCATATCGAAGGGCCCGATGCCCGCGGTGTTGATCCTTCTTTTATATACAACCCTACGTATTTCAAGCTTACTAAATCAGTATCCTATCATGTAACGCTTGTAACAGATTCTGCCTACAAAACGCGCGACATTTTAGTAGTTAGCGGTTCTTTTTTAGGAGAGCCTTTATCTGTATTGGTTAATCATTGGCCATCACGCCGTGGTGGTGAATTAAAAAGCAGACCAAACCGCAACGGCGCAGCAAAAGTAGCACGCCATATTTCAGATAGTATTACAACTTCCGATCCAACAGCAAAAGTTATTTTGTTGGGCGATTTTAACGATGATCCTACAAGCGTTTCAATTAAAGAAATAGTAAATACTTGTGGTGAAATAAAAAAATGTGAAGGCGAAAAATATTATAACCCAATGGAAAAATTATATAACGAAGGTACAGGTTCAATAGCATGGCAGGATAGCTGGAATTTATTTGACCAGGCAATTATGAATAAAAATTTTCTTCCAAAAAATTATGAAAGCTGGCAATATTATGCTGTAAGGATCTTTAATAAATCATTCTTAAAATTTGATTACGGAAATAATAAAAATTATCCTTTTACAACTTACCACATTGGTACTTATACAGGAGGTTACAGCGATCATTTTCCTGTTTATGTTTTAATAGCAAAAGAAAATACAGGTAAAAAATAAATTTATTTTTTTGGGCGCCTTAACGTGCTGCTACAGGCTTCGCTTCGCTACGGTGTTTTGCCTTAGCAGGCAAAAGCACTAAACCTTTTGCACCCCTGGCGCAGACAAGCCTGCAACTTTAAACTTCATAAAAAAAGCGTTGAATTAATTTTCAACGCTTTTTTATTTTCACGAATAGGTATTATTGTTTTAATAATGTTACATGTCCTACATAATTCTTTTTATTATTCTCAAGATCGGTGATCATGATCTTGTAAATATAAACACCATCTTGCCCTGTAATATTTGTGCCTTTTACCTTGCCATCCCACCCTTTTCTAAATTCACTTGAGGTAAATATCAACTCACCCCATCGGTCAAAGATCTCCATTTTATAATTGTCTTCGCTTATACCATACCCGTAAGGCATAAATACTTCATTGCGCCCGTTATTATCAGGTGTAAATGCATTTGGTATATATACGCCCATATCAGGCGTTATATCTATCGTTGCAGTAGCTGTATCTTTACAGCCTTTTGTATTAATGGCAACTAAATAGATCTGGTAAGCACCAACATAACTATAAATATGATCAGGGTTTACTGCAAAAGATGAATTTGCATTCGGGAAATTATAATCGCCAAAATCCCATATGTAACCATTTGCATTTGAAGATGTATTAGTAAAATGTATGTTTGGTTCCATTAAGTTTGCACTTTGCGGACTTGGAAAGAATCCTGCAATAGGAACAGAAAATGCTTCTGCCGCAGTAGGATCTGTCATTGTTTGCACGCAACCATATTTATTCGTAACAGTTAATGTTAACGAATAAACTCCCGGATCAGCATAGGTAATAACCTGTGGATTTAACATCGGGTTTGGTTGAGTCACGCCGTTAAATGTCCACATAAAAGGATTAGAATTAGTAGTTGTAGAATCGCCAATACCATTGTATGTTACTGTTAACGGCGCACAACCTTCACTTCTCACTGGCGTAAATGTGGCATTTGGCGCAGGATTTACGATTACTGTAAATATTGCTTTTGCATTCGGTATCGAACACCCATCATCAACTACTACCGAATAAGTACTTGTTTGCGCTGCAGCATAATTCGCAGTTATTGTAGCAGTTGCTCCATTTGCAGCGTTGCTCCACGAATAATTATATGGACCACCTTTACCCGGACTTGTAATTTGTGGCGTCAACGTTAATGTTTTGCTATCACAAATTGTGCTTGTTGATCCTGTTGCTAATAACGGAGGTCTAACGCCAACATTAATAGTTTGCGGCCCTGCATTACATCCATTAGCATCAATAACTGATATTGTATATTGAGCAGCCGAGGTCAAAGTAGGCGTACTGTTCATACCGTTAGGAGTAATAGAGTTGGTACTGATGTTAGAGGTGAGGTCGGTAAGGGTGTAGTTGTATGGTATTGTTCCGCCGGAAGCCTGTCCGAAGAGTTGAGCGATGTTGCCGTAGCAGATGGTTTGAGGCGGCGAAACATTCAAGGCTAACACGTTAGGCTCGGTAATGTTCACCGTGGTGTAGGTT
>JAEUTP010000005.1 GCA_016787705.1 Bacteroidia bacterium | reverse complement strand
CAATAAAAAGGGTTAATGAAAATTTTATGTAATTGCTGTTTGTACATTTTTACTCCGATAGCCTGAAGTTTCAGAATAATTTCTTCATTCTTCATACCCATTAGTTTCCATTCCCACGCTTTTTTAATTTTCTTTCCGTCTGCATTCACAACAATTTTACGTTCACCATTTGTTCTCACAATATCATAACCTTGTGGTGGTTTCACAACCCAAATTCCTTTTTCAAATTTGGCTTTCATTCCTGCCATTGCCACTTGCTTTCGTTGTTCGTTATCCCAACGCCCGAACAAAAGTTGCATATCATGGAATAGAACGCCGTTTGGATTAGAGGTGTCAATCGGTTCTGTTACTGCTTTAATATGTACCCCATGCTTTTCTCTTAGTTCATCAGCAATGGAAATAGCTTTACCTCCTGTCCTACTAAAGCGAGTCATTTTGTAAACCAAGATAGTGCTAATTTTTCCTTTGCTTGTATTTACAAAACTCAGCATTCGCTGAAACTCTTTCCTAGCATCCGTTTTAGCACTTTCATAAGTATCACCAAACGCTGAAACAATTGTTAGATTATTTCTCTTAGCATATTCCTCAATCGATTTGCGTTGAGTTTCCAAAGACTCGTTTTTATCAAACTGCCCTTTGCCCGAAACCCTTGTATACATTACTGCCAAATTGGATGTGGACTGCTTTACTTCCTTTTTACCAAAGCGCCCAAACCGATTTGCTATTATTTGTTCTTCTGTCATTTTGCCTCCTTCCTTTTATTAATAATTTTTTATGCTTGTTTTCTATATTCACTTTCCGAAACTTCTTTTTCAGTATTCAGCAAAATTATTTTTGCTTCACATGATTCATCGATCTCGTCCTTCTTTTTTAGTTTTGAAAGATGCTCGCATAAAAGAACAGCCAGTCTTTTGATTGATAATACAATCTTGTTTGCTTGTTCATCATTTACACTTTCATAACCTTTTATCATTCTTAGTTTTTCAACCGTTAATCCTTTGTTATTTTCGCGCTCACTTTTCATTTCTCTTTTTGTTTTCTCACACTTTTCGTTCAACATATATTTTACTCATCTTATTATATTGATTATCAATATAATAGCTAATTTACGTACATCTTTTTAAATAAAGAAATACCCCCGAATCGCCCGTAAATTCGCCCAATTTTTAGATTGATTTTATAGCTTTCTTCTGTATATTTTAGTATCCTAAAATTAGGCAAGGTGATCTGATTTTTACTTTTCGTTTCATATTATGCTGCCTTGTTTTGTTGTTGACTTTTTAATAATCCTTGTTTCTTTAATGCATAGTATCTGTATCTCCAATCATTTTTCTTTTCGGTTTCATTTTTGCTGGAGATTAATTGTTGTACTTTTTCTTCGTGTGTTTTTTCTTCAATAAAATCTATTTCAGAAAATTTTATTTCCGCTGTGTGAAGCATTAATTGATGTCTAATGCAAATCAGTTGTGCTTTTCTTTCCTTTGTTAATTTAAAAGCAAGCATTTTTAAATGCCCTTTCTCTGTAAGCATTTTATTTACTCCGATAAAGAGTTCAATAATTAATTCTTTAAAAGGATAATCATTTGGTAGCTTATTAAATGTTGTGCTTGTAATTAATCGTTTAAATGCATCTGTTATACAAAGCAAGGTGTGTTGGTCTATGCGGCTATAATTACTTAGCTTTATTAATCCTTCAGCTAAACATCTAAAGCGAGTGTTTACCCAAACGATCCGTTTCGCATCTTCGTATTGCCAATAATCAAAAGGTTCTTTTGTTTTAATACCTCCGGAGTTTTGCTCGTATTTTTTTTCAATTAAACTAATGAGTTTACTGTTGATCCATTTATACCGAGGTTCGTTTTCATCTTTTGGTTCTTCCTCAATATTTAAAGAACTTTTGATCGGTTCAACTTTCTGAGTTTCCTTTTCAATCTCTCTTACATTATTCAATTCTGCTATTTCGGTTTCTTCTTCTTCTTCTTCTTCTGCATCCGCAAGCGGAACAAATTCAAATTCACTTCGCTGATCCTTATCGTATTTTACGGTAAGCTCTTCATTACCGTATTTTACGGTATCTTTTTCTTTATCGTATTTTACGATAACTTCATTAGTAGTAATAGGCTTTACGCTAACTACTGGCACTTTCAAACTTGGCTCTGATTCCGGTGTTCCCGAAAGCACCAAGCCATTTCTTTTAAAGTATGCCATTTGCTTACAGTTATCGCTGCAATATTTTTTGCTCGACCGTATTGCCGTAAAATGCCCTCCGCAATATAAACAGGTGCTTTCCATTCTTTTTAAATTCTA
>JAEUTP010000015.1 GCA_016787705.1 Bacteroidia bacterium | reverse complement strand
TTGTTATTGATGATGTGCTTATACCATTTACACTAAATGTATAAGCAGGTGTTCCTCCCGTTACACCCGTAATCCCTAAAACTCCTGTATTACCAATACAAGCCGTTGGACTCGTAGTAAACGTAATATTAGTAGGAGGGGGCGTATTAACCAATGTAACTGTTTTTGTGAAAACACAGTTATTAACGTCTTTTACAGTTATTACATAAGTGCCTGCGGGTAAATTAGTAAGTGGCGGTGCGGCAGAGAACGGGCCGTTATTAACACTATAAGTAAAGGGGCCAGTACCGCCCGTAACTGCCCCTAAAGCAATAGAACCATTTGAATTGCCGCAGGCAGGGTTAGTAAATGTGGTAGCCAAATTTGTAACACCGGGTGTATTGGCAATATTAGTAACTGAAGATGTGATACAGCCAAAGTTATTTGTAAAAGCTACCGTATAAGCACCGCTTGGCAAACCTGTTGGCGTTTGAGTAACAATAGCTGTTCCGTTTAATGAAAAGCTAACAACTGTTTGGCCGGCTGGCGTAGTATTATTTATAAGAATACTGCCATTGTTACCACCACAAATTGCAGGGTTGGGAATAAGTGTTAAACTTGGATGAGGACTAATATTAAGCACAGCTGTAGAAAATGATGTACAACCCCCAACACTAACCTGGTGAAATACAGTGTACGTACCCGGTGCCGTAAAACTTCCCGGGCCATAATTGGCAGCGCCACCGGAGGCAGGAGCCCCAGCTGTTGGATTAAATGTATAACTATGTGTGCCGCCGGGTGTAGCTGCATTAAAGCTAAAACTATTTCCATTCAAACACTGAACGGGTGCAGGAACTGTAAAGGCCGGGTTAGGGCCTGCAGTTATTGTAACGTTAGATGTGACCGTATGTGAACAGGTACCATTGGAGACGACATGCGTAATGGCGTATGTGCCGGCATTTGCAAAGGTAATGACGGGATTGGCAATATTTGCCGACACGATATTAACGCCGGCAGCGGGCGTTGCCGACCAGGTATGTGTTACGCCGGCTGTACCGGTATGATTAAAATTGAGCGGGGCATTTGTACACCCACCTGCGCCCGTAAAAGCAGCAGATGGAGTTACACCAACATTTACAGTAATTGTTTTTGTAATAGGCGTTTGGCAAGGTGCATTAACAGTAACAGAATAAGTTGTGCTTACTGCAGGCGAAACAACAATGCTCGTAGCTGTTGAACCGCCCGGAGCCCAGGAATAAGTTGTGTTACCACAGGCAGAAGATGCTACATTTGTAATAGACAAAGTGGCGGAATTAGGTGCGCAATAGTTTGCTGGTGTGGCCGTAACACTAAAGTTTAAAGGGGTGTAAGTTCCGGGAACCACAAAAGAGGTAACCGCCGACCAGGGGCCCGCGGGTGGCACAGCAGTACTGCCACCTAACCACTCTCTTGACCTTAAAAAATAAGTCTGACCGGGACACAGAGCAGTAAAAGGTATAAATACCGGTGTATAGGGTTCAACTACGCATTGGTCGGGCCAAAAATTTCCTATCGTGTAATTAGGCACATTTAATAATCCAAAGTACCATGGATGGGCATTATAGGTAGTGCCCGGACCAGCCCAGTTATCAATTGTGTTTTGAACCGCAGGAGAAGGCAGACCTGTTAAACCAGCCGCTGTACAAGCAATCTCCACCTGCATCCAGTAAGGTCCACAGCCACAGGTAGCACCGTTAGAACTACCGTTAACAGTAACGCCAGTAGGCCCTACTACAACGTTATAATTTACTAACGCTAAACCATGACATGCTTTTGCTTTGTAGCCAATAAACGCTACAAAAAATAAGACCATTAACAATTGTAACTTTCTATTCATAAAATAAATTTAAATATTAGATCAACATATTGTTATCTTTCAAATAAAAGATCAAGCGCGTTTAGCCTGCGTTAAATCAAATTCTGAAAGTTAAAGCAATACACTTTATAAATTTAACAACACATCTGACATAGTAAAAATCACTCACTCATTTAACACTGCCTTTCACTAAATTATTTCATATGGCAGATTGTTCAAAACCTGTTAACCAAGTGTTGAAACGCAATCAACCAAAGACTATAAAGACCTTTATTATATGGATTTTAAAGAAAAGTAGGGAAAGCAATTTTCCGCTTTTTAATTAACAATTTAACTAAATATTTAGATTTTGCGTGCGCCAATTATGCCTTCTTTCGCATTTAAAGTTACCTGATCTTTGGCTCAAAATCATGCAAAAGTGTGATACACTTTGTATGAAACTATACAACAAAATAAAATAGGTATATTTGTAAAAAATAATTTTATGTTATCAGCTAAAGTAAGTGCCGCGCTAAACAAACAAATAGAAATGGAAGGGTCTTCTTCTCAATATTACCTTGCAATGGCCAGCTGGGCCGAAACACAAGGTTTGAACGGGGTTTCGGCATTTTTATACACACATACAGATGAAGAGCGTATGCACATGCTAAAGCTTTTAAAGTTTGTAAATGAACGTGGCGGACACGGCATAGTGCCTGCTTTAAAACAACCGCCTGTTACTTTTAAGTCGGTAAAATCTGTATTTGAAGAAATTCTTAAACATGAAATGAAAGTTACTGCCGAGATCAATAATCTTGTTGAAATTACACTTAAAGAAAAAGATTATACAACACACAATTTTTTACAATGGTATGTTAGCGAGCAAATTGAAGAAGAAGCTTTAGCAAGACAGATCGTTGATAAACTAAAATTAATTGGTGATGATAAAAGTGGTTTGTACTTTTTTGACCGTGATCTTGAAGCAATGGCTAAGATCGAAGCGTCAAAACCTGATGCTGAAAAATAATCTTACTTTGTAACAAAAACAAACACGTCTTCGTTATCTTTTTTCATAAGGTATTTTTCGCGAGCAAAAGTTTCTAAACTTTTTGTATTGGTTTGCAACTCGCTTAAATTACTTTTATTATTTTCAATTTCGGCAATGTAATATTCCTTTTCTTTTTGAAGTTTATTGCGTTTACTTATAAGATCCAATTGCGTAAACACATCGTTCTTATCAAAAAAAAGCAACCAAACAATAATTCCAATTATCGTTAAAAAGTATTTATTCCGGATGATCTTAATTAAAAACATATTACTTTAGTAGTATAAAGATACCCTGAAAAAATTGCCGTAGTTAAAATGAAAAAAAAGATTATTAATATCTGCCTGTTAGTTATTCTTGTATCCTCATTTTCGTTTGGACCGCACTTTGATGATGGCTTCAAAACCTCGCAGCTTAGCAATAAACGTGTTAGAACGGCTTACGATAAAAAGTGGGTAAACTTACAGGCTCAGCTGGAAGAAAAGAAAATAAACAAAGACAATTTTGATCTGTACTTCCGCATTTTTAAGCTTGAAAAACAATTTGAGGTTTGGGTAAAAAATAAATCTGATAAAAAGTACACCCTGTTAAAAACCATTTCCGTTTGCGCGTCAAGTGGCGATCTGGGCCCCAAAAGAAAGCAAGGTGATTACCAGGTGCCCGAGGGCTTTTATGAGATATCTGCCTTTAATCCAAACAGCAGTTATCATTTAGCAATGAAAATAAATTACCCGAATGCCAGCGATCGTATTAAAAAATCAGCAACAGATCCGGGCGGCGATATTATGATACATGGCTACTGTGTAACTATTGGTTGCATTCCATTAGAGAACGATCCTGTTGAAGAAGTTTATGTTTTAGCTACAGAAGCAAAGAATAAAAAAAACACAACACAAATTGCCATTTACCCCTGCCGCTTTAGCGAAAAAAATAATTTAATGCTTTCTAAAAACTACGATGCTGAAAAAAACAAATTCTGGGCATCGCTTAAAAAACCTTATACGTATTTTGAAAACAACAACATCATTCCAAAAGTAAGTGTTTCTGTAACGGGTGATTATATTTTTACTGAATAAACATGGCATTTTCCTTTTTTACAAAATTATTGTTTTCCGTAACCGTGCTAACCGTTATTACCTCTTGCGCCAAAAACAACGAAGAAGCTAATATTCCCCAAAGTGTTTTAAGCGAAGAACAGTTTGCTAAACTATTGGTTGATTTTGCTTTGGCTGAAAGCACAAGTAATATAAACGTAAAAAATTTACCGGCAGATAAAATGGATTCTGTTTATAATTTTGATCCTCTTATTGATAATCATGTTTCTAAAAGCGCGTACGATTCTACCATCACTTTCTACTCTAAACATCCCGCCTTATATAAAAGGGTTTACGAAAACGTTTTAACTGAATTAAGTAAAATGCAGGTAAAGAAAGACAGCGTTAAAGTTGATCCGGTTTCAAAATAAGAAATTTTTCGGCCTTACTGTTATTTAAATAAAGTAAAAGATCGCTGCAGTTTTGGGCCTCGTAAAACATTGGCACTACATCAAAATTATTGTTATGATACAATAACTTCTTTTCTATATTTCCATTATCAATTGCATACATTACCAGGTTTGAACGCCAAAGATTTGTTTCTTTTTTAAAGCGATGAAAATTAAAATCACCAGCTTGTTTTTTAAAGTTAACCGGCGATTCTAAAACAACAACGTGTAATTTATTTTTATATACAAAGGGCATTACACTGCCAATATTTTTAAAACGTGTACGGCCTTTAAACGAATATATTTTTCGCGGAATGATCTTTTGCTGTAGTACTTTTCCGGTGTTAAAATCACTTTGTAAAAATATAAGTTCTTTGTAATAATAATCCTCTACTCTTTCAACCAACTGAAGCTCGGTTTTAGTTTCGGTAAAGCTCTTAAAAAAGGTATACTCTTTATCCGCCGCTTCTTTATAATCTGTTCCGTCATAAAAAGTAAGACTTTCTTTTATTGAACTATCCAATGGCGTTAATACCGCGTAAATGTCGTTAGAAAGATCGTTGCTTATTTTTTGCTGAAGAAAATACATAGTGTTCTCGCCACCTTTTTGCTTCATTGACAACTGGGCAACAACCGAAACATTTTCTTTGGCAATAATTCTGATATTTTTTAAGCCTGTTAAACTATTTACTGCCAGCGGTTTTTTTGAAGGAAAAGTAGTGCTGTTTAAAAATGCAACTATATTTAACGTATCATAAAAAAATACCGGAACCGATATTTGAGCATGATCTACATATTTTCGTGTATAGCTAACAACATGTGCTTTTATTAATACAAAAAACAAGTCGTTTGCTGTATTAACTTCAAACGCTGTAGAATAACCGGTTGCATTATTTTCGAAAGGCAATTTTTTTGTAAATACAATTTTTCTCTGCTCCACATCAAACAGCAGGGCCGTTTTTTTAATTAAAAAATTGCCATAGGTTTGCGACGCAATAATTAAAATATTATTGTTGTATGTTCGTTTATATTCGAATTTTATTTCAGTAACTCCTTTTTCTTTTTCAAGTGCAGCTAATTCAATAAACCCACTGGCTTTACCCAGTGTATCAACAATTTTAAGGTAAAGGGTTTTTTTTGAATTAAGAATTTTTTCGAATAAAAAATAAACGTGGTAATTATGCTCAAAAAAAAGATAGTCAAGATTGTCATAATTAAACCAATCTGCATTAATGCTGTCTAATTTTAAAGGAGTAAAAGAAATGATCTCCGCCGAGGGTTTGGCTCGTCTTTCAATAGTGATATCGTGCGCGGCTTTATTATTACGTAATAAAAAAAAGTAATTGTTGTGATTGTTAAGAATAGCAAGCGGCACATTTTTTTTACGCGTTTCAAAATCTCTGCTATAAGCAGGTTGAGAGAAAAAAGAAGAACAATAAAAAACTAAAAAAGCAATTACACCTGCTCTCAGCATTTTATTCTACAGTAACGCTTTTTGCAAGGTTTCTTGGCTGATCAACATTACAGCCACGCATAACCGCAATATGGTATGATAATAATTGTAATGGAATTACTGCTATCAATGGTACTAAAAACTCGTCTGTTTCAGGAATTTCGATGCAATAATCGGCAGCACCTTTTACTTCTGTATCACCGGATGTTACAACCGCAATAATTTTTCCTTTACGTGCTTTTACTTCCTGGATATTGCTTACTACTTTTTCATAGTTAGCGCCTTTGGTTGCAATAACAAACACAGGCATTTCTTCATCAATTAATGCAATGGGGCCATGCTTCATTTCGGCAGCAGGATAACCTTCGGCATGAATGTATGAGATCTCTTTTAATTTTAGTGCGCCTTCTAAAGCCACCGGAAAAGATACACCACGACCTAAATACAAGGCATTACCCGAATCTTTATGCATGAAAGCAATCTCGCGCAGTTTATCATTTAGTTTTAATACTTCTTCTATTTTTGAAGGAATTGATTCTATCTCGTAGCATAACTGGCGGTAACGGCTTTCAGATAAAGTACCACGTACTTTTGCCATATGCAAGGCCATAAGCGTTAGTACAGTAACTTGTGCTGTAAAAGCTTTTGTAGAAGCAACACCAATTTCAGGCCCGGCGTGTGTGTAACTACCACCGTGCGTGGCGCGGGCAATAGATGAACCTACCACGTTACAAACGCCTAATACCGTTGCGCCTTTTGATTTTGCCAATTCAATGGCAGCTAATGTATCAGCTGTTTCACCGCTTTGCGAAATAGCAATAACAATATCATCCTGAAAAATAATGGGATTGCGGTATCTGAATTCAGACGCATACTCAACCTCAACAGGTACACGTGCAAATTCTTCAAATAAATATTCACCTACAAGGCCGGCGTGCCATGAAGTACCACAGGCAACAAAAATAATGCGTTTTGCTTTTTCAAATTTTTTCTCATGATCAACAATGCCACCCATTTTAATTTCGCCGGCATGTGCGTTTAATCTTCCACGCATACTATCTAAAACAGAGCGTGGCTGTTCGTAGATCTCTTTTAGCATGAAATGATCGTAACCACCTTTTTCGATAGATTCGATCTCTAATGTTAATTCCTGAACGTATGGTGTAACTTCTTTATCTTTTAAATTGCGGATTTTTAATTCCTGCCCTCTTCGTAACACAGCTACCTGCTCATCATCCAAATAAACAACGTTTTTAGTGTACTCCACAATCGGCGAAGCATCTGACGCTATAAAAAAATCATCAGAACCAATACCAATAACCATTGGGCTACCTTTTTTTGCTGCTACAATTGTATCAGGGTCGTTCTTATCCAATACGACAATGGCATATGCACCAATAACCTGTTTTAGGGCGGCTTGTACAGCATGCCCCAATTTCATTTTATCGTGCGTTTTAATTTCTTCGATTAAATGAATTAAAACTTCGGTATCTGTTTGTGATAAAAATGTGTGGCCGCGTTTTGTTAAACCTTCTTTAATGGCGGCATAATTTTCGATAATGCCATTGTGGATCATTACCAAATCTTTTGTTTGAGAATAATGCGGATGCGAGTTTACATCGTTAGGCTCACCGTGTGTTGCCCACCGAGTATGGCCAATACCAATATTACCGCTTGTATCTTCATTCTTAACAAACGAAAGCAGATCGCTTACCTTACCTTTGCGCTTGTACACATTAAGCGTACCGGCTTTATTGATCATGGCAACGCCTGCGCTATCATACCCTCGGTATTCTAAGCGTTGTAATCCTTTAATGATAATAGGGTAAGCTTCACGGTTACCAATATATGCTACAATTCCACACATAAATTATTTATTAAAAAAATGATTTTATATCCCTTAAAAATACTAAATTTTATCCTATCATTTGCAAAAAGCCAATTTCTTTTGCCGTTAAAAACCGGTGTTTGCCTCGAGGCAGATCTTTTTTGGTAAGCCCTGCAAACACTACTCTATCCAGCTTAATTACATCATAACCCAAGTGTTCAAATAAACGGCGCACAATACGGTTACGCCCACTGTGTATCTCAATACCTATTTCTTTTTTTCCTTCGCCAACAAAGGCAAGATCATCTGCTTTTACAAAACCATCTTCCAGCTCGACGCCTTCCGCAATGGCAGTAAAATCATCCGGTTTTAATCCTTTGTTTAAGCTAACATGATATACTTTTTTAATGCCGAATTTTGGATGCGTTAGTTTTGTAGTGATCTCACCATCATTTGTAAATAAAAGCAAGCCGGTGGTGTTTCTATCTAATCTTCCAACAGGGTATAAGCGTTCTTTACAAGCACCTTTTATTAATTCCATTACCGTTTTGCGTTCCTGCGGATCATCCACCGTGGTGATGTAATCTTTTGGTTTGTTTAACAACAAATACACTTTACGCTCACTTTTTACAGGTGCATCGCCATAAGTTACTTTATCACCTTCTTTTATTTTATAGCCTAACTGATCAATTACAACGCCATTTACTTTTACAACGCCACTCAAGATCAATACATCAGCATCGCGGCGAGAGGCTATTCCTGCATTTGACAAATACTTGTTTAAACGTGTTAAACCATCGGCATTTGCGGTTTTCTTAACAAGGTTTGGTTTTTTGAACGACTTTTTCTCTCCATCATTTTTTGAAGCGTTTGAAAATGTTTTACCATCTTCAAATTCATCAAACTTTACACGCTTGGTCTTATCTGAATCCTCCATAAAACTGCGACTGCTTTTCCGGTGAGGTTTTTTATCTGCTTTTTCAAACTTTGGTGAATCATCAAACTTTCTATCAAATTTTTTAAAAGCGTGATCTTTTTTATCTCCGCCAAAGTCTTTTTTGAATGGCTTTCTGTCGTTACCTTCATTAAAACTCTTGCGGGGTTTGTCTCCGAATTTAAAATCCTTTTTAAAAGGTTTTTCATCTGCATCTTCAAAATTACGTTTTGGTTTATAATCGTATTTTGATTCTTTTTCGCTGGAGAATTTTTTCTTATACGGCTTATCGCTGTATTTTGAATTTTTTTCGAAATCTTTTTTAAAGGACTTTTTCTCGTCTGAATTGTCGAAGCTTCTTTTTGGTTTATCGTTATAATTAGAATCGCCAAATTCTTTTTTAAAAGGTTTTTTGCCTTTTCCACTGTAATTAGCTTTATAAGATCCTTTTTCAGGTGATCTTCTTTCGCCTTTATCAGAATTTTCGGAATTTCTTGCCCTGTCGCTGTTTGATTTTTTGCTGAAAGGTTTTTTGCTCTTGCCGCCCGCACCGGACCTGCTATTGTTGATTTTGCGCATGTACAAATATACGCTACTTTATTGATGGATAAAAGGCGCCTTCTAAATGTTTTACCTGTATGGTGTTATTAAGTTGTAAAACCGAAACAATATCAAACCTGCTTTCTAATGCTATATCTTTTTCTGTAAGGTATTGATGTGCCGCGGCTATCAAAAAGCCCTGTTTTTTCTTTGTAACAAATAATTCGGGCTCTCCAAAATCGCTTGTACTACGGGCTTTTACTTCAACAAAAATGATAAAGTTATGGTGCCGGGCAATAATATCTACCTCATACTTTTTAAAGCGCCAGTTTTGCTCCAATACCTCATAACCCTTATCTACAAGATGCTTTTTGGCTATTTTTTCTCCTTCTATACCAAAATTATGTGAATTTTTGTCTTTCATTGTAGTAATATTGCCGAAAATACATATTTTAGTACTCTATTTAACCCTATAAAATGAAAAAGATTTTATTTGCCCTTAGCCTTTGTTTTGGAATGAACCAAATTACTGCGCAAAACTTTAATGGAAGTATTGAGTTTAAATATGCAACTCAAAAAGATACTACCACAAATATTTATCTTGTAAAAGATAATTTAATTAAGCTTGACCAGTACGGTAAAAAATCGGGTGCTATTGAAGGCAGTTTTATTTTTGATCTTACTACCAGCAAAATAAAATTTGTAAACCCAAAACGTAAGGTTTGGGGTGAACACAAAAGTGAAACGCCACCAGTAGTTAAAGGTGTTTGTACTGTAACAAAAGGAACAAATACCAAAAATATACAAGGCATTAAATGTATTGAGTACATTGTAAAAAATACAGATGAAAACACAAGCATTACTTATTGGGTTGCTGAAAATAAATTTGCCTTTTTTACCCCTGTAATTAAATTATGGAACCGTAAAGACAAACAAAGCATTTACTTTAACCAGATAAAAGACTTGCCTGAAGGTTGCATGCCTTTGTTAAGTGAAGAAAAACAATTAAGCGATGGTAAATTACTTACCAAATTAGAAGTGGTAAAAATTGGCCGCAAAGTGCCAGATGATGCAAGCTTAGCAGTGCCGCCAAATTATAATAAATTTGATCAGTAAATATATTCTTATAATAAAATTTGTTTAATTTCTATTTAATAAAAAAGCTGTCTTTCAAATGAGACAGCTTTTTTTCTTTAAGTGTGTTTATTGTTTTATCAATTTAACTGCTGAAGTTTTTCCGTTAGCAATGATGTTTACATAATAAATGCCGTTATTGTATTTTTCCAGGTTCAAACTATTGTTTCCATTAGTTAGCATTTGCTTAAGAACTACCTGGCCCATTACATTGCTTACAATTAATTCTGCTTCCTGATTGATAACCAGGTTATATGATCCTGCTCCGGGATTTGGGTATAATTGCATACCCTCAAAACCTGATTGTTCTTTTAATCCTACAGTGGTAATTGCTACGCAGGCAGATGTATTGGAGCAAACACCAAATGTTACAATCACTTTATAACTGCCGTTTGAAGTTGAAGTAAAGGTTTGTCCGGTTTGTGTTGGTATGGGAGTGTTATTTGCACAGTCAACCCACTGATAAGTAGCGCCTGCGGCATTAGCCGTAATAACAGCGCCATTTAAGGTTGTGCTTACATTAATGGCTACAGGCTGTGTAATAGCAGCAGTATTGGTAATTGTACACCCACCGGCATCACTGATCGTTACCGTATAATTACCTGCCACTAAACCCGTAGCGTTTGCGGCATTTCCACCGCTCGGCGACCATGTATAAGTATAAGGTAAAACACCACCGTTAGCATTTACAGTAACAGACCCATTGCTTAAGCCATTACAGGTAACATTGCTTAAACTGCTTATTGTTGAAGTAACAGCACTGGCCTCATCAGCTCCCCTACAAGTTGTTGTTCCACGGGGACTGCCATCAATGTCGGTAGTAATGCCGGGAATTTGATTTGTTAATACAGAAGGGCTGGAGGCTATAGCACAAGTAATATGCAGATCGTTTGCTGATACAAATTGTATTGGAAAATTATTTGCCGTAGGCTCGCCGCCGCTCACAATAGCCTGATGCGCTGCAATATTTGTATTAACAGTAGTGCCCCAGCGCGTAAGATCTCCAGTTACAGAATTATACGTATTGCCTGCTAAGTTGAAGGATGAAACTGTACTGGTAGTAAGAGCCATTGCCAAGTGTTGAAGACCAGCTGTACCGCCGGTTCGTTCATTTACAAAAAGGTTATTCCTGATATCAAAATTGGAAGTGGTATTTGTGGAAGATACCAATAGACCGCTTGATCCTACATTACCTGCTGTTCCACCTGATGATAATGTTCCGCCAAAACGAATGGAATTGTGAGCAACACGAGCCAGAGACTGCGAAGCACCACTGCTGATCTCGATAGCACCGATATTAGTTAACGATGAATTACCAGTCATCATAGAAAAGAAATTATTGCGAATATCAACAAAGCTATTTCCACCTGCAACTATAGAGCGGATATGAATATACCGCAATGTTCCAACAGCAAGATCCTGGATATCGTACATTTTATTATTAACTATAATGGCCGAATCGTTTTGTGCATCAAACAGAATACCGAAATACAAACCATCGCCGGTAGGCGTTGTGCAAGCAAAGCTGCATGAATCTATTCTGATTTTACCTGTATTGGCCTGACCCCAAAACATTGCAAAGGTAGCATTGCGAAAATTACAGCCAAAAATAGTGTTACGCGTATTGGGGCTTGCAGCTGTACCAGTTGAGTTAAACTGATACCGGCCACCTGTAATAGTGCAATATTTAAATGTATTATCAGAATTGCCTGAAGGGTTAGAAGCCGATGTGGAAAGGTGTACATTTCTTCCAGTTCCACTTGTAGTAGAATTAAAGATGTTACAATAATGAACAGTATTAAAGCAGGAACCATTGATCATTTGAATAGTATTGGCGCCTGTTGCTGTTGACAAATTATTAAACGTTAGAACACTGACCGTTCCAGTGCTTCCGGCCCGCCCATCTATAACAACATAATCAGCATCGTCCAGTTTTAGAACCGGATTACCTGCTAAATTAGTTTGAATAGTCATAGAAGTAACGCCTAAAGCCGGGCGCAAAGTAATAATGTTAGACTGACTTGCACCAACTTTATTTATAAATGTTATTGGATACGTTTCTGTGCCGCCATTATACGCATTTGTTAACTCTATAATATAGGCTTGAGTAATTGTTGCAGGTATAGCAGCGTAGGCATCAGTAATTGAGTTATGCGAACTAATAGGATTTCCTAACCCATCTTTAAGGGTTACAGAATTTATTTGGGCATATGTAGTTCCTGTTAAGAACAAAAAAAATCCGAAAAGCAAAGGTGTAAGTGTTTTTTTCATGTTTTAGTTTTATTAATTACCTATAAATGTAATTAAAAAATCTAAAAAACTCTTCAAATTTTATATTGAAATTCATCAACAAACAAGTACTTATTTTTTAAGTATTATTTTAACAAGAAACCTAATTAATTATTTATTGTAAACTATAAACAAAAGTTTAATTAAATAATCAATCTTCACGTTTTGAACTTTTATCGTTAACACCAAACAGCATATTTAAAATGCCGGTGCAAACGGATAAAATAAGGCTAAAGAAAAGTGCCGACCAAAAACCATTCACATAAAACCCATCTACCAGTTTACCTGCAAAAATGATAATGAGGGCATTTATTACCAGTAAAAAAAGCCCCAAGGTAACAACCGTTATGGGAATTGTAAGTATAGTGAGTATGGGTTTTACAATTGTGTTTAAAAAAGCCAACACAACAGCAACCAAAAGTGCCGTTAAATAATTATCTATTCTTACGCCCGGTAAAAGGTGCGCTACAATAAATACAGCCAATGCCGAAACAACTATTTTTAAAAGGAAATTGATAAACTATGTTTTTTGTTTTTTCTTTTTTGCTGCAGGAAATAAAATATTATTTAAGATCAAACGATAGCCAGGTGAATTTGGGTGTAACGAAAGATCTGTTGGCGGCTCTTCTACTCTATGCTCGTAATCTTCGGGATCGTGACCGCTATAAAATGTCCATGTGCCTTTACCAATATCGCCATGTATGTAACGCGCTTCGCTAAACGCTTTTGCTTCACCCATTATTAATACATTCTTTTTAATGTACTTTTTATCAAAAGCGGCTGTTTGTCCCCAAAAGCCATTTATGGTGCTTGTATGGTTTTGGCATAACATGGTGGGCACAGGATCCCATTTGGCAGAAAATTCAAACAAAGTAAAAAGATCTGTTTTTTGTGTCATGCCATAATTACGACGAGAGAAATAGGTATCAATAGTTGAGTATTCGTACTCGTAAGGATTTGGTTTTAACTGGTAATTTTCAAATGCAAAACCTTTTGAAAAATCTAATTTTGAAGTCGCATTTTTATCTGCCGCATCATGATCGAACATGCTTTCACAAATATCTACACCTTCTGCCGCTAAAGCAATATCGTAACTATCGGTAGCGCTGCACATGGCAAATAAGAAGCCGCCGCCAAACACAAAGTCTTTTATTTTTTTTGCAGTATTTAATTTCATTAAAGAAACTTTTGAGAAGCCTAATTTTTTTGCGAGCGCTTCATTTTCTTTTACTTCGTTTTGATACCAGGCAGCGTTTTGAAACTGCGCATAAAATTTTCCGTACTGGCCGGTAAAATCTTCATGATGTAAATGCAGCCAATCGTAATCTTTTAATTTCTCTAAATAAATTTCTTCATCGTAAACAATATCGTAAGAAATTTCTGCATACTTTAAAACCAGTGTCACCGCATCATCCCAGGGCTGCTTGCCTTTAGGAGAATAAACGGCAATGCGGGGCGCTTTTTCTAATTTAACCGCATCCATGTTTACTTCTGGGTTTGCAATTTCGGCAAGAATAGAATTGCCTTGTGCATCAGAAATTGTTTCATAACTAATGCCTCTTATTACACATTCGTTTGAAACCGCTTTTGCATTGGGAATCATAAAACTACCACCGCGATAATTTAACAGCCAGTGAATTTCCAACTCTCCTTTTAATGCCCAATAGGCAAGACCATACGCCTTTAAATGATTTTTCTGATCATCATCCATTGGAATAAGGATGTAGGCAGCAAAAGATTTTCCTGCGAAAAAAAGAATAAAAATTATAGCAAATAAGCGCTTCATTAGCAAACACTAATTTAAGGATAATTGAATGAAATTAAACGCTTGTACTTTGAAAAAAAGTTAAATGTGATTAAGAAACAGCGCCTGCTGTAAGCCTTGTACGCAGGGCGGTAACTTTTTCGTCAATGGTTTTAATGGTCTCAAGATTTTGAACCGTATTAGCTTCTGCGGCCTCAAACGCATCGCGAATGGCCTTAAGATCGGAAACGATAAATTTACCTGCTTCTGAAAGGTTAGAAGCTTCAAGCATAATGATCAGATTTTTTAATGATTCGCCCTGCTCAATAATTGTTGGAATTACTTTTTCGCCATTTGGAGTTTTAGCTATCTGGCAAGAAACATACATTCCCTCTACCCAGCATCCTGCAAGGATTACAGCAGATGTAGCAGGACGGTTATTTACTTTTAAGATCTCATCTGCTTTTTTAAACGCAGCTGTAATAATTTCTAAGGTTGAATCTTTGTTTTCACGGTTAGCTTCCATACGATCGAACATAGCCTGATCGAAGGCGCCGTTAACACCAATGTTTGCAGCTAATGAGTTAACACATTTTAAAAACACCATACTTTCTTGTGTTTGATCGAAAGAATTGGCAATACTTAGATCTGAACCATAAATACCAAGATTGGCAGCTTTATAAAACTCGATAGTATATTTTGAAACACCATTAGGATCATTTAAAAAATCAGGATTGTATTCTATTTTATTATCATCAATAAGTTTTAAGATTATTTGCCTGTCGGGCATTGAATTAAATACGTTTTGTGCATTTAATTTTGTTTCCTGAACGGCTTGTTTTGTATTTTCATCAACAACAATATTATCGTCCTGTTTTTCGCCATTGCCGCAAGAGGCAAATGATAAGGCAAGGGCTGCTATAATTATTTTAAAACTAACTTTGATCATAACTTGTACGTGACAAATATAACAAAAAAACTGCACTTATTTTTTTACTCCATTTTCGTAATATATTCTATTTATTTCTTTTCCGCTTTTGTCGTAAAACACCCACAAACCGTGAGGAACACTTTGTACCTTGCCTTTTCTTCTGTCGTTCACTATCTTATAATTACATTCGCTTTGCAGTTTGGCATTTGTGTAGTACGAAACGCTTTTGCCGCTAAGCTTCCCATTTTTAAAGTTCTGAATTCGATTTATGCCTCCGGTTTCGTAATAATAAGTCCACTCGCCATGTTGATGTCCTTTTTTATATTTTCCTTTTACATCAACAAAACTTCCTCTTTCAAACCATTGGGTATAGTTCCCATGTTTTATACCGTTTACATACGAACAGGTTTCACGTGGTTGCCCATTTTCGTAAAAATAATCCCATTTTCCCTGTTTTTTTCCCTTATTGTTGTAATTTCCTATATAATTTTGCTTCCCGTTAGAGTACCAACCCATCCAGTTATCAACTAAAAGTACGTCTTTAAACGTACCTTCATCTTTTTTTGTCCCATTATCCCACCAGCTTGTCCACAATCCATTCTCTTTTCCCAAAATATATGGGCCTTCCTGTAGTTTTTTGCCGTTTTCGAACCAGGTTGTCCAGGTTCCGGTCTTTAATCCATTATCATAATTTCCCTGGCGCCATTTTTCACCGCCTTTATAAAAATAATTCCAGGTGGCGGTTTGTTTATCGTTTAAATAATAACCTTCGCTTTCTACTTTTCCGTTGGCATAATAATAGGTCCATTTATCATCGCGCAGATCATCTTTTAAAGTACCTATCATTTCGGGTTTACCATCAGTAGTATAAAATTTCCAAACGCCATTCTTCTTATTATTAATAAATTCTCCTTCGCTTTTTACTTTGTGATTAGCAAAGTATGAAGAGTAATAGCCGTTTAAAGCTCCGTTTGCGTACGTTGCCTCGTAATCTAATTCGCCATTTGCATGAAAGAAACGCCAGATACCATCCTGCAAACCATCTTTATAAAAACCCATAGCTTTTACAAGCCCATTGTCGTAATTAGCTGTAATGCTGCCATTGCCACCAGTTACCAACTGTTTGCCTTTAGTGTCCCACAAATCCATCAGATAAAGAGTGCTGTCTTTATATTCTTTTACAAATTTCTTTTGACCGCTATCATAGTACTCTTCCCAACGGTTACAGGGCTTGCCGTTACAATACTCTTGAATAGCCAATAATTTGCCAGCTTTGTTATAGGTTTCTACTTTGCCCTGACGTTTATCTTTTTCAAAGGTGCCTTTGCTTTCTAACTGACCATTATCAAAATAATAAACCCATTCACCTTCTTTTATTCCTTTTACAAAAGGTTCACGGCTTTTTACTTTGCCATTTTCATAAAAAGACGTCCATGTACTATCTGCCTTATTATCTACAAACCTTGTGAGCTGAGATATTTTACCAGATTTAAAATAATAACTGTTAGTGCCATTTTTTTCTCCTTTGTTATAACGTTCAACTGCTTTTTTTGCTCCATCTTCATAATAAAATGTCCAAACGCTGTCTTCTTTTCCTAAAAAGTGGCTAAGCTTACCGGAATAATAATATCCTTTTGATAACACATTACCGCTTTGATAATACTCGGTATAGGCTCCATAAGGAACGCCTTTGTAATAATCTGTTTCTGATTTTAGTTGGGTTTCTTTAGCATCGTAATACTCTTTTTTTATTTGTGCGGAAAGAGAGAAGCTTAAGGCAAACAGGAAAATTAAGATTAAAAATCGCATCACGTAAATTTACACAGTATAAGTGTATACTATGCTTTTGGTTACAGCATTTGTGAACAATAATAAAGTTGAAAAGTCAATTACCGGATTCTAAAAAATTGTTAAGCCAGGCACTGAATTTAATGGCGCCTTTCCCGTTCAAATGATTGTAGTCTGCAAAATTAGAAGGGTCGCAAAAAATACTATCGGGTGGAATAATACATTGGCCATAATCTTCATACGACTTTTGGCAAAGCGGTTTTTTATAAACGTTACCATAATTTGGCAAATATAGAAAACGCAATTTTATATTTTTTTGATCACAAAGTGCTTTTACTTTTTTGAAATAAAATTCTGAATTATGATTTAATTTTTTTTGCTCGGTATCTTCTGAAATTAATTCCACACTATCTTTTGCGCGTTTTAAATTCAGTTCATTTACATCTGTTTTAATAAGGTTTTCTAAAAAACCTTGTTTATCGTAATTTATAAAATCTTTACTGTAGTCTTTTTCAAATAATTTAAAGCGCACGTATTTTAAATTAAAAAGCCATTTGTTGTAAAGGTTGCTAAAAACGTCACCATCCAAAGCTTTAAAGCCTTCGCATACTTTTGACATTGGCATTAAAAACGGTGTCATTGGATGAGAATTAGATCCTTCATCTGCTCTTACCTCTAAAATAATTTCAGAAGGTGCATGTGTTTCTAAATATTCTTCAATAAAAAAATGGTCTAAGTTTCTACCAAAACGACAATAACCTAAATTTAATAATTTATGTTTGCCTTTAATGGTATCGTTAACACTGTTCATTGTACGCGAAGAGCCAAAAAAAACAACATCGGCATTATTTTTTTGTTTGTACAAAGAAGAATACATAAACCGTGCACGACCATTACAGTCTCCCATGCTATTCTCAAACAAAAACACTTTGGTTGGTGTAACAAAAAAAACAGAAAAGAAAAAGCAAACTATTGCTATTAAAAAAATAATATATTTTGACCTTCTATTCATTAAAATTGAAAATAAATAAAACTTGGTGCATTCTCAAAAACCGCAAACAAAAGTATGGCAATAACGATCAAAAAATTACCAATAAAATTGTATTTATAGTTTGATAGTCCTTGTTTTTTATATTTAGAGATCTCGAACAAAACAAATAATAAAAATGGAATGATAAAATAAAAATTACCGGTTGTAAAATAACCAGCGCTTATGCCCTCATTAAATGAAAGCAGGAATTTAAAATAATCAAGAAAATGCCAAACGGATGGAGCCCTGAACAAAGTAAATAAAACCGCAACAAGTAAAAAAACAAAAAGCCCGTTAATGATCTTTGGAATTTTTATTTTGCCCATGCTTTTTTCTACAATTAAACCTATGCCATGAAAAAAGCCCCATAGAATAAATGTAAAATTTGCACCGTGCCAAAGACCTGATACTACAAAAGTGACCAATAAATTAATATTGCGTTTAAACGTAGACGTTTTATTCCCTCCTAAAGAAATATATACATAATCTCTAAACCAGGTTGAAAGTGAGATGTGCCAGCGTTGCCAGAACTGTTTAAGGCTTACAGAAAAATAAGGGAAATAAAAATTCTTTGATAATTTAAATCCCAACAGTTGGGCACAACCGCGTGCAATATCACTGTACCCGCTAAAATCAGTATAAATTTGAACAGCAAATGCAAAAATGCCTAAAGATAAAACACCTGTGCCGTACGCATACGGATTTTGCTGCAGCTCATCCACTATCAACGCGAGATTATCGGCAATAACAATTTTTTTAAAGAAGCCATATAAGATCAGATTGATCCCGGTTTCAAAATACAAAACGCTGACTGTTTTTTCTTTTTTAAACTGAGGCAATAATTTTTTTGCCCGCTCTATAGGCCCTGCAACCATTTGAGGAAAAAAACAGATGAAAGCAAAATAATGCAAGGCTGATCTTTCAGGCTTTACTTTATTTCTGTAAACATCGGTTACGTAAGCAATGGATTGAAATGTATAAAAACTAATGCCAACCGGTAAAATAATTTTTAAGGTAGTAAAAGAAGGATGAAGTCCGAATACATTTAAAAGATCAACAAAAGAGCCTGCAAAAAAATTATAATACTTAAAAATACCAAGGGTTATTAGATTAATTAAAACTGAAGCAATTAACCATTGTTTTTTGGTTTTGTTATTATCCGTTGATTCTATTTTTTGAGCGGAAAAAAAATCGACGCCACTGGTAAAGAATAATAAAATTAAAAAGCGCCAGTCCCAGCAACCATAAAATACACAGCCGGATAATAATAATACCCATAAACGCTGCTTTTTAAATACAAACCAATAAAGAATGTAAACGCAAATAAAAAAAACTAAGAATATGGCAGAATTAAATAACACTTAAATTATAACCGGGTTAAAGCTTATATATTGTGTAATTATTATTTGAAAGTACCTGTTGGTATTTTAAAGATACATCTGTTCCGAATGTTCTTTTTAAGATCACAATAAATTTAAGCCCTTTTTTCTTTAACTGTTCAATATTGGTACTGTCAGCAATTGCTTCATTATTGTCTATCCAGCCTTTACGATGCGAAAAATAAATGGGCGTAGGGTATTCGCCACTATTGATGATTATAAGATCATTTCGTTTACTGAATTTATCCAGGTCTTTTTCAAGATCCAGTATTGCATAACCCTGTTCCTTAATATAAAAATCAGCATTATTGGTTAAGATACATTCAATAGTTATTATACTAAGAATTGCAATGACAAGCTTTTTATTCTTCAATCCTGAAATAACCGATCCGCAAACAAAAGCCATTACAGGAGCAAATGGAATTATATAATACGAATGCCTGCAAAATGTTAAACCTGCTTTTAAAACAATAAATAAAAATGAAACTGTACAAAGCACAAGTATCCATGTTTGTGTTTTTTCTTTTTTCTTAATTAATACAACCGTACAGCAAACAAACGCAATAAACCCTGTAAAGCCAAGTGCCTGCTTGTAAAATTTTTCGAGTGCCATATCATAATTTTGAATGATCTCATAAACACCTTCGGTAATGCTTTTACCCATAAAAAAATGATCAAAGCCAAAAGTTGCTGTTAAATATGGCACCCAATAAAAATACCAGCCAGCCACCGGTGCTATTATTAATAATGACACTGAAGAGAAAATAATTTTCCGTGATAAGAGGATGTTTTTATTAAAAATAAATAATAAAAAAACAATCAAAATAGCTCCGGCTGGTAGTTTTGATAATACACCAAAGAGCACAAAAATAAAATATAATAAAATGTTCTTTGCGTTAGGTTTGTTATCAAAATATTCGGTACCATAAAACACTCCTATCAATGCCAACGAAACCGAAAATGTATCGGGCATTATTTTTCGTGAATACGAAAACCAGATTGAAAAAATAAGTATGAATGTGGCGCTAAAAGCAAGCTGTTGAGTAAAATATTTTTTAATGAGTTTGTAAAAGTAAAAAAGCCCTGCGCATGAAAAAAGAAGATTAATTAATCTGCCATACCAATGCTCATAGCCAAACAAAAGCGATACCAGGTAAATAAGATAATTTAAAAAAGGAAATTCCATACCGGTAATACCGGTTTTTTCTCCTGCAAAATCAACTTTCGGATAAAAAATGTCAGGTCCCGTTTCTACAAAATTTCTTGCAGGCATGGTAACTGTTGTTTGGCGCCAGTTATGAATAACCTCTAATGGTGGATTGGTAATGTGGTAAAGACGTAGTATAAAAGAAAGAAGGATCCAAAATCGTATATCGCCAACTAAACGTTTCAGATAGATCATCTTTAATCATTCAGTTTTAAAACGGCCATAAAAGCGCTTTGCGGAATCTCAACATTTCCGACTTGCTTCATGCGTTTCTTACCTTCTTTTTGCTTTTCCAATAATTTACGCTTACGGCTAATATCACCACCATAACATTTAGCCGTAACATCTTTGCGGATAGCACTAATCGTTTCGCGCGAAATAATTTTAGCGCCAATCGCTGCCTGAATAGGAATTTCGAATTGTTGTTTCGGAATTAGTTCTTTTAATTTTTCGCATATCTTTTTACCAAACTGGTAAGAATTGCTTCTGTGAATTAAGCACGATAAAGCATCTACAGGTTCACCTTTTAAAAGTATATCTAATTTAACAAGATCCGAATCGCGCATGCCTGTTGGGTGATAATCAAACGAAGCATAACCTTTTGAAATTGATTTTAAACGATCGAAGAAATCAAATACAACTTCGCCTAAAGGCATTTCAAACACCAGCTCTACGCGGTCTGCCGTTAAATAATTTTGTGTTACAATTTGTCCGCGTTTTTCAATACATAAACTCATTACCGGGCCAATAAATTCCGACTTGGTAATAATATTTGCCTTAATATAAGGTTCCTCAATTCTATCAATGCGCCCGGGATCAGGAAGATCGGTTGGATTGTTTACTGTTACAACATCGCCATTGGTTTGATAGGCAATGTACGAAACGTTAGGAACGGTAGTAATAACCGTCATATTAAATTCACGCTCTAAACGCTCCTGAACAATTTCCATGTGCAGCATTCCTAAAAAGCCGCAACGAAATCCAAAACCTAGTGCCAAAGATGATTCCGGCTCCCATGTTAATGAAGCATCATTCAATTGCAATTTTTCCATGCTATAACGCAACTCTTCAAAATCTTCGGTATCTACAGGATAAATACCTGCAAATACCATTGGCTTTACTTCTTCAAAACCTACAATTCCTTCAGCGCAGGGGCGATCAAAATGCGTAATCGTATCACCCACTTTTACCTCTTTGGCACTTTTAATACCCGATATAATATAACCTACATCACCCGTGCTTAACTCCGGTCGAGGTTCAGGCTTTAAACGCAAAACACCAACTTCATCTGCATTATAAAACGCACCAGTGTTTACGAATTTTACTTTCTCGCCTTTTTTAATAGTTCCATTTACAATTTTAAAATAGGCAATAATTCCACGGAAAGAATTAAATACAGAATCAAAGATCAAAGCCTGTAAAGGTGCGGCAGGATCGCCAACCGGTGGCTTTATTCTTTCAATAATAGCTGCCAGAATTTCTTCAATACCCATTCCTGTTTTGCCACTGGCGGGTATAATATCATCTCTGTCGCAACCAATCAGGTCAACAATTTGATCTTTCACTAACTCCGGTTCTGCACTTGGCAAATCCATTTTATTTAAAATTGGGATGATATGAAGATCGTGTTCTAATGCCAAATATAAATTAGAAATGGTTTGTGCCTGTATACCTTGGGCTGCATCTACAATTAACAAAGCCCCCTCGCAGGCAGCAATAGAGCGCGATACTTCGTAACTAAAATCAACATGACCAGGCGTATCAATTAGATTTAAAACAAATTTTTCGCCTTTATAAGGATAATCCATTTGTATAGCGTGACTTTTAATAGTAATGCCGCGTTCTTTTTCAAGATCCATATCATCCAATACCTGCGCTTGCATATCACGCTTGTTAACGGTTCCGGTATATTCCAATAAACGGTCTGCTAAAGTGCTTTTTCCATGATCAATATGGGCAATAATACAAAAGTTACGAATGTTCTTCATTTTAAAATTTTGATCTCTCTCTAAATTAATTTAGCCGCAAATATACAAAAAAGTCGCCTTAAATGCCTCATTTTTATTGGTATTATAACATTTTGGCACTACTTTCGATAAACATGAGAAACCTATATATTTGTTGTTTATTGTTTTTTTTCAGCGTCAGCTTTTCGCAAGGTTTGCCGTTTAAAACCATCATGCAGGAACAAAGTGAGTATTATGAAGGCTTAAATCTTAAAACCGAAACGCAGTTTGATAGTTTACGTGCTGCCGAAAACGGTTTAGATAAAGGAAACCTGAAACTTGAAACCACTGCAAGTTCAACCTGCACTTTAAATAAAAAAGTTTTTGGCTGGCATCCTTATTGGGTAGGCACCGCATACACAGCATACCAATGGAATTTATTGAGTGACCTTTGTTATTTTAGTTATGATGCCTCTCCATCAACCGGTAACAATACAAATGGTTCGTTTGCATGGACAACCGCCAGCGTTGTAACTGTTGCAAAAAATAATGGCGCCAAAATTCATATTTGCGCTACACTTTTTAGCGGGCATTCTACTTTCTGGGCAAACACTACAGCGCAAACTACTTTTATTAATAATATTGTTTCTCTGTTAAATGCAAGGGGCGGAGATGGTGTGAACATTGACTTTGAAGGCATGGGTTCGTCAGATAAAGTACCCTTCACAAACTTTATAACTAATTTAAATAATGCATTAAATACTGCTAATCCAAATTACAAATTATCCATTTGCCTGTATGCTGTTGATTGGAGCGGAACTTTTGATATGCCCGCATTAAATAATATTGTGGATTTTTTTACCATTATGGGTTATGATTATTATTACAGTGGTAGTGGTACTGCAGGACCAACATCGCCTTTGTATAATTATCAAACAAGTTATAATTATACTCTTGCAAAATCAATTACCTATTACATAAAACAAGGTGCAACACCTTCTAAATTATTATTAGGTCTTCCTTATTATGGCCATGAATGGGAAGTTACGGCCAATACTATTCCGGCAACAACAACAGGAAATTTTAATTCTTCAAGAACTTTAAGTTATTTAATCAGCAATTCAGGAACTTATTCAGCTGCCAATAAACATTGGGAAAGCACGTGTTATAGCCCGTATTATTCGTACCAAAGCTCTAGTATGTGGCGCCAGTGTTTTATTGATGATGTTTATAGTTTAGGGCGAAAATACGACATGGTAAACCAGCGTGGCCTTGGCGGCATTGGTATTTGGGCTTTGGGTTACGATGCAGGCACAAGCAATTACTGGACATTATTACAAAATAAATTCAGCAACTGCGCACCGGTGGTTTGCAACGATAGTATTTTTGATATGGGTGGCCCGGCGCGCAATTATTATGATAATGAAAGTTATACTTATACGCTTTCTGCACCAACCGGCAGTGTAGTAAAATTGCAATTTAAAAGTTTTGGCACAGAGCAAGGCTATGATTCTTTATTCTTATATAACGGTTCGTCGATTGCCGCACCTTTAATTGGAAGTTATACGGGTACCAACTCACCGGGAACAATTACATCAAGCGGCCAAAATTTAACATTACGATTTAAAAGCGATGGCGCTACTGTTACATTTGGTTTTAAAGCAGTTAAAAGCTGTACCCCTCAAACAATTGTTACAGGTATTGCTGAGTCTGGAAACGAGGATCAGTTATTCTTCTATCCAAATCCAACAAATGGTAAATTATTCTTTAACTCTGAAAAAATAACATCCCTTCAATTATTTGATGTACAAGGAAAATTAATTCTAAGCAAAGAGATTGTTGTTGAGAAAGAAACTTTTTTAGATCTTAACAATTTAAATATTAAAAAAGGATTGTACTTTGTTGGTTTAACACAAGCCAACGGTACAATCCTTTTTAAAAAGATAATTTATACTGATTAATTCACCACTACTTTTTTAGTAGCTGTATTTCCATCTTTACTTATTGTAATAAAATAAATACCCTTTGTTATAGACGAAGTGTTGAATTCAATTTGCGTGTTGCTCTTTTTAATTGAAGGAATTACAATTGATTGTCCAAGTAAATTAGTAGCGTTTATTTGCGCGCCTTCTAATTCAGTTCCATCTAAAATAAATTTATCCTGTGCAGGATTTGGATACAAGTTTAAAGATACGGCTAATTTATTTTCGTTGAGTGATAAAGGGCCATTGGTTGTAAAGCTATATTCAAACTTGCTTCCAAAGTCGGATGTAAACGTTTTAATAACGTTATTAAAGTTATCTTTTAATCTTACATAGCCCGAGCCCTGCGATGGATTTGCCCACCAGGTAAGACCATCGCCACCGCCATCATTAACAATTAATTTAAAGCAGCCATTTAAAATAAAAAAATCTTCATAAACTGTATTTGCAGCTGTAAAATTACTTGTGCCAACCACATTGCCATTATCATCAATGAGCGTATAGGTATCATCCAATAAATTATTTGTTTTAAATTCTATTGAAAAATAAGTTGGCACCCAACCCGGCACAACAAACGGAGAACTATAAATGTTATTGAATGAGTAATCATCAACCACATTATTTGCTTTTTTTAATTCAACATTAAACCTGTTGTTTGTTGGTGTAATACCTGTTTGCCATAATGTACCAACAGGTAAAGAAATACTTACAGTATCCATAAACGCTAAATTACCAGTCCATGTGTAGGTTTGTTTTGCAGTTGCATTATTTACCCAGTAGTCGATCTCCAAACTTGTTAAAGCTGTAGATCCTGTATTTCTTACCAATATTCTGGGATTATCGCACATTGGATTTGTTTTTGAATACAATACTTTATCTGTTGGTGCAAGTACATCTATAATAGCAGCATCATTGCTGTGATTTGGTGCGCCATACGTAATTAATTGGTTGGCCACAATGTAACGGTAATCTCCTGTTGAAACCGGTGGATTAGAAGTGTGGTAATCCATTGTTACTGTTGAACCCGGTGTAACAGATGCCGTAATATTAAATTCTTTTGTTAAAGATGTTTGGCCTGGGCACCAGCCTTGCCTGTCATATACCCATGTACCACCCTGCGCTATAATAGGATTTGTTGAACATTCTTGTGAAATGATCCAGCTAAGTTCATACGGCCCGCCATTAAGGTTGAATAAATGATTTACCTGACCTCCATTTTGCTGAAATTCACCTTGTGCACCATGGCCGGTAATTGTAGAGCGTATTTTAAACGCCTGACCACTTGTATGCATTGGTATTGTTAAAGGTTCAAAACGAGTATTGCTTGTAATGTTTTGAATAGGAACACCACCATAACGGGCGCCACCTTGCCATAATTGTTTGTATTCTACAATATTTCTTGGTGGTGTACCAACAATAAAAATAAAATCAACATCCATTTGTTCCTGGTTCTCGCCTCCCATTGTCATTAACAAACGTTTTGGGCCTTTTAAAAGTGGTGTATAATCTGTAAGATCATAATACCATGTTTTGCCCTTTACACCTAGATCAAGACCTTTGCCATATGGTGTTACAAATGACATGATCTCGTTATAAAACGGATAACGCTTATAGTAATTTAAATTTGAGATAGCCAATGTGCCTGTTGCTGTGGTTGCAACTGTACCGGTTAATAAACCTGTATCGCCGTCGTAAATTTTTGAGGGTGTTGCCGCATACGAATTTGTTGTGGCAACTAAAACAACCGCGTCATTTATGGGAGGTGTAACAGTTGCATTTGAAGCAATAGAATATTGCATAACAATATTTGGATTGTGAGCAACAGAATCTTTTGTTGTAACTGTTGTTGCGGTTGTTGCATAGATTCCTCTCAAAAAAACAACATTGGGGCGTAAGTTTGTTTCGGTAAACATGCGTTTAAGGTTGTGTCCAAAATCGTAAGTCCATTGCAGGTTAACACCTGTTGAAGTTAGGCTGTTCTTTGTATCGTTAATTAATAAACCGGTTCCTTCATTCATTTTATAATAAGCTAATAAATTTGAATAGAAAGGGTGTGATGCGGTAATTGGTTTATTCATCCACGATTGAATATCGGTTATTGATAATTCTTTGTTCCAAATGCTTAGTTCATTCACTTTTCCTTTGTAGTTATTTAAAAGATCCTGATCTTTCCCTAAAATTAAATTTAATAATGTAATGGCTTTTGTTTTACCTGTGCCTGATTGCCATAATACACCATTTAAATAAATTTTCATGTTACCGGTTGTTGCATTCTTGGTAAAGGCCCAATGCTGCCATTGTCCCCCTTGCTCTGCGGCTATCATCACTTTATTTATCCTGTCGTAACCACCGGCTGCATATCCACAATCAAAATATAAATTGTTATCGCCCCATGGTAACTGTAAACTAAACTGGCGGTTATTTGGATTAGCGTCGTAACCATATATAAAATTTGTAGATGTTGGCATTTGTACTGCATTACCATATGCCCAAAACGAAACTGTTATTTCATTATTTATATTTGAGAACATGGCTGGGTTTAATGCCACGTGCCCTTGCGCAGAAAGATCGAGCGCATAATTATTTTTAGCGTAAAGCGACATGATAGAGGCATTGCTGCTACCACTAAATACAATAGGATTATTTGGAACTGTATTTGTAAAAGCCAGATCAATTAATACATTGCTTGTGCCGTCCCACACAAAAGGTGTATGAAACTGTAGCCTGTTATTGCCTGTAGCAAAAACAAAATTTTGATTAAACACATTTGTAAAACCTGTTAAATTAACAGTATTTGAATTTAATGTTGTGGCGTTGCTATGTTGAATGCCAACTTTAAAAAAGTTAACGCCTCCACCTGCGCTAGTAACATTTAATAATATACCATCTATGTTGCCCGCAGTAAAGCCCGCGCCACTAAGCTCCGCGGCTGTGTATAAGATCTGTGAGCGACCCGATCTTTCATCTGCTTTTAAAAAATTTGGGAGTGATGATGAGCCGGTACCAACGGTGTATTGATTTTCGGAAACAATATTATTTAGTACAACATTGGTTTGAACATAATTGTAATAATCGTACACCGGTTGCGTCACATAGGGAAACGTTGTGCCTGTTGAATTAGATACAACATAATTTGGCTGCAGGTTAAGATCGTTTTCGGTTCTTGAAGAATCAACGATATAAGTGTTGCATGAATAATCCCACTCGCCACAGCCTTGGTTAGGTGCAGCCTGCGTAGATATTAGCGCGTTCTTACAACGCATGTTATACTTTAAGATGATCTTCTCAAAAGTCAAAGATCCGTTAGGAAATTGAATCAGCGTATCGCGTGTTGTGCTGCCATACTTAAAAGCTTTTACAATAATAGTATCGCCGGGCACCTGTGCGTTAACAGATACAAGAGATAAAAAAAGTACAGCCAGTAAAATTATTCGTTTCATGTTTTTTAAATTTAAATCCTTTTAGATTTTTAATATAAGTTAAAGATACTGAATTTTTAAGGGAAAATACAAAATTTAGGGTGTTTTTCTTTCAAGATCAATATTTTCATCGCCTTCTTTATAGGGCAGATAAGTGAAAATAAACTGGAACATCTCTTCGGTCGTCTTCATACTTTCTACTCCATTGCCTTGTGTAATACTTTGTGGCGGGGAGAAAGGATTGTTAGGATTAGATTTTGTATTATCAAACGTACCATACACAAAAATGGTACTGCCCTTTTCTAACTTTAAAGGGTGCTTAAAGGTATAATAATATTGCCACCTGAAATCCCATTTATTTATTTTAATGATAGGAATAGTGTCTCCATTTTGCTTTACGGCAAAAGCCCAAAAAGTTTTACCAATTAAATGCATATGCGGATTAACAGATAGCATAGAAATGGATTGTGATAAAGTAGTTTGTGTATGAAATGTTTTTATTTCGTTTGGCGGAATAATAAACTCAGGTTCAATTTTGGATATACCAAAAGTTCCTAACTGTGTTTCTGTCACAGGGCGCTCAATCTTGCTTTTTCTATAAAACACATTAATGTAACTGCTATCCAAAAGGTTTTTATTGCTGGGGCCATAATGAATATTATTTAGCAAAAATGCGCCATTCTTTTTTAACTTGTACCCGCCAATTTCTTTAGGATAAGCAGGTGGGATATACCCCGGTAAATAATATACCACATTTGGTGTAAGTGTTGGAAACTGTGGCTGTAAATTATCTGAATAAGGTATATGCATTTGTGTATATACATCCATTAACTGTGCTTTTGTATCTTCGTGAATAGATTCGCCACTCATATAATTAAATGCGCGATTACTGTCGTAAGAAATTAAATGCCCGTTAACATGATGTATTAGTTTTCTTTGTCCTGGCACAAACTCTACAAAATCAATTAGCGTATCTTTTTCTATTTCATAAGGAAATTTCATGATCAAAAAAGCATCAGTACCATTTCCTTTTATAGCATAAGGCTTTTGCGCTTTTATAACAAGATCGGGCTTTCCAAAATAAGAACCGGTATAAAAAACAGGGGCTTGCGGCTCTGTTAAACTATCGCCACGTAAGCAATTATTATCTACCCATAATTTTAATAATTCAATCTCTGTTTTGCTCAACACTTTTTCGCCAATAAAATGCGAGTAGTTGGCATCGGCAGGCCATGGCGGCATATAGCCCGTTTGCGTAACAAATTTTATAAGCTTTGCTTTTTTTACAGCATCGGCATAATTCAATAAATTAAAGGGTCCGCTTTCGCCCGGACGGTGACACGGAGTACAATTTTTAAAAACAACAGGAGCAATGTGCTTGCTCCAGGTAATTTCTTTATCAGTAATTACGACTTCTTCTTTTTGAGAATTTGTTGCGCATGAAGAAATTAAAAGAAGAAAAAAAAGGCTATTATATTTTTTAATAATACTTACCAATACTAATAATTATAATACGGCGAGATCATAATATAAACAACAACACCCGTTATAGTAACATACAGCCAAACAGGATAAGAAAAACGGGTTAACTTTTTATGTTTCTCGCGCTGATCGGTTAAGCCATAATAAAACGATAAAAGTATCATTGGCAAAACAGCCACCGCTAAAAAAATATGCGTTAACAAGATTATAATGTATACCGGTTTAATACCGCTAACGGCAGCACTTTCGGCAGCGCTCATAATTCCGTCGTGATCAACATCGCCATATTTTGTATCGGGAATAAAATAATGCGCCGTAACATAGCATAATAAAAAAACAGTACTTAGAATAAAAGCGGTGATGTTTAATTTTTTATGCAACTCAATATTTCTTTTTTTAATGGCCCATAAAGAAAATAAAAGAAGTATGGTGCAGCTTCCATTTAAAAACGCATTTACCATTGGCAACTTATAAATTAAATTCGGAAAAGTATCAGGATGCGGGATCCATTTTTGATTTAAAATAACCACAAGCGCACAAACAGCAACAGTAGTTATGTAAATGGTTAGCTTAACATTTTTTTCTTTAGCGGTAACTAATAACGACATAATGGGGATTTTTTGTAAAAGTACAGTTCAGACACTTATAAAAAAAGAAAAAGGCAGAAATTATATCTGCCTTTTCCAATTATTTAATGTGGATTGTCTTTATTTTGTCATGGCAGCTAATTGCTCAGAGCTTACCCCGGTTGATGAATAACCACCATCATGGAATAAATTTTGCATAGTTACCATTTTTGTAAGATCGCTGAATAAGCTGATGGTATAATCTGCGCATTGCTCAGCGCTTGCATTGCCTAAAGGTGATTGCATTTCGGCAAAATCATAAAACTCTCCAAAACCTTTAATGCCATTGCCTGCAGTTGTTTTTGTAGGCGATTGCGAAATGGTGTTGATACGCACTTTTTTATGCTTGCCATAATGGTAACCAAAAGTACGTGCAATGCTTTCTAATGTAGCTTTAAAGTCGGCCATATCTGTATAAAATGGATATACACGCTGCGCGCCAATATAAGTTAGAGCAACAACACTTGCCCACTCGTTTAAAGCGTCTAATTTATGTGCTACAGCCAACATTTTATGAAATGATAAAGCAGATACATCAAAGCCTTTTGTTACATAATCGTAATTTAATTCTGTGTACGGAATATTTTTGCGGATGTTAACACTCATGCCAATGGAGTGTAATACGAAATCAATTTTACCACCTAAGTGCGCCATTGATTCAGTATACAATTTTTCAATTTCTTCCACACTGGTAGCGTCTGCAGGAATTATTTTTGAATTGGTTGCTGCTGCCAGTTTATTTATCTCGCCCATGCGCATAGCAATTGGCGCGTTACTTAATACAAATGTTGCACCTTCTTCATGTGCGCGTAAAGCCACTTTCCATGCAATTGAATTTTCATCTAAAGCACCGGTAATGATACCACGTTTTCCTTTTAATAAGTTGTAAGCCATAATTGTGTTTTTTAGTTGCGTAAATATACGATTATTGATTTAATCACAGTGCTTTTTACCAATAAGGCAAGAAGAACACTAGGAACACTAAGAAAATAACCTTAGTTCAATTTTGCGCTCTTAGTGCCGTAGTGGTTTATTTTATTCATACAAAAAATGATCTTTTCTTATAAAGTAATTAGCTGATTCATAGATCATCATCATTTCCTTTTCCATACTATCGCTTTTTGATCTTAATTGCTCAACATAATTTACAGGATCTAAGTTTTTATATTTCCTTAAATAACGTTGATCATTTGCCAGCGTTTTATAATAATAAAATCCATTGTTATCTACACAACCAATTTTATCATCTGCCGAAAAAACAACAAAAGGATGTTTCTCTTTTAAAATATTAATTCCAAATGTACTGTTGGTATAGGTTGCTCCAATAATACCCATTACCGTTGCCGGCACATCAGGTTGATAGGCCGGTGAAGAAATTGTGTCTGCCTTTAAACTATTTGGATGATGAATTACAAAAGGCACATGGTTATATGCCAAAGGCATTTCGTAGGTGTGGCCTAAGGACAAACCGTGATCCCCCAAAAACATGAATACAGTATTATTATACCACGGCATTTTTTTTACATGGCTCATAAAGCGCCCAATACTCCAGTCGGCGTATTGTGTACATCTGTCTTGCTCATTATCTGTAGTTGGTTTAAATGGAATGTTTTCAGGAACCTTCCAGGGGCCATGATCTGAGGCGGTCATCATTACTGCTAAAAACGGGTCGTCGTTTTTTCGTGAATTAGTAACTTCAATCAATTTATCAAACAAAACATGATCGGGTACACCCAAGGAACTTTCTGCCTGTGAAAAATCAAAATCGTACTGACTGATAAAGTGCTGAAATTTATTTATTTTAAAGAAGCCTTCCATGTTATCAAAATGCGGGTCGTGGGTGGTATAAAAATACGTTTCGTAACCCTGCGCGCTTAACAAGGGTCCAACGCCATTGAAAGGGTTTTTGACATAACTTTTCATCGATTTTTCTGAAAGTATGCCTGGAAAGCCTGTGGTGGTTGAAAACAAACCATTAAACGTATGGATGCCGGATGAGAAAAAATTATCAAAAAAAACGGATTCTTTTATCAGCTTATCTAAATGCGGCGTTAATTTTTTTCCGTTATAATATCCCATTTTAAAAACTGACATACTTTCCATAACCACAATTACAAAACTGTATTTTTTATGCAAAGTATCTTTTATTATCCTGTCAATATTTGGTGCAAACGCTGTTTTTATTCCAAGATAATTTCTTGTAAAAGCTAGTTGTTCATTTATACTTTTTGGAATCTCGTAAGGTTTTTTGTCTTCGTTATATACAAGCGTTTTCCAAAACGTAAAATTTGGATTAATAGCTACCTGGTTAATAAAACCGTTTTGTGAAACGATAGAAAGTCCTTCATGAAGTCCCGATCGGTCAGAAGTTCGGCCTCTTGCGCCAATAGTAACAAGTCCGGCAAAAACAATAAACGAAATTAAAGAGTGTACCAATTTCGTTTTCTTGTTATGCTGAATTTGAAATTTAAAAGTTTTATAAAAACGCTGCGCAACCTTTACAAATACAAAAGCAATAAAAACATATAACAACAAATATCCCCAATATGAAAAATTACCAAAAATCATTCCAACAATAAAATCCGGATCTTCGTTCCACAGCAATGCGTTTTTATTTAAATGCGTGCCAAATTGTGCGAAGTAAGGAATATTGGCAATGCACACAAAAAAGTAAATTAATTCTAAAACCAAAAAAGAATAAAAACCAAAAGCATATAATTTTTTGAATTTGTGTTTAAAAAAATGACTTATAGAAAAAATAAGAACAGGCAAAAAAGCTATCCAGCAAAACACAGCGGTATCAAACTCCAGACCCATTCTAAAAGCCATTAGCTTTTCAAAAAAAACAACATTGCCAACATCCGATGCTTTATTTACAAAATAAAAAAACAAGCGGATAAAAAAGAATAAACCTAAATTGAGTGCGTAAAGCTTAAAAAGAAATTGAATATATGACGGAATTTTTTGAACTACCCTGTTAAGCATTTAAAAGCTCTTTTGCGTTTTTTAAAGCAGATTGTGTTGGATTACCTGTGCTTAACATTTTAGCGATCTCGTTTATGCGCTCTTCTTTGTTTAATTGCTTAATATGAGAAACCGTTTTATCGGCGTCATCATTTTTATAAACAAATAAATGATGGTTGCCTTTACTTGCCATTTGTGGCAAATGCGTTATAGTTACCACTTGCATGGTGTTTCCCATTTTTAATAAAATGTTTCCAATTTTATCTGCCACATCACCACTTACACCTGTATCTATCTCATCAAAAATAACAGTTGGCAATTGTTTTTTTGATGCCAATAATGCTTTTAAACATAACATTAAACGTGAGAGCTCGCCGCCACTGGCTACTTTGTGCAATTCATTTAATGACATGCCTTTATTGGCCGAGAATAAGAATTTAACCTGATCGAAACCGTTAGATGCTAATTCTTTTGTTTTCATTAATTCAATTTTAAATTGCGCATTTTGCATTGAGAGTTCTGCCAGCGAATCTTTCACCTGCTTTTCAATAGCTGCAATGGCTTTTGTTCTTGCGTCGGTTAATTTTTTCGCGATCTTAATACAAACCAGATTTAATTTATCAATTTGTTTTTGTGTTTCGTCAATATCTTTTTCTATTGATTCAAATTGCGTTAATTTATTTTCAATCTCCTTTTTAACAGCCAGCAAATCTTCTTCGGTAGTTACATTGTGTTTCTTCAACAAACGGTTTAGTTTATCTAATTTACCGTTTACCTCATCTAATTTTACGGGATCAAAATTGACATTTGCTTCTGCGTCTTCCAATTCAGAAGCCAGATCTTTTAACTCAATGTAAGCAGAATTAATGCGTTCAAAAAATTTGTTATAATTCTTTCCGTATTTTGAAAGTGATTGTAGGTTTTGTTTTACTTGTGCCAAAGCGCTGATAACATTGGCCTCGCCACCATTAATAGTGTTGGAAGAATTTAATAAAGTGCTTTTTATGGTCTCCGCATTTTCCAGTTCGGCACTTTCATCTTCTAATATTTTTAACGCGCCGGATTTAATTTCTGTTTCTTCCAGCTCATTAAACAAGAATTGAAAATAATCCAGTTCTTTTTTTGCCTGAGCTTCCTGATCTAGCAATGTTTTTAAAACTGTGTTCAGCTTATTTAATTTTCCAAATTCGGTTTTATACTCTTTAAAATCGTTTAAACTTCCGGCAAAGGCATCCAAAACTTCTAACTGAAAATTGGTTTGATTCAACAACAAGGTTTGGTGTTGCGAATGAATATCAATTAATTTTTCTGAGAGTAATTTTAAGCTGTTTAAACCAACAGGTGTATCGTTCAAAAAACTACGCGATTTTCCTTCGGTGCTTATCTCTCTTCTCAATAAAACAGTAGTGTCAAAATCAAGATCATTTTCTTCAAAAAACGACTTTAATTGTAGTCCTTTTGTATCAAATTCTGCCTCAATAATGCATTTTTTGTTTTTGTTTTGTAAAGCCGACAGATCGGCTCTGTTACCGAGAACCAGGCCAAGTGCTTCTAAAAAAATAGATTTTCCTGCCCCCGTCTCGCCTGTAATTACTGATAATTTACCAGGAAATGAAACATCCATCTCGTTAATAAGTGCAAAATTGCTTATGTATAAACGTCTTAACATTTGATCTAAAATTCGGGAAAATCCGTAAAATTACACAAATAGTTTTTCAACATCGCACTACTTTTTAATGATTACCGACATTTCGGCACCGGAGTCAAAACGGCGCATCAAATATTGCATCAACTTATCGGCCCATTTAATTTTAATATAGGTGTTACAAGGATGTGAGTTTAAATTAATTAGTTTTAAATCATTTAACTCGCAATACACTTTAAACGATTTTGCAGAATACTCACAAACGTGAAATGGTTTTCTTAGCGCCGAGGTATATGGTACTGTTTTTGTAAATGTGCTCTTATAAAAAAAGTGTAGTGCCCTTTTGTAAAACCAGCGACTGTTAACTGTTTCAAGTTGCAAATAACCACCGGGTTTTAACCACACAAGTGTTTTTTGAATAGCCCTATGCGGATCTGTAAAATGATTTAAAGGTTCGAGAAAAATAAAGTCGAAACTTTCTTTTTCAAACTCAACTTCATCAAACGTTTTGTTGATTACATTTTCTTTTGCAATAAAATTATTTTGTACCGAAAAATCATATAATTCTTTTTTTGGTTCTATTGCTTGTACATCATAGCCATTTTGCTTTAGCGCATATGCTACTCGGCCAATGCCGCTTCCAATATCTAAAACTTTTGCAGCTGGTAAAATTTTTGCATCTTTTTTTAAAAAATTTAAAATATCTGTATATGTTTCAGTTGCTTTTATTGCTTCAGCGCTAACCTGTGTTAGATCCAGTAACGAATCATCTTCTTTAAAAATATTACTTTGAGGAAATACCTGCGGATAGTTATAAATTAATTTACAGCGCTTACAACACACAACTTTTTGTGAATCAGAATAATTTCTGCCGGGGAAAATACCCTGTGCTTTATTTAAACGGTAACCCATAAAATTGGGCTTGTTTTCGTTTAAACATAAAGGGCATTTATAAGCAGTTTCTTTCATTAACTTTAATATCCCCAAAAACATAAAATTTTACCAAATTTGTTACAATTTAAAGCTTTAATAAGCGTTTTTTAACAAAATCGGACTTATATTTTCAACAAATTAATTGGTCTTTACTCAACGTTTTAGTGCATTAACTCAATATTTCGCTTCTTTATTTACATTTTTTTAATGTATCTAAACTTTTACCCAACGTAATAGTCTATATAAACGTATGGGTATATAAACACATAGTTATGAGACAGCTTAAAATAACCAAACAGATCACGAACCGCGAAACGGCTTCTTTGGATATGTATTTGCATGATATTGGTCGTGTAGAATTAATTACTGCTGAAGAAGAAGTTATTCTTGCACAAAAAATTAAAGCGGGCGATCAACGCGCGCTTGATAAATTGGTTCGCGCCAATTTACGTTTTGTGGTTTCTGTTAGTAAACAATATCAAAACCAGGGTTTAAGTTTACCCGATCTTATTAATGAAGGAAATTTAGGTTTAATAAAAGCCGCGCAACGCTTTGATGAAACACGTGGTTTTAAATTTATCTCTTATGCCGTATGGTGGATTCGCCAGAGCATTTTACAGGCATTGGCAGAACAAAGCCGTATTGTGCGTTTGCCTTTAAATAAAATTGGCGCTATCAATAAAATAAATAAAACGCTTTCTAAAATGGAGCAGGATCTTGAAAGAGAACCAAGCTATGATGAAATTGGAGAGGTATTGGAAATGGCCCCACAGGATATACAGGATACAATGCGTAACAACAACCGTCACTTAAGTATGGACGCACCGTTAACTTTGGGTGAAGACGGTGGAAGCATGTATGACCTGATGCAGAATGAAAGTTCACAAGCGCCTGATAAAGAATTAATAGGCGAAAGTTTACAATTAGAAATTACACGTGCTTTATCAACTCTTACAGAGAGGGAAGCAGATGTTGTGAAATTATTTTTTGGTTTGGGCGGCAAACACCCGCACTCTTTAGAAGAGATTGGAGAAAAATTTGATCTTACCCGTGAGCGTGTTCGCCAGATAAAAGAAAAAGCAGTACGTCGCTTAAAACACGGCAGCAGAAGCCGCTTATTAAAAGCATATTTAGGATAGTTATAGTAAAGTGAAAATGTAAGTTGAAGGGAAAATGTTTTGAACTCAATGCCCAGATCTTACATTTAACCTTTTTTGATTTTTCATTTCATAGTTAGTTCCACAAAAAATCCTTCTGATTTGCCAGGTTAGGAGGGTTTTTTAATTTTAGTGGGCATAAAAAAGCCCGCATCAAAATTGATGCGGGCTTTTTTTGTGCCTCTCCCTTCCGTCCCTCTCCAAAGGAGAGGGAAACTATCAGCAAAAGTCCTTCTCCTTTGGAGAAAGGCGGGGTTTGAGGCTTACTGAATGATCAGTTTACCGGCCTTAATAGTGCTGTTATCTTTTTTGTTGCTCAGTTTATAAATGTAATTGCCTGTAGCAAGATTTCCTTTTTCAATGGTAAAGCTGTTAGAGTTGATAGAAGTATTATTCATTACTTCTCTGCCTAACTGATCGTAAACCATAAAGCTAAGGTCGCTAACATTTGTAGTACCTTCAATAGTTACTGTAGCTTCGTTGCTCATTGGGTTTGGACCAACAGAAACTGAAATAGTTTTGCTTTGTTCTTTTACACCTGTAACAGTTGGAGCGTTACCATATAATTTAAATGGTAAACCTTGTGCTGATGTTCCATCCATAACCGGCGCCCATGATGGTGAAGGGGTAGCGGTTGGCTGATATTGAAAATCAGAAGTTCCTGTACCAGTAACAAGATTGCCTAAAACAGTTGCCGGTGGGTTCCATGGGCCTGAAGCCAGCGAACCTGTTGCATTCCAGGTTACCCAATAAGTACCTGCGGCAAGTGAGCCGGTTAAAGTACATTTCATTTTCATAATAGGACGTGTTGCATCGGTAAATGGTGCTGTAGCGTTAGGTAGACGATAAATACCTGAAAACGTAGAGCTAACCATAGCGTTTGTAGTTTTGCTGCCAATTACTACAGTAGAGCTTGGTCTACTTGAACTATCTGCACCAATGTAGCAATACAAACCTGTAAAAGTTGATGCTGTTGATGATCCTGTTTGATAACCATAAGTAATTAATGAGTCAACATTCCATCCCGAAGCCGGAACAACAATTTTTGACGACATCCAGTAGCCCGTAGCACGGTTTTGACCAGAGCCATAAAGTGTAGCGCCTAAGCCTGTTTGTGTAGCGCTAACGTCTGCGCCTCCCGGGCCCTGACCAGGATGTGTAACTAGTGAAGCAGTGTTTACCAATAATGTTTGGCCGTTAACAGCCGTTGCGATCATTACAGATCCTAAAAAAGTAAAGATTTTTTTCATGTTTGGATTTTTTTGTTTAACAATATAATAACATTAAATATACAAAAATTATTCCAAATTGTTTGATGATCAAATAAAATTAAAGTAGATATTGTTAATTGAATTCTTCTTACTTTTATCATTCAAAATAAAAAAGTATGAGTAGTAGTACAAAACCAAAAAAATCGCTTTTTCGCCGCATTATGAAATGGAGTGGCATTACTTTATTATTAATTATTGTTCTGTTAATTGCAGCGCCTTTTCTTTTTAAAGATAAAATTGTTGCCATTGTAAAAGAACAGGCGAATAATAATTTAAACGCAAAAGTAGATTTTGGTGATTTTGATCTTTCTATCTTTTCTTCTTTTCCTGATTTCAGGTTTAAGATAAATAAAGTATGTGTGGTTGGTGTTGATGATTTTGCAGGAGATACGCTTGCTTACATTAGCCAATTAAGTACCGATATTAATTTAAAATCGGTTATCAGCGGCGGACCATACGGCATTAACTCTATTGTTATTGATAAAGCCCGCATTTTAGGAAAAGTTTTAAAAAGCGGTAAGGCCAATTGGGACATTGCAAAACCAAGCACCGATACAACTGTTACTGCACCAACAGATACAGCGGCAACACAATTTAATGTAAAGCTGAAAGAATTTAAAATTAAAGAAACATACATTGTGTATGATGATCAGCAAGGTGGTATGTATGCCAAGCTTGAAAATTTTAATTATGAATTGAATGGCGATTTTACGCAGGATAATTTTGTAATGAGTAATATTTTAGATATTGCAAAAACTACTTTTAAAATGAGTGGCGTTGCTTATTTAAACGAAGTGCATACTAAATTAAAAGCCGATGTGGATATGGATATGCCAAAAATGAAATTCGCATTTAAAGAAAATGAATTTAGTTTAAATGATCTTACCTTGGGTTTTGATGGTTTTGTAGAAATGCCTGACACCAATATTAAAATGGACCTTAAATTCAATACCAAACAAACCGAATTTAAATCTATTCTTTCTTTAATTCCTAGTGTGTATTCTAAAGATTTTGCTTCGGTAAAAACAGCAGGAAAACTTACTTTGGATGGTTATGCTAAAGGCACTTACAATGCTGCACAAATGCCTGCTTTTGGTGTTAATCTGGGCATTAAAGATGCTATGTTCAAATACCCGAGCTTACCAAAATCGGTTAACAACATTAATATTGATGTAAAAGTATTGAACCCTACCGGCGTATTAGATGCAACTACTGTTGATGTAAACAAATTCCATATGGAGTTGGCAGGTAACCCAATTGACATTGCAGCACATGTTAAAACACCAATTTCAGATCCTGGATTACAGGCAGACTTAAAAGGAACAATTGATCTTTCCTCTGTAAAAGAATTCATTCCAACCGAAAAAGGCGATGAATTAAGCGGGATCATTAAAACAGACATTAGCATTGCAGGCCACATGAGCTCTATCGATAAAAAAGAATACGATAAATTTAAAGCACAAGGTTCTGTAGGTATTGATAAAATGAATTATAAATCAACAACACTGCCATACGTTGTTCAATTAAATACTATGTTGTTGAACTTCTCAACAAAATATGTTGAGCTGGCAAGTTTTGATGCCAAGATGGGCAAAAGTGATGTACAGGCAAAAGGCCGTATTGATAATTTAATTCAATACATGTTTAAGGATAGTTTAATTAAAGGTTCATTTGCTATTAATTCTACTTTAATGGATATTAACGAATTAATGGGGCCTGAAACGCCAACAACTGCCGCAACAACAAGTACCGCAGCACCTACAACAACAGCTGCAACCGGTGTTGCAGAAGTACCTGCCAACATTGATTTTAATTTAGATGCAAAAATTGGTAAGGTAATTTATACCAATTTAGTATTAGATAATATGGTTGGTAATATTGTTATCCGTAAACAAAAAGTAGATATGACTAACCTGCACATGAATACAATGGGAGGTGCTTTAACTATTAATGGCTTTTACGAAACAACTAACAGTAAAAAACCAACAACGGGTTTAAATTTAAAAGTAGACAATTTTGATATCCAGGAAACGTTTAAATCGTTTAATACAGTTCAGAAATTAGCACCTGTTGGCCAATATGCGAAAGGTAAATTTACTGCAACGCTTGAGAACTTTAATACTTCTTTAAATGATAAAATGGAGCCAGATTTAAACGCGGTTAAAGCAAACGGTACATTTAAAACGGCTAAAGTAAATGTAGGTGGTTTTCCTCCGTTCGTAAAATTAGGCGAAGCTTTAAAAATTGAGCAGCTTAAAAGTATGGATGTGGATAATCTTTTAGTGAACTACACCATTAAAGATGGCCGTGTGGTTATGGCTCCTTTTGATACCAAGATGGCTAATGTGCCAACCAACATCAGTGGTAGTACAGGTTTTGACCAAACCATTGATTACAAATGGAAAATGGAAATTCCAAAAGCTATGTTTGGCGGCGCAGCTAACTCTGCCTTAAATAATTTATTAGCGCAAGGCAATGCAGCCGCAGGAACAAACGTTGCTGTTGGTGATAAAATAAAAGTTACTGCTTTATTTGGTGGTACGGTTATGAAGCCGGAAGTAAAAACAAGTTTAAAAGATGATGCAAAAAGCACGGTTGCTACTGTAACAACACAAGCGGTAAACAACGCTATTGATAAGGCTGCCGAAGAAGCACAAAAAATATTGGAAGATGCTAAAGCGCAATGTGAAAAACAAAAAGCTGAAGCGCAAGCCAACGCTGATAAACAAAAACAAGATGGCTATGCCGAGGCTGATAAATTAGTAGAACAAGCAGGCAACCCAATTGCAAAAGTGGCAGCAAAAAAAGCGGCAGAAGTTGCCAAGAAAAAAGTAGATGAAAAAGTACAGAAAATAATAAATGATGCCGATGCAAAATGCCAGCAAACTATTGCAGATGCACAAGCTAAAGCCGCTGCAAAAGCTGCGGAGAGTAAGAAGTAATTCTTCACAGAGCGTGTCATTTCGAGCGGAGTCGAGAAACATACGCACTCTCGAATCCGCTCGACATAACAAACTAAATAAAATTAAAAAACCCTCTCCGTAATGGTGAGGTTTTTTTATAAACGATCGTATAAATTTAAATCAGTCTTTAACTATTTTAAGTACGTCAACAAAGCTTTCAGATAGATCACGAACATAATATAAACCTTCAGACAAATGCTACAAGTCAAAATCATTAGCATTGTCGTTGGTGTTTTTTTGCTAAAACAATCAATTGAAAAAATAAGACGTTACTTTTTTTGAAGATTTTAATCCATTTGGATCTGCCTGCGTTTTTAAGCTACATAGTTCTTCCGAACGGGTTGAAGTCCTTATCCTCAATGGTGGGGTTTCCGTTTCGATACAATAATTAATTACTTCAGCAACCTGATTTACACTTTGCTGAACCACCGCTTCATTGTCTTTTAAAATAGATTTGCTTGAAGTAACATATTTCTCGATAATTTCCAGATATTCGTTTTTTGAATTTACGTTAGAGTTTAAAATCTCAGACACGTTTCCATTTGTAAACAAGCGGTCAAATTCATCTGGTTCAATAATAGTAAATTTTAAATTAAAAAAAGGAGTTAAATAGGTTGACAATGCCTCAGTATAACCTTCTATAGCAAATTTTGTTGCACAATAAATTTCATTAAACGGTTGGCCTACAAGGCCGCATACAGAACTAATATTAATAATATGCCCTGATTTTATTTTTTTCATATGAGGTAGTACAGCGTTGGTAACTCTTATTATTCCATAGTAATTAATATTCATTAAACGTTGTATCTCCGTATCAGAAGACATTTCACTTGGTTTAAAAAATAAACGGCGGTTGTATTAATAAGTACATCTATTTTTCCTTCCCGTTTAATTACTTCTTCCATACAGGTATCAATGCTTTTTTGATCAGTTACATCCAGTTTTAAAATGCTTAACTTAACGTTCATATCGCTGGCAGCCTTTAATAATTTTTCCTTTCTATCTATACGGCACATGGTTGCATACACATTATGTCCTTTTCCGGCCATTAATAAAGCGGTTTGAAATCCAACACCTCCTGAGGCACCCGTAACAACAATCGTTTTTTTCATTTTTCTTTTTTGGTATTAATGAAAGAATGGGGAAGCGAACACAAAACGCGCCCCATTCTTATTTACTAACAGTTAAAAACTCAAAACCACTAGCCATCTTAAAATTTTTATATGTTTACATTTAGTGCTATAGTTGGTAAAGATTAAAGGTAGTCAATACCCATGAAGACTACCTTAACCTCTACCCCCTGCCAATTTCCTAAATGAAGAGTAAAAGAAACTGGCAGATCTTTCAAGTTAACCGGCTTAATACTATAAATTCTGTATTATAAAATTTTTAATATCTGCCGGCTTGACATCATTACTTAAAAGCGAAATTATAGCTTATATTTATTAAAACGGTACTTAAAATACTTAATGATGTCTAAATCGGATTAGCCGAGTTTCAGTTTACTCATTGCTTTTATTATGATTGAGAAAATTTAATTTATTTTTATTGCAAATAAAACTCAAAAAACTCACCACACTTTATTATTTGACTTAAATATTATTGTGCAGATAAATACATATATTTAAAAAAAAATTTATGAATATTCTGATTTTAGAGGATGAATTGATCATTAGCTATGAAATAATTCAAATTTTAAAAGACTTTGGATACGAAAACTTTTATACGGCCATTAATTATACGGAGGCGGTTGAACAATCAGAGAAAGTTAAACCTGACATTGCAATTATCGATATTAATCTTAGCGGTAATAAAACAGGTATTGATTTTGCAAATTATTTAAACAAGAATAGAGCAACTCCTTTTATATATCTTACTTCAAACACAGACAAAAGCACAATTGACATTGCTTTAAAAACCAAACCAAATGCTTATTTACCAAAACCTATTAATAGAGCTTCGATATATTCGGCGCTCGAAATCGCTATTTCGAGCCTTAATGAAAAGGCATCTCCTATAATTAAGTTTACTGATTCTTTATTTATAAGAGAAAAAGATATGTTTGTAAAAGTTCCTGTTAATGATGTCATCTATTTAAAAGGCGTTGGCAATTATACGGAGGTATTTACAAAACAAAAAAAGTTTACACTACGAACAAGCATTGGCAGTATTTTAGATACTAACCTGAAAGAAATTTTTTTACGAACGCATAAATCTTATATAATAAACATTAAGCATGTTCAATCATTCAATTTAAACAAAATAATAATGAGTGACACTATTGAAATACCTATAAGCAAATTATACCGCAACGATGTATCAACCACATTTCAAAAAATGTTATAATTATTAATCTACTAAATCTTTACTGTGTTAAAAAACAAACCTGATATAACAAATCACAAAGTTATAGATGATTTAAACGCACTTGCATGGAGCATAAACAGGGAAGATTCTTATAAATCAATTGCTCTTGCAAGCAAAGCGCTTGAAGATTCAGAAAAAAGCGAATACCTGTTTGGTATTGCCTGTGCAAAAAAAACTCTTTCTGCCTGCTATGTTTGGAATTCCAGGAATGACGAGTCTGCCAATCTTTGTTTTCAGGCAATTTCGCTGTTTCAAGCGCTTAACGATAAAAAAAACGAAGCTGATGCGCACTACATTCTTGGAAGTAACTTTTTTTATTTGTCGGACTATGATACTTCTTTAAAATATTATCAAACATGCCTTAGTCTTAGTACTGAAATAGATTATAAGTTTGGCATAGCCGATGGCCTTAATGGTATTGGCACTGTGTTATATACTTTAGACCAAAACGAAGAGGCATTAAACTCTCTAACAAAAAGTAAAACAATTTGCGAAGAGTATAATTTAAATGAAATACTTATAAAGGTTTTAGATGGCTTGGGCGAAACACATATTAATTTACAAGAATACGATGTTGCCATTAAATATTATACCGATTGCATAAAAATAATTGATGAGTTAACCGGTAACCTTCGCGTAAGGGCCTTTGCGCTTGATGGCCTTGGAAGGGCTTATACCGGTAAAAATGACTATGAAAAAGCTCTTTCAAAATTTAATGAAAGCTTAATTATTCGAAAAAAAATTGATTTTAAATTTGGAGTGGCAACTACTCTTAAAAATATTGGGATTTTATATATTAAAAAGGCTGATTATCAAAACGCCATTATCAACTTAACCGAAGTGTATGATATTTGCAAAAAAATAAATAATAAAGAAGGCATCTTTCAGGCCAGCGAAAAACTAGCCGAACTGTTTGAATTTATAAATGAACCTGCAAAAGCGCTTAAATTTTATAAAATATTTCATAACACTAAAGAAGACGTTCGCAACTTTAAAACTGTTCAGCTTTTAAAAAGTTTAGACTTTCAAAACAAGGTTATCAAATCACAATCTGATAAGATCATTCTTGAAGAAAAAGCGAAAGAATTGCAAAATTTTTCTGAGAGTTTGATACTAATGAGTGAAATCGGTCAAAAAATTATTTCCAGTTTATCGGTTGCTACTATTGTAAACACCGTTTATAAAAATGTAAATGAATTAATGGATGCTACCGGATTTGGGATTGGTATTTTTAAGGAAGAAGAAAATGCTATCATATATCCTTTAGTTATAGAAGGCGATGAAAGATTTGAAAATTTAAAGTTTAACCTTGAGGAAACTAACCGGCTTACGGCTATTTGCTTTAATGAATCACGACAGATCATTATTAATGATTTTGATAAGGATATATCAAATTTTATAAAAGAAAACACTGAGCCAAAAGCCGGTAAATTTGGAGTTTCTGCCATGTACCTGCCACTATTTTATAAAGATTCGGTTTTGGGAGTAATGACCGTTCAAAGCTTCAAAAAAAACGCTTACAGTAATTATCATATCAACATTTTTAAAAATCTTGCTACATATACAGCTATAGCTATTGAAAACGCAAAAATGTATGAAGAGCAGGAGTTTAAAATCATCGAACGAACCAAGGAGCTTATAATAAGTAAAGAACAAATAGAGCGAACATATGTTAATAATAAAAAACTCAGTGAAATTGGAAAAGAAATAACATCAAATTTAAACCTCGGAAAAATTTTTAAAAAACTGCATTTTTCAATAAATGAAATAATGGAAGCCGATTGCTTTGGGGTACGAATTTATAAACCAGAATTAAATGCTATTGAATATAAGTATGACATTGAGAGAAATGTATTAAGCGATAGAAACGAAATAATACCACTAACAGATGATAATAATTATTCTGTATGGTGCTTAAAAAACAAAACAGATATATTTTTAAATGATAATGAAAAAGAATTTAAGAAGTATGTAAATGAAATTCGGGTAGTTTCCGGCGATATGCCAAGCTCATTGTTATTTACACCATTATGTTAGGTGAAAAAATTTTAGGTGTTATTACAGTTCAGAGCTTTAGAAAATATGCCTATAAAGAATATCATATAGATATGCTCAGAACCCTTGCCACTTATACGGCTATTGCTCTTGAAAACGCTTATTTGTATGAAAACCTGGAAGGAACCGTGCTTGAAAGAACAAAAGAGGTTATTAAACAAAAAGAAGAGATAAACATCAAAAATATAGAGCTGGTTGCCAATTCAAATCAAATAAAAAAGAGCTTAAAAGAAAAAGAAGTTTTATTAAAAGAAATACACCATAGGGTTAAAAATAACTTACAAATTATCTCCAGCTTACTTGGCCTTCAGTCTAACAAAATAAAAGCTAACGATCTGAAGTTATTATTTTCTGAAAGCAGAAGCAAAATATCTGCCATTGCACAAGTACATGAAAAATTATATCAAAGTGATAATTTATCTGAAGTAAATATTGATGATTATTTAACGAGTCTTTATAGCTCAATCATCTCCATTCTTGAGATAAAAGCAAATAACATAGAGTTTACATATAATAAATCCGGCCTTTATTTAGATATAGATACATCTGTACCATTGGGTTTAATTCTCAATGAGTTAGTTACCAATTCGATAAAATACGCTTTTAATAACAATAAAAATTGCAACATTACTGTTGGTTTAAATGTGCGCACTGATAAAATGTATGAATTTTCTTATTCAGATAACGGTTCGGGCTTTGATACAAATACAACTATTGAAGGCCTGGGGCTAAATTTAATAAAATTATTAGCCAGGCAATTAGGCGGCATTGTTGAGATTGACGCCATAAAGGGTACAAAATTTAAAATTATTTTTATGGATACCTCTACCAGAAAAAAAATCAATTAAAAACAAAACATTCGATCTTTGAACAATTTTTACTAAATATGCATGCTGCACTTGATAACCAACCCTTCAAATCCGCTCAGGGTGACGGGTATGTGTCAAGCTGAGCGGAGTCGAAGCGTAGGGTATATTTTATTGTATCAGAGATGACATCACTCCTTCACAACCTTCCTCACCTCCGTTTTGTTTTTAGAACTCACTTTTAAAAAGTAAACGCCCGGTGCAATTCCTGTAAGATCAACTTCTGCTAAACCGTTAGTAATGCTTTCGGTTTTAGAGATAAGCTGTTTGCCGCTTACATCGTACAATAATAAATCTACTGTATTCTCGCTGTTGTAAAATTTAACGGTCATTTTATTTTCGGCCGGTTGTGGGTAAATAGTTTGCACCAAACCGCCGCCAGTTAGCTCATTGTTTTGTATGCCAGTTGTTAATGTAGTTGTGCAAATAACATTAGTGCAAAATTTAGAAAGCAATCTTACATAAGCTGCATTAGTGTAAATACCTGCTTCGCTTATGGTCCATGAATTCACAGGCCAATCGTTATTAAAATCTTTATACGATTTTTGAATGGGTTGGCCCATTGGCGGTGTTACATTGGTTAAACATAAAGCGTTATTTGATGGGCTGCCACAACCGTTAGGACAGCAGGCATCTAAGGCATAACCTGGATTTGGTCCGCCGGGAATGTAGCCCGGAGGTGGGCCATATGTAGATACGCCAACTTCATCCCACAAAGCGCTCCCATCTTTAAACCAACCATGATAAAATTGTGTTACCGAATTCTCAGCGCCATAACTTCCCATATTACTTAAGTAGGTTTTTGAAAGCGGGTTAACGCCATGAAAATAATGCACAAAACCCGAAGCTGCGTTTGTGTAATTAGTTGCATTAGCAGAATTTAATGAATACTGATTCATGGCTAAGAACATATTACCCTGTTTTGATTTTGTCTGATTACTGTTCCAGGTATAATTGTTATTTGCCAGCCATGCCCTGTAAGCATCTGTTTTATTGGTGTATGCAGGCAGGTTATCGGCATTATTACTTTGCATTGATCCTGTATACGCATTTAAAATGGCCGTTTTTACACTTGCCGTTGCGCCCGGTGTTTTTGTATAATATAGTAATGCATCCTGCTCTGGCCCTTCGAAAGGATATGCAAAGGTCCATTGCAATAAATGGATATTGGTATAATTGGCATCTACAAAACTTTTATAAGAAGCAGTACCCGTTAAAGCATATAAATAAACAGCAGCGCAAACTTTTCTGGCAGCAAGATCGTAAGCAGCAATCTCCTGTTCCCCCGCGGCAAGTAAACCTGTATTATTGAATGTTACATTTGGATTGGCCACAGCCCAGTTATACGCATTGATAGCGGCAGTTTGCAAAGTTGTAGCGTAAGCTGTTTGGCTGGCGGCTGTATATTGCATAGCAGCTAATGCAAACATAGCAGCGCAGGTTAAAGCGGCCGATGTATTTGCCGGGCCATACTTTCTAAAAGCCACATCAGTACTTGGTGGACTTAAAGCCCCACCACCAACTACGGAAAGCACCGAACCGTTAGATTGTTGCATTTTTAAAAGCCAATCTAATTCATATTTTATCTCATCTAAAATGTCAGGAATTCCATTACCGCTTTCAGGAATATTATAATTGTCCATCCAAACAGTTGGGTTTTCTTCATAAGCCAACAAAAGATCTGTTAATGTACTCCATGTAAAATTCACATACTTGTTATAATCACCCGCATCATGCCAGCCTCCGCTTAAATTTTTTGATGTTGAAACGTTGGAGTTGTTATATAAACGGCAATCAGTATCCTGCTGTGTGCCTGCGTGACAAGCAGCGTCGGCCCATGCAACCGTGGCATTACTTGTTGTTTTAGCAGAGCCGCAACGTGCAAAATAAAACATACGAACTGCCTGTGTTAATACATCATTATACACACAATTGTTTATCTCAAAACGGTAAGAGCCAACATTGTTGGTAACATCAAAAATGTAATAAGACCCTGTTGTGTTAACCGACGAAAAATCGAACCACCATGCTTTATCACCGCTTTGCGTTTGCGTGGCGCCACCATTCCATGCAGTAATGCTGCCGGTGTAAACTGCAACATCTGTTAACCAGTCGCGCACCTGGTAAGTAGAGCCTGGATTAAAAGGCGTGCCATTATTAAAGCCGGTAATTGGATTAGAAATAACCGCAATTTTTTGTGCTGAAGGTTTATAGCCAAACTGGTCGGTTTTAATGAACTGAACAGTAACAGTAGGCGATGCTTGAATTAGCGTGTTTAAACAAAGTACAAACATTAACAAGTAAAATTTATCTTTCATGGCGAGAGATTTAATATTAAACAATCAGAAAATTTGAAAGTTAGTTAATTATATAATTTTGTTATATCAAAAACCTTTGATTAAATTTAATATTATTATTTGAAAAAGAAAAGTACTATTCAAAATATAATTTGTGTCACTTCGAGCACGGCGAAAGCTTTAAAGCTTTCGATAGAGCAGGTGCGTTAGCGAGAAGCATAATTTGTCTCGACTCCGCTCGACATGACAGCGTACAAAAATAAAAACATGATCGAAAATAAATTCATTCAACAACTCGAAGAATCTTTTAACTCAAAAGATTACAGCTTGTTTACCCGCCGAAGCCTTGACCTTACCAATGACTATCAATTGCCTGAAATCTTGGTAACTGAGATCTTTGAACTAAGAAAAAATTATTTAAGTATTATTGATGTTAATCCTTCTGAACAGGAAGGCATTAATGGTGCAGCTTCGCTTCTGCTTCAAAAAATAAAAACACAGGATGCTTCTTTGGCAACAAAAGAAGCTATAAAATCTGACGTTGTTTTTAAAGCAAAGGATATTACCAAACAATTTCACAGCGGGCGTAATCCTTTTAAATTACATGCTATTTCTTTTGAGTTAAAATTAGGAGAAATTACCGGTGTTGTTGGTGAGAACGGAAATGGTAAAACAACTTTATTGAGAATTGTTTCAGGTCAGCTTTCCACAGATACCGGCAACATTCAGTTTCCTGCTTTGGGTACTTTTTTTAATAACTGGTACCAGGCAAAAAATAAATTCGCATTTATTCCGCAACGTATTCCAAAATGGCATGGTACTTTGCTTGAAAATTTATTGTTCTTTGCTGCCATTCACGGTATTACCGGCGAACAAAATTTAAAACAGATAGATTATATACTATTCCGTTTAGGTTTGGACAAATTTCGTGACCTTACCTGGAACCAGATATCGAGTGGTTACCGTATGCGCTTTGAATTAGCGAAGATGTTATTGTGGCGGCCGCATTTATTGATATTGGATGAGCCCTTAGCGAATTTAGATATCAATGCACAGCAATTATTTTTGCAGGATCTGAAATTCTTCGCGCAATCGCAAAGCAATCCTATTTCTATTATCTTAAGCTCACAGCAGCTCCACGAAATAGAGCGTATTGCCGATAACATTATTTTTATTCGACAAGGCAAAACAATTTATAATGGCAAACAAATTAATTTTGGTGTTGATCGTAATGTGAATAATTACGAAGTGGCAGGTAATTTTACCTTGCAACAATTACAAAATTGTTTAACAGAAGCCAATGGTTATAAAATTGAAGATGCCGGAACCGCTTTTATTATTAGCTGCGGCATTAACGTAAAATGGTTTGACGTATTATCTGTTATTCAAAAAAATGGCTTAGAATTAAATTATTATAGGGATATCAGTCAAAGTACCCGTCAATTATTTCATAAAGATATTTAATATGTTCAAGAAAATAGCGCCTGGTTTTTTAAACCATTTAGATACACATTTGCTTACAAAATATCCAATTATCTGGATAAGCAAGATCCATTACATTTTATGGTATGGCTTTTTGCTGTATATTATCTCTGCAGTTATTGGATTTTTTGTGCCGGTAGACCTTACCAGCAGGATTGATTCGGGCCTATGGTTTTTATTGTTAAGTGTACTGTCGTTTATACTATCGTGGTTTTGGGGTTACCGTTATTTAATTTTTAATAAAGAAAAGAATTTTGGTAATTTAAAATGGGGCGATGAATACAAAAATTTCTTTTTGGTTTTTTTATGCATAACTGTATTTGCATGGTTTGGGTCGCCATTTGTTGTAAGTTATAATACAAAAGTGGCCAATATGTTTACCGATAAGGAAATTATTGCCGATCTAAATACTCTTAATGAAATAGAGCCTTTTATTCCAACAAATTATTATTCATACGAGAATACTTACGATACAACAAAAAAACAAACCTACTTTAACGTTAATAAAATAAATGGTTATAATAATTATACACCATGGCGCTTTTTAAACGATAGTATTAATTACCCGCAAATAAAAAGTAATTACCAATTGCGTTTAAGTTATACGCCCAGCGCAGATTATAACACTGTTAAAGCAAAAGTAGAAAAACACATCGCCGTTTGTAATAAGTATGGTGTATTTCCGCAATACACTGCCGATGAAATGGCTGCTAATTATGTTAAGGCACAAAAAGCGGGTTGGATAGACATTAACGATATTCCTTTGAACAATGATTATTACAAAGAGCAGATAAAAACGGCTTTTAACAATATATTCGATGCAAAATTTGGTACGCTATTTATTTGGGATAAAGATTTTTTGTGGGGCATGTTCTATGTTATTTTTTCGCTTACACTTTTACTTGTATTATTTAAATTAAATAACTGGAAACAATTTTTAATAATGGCCATTGTAATGTGTTTGTACCCGTTGGTAGCTTTTATATTTACACAAATACTATTTAGTTATTCAGACTCGGAAGCGGCTTTTCAGTGGTTTGTTTTTTTACTGTTCGTGATAACAATTATAAGTATTGTTGTTACTGCCAGTGAAAAAAGATCTTTCAAACCCTTCTTTAATATTCTAAATCAAATTTTCTTTCTCATTGTAGTTTATATGCCAATGATAATTATTTATTACTTAAGGCGGCACAGTGCTGTTTTTGAGTATTACAGGTATTCTTACGACTACGAATCGCCCAGTGCTACAACAATTGCCCAGGTAAAAGGCCAGTCTGTTTATATTTATGATTACCGGCACTATCTAGACCAGTATTTATATACTTACTGGCAAGAGCAATATGATATTTGGTTTTTGATCTGTAAAATTTCTCCTATAATTGTTTTTTTTATTTGCTTACCACTAATGAAAAAATTATTTGTAAAGCAATTGGCCTTGCCAAGAAGAACGTAAAAAGCACGGTTTCTTAAAATAAAAAGGAGTTGCTTCACAGCAACTCCTTTTTATTTTATCAACAATATGTTTAAACCACTATCTCGTCTCCTTCTTTATTAAAAAATTTAAATTCCATAAAACCCTGGCTGGCCATGCTTTGTACTTTTATCCATTGCTTGTGCTCAAAATACCATTGCCATTGTTTGCTCTTAAACCAACTTCCTTTTTTAATAAAAGCTTCAATATAAGGGTGTACGTTTAATGTAATGTTTTTTTGATTTTGCTCTTTAATAATAAAGCGCAAGGTATTTTCAATCTGGTCAACAAATAAAATACTTGGTTGTACTTTGCCTGTACCGCCACAACTTGGACAGGTTTCTAAAACCTCAACGTTAACTTCGGGACGCAAACGCTGACGTGTAATTTGAATTAAACCAAATTTGCTTGGAGGTAAAATGTTGTGCTTTGCACGATCACCTTTCATCTCCTCTTTTAATTTGTCGTAAAGCAGCTTACGGTTATCAGCATTGTGCATGTCAATAAAATCAACCACAATAATACCACCCATATCGCGCAAGCGTAACTGGCGTGCTACCTCAACTGCAGATTCTAAATTTACTTCCAGTGCATTTTCTTCCTGGCTGCTGTCACTTTTTGCCCGGTTACCACTGTTCACATCAAATACGTGTAAAGCTTCGGTATGCTCAACAACTAAATAAGCGCCGCTTTTCATGTGCACGGTTTTACCAAACAAACTTTTTATTTGTTTTTCAATTCCATAGGCATCAAAAATTGGCAACTTGCCATTATAGTGTTTTAAAATATCTACTTTATCCGGAGAAATTGTTTTTATGTATTGCTTAAGATCTTCGTAAACTTTTGCATCGTTAACATGAATAGCGTTAAATGATGCATTTAAAAAATCACGAAGAATAGCGTTCGTCCTATCCACCTCGCCTAACACGCGTAATGGCGGTTGACCCGTTTTTAAACTGTTATAACATTCATCCCAACGTTTTACAAGATCGTTAAGATCGCCTTCCAAATCGGCAACCGATTTATTTTCGGCAACAGTGCGCACAATAACACCAAAGTTTTTTGGTTTTATTGTTTGCATCAAATCCTTTAGGCGTTTTTTCTCATCAAAATTTCTAATTTTTGAAGAAACAGAAATTTTATCGGAGAAAGGAATCAACACAAGATATCTTCCTGCTAAACTAATTTCGGTTGTAATTCTTGGTCCCTTTGCACTTATTGGTTCTTTGGCAACCTGTACCAAAACATTTTGTCCTGATTTTATGACCTCATTAATTTTGCCGTCTTTTTTAATTTCGGGCTCATTTTTAAAGTACATGAGGTTGCTCACATTTTGTTTTCCGTTTTGCGACTGGTTAACATATTTAATAAGTGAGTTAGCCTGTGGCCCCAGGTCGAGGTAATGCAAAAATGCATCTTTTTCATATCCTACATCTACAAAAGCAGCATTAAGGCCTGTCATAACCTTTTTGGCTTTGCCTAAGTAAATATCGCCTACCGAAAATCTTGAGTTACTTTTTTCGCGGTGTAGCTCTACTAAACGTTTATCGTGCAGCAGCGCTATAACAACTTCGTTAGGCGTGGAATTAATTATTAATTCTTGGTTCACGCGCGTAATATTTTAAATTATTAATAGTATAGAATTATAGTAAATAACGGATAGCACCAAACAGATCATTTTTTATTATTAAAGATCGGTGTACAACACTTGTTATTTATTATACTTAACTAAATAACCAAAACAGTCCCAATAGCTACCTTAATAGTAATGGGTCTGTTTTGGGAATTTCTTTATTAAAACAATTAGCTAAATGCTAATTATTTTTTCTTATGACGATTCTTTCTCAAACGTTTTTTGCGTTTGTGTGTCGCCATTTTATGTCTTTTTCTTTTCTTTCCGCTTGGCATAATTTTACTTTTTAATTATTATTAATTTTTATTTAATATTTTTTAGTTGTTGGATGTACTTGTTTATTTCTATCCTTGCTGTTGGATCGGTAGCTTTTGCCGAATATTTTTCCAACATTTTTATTGTTTTATCTGTTTCACCTTGTTGCTCGTAAGCATCAGCTAAATGCAAATAAGCTTCAATATAATTACTATCTATTTTTATTACATTGTTAAACCTTGCAATGGCTTTATCAAGCTGCCCGCTTTTTACCGAGAAAAACGCAAAAGTTAATTGCAATTTTACATTATTACTATCAGTCTTTTCAACTTCTCTTAATCGCTTAATCCCTTCCATCGGGTCTTCAGAGCCCTCTACATAACAAGATGCCAACATGATCTTGGTATCTGTGTTTTTTGGATCCAACTCTAAACTTTTAGCAAAACAACGGCTTGCAGATTGATACAATGCCGGAATTGCAGATTTGTCCTGGATGAATTGTATGGCATAATAATAACGGTTGCCGGCTTTTGCCCAGGCAGCGGCCGTATTTTGTTTTTTTGCAAGCACCTCTGTGAAGTGCGATGCAAGATCAGGACGTTTTTCTTTATCCCAAAAAACAACCGTGCTGTCTAACTGTTGCGCAGCAAGCAACTTATCGTATTGTGCTTTTTTAGAAAGATCCAGGCCTTTAACAGCCATGTTTAAATACACTTCTAAATTAGCAGTAGCAACGGCCAAATTACTTTTACCTGTTGAATGATCGTGCCCGTCATCATCTGTATGAGGTGGGGCAACTTTAGGTGCAATAAATAAAAGAACGAATAAAATCAGGGCGCCGACAACCAAAAGTAACTGTGTTCTCTTAACGCTCATGATTTATTTATTAATCCATATTTTTTTGTATGGGTTCTGCAGTTTTTACATTGCGTTTTACCCTGTCAGCAAAAGTTTTTGAAGCTTTAAATGCCGGAATATAATGCGCTGGAATTACTACAGTTGTATTTTTTGAAATGTTACGCCCAATTTTTTCGGCGCGTTTTTTCACTACAAAGGTTCCAAAACCTCTTAAATAAACATTTTTACCTTCTACCATTGAGTTGCGTATGGTCTTCATAAACGCTTCTACAGTGGCCTGTACAGCCATTTTTTCAATGCCTGTTTTCTCTGAAATTTCGTTAACAATATCTGCTTTGGTCATTTTACAAACTATTTAAAATCAATTAATTGTATTTTAAAACGGGCAGCAAAGATAGTATTATTATTATTAATTGAAAATTTTTTTAAGAATTTATGTTTTTAAGGTTTAATAAGGCTTTTAGCCTTAATTTTACACTTATTATGGAAAATTGGTTTAGCCGGGAACTCATTACATGGTATAATAAAAATAAACGCGACCTGCCCTGGCGCAATCATAAAGATCCTTATAAGATCTGGCTTTCGGAAATCATTTTGCAGCAAACACAGGTGGTTCAGGGCATGAGCTACTACTTAAAATTTGTCCAAAAGTATCCTAAAATAGGTCAATTAGCAGCTGCTAAAGAAGACGAGGTGTTAAAATTGTGGCAAGGTCTGGGTTATTATTCACGTGCCCGTAACCTGCATGCAGCGGCAAAAGCGGTAAATGAGCAATATAAAGGGGTATTTCCATTAACATATGAAGATATAAAAGCTTTAAAAGGCGTTGGCGATTATACAGCCGCGGCTATTAGCAGCTTTGCTTATAATTTGCCGTATGCTGTTGTAGATGGCAATGTTTATAGGGTATTAAGTCGCCTATTTGGGATAGAAACGCCTATAGATAGCAGCGTTGGCAAAAAACAATTCCAACAGCTGGCTACGAAATTATTAGATAAAAAAGAACCCGGCCAGCACAACCAGGCTATAATGGAATTTGGCTCACAATACTGTAAACCTGCAAATCCCGATTGCCAAAATTGTATTTTTAACGCCAAATGTTTTGCTTTTAAAAGCGCCAGGGTAAATGAATTTCCGGTTAAATCAAAAAAAATAAAGGTAAAAAACCGCTATTTAAATTATGTAGTACTGATTGATAAAAACAATTCTATTTATTTGAACAGGCGCTCTGCAAACGACATTTGGAAAGGCTTGTATGAGTTTTTGCTGATTGAAAGCAATAAGCAAATTACAGTACAGCAACTTTTAAAACACAAAACATTTATAGAAAATGCCGGAAACAAATTAAAACTTCTTCATACATCAAAATTATACAAACATGTGTTAAGTCATCAGCATTTATATGCCACGTTTTATGTTGTAAGAATGGCCGTTTCTCTTCCTAAAACACAAACAAAAACCACTTTAAAAAATTTAACAGACTTTGCTTTTGCCCGTTTGAGTGAAAAATTTCTAAATGATTGCGAATTGAAAGAAATAGTTTAAATTTGATTAAAATTATTCTATATGAAAAAATTATTACTTGCTTCAGTATTGTTTTTTAGTTTAACCGGGTTTTCGCAAATTTATAAAGCAAAAGACGGCACCACACTAATTCACTTTTACTCTAAATCGCCACTTGAAGATATTGATGCTGCCAACAAAGGTGCCGTAATAGTTCTTAATACCACAAGCAGCGATCTACAGGTGCGTGTAACCATTCAGAATTTTAAATTCAAAAATGCCTTAATGGAAGAACATTTTAATGAGAATTATTTAGAATCTACCAAATATCCTAACTGCGTGTTTAAAGGCAAGATCAACGAAAAAGTAGATTACACAGTTGACGGCGAGCACAAAGTTACCGTTACCGGTAAAATGGAATTACATGGCGTTACCAAAGACGTAACATTAGATGGGACACTTACTAAAAAAGGTGCTGATATTTTATTGGACACAAAGTTTAAAATAAAAGTTGCTGATTATAACATTCAGGTACCTTCACTTTATGTAAAAAATATTGCAGAGGTGGTTGATGTAACCTTAGTAAGTACTTTAGAGCCATTTGTAAAAAAATAAGCTATTTTAATTATGATCGTTTTAAAAAAATCTCTTCTTATACTTGCTCTTGCTTTGTCTGTAAATACAGTGTTTTCGCAGGATGACCTTTTGGATCTTGTAACCGACAAAAAGGATGAAAAACCTCAAAGAGTTTACGCAACGTTTAAGACCGTACGTATTGGTAATGCACAAACTATTGAAACAGTAAAGAAAAAACATCTTGATTTTAGAACAAGCCACCGTTTTGGAAATATTTATAATTCCGATCTTTCAAACCCAATTAATAATACAGGTCAAACCTTTGTTGGCTTTGAAGGCGCAAACGACATCCGCTTTAGTTTTGATTATGGTTTAACCGATGATATTACCATTGGCATTGGCAGAAGCCGCATGAACCATATTGTTGACGGAAGTTTAAAATGGACCTTCATAAGACAAAATTCTAATTTCAGCATTCCCGTATCTGTGTCTTTCTTTTCAAGTACAGGTTATACACACGATCTTCCTTCTACAATTTACAGCGGTATTGTTAAAGATTTTGAAACGAATGAAATGCACCGTTTTAATTATTTTAACCAATTGATCATAGCAAGTAAGATAACCAGTTGGTTATCTTTAGAAATATTACCAAGCTACATGCACCGTAATTTTATTAAAGAAAGATACAACAACAAAGGCGAAGCTGATGTGAATGGTTTTGCAAGTATTGGTTTTGGCGGAAGGATAAAATTAAATAAGCGCACCAGCTTTATTGGAGATTATTTTTATAACGTGAGCCCGTTTTATACCAATAACGATAACGCGTTTAACCCTTTATCATTAGGATTTGAGATTGAAACAGGAGGCCACGTATTTAGCCTTTTCTTTACAAATGCAGGCGGTTTAATTGAGAACAATTTTATTCCTTACACAAACGAAACGTGGACTAAAGGACAAGTAAAATTTGGTTTCTGTATTTCGCGTACCTTTGCACTGTAAATTTTTAACCAAGTGATCAATAATCATATTTTTTACGATCATCTTTTACAAAAACAACATTTAACACCTCTTTTAAGAGTTCATAACGAGGTGGTGTGGACATCTGTTTTTTTATTATTCTGCCTTACATTAATTGTTTTTGTTAAGGTTACAGCTTCTGCTAAAGTTCTTAAGATCATACAATCCACCTTTAGTTCTAATGCACTGCATGAATTGGAAAGAGAAGAAGGCAAAAGCTTTAAACTACACTCGGTATTACTTTCTTTGTTCTTTTTATTGAATGTATCTTTCCTGCTTTATAAAGTAAATAGTTTTTATAATCTGGTTTTTACTGAAAGTTCGTTGTTTATGCAATTCGCTTATATATTTTTTATCCTGCTTATTTTTATTGGGCTTAAAACTTTCCTAAATCAATTTATATCCTTTTTATCAAACGATAGAAAAACAATTGCAGAGTATTCTTATAATTCTGTAAAGATCAATCAAACCTTTGGCATCTTTCTGTTCCCATGGCTTATATTAGCCGAGCTAACCAAATTTAATGCACTTATTTTTGTTTCAGGAGCTTTTGTTGTGCTTGCCGCCTCATTAATTTACAGGTGGTACCGTGGCGTAATAATTGGTATTGTAGAGGAAAGAGTAGGATTATTGCAAACTTTTACCTACTTTTGCGGCTTAGAAATTTTACCGGTAGTTGTGTTGGTAAAATATATAATTGAAACATTTTAAGGCTTAATTAATGTCAGCGAAAAAAAAATTAGTTAAAAAAAAGTTAGTTAAAAAGCTCATTAAAAAATCTAAAGCATCTTCTAAAAAAGCTTCTTCAACTAAACAAAAAAGCAAACCAAAACCGGTTGCTAAAAAAGCTAAAGCGCCCATAAAAAAAGTCATTAAAAAATCTCCGGTTAAAAAAACCATTAAAAAACAGGCAAAACCCGTTGTTAAACCTGTTGAAGTTGCAAAAGTAAAACCCGTTAAAGAAAAAAAGGTTTTAGTAAGCAATGATAAAGAAAATATTGAAAAAGCGGTTACTGTAAAACGTCCGCGCAAATCATCAAAAAAACCTATAATTACTTTGCCACCACCGCCTGTTATTGAGGTGAGTAATTATCCAAAAAACAAGATCAAGAGTTTTGTTATCTCTCAACCTAAACCGGCAGAAGGAGAGAAAAATCCATATATCGATCTTGCAAGAAAATACAATTTAAACCCAACCTTTCGCCAGTTTATTAAAATTGAAGGATTAAACTCCCAGGATTTCAGAACACAGCGTATAGATATTCTGGAGCATGGTGCTGTTATTTTAACCAGCCGTTTATCGGTTGATCATTATTTTAGATTATGTAACGAAATGCGAATTACCGTGCCGGAAAGCATGAAGTATTTTTGCATTAACGAGCAAACAGCATATTACTTGCAAAAATATATCCAATACCGTAAACGTAAAATATTTTTTGGCCACGGTACTATTTTAGATCTTGTTGATGTGATCCGTAAAAATAAAGATGAGAAATTTTTATTACCGGCAAGTGATGTTACAAAAGAGCAGATAGTTGACTTTTTAGATGAATTAAAGATTACCTACACCAAGGCTACTTTTTACAGAACCGTAAGCGCTAACTTAAGCGATATTAAAAACCTGAATGATTTTGATCTGCTTGTGTTTTTTACCCCTGCAGGTATTAAATCTTTAAAGCAAAACTTTCCTAATTTTAAACAGGGCAATACACGCATTGCAGCGTTTGGCCACGTTGCTGCTCAAACTGTAAAAGATTTAGGATACCGTTTGGATATATTCGCACCAAACCCGCAAAACCCCAGCATGTCGGGTGCGATAGATGCTTATTTAAAAGAATCTAATAAACGCTAAACTTATTTATTCAGAAAAGCCCCTGCTTTTTTCAGATGTACGAGCACAGAAGCCTCAATAGCTTTGTATTCTTCTATTTTTTTGCCGACAAACAAAAAGCACAACAGCATTTTTTTATTCTTTGAATTTGCTAATTCATAGAACGGTGCTTTATGCAAACGGTATGCTTCGCGCATGCGGCGCTTTAGTGTATTACGATCATGCGCTCTTTTAAACGTACGTTTAGGTACCACAAACATTGCCTGGCAAGGATCTACATAAGCTACATCGGTTTCCATATAAACCAGCTTTAATGGAAAAGCAGTGGTTGAGCTTCCTTTCAGAAACAACAAGTCTATCTGCTTTTTGCTGCACAAGCGCTCTTGCTTTGTAAATTTAGCTTCCACTTTATGGCAATAGTTTGATTGGTAAAGATAATTTTTTACTTTTACACACATAAACAAAATAAACTAACTATGGGAAAAGGTGATAAAAGGTCTAAACGTGGTAAAATACATATCGGATCATCTGGCGTAACTCGTCAAAAAAAGAAAAAATCTGCTAAAAAAGCTTCAGCTAAAGCGGCGCCGAAAAAAGCAGCAAAAAAGGCAGCTCCAAAAAAAGCCGCTAAAAAAGCTGAATAAAAAATTATTAAAGCTGCCCCAAAGGCAGCTTTTTTATTTTAATGGATCTTTCTGAATTCAATAAAAAAGCACAGGCATTAAAAAAAGAAAATGAGTCTTTTTACAAAATGCTTAGCAGGCGCAAACCAAAGAACCTGGATGAACTTTTTCATACCACACATGATAAAGTATTTGAAAAAACCAACTGTTTAAGCTGTGCTAACTGCTGTAAAACAACATCGCCCATATTTTACCAGCGCGATATTGAGCGAGCTGCAAAAGCGCTTAAATTAAAGCCTGGCGACTTTCTTCAAAAATACCTTGAAATGGATGAAGAAGGCGACTTTGTTTTAAAACAAGCACCCTGCCCTTTTTTAGATAAAGACAATTATTGTAGTATTTATGAAGACAGGCCTACTGCCTGCCGAGAGTACCCACATACCAACCGAAAAAAAATGCAGCAGATTTTAACACTTACTTATCGTAACACTTTGGTTTGCCCCGCTGTATTACAAATTACTGAAGATATAAAGAAAAAGTTGGGTGTGTAATTTTACTTTTTACCTTTATTATTATGAAAGCACTGTATATACTTTTTGGTTTTTTATTTTTTATCAGCTGTTCTGAAAGTGACGATGATAAGAGCAAAAGAAAAATGAGCGTTTCGTATGATAAAGAAATTGGCAGCCGTATAAAATTATTAAATACCGACAGCATACAAAGGGATTCGTTAAAAGTAAAACCAAACGAGGTGGATAGTATTGTAAATGTATGCATACTGCTTTCTAAAGATGTGGAAAATATGCAGGCATCGGTAACCAAATCCAATCAATATTTTGAAATGCTGGCAAACCGCCATGGTATTAGCCCGCATGAATTTGAGAAAATAAAAGTGGGCATGGATCTACGAGCTGTATCGTCAATCTTAAAAGACAACGAATTAAAATTCTTTAACCTTATCTTATTAAAAAATAATAGAGGTGATCTTTTATTGCATAGTGCTGAATAATGACTGTATTTAAACTTATATTATTTTTTGTATCACTAAATGTGTTTTGCGTGGCGCAAAAAAATGCTTGCGAAAACATTTATGATACACCCGATACATTAGCACAATATAAAAACGGCAAAAAAGATATGCACGTATATTTTCAGGAAAAGATAATTCCAATTTTAGGTGATTGCATTAAACAAAAACTGGATGTAGTGCATAGTATGAAGATAAAGTTTATAATTGATCTTAAAGGAAAAGTAACCTCAGTTGAAATATTAGAGCCAGTTCTTTCAGAATACTGTAAAACAAAATTAATTGCAGAATTTATTCAGATGCAGGGCTGGAAACCCGGAATAGCAGGCAATCAAAAGGTTTGTTCAGTGTTTATCTATCCGGTTTCGGGTATAAGGTGGCAGTAAGTTCTATTAAAATAATTGTATATTTATAGTTCAAACAAAAAATGTTATGCAAAAAAATCAATTTCCATTAAACTTCAGCTTTAAAATTTCAACGATTTCAAACGATTTTGTGGCCAAAGATGCCGGTGGAAATACCATTGCTTATGTGAGGCAAAAAATGCTAAAACTGATAGATGAAATTGTTGTGTTTAATAACGAATCAAAATCAGAAACATTATATACCATTAAAGCAAATAAATGGATTGATTTTTCAGCGGCGTATAATTTTGTAAGCGCGTCTTCAGGTCTTGAGCTTGGAAAAATTGCACGCAAAGGCTGGGCCTCAATCTGGAAAGCACATTACGAGATCTTTGATAAGAACCAGCAAAACGATATGGTTGTGCGCGAAGAAAAACCATGGGTAAAAGTAGGCGATGCACTTTTTAGTGAGATCCCGGTTTTAGGAATTTTTACCGGTTATTTATTTCATCCTTCATATATAGTTTCAAGATTGGATGGCACACAATTAGTACGTATTAAAAAAGAATCTTCTTTTTTTGGCAGACAATTTAGTGTAACACAATTAGGCGAGTTTAAACCGGGCGAAGAAGAGCGTATTGTTCTTGGCCTTATGATGATGATACTTTTAGAAAGAAGAAGGGGCTAATTATTTTTGCGAAAGAATTTTGGCAACGTATTTTCCCACCACATCAAATTCTAAATTTACTGAGCTTCCAGCTTTAATGTTTTTAAAGTTGGTATGCTCGAACGTATATGGTATAATATGAACCGAAAATGTTGTATCGGTACTTTTTACCACCGTTAAGCTTACGCCGTTAACGGTGATACTTCCTTTTTCAACTGTAATATTGCTCTTGTGTTTTTCGTGCTCAAATACAAACTCCCAGCTGCCGTTTAGATCTTTTACTTCAATACATTTTGCTGTAGCATCTACATGGCCTTGTACAATATGTCCGTCAAAACGGCCGTTGGCAGGCATACAGCGTTCTAAATTCACAAGGGTTCCTGCTTTTAATTCGCCCAAATTAGTGCGCTTTAACGTTTCATCAATGGCTGTAACAACATAATTATTGCCATTGATCTTTACAACAGTTAAACAAACGCCATTGTGCGCAACACTTTGATCGATTTTTAATTCGCCGGTTATTTCAGATGAAAAAGTAAAATGCACATTGGTATTTTCTTTTTCTATCTTCTCAACTTTTGCAAGTGTTTCTATAATTCCTGTAAACATAAATTAAAATTACTATTTTATATTGGTAGCTGAGCTTGTCGAAACTATTCTTTTACTAATTGTTTAATGAAGCTTTCGGTGCGTTGTTTAAATACTTCATACTCTGCACCGGTTGCGGGACCACTAAAGCCCGTGTGTACCTTTACCACCTTATGCTGCTTATTTAAAAAAATGGTGGTTGGAAAAGCGGTGATCTTATTTAACGCCGATAAAACTTCGCTGGCTTTATCTTTACCGGTTTGTTGTGTAACTAAGATCTCATAGTCCATTCCGAATTTCTTTTTTAAGCGCAGTAAATTATTTTTTGCTTTTTCCAAATCATTTGTTTTTTCAAAAGCCAAAGCAATAATTTCTAATCCTTCTTTTTGATACTGTTTGTAAACATTCGCCAGATAAGCGCTCTCATCCATACAATTAGGGCACCAGCTTCCCATAATTTGGATAATAACAGGTTTGTTCTCAAACTTTTTATCATTCAATGAAGTGATCTTTTTATCAAGATTTGGAAATGAAAAATTTATTTTTTCATCTTTATTTTTAATGAATGTAATTTCTTCAGCATCCTTTAATTTAAAATCAGAGTTTAATTTGGCCGTCCATGGTTCTAGCCATGTAGCGCCGGAGTAAAAGTTACCATTTAGCGTTGGGTTATTATACTCTGCGATAAATAAAAAAGCATGACCGCCATCAAAGCAGCTCAAATATAATTTATTGCCATGTTTCATGCCCTCTAAATAACGGTAATCGCCCGTCTCAGTTAAAAAAGTGCCGGTCACGTAATCTGTTTGTTCAACGTGGTGAAATACACCAATGGCTTTTGAGCTGTCTTTTGTGTTCGGAGAAAAAGTAGTTTCCCACCTGCCTTCAAAATAAGGGTTGGCTTTACCCGGAACAAGATTAAACCGATTTGTTTCACCAAAAGTGGCTTTAAATTTTATTATGTTGTTGGTTGTTTTGTAATGATTGATCCAAACACCTTCTAAATTATCGCCAACAAAAACAGTCCTGAATTCGGTATCAAACACCGGCATTTTAAAAATAAGTGAATCGCCTTTAATGCTTATTTCATCAACGGTAATGCGCTCATCGGCATTTTTTATAATGATATTTGGCTTTTTACCTTTGTATTTTACATCAAAATTAAATGGCAATTCAATATTCTCTTTTTCGTTTAAAATTAAAACCGCACGATAGGTTCCTTCCTTCAGCTTTTTTGAGAACGTGAAAGAACTTATCAATAAAAAAAGAAATAAAGATTTAATTTTTCTGCTATGCATTAGCTCATACTCATTTTAGCCATGTTGGCAATACGATACAATAAACGCGCTGCTACATTAGCATCCCACTCATCACCTTCAGGGCCTGGAGTTACTTCGTTAATATCAAAAGCAATAATTTTTCTGCCACTTTTTACCAATTTTTCTAATAAGAATAAAATTTGTTCGGTCTCAAATCCTCCGGCAACAGGTGTTCCTGTATGCGGACAAAGTTTTGGATCTAAACCATCAATATCAAAACTTAAATAAATGTTTTGTGGTAATTCGTTAATGATCCTGTCGCAAATACGGTTCCAGCTATCTCCATTGTATTGCGCGTATTTTATATCACGATCAAAAAAAGTTTTTACACGGCCGTTGCTGTTATTAATTAAATTTAATTCTTCCTCACAGTAATCGCGAATACCAACCTGCACTAATTTTTCAACCTGTTTTATTTTTAAAGCATTATACATGATAGACGCGTGCGAAAATTCAAAACCTTCATAAGCATTTCTAAGATCGGCATGCGCATCAACTTGTAATACGCAAAAATTATCGTACTTAGTGGCTAAAGCCTGTATCATGCCCAATGGTGTAGAATGATCACCGCCAATTAAACCAACATATTTGTTTTGTTTTAAAAAATGTAAAACACGATTCTTTACCCAATCGTTTAACCACAAACATTGTTCTTTTATTTCGGCAGAAACTTTTTTAAGGTCTGCATTGTTTTCATTGGCGCCTTCTGCCAAAGCATTAATGTATTTTTCTGCTTTCTCACGAAGCCCGTGGCTTTTTTCTTTTATCTCAGCGCTTATCGCATCCATACCAATGCCTTTGTGCCAGGCGTCTTTAACAATAGGATCATAAAGATCTACCTGGTAACTTGCGTTTAAAATTGCTTCAGGTCCATCAGCCGTGCCGCCGCCATAACTAACAGTTACTTCCCATGGCACAGGAATTAAAACGGTTTCGCATTCATCTAAAGTAAAGGGCAGGCCAAACATACCATCGTTTAACTGGCCAATGCCGTTGGCGTCAAACTTTTTTATTTTTTCTTGTTTTGTCATAATTTAAGGTGAGAGTCTTGAAATATTCCATTTATTATTTTTTATTTCATAGCAAATTCTATCATGCAAACGGCTTTTACGCCCTTGCCAGAATTCGTAATAATTTGCTTTTAAAACAAAGCCGCCCCAAAAATCAGGCCGCACAATAGTTTCAGGCGTATATTGCTTTTTTAATTGTTCTACTTTTTGTTCCAATTCTTTGCGTGAAGCAAGTAAATGACTTTGTTCACTAGCCCAGGCGCCAATTTTTGATTCATAAGGGCGTTGATTGTAATAATTATTACTTTGCTCTGCACTTGCTTTTTCTACAAAGCCTTCTATACGAATTTGTCTTTCTAATTCAGGCCAAAAAAAAGTAAAGCAAGCGTTTGGGTTTGCTAAAAGCTCCTTCGATTTTTTTGAGTTGTAGTTAGTGTAAAAAGAAAAATTATTGTTTTCGAACTCGCGAAGATAAACGATACGAGACGATGGTTTATTATCTGCGGAGACCGTACTTAAATGCATTGCCTGTACTTCGTGGATCTTAGAATCAACGGCTTCTTGTAACCATTTTTCAAATTGAGCAAAAGGATCTTTGGTTACATCGCTTTCGTTCAATGTTCCGCTTGTAAAATCTTCGCGCAATTTAGAAATATGTCTGTGCAGATCGTCCATATTGTAAATTTACTAAAAAAGTAGCCGCAGATTTATAATACAATAATTAATTCTTGTTGTAAACGTTATCAATTAAATTTTACCACTAAGGCCCTAAGCACACTTAGCAACACTAAGAAATTAAAAAAACACTTAGTGTATCTTATGCTCTATGTGTCTTAGTGGTTTAAAAGATAAGGTTACGTTTGCTACTCAATTCTTTAGCTTCGATAGATTGCACTTGTATTATTTCAGGAATCGTTTTTAATTTATCAATGATCTTAAATTGATAGTTATGCAGATCTTCACCTTTCAGCAAAATAAAATAATCGGTTTTTGGAAGCTCTTTTATCAATTTTACACTTTCATCTACATCAACAGTACCAAAAAGGTCGTTAGCGTTGTTGCCGGTGCCATCCGGCTCATCAAAATTACTGGTATTGGGTATAAAGTTATAATCAAGCCCTAATTCTTCATCAAAAAAGTTATAAAGCGAAAACTTAAATAATTTACCATCTTTTAAATTAAATGGAATATAATCAATAAGGCGGAGGTCTGTTTTTAAAACATCGTTTATTGCGTTAACAATGTGGTATTGATTTTCGAGGCAAACCAGTCCAATGAGTACAAAGTCAAAATCATCATCGCTGGTATTTAAAACGTGTTTAGCCAATTTGTTTTTGCAGTTCCTCTAAGGTAAGTTGCGCGGCTTTTTGTTCAGCAACGCGTTTACTAAAGTTTTCAAATGTTGTATACGGTTTGCCATTAATAAAAACCTGTATGGTGTAAATTTTATTGGCGCCTTGTTTTTCTTCACTCAATAGTTTGTACTCAAGATTTAATTTATTTTTCTGACAATAGATCTGAAGTTGGCTTTTAAAATCAGTGTCTGTATTTACCAACTCCGAAATATCCACATGAAATTTAATGATCTTCGAGGTAACAAATTTTTTTGTCTTTTCGTAACCAAGATCAAGGTAAACCGCGCCAATAAAGGCTTCAAAAGCATCACCATAAGCGCTCGATTTTACTTTTTCTTCTTTGGTTAAGTTAGCTTTTAACTGAGCATTAAATCCAAATTTTATAGATAGTTCTTTTAAATTTTGTCCGTTAACAATCTTGCTTCTTAGTTGCGTTAAAAAACCTTCGTCTTTATAGGGATAAATTTTAAATAAATGTTCAGCAATAATGGCTCCTAAAACGGCATCACCTAAAAACTCGAGGCGTTCGTTACTAATGGGGGTGTTGTTGCGTTTAGCAGCGGCACTGCTGTGCAAGAAAGCTTGTTGATAGATAACAATATTTTTTGGAGTAAACCCGGTAGTGGTTTTTATCCAGTCTTTAAAATCTTTATCGCTCTTGGTTTTTTTAAAATTAAATTGCGATAATAATTTTTTTATTGCCAAGATCTTATTGTTTAAATTTTTTGATCACAACTGCGGCATTATGCCCGCCAAAACCAAACGTATTGCTTATTGCCGCATTTACAACGCGCTTTTGCATTTTATTGAATGTAAGGTTTAGCTTAGGATCTACCTCCGGATCGGGAGTTGTGTGATTGATTGTTGGTGGGATAATATCATTTTTAACCGCCAGTATGGTAGCAATGCCTTCTATAGCACCTGCTGCGCCTAATAAATGACCTGTCATACTTTTTGTAGAGCTAATGTTCATTTTATAGGCATGTTCCCCAAAAACATTCACAATGGCTTTTAACTCGGCTGTATCGCCAAGCGGTGTACTTGTGCCGTGGGTATTAATGTAATCTATTTCGGTTGCTGATATGCCTGCATCTTTTAACGCGCGGTTCATTACCAGTGTGGCACCCAAGCCTTCAGGATGAGGTGCTGTGATATGATGTGCATCTGCACTCATACCGCCACCGATAATCTCGGCATAAATTTTCGCGCCACGCGCTAACGCATGTTCTAATTCTTCAAGAATAATAGCACCGCCGCCTTCGCCTAAAACAAACCCATCGCGCTCTTTATCATAAGGACGTGATGCTTTTGAAGGCTCATCGTTACGGGTACTCATAGCCTGACAGGCATTAAAACCGCCCATTCCACTTTCGTTAATCGCTGCTTCGCTTCCACCACTAACAATAGCTACAGCTTTGCCAAGACGAATATAATTGAAAGCATCAATTAGTGCGTTGGTGGATGAAGCGCAGGCCGAAACAGTTGTAAAGTTTGGTCCGCGTAGGCCAAAGCGCATAGAAATATGCCCACTACAAATATCGGAAATCATTTTTGGAATAAAGAAAGGATTGAAACGCGGTGTGCCGTCGCCTTTTGCAAAAGCAAAAGTTTCAGTTTGAAACGTGTCTAATCCACCAATACCGCTTCCCCAAATAACACCAATCTCGTTTTTATCAACATTGGCTGTATCCAGTCCGCTATCGGCCATTGCCTGTACACTGGCGGCAATTCCATACCATGAAAAAGCGTCCAGTTTACGGGCCTCTTTTTTATCAAAATAATCTTCGGGATTAAATCCTTTTACCTCGCAGGCAAAACGGGTCTTAAACTTTGATGCATCAAAACGTGTAATTGGCGCAGCGCCGCTAACACCATTTATCAGGTTATTCCAATAATCGTTAACGTTATTGCCTAAGGGCGTAATTCCCCCAAGACCAGTAACAACTACACGTTTTAATTGCATAAAATTAAATTAGTTTTTTGCGTTTGCTTCAATGTAAGCAATTGCATCACCTACAGTACCTATTTTTTCTGCTTGCTCATCTGGAATAGCGATATTAAACTCTTTTTCAAATTCCATGATCAATTCTACAGTATCCAAAGAGTCTGCACCTAAATCATTAGTAAAGCTAGCTGTTGGAGTTACTTCTTTCTCATCAACGCCTAATTTGTCAACGATGATCGATTTTACTTTGTTTGCAATGTCTGACATTATAATTCTTTTTAAATTTTGGCACAAAAATAATTATATCGCAGCTAAAACAAAATTTAAACGCGAAAATAAGGCCGTTTTTTTCATAATTTATCAGCAACTAACGTTAAAAACACGTTAAGTTGCTGAAAATTAGGGTTAAACAAATCCATCAAATTATGATGTTTTTTTGATAATATGACGATTTGGGTAATGTCTTTGCTGGTATCTTTCGTGATTATGCTTTGCAATCTGGCTAATTTGCTTTGCATCTACCTGTTCTTCCTTATCTTTTACAAGATAGTTGGAAACAATATAAATAAGCAAACCTGCTCCAATTATACCGCCAATAAGCAGTATTCCCTGCATGTTAAAATTAGACACCTGCGCTTCGGCGGTTTTTTTAACATCCTCAATTACACCAGCACTCATTTTTGTAATGTTTACAAGCACCAATCCTACCAGGATCAAGAATGCTTTAATTTTAGTTGTTTTCATATGGTTCGGTTTTTAAGTTATTATTGTTTTAATAGCTCGTTTCTACTTATATAAACGTATTTCGCTACCCTTTAGTTGGCAAACTATGTGCCTATTTAACTGTTTTTTTGTTTTTTTATTAAAATATATATATGTATATTTGTATCCGAAAAATAATTAAGAAAATAGAGGGGACAGCAGTCCCCTCTTTTATTGTTAAAAAATTGATAACAAAAGAACATATTTCAGAGCTAATAGCGGAGCATTTAGGCAATGGGCCTATTTTTGTTACGGGTATAAAGATTGGCTCAGACAACCATATTAATATTTTTTTAGATGGTGATGAAGGCGTAACAATTAAAAATTGCGTTGACCTAAGCCGTCATATAGAAAAAAGATTGATAGAAGAAGGCGCTGATTTTGCCTTGGATGTAAGCTCGCATGGAGCTACTACGCCCCTTATAATGCCAAGGCAATATAAAAAGCATATTGGCCGCGAACTGGAGATTAAATTAGAAGACGGAACAAAAACAGAGGGAAACCTGGTTGAATTTAATAATGACGAATTAGTGATTGAGAATACGGTTAGAGAGAATAAACCAATTGGTAAAGGAAAAATTACAGTTACAAAACAACAAAAAATAAAATACAATCAAATAAAAGAATCAAAAGTTAAACTCAAATTTTAAAAAACAAAAACAATGGAAGCTGTTAACCTAATTGAATCGTTTTCAGAATTTAAAGACAATAAGAATATTGATCGTGCAACATTAATGACGATCATTGAAGATGTTTTTAGAAGTATGCTGATCAAAAGATATGGAAGCGATAAAAATTTTGACATCATCGTTAACCCTGATAAAGGCGACGTAGAGATATATAAAAATCGTAAGATCGTAGATGATGAATTTGCAGAAGATTCTTTTGATTTTGACGAGAATAAACACATTAGCTTTACCGAAGCTCAAAAAATTGAACCTGATTTTGAGATCGGTGAAGATCTTTCAGAAAAAGTAAAATTAGAGGATTTTGGTCGCCGTGCTGTATTATCAGTGCGCCAAAACTTAGTTCAAAAAATTCTTGAACTTGAAAAAAGCGAAATTTATAACAAGTACAAAGAAAAAGTTGGCGATATTATTACTGCCGAAGTTTACCAGGTTTGGAAAAAAGAGATCATGTTAATGGATGATGAAGGCAATGAGCTTTTATTACCAAAAACAGAACAAATTCCTTCTGATTTCTTTAAAAAAGGAGATACGGTTAAAGCAGTGGTTTCTAAAGTTGACCTTAAGAACGGAACTCCTTCTATCGTTGTTTCAAGAACATCGCCTGTTTTCTTAGAGCGTTTATTTGAAAACGAAGTGCCCGAAATTTTTGACGGTTTAATTACTATCAAAAAAATAGTTCGTGAGCCGGGCGAAAGAGCAAAAGTTGCGGTTGAGTCTTATGACGACAGAATTGATCCGGTAGGTGCTTGCGTTGGTATGAAAGGCTCCCGTATTCATGGCATCGTGCGTGAATTAAAAAATGAGAATATTGATGTGATCAATTTCACAAACAATGCGCAATTATTAATTCAACGTACCTTATCTCCTGCAAAGATCACTTCTATTAAAATAGATGAAGATTCAAAACGAGCAGAAGTATTCTTAAAACCCGATCAAATTAGCTTAGCTATTGGTAAAGGTGGTTTTAATATAAAACTGGCCGGTAAATTAACAGGTTACGAAATTGATGTATTCCGCGATACAGATGTAGACGTAGAAACAGAAGATGTTGACCTGGAAGAGTTCTCAGACGAAATTGAGGCAGACATTATTGATCAATTAAAAGCAATTGGTTGCGATACTGCAAAATCAGTTTTAGAATTAAGCAATGAAGAATTAGTACGTCGTACCGGAATTGCAGAAGATACAATTCAAAGCGTCCGCGATGTATTAGCTTCTGAGTTTGAAGACTAACGGTTTGCTGTTTTACGCAGCAATATCCGAAGTACCTTAAACTTCGATGGAATTAAAAATTAAAAAGGATAAATAAAATATGTCAGAAGGAGCTAAAACACTTCGATTAAGTAAAGTGGCCAAAGAATTTAACTTATCTTTAGGAAAGATAGTTGAATTTCTTGCCTCCAAGGGCCACCAAATAGAAAGTAATCCTAACGCCAAAATTGGCGATGGGGAGTACAATCTGTTGCTGAAAGAATTTTCAAGCGATAAATCCGCTAGAGAAGAGGCGGAAAACGTGGCGCAAAACATTACAAAAATTAAGCGCGAAACGATTGTATTATCTGACGTTAAAACAAAACGCCAAAAAGAGGAAGATGCCGATGAATTAATGATCAAGGATCTTAGCCTTAATAATAAAGTTGTTACCGAAAAAACTGAAGCAAAAGAAGTTTCAAAAACAAAAGAAACGGAAGTTGTAAAAAAAGACCCTGTAATTACCGATGGCCCTAAAGTTTTAGGAAAGCTTGATTTAGATTCGATGAATTTAAAAACCAAGCCGGACAAAAAAAACAAAAAAGAAGCTGATAAAAAAGAAGCTGAAGTAAAGGATAAAAAGAGTGCCAAAGAAGAAACTGAAATCCCGGTTGAAAACAACATTATTTCAGAAACAGAAGTTGCGAAGGAAGAGCCTAAAGAAGAGTTCCTAGAAACAAAATACGAAAAACTGGAAGGCCCTAAGATCTTAAGAAGTATTGAATTGCCTGTGGTTAAAGAAACCGCAAAAAAATCTACCATTGATCCGAATGCTGATAAGAAAAAACGTAAACGTATTCGTAAAGGCGGGCTTTCGCAGGAAGAAATTAAAAAAGTAGGTAAAGAACAATCTGCTATTGCCCGCGAAAAAGCCAAAGAAAAATATGGCGACCCTCGTGCTAAAAAAACAGTTAATACACCGGGCAAGCCCCGCCACGAATTAACTGAAGAAGAAATTCAGGCGCAAATAAAAGAAACACTTGCGCGTTTAAGTAATAAAGGAACCAAATCAAAAACCTCAAAATACCGTCGTGAAAAACGCGAAGATATTCGCGAAAAAATGGCTGAAAAAGCGGTTATTGACGAAGCAGACAGAAAGATCTTAAAAGTTGCCGAGTTTGTTAGTGCAAATCAATTAGCACAAATGATGGATGTTCAGGTAACTCAAATTATATCTACCTGTATGTCTTTAGGTTTATTCGTTTCTATTAACCAACGTTTGGATGCTGAAACAATTTCGATTGTTGCTGAAGAGTTTGGTTACAAAGTAGAATTTGCAAGCGCAGAAGATATTGAAACGATCAAAGAAGATGAAAAGGATAACCCTGAAGATCTTATCTCACGCCCACCCGTTGTTACCGTTATGGGTCACGTAGATCATGGTAAAACATCTTTATTGGATTTTATTCGTAAAGCCAACGTGGTTGCCGGTGAAGCCGGAGGTATCACACAACATATTGGTGCATATAATGTAAAAATGGCAAACGGTAAAAGTATGACTTTCCTGGATACACCAGGTCACGAGGCCTTTACCGCTATGCGTGCGCGTGGTGCCAAGTTAACGGATATAGCTATTATTGTAATAGCAGCCGACGACAGCATCATGCCTCAAACAAAAGAAGCTATTAACCATGCACAAGCCGCTGGTGTATCAATGATCTTTGCCATCAATAAAATTGATAAGCCTGGAGCGAATCCTGATAAGATCCGTGAAGCATTATCGGTTATGAATATTTTAGTAGAAGAATGGGGTGGCAAATACCAGTGCCAGGAAGTATCAGCTAAAATGGGTAAGAACATCGATCTGCTTTTAGAAAAAGTTATTCTTGAATCGGATATGATGGATCTTAAAGCAAATCCTGATAGAAATGCAATAGGTTCGGTAATTGAAGCAAGTATGGAAGAAGGCCGTGGTTACGTTGCTACCATTTTAGTTCAGAACGGAACTTTAAAAGTTGGTGATGTAATGTTGGCAGGTTCTTACAGCGGTCGTGTACGTGCCATGTTTAATGAGCGCGGGCAAAAAGTTGATCATGCCGGCCCATCACATCCTGTTAAAGTATTAGGTTTAAGTGGTGCGCCAACTGCGGGTGATAAATTTAATGTGATGACCGATGAGCGTGAAGCGCGCGAGATAGCCAACAAACGTTTACAATTACAACGTGAACAAGGAATCAGAACTCACAAACATATTACATTGGATGAAATTGGCCGTCGTTTAGCGATTGGTGATTTTAAAGAATTAAATGTAATTGTGAAAGGTGACGTGGATGGTTCTATTGAAGCTTTATCAGATTCATTATTAAAATTATCAACCGAAAAAGTTGCGGTAAATATTATTCATAAATCAGTTGGTGCCATTAGTGAAAGCGATGTATTATTAGCATCTGCTTCAAACGCTATCATTATTGGTTTCCAGGTACGCCCAAGTACAAGTGCCAGAAAATTAGCTGAGGTAGAAGAAATTGATATTCGTTTATATTCCATTATTTACGATGCTATCAACGAAATTAAAGCGGCCATGGAAGGCATGTTAGCGCCTGAGTTTGAAGAGAAGATCGTTTGTAATATTGAGATACGTGATGTATTTAAAATTACGCGTGTTGGTACAATTGCGGGCTGTTATGTGTTGGATGGAAAAGTTACACGTAATACAAAAGTGCGTGTGATACGCGAGGGCATTGTTGTTCACACTGGTGCACTTGGTTCATTAAAACGCTTTAAAGACGATGTAAAAGAAGTTAGCGCAGGTTATGAATGCGGCTTGAACATTGAAAGTTTTGATGATATTAAGGTTGGAGATATTATTGAAGGCTATGATATGATCGAAATAAAAGCAAAACTTTAAAAATTAACCCACTTATACTTAAAAGTCCGCAAAACCAGCGGACTTTTTTATTTTATTTTCTTTTTTACTGCATTACCGAAGGTTTTAAAGGCTTCGAAAATTTTCGCTAGTCTAACGTCTGATTATTAGTTAAAGCGCTTTAAAACAGTCCTATTTTGTTTATAACCACATTTTTTTGTTAATAATGTAATCCGTCAAAATCGGTTTATAAACAAAGTTTATAAAATGTTAATATATTGATTATCAAATAATTGATGTTGAATTTTTGAATTGAAAGCTATTTTAATACTATTTTAAACAATATTTATACAGCATGCATAAGATTTTTAATGAAAGCTATTTCGTAACCTTTTTTACCAAAGCAGCGTTTAAATACATTATACACAACATTTTTGCACTAAAATTATGAGAATTCTTAAAGAAGAAGAGTTTAACAACCTTGCACTTAAAGGTAAAGGCCGTAGCTCACCAATTTTTAACTCCATTGTTAACTTAAACGTTGGAGAAGCCATTTTAATTGAGAAAAAAGACTGGAATCGTAAGGCAAGTCCGAGCACGTTAGTAAAATATATTGAAAAAACCTGCGGCTTAAAATTTACCTGCGGTGCTTTAGTGAACGGACAAGGTTGGGCTGTAAAGCGCATAGATAATGGAACACAGGGCAACAGTAAAATTATTACTGCGCCAAAAATTCAAAAAGAAATTGTACTTGAATCAAAAATAAATTCTGAAGAAATTAAAACAGACAATGGTCAGTTAAAATTAAAATCAGAAATAGTTATTTTTTATTTAGGAAGAATTGCAGCCTGTAAAATAGAAAAAATAGAAGACTCGTTAAAAGCCGTGATGGATCAATTTTGGGAGCAGGACAGGGTATTGCTTAAAAAAATATTTATGGAGGCTATAGAAGTGCTTTCTGCTTCAAATCACATTGTAATTGAGAATGGAAAAACATACATACCGCTTAAACAAACGGTAAGATAAATTAAGAAAGAATTTTCTTAATCAAATTTGTAGTAGAAAATCCTTCTAAAAAAGGAATGGTAATTACCTTGCCGCCATTGGCTATTACAACATCATATCCAACAATTTTTTCTACTTCGTAATCGTTTCCTTTAACTAAAACATCAGGTTTTAAAAAGCTTATTAATTCGTAAGGCGTTTCTTCATCAAACAAAATAATAAGATCTATGCTTGCCAAAGCTGCTAAAACAGAGGCGCGTGCCTGTTCGTTATTGATCGGGCGATTAGGGGCTTTTTGCAATTGCTTTACAGAGTTATCAGTGTTCAATCCTAAAATTAAAAAGTCGCCGAGGTCTCTTGCCTGGCTTAAATAATCAACATGCCCCGGATGAATGATATCAAAACAACCATTAGTAAAAACAATTTTTTTACCGTTAAATTTTTGCGCCTTTATTTTTTGCAGCGCTTCTTCTTTTGATACAATTTTATTTTTCAGCTGTTGGTGAAACGACATTTTTATCTTTATTGTAAAGCGGTAAAACAATCAAGCTAAGCAATCCTAAAAACAATATCAAAATAAATTGGCTTGTCCATGCTAACCAGGGTAAAGCAAAAGATGATACTTCGTCTACATGATAAGTATTAAGTAAGATCCAGCTGATAATGGCCGGATAGGCCCCTAAACCTCCCGGAGCAAATATAACACCAAAGGTTCCAAACAAAAGTAAAGTCAAGCATTCTGATTGCCCCAGGTGCGATGTGCCATTTAACGCAAAAAAACAAACGTATAATGAGTAAAAATAACAAGCCCATATTAACAAGCTTAAAACAACAAACTGAAACGGTTTATCCATTTTTGAAATAGAACTCAAGCCCTGCCCCATTCCTTTTACAATTCCACCAAGTTTTCCCTTTAAAAGGGATGAGAATTTTTTTCTTAATACAAAAAACGCAATTACCATTATTAAAACAACTGCTGCCGCAATAATAATTTTTGTAGGACTTTCACTTATACCCGAAAGTTTTAATATAAAAGGATCGAAAATGTATTTATTAGCCAAACCAATTAATTCACTAAATTGAACAAATAGAGTTAGCGCAAATATTACAAGAAATAAAATAAAGTCAATTATTCGTTCAGTGATCACAGTTCCCAATGCAACTTCAAAAGGTGTATCATCATATTTTGCTGCTAAGGTACAGCGCGAGATCTCGCCCATCCGGGGAATACCGTAATTAGCCAGATAGCCAACCATTACATGGCAATTAGCATTCAATAAATTAATTTTGTGCCCGGTAGGTTTTAACAAATAGTTCCAGCGATAGGCTCTTAAAAAATGGCTAAGCCATGAAATTACCAGTGAAACAATTATCCAAAAATAATCTGCCTGTTTAAACGCATCAATAATTTTAACCCTTTGCTCAGGCGTAATTGCCCTTACCGAAAGCCAGATAAATAGAACACCTATGCCAAGTAAAACAATAAATTGTAGTATGGATTTAGTGTTTTTTGCTGTGGCCACCTTATTTTAATTTATTGGTTTTGGTATCCGGAAAAACAACCCAGGGACGAAAGATTTTTGCTTTTTCAAAATCCATGCTCGCGTAAGAAATAATAATTACCACATCGCCTAATTTTACCCTTAATGCTGCAGGGCCATTCAAACAAATTACGCCGCTGCCCCTTTCACCTTTTATTACGTAAGTGATAAAGCGCTCACCGTTGTTTTTATTTAAAATATGAACCTGCTCATTCTCTATCAAATTTGCGGCATCCATAAGATCCTCATCAATAGTAACGCTGCCAATATAATCCAATTCTGCCTGTGTAACAGTCACACAATGTAGTTTGGATTTTAAAACCTGGATTTCCATAACGTGGCAAATTTAGGGTTTTTTATTTGTTTGACGCATTATTAAACTCAACAAAATCAATAACTTTACACAATTTATAATACTTAACATTCGTTATATAAATTCTGAAAAGGATCATCCTCATAGCCATCTCGTTTTTAATTGTTCTTACTTCTTTTTCGCAAGAAAATGATGGTTACGGCGTGCATCTGCCTAAATTCTACAAGCAACGCTTGCATTTTGGTTTTACCATTGCCGGCAACTCCACCGATTTTAGATTAAATCCAAAACCCAATTCACAATTTCCCGATACGGTTATTGGCACTACGCGTTACCGGATAAAAGCCATTTACTCCCGCCCCGCCCCGGGCTTTGCTATTGGTATTGTGAGCGATGCGCGCATACACGAATATGTGCGTTTGCGCTTTACGCCAAGCATTAGTTTTGCTTCGCGAAAAATAGAATACTATTTATCTAACGCGGCTCGCGATAGCTCTAAAATATTTCAAAAATTAGTTGAATCTGCTTTTATTTTTGCGCCATTAGAAGCCAAGATTCAATCCAAACGTTTAGGGAATTTTAGTGCCTACGTAATTGGCGGTGGCGGTTATTCATTAGATCTGGCTTCCCGTAAAAAAGCCGCGGGCGTTAGTACAGGTGGCCCCAACCAGCTGGATGATAATGTGAAATTAAAGCGGGATGATATTTATTACAGCGCCGGGGCTGGCACAGATTTTTATCTGGAATATTTTAAATTAGGATTAGAACTGAAATTATTAATTGGTACACGAAATTTATTACGACCCGAAAACAGTATCTTTACAAATAGTTTAGATAAAGTACGTTCGCGCATGGTAGTTTTTACCATTACGTTTGAAGGTTAAGAATAAATATTTGAAGGATAAAATCCTTCCATTAAATTATGCAAACAAAAATACAACTTAAGGTTAGTCCGCAAACGGCAGTTAACGAACAGCTGCTAAAAGAAGAAGTAACGCAGCAGCTTCATCTTAACGAAAATTCAACACTGCTTATTAAGGTCTTAAAACGCAGCGTTGACGCGCGTTCGCGAAAGATCGAAATTAACTTAACTGTTTTAGCTTCTGTTGACGAAGCATTACCCTTAGAAAATATTGAAGTAAATTATAATGATGTTTCTTCCGCAACAAAAACCTGTCATATTATTGGCAGTGGACCTGCCGGCTTATTTGCGGCCTTACGTTGTTTAGAGTTGGGAATAAAACCAATAGTTATTGAGCGTGGTAAAAATATAAAAGACAGAAGAAGGGATCTTGCGGCTATAAATAAAGAACATATTGTAAACCCCGAAAGTAATTATTGTTTTGGCGAAGGCGGTGCCGGAACGTACAGTGATGGCAAACTTTACACTCGGTCTAACAAGCGTGGTGATATTGATAAGATCTTAAGAACATTTGTGTATCATGGAGCAAGCGACGAAATTTTAGTAGACGCACATCCGCATATTGGTACCAATAAATTACCACAGCTTATTGAAAAAATAAGAGAAAGCATTTTAAAATTTGGCGGCGAAATACATTTCAATACAAAAATGATTGATCTCAAGACTAAAAAAGATACTGTCGTTTCTATTCGCATTTTAAATGAAAAAGGCGAGCAGGAAATTCCTGTTCAAAAATTACTATTGGCTACCGGGCACTCTGCAAGGGATATTTACGAGCTTTTAAACAGCAAAACCATTTTAATTGAAGCCAAACCGTTTGCCTTAGGTGTAAGAGCCGAGCATCCACAAGCTTTAATTGATAAAATTCAATACCATTGCGGCAATCTGCAAGAGGTTGTTGAAAAAAGAGGTTTTTTACCGGCAGCCAGCTATAGTTTGGTTAACCAGGTAAAAGGCCGCGGCGTGTATTCGTTTTGCATGTGCCCAGGTGGTATCATCGCACCTTGTGCCACGGCACAGCAGGAAGTGGTTACCAACGGCTGGAGTCCCAGTAAACGTAATAACCCATACGCCAACAGCGGAATTGTTGTTGGCTTAGAGTTAAGCGATTTTGAGGCGTATAAAAGTTTTGGTCCTTTGGCAGGGCTGGAATTTCAAAAAGAACTTGAAAAAAAAGCATGGAGTTTTGCCGGTAAAACACAAACAGCGCCCGCGCAACGTTTAGTTGATTTTACAAATGCAAAATTCAGTTCATCTTTACCCGATTGCAGTTACCAGCCCGGCCTAAAAAGCGTAGATATGCAACAGGTACTTGGCAAATTAATTGGCCCCGCTTTAAAAGAAGGTTTTAAAGCCTTTGGTGGTAAAATGCGGGGCTATTTAACCAATGAGGCGGTAATAGTTGGTGTAGAGTCGCGCACCTCAACTCCGGTGCGTATTCCACGAGATAAAGACCTTTTACATCACCCCCAATTAAAAAATCTTTTTCCCTGTGGTGAAGGAGCCGGTTATGCAGGGGGTATTGTAAGCGCGGCTATGGATGGTGAGCGTTGTGCCGATAAATTGTTTGCTTAAACATTTTCTTTTAATTACTGTTTGCTAAAATAGCTTAGCCGCTTACATATTTTCTTAAGTTTGTATTAGAAATGAAACACGCATTTATAATATTTTTGTTAAATATCGTTTTTCTCGCAAGCGGGCAAACACTGCCACAAAATATAAAACAGGCAATAGCAGGTAAAAAGACTAAAGACCAAATTAAATTGCTTGACTCGTTTGCGGTTGAGTACCGCGCTAAAGACTTTAAACTTTCTTCAAATACTTCAAAATACGCACTTATACTTGCTAAAAAAAATGATTTTAAGTTTGCCGTTGTAAAAACCTACCTTGCGCTTTGCCGCACTTACCGAACCCATGGCCAACACGATTCAGCACTTATGTATGTTGATAGTGCGAAAACCTTTGCTTTTGATAATAAAGTTGTTGAACAATATGCGAATGTTTATGATTATGAGGGTCTTATTCACATGCGGATGGGTAACTACGAAAACGCCACAAAATGTTTTTATAAGTGTATAGAATTTGCTGAAAAAGAAAAAGACACTTTAAAACTTCATAATGGGTTTGAACATTTGGCATCGGTTAATTTTTACCGCAGCGATTACAATGCCGCTGTAAGATTTTATAAACGCGCATTGAATTTTACCTCCGCACAAAAAGATATCAGACAATATATTTCTACACTAGATAACGTGGGCCTTGCCTTCTCAAACTTAAGAATGTTTGATTCTGCATTGTTTTATCAAAAAAAATCTGTAGCGATTATCGAACAATTAAACGAACCGGGTTTTTTAGCCGAAAGTTATATAAATCTTGGTTCTACACTTTTAAACCTTAAACTATATAAAGAAGCAGAGTTATTTATTAAGAAAGCCTACGATATAAATACAACAATTGGTGATGAATACGGCGAACAACTTTCTAACCTTTATATTGGAAAACTCTATTTGCAAACGAATAAAGCAAATGAAGCCCTGCCCTATTTTCAAAAAGCTTTTGCCATCTCAAAAAAATTAAAAATTCCATCACAAATGCTTGAGGCAGCCAAAAATTTAATGGATACCTATGATAACCTGGGAGATTATAAAAACTCTGTTCTATATTCTCGTGCTACGATAGAAATAATGGAGCAATTGGCCGAAGAAGAAAATATAAGAACAATAAACGAGCTTTCAGCAAAATATGAAGCTGAAAAAAAGCAACAACAAATACAGTTTTTAATACAAGACAAAGAATTAAAAGAAAATAAAATTCAAAAAGATCGTTACGTAAAATTATTTATTGGCATTGTTGCCGCTTTACTTTTACTATTGAGTGTTATTTTTATCTACCGTTTCAGAGAGAAGAAAAAAGATAACAATTTATTAGCATCACAAAAAAATGAGATAGAAGAACAAAAAGAAGAGTTGCAGCATAAAAACAAAGAAATTACTGATAGTATAAATTATGCTCAAAGAATTCAAGGCTCTGTGCTTCCATCTGAAAAACTTGCAAAAACATTGTTTCCCGAATCATTCATTTATTTTAAGCCTAAAGACATTGTTAGTGGTGATTTTTACTGGATAGCGCAAAACAACAATTTTATTTATTATGCCGTGGCAGATTGCACCGGTCATGGTGTACCAGGTGCCATGATGAGTATGCTGGGCAATAGTTTGTTAAACCAGATCGTATTGAACTCTAAAATAGATTCACCTAATATCATCTTAAAAGAACTGCATTTTCATGTTGTAAAAACCTTAAATGAAAACATGCAGCAACGAGCTTCTAAAGACGGGATGGATATTGCTTTGATACGCATTGATCTAAAAAATAAAAAGGTTGTTTATGCGGGTGCCGGAAGACCCTTATATGTGATCAAAAACAATAGGCTTGAAACTTATAAGGCCGATAAATATTCTATTGGCGGTGTTTATGATACGCAGGAAGTAAATTATATTTTACACGAAATTAAAATAGATGCGCCAACACAATTTTATATGTTTACCGATGGTGTACCCGATCAGTTTGGTGGGCCAAAAGGAAAAAAATTCATGAGCAAACAATTACAGGAATTTATACACCAAACGGCTTCGCTGCCTGTAAATGAGCAGGAGCAAAGGTTTAAATATCTTTTTGAATCATGGAAAAGCAACGTAGAACAAACAGATGATGTAACCTTCATCTCCATACGTTTATCGTAAAAAATAAAGCTCCCATTTCAACCAATTAAAATATTACATTTGCAATACAATTATGGCACGCATTTTAACAGGCATACAAAGCACAAACGTTCCGCACCTTGGCAATATTTTAGGCGCAATATTACCGGCTATTGAATTAAGCCGAGATGAAAAAAATGACAGTCTCTTTTTTATCGCAGACCTTCACACTTTAACAAGTAAAAAAGATGCTGATTTTATAAAACAAAGTACTAATGCTGTTGCGGCAACCTGGTTAGCGTTTGGTCTGGATCCCGATAAAACTGTTTTTTACCGTCAAAGCCGCGTGCCACAGGTTACCGAGCTTACGTGGTATTTAAATTGCTTTACGCCTTACCCCATGTTGGCCAACGCGCATTCGTTCAAAGATAAAAGCGATCGTTTAAGCGATGTTAATGCTGGTTTATTTACTTACCCGGTTTTAATGGCCGCCGATATTTTATTGTATGATGCCAAATATGTACCGGTTGGTAAAGATCAGATGCAACATTTGGAAATTGCGGCCGATATTGCAAAAGCCTTTAACAATAAACTTGGCAAAGAAATTTTAGTTGTACCTGAAGGAAAAGTAGATGAACGGGTGATGATAGTGCCGGGCATTGACGGACAGAAAATGAGCAAGTCCTACAATAACTTTATTAATGTTTTTTTACCTGAGAAGGAATTAAAAAAAGTAGTAATGAGTATTGTAAGCGACAGCAAATCATTAGAAGATCCTAAAGATCCTGATACAGATAATACATTTAAACTATACAAGCTTTTAGGCAGTAAAGAACAAACAGAAGATCTGCGCAATAAATACCTTGCAGGCAATTTTGGATATGGTCATGCAAAAACAGCATTGTTGGAATTGATCTTAGAAAAATTTAAAGAGCAACGTAAAACATTTGATCATTTAATGTCTAATACTGCTTTGCTTGAAAAAGAATTGGCTATTGGTGAAGCAAAGGCAATGAAAATGGCCAACGAAAAATTAAAACAGGTACGCGAAGTGCTGGGATATAGTTAGATCTTTATTCCAACAATACAAACATCGTCTACCTGTTCTAATTTTCCCTTCCAGGCATCAAATTTTTCTGACAGAATTTTATGCTGTTCGCTTAACGATTTCTTATTGATGTCTACCAATAGATCTTTTAATTGCTGGTATTTGAATTTCTTTCCTTTATCGCCACCAAACTGATCCGCAAAGCCATCGGTAAATAAATAAAATATCTCGCCACTACTTATTTGCATACTGTGTGTTGTAAAAGGTTTTGGCTGATCGGTCTTGCCGATAGGCTGTTTATCTGCTTTTATTTCTGATAAATTATTTGTTGAGATTTTCCAAAGTGGATTATTTGCACCGCTCCAAAACGCTGTGCTGTTTTTTTTATCAATGCACAACAGCGAAATATCCATACCATCTTTTACCTGTTCGCTACTTTTTGCGAATGTTTCCAAAACCAACCCCCTTGTTTTATCAAGTAGTTTACCGGTGTCGGTTAAATTAAATTCTTTTAATGCACGGTTCAAGGCATTACTACAAACTACAGATACAAGTGCTCCCGGCACGCCATGGCCGGTTGAATCTGCTGCCGCAATAAATATCTTTTCATCAACAACTTCCATCCAGTAAAAATCGCCGGCCACCAGATCTTTTGGTTTATATAAAATAAAATTATCAGGTAAAAATTCGTTCACAAAATCCTGTGGCGGTAAAATGGCTTCCTGTATGCGTTTTGCATAGGTTATACTATCTGTTATTTCTTTATTTTTTTCTTCTACAACTTTTTTCTGGTGCTGAGTTTCCTGTTCTTTAATTTCTATAATTTGTTTTTGCCTGTTAGTTACTCTAAAACGGTTAAACATAAAAACAGCAAATAAGGCAACAAGCGCCAGGCCTCCATACAGTGCGTAACGCTGTGTTTTTTCCTGTTTTAATTGCGCTGCGGTTACTTTTTTTTCTTCTGCAATTTTTAAACTATCAGCAGAGGCCTTTTTTTCATATTCATATTGAAATTGTTTTTGAATATCTGCTTTACGGGCTTCCTGGTTATTAATACTATCATTCATTTTCACACTTAATTCATACATCTGCAAAGCCTCTTTGTGTTTGCCTTGCGAACGATAAATCATGTAAAGTAAATTACTACTTAAGTAAAGATTTTTAGGATAACCCATTTCCTGCGAATTTTTTAGCGACAGCTTTCCATATTCTTCTGCCTTAGCAATATTTCCTTTCCTGAAATAAATACCGCCAATGCTCGAATACAATGTTGTTACCGATTGTTTATCGTTTCTTGTTAAGGCTAATTGTAGTGCTTCTTCATAATATTCCAACGCTTTTTCAGGCTGCTCAAGTTTTACATACACAAGTCCTAAAGCATTTAAAGCGTATACTAGTCCCTGTTTTTCCTGGGCGCTTCGTTTTATAATTAATCCCTTATCCAAATAATAAAGTGCAGAATCGTACATACCTGCCTGCGAGTATAATTGGCCAATATTATTTAAAACAGTAGCGGCACCATTATTATCTTTTTTTTGCTGGCGAATAGCCAATGCTTTTAAATAATATTCCAACGATTTGTTTTTTTTATTTTGTGCCGTATACATTAAACCAAGATTAAGATACACGTTAGAAATGCTGAGAGTGTCTTGTAACTTTTCACGGATCTTTAATGAGCGAAAAAGAAAATCCAATGCGCCCGCAATATTACCCTGACTGTGATATATCAACGCAACATTGTTTAGCGTTTTGGCCAGCGTTTTTTCATCGCCCGTTTGTTCACAGGTGGCCATTGCCTGCATGTTATACTCAATTGCTTTTTCTATTTCACCACTTGTTTTGTAGATAGCTGCCATGTTGGTTAGCACTGCTGCAACTCCCGGCTTATTATCAATTTCTTTATAAACCTCTAAGGCTTTATTGTAATTTTCAAGCGCAAGGGTTTTATCTTTTCCTATAAAACCAAAACCTTTATTATTAAGGGCAGAGCCTAAATAACGTTTAACAGCTTTATTGTTTTTTGTTGCGGTTTTACTTTTTAAAAGAGCAAGGTTGTATAATTGTTCATTATATCCTTCCCATTCACCATCTGGCGCAGCTTCTGCCAAACGATTTAAAAGATAAAGTGCCAACGTATCATTAGGCGCTGTTGCATTAAGATCAGGAATTTTTTTTAGCGCTAACTTTAAAGAATCTAATGTTTTATCCTGGGCTAAAAAATTAAATGAAAAAAGCCAGATAAACAGAAAAGCGATTTTATTTTTCATATTTATCCGGCTTTGAATTTTAGTGGTTAGAATTATTAATTATTCAACCCAGCTTTTGTAATATTTCCCGTCATCAATTCCCATAGCGTCTTCGGTTACCATCAAAGGGCGGAAGGTATCTATCATTACAGCTAATTCCTGCGTATCTTTCTGCCCAATGCTGCGCTCCATTGCGCCAGGTGCGGGACCATGAGGAATGCCTTTAGGATGTAATGTAATATGACCTTGTTCAATATTGTTGCGACTCATAAAATCACCATCTACATAATACAGTACCTCGTCGCTATCAATATTACTATGGTTGTATGGAGCAGGAATTGCCAACGGATGGTAATCATATACACGCGGGCAAAAACTGCACACTACAAAACTGTTTGTTTCAAAGGTTTGGTGTACCGGTGGTGGTTGATGTACACGACCTGTGATGGGTTCAAAATTATGAATTGAAAAACCCCATGGAAAATTGTAACCATCCCAACCCACAACATCAAAAGGATGTGTTGCATAAACCAATTCATGCATCATGCCTTCTTTTTTTATCTTCACAATAAAATCACCTTTTTCATCATGCGTTTCTAATTCGGTTGGTAATTTATAATCGCGCTCGCAAAATGGTGAATGCTCTAATAACTGACCTTGTGAGTTCTTATAGCGTTTTGGGGTGTAATAAGGTGAGTGGCTTTCGCAAAATAATAAACGGTTATCACTTGTTTCAAAATGCATTTGATAAATCATACCGCGTGGAATGATCAAATAATCACCATACTCAAAATTAATGTTTCCCATAAAGGTTTTTAAAGTGCCTTTTCCTTTATGGATGAATAACATTTCATCTGCGTCTGCATTTTTATAAAAATAGTTTGTCTGGCTTTTTGTAGGCGCTGCAAGGCCAATAGCGCAATCGCTGTTTATTAAAAGTGTTTTGCGGCTTTCTAAATAATCCTCTACAGGTTTAATTTCAAAACCTTTTAATAATAAAGCTTTAATGTTTTTACCAATAGCAATTTTTGGTTCAACCGAATAGCTTTTTAAAATTTCTTTTACTTGTGTAGGGCGATGTGTATGGTAAAGCAAAGAATCCATACCACTAAAGCCCTCGGTGCCAAAAAGCTGTTCGTAATAATGATTTCCTTTTTCACTTTTAAAAACGGTATGGCGTTTTGGTGGAATCTTTCCTAGTTTATGATAGATGGGCATGGTATTTTATTTTAATTAACGCATAATACTGGCCTTTACATGCACAGTTTGATCCATTTTTAATTGTTGGGTTTCTGTCATACCGGTTTTAATGGTAACATTTACCCTAAACTGGATCTTATCTTTAAAAATATATTCTTTAATATTCAAATCCTGGAGATCCATTGACAAAGATGAAACGCCTTGAGGAATAGTTGTTTTGCTTGCAACTAAAATATCGCCAAGATCAGATGTTTTTAAATAGATCTTTAATGATTTTAAAAAATCAAGATTGCCGTTTGCAACAGAAAGATCAAATTTTGTCATCCTGATCTCATCGATCAATTCTTTTGCTGTATTATTTGATGAGAATTTGCTTTTTGAATCTGTAGGTATTTCGGGGCTGTCAAAATCTGCGGGTACATTAATACTTACTGCTGTTGCAGGAATGGTTACTGTGTTGGTATAGTCGATGTCAAATTCAACCGGCTTCTTTTTACATGAAACGTTTAAGCCAATTATTAGTGTTAAAATTGTTATTATACTGATTGTTTTTTTCATAAAATTTATTTGATGTAAAGATAAAAAAATCAGTGAATAATAAAGCTACCCTTATGTGGGTATTTTATTTTATTGTAAAGTTATTTTTAATGATTTCTTTAAGGTTGGGCCTTAACCTGCTTTTATAAACTGCCAGGCACTCAGGCCCATTCTTTATTCTTCCTTTTCTTAATTTTCGTTGTTCTTCAATAGGTAAAGCAGCAATTGTAACGCATTCGGGCGTACAACAACCCTGCATCTTTTCTGCACAAGCGGCACATTGTATAAATAACAAATGGCAATCGTCATTCTTGCAGTTTACATGGGTATCGCAAGGAGCACCACATTGGTGGCATTCGCTTAAAACATCATCTGTTATACGCTCTCCAATCCGTTCATCAAAAACAAAGTTCATGCCTTTAAATTTACTTTCAAGGCCTTGTTCTTTTACCTCTTTGGCGTACTGAATAATGCCGCCCTGTAAATGGTTAACATCTTTAAAGCCTTTGTGTTTAAAGTAAGCACTGGCTTTTTCGCAGCGGATACCTCCGGTGCAGTACATTAATATTTTTTTGTCTTCCTGGCCCTGTAAATGATCTATTACCAAAGGCAATTCCTCACGAAAGGTATCGGCATCGGGTGTAAAAGCACCATCAAATTTGCCTACTTCACTTTCGTAATGGTTACGCATATCTACTACAATGGTATTGGGATCTTCTAAAGCCTTATTAAATTCAACCGCATTTAAATACGTACCGGTTTTTGATGGATCAAAATCAGGATCAGTAATTCCATCGGCAACAACTTTTTCTTTTACTTTAATAACCAGTTTGTAAAATGATTTGCCATTGCCATCTACTGCATGTTTAAATGGCACATCTTTAAAATAAGAAATGTTATTAAGATAGCTTACAAACTCATCCCAGTGCTGCACCGGAACGCTCATTTGGGCATTTATACCTTCTTTTGCTATATAAATACGACCAAAGCATTTCCAGTTGCTCCAGGTTTTAAATAACTCGTCTCTAAGTTGTTGTGGTTCGGTAATTGAAACATAGCGGTAAAATGAAATTGTTTTGCGCTCAATGTTTTCTTCTTTTAAACGTTGTTTTAAAACGTCTTTGTTCTCTCTATTTACTAATAATGCCATTTGATAAAAATAATTGCAATTTATATTATCATTGTACCATAATTTTGCGTTTTGGCTTGTACACCGTACATTGTGCCTAATTTCAAAAATTATAATTACGTTTGTAAAGGTACAAAATTGTTTTCCTAATTTAAACTGATCTTTATCATGTCAACCAAAAACGAAAAAGTATTAATTATTGGCGCTGGCGGGCAAATTGGCCTTGAGCTTACAGCCGAATTATCTAAAATATACGGGCACCAAAACGTTGTTCCGTCTGATCTTAAAGCTCCTACAGTAAAAACAGAGAATCCTTTTGAAGTGCTGGATGCCCTTGATGGCAAGGCCTTGTACGATATTGTAAAAAAACACGGTATTACACACATTTATCATTTAGCAGCCATGCTATCTGCTACCGGCGAAAAAAACCCAATGTTTGCCTGGAAATTAAATATGGAAAGTTTGTTTCATGTTTTAGATCTGGGTAAAGAAAAACACATTAAACAAATTTATTGGCCCAGCTCTATTGCCGTGTTTGGACCCACCACACCGCGCGAAAACACACCACAATATACAGTTATGGAACCAAGTACCATTTACGGTATTAGCAAACAGGCCGGTGAGCGCTGGTGCGAATGGTATTTTCAAAAACATAGCGTTGATACACGTAGCATTCGTTACCCGGGTTTAATTGGCTGGAAAAGCGCTCCGGGCGGTGGAACTACGGATTATGCCGTTCACATTTTTCATGAGGCTTTAAAAAAAGGAGCTTACGAAAGTTTTTTAAGTGAGCATACCGCTTTACCAATGATGCATATGGAAGACGCTATTCGCGCTACAATAGAGATAATGCATGCGCCGGCAGAACAAATAAAAATCCGCGGTGCTTATAATTTATCAGGCATTAGTTTTAGTCCAAAAGAAATTGCTGCCGAAATAAAAAAACATATTCCTGATTTTACAATTACCTATAAGCCTGACTTTAGACAAGCCATAGCAGATAGTTGGCCAAAAAGTATTAACGATGCTGAGGCCCGAAAAGACTGGGGCTGGAAGGAACATTATGATCTGCCAAAATTAGTTGAGAACATGTTGGTTAACCTTAAAAGTTTAAAAACAGTTTAGTTTATGAAAAAGTATCTTTCATTACTTTTTGCAGCGGGACTATTTAATATAAATAGCTATGCGCAATCTGTTAACAGTGGAGATATAATTCTTAATGCAAATATTGGCGCTCCACATTTATTTAAGACCTTTGCAAAAATTGCGGCAAAGAGCGAGGCGTTTAAAGTAAACTTTGATGGTAACATTGAGATATCTGCAATTAAAGGCCTTAACCCTGTTGCTGTAAGAGCAGAATATGGCATTAATGAGATGTTTGGTCTTGGTTTAAATTATTCGTTTTGGAATATTCGTTTTGATGTAATAGATCATTATAACGCACAGCGTCAAAATCTGGGTTCGCTTTATATAGACAGTGTAGATGTTTATAAAATAAAGATAACCAGCAGATCTTTTGGTATCAGGCCAAATTTTCATTTTCCAATTCAAAACCATAAGCACGATGTTTATATTGGCGTGGGGGTTGGTTTTACTTCAAACAAATTAAATATTGATTTTAGCAGTACAGATGCGGGCCGCTTTACAAGCAAGTTTCGTAAAGACATTAAGTATGGTTTATCGTTGCCGGGTGGTTTTTATTTTGCACCAAGCATTGGCTACAGAGCTTATGTAAATCCTTTTTTTGGTTTTAATTTTGAGTTTGGATATGAAAAGGGTGCTATATTGCAGGCAGGGCTTGTTTTTAAATTCAACCCCAACAAAGCGGTTCGCGATAAACAAAAAAACAGCTGATTTTAAATAAAAAAGCCGCTAGCAGCAAAGCTACCAGCGGTTTAATACTTTTTTAAAAGCCTTATTCTGCAATTACTAATTTGTTTACAAAAATACTTTCGTTGTTTTGCGCTTTTATTTTTACCAAATAAATTCCTTTAGCAAAAAAAGAAAGATCTATTTGTGAGCTTAATTTCTCTGAATGAATTTGTTTTCCTGCAACATCATAAAACTCAATTACTGCATTATTTAATTCAGAAGAAATATTTGCAATGTATAGCTTATCTTTTACCGGATTTGGATATAGTTTAATATCGGCTGCAATTGAATTGTTTTTTACAGAAGTAATAGTATTGTTTGCAAATCTGTAAACACGGCCGCTTTGGGGTGTGCCGGTAATATAATCTGAAGCGGTTGGACTTAAACCTACCATTGTTGGATTAGCATGCGGACCATTTAATAAATTAGAATTGGTTGCGGTAATTGTGTTGTAATCAAGATCATCAATCAATCCACTAATAAAACCTCCGGCATTTATAAAATTATCGCCCGGATTTAAAAGTGTACATGATCCAAACCTGAATTCAATTACATTACTTGTTTCATACAACCATAACTGGTAATTAACGGTACTTGCCGAAGGGCCGTTTAAATTTTCGCCATAAAAGCCGCCATTATTAACTTCAATTTTGCAAATACGGCTACCAACGGTTCCGGTTGTTGTGTATGAGATGTTTGAGATCCCCCCTGGATCACCTTCTACATTTACATTAGGATCAAACGCTTTATCACAAAGATCTTCAAACATTGGTGCTGCCGCAGTTAGTAAAGGATCGTTTATTATATCATTAAATGAGGCATAAGATCCGCCGACAAATGATATACTATCGTTTTGCATATTGTATAACTTAAAGTTAAATCCAATAGGAATGGTATCAATATCTTCATCCCACATTAAATTATTTGTAACGCTTACACCAGTAATATTAGTATATGCAGCTGTAAAGGTTGAAAAAGAATAATAGGTACTGGGAGGTGCAACCAGTGAGGTTTTTGCCGCATAAGGCCTAAATGTTTTTCTGAAATTTTTTTCTTGTGCGGTAATTGAAATACTAAGAACCGCTAATGCACTAATAAATAATTTTTTCATTTTTATAAATTTAAACTGTTTCTAAAAGCGAGGCATTATGTATGGCAACTTGTTGTGCAACGTTTTGCGCCAATTCCATAAACGCAATAGCCTGTGGTGTATTATCCTGTAAAACTGCCGGGCGGCCTGCATCCGCAGCTTCGCGCACACTTTGTACTAACGGTAATTGCGCTAATAACGGAATATTTAATTCTTCAGAAAGATCTTTAACGCCATCTTTTCCAAAAATATAATATTTATTGTTTGGTAATTCTGCCGGAGTGAACCATGCCATATTTTCAATTAGACCAATAATGGGAATATTTGTTTGCGGTAACTGAAACAGGCCAATACCTTTTCTTACATCGGCAATCGCAACAGGCTGCGGCGTACATACAACCACAGAAGCCGTTACAGGCACCTGGCTGCATAAACTAATCTGAATATCGCCTGTACCCGGAGGAAGATCAACAATTAAATAATCCAACTCGCCCCAAACAGTATCGTAAAATAATTGTGATAAAGCTTTAGTGGCCATTGGACCACGTAAGGCAATTACCTGCCCCGGACCCGCCAAAAAACCTATTGAATTTATTTTTACACCGTAACTTTCTACAGGCGCCATTTTCTTTTGGCCGTTAAATTCTGCCGGGCCGGGCGCGTCGCGCTCAACACCAAACATAATGTGTTGTGAGGGGCCATAAATATCAGCATCAACCAAACCCACTTTTGCGCCCATACGCGCAAGGCCCAAAGCCAAATTAGCGGCAACAGTGCTTTTACCAACACCACCTTTGCCACTGGCAACTGCAATAATATTTTTTACATCCTTTAAAGTAGTTTCGTCTTTTTCTTTTTTAGAGGTAACGGTTGCCGTCATGTTTATTTTTACCTTAGCCTCTTTATCAACATAATGTAAAATAGCATTCATGCAGGCATTGTGTATCATGTCTTTCATAGGACAGGCTGGCGTTGTAAGAACTACTGTAAAAGCAATGTTCTTTCCATCCACCTCAACATCTTTAACCATGTTAAGTGTAACCAGGTCTTTTTTAAGATCCGGGTCATCAACATATTTTAATGCATCTAAAACTTTTTGAACTGTAATTTCCATGTGTAATTTTATTTCAGAAGATGCTCTAATCTTCTGTATATTGCAATAAAAGTTTATTGAGGTTTTTTCTGTGTAGTATCGGGTACAATAACAGCATTTGGTGTTGCAGATACTTCTTCGATAGCTGTTTTAATAGAATTAGCTATGGAGTCCTGAACTTCTTTAGCGCGCTTATGCATAGTGTCTTTATTCTCGGCAGCAGGGCCGCAAGCTACAAATACAACTATAAGTAGTGTACTAATAACTAAAAGTATTTTTTTCATAAATAATTGTTTGGTTTACAAAGATAGGAAATTTATAGGCACTCCCGATAGCTATCTGGATCGCTGATGGCGCAGATTAGAATTAAATTATAATTGTTCCTTAAAAAACAATCTGTGATATCTGCGTAATATGTGACAACATCTAATCATTAAAAACAGAAAGGCCCCAAAGCAATGCTTTGAGGCCAATCAGCTAACTAACTAAACACAATATTAGTGTGCAGGTGCAGTAGTTTCAGTTGGAGCTGTAGTAGCAGCAGCTGAATCAACTGGAGCAGTTTCAGTAGGAACTTCGTTCATAGAAGCGCTAATAGCAGCAGCGATAGAATCAGCAACTTGTTTTGCTCTTTCTTCCATTTTAGCTTTTTCTTCAGCTGAAGGACCACATGCTACGAAAGCTGTAGCTAAAGCAGCTACCATTACGATTGAGAATACTTTTTTCATTTTAGTTTTTTTTAAATTGTTGGTTAATTTTACATTTATCCCTTTTTTTTAAAATAGTAACCCAAGAAATATTGAAGATTTTAGAAATATTTTATAACGCATTGAAAATCAAATAAATAAATTTGTAAATTAATTGGGTGACTTGTTTTTTTAAATCTAAAATCATAAATTTTAAATCCCGAAAGGTTACCTTTATCAAATAAACGTATTAATCTAAACAAGGCATCTATGTCCAAAAATAAAGTGCAGTATACCGAAGATCAATTTATTGATGGGTTGCGCACCGGAGATAATGAGATCTTAAATGCTTTGTATAAAAAGTACTATAACATCGTTCTTAAATTTATTGTAAACAATAGTGGCTCACAGGAAGCGGCACAAGACATTTACCAGGAAACAATAATAGTTTTATATGAAAATGTACAAAAGCCCGGCTTTGAATTAAATTGCCAGCTGCAAACTTATATTTATTCAATTGCAAAACGTTTATGGTTAAAGCAATTGAAAAAGAACAGCAAAACCTTTTTATTTAAAGATGATGATGAGAATGAAGTAGTAGATGTAACTGAAGATGTTACCGCACACGAAACCAAGGAAGCAGAGTTAGAGAAGATGAACCAAAGCCTTGCAGAGCTTGGAGAACCTTGTGCCACATTGATAAAAGATTTTTACATTCAAAAACTAAGCATGGATGAAATAGCCGAAAAATTTGGTTATACCAATGCCGACAATGCAAAAAATCAAAAATATAAATGTTTACAACGATTAAAGAAAAGTTTTTTTGAATTATTACCAGTTGAACAAATAGAAAGAAAATGAGACCGATTGATTTATTTGATGATTATTTAAACGGAGAGCTAAGTGCGAACGATGCTGCTGAATTTGAGGCGAGATTAAATTCTGATCCAACATTTGCCAATGCTTTTGAACAACATAAAACATTAGTAGATACTTTAAACCGTAACGAAAAACGTAATGCGTTTAAAAATAAATTAAAAGCCATTCACGCTTCTGCTTTTGGAAATGATGCCAAAATTATTTCTATTAAAACAGAAGAAGGCTTTGTAAAACGTTATGGTAAAACTGTTTTAGTAGCTGCAAGTACAGCTGCTATAGTTGTTTTAAGTACGGTTGCCGCAATTAGCCCGGGCGTTAAACAAACCATTAATGATTTTACAGAGCTGAGCTTTAAAGTTAGCGCTTCAAACAATGCTGTTGTTGAAGGTATTAAAGAAGGCGCGCGCCAAAAACCTTTACCGGCACCCGCAAATATGGAAGGCAGTGCTTTTGCATTGAATAACAAAGGCTACATTATTACCAGCTCTCACATGGTTAAAGGTGCCGATAGTGTATTTGTACAAAACGGCTCTTTAGAAAGAACATTAACTGAAGTTATTTTAATTGATCCTAAACTTGATATTGCCATATTAAAGATCACAAACGCTGATATTACAAAAAAATGGGAGGTGCCTTTTACATTTCATCAAAAACCTACCGATATTGGCGAAACAGTTTATACACTTGGCTATCCGCGTAAAGATATGGTTTACGGCGAAGGCTCGTTAAGCTCATTAAGCGGTTATTCTAACGATACTACCATGTACCAGATCTCTATTCCTGTAAATCCGGGTAATAGCGGCGGGCCGTTATTGAACGATCAGGGTAATGTTATTGGTGTTATTCGTGGTAAAATCACCGGCGCTGAAGCTACCGGATTTGCTATCAAATCTAACGAGATCTTAAAATCAATCTCTTCCATAACTGTTGATAGCATAAGAACCGAACTGTTAAGCCAGCCTAAAAAACAGGCGCTTAAAGGCTTAAAGCGTACAGAGCAGATCAAACGTATCAATCCATATGTGTTCAACGTATTGGTTTATAAAAAGGACATCTAAATCTGTAAATTTTGTAAGTTCTGCATTCGTCGGTTTTTTGGGGTTTTTGGTCCAAATGACTCAATAAAGAGTGTTAATTGTGTAAAAGTTGTAAATTCTTTTAAATCAATAAATTACAACATTATTAATAATTGATGAACAGCTTTTAAACCTAAAATAAACAGGTTTTGATTCCCAAATGCGATTTAACAAATTATTTTCGTCTAATAAATAAAGTTATTAACAATTATATAGTTAAATTTGAAGTCCCAATACTACCGCTCATGTTTGAGATATTAAAACACTTTGAAAGTAAATACGGAACCCTTAAGAAAAAGGGCTTGCGTATAGAAGGTTTATCGATGATAGACCCTAAACGTAAAAAACATGTAATTATGGTTAGTAAGCCATTTATGTTTGATAACCGTTTGTTACCAAAAACCTACGAAGGTTTGGATATCAAAGCAAAAATTGAAGGTGGTTTGCCAAAAGAATTTGCAATTAATAAAGACGCTGTAAAAAAAGAATACGTTTGGGCGCCAAATAAATTTGAAAAATATGTTGACCGTTGCTCTGAAGAGATTCGCAAGCAATTTGGTAATCCGGATATGAGCCGTACAGAAATGTTAGACGCTTTAGCATTCGGAAATTTTGAAGCACATAAAAAGAAAAGCATACAACTAATGGAGGAAGGAAAAATTCCACCATTTAAAATGAATTAGCGTAGTTCTTTTGTTTTAAGAGAGTAAGTAGCACAATTGTCATAATTAAGGGTTAAACAATTAGTTACTTTGGTTCGAAAAAGTCGGTTGGTTACCGACTTTTTTGTTTTTATAAAGTTTATGTTTTGCCACTAATCCACAATCTGCAACAGTGTTCTAAAGGCAGCGTATTTGCCATCAAACTTTTTCTTGTGATCTTCCTGTAATTTAGGCGCAAATTCTTTTTGATATTTTTCAATATCTACCATTTCTAAAAATTTATATTGAATAGAATAGGTGTGCCCTTCGTCTTCTACATACAACACTTTAAGGATCTGGTTATCTATAAAACAACCCGTTTTCATTACATCCGGAATGTGGATCTCTTTCATCCATTTTAACCACTCGTTGTGGACCTCATCGGCAATATTTACAGTAACATTGTATATGAACATAACAGCACTAAATATAACTATAATTAAGCAAAAATAACATCGTGCCAAACTCTAAATCCTTGGTATAATATTTGTAATTTTACCTTAATTCACTCTGGTTGAATATTAAGTTTATGGGAACAAAGACCGATTTTATAGAAGAATTACGCTGGCGCGGACTCTTACAGGATATAATGCCTGGCACCGAAGAATTATTCAAAAAAGAAACCGTTACAGGTTATATTGGATTTGATCCTACAGCAGATTCTTTACACATTGGCAGCTTAACACAAATATTTACACTTTTGCGTTTACAAAAAGCCGGGCACAAGCCTATTGCTTTGGTGGGCGGTGCTACCGGTATGGTGGGCGACCCAAGCGGAAAATCGGCCGAGCGCAATTTACTGGATGAAGAAGCCTTGAACAAAAATGTAAGTGGAATAAAAAAACAACTCGAAAAATTTTTAGATTTTAATGCGGATGCAAATGGTGCAGAGCTTGTGAATAATTATGACTGGATGAAAGATTATTCTTTTATTAATTTTATCCGTGATATTGGCAAGCATCTAACCGTTAGTTACATGATGGCAAAAGATTCTGTAAAAAATCGTTTAGAAAACGGAATGAGCTTTACCGAATTCAGCTACCAATTATTGCAGGCTTACGATTTTTATTTTTTATACAAACACAAAAACTGCAAGGTACAGTTAGGCGGCAGCGACCAATGGGGCAACATTACCAGTGGTACTGAGCTTGTGCGGCGTAAAGCAGGTGGTGAAGCTTATGGTATAACCACGCAGTTGGTAAAAAAAGCAGATGGTACCAAATTTGGTAAAACAGAAAGCGGTAACATTTGGTTAGATAAAACTAAAACTTCACCATACAGATTTTTTCAGTTTTGGTTAAATGCATCTGATGAAGATGTTGAAAATTGGATAAAGATCTTTACCTTTTTAACTAAGGAAGAGATAGACGGTTTAATTGCTGAACACGTTAAAGATAAAGGTAAGCGTGTTTTACAAAAAGCTTTGGCAAAAGAGTTGACAACCATTGTACATAGTGCTGCCGATTATGAGGCTGCAGTAGAAACAAGCAAGGTTTTATTTAATGGTGAGTTAAAAGATTTTTCTGCTTTAGATGAAACTACTTTTTTAGACGTATTTGATGGTATTCCTCAATTCAATATTATAAGAACCGAGCTTGAAAATTCTATAAATGTTTTAGATCTTCTTGCAGAAAAAACACAGGTACTTCCAAGCAAAAGTGAAGCAAGAAAATTAATTCAGGGCGGCGGTGTAAGCATTAATAAAGCAAAAGTTGAGACACATGAATTGGTTATTAACCCTTCGTTTCTGATAAACAACAAATATATTTTAATACAAAAAGGCAAGAAAAATTATTTTCTCTGCATTGTTAACTAACTATGGCACTTAAGCATTCGCAACAGCTTAAACTTTCGCAAAAGTTACTGCCGCAACAAATTTTATTAATGAAATTGTTGCAGTTGCCAACACTTGCTTTAGAAGAAAGAATAAAAGAAGAGCTGGAAGCAAATCCTGCATTAGAAGAAGATCTGGATACCTCTACCGATGAAGAATTATATAGTAACGAAGAGCCTGAACTCGGCGAAGATGTAGAGTTTGATGAGTTTGGCGAAGCCAAAGAAGATGAAAGCAAGGTAATTGAGAACGATGTAGCCATGGAAGATTACATGGATGCGGAAGAACTGGATTCTTATAAATACGAGATCTCCAATAAAGGCGCTGATGATGAAACGCGTGAATTTGTTGTTGTAGAGGGCATTGGTTTCCAGGAACAATTAGAACAACAGTTAGGTTTAAAAGATACATCAGAAAATGAGTACACCATTGGCGTTTATTTAATTGGTTGTTTGGATGAAGATGGTTATTTAAGAAGAGAATTAGATCTTATTGTAGATGATTTGGCCTTTAATTATAACATCACCACCAATGTAGCAGAGTTAGAGAAAGTATTAAAGCTTATTCAAAGCTTTGATCCGGCAGGTGTTGGTGCGCGTAATTTACAGGAGTGCCTGTTGATACAACTTGAAAGAAAGCCCGAAAAAACAAAAGAAATTGTTCAGGCCATGGATGTTATTAAACATCAAATGGAAGAATTTTCAAAAAAACATTACGATAAAATTTTAAAGCGTCTTCATATAGAAAATGAAGAGTTAAAGGATATTGTTGATGTTATAAAACATTTAAATCCACGCCCGGGCAATAGCGAAACAAAAGAAAGTAATTTCACGGCTGTTATTCCAGATTTTATTATTGCGGTAAACGATGGCGTGCCTGAATTAAGTATTAACGGACGTAACCTGCCCGATCTTAAAGTTAGCCGCGATTATTTTGAAATGTTAAAAGAGTATTCAAAAAACAAAGATAAAAGCGCTAAAGAAGCTACTGGTTTTATAAAAAGTAAAATAGAAAGTGCAGAGTGGTTTATTGAAGCCTTACAGCAACGCCATGCTACACTTGCGCTTTGTATGCATACCATTATGGATTACCAGCACGAGTATTTTGTTACCGGTGATGAGAGTAAATTAAAACCCATGATCTTGAAAGACATCTCTACGAGGGTAAATTTAGATCTGTCAACCGTATCGCGTGTGGCTAACAGCAAATATGTGCAAACACCTTATGGCACTTTTTTATTAAAAACATTCTTTAGCGAAAGTATGAGTACCGATAGCGGTGAAGAGGTGAGCAGCCGCGAGATCAAAAAAATATTACAGGATTGTATAAGTGCTGAGGATAAAAAACACCCGTATACAGATGATGAGTTATGCAACATCTTAAAAGAAAAAGGCTATAACATTGCACGCCGCACCGTTGCCAAATACCGTGAACAGTTAGAAATACCTGTTGGCCGGATGCGTAAAGAAATTTAATAATATTACAACTAAAGATTGTTTAGATAGCAATAAGTGTGTGTTTTTTAGTTATTTTTACGCATTGTGTATAAATTTCTTTTTCTCTTTTTATTTTCTTCCTCCATTGTATTTTCGCAGTACTCTTCGGTTTCATTGACTGAAGAAAGCGCAAAAAAAATTGCTGATCTTTCAAAAAAAGGCACCCTTTATGTAGTGATTAATAATGAAAAAGAACCTTATGATGCCGCGCTGTTAAATGCAGTAAAAAGCAATTGGAAAGTGGGTTCATATAATCTATTATCCGGCACGGCTTTTTTAAATTCAAAATCAAAGAGCGAGTTATCAGAGAATGACCTTTATTTGTATGAAAGTAACGGAGATTATTCGATGAATGAGAGTTCGGGTAATGCTGTTTTAGCAAACGTTTTAAATAAAACTCACACAGGTGTGTTTTATCTTTTAGCAGGTAATGAAAAAGACGTTCAAAAAAAATCGGGTGGATTAAAATACTCTACTAAAGAATCTGTAAAAATAAAATTCGACTTAAGTTCTACTCTTACAAATACAAAAGAAAAAGTTTTAGATGGTTACTTTGATCTTATGCTGAAATATTTTAATAACGAAGTTGTGTTTTGCCAAAAAGCTATTGCTTTTAGGGATGTAAAGAAAGAAGACAAAGACGGTATTGTTTATTTTGAATCAGGATTAAACGACGTGCAAACAAAAAGCATTTTACTAGTAAAAGAACAGGTAAATAAAACTTTAGCGGCAGATAAAGCAGCAAATAAAAAAACCACGCCGTTCAATGCAGTTTCACAATTTAATCCTCCTACAAAAAATGTTTATACCGTTTTTCCTGAAGATATAAAGCTTGCTTTAACAAAAGCAGATAAAGAGGTACTTATTTTTAGCAATGAAATGCTACTTAACGCTTCTAACGGCTCTGTTGTTGCCGCTCCCTCAGTTATGGCCGATGCCCCGGTTAAAAAAGATCATTTTGTTTTAGCCTCGCTGGGTATTTTAGCCGTAGCATTTGTAATAGCAACACTATTAAAATAAAAAATGAAAAGAAGAATCCTATTATACACCTTTTTGTTTTGTGTTTTACTTACAAAGGCACAAATCTACCAGCTTATGCCGTTTCCGGAAAAGGTAGATAAAAAATATATTTTACTCCCGTTAAAAGACGAAGAAAAATATCGTAAAAAAGTACAAAAGAAAATTCCAAAAAAGCACTTAAAGCCATTTACATACTCATGCGCCTTTGGCAAATCCGATATGTTTAAAGACGGCAAAATATATTTGAGCTGGCCTGCACTTGAGAGTTATGTTAACCAGGTATTGGATAGTATAATGCCTGACAATTTAAAAAATAAAAAAATTAAAGCTTTCATTGGTCGCAGCAGCGAAATAAATGCGTTTTGTTTATACGATGGTACTATGATCGTGAATGTTGGCTTAATTGCAGAAGCAAAGAACGAGGCTGCATTAGCAACCATTATGGGTCACGAATTAGGCCATCATATTAAAGAACACGTTTTAAACGACTACGTTAAAAGCGTTAAAGAAAAAAGCCGTAGAAAAGAAGATGAACTGGCGCTGGCTATTAAGCGTAAAGGCTATTCGCAACAATTAGAACTTGAAGCAGACGACCTGGGTTATTCCATTGCAAAAAACGCCGGCTACGACGTGTCGCAAGCTATTTCAAATTTTGAATTATTTATTCGTGAAAAAGAATATTATCAAAAACGCACAAGCAGCGATCTTGTAAATGGCGATACGGTAAAAATAAAAACCAAATCAGGAATATATTCTGCCAACACGCTAGAAAAGTTATTGAGCACTCATCCGGATGAAAAAGAAAGAAAAGAAAAACTTATTGCTTTTGTAAAAAACAATAATTCAACAAAAAAACTATTAAATAAAATGGACGCAACTACTTTTGCAACGCTTCAAAAACAAGCGCGCTTAGAGTCTATTGGCCTTATTTTTGGTGAACACAATTATGCCGAATGTTTAGAGCGCGCTTTCCGTTTTCATTTATTTGAGCCTAACGAAAGTACATATCATTATTACATTACAGAAAGTATTCGCCGCCTTTGCTTATTGGATTATACTTTACGAAAAAAAGGCTTTTTGGCTGAAAATCTCATAAATAATGGTTTTAACGAGGGAACAGGTATTTTGGCCGACCTTAAATTCTTAATTCCAAACGAGGAAATGTATAAGAACATTACTGCAACCGAATTATTAAATGCTGCTGCACCGCCTTTTCAAACCTACAGAGAAGCCTTTTATTATTTTAATGAGAAATTGATTAAAAAAGATTTTGCCGAAGCGCATTTAATGGCAGCTTTGTTTGAAAATAATAAAGAAAAACAAAAAACAAGCATCGATAAATATTTAGCGCACCCTAAAGCTTTAAGAAAAGAGTATGCTAAAAATTATCTTAATAATACACTTACATCAAGCATTCTTAATAACAGCGGCGAAATTGTTATGATACCGCAGGTAGATTATTTTTCGCATACAAAATATACAAAAACCATAAGCTACGGCCGCACACGTTACAATTACGGAAAGTCTGAAATGGTTGGTGGTGAGCTAGCCACGGATATAAGCAAGTCATTTAATACAAGGCTTCCTAATACAAAATCTATTTCGTTACCGCAGGCATCTGTGGAAAATTTTAACACCAAAGAAAAATATGAAGAAATAATTATCTCAACATCGCTTGCGCAGCGTGAAGAAAATGAAGGTTATGAGATGGTTCATTATTATAAAGAGTTGGAAGATGAAGATTATATTGGTAAAGTAGATATTTTCAGACTTAACCCTGAAATTTGGGATTTTTTTAATAAAGAAAAGATAAACACTATCACGTACGCGCGTTACACCAGGCACTTTAGCGAAATGGATCATATTTTACGTCGCCCGGCACTCTACATGGGCATTCCAACACTTGGCTTTACATGGTTGTTTCTTCCTTTCAGGATAGCCAACTCAAAACGCTTAGATCTTTATTCTTATGATTCAAGAGCAGGAGAAACGCTTTCATCCAGCAAAATAAAAGGATATTGGTTAACACCAAAAAAAGCAGTTAAAATGTTTAAGAAAAGTAAAAAAGAAAAAGAGAAATACATTCAAGAAGTTTATGGAAAAAATTAAAACATGCTAAAAATAAAAAAAGCCATATTTTTAATCTTCTTTTTTTGTTCAATTAAAAGTAGTTTGCTTTTTAGCCAAAGCGCTGCCATAAAAGATAATGCTATAAACAATTCGCCTAACCTTACAATTGGCGGCACTTTGTTGGGCGTAGATATTTACGATCCTAATTTAAATATGTTTATTGAAGGTAAATTAGGCTACCGCTTTAAAAAAGAAAAAGCCTGGATAAAGGCAAACTACACTATAGCATTTGCAGACAGGCTTGAAGAAGTAACAGAATCAAACACTTCGTCGTGGGCTGTGCCTGCTGAAGGCACTAAGCCTCTTAAAACCTACGGTGCAAGCATTGGCTTTAATCTTGTAAGAAAAGAAGATTTTAAATTAGTTAAAGCAACGTTCTTAAAAAGATCGGATATTAAAAGTGTAAAGCTTCCTGTTAAGTCTTACAGGTCATATGGTTTACATGTGGGCTTTGATTATTTCAGAAGCATCCTTGCACAAGGCTCCACCATTAGCTTTACGGGCACTGCAACCAACTTCCCAAAAGACACTGTGCTTATTGCCAGCCATGCAACCCCTATGTTTAGCATGAATATGATCACTATTGGCATGCACAGGCAGCTTGTGCAGCATTGCGTAGTGCAGGTTAATAATGGTGGAGAATTAAAAGAATATAAAAACAAATACATCTCTACTTTTTACACTGATTTTTTAATTGGTACAAAAATGACATTCGAAAATATTTTAGTACCATTAAACGGTAACGGGCCAAATGCAAATACTTCCGGCGGAAGTTATTACTCAAACGATCCATATAATTTTTATAGCGTGGATATTAATGGCAGCTATAAAAAAATTCCGGTAGGCGGCAGAATTGGTTGGGAACAAATTGGCTTAGGCCCTGTTGGCAGCATTGTTGGTTTTGAATTTGGTTTCAGACCAGGCATTATAAATCCGGCAGATAATATTTACCTGATGATGAAAATTGGAATGTCGTTTAATATGAAAGCTAAATAAAAAATATCATGAAAAGATTTTATTTATTCATACCGGTTATTTTATTTTGCGTTGCATTTTTTTCATGCAAAGATCATAAGATCGATAAAGAAAAATACGGTAATTGTACTGATGCTGTAAAAAACCAGAACGAAGAAGATGTGGATTGTGGTGGTGTTTGCGCGCCTTGCTCAAGTTGCGACGATGGCATTAAAAACAATAATGAAACAGGTATTGATTGTGGCGGCGTTTGTAACAGCTGCACGCCACCTTGCAGTGTAACTGCAGGTGTTTTAAACTACACGCTTTTTTCCTCGTCATCCTTTTCAACAGGTGGATCACAAAACGCCAGTACAGGTTATTATTCCAGTGTAAATAGTGATATAAGTATAAGTCTTTCGGGAGGAGTGCTTATACACCTGGGAATAGAATTTAAGGATGACTTTAATCCTGTAACGTTCATTCCTTTAAATACAACCATGGTATTTAAAACACTTTCCTTTTCAACATTTGATATTTATAAAGATAACGAAGTGAAAATAAAATATTACGATAGCTTTAATAATTTTAGTGGATCTATTGGTGATGGTTATTCGATCTATATAACTAAAATATCTAACACAACCGTACGAATACAGTTTTGTGATATTGTAGGATCAAACGGTAAGGATAAGTTAAGTATAAATACTACTTCAAATTAAAAGTGCCAAAATTTTTCTGTTCCTGGGATTTATATTATTCTATAACCAGTTTTCTATTTACAGTTTTTTCTCCCTCTTTAATTTTTATCTCGTAAAGTCCTTTGCTTAGTTTCGAAATGTTTAACTCTTCATTTTTAGAAACGTTGTTCTTCGAATAAAGCAATCTTCCCTCCAAACTATAAATATTTACCTCCATTAATTCATTTGTAGCATTGTCAATTTTAATTTTACCTATTGAAGGGTTTGGCCAAACTAAAACAGAATTGGCAAAATTGGTTTCATCTAAACCAGTAATTAAGATGTTTACAACAGCTGTTGATGTTGAGCTATGGCAAGCATTAGAGGCAACCAGTGTAATGGTATATTGTCCCGTACCTGTATATGTTATTGGTCCAGGGTTGGCAGACGTGCTTGTTTGTGTATTTCCAAAATTCCACGAATAAGTTGTTGCATTAGTAGACGTATTGGTAACATTTACAGTTGGCCCAGCAACCGAGTTTGTAAACGACGCAATAGAAACAAAGTTACTGGTATTGTTTGCTGTGTCTGCAATACCCTCACTCATATTATAATACGTGCCGCTGGGCGTTGTTTCTAATTTTACGGTGCGTACCATGTATTTATAAATACCAGGGTAGATCAAACAATTATCTGTATACGTTGTGCCGGCAATTAATGTTGGATTTATTTTTATATAACTTGTATTCGTTGCATTCTTCATATAAATATTATAGCCCGCAATTGCAGTTTCGGTTGAAGCGCTCCACGAAATATTACAATTATTTCCAACTTTTGTAGCTACCACATTTGAAACCGGTGCTACAATATCATTACGCAAAGTAGGATCGCCCATTAAATTAATTGTGATCACATTAAACAAACCATAGTTACTTGGATATGGCGATGGAAAATAAACAGTTGTGTTGTTTTGTGTTAACATGGTACTGTAACCAATATTCTCGCCCATAGCCATATGATGAAACATCCAGTTAGGGCGGCCCGCCCAGGCATTGGTTAATGTTTTTCCCTGGCATAAAGGTGCGCGTAAAAAATTATCATTTATATCCCAGTCACCAAAATAACTTCCAAACAACATGGTAAATGTTCCTTGTAAGTTTGAGCCCGCAAAATTAGATGTAGACCCGATTCCACCTGCACCGGTAAATGTGCCACCGCCACAGCCATACGACCATTGATAGCTATTGCCAGTCATAGTTGTAAAATAATCTGCCTGAGTCACATTTGTTGGTGTAACTAATGGGCCAAAATTTTTAAAGCCACTCGACGCAAAAGACTCTCCGGGTGCAAAGTATCCGAAGTTATCATCTAATACTGCGCGTTTAATTGGTGTATATATTTTTTTCCGGTAATCGTGATCTTTGTCTAAATAATTTTTTAATAGCTGTGTTTCAGTTGCTGTAAAACTTGTCATGCCACTTAGATCAACACGGCCAACTTGTAACTCAACTGCAGTTGGAATAAATGATTGATCAAATTTTCCATCACCCGGCACGTTTTGAGTACGTGCCGGTGAAGCGGTTGTTGAAGTAACTGAAACATCTGTCCAGCTGCCATTCATTTCACCATAGTATACATCTGTTGGCCATGCGCCTTGATGATCGGAATGCCCATCCGGACCAAGATTTCCGCTATAAGCAACGGGGATATGTCCTAATAAGAAAAGAGCTTTTACATTTGCTGGATCTGAATTATAAGTGTTTACAATTTGTGATTTAACGGTGGTTACAGCTAATGTAGGGCTAATATAACTTGTTAATACTTCCCAACCATCTCCTTCCAGATCATCCTGCAGACGCTTAATTTCAGGTGCTAACGTAACACTATGCGTAACATCTACCAATAAAATTAATTTTCCACGGTTCTCTACAACAGGAATTTGAATGCCTGAATTAATATAACCATAGCCCGGGTAAGTTAATGTACCCGTTTGTGCTGTGCGCGTAACTCGGTATTCGTAATGCACACCAACAGAAACTGTATTGTCTACATATTGCGTGGTAGTGCTTGGGTTAGTTGCAGATAAGGAAGTCCATGTAGAACTGTTCTTTGGCTTTCTGTCGATCGAATAATTAGTTGTGCCAACGTTTGGTACCCAGTTAATTGTTATTTGTGGCGGACTAACCTGTACGTTTGCCCAAAGCTCTACCGAACAATCTTTTGGACTTGGAGTTTGTGAATGTATATTAAGAAAAGATAAAAGAGCAAATGCAGCAAGTAAATGTTTCTTCATAAATTATGTTTTTTGGATTGATAAATATAATCATGAATAGATGAAACACAAACACCAATAAGTTTAAATTGATTTAGGGGCGATGGGTTTAGGCATAGAGTGAGTTAAGTGTCTTTTGCTAGAATAAACGCTTTACCTGCAATTCTCTTCTAAAAGATCATTAAGCAGAATCTCTCCTTCCATAACCTTATAATCTTTTTCTGTATTTAGTTTTTGAAAATCTGCACAGGCTTCTTTCTTATTATTTGTTTTTAAAAAGCTACTGCCTCTAAAATAATAAGAATTAAATATTGTTGAATCAAGTTGAAGGCATTTGTTAAAATCTGTAATTGCTTTACTGTATAAACCTGTTTTGTATAAAACGCAACCGCGTGTGTCGTAAGCCGGCGCATTTAATTTATCGTACAAAATCGCTTTATCTGCATACGGTAATGCTTCATTATATTTTTTTTGAAGAAATAATGTCCAGCTAATCATGTTATTTAAACCTGAATTGCCTTTTTCTTTCTTATCACATACTTTAAATTGATTAACGGCAGTGTCGTAGTTTTTCAAATAGTAGTTGCAGTGCGCTATACTTTCCAAAATACCAGTACTTATAGTATCTTTTTTATATGCCTCGTTATAATAACCAAGCGCTCCTGCATAATCCTCTTTATAATAACTTACCCTTCCTTTTAAAAGATCAATGTCATTACACGTTGAGTCAACCGCTTTTATCTCTTTTATGATCGGAGCAATTTTAGAAATGCTATCCATATATAAATAGCTTAATCCTATTGTTACCAAAGCAAAAACTTTATTGTCTTTATCGATCATCTTATCTTGCAAACCCACCCTGAGGTCTGAAATAGCTTTTTGATAATTTTCGGTTTCGTAATATGCTCTGCCTCTTAATAAATAAGAATAATACTCTTGAAGGTTTACTACCAAGTCTTCGCTAAGAAACTTAATAGCTTCATAATACTTTTCCCAATAAAAAAAACTATACCCTTTTAAGCGTATAAATTTATCTTCATAATAAATTGATGGTTTTAATGCTAAGCCTTGACCTGCATCAGCAATAGCGTTTTTATAATTTTTTGAATAAAAATAAGAATAGCCTCTACTAGAGTATGTTTCAAAACTTTTTGGTTGTAAGGCCAGCATTTTTGTATAAATGAGTATTGCTTTTTTATATTGTTCAGCATTATATAAACTATCTGCAAAGTGCTCTAATTTTTTGAAATTTTGAGCTAGGGATTTGCCTAAAAACGTAAAACAAATTAATATACAAGTTATCCTGACCATAATTAATGCGCCGCCAACCAATTCTCACCTGTTCCCATTCCTACTTCAACCGGTACGTTTAGTGGTAAAGCGTTGCGCATGTGTTTTTCAATAATTGGTTTTACAATTTCCAGCTCGGGTTTATAAACGTCAAATATTAATTCGTCATGCACCTGTAATAACATTTTGGTTTTAAAATTTTGTGCTTTAAGATCGTTGTAAATATTGATCATGGCCACTTTTATCATATCGGCAGCACTGCCTTGTATTGGTGCATTAATAGCATTACGTTCTGCAAAGCTGCGAACCGTTGCGTTGTTTGAGGTAATATCTCGCAACCAACGTTTGCGACCCAACAAGGTTTTTACATAACCATTTTCACGTGCAAAATTGATAGAATCATTCATGTACATATCAATGGCAGAAAATTCTTTTTTGTAATTATCAATGATCTCTTTTGCTTCGGTGCGGCTAATACCCAAGTTATCGGACAAACCAAAAGCTCCCTGTCCGTAAATAATACCAAAGTTTACGCTCTTTGCTTTGTAGCGCATTTCTTTTGTCACATCCGCCTCTGCTACATTAAATACTTTTGCAGCAGTGGCTGTATGAATATCCTTTCCTGAACGAAACGCTTCGCACATATTTTTATCGCCGCTAATGCTGGCAACAATACGCAATTCAATTTGTGAATAATCGGCGCTTAACAAAATATGATCATTATCTCGTGGTATAAATGCTTTACGAATTTGCCTTCCTCTTTCTGTTCTTATTGGAATATTTTGCAGGTTGGGATTATCGCTGCTTAAACGGCCTGTAACAGCCACCACCTGGTTAAATGATGTGTGGATGCGTTTTGTTTTTACATTCACCAATTCAGGTAAGGTATCTACATACGTAGATTTTAGCTTTACCAACTCTCGGTAATCTAATATTTTTGAAACGATGGGATGTGCGTTCTCTAATTTACTCAACACTTCTTCGCCGGTAGCATACTGACCGGTTTTTGTTTTCTTGGCCTTATCGGTAATTTTTAAATATTCAAATAAAATTTCGCCAACCTGTTTTGGTGATGATACATTGAATTTTGTTCCGGCCAGATCCTGGATTTCTTTCTCAACATTGGTAATATCAATTTGCAGTTGGGCAGAGAATTCTTTTAAAACAGGTACATCCAAATTAATGCCTTCGCGTTCTATATTTGCGAGTACTTTAATTAATGGAACTTCCACGTCATTAAATAAATTCTCAACATCGTTTTCTTTTAAAAGCGGTGCGAATTTTTTTTGTAATTGAATGGTTACATCAGCATCTTCGGCAGCGTAGTCTTTAATGAGATCTACTGATACATCGCGCATGCTTAATTGCTCTTTTCCTTTTTTACCAATTAATTCGGTAATGCTTACAGGTGTATAATTCAAATACGTTTGAGCCAGAATGTCCATACCATGACGCATATCAGGCATAATTAAAAAATGCGCCACCATGGTATCGAATAATTTATTTTTTACCTCTATATCATAATTCAATAAAATTTGATAATCGTATTTAATATTCTGACCTATTAATGTTTTTGATTGATCGGCAAATAATTTACGGAAAGGCTCTAATTGTTTTAAGGCACTTTCTTTGTCTGCTGCAATAGGAACATAATACGCGTGATGTGATTTTACTGAGAAAGACAAGCCAACAAGCTCTGCAGTGATGGTATCCAGTCCGGTTGTCTCGCTGTCAAAACAAAACTCTGCCTCTTTTTCAAGAACCGAAACCAACGCGTTTATTTTTTCCATTGAATCAACCAATTCGTAGTTGTGTTCAATATCGTGAATGGTTTTAAAATTTGTAGCCGGCATGGCGTTTTCAACCGTTTCGTTTGAAGACGAAAAAAGATCGCCATCACTAAAAAGGTCGGGTTTTGCCTGGGCCTTCGGTTTAGGCTCAGGTAATTTTTCTTTGCCTCCAATATCTTCGCCCAACACTTTTTGCGCAATAGCGCGAAACTCTAATTCTTTAAAGAGTTCTAACAAGGCATCTTTATTTATTGGTTTTATTTCTAATTCTGTTTCATCCAACTCAACGGGGCAATCTAAAATAATGGTCGCTAATCGTTTTGATTGAATAGCCATTTCTCTGTTATTCTCGACCTTCTCTTTTAATTTACCTTTTAGCTTATCTGTATTTTCTAAAAGATTTTCGATGCTTCCAAAATCTTTTATTAATTGAATGGCTGTTTTTTCGCCCACACCCGGAATACCAGGAATGTTATCTACCTTATCGCCCATCAGGCCTAAAATATCAATTAACTGTAATACATTGTTTATTTCCCACTTCTTACAAATTTCTTCAGGCCCCAACACCTCAGCGGCATTGCCAAAACGAGCGGGTTTATAAATAAATGTATTTGCGTCAACCAGCTGACCGTAGTCTTTATCCGGCGTCATCATATACGTTGTATAACCGGCTTTCTCTGCTTTAATAGCCAAAGTGCCAATAATATCATCGGCCTCATAACCCGGAGTGCCAAGAATTTGAATGTTGAATCCTTTAATAAGATCCATAATTAACGGAATAGATTTTTGAAGATCTTCCGGCATTTCTTCTCGGTTAGCCTTATATGCTTCAAACTCTACGTGACGTTGCGTTGGCCCTTCCATATCAAACACAACAGCCATATGCGTTGGTTTTTCTTTATTTAAAATTTCGAGTAAGGTATTTGTAAAACCAAAAATAGCAGATGTGTTAAATCCTTTTGAGTTAATACGCGGTGCATTACTAAAAGCAAAGAAGGCACGGTAAATAAGCGCGTAGGCATCTAATAAAAATAGTTTCTTGTCAGTATTTTTTGTGATCATTGTTTGGTTTTTTGTAAGTGAAATAACAGTTTAAAAAATTAACTTCTGTTATTATATTTTGTAATGACTTCTACAGCCTTTTCTTCGTCCAGTTTTTTATCGCCATCATATTCATTTGCGTAACCCGCAGCGCCACTCATCATTTCCTGTAATTGCTTTTTAAATTTGCCTTCTTTAACTGTGGTCATTTTTTTATCATCTTTTCTTGTAAGATAATATTCTCCATCCCAGCTTACGGCGTTCATATTTATTACTTCAAACATCATTTTATAAAGTGAGATCTCACCGCGGGCAAGTACGCGATAAAACTTTTGCTCTCCTTCATATTCCATAGCAATATAGTTTTGTTTATCAAAGCCATAGGCTTTTACTTTATTTGCTTTGTAATTTTTTTGAGTGCCGTCTTCCCCTTTAAAGAAAACTTTGTTATAATTATCCTGTTCTTTTTTTGGATTTATTTTTACTTCACCTTTAAGTGTATCTCCTTTTTCGTTAACGATGTATCCTTTTACAAATGTGATTTGCGCGTTTGCAGAGAATGAGGTAAGACATGCAAACAAAGCCAACAGTAAATTCTTCATATACCAAAGAAAATTAATTTTTGGCTTTTAAAAAAGCGTTGTTGGAACTGTGTGGATAAGTTAGTGATCGAATTTAACTTCGTACATTACAGGCCAGAGCTTGCCCGTAACATAAATTTTATCTGCAATAGAATCGTAGGCAATGCCGTTCATTTCTAAAGTATTAGGATGCGCTGTGTGCATTTCATAAAACTTCGGTGTTAAGTTAATTTTGGCTACGATATTGCCGGTTTTAGGATCGATCTTAACAATATAACCTGTTGTATAAATGTTAGCGTAAATAAAGCCTTTAATGTATTCCAATTCATTTAATGCATCGGCAGCATAGCCATTTTCATTAACGGCAAGGGTTTTTACCGGTTTCATTTCTGCATCAAAATAAGTTAAGTTATTGGTACCATCACTCATAATAATGTACGTACCATCGGTGGTTAAACCCCAGCCTTCTTTATTTGAATAATTAAACTGACCAATTTTTTTAAATGTTTTTACATCGTAAATAAAACCGGTTTGCTCTTTGTAGGTTACCTGGTAAATTTTTTCGTTTAAAATAACCATACCTTCACCAAAAGGGTAAGCTTTTTTATCTAGCTCAACTTTAGCGTCGAGTTTACCCGTTTTCATATCTACAATTCCTAAAACAGATTTTAATTCTGGCATATTATCGGGTGAGCCTGTGCTTTCAAATAATTTATTATCATGAAATAAAAGGCCCTCGGTAAATGCAGTTGTATCGTGTGGTACAGTAGCAACAATAGAATAATCCAATACAGGAATAACGGGTTTTTCATGAATAGGATCATTTACCGGTATTTCAGGGTCTTTTTTTACTTCGGGTTCGCAAGAACTACAGGAGACAAATGCAATAACAATTGCAGAAAAAGAAATTATTTTTTTTGCGCTTTTCATTTTTATATTTTCCAAGAAGAGCCTTCTTTGGTATCTTTTATCTGAACGCCTGCATCAGTCAACTTATTGCGGATCTCATCACTTAACGGAAAATTCTTTTCTACTTTTGCTTTATTACGAATATCTAAAACAAGATCCATTACTTTACTAAGCGCTCCCGCAGCTTTGGAGTTTCCTTCTTCTTCTTTTTTCAAGCCCATTATATCAAAAATAAAATTTTGATATATCGTTTTTAAAAGATCGATGTCTGCCTGCGTTAAACTTAATTTACCATCGTTGGCTGAATTAATGATACGAACAGTTTCAAATAAATGTGCAACTAAAACAGGTGTATTAAAATCATCATTCATAGCATCGTAACATTTTTGTTGCAATGCTTTTATATCTTCAGTAGATGTTGCCGATGCTTTTAAGTTTTGTAATGTTGAATGTGCCTCCATCAAACGCTCAAAGCCTTTTTCACTTGCCTGCAATGCTTCGTTAGAAAAATCGAGCGTGCTGTGGTAATGTGTTTGCATCATAAAAAAGCGCACCGCCATAGGGCTGTAGCCTTTTTCTAATAAAGGATGAGAACCGGTGAATAATTCTCCGGGTAAAAAACCATTACCTGCAGATTTAGACATACGCACACCGTTAACCGTTAGCATGTTGGTGTGCATCCAGTAATTTACAGGTGATTTATGGTTGCAAGCTTGTGATTGCGCAATTTCATTAGTGTGATGTGTGGCTTGTAAGTCCATACCACCGCCATGTATATCAAATACATCGCCTAAATATTTACTGCTCATGGCAGAACATTCAATGTGCCAACCCGGAAAACCCCATCCCCAAGGCGATGGCCAACGCATTAATGTTTCGGGTTTTGCTTTTATCCATAATGCAAAATCCAGGCGACCGCGTTTTTCATCCTGCCCGCTTAATTCGCGTGTACCTTCTAACAACTCTTCTAATTTTCTGTTTGTTAACTGACCGTAAGAAAAATCTTTATTGTATTTTTCTACATCAAAATAAACGGTGCCGTTTACTTCGTATGCAAAACCTTTTTCAATAATTTCTTTTACCATTTCTATCTGCTCGCAAATATGGCCAGTGGCAGTAGGCTCAATGCTTGGCGGCATGTTGTTGAAGGCCTGCATTACATCATGAAAACCAACGGTGTACTTTTGTACAATTTCCATTGGATCTACCTGTTCTAACCTTGCTTTTTTGGCGAATTTATCATCTCCCTCGTCACGATCGCCTTCCAGGTGCCCGGCATCAGTAATATTGCGCACATAACGTACTTTGTATCCTATATGAATAAGATAACGGTAGATCATATCAAAAGAAATAAACGTGCGGCAATTGCCTAAATGCACATCACTGTAAACCGTTGGGCCACAAACATACAAACCAACAAATGGTGGTTTAATGGCCTTAAACTCTTCTTTCTTTCGGGTAAGGGTGTTGTATAAAAACAGGGCTTGCATAGGAAGACTAAATTACACAATAAAAAAAGGCGGAAAAAATATTTCCGCCTTAAAATATATTAAAATTCTTTTCTTAGTTTTCTATTGGCGCGTCGCCAACGTAAATACCATTTTTATAAACTGCTACTTGTTGTAAAATGCCGTTGTCATTATAAATGTAAGCTTTACCTTCCATAAAACGGTTATCTTTAAAAATACCGTCTTTAGTTACCTGTTTATTTTTGTTGTAAAGTGTTTGCTTGCCATTTAATACCAATGGGCCATTTGCAGGTTTTTCGTCGGCCTTAATAGCAATTTTCGGTGCGTTATCAGGTGTTTCTACTTTCTTTACGATCTTTTCTGTTGATTCGTATATTTTGATAGAAGCAACATCAACGTTTCCATTGTCAAATTTTTTCTCGGCTTTTAATTGTCCGTTCTCGTAAAACTCTTTTACAGTGCCAGTCTCTTTTCCATCAACAAAATTACCTTGTACAGCTAATTGCCCATTTTCGTATTTATAGGTTTGAACGCCTTCACGTTTGCCGCTGTTGTTGAATGTAAATTCGTGTTGAACCTGGCCGTTATCGTAATATTGTTTAAAAGCACCTACCCAACGGTTGTTTTTCCATTGCCCTTCTTCTTCAATTTTTCCGTTCTCATGGTAAACTATTGCATAACCATCAGGGCGGCCATTAACAAATGTTATTTTATTTTTTGTATTGCCATTGCAAAAATATTCCATCCAGATACCGGTTTTACGGTTCTCTTTGTACGACCCTTCTTCCGCTTTTTGAGTAGGAGCATAGCAGGTATTTGGTTTATGTTTTCCGAATAAAACCCATTTGCCTTGTTTCTTGCCAAGCTCATCAATAAAGTTAATAGTATCTGTGGTGTTGGGGATCACTTCATATGTTTGCGCAAAGTGGGTATTTAAACACCCTAAACTTAATGCGAAGAATAATGTGATTCTCATATTAACAATTTTTTGTTATATTGAAGTTAAGAAATTCGTACGGCTAATTAGCTCAGCCACAACACGGAGTTATTAACAATGCTAAGGTAAATTGGTGTAATTTAGACTAATTGGCGTTATTTACCGACGAACTCATCGGGATTTTATTTCCCTTTTCAGCAAATCAAAAGCCCTCTGTTTTTAATACAGAGGGCTTTTTTAAGATGTATGAATTAATTATGGTTTTTTTGGAGGCGTTTTTCCCGTGCCCCCACCCGGAGGGGTTTTAATGCCGCCGGTTTGGTTTGTAGCACCCGGAATAACTGCCGCAGGCATTGCGTCTAATTTCTTTTTAACTGCCATTAAAACATCATCTGATGGCTCGCTATATAATACACTTCCGGCACTTGTATCTAATATATATTTGTAACCACCTTCTTTTGCAACAGCTTCAATTCCTTTTTTGGCTTTATCCATAATAGGCGCTGTTAATTCGGCAGTTTTACGTTGATAATCTTGCTGTGCTTGTTGTTTAAATTCTTCGATACGGCGTTGTAATTGGTTTAACTCGTCTTCTTTTGTCTTTCTAACAAGATCGCTCATGGTAGCCTGATCCTGCATGTATTTTTGATATTTAGCTTCTAATTCAGATTGCATGCTGATAGATTCCGCATCAATTCCTTTTAAATAATTTTGTGCTGTTTCTTTAGCTATTTTAGTTTCCGGCATTAAGCTAATCAAAGAATCTAAGCTCAGGTGAGCAATTTTTTGGGCTTTTGCAAAAGAGAATAAACCAACCGCTGCAATGATCAGAGCTATTCTTGTAAATGTTTGTTTGTTCATAGTGTTTGTTTTGTATGCTTTTAAAAGCATTGATTTTATTGGTGTTTTTATTTTTGGGTTGTAAAATTACTTTTTGTATCCGAGATAAACTAAAACGTCATCGCTTTTATCATATTTACTGTTTGCGTACAAAATAGAAACCTGGCCACTTTTATCCATAATAAACCCCAAACCGGCTTTTTCTGCAACTGTTTTAATAGCGTTGTAAACCTTGTCCTGTATGGGTTTTACCAATTCCTGACGTTTTTTAAATAACTCACCGTCTACACCAAAACGTGATTTTTGAAGGTCTTTTACTTCTTTTTCTTTGTTCACGATCTCATTCTCACGTTTCTTTTTCATTTCATCGGTCAATAAAATAGCATCTGCCTGGTAAGCTTTGTATAATTTATCTACTTCAGAATATTTTCCTTCAATTTCTTTTTGCCACTGTACGCTTGTTTTATCTAACTCGCTTTGTGCGGCTTTGTATTCGGGTATTTGTGATAAAATATAATCTGTATCAACATAACCAAATTTTGCAGCACCGCTTTGAGCAAAGCCAAAGCCTGAAACAATTGTCAATAATGCACAAACTATTTTACTTCTTAATTTCATACTATTTAAGTTTTTAAATTTAATCATAAAACGTGCCAATTTAAAAAATATCATTCAATTAACACATTTTTGCTATAATTCGCCAAGGGCGCCACCAATGGTAAAGTGGAACTGGCCTGTACCGTTACCAATGCCAGGCTGACCCGGCACATTATCAAAGCCCCAGCCATAATCTATCCCTAATAAACCAAACATTGGTAAAAATACTCGTAAGCCAAAACCTGCACTGCGCTTAACCTGAAAAGGATTGAATTTTTTATAATCTGTCCACGCATTACCTGCTTCGGCAAAACCTAATACAAATATGGTTGCCTGCGGATTTAAACTAATGGGATACCTCAGCTCCATTGTATAACGACCAACAATAGGGTCGCCAACCGCATTTCCATTAGCATCCATTGTTTGTACCAAAGAGTTGTCAGGATAACCTCTAAGGCCAATGATCTCTCTTGCCACAAAATTCTGAAACCCGCTAATACCACTACCACCAAGATAGAAGCGTTCGAATGGAGAATAACCCACCGATTTATTATAGCGTGCTAAAAAGCCATAACCTACTTTTGTGCGTAACACAAAGTTGCGGGCCTCTTTACCCTCTGCCGCTTTTTTGTTGGTTAACTGAGTAAACCACTCTGCTGTGATCTTATATTTTTGATATTCGATATAACGGTATTTTTCAGCATCGGGCAGTTTGCTGTAATCTTTGTTATTGTAGAGAGAATAAGGAGGCGTAAACTGACCTAAAAAGGTAAAGTTAGAGCCTGTTTTAGGATAAATAGGCGCATCAACCGAGTTACGCGAAATGTTTAACTGAAGGTTAAAGTCATTTGCAAAACCGTTTGTAAAAATAAATGCTCCGTAATTTTTAAGATCGTAATAATTATAATTTAAGTTCGTAAACATATTAAAATAATTATCAGGCCATTTTAAACGTCGCCCTAAACCAACCGAGCCACCAATAATACTCATACTTTGGCGTTTGGGATTATAGATCTTTCCTACTTCACTATCAACATATTTTTTTTGTCCGTTACTAAACAACGAGTGAAACGCCGAAACCGTTAATGAGTTTGGCTTTTTACCACCCAACCATGGCTCGGTAAACGAGAAGTTATACGACTGATAATAAATACCATTTGTTTGCGCACGAAGACTTAAACGTTGACCATCGCCACTTGGTAACGGTCTCCAGGATGACGCTTTAAATAAATTTTTTGCAGAAAAATTGTTGAATGTTACACCCAATGTGCCAATAATACCAATACCGCCAACGCCGCTTTGGTTATTTAGCGAGTTGCGGCCTCCCCAACCGCCACTTAATTCTATCTGATCGCTGGGTTTTTCTTCTACAACATATTCAATGTCTACGGTTCCATCTGCGGGATTTGGTTGTGGTTTTACGTCCAGTTTTTCAGGATCAAAATAACCTAATTGCGCTAGCTGGCGTTGTGTACGGATAATATCCGAACGCCTAAATAACTGCCCAGGCTTAGTAAATATCTCGCGGTAAATTACATGATCGTTTGTTTTATCATTGCCTTTAACGGTAACTTTATTAATGGTTGCCTGCCTGCCTTCATACATCAAAACATCAAAATCAATAGTATCGTTATGAATATTGCTTTCTTGCGGGTTAACCTGGAAGAACAAATATCCATCATCCATATAAAGGCTGGTAATATCAAAGCCGTTAGGATTCATAAATAATTTTTGTTCTAATTTGCTTTGATCGTAAACTGTTCCTTCAGGAATGTTCAAGATCGTATCCAGCTGACCGCTACGGTATTTGGCGTTTCCAAACCATTTAAACTTCCCGAAATAATATTTATGCCCTTCATCAATTGTAATATCAATGGCCACGCGGTTTGGTGCTACAAAATAAACAGTATCTTTTATAACTCGGGCATCACGGTATCCTTTTGAATTATACTTTGCAGCAATGGCAGGAAGGTCTTTCTTTAAATTGTCTTCTAAATATTTTCCGGAGTTGAAGGGGTTCCACCAGCGGCGAGGCTTACTGTCTTCCAACTTACGGCGCAGTTTCCAATCTTTAATAACAGTATTGCCAATAATGTTTACATCCTGTATGCGTACTTTTTTGTTTTTTGTTACTTTGATGGTAATAATTGTATGCGGTAATTTTTTTGAAGTATCTCTTTTTTGAATGATATCTACCTCGTTAAAATAATACCCCTTATCGAGATAATAATCTCGTACTGTGTTTTTTATAGTTCCAATCATGTAGTCGGTAACCACACGGCCCTGTAACAAACGTATTTTACCACGAATATCATCGGCATCGCTTTTTTTAACATCCCCCTTAAAAGCAAATTTTGATAAGCGCGGTCGCTCAACCACTTTTATTATTAAGAAGATATCGTTACCAATAATTTTATCCTGCAAGATCTGTATGTCTTCAAAAATATATTGCTTCCATAAAGCCTTAATGGCATCGGTAATTTTTTCGCCGGGCACAGTTATCTCATCGCCAACATTAAGACCTGACAATAAGGTTAAAACGTTTTTATCTGTGTTCTCGGCTCCTTCGATGGTAATACCACCGATCTGATATTTTTTTGGGCTTTTAACCGACTCTAAAAATGTAGAGTCGTTTTGTGCGAAGCTGTTTAAGCTTATTGCCAATAGAAAAACTATTTTTATAATATGTTTTCCCATTTTAATTTTTTGAGATTTGTTCGCTTGTTTGCCCGAAGCGACGCTCACGGTTTTGATATGATAAAATGGCTTTAAAAAAATCGTCTTTTCTAAAATCAGGCCATAAGGTATCGGTAAAATAAAATTCGGCGTAAGCTAATTGCCATAATAAAAAGTTGCTGATTCGGTGTTCGCCGCTTGTGCGGATCATTAATTCAGGATCGGGATATTTATTGGTGTTTAAATGTTTTTCAATATGTTTTGAAGTAATTTCAGTTGCTTTTAATTTTCCTTCTTCAATTTGTTTTGCGATTTCTTTTACTGAGTTTGTGATCTCCCATTTGCTGGAATAACTTAAGGCCAGAATTAAGGTTACGGTATTATTGTTTGCAGTAATATCAATAGATTCTTGTAACTCTGCCTGGCACGATTCTGGTAAACTTTTAATATCGCCAATAGCTTGTAAGCGTACGCCTTTTTTATTTAGGTTAGGCGTTTCCATGCTAATGGTTGCTACCAACAATTCCATTAAAGCGTCCACTTCGTCTTTAGGCCGGTTCCAGTTTTCGGTACTAAAAGCATAAAGGGTAAGGTATTTAACGCCTATTTCACCACAGGCTTCTACAATTTCGCGAACAGAGTTTACACCTTCGTGGTGTCCAAAAATGCGGTCTTCCCCTTGTTGTTTGGCCCAACGACCGTTTCCGTCCATAATAATGGCAACGTGCTGCGGGATGTTGTTTTTATCGATCGATTGCTTTAAATCCATTGGATACTGGGGCAGACAAAGATAGTAAAATAGTCAAAATGAGTTAATTAATTTGTTTTGTTTTGCTTAATTTAACAGGTAAAATGTAAACAATTGATCATATAATTATATAGCCACAATCCCGATAATTATCGGGAACACAAATTTTCGCTGATAGTTAAACGCAAAAGCTTTTTAATTGTAATTTAAAAAAGAAAGCCCATCGAAAAATCGATGGGCTTAATTAAATTTCACTGATCAAAAACTATTGTTTACCCGCAGGCTTGGTGCCTTGCTTAGGAGGATTAAAATAGATTTTTGCTTTAGCGTTGTTTGAATCTAATTCCTGCACCTGTTTCCAAAGTTCGTCTGCTTTTGTTTTATCTTTTATACCTGTATAATAACCGGCAAGATATTCTAACGCTTCGATCATGTTATTTTTATACGTTGGCGTAGCGCGCTCTTCAGGCTTAACTAAAGAGATTGCTTTTTCGTAATGCGGTTTTGCCAATGCTTTTTCATTAGTTGGATCTAACTGCACATTTGCTTTTCCTCTCCAGAAATAACCAACCGGCCATGTTGGACTAAGTTGTGTTAGTTTAGAGAAAGAAGAATCGGCACTAATAAATAATGGTTTTGCCTCTGCTTCTTTTGCAGTTTTGGCTTTAGCATCTTTAATTAAAGCGGCATCACGCTGAACGTTTCCACCTTGATAATAATACGCGCGGCCCATTGTAAAATAATCATTATTGGTTAAGTTCTTCACATCACCATTCATTTTACGCTCAAATGCTTTTATTACTTTATCGTATTTTTTCGACTTCATGTAGATATCTGCAATTGCTGTATTCAATTCGCCCGATGCAGCAGGATCAAGCACAATAGCCTTTTCCATTTCCAATACACCTAACGAGTCTTTGCCGGTACGTGCTAATAATAAACCTTTGTATTTATAATCGTTATATAAATATTTAAAGTTAGGCCCTGCCATTTGGAAGAAATTCTCAATAGAATTTAAACCCTTGTTATAAGCTTCAGCATCTGTTTTATTTCCGATCTCATAATAACTGTAACCAGCCAAACGCTCTAAATACAGGTTTTTAAAGCCTGATTTTTTTAAACCTTCGTACTCAGTGATTGCATCAGCATATTGCTTATTTGAGAATAATGCACTCATAAAACGGTAACGTGCTTCATCGCTGTTGTTTAATTCTAAATATTTTTTCCAGTTCTCAATTGCTAATGTGTGTTTTTGGTAAAGTGAATATACCTCAGCCAACTCTCTGTAAGCGGGCGCAAACGTAGCATCAATAGCAATTGCTTCTTTGTATTTATCAATTGCTAATTGGTAGTTACGACCGCGTTGGTATAATTTACCTTCACGCAAAATACCTTTTACGTTTTTTGGATTTAAAGTTGTTGCTTGCTTGTAGCTTTTAATTGGGCCGCTACCATCCGTTGGGTTTTTTTCCAATTGTGCATCACCCAAAATAATATAATTCTCAGGATTTTTTGGCTCTAATTTTATAGCCGCATTAATTTGTACCAAGGCTTCGTCAGGATTTTTTGTATCAGTTGCTAACCAAGCTTCAGCCACTTTGCGTAACAACTCGGCGTTTTTATTTGCGCCTAAGGCAATGGCTTTGTAAAACTGTGTTTTTGCATCGGCCACATTGCCTTTTGCCAATAAAACTTTACCAATACCCACATGATTTAAAGGATATGTTGCGTTTGCTTCAGCACCTTTATTGTAAAAGATGCTGGCGCTATCTATCATATCATTTTTAAAAAAATTCTCACCGTAATAAAAATAGTTTTCTCCTTTAGTGGCGTCTTTCGCAATTAGGGCACGAAATTCTACAGCTGCGGCTGCATAACGTTCGTTATCTGTTTTAGCAACAGCATCCTGTAATGTTTGCGCGTTTAAAAAACCTGTAAAGGCAACGGCGCTAAGTATGATCGTTTTTTTCATTGTATTATAAATGGTTCGTAAAAATAACACTATATTTTATATTGCAAGTTAAATACCAATTAATTAATAACGGCTGTTTTTAGCATTTTTTAAGGGATTATTTCTTAAATTTAAATGGCAGATTATAAAATGCTTTTACAGCTCTTCCATCCATTTTCCCTGGTTTCCATTGAGGCATACTCTTCACTACCCGCAACGCTTCCTTATCGCAATCAGCGCAACCGTTGCAGGATTTTATGATCTCTGCGTTTTTTATATCACCTTTTTCATCTACAATAAATTTAATGTACGCTTTGCATTCACTAAACAAAGTATCTTTAATAGCGCTTTGTGGAAACATGAGATTCTTTCGGATAAAATTAGACATTTCGGCTATGCCGCCCGGAAATTCAGGCATTTCTTCAACGATAGTATAAACTTCTGTTTGTGCTTCATTGCTAACAGTTAAGTTTTGCGTTTGCGAAAAACAAGCTATTGTACTAAGAATAAAAAAGAAAATTATAAATTTTTTCATGGCTGTTATTGTAATTTCACCTCAATACTTCTTTCCTGTTGTTTTGTTGGCAGTAAGCCCTGTTTTAAAAAAGTGGTTTGACCTTTTGGTCCGGCAATAAAGGTTTCGAGGCCTTTTGCCAAACTAAATTCACCTGTCTTTTTTATCACGTAAATTGCTCTTGTGAAAGGATAGGTTTCTAATTTAAAACTACTTTGGTTTGGAAATTCGTATTGATTGCTATTTGCTTTGCTAACCGGAATAGTTTTTATTTTTCCGAGATTTGCTTTTACAAGAGAATCGTCTACATCACTTAACCAGGCAAAATCTATAAATGCAATTGTGTTTTTATTATTAGCAACAAAATTTATGCTTTCTAAAGTAGACTTTAATACCGTGCAGTTAGGGGAAAAGGCTTTCTGTTTTAAAACAGAGTCTTTTAAATAATACATAACCGAAGAATTATTTTTATCGAACAGCACATTTATTTTTGCCTCATTATTTAATGAATCTTTTGTAACAAATTCTTTGCTTAAAAGATCGGTTACTTCCAGGTAAGATAATTTTTGCACCGGTGTATTGATATTTGTAATTAAAGCAATGCCGCTTTTTGCAACCGCTGTTGGAACAGGGGTATAACTTTTAGAAGCAAAAGCCTGCTTTTCTTTTTCGTTTAATGGCCGCGAAATAATGATGGCTTCGCAACTATCGCTATACAAGGCCTGCACGGCTTCGTTTTCGGTTACCTGAAAGGTTTCGACCTCTGCGTTAGAATAAAGCGCTTCGAAAGTATATACCTGGTTTTTTACATGCAATTCCAATCCTTCATCATAAAAAACTTTTAGTTTTCCTGATGTTGGTGTGTTGTCATTGTAATCGTTTTTGAAATAATTATCGCAACCATAAACGAGGATTAATGACGCAAGACATAAGACGCAAGACAACATTGCGAAGAAACTAGGAACAAGGAACCTGAAACTTTTTTTATTCTTCATTTCTTTTTTGTTGTTTAAGTGTTTGATAAATTCTAAAACCCCTGTAAACAGCATAGGCAAACAGCATAATAATAAAGCCGGTTCGCTTATTACCATAAAGCCGGTCGTTCATCAGGTCTGTTGTAGCAAAGGCAATGGCCCCTGCTAAAACCAGAACGATCATAAAAGCACCGGTATAAATAGTAAATGAATTTAAAATTGGTTTCATTTTGATTCGAATTTTATAGGTAGATTATAGTAACATTTTACCGGCTTGCCGCCCATTTTAGCAGGATTAAATTTTGTGATGGTTTTTATTACGCGAACCGCTTCCTCGTCGCATTCCTTGCAATCTTTAATGCCTTTTAAAATATAAATATCTGTAATTGCACCTTTTTCAGTAACAATAAATTTTGTAAATACTTTAGCAGAAATTGCATTTTCTTTTACTTTTTTTGGAAGCTTTAAAGTGTTATTAATATATGCATACAATAGTTCTTTTCCTTCGGGATACTCTGGCATTTGTTCGGCAAGCGTAAACACCTCAGTACGTTCTTCTATTGGTTTACTGTCCTCTATAGCTATTACAGGCACGGGTTCTGTAACAGTTTGAGAAATTGCCGATTGAATGCCGAACAATACAATAATTATTACAAAAATTTGTTTCATGTTGATGTTATTAAATTAAAAAAGCCACAACGCGTAATGTGTTATGGCTTTTTAAATATTAAAATTTTTATTAGTTAATTTTAAAGCTGATCGGTAAGTTGAAATAACATTTTACAGCTTTTCCTGTTTGTTTTGCTGCTTTCCACTTTGGCATTGATTTAACAACGCGTACAGCTTCTTTATCGCAATCAGAGCAACCCGGAACGCCTTTCAACACTTCTACATTACTAATTTCACCTGTTTCATTAACAACAAATTTTAAGAAACATTTTCCACTGATCCCCGCTTCGCGAGCCATTGAAGGATATTGCAAATTCTTTTGAATAAACTTTCCAAGTTCAGCAATTCCACCAGGAAACTCAGCGTTCTCTTCCACAATAGTAAAAATTTCAGGTGCCGCGGTTTCTGTTGGACCTTTTATCTCGGTTGGTGGAGCAACAATATCCTTTTCACCTTCCTGGTCTTTAACACCTACGTTGGTTTCTTTTACCTCTTCCTGTAATTTTTGAGGCTCTTCTTCAACAGCATCATCCTTAATTACCGGCGGAACGAATTTAACCATCTCAACCATTGGTGGTGGTGGTGGTGGCGGTGGTGGCGGTGGCACCTCTTCAATTGGTGGCGGCGGTGTAAGATCTATTTGTGTGTTCACGATCTTTTCAACCACTTCCTCCTCTTGCGGACGGTCCATAAATTTCTTTAAGCCCATTAATGCTAAAGAAAATACAAGCATACCGCCAATAATGAACGTTACGCGTTTGTTGTAGTTTCTTCTCAGCTCAAAAGCGCCGTATTCCTGGTTGCGTCCTTCAAACACCAGGTCGTTACGCGAATCAAGTGTTACATCATTCCAATTTTGTAACATGTTTACCTCCTATTTTTAATTTGTTCCAACTTTTTCGTTAACAAGATCAAGCTCCGGTTTCAAAATATCCACCATTACATATTTACCTACTACGTTTACGTTAAGCTCATCAATTACATCAATTACATTTTTGTAAGTTGCTTTATCGTCAGTTTTAATTAAGTAAGTAAATGATGCAGGATCTGCTTTTACTTTTTTAACCAAACGTTTAAACGTTGTATCTTCTAATTGCTTGTTCTTATGTTTTACATCCAGGGCTTTTATCTGGTCCTGCATGTCTTTATTTTTCTTAAGCAAATACTTGTGCAGGCTGGTAGTTCCATCCTGTGAAAAGCTTAATTCTGATAAAGTTGTTTTTAACCCTTTTTCATCATCCGCCGGTCTAAACTCGCCTTCGTAATAAAAAATGCGGTTATCTTTTGATAATAAAAAAGTGATACCGTTTTTTAATGCCGGCTGGTCTTTTGGATTATCAGGGGGTGCGGGAAAGGTCAACTCCATTGATTTTGGCTTGCTGAACGTAGCTGTTAAAACGAAGAACGTTAGTAACAGGAACGCCAAATCCACCATGGGCGTCATATCAATACGCGTACTTTGCTTCTTGGCCCTTTTCTTGCCACCTTTGTGGCCTCCGCCACCACTGTCTGCTATTTCTGCCATTGTTTAATTTTTTTAAATATTATTTTGTTGGATCAATTACCGTCCCTCCGCCTTCCAGCGAAGTGATAAGGTTAAACTGGTACAACTTTAAATCTGTAAATGTTTTAATAACGTCTTTCACAAAAATGTATTTTGTTTTAGAGTCGCATTTAATGGCGTAACGCGGCTTTTCGGCTTTAAATTCGCCACCGGCATCCGCTGCTTTTAATTTGGCCTCTTCATACATTTTTACGGCTTCGGTACCGCCAATGCTTATCCAGTCTTTAAGCTGGTTGTTTGGCTTGATGGTATCCAAAGGCACGCCTTTTTGTGGTTGAAAGTTTTTTCGCGCATCTTCTTTTGCATCAATATAAGCCGGCAGATCTTTAATATCTACGCCAAAGCTTGGTAAACCGCTGAATTTAACGATCTGTTCTTCAGTAAATTTTACCTGATATTTTGCAGCCATCTGACGCAAAGCGTTCATTTTAGCTGTTGAGTTGCTGATCCCGAAAAAAGCACGGCCGTCATTATCAATGGTAACCAAAATATGATTATCCGGTAAGTCTACCTGGCCAATAGACGATGGTGGATCAACCACCACCGGCTCTGCCATACGGAAAGACGCCGTTAACATAAAGAATGTTACCAATAAGAAGGCAAGATCCACCATGGGCGTCATATCTAACGCCGGGGCTCCTCCTTTTGATGGTTTTTTTGACATTGCTTACTGTTTTTAATTAAGATGAATACTTTATTTAAATTCCATAAATAATTTTGAAAAAAATCAAAATTATTTTCCTGTAGACTGAAATTCCTGGATAATTGAGAATCCGGCTTCGTCCATAGCATAAGTGATCTGGTCAATTCTATTGCTGAAATAGTTATAGAAAATGATCGCTAATGCCGAAGTTAAGATACCTACCAATGTGTTTACAAGGGCTTCGGAGATACCAGTTGCAAGAGCAGAAGTATCTGGAGCACCTGCAGCAGATAAGGCCGCAAACGCACGAATCATACCCACAACCGTACCAATAAGACCCGCTAATGTACCAATAGAGGCCATTGTAGAGATAACCACCATGTTTTTTGATAACATTGGTAATTCTAAAGCGGTAGCTTCTTCAATTGCTTTTTGGATAGCGTGTACTTTTGCTTCTTTATCCATATGTGTATCGCCTTGTACAAATTCATATTTTTTAATGCCTTCGCGTACCACATTAGCTAAAGATCCTTTTTGACGATCGCACTCAGCAATAGCACCTGCAAAATCGTGATTAGAGATCAAAGTTTTAATTTTAGCAACAAATTTATCAGTTGCACCGCTTCCACCTGCTTTCATAATAGTAATGAAACGCTCAATAGCAAAAGTAATTACGGTTAATAAGAAACCAATTAAGATAGGCACAATGAAACCGCCTTTGTACATAGTTCCTAAGATGTTGTGTGGATGCCCTTTTTCTGCATCTCCTCCTTCAAAATTTGACGCTGCTCCAAGGATGCTCTTAAAAATAAAGACCCCGATACCAAGGCAAATTACAATTGCTAATGCTGAAACAATTAGTGGGAAACCTCCCGATGTTTTTTTTGTGCTCATAGTTGTTGTTATTTATTATGTTAATTAGTTTTGTATTTTAAAATGAATGCCAAACTTAATAAAATAGAATTTATTCGCAAACTATTTTTAGGATTAAAACGGCATTTGAAGGCAAATATTGGCATGTTTTGGCTATAAATAAAGCTGCTCTTTACATCTGGTATATTTTTTAGCATATTTGGTGTTAATATTAAGAAATCGTTAAGCATGAGCATCGAAGAGATAAGAGAATATTGCCTTTTGAAAAGAGGCGTTACTGAAAGTTTTCCGTTTGATAATGAAACACTTGTTTTTAAGGCTGGAAAAATGTTTTTGCTTACAGGTTTAAATTCAAACCCCGTTCAATTCAACGTAAAATGCGACCCTCAAATAGCAATTGAATTACGTGAAAAATATGATTTTGTACAACCGGGCTATCACATGAACAAACAGCATTGGAATACCGTTACCTGCGATGGCCGCGCTACTAAAAAACAAATTTTTGAATGGATAGATCATTCGTATGATCTTATTGTGCAATCTTTACCAAAAAAGCAAAGGGAAGAGTTATTAAAGAAATAGCAGTTTCAGATTTCTTGTTCCTGGTTTCTTTATGCTTCCGTCTTGCGTCCTGATTCATGCGTCTTTTCTCATTATTTCTTTTCTTTTAACGTTAATCTCAACAAAAGCCTGCGTATATTTGTAATACCATTTACTTTAAAATGAACGTAAACAACCTGTTAGAGCGCGCTTTAAAATTTGAATTTTTAAGTATTGAAGAGGGCGTTTTTCTTTATGAGAACGCAGCAACGGCAGAGTTAATGTTTGTTGCCAACGAACTAAAAAAAATTCAGAAAAAAAATTCAAATAAAGTTACCTGGCAAATAGACCGTAACCTCAACACTACCAATGTTTGCATTGCCAACTGTAAATTCTGTAATTTTTACCGCATCCCCGGCCATAAAGAATCTTACATTACTGATATTGCCACTTACAAGAAAAAAATAGAAGAGACCATTAAATACGGTGGCGATCAGCTATTGCTGCAGGGCGGGCACCATCCTGATCTTGGCCTTTCGTTCTATGTAAACTTATTCAAAGAAATTAAATCCCATTTTCCTCAAATAAAACTGCATTCTCTTGGCCCGCCAGAGATAGCACACATTACCAAACTAGAAAAAAGTACGCATACCGAAGTGTTAAAAGCTTTGGTAGAAGCTGGGCTGGACAGTCTTCCTGGCGCAGGTGCCGAAATTTTGAACGACCGCGTTCGCCGCTTAATAAGCAAAGGCAAATGCACGGGTCGTGAATGGTTAGAGGTGATGAAAGCCTGTCACCAGTTAAACATCACCACCAGTGCTACCATGATGTTTGGACACGTTGAAACCGTTTACGAGCGTTTTGAGCATTTGGTATGGATTCGAGAAGTACAGGCACAAAAACCTAAAGATTCAAAAGGCTTCTTAGCCTTTATTCCATGGCCATTTCAGGATGATGGTACTTTATTGAAGCGCGTAAAAGGTGTGAAAAACAATGTTACTTCCGATGAATACATTCGTATGATCGCGTTAAGCCGCATCATGCTTCCAAATATTATCAACATACAGGCCAGCTGGTTAACGGTTGGTAAGGCTACCGCGCAAATTTGTTTGCAGGCGGGTGCTAATGATTTTGGAAGTATAATGATAGAAGAGAATGTAGTAAGTGCTGCCGGTGCGCCGCATCGTTTTACATATAAAACTATACAAGATGCTATTCGCGAGGCAGGTTTTGAACCGCAATTACGTAACCAGCAATACGAATTCCGCGAAATTCCTGAAAATATAGAGGAACAAGTTGTTAATTATTAATCTTTTTACAGCCACCAGTACCAAAATAAACCAAGTTTATAATTAAAAAATTATCTTTGGTTCATGCTAAAAAAAGGTTTCCTGTTTTTCGTTTCTTGTTTTTTATTCCAGGCAATTTCTTCACAAACAAACGTGCAGGATACTATTTATTTAATGAACGGCCAGGTTGTGGGCGAAAAAGTAATTGATACACTTTTAGGCGCTGTTACTATTATCAATCCAAAAAAACCAAGTAAAAAAATTCATTACGAGTGGGACCAGCTTTATATGGTACGTTTTGCTAATGGCGATAAGCGTTATTATTATACACAAGATACAACCATTAGTAACTGGTTTACCCGTGAAGAAATGTGGATGTACATGAAGGGTGAAAACGATGCGCGCAGAGGCTTTAAAGCCCGTGGTTCTTTAATTGGTGCAGGTATTGCAGGAATTATTGGTGGCATGAGCGGTACATTTTGGGGACCAATTGCGCCTTACGGATACATGGCCCTAAGTGGAATTCCGAAAGTACGCATACGACATAATACAATTAGTAATCCTGCTTATGTAGAGAGCGATGCTTATATTTTGGGTTATGAACGCGTAGCAAGACAACGAAGAAAAATTAAGTCCGTAATAGGCGGAACCGTTGGCCTTGCCATTGGTTATGGTATCTATGCCTTATTTCACTCTTCTTATCCCGAAAATATAGATGTAGGTTTTAATAAATAAAATTTAAACGCATGAAAAGAATAATTCTATTGATCGCTTGTAATTTATTTCTGTTGGAAATAAATGCGCAAAACCAGCACGGTTGTATTGCTGATGAGCATCATAAAAAGCAAATGCAAAACGACCCTGAGTTTAAAAAGAACCAGGAAGCATTAGAAATATTTACACAGGAATTCATTAAAAACGGTTCTGTGGCTAAATCACCTGCCGCAGCGCCATATATTATTCCGGTTGTGTTTCATGTTATTCATACCGGCGGTTCGGGAAACATTTCTGATGCGCAAATTATTGATCAGATCCAGATCTTAAATAAAGAATTTCCACGCCAACAGGCAGATACTGTTCTTACACCTGCCGCTTTTAAATCTGCTGCTGCATCATTCAGCGTTGAGTTTCGCTTAGCTACAAAAGATCCAAACGGTAATTGTACCAATGGTATTAACCGAATTTACAACAGCCTTGCCAATTGTTCGGTAGATGAAGATGATCCAAAATCTTTATCGTACTGGCCAAGTAATAAATATTTAAACATCTGGTTGGTACAATCTATGCACTATGCAGGCCAAACAGGCTGCGCGGGTGGCGGTTATGCAACATTTCCCGGTGGTGCAGCAACGTTAGATGGCATCAATATTCGCGGTGATCTTATCAGTAATATTGGTACAGCGGCCACTAACAGCAGCTGGGGAAATTTCAAAGGCCGTTATTTAATTCATGAATTAGGTCACTGGTTTAACCTGCGTCATATCTGGGGCGATGCCAATTGCGGTAACGATCTTGTCGCCGATACTCCTCCGCACGTTAACAGCAATAGCGGTTGTCCCGCTTTTCCGCGCAACCCAAATAACTCTTGCGGTGGCGGACCAAACGGGGAAATGTATACCGATTATATGGATTACACCAACGGCCCTTGTTTAAATATGTTTACAGCAGGGCAAGTGGCGCGTATGACTGCCTGCATTAACGGTGCAGCATCGGGCAGAAACAATTTATGGAGCGCATCTAATTTATTAGCAACAGGTACTGCCGATACATATGTATATCCTGTATTGTGTACAGCTGTGCCTGAAGTGTTACCTTTTGGTGCAATAGTAGCCTGCGCGGGCGATTCGGTAAAATTTACTGATTATTCTTACGGCGGAAATTCTTCTTCACGCACCTGGAATTTTTTCGGAAGTCCTTCATCAAGCTTAACCGATAGCATTGTAAAAGTGAAATATAATTTTCCAGGAGTTTATAATATTGCTTTAACCAAAACGTATTTATCGTCAAGCAAAACAACAACCTTTAACAATAAAGTATATGTATTGGATAGCGCAACATCTACCCACACAATGCCGTACAGCGAAAGCTTTGAGAATGCCGCCACTTTTGTAAATGAGTGGACAGCTATAAATAAAAATTACGATGTGCCCGACTGGCAAAATGTGAGTTCTACATTTTATACCGGCGCAAATTGTGTAAGCATTGCTAACCACAATTCAATGGCGCCATCAACTGACGATCTTATTTCGCCTGCGTTTGATCTTAGCGCAACTGCAAGCAATACTTTAACTTTTAGATTACATTTTGCAACGCGCGCAACAACTAATTCGGATAAACTGGATGTTTCTGTATCTAACAATTGCGGGCTTACCTGGTTCTCTATTTACAGCAAAACCGGAACAACTTTAAGAACGGTTACAAGTAATATTAATGGCGCTAACGTTCCTACACCTGCATCAACAGAATGGCGCGAAGAAAAAATTAACATTGATGATACACATCTTTCTACAAAAACACGTTTCAGGTTTTCGTTTACCAGTGGCGGCGGCAATAATATTTTTATTGACGACATAAACATTAATGGAATAAGCACAGTTGGTATTAAGGAAATTTCTGTTCTTGCTTCAGTTAAACTGTTTCCAAATCCTGCAAACGATGTGTTGAATTTAAATTACACTTTAAAAAACAAAACTGCCGTTCAAATAGAAATGACAGATGTGCTAGGAAGAATTCATTATTCTCAAACTATTGAAAATAGTAACGAAGGAGAAAATAAAATAACTTTCAATACATACAACTTAACCAATGGCGTTTATTTTATTCGCATGAAGCAAAACGGTGCGGTTATTTATTCTTCTAAATTTATTAAACAAGGTTCTTAAAATTTTATGCAAAAAAAAGTAATGCTGCTTGGCAGCGGTGAGTTAGGTAAAGAAGTTGTTATTGCTTTACAACGACTAGGTCAGTACGTTATTGCGGTTGACAGTTATGAGAATGCACCCGCTATGCAGGTAGCACATGAGTTTGAAGTAATTAACATGTTAGATGGTGAAGCGCTGGATAAAATCGTAGCCAAACACAAACCTGATCTGATCGTTCCTGAAATTGAAGCCATACGTACCGAACGTTTTTACGATTACGAAAAACAAGGAATAACCGTTGTGCCAAGTGCCAAAGCCGCTAATTTTACTATGAATAGAAAGGCTATTCGCGATCTGGCAGCAAAAGAATTAGGTTTAAGAACCGCTAATTATTTATATGCAACAACATTAGAAGCTTTTAAAGATGCGGTCTCAAAAATTGGTATTCCCTGTGTTGTAAAGCCTTTAATGAGCAGCAGCGGCAAAGGGCAAAGCGTTATTAAAACCGAAGTCGATGTAGAAAAGGCCTGGCATTATGCCATGGAAGGATCGCGTGGTGATTACAAAGAAGCTATTATAGAAGAATTTGTAAAGTTTGATTCGGAGATAACGCTTTTAACGGTGACGCAAAAAAATGGTGTTACATTGTTTTGTCCGCCAATTGGCCATAGGCAAGAGCGCGGCGATTACCAGGAAAGCTGGCAGCCCTGCGCAATAAGTGATAAAGATTTGAAAGAAGCGCAGGACATGGCAGAAAAAGTTACCAAAGCTTTAACCGGTTACGGCATTTGGGGCATTGAATTTTTTCTAACACAAAATGGCGTTTATTTTTCTGAATTATCTCCTCGTCCGCACGATACCGGAATGGTAACGCTGGCTAACACGCAAAATTATAATGAGTTTGAATTACACGCGCGCGCTATTTTAGGTTTGCCAATACCAAATATTGAATTGGTAAAATGCGGTGCCTCTGCCGTTGTGTTGGCAAGCAAAGAAGGAACGCGGCCTGAATTTAAAGGCATAGAAAAAGTTCTTGAAAACAAAAACACTGATGTAAAAGTGTTTGGAAAGCCAACAACTCGTCCGTACCGTAGAATGGCCGTTGTATTGTGTAATGATGCCACTAATACGGATGTAACCAAAACAAAAGAAAAAGCTATTGCACTTTCCAAACAAATTGAGATCGTTCATAAATGAGAAAGCTGTTTCTAATATTGTTCCTGGTTTCTTGTTCCTTGTTTCAGGCGCAGAATGATTCGCTTGTTATTCCTTCAAACAGTATTTTAAAAGATCTTAAAATTGGTGACTCTTTAACGTATTACCAGTGCCACGTAGAAGAAGCTACGCAACTGCTTTCTACTGCATCGGGCCAAACATTAACTGGCACACAACAAAAATACACCATTACTGAAAAATACGTAGTACAAAAAAACGCTAACGGGTATTCTGCAAAATATTATGCGGCAACATTAGCGGTATTTCCTAACAGAAAGTTCTCTGCATTAAAAATAAGAGAGAAAGCGTATTGGGGATTTAAGAAAGAAAAAGAATTTATTCTTTCAGACAAAGACCTTAAATATTTAATTGCGCTGGAGAAAAAAGGTAAAGAAGCTATTGAATACGATTATGCTATTACAAAATATAATACCAACCAGTTAATAATCCGCAATGGGAAAAACTTTAAGCAACTGGTAATTGATGGCAATTATATTTTATCGAAGTTGTTGGGGAAGTAGTTTATTCTACTTTTAAAATTTTAATTTCTACACGTTTATTATTTGCATAAAACACTTCACGTTCAGAAAGATCGAGATGTTTTTTTTCGGTTTCATGAGTAATTCTTGTTTCAGTAAATATTGGCTGAGAACTACCGTATCCTTTTATTACTAGATTAGTTACAGGAGCATATAGATCCTTGGTTAAACAATTTAATATTGATGAGGCGCGGCATTCAGATAATGTAAGATTCTTTCTTTTATCTCCTCTAATATCTGTGTGAACACCAATTTCAATTTTAAGTTTTGGATGACTTTTTATAAAAGTAGCAATAACATTAATTGAATCTTTTGACAGCGGTAGTATTTCACATTTCCCCAATTCAAACAAAATGGATGGTGCTAAAATAACATCATTAACAACAAAAACAGTATCATTAAATTTCTTATAAGTTTTCTGTTGTCCTTCAACAGAGAAAACCATTAACAGACAAAATACTATTAATGTTATTTTTTTCAATTTTTTGCCGTTGATTATTTCTTAGCCTTATATTTCGCTAATCCTCTATCCAACCACTCAATGTATTTTTGGATGTCAGGATCGTAGCTTGTAGAATCGCTATAGTGCTTTTCTTCATGATCAATGATCCAGTACTGGGGTTGTGTGCTCGATTGGTATTTGGTGTTCTGTAAATGGCTCCATCTGTCGCCAACAGAGTTTAATGTACGTTTAGATCCGCTCCAGTCAACTTCTTTTTGTAATTCTGCCGGCAAATCTTTTTTATCATCTACATATAATGAAACCAGAACAAATTCTTCACTTAATTTTTGTTTCACTTTCGGATCACTCCACACCTGGCCTTCCATTTTACGGCAGTTAACGCAGGCCCAACCGGTAAAGTCGATCATTAAAGGCTTACCAGCTTTTTTAGAATATTCCAGCGCGTGATAATAATCATCAAAGGCAGGAATACCATTTGGCCCTTTGTGCATATGCTCAGCTAAATTTGTTTGTGTTGTATTGTTAGAAGAAACATCAATTTTTCTTCCGCCAAAACCTTCGGGCGATTCGCTGTAAAAATCAGGAGGAGGAAAGCCGCTTATTAATTTTAAAGGCGCGCCCCATAAACCGGGAATTAAATAAACTGTAAATGAAAATACAATCACCGCAAACAATAAACGTCCCGTTGAAACATATTTCATTTCACTATCGTGCGATAATTTGAACCAACCCATTAAGTATGCGCCCAACAACGCAAAGATCACGATCCAGATCACTAAGAAAATTTCACGTGTTACAATTCCCGCTTGTACAACCAGATCTGCATTCGATAAAAATTTCATGGCCAATGCTAATTCTAAAAAGCCCAATACAACTTTTACAGAATTTAACCAACCACCTGATTTTGGTAATGAATTTAACCAACCCGGGAATGCCGCAAATAAACCAAAAGGTAATGCCAATGCTAACGAGAAGCCAAACATGCCAAAGAAGGGTCCTGCCAAAGCGCCTGTTGATGCCGCTTCTACAAGTAGCGTTCCAATAATTGGACCTGTGCATGAAAAAGAAACCAAACCTAAAGTAAAGGCCATAAAAAATATTCCTATCAAACCGCCTTTATCGGATTTTGCATCCATTTTGTTGACGAAGCCTGACGGCAATGTGATTTCAAATGCGCCTAGAAAGGAAATAGCAAATACAACCAATAGAACAAAGAAGGCAAGGTTGAACCATACGTTGGTGGCAAGGTTATTCATGGCATCCGCTCCAAAAATTAAAGTAACACCAAGGCCAAGAGCAATGTAAATTAAAATAATAGAGATCGCATAAATAAAGGCGTTACGAATACCCGCAGCTTTTGTTTTGCTTTGTTTTGTAAAAAAGCTTACCGTCATTGGTATCATTGGGAACACGCACGGCGTAAGCAATGCAGCTAAGCCTCCAATAAAGCCTGCTAAAAATAATCCTAAATATGTTCTGTCTGCTTTCTTCTCTTTTGGTGTTTCTGAAATTTTTGCTTCTGTAGAAGTAGTGTTTGTTGTTGCAACAGTATTTTCAACTATTGTGGTTTTTTGTGTTGTATCAACCGTTGCGGTTTCTGTTGCTGTAACACTTGTTTCTGTTGCGGTTGTTGCGACAACTTCGGCATCATCTATTTTAAAAGTAAACTCTGGTGATGGAGAAAATTTTTGGCACTGGCTTTCGTTACACGCCATACCATCAATAAAACCTTTTACAGTAAATGATTTGCTTAATGCTTTTATTTTTTGTTTGAATACAGCGCTGTTAGAGAACGAACGAACGATTTTTCCATCCCACACTGGCTCTGCTTCTTCATGCGGTTTTGGCTCGCTTGTTTTTCCGATTAGCTTATAATCTTTTGATTTTGTAAAATCAAACAAGGTTGGTAGCGGACCATCCGGCGTTTCTATTTGCGAATATAAATGCCAGGTTGGCTCAATGGTTGCTTTAAAGATCAGTTCATATTCATCTGCGCTAAGCTTCTTTTGAGAATAGCTCCATGTTACGTATTGTTTTTGAGCAAAAGTTGAAAGCTTGAAGACAATAATTAAAAGCAGCAGAAGGATCTTCTTCATGGGATAATATTTAAATCGTTTTAAGTGGTAAAAATACTATTATTTTTTTATTGCACCTTAATGCTTAGGTCGTTTGTTTTTGGAGGCAGGCACATTTGATCGTTGCAGCACATAAACTCTATTTTAAAAGCAACGTTAAAGCCACCTTTAGGGAATTTTATTTTTTGTTTGAATTCAGATTTCTCAGTTACTACAAATATTTTTGCATCAAAGGCTTTGTCAAATTCTTCGTGCACATTGCTCTCTTCTACTTTGCCAATTAAAGTATATTGTTTTGATGTAGGAAACGTAAACGTTGTAGGCACCGGGCCATCGGCTGTTACTTTTTGAGAATAGCTATGCCAGCCTTTTTCAACTTTTGGTGTAATGATAATTTCGCCTTCGGTTGCAGAAATAGTTTTATAGCTTGCCACCCAGGTAATAGGGTTTTGTTGTTGCGCGTTGACTCCAAAAAAAGTAAATACAGTAACAAAAAGTAAAATGAGTTTTTTCATGGTCTTGTATATATACGACGTTTAATTAAAGTTGGTTCTAATTTTTTACTTAGGCAAAAGCATAAACAAACTTTAACATTTGTTCAGTTCTATCTGCCCAATTCACTCAGTTTTGCGAAAATAATTTTAAGATCATTCTCAACTTTATAATCTTTAGAATAATTTAAGAGCGATTTGTTTATGCGTTCTTCACTGATCTCTCCATTAAGCACATCTGAAGGGGTTAAGATAGATGGACGAATGGAAGGCAGATCCTTTCTTGGGTTTTTACCATACCCTACCCAGGAATAAATACCAAACAACACCTTAAATGAATTTGCAATAAAATTTAGTTTGTTTTTTTGTAACCAGATCAATATCCAAAAGAACAACAAGGTAACAAAGCTTACAATAAGATCAAGCAAACGTTTCTTTCTCCTGTTTTCGGGTCTGCCAACATTGTTTACATCTATCACATACAGGTCGCCGGCCGTATCAATACTGTTACTGCCAATAATAGAAAGGCTTTCGGGTGGTGCAATTTTAAACTCCACGCCTTTTGTAACAAGGGTTATCATTTTATCAATGATCTCTTGCGATGAAATATCGCGCGCGCAAAAAATAATCTCGTTTAACTGGTGTACATCAATGGCCTCGTTGATCTGGTGAAAATGGCCAATGTATGCTTTGTTTTTTACGCCGTTATTTTCATTGCTTATAAAGCCAATGAACTCTGATTGTATGTTTGTTTTTTTAAGGATATCGTGCACACGGTTAAATTCCAACTCACTTCCAATAATGGCAATACGGGCATTTGTTTTATGGCCGCCTATCTTAAAACGTTTGATCTTTGTAAGGTGATAAATAAACCGTGTAGCCAAATAAATTACAAGGCTGGAAGCAGAACCGATCAAAATAAGCGCTCTAGAAAAACGATAATATTCGGGCAATAACGAGTATACAATTAAAATAAATGCCGTACCTGCTAATACACCCCTTATAACCTTTGTTAAGCGCAAGGGCACGTCATAACCACCGCTCAGGTAAACAAAGAACATCCATACCAAGGTGTAAATAGGGAAGAAAAAATCGATTATATCCTTAGAATAAAAGTTTGGATAGAGTTTAAAGTGTGTTTCGTAAACATTTTTACAAAGGTATAATCCCAATAATATCAATGTAAAATCAATTGCCGGGAAAAACCACTGTTTTATGAAACGGGCTGTAATAGCTGCCGCGGCACGCAAATAAATGGCAAAATAAATTAAGAAAGCAAAAGTGCGAGCGTGATTTTGTGAGAAATGTTTTTGCGCAAAAATAGCCATGGCTTTGTAAAAAACAATCACATAATTTACACTGCTTTTTTTTGTGCTTTCACCTTTGTAATGAATAATGCTGCTTTCGGCAAAGTAATAGTTCTTATACCCGCCTTGTGTAATGCGGTATGAAAGATCAATATCCTCGCCATACATAAAAAAAGTTTCATCCAGCAAACCTACTTTATCCAACGCTTCTTTTCGCATTAACATAAATGCACCGCTTAAAATATCTACTTCGTGATTTTTATTCTTATCAAGAAAGGTTAAATGATATTGCCCGAATTTTTTTGAGCCGGGAAATAATTTTGCCAAACCAAAGATCTTATAAAATGCCACGGCCGGGGTTGGGAGACCGCGTTTACTTTCAGGTAAAAAATTACCTTTACCGTCAAGCATTTTAATACCTAAACCACCCACGTTGGGGTGAGTTTCCATAAAAGCAAGGGTTTTCTCAAAAGTATCTTCCTGCACCACAGTATCGGGATTAAGCAAAAGCACATATTTGCCTTTGGTAACATTTATACCCTGATTATTAGCAACCGAAAAGCCGGTGTTATTGTTATTGGCAATTAAGTTAACATTTGGGAATTTCTCTCTAATTAAAGCAACAGAGCCATCTACAGAGTTGTTGTCAACCACAATTACTTCGGCATTTATGTTCTTTAACGCTTTAAAAACCGAAAAAAGGCACTGTTCTAAAAAGTGCTTTACATTGTAATTAACTATGATTATGGATAGCTGCAGACCTTGAAAACGTTAACGCACTAAAATAATTATAATTGTTTAAATAATTATTTTTTTTACATTTGCATTCTCAAAAAATAGTACTATCCGCTATTTTTAAAGGAAATTGGTCCCATAGCTCAGCTGGATAGAGCACAGGTTTTCTAAACCTGCGGCCGCTGGTTCGAATCCAGCTGGGATCACAGAAAATGCAGAAAGGCTATCCGAAAGGATGGCTTTTTTAGTTTATAGCCGCGAGCGAAAACTTTTGTTTTCAGCGAGTGGATATGAACTAAAAAATGTTTCCCGAAGGGAAAATGCTTTTTGCATTTGCAGCTTTCGTTTCAATGGATCAACGATAGTTAATCCGTATTTTTTCTCCTCCGCCCTCCGGGCAACTCCTCGAAGAGGAGGATGCTGCATGTCTAATGCTTCGCAATAAAAAAATTGTTCTTCAAGTTTTCTTTATTGTAGCGCATTGGCAAATTAGTTTCGAGATCAACTAAGCTGCATCCTGCCTGCTCCAATATACATTGCCCTGCTGCGGTATCCCATTCCATGGTAGTTCCTAAACGCAAATATTCATGCGCTTTTCCTTCTGCAACCCAGCACTGCTTTATGCTGCTGCCAACATTAATAGTATCTACATCACCGTAAATACTTTTTAGTTTATTAATATGTTGATTGATCTCTTTACTAAGGTGCGAACGGCTTGCAACAACCGTATACTTTTGCGGAAGTTTTTGTAATGGTAATTTTTTTGCAACCAAAATTAAATTATCTATTAACTGTTTTTCCTTTTTATTTATTTGTTCAATAACATCGTGCTGCAGAACTTTAAAGCTTCCGTTGTTTTTAGAGGCAAAATAAATTTCTTTGCTAACCGGCGAATAAATAACGCCAATAACGGGTGTACCGTTTTCTACCAATGCAATGTTAACTGTAAATTCTCCATTTCGTTTTACAAATTCTTTTGTTCCATCTAAAGGATCAACGAGCCAAACATGAGTCCATGTTTTACGGATGTCATACGCCAGAATATCTTCCTCTTCGCTTATAACCGGGATGTTTGCAGAAGCAAGTGTTTTAATGATTGAATCGCTCGCTCTTTTATCGGCAAGCGTTACCGGAGTATGATCACTTTTTGTCTGAACGAAAAAATCGGTATTATAGACGTTTAAGATCTCGTCTCCCGCTTTTATTGAAGCTGTAATTGCTAATTTTAAAAGTGTTTTATAATCCATTTAGTTCTTTGTTCAATATAACATTAATTTCGCTTGCTTTGTTTAAAATCATGGCGTGTGATCCTCCTTTAACTAAGTGATAGCTTTTGTTTTTATTGGGCAGTAATTTATCGGAAGTGCCATGAATGCGTATAAACTCCATTTTGCTCTCTTTTTTATCCCAATTAATTATGTAGTTAATAGCGTTTGAAAAATAACCGGGAGGCATTTGTTGTATCATTTCAAAAAATATTTTGTCAAATGATCTTTCAAAGCCTAAAAATCTTCTTTTTGTACCGGCTAAAAACCTGACCAATTTATCAGACACCAATTTATGAAATGGAATTATCCTTAATGCTTTAAGTAAAAAAGGGAATTCTGAAACATCTTTACAGGATGAAATTAAGATCACCTTTTTTGTTTTGATCTGTTCTGCTAACTCAGAACACAGCATACCGCCAAAAGATACGCCCATAAGGTTTACAGGGCCTGTAATGTCAATTTGCACTAAAAATTTTTCGGCATAGTCTTTTAAAGTATAATTTGCTTTTGGTTCCGGCCAATCCAATACTTTAATCTCGTAATTTGGAACAGAGATGTATCGGTATAACTCCTTTGTTGTTCCTAAACCCGGTATAGCATAAATTATCTCCAACTCATCTTATTTTTTTGAGTACAAAAAAAGTATCTGTTTTAAAAGGCACAAACCTTTGATACGTATACGTTTTAAATATATTGTATTCGTTTACAGGTCTCCGGGTAATTAAACAGATCTTATCACTTAAATGATCCCAGTTTATCCAGTTAACCTGGTTGTCGCTTCTATCCCATAGCTGGTATTCAAATCCTGCGTTTACGCGTTCGGGTATTATTTTATCGTTAACTGCTAATTCATTTAGGATTTGCTTTTTTAATCTTGCTGCTGTTAAGTAATCTTTGGTGGCAAATACCGAAAAACTAAATATCACAATAAAAACGATAACAGATAAATTGAGCGATAGGTTTGAGTAAACAATTGTATTGCTCATCACATAAACTATAACAAAAAGGCCAAAAAAGATGCAATACCTGTCGAACGAAGAATCGGCAATGCCTATTAAAATTAAGTAAAGGCAAATGATAGTTATAATAAAAAGCTGTGAAACAGTAAGCTCTTTTATTCTTGCCCACGGTGAGGATCCAACAAAAAGAGCTAATAAAAAATAACCTGCGAAAAAAAGAAAAAGCAACAGAGTATAAAAAAATGCATTAGTAGAATGAAGGTCCGTTGCATAGATCATCAACATATCAACAGTTGATTCAATGCCAACACCAAGATCAATAAAAACATCGCCGAGGTAGTGTTCGTTTAAATGACTACTTAAATAAATAATAAAAAGACATGGAAAAATGAAGAGTATGAGTTTTTGTGATTTTTTGAGCCTTTCAAAAAACACAGGCTGCGTTAAAACAAAAATCAGCAATAACCATAAGCCGCTGTTTTTAATAATAAAAAATGTTTTATGGTACATTCTCGGAATAGCATCAACACCTAAAGGGATTTTTGTTGGCGATAAAAATACCCCCTGATAGCTCCAGTCCCATCTAAATCTAGAGGATTCAAAAAGTTCAAATAAATAAAGAACGCCAAGTCCACCAGCAAGTAAAAATAATGGTATTAACCATTGTTTTGGTGTTTTATAATTTTTAATTATTTCAACTAATACATAGGCTAAAAATAATGCAAGACCCAATTGCCTTGTTAATGTGGCCAACACCGCAAACGAAAAAACTAAAAATAGTTGCCACCACTTTTTTGTTATGGTATATTCATTAAGGTAATAAAATGCAAGGAAAGAGAAGTTAAAGAAAGTAAGGTCCGTCATAAATGAATTAAAAATATTCATGTAAAAAGGGTTAAAAACAATAAAAGCACAAACAAGTGCAGAAATAGTGGCAGTGTTTTTTTTACAAAAGAATTTATATAAATGAAACAAAGTCACTATACAAAGAAACATGTTTGCAAAACGCAAAACGGTAAATGAGAAACCAAAAAGCTTTACAAACACAAGGCCTAACAGCGCGTGTGAGTAAAGGCTCATGGCTGGCCATAAACCAATTACAAATTCGTTGTACTTATTAAAATGATAAACAGATTTTCCGTAGGCCCAATCGTCATTCAACGCAAAATCACCAATTGGATTGATAAATAGTTCAACTAAAAGTAAAAGAATGAGTAATAACAAGAAGGGTTTGTATTTTTTTAAAAACTCCAAATATAAAACCTGCTATTTTTTTTCTATTTCGTACCCTTTATTCTTCCAATCGCTAAACCCTTTTTCGAGATTAATTACCTCTTTAAAGCCTTGTTTTTGCATGAATTCGGCGCAATCAGCGCTTCGCCCGCCACCGGCACAATAAATAAGGTAAGTTTTATTCTTGTCTAATTTTTCGATGTTCGCTTCTGCGTTTTTATCTAAAAAATCTATTTGCGTAGCGCCTTTTATAGATCCTTTACTTTTGATCTCATCATTTGTACGCAGATCTATCAGCGCATACCTTTTTTCATCCACCAGCTTTTTGAATTCTGTTGCATCAACATTTTTAGTTTTTTGAGAAAACACAGGCAAGGAGAAAATTAGGGCAATAAGCGTAATAATTGTTTTCATATTTTGATTATTTGTTTTCTAATGCAAGTAGCCATTCAATTGCTTTTTCTTTATTATCGAACATACGCATGTGCATGTTTTGTTGTCTTGCAAAGCTGATAATAAAATTTATAACTATGCGGTGCGCTAATGATTTTATAATTACCGCACTTGCCAATGTCATTTTATTAGTGTCGGGCATGGTGGAAAACTCTCTTGCTTCCTTCGTAATACTTGTATAACGACCCGATTCGGTTAATACACGCATTTTATTTTTTCCGTCAAATTTAGACTTTAAAAATTCATGGTGGTGTTTAGCGTCTGCCAGTGTTACTTCCGAATTGTCATCGAGCTTTATAAAAATAATTCCATTATCCCAATGCTCTGTAACAGAAGCCCTGCCGCGATGCGTTTCGAGTATCAAATATTTTTCGGTTAAGGTCAATAAAATTCATACCAAAGGTAATAAATTAATAAAAGTGCCTGCAAAAAGAATTGAATCAAATAGCGTTAAGATTTTCTATTTAAAAGCGCCATATAAAAACCATCAAAGCCTTGGCTGGGAAGGATAGTACGGTCTTTTACAAATTCAAAATTAATATTATTTGATAAAAACAGATCTACCTGTTTTTTGTTTTCTGAAGGTAAAATGCTACAGGTGCTGTACACTAAATCGCCGCCGGGTTTTACCATTATTGAATATTCTGAAATAATTTTTTGTTGCAGCTTTATTGTACGCTCAATTACCTCTGTGTTCAATTTCCATTTAGCGTCGGGATTTCTTTTTATAACGCCTAAGCCACTGCAGGGCACATCCAACAATACTTTATCGGCTTTTCCTTCCAAGCGTTTTATCGTTTTGCCATCTTCTATTACGCGGGTTTCTACATTAAAAACACCGGCGCGTTTGGCGCGTTTTTTTAGTTCTTCCAATTTAAAGCCTTCAACATCCATACTAATAAGTTTACCTTTATTATTCATTAAAGCAGCAATATGCAAACTTTTTCCACCGGCGCCGGCGCAAGCGTCAATAACAAAGTGATTTGGCTTTGGATCAAGAAACGTGCTTATTTCTTGTGAGCCGGCATCCTGAACTTCGAACCAACCTTCTTTAAAAAATTTATTCTGAAAAACATTTTCGCGTTTTACTAATTGCAAAGCGGTATCAATACCTTCAACTTCTTTTAGTGCAATGTTTTGTTTTGTAAACTCTTCTATTAATTTTTTTGCCGATGTTTTTAAAGTATTTACACGCAAAACAACAGCTGCCTGCCCATTCATTGCCAAAGCTTCTTTTTTCCATGCATCCTCACCAAGCTCTGCAACGCCCAATAGCCAAAGCCAATCGGGGTACGATTCGTAAACGGGCAAATTGTTCTTTAAATGCTCTTTATGTTTTTTTATTGCTTCTCTATCAAGATCTTTAAACTCGGGCCAATCAGGAAATTCAATTTCTTTTATTACCAACCAAACTGCAGTGATGAACCAAAAATTCTTTTGTGATTGTGCAAGTTCAGCATACAATCTAAAGTTTCTTACAATATCGTAAACGGCTTCGGCTACAAAACGCCTGTCTCTGCTGCCCCATTGCGGATGCGCCTTAAACATTCTTTCAATAGCTTTATCGGCGTAACGGTTCTTTACAAAAATTTCCTGAAGGGTTTCTGCAACTGAATTAACAAGGTTTTTATAGAGCTTCATAATTTATTGAAGCAAAGGTAATCAGAATTATTTTACAACCTGCATATAGCCTTTCAGCGTTCGCTTAATGATACCTTTTAAGCGCGGCTCAAACACATCACAAATATAAAAGAAGGTACCTTCGCTAACCTGTTGCTTGCTTTGAAGACTGGTGCCATCCCACTTAAAGTATGGATCTTTTGTTTTGTAAACCAAATTGCCCCAACGGTCAAAAATTACAAGATCTATCTCTTTTATCTGGCGTACTTTAATGGCTTTGAAAAAATCATTCACGCCATCACCATTTAAAGTAACAATATTTGGTAATTCAAATTCAGGGCAATTATCAATACAAAAATCAGGGCTCATTGGACTAACATTGTTACTTGAATCAACCGATTGTATAGCATAACAGCCTGAGATCAAATCTAAACCATCATATACAAAAGTTGTTGATGTGGCAGGGGCCAATGTACTTATTTGTTGATATGGCTCATCAACAGTAGGTTTGTAAAACAAATAATATTTTATTACGTCGTCGCTACAAGTAGCTTTTACGTTTGTCCAGCTTACTTCAACCAAACCTGTAGGACAATCAGCATTAATGGATATAGTTGGTGTACAAGGAAGCGTTAAATCTTTTGCTGTTGTGCAAACCTCTTGTGAATTATTTAATAACGGTTTGGTGATTGACGGATCGGAATACTGACCTTCACCTAAAACCTTATAACAATAAACATAATTACGTGTACTGTTGCTATTTACAATATTAGTGGTATCTGAATAAGTAGTTAACGATGTTGTTGCAATAACAGAAAACGTTGCAGATGATGGGTTTTTTCGGTATATGGTATAGTTATAATTATTCCACGGTGTAGTTGCTGCCCATGATAGATCAATGCGCCTGTCTGCCGGTGTTGGTGTTAAAAAGATAGAGGTTGCGCGCTGCGATGAACCCACGGTAACTGTTCCCGCAATGAATTCAACAATGTATTCTGCGTGTGTATCAACGGTATTTACAGCAGAGTGGGTATATTGAGTGGCAAGGTTTAAAAAGTAGGGGCTCGTTGAATTAAAAATAGTTGTAAACGTGCCGGATGCTCCCTGGCGGTGTTTTAAATTGAATTGGTAAGGCCCTGTAAATACAAGTGTATCCAAATTTCCTGTATTGGTTAATGGTTTTTCCCAACGTACAAAAACCGAACCTGTAGTAGTTGATGTGCTAAGTATATCTGCGTTTAACAAAACGGGTATATCTCGTTTTAATTTTGCACATACCTGCGAGCTGCCATAACTTTGCGAACCGTCTCTATAAACTGCAATTACCAGGTAACTATAGTCCTGCCCAACAGTTAAGCCGTTGCCTCCGTTGTTATCTAAAAAAGCGCTTACGGTTGGCGTGGTTTGCCCAATAAACGAAAAGCCTGAACTTGTTGGAGCGCCTGTTTCACAAGGGTCGGGAATGAATGGGCTACAATCATTTTTTCTATATACTTTGTATGATGTTATTGGGTTATTTGTAGGATTACAAAGCGATAATGACCAGCTGATATTTATTGAAGAGCCCATTGGTACAGCGGTAACGTTTTGCACAGAAGGAGGAATCACACGAATATTATATGTAGCAAAATTAACGAGTTTTATAAGCGGTGTGATGCCGGGCTGTCCATTATCTTCGGCTTTAAAAACAGTTTGATAGGGCTGCAAACGAATGTGGCTACAGTTTGTATTCCATGTAAAAACAGCGTTGGCAGTATTCGTTGGTGAAGAGTTTGTTATGGTTAGAAGAGTATTCGATAGGGTTGCTGGCGGGATTGGGCCTGAAAAAGCGCCGCCGTTTCCTTGCAATGTAACTGAATTTATAAATGGATTGAGCGCCGTTGGAATATTAGGATCGCCAAAATAAATATTTTTTGAAATTGTGGCACCCGCTATTACACAAGTATCAATTGGAGGGGTTATAAACGGAGGGTCGTTGTTGGGGCAAGTTCCAACTACTACCTGCATATCGCGCAAAACGTAACCTATTAAAATATAAACACCACTGGTATTCTTTCGCCACTCCTTTACTATAAATGCTAAGTTGTACTCGCCAGAGGCCTGTGGTTTGCACCAGGTTAAAAGGCCTGTAACTGGATTTATACCATAAATACCACCCGGACCAGGATCAGGAAATGTATAACCCGGAACCGTTTGTCCGTTCTCTCCTCTGGAAGTAGAGATCTCATAACTTAAACTATCTCCATCGGAATCATAGGCTCCTGGATTGTGATAAAAACATTTATCAATACAGGCTCTATCTATAGGTGCATACTTAAACTCCGGAGATGAATTGGCTCCTGTAAAGTTATTTATGATCAAAAGGGTTTCAATGTAAAAAGGTTGATCAATAGAATTTGGAATGTTTATTACTCCGCCATTACGGTTTGGATCAAAAGAACGAATTACGTAGCTGCCGGAACCGGGATAAGTATGAACAATAACGTATACGTTTTTTTTTACGATGTAAGGAGGAGTATTAAGCAGTATTTCGCCGCAATTATTACAATTGTTGCAAAGCGTAGTGCCTCCATTCACTCTTTGCGCCTCTCCTCGTTGGCCATCCCCAAAATATACAGTGTCTACACAGCGGTCAGCTATTTGAGAGCTACTTGAAAAATCGTGATTGGTGTATTTTGTTACAGTAATAGAATAAGTATAAACCGGAAAAGTACCAACACCAGGAATAGTTTGTGTAAACGGAGCTATGCGCTTATAGGTAATCTCACCAGCACGGTTGTGGGTGGCAAAACTTGGCAGGCAGAAAATAGTCAAAAATAAAAAGAATATTATTCTAATCTTCATCTAATAAAGGTAACTCAAAAAAATCAAATCGCCTTTTTTTTCACATATTTTAATTTAAAAAGGAGAAAAATTAATTTTTCTCCTTTTTAAATTAGTGTTACTAATTAATTATTAGTTTATGGCTTTCCGTTTTCTGGTCGGTTTTTATATTTAAGAAGTATAATCCCTTTGAAAACTTCGAAATATCAATAGAATAATTAAGCGTTGAAATTCTATGGTCTATAAAAACGGTTTTTCCATTCAGATCGATAATTTTTATTTCCTGAGGGGGGGTCAACAAGCTAATATTTACAAGTCCGGAAGCGGGATTAGGGTAAAAGAAGGCTTCCTTTTCCTCGGCTTCTTCTTTTATACCGGTTACTGCAGAAAGTTTACAACAGCTTGGACCCGGAATTGGAATAACGTAAACTGTGGATGTGCTTGTAACACAATTTGGGCCGCTTGCGGTTAAACTGTAAATGGTAGAGTTACACGGCGAGGCGTTTGGTTGGGCTACAGCGGCGTTGCTTAATGCAGTTGTTGGAAGCCAGCTATAAGAATAACCGGCCTGTGCGGGAGTACCGATTTGAACGCTAGAGGGATTGCAAGGCCCGCAGCAACCACCAGCTCGTGAATTGTTCTTATTTGGACCGGCGTTAGCACAAGCTACACCAAACTCAACATCATCAATTCCCCATCTAAAAAGTGTTGAGCTATTAAAATCGTTACAGAAAAACATGTCTCCGATAACTAAATAATAATTTCCGGTTGATGGAACGGTAAGTTTTTTTTCAAAGACTTTCCAACCTGTTCCGGTCGGTATTCCTGACAATGGGCCAACTAGGCCCGACTGAGACCTAACTGCGTTCATAATAGCTGAAGCTGTAGACCCAACGCTTTGGTTAACGAGATAAACGTTAAAATAAGCGAGGCTGGCAGTTGAAGTAAAACGATTAACGTAACATCTAAATTGATATTGCGTTCCAGCAGATAATGAACCTGAAAGAGATTGAAAAATCAATTCGTTAAAAGGTGAATTGCCAACAAAACCTCTTTCTTCGCAAACGACATAACCATTGCCGGTTCTAGGAGTTCCGTTTTGACAAGAGGATGTTCCTCCGGCGGATTGGTTAAAATAATCTACATTTGACGGCGTGCCTAAAACATCAACAACACTATTGTTACAATTTGCACCACTGTAAGTCGTTCGAAGACCGTTCCAACTACTTGCTTTAGTAATATCATAACTTGATGGACAGGTTGGCAATGTTACAAAGCTTTCGAACCCTCCGTTAGAGAGTTGTGCGTTTGCAAAAAAGCCGCTTAGGCAGAGAGCCAAAATTACTTTTACATTTTTCATGATTTCTAGGTTTTAAATTAATAAAATAGACCATAGTAAAAGTAATTTCAATTAAAACACTATCAAATACGTCAAAAAGCGTATTTTGTGTTTTTATAGATTTTATTAAAAACAACTTCGTGATAGTTTATGCGTGTTTTTTTTAACCGTAGGTGTTATTAAATAATTAGTCGCAATTATGATTTTGATACTTCTTTTTGTATTAATTTTGGTTTCTTTATCCAACAACCCTCATGGGAAATCACCAGAATGGCCATGTAAGTAAAATAACACTTGCAGGCTTGCTTTTAACTCTAGGTATCATCTACGGTGATATTGGAACATCGCCCCTGTACGTAATGAAAGCCATTGTTGGCGATAAGCCTATTAATGCAGATGTAATTATTGGCGGCATGTCGTTAGTGTTCTGGACCATTACCTTACAAACTACCATTAAATATGTGATCTTTACTTTAAGGGCCGATAACAAAGGTGAGGGCGGTATTTTTTCATTATACGCTTTAATTAAAAAAGCAAAACGCAAATGGCTTATCTTTCCTGCCATTATTGGCGGTTGCTGTATCTTAGGTGAAGGTATCATTACCCCTCCCATATCTGTTGCTTCTGCTATTGAAGGGTTACAGCTTATTCCCCGCTTTAGTAATATTCCTACCATCCCAATTGTAATTGCCATTATTACCGGCTTATTCTTTATACAACAATTTGGTACAAAATTTATTGGTAAATTTTTTGGGCCGGTAATGTTAACCTGGTTCTTAACATTGGGTATAATGGGTTTAATTGGGCTTTCACATGATTTTACGGTGTTAAAATCATTAAATCCTTATTACGGTATTAATTTGTTGATCAATCATCCGGGTGCTTTTTGGTTATTGGGTGCGGTTTTTTTATGTACAACCGGTGCCGAAGCGCTTTACTCCGATATGGGCCACTGCGGCAGAAAGAACATTCGCATTAGCTGGATCTTTGTAAAATCAATGCTTGTGCTTAACTACATGGGGCAAACAGCCTGGTTGATCTCAATGAACGGAAAAACATTGAATGGTGCCAATCCTTTTTACTCTATTATGCCAGAATGGTTTTTACCTTTTGGAATTGGTATTGCTACGGTTGCCACGGTTGTTGCTTCGCAGGCATTAATAAGCGGTTCGTTCACATTAATAAACGAGGCCATGCGCTTAAACTTCTGGCCTAAAGTAAAAATTAAATATCCTACCGATTTAAAAGGGCAGATGTATATTCCTTCTATTAACTGGATGCTTTATTTTGGCTGTGTTGGCATTGTGTTGTTCTTTAAAGAATCAAAAAACATGGAAGCCGCTTACGGCTTAACAATTATTTTAGGTATGATCATGTCGTCGCGCCTGCTTACATTTTTTATGCGTCTTAAAAAATATCCTAAATGGTTCTTAAGCATTTTTGCCATAGTTTATATAGTTATTGAAGGCGCTTTTTTAATTGCTAACTTAGAAAAATTCCCTAAAGGCGGTTACATAACTTTAATTATAGCGCTTATTTTGGCTGCTGTAATGGCTTCTTGGTATTTAGCAAAATTAATCCGTCAACGCTATGTTGATTTGGTACCATTAGATAACTACAAGCAAATGCTGGTTGATCTTAGCAGCGATAATTCTATTCAAAAATATGCAACACATTTGGTGTACATGACCAGCGCCAATAATCCTTCTATGATAGAATCAAAAGTTATTTATTCTATCTTACAAAAACGCCCTAAGAAAGCAGATATTTACTGGTTTGTGCATGTAGATGTTATGGATGAGCCTTACCGTATGGAATATAAGGTAACGCAAATTGCCAACGAAGATATTATTCGTGTTGATTTTAGGATCGGGTTCAGGATTGCGCCGCGCATTAATTTAATGTTTAGAAAGGTGGTGGCAGATATGGTGAAAAACAAGGAAGTGGATATTACCAGCCGTTATGAATCGTTAAACAAAAATAATGTAATTGGCGATTTTAAATTTGTTGTACTTGAAAAATTCCTCTCGTACGAGAACGATCTTCCATTTTTTGAAAAGCTTATCTTAAACACTTACTTCCTTCTTAAACGCTTTAGTTTAAGTGAAGCAAAAGCGTTTGGATTAGACAGTAGTTCTGTTAAGATCGAGAAGTTTCCAATGGTTATTAATCCACCAAAAGAAATTTTCTTAAAACGTATTCAATAAAATTTAGTGCTTAAAATGCCTTACGCCGGTGTTAACCATACTTATGCCGTTTGCGTTGCAGTAATCAATACTTTCTTTATCTTTAATTGATCCGCCGGGTTGTATTACAGCTGTAATACCTGCAATATGAGCTAACTCAACACAATCAGGAAAGGGAAAAAAAGCATCGCTTGCCATAACCGCGCCTTTCAAATCAAAACCAAAGCTTTCTGCCTTTATAATGGCTTGTTTTAACGCGTCTACTCGTGATGTCTGTCCTGTGCCGCTTGCTAACAACTGACCGTTTTTTGCAAAAACAATAGTATTTGATTTTGTATGCTTTACTAATTTGTTGGCAAATAAAAGATCTTTTATTTCTGCCGCCGTTGGTGCTTTTGTAGTTACTACTTTAAGATCTGCTTCCGTTTCTGTTTTCAGATCTTTATCCTGTTCAATTACGCCATTTAATAAATTACGGAACGAATTTTTTCCAAGCTCTACTTTATTTTGAATTAAAATAATACGGTTTGGTTTTGATTTTAATAAAGCCAACGCATCGTCATTGTATGCAGGGGCAATTACCACTTCGCAAAATAATTTATTTACTTCGGTAGCCGTAGCCATATCAATGGTGCGATTGGCAATTAAAATTCCGCCAAATGCAGAAACAGGATCAGCAGCTAAAGCGTCTTTATATGCTTCTGCAATTGTTTTTCTCGAAGCAACGCCGCAAGCGTTATTGTGTTTTAAAATAGCAAAAGTTGGTTCTTCAAAATCAGCAATTAAATTTACTGCGGCATCCACATCCAACAAATTATTGTACGATAATTCTTTTCCATTCAACTTGGTGAACATAGCATCTAAGTCACCATAAAAAACACCTTTTTGATGAGGGTTTTCGCCATAGCGCAATACCTGGCCTTTTTGAAGGCTCTGTTTAAATTGTGTGATCTCTTCTGTTTGATTGAAATAATTAAAAATAGCAGAGTCGTAATGTGAGGATGTAGCGAATGCTTTTGCCGCGAATTTTTTTCTATCGGCAAGATCAGAGCTGCCGTTTTTAGCCTCTAGTAAATTCAATAATTCAGAATAATCGTTTCTTGAAGAAACAATAACCACATCGTTAAAATTTTTAGCAGCTGCGCGAATCAACGAAATGCCCCCAATATCAATTTTTTCGATCGTATCTTCTTCAGAAGCTTTTGCTGCAACGGTTTCTTCGAATGGATAGAGATCAACAATTACAAGATCAATATCAGGAATATTGTGTTGCGCTTTTTCCTTTTTATCCGATTCGTTATCTCTGCGGTTTAAAATACCACCAAAAATAGCAGGGTGCAGGGTTTTAACGCGGCCGCCAAAAATTTCGGGATAGGTTGTAACAGAATCAACTGCTGTAACAGGAATGTTTAATTTTTCTATGAATGAAAGCGTGCCCCCTGTACTGTAAAGTTTAACATTAAGACTGTGGAGTTTTTTAATGATCGGCTCTAAATTATCTTTATAATAAACCGAAACAAGGGCGCTTTTAATAGTTTTTGAATTGCTCATTTTTAAAAAATAAAGAACAAAGATAAGTTAAGAATTGAAAAACTTAAGCATTGTTTAAAAAGGCTGAAAAGCTTATTACATTTTTTGCTTTTCTCTTAGCCACTCAATGGCTTTTACTCTGTCGTCGAAAAAACGGGTAGGGACAATGGGATTATTTACTTTTAAGAACAGATTGCCAATTATCTTTTCATGAAGCTGATTACTGCACAATGCTACCGCGGCTACATGTTTTGAATACTCTTCAGAGGCACCAGCCCTTCTTGCATCTGCTGATACATCAAAACCTTCTTCTACCTCAAATAATACAAAGAATTTTTTGCCGGGCATATAGCTTGTCGATTGCTCGCGCGATTGCCAAACATCCTTATCTAATAGCTTGATGTTCTTTTTTACTTTGAACTCTATTAATAAATCATCGTGCACACGCATAATGTAAGCATCCGTTTCGAAAGTTTTCATTTGTACAAATATAAAATAATACTTTTAATTGCCTTTTGTAATTTGAATTTTTGAAACAGTTAATCCGCCATCAGGCGCCTGTATGCTTACCTCATTCACCTTACCTGAATACCATTTGTAAATGCTGCTAATTCTTATAGCATATTTTTCTTCTTTATCACACGGCAATACATCAAAGCCAACGCGCGTTTTACTTTTCTCTTTTGTGTTACCAAATAATAAGATGACCTTTTGCACCTTAGCTGTATTATTTTTGCAAGAAACTATAAATGTGTTCCCTGTTGTTCTATCCATTTTTTCAGGAATTGAAACGGCTTGTTTTGCATTAATCTTTTTCTCAAATAAAACCTTTTCTTCCAAAAGCTTTTTATCATAAGTGCCCCAAACGTAGGGTAATTTTTCAAAATTATACATCAACGTTCGCTCAGAAAAATAATCAGGAATGTAGTCAGATTCTATTACAAAAAAACGCTCTAATGAGTTTTCAGAAGCAAGAATTTCTAATTGGTATTCTCCTTCTTTTACATCAAGAATAGCATAAGAGGAGGTTTCATCAATATCTTTGATCTCTTTAGAAATCCCATTTCCATTTCCCACTAACACTAAATTACATTTCTCTTTATGTGAAAATAAAAGTTTAACGCTATAAGATTTGCCCGGCTTGATTTTAATGAACGCTTTTGATTTGCTTGAATCTGCTGAAGCAGCGTAACGAATGATAGTATCTTTTTTATTACTATCCTTTATTTTATTGTTTCTCCAAATACAAAAATTATTTACTATAACATACGGACTATAATTATTATAAAAATATTCGGCCATACGATAATGTCTTAACGAATTTGGTACGCCGTCAATATTATCATAACCAACATCGCTCAGGCCCTGGAATAAAAGATAAGGTGTTTTATAATCGGCAAGATCTTCAATATATCTTTCCTGCAAAAAATCGTTTTGAATACACAATGGTGTTTGGTAAAAATAAGAAGGTGTAATTTTTTTTGTAAAAAAATACAACATTGGTCTATTTGAAAAATCGAGGAAGGTTTCATTTGTGTTTGTATTCTTTTTTATAAAATCAACGAATTGGCTATAACGTTCTGCCTTTTGCTCCGGCGCATTGCTCACTCTACCCTTAATTGAAGCCAACGAAACATTTTTTGTGTTTTTTATTTTAACAACTAATCTCTCAAAAATACTTTTCATTCCTTTAGGTTCGGGAACTCTATAAGTATTAACCAAAAAGAAAGCGACACCAAAAAACAACAGGCATTTTACAAAGTGGCTGCTCTTTTTAAATAAAATAAATACCGATGCAGACAGAATAATGTACACAAAAGACGAAACAAAGGCATCCATGCCTTCAAATAAACTGTGGCGAATAAGGCCACGATTAAAATTAATAAGATAAAATAAGCAAATAAATAAAAAACTCAATTGTGCGGCACACCGGCTTTTTGTGTTATTTAGTTCTTTAAATTTAATAGCTACAAAAACCAAAAGTAGTATTACCAATACGGGAAAAATAAAATAGTGAATTTTTACATTTGTAAGTGTAGTGTCACCAACAGAATTATAGCCATACGATTGTGCCGAAACACAATAATTAAAAATATAAGCTGCTTTTGAAAACAAGTTTATTTGCCTTATTAAAGAAAAAAGACCTAAAAGAAAAATTACAAACCCACCCACTATAGTAATAGCTTTAAATAAAAGCTTCCATTGTATTTTATTTTTTTCGTTAAAAAAATGATAGTATAATAATACTACAGGCATTGTTAAAAGGCAGTTATAGCCAAGATCGATTCGCCAGCACAATAAAAAAACGAGTGTGCTAAAATATATAAGGTAATTTTTTAAGGATTGTTGTTGGTTTATTAATCTAATTAAAGCAAAGATGCCAAAAACAGCAAAACAAAAACCTTCGGGTAAAATAGCTTCGGCAAAAGGAAATAATAACACACATAAAAGTGAAATATACTCGTTACGCGTTAAATACTTTACAAGAAAATAATATAAGGTATAAGACAATGGCGCAAGAAGAAAATCGTAAAGTGTAATTTCGTTTATTTTTAATCCATTAAAAAAAGAATAGATATAACTGAAAAAATAATCAGATAATAAATGTGTGTTTAATTTTTCTACCGGCGAAAGTGTGCCAAACAACTTATGTTCCATTATAGGCAAATACACGTTTCCGGATTCAAATATCTCGTCGTAATATTCTGTATAATAACTATAGCTTAAATAGGCGGTGAGCGAAAAAATAAGTAAAGGAAAATAATTTCGCGCCACAATTTCCTTTTGTGAACGCATTTCTTTCTTCTTCCCAATCTTATACCGCAAAAAGATCCATATTAAAACAATAATAAATAATACGATATAGATAGGCAGTTGGCTATTTAAAATGATTTTGTTGCTTTTGCAGATCAAAAATATTTCGTCTTTTAAAACACTTAAAAAGGGAAGTAAAAGTATTGGCAAAAGAGAATAGGCTAAAAGGGTCAACTGTTTTGAACTATTTATAACAATAGCTTTTCTTAAAAAAACATGGAGAGCAATTAATAATAGGCAGCCAATTAAAAATGTAATAATATAGAAGTCGGGGTTACTTGCATAGCCTAAAAAATTATTTACATCGGCAATAAAAAAATAAAACGCAAAAGAGAGGGATAAGATAATTGAAAAATGCTGAAGTGATATTTTGTTGTCTTTTTGTACAAGTGTTCTTATTAAAAGTGCCGCAAGCATTAATTTTTGAAGGAAATAAACAACTTCAATGGTTTCATACATTTCAACATTAAAGAGTTTGAATAGAAAAAAGAAAATGCCCGCTATAGATGTATAATTAATAATCCTTACTTCTATGCTATTTAAAATAGCTGGCCATTTTTTAAAAATAAAATGGGCAAGCAGTGTAAAAACAAGAAAAGATCCTATAAATAAAAAAATGCATTTATAAAAAAGGCCTACACGCGCTTCAACATCAATATTTTGCATGGTAGCAACACCTATCATGCGCCCTGAAAAGGAGTTGATGTCAAAATTAGCAGAACTTACAATATTTATAATAAGCCATAAAGAATAGAGCAGGCTTGTAAATACAATAGATCTTCCTGCGCTATTTAGAAAAAAAAACCAGGAATTAAAAAAAGCCCTTTTCATCAGGCTAATTTAATAATAAAAACCTCAGTAAATATTAATAAGCGAGGTTTGGGCCCAACCAACGCTCAGCAACCTCAAGCGCTATGCCTTTTCGTTTTGCATAATCTTCTACCTGCTCTTTATTAATTTTGCCAATACCAAAATAATGCGATTGCGGGTGCGAAAAATATAAACCACTAACAGCAGCCGTTGGCACCATGGCTAAACTCTCTGTTAAAACAATTCCGGTGTTCTTTTCAACGTCTAATAACTTCCAGATAGTTAATTTCTCTGTATGATCCGGTTGCGCCGGGTAGCCCGGTGCCGGACGAATACCTGCGTATTCTTCTTTAATTAAATCTTCATTGCTTAGCGTTTCGTTTTTTGCATAGCCCCAAAATTCTTTACGCACTTTTTTATGCATTAGTTCTGCAAAAGCTTCTGCCAAGCGATCGGCTAACGCTTTTAGCATAATAGCACTGTAATCGTCATGATCCGCTTCAAAACGTTTTACATGTTCATCAATACCAATGCCGGTTGTTAAGGCAAACGAAGCAATATAATCCGTCTTCTCGACTCCGCTCGAAGTGACAACTCCTTTTGGCGCTACAAAATCAGCAAGCGCTACATTATATTGACCGGCCGGTTTTTTTGTTTGCTGGCGGATAGAATGGAACGTTGCTTTTTTATTTCCTTTTTCATCGTACACCTCGGTATCATCATCATTAACCGTACTTGCAGGGTAGATACCAATTACGGCATTTGCTTTTAGCCATTTTTCATCGATTATCTTTTTTAACATGCTTTGCGCATCATTAAACAATTTTGTTGCTTCGGCGCCACGCTCAGGATCTTTTAAAATTTTTGGGTAAGATCCTTTCATTTCCCAGCTATGGAAGAAAGGTGTCCAGTCAATATACTCTGCAATTTCTTTCAGATCATAATTGCTAAACACTTTGTTACCAATAAAAGCAGGCTTAGCTATTTCAGTTTTATTCCAATCAATAGGAAATTTATTTTCACGCGCTTCTTTTAACGATATAAATTTATTTTGGCTTTGCGCATTCTTATTTTGTTCGCGTACGCGTTCGTAATCTTTTGTTACTTCAAGCATAAAAGCATCACGCAATTCGTTTGAAATTAAACTACTTGCCACCGGTACCGACTTACTGGCGTCGTTAACATGCACTACCGGCCCAGAATAATTTTGCGCTATCTTAACAGCAGTGTGCACTTTAGATGTTGTTGCGCCGCCAATTAATAAAGGTGTTTTAAAGCCTAAACGTTCCATCTCTTTTGCAACATGAACCATCTCGTCTAACGATGGTGTGATTAAGCCGCTTAGGCCAATAATATCTACATTGTGTTTTTTTGCCTCCTCTAAAATTTTATCGCAGCTTACCATTACACCAAGGTCAACAATCTCGTAATTATTACAGGCCAATACAACACCCACAATGTTTTTGCCAATATCATGCACATCACCTTTAACGGTTGCCATTAAAATTTTTCCAGCGTTCTGTCTGCCATCACCAACAATACCTTTCTTTTTATTTTCTTCTTTCTCTGCTTGTAAATACGGCTCTAAATAAGCAACCGCTTTTTTCATTACACGTGCGCTTTTTACTACCTGTGGTAAGAACATTTTTCCGCTTCCAAACAAATCACCAACTACGTTCATACCGTCCATTAAAGGGCCTTCAATTACATGTAATGGTCTTCCTAATTTTTGGCGGGCTTCTTCCGTATCCGCATCAATGTACTCTACTAATCCTTTTACCAACGAATAACTCAGGCGCTCTTCGACCGTACCTTTTCGCCACTCTTCATCTTTTTCATTTTTTTCTTTTGTAATTCCTTTTAAAGAATCTGCGTGCTCTACTAAACGCTCTGTAGCATCATCTCTACGATTCAAAAGAACGTCTTCAACCAGCTCTAATAATTTTTTATCAATATCATCGTAAATAACAAGCTGCGCCGGGTTTACAATTCCCATATCCATACCATTTTTTACAGCGTGGTATAAAAATGCCGAGTGAATGGCTTCGCGCACGTGATCATTGCCGCGGAAAGAGAAAGAAACGTTACTTACACCACCGCTTACTTTTGCATGTGGCAAATTTTCTTTTATCCATTTTGTGGCATGAAAAAAATCCAACGCATTTAAGCGGTGCTCTTCCATGCCGGTTGCAACGGGAAAAATGTTTGGATCAAAAATAATATCCTGTGGTGGAAAATTTACTTTATTAACGAGCACATCGTATGCGCGTTTACAAATATCTATTCTTCTTTGCAATGTATCTGCCTGGCCAACCTCATCAAAAGCCATAACAATAACAGCGGCACCGTATTGTTTTATTTTATGCGCTTGTTCAATAAATTTATCTTCACCTTCTTTTAAAGAGATAGAATTAACAATGGCTTTCCCTTGCACGCATTTTAAGCCTGCTTCGATTACGCTCCACTTAGAAGAATCTATCATAATTGGCACGCGCGAAATATCGGGCTCTGATGCAATTAAATTTAAGAAGGTGGTCATGGCCTGTTCGCTATCCAACATTCCTTCATCCATATTAACGTCAATCACCTGTGCGCCGCCATCTACCTGGTCTTTCGCAATAGATAGGGCCTCTTCATAATTTCCTTCTTTAATTAAACGAAGAAATTTTTTTGAACCTGTAACGTTTGTGCGTTCGCCTACATTTAAAAAATTACTTTCAGGGCGAAGCGTTAGTGGCTCCAATCCACTTAGGTGCATTAATGTATCTGCCTTTGGTTTTTTGCGCGGCGTGGCCTGTTTTGCCAATTCGGCAATACGTTTAATGTGGGCAGGCGTGGTGCCGCAGCAACCACCAACAATATTAATAAACCCTGCTTTTAAAAAATCTTCTATCTGGTGTCCCATTTCATGGGCATCCTGATCGTATTCGCCAAACTGGTTTGGTAAACCGGCGTTTGGATAGGCGCTTACATAAAACGGCGCTTTGTTGGCGAGATCTTCTAAATACGGGCGAAGATCTTTTGCGCCCATAGCACAATTTAAGCCAACGCTTAGCAGGTTAACGTGTGATACGGAATTTAAGAACGCTGCGGTTGTTTGCCCTGATAAAGTACGGCCACTGGCATCAGTAATAGTACCCGAAACCATTACCGGCATTTTTCTATCAATCTTCTCGCAATAATTTTGAGTAGCAAACAAGGCTGCTTTTGCATTTAGTGTATCGGTAATTGTTTCAAACAATAAAAGATCGGCGCCGCCATCTATCAAACCACGAATTTGTTCGGTATAAGCAACAACCAGTTCATCAAATGTTACTGCCCTGAAACCGGGATCGTTAACATTTGGCGACATGGATGCTAGTTTGGTTGTAGGACCCATAGCGCCGGCAACAAATTTTGCAATGTGTGCAAATTCAGGATTCTCTTTTCTGAATTCCTCTATGGCTTCTTTAGCGATTTTTGCCGACTCGTAATTTAATTCATAAATAAGGCTTTCCATTTCATAGTCAGCCATGGCAATAGTAGTTCCGCTAAATGTATTTGTTTCTAAGATATCTGCCCCTGCTTTTAAGTACTCTTTATGAATGGCTTTAATAACCTGCGGTTGTGTAATAGATAAAAGGTCATTGTTGCCTTTAAGATCTTTATGCCAATCTGCAAAACGCTTGCCGCGATAGTCCTTTTCTTCCAGCTTATATTGCTGGATCATTGTACCCATAGCGCCATCAATAACCAAAATACGCTTTTCAAGTTCCTGTTCAATTGTACTCATATACGTTTAAAATAAAAAATCCCTTCACGTTTACCGGAAGGGATTAGTTTTTATGCTTGTTTTATAAAATGTTTAACTAATGTTTCCGACTTATTTTTCTCGTTTAACGAGACGAATTCCCACCTTCTTTTAAAGAATTAAAGATTATAAATTAAAGATTATAGATATTTTAAATCTCTAATTTTTAATTTTTAATTAAATACTAGGGTTGGTAAAGCTTCAACGGGCGTTTCCCTCTGCTTTTCTTAATAAGTGTTTTAAAGAACTGGCGGTAAAGATAATACAAAATATGTAATTTTACAAGTATGAGAAAAGCTGTATCTGTACTTTTTACCATTTGTTGCCTTTGTTCTTTTGCACAAAAAGACCTTAAGGGCGATCTTAAAACAGTATCAAACATTATGTCGGCTCAGGAATTAGCGTGGAACCATGGCGACATACAAGGCTTTATGAGCTTTTACTGGAAAAGTGACAGCCTTAAATTTATTGGTAGCAAAGGCCTAACCTATGGCTGGCAAAAAACACTGGATAATTACATTAAGGGCTATCCGGATAAAACGGCAATGGGCACTTTAAAATTTACCATTCTTTCAATGGAACAATTATCTAAAACAAGTGTTTATGTAATTGGTAAATGGGAGCTGGATAAAGAGAAGCAAAGTGGCGGGCATTTTACTTTGCTTTGGAAAAAAATAGATAATAAATGGGTTATTGTGGCTGATCATACGAGTTAATGTAAAACGGAAAAGGGAAGATGGAAAACGTATTGCCCGGTTTATACAAACACTACAAAGGCAAAGTTTATGAAGTAATTGGTATTGCTGCACACAGCGAAACGTTAGAAAAATTAGTTGTGTACAAAGCTACTTACCAAAAAGAAGGCGAGAATTTATGGGTAAGACCTTTAAGTATGTTTACTGAAACCATTCTTATTGATGGAAAAACGGTGAATAGATTTGAGAAAATGTGATATTCTTGTCTGTGATGGTGAGTTTGCCGAACCATCATTCCTTTCGACATCCCGATAGCTATCGGGACAGGGTACTTTGTTCTAAAAATTATCTATCGGTGGGCTACGCTTAGGAATTTTGAAATCACTTAACATTGAAGCTTTTAAATTAATGGTAAGATTATAGCTTTTACGAAGCCCGAACGGGATCCAGTCTATTCGTGCTTCCCAGCATTTAAGATCGCGGTAAATATTAAAGCTGGTATAACTTACTTTTTGGTTTGTAAAATCGTAACCGCTTGTTACACCAATTTTCCAGTTCTTGGTTGGTGTAATATCACCGCTAAAATTTAAGGTTTGTGTTGGCTGTAACTTTCTATTGTCTGGATTTGATAAAGCAAGGTTATAATAAATATTTAAATTCCACGAGAGCTGTTCGCTGGCATTAAGATCGTTTTTAGCGCCCTGCTCTGCTCCATTAGTAAGTGTTGGGGCTTGTCTTGTTTTTCTAGCCGCTTCTATCATATTGCTTCCAAAGGCTGTGTTTACGGCAAAGTTAGCGGTGGTTAAGCGTGCTAATGTTCCACTCTCATTATACGCAAATTTATTCATAGAGCGCTTGTTGATGGCATCGTATGCATACGCATCGTAAGTAGAATTGGCTACCACATCAAAATATTTAAACAGTTTGGTGCGTGCCGAAATAGTTATTGGACTCATATTAAAACTATCTGCTGCAAAATTATACGCACCACTTAGGCTTATGTTTTGCATTAATGTTCGTTTTGAATAGGTAACGCCAGTATCTGATTTTTGCTTTAGCTTTGCTTCAATATTATTGCTTAGGTTAAGAGAGAGTGCGTTTTGTTCGCCAATAGCCGGGCCGCCAAAAATACTCCGTTCAAAAACGGAATAGTTTTGAAAATTTCTTCCTGTTGTATCCACTTGTACTTTTTTCCAAAAACCATATTGTGTTTCGCCAAAATCGGGTCGGTATAAGTAAGATAATGTTGGGATCAATAAATGCCTTACTTGCTGTACTTTTCCTTTTTTAAATATATAATCAAAAAATACTTTTGTATTAAATGCTGTAGAAAAATTAGCGTCATAACCTGTAACAAAATCATTTACGTTTTGTGTATACACTTTTCCAACGTTTGTATCTGCGGTAGAAAAATATTTGCTTATACTTTTTGTATACATTACCGAGCTTAAATTTAAACCGGGCGTAACCGTAATGTATTTAAACATATTAAAATTAGTAGATATTGGTAGGGAATGCTTTACACCATATTTCAAACTATCTAAAAAGTTATTTCCTAAGCCGCCAATGGTATCTTTCCAACTTAAAGTATTTCTTGCTTCCAATAAATAGTTAACACCAATTTTATCAAACACATTTTGTTTTACTTTTCCTTCTTTACGGAATGGATAAAAACGGTTGATATTAAATGTTAATGAAGGAAAAGTCATTTCTACTCTTTTTGAAATTGAGTTTTGGCTATGCGTTGCATTTAAGCTTACCGAACTTAATTTATATGTTTTTGTAAAATTTACATTCGATTGAAATGAGTTCTGAAGAAATTCGCCTGTGTTAATGGCGTTGATACGGTTGTAGGTTTGGTTTTTTACATAATTTACATTGGCACCAAAACGTACCGTAGGATTGCTTTTATTGTCCTGTGCATGCGTCCACCTTACTTCATAAGCTTTTTGCTTGCTGTAGGTTTTTGGTATGTCTTTATCACCAATATTAAACTGACTATAACCAAGGTAAGTATTGCCCAGCGCCTTATACAAAACATTATAATTATTGGTCGTGTTAAGCCCCCAGCTGCCATTACCATAAATATCGCCACGAATTATCATATCCGTTTTATCGCTAATGGCCCAGTAAAAGCCGCCATTACGAAGGTTAAAACCTTGCGTGGTCGAATTACCAAATGTTGGTAGCAAAATACCATTGTGTTGCTTTTTAGAGTTGGGGAAATAACCAAACGGCAATCCCAAAGGCGTTGGCACGCCGCCAACTTCAAGGAACATTGGGCCCGTAACTATTTTATCATCCGGTATTATTTTTGCCCTGGTGGCCCTGAAAACCGTTCTCGCATCCTTGTACTGGCAAGGTATACACTTCATATCTTTCATGTAAATGATATTGGTGCTGTCTTTTTTAATTTCGCTGCCAATAACCAACAACTCGCCTTGTTTTGTTAAGGCATTATATATTTTACCACGCTTGGTTTTTAAATTGTATTTTATTGTATCCGCGCTCATCTCCTGCGAAGCATCTTTAAATGTTGGGTTTCCTACATTTTTGCCAAGACTGTCTTTTTTGCCATAAGCCTTTACAATATTGGTTGAATAATCTATTTCAATAAATTCAGCCTCCAGGTTCATATCGCCAAACTCTACTTTAGCTTTACCATAAAGAAATACCTGCTTGCGCGAGCTTAAAAAAACGGCGCTATCGGTGGCAGAATAAATAATAGGGTCCTGCAGTAATTCATTGTCAGTGGCAGGATCAACAGTTACAACAGTATCGGAAATAACATTTGTTAACGTATCTTTTTGGGGTGTTTGTGCTTTTAACGTGTTAATAACCAAAGATATTAACAAGGCAAAGAAGAAAACTAGTTTTTTATGTTGCAGTTTTATCAAGCCGAATGGGATAAATTTATTCCAACCAATGCAAGTTTACAAAGCTACAATACTTTATGGTATTGCATAGGTATTTATTATTGGATATGGTTAAAAAATTAAAATATTTTGCCTTTCTTGCATGTGTTATTGGGCTGTTTGGCGCTTTTACACATTTCAAAAAAGATAAAAGTAACAGCATTAAAGTAATTGTTATTGATCCTGGCCATGGTGGTAAAGACCCCGGCTGCAGTGGTGTTACGCATAAAGAAAAAGATGTTTCGTTAGCTGTAGCTTTAAAACTGGGCAAATTAATTGAAGAAAATTTAAAAGATGTTAAGGTAATTTATACACGCACTACAGATGTGTTTGTAGAGTTGGAAGACCGCGCGCAAATTGCAAATAAAGCAAAGGCCGATCTTTTTATTTCAATTCATTGTAACGCGGCCGGTAAAGCGGTAATGATCAAAGATCCTAAAACTGGTAAAAAGCGCGCAAAAGTTTATAAAAATAAAAAAGGAAAATACGTTGTAGTTGAAAAACCAAACCCTGTGCCTTTTGGAACAGAAACCTATGTAATGGGTTTAAAAAACGAAGAAGGCAAAATGAAAGTAGCCACACGAGAGAACTCTGCTATTTTGCTGGAAGATGATTACGAAAAAAAGTACGCGGGCTTTGATCCAGAGAGTGAAGAGAGTTATATTATTATGAGTAATTATACAAGCGCTTATGTGATACAAAGCGCCAACCTTGCCGTTAAAATACAAGATGAATATACCAAAAAAGCAGGGCGTATTGATAAAGGTGTACACCGCCAAAGTATTTGGGTGCTTTGGAGAACTGCTATGCCTAGCATTTTAACAGAGATAGGCTATTTAACAAACCCTTTGGAAGAAACCTTTTTAGGCAGCACCAAAGGACAGGAATATTTAGCCAAAGCTCTTTTTAGGGGCTTAAGAAAATATAAAGATGATGTGGAGGGAACAAAAAAAGAATACAATGATGATATTGAGAATCAGGAACCATTAGAGAATGAAAACATAAAAGCCGGAAATATTCCGGGGCAAAAAAAGATAGATGAGGATGATGAAGATGATGAGAAGAAAGAAGATGTAAAAGAAAAGGAGAAAGAAAAAGTAGACGACGGCAAATACACTAACATTGTTTTAAAAGACACAACAAAACCCAAAGAATTAAAGATTGATACTGCTGCCAGCGCAAAAGAAATTGCAGAGAAGTTTAAAAAAGAGCAGAGAGAAAAAGAATTGAAAGAGAAAGAAAAAAAGGAAAAAGAAGCGCGCGAAAAAGCAGAAAAGGAAAAATTAGAAAAAGAGAAGGAAAAAAATAATGCCGTAACTGCTGATAAGACCGAGATCGTTTTTAAAGTACAATTTGCAAGTAGCGAAACAGAATTAAATTTAAAGCAGGAAAAATTCAGCACTGTTATAAACGGTTCGTATTACAAAGCAAAAAATGTTTTAAAATATACATCAGGTAATTTTACGCAAATAAAAGATGCCATCAACCACCAAAATCAATTACGCGAAAAAGGCTTTAAAGATTGTTTTGTAATTGCCATGAAAAACGGTGAGCGTATGGATCTTAATGAAGCGAGAAAATTAGTTTCACAATAGTTTTATTTTATAAACCAAATACTTCTTTTAAAAACACAAGCATACGCTCCCACGAACGCGTTGCGGCTTTTTCATTATAAGCAGTGCCTTTTGAATTATCAGCACCTGCGGCTTTATCGGTAAACGCGTGTACGGCATTGGCATAATAAATCATTTCCCAATCTGCTTTGGCTTTACGCATTTCGTTTTGGAACGATTTGATCTGTGCGTCCGGTACAAAAAAATCATCGGCACCGTGACACACCAGTACTTTTGCGTTTATTGGTTCAATAGCTCTCGCTGTATCTCTCTCTAAGCCTCCGTGAAAGGATACAACACCTTTAAAAGCCATATTTGCCCTGGCTGCTTCTAATGCTCCCGTGCCGCCAAAACAAAAACCAATCACAACAATGTTATTTGCATCGGCACCATTCTTTATTAATTCATCAAGAGCTAATTTTATTCTTTTGTGATACTCTGCTACATTTTTTTTATAAAATCCCGAAAGCTCTCCTGCTTTCTTTTTATCCTCCGGATAATTTCCTTCGCCATAAATATCGGCTACAAAGGCATAATAACCTTCTTTTGCGAGAGTTTCGGCTCTTTCCTTAGCATTTGCATCAATGCCCATCCACGCCGGCAATATTAGAACGCCTGCTTTCTTTTTATTGGTGTTTTTTGGTATTGCTAATTGTCCATTTAGCTTTTGCGTACCATCAACATAAGCAACGGGTTTTAACTGCCCGCTAATTTGTTGCGAGATAAAAATTAAGGTGAAGATAGCCAGAACACATTTGTTTTTCATGTTAGTTTGTTTAAATTACTCTTATACCTATTAAGCTTACATCATCGGTTTGTTCAAATTGCTTTTTCCATCTTGCAAAAGAGCTTATAAGAACTTGTTTTTGTTCTTCAACCGATACCGTCGAAACCTCAACCAATAATTCTTCGAGCTGTTTTGATTTGAATTTTTTTCCCTTTTCGCCGCCAAACTGGTCATAAAAACCATCTGTACTTAAATAGATCATATCGTTTGGTTGTAATATGATTTTTTGCGCGGCGAATTTTTTATTTTCTTCCAGGTACGAACCTATTGGCATTTTATCGCCTTTGTATTCGGATAATTGTTTATCTCTAATTATATACAAAGCGTTGTTGGCTCCGGCAAACTCCAAAGAGTTATCCATTTTATTCCAAACACACAGGGCCATATCCATTCCGTCTTTTTGCTGCGTTTGTCCTTTTTGATACAATGCCGCAATTACTTTATCACGCAATCGGTTTAATATCTCATCTGCTTTAAATAATTTATTTTCAACTACCAACTCGTTTAAAAAACTATTACCCAGCATGCTCATAAAACCACCGGGCACGCCATGCCCTGTACAATCTGCAAGTGCAAAAACAGCGCGTCCGTTTGATAAAACATGCGCCCAATAAAAATCACCGCTCACAATATCGCGGGGTTGAAAAATTATAAAGTGTTCTTTAGAGATCTTATTCCAAACATCCTCTCCGGTTAAAACAGCACTTTGGATGCGTTGTGCATAATTAATGCTAGAGATAATTTCGTTTTGTTTTTCTTCAACCAAATTTTTTTGTAATTCTACTTCCTTTTTTTGTAATTCTAAAATCAGATTTTGATTCTGAATAATTATGTTTGCTTTTTTTGCACGCCGGTAATTTACAAAGGCCAGTATTAAAAACAACAATGTGCCTCCCAGAGCGGCTGTACCTAACCAAATAATAATTGTTTTGCGTTTATTCTTTTCCTCTTCCAAATTTAACTCTGAGTTTGTTTGTTTTAGTTCAAGATCTTTTTTTTCGCTTTCGTATTTAGTTTGAAGCTCGCTCGTTATAAATGCATTTTCACCCGAAGTGATAGAATCCTTAAGCGTTAAAAATTTATCCATATAAAAATGTCCTGTATCAGCATTGCCATATAAAAAATTGTATGTTGCCAGCTCCTGGTAAAATGCAACGTTGTTTTCTGGCTTATTTATAATATGCAATACTAATCGCATGCTGTCTAAATAGCATTTTGCCAAAACAGGGTTTTTCTTAAACCGCTGATAAGTGATCTCAAAATTTAAGTTGCTTAAAAAATCATTTCCAATATCTTTTTGTTTTTTTGAAACGGATTTTAATTTGTTATTATAAATAATTGCCGAATCAATTTTGTTTTGATTTATATAGGCCAGGTAAAGATTATTATAGCATGCTGACATACCATAAAAATCGAAAGTATACTCAAATTCGCGCAAGGCTTTTTTATAATAACCGGTTGCTTTGATGTGTTGCTCCTTATCTACATAAATTATACCCAGGTTTGAATAAGGATATCCTAATAAACCTTTTTGCTTGGTTGTATCGGTTAAGGCAATGGCCTCAAGAATTTGCTTTTCGGCAAGCGCGTAATTTTTTTGGCGTATGTACATTACCGCTATGTTGTTTTTTATGTTTGCCGTATTTTTTTTATTCTTTAATTGCACATGTATTTTTTGAGCGAGAATAAGTTCGCTTATTGCCTTTTGAAATTCAGACCTGTCAGAAAACATGATGCCTAAATTTTGATGTGCATCTGCCTCAACCAAGAGGTTGTTTGCCACTTTTGAAAGCAATACCGCTTTATTGAAATTAGCGGCAGCACTGTCATAATTGCTTTTAAAATAAAAATAAACGCCAAGTTTTAAATACGCCGCGGCTATGTATTTTTTGTTATTGATGCGTGTTGCGAGCTCCAGGATCTTAATACCATATTCTTTTATCTTTTCATTATCATTGCCCTGGTAGAGCGTGGAGATCATATTATAGCAATGCAGCTTTGTTGTATCATTTGCGGTTTCCGCAACTTTTAAAAGACTATCTATTTTTCTTTGGTTTTGAGAAAAACACGAAAAAGAGAAAAAAAGAAGTATCAATAAACCGTTTTTCATCATCCAAATATTAAACTAAAAACCTCTTCCATTTTGCCGGCAGAAAGTATTTTAATTTTGTATGAATTTACGTTTATTCCTTTTAGGTTATAACTGCTTACTATTATTTTTTTGAAGCCTAATTTTTCTGCTTCGCTAATGCGTTGTTCAATTCTGTTAACCGGTCGTATCTCTCCTGTTAAGCCTACTTCGCCTGCAAAACATACATCCTGCGGTATTGGCATATCTTCATTACTACTTAAAATAGCACATACTAATGCCAAATCAATTCCGGGATCTTCTACACGAATACCACCGGCAATATTTATGAAAACATCTTTTACTCCTAATTTAAAACCGCAACGTTTTTCCAGTACAGCCAATAACATAGATAATCTACGAAGATCAAAACCGGTTGATGAGCGTTGTGGTGTACCATAGGCCGCGCTGCTTACAAGGGCCTGTGTTTCTATTAACATGGGCCTGTTGCCTTCCATGGTTGCCGAAATAGCCACTCCGCTGGTTGGTGTATCTCGATTGGTAATTAAAATTTCGGATGGGTTGGTTACTTCGCGAAGGCCATCGCCATTCATTTCGTAAATGCCCATTTCGTTAGTACTGCCAAAACGGTTTTTGGTAGCGCGTAAAAGACGGTAAATATGGTTCCTGTCGCCTTCAAACTGCAAAACGGTATCAACCATGTGCTCTAACACTTTTGGGCCGGCTAAGCTACCCTCTTTGGTTATATGGCCTATCATAAAAACAGGCGTGTTGGTTTCTTTTGCAAAGCGTAATAATTCGGCCGCGCATTCGCGCACCTGGCTAACGCTGCCCGGACTGCTATCAATATAACTTGTATGCAGGGTTTGAATAGAATCTATGATCACCAATTGTGGTTCTACCTCTACAATTTGCTGAAAGATATTTTGTGTGTTGGTTTCCTGTAAAATAAAACAATTTTCGGTGGTAACGCCAATACGTTCAGCGCGCATTTTTATTTGCTGCTCGCTTTCTTCGCCGCTTACATAAAGGATCTTTAAATTTTTTAAGCGCAATGCTAATTGCAACATTAAGGTTGATTTGCCAATGCCGGGCTCGCCACCAAATAACACCAAACTTCCGGGCACAATACCGCCGCCCAATACACGCGTTAATTCTTTTCCGGGTACGGGAATACGTGGAAAATCCTGCAGACCTACATCCTGTAATAAAACCGATTTATTGGATTGTTTTGGGTTTTTATTGCCTGAAAATAGTTGCAGGCGGTCGTTCTTGCTTTCTTTGTGAACGACTTCTTCTACGTAAGTGTTCCACTCGTTACAGCTGGGACACTTGCCTATCCATTTGGCAGATGGCGCGCCGCAATTCTGGCAAAAATAAGTTGTTTTGGGTTTTGACATTGTTACATCAAAGTTACTATAGTAACGGGCAATGTCTTGCTATTAATTGTAGCTTTTAACCACTAATACACTAAGAGCACTAAGAAAGACTAATGAAGTTTAGAAGATCATCAAGGCATAAATTATTGCCCAAACAATTACAAAACTTGAATAAACACCGAGGGCTTGCAGGTTTTGCTTCAAATCCTTTTTAATAAACAGGCGGTAAAATACCCAAATTATAAATGCGGCAAATAATATAATTCCTCCGTATATTCTCATTATTAAAGCGTATTTAATTTTTGCATTAATTCTTCTCTAAAAGAGCCGCCAACCGGAATTACTTTTTTCTCGTTCTCTAAAATTACGTTTTGAGAATCGATGCTTTGAATTTTATCTAAACGCGCTATGAATGAGCGGTGAACGCGTGCAAAATCAGTTGTGCCTAATTTTTTCTCAATATCTTTCATGGTGCTGTGAACGGTGTAACGTGCGTATTGCGTGTTTATGATCACATAATCTTTCAACGCTTCTACATAAAAAATATCTTTTAAAAGCACTTTTACCAAACGACTGTTTGCTTTTACAAATAAAATGTCTTTACTGGTATCGTCTTTATTTTCAACTAAAGAGTATAAAAAGTCGCGTTCTTTTTGCAGCTCGGCATCTTTCTGATGCTTGTAAACTGCCATTTCTATTGTAGAGTGTAGATCAATCTCTTTAAAAGGTTTTAAAATATAGCCATAGGGCTCGGTAACTTTTGCTTTAGAAAGCGTTCCTTCATCGGCATAAGCTGTTAAAAATATAACAGGAATTTTTGTTTTTTCTTTGATCTTATCGCTTACATCAATACCTGTAAGATCGCCTTTGATCATGATATCCATTAAAATAAGATCGGGCATGGTTTCAATTATTTTTTCAATCGCCTCTTTGCCATTGTTTGCAATGCCAATAACTTCATAGCCTAATTTTACAAGACTGTTTTGAATGTCTTTTGCAACAATGCTTTCGTCTTCAACTATAAATATTCTTAATTTTTCCATGTTTATCACATCTTAAATTTAATTAAAACTTCGGTTCCTTTATCTTTTTCCGATTTAAATTTTATTTCGCCATCCAGTTGGTCTATTAAGGTGTTAACTAATTGTAAACCAAGAGTGTTTGTATTATTATAATCAACACCCGGCGGAATACCAACACCGTTATCTGTTACCTCGAGGCAAATATTATTGTTTTCAGATTTCAAATTTAAACAAACTTTACCTTTTTTAGTATCAGGAAAAGCATGTTTTATTGCATTAGTAATTAATTCGTTTATAATCAGCCCAGCAGGAATTGAAACATCTAAATTCAGATTTATTTTTTCGAGGTTTAAGATCAATTCTACTTTTTCGGACGATAACACATAAGACTGAATAATGTTTTTGGCAAGCGTTTGAATATATTCAGAAAAGTTAACAGATGTAAAGGATTTGTTCTGGTAAAGACTTTCATGAATGTAAGCCATTGTTTTTATACGGTTTTGGCTTTCTTTTAAAAGCGCCAATGTATAATTATCCGTTACGTAAGATGATTGCAGGTTTAAAATGCTGCTAATGATCTGCATGTTGTTTTTTACGCGGTGGTGCACTTCTTTTAACAGCACATCTTTTTCTTTTAAAGATTGTTCTACGCGTTGATGATCTAATTTTTTATCGGTAATGTTATGTGCAATTCCGCTTACTTCAACAATTTTATCATTCTCAACAATTGGGTTAAAGAATATATCGAGATATATTTTCTTATGATCTTTATCCTGCGTTTCTATTTCAAAATTTGTAGCAACGCCTTTAAAAGCCTTATCGTAATGATAATCTAACACACCTGCATATTCCTGATTATTAGATAGCGCACCACGATCTAATTTTAAACCCAAGAATGGTTTGGTATTATAAAGTGCCGTTACCAGCTCAAAATAGTTTTTGTTAAATGATGTTAGTTTTTGCTCCTGGTTAATTGTCCAGATGTAGTGATGACTGCTGTCAAAAATAGCCTGTAGTTTTGCTGACTGTTTTATTATCTTACTTTCATTCTCAATACGCTCGGTTATATCCTGTGCAATAGCCGAAACTTCTACGATCTGTTCTTGTGAATAAATTGGATGAAGAAATACCTCCCTGTAAACATCCTGTCCGTTAATAATACTTTTGTGCGTAAAGATCTGTTGTTTGCCATTAAACACCTGCTTAAATTTTTCGGTCCAAAATTCAAGCTTGTCTTTGTTAACAATAGTGTCTTTTAAATAAATTGTTTTTTTAGCCTGCGCGTTCTTACTTAAAAGTTTAAAATAATTTTGATTGTAGGATGTTAATTCAAAATTACGGTTAATAGTCCATATTAATTGAGACCCGCTTTCGAAAATAGCCTGCAATTTACTTGTTTGGTTTAATAGTTTTTGTTCGTAAACTTTAGATCCGGTGTTATCATGGGCTATACAATTAACCTCAGTAACCTCATTGTTTTCATTAAATATTGGGTTAATATATACTTTGCGGTAAACTTTTTCAGTTGTAAAATCTTCTTTCTCAAAATCAAGTTTATTGCCATTTAAAGCTTCGGTATATTTTGGATACCAGTAATCCATATACTCTTGTTTACCCTGTTTTAAATGATCGGCTATACATTGCCCAATATGAACTTTTATTTTATGTTTTTGTAATATAACGTCAAAAAAATTTTTATTGAATGATGTTATTTCAAACTTATTATTAACCGTCCAGATAAGGTGATTAGAACTTTCGAAAATTGAAGATAAATGTGCTGTTTTTTCGAGTAATTTTTTTTCTGCCTCCTGTCTTTCTTTAATTTCCAACAATAAAAACTCGTTATTAACCTTTATCATTTCGGCTCTGAGTTTTTCTTTCTCGAATTTGCGCTGATCGCTAACGTTGTTGATAAGAGTTAATATGCAATTAGCGTTATTAAATTTAATAACGATGGATTTCATTTCAGTTTCTATTTGATTACCCTTCGAATCAACAACGGTATAGTTATTTGATTTTTCAGGATCAACGCCGCCATAAATTTCTTTAATGCGATCCATCGCCCGCATTCGGTCTTCCGGCGCCAGGTAATCCAAAACAAATTTTCCTAAAATCTGTTTTTCATTTTTGAGTTGCAAAAGCTTTAATGTTGCTTTATTACAAAAAACAGTTACACCTTGCTTATGAATAATGTATGCAATTGGTGAACTATCTAATAAGTTACGGTAATTTAAATGTTGAAACTCTAACTCTATTTCCCTTTCTTTCTTCTCGGTTATATCGCGTAATATATTTAGAAAGAAACTTATTTTACCATCCGGCCCGGTAATTGGCGTAAGATTATTTTCCAGCCAAATTTCTTCTTTATTCTTTTTTAAAGTTTTATAAGTATAATAGTAATTTCTTTTAAAGTTTTTTTTCTGATCGCTTTTTGCCAGTTTATCCTGCTTTAAAAAAGCGGTTTTATCGCCAACCAACCTCTTGTTAAAAAATTCGTTGTCATTGAGCAATTCCTTAGGCTCATAACCAAGTATCTTTTTTATGTTAGGGCTAACATAGGTATATTTTTCGTTTGGCAGGTAAGTAAAAAAAGCAATTATATCGTTGCTGCTTTTTGTAATAAGGTCAAATTTATCTTTTGTTTCACTCAATAAATTTTGTGCATTTATTCTTTCGGTAATATCTCTTATGCTTCCAATAACACCTGTTATGTTCTTTCCTTCATAAATGGGATTAATTGCTGTTTCAAGATAAATAAGATCGCCGTTTTTATGTGTAAAACGAATGGTTACTTTTTCTTCTTTATTTTTTTGTTTAGAGCTTAATTTTTGTCTGTTATTAAAAATAAAGTACTCTCTGTCATCAGGGTGTGTTGCTTTTAATAACAAATCTTTTGCTTTGTAAATTTCTTCTGCACTATAGCCTAATACTTTTTTTGCAGACTCACTAATAAAAATAAGTTCATCAGGGTCAAAACAAAATTTAAAGATAACATCAAAACTATTCTGGCTAATTTTTTGAAGTAAAAAATCGGAATTAATAAGCTCCTGTTGTTGTTGCTTTAATAATGTTATATCAATAAAAGACGATTGAACAACATATTTATTATCGAATATAACGCGGTTTGAGGTAGCTTCAATAATAATGTTTTTTTTCTTAAACGTTTTAAACTCCAGATCAATTGGTGGAAATTCTTCGCCTTTAATGATCTTTAAATTGTTTTGTTTAATTCGTTTGTGGTATTTTTTATCGAGGAAATGAAAAACAGAAAATGAATTTATTTTTTTTAATTGCGTTTTTGAAATATTAAACAGTTCAATTGCTTTTTTATTTACAAAATAAATTTTTTTATTATCAAAAATAGCAATAGCAATTGGAAGCAGATCTAATGTATTTGTATCAACCTTTGCAGGTTGAACTTTTTTCAATTGCATAAATTACTTTCTAATCGTTTGTGTTTTGTTTTCGTTTATTTTAATATTATAAGTTCTTAACCCTTCTTCATAGGTAGGTTTTATCTTATCTCCCTGCCATTTTATTTCTATATCGCTTTTATAGGTAATAGTTAAATAATTAAAACCAAATTCATCATAAAATTTCCAGTCTCCTTCTTTCATACCACTTACATAATTACCAGTATACATTTTTTTTCCGTCAGGATAATATTGTGTATGTATACCTGTTGGATCGCCGGCTGTATAACTACCTTCAAAACGTTTAACTTTAGACGGCATATAATAACTTACCCAAATACTATCGGGTTCGTCGTTTACATAGTTGCCTATTTCTTTATAATCAGGTGTTTCATACGTCCACAATCCTTCTTTTCTGTTTTCGGCATAAGTACCCCGCAAAATAATTTTACCCTGCTGATCGTAATCTTTAATTTCTCCTTCGCGTCTGCCGTTTACATATAATTCTTCACGCCACACCTGTCCGCTTTCGTAATACCATTTCCAAACGCCTTGTGTTCTTCCTTTTTTATCATATTTTCCTTTTTGTTCCAATTTACCAGAAGCATAATAAAATTCCCAGTCACCTGTGCGGTTGCCTTCCTTGTAAACACCTTTACCTTTAAACTCACCTGTGTTGTGAAACTCAGACCACACACCTATTCTATTCCTTACACTATCAACAGCGCCTCTTGCTACAACAGTACCATCAAAATACTCAATTGCACTATCGGGCACAGGTACATTTCTACAAACTAACTTATTAATATAGATAGGTTCTTTACTTAATAAAGAAATTGAGTCGTCCTTTAAAATCAAACTACTATCGCACTGGTATTTTTGTTTGTATTTAAAATGCGTTCCAATGGCAACCCCATCACTATACACACCTTCATATTTTAAAGTACCGTCCTGGTATTGTTCGGTATACACTTCTACATTGGCAATTTCAGGCGCGTTAAATATTTGTTTACCATTATTAAATTTTTTTGTAGAAAGTAGATTACCTTTTTTATCATATTCTTTCACATAACCATCTAATGAATCATCATTAAATTTCATTTCTTTTTTTACTTCCAAATTCTCATAAAAATCTTTCCAGATACCTTGCTTTTTATTATTTGGATCACGCTGATTTATTTTTTCAAAGCTTTGTAAAATACCTCCTTTATAAACACTTATTGCTGTAATTAAAGAATCTTCGCTATATTCATAAGCTGTACCCTCGGGTTTACCTTTTTCGTAAGGTACAATGGTTTTTGTTTTTCCCGATTTATAAAACGTGCGTAAAGCACCTTGTTTAACATCGTTCACATAATTTTCTGAATTTACAATTCGTTGCAGTGTATCATAATTAGCCGAAAGGCCATTCTTTTTTCCTTCTTTATAATTTATTGATTTTGTAATTCTTCCTTTTTCATCATAAAATTTCCAAATACTATCTAATTGAAAATTCTTACGATTACCTTCTATTTTTACTTTTCCGTTCTTGTGATAATTCTTCCAGTAACCTTCGGGCTTACCATCTTTCATTTTTCCTTCACTACTTAATGCGCCATTATCGTAATAAAATTTGTTATAACCATTTGGATTATTTGCAGTTGTATTTTGTGAAAAAGAAATAAACTTATTCAAAAAAAGAAAAACAGAAAAAAGAAATATTTTAAAAACTATTTTATTCATTACAGAAGCACTTTAAATATACAAATTATAATCCAAATTTTGCCGATAATTCAAGCATTTTTAAAATAGGTTTTTTTGCTTTTTCAATTAATTCGTTACTCATTAATAATTCGGGCTGCTCGTGTTTTAAAGCCACATAAATTTTTTCTAAAGTATTTAACTTCATGTACGGACAATCGTTACAGGCACAATTATTATTTGGCGGTGCAGGTATAAAAGTTTTATCCGGACTATTTTTTTGCATTTGATGAAGTATACCTGTTTCGGTTACAACAATAAATTCTTTTTTTTCTGATTTTTTAGAATAATTAAGAATGGCTGTTGTGCTTCCAATAAAATCTGCATGTTCTAAAATTGGCGCTTCACATTCAGGATGCGCTAATACCAATGCTTTTGGATGTTGAATCTTTAATTTAATTAATTTTTCTAAACTAAATATTTCGTGAACCATACAGGCACCATCCCATAATACCATATTACGACCGGTTTTTTTATTAATATAAGCACCTAAATTTTTATCCGGCGCAAATATTATTTTTTGATTTGCAGGTAAGCTCTCAATAATTTGAACCGCATTAGAACTGGTGCAAATTATATCTGAAAGGGCTTTAATATCTGCAGTACAGTTAATGTAAGTAATAACAATATGATCAGGATGTTTGGCATTAAAAGCCGCAAATTCGTTTGGAGGGCAAGAATCCGCTAACGAACAACCAGCTTTAAGATCGGGGATCAAAACTTTTTTATTTGGATTTAAAATTTTAGCTGTTTCAGCCATAAAATGTACACCGGCAAACAAAATAATATCTGATTTAGTTTTTTGAGCCTCTTGGGCAAGACCTAAAGAATCGCCAATATAATCGGCAATATCCTGTATGTCAGCATTTTGATAGTAGTGCGCAAGGATCACGGCATTCTTTTCCTTTTTAAGATAATTTATTTCTTTGATCAAATCAAGTGCAGGATCAACCTTAATATTTAACCAACCTTTATTTAATATAATATCTTTCATTTTTTTAAAATTTAAATTATGTATTGTATATATAAGCTGTTAATACTGTTAGTTAGTTTTTTTTTTTTTTTTGGTATTTAGGTTTATTAATACTAGTTAACAGCTAATTAACAAAGTTAAGAGTTTAAAGTGCTGAATTCAAATATAGTAACTACTATTAACAATAGTTAGTACTTATTAGTCTTAATAACTTTGGGTGATTTAAAAGTGTTAGTAAGGTAAAAATGACTCTAATAAATTCTGACTGAAAATTATAACTCTGCTAGGATTTACTAAAAAAATTTACATACCATACTTTTATTTAATATTGTACTAATATTCTTTTGATACTTATTAACGTTCAATTAGCGTAGTTAACATTAAATGTGTTAATTTGTTTATTAACGTACGGTTCATTATCAGTTAGTTAATTTATTAGTGTTAATTAACGTTGATTAGTATTTTTGAGTATTATTATGTTTTATAATGCTATACTAAAAAATTATGAGTATAAAAGTTGCCATAGGTAGTGATCACGCCGGTTTTGAACTCAAAGAACAATTAATTGCTTATTTAAAAGTAAAAAATAATATTGTAATTGATAAAGGATGTTATAGTGCAGAAAGGGCAGATTACCCGGATTATGGACATGCAGTTGCAATGGCTATACTTAATAAAGAAGCTGAACTTGGTATTTTAATGTGCGGTAGTGGAAATGGTATTAATATAACTGCGAATAAACATAAAGGTATTCGTGCTGCTTTATGCTGGAATAGTGAAATTGCTGCTTTGGCACGCCAGCATAATGATGCTAATATATTGGTATTACCTGCAAGATTTATGAGTGTTGAAGAAGCGTATAAATGTATTGATGTATTTTTAACAGAGAAATTTGAAGGTGGTCGCCACCAGGACCGAGTGGCTAAAATTGATATTTAAACTTAAAAACCAAAACCTATGAAAAAATTATTTACACTAGTATTAGTTGCAGTAGCTTTAACAGGTGCAGCACAAAAAGGAAAAACATTTCCGCTTACCGTTGGTGCTACTTTAGAGAATAAGGGAACCAGCTTACCTCAAAAAAATGGTAAATACTCAATTGTTGCAGTTGCATTTAGTAAAGCCGCTGAAGCTGATCTGAAAAAATGGTTAAACCCATTATATAATACATTTATGGTTAAAGCAACCGGCAAGGGTGCAGAATTAGCTAATAACTACGATGTTAATTTTACTTTTGTACCGGTTATTGGTGGTGTAAAAAAAATTATGGAAGAGTTTAAAACCACTACAGATAAAGCTTTTTGGCCATATGTAATGGATACTGAAAAAACAGATATGAAAGACACTGAACTGATATTAGATGTAAAAGATCGTAAGATACCTTACGTTTTTGTACTAGATAAAAATGGTATTGTACTTGAATATCAAACAGGCGAATTTAACGAAGCAAAAATAGATGCTTTAGAAGAAGCCATTGAATAGACCGATTATTTACGGTTATCAAAAAAGCGCAAAAAAGATTTTGCGCTTTTTTGTTTTTAGTCAATAACAACTTTTTTATTCATTTTATCTCCTTGTTCTGTTGTAACAGAAACTATATAAACACCTTTTATGAAAGAAGTAACAGAAATTATTTCATTTGATTTTTTATCAAGAAGTAATTTTCCATTTATATCAAATACCTTAATTGAAGAAACGGTTTCTGTTGTTTTTATTTTAAGAAAATCATTTTCAACAAACACAAAAAGTTCATTTTGTGAAGAGAATACAGAAATAAATGTAGGCGAAATAAATTCATAAGCACCAATGTCTAAAACACTTTGTATGCTTTTATTTGTTTGTGATGCCGGATGTAAATATTCTTTATTAGGAATTAAATTAAATCCTGTAGTAGTTGTACCCGCAGGGCTTGCAGAGTTAATGGCTGAACAGGTCGATACTAAATGATAATCATAAGTTGTGCTATTTACAAAATTAGCTGCTGCGCTTGTATATTTTTTATTTGCCAGTGTATCAGTTACTATTGCCGTTCCGCTTAATACAGCACCTTGTCCTGCAAAAATATTATTATAGACCTTTAATAAATTAGCGTTATTTGGTACGCTAATAAAAGTGCCCGCTGTTTTTTCGTTAACAATGGTATTATTAATTACGTACAAATTATGCCATCCGCTATTGGTCAGGCCCTCAAGACCGTAGCCAATAATGCCGGAGTTTGTTCCGTTTATGCCTTGCTGAATAATGTTACCCATTATTATTGAGATGCCACCGTTTGGAAGATCTATCTCACGGCTTGCAGTGCCACTGGCTTCGTTACCCAGGCGGTTATATAAAATGTAGTTGTAATTAGCGCGGCTTTTTAATTCGTGCCCTATTTTGCAATGGTGCGAGTAGTTGTATCTGAATACTAAAGTATCAATATGACCAATATATAAATTGTGCGAAAAACCATCACCCGCCCCATTTAAATTAAACTCGCAATACTCGATCGTAATTTTGCAACCTGTTAATGCTCCGGCTAAAATGCCATTTTCATTATCATGAAAGTAACAATTGCGTACTGTTAGATTTATTCCTTCTTGCCTTATACCCGCACCGTTTTGCGAAGTCGAAGTACATAATGAGAATTCGATATGATCAATAATGGTGTTATTGCCCTGTATAACCCAAATAGCCTTGTCTCCGTAACTTAAGCCATTTGATTTTAAATGTGCCATACCGTTAATACAACGTATCAACAAATTATTTTTATTCCACGCACATACATTTGAGTTGTATGTACCCGCGTCAATGTTTACCGTATCGCCATGGTTTACCAATGCAGCCACCTGGCTGGGCATAGTGTAGGTTTGCGTTGCGCCAACGTACCAAACCACAGCCCTGGTATGGGTTGCTAATAACAATATTAGTAGTGATGTAATAAAGTATTTCATGTTATTTATCTTTAGTTATCTCTAAATTACTGTTAATTCCTTTTCTTATCTAAAAGTAAGAGCAAAAATAATTCTGTATCTTTGCATTTTAATTGAGATCAGAATACGATATAATTGTAGTGGGGGCAGGCCATGCAGGCTGTGAGGCCGCAGCGGCTGCCGCCAACATGGGTTCCAAAGTATTGTTGGTAACGATGAATATGCAAACCATTGCTCAAATGAGTTGTAATCCTGCAATGGGTGGCATTGCCAAAGGACAAATTGTGCGCGAAATAGATGCCATGGGTGGTTACAGCGGTATAGTATCTGATAAATCTGCTATACAATTCAGAATGTTGAATCGTAGCAAAGGCCCTGCCATGTGGAGCCCGCGCACACAAAACGATCGTATGCTATTTGCTGCCGTTTGGCGCGAAATGCTTGAACAAAGCCCAAATGTTGATTTCTGGCAGGATATGGTAAGATCACTTATCATTTCTAGAGACGGTAAACGCGTAGAAGGTGTTGTAACAGGCATGGGCATTGAGTTTAAAGCAAAAGCAGTTGTATTAACAAACGGAACATTTTTAAACGGAATCATTCATATTGGCGAGAAACAGTTGGGTGGCGGCCGCACGGGCGAATCTGCCAGTTATGGAATAACGGAACAATTGGTCCAAATAGGATTTGAAAGCGGTCGTATGAAAACCGGCACACCCCCTAGGATAGATGGCAGATCTTTGGATTATTCTAAAATGGAGGTTCAGGGCGGAGATGAAGCAGTAGATAAATTCTCTTATCTCGATAATACTTCTCCTTTTATTGGCCCAAATAGAGTAAAACAAATTCCTTGTCATGTTACCTATACTAACCAGGATGTACACGATATTTTAAAGACAGGGTTTGAAAAATCGCCCATGTTTCAAGGGAGAATTCAAGGTCTTGGCCCAAGATATTGCCCAAGCATTGAGGATAAAATTACAAGATTTAGCGAGAGAGAAAGACACCAGTTGTTTGTAGAACCTGAAGGCTGGAACACGGTGGAAATCTATGTAAATGGATTTTCTACTTCTTTACCAATAGATGTTCAGCAAAAGGCATTGGCTTTAATTCCGGGCTTTGAAAGGGCACGAATGTTTAGGCCTGGCTATGCCATCGAATACGATTATTTTCCACCAACACAATTAAAGCTAACTCTTGAAACAAAATTGGTAGACAATTTATATTTTGCCGGTCAAATTAATGGTACTACCGGATACGAAGAAGCCGCTTGTCAAGGTATGATGGCCGGCATTAATGCGCACTTAAAAGTGAACCATAAAGCGCCGTTAATATTGAATCGTTATGAAGCTTACATAGGTGTTTTAATTGATGACCTTGTTACTAAAGGAACAGATGAACCATATCGGATGTTTACTTCACGTGCCGAATACAGGTTATTATTACGTCAGGACAACGCGGATATAAGGCTAACGCCAATATCTAGCGCTTTGGGACTTGCCGCAGATGCCAGAATGAAACGTGTTACTGAAAAGATAAGCGCCTACAATAAGATCATTGATCATTTTAAGAACACAAGCGCAGAGCCGGGTGTTATTAATGGTTTCCTTGAATCAGTTAGCTCTGCTCCTATCACTCAAAAAATACGGTATTTTAATGTGCTCTCAAGGCCAAATGTTTCTATTAAAGACATGGCCATTCACGATCAGTTATTAGCAAATGTACTCGAAGGTTATGATGCCGAAACTATTGAACAAGCTGAAATATTAATGAAGTACGAAGGTTATATTGAACGAGAAAAGGAAAATGCAGATAAGCATAAACGTTTGGAAGACTATGTGATCCATGCAGACTTTAATTACGATAGTATTAAAAGCTTAGGCGCCGAAGCAATAGAAAAGTTCAAAAAGTTTAAACCGCACACCATCGGCCAGGCCAGTAGAATTTCCGGCATCAATCCTGCCGATATTTCTGTTTTATTAGTTCACCTAGGAAGATAAGAATGATAAAAAAAGAAAGCTTAACTTTTGCAATGCTTCTGCTTTTTACGGGCATGTTTTCACAGCAAAAGACAAAAGATTCTCTATTGTCACTCTTAAGCAAGACCTTTTCAGATTCTGTTAAATGCGAAATTTATGTTGAGTTGATAGATAGTGAAACAGATAATTCTGTTTGGCCAAAGTATAATAATGAACTTAAGGTTATTGCTAAAAAGCGTATTGCCCTTTCTGAAGGCAAAATAAAACAAACCTATTTAAAATACCTGGCAGCAGCTATTAATAACGAAGGCTTTTTAGAAGAAAGAACCGGCCATGTATTAAAAGCTTTGCAGCTTTATCGAGACGCGTTGGATATTCGTTTTGATATAAAAGATAAAAAGGGAATTGCCAACTCGCTAAATAATATTGGCTTTGTTTATTATCAGCAATTAGATTATAACCGGGCGCTTGAGTATTACGCTAAAGGCATAAAAGTGCATCAAGAGATTGGTGATAAAGCGGGTATGGCTGCCACACTTAGTAACATGTCTAGTATTTATAGAGACAAGGGTGATACAACTAGTGCAAGGAAGTATATTTTCAAAAGTTTGGCCATCAGAAAGGAGATTGGGGATAGACGCGGAGAAGCAAACTGTTATAATGCTCTTGCTACGGGATATTATTTTGCGGGTAATTTTAACGAAGCTTTAAAATGTTTGGAAGCCTCTTTAAAGATCCGTTTAGATATTGACGATAAAGAAGGTGGGGCAACCTCCTATAATAGTTTGGGGGGCATGTATTATAATAATGGCGATTATGCTATGGCTATCGAGAATTTAAGCAAAGGGTTATTTTTAGGTGAGCAGATTGGCGATAAACAAACTATTGCTTTTGCTTTGCATAACCTTGGCCTTGCTTATTTAAAAAAGAACGATTTGCCTAAAGCAAAGGAATGTTTTGAGAGAAGTTTAAAGTTGGCAAGAGAATTGGGTTTTCCTGGCGACATAAAAGGGCCGGCAAAAGCCCTTTATCTTATTCATAAAAATTCAGGCAACAGTTTAAAGGCGTTAGAAATGTTTGAGTTGTATGTTAAGATGGAAGACAGTCTTAACATCACAATAGCCAATGAATTTGTGCGCAATAAGGCTGCGGCTAGAAATTATTTTAGTCGTCTTTCTGCCGACAGCTTAAATACATTAATTTTAAAAGAAAAGCTGGTTGCACTTATGGCTTCTAATTCTATTCTTTTAGAAGAAGAGAAAAGTAAGACGAGCGCTTTTTTAATTGCCTTTATTGCCTTTGTTTGCGCTTTAACAATTTGGTTATTCAGGTCGCAAATCAGAAAGAAGAATAAACTAAAAGTATAATTGTTTCACGTGGAACACTGAATTATGATAAATTTAAGTAATTGCCCTGTTTGTAATACAACAAACTTTAAAGTAAGTTTAACCTGTAAAGATTACACCGTAAGTAAAGAGGATTTTAAGGTCGTTGTTTGCGAGAGTTGTGGTTTTAAATTTACAAACCCCCGACCGGAAAATGAGATCTTAGGAGACTATTACAAATCCGAAGACTACATCTCCCACTCCAATACAAAAAAGGGGATTATCTCAAGGCTTTATCATGCCGTTAGAAATTATACTTTAAAGAAGAAGATCCAGTTGGTTTCTAAACATGTTTCACGTGGAACAATATTAGATTATGGGTGCGGCACGGGGATGTTTTTAAAAGTATGTCAGGATGCCGGATGGAAATCTTTTGGAATGGAACCTGATGAAGGGGCAAGAAAGATTGGTTCAGAGATGAGCTTGACTGTATTTGAGAACAAGGTAAAGCTGAACGAATATACAAATAGCCAAAAGTTTGATGCTATAACTTTATGGCATGTTTTAGAACATGTAACGGATCTTGATGATACCTTAAACTTCTTTAAAGCAAGGCTAAATGATAAAGGTGTTTTAATAATTGCCGTACCTAATCATACCAGTTTTGATGCACAATACTACAAAGAATTTTGGGCCGCCTATGATGTTCCTCGTCACCTTTATCATTTCCATCCACAAACTATTGAGAAGCTCCTTGCCCGTTTTGATTTTAAGTTAACCGAGATGTTACCTATGAAGTTTGATAGCTTTTATGTAAGTATGTTAAGTGAGAAGTATAAAACAGGAACTATTAAATATCCAAAGGCTTTTATAAGCGGATTAAAGTCTAACCTTAAAGCAAAGAATGCCGGCGAGTATTCAAGCGTTATTTACGTGTTTAAAAAGAAGTGATTGTTTCACGTGGAACAAAAAGAAAGCGGCTGAGAATCGGCCGCTTTTTTTTGTTTGATAGCTTGATGTTTGTTTGGGGATTGGTTCTATTAGGTTATCATTTCTACAAGCTCAGTTACCCTTAGTTATGTTGATTGTTTTAGGGCTCTGAGCTTTGCGAAGCAAATATTATAGAAATGTTTCACGTGGAACTTAAATGCTATATGCCGGAAGATACGGCCCCATGGATCCTTTATTAGGAGATTGGTTTAGTAACGCCACAGCATCATCCTGGTTCATGATCTTAACCTTACCCATACGTTTGGCTTCCAACATTGGGAAGCCAAATTCTTCTGTTATTATTCCCTCAATTAAATAGATTCCTATCCCCTCAAAACGATATTGAGCATATACATCCGGAAAATGTACCGAATCAAAAAAGTCTCCTGCTGAATCTATAAAAGTACCAAATGCCATTCTGTATCCTTGCTTTGTATAAACCACCCGCTCGTTTACAAAGTTACCCATTAGCTTTACTGTTTTACCTACATGGCATAATAAGTCTTTTGTTAGAATATCTCCTCTGTAATGGGTTTTAATTAAGCTGTAAAAATCTTTTGTAATGGGGAAGTTATATAAGGCCAATTCATCAAACAAATATTCCACAAACGATACGGGTAATTTAGGGAGGAAAAATTGCTTTGCGGGTTCGGCAAACATCTTTAAGCTTGCCTCGGGCTTGCCAACTTCTTTCCCCAAAATATAGTATGCATTCCAGTATAAACTTTTTTTGTTGGTATCAAAAATGCTGCATGCTCCGCATTTAATTAATATCAATAATTGCTCTAATTTGATCTTTGTCCTTGAAACCAGATCAGCAAAATCCTGATAAATTCCCCCCTCTTCTCTTTCCTTAATTATGGTTTGTATAATGTTTTTCTCCAGGCTTTTTACATGTATAAAACCCAAGTAAATATCCGAACCATAAAGCGTAGTTAAATTCTCGCTGTTATTTACGCAGGGTAAATGAACATTGCCGCCCAGTTTCTTTGCCTCATAAATGTAAACCCAGGTGCGATAGAAGCCTCCAAAGTTGTTTATGACACCAACTATAAACTCAAGGGGATAATAAGCCTTTAAAAACAAACTCTGATAGCTTTCAACGGCATAACTTGCTGAGTGTGCCTTGCTAAAACTAAAGCCCGCAAAGCTCTCCATTTGATACCAAATAGTTTTACTTGTTTCTTCATCATATCCTTTTGCTTTACAATTATCAAAGAATTTCTTTTTGATATTGATGAGGTGTTGCGCACCTCGTTTCTTGCCACTCATTAAACGGCGAAGCATATCTGCTTCCGCCAAATTTAATCCACCATAATGATGACCAATCTTTAAAACATCTTCCTGGTAGATCATAACCCCAAATGTTTCGTGTAATTGCTCTTCCATAATTGGATGCGCATAAGGAATATCATCTTGGTTATGAAAGCGCCGTATAAACTCTTTCATCATGCCGCTGCTTGCAACGCCCGGACGAATAATAGAGCTTGCCGCCGTTAACATTAAATACGTGTCGCATCTTAATTTACGCAGCAAACCTCTCATGGCCGGACTCTCTACATAAAAGCAGCCAATAGAATCGCCGTTACGCAAATGCTCTTTTATTTTTTCGTCGTTTATAAAGTCTTTTACTTTATGGATATCTATTTCTATTCCCTTGTTTTTCTTTATCAGTTTTACAGCATCGTTAATGTGCCCTATTCCACGTTGCGATAATATATCCAGCTTTTCAAAACCAATTTCTTCTGCCGTGTGCATATCCCATTGTACGGTTGGATATCCTTTTGGAGGAAGATCTAAAGCGGTATAATAGGAGAGAGGAAGCTCAGAAATTAAAACGCCGCCGGCGTGAATGGATCTGTAATTTGGAGTGTGTTGCAAGCTTGCACCGATTTTAAAGATCATTGTTGTGAGTTCATCAAATTCGTTTTTATCAAGCGCTTCTTTTACTTTTTCTTCAGGAATATTTATAATGTTTTCTATTTGCTGTTTTGGTAAACCAAAAACCTTCCCCAGTTCGCGGATCATGCTTCGGTCTTTAAAATTGGTAACGGTGCCTAAAAGAGCGGTATGTTTATTTCCGTATTTTTCAAAAACATAATCCAACACAACATCACGGTCTTTCCAACAATAATCAATATCAAAATCGGGAGGAACAGAGCGCTCGGGATTTAAAAAACGCTCAAAGTAAAGATCTAATGTAATCGGATCAACATCTGTTATTCTTAAACAATAAGCAACAACACTATTAGCACCAGAACCTCTTCCTACATGATAAATATCTTTACTTCTGCTAAACCTTACAATGTCCCAGGTAATTAAAAAGTAAGACGCAAAACCCATCTTATTTATGATATCCAGCTCATGATCAACTCTTTTTTTTGCATTTGGAACGATTGTTCCAAACCGATCTTGCAATCCTTCGTAAGCCAATTTTTTAAGAAGTTCTTTGTCTTCTTCTATTGACCCTGAAAAAACCTTTTTATTCTTGCTCTCTTTAAAATTAAATTCAAAACTGCAGTTAGACAGTAACTTTTTTGAGTTCTCTAATAAAAACTCATAACCTTCCAGACGTTTTTGCAAAGCTGTTTTATCAATAAAAAACTCGTTATTAAAAGCGTGTTGATCAGGTGTTAATTTTGAAATAAGTGTATTCAAAGAAATTGCCCGAAGGTGTTTGTGAACTTCAAAATGTTCTTCGCTTTCAAATGAAACAGGGTGGAAGAAAAGTAGTTTATCTTCTAAACCTTTGTAGCGAAACACCCGCAGCATATCGTTCAGACCAACACCGATAAATTCATTCCATTGTAAAACAGCAGGAAAATTCTTTAAACGATAGATCCAGTAAACATCTTCGTTTTGCGGCGGCTGAGCGGGTAGGGGTTTGCCCGACAAATTATGATCCGTTAAAAATTCATTTAAAAAAGAAAAACCGTGATTGTTCTTTGCAATACCGGTATATAAATAATTAAAGTTGGTTTTATCCCGAAACTCAATGCCGGCAAGGATGTTAAGTGAAAGTTTATGTTCCTGGCAATACTTTACAGATTCTAAAACAGCAGAAGAATTATTTATATCTGTAATAACAAGTGTTTCTGCATTGTTTTCTAATGCCTGTTGTATTAACCGCTCAACAGATAATGTGCCGTATTTAAGGCTGTAAAAAGTATGACAATTAAGCCACATGGCATTTTAACCCAGATTAAACATTAGAAATTCTATTTCGTACCAAAAGCCCTTCAAAATATGGAGCTTTGCAACTTTTACTCTTTTACCATAGAAGCAACTATGCTTCATTCGTAAAAGTTCATATTTTATTGGGCTTTTTATACTCATAACGAATCATAACGTATAATCCGGGTTTAGCGTAATGAGGTTTTAGCTGTTGGGTTTTTAGGATTTTCTTTTTGATGCAATAATAAACCCGGGCAATGCATTACAGAATTATCGCCAAAACGCTTTTTTATTTTATCTAATGTTTGATATAAACTTATTTGGCTTGTTGTATTATCAAACAATTTTATTTGCTGGTTACCCTGGCAAAGATCGGTTAGCTTTACACCAATTAAACGAATTAACATTCGTTTTTCGTAAAGCTTTTTAAATAACTCTTTTGCAATAGTAACAATTTGATGATCGAAAGCGGTGAGAGAAATTTTTTGCTGGATGGTGTGCGTATCAAAATTAGAATAACGCAATTTGATGCAAACACAGCCCGCCACCTTTCCTTCTTTACGTAATTGAAAACACACTTCTTCAACCATGCCAGCAATAAGCTCGTCTAGCATCTTCACATCAATGGTATCTTTACCAAAGGTCATTTCGCTGCTTATGGATTTTCTTTCACTATAAGGTTCCACCGGCGAAAGATCAATGCCCCTGGCTTTTTCCCATAAAGAAATACCGCTTTTGCCAAATACTTTTTGCAGTAACTCCAAAGGCACTTCGCGCAAGCCTTGTATAGTTGTAATACCCAGTTGCTTTAACCGCTCGTCAGTTTTGGCACCTACCATGGGTATTTTACCAACGGCCAATGGCGACAAAAAAGGCAACACCTCTTCCTGCGGCACGTATTTTTCACCATCGGGCTTGCTGTGATCAGTTGCTATTTTTGAAACTGTTTTGTTAACCGACAAACCAAACGAGATGGGTAATCCGCTTTCTTTAATAATGGTTTGTCTGAGCTCTTTGGTCCATTTAAGACAGTTAAAAAACTTGTCCATTCCTGTAAGGTCGATGTAGTGTTCGTCGATACTTGATTTTTCATATAGTGGCGATTTAGTTTCTATTATTTCGGTTACTATTTGTGAGTATTTAGAATATACATCCATATCTGGTGTAATGTAAATACCTACTGTGTCGGGACAAAGCATTTTTGCCTGCTTAATAGGCATGGCCGATCGCAAACCGTATTTTCTTGCTTCGTAACTGCAGGAAGAAATAACACCACGATTACTGGTACCGCCAATAATGAGCGGTTTACCAATATAAGCGCTATTACGTAAGCGTTCTACCGATACAAAAAAACTATCCAGGTCTAAATGTGCTATTTGCCTTTGCATAGTGTAAAATTACTACATAAGGTAGCTAATTATTGCTATAATTTGTAGTATTTTATTTTGCCTAAAAAACGTGGTTGTTGTATAGGCTTTTCTTTATATTTGAGCTGTTGTTAATTTAGATACAATGAAACGCCTTATTAAAATTTTGTTACTTTTTTTATTTTTAATTACGCGCTTTGTTTCACCGGCTCAGAATATAGATTCGCTAAAGCGTGAACTACGAACACAAAAAGCAGACACCGAAAGTGTATTTATACTTTTAAATATTGCCGAGCATTATAGCAATAAAGGTTTGGCCGATACTTCTTTTGGTTATTATAATGCAGCTGTTTCAAAAGCACAAAAAATAAGTAACAAAAAATTTCTGGGAAGCGTGTATTACTACATGGGGCGGGCCTATTCAGGTGCCGGCAAAGAAGCCATTGGTCGTTTTTATCTAAAGCAGTCGGTGTCCGTTTTTAAAAAAGCAAACCGTATTTCAAAATTAGATGATGTATATAACTCTATTGGTGTTACTTATTACTATGAAGGAAAATATGACAGTGCCATTGTGTATTACAACCAGGCCGCTGATTATGCTTTGCAGGATAAAGATTCGTTATCGGTAGCGCGTTGCTATAATAATATTGGTGTTATGTACGATATTAAAGGTGAAGTGGTAAAATCGGTACAAAGCTATATTAAAGCCGTTAAAATTTATGAAGATAATAAGCGCGAAGATCTTTGCATTGGTCCTTTTCAAAACATTGCACTGGTTTATATAAACAACAAACAACATTCCGAAGCATTAAAAAACTTAGAAGCGGCAAAAAAAATAGCCATAAAGTATAAGGACAACAAAACCCTTATCCAGATCTATAACAGCATGGGATCGGCCCTAGATGACCTTGGAAAACCAGGCGAAGCAAACGTATTGTTTAAAAAAGCGCTTGCTTTAGCCAGAGATGAAAAAGACGAAGCTTTAAGCGCCACGGTATTAAATAATTTAGGAGAGAATACCATGCTTATGAAAAAATACGACGAAGCAGAAAACCTGTTATTAGAATGTGTTGAACTAAAAAAGAAATTGAACAACCCGGTTAGCCTTGGTATTACCGAAATATGCCTGGGTCAGGCATTGGTAAACACCAAAAAATACACGCAGGCTACCGCAGCCTTTAGCAGCGGGCTTGCCAAGGTTAAAGACGCGGGCCACCTTCAATATCAAAAAATAGGACTGGAAGGCTTAGCTCTTGCTTATGAAAAATCAGGAAATTATAAAGATGCGTATTCGAATCTCGATGCATTTGTAAAACTAAACGATACTTTGCTAAAAGAATCAAACAATAAGATCATTAGTGAGCTGCAAACAAAATATCAAAGCGATAAAAAAGAGGCCGAGATACAATTGCTTACAAAGAATCAACAATTGCAAAGCGAAGAGATAAAAAGAAAACAAAACGAAATAAAATATGCTTTAGGGGCAGGAGGTTTAGTTTTGATCTTGCTTATCTTTGTTGTTATTAGCTGGCGAAATAAACAAAGAGCAAATAAAGCCCTGGCCGAAAAAAATGCCGAAATTAATTTACAAAAAGAAATTATTGAAGAAAAGCAAAAGGAGGTAATGGACAGTATACGCTACGCCAAGCGTATTCAACAGTCATTATTGCCTACTGAAAAATATATCGCCAGAAATTTGACGGATTTAAATAAAAAACCTTAATTTAGAATCATGGAAACAGCAACGGCATCTGAAACAAAAAACTTTTTTATTCTTTACAAACCAAAGGATATTGTGAGCGGAGATTTTTATTATGCACAATCGCATAAACCCGCTGGCAGCCAAAACGAAATTTTTTATTTATGTACTGCAGATTGCACTGGCCACGGTGTACCCGGAGCCTTAATGAGCATGGTGGGTATTTCAAGATTGAATGAATCTATCATCGAAAAAAATCTTATTCATCCAAACGAGATTCTTGACAATATGCGTAAAGGTATTATTGCATCTTTAAACCCCGAGGGTAGCGAAGAGGAAAGTAAAGATGGTATGGATTGCGTTTTATGCGCTTACGATTTTAAAAATATGACCATGGAGTTTGCTGCGGCCAACAATCCACTTTGGCTAGTGCGCGACAAAAAAATTATTGAATACAAACCGGATAAAATGCCGGTAGGGAAATATCACGATGAAACAAAACCGTTTACATTACAAAAAATAGATCTTCAGAAAGGAGATGTTATTTATACGTTTACCGACGGTTTTGCAGATCAGTTTGGCGGGGCTAAAGGAAAAAAATTCAAATACAAACAATTAGGCGAGTTTTTATTGGCAAACGTTGATGATCCAATGGAAAAACAAAAACAAAAACTTCATGATGCGTTTGAGAACTGGAGAGGCCAGTTAGAGCAGGTAGACGATGTTTGCATCATAGGAGTAAAAATATAAGACTAAAAACCACTCAAAAAACAAAAGCCGGCTGCTATAAAAACAGGCCGGCTTTTTTCTTACACACACAAATTTTATTAATCCAATAGCGATTTTATTTTTAATTTCATCTCTACCCTGCGGTTTAATTTACGACTGGTCTCAGTATTGTTATCTGCTACAGGCATAGTTTCGCCAAGGTTTCGTATAATCAATCGCGCCTCGCTGATATCAGATTGGTTTTTTAAATAATAAGCAATTGCACCTGTTCTTTTTTGAGATAAAAAACTATTGTACCTGCTTGTACCATAACTATCAGTATGTCCAACAATTTCTATAACCAGTTCAGGGTATTCGTTCATGATCTTTGTTAAACGGTTTAATTCGTAAATCGTAGATTTTTTTAAATCTGCTTTATCAAAATCAAAAAACACAACGCTTAACGACATTTCAGAGTTTAAAATAGACTCTAAAACGCTTGTATTATTAATTCCGGCATTTTCATCAATTCCGGCAAAAATAGTTGTAGGAACTTTTACATCATTTGTGTTTTTAAAATTATCGGAAAGGGTAAGCATAAATAGATCTAAACTACCATCACCTTCTGCTTCGGAAGAAAAATAAATATTACCATTACTAACCGAAAAAAAAGACTGGTGACTATCTGTATTTACAACCGGGCCTAAATTTTTTGGACTTGTCCATTTTTGCCAGGTGTCATCTAAACGACGGGTCACATAAATATCATTTCCGCCATAACCCGCCATACCATCTGTTGTAAAATAAAGAGTGCTGTCGTCTGCCGCTAAAAATGGCGAAGATTCCATTCCCTTTGTGTTTATTGTAGCGCCAAGATTAACAGGTTTACTCCATGTGTTATCTGATTTTATAAAGCTAACATATAGATCGCGTTCGCCAAAAGTATTTTTGTTTTGTTCGTATGCTAATAATAAAACCTTTTGGCTGGCCGATAAAAATGATCCCGCCCAGTTTGTGTTTTTGTTAGTACCATCAATTTTAATTTCTGTAGGAAAGCTCCAGCCTTGTGCAGTTTTATGGCTTAGCGAAAGTCCGTTTGCCATTTTGCCATTAGTTAAATAAGCATTACCTAATAGTAAAGTATTTCCATCGGGTGAAATGGAGTTAATATAGTTTGGGTATTTATTGTTTAAGGGCGCGCCAATGTTTTTTGCTTCGCCCCACGAGTTGGTAGTTTCATCCCATTCTGCATACCAAATATCTTCTTCATCTTTTTTGCCCCCAATATTGTTAGGGTCCTGGTAACGGCTAAAGTAAAGCATTTTACCATCAGGCGAAACTAAGGCGCCTAACTCAGGATACTGGCTGTTTACACCACCTTCTAATTTAGTAGGTTTCATGTAGGATTTAATAAATGTAGAGTTATTAAATAACTCAGAATAATTAACTGTTGTTGCAAAGGCAGATGTGCTGTATTCCGAATCAAAGTCTATTTCTATATTAGAAGCAAACTGTGCAAAATTAAATACCGGTATAAGAAGTAAGCTTACTAGTGTAAGGTTTGTTTTCATAAAATTGTTTTTAATTTATTAGTGTTTGTTGATGTAAAATTATGGCGAACAAAAACAAATTAAAATCCCGCTTCAAAATCAAAACTACACATGTAAGATTTTTAAATAATTTGTAGAACAAAAAAACGTTTTGTGTTAAGACGATCATTCGAACACATTGTTCTAAATACTTTTGAGGCATTTCCAAATAATAGAAGAAAACAAAACTATTCTAAATCTTTTAGTCTTAAAAAACTGTATAAAATTGTATCTTTACACGCCATGCGCATATTACTTACAACACTTAACGCTAAATACATTCATACAAATCTTGCAATAAGATTGTTGTACGAATTAAACTGCGAGCATGATGGCCTTGAGTGGAAAGAATTTACCATTAAAGAACCTAAAGATGAAGTTGCTGTTGAATGCGCCACTTATGATGTTGTTGCTTTTAGTTGTTATATATGGAATATTACACAAACCCTGGATGTAATAAAAAGAATTAAAGCGATAAATCCGGAAATAAAAATTTTATTAGGCGGCCCCGAAGTAAGTTACGAATACGAAGAAGTAATTGCATTATCTTACATAGATTATATTATAGTGGGCGAGGGCGAAACGCCGTTTAAAGAATTTATTAATTCGTTTCCTAATGTAGATCATGTGCCTAACCTTGTAAGAAAAAAGGACGGAAAGGTTTTGGTAAACCCACAAGCACCCGTGTTCGATCTTAAACAGTTTGAGAATAGTATGCCCTATAAGTTTGACGATGTGGAAAGTTTGGGCAATAAAGTATTATACATAGAAACATCGCGTGGCTGCCCTTATAAATGCGAGTTTTGTTTAGCTAGCCTTGATAATAAGGTGCGTTATTTGCCTAACGAAAGCATTAAAGCAACCTTGTTGTTTATGATGCAGCACGGTAAAGTAGTTAAGTTCTTAGATCGTACTTTTAATATAAAGCGTGATTTTACAATTGATATTTTTAAATTTATTTTAGAGAATTATCGTCCGCAAAATGTTTTTCAGTTTGAGATAACAGCTGATATTTTACATCCTGATATTATTAATTTTATTCACGAGCATGTTCCTAAAGGATTGTTTCGTTTCGAGATTGGAATACAAACTGTAAATCAAAAAGCAAATTTACAGGTAAGTCGTAAACAGAGTTTTGAGAAAACAAAAAGCATTATTAAGCAATTAGATTACAAGATAGAAATGCATCTGGATCTTATTGTTGGTTTGGCTTTAGATGAGTGGGAAGATATTAAATACAGTATTGAAGAAGTTTTTAAATTATTTGCACCGGAAATGCAATTGGGTTTTTTAAAATTCTTAAAAGGAACACCTGTACGAACCAAGTATAAAGAACATGGTTTTGTGTTTGATCCCATGCCACCTTATCAGATAATAGAAAGTAATTATTTATCAAAGCAACAGCTGGCAGATATAGTAAAGTTAGAGCACGCTTTGGAAATTTACTGGAACGGTAAAAAAGCAATTAATACTTTAAAATACGTTGCCGCACATTACAGCATTTTTAATTTTTTATTGGGTCTTGGAAAACATTTTGGTACCCAACGCGATTATCATAAATACTCATTAACCGATGTGTTTGATATTATTACCCAATTTGTAAATAATGAATACAATGCCGACCCTGTAATAAAACAGTTAATTGCCGTAGATTACTATTTACACTTTAAAGTAAAACCAAAAGAATTGTTTTTGGAAGAGTTGGAGCATACCGAGAAGTTTAAAGTAATAGAACAACGAAAATTAAATCACCATAAATACCGTTACGTTATTTTGCCTCTTAATTTTGATTATAAAGCTTTCTCAAACGAAAATAAGATCAGGAAGGAAGATCATCATCTTGTTATTCAATACAACGGTACAAGTAAAGCAGAGATCGTTTAAATGATTTTAAAAAACTGTCACTTCGGGCGGAGTCGAGAAGCAGACAGATTCCGGCTCCGCTCAAACTGACAAACATTTTTCTAATTTACCCTTGCGCCGTCGACATCAGAGCGATCGTTCCAATTTACACAATTCCCATGATGATCAGTATAACCGTTCGCTTTATTACAATGCCTGTAAACGCCATGTTGTCCGCAATGGCGCGGACCAACAAATGCAAATAAGCTTCCTACAGTTAATGCCATGCTGGCTATAAACACTGTTATTTTTGTTCCTTTTTTCATAAGTAATTTTTTTACATTAAATGTTTGTTGTTTTGTTTTTGCCTTCGCTTTCCGGTTCGCAATGTTCCCATTTTGAATTCCATCCGCAGCGATTATTATACTTTAGCATAAAAGCCGCACGCTCTTCCTCGCTCATGTTCTTATATTTATGAGCATAAGCATATTGCCAGTGGTGATGGCGCCTGCGTCCGCCCATTAAGCGAAAAATTGCTTTAATTAATAAGAAAAAGATGAGCACTTTAATTAATAAAAAGGGCATCATAAATAAGGCTACTCCGGCTAAAACGCCCGCCAATACTGTTTTTAAAAGTTATTTTATCATTTTTTAGTTTTTAAATTAATAGTGAAGTGATCTATGATCCACTCCATTTTTTTAGTTTGAGTTATTAATAACAATGTAAAATTACAGTAACTAAAAGTGTAAATAAACTGGTTTTACGTAAGCCTGCGCTTTTAGTCGGTAAAGTGCTGCTTTCTGAGAGCGGGCAGTAAAATTAAATGCCTAACTCTTTAGCGTGTGATGAAGATTTTTGAGGATTCCACGCGTCTTTATAAGAGCGTTTAAAGAAAAACTCCTGTATATAGGCTACCGATCTTACCAAACGTAAATAATAACCAAAGTAAATAACCATTAAAGGTAGGTAAGGAATAAAATAAATAACAGGCGCATTTTTTCTATTACGGAATAAAGAAAAGATAAGAAATTTTAAGAAATTATTTATGGTATACAATAAAATGTTAAATGGAAAAATGAACCACAATAAAGATGTGTAATGCATAACCATATCAATTAAATAGAACCACCATTTGATATTTAGCAACAAGTTATAAGTAATATTCTCGGCACTAGACACAAAATTAGAAAAACTAAAGGTTGCATTAGGATAAAACACATCGCGGTGTTTTCTTACTCGGAAACGAATAATAGATTTATCCCAGCGTAAACGTTGTTTTACCAATTTACGAAATGAATTTGGTACGCTTGTCTGGCAAATGGCTTCCGGCTCAAACACAATTCTATAACCCAACTTTCTTAATTTAACGGTAATGTCTCCGTCCAACCCGGGTCCTATATCCCAGCCGCCCACGCGGTCTAATGCCTCGCGCTTAAAGGCACCAAAAGCGCCTGATACAACACGGTAAATGCCTAAAGCGCTGGAGGTGATGCGGCCAACAGAAATGGTATCAGAATATTCAATTGCTTGTAATGTGGTACATAAATTTTCGCGATAGTTTCTCACTAAAATATTTCCGCCTACCGAGCCAACATTATCATCCAAATAAAACGGAATAATAATTTTTTCGAGCGCATCGTTATCATAACTGCAATCGGCATCTAAATGAACGATAATGGTGCCTTTTGAAAAGCGGTAACCTAAATTGGCGGCAGAGGCTTTTCCACCGCGCACTTCATTTCTTAAAAACAAATCTATGAACCCGTTTTTTTGCAGGCTTTTACAAATGCGCTCCGTATCATCATCAGATCCGTCGTCAATAACAATAAATTCAAAATTTTTATAAGTTTGTTCTTTAAGGGAGTTGGCTAATTTATAAATATGCAGTCCCTCGTTTTTTCCTGGCACAATAACAGATACCAAAGGCCGCTCAATAAACAATCTTCTGCGCGCGTTGGCATACAATTTTTTACGAACCGGCTCTCTTATTTTCCATACAATAACAACAAATAATTCAAACAAAAAGAAACGCGCGAACTCAAAAAAAACAAAGAACCAGAAGATGCGCAATAATTTTAGCGGACCAACCGTAGTAATGTAGTTTATAAATTCGTCAAAAGCGTCTATCATCCCTTCTCAACAATATCTTTAATTAAATGATGCAATTGTTTATCGAAAGATTGTTCTTTACTTAATATTTCGGTTTGTGTTAATATATTCAATTCAAATCCATCAAAATTATTTGCAACCAGTTCTTTTAGTTTATTACTGATTTTTGAAACCATTAACTCGGCATTTGCCAAAGGCGCATCATTAATACAAACACTTAGTACTGATGGGTTATTAATACAAATAAAATCGGCAGGGGTAATATTATCACGTACAATGTTCACGAATTCTGCAAGTAATTCACGCTCTTTCGATTTACCAATTTTTCGATAGAGATCAAAAATATTTTCAATATAAATAATTACTACATTGGCATTTAACAAAGTGTTATTTTTTATACGCTCTTGTTCGTAATGCATCATGGTGGCAAATGTTTTTAAATTCACCGTTCCAAAAACCTCATCACTTAAAGTAAAATCAGATGCGGAAATTCCACCCACGGCGGCTGTTCTTCCTTTTTTAGTAAGCTTGTAAACGTTTATATTTTTAGAAAGTAAGAACTGAACATCACTATCTGTTTTGCAATGTGTACATTTGGCCTTTACCAAATAATCCTGGAAAACCTCATTACAATTTTGACAATGATTGATAATAGAAGGCTTATCATAATCAACGCCGATATGCCTTAAATTTTTTGTGCATTTTGGGCAGTTTAAAACCGTATCTACATTATTCTTAAAATCGCTTATAGCACCAATATAACCGCAAGGAAAATGATGTACAAGATCTTCAGAGCGCATGTTCGCAGAGTCGCAATGGGGACAGATCTCGCGATAAGATAAATGGCCACCTTTACAGTTATTACATAAATAAACACGATCAAAAAAATCAGGCCAGATCAAATTTTCTTTTTCTGCCCATTCTAATAGCTCCAATACTTTTACTTCTTCGAAGGTTTCAAAATTTACAGATACTGTAGGATAACAGTAACCCATTGCCGAATTAATGTCTGTGTGAGGCGTAAACGTATTTGTTTCGCGGGTAAACATAAAGTTTAACACCTTTTTAAATAACTGTATCTCAAAAGAATTGGATGTGGAGCTTTCCAGCTGAGCGGTCTTTAAATTTATCTGGTTAATGTCGTTTATTGTTTCCGGGATCTGATCAAACGATACAATAATGCCATCAATCAACTCTTTTAATAAAGGGTCTTCGTTACTTTTGCTGTTAATTAAAAAAATGGGTTTTAAATAAAATTCAATGTTAGAATGGCTTCTGAATTTTTTCAGAATAATGCGCGCAAATTCAATGTCGCGCGCATCTAAAATAATGGCATCGTATTTTCCGAGCGCGTCTATTTTTAATGAACTAAAACTTTCGATATAATAAAATACCTTATTCGAAAAATTTAGAACGTTGTTGTGGAACTCAAACTTGTTTTTTACTAATGTCTCCATCACAATTACAATTTTAGTTTAGAAATATCTACACTCATTTTGTAGAAGGTTTTCCATTTCTTTATTTCCAAAGAATCTATCGGATAAATATCCGCGGCAATACTACGGGTTGTTGGTTCATATTTTTTCTGAAATTCTTCAGGTAAAGTATAGGTGGCAATATAAAAACGCTTTAAAATGCCTTTGCTTACTGTTCCATCTGGAAACTCGATTGAAAAAAGATCACCTTCTTTAAAATGACGAAGATCCTCCTGTTCAAAATAAGCTTTAATGTAAGCGGGCTCTCCTTCATGAACGGCCATTATTTCTTCGCTTTTTAAAGCGGTTTCATAAGTATGAATATAAATACGCGTGGCAATACCGTTAACCGGCGATCTAAAATATTTTGCCTGCGTTAACAGCTCTTCGCTAAAATCTAATCTTTGTACCCCTTGTTTGTCGCCTGCGCCGCCACCGCCTTTTTTGGTACGGATATTAACGCCGTTAATTTTTCTTGTTTTTTTAGAAGGGCCAAGACTTTTCATTAAGCTGTTAAGTTCTTTATTTTCTTTTTCGAGTTTTTTGTTTTGAACGTGAAGGTTTACCATTTCGTTTTGAATATATTCTAAACGTGTTTTTGGTAATACATCTAAAATAACTTCGTTTGAAATGCGTTTTATTTCTTTCTTATAACCTGAAATTAAATTCTCGTTCTCTGAGATCTCAATATTATTTAAAGCTATTTTTTTCTTTAAAGCATAAATTTCTTTTACCCACCAATCATCACGCGAGCCACCTTCTATTGAGCCAATATTAACCGATTGCGCATAGGATGAGTTGCCGCTGATGTCATCATCTCTATCTAAAGCGTAAGAAAAAAGTGTGTCGTTTTGCTCTATTCTGTCTCCTTCTTTTACATAAAACTCAATAATGCGCGCGTCGTCGGTTAAACGAATACGTGTGCTTTCGATAATAACATGGCCGTAAGCATGAATAAATAAATATTTTGTTACCAAATAATAAATTACAAATACAAGAAACAGACCAAGAAGGCCTAAATACAGAATCCTATCCCAGTTGCGTTGTTTTTTTACTTTTTGTTCATTAACAACTCTTATTAATGCTTTGTTCCTTTGAAAGTTTACACTTTTCATTTTACTTTTCTTCCTTCACGTTAATACTTGTGTTATCAAATTTGATAAGGTCATCCAAATCGTGATATGCCGTTTTTTCAAAACCTAATTTTTTAAAGAGCTGATCCATATCTGTTCTGTTATCAAAATCTTTTGTGCGCAAAGCTAAAACACATTTTGTTTTTAAGATGGTTTTTTCTTCGGCAGATTTTTTGATGATAAAATCTACATCAACATTTTCGTAGGCCATTAAATAAATGGTGTTACAGGTTTTGTTTAATTCTTCCAATACACTTTCAGGATAACTTAAAGGGATGGATACTGACAGTTCTAATTTGTTATCATTTGCAAATTTTTTGGCCTGCTTAACAATGGCAATATAATTTTCAAAGGCTTTTTCTTTGTTTTCTTTAAAATCCTTTAAAGTGTGTGGCTCAAGGTCTAAATGAATGCCTTTTACAAACGAAAGCTTAACATTGCTTTTTAAAGTATCTAAATAACCAATAACACCTGTGTTCAATAATTTGTTACTGCCAAGCATTAAATGAATGTTGGAAGTATAATTTTTAGAAATAAATTCAGAAACATCCTGTAAATAAACTTTAGATGTGTTGTATGAAAGTATGATCGGGTTAAACTCATTTACTTTGCAGTATTCATTAATTACAGTTTGTGAATGATTTTTAAAGGCATCGCTCCAAACATACACAGCTTTAAACGGAGGGTTTGACCAGGCAATGTTGAGGTTGTTTAAGTTAAGCGGTTTTGTATAATCGGTTGTACTAACGTTTGGTAGTTTTGTTTTTAGCGTCAACAAAATTTTATACATGTCCTGTTTAAGATCCAATAACTCAATAGCATTGCTCCAGTAATCGTCCAAAATAAAAAGCGCGGTGTTTGGGTTAAATTCCATATCATGCAGATCATTCTTTACGCGCTCGGTACGCAGCAATTCTAAAAACACCAATCGTTTATGATATAAGTTTTTAAATTGTTTTAATTTATATTGGTATTCGTAATAATAGTTTAAAAGGTTTATCTGTATGTCATGATTAACCACTTCTTCTTTTTGGTTTACTATCTGTCCTTGTATGGTGTAGTATTCTCTTTTTTCTTTTTGATTAAACGTTAATGGCACAGATAGATTCATGCCTAGCGATAGAAATGAACGGTTTGGAGAGCCGGCGTTATAAACATCGTAGTAACTATAACGTGCATAAGTGCTAAGACTTATATCGTTTATAAATGACGACTTAAGTTTTGCAATTTGACTATTTGGAACAAGCGCCGAAGTATCAACCGGGGTTACATTGGCGCTTTGAAAAAGTTTGGCAAGGTCAAGATCCAAGATGGGAAGATCAAAATCAAAATTTGATCTGTTTGGTAATTGAACCTCGTTGTAATTTCTATACAAGTTATATTGAGCATTAATATCTGTAGTGTTTTGAATAGCTTTTAAATAATCATCTTTTGTAATATGCTTAATTGACCAGAGTTTTTCAACGGTTACCGTTTGCTCATCGTTCAATTTTTTTCTTGCATTTAAAATGTCAATTTTCTTTTCATTAAAATGGCGAATTATTTGTTCTGTGTTTTTCGCCGTAAAAGCATTTAAGTTGCTTGTGTATTGTTTTTTTACAAGCGCCTCGGCTTCCAATTTTAAAATTTTATTTTTTGTTCTGCTTTCATAAAAACCGCTTTTTAAAATGTCCCACTCAAAGCCTGTAACAGCTCGGCGTTTAAACACAACAATTTCTAAAGGATCAGCAACGGGTGAATTAAAATTTTCCTGATAGTTTAATGTATATTTCAATCCAAAATCTTTTTTGTTGATGCGTTGTTGCAAATGATTTTGCTTAAGCAATAATTCTTTTTGAAGATAAATACCAGAGTCACTAATTACTTTAAACGGTTCAGTTTTCAGCGTTAATGTAGAATCTACAATATAAGTATCAAATGTTTTTGTGTTAGATGTTTCCCAAAGCGAGGTTAAAACTTTTATGTAGCCCGATACCAGCTCGTCTTTATTGTCTTCCTGCGCAGGTACAAAAAGAAGCGTGGCGAAAAAAAATAAAAAACAATAACTAGTCCTGTTAAGAACTAAATTCATCGAAGACATATAAATTTTGAAACAGGCATTAAAGATAATCTTTTTTTCTAATTGGTTATTAATCAAAAAATTATATTAACAATAAAATCTCCTATTTTTTAGTAATTTTTTATTCGTCGAAAAGCATAAGTCAAAATAACTTCTGTCAAATGCATAAAAGCCAATTAAATAGCTGTTTTTAGAGCAAAAAAATTAATTTTACAAAAAATACAACACATGGCCAATATATTTGAATTTAATGGATACAAACCGGTTGTTGACCGTAGCGCTTTTATACACCCAAACGCAACCGTTACCGGTAATGTAATTATTGGTAAAGATGTATATGTTGGTCCGGGCGCAGCTATACGTGGAGATTGGGGACAAATAATTATTGAAGATGGGTGCAACGTGCAGGAAAACTGCACCATTCATATGTTTCCGGGCACAACAGTGCTTTTAAAAGAAAGCGCGCATATCGGGCATGGTGCGATTATACATGGCGCTACAATTGGAAAAAATGCCATGATAGGCATGAACAGTGTTATTATGGATAATGTTGTAATTGGTGATGAGTGTATTGTTGGCGCATTATCTTTTGTGCCGGCAGAAACAATTATTGAAAAAAGAAAAGTTGTTGTTGGTAATCCTGCAAAACCTATTAAAGATGTTAGTGAAGAAATGATTGCCTGGAAAACCAAAGGCACCAAATTATATCAGCAACTGCCTTCAGATTGTCATGCAACATTAAAAGCATGTGAGCCCTTAACGCGCATTCCTGCCTTCCGTCCTCAACAACAGGACGAATACAAGACCTGGCAAAAAGAAAAAACAAAAAAAACGAAATAGTTTTTTGTTATTAAACCCGGTACATTTTTATAACGTTTGCCTATTTGTATTTTAATTCGAAGCCATTCGTAAAAATACGTAGCAATTATTCGTAAAAATTTGTAGTTTTAAGGTTGATATAATCACAACATTATGGCTAAAACCAAATCTATATTAAACAAAAAGTCCACCGATTTTTTATATGAATACTTAAACAACGCATCGCCAACCGGTTTTGAAAGCTCGGGTCAAAAAATCTGGTTAGAATATTTAAAGCCGTACATTGATGAATATTTTATAGATACTTACGGCACCGCGGTTGGCGTTATTAATCCAAAAGCACAATATAAAGTAGTTATTGAAGCGCACGCTGATGAGATAAGCTGGTTCGTTCATTATATTACAAAAGACGGTTTTATTTATCTTCGCCGCAATGGTGGAAGCGATCATCAAATTGCCCCATCTAAACGCGTTAATATTCATACCGAAAAGGGAATTGTAAAAGCTGTGTTTGGCTGGCCGGCAATACATGTGCGTGATGCGGCTAAAGAAGAAACGCCAAATTTAAAAAACATTTTTTTAGATCTTGGATGTAAATCAGATAAAGAAGTTGAAGCGCTTGGCGTGCATGTTGGCTGCGTAATTACGTATGAAGATGATTTAATGGAATTGAACAACCGATATTATGTTGGTCGTGCGCTCGATAACAGAATTGGTGGTTTTATGATTGCCGAAGTAGCACGTATGCTGAAAGAAAATAAAGACAAATTACCTTTTGGTTTATATATTGTAAATGCGGTGCAGGAAGAAGTTGGATTGAACGGCGCAACGATGATAGCACGAAAAATTAATCCAAATGTTGCTATTGTTACTGATGTTTGTCATGATACACAAACGCCAATGATGAGCAAAGTGGTGAGTGGTGATCTTTCATGCGGAGGCGGCCCGGTTTTAAGTTATGCACCGGCTGTACAAAACAATTTATTAAAACTAATTATTGATACCGCGAAGAAAAATAAAATTACATTCCAGCGCCAGGCAGCATCACGCGCTACCGGAACGGATACCGATGCTTTTGCTTATGCAACCGATGGTATTGCCTCTGCTTTAATTTCGTTACCTTTACGTTACATGCATACAACGGTTGAAAGCGTTCATAAACAAGATGTGGAAGAAGTTATTAAATTAATTTACCACAGCATAAAAGCAATTAAGAACAATCACGACTTTAGGTATATAAAATAAAAAGACAGATGATTTAAGACTTGTCTTTTATCATTAACCATACATTTTTAATCACAGAAACACAATGGCCATACTCGGCTCTATAATAAAACAGGCAATTACTATTCGCGGAAGAATTCCTGCGCGAAAAAACGTTTACAAGCAACAAATAAAACAGCTTAATAAACTTCTAAGCAAAGCACAATTCACCTCTTTTGGCACACAATATGATTTTAGCGAAATATTATTAAGCGAAGATCCCATAAATGCATTTAAATCTAAAGTGCCTATTAACGACTATCAATCTATTTTTGAGTTGTGGTGGTATCGGGCTTTACAGGGCGAAAAAGATGTATGCTGGCCCGGCAAAATAAATTATTTTGCTTTAAGCTCTGGTACATCTGATGCTGCCAGCAAACATATTCCTGTTACAAAAGACCTTATAAAAACAATACATAAAGGTACGATGAAACAAATTTTATCTACCAAACATTTTGATTTTACCAAAGAGCAATATGAAACAGAAGTTTTGTTTGTTGGTGGAAGCACGAACTTAAATTATAACGGTACTTTTTTTAGTGGCGACTTAAGCGGCATTACAACCGGCACACAGCCACGTTGGTTTCAGAATTTTACATTGCCAGGCCCCGAGATCCGTTCGCAAACCAATTGGGAACAAAAACTGGAAGACCTTGTTACGAATGCAAAAAACTGGAACGTTGGTTTTATTTGTGGTGTGCCTGCATGGATTCAGATCTTATTTGAGCGCATCATCAAACATTATAATGTAAAAACAATTCATGATGTGTGGCCAAACCTTTCGGTATTTGTACATGGTGGTGTTTCCGTACAGCCGTATAAGAACAGCATTAACGCCCTTTGCGCCAAAGAACTAATCTTTCTTGATACCTATATGGCTTCTGAAGGGTTTATTGCTTACCAGGAAAGACCTAACGAACAGCAAAGCATGAAATTAATGACAGATAATTTTATGTTCTTCGAATTCATTCCTTTCAATGAAGAAAACTTTGATAACGACGGTAACGTAAAGCCAAATGCTAAAGCGCTTGACATTACAGAAGTTAAATTAAATCAAGAGTACGCTTTACTGATCACCAACTGCGCCGGCGCCTGGCGATACTTAATTGGCGATACCATAAAGTTCACCGATCTTAAACGCTGCGAGATTATTATTACCGGCCGCACAAAACATTTTTTAAGTTTATGTGGCGAGCACTTAAGCGTTGATAATATGAATAAGGCTATTAAGCTTACTGCTAATGATCTTAATGTTAATATAAATGAATATTGTGTGGTTGGAAAGCCGAATAAAGGCTTGTTTGCGCACCACTGGTATATTGGCACAGATAAGCAAACCGATGCCGTTGCACTAAAAGAAAAGCTGGACGATTATTTAAAACAATTAAATGACGATTACGCCACTGAACGTAAACATGCTTTAAACGATGTAATAATAACTCTTTTACCAAACCAAACATTTATTGACTTTTTAGCAAGTAAGAATAAACTTGGCGGTCAAAGTAAATTTCCACGTGTTTTAAAAGGCAAGCAATTAAATGAATGGCTGGCTTTTTTAGACAACCAAAAAAATAATTTTTGATACTTAGTTTAATATATCAAACCTTTATTATTGTTTTATTACTGACCTTTTCGTTTGGGCCGGCTTTTTTTGCATTAATAAACACGGGCATCCGTCATGGTTATAAACCCGGGTCATTATTGGCCATTGGCGTAGTACTAAGTGATTTTTTAGTTTGCGTTCTCATTATTTTTTTAGTGCATTATGGTGCTACCAATTTTATACAGGACGAGAAGAGTCAGCGCTTTATGGGAATAGTAGCCGGAATTATTTTAATAATTTTTGGCGCACTCCATTTTCGTGAACCTGTTGAAAATGGAAAAGATGCAACCATTGAGATAAAAGTTCCATCGGCGCAAACCATGATACTTAAAGGCTTTTTTCTTAACTGTTTAAACCCGGCGGTTTGGCTTTTATGGTTAGGCAATGTAACGGCAGTAAGTAAAACGTTATCCTATTCAATTCCATACATGTTGTTGTATTTTAGCATTACACTTGGTCTTGTATTAATGGTAGAGCTTGGTAAAGTATCAGCAGCAAACAAATTAAAACAAATTTTAACGGCAAAAACCATGCGTGCTGTAAATATAATTACGGGTTCGCTGCTTGTTATTTTTGGCGTTGTACTTATTTACAATCATTTTTTTGATCACGCATAATGACTGAAGAAGAACTGAAAAAATTTAAAGATAAGCTGGTAGAAACAACTACTTTTCCCAGTGTTTACATGTTTAAATTTATTGTTCCGAGCGAACACAGGAGCATTGCTCTGGTTGAAAATCTATTTGAACCCGAAGCAGACATCCATACAAAAGAAAGCGGCAGTGGCAAATATACCAGCATAACAGCTACACAAGTTGCCATGAATGTGGAAGAAATAATCTCTGTTTATAAAAAAGCAGCGCAAATAAAAGGCATTATGTTTTTGTAAACATGCAAAGCAAATTAATATCAAACGATCTTACAATTACCCTTAACCATTATGGCGCAGAGTTATGCAGTGTTAAAAACAACAATGGTATCGAATTTATCTGGCAGGCTCAAAAAGATGTTTGGGCAAGGCATGCGCCGGTTCTGTTTCCAATAGTTGGTAAATTAAAAGATAATTTTTTTGTTTACGAAAACAAAAGGTATGAATTACCTCAACACGGTTTTGCAAGAGACATGGAGTTTGAGGCTTTTGAGAAAACCCCAAACGCTATTACATTTCAGCTTCAGTCCAATAACGAAACAAAACTTAACTTCCCTTTTGATTTTGTATTTCAAATCAAATATATTTTAAGTGGAACAGAACTTATAACAGAATACAGGATTTTAAATACGTCAGATGAAATTTTGTTTGCTAGTTTAGGCGCACACCCTGGTTTTAACTGCCCCATATTGCCAAAAGAAGAGTTTGAAGATTATTATTTAGAGTTTGAAAAAGATAATTTTGCTATCACCAAACTAAACAACGGTTTGAGGACTGACGCAACCTCCAACCTCCAATTAAATAATAAAAAACTATTCCTGAAAACAGAGATGTTTGATAATGACGCACTTGTGTTTGAGAATAGTCAAATAAATAGCGTTAGTTTGTGTTCTTCCAGATCAAGCCATAAGATCACACTTAAATGTAAAAACTGGCCATATTTTGGTTTATGGACAAAAAAAGGGAACGACAAGTTTGTTTGTCTTGAGCCATGGTGTGGTATTGCAGATCACGAAGCAACAAAAAATGAATTATCCAAAAAAGACGGGATAATTCAAATTGATGCGGGCAAAGACTTTAATGCCCAATTTTCTCTTATTTTTAGTTAATTGCCTGTTTTTAAGGCTATTTTTGACTGGATTTTCTATGAAAAACAAAGAAAAATCCCTATTTTCGCATTCCAAAATTTTAAAGAAATGAATATTACCAAGAAAGATATTGATAGTTTGAACGCAGAGATCGCAATTTCTGTTACTCCAACAGATTATGAAGGAAAAGTGAATGATGCTTTGAAAAAAGCGCAAAAACAAATTTCTATGCCGGGTTTCAGGCCGGGTAAAGTACCTGCGGGTTTGGTAAAAAAACAATATGGTACGCAAATTTTAGTAGATGAGTTAAACAAATTGTTAGATTCTACTATTTACAATTATATTCAGGAAAACAAATTGGAGATATTAGGTAATCCTTTACCAAAGGAACAGGCCGCGGTTGATTTTGAAAATCAAAAAGATTTTGAATTTATTTACCAGGTAGGTCTAGCGCCTCAATTCAATATCGATCTTAACGATAAGCAAACGTTCACTTATAAAACTGTAAAAATAGATGATGAATTGGTAGAGAAGTACGTGAAAGATGTTCGCCGTAATTTTGGTAAGCCTCAAAACCCGGAAGTTGCGGGAGAGAAAGATGTTGTTTTTGTTGACATCAATGAATTAGATGAGACCGGAAATATTAAACCGGGCGGCATCTTTAAAAGCACAAGCATTAGCTATGAGCGTTTAAAGAACGAAACTGCTAAATCAAAAATTTTAGGTGTTAAAAAAGAAGATAAAATTACGTTAAATGTAAATGAACTTTATGATACCGCTATAGATAAAAGCGTATCGTTAGGTGTAGATAAAGAAGTGGCAGAAACGCTAGACTGTAATTTACAATTAACAGTAAAAAACATCGCGCGCTTAGAAGATGCAGACCTGGACCAGGAGTTGTTTGACAAAGTTTATGGCGAAGGAAAAATTACAAGCGAAGAAGAATTCAGAAATAAAATTCGCGAAGAATTAGGATTAATGTTTAATGCTGATGCCGATAAATTTTTAAGAACAGAAGTTGAAAACAGCTTGGTTGAAAAAACAAACATTCAATTACCCGATACATTTTTAAAACGCTGGTTATTGGCAGTTAACGAAAAACCGATTACGCAGGAAGAATTAGAAAAAGATTATCCAAACTATTCTAAGTCTATGAAATGGCGTTTAATTGAAAACAAGATAATTAAGGATAACGAAATTAAGGTTGACGCTGACGAAGCAAAAGATGAGGCAAAAGCATTCATTAAAAGTGAATACTCTCGTTACGGACAAGTACCTACAGAAGATGATTTAGAAAAGATCTCTAAAGATATTTTAAGTAAAGAAAAAGAAGCGCAACGTATTTTTGAAAATCTTTACAGCAAAAAAGTATTAGATCTTATTAAAGAAAAATGTACTTTAAAAACAAAAGAAGTTAGTTACGAAGATTTCTTTAAAGCGTAATTAATACTTAAAATTTAAAAAGCCGCTCTCAAAATGAGGCGGCTTTTTTGTTTTAATAAATAGTTATCTGTTATACACTTTAAAAATAACCCTGCGGTTTTGTAGGTGCATATAATTATCGCAATCCTTTCCTTTTCCACAATCGTTAACTAAATTGTTGGCGCCCCGGCCTTTTGAGAACTTTAGTTGTGACCGTTTTACATCTGCTTTTGCGAGATAGTTTTTTACCGCACTGGCACGCTGTGACGAAAGCCGTTTGTTATGACCTTCTGTACCACGCGAATCGGTATAACCAATAATTTCGACAGCCAGGCTTGCATATTTTTTTAATACATCGTTATTGGTCTTTAAAATTTCTTCAGCATCTGCGCTTAAATTGCTTTTATCAAACGCAAAAAGAATAGGGTTGGTGTTAAAACCAAGAGATTGCAATTGTTCTTTACTTAATTCTCCTTTTATTTTTGATAGATCAATTGTTTTTAGAACAGCTGTTGTATTTGTAACAATTGCTGAGGTGTCTACTTTTGTTTTTTCAAATCTGTTTTCAATGCTGTTACAAACAATAAGTGGCGATAAACAAGTATCGCAATAAACAATTACTTTAGATGTTACGGTATAATTACCGCTTTGTTTATAATCATAATCTAAAATAGCAGTTTGATCTGTAATAATAGTTTCATTCACTTTCCACTCATATAAAAGGGCTTTATAGTTATCCGGCACTTTTACTTCTATTTTATTTTTAAAATCATTTATATCTTCATCCACGCTATTCAAAGCAAACTGTAATGTTTTTTCTGTTGGACAATCTTTATTTAAATTATCTAAATAATTTATTTTATAAATATCCATATCGCCAAAACCACCTGGGCGTGACGATGAAAAGTATGCGGAATTACCGTTACTTTCTTTCACCATAAAAATATCATGTCCCGGCGAATTAATGGGTTGGCCAAGATTTTCAGGTGCGCTCCATTTTCCATCAACTAATTCGCTTTTATAAATATCATAATTACCATAACCTTCATGGCCGGTACTTGCAAAGTACAAGGTCCTTCCGTCATCTGTAATAAAGGGCGCGTCTTCATCAAAAGAAGTGTTTATTGGGGCGCCAACATTTTCGGGTTTGCTCCATTCTCCTTCTTTAATTTTTGTGGCGCGATAAATATCAATTCCTCCAAGGCCGCCTTCTGCCTCACTTGTAAAGTAAAGCGTGTTGCCGTCTTTGGTTAAGAAAGCGTGGCTTTGATAGAAATCAAAATTAATGGTCTTTAATAATTTTTTTGGTTTTTGTGTTTTACTTTCTTCTATTTTTATTTCGTAGATCTTATTATCACGAAACGAAAAAAGGGTTTTTCCATCCTGACTCATGGATACAACCGACTCGTGTTTTTTTAGATATTTGGAGTTGACAAACTCATCCGGCAAAGTATAACGACGAAGGTCTTTAAAACCATTAACGCCAATTTTTGTAATGTACATGCTTTCAAAATATTTTCCATCCAAATAGCTTAGTTCTTCTTTTTTATCATCTTGCCTGCGCGATGTAAATATTAGCTCGTTTTGTGGCGTTAGCACAGGTACATATTCAGGCATATCTGTATTTATTGCTTTTCCTGCGTTTACAATGTACCAATTAGCCGGCGGCCTGTAATAGCGGTGTTGTAAGGCATAATTACAATCTTCCTTTCTTTTTTTAATGTCTCTCGCCAGATCTATTTCTTCTTCGTAATCTTCATAATTATTTAAACGATCAAACATAGTAATGGCTTTTTCAAACTCACCATTGTACTGGTAACATTTTGCGAGTGAATAAAGCAATTGTCCTAGCGTATCTTTTTTTGTGATCTTATACGCTTTTTCAAGATAGGGGAGGGCATCTGCGTGGTTATCTAAAAACTCGGATAACAAAAGACCCATGCCCACGTTCGCATCAAAACTTTCGGGATTTTGCTCGATTGCTTTTAAATAAAGATTTTTTGCTTCGTGAAGATTTCCTTTTTCTATTTGTTTTAAAGCCTGGCGTACATACTTGTTTTGGGGCGTAAAAGAAAAAACAATAAATAAAAAAAGTATATGTTTTATATAGTGCATTCGTATAAATAAAGTTACAATGTTATTAAGCAAAAGACAAAATACGGCACTGTTTTTTGACACAAAAACTAACGCGCGTTAAATAACCAGCCGCTTGGGTCCATTGTTTTCTGACCTTTCCATATTTGAAGGTTCATAGATGTTTTGCCCTCTTCATCATCTGTTGCAACTGTACCAATAATTTGTTTTACAGTTATCTTTTGTCCTGTTTTTACGGTTACATCTGTAAGATTACTGTATACACTTAAATATTCTCCATGGCGAATGATCACTAATTTTCCGCCTGTTGGCGAAACGGCAATACCAGTTACTTCACCATCAAAAACAGCGCGTGCCTGGGTACCCTTGGTAGCGCATATTTCAACACCATTGTTAAACATCATAAAGCCTTTAATAGCAGGATGTTCGTGTTCGCCATAGGTTTCGCAAATTACGCCTTTACCAACAGGCCAAGGCAATTTACCGCGGTTGTTAGAAAAATCGGCGCTCAGTGCTTCAGTTTCTTCTGTTAATGCTGGCATAAATAAATTTTCTTTTTTTTCTTTTTCAGGCTTTACATCAATAACAATTTTGTCTTTTGGGTTTTTCGGATTTTTATTGTCTTTGGCAGTAACTTTGGTTTTATTTTCTTTAGCCTCTTTTTCTTCTCTGGCTTTTTTGGCGGCAAGGGCAGCTTCTTCTGCTTTTCTTGCTTCTTCCAGTTTACGTTTTATTTCTGCTTCAATTAAACGTTTAATAGCCAATTGTAATTCAACAGCGTCCTGTTTCTTTTTATCTAATTCTGATTTTAGTTCTTTCTCTTTTTTCTGTAACTCGGTTAAAACCTGTTCCTGTTCTTGTTTCTCACTGCTGAGGTTTTCTTTCTCTACTTCTTCGTTTCCTAATAATACATTTTTTTCGTGGCGTTGTTCTTTTAATTCTTTTAGTTTTGCAATGAGTTCGGTTTGTGTTGTAATAATTTCGGTTGCTTGTTTTTTTCTGAACTCAGAATATTGCTGCATGTATTTTAAGCGCGCATAAGCCTGGTTAAAATTATCAGATGCAAACACAAACATTATTTTGCTGTATGCATCCTGGTTACGTTGCGCAAAAACTATCATGCGGGCATACTCACCTTTTAATTTCTCTAAACTAAGTTTAAGCTGCTCGGCTTGACTTTCATTCTTCTTAATATCTTTATTTAATTCATGTATCTCTGCGTTAATTGTATTGATAAGATCCTGGCGTTTTTCCAGTTTCATGTTAATATTAACCAAGGCGCCTATTGAATTTTTTTTGTTGGCTTTTGTTTCGCTCAACATGGTGTTGATTTCATTGATCTCATCGTTGATCTTTTTCTTTTTATTCTCAAGATCTTTTTTTGAATTCTTTGAACCGGTTTGCGCCTGGAAAGAAGGAATTAATACAAGAAAAAACAATAACGCAAAAACGAGTGTTAATTTATTTTTTTTGTATTTCAATTGGATCATATTTGGCCGGTATATTTAAGCCTAAATTTTGCGGCTTATTTTTCTCTATGCGAACATAGTCAATTTTTATATTCGCTTTTTTCTCTGCCACTATATCAATATCAACATGGTATGGTGCATAAACACTGTCTTTTTGCGCAAAATCCGTATAATTTGCCGTAAATGTGCGGTTGGTTGCAGGATCGGAGAATTCATTCTTAATTATCTTGTAGTTTTCGGGGTTTAAAGTAAGTATTTGCAAAGCTTTTTTAAGACCTGTTTCTGCCTGCTGCATCTTTCTTAAACGTCTTTTACGTTCGGTACTAAGTAAATAATGGCAATTTTCGCGATCGGTTACAGGTTTTAACTTTAAATCGTCATCTTCATAAAACTCGGCGCTGTTTCCAAACAAAACAGCCTGTAAAACATCATAATCCAGATCAGCATTTAACATTTCGTTAATGTAATTAAAATCGCCTTTAAAGTATTGCTTTTTTATGTCTACCCGCACTTTAACCGAATCGCGTGTAATTAGGATCTTGGCTACCTGTATACCTAATAGGTATTGTATGGTAATAAGCATGGCGCTGTCTTTGCGAATGGCCACGCGTATATCAAAGCTTTCTTCTTTACCATCAATAAGTGTTTCTACATTTGCTTTAGCAGTTACCCAATTAAAATTAAATTCGTTTTCTTTTACATGTTTGCTCAATGTTTTTGCGCTTTTAAAATCCAGCCTGCAGCGGCTTAAATTTAAAGTATCGGCTACAATTACTGCTGTTTGTGTGCGCTGTGTTTTTTGTTTGTGCTTACAGGAAGGCGCAAAAAAACAAAGCAATAGCAGTGCAACAGAAAAATGCTTTATGGTAAGGAATGAATTAATCATTCAGTTTTTTTAATTTAATTTTATTGTTCAACGCTTCAGAGTAGCCTCCAGCTTGTTTTGCCTGGATCCATTGTGAATAGGCTTCATCGGGTTTGTTAAGCTTATACAGAACATCGCCGTAATGTTCTAAAATATCTGCTTTTGCAGGACCCATTTTTGCAGCACGCGCCAACCATTCTTCGGCCTCTTTATATTTTTTTTGCTGATATAAGATCCAGCCGTAAGTGTCCATATAATTACGGTTATCGTGTACCAGTTCATTTGCTTTGCGTGACAGCTTTTCGGCCTTCTCTAAACTCTCATTTCTTAATGACAGATAATAGGCATAATTGTTTAGCACGTAAGTATTATCTGCATCTATCTTTAGCGCATCATCAAAGGCCTTATCTGATTTTGTATATTCTTTACCGTAATTGTAAGCATCGCCTAAGTTGGTGTAAAAATCCATCATCAGCGATTTATTATCGCTTACAAATTCTAAACCATCCTTTAAAGATTGCGCTGCTTTTTTGTGATTTTTTAATTGCATGTTAGCTACGCCATTAAAAAAGTAAGGTACCGCCTGGCTCGGAAAAAGATCCATAGCCTTTGCGCTATGATGCTCTAAAGAATCGTATTGCTTTAATTCACTATCTGTAAATAACAACTGGCTCCAAACCCTGTAATCAACAGTTTCGCCGGCAGCAGCCAAGTAATAATATTTTGCCGCCTCTTTTGTTTTTCCGCCAAGTAATAAAAAATCGGCATAAACTTCGTTACCTCTTGCTTCTTTAGGGTGCACTTTAACAAGTAGTTCACATAATTCAATTCCGCGTGGATAAAAGTCAGACTCAGATTGTTTTTCGGCGCGCGCTAAATAATATCTTGCCGCATCTATTTTATAATCCACTTCAAGATCGGGGTTTTGAAATGCTTTTTTTAAGCAATCATAAGCCTCATTGTCTTTTCCCTGTGCACTATAATAATCATGTAATGCAAGGTTGATAGAAGGGTTGTTCGGATCTACAAGCAATATCTTATCATACATTTCTTTTGCTTTATCCATTTGGCGCTGTTCAATATAAAAATCGGCAAGGTAAGCAAGGTACCTGGGTTCGGTTTTGTTGTAATTTGCCAGGCGTAATAATTCCTCTTCGGTTTCTTTGAATTTTTTTTGACTCTTTAAAAGTTTTATTTTGTTTAAAGTAATTTGTTCGTTAATGCCGTAGGTCTTTTCAAGCTCATTATAAATTTTGTAAGACTTATCATATTCTCCAATAATAGAATATTCAATGGCAAGATCTTCCTGAAATTCGGTTTTGCCAGGAAAATTTTTTACCAACAGCTCTCTTAATTTAATAGATTGGTTGTATTGCTTTAAAGAAACGTAACAGTCAATAAGTAATAACTGATACCATTCATTTTTTGGATCGGCCTCTGCACTGGCCTTTGCGTTTTGAATGGCCAATTCATAGGCGCCCATTAATTTGTAGGTCTTTCCGAGTTCATATTTTAACGCCGCGCTGTTCGGAGCTATTTTTTTACATTCGGTAAATAAGCGTAATGCTTCGGGCAGATTTTGTTTTTGAGGTTGTAAAGCCGCACATCCTTCAATAAAGTAACTTGTAAATTTTGCTTCGTTAACTTGCGCACTTGGTTTTTCATCAGCAACTACTTTAATGCCGGTTCTTGCCGGAGTTTCTTTTTTACTTTTGCAAGACGTAAAAAAAACAACCAAGCCGGTAACCGTTAGTGCAATAAAAAAATATTTAGCCTCTTTAAACAAATAATTGTGTATAATCGCTAACGCTTAGGTCTAAGGCTTTGCCGCTAACTTCTGCGCCAATGCCCAACATGCTGTTAGCAATATTAGCGTTGTTTATTTTAGAATCTTTTTGAACAATAGAATTTTGCAAAATACTATTCTTGATCTTTGAATTCGCGCCAATGCTTGCGTGTGGACCAACAATGCTATCTGTTAATTCTACGTTTTCGCCAATGTAACAAGGCTCAATAATAATACTGTTATTGTTTTTAATGTTTTTTTCTTTTAATTGCGCGTTGCCTTTATCAAATTCCAACACGCGTTGGTTGGTATAAACCGTTGCGTTTTTATTACCGCAATCTAACCATTCAGTAACCTGGCCGGGCATAAATTTAGTGCCTTTTTGCTTCATATTCTCCAAGGCATTGGTTAACTGGTATTCGCCTTTTTCGGTGATCTTGTTATCCAATAAATATTGCAGTTCACTTTTTAAATAATCACCATCTTTAAAATAATAAATACCAATAATGGCAAGATCACTTACAAAGGTTTGAGGCTTTTCTACAAAATCAGTAATAGCTCCTTTGCTGTCTAATTTTACAACACCAAACTGGCTTGGGTCATCAATTTTTTGAACCCAGATAACACCTTCCTGCTCGGTATCCATTACAAAATCGGCTTTAAACAAGGTATCTGCAAAGGCCACAACGGTTTTACCTTTAATAGCATCTTTGGCGCACATTATGGCATGAGCCGTTCCCAGGGCAACATCCTGATAAAATATAGTGCCTTTAGCCCCTTGGCTTTCGGCAACTTTAATAAGGTTTTGTTCTACTTCGGCACCAAAATCGGGGCCAATAACAAAGGCAATTTCATTAACTTTTTGCCCGCAAACTTTGGTAATATCTTCTACAAGGCGTTGTACAATTGGTTTTCCGGCCACAGGTATCAACGGTTTTGCAGTTGTAAGTGTGTGCGGGCGCATACGTTTGCCCTTGCCGGCCATAGGAATAATAATTTGCATATAATTTTATAATCCCACAAAAATAGCATAATTTACCGATGTAAAAAGGTAAAATGACCGTTAAAAAGTACTTTTTGGCTATTGTAATTCCTTCGCCTTTGTTTGAAAAAGTAGAAGCAGTTAAACAACAATTATTTGAAGAGCATGAATTAAAAGGTGCGCTCAGAAGCCCGGCCCACATTACATTGCACAGGCCTTTTGAGTGGAAAGAAGAAAAAGAAAATGTGCTTATTGAAAAGCTTAAAACATTTAAGTTTGACAAAGAATTGAAAATAGAACTTAACAATTTTTCGGTTTTTGAACCTCGTGTAATTTATGTTGATGTTTTACCAAATGCAGCTTTGGTTTTGTTACACGATCAGCTAAAGAAGTTTGCAAAAAAAGAGATACAATTGTTTAACGAAGCTGATGATCTGCGCGGGTTTCTCCCTCATGTAACCGTTGCATCACGAGATCTTAAAAAAGCAAAGTTTTACGAATTACAGGCACAATTTATAGATAAAAAACTAAACGGAGCGTTTAACTGTGGGAGCTTTAGTTTATTAAAACTCGATAAAAAGTGGGAGATATTAAAAGAGTTTAGTTTTTAACTTTAATATTTAAAACTATTCTAAATAAGCTTTTGGCCGCTTGGTACTACAAATGAGCGACTTGAGAGATTGAGGAATTAATATAAAATAAAAAAACAATTAACTTAAAATTTGATTCTAAACGTTTTGCTTAATACCTTTAGCGCACAATTTCAAGTATTTATTTTATACCATTATGAGTAAAAAATCAGGCTTTTTATCTTCCTCTATAGGAAAAAAATTTTTAATGGGATTAACAGGTTTATTCCTTATTTCATTTTTAGTGATACATGTAACCTTAAACAGTTTTATTTTCTTTAATGATGGTGGCGCAACTTTTAATGCCGGCGCTGATTTTATGGCACACAATCCCATCATTAGAATTTTAGAGATAGGTTTGTTTGCCGGGCTGTTGTTGCACATTTTCCAGGCTTTAGTTTTAACTTTAGAGAATCGTAAGGCTCGTCCAATTGGCTATGCTGTTGTAAAAGGAAGCGCTAACAGTAGCTGGTATTCACGCTCAATGGGTATTTTAGGATCTTTATTGTTATTATTCTTAGTGGTTCACTTAAGCAACTTTTGGGTACCAACTAAAGTAGCGGTGTTCAATCATACTGCACACGATACATTTGCAGGAATGAAGGCGGTTTTTTCTCAATGGTATTTTGTTGCTATTTATTTAGTAGGCGTTATCAGTCTTTTGTATCACTTGTTACATGGCTTTCAATCAAGCTTTCAATCATTAGGCTTAAATCATAAAAAATACACACCGCTTATTAAAGCATTAGGCATGTGGTTCTCTATTATTGTTTGCCTTTTATTTGCAGCAATGCCGGTTACCATGTTCTTAGGAATTATAAAATAAATGTCAATTAAAAAATTGTAAATACAAACTATGGCTACTTCATCAAAATTAAATTCAAAAATCCCTGAAGGAACTTTAGAGAACAAGTGGACAAAATACCGCTCTACTGTGCACTTAGTTAATCCTGCCAACAAGCGCAGTCTTGAGGTTATTGTTGTAGGCTCTGGGCTTGCAGGCTCTTCAGCGGCAGCATCTTTAGCCGAAATGGGATATAAAGTAAAAGTATTTTGTTTTCAGGATTCACCTCGCCGCGCGCACAGTATTGCTGCACAAGGTGGTGTTAATGCTGCAAAGAATTATCAAAATGATGGTGACAGTGTTTACCGTTTGTTTTACGACACCATTAAAGGTGGTGATTACCGTGCTCGCGAAGCTAACGTGCACCGTTTAGCGGAAGTGTCAGGAAATATTATTGACCAATGCGTTGCGCAAGGTGTACCTTTTGCACGTGAATATGGCGGAACTTTAAGTAACCGTAGTTTCGGTGGAACACAGGTACAGCGTACATTTTACGCTGCGGGTCAAACAGGACAACAGTTATTATTAGGAGCATATAGCGCATTACAACGCCAGGTTGGTATGGGAGCGGTTACATTATTGGCACGTCACGAAATGATGGATGTTGTAACCATTGATGGTAAAGCCCGAGGTATTATTGCACGCAACCTTGTTACCGGAAAACTGGAGAGACATTTTGGTCACGCTGTGCTTTTATGCACAGGTGGTTATGGTAACGTATTTTATCTATCTACAAACGCTATGGGCTGTAATGTTACAGCCGCATGGAAAGCACATAAAAAAGGCGCTTTCTTCGGAAACCCTTGTTATACGCAAATTCACCCAACCTGTATTCCTGTTTCGGGAGATCATCAATCAAAATTAACATTGATGTCAGAGTCGTTGCGTAATGATGGAAGGATCTGGGTTCCAAAACAAAAAGACGATAAGCGCAAGCCAAAAGATATTCCTGAAGAGGAAAGAGATTATTATTTAGAACGTCGTTATCCTGCCTTTGGTAACTTAGTACCGCGCGACGTTGCCAGCCGTGCCGCTAAAGAGCGTTGCGATGCGGGTTATGGCGTAGGAGCTTCTAAAATGGCGGTGTATCTTGATTTTGAAGCTAACATGATGCGTTATGGTCAGATCGAAGCTAACAAAAAGAATTTACACAATCCAACAAAAGAAACTATTCGTGCTTTAGGAAAAGAGGTGGTGAAAGAAAAATACGGTAACCTGTTTGATATGTACAAACAAATTACCGACGAAGATCCATATGAAATGCCAATGCGTATTTATCCTGCGGTTCACTACACAATGGGCGGCCTTTGGGTAGATTATAATTTAATGACAACGGTTCCGGGCTTGTATGCTTTAGGTGAAGCAAACTTCTCTGATCACGGTGCTAACCGTTTAGGAGCTTCTGCTTTAATGCAGGGCTTGGCCGATGGATATTTTGTAATTCCATACACTATTGGCGATTATTTATCTGAAGAAATTCGCACAAAAGCAATTCCAACGGATCACGAAGCTTTTGTAAAAGCAGAAGCTGAGGTTCAGGAACGTATCAATAAATTATTTTCAATAAAAGGAACAAAATCGGTTGATTATTTTCATAAAGCATTGGGCCGTATTATGTGGGAAAAATGCGGTATGGCGCGTAATGCAAAAGGTTTAACAGAGGCCATTGCAGAAATTCAACAGCTGAAAAAAGATTTCTGGAGCGATGTTCGCGTACCCGGAGAACAAAACGAGTTTAATACCGAATTAGAAAAAGCACACCGCGTTGCCGACTTCATCGAACTTGGTGAATTAATGTGTAAAGATGCATTGAATCGTAACGAAAGCTGCGGCGGTCACTTCCGTGAAGAATATCAAACACCGGACGGTGAGGCATTGCGCGATGATGCAAACTTTGCTTATGTTGCTGCATGGGAATATAAAGGCGAAAGCAATTTTGAATTACATAAAGAAGAATTGAAATTCGAGAACATTAAGTTAGCACAACGTAATTACGCTTAAAACAAAAAGAATTATGAGTCACGGAAATATGAATCTGACCTTAAAGGTCTGGAAACAAAAAAACAAAGATAGCAAAGGACGCTTTGAAACTTATGATGCTAAAGGCATTTCGCCCGACATGAGCTTTTTAGAGATGTTTGATGTTGTTAACGAACAATTGATAAGCAGCGGTAAAGAGCCAATCGCTTTTGATCATGATTGTCGCGAAGGTATTTGTGGTATGTGCAGTATGTACATCAATGGCCGCCCACACGGGCCAAAAGGCGGTATCACTACCTGCCAGTTACACATGCGTAGTTTTAATAATGGCGATACAATTGTTGTGGAGCCATGGAGAGGCGCTGCATTTCCTGTAATTAAGGATCTGGCAGTAGATCGTTCATCATTTGACAGAATTATGTCTGCCGGCGGTTTCGTTTCTGTAAATACAGGTAATGCAAAAGACGCCAATAATATTTTAATTCCTAAAGATGATGCAGACACTGCTTTTGATGCTGCGGCTTGTATTGGCTGTGGCGCTTGCGTTGCAGCGTGTAAAAATTCAAGTGCTATGTTATTCGTAAGCGCAAAAGTTTCTCAGTTATCTTTATTACCACAAGGTAAAGTTGAGAAACAAGATCGTGTACTAAACATGGTTAAACAGATGGACGAAGAAGGTTTTGGAAATTGTACCAACACAGGCGCATGCGAAGCAGAGTGCCCGAAAAGTATCTCGCTTGAAAACATAGCACGCATGAATCGCGAATATTTAGGCGCAAGCTTTACACAAAACAAAAAATAATTTTTCTCATTGTCATGCTTACGAAGGAAGCTCTGTGCATTAGATCCATCGTACCTCGGGATGACAAAAACAAATTAAAAAGCCGAATCAAGATTATTTGATCCGGCTTTTTTGTTTTTATTTTAAACAGAACTATAAACTTTTAAAACAAGGTTCGTTGATTTTTGGTAATTTTATACTTAATGTGGCACCATAAAAAAAGTACCAGTCTTTGGTGCGAGTATTGCCGCGCATATAACCATCAGCATATTCGCCGCTCACATTATCCAAATGATCTGTAAATAATTTTCGTGGCCCCCACTCAATGCCAAAGCAAAAAACCCGTCCTGCATTCATTTTAAAACCAATACCATAAGGCATATTTATCTGGAGTTTTGGATAACCTGGTGTAACAACACCACCATGCAAAAGATCGGTTGCAGGGCCGGCACCATAACTACTTTCAGGATTAAAATAAAAAGCACCAAGGCCGGCAAAAAGAAACATGGTAAAGCGGTGTTTATCAACACCAATTCGATAATCCACAAAATTAAATTCTGCTACAGCGTGGAGGTCATAAATTTTTGATTTAAATGCTACATTTCTTTCCAATTGATCAAACTCTTTTGATTTAGAATCATCACCCATTACAGACCCATAATTGAATCCGAATCGAAAAGCATAACGATAGTGAAATGAATACCTATAAAAAAGGCCAACAGCCGGTTTCGAGAATAAAAAATGCCCCCGCGGATTAAGGTCGCCCAAATAATAAGAAGCCCCCCCAAATAAACCTATTTCGCTTTGACGAAAATTACGTTTGCTTCGTTGAGAGAAACCGCTTAAAACCAGTAAGCACAATAAGTATGTAAAAACTCTTTTTTGCAAATCAAATTGTAGAACGTAAAAATAGATGATTTATTGTCTTTTTTTATTACTAAAAACAACAAATTTGTTAAACTATAAGCGTTTAAATTTTTGTTGTTTTTAAGCGTTTTTCTATCATTTTGAAACAAATAAAGCGCATTTTTCGTTAAAAACGGCAATTTGTATCATTTTTGCTTAGATTTGTTGTTTCGCGCATGAAACAAAAACCTTCATATAAACCGATTGGCGTTTTTGATAGCGGTTTTGGTGGTTTAACAGTTTTAAAAGAAATTGTAAGCGAAATGCCGCAATACGATTACTTGTATTTGGGGGATAATGCGCGCGCGCCTTATGGCTCAAGAAGTTTTGAAACCGTTTACGAATATACTTTAGAGTGCGTTAACCACTTATTTGCCATGGGTTGCGAGTTAATTGTATTGGCTTGTAATACAGCATCGGCAAAAGCTTTAAGAACGATCCAGCAAAAAGATCTTCCAAAGGTCGATTCTTCAAAAAGAGTACTGGGAGTTATAAGACCCACAACCGAAATTATTGGTAATTATAGCAAAACAGGACACGTTGGTGTACTCGGTACAGCGGGAACCGTTAGTTCAGGTTCTTACCTGGTTGAAATAGAAAAATTCTTTCCTGAATTAAAAGTTTACCAGGAAGCCTGCCCTATGTGGGTGCCGTTGATAGAAAACAATGAGTATAATAATGAAGGAGCTGACTTTTTTATTAAAAAACACGTAAGGAATTTAATGCAACAGCAAAAAGATATTGATGCCATTATCTTAGGCTGTACGCATTATCCGTTAATAAAAGAAAAAATTCAAAGTTATTTACCCGCTAATGTTCAATTATTATCGCAGGGAACCATCGTTGCAAAAGGCTTGAAAGATTATTTACAACGCCACCCTGAAATGGAAACAAAGTGCAGCAAGTCACAAACCGTTAGTTTTTATACTACGGATCTTCCTGAAACATTTGATAAGGCAGCTACTTTGTTTTACGGTAAGCAGGTAAGATCAAAACACCTGTCACTTTAAAGATCATTTATTTGACAAGAGTAAAAAGTTGTGTTTTTCTATTAAGATCTTCCAACCTTTTTCAGCAACCAATTGTGCCAGTTTTTTATCCGATTCTTCCTGTGATGCAGGCCAGGTATCTTTTTTAAATAAGCAAATATATTCTGCATCGTCTACCCTTGGATAATAATAGATCTTTTCTCTGTAAGCAAGGTGCGGCAACAATTTACTGGAAGCAGAAACTTTTGCGTTACCGGGAATTAATTTTAGAGCTTGGTGTATTTCTTTAACGTTTGGATCGATCAAATAAAAATCTTTGTTTAACAGGTCATATTTTGCAGGACTTCCTAAACGCGCCCTATGAAATTCTGCGGGCCTGTATATTTCCTTACAGGTCATTATCATTGTCAAGCAGCAAACAAGTATTGCAACAGGAAGTTTAGTGTCATCCTTTTTTAAACCCGCAATAATTAAAAAGAGCATTAGAGGTAAAGTAGAAGCAAATTCAACACTATAATAAGATTCCGAACTCCAACGGATAGGATCGTCAGCATACATTTTTTTGGCGATCAAAGGAATAAAAGGAATCAGATACACAGGACGTATTAATAATAAAAAACCTCCTGAAAAAAGATAGATGATATAAAAATCCAGTTTAATGCCATCAAAATAATTGTTCTTGGAATGGTTTATAAAAAGTAGCTCAATACATCTTAAGGGATCATGAAAAAAATAACGAAGAGCTTCTAAAGGTGTTGCTCCCAGTGCGGTAAACGCAAACAGGTTGTATTTTTTATTTTCATCTTCAAAGCCAGGAATAATGAATTTAAAAATGATGATAAAGAAAATTATTGATAGAACAAATAACAAAGCAGAAAGCTTTAATTTAAATTTTTCTTTGCGATGCACGATCATTAAAAATCCGGAAATAAAAAATAACCAAAGGGGATAATCTTCACGCGTGATAAGTAGAAATAAAAAACACAAAAGCGTAGCGGTTACATTTTTTCTTTCGAAATAATATACAAAAACAGGGATCATTGCAGAACCGATAATGGCCAGGTTACAATCGGCGGTAGCAGCAGTAAAGCGACCCAATAAAACAAAGTAAAACAACAGGGCCAATAAAGCCAATATATAATTGTTGCTTTTAAAAAAAATTAGTTTGTATGTTGCCCAGCCCCCAAACGCAATTATGCATGTTTGAATAAATAGAAGCGTATACGTGCCAAATATTGGTGAAAGCAACCAGTATAAAGGAGACAGAATAATTAATGCAAACGAAAAATGATCCTGTAAAAAAGTTATTGGAAAAGGAAACAAATAAACAGGACATTGACTTACACGAAAATGTGCAAAATCGTAAAAAGCAAAATTATAAACACCATAATCATAAGCAAAGGTGTTAAATGAATAATGGTTTCTAAAAACAATATAAAGATTGAGGAAAGAAAATCCGAATAAAACTAAAAACAAGAGCACTTTGGTTTTATCGGTAGATTTTTTTTGTATGGATACAGGCTTAAAAAAGTTCACAATAGATTTTCTTCAAAAGCCAAAGATACAGTATATAAAATTATTTTTCTAAGATCTTAAACTCTGTTCTTCTGTTGTTCTGGCGCCCATCATCCGTTTCGTTGGCATCAATTGGTTTTGTTTCGCCATAACCTTTTGCTACTAATCTTGTATTACTAATTCCTTTGCCAATTAAATAATCAACAACTGATTTTGAACGACTGTCACTTAACTTCCAGTTATAATCATCTGTGCCTTTGCTATCGGTATGACTACCTAACTCTATTTTTAATGTTGGATTATCGTTCAATAATTTAATTAAACGCTCTAACTCATTCGCAGATTCAGGGCGAATGGTTGCTTTATCAAAATCAAAAAAGATATTACGTAAAACAATAGTGCTGCCAATTTCTATTTTCTTTAATGCCACATCTTTAGTAAACTCCTGAAAAGCTGCATTGTCTGGAATGTTGAAATTCTCTGAATGAAATAAGTATCCATCTCGTTTTACGGCAATACCATAATTTTTACCGCTTGGTAAGGTTACTAAATATTTACCGGTGCTGCTGTTAGATTTAAAAGTTGCCAATACAACGTTCTTATCATTATCAATAAGATCAATAGAAGACTCTAAAGGTTGTGTTGTTTTTGCATCGGTAACCACACCTTTTAAAATGGTTAATTTTGCAGAGGCAACTTCTACAGCATTCTCTACTTTTAAGTTACTTACAGGGTTAGCGGCCATTGCCATTAGTTGGTCTTGTGTATTTAATAACGGCATTTTTTCAGGACCTAAAAAAGTAATTTTATATAGATCCTTTTCGCCAAAGCCTCCGGTTTTAGAAGATGCAAAATACGCACGGCTTCCGCTGCCACTCACAACAAAAAACACGTCATCATCAGGTCCGTTGATGGGGTAACCTAAATTTTCGGGCGTTCCCCAAACGCCATTTACTAAAGTAGATTTAAAAATATCATAACCGCCCATTGAGTTGTGGCCTTTACTGCTAAAATATAATGTAACACCGTCAGGATGCATAAATACAGCTTCATCGCCATATTTGGTATTTATTACGGGGCCAATGTTTTTTGAAGGGCCCCACTCTCCCTTTACATCCATATCGCTGTAATAAATATCCCTGTCGCCAATGCCCGACTCTTTATCACTTACAAAATATAAACGCTTACCATCAAAACTTAAGCTCACACTTGATTCATGATATTTTGTGTTAATGTATTTATTCATATGAACCGGCTCTTCCCAATCTGCACCAAACAAAACACTTTCATAAAGATCGCCACCATCTTTTCCTGAATGCCTGTAAACGTACAACTTGGTGCCATCAGAAGAAAGCCCAGCTGCCGCATCGTGGTTCTCGGTATTTACATTCTTACTTAAAAGTTTTGAGGCCTGCCATTTGCCGTTTAGTTTTGTAGATATATAAACATCTTCGTAATAGCCATTGTCATTTTCATCGCGTTTACCACCGGTAGAATTATCTCTTCTCGCTGTAAAAATTACGGTTTCCTCATCTGCAGAAATAGAAGGGCCATACTCCGGAAAAGCAGTATTGATGTTGCTTCCAAGGTTATCTACAAAAACCCGCTCAGGATTTGCGCTAAATTTTTTGCCATTGTTACATTCTGTAATTTTTTTATTGATGTCTTCAGTTTCCATGGCATTTTTTTTACCTTGTTGAAGAAAGATCTGGTAGTGTTTAATGGCATCATCCCAACGGCTGTTTAAATGGTAACTCCATGCCAACCAAAACGCCATATCTTCCTCTGCTAAAGGATCTAATTTAAATGCAGTTTCAAAATAAGTTAAGGTTTGTGGCGTTGTTGGATCTGTAATAAAAGATACGAAACCCAACATATAATTTAAGCGAGCATTTTTTGGATTAAAGGCCTGTGCAGTTGATAACGGCGCAAGCGCATCTCTGAAATTTTGATACCCTGCTTTTTGGTAATCGTAATGACTTACAGGATAGTAGCGATGTTCGGCGGCGTACGATTTTTTAAAATCTTCAAATTCTTTACGGCCTTGCATATAAAATTCAGTTCCAATATCTAACTGTTTGCGGGCAGCTTTCATTTCGTCTTTTTTACCGGGAAAATTATCCTTTTCAAATTCTACAGATTGAGAATACGATAAAAGAGAAAAAGAAGTAAATGTAATAACGAATAATATTTTTTTCATAGTCTTAAAAAATTAATCTAAGCAAGATGCGTTAATAAAAGTTTTTGCGTTATCAACGCCAAGCTCATAGGCTTTTTTCCAATCGGCGCAGCAATCCGCTTCTTCACGCAGCATTTGGCGGGCAATGCCGCGGTTGTAATAAGCGGCACCGTTTTTTGGATCGTTAATAATGGATTGTGAGGCCATATCTTTTGCTTTTTTATAATCTTTATTTTTTATGGCAATTGAAGAAAGGTTGTTGTAAGCGAAAGAATTTTTCGGATCTTTTTTTAATACCTCTTCAAAATCAGCCTGGGCAGCTTTAAGATTATTGTTCTCAAAATTAGCAGAGCCGCGGTTGTTTAACGCTACAAGGTAAGAAGGGTTTGCCTGCAATGCTTTTGTATATGCATCAATAGCTTGTTGATATTGTTTATTTAAACGGTAAGCCGAACCTAAATTGTTATGAATAAAAACCAAAGATCCATCTATACTAACTGCTTTTTCATAATCGGCAATAGCACCTGCATAATCTGCTTTGGCACGCTTGGCACTTGCCCTGTCGTTATAGGCGTAAGCATAATTTGGATTTGTGGTAATTGCTTTTGAAAAAAATTCGATTGATTTATCATAATCTCGTGAATCGTAAAGCGAAATGCCTTTGTAATAACAACCTTCGGCATGTGCCGGATTTATTCGTAAACAATTATCCAATGCAACAGCCTGGCTGTCTTTTTGGTTGATATCATAAAAGATGAGACTTTTATTAAAATAAAATTCAGGATTTTGTGCATTTAATAAAATAGCGCTATTTATATCTGCCAAAGCCTCGTTATGCTTTTTTAAATGTATATACGCAATGGCACGGTTGGCAAGCGCTTTGTCAAAATTAGGTTTTGTAGTTAATGATTTATTAAACAATTCAACTGCCGCAGCACATTCGTTTTTTTTAAGGGCCGCAAGTCCGCTATTATAATCTTGTTCTGCCAGCTGTTCAGGTGTTAAATTGGTTGCCACTTTCACCGTATCCTGTGAGTGGGCGTTTACCATAAAAAAAACTAATAAGATCAGTAAATAGTTATGTTTCATGCTTTAGATATTTAAACACTAAATATAAATTATTATTTGAAATATTAAAAAATAAGTTCTAAAGCTAAAATAGTCTTGATTATGGAGATATTTTCTAATTTTAAAGTCTAAATGTTTTTAGAAATGAAAAAGAGCTTTTTTTTGATCCCAGCATTGTTTTTATTTAGTATTTATACTTCTGCGCAAGTAGATGTAGAAGGATTTATAAAAAGAAAAACAGATAAGCTAAAAGAAAAGACAAGAGAAAAAACAACCGATGTCTGGGAAAAACAACAGCAGGAATATGATGCCAGTAATTTTAATTATGCTATTTCATTTTTAGATAACAGCGGCCTGTTTGAAGCAGATGAAAAAGGGGGAACTTTTACCGGAAATTTATTAAGTGCAGCTAAAATTGCAAAGGCGGGTGAAGTAAGCAAAGAAGAAAGAGCCTATACTAATTTAAAGAACGGTGAAATATTAATGGCAAGCAACAAATTAAATCTTGCCGAACAATGTTTTTTGCAAGCTAAAGATCTGTATACAAAAGCTGGCATGGATACGTCTGAGAATTACGCGCAAACCATTAGTAATCTTGCTTTGGTTTACCAGGCCGGTGGGCGCTTTATAAAGGCTAAACCTTATAGTGAAGAAGCTATTGCCCTGCGTGAAAAACGTTCAAACGCAGGAAAGCTTATAGTATCTATAAACAATAATGCGGTTTTAAAAAAAGAAACAGGTTTTTATACAGAAGCAGAATCGGATCTTAAAAAAGCATTGGAAATAGCTAAAACGCAAAACGATGCATTGGCCAAAGCGCTTATTTGTAACAATCTTGCCATGGCATATCTTGATATGAATAAATTAAAAGATGCCGAAAGCCAAATGAATACGAGTCTTGTCGAGGCGGCCACCGTTTTAAAAGATTATTACAGCAACTATATAAAATTGCAGATCAATCTTGCAAACGTTTATCGCTTTGAAAAAAAATATGATGAGTCTGAAAAATTATATCTTAAAGCAATAGAGATAAAAGAAAAAAAATTAGGGGCGCATCCCGATCTGGCGCATTTAAAAAGTGGCTTGGCCCAATTGTATATGGAAATGGGCGGGCGTAATAGTAAAGTAGAACAATTATTATTAAGCGCTGTAGATATTTACAAACGCAAGCTGGGAAGTAATAATCCGGCAACGGTTTCAACACAGCAGGAGCTGGCCAATTTTTATCGCTTTAATGGTAACCCTGGGAAAGCACTTGATTTAATGATAAAAGTTGTAGAGCAGAAAAAAGTGATGTATGGCGAAACGCATCCAAACTATACGCAGGCACTTGAAGATCTTGCTTTAGCACAATGGCAGAACAATAAAATTGCCGAAGCAAAAGATAATTATAAAACAGTTATTGATAATACATTAAATTATATAACTACTTTTTTTAGTTCTTTAAATGATAATGAAAAAACCCTGTATTGGGAAAAAACAAATAACCGCTTGCAGCGTTTTTATTCTTTTGCTTATATAAACTCATCTGCAGATACCAGCCTATCCAAACAATTGTACAATACACTTATCAATACAAAAGGTTTTTTATTGAGCAACTCTTCCAAGATCCGAAATATAATTGCGGCCAGCGATGATCAATCATTAAAGCTGGCTTATAAGCACTGGCTAGAGACAAAAGAGAATTTGAACCAGGCCTACCAGTTAAGTAAAGAAGAATTGGAAAAAGAAAAGGTAAACATAGATAGTTTAAAGAACAGGGTAAATGAATTGGAGCGTGAATTATCGCAAAAAAGTTCTTTGTTTAAAGAAAGCAACACCGCGCAAACCGTTACCTATGAAAGCATTCAAAAACAATTAAAGCCGGGTGAAGCTGCGGTTGAAATTGTAGAGCTGAATGAATACAAGAATGGTTTTACAGCCAATGGAAATTATTTGGCTTTGCTTTTAACAGCAACAGATTTAAAGTTGATCGAACTTGGCAACGTAAAAACGATTAATGATGCTATTGCCGCTTTCAGAGAAAAAACAATTGATCAAAAACCTGAGAACGAGGCCTATGCTATTACCTGGAAAACATTGGATGAACAATTAAATGGGATTACAAAGCTTTATCTTTCATTAGACGGAGCTTACCATCAATTAAGTATTAATGCTTTAAAAGATGGAACGGGAAAATATTTAGTAGATAAATATTCTTTACAATTTACTGGCAACACAAAAGATCTTTTGGATGTAAAACAAACCGAAAGCGCTTCGAAAAAACCAACAACTGCATTTTTAATCGGTAATCCAAAATACGGCACAAATGGTGTTGTTGATCAATTGCCAGGAACAGAGGTAGAAGTAAAGAACATTACAAAACTATTAACTACTTATAAAGTAAAAGCTACTGCTTTATTTGGTACAAACGCTACCGAGGCAAAAGTAAAAGACATTAATTCACCAAGTATTTTGCATATAGCCACGCACGGCTATTTTTTGGCCGATCTTAGCCAGGTTGAAACCTCCAAAGTTTTGGGGGTTGATGTTTCAGCGGCGAAAGAAAATCCCTTATTAAGAAGCGGAGTTCTTTTAGCAAATTGCGAAAATGTGTTTGATGAAAATTTTCATCCATCACCAAACAGCGAGAATGGGATTTTAACTGCCTATGAAGCTATGAGTTTAAATTTAGACAAAACAGATCTTGTTGTATTAAGTGCTTGTGAAACCGGCCTGGGTAGTGTAAAGCAGGGTGAAGGAGTGTACGGTTTGCAACGTGCGTTTTTAATTGCAGGCGCAAAAAGTATTATTATGAGTTTATGGAGCGTAAGTGATGCGGCTACAATGGAGCTAATGACCTTATTCTATAACAACTATGCTAAAAGTGGAAATAAACAACAGGCTTTTTCTGATGCCATTAAACAATTAAAAGTAAAATACAAGGAACCTTTTTACTGGAGCGCTTTTGTGATGTTGAGTAAATAAACAGAAAAACATTTCGAGAAGCTCAATGTTCTTGAACGCTGAGCTTGTAGAAGCGTTAGTATCCCAATTTCACGTACACCGCTAAATGATCACTAAAACCGTTAAAGTATTTATTATTTGGCCCGTAAGTGCGGTTGGGTTTTTGATCGCCGGTAATGTAATTCTTAAAAAGCACAAAATCTTTATCTAGAATAGCTGCGTTATTTATTTTGAAACATAGACCTTTTCCGGCTAAAAAACCTTGTGATAAAATAATGTTGTCAAACAATTCCCAATTTCCTTCGCGTATATGAGAGCCCTGTTTGTTATCATATAGTTTTAAAAAAGGGTTTAATAATTCGTTATTTACCGGCTTACTGTTTGCTTTTAGTATTTTTAAAACAGAGGTGTTTCGTGGACTATCATTAAGATCACCCATAACAATAATTTTAGCTTCTTTTTGTTTTGCTAAGAGTTCATCAATTTTTTTGCGAAGTATTTGTGCTGTGTAAATACGTTTTGGTTCTGTTACATCTTCGCCATCACGTCGGCTGGGCCAATGATTAATAAAAAAATAAACCGTTTCGGCTGTAGCTTTATGCTTTAGTGTAACAAACAAAACATTTCTTGTACGGTAATATGGCAAATTATTATTTACAACGTCCAATTCTTCAGAATCTACAAAATCAAAAATAGAGGAGTCATAAATAAAGCCAACATTAATACCTCTTGTATCTTGTCCTGTTGAACAAAGGCATTGATAAGTTATTTTTTTAAGATTGCTTTTTGAAACAAGATCTTTTATTACGGTTTCATTTTCTATTTCGCAAAAACCAACAGCAACAGGTAAAGTTCCATCTTCAACAGTTGCCGAAATTACTTTTGCTATATTGTTTATTTTGTTCTGATATTTTTTATCATCCCATTGTGATAGGGATGTGGGAAGAAATTCTTCATCCTGTGTTTCGGGATCATCTATTGTATCAAAAAAATTCTCAACGTTGTAAAAAGCTACTGTTATTTGTGTCATAAAAATTAAAGCTTTATTGCAAGTTGTCCCACATATTGTGTTGGCGCGCGCATATCGCCCGGCCTGGCCTGGTAAGACTGATTGGTAAAATTATTAACGATAAAGGATATTCTTATAGACTTATTTAGATTAATTGAAATACGCGCATCGTGCACCCAAACGCTTTTTTGAAACTCGCCAAAATTTTTGTTCAGTCCGGGTAAAATATAAGTGGCATCTATTTCATCCCAGTTTATTCCGTTTGCAATATCGTTATATTCATGTAAAATACTTTGTGTAAAGCGTCTGTCAATATTTTCTATCTTGCTTGTAAAACGCGTGCTGTAACCAATCGAAATAAATTTATAATCCAACTGTATATCGTTTTTTAGTAAATGTTTGCTGCGGTATTTTAAAGTATTTATTCCGGGTAAGCCTAAAGTATCTTTAGCTGCATTAAAGTTTGGATTTATAGGGTTCATATAAGTATAACCTGAAAATACAGTTATATTAAGTGGCCCTATTTTTCCCGTTCCGCTAATGGATGTTTCATAACCTGAGATCTGCGCTTCGCCGATGTTTTGAGACTTAAAGCCTGCATAATTAATATCCTCATAAAAAATTCCGGTAGCACCGCCAGGCCTGTAAATATCAAAAACAAATTCAACCATACTGTTATATTTTGTATAAAAAGCAGCCGCATCAAACAAGCCTTTAAAACCTGCAATTTTAAAACCTTGCTTTACACCAACTTCAGCACTGTATCCACGTTCAGGTTGTAAAGATGAGTTTGGATAAATTTGTAAAGCACTCACCGCGGTGCTCACAAATTTTTCGGCAACGCTCGGAAATCTGTAGCCCTGCCCAAAAGAAGCTCTAAAAAAAGTAAATTCAAAAGCCTGGTAATTTAAACCAACCCTTGCAACCGGCTGAAAAGGTAAAGGAACTGAACCTTTGTTTGGAATTATATACCCTTTTGTTTTTGCGGTATCTAATTTATAGAATTCACCTCTTAAACCAACCGATATAGTAAGCCGGTTAAAGAATTTTTTATCTGCCTGTATATAACCAGCCATATTTTTACCACTATGCTTGCCGTATAATGAATCACCAAGCACCAATTGTTCCATATATACAGCGCCAGAGGTTAAATTTAAATTATTTGCAAAATGTTTTTGATATTGTAGTTCGGTATAATATAATTCGGCATAGCTTCCCTGGCCTTTATCATTTCTATTAACGGTTTTAAAATAACGGTTGCGTAAACTTAATTTATTGTTTTGCCAAAAGTAAGTTACAAACGGATCAACATTAAAACGATCGTTGTTGTATCGCTGAATGGTTCTACCTTGTGGAATGTAAGCCGAATCATAACTCTGCCATAAGAAAAATAACCCCCCCCGTGTATTCATCATATTTGTATTTACACCAACGGCCAGTCCTGGCACTTTTTTAAAATTATAGCGCAGATTACAATTAAAGCGCTGGCGATCTTCTGTTTCTAACATTCTAAAACCATCGTCAGTAAAAATATGCCCGCCCACAACAAAATCAAGATTATTTATTTTTTGAGCGTGTGAAAAATTTATTCCTTTTTGAAACTGTGTTGTGCCTTTCCACCATTTGTATGTTTTGCTTGGCGCATCGTAACTTCCAAAAAAAGAAATGATGTTGGTGATTGGTTTATCTTTTGCGTAGATGGTGCGCAAATTAATTACACCGTTTAAAGCGCTTGAGCCAAACAAGGCAGAAGAAGCGCCTTTGATCACTTCCACCTGTTCAATATTTTCTAGCGGTAAATAATTCCATTTAATATCACCGGCATCGGCACTTGTCATTGGCATTTCATCAACCAGCATTAATACACGGCTTCCGGCACCATAACTAAACCCACTGCCACCCCGAATACTTGCCTGCCCGTCTGCAACCGTTACGCCGGGCACCTGGTTAATGATAACCTCTAAATTAGTAACGTTTTTACTTTCAATTAATGATGGTTTAATAACATCCATACTCACGGTAACATCGCTTAATTTTTGTTCAAATTTGCCGGCACTTATTACTACTTCATCCAATGCAGTATTAGCATCTTCCAAAGCAATGTTTAGCGATGTGTTTTGATTTTCTTCAACTTTTATAAATTTTTTAAAAATCTTATATCCTACCATATTGCAGGTTAATGTATAAGAACCTGCATTAATATTTAATTCGTAAAAGCCTTGCAAATTAGTAGTACTAACGTTTTTAAGATCAACACTTACAATTGCACCAATTAATGTGTCGTGTGTTTTTGCATCAGTAACATAACCGTTTATATTTACCTGCGATCTTAAAATACTACAAAATAAAGCAAGAACTACAATAAGTTTAGCAGTAAATTTGTTCATGTTTAGGTAATGAATAAGTTTACAATATAGTAAATGGTTTTTTTATTTTGAAACAAACTTTATATCAAAAAAATGAATTTAGACGAATTGCCTTACCAGATAGGATTGACATTGATTGAAGGTATTGGCGACGTTAATGCAAAAGCGTTACTTGCCTATTGTGGCAGTGCAAGCCAGGTGTTTAAGCAAAAAGAAGCGCATCTGTTAAAAATTCCCGGTATTGGCTCAGCATGGGCCAGATCTATTGTTAAAAGCAAGGATGTTTTGTTGCGAGCCGATGAAGAAATAGAATTTATTCAAAAATATAAAATAGAACCCATCTTTTTTACAGATGCTAAATACCCAACACGCTTAGAGTATTGTAGTGATAGCCCGGTGTTATTATATTACAAAGGCAACGCCAATCTTAACCAGGAAAAAATAATTGGCGTAGTTGGCACACGACGGCCAAGTGATTACGGAAAAGAAAAAACAGAAGAGTTTGTTTCTGAATTAAAAGGAAGTAATATATTAATTTTAAGTGGCCTTGCTTATGGTGTAGATGTATTGGCACATAAAACTGCTTTGGCAAACGAATTAGATACTGTTGGTGTTGTTGCACATGGCCTGGACAGAATTTATCCGCAGTTGCATGATAAGATTGCAAAGCGTATGATAGGACAGGGAGGCTTGCTTACTGATTTTATGAGTGGCACAAATCCTGATGCAGTTAATTTTCCAAAACGAAACAGGATTGTTGCCGGGTTGTGCGATGCTTTAGTAGTGATAGAAAGTAAACGTGGTGGCGGCAGTTTAATTACCGCAACTATTGCAAACAGTTATAATAAAGATGTATTTGCTTTTCCGGGAAGGGCTGGCGATGTTTTGGCAGAGGGCTGTAACGGATTGATAAAACAAAACCGCGCGGTGTTAATAGAAAACACAGCCGATCTTTTATATGCCATGCAATGGAATGAAGAGGAGAAAAAAGTAAATAAAACTAAACAAGTACCACTGCTTTTAAATTTAAGTGAAGAAGAAAAAAAGATAATAGATGTGTTTACTAAAAAATCCAGTTTGCATGTTGATGAAATCTGTCAGAACACAGAATTTACAGTCAGTAAAATCTCGGCTTTATTATTACAATTAGAGTTTAGTAATGTAATAAAATCAAGACCTGGAAAAATGTATGAGTTGGCTTAAATCAAATGCTTCTCAATTAATTCCTTCAACTCGGCCTGTAAACTCAATGTTTTATCCTTAGCATACCAGGTATGAACAATTTCTGCTTTTTCCATTAATGAAGCTTTTTTATCTTTTAATTCAAGCACGGTTTGCTGTATAGCTTCGGGTCTTGGACCCCATGTAAAAACTTCTTTTAAGCTTTCTTTTTCTAAACAAATTAATTTAGGGATGGACCTACCGCCATTGGTTAAATAGTTATCCATTAATTCTATATTCTCATCGCGCAAAATTAATTTTAATTCAATATTCTTGTTTTCAAGTTCAATTAAGTGCATGGTTGGAGTATTTTGCGCTGCATCACCACACCATCCTTCTGTTAACACTAAAAAAATAAAGCTTGATTTTACTTTTTGTAAAACCGTTTTTAATTCGGGAGTTAGCGTGGCTGTTTTATTTAAGCGGTGCATACGCGCTAAATTCAGCTTGGCATAATTTAAATAATCTGCGCTTTGATTTTGGCCGGTTGTTTTGCCTTGTGTCATTAGGCCATCCAATAGATCCATGTATTGTTTGTAATTCATGGATCTGTTCACATACAGTTTCATAAAAAAAGATCGATTTGTTTATTTATATTTTTTAGTTCATGTTCCAACAACCATTTTTTGCGCCAAAGATCGCCTGCATAACCTGTTAATGAACCATCCGTACCAATAACACGGTGACAAGGAATGATTATAGCAAAACGGTTTTTTCCATTGGTAGATGCAACCGCGCGTATGGCTTTTACATCACCAATTTGTTTGCTCAAAGTTAAGTAGCTTATTGTTTTGCCATATGGTATCAATGTTAATTTTTGCCAAACCTCTTTTTGAAAATCTGTTCCGCGAAGCGATAAGGGAAGATCAAATACCTCTAATTCATTTTTAAAATAAAGATCTAACTGATCTATTGTTTTTTTAAATAAAGCAGATTTTGTTGCTTCATGTTTTGGTCTTTTTTCTTTCTGCGTTTCCAAAAATTTTACCCATAACAATTCTTCTCCTTCCTGTGCCAATTCCAGTTCTCCAACCGGCGAATTATAATAATTATAAATAATGCTTTCCATTAACCAATTCTGCCTTTAATAATTTCTTCTATCACAGCAGGATCTAAAAGTGTTGAGGTATCTCCCAAATTAGACAGCTCTCCTTCTGCAACTTTTCTTAGAATACGGCGCATAATTTTTCCGCTACGCGTTTTTGGCAAGCCGCTCACAATTTGAATTTTATCTGGTCTGGCAATAGCACCAATAGTTTTATTGACACAGCCGTTAATTTCTTTTTTTATCTGCTCTTGTGTTTTTGTTGTTTTTGTAACAATGCAAAACGCATATAAACCTTGCCCTTTTATTTCGTGAGGAAAAGCAACAACTGCCGATTCAACAACATCGGCCTGCTCGTTAATAGCGCTTTCTACTTCAGCTGTTCCTATTCTATGGCCACTCACATTTATCACATCATCAACACGGCCGGTGATCCTGTAATAACCATCCTCATCACGCTTACAACCGTCTCCTGTAAAATATAAATTGTTATAGGTTGCAAAATAGGTTGTGCGACAACGTTCATGATCGCCATAAGTTGTACGGATTATAGATGGCCATGGAAATTTAATACAAAGATTTCCTTCTACACCATTTCCTGAAATTTCATTTCCTTTTTCATCAACCAATATTGGTTGTACGCCCGGTAAAGGCAATGTTGCAAAGCCTGGCTTTGTTTTTGTAATACCTGCCAAAGGAGAAATTAAAATACCACCGGTTTCTGTTTGCCACCAGGTATCAACTATTGGGCATTTTTCTTTACCAATATTTGTATGATACCATTGCCATGCTTCTTCATTAATAGGTTCGCCAACGCTGCCTAAAACCCGCAACGAATTTAATTTATATGGTTTTACAAAATCAAGCCCTGCCGCTTCTAATGCACGAATGGCCGTAGGTGCAGTATAAAAGATATTTATTTTATATTTATCTACTATCTGCCAAAACCTTCCGCTATCAGGATAATTTGGTACGCCTTCAAAAATAACTGAAGTTGCACCACAGGCCAACGGACCGTAAGTTATATACGAATGCCCTGTTATCCAACCCACATCGGCGGTACACCAATACACTTCATTTTGGTTATACTGAAAAACATTTTGAAAACTGTATGCAGTGTAAACCATGTAGCCACCGCAGGTATGCACAACGCCTTTGGGCTTGCCGGTACTGCCCGATGTGTATAAAATAAATAATGGATCTTCGCTATCCATTTGCTCTGGTTTGCATTCTGCGCTTTGTTTTTTGCACTCTGTTTGCCAGTCAAGATCTCTTCCGGCTTGCATAACAATGTTTTCGTTAGTGCGTTTATAAACCAATACGTTTGTAATAGAGGGACAATTCTTTAAAGCTTCATCAACAGTTGTTTTCATTGGTAATTGTTTATTACCACGATAAGCACCATCGCTGGTTAAAACAACTTTACATTGCGAATCGTTGATCCTGTCTTGAATAGATTGTGCGCTAAAACCTCCAAATACAACCGAATGAACGGCACCAATTCGGGCGCAGGCCAACATGGCATAAACGGCTTCGGGTATCATGGGTAAATAAATACAAACACGATCTCCTTTTTTTATATGAAAGGTTTTTAAAACATTAGCTAAACGGTTAACTTCTTCATATAACTCTTTATAAGTAATAATTCTGTTTTTATCTCCCGGCTCATTTGGCTCCCATATAAAAGCGGTTTTAGTAGCATTTTTTTCTAAGTGCCTGTCAATACAATTTTCCGTAATGTTTAATTTGCCGTTAACGAACCATTTTATGTTCGGTTCTTTAAAATTCCAATCTAAAACCTTATCCCATTTTTTTTGCCATAAAAATTCAGAGGCTATCTCATTCCAAAAACCCTCAGGGTCTGTCACACTTTTTTTATAAGCTGTATTATATTCTTCTAATGTTTTTATTTGCATAATATCATTTTTATTTGGGTAAATTTTTATTGATGTATTTATCTGTCGGCAATAAACTTCGTTGTATACGACTGGCGTAGTTAATGGAGTCAAGAATCTCTTTTTGTTTATCCTCTAACAATTTTTTTTGGGAAAGAACTAAAGCATTTGCTTTTTGTTTTTGCCTGTAGTTAACAATACCAATTAGTAAGAATACGGCTAATAAAACAGATGCAATTATTACTATTAAATTTATCTGTTTTTGTTTTTCAAGCTTTGCATCAGCAATTAATTTTTCATTAGCACGAAGGTCTTCCTGGTTCTTTTTTTCGAACATGAATTCTTTTTGAGCAATACCACGTAACTGACTTTCCTGTTTTAAAGTATCATTAATGACGGTATACAACTTATAGTATTTTAATGCACTGTCTGAATTTTTTCTTGCTTCAAAAATATACGAAAGTGTTCGGGTACACTCTCGTAACATTTTTGCCTGTTCAGTTTCTATACCAATACTAAAGCTTTTTCGGGCATACTTTAATGAACTATCTAAATTATTTAAGCGATAAAAAGCGTTAGCCATAGTACTGTATACTTCGCACAATGCCAAACGGCGATTATCTTTTAAATTTAACTTTTCCGCTTCTTTGGTTAATATTAAGGCCTGTTCGTAATTTTTATGTTTTAAATAATAATCGGCTTTGTTGTTTAAAGCGATAGTAAAATGAAAATTATCATTGTGCTTGGCCGATAGTTTAAGCGCAAGATCCAGATAATTTAAAGCAGAATCTGTTTTATTTAAATTGCCATATGCAGTGGCCATATCTATATAAATGCCGGCCAATTGGTATTTATCTTTATAGCCTTTGGCTAGTTTTATAGCCTTATAAAAAAAAGTAAACGATGAAGGAATGTCCTCTAAATTCATATACGTATAACCAATAGACTGAAGCGAGGAAATAATATTGAAAGTATCTTTTACGCGTTCAAAATAGGGTAAAGCTTTAAAATTAACATCGGCAGATTTTAAATAATTGCCTTGCTGAAAATAAACAAGTCCCATATTATAATAGGTGCTATAAACAGATGCAGTATCGTTATTTTTTTCGGCTACTTTTATTTTTTCCGTATAATATTTTTCGGTGTTTTTAAAGTCGCCCTGGTTGTAATAAATTGCGCCCAGTAAATTATAAGCGCGCATCTCCACCTTATAATTATTTGCTTTTTTCGAATAATTAAGAGATGTGTTTATACAAATCTTTGCGCTATCGTAATTACTGTCGTAATAATAAAGGATGGCTTTATAAACCAATGCTTCCGACAGGTAATAAAAATTATTTTGAGCCGTACTTTTGCTTTCAATTCTGTTAAGAATGTTAAAAGCCTTGTTACGGTCGGTACCCGTAACAGCATCATACTGTTTAAAAAGCGCTTTATATTCAGCAGAATCCAGAGCGGGTTTTTGTGCAAATGAAAACAGGGCCTGTTGCAGTAAAATAAATATGTATAGCGCTTTTTTCAGGAAGGAAATGTAGTCACAAGATAAGTATTTTGTAAACAATCAGGTTGTTAAAAACGTATAGGATTAAAATTAAATATATACAAAAATGAAGCTATCTTTAAGCACGATGAAAACAACCCACCTTTTATTCGCTGTCGTTATTACAGCTCTAACTTCTTGTGTTCCTGCAAGAATTGCTGAAGAGGCAAAAGCAAAACAAAAAGAATGCGAAACAGAATTGGCAAATATAAAAAAATCAGCACAGGAGTGCGAAACAAAACTGGCTGAACTGAAAGAAGCATCTGTAAAAAACGAAAAAGAAAATGTTGGTTTAAAAAGAGATACTTCTATTATTGGAAGTAACTATAGAAACCTGACATCTAAATATGATAAGCTGGATGCTTTAAATCAGCAATTAATGGATCGTTTAAATAAATTATTAACCGGCAGCAATAACGATAATGCAAAATTAAGTGGCGACCTGCAAATGACACAAGAACAGCTTTTGAAAAAACAGGACGAGCTAAAATTATTGGAAGCAAAATTATTACTTCAAAAATCTGATTTGGATGCATTGAACGCTGAATTAAAAAAACGTGAAGCCCGCGTTGCAGAACTGGAAGAGATCTTAAGAAAAAAAGATCAGGCAGCCGCAGATCTTAAAAAGAAATTGAGCGATGCTTTGTTAGGTTTTGAAAACAAAGGATTGACAATTACACAAAAGAACGGAAAGGTTTATGTGAGTATGGATGAGAGTTTATTATTTGCAAGCGGAAAAACAAATGTGGAAGCCAGAGGTGTTGAAGCATTAAAAAGTGTTGCAAAAGTGCTAGAGCAAAACACCGATATAAATGTTTTGGTTGAAGGACATACAGATGATGTGCCAATGAAAGGAGCGGGCGAGATAAAAGACAACTGGGATTTAAGTGTAATAAGAGCTACCTCGGTTACAAAAATATTATTATCAAGCGCTAAAATAGAATCGCAACGTATAACAGCCGCTGGCCGCGGCGAATTTTTTCCTTTAGATCCTGCAAAAACGCCGGAGGCAAGAAAAAAGAACCGCAGAACAGAAATTATTTTAACGCCAAAATTAGACGAGCTCTTAAAGGTACTAGGTAATAACAATTAAAACTAAATATTATGGGAATGATGAAAGAATTTAAAGCCTTTGCCATGCGTGGTAATGTAGTTGACCTTGCAGTTGGGGTTGTAATTGGTGGCGCTTTTGGCAGCATTGTAAAATCGTTGGTAGATGATATATTAACACCTGCTATTTTAACACCTGCATTAAAGGCAGCTCATATTGCTGATCTTTCTCAGCTGGTAATACCAGGCACCGCTATTAAATATGGTAATTTTTTATCACAGATCATTTCGTTCATTTTAGTAGCTTTTGCTTTATTTATGATCATTAAAGGGCTAAACAGAATGAAGAAAAAAGAGGAAGCAGCACCAGTTACGCCTCCAGAACCTACGGTTACCGAAAAACTATTAATGGAAATAAGAGACTCTCTTAAGAAATAAACATTAATTTACAATTTAACAATTGCTTAACATTAAATTACCATTAAGGTGATTTAGTAACGTTTAGTTTGCAGTAAAATTTATGCAAATGAAAGTAAACTTATATGTTAAGGCCCTTTGTTTTCTGTTATTTATACCTGCTTTTTTTATTTCGCAGGAAACACCAGTTAAAGCAAACAAAACACCCTATTTTAGCTTTAAGAACGGCCTCGGTTTTTCTACGCCGGATAGTTCTTACTCTTTAAACTTAAGATTCAGGATGCAGAACCGAGCCCTTTTTAACACGGTAAGCGATGAAGACTTTAGCCCGGCTTCTTTTGAAGCAAGGGTACGCCGCTGTAGGTTAAGTCTTGCAGGGCATATGATTAACCCTAAGTTAACATATTATTTACAATTGTCGTTTTCGCGGGGGGACATGGATTGGAGTGTTGCAGATGTGACAACGCAAAATGTAAGTCCGAATGTGGTGCGCGATGCTATGATATTTTATAAACCAATAAAACAATTGCAAATAGGTTTTGGCCAGGGGAAACTACCCGGTAACCGTCAGCGGGTTAATTCTTCAGGAGCACTACAATTTTATGACCGCTCTATTGTAAATGCCAATTTTACTCCTGATAGGGATTTTGGTTTATTTGTAACGTATACGAGCCATGTGGCAGAAAACTTTGTAATAATTCCTAAAATAGCCGTTACCAGCGGTGAAGGAAGGAATTCAAACAGCAGCAACCCGGGTCTTTCATATACAGGTAGATTGGAAATATTGCCATTGGGAACATTTACTGATGGCGGAGATTATTTTGAAGGCGATGTTTTGCGAGAACAAAAGCCAAAGATCTCAATTGCCGGGGGCTACCAGTTAAACGATCTGGCAGTTAGATCCGGCGGTCAATTAGGAAAAGACATGTATGGAACGAAAAGCTTTAATCTATACATGGCCGATTTTCTTTTTAAATATAACGGCTTGGCATTAACCGCTGAATATATACGTCGTGATACCGATGGAAGCCCTGTGGTTAAAGGAACGGACGGTAAATCAAGAACTTTTGTGACCGGCGATGGAATTAACACACAACTAAGTTATTGTTTTAAAAGTCAGTGGGAAATAGCTGCTAGGCACTCATTGGTTAGTCCGCACCATGATGTTTTGTCAACGGTTAGAGAGAACGAACAGTACGGTCTTGGAGTGACGAAATATTTAAATAAGCATAAAGTTAAGGTGCAGGCTAATGTCTTTTATAACAGGGAAAGAGACTTGTTTACGAATACAGATCACAACAAGTATTTCTTTGCTGTTTTCCAGGTAGAGCTGGGGATTTAACATTAGCTTAACATTGGGAGCCTAAAAAACCTTGAGATTTGAATTAAATTAAACACACATTATGTTTGGATTAGACACAACACTTACAGTTCTCTTAATACTTTGTCTTGTATTAGCATGTTTTTTTGAATTTATTAATGGTTTTCACGATACGGCAAATGCTGTAGCAACTGTTATTTATACTAACTCCATGAAACCTACAGTAGCTGTAGTTTATAGTGGTATCTTAAACTTTACGGGAGTTATGTTAGGTGGTATTGCGGTAGCCATGGGTATTGTAAACTTATTGCCTATGGATGCTTTGGTGGATAGTAATCCTTACCATGGTATTGCCATGATATTAGCCTTATTGGTAAGTGCCATTATCTGGAATTTCGGAACCTGGTACTTTGGTATTCCTTCATCCAGCTCACATACAATCATTGGTTCTATCCTAGGTATTGGTTTGGCCTTTTCGTTTTTACCCGGTGACTATGGACTTTCGGCTGTAAACTGGGATAAAGCAAAAGATACAGGTTTAGCGTTGTTACTTTCTCCATTAATTGGCTTTTCAGTTGCTATTATTATGATGTTCATCTTTAAACGCTTTATAAAAAATGAAATTATTTATAAAGAACCAATTCCGGGAAAAGTACCACCAATTTGGATCCGTATGTTGCTTTGGCTTACCTGTGGTTTAGTGAGTTTTTTTCATGGACAAAACGATGGACAAAAAGGCGTTGGTTTAATTATGTTGATCTTAATTGCTGTTTTACCCGGACAGTTTGCTGTTGATTCAAGTGTCAACCTGCAAAGCGTTAACGGTAATGTAAACAAAATAGAAATGTTAATGGCAAAGGCAGATACCACTGTGCTTGCAGGAAAAGAAAAAGCAATGTATGCCGAGATAATGAAGCATGCTGATAAATTTGAAGCTGCAACTGCAGGCAAATTTAATTCAGATGAGGTAGCTTTAAAAGATCGCTTCTCGCTAAGAAAAGACGTTATCAAGATCACAAAGAATACAGACAAAATAATAAAGGGCGGTAACTTGACTTTAAGTACTAACGAAATAAAAGAACTGAACCACGAAATAAAAGCAACTAAAAAATTAGTAGAGTATGCACCATCGTGGGTGATCATTGTTATCTCATTATGTTTGGGCTTAGGAACAATGGTAGGCTGGAAACGTATTGTAAAAACAGTTGGCGAAAAAATTGGTAAACAACACATGAGTTATGCGCAAGGCGCAAGTGCCGAATTAGTAGCATCTATGGGTATTGGTATGGCATCTGCTTACGGTGTTCCTGTTTCAACCACACACATGTTATCATCGGGTATTGCAGGTTCAATGGTTGCTAAAAAAGGATTAAAAAACTTACAAAAGGGCACTATTAAAACAATTGCTTTAACCTGGTTACTAACTTTACCTGTAACTATTATTTTATCAGGCGGCTTGTTCTTGTTGTTCCGCGCTATTCTATAATTTTATTGTTTATTGTAGAAAACTAATTGGGCCTGTGTAAGTAATTACACAGGCCTTTTTATTTGCTGATAGATAACTTATTGATTTATAATAAGCTAAGAATTTGGCTTATTTCTTGCCATTACTATTACAAGAAACAATTAAAAATGGAACTCATGGCACATATAGTAGGACGAGACGACGCACGCGAACGCATTAAAAAAGCAGCTCAGTCGCACGGTGCTAAATCGCACACATCAGAATCGGAAAAGAACAAAAAACAAAATGCTGACCTTAAAAAAGAGTCACATCAAAAGCGTAAATAATAATACCGTCAATTTTGCTATCTCAAAAATAGTGAACTGGACACAAAGCAAAAACCCACCAATATATAAGGTGGGTTTTTTGTTTTTTAAATTCTTACCTTGTCTTTTAAATGACAAAGCAAGAGAATATATCTTCCCAACGTCTTAAAGCCATCATTGGCGGCTCTATCGGTAATCTTGTTGAGTGGTACGACTGGTATGCTTATTCGGCCTTTTCATTATATTTTTCTTCGGCCTTTTTTCCGCAGCAGGATGCAACAGCTCAATTATTAAATACGGCAGCCATTTTTGCTGTAGGGTTTTTAATGCGCCCCATTGGCGGTTGGATGTTTGGACGTATTGCCGATAAAATAGGACGTAAACAATCCATGACACTTTCGGTATTATTAATGTCTTTAGGCTCTTTATTAATTGCTTTAACACCGGCGTACAATACCATTGGTGTTCTTTCTCCAATAATATTATTACTGGCAAGGTTATTACAAGGCTTAAGTGTTGGTGGCGAATACGGCGTATCGGCAACGTATTTAAGCGAGATGGCAACAGAGAACCGGCGCGGGTTTTATTCCAGCTTTCAATATGTTACTTTGGTTGGCGGGCAGTTAACCGCATTAGGTATACAGCTTATTTTACAAAAATTATTATTGACTGAAGACCAGCTGCACGCCTGGGGTTGGCGCATTCCATTTGTTATTGGCGCCATACTTTCGTTAATTGCCCTATACCTTCGTAAAAGTTTGCACGAAACAGAAGCTTTTGAAGTACAAAAACAAAAAAAGAATGAAAAGAAAGGAACTGTTAGCGAATTATTAAAGCATCCAAAAGCCGTACTAACGGTTGTTGGATTGACACTTGGCGGAACACTCGCTTTTTATACGTACACTAATTACATGCAAAAGTTTTTAGTAAACACGGTTCATTTAAGTAAAAGCCAGTCTACCTTAATTTCATTTGTTTCTTTATTGATCTTTGTTATCCTGCAACCAATTTTTGGGGCACTATCTGATAAAATTGGTCGTAAGCCATTATTGATAAGCTTTGGCCTATTAGGAACAATTTTTACGGTGCCCTTACTAACAGCTTTAGGCCAAACGCAATCGCAATTTACTGCCTTTTGTTTATTAATGGCCGGTTTAATTATTGTGAGCGGCTATACAAGCATTAACGCTATTGTAAAAGCAGAATTATTTCCCGCAGAGATCCGCGCCTTAGGTGTTGGTTTGCCGTATGCCTTAACTGTAGCCATTTTTGGTGGCACCGCAGAATATATTGCACTATGGTTTAAAAACGCAGGTAACGAAAGTTACTTTTACTGGTACATTACTTTTTGTATTTCAATATCTCTGTTTGTATACCTATTTATGAAGGATACAAAGAAGACATCAAAGTTAAACCAGGATCTAAATTAAACCTTCCAACAAATTATCATTTACTAGGTTTGGAAGGGTTACTTTTAAATTCGGCGTACGCTCCATTTCGCGTTTAATGGCAAATAAGGCTTCATCATTACGTGCCCATGCTCTGCGCGAAATGCCATTGTTCACGTCCCAAAACAGCATTTGCTCCAATCGTTTTTCGGCATCATCGCTTCCATCTAACACCAACCCAAAGCCTCCGTTTATTACTTCGCCCCAACCCACGCCACCACCATTGTGCAGGCTTATCCATGTTGCACCGCGAAACGCATCGCCAACAAAATTTTGTACGGCCATATCTGCAGTAAATTTACTGCCATCATAAATGTTAGAAGTTTCACGGTATGGACTATCTGTTCCGCTTACATCATGATGATCTCTTCCCAAAACAACAGGCGCTGTAATTTGTCCTTCTTTAATAGCTTTGTTTATAGCCTTCGCAATTTTAATACGGCCTTCGCTATCGGCATATAAAATGCGCGCCTGCGAACCAACAACTAAATTGTTTTGCTGCGCATCTTTTATCCAAACAATATTATCGTGCAATTGCTGTTTAATTTCACCAGGTGCTGTTTTGTAAATTTCTTCTAAAACCTCCTGTGCCAGTTTATCAGTCATATCAAGGTCTTCCGGCTTTGCCGAGGTGCACACCCATCTAAACGGGCCAAAACCAAAATCAAAACACATTGGCCCTAAAATATCCTGAACATAGCTTTTATATTTAAATTCTCCAGCTTCTTTATTTGAAAAAACATCTCCGCCAGCACGCGATACTTCTAATAAAAAGGCATTGCCATAATCAAAAAAGTACATACCATTACCCGTTAAAGTATTAACCGCATTAATATGGCGTACTAAAGTTTTTTGAACTTCTTGTTTAAATTGCTCCGGCTGTTCAGCCATCATTTTATTGCTTTCTTCTAACGAAAAACCCGCAGGATAATAACCTCCCGCCCACGGATTATGTAAAGATGTTTGATCGCTGCCAATATCTACAGTCATGTTTTCTTTTACCAAGCGTTCCCACAAATCAACCACATTACCTTCATAAGCTAGACTTACCGCTTCTTTATGTTGTTGTGCTGTTTTTGTTCTTGCAATTAGTTTATCCAAATCAGAAAACACTTCGTCTACCCAACCCTGCGTATGGCGTGTTTTTACAGCCTTCGGATTTATCTCTGCAGTAATAGAAACTAAGCCGGCAATTTTTGCTGCTTTAGGTTGAGCGCCACTCATGCCTCCAAGACCACAGGTAACAAAAAGTTTACCTTTTCGGTCTTCTTCGGTTTTAAATTTTTTACGCGCCGCGTTCATAACGGTTATGGTTGTGCCGTGTACAATACCTTGCGGTCCAATATACATAAAGCTACCGGCTGTCATTTGCCCGTATTGTGTTACGCCAAGCGCATTAAATTTTTCCCAATCATCCGGCTTGCTGTAATTCGGTATCATCATACCATTGGTAACAACCACGCGAGGCGCATCTTTATGCGAAGGAAACAAACCCATAGGGTGGCCACTATATAAAACAAGTGTTTGCTCGTCGGTCATTGTAGCTAAGTACTGCATGGTTAATAAATACTGGGCCCAGTTTTGAAACACTGCCCCATTGCCACCATAAGTAATTAATTCGTGGGGATGTTGTGCCACAGCATAATCTAAATTATTGCTTAGCATATGCATGATAGCCGCAGCCTGCAAGCTTTTGTGAGGATACTCTAAAATTGGTCGGGCGTAAATTTTATAATCGGGTCTAAAACGGTGCATGTAAATGCGTCCATAAGTTTTTAACTCATGAGCAAATTCTTTTGCTAAAACAACATGATCCTTTGCATCGAAATAGCGTAAGGCATTACGAATAGCTAACTTTTTTTCGTTAGCGCTTAAAATAGCTTTACGCTTGGGAGCATGATTAATTGTACTTTCGTACGGTTTTGACTCGGGTAATTGCTGAGGTATACCTTGTAATATTAAGTCTTTAAATGAAATGCTGGTGGTTGTTGACATAATTAAAAATTCTATTTCTGTGTATTATCTTTTATAAAATTACCGGTTTTTTTATCATAACCATAGGGGCAGTGTTTGCAGCCGCTTTTACAACAGTAACCACGTTTTAAGTGGTACTTTTCAGTAAACACTATATAACCTTCGGGGCTATAATAAAAATCTTCCGGGTCCAGTTCTTTTTTGAACATATGGTTGTAAAGATAAGGATTAAGCGGTGTTTCAAAAACAAAAAAGCCCCGCTATTGCGAAGCTTTTCATATATCTTTTTAGTTTAATTTTATTCTACACGCTTAATAGTACAACCAATAGATTTGGTTTCCTGCATTTTTGGAGTTTCGTTCTTTAATAACGAAGCCAGCGCATCTTTTAAATAAGGAACTTTTACAGCCGCAGCGTCTTTTACATTATCATCAATAGCTCCTTTGTAGATCAATCCTTTCGCATTAAATAAAAAGCATTGCGGTGTACGCGTAGCACCAAAAGCATTTGCCAAAGCACTTTTCTCGTCAACAGCATAAATACATTTTAATTTTTGAGAAGAATAATAAGCAGTCATTTTATCAAAGCTATCATCTTCTGTACGTTGCGCTTCGTTACTATTTATTAAAGCACAGCCTACGCCATTAGCCAAACAATAATCAGAGTATTCTTTAATACGGGCTTCGCTTAATTTAACGTAGGGGCAGGTGTTACAACTAAAGATCACTAACAATCCTTTTGCCGTTTTAATGTCATTTAATGAAGTGGTTTTTCCACTCACATCTTTCATCTTATAATCACCTTGCGGAATAGCAGCATTCAGAGCCAGTTCTTCGGGTGGCGAGTTAACAAACGAAACGGCGGCCAAAGCGGCAACACCAAGCGTTAAGGATAATAAGGCTTTTTTCATGATATTAAATTTACAATTTTCCCTCTTTAGTTGGAAATCATTACGCTTATTTTAACAATTATCAAGCCAAAAAAATAGTCAAAAAACAAAAAAAGTTAATATTTACTTAATATCTAAAAAACACCTGGGTGCTTTAAATATTCTAATTTTATACTGCACTCACAAAAGTGAACACCCTAAAGGACTTTGACCCCTTATTTTTCTTATCAAAGATTTCTTAACCGCTTTTTAGTTTTAAATAATTGAAACAGATTGAAAAGGGTTTTTTATATATTTCTTTTTTTAGTAATTGCAAAAATTGCTTTGCCGCAAATTTCAACTTCCGGTTGTACTTTAAACGGAGGTATGAGCCTTGGTACCGCTTGTGCAAATGGATGTATCTCTGGCTGTAACTTAACCGCGTATAATTTTTTTGGCACCCAATGTAACGGCACTGCAATTACCGGAAGCTGTCCTTCACAAACATTGGTAACTAATTTTACCTTACCGGCAGGATGTACTGCAGAAATTGTTGCGGAATTTAAAAAGCGGGGAGCGTCCTGTCCATCGTCTGGCGCGGATGCCGGTGATCAATTATTCTTACAAGGATTTGGAGGCAGCTTTTCATCTGCACCCAATCCTACCACAACTAACGGCTCTGGCAATATGGATATTACCATGAGTTTTACTCAAACAGGAGGCAGTTTTGCTGTTGGCGGTGTTGCGGACAGGCGTGATGAAATAATTACCTGGACAATTACTTTGACCGGAACCTGTGGCTCTGGTTGTAATGGCGTGTTGCCAATAACATTAAAAGATTTTTATGCCGAGCCTTTGCAAGATCAGGTACTTTTAAAATGGGAGGTTTCAACCGAAAGGAATGTGGCCTATTACCTTCTTGAAAAAAGTACAGACGGCATAAATTTCAAACCCTTAAATACTATTGCTTCTCTTGCCACATCAGCCGGAAATAATAACCTTTCTTATTTTAATTATGATAACAATCCAATAAGGGGAATTAATTATTACCGCTTAAAAAATGTAGATTTTGATGGCACTATTGATACGCATAAGGCAATAGCCGTAGATTTTAAGAATGTGGTTGCCTCTTTTTGGATAAATCAAATGCCTGATCAGATAAAAATAGGGTATGATAAATTGCCCCTGAGTAAAAGTATTTTTATTTACGATATAAGTGGAAGACAGATAAAAGAAATACTCTTAAAAGCAGAAGCTCCTGCGATAAATGAAATTCTTACGACAGGCCTTGAAAGAGGTATTTACATTATTTCAGGCTCCGAATCACAGGATGGTCTTTTTCAAAAACTCATCATTAAATGAGAAAAAACTGGCAATAATTTATAAAAAGCCAATTGTTTATTTCTAGTAACTAAAACCATAGCAGGTGTTATAGTTTTGCTGACATTTACTGTATTGGAATTTAGCCCCGAAATAGCACCAAAAAAGAAACCCATTTTTAAGCGGCTCATAAAAATAATTTTATGGCTGGTCTTTGTATTTATTTTTATTTGTGGTGCATTGGTAGGTCTGCTTTTCATTTATCAGGATGAAGTAAAAGCTGCCCTTCTTGGAGAAATAAACAAACATCTCAAGTCAGAAGTTACAATCGATCCAAAGAACATTGATCTTACCATCATAAAAACATTTCCTGATTGCTCAATGGAGTTTAAAGATGTTTTAATGTTAGAGGCATTGCAAATAAAAAAACGCGACACGCTTTTGTTTGCCGAACAATTGAATTTACATTTCGACATAAGTGATTTGTGGCATAAAAGATATGATATCAAAAAGATCACTTTAAAAAACGCAATTGCCAAACCGGGGTTAACAAAAGCGGGCAGGCCAAATTATATTTTTTGGGAAGAACCGGAACAAGGAAGTAATAAAAGCGACTCTATAAACTTTAAGCTGGATCTTATTCAGCTAAAAAATTGCCACATTATTTATCGAGATAAACAAAAGATATTTAAAACCGATCTTTTAATAAAAGAACTGGATTTTAAAGGTGCTTTTAGTGAAAGTGAATACGATATGACATCTGAAGGCAAAATATTTATTAATCAAATAGCACAAAGTAAAAAAACATTCTTAAAAAATAAGAACTGTAATCTAGATGTTAAACTGCAAGTAAAAGATAACACTTATTTATTTGAAAAAACAAGTTTAAGCTTAAACAGTATGTTGTTTAACCTAAGCGGTAGTTTTATTTATAGCGATAGTTTGCAAAACGCGAATGTAAATTATGAAGCTTCAAATCTGGATATTAACACACTTTTGTCATTATTGCCGGAAGATCAGCAGCAAAAAACAAATGAATATAAAAGTAATGGTGATTTTTATGCTAAAGGAAATTTGACATATAGCGGCAAAAACGATTTTAAATGTTTAAGTGAATTTGGAATTAAGAATGGAGAAATAACTTACAAACCAACATCTACAACCGCACAAAATGTAAATATTGACGGAAAACTAAATTATTCGAAAGTTTCCTCGCAGCTCGATCTTACCAACGTATATTTAAAAATAAATAATGACGAGCTGAAAGGAAATTTTATAATAAAAGATTTTTCAAATCCTTTCATTCATTTTTTAATAGACGCAACCGCTAATCTTGAGAATTTGCAAAACTTTTGGCCAATAGATACCTTAACAAAATTAAAAGGAAATCTTAGAATAAATTCTGAGGTAGAAGGTTTGTTAATTGATCTTAATAATAAAACCTTCTCGAATAAAGTAAAATTAAATCTTGATGCAAGCGTTACAAATTTAGAAGCTCAGTTTAAAAATGATGAAACTGTTTTTGCCGTGGAGAATTGTTCGGTTACAGCAAAAGAAAGAGAGGTTGAAGTAAAAGATCTTAAGTTAAAACGCGGAAGCTCTGATATATCCTTAAATGCAAAGATTCCGGGCATATTCAATTATCTCTCTGACAAAACAGCACCTTTAATGATCACCGGCAATTTATTTTCAAATTATTTAAAGCTCGAAGATTTTATGATGAAATACAAAGCTTCTGAAGATAAAACGGCCCCGTTAATTCCAAACAATATCCAATTTAAATTAAATGCCGCCATTGCAAAGTTTAGTTATGCAAAATTCGAAGCGCAATCTATTACCGGCGAAATAGAAATTAAAGACCAAAAGGCCATTGTAAGTGAAATGAAATTAAGTACTATGGAAGGTGAAGCAGAAATAGACGCTTACGCTGATAATTCTGGTAACAAACTGGATGTTGTGCTGCAAAGTAAACTAAAGAACATAAACATAAACAACATGTTCTCTCAATTCAACAATTTTGGTCAAACAACTTTACAGGAAAAGAATTTAAAAGGATTTGCAACCGCTACAGTAGAATTTTCGGGAAGCTGGAGCAATGCCTTAGAGCCCGATCTTAATTCTGTTCGTTCAAACATTGATCTATCTGTTGAAAGAGGGGAGCTCATAGATTTTAAGCCTTTATTAAGCCTTTCAAAATTTGTAGACATTCAAGACCTGCAAAAAATAAAATTCTCTACATTAAAAAGTGTGGTTGAAATCAAGAACAAAACTATTTATTTGCCAAGTACTTCTTTAAAAAACTCTGCTTTAAATATAATTTTTTGGGGCTCTCACACTTTTGATAATGCGATTGATTATCATATTGAATTATTGATAAGTGAACTGCTTGCCAAAAAACGCAAGCACAAAGTGGATGAAGAGTTTGGCCCTGTAGAGAATGATCCGGATAACAAACGCAGCGCTTTTATTTTAATGACGGGCACTGTAGACAAACCGATAATTAAATATGATAGAAAGGGATTAAAGGAAAACATTAAAAAAGATCTGAAGGAAGAGAAACAAAATTTAAAGCAATTACTTAAAGAAGAATTCGGACTCTTTAAAAAGGATTCTATTTCTGTAAAAAAGAAAGAAAAGTCCGACCAGGCTTTTGAATTAGAAAAAACCAACAATAATACCCCCAAAAAAACGTTAGAACCTAAGAAGAAAAAAGAAGAAGACGAAGATTTTTAAAATCCGTATCTTTAATTTATAATTTTTATACGTGAGTATTTACAATCAAAAACAACGTTGGAAACTAGGCCTGGCAGCTTTTGCCTTACTTATTATCATAGCCTCGCTTTGGTATACACGAAATCTCGTAAAAAAGATCTCACGTAACGAAAAAGAAAAAGTAGAACTTTGGGCAAAAGCCGTTCAAAAAAAAGCTAACCTGGTAAAATTCACCAATGAACTTTTTGAAAAAATAAAAACAGGCGAAAGAAAAAAAGCTGAGTTATATGCAGAAGCTACTAAACAATTAAGTGCTGATGCGCAGGATGTTTCGTTTGTTTTAAAAGTGCTACAGGAAAACACCTCTGTGCCGGTAATTTTAACAGATGAGAATGATAATATCCAGATCTCGAGAAATCTAGATTCAACAAAAGAAAGAGATCCGGTTTATTTAAAAGAACAATTGCAAATTATGAAAGACCTTTACCAGCCGGTAGAGATAAATGTTTATAAAGGCATAAAACAAAAATTATATCATAAAGACAGCCGTGTATTTAGCGATATAAAACTGGTATTTGATAGTTTAATAAAATCTTTTATTGCTGAAGTAGCCGTTAACTCCGCTGCTGTACCCGTAATTTATACCAACAACGCACAAGATAAAGTTTTGGAGACCGGGAAAATTGACACAGCTGAAATTAACACGCCAGAAAAATTAAAATTAAAACTGGCAGAACTTTCTTCAGAGAATACGCCAATATTAGTTGATTTGGGTGAAGGCCCTGGTGATTATATTTTTTATGCGCCATCTGAATTACTAACGCAGCTCAAATATTACCCATACATACAGTTTGGAGTAATAGGGTTATTTTTAATTATCGCATATATACTTTTTAGCACCGCCCGCAAAGCAGAGCAAGATCAGGTTTGGGTAGGCATGAGCAAAGAAACAGCGCATCAATTAGGTACGCCGCTTTCCTCTTTAATGGCCTGGAATGAGCATTTGCGCTCAATAGGCGTTGATGAATCCATCATTAATGAAATGCAGCAGGATGTAAAACGTTTAAACACAATTACCGACCGCTTTAGTAAAATCGGCTCACAACCAACATTGGTTTCTTCAAACATTAACCAAGTGTTGATTGAGGCGGTTGAGTATTTAAAGAACCGTACTTCTAAGAATACAACTTATTCTTTAAAATTACCGGAAGAAACTTTAATGGTACACTTATCTGTTCCATTATTTGAATGGGTGATAGAAAACATTTGCAAAAATGCAGTCGATGCAATGGAAGGTAAAGGCGAAATTGAAGTAGCGTTAATTGATGTACCAGAAGGTTTATTTGTAGACATTTCAGATACAGGAAAAGGAATTCCAAAATCAAAATTTAAAACGGTGTTTGAGCCCGGTTATACTTCAAAACAACGTGGCTGGGGGCTTGGATTAAGTTTGTGCAAACGTATTATTGAGATCTATCATAACGGAAAGATCTTTGTTCTTAAAAGTGAATTAAATAAAGGCACAACATTTAGAATTGCTTTGAAGAGAGAATAATACCGTCACTTCGGACAGAGTCGGGAAGCGCTTAATTTTTTTAGCCACAAATTTCACAGATTAAAACAAATTTTATTGATCACAATTGTTTTGTGGAATAATTTTTAAAGCGAAACTTCGCTTTAAAAAACAAGAATTTCACTAATTTAATTATTTGAATAATACTTTGTGAAATTAGTGTAATCTGTGGCTTATTTCAGGTGATATACCATTGCCTCCAAATACCTTTTGGTTTTTAATTCTTTTACAACCTCAAATTTATCTGGCGTGAACGCATTTTTATATTTCGGATTCATATATACAAACCAGGTTTCTGATGTTGTAGAAGATATTATTTTTGTCAGCACTTTTTTTAATACCTCTTCATTAAACGGGTTAAACAAAAAATAAACCGTGGCGGTATTTTTATAATTGTATTCTAATGCATTTACATGAATGAATTGTATGTTAGATTTTTTTCTCTTTAATAAGTAAGTTTTTAAATTTTTATTTGCCGCATCTACCAGCTCTTTATCCAGATCAATTCCCGTTAAATTATCATAACCAAACGATTCTGCTACAAATACCGGCCGGCCCTTACCACAGCCAATATCTACAAAATCAAATAATTTTGTATGTGGCGTTACCAACTCAAAGATTCTGTATAATACAAGATAACCCGCTCCCTGGTAATGAAAAAACTCATCCGAATTGCTTTTTTTAATAGATGATGTGTTGATCCCATACTTTTTTTCGTTTGGCCCTTCAGCCCTGATAAGCTTGATGGCATTAATAAATCCACGCATGAATGCAGAACGAAGAAAGTAATAGATATAGATGAAAATTTTCAAAGTAAAGGCTTTTTAATGTTACGCAAAATTAATACCTTCATAAACATATTTCTGAACAAATTATGAAATTGTCTGTCATTAATGTATGGCGACTAAAATGAATATCTGCATATGAAAATTGACCTGGAAGCGGAGCGCAAGGAAATCTTAAACCGGTACAAAATTTTAATTAAAGCCTGTAAACGCCGCCTTGAAAAAGGGGATAAGGAAATTATACGTAAAGCTTTTGAAGTAGCCGTTGAAGCGCATAAAGAAATGCGCCGTAAAAGTGGCGAGCCTTATATTTATCATCCTATTGCTGTTGCGCAAATTTGTGCTGAAGAAATTGGCCTTGGCGCTACCGGCATTGTTTGTGCGTTATTGCATGATACCGTTGAAGACACTGATCTTACTTTAGAAGATGTAAAAGGGTTGTTTGGTGAAAAAGTAGCTCAGATCATTAACGGACTTACAAAAATTTCAGGGGTAATTGATAATACTTCTTCTATCCAGGCTGAGAATTTTAGAAAAGTTCTCTTAACCATGAGCGAAGACATTCGCGTTATTTTAATTAAACTGGCCGATCGTTTGCACAATATGCGTACGTTGGAGCATATGAAGCGCGAAAAGCAAATGAAAATTGCAAGCGAAACATTGTTCCTTTATGCCCCTCTTGCACATCGTTTAGGATTAAATAATATTAAAACAGAGTTAGAAGACCTTGGTTTAAAATATACTAACTCCGACGGGTATTATGATATTGCAGTTAAGTTACAGGAAACAGAACCACAGAGAAAACGTTTTGTTCAAAAATTTATTGAACCTTTAAAAGAAATTTTAGGTGAACAGGGCTTTACTTTTAAAATATTTGGTAGGCCTAAATCTATTTACAGCATTTACAATAAAACAAAAACAAAAGGTGTTGCGTTTGAAGAAATTTATGACCTTTTTGCAATACGTATTGTTATTGATACACCATTAGAACAAGAAAAGTCGGATTGCTGGAAAGTGTATTCTATTATTACGGATTTTTATCATCCAAGTCCTGAGCGTTTGCGTGATTGGATAAGCACACCAAAAAGCAATGGTTATGAAAGTTTGCATACTACTGTTATGGGTCCTGAAGGTAAATGGGTGGAAGTGCAAATTCGCACGGTAAGAATGGACGAGTTGGCCGAGAAAGGTTATGCCGCGCACTGGAAATATAAAGACAGTGCGGCTGATAAAGAAAGTAATTTAGAAAACTGGTTGCAGCGTATTCGCGAGATGTTGGAAAATCCTGATCCAAATGCTTTGGAGTTTATGGATGACTTTAAGCTGAATTTATTTAGTGACGAGTTATTTGCCTTTACACCAAAGGGAGATATGAAAACATTGCCTGTTGGCGCTACGGCCTTGGATTTTGCTTTTGAAATTCACACTAAAGTTGGCGAGCAGTGTATTGGCGCAAAAGTGAATTTTAAACTAGTGCCATTAAGCTATGAAATAAAAAGTGGAGATCAGATAGAAATCCTTACCAGTAATAAACAAACCCCAAAGGAAGATTGGCTGGGTTTTGTAATAACGGCAAAAGCAAAATCAAAAATAAAAAGCAGTTTAAAAGAACAGCGTAAAAAAGTTGCAGAAGAGGGAAGAGAAATTATGGAGCGTAAGTTCTATAAGAACAAATTGGATTTTACTTTACAAAATGTAAATGATTTTTGTGCCTTTCTTAAAATTCCATCATCTCAGGAATTATTTTATAGGGCAGCTTTAGGAAATGTTGATGTAAAAGAAATTAAAGAGTTTGTACGATTTAAAAACAATCCTGTAAAACCGGGTCGCAAGACAGCCACACCAAAAATTGAGCAATTAGTTACCAACGCCCGAGGCAGCAGTGATATGCTTGTAATTGGCGATGATATGCAAAAGCTGGATTACAAATTGTCTCCTTGCTGTAATCCAATTCCAGGCGATGATGTGTTCGGATTTATTACTGTTGGCGAAGGCATAAAAATTCACCGTGTTAATTGCCCTAATGCCATTAAATTACTTTCTAATTATGCTTACCGTGTTGTAAAAGCAAAGTGGTTAAACGATCAAATGATCTCGTTTCTTGCCGGCATTAAAATTATTGGTACCGATGAATTAGGATTGGTAAACAATATTACCAAAATAATTTCTAACGAAAACAACATTAATATGCGCTCTATTAAATTTGATACAGACGATGGGCTTTTTGAAGGAACGATCATGATTTATGTGCATGATACAAAACACTTAAACCATTTAATGGAAGTTCTTAAAAAAGTAAAAGGAGTAACACGTGTTGACAGAATAGATGAAAAAGATTAGCGATTAGGCTTCATCTCACGTGCTTTTAATTTTTTGGCCGGGTTACCCTGGTAAATCCAGTTAGCTTCTAAAGACGATGTAGCAATACTGCCAACCGTTAGTAAACTGTGACTACCCATCCTCACCCCCGGACAAACAACTGTTTTTGCTCCCGCCCAGGCCCCTTCTTCTAGGGTAATTTCACCAACCAAAAGATCAAACGTACTTCTTTTGTAGTTATGATTACCGCAAAGTAACATAGCGCCTTGCGAAATACATGAATTATCCTTTAAAGTTACTTTAGCAAGGTTATCAATCCAGGCTAGTTCACCTATCCATACGTGGTTACCAACAACAAGGTGCCATGGATATTTAATAGAAACGTGGGGCTTAATAATTACACCTTTGCCAACTTTAGCACCAAACATGCGTAACAAAACGCGTTTTGGGCCATAAAAGGGAAAAGCCGATTTAAAGAAAACGTAATTAATAAAATACCATAGTGCCCTTACAATTAAGTTTTGCCCGGGTTTGTACCAATCATTATCAAATGTAGAAAGATCAATTTTTGGCGAATCCATTAAACAGGTTTTTGTAAAGATTTATACTTTTATCTACTTGTATTTTACTGCTAATATAACTATTTGCGGCATTGCTTTTTTGCAAAAATTCATCCTGGTTTAATTTTCCTAAGAGGGTAATAGTTTCAATAAACTTTTGTTTATTATTAAGGGCAATTGCATAACCCGCGTTGTTGTTCTCAAGGTCATTCCATGGAGTTTGATCACTTATAATTACAGTGCAGCCTGTTAAAAGGCTTTCAACTATCGAGTGGCCAAAATTTTCGTTAAGGGTTGGTAATAATAAAGCGTGGTAGTTTGCAATGCTTTTTTGTACTTCGTTAAACGCTAGTTCTCCTTTATAAACAGCGGTTACATTTTTTGGGAGTTGTTTAATGATATCGTTGCAGCGGCTCCAATAATCCTGATCTTCAAGATTGCCATAAATGTGATAAGTAACAAAAATATCAGCTGGAGTTTCTTTTAAGAGCTCCAGAGCAAAATGTAAATTCTTTACTTCTGAAATTCTTGATAGAAAAAATAATTTTAATTCACCTGTGTTTTTTAAAGTTGAATTTTTAATGATTGTTCCTGAATTTACATTGGAAACAATGGTTATTTTGGCAGAGCGAAAACGCGCTTTGATATCTTGTTCCTCTTGCTTATTGGTAGCATGAAAATGAACATGCTTGTACCAGCCAAAAATTTTTGCAGATATAAGGTAAACATTCTTTTTAAAGGATTTTAAGCTTAATGCCCCTTTGCTTAGCATACCCCTGGGTGCTAATAGAATGGGCGCGGCAATTAATTTTTTATTCTTTAAACGAATAATGTTTATAGAAAACGTGAACGACCAAAAGCTGTTTAAGTAAATAAGAGCAGGATTTATTTTGTTTAATAATGCTAAAAGGTTATCGGCAGTATTATGTACTTCATTAAAATAAAAATAATTAACACCTTCTTTTTCAAATAAAGTATTTGGATTTATGCCTTCGTATTCTCTATAACTTCCAAGATCTTTGTTCGAGGTAATAATATAGAAATCAAAGTAACTTTTTAGTAAATTGATCATTGAAAAAACAGAACGAACCGGCCCGCCGGCTTTTGTTCCAGGCAAATACCAATGCATAAAAACAACTATTTTAGGTTTGCTCAACTTATTGAAATATTATTTTCTTTGATCCAATTATTTAAAACTACCAGGTGCCATATACGACTCCAGCTTACGCCGGCATCATTATTTAAAAAGCGTTGCCATAATCTTTTCACATCTTGGGCAGTACAAAAATCATATTCAGAAAATTCATTTATATTTTTTTCGCAAAATGATTTCAATTCGTTTTTCAACCAAACTTGCCATGGCAAAGTAAAGCCCATTTTTGGACGGTTAACTATTTCTAAAGGCAGCAATTCACCAAGACTATCTATCAATAATTTTTTAGGTGTGTGAGGATATTTCATTTCATCACTTATACCCAAAACAAAATCAATTAACCTGTAGTCTAAAAAAGGCTCGCGCACTTCTAATGCAACGGCCATACTCATTTGGTCAGCATCGCGCAATAAAACATTTTGTAAATATGTTTTTATCTCGCTAATTGAAACGGCGCTTAATAAATGATCTTTGATTTGCGGTATTTCTGAAATGATCTTATTTATTTGTGTATATGGATTAGGATCTTTTAATAAACCGGAAAGTTCTCTTTGTGTAAAAACACTTCTGCTTAAAGGATAGGCGGATGAAAAATTTATTTTTTCCTGCCCAAGCAATTCTTGTATTTTGTTTCCCGCTGATGTTTTTTTTCTTTTTTGAATGGCGAAGCCAACAGCTTTTCTACTAAAAGTTGGTAATGCATTTAACCAACTCTTTTTTTGAAGCTCTGCCATACGCTTAAAAACGTCATATCCTGCAAAAAGTTCGTCGCCGCCAATGCCACTTAAAGCCATCGTAATACCGGTTTGTTTTGTTGCCTTTGAAACCACATAGGTATTAGGTCCATCACCACTGGGATGATCCATTGCCGCAAGCGCTTCAGGTAATTGCTTTAAAAAATCTGCTGGGCTTAATTTAATTTCGTGGTGCTTTGTATTAAATTTTTGAGCGATAAGTTTTGCGTATTTTGCTTCAGAGAAGTCACTTTCATCAAAACTAATGTTAAACGTTTGAATTTTTTCGGAGCTTACTTTACTCATTAAACCTACAATGGCACTAGAATCAATACCTCCTGAAAGAAAAGCTCCAAAGGGCACATCGGCCACGAGCCTTCGTTGAACCGAATGAGTAAGCAATTCATCTACTTTTAAACAGGTTTCTTTATATGACAATCCACTTGCTGTATCCGGAATTTTATCTAACGAATAATATTCGGCAATAGTTGCTTTATTGTTTTGGTATTCTAAATAATGGCCTGGCATTAATACTTTTACTCCTTTAACAATAGTATTAGGCGCAAAAACAGTTTGGTACATCATGTATTCTGCAAGGGTATCTTTATTTAAAGAAAATTCTTTTATCTTAGAATGAATGATAGGCCTTATCTCGCTTGAAAACAAGAAACCTTCATTTCCATAATAATAATACAACGGTTTAACGCCTAAACGATCGCGCGCAATAGTTAATTTTTTTTCTACTGTATCGTAAATGGCAAAAGCATACATGCCGTTAAATAACTGAAGGCATTTTGTACCATATTTTATAAAAGCCGCCAATACAACTTCTGTATCGGTTTCGGTCTTAAAAAAATATGGTTTATCATTTGAACCGTGCGAGGCCCTTTGAAGTTCTAATTTTAATTCTTTATAATTATATAATTCGCCATTATAAATTATTAAATAACGTTCATCATTCGAAAAAAAAGGCTGATTCCCTTCAGCACTAAGATCTATTATTGACAAGCGGCGGTGACCAAGAGCAATTATATCTTCAGCCCAAACCCCATCATTATCCGGTCCGCGATGGCTAAGCGTTAAATTCATTTTTTGAACAAGGCTCTTTTTTTGTTCAGCAGAAAAGCTATTAGATATAAAACCGTTTATGCCACACATAGGTTATTTTAGACCAATTGCTTTTAAGAAACGTTCATCGTGCATCATTAGTTTAATGCCTTCGTCAATACTCACTAGTTTTTTATTTAAGATCTCACGCATTTTAGTATTATCCGGTTGACGTCTTGTCATATCGCCTTCTTTAAGTGGCGCAAGGTAAATTATTTTAGAGGAGGAATTGGCGATCTTTATTGTTAATTCAGCAAGGTCTTTTATGGTCATTAATTTATCATTACCAATATTTATTACATCATTGGTTAATAATTTTTCTTCAAATATTTTAGTGCAAACATTTACCGTGTCGTCTACATAAGTAAATGTTCGTGTTTGCATGCCGTCACCATAAATAGTAATGTCTTTGTTTTTTAATGCCGCAGATAAAAAGCGGGCAACAACAAAATCTGTACTTTGATTGGGGCCATAAGTATTAAAAAAACGAAAAATAGTATAAGGTAAATGAAAGGATTGCCAATAACTTCTAAAAAAACATTCGCCAACATTTTTTACAACTGCGTAAGGAACCCTTGAATTTAATGGCGTACGATGTTCATTTTGTGGCAGCTCAACAGGCTCTCCATATACTTCTGAACTGGAAGAAAAATAAACGTGTTTAACGGATGTGTTTTTAGAAAGGTTTAAAATGTTTTTTATGCCCTCAATGTCATTTAAAACATCAATTGGATTTTCCTGTGTTCTTATAACACCCACAACTGCGGCAAAGTGAAAAACGTAATCAAAATGAAAAGAAAGCATAACCGATGAAACATCATTAAGATAATTAACATCTCCTTTAATAAATTTCCAATTTGTTTTATCAGAGGAAGGTAATTTAGATAAAACGCCGGTTGACAGGTTATCCATAATCACTACAAAATTATTTGGATTGCTTATTAATTTTTCGGCCAATGCACTGCCGATATTACCGGCGCCCCCGGTGATTAATATTTTAGTTTTACTTAAATTCATTATAGATCTCTAAAAGTGTATTTGTCCAGTTTTCTGGATTGATCTTTTGTGCCAGGTCGTGACTTTTTGCAGCCATGCCCAGTAATTCTGCGTTGCTTAAAGTTATTGTTTTTTTCAATACTTTTTTTAGCTCCTGCACGTTTTTTGCTTCAAATAAAAAGCCATTTTGGTTTTGGGTCAAAAAAGCATCGTTTGCGCCAACATTTTTGCTGGTAATTAGAGGAAAGCCCGATGCAGCGTATTCCTGCACAACAACACCCCAAGGCTCGAAATGACTTGGCAAAATGAATACACCGCACTTTTGAATAATCTCATCAAGATCGTTTGGCTGAACAAAACCAAAGTGTTTTATCTTATCATGCTTAACTGGTTCAATGCTGCCTGTGCCAAGACACCAAAGCTCCCATTCGTTTGGCGTTTCTTCCTGAAGTAATATAAACGCATTCCAAAGATCTTTTATTCCTTTAAACTCATAATATCTACCAACAAACAAAAACACTTTAGGAAAGCTGTTTTGTTTTATTGCAATTTGGGCATCGTATATTTCGTTAAATTTTTTTAGGTCACAACAATAAAATCCTTTTTTAATTTTATTTGATCTAAAGCCAAGTTTCTTTACATAATTTTCCTGGCTGTTTCCGGGCACCCATGCATGAGAAAATTTATTCAGCAAGAAAAAACGACTGAGTATAGTTGCAGCATATTGTTTTATTGAACCCGACCAATGCGTATCGCAGGTTAATATTGTAGGTATTTTTTTGTAATATGGTTTTACCAGGCGTAAGTAATCTTTATCTATCCAACCACTGCAAACAATAATATCTGGTTTTATACTACTGATCAATTTTTCAAGGCCCGCAGTATCGAATTTATTTTTGTCATACACACGAATGTTATCAGGAAACGAAAAAACAAAAGGGGCTTCTTTATTAACCGGCCATCTTATAATATTTACACTTGCTTTTTTTGAAAGCTCCTGGCAGCATTTAATAAAATACTCTGCGAGTTCAGTATATAAAAAAATAACCGTCATTTGGTAACTAAGGTCTCCGTATAGTTTTTATAGTTAAATGAATTGTAAAAATACATCCAACCATATAAGAAAAAACCGTTGTATGTATAATTCCCCTGCCGGAGGTATGTTAAAAGAATTAGCACCAATAAGCCATTGCTCATTAGCCAGTATTCATTGTCTTCTCTGCCGCTCATATCGTGAGAAACAAAATACTTAAATATGAACAATATCAAAAACACCGCACCAAACAATCCAACTTCTGAAGTTGTTCTTAAAAAAAGCGAATTGGCATCACCGGTGTTGAATTCATAGATACCGCCAATTAAACTATTTAAAGAGTATTTATCGTAAGCAAATTCGTGCGAGCCTAAACCCGTGCCAAACAAAGGGTTTTTAATAAAATTTTGTTTAGCAATGTAATAATTGTTATAAAAAACAAAAGAAGAGCCATGCACTCTGCTAAGAAAATTCTGAATTCTGTCAATTTTTGCTCTTTTGGTTTCTCCTTTTTTAACTTCTTGTAAAATATCTTCAACAAATAGTTCTCTCATACCATCTACACGCACCTTAAACTCGGTTGCATTGTTATAGGCAACAAAAAATAAAAAAACCGAAAGAGGAATAGCAAATAAAAAATAACGTATAGCTCCAAAATTAAGTGTGATAAAAATAATAGTTAAAAAAACACCTAAAAAAGCAAGACTAGAGAAAGATAAAGAATAGCAAATAATAATGATAATACAGCGTTTTAAAGATAGAAATTCGTTTGTACGCGTTATTAATTGGTAAAAGCTAATTAGGAAGGCGGGAGCAATAGCAATACCTAAAGATGATGGCTCGCTAAAGAGACTGTTTATCCGAACGCCTAATCCACCAAAGTTAAGCCCCCATTTGGTTAACGGAAAGATATACCTCATATCATAACCGGGTTCGAAGCCGATCCAGAAACTTATAAGTTGAATAATACCAATGCTACAAGCCAGAAACGATACAAAAAGATACTTTTTGAAGATTGCTTTAATATCGTAATTGTAATATTGAATAACGTATTGATAAAAAACAAGGTTAACGGCAATGTTAATATAGATCTTTAAAAAGCGTGACATGGTATTATTGTCAATTGCAACATTATAAACACCTATTAGTAATAAAGGGAGAAGAATATATAGCGTTGGTGTGTAGAATTTATACTTGATAATAAAAACAGGCAATAAAATAAGTATAGGTACGTAAGATAAATAAAATTCGAACGGAGATTTAGCAAGCACATAACCTGTATAAAATAAATTTAAGAATATACCTACATCAATTAAAAAGCCTATCATCAGATAATGTTTACTTCCCGTTCAAGGATTACTCCAAATTTATCAAATACTTTTTGTAAAACATAATCAGATAACTCAAATACAGCCGTACCTGTACAATTATTTTTATTAATAAGCACTAAAGCTTGTTTTGCGTGCACAGCTGCACCGTTTTTCTCAAAACCTTTAAGGCCACACTGCTCAATTAACCAGCCTGCAGCTAATTTAAAATTACCATTGGGCAAAGAGTAAGACACAATCTCTTCAAATTGTGATTTTAATGATTCGTATTTTTCTTTTGATACTTCAGCATTCTTAAAAAAACTACCGGCATTACCTGTTATTTTTGGATCTGGTAATTTACTTTGTCGAATGTTGATAACTGCTTTTGAAACATCTTTTACTGTGGGCTTATTTATTCCCATTGCTTCAAGCTCCGTGTTAATAGCACCGTAACTTGTGTTTAAATTTTGATGCTTACTTAATTTAAAAGACACTGATGTAATAAGAAATTGGTTCTTATATTTTGTTTTAAAAACGCTTTCGCGATAACCAAAAGCGCAATCATCTTTTTTGAATGTTTTTTTCTCCCCTGTGATTGTATGAATAGCTTCCAACTCATAGAATACGTCTTTTATTTCTACACCATAAGCACCAATGTTTTGCATTGGACTGGCACCAACACAGCCGGGTATAAGCGAGAGGTTTTCTAAACCGCAAAAATTATTCTTGATAGACCATTGCACAAATTCGTGCCAGTTTTCGCCAGCAGCAGCTTTTATAATAACCTCATCTGTGGTTTCGTTAATAAGCTCAATTCCTTTTAAATTATTTTTAATAACAAGGCCATTAAAATCTTTAGTAAATAATATGTTACTGCCGCCACCAATAATTAATTTTAAATTATTTATATATATATCGGTTTTAAGAAGCAGCAAAAAATCGTCTATCGAATTTATTTCAACAAAATATGTTCCGTAGGCTTCAATCCCGAATGTATTAAAGGGTTTAAGGCTTATGTTTTCTTTTATGTTTAGCATGCAAAACAAAAATAACTAATAAATTAAGTGTAATATTTCTATCTTTAACCCAATATCAACAAAGTATTTGTTTACAACAAAAAAAATAGCAATTGTAAGTGTAATTAACGATCTTGTTACCGATAACAGGGTTAATAAAACCTGTTTAACCCTTGTCGAATCTGGTTTTGAAGTGACACTAATTGGGCGAAAACTCCCGGATTCATTACCACTTTCTAAGACTTCATTTAAATCAATAAGAATACGGTTGCTTTTTTTAAAAGGCCCCCTATTTTATTTCTTTTTTAACATAAGGTTGTTTTTTAAATTACTGTTTACAAAAGCCGATTTGTTATTTGCTAACGACCTGGATACGCTTTTGCCAAATTATTTGGTTTCAAAAATAAGGTCAATTCCTTTAATTTATGATAGTCACGAATTATTTTGCGATGTACCTGAACTTTTAAATTCTCCAGCCAAAAGAAAAATATGGCAAAAAGTGGAAAGCCTTATCGTTCCAAAATTAAAAACCTGTATTACAGTTAACGAAAGCATTGCAAAGATATTTGAAGAAAAATATAAAGTAAAATTTAATGTTATAAGAAATATTTCAGATGCTGTAAGCAACTTTAAGCCCCGGCCTAAAACTGAACTCGGAATGCCTGCTGATAAAAATATTATTTTATTACAAGGCGCGGGGATAAATATAGACAGGGGCGCGGAAGAATTAATAGATGCAATGCAATTTGTACAAGGTGCTATTTTATATATAATTGGCAGCGGTGATGTATGGAAAGTTTTAGAACAAAAAGTAAAAGAACAAAATTTAAGTGATAAAATTACGCTCATTAATAAAATACCGAAAAAAGAATTGATGCATTATACCTACAATGCAGATCTTGGCTTAAGTATAGATAAGAATACCAATTTAAATTATTATTACAGCTTGCCAAACAAGATATTTGACTATATACAGGCTGGTACTCCCATACTTGCCAGTAAATTACCGGAGATTGAAAAAATTATAACACACTATAAAATTGGCAGTTTTATTGATGATCATAAACCACAAAATATTGCCAAAAAAATAAACGAAATACTTTCTTCTCGAAAAATTAAGGAATATAAAGAAAACACTAGAGCAGCAGCAATCGAACTAAGCTGGGCTAATGAGAAGCAAAAGCTTATAGCAATATTTAGTCAACTTTAAACGTTATGTATTAATAAAATACTTAAATTTAAAGGGTTAAATTATATGGAATTTTCGGCGCAGCAAATAGCACAACTTTTAAACGGCACTGTAGAAGGCGATGCAAACGTTACTGTAAATAACCTTTCAAAAATTGAAGAAGGAAAAGAAAAAACATTATCTTTTTTAGCTAACCCAATTTATACAAACTTTATCTATACAACTGATGCCAGTATTGTGATTGTTAATAAAACACTTCACCTTGAAAAGCCTGTAAAACCCACGTGTACATTAATTCGTGTGGATAATGCATATGAATCTTTCGCAAAATTATTGGAAATCTATACTCAGGTAAAAGGTCAAAAAGTGGGTATTGAACAACCCTCTTTTATTTCTGAAAGCGCAAAAATGGGCAACGACTGTTACGTTGGCTCCTTTGTTTATATTGGCCAAAACACAAAAATTGGTAACAATGTAAAATTATACCCGCATGTTTATATTGGCGATAATTGCGAAGTGGGCAATAACACAATTTTATTTTCGGGTGTAAAAGTATATTATGATTGTAAAATTGGAAATAACTGCACGGTACATGCAAGTTCTGTAATTGGAAGCGATGGTTTTGGCTTTGCGCCAAATAAAGATGGAAATGCTTTTGTAAAAGTTCCTCAAATAGGCAATGTTATAATTGAAGATAATGTGGAAATTGGATCAAACGTTTCTGTGGATAGAGCCACTCTTGGATCTACCATTTTACGTAAAGGTGTAAAACTTGATAACCTAGTTCAGATAGCACACAATGTTGAGGTGGGCGAAAACACTGTTATTGCTGGTTTAACCGGCGTTGCGGGTTCTACAAAGGTTGGCAAAAATTGTATGATAGGCGCCCAGGTTGGCATTGCCGGCCATTTAAAAATAGCTAACGGTGTAAAGATCGCTGGTCAGTCGGGTGTTGGCGCAAGCATTGAAAGAGAAGGCGAAATAGTACAAGGTTCCCCATCGTTTAATATTGGCGAGTTTAAACGTAGCTACGTGTTGTTCCGTAGCCTTCCTAAAATAAACGAAAAGCTCAACGACTTAATTAAGAAGTCAAATCAAAAATAAAATGAAGATCGACATTCTAGCAATTGGCGTTCACCCTGATGATGTAGAGTTAAGTTGTAGTGGCACCATCGCAAAACACATTGCGATAGGTAAAAAAGTTGGCATTTTGGACCTTACACTTGGAGAGCTTGGCACACGTGGCAGCGCAGAACTAAGAACAAAAGAAGCAACAGAAGCTGCAAAAATATTAGGCGTATCTTTTCGCACGCAATTAAATATGAAGGATGGCTTTTTTGAAAATAACGAAGCGCATCAAAAACAAATAATAGAAATTATTCGTAAGCACCAGCCCGAAATTATTTTATGTAATGCTGTTAATGATCGTCACCCCGATCACGGCCGTGCGGCTAAATTAACTTCTGAAGCTTGCTTTTACAGTGGTTTAATTAAAATTGAAACAACTATTGAAGGTAAAAAGCAGGAAGCGTGGCGCCCAAAAGCCGTATATCATTATATTCAGGATCAATATATTCATCCTGATTTTGTTATTGATGTAACGGATTTTATGGAAGTAAAGCATAAAGCAATCTTGGCTTTTTCTTCCCAATTTTATAATCCAAAATCAGGCGAGCCCGAAACCCCCATCTCCAGCAAAGCATTTTTAGAAAGCCTGAACGCTAAAATGTCTTTATGGGGAAGAGCAATGGGAGTGTCTTATGCAGAAGGCTTTACAGTGGACCGTTATCCGGGGGTGAATAATTTGTTTGATCTTAAATAAGAACTTAACGCCAAAGGCACATGGTTTTTCTTAGAGTAACTTTAATTTAAAAAGGGGTAAAGGATTTATTCAAGTAACGAATAAATTTATGAGTTAAGAAGATAACCTTTTCTATGTGCCTATGTGATTAAATTAGTTTTCCAAAAAGGTTTTGGTATACCCACACACCTCAGGCACATGCTCAAGGTTTAAGGTGTGGCCTGCGTTGGCAACAACAATAAATTTAGAATTTTTAATATGCTTATGTACTTCATCTGCCAAATGCACCGGCAATAAAAGATCTTTTTCGCCTTGAATAACTAAAGTTGATGAAGTAATTTTTTCAAGGTCTTTTCTGTAATCTTTTCTTTCTTTAGTGGCCTGCATTAAATGAAAAATAGCCTGTTTGTTTTGTTGCGCATCCAAACGCGCTTCTTTCATCATTTGAATTGGAATTATTGGATTTGCAAAATAACCTTCGCTTAAAACACTAGGGAGCATAATATCCAGCATTAAATTATAACCGCCAAACTCTAAAGCCCGCCACCAGCTTAATTCAATGGCTTCGTAGTATGGTGTTTTATGCGCAAAGGTGGAAATTAAAACTAGTTTATTTACTAGTGCGGAATGATTTACTGCAAAATGTTGCGCCACCAAACTGCCATACGATAAACCAATGATGTTTGCATTGGTAATTTTTTCCTGCTCCAGTATTTTTTTTACATCAGCAGCGTGTTGATCAAAATCGCGCCAGTTATCTGCCTTATCACTTTGTCCCTGAAAGATAAGATCTAATAAAATTATTTTGTATTTATCTTTAAAAAAAGGCACAACAAAATACCAGGCAACTGTTGATTGGGTTAAACCATTAATAAATACAAGTGTTTCAGACGACAATGTGTTTCCCTGTACGTCGTAATACAAGTTAAAATTATCTGAGGTTTTGCAAAACATTTATTTGTATGTTAAGTTAACTTTGTTTTTTGTGACTTCTAATTTTGCCTTTTTACCTAAGTAAAGTGCCATGTTCTTTTCAATATGTCCAGCCGGAAAATTAAAACAAACAGGATAATTATATTCTTTAACCGCATCCATCACAATTTCTTCTGCTGTTTTTCCAAAGGGTACCGCGTTATCTTTCATATCGCTCATACCACCAACAATCAAGCCTCTTAAATGTTTTAGTTTGCCACTTCGCTTTAATTGCAGCATCATACGATCGATGTGATAGAGTTGCTCATCCAGATCTTCAATAAATAAAATCTTATTTCTTCCGCTTACATCATCTACGCTTCCGCTTAATGCATAAAGTAAAGATAAATTCCCACCAACAATTTCTCCTTCTGCGTTCCCAATGCGGTTTAATTTATGTTTTGGAATGTTGTAATTTACTTCTTCGCCAAACAATAAGTGTTTAATGGTTTCAGTAGCTGCTTTATCTTTGGTGAATTGAAAGGCCATTGTGCCGTGTATAGCAGCCATTTTTAAATGGAATAGCCGGTTATGAATAACAGTTGTATCACTATAACCAATAAACCATTTTGGATTTTTTAAAAGCGGTTTAAAATTTACATGGTCAATAACGCGCATGGTACCATAGCCGCCGCCACTAATTAAAACCGCTTTTGCTGTTTTATGCTCAATGGCCCACTGCAGATCGTTTGCTCTTTGCTCATCGGTACCTGCAAATTGGTTATGTGCTTTAAAAGCGTTAGGACCGGTTTCTACTTTTAAGTCCCAGCTTTTTAAAATATCAATAGCGGGTTGTACAGCCTCTTTAGACCGTGCCCGCGCAGTTGCAATAATTAAAATGGTGTCGCCTTTTTTTAAATAAGGAGGAGAGATCGCCATTATACTATTTCCTTTTCTTCGTGCCTGACTTAGATTTTTTGCCTTTTGCTTTTGCCGCAGTTTTCTTTATAGAAGCCTGTCGTTTTTCTTTTTTCGCCGTTTCAGCATTCGATTTCTTTTCCTGGTATTCGATATTGCTGAGGTTTTGTTTGTATTTTGCATGAACAGGCTCGTTCTCAACTCTTACGTGGTACCAGAACTGGCCGGTTTTAATACGGTAGATCTGCATTTCCGAAACGCCGAATTTTTCTGCAATTTGTTTGAAAGATAATTTACGTTTCGGATCCCAGATCATTTTCTTTAAAGTAACTATACTCTTTTCGTTAAAAATTTGAGAATGCGCGCTTTTTACGATCGCTTTTTTCTTACGTGATAAAATAGCGTTAGGACTAAATGTTGTATGGGCACGGTGTTCTGCCTGTGTAGCCCATTTTAAATTATCTACATGATCGTTTAAATAATTATGATCTTTATGAATAACAAATTTATGTTTTGGAGATGGTTTTTTTAAGAATGCCTTTGCAACTTCTTTGTACAAAAAAATTGCTGCTGCCTTGCCATCCTGCCTTACATTAAAGCGGTAGCTACCGGCTGTTGGTTTAAAATTCCTTCTTTCAACTTTACCACTATTGTCTAATAAGACACCAAAATGGCCGTGATTTGAAATTACATATGGCACCGATGGTTTTTTGCCATTAACTGTAATTGTTTTCCAAATTTCTTTTTTATTGCTCATTCTTAATTATTTTAATAGTTATAGTTACTTTTGTATAAATATAACAAAAAATCAGTTGATTTGCATTTTCGGCAAAAAAAGTTGAAAAAGGCATAACGGGTCGCACTTTAGGAGATAAAAATGAATTCAAAATTTAAAAGAACATTAGTTACTGCAGCCTTACCATACGCAAACGGCCCTGTTCACATTGGGCATTTGGCTGGATGCTACCTGCCTGCAGATATTTATGTAAGGTATTTAAGAAGTATTGGCCACGATGTTAAATTTATTTGTGGAAGCGATGAACATGGCGTACCTATTACTATTAAGGCAAAAAAAGAACATACAACGCCGCAGGCAATAGTTGATAAATACCATAACATTATGGGCAATGCCTTTAAAGATTTTGGAATTTCGTTTGATGTATATTCGCGTACCTCTGCTAAAATACACCATCAAACAGCTTCAGACTTTTTTAAAGTACTATACGATAAAAATGTTTTTACCGAAGAAGTTACCGAGCAGTACTACGATGAAACCGCAAAACAATTTTTAGCCGATCGTTATATTGTTGGCACCTGCCCTAAATGCGCTAATCCAAATGCCTATGGCGACCAATGCGAAAGATGCGGCTCTACATTAAATGCAACCGATCTTATTGATCCAAAATCTACTTTATCGGGCAGCAAGCCGGTTTTAAAACAAACAAAAAATTGGTTCTTGCCGCTTGATAAATTACAACCAAAAATAAAAGCCTATATCGAAAAACATGCTGATTGGAAAAGCAATGTTTATGGCCAATGTAAAAGCTGGATGGATAGCGGAGATGGCTTGCAACCAAGAGCCATGACGCGCGACCTGGATTGGGGTGTACCTGTACCGGTTAAAGACGCCGACGGTAAAGTGCTATACGTTTGGTTTGATGCGCCTATTGGATATATATCTGCAACGAAAGAATTATTGCCAAATAATTGGGAGGATTACTGGAAGAAAGAAGAATCTCGCCTGATACATTTTATTGGGAAAGATAATATTGTTTTTCATTGCATTATTTTTCCTGCCATGTTAATGGAGCATGGCGAATTTATCTTACCGGATAATGTTCCGGCAAACGAATTTTTAAATTTAGAAGGCGATAAGATCTCTACCTCACGCAATTGGGCAGTTTGGCTGCATGAGTATTTAGAAGATTTTAAGAATATGCAAGACGTGTTGCGTTATACTTTATGTTCTAACGCACCCGAAACAAAAGATAATGATTTTACCTGGAAAGATTTTCAAACTAAAAATAACAGCGAGTTGGTTGCTATTTTTGGCAACTTTATAAACAGAACTTTAGTACTTACACATAAGTTTTATGAAGGTAAAGTACCCGAAGCCACAACGTATAACAAAGAAGATCTTTTGGTTTTAGAAGAATTAGCCGCAGCACCTGCAAAAATTTCTAAGGCAATTGAACAATTTAAATTCCGCGAAGCCGTTAGTGAATGGATGAATGTTGCTAGATTAGGTAATAAATATTTAGCAGAAACTGAGCCGTGGAAGTTAATTAAAACTGATGAGCAGCGCGTAAAAACTATTATGAATGTAGCTTTACAAATCTCATGCAACCTGGCTATTTTGGCTGAACCCTTTTTACCTTTCACATCTAAAAAACTATTTGATCTTTTAAACATAAAACCATTGCGCTGGGCTGCAGCCAGTCAAACATCAAATGTAGCGCATGGGCATAAAATAAATAAAGATGAACTGCTTTTTTCTAAAGTAGAAGATGAGCAAATTCAGGTGCAGTTAGATCGTCTTCAAAAAAGTAAAGAAGATAATTTAGTAAACGCAGGCCCCGCTGAATTTAAAACAGAAACAACATTTGATGATTTTTCTAAAATGGATATCCGCATTGCAACCATTGTTGCTGCCGAAGCAGTTCCAAAAACAGATAAATTATTAAAATTAACAGTAGATACCGGAATTGATACGCGCACTGTAGTTAGTGGCATTGCTGCCTTTTTTAAACCCGAAGATATAATCGGGCACAAGGTTTGCTTATTAGTTAATTTAGCGCCACGCAAAATAAAAGGCATTGAAAGCCGCGGTATGATATTAATGGCAGAGAATGCAAAAGGAGAGCTAAGTTTTGTTTCGCCAACAAAAAATGATATTGAAAATGGATCGGTTGTTAAGTAAAAAAATATTTTTTCTGCTTTTATTTTTTGCAGGCATCTGTGTTTATAAGGCGCAAGAAAAACAAGATGAGATTTTTCATGATACAAAAGATTATAAGGATAAAGAGCAGTTTGAGAAATTCAGGCGTCGACGTATGGTAGTTGCCGGCTGGCAAATTAACCAGCTTAAAAGTGGGGCACTGGTAGTTCGCTTAAAAACAAGTAAAAAACTAATAGATGCTCTTCGCGCAAAAGGAGAAACTGTTCTTGCCGATCAAAAACAGTTAGAGCAGGATGCTATAAATATAAATACTATGCGTGCCTATATTGATAATTATACATTTAGTAAAGTGTATTTTATGTATAGTAATTACAGCGATAGTTTGCTTAAAGGCAAAAGAAGCAATATGTTTTTAGATACAACGCTTGCGGTAGATCCTAAGATTGTGATGAACGAAAAATTTTACCTGATAGCAGAAAGAGATTACAGTTATAATTCTTCTATTGGTTTTGTTCCCGAAGATTCTGCAAGGGTACAGATAGAAAAGGGTAATGCTATAAAAGAAGTGCCAATTGTTATAAAAAACAAATATGGCCACCAGTTAAAAGGCCCTTTTCCATATTATGCAGGAGAAAAATTTAACCAGCAAAAAAAGATAGACTATGTTACATATATTACCATTAATGGATTAAGCATACCATTTAATATTGGTGGAATGAAAAAATCCAGAACAGAAAAAACATTTAAATATAATGGCGTTGAAATGGCGGTAAATATTCCAAAACATTTTACTTATGTAAAAATATCTGCTTCTGTTGAAAGAATGAATAATTATTTGGCAGAATTTTTTCAGGCTTCGCCACCGCCAGATCTTAGCAGAGTAGATCCTGCAACCTTGCCTTTTTTATACTAATTTAAGGCATTCTATATTTATTTTTTATCTTTAGTGACACATGAATGATGAAAAGGACGGTATTGCTTTTTTTTATTTTTATTTCCACGATCTGCTCTTCACAGTCAGATACACTTTATTTACAGTCAGATAAAAAATTACCCTGTAAAATACTTGAGATAGATGATCTTGAAATCAAATACAGGTCTCTGAGTAATACGGATGGCCCTTTATATATTATTGGCAAAAGTAAAGTAATTAAATACACTTTATCCAATGGCTTTACCGAGTTTATGCCAAAAGTTGAAACACCGATAAAAACTGAACAGCCTTTACAGCAACCGCCAAAACAAATTTCCAATATCCGGCAGGTAATAAAATTTAGTTTGTTGTCACCCGTTTTCAGTCATGTTTCTTTAGGGTACGAATATGCCATAAAAAAAAGTATAAACCTTGAAGTAATTGCAGGCTATTCAAACTCACACATAAACTCTGATGAAATAAAATTATTTAGAACAGGTTATAATGAAGGTTCAAGTTATCATGGTATGTTTATTAAGCCGGGTATAAAATTTGTTTTTGATGATGAGTATTTTGAGAAATTTCCAAAATACAAGTATACCATACAAGGTAATTATATTAAGCTCGATTTTGCTGTATCTTATATCAACGCAAAAAACATGAAGGCTACCTACAGTATATATACACCTTCAGCCGCTGTTGTTACACAAACAAACATTACTAATTTAAAAACTATTGCTTATGGAGGATTTATTAATTTTGGTCATCAAGCTGTTTTAAAAGATGTGTTAACGTTTGACTATTATGTAGGTTTTGGTTTTACCGGCAAGTCAGAGACATACTCAAATACTGATTTTTTTACCAGCCCTTATTCGCAAGGCGTTTATACAGAAAACAAAAACAGCTATACTTCAAACTATCATGGATTTTTAAGAATACCTACATTAGGACTTTCTTTTACTTCGGGTTTTAACATTGGTTATATCCTGCCTCAAAAAGGAAAAAAATCTTAAGAAGAAAATTGTCGGTAACAAAAAAGCCAATTGTAAAAACAATTGGCTTTTAAATTCAGATGGAATTATATTAGTTTTTTGAAATCACTAATTCGTCAATAATGTTTTTTGCACCACCTAATTTATCAATTATAAATAATACAAAACGGGCATCTACACAAATAGTACGGTTTAAATTTTTATCAAAGGCTATTTTATGGCTTAATGCTTCGTAATTACCATCAAAAGCAAGTCCAATAAGCTCTCCTTTTGCATTAATAACAGGCGAACCCGAGTTGCCCCCGGTAATATCATCGGTTGTAATAAATGTTACTACAATATCGTTTGTAGCTTTATCAATGTATTGTCCGTAATCCTTATTTTTTATTAATTCTAGTAATTTGGAAGGCACATCAAATTCATAATCTCCTGGTTTGTATTTTTCCATTACGCCGTTTAAAGTACAAACGTAATTATAATTAACCCCGTCTTTCGGGCTGTATGATTTTACATTACCATAAGAAACGCGCATGGTTTGATTAGCATCAGGATATATAGCCTGACCTTTTTTCATTTCTAAAACGCCTTTTAAATATTTTTTATTTAAGGCATAAGTAGTTCCTGTAAACTCGGTAAAATATTTACCATAATTGTTATTAAAATTATCTAAAAAATCAGTTGCGGTTTTATAAGCTACATCTTTGTGTAAAGTTGCAGTATCAGGTTTTGCAATAAAAGCATCCCACTTTTCTTTATTAAGTATCATTGTGTTTGCAAAAACATCTTTGGCAAATTTCTCGTACGTTTCGTCTTTTTCTAAAGCGCCGTAATTGTTTTTAAGCATGGTATAAAAGGCTTGCGGCCTTTGGCTTGCGTCAATATCTGTATAAAAGAGCTTGGTAACAATTCCTAATATGTTTCTATCCGAAATAATATTTTCGCTTTTAATAAAACGTTCCTGTGCCGTTTTAACACCGGCTATTGCCTTGTTTAAATTTTCGGTAGATATGTTCTTATCAGCTAATGCTGTTTCTAAAGCTTTTAAGGTTGCCGCAAAAGCCATTAATGGCGATCCCATAATGCCCTCAGTAATATAAACACGTTGTTTTGCATATGGTCTCCAGTTATCGTAAGCTGTTTTAATGTTGGCAAATAAATTATTGTATTCTGGTTTGTCTTTTGCCCATGCTTCAAAAGCAGCCTCATCTTTTTGTTTTTGAGCAATAGTATTGTATTTAACAAGTTGTTTGGTTTCGCCATCAAAAAATTTCCAGTAGTTGGCCACTTGTGCATAATAGCTAGCTAACTGAATTTTATTTGCCGGGTCTTTTAACATTTCAGTCATCATTAATTTTAAACGTGCGTCGCGTAAACTAACGGTGAAAGGATTTTCAATATCAATTTTTAGTTTAACACCATACGAAGTCTCGTAACGGTTGGTACCGCCGGGATAACCGTAGATCATTGAAAAATCGCCATCTTTTAAACCCTTAATTGAAACAGGTAAAAAATGTTTTGGCACATAAGGAATGTTGTCTGCGCTATAATCAGCAGGTTTGCCATCTTTGCTCATGTAAACACGAAAGATGGAAAAATCGCCGGTGTGGCGCGGCCACTCCCAGTTATCAGTATCGCCACCAAATTTGCCAATGCTTTCAGGAGGAGTACCAACAAGACGCACATCTGTATAGCGCTGGTAAGTGAATTGTAAAAACTGGTTACCTTTAAAAAAGCTGCCAATTCTAATTTCATTTTTTGTGCCTTCGGCTGCTTTAGTTGACATAGCGGCTAAGATGCCCGGAAGCTTTGCTGCCAGTTCATTTACAGGTATATCTTTTATTTTTTCGTTTACCTTATCGCTAACATCTTCTATGCTTAATAAAAACTGAACGCTAAGACCCGGACTTGCAATTTCTTCTTGTTTTGATTTTGCCCAAAAGCCATCCCGCAAATAGTTATGTGATACGGAACTTGCCGCAGCAATAGCAGCATAACCACAATGATGGTTTGTAAACACCAAGCCTTCTTTACTTACTATTTCAGCGGTACAACCAGCGCCAAATAAAACAATAGCATCTTTAATGCTGTTTTTGTTAGCACTATATAACTGTTCTTTAGTTAATTTAAGACCTTTTTTAACCATATCGGCATAAGTTTTTTCACCAATAAGCTGTACAAGCCACATGCCCTCATCTGCTTTTATATTGGAAAAGCCAAGGCCGATAAATAAGATACAAAGTAATTTTTTCATAGAAATTAAAAATAGAGCACAAAAATAGCATTGTAAGTGATACTACGTTAACTTTTAGATGAACAGCCTAAAATATAGATGGTTGTAGCTATATTTTCTATAAAAGAAAGAGGTAAAAAAGAGCAAAAAATAAATGCTAAAAACACTCACCCCAAAGGGGGGATAAAAAAATAGGAGTAAAAAAGTGACCTCGAAGGGAGTCGAACCCATAACCTTCGGCTCCGGAAACCGACACTCTATCCAGTTGAGCTACGAGGCCATATAGAACACAAATATAACACCATATTTTATGGTTTTTGATATAATAATGTTGTAATTTTAGCGTTATATAAGTGTTTTTACACCAAAATTCAATAATGAAAAGAATCTTCTTAGTTATTTTTTGTCTGGTATTTTCTTCCATTTTAGCGCAAACAGGCCCACGCTCCTGGCAAGACCATTTAAGTTTAAATAACAGTAATACAATTACAAGATTCAATAATAAGATTTACGCTTCAAACTATAATGGAATAGTTAAGATTGACGAAAGTGATTTTAGCAGCGAGAAATTAAACAAAATAAATGGCTTGCACGATGTTGGAATTCGTCTGTTGCGCACAAATCCAAATAACAATAAACTTTTGGTTGTTTATGATAACTCTAATATTGATGTTATTAATTCAAACGAAGAGGTTAAAAATTACTCAGATATAAAATCTAAAGTTTTAAGTGGTAAAAAAATTATTAATGAAGTAACTTTTAAAGATAAATATGCTTATTTGGCAAGTGGTATTGGAATTATAGTTTTTGACACAGAAAAACTGGAAGTAAAAGAAACTTATATTATTGGGCCAAACGGTAGCAATCTTGAAGTGTATCAGGTAGCTTTAAATGATTCGCTTATTTTTGCGGCAACTCCAAATGGGTTATATAGGGCAAATTATAAAACCAAAATCTTAAATAATTACAGTAATTGGGTATTGGTACCATCTTCTTCAATTCCATCAGGTGCAGTTGGCAATGTTTTAAGCGTTGGTGATAAGATTGTTGCTTCGCGAAGTCCGTCAAAACTGAGCCAGGATAGTTTATTAAAAGACAAACTTTATGTGTTGACAAATAATACATGGACTCAAATGTATTCAAGCCCGCCGCCAACCAATGTAAGAAAACTTACACACGCTTATAGCACTTATTTTTCAATGATAGATCAAAACGGTGTAGCAATAATTGATGTTAATACACTTTCGCTTAAAGCTTACATAACTCAAATAGTTGGAGCAACACAGTATAGACCCAACGATGCTTATTTTGATATTTATAACGGTAGTTATACTTACTGGATAGCTGATCAGTTTAATGGGGCAATACAAGCAGTGAGTAGTTTTACATTTGATCCACAGAATATTATAAAATCGTTTGGAACCAACACTAACCTTGTTAGTAATATTGATATTTTTGATGGTAAGATCGCCGTTTCTCCATCTTCGCCCGACCAAGCCGGTGGATCCATTGTAACAACCGAAGGAATTAACATTTTTAAAGATAACGAATGGTCTTACATTGTATCGCAAAACCCAAACGCTCACAACCCCGGTGCTATAGTGGATATTAATTCTGTATATTTTGACAGAAAAGATAAAACAAAATTTTACGCCGGTTCGTGGTTCGCCGGTTTAATGGAGTTTAAAGACAATCAATTAATTGCTGTTTATGATCATACAAATACACCTGTAATACCAGAGGTATATAGCAAAGCCGCCCGTGTAAGTGGCATGTGCATGGATAAGGATGGAAATTTATGGTTTGCATCGAGCGATTCGAAAAACTTTATTAACGTAAAAAAAACAAACGGCACTTTTCAAACTTTTTATTTTGATGCAGGAAGATTTACAAGGAAACTTTTTATAGATAAGAATAATTATTTATGGGCATTACATGAAAGACAAGGTGGTATTACCGTATTTAATCATAATAATTTTTCCACGCCGGCGCAAAATGTAAATTATAAAGTGCTTACAAAAGATGTTGGCAGCGGTAATTTAGAATCTAATTCTGTTTACGCTATTGCCGAAGATAAGGATGGTAAGATTTGGATAGGCACAGGTGCCGGCATACGTGTTATTTACAATCCAACCGCTATATTTAGCGGCGGCAATTATGATGCACAACCCATAAAGATAGTGCAGGATGGTAACGTAGAGCTATTGCTGGAAAAGGACGTTGTTACCTGTATTGTGGTAGATGGCGCAAATAATAAATGGGTTGGCACACAGGATGGTGGCGTGTATTGTTTTAGTCCGGATGGTTTAACACAATTATACCACTTTACAAAAGACAATAGTCCGCTATATTCAAATACAATTATTGATATTAATTATGAAAAAATTACTGGCGATATTTATATAGGTACATTGCTTGGAGTGCAATCCTTTAGAAGCATAGTTATTGAAGGCGATGAGAAATATGAGAATGTTTATGCTTACCCAAACCCAGTAAAACCAAATTATACAGGTACTGTTTTAGTAAGGGGTCTGATAGATAATTCAATTGTAAAAATAGTTGATCAGGCCGGCAATCTTGTTTGGGAAACAAAATCGCAGGGCGGGCAAATCGAGTGGCCACTTAAAAACTTATCAGGGGGTCGTGTAGCATCGGGTGCCTATGTGGTATATGCATCTACTGCAACTGCTGATCAAAAAGCGGTCTCAAAAATCCTTGTTATAAATTAATGCGGGTTTCAGATAAAGCTATTGTTTTACAAGCCATAAAACATGGCGATAAAAAGTTTATCTTAAAACTTTATACCCAACATAACGGTTTGGTAACTGCCGCAGTTGCGTTAAATAAAAATATCAGGGCAAGTAATATTTTTCCGCTAAGCTTAATTAATGTAGAGCTGATTTTAAAACAAAACAAAGAAGTTCACCAGGTAACTGAAGCTGGCAGCTATTATATTTTGGCCGATATTCCTAATTCTTTATCAAAGCTCAGTATAGCACAGTTTATAAATGAGATATTAATAAAAGCAATAAAAGAAAGTGCTACCAACCAGCACTTATATGATTTTATTGAATCATGCCTGGTTTATTTAAACGATACCAAAACCGAATTCATAAACCTGCATCTGTATTTTTTGGCCGAGCTTACCAAGTTTTTTGGTGTTGAACCACAAAATAATTATTCGGCTCAAACTCCTTATTTTGACTGTCGCGAAGGGCAGTTTGCCCCTATGAGCCTTGCGTTTCCTTTAGGGTTAGGGAAAGAAGATTCTTTTTTATTTTCTGAATTTTTAAAAGTGAACTCACTTAAGTCAAAAATATCCAATGAACAGCGCCATATTATTTTAGAGGTGTTGTTAGCTTATTACCGTTTGCACTTCCCGGGCTTTAATACAGTTAAAAGTTTAGAGGTTTTAAAAGAAGTAAGCTTGGGTTAAAGATCACGGTAGCGGTTCCAAAAGCTGGTCTTAAATCCAAAATAAATAAATGGATTTTGTAACTCATAACCCAAACCGTTAGATTCTGAACGCTGAATATAACCCAATTCCAGGCGCATATTCATATCAGCAACTAAATAATAGGTAATTTTTAAATTACTTTGCATGATGGTTGTTTTAACACCTTGTGTGGTTTTATGTCCATATTCATAAGGACGGGTAGTGTAACTTAAAAAAATATTTTGGCCTAAATTTGATTTACCGTTTAACGAATCTTTACCGACTATTACATACATGCCCTGCCAGTTAAACTCCCAGTTATTTTTTCTGTAAGATAGAAAGCCCAGAACCTCTTTAAAATTAGCACCAAAAGGATGAGCCAGCGGCATACCGTAATGCGCATAATTTTGCTGTACTATACCATGCGTATAAGTATAAGGGCGTACCTGATTATATTCTGCTTGCAGGCTAAGGCCTTTTACATTAAACGCATTAATATATTTAGCGCCAAATTGCCAGGCCTGTTTATTTGCCCACCAACCTCGGCGGTCGCGTATTTCTTTTAAGAAAAATTCATCCAATGCTAATTGGCTGTAAAATTTAAAACGATTAAGCAATTTGTAATTTACGTTCAACCCAATTCCAGCATTATCCGGGGAACCAACCGAATATTCCTGAGGTCGAAAAAAAATGATGGGGTTTAAATAATTGGCATCAAAATTTCGCACCTGGTTGGTATCTGTACCCCTGAAAATTATATTTTCAAACAAACCAACATTTAATTCTTTAATAATGTTGTAACTCAAATAATGAAAGGTGCCGAATTTATTGGTATACTTTTTTTGAAAACCATTAGCGGTGCTTACATCATACATCCACGCATACCAAACATTATATTGAAAGCGCCAGATGTTTGTATTGATCCTGAAATAAGGATAAGCGGGAGCGTAATCGCTTAATAATAAACTCCTGTAACCATCCCCAATAAAATGTTTATCGCGCCCTAATTGAAAATTAAAGATCTTATTATTATTGGGCGAGTAAGAAGCATAACCGGTATAATCCATAAACGAATAACCCGTTTTATTTGTGCCATAGGCCTGTCCGTAAGTTGGAATTATTTTTTGAGTTGATAAAACAGTATCCATATAAAATGGAAGCTTTGTTTTACCACCAATAATTGTTCCTGCAAAAGTAAAATCGTTATTGATGTTTATTTTTAAATGTGTACCACCAACAAGATCGGTTAATGGTTTTTTGGTAAGACCATCATAACCTACTTCGGCATCAAGAATTGGGTGAAGTTGAATGTTGTACCAGATGCGCTTTTCAGGCTTTTCGTTTAATGTTTTACTTAAGAAATAATTTTTGAATGCGTAATATTTAAATGGAATAGTTGTATCTGTTGCATCATTAAAAGTGCTGCTTAAATAAGGCTTAAAAGAAGAATGAAACGTTAAATTGGGTCTTGATATATTCCAGTAATCAAAAGCAGGATCAATGTTTTCGGAAATAAAAGCGTTGCGTGCCATTTGATTATCCTGGGCAAAAGAAAATGATGTACACACTATAAAAACAAATGCAAGGCTTTTTTTCATTTCAATGTAAAAATAAGCAAAAACCAAACAATGTTTTTATAAATAAAAAAACCGTTCTGATTAAGGAACGGTTTTTAAAAATATAGTTTTAAAATATTAAGCAGTTTTCATATCTGCTAAAACCTGGTTCATTGATCTTACAGCATCAGCGCTCTTATTAAATAAAGCTTGTTCTTCTGCGTTTAATTTGTAATCAATAATTTTTTCCCAACCATTCTTGCCAATAACAACAGGCACACCTAAACAAATATCTTTTTGTCCGTATTCGCCATCTAAAGCAACACAGCAAGGGAATAATTTTTTCTGATCGTAAATAATGCTTGCAACTAAAGCAGCTACTGCCGCTCCCGGAGCATACCATGCACTGGTGCCAAGCATACCTGTTAAAGTAGCGCCACCCACCATTGTATCGGCCGAAACTTTTTTCAAAGTATCAGCATCTAAGAATTGAGAAACCGGAACACCAGTATAAGAAGCTAATCGTGTTAAAGGAATCATGGTAGTATCTCCATGGCCACCAATAACCACACCGCTAATATCGCTTGCAGGTGCATTTAACGCTTGAGATAAATAACATTTAAAACGGGCGCTGTCTAAGATACCGCCCATACCAATAATTCTGTTTTTAGGTAATTTGCTTTCTTTTAAAGCAAGATATGTCATAGTATCCATTGGATTGCTTACAACAATGATAATAGCTTCGGGAGAATGTTTCAATACGTTTTCAGTTACTGTTTTTACAATACCTGCGTTAATACCAATTAATTCTTCACGGGTCATGCCTGGTTTACGAGGAATACCACTTGTAATAACTACTACTTTACTTCCTGCAGTTTTTGCATAATCGTTAGTACTGCCGCTAATGCGTGTATTAAAACCGTTAAGGGTAGCGGTTTGCATAAGATCCAACGCTTTACCTTCGGCAAAATTTTCTTTAATATCTAAAATAACTACTTCGCTTGCAATGCGATTAAGTGCAATGTATTCAGCACATGTTGCTCCAACATTTCCTGCACCAATAACGGATACTTTCATAAGATTGAGTTTTAAAATTCAGGTAAATTTAAAAGATTTAAGCACATTAAGCTAATCTGTTGATAATTTTTATTTATAAAAACAACAACGATTCAGACCTTTATTTTAGAAGCTAAATTCAATAATTTGGCATCTTCAAAATAACCTGCCATAAGCTGTAAACCCATTGGTAAACCATTGCTGTGTAAGCCGCAAGGCACTGATATAGCAGGAACTCCTGCAATATTAGCTTGTACGGTAAAAATATCTTCCAAATACATTTTTATAGGATCGGCGCTGTTCTTGCCAAACTCAAAAGCGGTGCCCGGTGTAGAAGGTGTTAAAATAAAATCGAAGTTTTTTAAGATCTCGTTTGTTTTTTCGTGAATGATACGGCGTACTTTTTGCCCTTTGCTGTAATACGCATCGTAATAACCTGCACTTAGCACAAATGTGCCGAGCATGATGCGGCGTTGCACTTCTTTGCCAAAACCTTCGCTGCGCGATTTTTTATAAGTGCTTTCCAAATCTGTTGCATTTTTACTTCTGTAACCGTAATGTATTCCGTCAAACCGCGAAAGGTTAGATGATGCTTCGGCCGTTGTAAGCACATAATAAGTTGGCACTAAATATTCTAAGTATGGAAAGCTTACTGCTTCAACAGTATGGCCCTGGCTTTTTAACCATTCCATTTGTTTTAGTACGGCCGCTTTTACTTCCGGATCAAGGCCTTCAGCCTCAACACATTCTTTTAAATAAGCAATCTTGTATTTTTTATCCTCTAATAATGCTTTGCTGTAATCTTCTACTTTTTTTGATGATGAAGTATTGTCATTTTTATCCTGGCCTGCAATTACTTCTAAAATAACAGCAGCATCATCAACTGTTTTCGTTATGGGACCAATTTGATCGAACGAGGAAGCATAAGCAATTAAGCCATAACGCGACACCCTTCCATAAGTTGGCTTATAACCAACAGTACCTGTAAACGATGCAGGCTGGCGAATAGAACCACCAGTATCTGAACCTAAAGTAACATGGCATAAACCTGCTGCAACAGCAACTGCCGATCCGCCGGATGATCCGCCGGGAACAAATTTTTCGTTCAGTGGATTTAATACATTTCCAAAAGCAGAATTCTCATTACTGCTTCCCATGGCAAATTCATCGCAATTTAAACGGCCAATCATAATAGCGTCTTCTGCTAATAATTTTTCTACAACAGTGGCAGAGTAAAGCGATTCAAAACCTTCTAATATTTTTGATGATGCAGAAACTTTATGGCCTTTATAGCAAATGTTATCTTTTAATCCGATAATAACACCGGCAAGTCTTCCGGCGGTGCCCATTTTTATTTTTTCATCCGTTTTTTTAGCCAGTTCTTTTGCAGATGCTTCAAACACTTCTAAAAAAGCGTTTAATTGTTTTTTTTGTGCAATGGCTGTAACGGCTTGTTCTACAAGGGCTGCACAGGTTATCTTTCCGCCTTTAAGATCAGCCTGTAAGGTATTTATATTAGAAAATGAATACACGTAATTGGGTTTTTAAAAACAACAAAAGCGTTACTCTTGTTTGAATAACGCTTTAAATCTACACATAAATAAATTATTTTTTCTCTATTTCAGAGCTATCGGTTCCTTTGCTGGCATCTTTAAAATCTTTTATACCTCTGCCAAGACCTTTCATTAATTCCGGAATTTTTTTGCCGCCAAACATTAATAAAACGATTACTAAAATGATAATGATTTCCGGAGCGCCTAAGCCCCCTAAAATACCTAAAATGAAAGTTGGTGTCATGTTTTAAATTATTGACCACAAAGGTATTAAATATTGAATGAAAAGCAAAATAAACATACAATTTGGCCCAAAGAGCAAAAAAAAGATTATTTAGCGGATAAATTAACCTTTTCGTCCATAAACAGCGCAATTTTGCGATCAAGAATGTGATGTTTAACTTTAATAGCTTAACTTTATTTTCTCAATTATTTATTTAGGGTTAAACATGAAAAAATTTATATCTTTTTTTGCAATTATAGTTTTTTGTAACAGCATTTTTGGTCAAAAATGGACAGAAATGATGAATGACTCTAACGCAAATTTTTATGATATAGTAAAAGAATTTGATAGTTACTGGAAAGATAGGCCTTATGAACGAGGAAAAGGATATAAGGCTTTTCGCCGCTGGCAGTGGTTCATAGAACCCCGTGTGTACCCAACAGGTAATATGCGTTTTGCATCGCGTGGGTATGCCTTCGAGCAATACAAAAAACACCTGGAAGAAAATCCTTCTCAAAAAACTTTAAGTAGTGCCGTAGTTAGTGCCACTACTGCTAACTGGGTACCATTAGGGCCGTTTGGCTCACCTGTAAATGGTGATGCTGGAAGAATCCAAACAATTCAAATCAAACCGGGTGATCCTAATACTATTTATGTTGGTACTGCTGCCGGTGGATTTTGGATGAGTAATAATAGCGGGGTTAGTTATACTACAACCACCGACCAGTTTGCTTCCTGTGGTATTTCAGATATTGCAATTGACCCCTTTAATACGAACATTATTTATGTTGCAACTGGCGATAAGGATGCCGGGGATACACACTCCACAGGAATCTTAAGATCAGGCGATGGTGGTTTAACATGGGGTACAACCGGTTTATCCTGGCAAACCTCGCAGCTTCGGAGGATCTATCGTTTATTAATCAATCCTTTAAACCCAAATACATTAATTGCTGCAACAAGTGTAGGGATTTTCCGCTCATTAGATGCCGGTAATACCTGGAGTTTAACAGCAAACGGTGGTTATGTTGACGCTGAGTACAGGCCAGGCGATACTACAACAGTATACGCTGTTACAAATGGTGGGTTTGTAAGGTCTACAAACGGCGGCGCTTCATTCACAGGCGTAAGCATCTCAAGTTCTTTTAGCAGCTCCCGCCTTTCTTTAGCTGTTACGCCGGCCAATAATAGTTACGTTTATATCATGGTAGGCTCTACAAATAATGGTTTTGGAGGGCTTTACCGCTCTACAAATACCGGTTCATCGTGGACACTCATGAGCTCAAGCCCAAACATTATGGGTTGGAGTACTACAGGTAATGATGTTGGCGGCCAGGCCTGGTATGATATTGCAATTGATGCATCACCTGCCAATGCAAATGAAATAACGGTTGGAGGTGTTAATACTTGGAAATCTGTTAATGGAGGTACTAGTTGGACGCTGAACACACACTGGTATGGCGGCGGCGGCAAGCCCTATGTACATGCTGATCTGCACTGTGTGAAGTATACTACGGGTACTACGTGTTATTTAGGTACTGATGGTGGCATTGCCCGCACGTCTAATAGCGGCGCTACCTGGACAACCATAAACGGTAACATGAATATTGCACAGATATATAAAATGGGCCAATCAACCAATAACCCAGCGCGAATAGTCACCGGCCACCAGGATAACGGCACTAACTTGTCAAACGGTACTACATGGAACCAGATATATGGCGGCGACGGAATGGATTGTTTTATTGATTGGAATAATAATAATTTGATTATTGCCTCGTATGTTAATGGCGATTTTCAAAGATCTACCAATGGAGGTGCTTCGTGGGTAAATATTGTTAATGGCTTAACCGGCTCGGCAGCTTGGGTGGCGCCAATTGTACAAGATCCGCAAACTCAAAATACTTTTTATTGCGGTTATCAGCACGTTTATAAATCTACAAACCAGGGCACCACTTGGGCACAGCTTGGTAATATTGGTGCTACGTTGGATGAGATAAAAGTATCACCATCCAACCCAAATTATATTTATGCAACGGCGCCAGGGGGTATCTGGCGAACATCCAATGGCGGAACAACCTGGTCAAATATTTCAACCGGTTTGCCTATAGGCACTAATCAAATAACCGACCTGGCTATGGATAATTTAAATCCTAACCAAATCTATGTAACAGTTTCGGGTTATTTGGCTGGAGTAAAAGTATTTTCTTCTAATGACGGTGGCGCAACCTGGAACAACTATTCAGCAGGTCTGCCAAATATCCCAGCCAATTGTATCGTTTATACAAAAAATTCGCCTCAGGCATTGTATATTGGCACTGATGTTGGCGTTTATTACCGTGAGGGAAGTATGCCATCATGGATTCCATATATGACGGGGCTTCCAAATATAGTAGTAAATGATATGGAAATTTATTATCCAACAGGTAAGCTAAGAGCAGCAACTTATGCCAGGGGTGTGTGGGAAAGTGATCTTTACAGCAATCCAACGTCAGCGCCATTTGCGGCTTTTAATAATTTGTTCTCGCCGGGATGTGTAAATACAGCATTACAGTTCAACGATCTTTCTGCAAACTCACCTACGTCTTGGAGCTGGAATTTCCCGGGTGGAAACCCTTCTGCTTCTACATCCCAAAACCCAGTGATAACTTATACAGCAACAGGCATTTATACCGTTGCACTTGTGTCAACCAATGCCAACGGGCCAAGCGCGCCTTATTTTGGAACGGTATCTATTGTAAATATACCAACAGTTACGCCACTTTCTGCTTCGGTGTGTATTGGTCAAACAGGCAATATTAGTGTAAACACAAACGCTACTCTTGTTAATTGGGATACCGGTCAGCAGGGCCTTGCAATTGCAGTATCCAATACAGCCGATGCTGTATATAATTTTACAGCATCTCTTGGAGCCTGCAATACTACAGGCAGTTCAACGCTGTTTGTAAATGCACCACCGCAAACGCCTACTGTTGTTGCCATGCCCGGGTACTTAAGCACTACAATTATAGCGCTTAGCTATCAATGGTATTTAAACGGAAGCCCAATTGCGGGCGCTACATCAAATACATATGTGCCGCTAACAGATGGCTATTATAGCGTTTGGGCAGCTAACGGCAATTGTCTTACATCTTCTGCACCTCTTCAAATAACGGTATCGGGCCTTAATGAATTTGCGACGGTTTTTTCAAATATAATAATTGGTCCAAATCCCGTAAAAGACGAACTAAAACTAACTTTTACAAGCGAGCTTTTAGATGAGGCCAATTATGAGATCCAAAACAATTTAGGACAAATTGTTTTTAGGTCACAGATAAAATTAAACACCGGGAAAGAGGCTAAAATTGCTACAAACAGCCTCTCGAGCGGCGTTTATTTTTTAAATTTAAAGCAGGGAAATAAACAGGCTGTTTACAAGTTCCTCAAACAATAAAATTACCTCTAAATAAATCTTGTTTTTTAGACAGAATTGTTTGATGATTTATATAAAAATCGTTAATCTTACAGTCTAAAACAATAAAGCTTTATGACTACCGATACTTCACCTACCGCGTATATTCCTATTGTATTGATGTTTTTAGTGGCTATGGGTTTTGTGGTTACAACTATTGTCGCCACTCATCTTTTGGGCCCTAAACGTAAAACAAAAATTAAGCTCGATTCGTTTGAGTGTGGTATTGAATCGCAGGGTAATGCGCGTTTACCATTCTCTATCAAATATTTTTTGGTGGCCATTTTATTTGTTCTTTTTGATATTGAAGTGATCTTCATGTACCCATGGGCGGTAAATTTTAAAGAGTTGGGAATGCTTGGTGTTATTGAGGTTTTTAGCTTTATAGCATTATTGTTGGTTGGATTTTATTACATGCTTTCAAAAAAAGCGTTGAAGTGGGAAGAATAAATTAATTATAGATTAAAAATTATAGATGTAAAATTTTTAATTTTTAATTTATAATCTATAATACAAAAGATAATGAGTAAAGAAATTAAAAAAAGAACAAAACTGGAGATCGCCAAAAGCCCCGAAGGGCTTGAAGGGCCAGGTTTCTTCGCTTCTAAATTAGAAGATGTTATTGGTTTGGCACGTGCCAACTCTTTATGGCCATTGCCATTTGCAACATCTTGCTGTGGTATTGAATTTATGGCTACAATGGCCTCAAATTACGACTTGGGCCGTTTTGGTGCTGAACGTTTAAGCTTTTCGCCACGCCAGGCCGATCTTTTAATGGTAATGGGCACCATTGCTAAAAAAATGGGGCCAACGTTACGCCAGGTTTACGATCAAATGGCTGAGCCAAAATGGGTATTATCGGTTGGTGCTTGTGCCAGCAGTGGTGGTATTTTTGATACTTACTCTGTTTTGCAGGGTATTGATAGAATTATTCCTGTGGATGTATATGTGCCGGGTTGCCCACCACGTCCTGAACAGATCATTGAAGGGATTTTAAAGATTCAGGAATTGGCCAAGAACGAATCGTTCAGAAGAAGAAATTCAGATGAATACAAACGCTTGCTTAACAGTTACGGTTTAGAATAATTTTTATATGAACGAAGAGCTTTTTAAAAAATTAACTGAGAAGATCAGCGCTAAATTTCCTGATGCAATTGAAGCGTCGGATATTGCGTATGATTTTCCTGCTTTTACTATTAAAAAAGAGATCATTCATGATGTATTATCTTTTTTAAAGGAGGATGAAGAAATGAATTTTCATTTTTTGACTGACCTTACAGGTTTTCAAACAGAAGATGAAAAACAGTTAGGCGTAATTTATCATTTACATAATATGATAAAAAATTACCGTGTAAGAGTACGCGTATTCTTTGATATAAATAAACCCGAAATTCCTACTGCTACTGATATTTGGCCCGGTGCTAACTGGATGGAGCGTGAGACCTTTGATTTTTACGGTGTGAGATTTAAAGGACATCCAAAATTAAAACGCATTTTAAATGTAGATGAGATGGATATTTTCCCGATGAGAAAAGAATATCCTTTAGAAGATCAGACGCGTGATGATAAGAGTGATAAAATGTTTGGACGATAAAACGAATTAAGAATGAATAATTTAAAATTAATAAGACTTTTAAATTTTGAATTATAAATTTTGACTTGAAATAAGATGAGCAAAAAAGAAAATATTATTCCGGAATCTGAAGACACCATCGAAAAAGAATATTCCATTCTTAATCTTGGGCCTACACATCCTGCAACACACGGTATCTTCCAAAACATTTTAAAAATGGATGGAGAAATTATCCACGAGGCAGAACCAACTGTTGGATATATTCACCGTGCGTTTGAAAAATTAGCAGAGCGCCGTCCGTACAATCAAATTACACCAATTACCGATCGTTTAAATTATTGCTCTTCGCCAATTAATAATATTGGCTGGCACATGACTGTCGAAAAATTGATTAAATGCCAGGTTCCCAAACGTGTAGATTATATGCGCGTTATTATTATGGAGTTGGCACGTATTGCCGATCATTTAATATGCAACTCTGTTATTGGTGTTGATACCGGTGCTATGACTGGTTTCTTATATATTTTTCAGTGGCGTGAAAAAATTTATGATATCTACGAAAGTATTTGTGGTGCCCGCTTAACAACCAACATTGGTCGTATTGGCGGTTTTGAAAGAGAGTGGAGCAAATCTACCTGGGATCAAATTCACAATTTTGTAAAAGAATATCCAAAAGCATTAAAAGAGTTCGCCAATTTATTAGAGCGCAATAAAATTTTCATGGACCGTACAGTTAACTGTGGTCCTATTTCTGCTAAGATGGCATTGGATTATAGTTTTACCGGACCAAACCTTCGTGCGGCGGGCGTAGATTATGATGTGCGAGTTGCAACACCATACTCATCTTACCAGGATTTTGAATTTATTATTCCTGTTGGTACCGCGGGTGATACTTATGATCGTTTTATGGTGCGCCAGGAAGAAATGTGGCAAAGCTTAAAGATAATTGAGCAGGCAATTAAAAATATGCCTAAGGATGAGCCCTTCCACGCAGATATTCCTGAATTTTATTTACCGCCAAAAGAAGAAGTTTACAATAACATGGAAGCTTTGATCTACCACTTTAAAATTGTGATGGGAGAAACTGAAGTTCCTAAAGGTGAAGTATACCATAGTGTTGAAGGTGGTAACGGTGAATTAGGATTTTATTTAGTGAGTGATGGCGGAAGAACACCATACCGTTTGCATTTTAGAAGACCGTGCTTTATTTACTACCAGGCTTATCCTGAAATGGTAAAAGGCATTATGCTTTCAGATGCGATCATCACCATGAGTAGCATGAATGTGATAGCAGGCGAACTAGACGCATAAACAGAATTAAAAATTATAAATTAAATATTATGAATTTTAAAATTAAGGATAACGAAATTTTTCATCTTTAATTTTTAATTTAAAATTTAGTATAAATGGGAGCACAATTACACGGAACACAAACTTTTGATAAAGCCAAACGCGCCGAAATAAAATTCAGCGAAGAGGCTATGAAAACTGTTCAAACAATTATTTCGCATTATCCCGAAGGAAAACAAAAATCTGCATTGCTACCAGTTTTGCATGTGGCCCAGGCAGAGTTCAATGGCTGGTTAAGCCCTGAAGTTATGGATTACGTTGCTTCTATCTTAAAAATAAAACCTATTGAAGTGTTTGAAGTAGCATCGTTTTACACCATGTACAATTTAAAACCGGTTGGTAAATGTGTGTTAGAAGTTTGTCAAACAAGCTCTTGCTGGTTAAACGGCGCAGAAGATATTGTAAAATACATTGAGAAAAAATTAAACATTAAAGTGGGCGAAACATCAAGCGATGGCATGTTTACTTTAAAAGTGGCAGAGTGCTTGGGTTCATGCGGTACAGCACCAATGCTGCAATGCGGAGCAAGCTACCACGAAAATTTAACTTACGAAAAAGTAGATAAAATTTTAGCAGATTATAAACAAGAAGGAAAATTAAGAAGCTATACGGACTTAGATTATAAGAACACATTATAAAACAAATCCCGGCCCCCTCTCCACTGGAGAGGGCGGGGGGTGAGGCTTATGGGCAAAAAATTATTAATACATAACGACAAAGTTCACGGCATAGAAACCCTTGAAGTTTATCGTCGTCACGGAGGTTACGCTTCCGTTGAGAAAGCATTAAAAACAATGACGCCTGACCAGGTTACTGATGAAGTAAAAAAATCCGGCTTGCGTGGCCGTGGTGGCGCGGGTTTCCCAACAGGGATGAAATGGAGCTTTTTAGCAAAGCCTGAAGGTGTGCCTCGCTATTTGGTTTGCAATGCTGATGAATCAGAACCGGGAACGTTCAAGGATCGTTATTTGATGGAGAAGATTCCGCATGCGTTGATTGAAGGCATGATCACTTCTTCGTATGCATTAGGTGCAAAAGCATCTTACATTTATATTCGCGGTGAGTATTTTTATGTGGCACGTATTGTTGAAAATGCCATTCGCGAAGCTTATGCAGCAGGGTTATTAGGACAAAACATTTTAGGTACTAATTTCTCGCACGATTGTTATGTACAAGTTGGTGGCGGTGCTTATATCTGTGGCGAAGAAACAGCATTATTAGAATCATTGGAAGGCAAACGGGGTAATCCACGCATCAAACCACCATTTCCGGCGGTTGCAGGTTTGTGGGGTTGTCCAACTGTTGTAAATAACGTTGAAACTATTGCTGCTGTTTGCCCGATTGTTATGATGGGTGGCGAAGAGTATGCAAAGATCGGTATCGGTAAATCAACGGGTACAAAATTAATTTCTGCATCAGGCCACATTAATAAACCAGGTGTTTATGAAATTGAATTAGGAATTCCTGTAGAAGAATTTATTTATAGCGAAGAATATTGTGGCGGTATTCGTAACGGCAAAAAAATGAAAGCAGTTGTTGCCGGTGGATCTTCGGTGCCAATTCTTCCAACCGAATTAATTTTAAAAACTGCAAAAGGCGAACCACGTTTAATGACTTATGAAAGTCTTGCAGATGGTGGATTTCAAACAGGCACCATGTTAGGTTCAGGCGGGTTTATTGTAATGGATGAAGACACCAGCATTGTAAAAAACCTATTCACATTTACGCGCTTTTATCATCACGAAAGCTGTGGACAATGTTCACCTTGCCGTGAAGGAACAGGATGGATGGAAAAAATACTGAAGAAATTTTTGAACGGCACTGCAGAAGAAAAAGATGTTGAATTGCTTTGGGACATTCAAAGTAAAATAGAAGGAAAAACTATTTGCCCATTGGGCGAAGCGGCAGCATGGCCTGTGGCAGCGGCTATCCGTCACTTTAAACATGAGTTTTTAGAAATTGCAAGAAGTAAAAAGTTTGTTGACGTTAGTCATTACGATAGATTAAACTTAATCAGAAGATAAAAGATGAAACTATCTATTAAAATAATTACAGTTTTACTTTTTTTGAGCGCATCGGTATTTGCTCAAAAAGATAAAAAAGGAAAAGGCAAAGAAAAAGTTGAGGAAAAGATCTATGCAACAGTTGATCAAAAAGCAGTGTATGCCGAAGGCGAAAATGCAATGAAAGATCTTATTAAGAAAAATGCAACTGTGCCCGCTTCTATGAAAGAAAGCAAAACTGTTTTAAAATCAAATGTAAAATTAACTATCGATGAAACAGGAAAAGTAACAGATGCTGTAACTGATGGAGCAAGTGCTTGCGGAGATTGTGATAAAGAAGCGGTAAGAGTTGCAAAAATGTTAGGCACTTTTACACCTGCTAAATTAAAAGGCAAGAACGTTAAAAGTTATTTGACAATTAATGTTGAGTTTTTAAAATTACCTGCAGCTGAAGATTCAGGAGAAGGATCGACTAGCCGCAAGAAAAAAATGGTTTGGGGCGATTAAAATATTTTAGTGAATTTATATTTGTAAAGAATATTAAAAGATAATGAAAGTTACAATAGACGGAATAGAAATAGATGTACCAAAGGGTACTACTATTCTCCAGGCAGCACGAATGATAGGTCCGCAAGTTGCGCCACCTGCCATGTGCTATTACACCAAATTAAAAACCAGCGGTGGTTATTGCCGTACCTGTATTGTAAAAGTTACGCAGGGCAGCACAGCAAATCCAAACCCAATGCCCAAACCTGTTGCTTCTTGCAGAACAGAAGTAATGGACGGCATGGTAGTACAAAATTTTACCAGCCCCGAAATTTTAGAAGCCCGTAAAGGTGTTGTTGAATTTTTATTGATCAATCATCCTTTGGATTGTCCTATTTGCGACCAGGCCGGTGAATGTAAACTGCAGGATCTTGGTTACGAGAATGGCTCTGCAAAAACACGTTACGAATTTAAACGCCGCGAATACGAGATGATCGATATTGGTGATAAAATAAAATTACACATGACGCGTTGCATACTTTGCTACCGTTGCGTAAAAACTGCCGAGCAATTTACAGATGAGCGTATGCATGGTGTTGTGCATCGTGGCGATGCGGGAGAGATCTCTACCTATATTGAAAAAGTAATTGATAACGATTTTTCAGGAAATGTAATTGATGTTTGCCCTGTGGGTGCTTTAACCGATAAAACATTCCGTTTTAAACAACGTGTTTGGTTTACAAAACCTGTAGATGCACATCGTAAGTGCGATAAATGCTGCGGTAAAACACGTGTATGGTTAAAAGGTGAAGAAGTTGTTCGTGTTACTGCACGTAAAGATCAGTGGGATGAGGTTGAAGAATTTATTTGCAACTCTTGCCGTTACGATCACAAAAAAACAAGTGATTGGGTAATTGAAGGTCCATCTCCAATTCATCGTAATTCGGTGATCTCGCAAAATCACTATCAAAATTTAAATGAATTAAAAGTGCAGATTATGAAGCAACAAAAAGCTTTAGGATTTATGCCGATCGATAAAAAACCTTAACAAGAAAAAGATATGCTGACTTTTATTATTTATAAAGCGATTATTTGTGTAGCAGTGTTTGCCCTTTCGTTAGCGGTTGCAGCGTATTCTACATTATGGGAGCGTAAGTTGTCTGCTTTATTGCAGGATCGTGTTGGCCCGGATAGAGCAGGCCCATTTGGTTTATTACAACCATTGGCTGATGGTGGAAAAATGTTCTTTAAAGAAGAGATCATTCCCAACGTATCCAACAAATTTTTATTTATCCTAGGCCCCAGCTTGTTCATGCTTACTGCATTAATGACAGGCTCTGTTATTCCTTGGTGTAAAGATGTTTATGTAGCAGGTAAATTATACAGCGTACAAATTACAGACATTAATATTGGTGTATTGTTTTTATTTGGTGTTGTATCAATTGGTGTATACGGAATTATGATCGGTGGCTGGGCCTCTAACAATAAGTATGCCTTATTAGGCGCTATTCGTGCGTCAAGCCAAATGATCAGTTACGAAATTGCTATGGGTATTGCAGTTATTGCTTTAATTATTACTTCGGGCGGTACTTTAAGTTTGCGAGAAATTGTGGAACAACAGGATGCAGGTGTTGCAAATGTTGTTTGGCAGCCGCTTGGTTTTATCATTTTTTTTGTTTGCGCCTTGGCAGAAACCAATCGTGCTCCTTTTGATCTTCCTGAGTGTGAAGCAGAGTTGGTTGGTGGGTATCACACGGAGTATTCATCTATGAAATTAGGTTTATTCTTATTTGCAGAATACATCAATATGTTCATCTCATCTGCAGTAATGGCCGCCTTTTATTTTGGCGGATATAATTTTCCGTTCGCGCAGGAATTGTATGATGCAATGGGATTGGCCGATGGCTCTAAATGGATCGCTATTATTGGCTTTGGAGCTTACTTTACTAAAATAGCAATTTTCATTTCTGTTTTTATGTGGATCCGTTGGACATTGCCACGCTTCCGTTATGATCAGTTAATGAATTTAGGTTGGAGATATTTGTTACCACTTTCTCTTTTAAATTTAGGAATTACAGTTGCAGTAGAATTTTTTAGAGGGCATTTACATTTTTAAAATGTTTAAATAATAAACAAATGAAATTAACAAACAGAAGCAAAGTAGTATCAAATAAAGAGCAAACCGGAATGGAGAAGCTTTATTTGCCCGGCATTTTAAAAGGCATGCTTATTACAGGCAGCCACTTGTTTAAACGCAGAGCTACTGTAAAATACCCTGAAGAAACGCGTCCGATGGCAGGTGTATACCGTGGCTGGCATGTTTTGAAGCGTGACGAGAATGGTGCTGAACGTTGCACGGCCTGCGGTTTATGCGCGGTGGCTTGCCCTGCAGAAGCTATTACAATGGAAAGCGCTGAAAGGAAAAAAGGAGAAGAGAATTTGTATAGAGAAGAAAAATATGCAAAAACATACGAAATAAATATGCTGCGTTGCATCTTCTGCGGTTTGTGCGAAGAAGCATGCCCAAAAGAAGCTATCTTCTTAACCGATCGTTTGGTGGACACAGAATATGAAAGAGAAGATTTTGTTTACGGCAAAAGTAAATTGGTAGAGAAGGTTGATAAGCGTATTGATGTAACAAAGCGCCAAACGTTAGAAGTTGCAGCCTTTAAAAAATTACCGGGCTTAAAACATAATGAGGTTTGGAGTGGCAAAAATTTAAATAAAGGAAATAAACATTAGATAAAAGAGCCAAGACAACAAGACAATATCAGTTTTGATTCATTTAAGTCTTACATCTTGCATCAAAAATATAAAATATGTTAGGATACACAATTACACAATGGCTTTTCGGGATACTTTCTTTCCTGTCCATCATGTTTGGTTTAATGGTAGTATTTAGCCGCAACCCGGTTAACTCTGTACTATATTTGGTTATGACCTTCTTTTGCATTGCCGGTCATTATTTGCTGTTGAACTCTCAATTTTTAGCGATTGTACATATTGTTGTTTACGCAGGTGCCATCATGGTTCTGTTTTTATTCGTTATCATGTTAATGGATCTTAACCAGGACAACGAACCGCAAAAAACATGGTTGACTAAAATTATTGCAGGTATTGCCGGCGGCTTAATGTTATTTGTATTGGTGGGCTCATTAAAAGGCAGTGAACAATTAGGTATTGCACAAAATGGCTCATCTCAAATTGGCACGGTAAAAAATTTGGGTAAAGTATTGTTCAGCGAATTTTTATTTCCGTTTGAAATTGCAAGTATATTATTGTTAGCAGCATTGGTTGGCTCAATTATGATCGGTAAAAAAGAAATTAAATAAGAATACTATGATTAACGGAATTTCTATAAACTATTATTTATTGCTTAGTGCAGTATTATTTATTATTGGTGCGGTTGGTGTGATGGCGCGTCGTAACTCTATTATTATTTTTATGTGTATTGAGTTAATGCTTAACGCAGTTAATTTATTATTAGTAGCGTTTAGTACGTTGCATGCAGATGCAAATGGACAGGTATTTGTGTTTTTTATTATGGCAGTAGCTGCGGCTGAGGTAGCTGTTGGGTTAGCTATTTTAAGTATGATTTACAGAAATGTAAAAACAATTGATACAGATGTTTTAAGTAATTTGAAAAATTAAAAATTGATTTACAATTTATAGATTGACAATCTACAATTGCAATCGTAAATCGTAAATAACAAAATTGTAAATAGTATATGATAAAGTTAATCGGTCTCGTTCCATTATTTCCTTTAATAGGATTTTTAATAAATGGATTCTTTGGTAAAAAAATGAGCAAAGGCTTAAGCGGCATTATTGCCTCTGTAAGTATTTTAGCTTCGTTTGTTTTATCGGTTTTAATATTTGTTGAGCTAAACGGTTCAGAAAATAAATCACACATCGTAAATTTATTTTCATGGATCAATTCCGGTTCATTGATCATTCCTTTCGAATTATTAGTCGATCCTTTATCATCTCTGTTTTTATTGATTATAACAGGTATCGGCTTTTTGATCCATGTGTATTCAACCGGCTATATGCACGATGATGAAGGCTTTTCGCGCTTCTTTACCTATCTTAATTTATTTATCTTCTTTATGTTGTTACTTGTTTTAGGAAACAACTATCTCATAATGTTTGTGGGTTGGGAAGGCGTAGGGTTATGTTCTTATTTATTAATTGGTTTCTGGTTTAAGAATACCGCTTATAATAATGCCGCAAGAAAAGCTTTTGTAATGAATCGCATAGGTGACCTTGGATTTTTATTAGGAATTATTTTAGTGTTCGTTACGTTTGGAAGTATTTCTTATAATGAGATCTTTGCAAAAGCCGGAACGGTTTCAACAAGTACAATTACTTGTATTGCTTTATTATTATTTGTTGGTGCCATGGGTAAATCGGCGCAAATACCTTTATATACCTGGTTACCCGATGCAATGGCTGGCCCAACACCGGTATCCGCGTTAATTCATGCTGCAACCATGGTTACTGCCGGTATTTATATGATTGTTCGCTCTAACATTTTTTATTCGATCAGTGAAGTAGCTGCAGATACGGTTGCAATTGTTGGCGTTATAACGGCCCTCTTTGCCGCAACCATTGGCTTGTTTCAAAACGATATTAAAAAGATATTGGCCTATTCAACCGTATCGCAATTAGGTTTAATGTTTTTAGGTTTAGGTGTTGGCGCTTATAGTTCTTCGGTATTTCATGTAACAACACACGCGTTCTTTAAAGCATTATTATTCTTAGGTGCAGGTTCTGTTATTCATGCTATGGGTGGCGAGCAGGATATTCGTAAAATGGGTGGCTTAAGTGGAAAAATAAAGATCACTTTTATTACCATGATGCTCGGAACAATTGCTATTAGTGGCTTACCACCGTTCAGTGGTTTCTTTTCTAAGGATGAGATTTTAGCGCACACTTACGAACACAATAAAGTATTATGGATTCTTGGAATGATCACTTCTATGTTAACGGCGTTTTATGTGTTCCGCTTGATCTTCTTAACCTTCTTTGGAAAATTCAGAGGCACGCATGAACAAGAACATCATTTGCACGAATCGCCTCCATCAATGACATTTCCTTTAATTGTATTGGCCATTCTTTCTGTTGTTGGCGGCGCATTAGGTTTACCTGAATTCTGGCACATGCCAAATTGGATGGCGAATAACCTGGAGACGGTTATCATTAGAAAAAATCCAAGTACTTTATCTCACGATACAGAATGGAGCCTGATGATCATTGCTGTATTAGGCGCGGCAGCAACTATTTATGCTGCTTACGCTATTTACCGTCAACGCCACATTATTCCTTTAAATGAAGGCGATAAAATGCCGGCACTTCAAAAAACAATTTACAATAAATATTATGTTGACGAGATATACGATGCGGTAATCCGCAAGCCGTTGGATATTTTATCTGAAGCCTTTCATAAATTCTTTGATATACAAATTATAGATGGATTAGTAAATGGTGTTGGTGCTGCTGTTAAAGGCTTGGGCTCAGGCATTCGTTTAATTCAAACCGGTAATATTGGTTTTTATATTATCAGTATGGTAATAGGTATTGTATTTATTTTATTATTAACTTTTTTAATCTAACAGGATTCAGGAATTTATGTTAACAGCTTTATTAATTTTATTTCCGTTGCTTGCAGGCCTTTTGGTATTCTTTGTAAAAGGAAACGCTGCCCGCAACCTAGCACTCGGTTTTTCGATCATTGAATTCGGGTTGGCCATTGGAGCATATTTTTTGTTTAAACACAATCCCGACGCTTGTATGCTTACATTCGATCATGTATGGGTTAAATCGCTTGGCGTTCATTTCTCTGTTGGTATTGATGGCATGGGTTTGTTGATGGTTCTATTAACAACCTTTTTAGTTCCTATTATTATTTTATCTTCATTTAAGAACGAATACAGCAATCCACATAATTTTTATGGTTTGATCTTATTAATGCAAATGGCATTGGTAGGTGTGTTTACTGCTAATGATGGATTTTTATTTTATGTTTTCTGGGAGTTAGCATTAATACCAATTTATTTTATTTGCTTGTTGTGGGGTGGAGAAGATCGCGGCCGCATTACTTTCAAATTTTTTGTTTACACGTTATTTGGTTCGTTATTTATGTTGGTTGGTTTAATTTATTTATATAACCACACCAATGTTGAAGGAATGAAATCGTGGAATGTTCAGGCACTTTACGATGCAGGAAGGGCTTTAACAGAAACACAACAAAGCGCTGTTTTCTGGATGATCTTTATTGCTTTTGCTATTAAAATGCCGGTATTTCCTTTACACACATGGCAACCAGACACCTATGTTACTGCGCCAACGCAAGGAACCATGTTGCTTTCAGGCATCATGCTAAAAATGGGAACTTTTGGGGTTATTAAATGGTTATTGCCAATCGTTCCTTTAGGTTTGGACAAATGGGGCTTTACTGCGATCACACTATCTGTAGTCGGAATTATTTACGCATCTATAATTGCTATTCAACAAAAAGATTTTAAACGTTTAATTGCATACTCTTCTATCGCACACGTTGGTTTGATCAGTGCAGGTATTCTTTCCTGCAATCAACAAGGTATACAAGGAGCTATTATGCAAATGTTAGCACACGGTGTAAACGTGGTTGGTTTATTTTTTATTGCCGATATTTTAATGCGTCACACCGGAACCCGTGAGATGGAAAAATTAGGCGGTATTCGCGGTATGAACGGTAACTTCGCAGTATTGTTCTTAATTATTTTATTAGGCTCTGTTGCCTTACCATTAACCAACGGTTTTGTTGGTGAGTTTTTATTAATAAACGGGGTATATCAATTTAATGCTACGGTTGCTGCTTTTGCGGGCTTAACAGTAATTCTTGGGGCGGTGTATATGTTACGTGCTTATCAAAAAATTATGTTAGGCGAGAGAAGAGATTCTAATGTGGCTTTTGGTTCTTTAGCCAATTCAGATAAAGTAGTACTCACTATTATCTGCATTGTAGTAGTTGCTTTTGGTGTGTATCCAAAACCATTAAATGATATTGCTGAAGAAGCTGTTAAAACAATAATGTTAAACTTAAAATAAAATTAATTCCGGTTTAAGAAATCTAAATTCTTAAATCTGCAATCTTAAATTAAATATGAAAGGACTACTAATTATAAGCGGACTGGGAATTTTAGCAATGCTTGCTGAGATCTTCAAGTTTAAAAAATTATTGTTGCCAATGGTGTTGCTTGGTATCGTTGCCGCATACGCCTTTAATTTTATGGAATGGAAAACAGGAATGAGCATTCCTTACTTTGATAACATGATAGGCTTTGATAAGCTGGCCATCGCCTTTTCAGGAATTATCATTGCTACCGCTTTTTTCTGGTTTATTTTGGCTAACGATTATTTTGAAGAAGATTCTAATTTAGTTGACCACACTGCTTTGGTTTTATTTGCTTTGGTTGGTGCTTTAATGTTAACGGCATTTAAAAACATGACCACTTTATTTTTAGGAGTAGAGATAATGAGTATTCCTTTATACGTTTTAGCGGCAAGTAAAAAACGCGATATTAAAAGTAACGAAGCCGGATTTAAATATCTGATCATGGGCTCATTTGCCAGTGGTTTTTTATTATTTGGTATCGCATTAGTTTATGGTGCTACCGGAAGTTTTGATATGATGCAGATCCGTTCTTTTATTTCTGAACATGGAGCCGATATGCCTTTATTCTTTTATGTAGGAGTAATAATGATGTTAATTGCCATGTGCTTTAAAGTTTCTGCCGCACCATTTCATTTTTGGGCGCCAGATGTTTACCAGGGTTCACCAACATTAATTACCGCGTTAATGAGTACGGTTGTAAAAACCGCTGCATTTGCGGCTTTCATGCGTTTATTTATGGTGGGCTTTGCAGAAATAAGCAGCGTGTGGACAAGTATTTTAGCGGGTGTAATTGCTTTATCGTTAGTGATCGCTAATTTCTCTGCAGCTATGCAAAACAATGTAAAACGTATTTTAGCGTATTCAAGTATCAGTCATGCAGCATTTATGTTAATGGTAATTTTAGCAAACGTAAGAAGTAATTTATCGGTTAACGCATTAGTTTATTATTCACTGGCTTATTCACTAGGAAGTATTGCCGCCTTCGGAATTTTATATAACGTTACCAAAAAAGGAAATGAGAATGTAGATGCTTTTAACGGTTTGGCAAAACGTAACCCAAGTTTAGCTTTATGTATGGCCGTTGCTATGTTATCGTTAGCAGGTATTCCAATTACATCAGGCTTCTTTGCAAAATATTTTGTGTTTACAGCAATGATAGGCAC
>JAEUTP010000007.1 GCA_016787705.1 Bacteroidia bacterium | reverse complement strand
GCCTGTAACCGTTGTGTTAGGATTGGTTGAACTTGTTACAACGCCACCGCCTGTTAATACACTCCATGTTCCTGTTCCTGTGGTTGGTGTATTGGCTGCCAGTGTTGCTGTTGGGCTGGTGATACATACTGTTTGATTCGGGCCCGCATTGGCTATACTTGTGGCTGGGTCTACAACAATAGTCATCGTACATGATGTGGAAGAACAGGTGCCTGCGCTGGTTATAGACCATTGTAAAAAGTTTGTTCCAAGCGTCAAGCCTGTTACTGTTGAATTCGGATTGGTTGAACTTGTTACAACGCCACCGCCTGTTAATACACTCCATGTTCCTGTTCCTGTGGTTGGTGTGTTAGCTGCCAGTGTTGCTGTTGGAGAACTTATACATACTGTTTGATTCGGGCCCGCATTGGCTATACTTGTGGCTGGGTCTACAACAATAGTCATCGTACTTGATGTGGATGAACAGGTGCCATTACCAATCTCCCATTGCAAGACATGTGTTCCAACCGTCAATCCCGTAACCGTTGTGTTGTTTAAGTTAGTATTTGTTATGTTTGCTGTTCCTGATAAAACAGACCAAGTTCCTGTTCCTACGGCAGGGTTATTTCCATTTAGAGTAACGCTTCCCGTTGAGATACAAATAGTTTGATTTGATCCTGCATTTGAGATACTCGGATTTGCATTAACAGTTATTGTTACATCCGAAACCGAAGTGCAGGTTCCACTTGTAATTGTCCATTCAAAAATATTTGTACCAATAGATAAACCTGTTATACTGGTGGTTGGCGACAAGGAGTTTGTTATAGTGCCAGAGCCAGAAACAACTGACCATGTACCAACACCCGAAGTTGGCGTATTAGCAGACATAGTTACAGATGTTGCACAAATTGTTTGATTGCTCCCCGCAACTGAAACATCAGGTGGCACGCATGCAGTTGCAGCATAGGAAATAAATGTTGAACCGATCTTACTTGTTTCGAATGTTGCCTGAATCCATTCGGAAGAACGAACAGAGTTTGAAATTCTTATTTCATCAAAATCACCATCAATATCTCTCAAATTATTATCGGTTTGTTCTCCAATATACAAGGTTGTAAGCGTACCGCCGGCTGGGGCGTTTAGGTATGAAACATCTGTTCCCAACTGAATACCATCAATAAAAAATCGAACTATACCATTTGTAACATCTCTTACGGCCACCATGTGATACCATACACCTGCTACCAGTGTTGTTGTTGCGTTGGATACAATTGATTCGTTTACCCCTACACCATATTCCCACAAAAACCGAAGTGTATTAGTATTAGCGCCTGCACCGTTGTAGTTGAAATTGTAAAAAATATTGTCAGGAATACCAACTTCACCCGCACCGCCACAAGATATAAAAACGTTATCATTTGCGGTTAACTGAACTGTTTCAAAGTTTACCCAGGTTTCAAGTGTTACATCTCCATTTGTTTGAAGTCCTGCCGTCGGCGAACAAAACATTTTTTCAACGGTTTCGATGTCTCTTCCATCTGCCACCAAAGCTGGGCTCTCAAGGTTAGTACCAGTAAGACTTAAATTATTTCCATTTGCAGTAGCGTCATCTTGATTTGCAGTTAAATGATAAGCCGCTTGAAAATTTGCATCCCATGTTGCGGCAGAAGAAGGATCGACGGATACCGCTGCATTTCCAAAGTACATGTAAAAATCTGTGTTTACAGTTGCGCTTAGCAAAGGTATTTTTACCCATGCAAGTAACTCGCCTGTAACCGGATTATATTTTTCTACCTGTTGATTAATAATTGTTGAACCATCAGCTGCAGTAAATACAATATCAAAACCGTTGATGTTAGTTACTTTACCGCCATTGCTTGTGTGCCTTAGATCGTTATCAATTAATGAAACTAAAACAGGGAAGTCAACAAGATTATTATTGCCAACATTAATTTGCGCTTCCTGTGTTGTAAGTTTTTTGAAATAATTATAACCCGGTACAATTCCATGCATTTGAAACGCAAGGAAAAAAAAGAAAAATAATATCGAATACAATACTATTCCTCTTTTATGTAAGGTTATATAAAGCTGCTTAATAGACTGATTTTTAACTCCATAAAGCTATAACTTTTTATGGATAATTAAGCGATTTTTCGCTAAAAATACTCACGGAAGTGAGTAAGATAAAATTACAATATTTTGAAAATCAAATAGTTATAAAAAGATAAAATTTGCTTACTCATTTTACGAAAAAAACAAGAAATTTTTGTCGAAAAAATAAAAAACAAATTAAAAGTTATTGGATTTTATTTATGCGCGCTGTAGGTGCTTTGCTTTCCAAAAAAATAACTTACTTTTTAAATTCTTTTTTTAGATCTTCTAAATTTAAAGCATTCAAACAAAATTCTTTGCTCAACATTCCTTTTCTTGCGGCGCAAACTCCAAAATACATATCATGAAACCCCTCTCTATGATGGGCATCCGGGTTAATTGAAATTTTTACATTTTTTTCGAGACAATACCAGATCCATCTCCAATCAATATCCAAACGATATGGATGCGCATTTAACTCAACACTTACTTTATTTGCTGCACAGGCATCAATTACTTTTTTGTGATTAATAGGATAGCCGGGACGAGCCAGCAGCAAGCGCCCTGTAGGATGTCCTAAGATTGAAGTGTAAGGATTTTCAATGGCTTTTATTAATCGTTCAGTTGCTTTTTCTTCATTCATTTTTAAATTTGAATGCACTGAAGCAACAATAAAATCAAACGTTTTTAAAATTTCATTGGGATAATCTAAAGAACCATCATTTAAAATATCACTTTCAATTCCTTTTAAAACCGTAAAACCGCTAAACGTTAGGTTTAATTTATCAATCTCTTTTTGTTGTTCTAAAACTTTATCAATCTGCAAGCCGTTAGCATAAAAAGCAGATTTTGAGTGATCACAAATGCCTAAGTATTCGTAACCTAAATCCTTGCAATAGCCTGCCATTTCTGATAAAGTATGTACTCCATCACTATATGTTGTATGATTGTGAAGTATACCTTTGAGATCTTTTAATTCAATCAGTTTTGGAATATCATGATTCAAAGCAAGATCAACTTCATTTAATCCCTCACGCAATTCCGGTTCAATGTATTGTAAATTTAATGCTGTATAAATTTCTTCATCATCAAAAAATTCCGTTCCTTCCAATCCTGAAAAATTAATTTTTTCAAGATGTTCAGGGGTCGATGTTAACTCCACATATTTATAAAAGAACTCAGCAGGTCCGCATAAAATAAAATTTATTTTTAGTGGAATTATTTTTTTGAGAGATGAAATATCTACAGAAATTTCACCGTCTGTTAAGATCTCAATTTTATCAATTATCTCACACTTCCTTGCTAATTGGCCTATAACAGCAATTTGCAGGTCGCTTTGTTGTTCTGAAATAAATTCAATTAAATTATTTACAGGGTTTTCTAAAGAAGCGTAATGAAATTTATTATTATTAGATAATTTAAATTCAATACTTTGTTTAATTGCTGTTTGTGTTTTTTCGCCAAAACCTTTTAAGGTTGTTAAACGATTTTCATTACAAGCGTATAATAATTCACCAACGCTTTCTAAATTTAATTCTAACCATAGCTGACGTACTTTTTTTGGTCCTAAGCCTTTGATACCAAGCATTTCAACTACTCCCGCAGGCGTTTTTTCATACAGTTCGGTCAATTCTTTTGTTGTGCCTGTGGTTAAAAGTTCGTTTACCTTTGAGGCAATACTTTTACCAATTCCTTCAATTGCAGAAATTTCTTCTTGTGTTTTTCCTTCAAAATCGTATCGTAATTTATCTAAACGATAAGCGGCGGCGGCAATAGATTTTATTTTAAATGGATTTTCATTATGAAGTTCCATTAACTTGGCGGTTATTTCAAGAGCTTCCGTTATTTGATCGCTATTCATTGTTTAGTAAGGCTTTTGCGATAGCCAGATCGAATTTATTTGTAATTTTTATGTTCTCAATATTACCTTCTACAAGATTTATTTTTTCGCCCGCAGATTCTAAGACTGTAGCATCATCGGTAAAAGAAGAATTATATTCCTGCAAAAAAGCTTTTTTAATTTTTGATGCTAAAAAACATTGCGGTGTTTGTATGATCTTAAAATCATTTCTGTTTACCGATGTATTTCTTTCAGCACTTACACGTCTTAAACTTTCACTTATTGTAACAAATGGTACAGCATTTCCTTTTTCTTTTGCGGCATCAAAACAGTTTGTAATTGTTTGAAGAGATGTGAAAGGCCTTGCCGCATCATGTATGCCAACAATCGCTGTTTCATCAGTAATAAGATCTAATCCATTTTTTACGGAGTGAAAACGTGTTTCTCCTCCTACCGCGATCTTAATATTTTTTAAATTATTTTTAGCGCATAATTCTTCTAAATACGTTTTAAAATCTTTGTGTACACTAATTATAATGTGAATAGATGCATCGTAATTTAAAAAGGCCTTAATTGTTCGTATGATTATTGCCTCTTTTTCAATTTCAATAAATTGCTTGGGAATATCGCTCTGCATGCGGCTTCCTGTACCGCCGGCTACTATTATTATATACTTTTGTTGCACAATTAAAATTAACAAAAAAATCCCAACCAATTTGGCCGGGATCTTTTTTTAAAGTTCTTTATTTTATTTCTTAGTTAATTTATCTAATGGAATTAAATAAGTTGTTGTTGCGTTAATGTAGTTCATTGGATTTTCAGGCAAATTACGAACGTTCTTTTGCTCTAACCTAAAGTTCTCATCATAAAAAATTGGCATGAACGGCGCATCATCCAATACAATTTGTTCTGCCTGCGATAACAATCCAAAACGTTTTGCTTTATCGGGTTCAACACGCGCAGCCATAAATAATGAGTCAAATCTGTCGTTTTTATAACGGAAGAAGTTGATGTACGATTTTTCGGTTTGATTTGCAGGAACGTGTTTGCCGTAAAATAGAGTTAAGAACGATTCTGGATCCGGGTAATCACTTATCCAAGCAAAGCGGAAGAAATCTGATTTTCCACCTTGTATGTTTTCAATATGCTCAGCAAAGGGAACTGTGTTGATGTTAACTGTAACACCTAAATTCTCTTTCAACATTTTTTGAATTACTTCAGCAATTAAAATATTTCTATCACCACCCCCACTGTTGATTTCTAATGTGATCTCAGGAAAACCTTTGCCATCAGGATAACCAGCAGCTTTTAGCAACTCTTTTGCTTTAGCCGCATCGTAAGAATATCCTTTTAAAGATTTATAATTGTATCCTTCTTTTTCAAAAGCTTCTGTATATGGCACCATTCCATAATCAGCAGAGGTACCTTCACCCTGGATCGTGAAATCGGCAATTTTATGACGATCAATAGCCATATTAAATGCTAAACGTACATCTTTTTTAGCAAATACAGGATTTGCCTGAATATTGAAACCAAAAAAGTTAGTATTTAAAGCTGTTGAAGAAACAATTTCAAATTCCGGATTGTTGGTTTTTGCATTACCAAGCTCTCCCATAAATTCATGAAACATCTCAACCGGAATACGATACACCATATCTAAGTTTCCACGTTTAAATTCAAGGATCTCAGATTTTTTATCGCGAATGAATGACCATTTAATTCCATCTAAATAAGGCAATTTATTGCCATGCTCATCATAAGCCCAATAGCCCTGATTTTTTTTCATGATAATTACTTCACCTTCTTTAACTGTTTCAACAAAGAAAGGACCTGTACCTACACATTTTGTGCGCATTTCGTTACCATATTTTGTAACCGCTTCTTTAGCATAAACGTAACAGCCCGGCATAGCAAGAATGTTTAAAAAACTTCCATCAGGGTGCGTTAATTTAATTTTTAAAGTACTGTCATTAACCACGGTAACTCCTTTTACACCGTTAGCTTTACCTGTTTTTGATGCCTCAAAATTTTCGTTAGCACCTTCTACCCGGTCTTTTAAGGTAACATCAAACTGATTGTTATTAGGATCCTGGGTACAAACTCTGTCTAAGCAATATTTCACATCAGTTGCAGTGGCCATGCGACCTTTTCCTTCAGGAAAACAAGGATCGTCGTGAAATTTAGCATTGGTTCTTAAATGAAAAGTATATTCTGTCTGATCTTCGCTAACCTCCCAGGTTTTAGCAATACCGGGTTGTAGGGTAAGATCTACCTGGTTATAAATCACTAAACCCTCATATACCTGTGAGCCTATGTGGAAGCTATTTATTTCGTTAATGGCAATAGGCATAAGGCTTTTGATGTTTTCAACTTCATTTAACCTTAATATTCCACCCATGTAAACGCCTCCTTTTGCCTCGGAAGTCTCACTATTGTTGTTTTTTTTGTCACCCCCGCAAGAGGTCATCAATAATGATAAGGAGATAGAACTAAATAGAAATAATTTATTCATAGTGATTTAATAACAAAGTTTTGAACAACAAATATAGGTTTTTGATTGATTTTTGCTAATTTTTTTACGGAAAATATATAAAATTATTTTTTCAATCAATTTCAAGTACAACGGGGCAATGATCGCTGTGCATGGCGTCGGCCAAAATCACCGATCTTTTAAGCCTTGGCGCAAGGGCAGCACTTGCAATATTATAATCGATCCGCCATCCTAAATTTTTAGCTCTTGAGCCAGCTCTGTAACTCCACCAACTATAATGATGCGGCTCCTGATTAAAATGCCTGAATGTATCAATAAATCCTGCGTTAATAAATTGTTCCATCCACTCTCTTTCTTCGGGCAAAAAACCGCTGGTATTTGCATTTGATTTTGGATTATGAATATCAATTGCTTTATGGCAGATGTTAAAATCGCCCGACATAATAAGATTTGGAACTGTTTCTTTTAACTCGGCTACATAATTATTAAAATCTCCAAGCCATTTCATTTTAAAACCTTGACGCAAATCGCCGCTGCTGCCGCTTGGGTGATAAACACTCATAACCGAAACATCATCAAAATCAACTCTAAGAACACGACCTTCGTCATCATACTCTTTAATACCGCAACCGTAAACTACATTTTTTGGTTCTTTTTTTGTAAAAATAGCAACGCCACTATATCCCTTTTTTTGGGCAGGATACCAGTAATGATGGTAACCCATTTCTTCAAATTCAAACACGCCAACCTGGTCAGGACTGGCTTTTATTTCCTGCAAACAAAGCACATCGGGGTTGGCCTGTTTTATCCACTGCACCAAGCCTTTACCCATGGCTGCTCTTATTCCGTTAACATTATATGTAATTATCCTCATTATGTAATTATCCTCATTTTAAAAAGGTGCTTGCTACAATTTTAACCTAAAAAAAAGAAAAAGCCAAACTTATTTTACGCTTGTTCTGTTTTATTCAACGATCATTAAATTATTAGCAGTGTTTAAACTTTTTATTTAATTTTATAATTCAACTTTTTTGAAACATGAAAAAAATTACACAACAATTTCTTGCAACAGCACTTCTTTTGATTGCCCACGCATCGTTTTCGCAACGTGATAAAGATGATACAGATCCCTTATTTACAAGCGCTCTTGCAAAGCTTGATAATGGAGATTACAAAAACTCTTACATTGAGTTTGATACTTATTTGATCAAAAATCCAACTGATCATGCCGCTTTATATAATATGGGCTTGTGTGCTTATGAAATGAAGGATTATAAAGATGGTTTAGAAAAACTTAATAAAAGCATTTTTAATGGCAGAAAAAAACACGATTCGTATTACCTAAGAGGATTATGTTACTATAAATTAGAAAACTATAAAACTGCGATTGCAGATTTTGACACCTCAATTACTTTAAAGCCAGACTATGCAAGAGCTCTTACCTTTAAAGGAGCTGCATTAAAAGAACTTAAAAAATATAAAGAAGCTTTGGTTTGCCTTGATAAAGCTGTAACAGCAGACGCAGGTTATGAAAGCGCCTATTATTACAGGGGAATTGTAAAATATTATTTAGAAGATTTTAATGGCGGCTTGGCAGATTGCAACACAGCGCTTTCAATTAAATCGTATTATGATACTTATTTTTGGCGCGGATTAATTTATCTGAGCTTAAAAAAATACAAAGAATCAATTAAAGATTACGATACAGTAATTCATCATGATCCAAAATATGCAACAGCCTATTATAATCGTGCAATAAGCTATTACGAACTGGAAAATTATGAGAAGGCTTTGTCTGATGGTAATAAATCGATTGAATTAGACCCGACCAAGCCTGAAGCTTATTACAACCGTGCATTATCAAAGTATTCTTTAGGAAGATACAAAGATGCTGAACCTGATTTTAATGCCGCTATCGATCTTAAATTAGATGATGCCAAACATTATTTATGGCGTGGAATTAATTTCTATTACATGGAAAAAGATGCTCAAGCTTTAAGTGACCTTAACATTTCTATCCAAAAAAAGAAAGATAATGAATTGGCTTATTATTACAGGGCTATTTTAAGATACGGGCTTGATGACAATAAAGGTGTGATAGAAGATTGTACAGCCGCCTTAGCGTTAAAAAAATCTCACGATACGTATTATCAACGTGGTATTAGTAGGTATATTTTAAAAGATTATACAGGTGCTATTGAAGATTTTAATGAAGCTCTTGCTCTTAAGCCAAATTATAAATTAGCTATTTTAGAAAGAGGTGTTACTTATTATCAAACCGAGAAAGATAATTTAGCATTGGCAGATCTTAATAAAGCAATTGAACTGGACCCTAAAAGTGGCAGAGCATATTATTATAGAGGCAAATTAAAAAAATATATGAGTGATCTTCCGGGTTCTTGCGCGGATCTTAAACAGGCTGTTGCTTTAAAGTATGATAAAGCCGAAGACGAATTATTAAAGAATGCTTGTAAATAAGCATTCTTTTATTTTTTCTTAGACTTAATTTTTTTTATTCTTGGCTTTGAAATTTTTTGCGGAGATTTATTGTTTTCCAGAAGGCTGTTTATTTTCTTAAGATAAGTTATTTCGGTTTGTAAAATCTCTATTTGCTTTTGTAGATTTTTTACGTCTTCGTTTGGAAGTTTGCTATACGGTGTATTTGGCTCGTTTACATGAAAGCTTTTAGTGTTGCCGCTGTTGTATTCCTTTTGAATAGAATAAATTGAGAAAAAATCGATCTTTAAAACCTTACCTATCTTATTTAATAATCCCGTATCAATACTTTCGCGTTCAAAAATATCATACACAACGTTACGGCTTCTATTTATAAGCTTTCCAAATTCAATAACCGAAATTTTTTGTTTATAAAGCTCTTCTCTTATTTTTTTTCCAATGTGTATAGCAGCCATAATACAAAGTTAAAGGCGGGAAATACAAAAAAATCTTTTATATGCACCTAATGTTATTACAATTTGTACCAAATATTAGTACATTTGTATTTACACGGATATAACCACATCCTGTAAAATGAAAAAAAACAAATTATTCATCATGCTACTAATTATATCGGAAATGGCATTTACATATTGTAAATCAGAAGATGGCGCAGAAAACCCTCAACCAATTGTAATTACCAGAAATGATAGTGTCGAGCACATTCATGAATACAATGTTGTTGCATCGGCCAGAAATTGGAAAAGATTAAACGGTATGGAATGTTTTATAGATATTCCCATTAAAGAGATAAATGAAGCTATTTTAAATGATGGACTGGTAATGATTTACTTAATAGAAGGTGATAAACATATTGCTTTACCCTTTAATTATTACCAGGTACGAAGAATACTATCATTTCAACCTTCTTTTGAGCCGGGGCATGCCTATATTAATATTTTTGGCAATTTTATCCTTAACGTAAGCGCAAAATACGAGTTTAAAATACTGATCATTTCAAAAGAGATATTTAAAAAGAACAAAAATAAAAACTGGAATGCTTTTTTAAACCAATAAAAATCCCCAACCACTGCCGGTCGGGGAGTTTAAAATTTAAGATAATAAAATTATTTATTCTGCCCTGCTTCTAAAGTAAATTCAATTTTAACAGTTTCGCCATCCATACCAAAATCTTTTTGGTTAATGGTTGTTTCACCTTCAAAACCTGCTACGTCTACTTTTTTGCCGTCCCACTCTTGTGGTGAAATGCCAAGGTAGTTAAAGCGTAACTCAACATCTTTGGTAATACCTTTTAATGTTAATTTACCTTTAGCTGTGTAAGCATATTTACCAGGCTCTGCTGTGTTTTTTTCTACAGTTGTAGCTTCAAAGCTTGCTTTTTTAAATTTAGCAACTTCAAAAAATTCAGGCTTATCTTTTAAGTGTGAATCACGGTAAGAGTTTTGTGTATTGATACTTGTCATATCCATTTGCACGAAAATCTTCGGACCGCTAGCGTTCTCTAAGTTTACATAACCACTGTCAATATTAATTGAACCGCGAGTACTTGTAACAATATGTTTTACGCTAAACACAACTGAGCTGTGAGCGCCATCAACTGCATAATTACCTTTTAACTCTGCAACATCTTTAACGTTAGCGGCTAAAGCACTGTCTAATTGTGCTTTTGAAGTAAAGCTCATTTCAACACCGTTAACATTTAATTTGTATTGTTCTTTAATAACAGTTCCTTCATGAGCACCTTCAACGCTGTTGAGTGCGATGTATGGCGCAATAACTAATGAAACGATACTCATTAATTTAATTAAGATATTCATTGATGGTCCTGAAGTATCTTTAAATGGATCACCTACTGTATCACCGGTAACTGATGCCTTATGTGGCTCAGATTTTTTGTAGAACATCTCACCATTAATTAATACACCTTTTTCGAAAGATTTTTTAGCGTTATCCCATGCACCACCTGCGTTAGATTGGAAGATACCCATTAACACACCTGATACAGTTACACCGGCTAATAAACCACCTAATACTTCAGGGCCAAATACAAAACCAACAATTACCGGAGTAATTAAAGCAATAGCACCCGGCATAATCATTTCACGAATAGAAGCAGTAGTAGAAATAGCAACGCATTTTTCGTATTCTGGTTTTGCTTTGTATTCCATAATTCCCGGAATTTCGCGGAACTGGCGACGAACCTCTTGTACCATGTCCATTGCCGCTTTACCAACCGCCTGGATACACAATGCAGAGAAAATAAATGGAATCATACCACCTACAAATAAACCAGCTAATACAGGCGCTTTGTAAATATCAATGGCACTAATACCTGCAATACCTACAAACGCAGCAAATAAAGCTAACGACGTTAAAGCTGCGGAAGCAATAGCAAATCCTTTACCTGTAGCTGCTGTTGTGTTACCAACCGCATCTAAATTATCTGTACGCTCACGCACTTCAGGCGGTAATTGGCTCATCTCTGCAATACCACCGGCGTTATCAGCAATTGGTCCAAAAGCGTCAATTGCTAATTGCATAGCTGTTGTAGCCATCATACCCGCAGCAGCAATTGCCACGCCGTATAAACCTGCACAATAATAAGAACCCATAATACCTGCAGCTAAAGTTAAAATAGGAATAACAGTAGATTTCATACCTACTGATAAACCACCAATAATGTTAGTAGCGTGACCAGTAGAAGATTGTTGAATGATTGATAATACCGGTTTTTTACCCATTGCTGTGTAATACTCAGTAACAATACTCATAATAGCGCCAACAACTGTACCAACAACTATTGCCAAGAACACATTTAATTTTGTGAATTCGTAACCACGTAAATTTAAAGTATCCGGTAACATCCAGTTTACTACAAAATAAGAAGCAATAACTGTAAGGATCATAGATGACCAGTTACCCATATTTAAAGCGTTTTGTACATTTGATTTTTCGTCTTTAATAGTAACAAACCAAGTACCGATAATAGAAAAGATAATACCTAAACCACAAATTACCATTGGCAATAAGATTGGTGACATACCACCAAATTTATCTGTTACAGTTATCTCTTGTCCTAATACCATTGTTGCTAAAATTGTAGCAACATAAGAGCCAAATAAGTCAGCTCCCATTCCGGCAACGTCACCTACGTTATCTCCTACGTTATCGGCAATAGTGGCAGGGTTACGAACATCATCTTCAGGAATACCCGCTTCCACTTTACCAACTAAATCAGCACCAACGTCGGCCGCTTTTGTATAAATACCACCACCAACACGCGCAAATAAAGCAATAGATTCAGCACCTAAAGAGAAACCCGTTAATACTTCAATAGCAGTTTTTACTGTGTTTGGACCAAGATCAGCAAACATCATTAAGAAAGCAATGAATAAACCACCCAAACCTAATACTGCTAAACCTGCAACACCAAGGCCCATAACGGTACCGCCTGTGAAAGAAACCTTTAAAGCTTGTTTTAAACTTGTACGAGCCGCTTGAGTAGTACGTACGTTAGCTTTCGTAGCCACTTTCATACCAATATATCCTGCTGTAGCAGAAAATACGGCACCAATAATAAAAGATAAAGAGATGATCCAGCTTGAGTGAATTTCTTTGCCATGCACTTCATGAATTGTACCGGAATACGCTAACAGCGCAGCTGCAAACACAACAAATATGCTTAAAACTTTCCACTCCGCCTTTAAAAAAGCCATTGCACCATCGGCAATATAACCTGCCAATTCTTGCATATTTTTATCGCCCGCATCCTGTTTGGATACCCAGGCCGACTTAATTGCCATTACTATTAAACCAACAATACCTAAAACGGGTACTAAATAAATAACACTTTCATTCATAATTCTATAATTTATAGGGCTGCAAAAATAGGCATTTTACCGGAAATAAAAAATAATAAATGTTTTATAATTAATTGATAATCAACAGTAAAGTGAAAAAAGTAGCAATCTATTTAAAGCCTTAAAATAACACAAGTTTAGGGCAAAGCTCACCTGAAATGTAACAAAAACCGTATCTTCAAACTTTAATTATGGCAGATTACGGATTGAATGATCACTACGACCTTATCGTTATTGGAGGCGGCCCCAGTGGCTATGCCGGTGCTATGCGTGCCATTGATTTTGGCAAAAAAGTATTGCTAATAGAAAAAAAACGTGTTGGTGGTGCAGGTTTGTATGATGGTGTATTAACCTCAAAAACTTTGTGGGAACAGTCTTTAAAGACATTATCGATAAGGGAAATGGTACCCGATTATGAAGTGAATTTTGATTCTATCTCTAAAATCGTAGATGAAGCGGTGTTTGAGCGCAAAACCCAAATGATGGTGCATTTAAAATTGCTTGAAAAAATGGGACGTCATATTTTTTATTATGAAAAAGGTGTTGCGTATTTAGAAAACAAAAATACTGTGCGCATTACAAAAGAGGATGGCACTATTAAACATGTAACAGGAGATAATATTTTACTGGCTACAGGCAGCAGACCTCGTAAACCAGCTAACATCAATGTTGACGAAGAAATAATTGTTACAAGCGACGGTATAAAAAATTTTAAATCCTTTCCAAAAAGCATGGTAGTGTTGGGTGCGGGTGTTATTGGTTGTGAATTTGCAACTATTTTTTCTTCGTTCGGAAAAACACGTGTCACGTTAATTGATAAAGCAGCACGCATTTTACCATTTGAAGACGAAGATATTGCTGATGTTATTAAACAAAATTTAGAAGCGAATAATGCATTGGTACACCAGGGCGCTTCTTTAAAAAGAATGGAAATTAAAAACGGTGGTGTTGAATATGAATTAGAATATTATGGCGGAAGAACGGAAGTTTACCAGGTAGAAAAAGCGCTGATCTCTATTGGAAGAATACCAAATATTGAAAATATTGGCCTTGAAAATGCCGGCGTAAAACTAAACGAGAGAGGTTGCATTTGGGATGATGATACACAAACCAACATCAGCAATATTTACGTTGCCGGTGATGTTACCACAGAAATGGCATTGGTAAGCGTTGGTGAGCGTGAGGCACGGCACGCGGTTGTACGTATGTTTGGCCCTACAGTAAAACCATTAACGTATAAAAACATCAGTTCCATCATGTTCTTAAATCCAGAAGTTGCGGCCGTGGGTATGAATGAACAGGAGTGTGTTGCAAAAGGTTTAGCGCACAAAGTGGTTAAATTGGATTTTACAACCAACGCCCGAGCCATTGCTATGCGCAAAACAAAAGGCTTCTTTAAAATAATAGTAACAAATGATAATGGTATGCGCATTTTAGGAATGCGCGTGGTTGGTGAACATGCCAGCAGTGCCATACAGGCAGTTGCTTATTTGATACATACCAATCAGGGTATTCGCGAGTTGGCCGATATGATGCACCCACACCCAAGTATTATTGAAGGTGTGCAGGAGTGTTTACGTATGTTGCTAAACAAATCTATTTACAAACCTTATATTTTTAAAGATCGCTTAAAATGTTACATCTGCGAAAGCGGCGTGTGTACGCCAGTTGAGAGCCTTGTGTAGATTTTTGTTTAAAAGCCACAGATTTCACAAATTACACTGATTTTATCTAACCTATTTATCTTAAAAAACAACCTGAAACATCTGTGCAATGTGTGGCTTAATAAACCAATGCATTTTATCATTTTTTAAAGAATGTTTTAGCGTTTAAAAAACTATCTTTGGTTTGCAATGAATAAACGTCTTTTATTAATTATTTCTATTTCATTTTCGGTTGCGCTGTTAATATTGATCTTTATTCAGGTGTATTGGATCAATTATGATTTTGGTGTAAAGCAGGATCTGTTTGAGCAACGTGTTACCGAGGCTTTAAATATTACAGCTGCAAAGCTCGAAAAAATGGATACCAAAGGTTCTTACAAAAAAGTTAAAACACGCACCCAAGGTATTACATTTAATATGCCGGGAATAAACGGGCAAATGAACGACCAGATAAATTTTAAATTATTTAAAGAATCGAGTATTGATAGTAACGGATATTCGCATAGCGAGTTTGCAACAAAAGATATTATTGCCGATTCGTTAAAGCTTGATCCGGCGGCGGCAAGTTTTTTAAAAGAATTAAAAGAAAAATCAATCGGCCTTACACAAAGCAATAACGATCTTTTTAATCCGCTTAAAGGTTATAGCTTTTTTGATGAGACCTCAACACGAAATTATTATACAGATTTTAAACAAAAGGTAGATACACTTTTATTAGATTCAATTTTAGGCCTGGAATTAAAAAAACAAAACATTCGTTTTAAATATAATTATTATTTAACGCTGTTACATCCAGGCAGTTCACATCACGCTAACCTTGTAAATGCAGAGGCATCCATCGATTCGTTAGGGCCGGCCTATAAAGTAAATCTTTCGCCAAGCAACCGTTTTGTTGATCCTGAATATTTAATTGTGCGTTTTCCAAATCAAAACAAAGATGTTTTTAAAGAAATGTGGCCCTTTATAATTACATCTGTTATTGTAATTGCCATTCTTATTTTTTCTTTTTATTACATTATGGCCAACAATTTAAAGCAGAAAAAACTTTCTATTATTAAAAATGATTTTATCAGTAACATGACGCATGAGTTTAAAACACCAATAAGCACAATATCTTTGGCAAGCGAAATGTTAGGTGATGGTAGTATCTCGCAAACACCCGAAAAGCAACAGCGCTATCTTAAAATGATACGAGAAGAAAATAAACGCCTAAGTGTATTGGTAGAAAGTATTTTACAAACTTCTATTTTAGATAAAGGTGAATTCATTCTTAAAAAAAGTGAGTTGGATGTGCACGAAATTATTAATACAGCCATTAATAATACACAGCTTTTAATTGATCAGCGTCAGGGAAATATCAGAACAGAATTAAATGCGAAAAAATTCAAACTCCAAGCAGATAGGGTTCACTTAACCAATATCATCTTTAATCTAATTGATAATGCCATTAAATATTCTAAAGGTGTACCTGAGATACTTATTACTACAAACAATACTGCCGAAGGAATTATGATAAAAGTAAAAGATAATGGTCTTGGCATAAGTAAAGAAAATCAGCGTAAGATATTTGATAAATTTTATAGAGTGCCAACCGGAAATGTACATAATGTAAAAGGCTTTGGCTTAGGACTTTCGTATGTTTTAGCTGTAATTTTAAAACATAAAGGCTATATTTCTGTTGATAGTGAGTTAGGTAAAGGAAGTACTTTTAATGTGCATTTACCATTTGACAATTAATGTTAAAAATGTTAAAATGGCACGGTTAGTGATTACCTTTAAGTAAATAATTTAACATTTAAAATAAATGGAAACTGTTAAAACAAGAATACTTTTAGTGGAGGATGATCCCAGCTTAGGGCCACTTTTACAGGAATATTTAGATGCGAAAGGTTTTGAGACAAAGTTAGCCGATGATGGTAAAAAAGGAGCAGATACTTTTTTTAAAGGCTCGTTCGACCTTCTTTTATTAGATGTGATGATGCCTGTTAAAGACGGTATTACTTTAGCAAAAGAGATCAGGGTAACCGATAAAAACATTCCAATTATCTTTTTAACTGCAAAAAGCATGAAAGAAGATACTATTGAAGGTTTTAGTGCGGGCGCTGACGATTATATTACAAAACCTTTTAGTATGGAAGAATTATTGGCCCGTGTAACCGCTGTATTGCGTCGTACCAATAAAGTTCGTTCATCTGAAAGCGAAGAAGTTAATTTTAAGATTGGTAAATACCAGTTCAATTCTGAAAAGCAGATCTTACAACATAATGGTATCGAACAAAAATTAACTACTAAAGAAAGTCAGTTATTACGTTTGTTATGCGTACACCAAAACGATGTATTAGACAGAACGTTTGCTTTAAAATCTATATGGCAGGATGATAATTATTTTAACGGTCGTAGTATGGATGTTTATATTGCCAAACTTCGTAAATATTTAAAAGACGATTCTAAAGTAGAGATCATTAATATTCACGGTAAAGGATTTAAACTTTTAGTCAATCAATAATTAAAGCTTAAATTTGAATTCATAAAAAATCCCGCTTAAATCAATCGGGATTTTTTTATTTTTTAAAGTCTTTCTCGAAAGGAGCAGGACTTGAGTTCTTGCTTTCCTCTTCTTTGGAGAGGGAAAGAAAGTGACGCTGTAATTCTACTTCATCAATGTAACATGGCCAATGTATTCTTTTTTGCCTTCGCCATTTACACCTACTGCTTTGATTTTATAAATATAAACACCATCCTGCGCCGGTTGGCCTTTTACTGTACCATCCCAGCCTTTGGTAACATCCTTTGTAAAATACATCGAGTGGCCCCAACGATCAAACAATTCCATACTAAAGCCTTCCAGTTTAATTCCTAAACCTTTAATACCAAAAACATCATTTACACCATCACCATTTGGTGTAAACGAATTTGGAATAAATAAATTCATTTCATCAATTACTTCAATGATCTTGATAACCGAATCAACACAACCATGTTCAGTGCGTTGAATTAGCATGATTGGGTATTTGCCTGTATTTTCAAAAGTACGTTGAGGGTTTCTTAAATTAGTAGTATCGTAACCGTTAATTCCTGTACCGGAAAACATCCAGTTAGTACTTATAATTGGACCATATTTAGAACTAGGCTCAAATGTAACCTGGTTATTGCTAGTTGTTACAACATCCGGATTCCAGCTGAAATCAGAGTGTGGTTTTGGCCACACAATAATAGGTGCGCCGTACTCATAAATACCTTTACAACCATTTTTGCCTAACGAATATATTTTTAAATGATACGTTCCCGGCTCTGTTAAACAATAAGAAAAACTATCTGTCTGTATTATTTGTGAACCACCAAAATCATACGTAGTAATGGCGGCTTGGTTTTGCGTTTTTGTATTATAAAATAAACATAACGGTTCGCAGCCTTGCTCCTTTTCTAATTGAAGGTCTGGCATAGGAGGTTGATTAACTTTAACTGTAAATGTATGCTGAACTGTATAATTAGGGCAGGCAATATCATGCGCCGATAAATTATAAACCGTAGTACCCAGCGGCATTCCATATTGCAAACTACCTGTAGGCGATCCTAAAAATGAAGGTGGATTCCAAACGTAAGCATAATTTTGACTACCACCAGTAGCGCCTGCAAATAACTGAATGCTGTCGCCGCGGCAAATAGTTCTGTCTTGTGGTGTTAATGTTAAAGCTATTGGTGTTAATACATCAATTTGTATTTTTTGAGATGTTGTACAAGGTCCTAAATGCACAGTTAAAGTGTAAGTGCCGGACTGGTTTGGTTGAATACTTGGTATGCTTAGGTTTTGAGAGTTTGAAGTAAAACCGCTTGAGCTCGTCCAGTCATAAGATGTGCCCCCGGCGGGACCATTAACTGTTACCTGTGTATTGTAGCATGTTTGTTTATACGCTGCTAAAGTAAATGTAAGCTTTGGATAAACGGTAAGTTGTACTGTGTTTGAATTGTAACATGTTAATGGGCCATTAATATAAGAAGTTGTTACAAGATAAACTCCCGAATTAGAAACAGACGGTGCAGTTAAAACAGGATTAGCAGCCGATGATGTATAATTGTTTGGGCCAGACCATAAGTAAGTTATCGCGCCACTTGAGCTTGCAGATAATTGTGCGTTTGCTGGTTCGCAGGTTGCAACAGTTGGTGTAACCATAACAGGGTTTACAGCTACAACGTTAAGCTGTGCCGATCCATTTGTTGTGCAACTTACACTGCCAATTGCAAAAGTTGATGTTGCAAAATATGTTCCCGCTGAAGAAGGCTGTACGTTATTGATCGGATTATTTGCTGAAGTTGAAGTGAAATTGTTTGGGCCCGTCCATGAAAATGCTACTGCGCCCGGTGCAGTAACATTTAAATTTGTATTTCCGTATTGGCATACACTAGCCGGATTTGCGGTAACATTTGTTGGCACTGTGGCAACCACCTGAACGTTAGAGGCCGCACTTGCTGTACACACAAGTGTTGTAGAGGGGCTGGTATAATAAGCCGTTACATTATACGCGCCAGCGTTTGCAGGCATAACATTACTAATTGTTGGGTTTTGTTGTGTTGAACTAAAAACATTTGGCCCCGTCCATGAATAAGAGGTTGGAGCCGGATTTGCATTTGAAATTAAACTTAAACCTGCGCCCTGACATAATGTAAATGTTGGGGTTGTTGTTATTGTACCGGTTGGCACAACGCCAACCGTTGTACTACCAACTGCCTGGCATTGCAAACCTCCGGCAAAAGAATTTGTAACTGTTAATGAATAAGTTCCTATACTGGCAGGTTGTGCATTTGGAATAGAAGGGTTCTGCACATTTGACGAAAAGCCATTAGGCCCTGCCCATGCATAGGTTATTGTACCGGCGGTTGTTGCATTTGCATTAATGTTAACCGCTGAGCCCTGGCAAACCGGACCTGTATTGGTAATTGAATTAATTGTTGGTGTTGCACTAACGTTCACAGCAACTGTTTTGCTGCCGGTGCAACCTAATGCCGATCCGCTTAATGTATAAGTTGTGCTAACTGTTGGCGTAACAGTAATTGAAGATGAATTAATATTTCCTGGCATCCAAGTATAAGTAGTTGCACCACCACCTAAAATAGTTACACTCGTGCCGGCTGCGCTACAAATATTTGTTGCAGAGGCAGCTGTTGTAATTGTTGGCGTTGGGCAGCAGTTATAATACATAAAAATCCTGCCAATGCTAAAGTTAACTTCAGACCAAATAGGAAATGCAGGGGCACCAACCCCGTTGATACAATTTTGAGTTCCACTTCTGCTTAATGTTGTAGGAAAACCATTTATGGTAGCAGCAAAGTTAACACCATCATAACTATTAATACAACCCGCAGCTCTTGAACCGTAGATACCAATAATATCGCCGGCAGCAATTGGTATATTACAACTTACTGTAGTATTTGCGGCAACACCTGTAGTTGTAAATAAAGTTGTGTACGCATTTGTAGTACCCGGAAAAGCAGGAGGTGCAGCGGTATTAAATCTTACAACCCAAATGCTTTGCGTGGTACCTGCACTTGCATCCTGAGGAATGTAAAGTGCGCAAAGATTAAATGCAGTTGGTGAAGTAAAGTGGTAGCCCCTTGTCATGCTTGAGAAAGTACTGCTTTGTGGCCCGATAACAACTTGCGTTTGCGAATAGTTGGTAAAAAAGGAAAGCAACAATAATATGGTAATTAATTTTTTCATTTATTAAATATTAAAATGGACGTACAATGTCTTTTCTATTCTTTAAAACGGCAATAACAAGTGCAGGATGGCTTTCAACCCAGGAACCAACTTTCTTTTTATACTCAGGATTTATTTTTTCTCCCTTACTTAATATTGGAAAGCTTGGTTCATCAATAAGCGCCTGAACATCTTTATTACTTTGTGTCGGATTTGATAATCTTTCAAAAATAAGTTCGTTTGTTTTATCAAAATCATAGGTAAAACCACTTGCTGCATCACTTGGTGGCGTTGAAGTTTTTTTATTTGTTTGCGCAATAACTGAAAATTGCAGGCTACAAATAAATAAAGTGGTTAAAAAAATAATTTGTTTCATTTTAAATGCATTTTTACACTATAAATTTACAAAAAAACACTCTTTTTTTTCGAATATTAACTCATTCAAAAGCACTATTCACTAGGTATTTTTTGCATTTAACATCTCTTTTATATCTAAAAGCGATCGCTCTGATTTAAACTATAAATTTTGCTTGCTTTTGGCTCATAAAAAAAGCCCGTTTAAAATATAAACGAGCTTCTCTTAGTATAATGTTAAATTATTTCCTATCGCCGAATAAACGCAATAAGAACATAAATAAGTTAATAAAATCAAGGTATAACGTCAACGCTCCAAGAATTCCTAGTTTACGGCCTTCTACTGAATTTCCTGTTTGCACACCCAAATTTTTTATCTTTTGCACATCATAAGCAGTTAATCCCGTAAAAATAACAACCCCTAAAATACTTATAATGTAATCCATTTTAGCATTTCCCATAAATAAATTAATTAGCGATGCTATAACTATTCCAACTAAACCTATCATTAAAAGACTTCCCAGTTTAGTAAGATCTGTTTTTGTTGTGTAGCCCGCAATTGCCATAACAGCAAATAATGCAGCTGTACTTAAAAACACCGTGTAAATTGAACCGATGGTATAGATAAAAAATATAAAGCTTAAGCTAACACCCGTAACAATAGAATATCCTATAAAGGTGGCTATTAAAGCCGGCAGGGATAGCTTGTTTAATCCAAAACGAATTACCAAAACAAAAGCAAGCGGAGCAAACATAACAACATAGGCTAAGGTTGTTAATTTATATCCAAATTCAGTTGGCTCCAATAATAACACGGTTAACTGAGGTACATTTGCAAATATAAGTGCAGAAATCGCTGTAAGTACCATTGCCACGCTCATCCAGGCGAAAGATGAACGCAAAACAGAATTTTGACCACTTATTGAAGAGGGTTCAAAATTCTCTATTGGGGTGTTTCTAAAATTTGTATCCATTTAATTGATTTTTGATTTACAAATTTAACAAATAGAATAACACAAGTGCGTTAAGATTAATTAAAAGTAGAGATCACTTGTTTTTAAACGCAAAAAGCGTAAAACAGCAAGCATAGCACTAAACGCAGAAATAATAACACCTACTAAAACAATCGCAGAAAATAGTATTAGTAATAAATTCTCATCCTGTAATTGTAAAAGGTCGGGTATAAAACGCGTGCTTATCATTAATAAACCTACAAGCAAAACACTTGCAACAATACCGGCAATTATGCCCTGGCGCACTCCTTTAAAAATAAAAGGCTTACTTATAAAAGAGCGGGTGGCGCCAACCAAATACATAGTACGAATTAAAAACCGTTGTGAATAAATAGAAAGACGAATAGTATTATTTATAAGCGCAATTGCTACAATTAAAAGCGCCCCACTAAATATTAAAATAAAAAACGCAATAGCTTTTGTGTTCTTATTTAAATTATTGATCATGTCTTTTTGATACACCACCTCTTTAATATAACTTTTTTGCAAAAGGGTTTTTTCAATTATCTGCAAGGTATCAGTATTGGCGTAATTGGCATTTAGCTTTACTTCTAATGAATTTAACAAAGGATTACTTCCTAAAAAAGAAACAAAATCTTCTCCAAGGTCTGCTTTTAATTTTTCGGCAGCTTGTTCTTTATTGATAAGGTTTACACTTTTTGCATAATTAGAATTGCTTATTTCCTGCAAAAGCGCATCGGTTTGCGCAGAGCTGGCGGTGTCTTTTAAGTAGATCTGAAAACCAACATTTTCTTTAAAGTGCTTTGATAATTTATTGGCATTAATAACCAGTAGGCCCAAGGCACCTAACATAAACAAAACCAATGATAAGCTAATGATCACCGTGATTCCTGAAGTTCGTAATCGTTTTTTTGTTAGGTTATCGCTCACTATAAATAATTTATAAGCGAATTTATTTTTTTATCCCGCGCGGAATTTTAAATACAAAAAGATTAATTAACAAAGCAGTGTTTGTTAAACTACAGCAATTTTTATTCCCATTAAAAATAGGATAATAAGCACACCTCCAACAATAATGCGGTACACACCAAAATACTTAAATCCATATTTATTTAACACACCTATAAAAAATTTAATGGCTAAAACGGCCACAATAAATGCCACTACATTTCCAAAGATCAGTATTTTTATTTCTTCCGAATTTATAACAATGCCTTCTTTATAAAAATCCAGTAATTTTTTTGCTGTTGCAGCAAACATTGTTGGTACAGCTAAAAAAAACGAAAATTCAGCAGCTGCCTGCCTGGTAAGCTTTTGCGTCATCCCTCCAATAATTGTTGAGGCACTTCGGCTAACACCCGGAAATAAAGCCAGGCATTGAAATAGGCCGATTTTTAAGGCTTTTACATAGGATATATCTTCTTCATTATTTATAGTTTGATCTTTAAACCATTTATCTACAAACAGTAAAATAATTCCACCAACAAAAAGCGCAACGGCAACACCAAATACATTTTCTAACTGCGCATCTATCCAATCACCCAAAAGCACACCGGCAATGGCGCAGGGAATAAATGCAACTACAAGTTTTAAATAAAAATTTACCGATTTAAAAAAACGTTTAAAATATAAAACAACAACGCTCAGTATGGCGCCCAGCTGAATGGCAATGGTAAATAATTTTACAAAGGGCGTTACTTCCATTCCTAAAAGCGCTGTGGTTATCATCATGTGGCCGGTTGATGATATAGGAAGAAATTCTGTTAAACCTTCAACAATTGCGATTAGTAAAGCTTGTAGATATGACATAAAATTTTAACGTACTAAAGAAACATGGTCAACAAAATAATCAGTGTCGCCCTGCCAAAAAAAGTTTTTTATCACTTGCCTGTATTTAAGCACTACCCTTTTTCCCTGGTAGGCTTCCAGCGAATCGTAGATCTGTTTTTTTGTGGTAGAAAATTTAAAAATGGTCATTGGCATAATGGTTCCTTCGCCCTGGTTAACACCGCCAATATTTAATTCGCCTTCATAGGTTTTAAAAATATAACCTTTACGTGCCACTTTAAATAAAATACCCGAGCGGCTACCATCGCTATAAGTTATGCCGCAAATAAAATAATAAATAAACCACAAAAATATAAGTGTTAAAAAAGCAATAAACGCAAATCGTTTAAATTTACCTTTTTTCTTTGGAGGTAATGATGTTGCCTGTTCTTCGTTCATTAGTTAGCAGCTTCTGCTTGTTTTGGCCTCCACATAATAGCAACCACAATGGTTACAAAGCCAATTAAACAACAAATGGGTGCTAAAGTAATACGCTGAAAATCAAAAATGGCAGGGTTAAAAACATTAGGATCTTTGCTTCCACCGCCAATCATTAACAAATAACCTAAAGCAATAAATACTATTCCTGCCAATAAAATATAATAATTCTTTTTTGTGAAGGTGGTTTTCATGTTTTGTTCTGTTATCAATAAGGCTCAAATATAAATAAAAATAGCCTTATTTACCTCTATTTTTGAATGAGTTTTATACGTTAATTTTTTGTAATATTGTTACTTTATAAATTATGGCAAAAGTAGCACTTATTACAGGGGTAACCGGACAGGATGGCGCCTATCTTTCGGAGTTATTATTAAGCAAAGGATATGAAGTGCATGGCGTTAAACGCCGCAGCTCTCTTTTTAATACTGACAGGATCGATCATTTATACCAGGATCAACACGAAAAACATGTTAATTTTAAATTGCATTACGGCGATCTTACCGATAGTACAAATCTTATCAGAATAGTGCAGGAAGTTAAGCCGGATGAGATTTACAACCTTGCTGCCATGTCGCACGTAAAAGTAAGTTTTGATACCCCTGAATATACTGCCAACGCTGATGGTATTGGCACATTACGTATTTTGGAAGCTATTCGTATTTTAGGTTTGGAAAAGAAAACACGTTTTTACCAGGCCTCTACATCTGAGCTATATGGCTTAGTACAGGAGATTCCTCAAAAAGAAACAACACCTTTTTATCCTCGCAGCCCTTATGGCGTTGCTAAATTATATGGTTTTTGGATCACAAAAAATTACCGCGAAGCTTATGGTATGTATGCCTGCAACGGCATTTTATTTAATCACGAAAGTCCGTTACGTGGCGAAACCTTTGTTACACGTAAAATTACACGTGGTGTTGCAAAAATTAGCTTAGGCTTACAAGAAAAATTATTTATGGGCAATATTGATTCTGAAAGGGACTGGGGCCATGCTAAAGATTATGTGGAAGGTATGTGGCGTATGTTGCAACAGGATGAACCGGATGATTTTGTTTTGGCAACCGGAATTAAAATAACAGTTCGCGAATTTATAAATATGGCCTTTGCCGAAGTGGGTATTAAAATAAAATGGGAAGGCAGGAATGAAAATGAAAAAGGAATAAACGTTGCAACCGGAAAAGCAGTAGTAGAAATTGATCCTAAATATTATCGCCCGGCCGAGGTTGATCTTTTGGTTGGAGATGCTACTAAAGCAAAAACAAAAATGGGTTGGACTCCAACTTATACCGTTGCAGAGCTTTGTAAAGAAATGGTTTTAGCCGATGTTGAGTTATTTAAACGTGATAAATATTTGTTGGAAGGCGGACATAAGATCTTAAATTATAAAGAATAATAACTGAGAGTTTTTGCGAATTAAAGCGAATAGATTACATCATCTACTGCAGCATTTAAAATGAAATTAGATTCTAAAATATACATTGCGGGCCATCGTGGAATGGTAGGTTCGGCCATATTAAGAAATTTACAAAAAAACGGATTTACCAATTTTGTTCTAAAAACTTCACAAGAATTAGATCTTCGTGATCAAAATCAGGTTGCTGATTTTTTTGCGAAAGAAAAACCTGAGTATGTTTTTTTAGCTGCTGCAAAGGTTGGTGGTATACAAGCAAATAATATTTACCGCGCCGATTTTTTGTATGAAAACTTAATGATTCAGAATAATGTTATTCATGCTGCTTATGAAAATAAAGTAAGCAAGCTTTTATTCTTAGGTTCATCCTGCATCTATCCTAAATTAGCACCACAACCTTTAAAAGAAGAATATTTATTAAGCGGTTTTCTTGAAGATACTAACGAGCCTTATGCAATTGCAAAAATTGCAGGTATTAAATTGTGTGAAAGTTATAACAGGCAATATAACTGTAATTTTATTTCGGTAATGCCAACAAACTTATATGGCCCTAACGATAATTATAATTTAAATAACTCACATGTATTACCTGCATTGATCCGCAAATTTCACGAAGCAAAACAAAGTAATGCACCGTTTGTAGAAATGTGGGGCACGGGCTCGCCTATGCGAGAGTTTTTACACGCTGATGATATGGCTGATGCCTGCGTTTATTTAATGCAAAATTATAACGGTTCGCAGCATGTTAACATTGGCACAGGTGCTGATCTTACTATCAAAGATCTTGCTATTATGATCCAAAAAATTGTTGGCTATACCGGCGAAATAAAACATGATCTTACAAAGCCAGATGGTACACCAAGAAAATTAATGGATGTTAGCTTTCTTCACAAGCAGGGTTGGAAACATAAAATAGAATTAGAGGAAGGAATTAAACAGGTTTATGAAGATTTTAAGAAAAAAGAGAACGTGAAAGTTTGGTAGCGCATAGCAAGACCGAATGGATGCAAGACACAAGACTAATGCTCAATAAAAAAATCTCATACAAGTCCGCGTCTGCCCTGGCCCTTATTGTATTGTTGCTTGTTTCTTTTACTTCAAGATCGCAGTTCTACAATCTCCCCGGCGATTATAATTTTTCTTTACTTACCGAAAGAGCTTTAGCTACAAAAGATTCAGCCATTCATTCTGGTTTAAAACCATACATCCATTTTTTTAATTACACATACGAACACATTCCCGATTCAAACCGTTTGTTTAAATATATTGTAGATGATCCGGCCCTGGATGCCATGTTTTTTAAACACGTTGTGCGTGTGCAACCGCCCAACCAGAATTTTAAATTTTTCCTCGATCCGCTCTTAAATTTTGAAGAAGGAAGAGACCTTACCGACACCTTAAATCGCAGATTAAATACTAACACCCGCGGGCTTATTGCCAGTGGTTACATTGGCAATAAATTTTACTTTGAAACCATGTTTGCCGAAAATCAATCAACGTTTCCCAATTATGTTTCAAATTTAGTAAAAGCAACTTATATAGTGCCGGGCCAGGGCCGTTGGAAAACGTTTAAAGGCACAGGATATGATTATGCTTTTTCATCAGGCTTTTTTTCTGTTCAGCCGTTAAATAATTTGAATATACAGGTTGGGCATGGTAAGCATAAAATTGGTAACGGATACCGCTCTTTGCTTTTAAGTGATAATGCTTTTAATTATCCGTATGTGCGCATTACACAGCAATGGTTTAAAGGTCGTATGAGTTATACCAATATTTATTCTGTTTTAATGAACCTGGATTCTGCTTCAAAACGTCCTACTCCAAATGCCGAAAGGTTATTTCAAAAAAAAGCAGCTTCTTTTCAATACCTCAGCATTAATATTTCTAAATTTTTAAACGTTGGCTTTTTTCAAGGTATGATATGGCATGCCGGCGATGATAAAAATAAACAGGATATTGGCTGGCAGTATTTTAATCCTTTGATCTATTCAAATTTACCCGAATATGGATTAAATGATAAAAACAATATTTTAGTTGGTGCTGATGTAAAATTTAAAATCGCCAATAAACTAAATCTTTACGGTCAGCTTATGGCCGATGATCTGAGCGGTGCGAAAAAATACGGCGATGCTATCGGTTTTCAGCTTGGCGCAAATTATTTTGATGCATGTGGCATTAAAAATTTATTTCTACAGGTAGAATATAACGATGTAAACGAAAATAGTTATGTGAGCCCTTTAAACGCGACAAGTAACCAATCATATTCGCACTATAATCAAAACCTGGCATATACACCGGGCGCAGGAAAAGAAATTATTGCTATTGCAGACTATAAATGGAAGCGCTTTTTTGTAAACTTTAAGTACAATAACCAAACATTATTTCAAAACGGCGACTACCTCTATAATACTCAGCTTATAAATGCTAAAATAGGCTATTTGATTAATCCTGCATATAACCTAAATGTAAATTTAGGTTATACCTATAGGGTTCAAAATTTTAATAACTTTACAACTCTAAACAACCAAACTAATTATATATATTTAGGCATTAGAACAAGTATTTATAATTTATACTACGATTTTTAGATGACTGTACTTATACTAGTTTTTTTAACAGCATTTATTGTTGTGCTTTATTCAACACCTGCGCTTATTAAAGTAGCCGTGCTAAAGCGTTTAATAGATGTGCCCAGCGAAGATCGTAAGATACATAAAGGCTCTATTCCAACTATTGGAGGCATTATTATTTATGCCGGCACTTTGTTTGCTTATGCATTGTGGTATAATATTGATGATATGGTTTATTATGAAACCATATTTGAATCGGTTAAAGAATTTAAATTAATTGTTGCTACAAGTCTTATACTTTTTTTTGTTGGTGTTAAAGATGACATAATTGGTACAGCACCTGTTAAAAAATTATTTGCTCATATTGTTGTTGCATTGATTCTTGTTTTAATGGGTAATATCCGTATTACCAGCCTGCATGGCATTTTTGGCGTTTACGACCTGCCTTATTGGGGAAGTGTTTTTATTTCCATTTTTACCTATGTAGTAGTAGTAAACTCTATTAATTTAATTGATGGTGTTGATGGACTTGCGGCAGGTGTTGGACTTATAACAAGCACCGCTTTTGGTATTTGGTTTATCTATGCCAATGAATTTCCATATGCCGCTTTATCATTTGCGCTTGCGGGTTCATTATTAGGCTTTTTGATCTTTAATTTTTCTCCGGCAAAAATTTTTATGGGCGATTCAGGCTCTTTGGTGATCGGTGTTTTCCTTTGTATTCTTGCTATAAAAATGATCGAATTTCCTATTCAAAAATTAGATCACTTTTGGGTAAATGTAAGTAAACCTGTATTTGCAATTGCGGCTTTAATTTATCCGCTTTTAGATACCTTGCGTGTATTTATTACCCGCGCCTTAAAAGGTCAATCGCCGTTTAATGCAGACAGAAATCACCTGCACCACAAATTGATTGATTGTGGCTACAGTCACACAAAAACTGTTATTATAATTTATTCATTCAGCATTATAACCATTGGCGCTTCTTTATTAACCTATTTCTTCAATCAACCAACCTTTAGCTTAATTACAGTTGTTAGCACCAGTATGGTTTTTTTAATTTTTGTTATTACGCTAAATAATAAAGCCGCAAAAAAAAATAACGACTGATCACAATTCGTTTTTCATTCATAAACATCAAAATTTACCGTTAGTGTAAGTTTTAATTTTTTAAGCTTTTAACCACAATAATTTATTTAATTTTATATTATAATTATACGCAATGAGGTATTTAACGCTTATTCTCTTTATATTTCTTTCTTTGATTATAAGATCACAGGGAACCTGGGACCTGCCACAGTGTATTGATTATGCTTTAAAACATAATATTACGTTAAAACAGGCTGCCTTAAATTCTGAAATCAATAAGAACAATACCTTACAAAGTAAAGCTGCGCTATTACCGTCATTAAATGCAGGTGCACAACATAATTACAATTTTGGTCAAACGATAGACAGGTTTACAAATACATTTGCAAACACGCAGGTGCTTTCACAAAACTTTTATTTAAGCAGCTCGGTTGTTTTATGGAGCGGCTTAAGCCAGTATAATACCGTTAAAGCAAATCAATACACCTATTTAAGCAGCGAAGAAAATGTAAAGCAATTAGCCAACGATCTTTCTTTAAATGTAGCTAACGCTTATATTTCAGTAATATTTGGCGAAGAGCTTTTAAAGATCTCGCAAAAACAATTTGATATAACTAACGAACAATTAGTTCGTACACAAAAATTAGTAAATGCCGGAGCCATTGCAAAAAGTATTGAATATGATATTAAAGCACAATTAGCAAACGAAGAGGTAAATGTTACTTCTGCCGAAAATAATTTAACGCTCTCTTTATTAAATTTAAGACAGCTTATGAATCTTGATTCTGTTTCTAATTTTTCAGTAGCACGTCCTAATATCGAAGTATCCGAAAATCCAATATTGGCCGATATACAATTCATTTATGAATCAGGTTTAAAAACCCAGCCAAGTATTAAACGCGGTGAGTATTCTATTTTAAGTGCAGAAAGGTATTTAGCCGCGAGCAAAGGAAGAATAAGTCCTACGCTTACATTTAATGCCAGTTTGGGAACGGGTACATCCGGCCTTGCAAAAGATGTATTAGGGGTAAATTTTACAGGTTACCAGCTAAGTGGTATTACCAGCGGCGGCGATAGCGTGTACACACCTACTTCTGAATTAGTAACCCGTAAAACAGCTTTTGCCGATCAGTTTAAAAATAATGCAAACAAAATTGTTGGCTTTACTTTAAATATTCCGTTGTTTAACGGTTTGCAGACTTACACATCGGTTAAAAATGCGAAAATAAATGCTTTAAATGCCAGGTTATCGCAGGATCTTGCAAAACAAAATCTTTATAAAACCATTTCACAGGCATACATCAGCGCAAAAGCATCTTTAAATAAATATGCTGCTACAAAATCAAGTGTAGATGCAGCAAATGAATCTTTTAAATATGCGCAACAAAAGTTTGATGCAGGTGTAATCAGCGCATTTGATTTTAGTACTGCTAAAAACCGTTTGTTTGCAGCAGAAAGTAATATGCTACAAGCTAAATACGATTATATTTTTAAATTAAAAGTGTTGGATTATTACCAGGGTAAGCCACTTACTTTTTAAGCGTTTCCTGTTTTCTTTTTCCTGAAAAGTATTCTTAAGATGGGAATTGCTGTAATAATTATAAGTACAATAAAAATGTAACCCATATAATTTGTAACCCCCGGAAATATTTGCACCAAAAAATAACCAATGCCGCTTAAGCTTATAATCCAGCCAACAGCACCAACAATATTAAATAACATGAATTTAAAAAAATCAACTTTTATAGCGCCGGCAATTACGGGCGCAAAGGTGCGTACAACAGGTAAAAAACGTGCTATGATCAACGTTGTATTTCCACCATACTTATCGTAATAGGTTTTGGTAACTTCTAAATGTTTTTTCTTAAAGAACCAGCTTTCTTTTTTTGAATATAATTTATCTCCGGCCCGTTTACCAAACCAATAACCAAAAACATTGCCTAAAACCGCAGCTGCTATCATTAAACAAGCTAATACAAAATAGTTTACATGAATAAGATCCGGACGGGCCTTACATAAAATGCCTGCCAACAAAATTAAATTATCACCAGGTAAAAAAAAGCCAACCAATAAACCTGTTTCGGCAAAAATAACAAACAGCAATAACCATAAACCCCCGTATTCAATTATGCTGTTAGGGTCTGTTAGTTGTTTTAAAAAATCGAGCATGGTTATTCTTTAGAAGTGCTTACCCAATCTGAAAAAGGCTGGTGTTGTTCTTTTTGCGCGATGGCTGCTTTTATATTTTCAATATTTCCTTTTGGAATTGAATCGATCAGTTTCCGTGTGTAATCACTTTTTGGATTAACATAAATTTCATCCGGATCGCCCATCTCTTCTATCTTTCCTTTTTGCATCACAATCATTCGATCACTCATAAATTTAACTACACTTAAATCGTGACTGATAAAAATATAGGTGAATTTGAATTCAGCTTTTAATTCATTCAATAAATTTAAAACCTGCGCCTGCACACTCACATCAAGCGCACTTACACTTTCATCGCAAATAATAAATTTAGGATTTAACCCTAATGCACGGGCAATACAAATACGCTGCCGTTGCCCACCGCTAAACTCGTGCGGGTAACGGTGATAGTGTTTTTCATCAAGGCCCACTTTTTTTAAGAGGTCGTAAACTTTATCCCTGCGTTGTTTACTTGTAGGAAAAATATTATGGATTTTCATTGGCTCCATAATTGCGTCGCCCACAGTAATACGAGGGTTTAACGAAGAATAAGGATCCTGGAAAATAATTTGCATATCTTTTCGGTGCGGCCTGAAATCAGATTCTTTCATGCGCAATAATTCTTCGCGCTTATAATATATTTGTCCTTCCGAAGCTTCTGTTAATTTTAAAATAGTTCGCCCCAATGTTGTTTTCCCGCAACCACTTTCACCTACAAGGCCAAGAGTTTCTCCTTCGTACACATCAAATGTAACATCATCTACAGCTTTAGTATAACCTAAAACCTTTCCGAATAAAGTTTTTTGTGCCGGAAACCAGGTTTTTACATTTTTTAATTCTAAAATTTTATCGCGTTGATATAATTCAATGTGATTTTGTTTACGCTCTTCAGAACTAATTACAACGCTGTTAATAGCATCATTTACATTTTTTGTCAGCTCAATAATTTCGCCATCATCTCCACGCATCATAAAATCGCTTACAACCGGCAAACGTTTTAAACGCTTATCTAATGGCGGACGGCAAGCTAATAAACTTTTTGTGTAAGGATGTTGAGGATTAGCAAAAATATCAAGCACAGGGCCTTGTTCAACAATTTTACCTTTATACATTACTGCAACCGTATCTGCCAGTTCTGCAATTACACCAAGATCATGCGTAATAAAAAGAATCCCCATATTATGCTCCACCTGTAGTTTTTTCATTAACTCCAAAATGGTTTTTTGTACCGTAACATCCAAAGCCGTTGTTGGCTCATCGGCTATCAATATATTTGGGTTGCAGCTCATGGCCATGGCTATCATTACCCTTTGTTTTTGACCACCCGAAAGTTGATGCGGAAACCTGTCCAGCATTTGTATTGGGTTAGGCAATTGTACTTCTTCAAATAATTTTATTGTTTTTTCGCGCGCTTCGTCTTTAGTGATTTTTTGATGAAGCAGGAGTGATTCCATCACCTGGTTACCGCAAGTAATTACAGGGTTTAACGAAGTCATTGGTTCCTGGAAGATCATTGCTATCTCATTACCACGGTAATGGCGCATTTCATCGTTTTTTGTCTTAACCAGATCAACAATTTTATTATCTTTTGTGTGATAGATTATTTCGCCTTGTGTGATCTTGCCCGGAGGATTTGGAATAAGCTGCATAATGGAAAGTGAAGTAACCGATTTACCGGAACCACTCTCGCCCACAATACCAATAGTTTCGCCTTTATGAAGTGTAAATGATATATCATTTACCGCTTTTATAAATTCGTCATCAGTTTTAAACTGTGTTACCAGGTTCTTTACTTCCAACAAAGGTTGCTTTTCCATACACTGCTTTACGAAGGGTTTAAATTACGCTTTATTTTGATAAATAAAAAGCAAAATTAGATGGGTACATACGTAAGGGCGCCAAAAGCCGCATTTGATTTGGTTAATTTTAAGGTTTAAGTATCTTTGATTTAACATGAAAACACAGTATAAATGCCTATTATTATTGTTTACATTGCTTGCCAACTTCTGTTTTTCGCAGACAAATAACTTTAAAACATTTTTAATTGCGAATAAATTTATTTTAATTGAAGTAAAGTACAATGCGCACAGTCATACTGCCGATATAGATGCCGGTTACATTCATTATCCTAATAATACTTACAAACCAAAACTCGAAATGCGCACGATAATGTACGACACAATAAAAGCCGAATACAAAAGGTTATTAAAAAATCTAAAGTTTAAACTAAAAGATACTCTTTTAGTTTACGATTGGGATCCTGAATTTGATCCGCTTCCCTATAATGTTTCTGCTGCCAGATTTTCATTTAATCAAACAGATTCATCACTTACATTCTATAATGTTCAGAATATTTCACGAAACTCTAAAGGAAGCAAGCCTAGCGCGCCAATAAGAAAATTTAAACTCATAGCATTAAAGAAAACCAGATTCATTTTATTAGATCTTGATTACAAGGATGTAAAAAGAACTTACACTTTAAAAGTAGTAAACGCTGCGAAAAAATGATTTTTTTATTTACAACTTAAAACAGATATATTTTATATTCTCACCTTTTGCGGTGAACATGGCTTCGTAATAAGTTTTAATTCTGATTAATTCTTCCCTATCAGCCGGACAGTTTTTATAAAGATCGTTCGTGTGCCATAGCAAAGGCAAATTATTTTCTTTGATTACTTCCATAGTAAATTCATAAAAACTGGTGCTATCGGTTTTTAAATGTACAATGCCATCTTTTTTTAAGAATTTACGGTAGCGCTCTAAAAATTGTGGATGTGTTAAACGCTGCCTGGCACGAGGCTTTTGAGGTTGTGGATCGGGAAAAGTGATCCAGATCTCATATACTTCATTCTCTGCAAAACAATAATCAATAAAATCAATTTTTGTTCGCACAAAAGCTACATTGTTCAGATTATTTTCCATAGCATATTTGGCACCTGTCCATATGCGATTGCCTTTTATATCAACGCCAATAAAATTCTTTTCGGGATGCTTTTGCGCAAGGCCGATGGTGTACTCACCTTTGCCACAGCCCAACTCTAAAACAATTGGTTTGTTATTCTTAAAATGTTCTTTATGCCAAATGCCTTTTAATGGAAATCCTTTATCGAGATTTTCCCAAAAAAGAGTGATGCAATTATCAAATGTTTCAAACTCGGCAAATTTTTCTTGTTTACTTGGCATATCAGATCTCTACAGCGTTATTTAATTCATACAATTTTTTAAATTTAGATTCATTACTTAGCAATTGGCTAATACTTCCCTCTTCTATTATTTTTCCATGATCAAACACAAAAATTTTATCTACATGTTTTATCGTTGACAAACGGTGTGCAATAATAATGGAAGTTCTTCCTTCAGATATTTTTTCCGCAGCTTTTTGAATAAGCTGTTCTGTTTGTGTATCAATAGTTGCGGTGGCCTCATCTAAGATGAAAATGCTTGGTTGATAAACAAAGGCGCGAATAAATGCCACCAGCTGGCGTTGCCCTGCAGATAAGCCCTGCCCGCGTTCGGTTACTTTATAATCAAACCCGTTGGGTAAAGACATAATGTATTCATACAGACCAATTTCTTTGGTTGCTGCAACCACATCTTCAAATTTTATATCAGGATTATTTAAGGTGATATTATTTAAAAGCGTGTCGTTAAACATGTACACATCCTGCAACACAACACCGGTATTTTTCCTTAAGGTACTTAGGTCTATTTTTGTTATATCAATACCATCAATGGCAATCTCGCCTTTGTTTAATTCGTAAAAACGACTTAGTAAATTAATGATGGTTGATTTGCCTGCGCCTGTTGCGCCAACAAGGGCAACAGTTTGTCCGGCTTTAATAGAGAAAGACACATCTTTTAAAACGTAATGCTCATCATTATACGCAAACCAAACGTTTTTAAAAGCTATGTTTTGTTTAACACCTTCAAATTTTATGGTGCCGGTATTAATTATTTTTTCGTCGGTATCTACTACTTTAAAAACACGCTCTGCCGAAACAATTCCCATTTGCAATGTGTTTAAACGATCTGCCAGCATGCGTATGGGACGAAACAGCATGTTGATCATCATGATAAAAAAAGTAATATCGCCTAAACCGATATTGTATGAGCTGCCTTTTACACCCGCAAACCAAATAATCAATGCAATTGAAATGGATGAAAGAATTTCGACGATCGGGAAGAATACAGAGTAATAAAAAATAGATTTAATGTTTGCTACGCAGTGCTGTTTGTTGATCTCTTTAAATTTATCAAACTCCTGTTCTTCCCTGTTAAACAATTGCACCAGGCGCATACCCGTAATATGCTCTTGTGTAAATGTATTTAATGCCGACACTGCATTACGCACCATGGTAAATGTTTTTTTTACGCCGCGCTTAAATAAGGCCGTTGCAACAAATAACAATGGAATGGTACTTAAAGCCAATAATGTTAAGATCCAGTTTTTAGCAAACATCACGCAAATAAAAATTAAAAGCATAACAATATCACCCGCAATAACAATAAAGCCCTGTGCAAACACATCGCTTAAACTTTCAATATCTGAAATGGCACGTGTAACCAAGGTGCCAACCGGTGTTGTGTCAAAATATGAATTCTTTAAATTAATAATGTGTTTGTAAACCTGGTTGCGAAGATCTTTTACAATGTTTTGCCCTAGTAAATTGGTGATGCGTAAATTAATTATTTGAATAAATGCTTCAACAAATAATAAAGCCAGAATAAGCAAACAAATAAAATTTAGGCCATTAAGGTCTTTTGCCATTGTAACATATTCATTCAACGCCAGGCTAATTAAAAGAGGGCGAACAATTGCCATACCTGCCAATAGCAAAGTAAAAAAAACTGCGCCGTAAAAAAGTTTGTTATAGGGTTTTGTATAACTTAAAATGCGCTTTATAAGTTCAAAATTCAATCCTTTATTTTTTTGCTCGTTACTCAATGAAGGTCTCTTTTGGGTATTGAATAGCTACTAAAAATAAAGCGTTAGGCGCAACATTTGCTCCGGCTACATTTCTGTCTTTAGCCTCAATTATTTTTCTGAAATCGTTTAATGATATTTTGTTTTTTCCTACTTGAAGCAGTGTACCAACAATAGCACGAACCATGCCGCGCAAAAAACGATCGGCGGTAATTGTGAAACGCCATTGCCCAACATTTGTTTTTTGCCAAACGGCTTTAGTTATTTTACAATTATTGGTTTTGTTTTGTGTATGCAACTTGCTAAAGCTTGTAAAATCTTGGTATTCTAAAAGTATTTGTGCGGCTTTATTCATCAATTCAAAATCAATATTTCCATATACATATAAACTGTAATCGTTTATAAATGGGTTTTTTTGCTGATGAATAAAATAATAATAGGTTCTTGCTTTTGCATCAAAGCGTGCATGTGCGCCCGGATTAACGGCTTGTATATTTTGTACGGCAATTTCTAATGGCAACACATTATTGAATTTATAGATCCAGTGATCTTTATTGCTGATAAGATCTTTACTGTTACTTTCAAAATGCGCAACATAATTTTTTGAATTTACACCCGCGTCAGTGCGGCCGCAGCCAACCAGTTCAATCTTTTCTTTTAAGATCATAGATACTTTTTCTTCCAATATCTGCTGCACGGTGTTAGGCGTATTATCCTGTATCTGCCAGCCATTAAAGCCGGCACCATTATAAGAAAGCGTTAAAAAGTAACGGGCCATTTTGCAAAATTACGCACTTTTTATGAATAACCCTGCCAGTGTTATACAGTTATAACGACTAACTCTGGCAGGGTTTGCTTTATACAGAAAATGACTACTTTTACAGCCTGATTATGACAAAAATTAAAAAAAATTTTGTACTTGAAGGCCTTGAAGTTGTTGATACCAGCACCGAAGGCAAAGCCATTGCAAAACATGATGGTATGGTTGTATTCATAGAAGGTGCCGTGCCCGGAGATGTTGTGGATGTTATGGTGCACCGCAAAAAAAATAATTTAGCCGAAGGTAAAGTTCATAAAATAATAAAGCTATCTGATCTTAGAACTAAACCTGTATGCGAACATTTTGGTACTTGCGGCGGTTGTAAGTGGCAAAATTTACAATATAAAAGTCAGTTAGAATTCAAACAAAAATATGTTTACGATGCCTTTACACGTATTGGCAAGCTGACCTTCGATGAAATTACACCCATACTTGGCAATGCCGATGAATATTATTACAGAAATAAATTAGAGTTTGGTTTCTCCAATAAAAAATGGTTAACCAATGAGCAAATTGCTTCAAAAGAAGAGGTTGAAAATAAAAATGGATTAGGCTATCATATTGCCGGCTTGTTTGATAAGATACTGGATATACATAACTGCTACCTACAGCCTGAACCAAGCAATTCTATAAGAAATGCTGTAAAAGAATATGCTTTAAAAAATAATTTATCTTTTTTTGGAATAAGAGATAAAGTGGGTTTATTAAGAACACTTTTAATTCGCACTACAAGCATTGGCGAAATAATGGTGGTTGTTTCTGTTTTTGAATGGCAGGAAAAAGAAGTATTTGCCTTACTTGATTTTTTGAAAGAGCGTTTTCCGCAAATAACTTCGCTGCAATATACACACAACCCAAAGGGTAACGATACTTTTTTTGGCCTGGATATTAAAACGTATTATGGCCGCGATCATATTCTGGAAGAGATAGAAGGCTTGAAGTTTAAGATCAGCGCCAAATCATTTTACCAAACCAATTCGCAACAGGCTTACAATTTATATAAAATAACACGAGATCTTGCAAAATTGACCGGAACCGAACTTGTGTATGACCTTTATACAGGCACAGGCACTATTGCTAATTTCGTAGCTAAACAGGCTAAACAAGTTATTGGTATTGAATACGTTGAAGATGCAATTAAAGATGCAGTTGAAAACTCAAAGGCAAATAATATAAGCAACACCCTGTTTTTTGCCGGAGACATGAAAGATGTACTTAACAGAGAGTTTATATCAAAACACGGTAAGCCCGATGTTATTATTACCGATCCTCCGCGTGCCGGCATGAGCGAAGATGTTGTTAAAGTGATATTAAATACTTTACCAAAAATAATTGTGTACGTGAGCTGCAATCCAAGTACACAGGCACGTGATCTGGCTTTAATGGAGAGCCACTATGTAATAAAAAAAGTAATGCCGGTAGATATGTTTCCTCAAACGGCTCATGTTGAAAATGTGGTTTTATTAGAGTTAAAGGCTCTTTAAATCATTGTAAAGACTAACAGGTAGCGATTTACAATTTTTTAATATTTGGCGTTTGAAAATGGCTTCTGAATAAAAAAATGAACATTTTTTTTATAATTAATTAAAAATCTGATAGTTGCATTATTAAAAAAATGTTCAAAAATTTAAAAATACCCGTAAACGGGTATGCTAATTTCGATTAAAAATTTGTTCAAGTGCTGAATATTGCGTTATTTCGCTTAAACTTTAAAAAAACTCAAAATGAAAAAAATTACTTTACTAGCTGTTGCAGCATTAGCAATTAGCTTTGCGTCTTGTAAAAAAGACAGAACTTGTACTTGTACAACTACTAGTGGTTCTAACCCAGCTACTACTACTACTTACACTTACACAAAAGTTAAAAAAAGTGTAGCTAAAGATGCTTGCCAAAAAACTGTATCTACAAACACTTCTGGAAGCAACACTAGCACTTATACTAACGATTGCAAATTAAGCTAAACATTAACCTTAAAAAATTAACAAAATGAAAAAGATATTTTTACCTTTATTAGTAGTTGCTGCATCATTAAGCATTACTTCATGCCACAAAGAAAGAACTTGTACTTGTACAACAACATCTACTGTTGCTGGTACTTCAACTACGACTACTAGCGTTGATAGCTGGAGTCACGCAACAAAACACGAAGCTGCTGCAGCTTGTGTTTCTAAAAAATGGACAAGTACTTTTGGAACAGTTTCAGTTGAAAATGTTGACGATTGCAAATTAGACTAATTTTTAGTCTTTAAATATGAAAAGCTGCTCCAATTGAGCGGCTTTTTTTTATGCCGTTACTTTTTGGGGATTTTACTCTACGATTTTATACTTTTTGATGTTTTATTGCTGTTCATTCTTTGGTATGTAGTTTCTTTTAGCGAATTTTGTCCTATAAAATAAAAACTCAACAAAAATGAAAAAAATTACTTTATTGGCTGTTGCTGCTTTAGCAATTAGCTTTGCGTCTTGCAAAAAAGACAGAACCTGTACATGTACAAACATTAGTTCTAATGGTAATACAACAACATCTACAGTTACAATTAAAGAAGAAAGCAAAAAAACAGCAAAAGATTTTTGCTACAAAAGCACTAGCGTAAGCACTAATGGTAGCAATACTTCTAACTCATCAAGCGACTGTAAATTAAATTAAACCATTTAGAAAACATTTATTATGAAAAAAATTATACTTTCAACTTTAGTACTTGCTGCATTAGCAACTACATCATGCCGTAAAGATAGAACTTGTACTTGTGATTATACTACCACAAGCGGCAGCTTTTCTGTTACATCAAAAAATGTATCTACAGTAAGCAAACAAACTAAACGTGTTGCAAGAGTGCAAACAGGATGTGTTAACTCAGTAGAAACTCAAACGAACAACAATGTTACTACAACGTTTGAAAGCAAATGTGAGTTAAAATAGTTTGATCTTTTTAAATAAAAAAGCCGTTCAAAAAAATGAACGGCTTTTTTATTTACGAATAATAACGATCTAGTTGGCTCTTATACTTCCGTTCTTGATTATATAATCAAAGCCATTAATGTTAAATTTTTTATTCGAGGTTTGATTGATAAGTTCCGTTATATCCTGCTCGATAGTATGAATAGATCCTTTTGTTTTGTAGGCGATGTTCAAATAATCGGTGTTAATTTCCATACCCTCGTAAACACCGCATAAAATAACCCTTACAGGAACTTTTATCCTCGAAAGCAAAGCAATGTCGCGCACCCTGGCCCAATTATCTGCAATTAAAATAACGTTATCGGGTTTTCTTATTTTTTTTAGCCCTGTTAAAATGGCTTCTACCACATTCTCCGGCGAATCCCCCCCTTCTCCTTTTTTAATTGTCAGTTTCATTGTATTTACAAGATCTTCGCAGGTTTTTGCCTTGCAAACATATATGCCGCCAGTAACTCCAATTTTTTTATCGGCATCGCGTTTATTATCACCGTCGTTAAAAAAAACAAAATACTGCTGTGCGGTATCTGTTACAAAAAACAATTTAAGCCATGTATTAATTTGTTTTGCATAAGGATACATGCTGGATGTTAGATCGGTTACAATAATGTTTTTTTTCCATTTAGGGTTTCGTTTTAAGATCTGGTATACGCTGTTATTTACAGTATCTTCCACATCTGCTTCAAACTCTACCGGACCAGTAGTGGTGCGGCTTTCAAAATCAAATTTTCCATTCTTTGTATACACTTTGTAAACTCCGTCAAGGTTTCCTTTTTTGTAATAGCCTTCTGCTTTTATACGTCCGTTACTATGATAAGAAAGTTCAAGACCTTCTTTTACACCGTTCTTATAATTCTCAATAAACTCTTTAGCGCAGCTTTTCGAATAAAAGGTTACAGGCCCGTCTAACTGCCCGTTATTGTAGTAGGTTTCCTGCTTAACGCAACCGCTGTGGTACCAGCTAATTTCAAGTCCTTGTTTTTTATTGTCGCGGTAAACAGCCTCGCTGCTTAATTTGCCATTGGGCCAAAATGTACGCCAAACGCCTTGTTTAAGCGTGTCTTTATCTATTACATTAATGGTATCGCCCTGATAAAGAGAATAACTTATTAATTGCGCCTTTATAACCAGCGAATTAATTGTCAAAAAACCTATCAGCAGCAAAAACCTCATCTTATAATCTTTAAATTTGTTTATTTTTGCACAGATTATCAAGTAATTAAGCGAATATGCTCGAAAAAATAGATAAGTTATTACAGGAAGTAGAGTCTTTTGGTGCCCAAACTAAAGATCAGGTTGAAGAATACCGCATTAAATGGTTAAGTAAAAAAGGAGAAGTAACTGCTTTATTTGATGATTTTAAGAATGTACCTGCTGACCAAAAAAAAGAAGTTGGTCAAAAATTAAATCTTTTAAAAACAAAAGCACAGGATAAAATAAATGCTTTAAAAGAAAAATTTGATGCAGAATTAGAAGCCGGTGAAAAAAAAGGCATTGATCTTACTTTACCATCATTACCTACTTTGCAAACAGGCAGCCGCCATCCTTTATCGGTTGTAAAAAATCAGATTATTGATATTTTTTCACGCATTGGCTTTACCGTAAGTGATGGAAAAGAAATTGAAGACGACTGGCATAACTTCTCTGCTCTTAATACCCCCGAAAATCATCCTGCCCGCGATATGCAGGATACATTTTATGTGAACATAAACCCGGAAATGGTTTTACGTACACAAACATCAAGCGTGCAGGTACATATTATGGAATATCAAAAACCACCTATCCGTACTATCTCTCCGGGCCGTGTTTACCGTAACGAAGCCATAAGCGCCCGCGCGCATTGCCAGTTTCACCAGGTAGAGGGTTTATATATTGATGAGAAGGTTTCGTTTGCTGATTTGAAGCAAACATTATTATATTTTTCGAAAGAAATGTTTGGCGCTGAAACAAAAATTCGTTTACGTCCAAGCTATTTTCCATTTACCGAACCAAGTGCCGAAATGGATATTAGTTGTACTATTTGCAAAGGCGCGGGTTGTAATGTTTGCAAATATACAGGTTGGGTTGAGATATTAGGTTGTGGCATGGTAGATCCACAGGTACTTACCAACTGTGGCATTGATCCCAATAAATATAAAGGCTTTGCTTTTGGAATGGGTATTGAACGTATTACTATGCTTAAATACCAGGTTAAAGATCTGCGTTTATTCTTTGAGAACGATGTGCGTTTCTTAAAACAATTTACTTCTGCTTAAAATCTTTTTTAAATGGATCGTCTAAACCGGATAGACATGCTTTTAAAAATGCTTGAAAAAGAGCCGAGCGATCTGTTTTTAAATTATGCATTAGGCACTGAATATGTTGGCGAGAAGGATGTCGATCGTGCAGAGTTTCAATTTAAAAAAGTAATAGAAATGGATGTAAACTATATTGCAGCCTATTACCAGTTGGGAAAATTATTTGAATCGTTATCAAAAAACAAAGAAGCATTAGAGTATTACAATCTTGGTTTAGAAAAAGCAAAACTTGTAAAGAATAATAAAGCCATCAACGAATTTGGTGAAGCCATTTTTATGCTTGATTTCTAAAGAGTTTAGATTCTTTAGGAACGAGATTTGGAAATATTAGAGTTTATCAGGATACAATTTATTTAGATACACTAAAAATTGCCGGTCGTACATCATTTTTTCTTTCAATAATTTTATTAAGATCAAACGCGGTTCAATTGACAATTTATCGATGTATGTTCTTGCTAAATTTAATATTTCTTGCTGGAAATAAGGGAATCTTGCTTCGGTAATTGCCTGTGATAAATGTTTAACGTATAACTTAATAAAATCATTATCGGGTAAAATTTTATGTGATATACTGTTTAAGATCCTGAATTTATTTTTTTCTTTCTTTATCTCTTCAACTAATTCACTCAGCCTGTTTTGGTTTATTAATAAAACAGCAATTTTATCAAATGTATAAAAAGGCGATTCGGTCCTTAATCTTTGTAACAGTTCATTGGCAACATGATCTTCATTTTTTTTATTCAATTCAAAAAAATGGTTGAGCTCATTTTCATCAATGACAAAGCCGTAAATAAATTTCTCCTGTAAGTATTCCAGTTCGATCTTTGATTGTTTTTTTTCTTTTGCAATATTTACTATTTCTTCGACCATAGCCAGGTATTTCGCTTTATTCTCCTTTAGCACTTCCGCGTTTTCAATAAGTATTTCAAATCCCTTTTCGTTTTTATTCTTGCAAAACTCCAATTCTGCCAAAGCAATTGGCAATTCAATAGTTGAATTGTAATCCTTGATCGAAAATTTTTTGTGTAAAAACTTTGAGTGCGTTATTAAAAGTTGTAATTCTGAAATTAATTTTCTGTCTAGATGCTCTGTTCTGTTTTTACTCAGGCTTCTCTTTTTTAATTGATTTTTCAAAAACTCCAATTCATTTTGGTCTTTTATAATTACACATGCATAAGCAATCAAAAGAGAAAAAACACCGGCTCTAAAATTAGCCTGCGATCTTATTGAATATTTTGCGGCTTCAATAACAGCTTCCTTTTCTTTAATAGTAAGTTTTTTAGCCGGGAGTTGTTTTAGTTTTTGTTCTGAAATTTTAAATTGCGCATGTAGTTTATTATCATGATCAGTATAATTAAACGCCGGAAACTTCGGTAATTCTAAAATAATGGCCAGGTGAAAATAAAATTCTTGTTTAAAAAAAATGCTGTTTTCTTTTTCAAGGTCAATTCGCTTTAAAATATCATTTACATCCTGGGTCTTAAGTTTATTGATATTTACAAACGGCTTTAAATCATATTTTAGCTTATTAATATAATTTTCAGTTTGGTTCTTTTTGGCGTAAGATCGTTCGCTTTTTTGAAGAGGCCTTATCGTTTCAAACATCTCTTTTTGTAGATAAAAAATAACAGCGGCCAAGTGTGAGCAATAATTTTTATTTACGCAAAAACAATTGTACTTAATAATTTTTCCACCTTTTATTTGCAAAAAAATTTCGCCTCCGGGTTTTGAATAGATCAAAAAATTAAAAAACGCATTTGCTGTTTTATTTAATAATTCAAGTTTATTATCTTCAAATAACCTTAAGCCTTTTTTTAATTCTGGTTCCTCAATTTTTTGTTCAAACTCCTTCAGATCTAAAAGCATAACGTACAAATTTAGTCCATAAAATCAAGTTAACACTTTTTACAACTTAAATTACTATTAAAAACGGCTATTTATTGAGTTAAACGGCGGTTTTAGCAAGTAAAAAAGTTAAAATCTAAAATCTAAATCCCTATATTAGTTCCATATACTAAACCAATGAAAAAGTATAGTTTATTACTTTTTTCTCTTTTTTTATTTACTGCTGTTTTTTCTCAAAAAGGGAAAAACGGAGCGGGCAATATTGCTGCAAGCACAATAGTTAACGCATATACATCGTTAACCGCAGATGCGTTTACCGGTAATACAACTATTAGTGTTGCAAGTGCAGCCGGTTATGGGATTGGCGATCTTGTTTATATTATCCAAATGCAGGGCGCCAGTGTTAATTGTCATATCAATCCTTTTGGTAACCCAAACAGTGCAGAGCCCTTAAATCCTTTTTTTGGTAAGATCACCAATTACAATAATGCCGGAAACAACGAGTACGCGCAGGTTTCATCGGTAGCCGGTAATGTTATTACCATTGATTGTCCTTTAAAAAATAATTATACAGCGGCAGGTAAAGTACAGGTCGTAAAAGTTCCTCGTTATACTTCATTAACCATTGCAGCAACCGGCACTATTACCTGCCCGGCCTGGAATGGCACTACTGGTGGTGTTATTGCAATAGAAGTTGATGGTAACACGGTTATAAATGCCGGCGGAAGAATTGATGCCACTGGATTAGGCTTTAGGGGTGGCACATTAAGCACGGGTGCTTTTTTTGGCGCTGGTGCCTGGTGTCACAACAATCCGCAAGAGGGTGCCCGTAAAGGCGAAAGTATTGCTGGAGATGTAACAACCTATCTTGCTACATTTAACGGACAATATTGCAGGGGTGCTGTAGCCAATGGTGGTGGTGGCGCAAACAGTAATAATGCCGGGGGTGGCGGGGGTGCAAATGCAGGTGATACATCACTTTATACAGGTTTTGGTAATCCGGATATTTCAGTGGCAGGATATATAACTGCCTGGAATCTTGAATCACCGGGTTTTGCTGCAACCAGTTCTTCCGGCGGCGGACGCGGTGGATACACTTTTTCAAATGCGAATATTAGCCCTATTACTAACGCTCCCGGAGCTGCCGCATGGACAGGCGATGCCCGCAGAGCTGTTGGTGGCATGGGTGGCAGGCCGTTGAACTATAATACAGGTAGATTATTTTGCGGGGGCGGCGCTGGGGCTGGTGATCAAAATGATGGTTATGGAGGTGCAGGAGGTGACGGGGGCGGCATTATAACCATTATAAGTTATGGCACGGTTTCGGGTGCAGGTCAAATAGTTTCTGATGGCGAAAATGGTTTTAATACAAATACTACCGGTGCAGCTCCTTTTAATAATTGCAATGGACGCGATGGTGCCGGCGGCGGCGGCGGCGGCGGAGCTATTGCAATAAAATCTGTTGGCTTAATAAATTCTATAACAATTTCTGCACGTGGTGGTAATGGTGGCAACCAGCAAATGAAATCAGGCTTTCTTACCACAACGGCAATGGCCTACGGCCCGGGTGCCGGTGGTGGTGGTGGTTACATTGGCACAACTGCATCTGCAATCACCTCTTTTGTAAATGGCGGAACGAATGGTATTGTTCAATATCTTTCAGGAAATGAAAATTGCCAGATAGATAATTTATTTCCTGCAAATGGTGCAACCAGCGGCGGTGCGGGTACTGTTACCTCAACACTTTTAGTGGTGCCAACTATAACTGCCAGCCCGGATGTTACAATTTGTGTAAATAACGCAGCCACTTTAACCGCAACACTTACAGGAGCTCCAGGACCGATTAACTGGTATTCTGCATTAGCAGGACCAACACTATTAGGAACAGGTAGCCCTTTTACAACTACAGTTTTTACAACACCCGGTACCTATACCGTATGGGCGGGTTTTTGCCCTGATGGAATTTACCGTGACCCTGTGGTTATAACCGTTACAAATGGACCAACATTAACACCGGTTTCAACTACAGTTTGTGCGGGTCAAACAGGAACAATTTCTGTTTCAGGGGCAACAACTTATACATGGAATACAGCGTCTAACAGTGCAACAATTACAGCAGCACCTTTGGCAACAACGGTTTACACTGTTACGGGCTCTATTGGCACTTGTACAACTTCAACAACGGCCACAATAACTGTTAACAGTAGCGCTTCAATAAGTGTTAACTCGGCAACTATCTGTAATGGACAAAATGCTTTATTAACTGCGGGAGCGGCAGCATCATATACGTGGAGTACTGGCGCCAATACGCAAACCGTTAGTGTTAATCCGGCAACAGCAACTTTATATACTATTAACGCTACGGTTGCAGGAGGTTGTGTTGTTACAAACACGGCAATGGTAACTGTAAATACCACACCAACGTTAACACCTGTTAGTGCAACTGTTTGTGCGGGGCAAACCGGAACAGTGTCTGTATCAGGTGCAACGAATTACACCTGGAGTACAGGCTCTAACAGCTCTAACTTAACAGCGACTCCATTAACAACTACTAATTATTCTGTTGTTGGTGCCAATGGCACTTGTACTTCTTCAGTCAATGCAACAATAACTGTAAATCCAAACCCAACACTAACCGTATTAAGCAGTACCATCTGTGCCGGGCAAACAGGAACTATTACCGCAGCCGGGGCAGGTTCATATACTTGGTCTACCGGACCAACCACCACTACTTTTGCAGCATCACCAGCGGCAACTACAGTTTATACGGTAAATGGCACTTCGGGAACATGCACATCATCTGCAACGGGAACTATTACAGTTAATACAGCTGCGCCTATAACAGTAAACTCACCAACTATTTGCAGCGGTCAAAATGCCTTATTAACAGCAGGAGCCGCAACATCGTATACCTGGAGCACTGGCGCCAATACGCAAACCGTTAGTGTTAGTCCGGCAATAACAACAAATTATACAATAAATGCTACAATGCCGGGAGGCTGCGTGGCAACAAACATTGCTACCGTTACAGTAAACGCAACTCCAAACTTAGCATTGGCCAATACCACCATTTGCATTGGGCAAACAGGAACGCTTTCTGCCATTGGAGCAACAAATTATACATGGACGCCAACAGCCTCAAACAATTCAAGTATTACCGCATCGCCCGCTACAACTACATCATATACAGTGGTTGGCGCAAATGGCACATGTACATCTTCAGCCACTGCAAGTATTGTAGTAGGAGCCATTGGATCGATTGTTGTTAATTCACCAACTATTTGCATAGGGCAAACGGCAACATTAACAGCAGGCGCAGCAACATCCTATACATGGAGTACAGGACCAAATACGCAAACCGTTAGTGTTAATCCCACAACCACAACAGTATATACTGTAAATGCTGTTACTGCGGGGGGGTGTAATGTTATAGGCACATCTACTGTTACAGTAAATTCAAATCCAACGGTTACCGCAACCAATGGAACAATTTGTGCGGGGCAAACAGCAACTATTTCTGCATTGGGCGCAACAACATATACCTGGAGCACAGGCGCAACAACGCAAAGTATTACTGCCAACCCAATTGTAAATACAACCTATACTGTAACAGGTGCTAATGGGGCCTGTACTTCGTCAACAACTACAAATATTTTTATTAATACAAGCGGTACTATAAGTGTAAATTCACCAACTATTTGCTCCGGGCAAACGGCCTCACTTATTGCTGGCTCTGCAGCTTCTTACACATGGAGTATGGGCGGCTCAACACAAACCGTTACCGTTAATCCTCTTACAACAACACCTTATACGATTACCGCAACATTAGCCGGTGGTTGTGTTGTGTCTAACACAACCATTGTAACTGTAAATTCAACTCCAACGGTTACTACAAACACTGCCAGCATTTGTGCAGGCCAATCAGCAACTTTAACAGCTGCGGGTGCAACTAACTATTTATGGAATGATGGTACCGCAACTGCAACAAATATTCTTTCACCGTCATTAACAACGGTTTACACTGTTACGGGAACTACAGGCGGATGTTCTTCAAGCCTAAGCACCACTGTATTTGTAACTCCAACGCCAACATTAAGCGCTGCAAGTATAACCGTATGTGCCGGCCAGGTAGCAACTTTAACAGCTAACGGTGCTACATCGTACACATGGGATCCGACGCCGGGACCAAATGTTGTAAGTCAAACATTTACAGCTGCTCCTGCTGCAACCACTATCTATACGGTAATTGGGGCAATAAATAATTGTACAGCTATAACAACAGCCTCTATTGTTATAGGAGCTAACCTTTCTGTATCTGTAAACTCACCAACTATTTGCTCCGGACAAACAGCCACGCTAATTGCTACCAGTACGGCAACAAATTATCTTTGGAGCAATGCCGCCGTTACACAAACTATTTTTGTAAATCCAACTGTTAATACATCTTATACCGTTACCGGCAGCAAAGGAACTTGTACAGGCAGTAATGTTGCTAATGTTACTGTAAATGCACTACCGGTTATAAATTTAAGTTCAAGCCCGGTTTGTGCCGGGGGTAATTCAACCATTACTGCTACAGGTGCTACATCTTATTCATGGTCAAATGGATCAAATAATACACCAAGTATTTCTGTTACACCACTTGCCAATACAAATTATACGGTTATTGCGGGAGCAGGTTCTTGTACGGTTGCGTCGATTTATAATTTAACTATTAGTCCAACACCAACAGTTACTACTGCCAATGCAAGTATTTGCAATGGGGGTACAGCAACGCTCACAGCAAGTGGTGCAACCAATTACACATGGTTACCATCCGGCACACAAAGCAGTTCAATAAGCGTAAACCCTGCTATTGGCACAACGTACACAGTTATTGGTGCTAATGGCACTTGCAGTTCACAGGCTACAGCAAGTGTAACTGTAATTAATGGTCTGCTGGCGCCGGTTAACAATGCAACTATTTGCCAGGGGCAAACAGCAGTAGTTGGAACTACATTAAGCGGCACTTCTTATTCATGGAGCAATGGTGGAACCACTCAAACGATCATTGTTTCACCAGCATCAACAACAGCCTATAGTTTATCTGTTCTTGCAGGTGGTTGTACTTATACAGCTAATGCAACGGTAAACGTTATACCAACACCAACGCTTCAGTTAAACAGTCCTTCAATATGTCTTGGATCCTCTGCCACCTTATCTGTATCGGGCGCAACAAATGGTTATACATGGAGTCCCGGAAATATGAACGGCAACGTAGTAACCGTTAGTCCAACAGTTACAACAACTTATATTGTAACCAGTGCCAACGGCGTTTGTCCTGCAACTGCAAGCACCCAGGTTGTAGTGAATATTAAACCAGATCTTGTTTTCTCTCCCGGAGATCTGCTGATCTGCCCAGGAACCTCTGTAACTTATACAGCAAGCGGGGCAAACGTTTTAGAGTGGTATGTAAACGGCATCTATCATTTTGGCAATCCGTTAACCGTTAGTCCTTCACACAATTCAACACTAACTCTTGTAGGAACTAATGGTGCTTGTTCAAGTACATCCGTAATTGCTTTAAATGTAAGTGATGTGGTTGCTTCATTCATTCCTGAAAGTAATTATGTTGAATACCCGGGAGCTTTAACATTTACAAATACATCGGTTGGCGCAACAGAAATTAACTGGGATTTTGGAAATGGTCAAACTTCAACAAACCAGGTTTTTACCGCTAATTACGAATACCCCGGTAAATATTTAACTGCGCTTGTGGCAAAAAACGATATGGGTTGCATGGATACAACGTATTATGTTGTGGAAGCCGGCTGTGGTAAAGGCGATTTTTATATGCCAAATACTTTTACACCAAACAATGATGGGTTAAATGAAGACTATAAAATACTAGGCGGTTCGTGTGTTACACAATTTACAGGCTCGGTATTTGACCGTTGGGGCAATGAGATATTTAAATGGAAAGAAATAGCCGATACTTGGGACGGAACATTTAAAGGGCAAGCCGTTAAAGAAGATATTTACAATTATCTGATCACGTATACATTATATAATGGTAAGGTATTTACTAAAACCGGTCATATTGCTATTATACGTTAAGCCTTCCTCTCTCTTCAGATAGTATTAATAATATTCTGTAATTTTATATTGAAATATAAAAATTATGGAAGAGCTAAAATATCCTATTGGCCATTATCAAAAACCAAATGTTTTTACTAAAGAAATTTTATCGGAAGCAATTTCTGTTATTGAACAATTTCCAAAAAAAATAAAACAAGAGGTAGAAGGCCTAACAGATGAGCAACTAGACACTCCTTACAGGCCGAATGGCTGGACGGTGAGACAAGTGGTACATCATTGCGCTGATAGCCACATCAATGCATTTATTCGTATTAAAATGGCCTTAACAGAAAACACACCTACTATAAAACCATATGCCGAAGCTTTGTGGGCCGAACTGGCAGATGGAAAAACATTGCCTGTTGAGCCTTCGTTATCCATTATTGAAAACGTTCATTTGCGTTGGGTAACAGTATTAAAAAACATGAAAGATGAAGAATTTAATCGCAGCTTTATCCATCCCGAAAAAGGAAAAGAATTATCTCTACATGAAAGTACAGGAATGTATGCCTGGCACTGCAAACACCATTTGGCGCATATTACAGAGTTAAAAAAACGAAAAGGCTGGAAATAATTCGGCTAAAATTTCAAAGATTCTGAGTAAATTTGCAGGCGAATGAACGAGTTTAGAGAATCCTTATTAGTTTTAATTTCTGTGCCTATCTATGCCATTGTTATTGGCTTCGAATTCTTTTATTCTTATTTTAAAAATAAAGGTTTATATACAACCAAAGGCTTACTTTCAAATATCTATCTCACATCTTTAAATATGGGTTTGGATATTTTGATAAGAGGTGTTTGTTTATTGATCTTAAATTATTTTTTTCAATTTGCTTTTATTGATTACGGTGAACATACCGTTTTATACTGGATAATTTTAGTTATTGCAGAAGACTTTATGTATTACTGGCTCCACCGCATTGATCATTATTGCCGTTTCTTTTGGGCAGTACATGTAACACATCATAGCAGCGAAGAATTTAATTTTACGGTTGGCTTCCGCTCTTCTGTTTTTCAACCACTTTACCGTTTTATTTATTTTATTCCTTTGGCATTATTAGGCTTTAAGGCAATTGACATTATGTTCGTTTATAGCGCCACACAAATTTTTGGCATTTTAGCACATACACAAACTATTAATAAATTAGGCTTCTTAGAATACATTATCATCACCCCTTCTCATCACCGTGTTCACCATGGCAGCAACGTACGTTATTTAGATAAGAACATGGGAATGCTTTTAGTATTTTGGGATAAATTGTTTGGTACTTTTCAGGCAGAGGAAGAAAGTGATCCGGTAAAGTATGGCTTAACTGAAAACATTGCTACACATCATCCTATAAAAATGGTTTTTCATGAATGGAGAAATATTTTTGCCGATCTTAAAAAGAAATCTTCTTTTAAAGATAAGATCATGTATGTTTTTGGTCCGCCGGGCTGGAGCCATGATGGCTCTAAGAAAACAAGCAGCCAGTTACGCGCTGAGCTTAAAAATAAAACCAATAACTAATGGCAACAACCTCAGCCATTGAACGTTTAAAAGGCTTAAAAAAATTATTAACGATAGAGCGCGAAGAAGATTATCGTTTATACAAAGAACAATTTTTGCGTGTCACTTTAGATCAGCGTAAAAAGAACGGTGTTACCTGGTATCCTATAAAAATAAATAATGAAGAATTAGGTTCGGGCGATCTTTTACACTTGGAAATTGAGCGTACAACACAAATTGACAAACCGCATCAATTTAGTTCGGGAAAAAACGTTAGTCTTTTTAGTAATGCCAATGATGAAACAAATGAAATTACAGGCACTATAAAATCTGTTTCTAAAAATTCATTAAAATTAATTATTCATTCTGATGAGTTACCTGACTGGGCTTACGACGGTAAGCTGGGCATAAATATACAATTTGATGATAACAGCTATAACGAAATGCAAAATGCACTGGATGTTGTTATTGGTGCAAGAAATAATAGATTGGAAGAATTGCGTGAAATGATTGAAGGTGTACACCCACTCTCTTTCGAAAAACCAAATAATGATATTTTAATCCCGCAATTAAATCTTTCACAAAACAAAGCGGTACGTCATATTTTAAGTGTAAATGGTATTGGCGTTGTTCATGGTCCGCCCGGCACCGGTAAAACCACCAGCATAGTACAGGCCATTCGTTTAACTTTACAAACAGAAAAACAAATTTTGGTTTGTGCCCCAACAAACTCCGCTGTTGATCTTATCACCGAAAAACTAGTTGAGTTGGGAATTGATGTACTTCGTTTAGGTCACCCGGCAAGGATCTCAGACGAATTACAAAACAGCAGCGTGGATGGAAGGATCGCTTCATCACCTTATTACAAAGACATAAAAAATTTACGACGCAATGCAGAAGAATATTTTCGCATGGCCGGAAAATACAAACGTGTTTTTGGAAAAGAAGAAGCGCAACAACGCACGGCATTTTATAATGAAGCAAAAAATTGCATTAAAGAAGCGCGTTTATTGGAAGATTATATTGTTGATGAGTTATTTAAGACCACGCAGGTGATTTGTTGTACCCCAGTAACAAGCACACATCGTGGTTTAGCAAAGAAACGTTTTGACACCTTGTTTTTTGATGAAGCATCGCAGGCACTAGAGCCAATGGTGTGGATACCATTATTAAAATGCAAACGTTTAATTTTGAGTGGTGATCATTTTCAATTGCCACCTGTTGTAAAAAGCATTGAAGCGAAAAAAGGCGGACTAGATGAAACACTTTTAGATAAGTGCATCAAATATAAAGAAGCAGTTTCTTTATTGACACGTCAGTACCGCATGAATGCCGCCATTATGGGCTTTAGCAATAATTATTTTTATGGTAACGAATTAATTGCCGACGAAAGTGTTTCGGCGCAGGTGTTGTTGAATGATGAAAATTCGATGCTGAGCAAGTCGATAGAATTTATTGATACTGCAGGTTGCGGCTTTGATGAAATTCAGAATCCTGAAACACTGAGTCATTTTAATCCTAAAGAAGGAGATGTGTTGTTTAAACATTTACAGCAGCTTTTGGTTGAATACGGTACGCATGAAAATTTACCTGCCATAAGCATTGGTGTTATTTCTCCATACAAAGAACAACGCGAATGGTTAAAAGATAATGTTAACGAATACGAATTTGATAAAACAAAATTAAGTTCTATTAGCATCAAAACCATTGATGGTTTTCAGGGCGAAGAGCGGGATGTAATTTATATTTCGTTGGTGCGCAGCAACGAAAAACAGGAAATAGGATTTTTGAATGATCTGCGTCGCATGAATGTTGCCATTACGCGCGCCAAGAAAAAACTGGTTGTTATTGGCGACAGTTCTACCATTGGCGCCAGCAAATTTTACAATTCGTTTTTAGAGTATTGTGAGAAACAAGGGGCTTATAGAACGGCGTGGGAATGGGCATGAGATCTTTTCACCAAGGGGACACTAAGAACACGGATTTTTTAAAATTGAAAAAAGTAGCCGCAGATTACACAAATTTCACTGATTATTTATTTACATAAACACAATTAGATTTGTGTAATTTATTTTCCAGCGATAATCTCTGGAAGAATTATTTCACTAATCAAAATTAAAAATAATTAGTGTTTTTAGTGAAATTAGTGGCTGTTAAAGTAACATGAAAAAATCTGTGAGATCAGTGAAATTTGTGGCTTATCAATTCTCTTTCCCTTCATGAAAAACTTTATTCAGTCGTTTCAATAAAAGCATCATGATAATGAAAGCGAACATGAGCAATGCAAAATTCAACCAAAAATAATTGGCTTTGTTATCAAACTTATCCCAGTTCTTTGCTAATACGCCACTTAATTTATTACCTATGGAAGTTGCCAGCTGCCAGCCACCCATCATTAAAGCAGCCAAACGCAAAGGCGCTAATTTAGATACCATTGATAAGCCCATAGGGCTAAGCAACAACTCGCCAACCGTTATAACACCATAACTGCCAATTAGCCACCAGGCGCTTGCTTTATGCATACCATTGTTTGTTACATAAACGGCTGCCACCATCACTAAGGTAGAAAGTGCGCTGATAAATAATCCATACGCAATTTTTGTAGCGGTAGTTGGTTCTTTCTTTCGCTTGCGCATAAAAGCAAAAAAGGCAATAATTAACGGTGTTAATGCTACCACAAAAAAAGGATTAATGGACTGAAAGATCTCTGTATTCACCAAATTAATGGATTGGCCTTGTGCAGGCATTTTTGAACTATCAATATTTTTAAAGTATAAAGGGTAATCCATACATTTAATTGGCTTGCCATCTGCACCTTTTATTTTCCTGAATTGTTCGTCTACCTGGCTAACTTCTTTGTTTGTTGCAGCTAATTCTTCTGAAAAGCCAAAGGTTTTGGTTACACCGGTTATTGCTGTTGGCGCTTCCCTATCTGTATAATACTCTGCATAGGTTGTTAATGCGGTACCGTTTTGTTTAAAGATGGCCCAAAACAAAATTACAATAATAAAGATAGTAAACATCGTGCCTAACGGTTTGCGCTCTTCCGCATTTGCTTTTTTGTAAATAGATGAATAAAAATAAACTACAGGGATACAAAACATAAAAAAGGCATCGGTGCTTTGGCTTCCCATAATGGTAAATATTTCATTCTCCTTACCGGCAATAGCATTTGGTAAGATCCAGCCTGCAACGGCAAAAGCCAATCCGGTTATTAGTACTTTAACAAATTGCATAATAAAAGGCTTGTCCTCGGGCTTAGGTTCTTTGCGCACATCAACATGCTTGTAATTTTTCATGCCAATCCAAAAAGTAATCACGCCTAAAAACATACCAATACCTGCAGTAACGAATGCGCCATGCCAGCCAATTTTATTACGCATAATGGCAGCCACAAAATTGCAAATAAGCGCGCCCACATTTATGCCCATATAAAAAAGATTGTAGCCGGTGTCTTTATTGGCGCGGTAACGCGGATCGTTATACAAATTACCTAAGAGTGTTGCAATGTTTGGTTTAAAAAAACCATTACCAACAACCATTACTGCTAATGAGGTAAAAAAGGCCCACTTTTCGGGAATGGCCAACATACAATAACCAACACCCATTAAAATACCGCCAAGGGTAATGGAGAAACGGTAGCCTAATTTTAAGTCGGCCAACAAACCGCCCATAAATGGTGTTAAGTAAGCCAATGCAATAAAGGTTCCAAAAATATCTGCACCGGTTGCATTATCCCATCCCATGCCACCGGCTTTTTCATCGGCAGTCATGTAAAGAAAAAATATGCCGATCATTAAATAGTAACCAAAGCGTTCCCAAAATTCGGTGAACACTAAAAAGAATAATCCCTTAGGATGTTTTGACTCCATAAATTTTTTAATCGAACTGGCTTGGCGGAACCATGTATTTTAAATTTATAGCATACAGCACTATAAATACCACATCAAAAATTACCATTAGCGTTATTACAATGCCAATGATGGCACCACCCATTCCACCGGCCATTGAAGCAACTGCAGACATGGCGCCTGTACCGCTTATTAATAGACCAATGTAGGGCAATACTTCGCCCACAAGATAAAAATAAAATCCGGTTTGTTTTAAATTCCACATTTGCACAGCTCCAAAAGCGCATAATGCTATTGCAGCAATATTAAGCAAGGTGGTTAGTATTTTTTTTGTACCACCTTCATCTGCAATGGCAGCTTCAAGTTTATCGGCCGCTTCGGGACTAATGCGGCGCATTTGTTCAATTTGTTCCTGCTGTTTTTCGGGAGATTGGGTTATTAGCCCTGATAAAGATGAGATCAATAAAAGTGCGCAACATGCCCAGGTTAACACACAGATAACTGATAAGAGTTGCGGGCGGCCAATTGGCTTAATGTTATTTGTAAACTCAATATTATTTTCCATCGTATCATAGTTTTAATGGTTAATAGTATATTAAAGTTGCTAATAAAAATAGTAAAATGCTAGTTACAACTTCTATTTTAACATAGCAGATGCCACATTTTAGACGAAGACCTTGAATTAAAATAAAAATCTAAAAACTAAACCGAAGCTTGTTGAACTTTTCTTAGATTAATGGCATACATGGCAACAAATGCCAGATCAATAAGTATCCAGATGATCATAGAAGTGTATGCCTTGCCTCCACCTTCGGCAACACCAATATCCAATCCTAAAAAATTAGTAGCTATCTCGGCTGCTGCATAAATAAACAGGCCAATTTTATTTAAACGCCACATCATAATTACACCAACAAGTGAGGCAATATTTAAAAGCAAATTGTACAAACATAATTTACCAATTTCATGAATGGTTGATACAGGATCTAAATTTTCGAGTTGCGGCTGTGTTTCAAGAATTTTATCCCATACACCGGTAATTGTTTCTTCGCCCATGCCAAGGCAAAGAGAGCCAATTGCATAAATGATGATCAATAAGCCACAAGTAATAAACGAAAGAATACACAGTACTTTTAAGAATTGTGGGCGCTCTGGTAAAGGCGCAAGATCGTTTTGAAACTGATCGTTGAAATTATTTTCCATAGAACTAAAATTTTAATAACAGAGGTAAAAATGCAAATAAAAAAAACGAAATACTAATAATAAGTTCTGTCAAAATAAATTTTGAAGACGGTTGACGTTTTGTTTTAAAAAAACAAAATACAATACCTCCTCTTAAAAAAAACTGTAACAAAAAAAATAAAAATACAGGCCAGGATAAAGCGTTAAAACTTCTTCCTTCGGTAAATTTAAAATGTGTGTAATTGGAGAAAGCTCGTGAAAAACCGCAACTCGGGCAATCTTTTCCGGTTGCCTCTTTTACTGCACAATTAATTGGATGATCGTTAGGATAAAAAAAATAGGAGTAAGCAAAGCCTACTCCTATAAATATTAAAAACACCAAACTTATAATAACATAGGCGGGTGCTTTACGCATGCATTAGTGTTGTTGAAGTGTATCGGTAATATTTTTTAATTGCTCCATTGCTTTATTTAAAGAATCCATAGCGCCAGATTGTTCCATTGCTTCTTTTAATAATCCACCTCCTTCGTTTACTGCTTTGGCAACAACAAATACCCAAATTACAACAATAATAATAGCAAGGATTGAGCAAATTAGCCCGGCAATTGCCATACCTTTTGAAGCGCCTGCTTTACCTGCCTGACTCATGCTGATAGCAGATAAAATAACGCCTACAACAGCAAAAATAATGGCCCATACGCCAAAGCAAGGCACAAAAGCTAAAATAATTGATAAAATACCTAATATCATACCGGCAATGCCTAAACCTTTACCGTTATTGGCCGCAGGTTGTGGTGTAGTGTTTTGTTCCATTTTTTTAAAATCTTTTTTAATTAATAATGAGTGAAAATACCCTCTTTTTAGCACATACAGCTTTTTGATCTGATAAAGTTTTTAACAGCAAAGCATTTACTGTAACGTTAAAATAAAAAAGTCCTTTCTTAAAATTAAGAAAGGACTTTTTTAAATAGAAAATCTATTATTTTAAATGTTTAAGGTTTAAACCGTAAAGAACGATGAATAAAATCGGGAAAATTACAGCCATAACACCAAATCCACTATAGATGATACCCATTACCATTGAGATAACGCTTGCGCCTACATAGATAAAGTAACCGATTTTTTTAAGTTTCCACATTTGGATAACACCATAAAGTGAAGCTAATACAGTAACAAAACCTACAATAATGTATGCCCATGTTAAAGCAGCGCTAGGACCAGTGTAAGTCATTGTTGCACCAGAGCCTTCTGCCATTCCTTCTAGAGCAGAAGCACCTGCTGTTACCGCACCCATTACTGTAATAACTGTAATGTAGCCAAGAATAGCTAAACCAGCTGCTACAAATGATAAAATACATAGAACTGTTAAAAATACCGGACGTTTTGCGGCTTCAGTTCCTGTGTTAGTTTGTGTTTGTTGTTCCATTTTTTAGTTTTTTTTAGTTAATAATAATCATGAAAATAGGTACTTCTTTTAGAATGAGGTATTGAAATTAGAAAAAGTTTTTAACATTTTTTTATTTTCGTCTGATTTATAGTGCTTTCCATGCTTCAAAATTAACTTTTGAACTATTTTCTGCATCCGGTTTCAATTTTAAAACAGGGTTAAAAAAGTAAGTATTGCCCTTTTTATCCATTTGTAGAAAGATGGTTTTCATTTGATCTGCCGAGTTAACGCTCAGTATAATTTCTTCTTTATCACCAAAATAATGCAACCAATTGTTAAAATTGTTTTTTAGAAATATGCCATTTACAGCAATAATTTCATCGCCGGCAAATAATCCGGCTTTCCAGGCCGGAGAATAAGGGGCTACTAAAGTTACTTTACTGTGCAAACCATGATCCATTACTTTAAAGCCATACTTATGTTCGCTATCATGCGCATTTGCTTGTTTTATAAAGTCAATACCCAAATAATCAAAGCATGGTTTTAATTCTGCTTCAAAATCCTGCGGCGAATAAACAAATGTTTTAAAGAACCGGGTAAAATCCTGGCCGCTTATTTCGTTTGCCAATTCAATAATATCATTTTCTTTATAACCAATTCCCTTTTTTCCGAAACGCTCATACAACAACACACAAACATCGCGCAGTGCTTTTTTATTTTGTGTGGCCTGTAATATTTTCACATCCAGCATAAAAGCAATTAAGCTGCCTTCGTCATAAATATTTGTTTTGCGGTAAGGAGCGCCGGGCATATAACCATCCAGCCAGGTTTCCCAGCTGCTATCGGCCACACTTAAATTGTAACGGCCAAAGTTGTGAAAGTGTTTTGTTAAGCGCTCCTGCAGTGTTTCAAAATATTGCGTTAGTGTAAAAATGTTGCTGCTTAATAATAATTTATCGCCGTAATAAGTAGTAATGCCTTCGTACACATAACCTGTTTTAGCGTAATTTTCTTTTGTGTAATCGTATGGCATCATTTCTACAGGGCGAATTGTTTTGATATTCCACGAATGAAATAATTCATGACAACTTACACCTAAAACATCTTCGTAAGTCTTTCCGGTGTTAATGGCATAACCCGGACCAATAGCAATAACTGTATTCTTTACATGCTCTACGCCGTGATAAAATTTAAAAGGGAGCACCTGGAAAATAAAATGATATTCATCAGTTGTAAAATCATTCCAAAATTCAATTTGCTTTTGAGTGAATGCCGAAAAATGGTATTTTATTAATTTAAAATCAGGTTTGCATTCGCCAATAAAATGCAAATGAAATTTTATACCGTTCACCTCATAAACATCGCTTTGTATTTTTTGCGAGGCTACAAATGGAGAATCTACCAGCTCATCAAAATTTTTAGCTATCAATGTATTTCCCTGCTGCTTTAAAGAACAAACTATCTTGTAATTTTCAGGAATACTTAACTCTACCCTATGTTCTTCATTCATCCGGCCAACCACATACATGCAACAATGAACAGGGTTCATGTATAATTGAGTTGTATCTGCAAAACAAGCGCCCGCGTTTAATTCGGCAGAATAATAGCTGTAGGTTACTTTAATAGAAGAGCAGCCTTTTGTATCAACTTCCCACAAATCTTTATTTAATTTATGATAGCTCAGGGCTTCATTTTTTTCATTAAACACATCTACCCGCTTTATATTTTTTGCAAAATTGCCTAATTCATACCTGCCGGGACGCCAGGCCGGAAGCTGTAACTGAAGCTTATCCTGCGATACTTCATCAACAAGCATATCAACATATACATAATGTGAGGCCGGATTTTTTTGATGCATCAGGTATTTTATCATAGTTTAAGATCTTGTAATTTCGTATAAATGTATATATTTGAATTATCGTGAAACACATTTTTTATATATTTTTTATACTTAATTTATTAAACGTAAAAGCGCAGAATTTTGATTCGCTGCAAGTTGAAGCATTAGCCTTACCACACGATACCGACAGGGTAAATTTATTTTATGATGAAGGTTTTTCGAACCGTGCAGTAGATGCGCAATATGCCTATAACTGTGCAAAAGAAGCAGAGCGCTGCGGACAACGTGCCAGCCTGCCTTTTTACTCGGCGAAGGCCATGAATTTATTGGGCATTTTATATTATCGCCGCGGCGATCTTAGCACGGCTTTATCTTACCACAAAAAAGCGTTAAAATTAAGAACAGCTATAAACGATAAAAAAGGAATTGCTTTAAGCCAGGCCAATTTGGGTAATATTTATTCTGATCTTGCCCGCTATAAATCGGCCGAAGTGGCGTACCTGGCCGCCCTTGAAATAAATAACGAATTAAATAACGTGAGGCAAATTGATAATTGTCTTTTAAATTTAGGTGTATTAAGCGTTCAGTTAAAAGCAATAGGCATTGCAGAGAATTATTTTTTACGTGCTTTAAAAAATGCAGAGAAACGTTTTGATTACGAAGTTCAGGCATCGTGCTATAATAATTTAGCATATATAAATATTTTAAAACAAAATTACGACTCCTCTATTGCCAACAGTTTAAACTCTATTAAAATAAAAAATTTAATGGATAATGAAATGGAAATGGCCGATAGTTATTTAAATATTGCGGCGGCATACATCAATAAAAAAGAAGGTTTAAACGCTTTAAAAAATTTAGTGATCGCTGACAGCATTATTGAAAAGTTCAATTACCTTTCTGCCAAAATAGCTTCATTTAAAACCTATTCTGAATATTATAAACTTGAAAGCAATTATGAAAAAGCCTTTGCTTCGTTGCAAAAAGCAAATGCTTTAACAGATAGTTTAGCCATTGCCAACAAACAAATTGACGAAAGTAATTTTGTAGAAACAGAAGTAGAACCGGCAGGTGTAAAAACAGAGGCTTCAAAATTTCCATTCTTATACTTAAACATTTTTATTTTACTGATAATTTTAAGCGCGGTATTTGTTTTAAGATATAAACGATGAGCAAGAAAAATAATAAGGATGGCTTTGTGTATTCTACCAATCCGAATTTTAATTTTAAGGATGATGAGCAGGAAGAAGAAAGTACCATTGCCCCCAAACAAGAGCAATTAAAAATTTATTTAGACCGTTTAGGCGGCGGTAAATTTGTAAGTCGTATAAATGGCTTTACCGGTAAAACGGGAGATATTGAAGCTCTTGGCAAATTACTAAAACAAAAATGCGGTGTTGGCGGTACGGTAAAAGACCGCGAAATTTTAATACAGGGCGATCATCGCGATAAACTTATTTTATTGCTTTTAAAAGAAGGTTATAAATCAAAAAAAGCCGGGGGATAAATATTTCAATTCTTTTCAGGCGATGGGTTAAAATGTCGAAGTCACTTATATCAAGACCTATTACAAATTTATAAATTCACAACAAAGTAAGCCACTAATTTCACAAACCCTCTACTTTTTAATCAACTAACTGCTTAGTGCTAATTTTATAATTTCCTGGCATGCCAGGAAATTATAGTAACTCTCACAAAACAAATACTAACGCAAAACTTTGCTCAATGTTATTCTTGAATTAGTGGCTTGCCATCTATTGAGTAAATAAATGATTTTTGCTTTTTTGTGAACTTTGTGGTTAAATGCAAAAATTTGTGAAAACGAAAATAATTTCAATTTGCCTGTAACTTTTTTGTTTTGCTGTGCGTCTTACTCTCAAATTTAAAACCCAAACCATGAAAAATCTCTTATTAGTACTTACCATTTGTTTAAGCGTAAATACAATTAAAGCTACGGAAACCGGTGCCGACAAAAACAAACTGGTTAAAAAAATTCAGACTGCTTTGAGCACACCTGAAAGCGTGAAACATAAAAACAAAAGCGAAAAAATTACCGTTTATTTTTGTGTAAATGCCGAAGGAAAAGTAATTGAGGTAAACGCTAAAACAAGCAATAAAGACATTAAACAACATCTTGAAAAAGAATTTTTAACCTTAACCTTGCAGGATCTTAAACCTTGCGTAACGAATACAATTGATATTAATTACGTGATCTATTAACCTTAACCACAAAAAGCCTTAAGAATACACCAAGAACACCAGGACAATTTCTTGTGTGCTTTGCGAAATTATGCTTGTGTACTTTGTGGTTAAAAGTGTGGAAGCTTATACTAAATATGATTTGCTTTCAGTAGTAATAGTCATTGTTGGTTGAGGGCCTCTTTTACTGCGAACTACATCGTTTTGTTCTGTCTCCGTTTTTTCGGTCTCTTTAGTATCATTATTGTTTTGGCCAAATGAAACGTTAGTTAAAATAATTAGAGTAGTGATGATCGTGATTTTTATTTTAGTTGAAGTTTTCATGGCTGTTTGTTTTATCTGCTTATGTAAATGCAGATGTTGTGCCACGGCGGTAATGTCTTTATTATCAAGGTTTTCAGAAAAAAGCATTGCAAAAAAATTCCATAAAACGGAAGATTTTTCCAGAATTCGGAAACACTTAACCACAGAGCGCACAAAGAAAACGCAAAGTACACAAAGTGTTTTTCTTTTTGTGCTCTTTGTGAAAATCCCTTCGTGACCTTTGTGGTTAAACTTCTACAATAAAAAAAGCCCGCTATTTCTAGCAGGCTTTTTAAATATAGTATTTGAAAAAGAATTATTCTACAACCAATTTTTTAGTTGAAGTAACATTTCCGTTTTTTACATTCACAAAATAAACACCGCTTTTTAAACCAGCAATATCTAAAGTAATATCATTCGTGCCAAATTGTGCTTTGTGATTTGTGCGTTTTACAGGCTGACCTAAATAATTTAAAACCGAGATCTCTAAACTAGCAGGCTCGTTTAAATTTAAACTCACTACACATTTATCGTTTGCCGGATTTGGAAATACCGAAAACTGTAAAGCATCTTTTTCGTTTTCGTTAATACCCACATTAGAAAAATTAAGTGCATCAGAAGCGTAATAATGTGTATTTGGCGAACCTTGTATATAAGGGTTGCTGGTAGTTACGGTCATTGGCACTTTTGCACTAAAACCTCCGGTAATTGCCGATACCGAAATTGCCGAAGGCGATGTAAAATGAAACATAGCTCTGCTGGCCACATTTGGGTTGGCGCCAATAGCAGGTTTTGTAACATTAATTTCACTGGCATGCAATGTAGCAGTTGCAACATCATAAATTCTTGCTTTTACATTTGGAATGGTGTTCCAGAATTTTCCACCGTTTGTAAAATTCGGGTCAGACTCTGCCCACGTATAAATAATAAACTGCCCATCTGCACTACGGCTTAATTGTATACGTGAGTCGGATGTTACTTTACCCGCATCATCATCCCACGGGTTTTCTGCAAAGCCCGGAAAACCTGAAGTTGCAGCCGGTGCTTCGCTGGTAATAGAATCAACCGTAATATAATTCCAGCTTGTACCATCGGTCATAAAATCATATAAGTAAGGGTGCTTGCCTGTTGTATGTGGCCATGTGTACTCTTCTACATCATAACCCGGCGTAAAAGCCAGTGAATCGTTATGATCACTTGTTGTAGTTGCCAATACTGCTGCAATGTGTAATTTATTGTTGGCATCTACAGCGCAATCCAATCCTTCGAAGGTATTAAAGAAAGGAATTTTTAAACTCGGAATTATTGTAGTGCCATCTAACCTGTTTAAAACCGTTGCATAGGCAGGGGCATTAAAATCAATACCGCTTAATAAACTCCATGATGTACCACTGTTTGTAGTTTTATAAACAATTGGCTGCCATCCTTTATTAGAACCTGTTGCGCCGGTTCTGCTGCCAATAAATACAACGTAACCAATGTTACCGGCTTCGTTCCATGCCATGTAAGCGTTGGAGTTCATTTGTAAAAAACCATCGCCTTTAGCAATAACCGGCGGTACAATCGAATCTGTTTTCCAATTAAAGATACCAGCATTAAAAGTTCCGCTTTGTATTACCGCACCTTTTGCATCAATAGGCGCCACATCCGGATCGGGACATAACTGGCCCATGGCTCTTACTTTTCCATCATCGGTAGAATTAAAACCGTACACCGGCCAATCGTTCGAATATACGTTTGGTCCGAATGGGCCTGTTGTACTAAAATACTGTTGTGCACCTGGTGTTTGGCTGGCCAGTGTATTATAAGTACCTAACTGTTTGCTGGCAAAATAACTGCCCGCCCACGAGCCGCCACCATCTAATGCAGGGCCGCAGGCAATTACATAAGCGTTGTTAACGCTGGTGTTGCCCGGCGGATTGTATAAACCACCTTGCGGGTAACGGCCCACGTTGTTAGCATCACTGTAAACACACGTACTATCCCAATTGGCGCCCTGGTTAGCAGATATCATAGCCACAATAACGCCGGTGTTATTGGTTGGCGCACCCACGTACCCAATTGGGCGACGGTGTATGAATGATACTACATTAATATCGTTATTATACTGCAAAGGCTTTGCCGCATTTATAGTAACACCATAAATATTGCTTGAGTTAGAAAAAGAGTTAAAGCCCGGCGCAGCTGCACTTTTGTTAGCCGTAAGGCCAGCTGGTGAATTAACAGCCTTAGCGTATTTTTCTTTTTCGAAGGCGGCTTTATTTTTTGCGGCAATTTTTGCCTGCATATTTATAACGCTAGCACGTTTTAAACGCTCCTGCGCGGTAGACGTTAACACTGCAACTGTTAAGATCGAAGTAAATAATTTGTTCATATTTTATGTTTTAGTTCCAATAAAGTTAAGCTTTTTTATGTGCTAAAAGCAATATTTATAGATGTTGTGCTTGTTTCAATCGAAGTATTGCGGGAGTTTGCGTTGCTAAAATTATATATTTTAATAATACTATAAACTGTAGCAAGACATTGCTACAAATTGCATATACCTTTGTGTATAAGTTAGGGTAAAAAGTGCAGAAGGGGTTGAGGAAAAAGAAAAAACAAGCCCTAACTTTATTTAAAGCGTAATCAAATAAACTATATATCATGGCAAAAAAAAATGCAGAAGACGTAATGGAAGACACTTCGACAAGCTCAGTGTCCAAAAAGACTGTTAATTCCGAAAAATTAAAAGCGCTTCAGTTAACCTTAGACAAATTAGAAAAAACATATGGTAAGGGTACCATTATGAAATTAGGTGATGCTAAAGTAGAACAGATAGAAGCTATCTCTACCGGCTCATTAGGTTTAGATATTGCCCTTGGTATTGGTGGTTTACCAAAAGGCCGCGTAGTAGAAATTTATGGGCCTGAATCGTCAGGTAAAACAACATTGGCTATACACGCTATTGCCAGTGTACAACGCTCGGGCGGCATTGCAGCTTTTATTGATGCAGAACATGCCTTCGATCGTTTTTATGCAGAAAAATTAGGAGTAGATACAGGTAGTTTATTGATCTCGCAACCCGATAACGGTGAGCAGGCCTTAGAAATTGCCGATAATTTAATACGCTCGGGTGCTGTTGATCTGGTGGTGGTAGACTCCGTTGCTGCGCTTACGCCAAAAGCCGAAATTGAAGGTGAAATGGGTGATAGCAGAATGGGTTTACAGGCACGTTTAATGAGCCAGGCCTTACGTAAATTAACCGGTACTATTAATAAAACAGGTTGCTGCTGTATCTTTATCAATCAATTGCGCGAAAAGATCGGTATCATGTTTGGTAATCCTGAAACTACTACCGGTGGTAACGCTTTAAAATTCTACGCTTCGGTACGTTTGGATATTCGTCGTGTAAGCCAGTTAAAAGATGGCGATAATGTAATGGGTAATCGTGCCCGCGTTAAGGTTATTAAAAATAAACTGGCACCGCCATTCCGCACCGCTGAGTTTGATATTATTTTTGGAGAAGGCATTAGCAAAGTAGGCGAGATAATTGATATTGGCGTTGAGAAGAACATTATTAAAAAAGCAGGTTCGTGGTTTAGTTATGATGATACCAAATTAGGCCAGGGTCGCGATGCCGTAAAAGCATTGTTTGCCGAGAACCCAGATCTTGCAATGGAAATTGAAGATAAAATTAAAGCTGCGCTAATGGCTGAGGCTGCGCCAACCGAATAGGTTTTTGCCCGGAGGGGTGTTAATGAGATTGTTTAAATGAGGTCATCTTTTCTTAAATGAAGAGGTGGCTTTTTTTATTGCAGCCTCATCCTATCCCAATAGCTATCGGGACCTCCAAAGGAGAAGGACTTTTGTTGTAGCAAACACAGTATCCTCCTCAAGAGGAGGTGGCGCGAAGCAAAATGAAGTTCACTAAAGTAAGGGAGGATTTTTTTGGGTTTTAGCAAAAAATGGAGTTCGAATATTCAAACTTATTTTTTGCTAATTTTTCTTCTAGAAATTCCGTCGTCACTTTTTCCCAAACTTTCTTTTTAGAAAAGAAAGTTACAAAGAAAATCGCGCTACTTTGCTAACGCACCAACTGGCTCTTTGCTAAACGCAGACCCCTTCTCAAATTCTACGCTTGCTGCACTGCAAGAAAAAAACTCGCCTCCGTCTCAAACAGCGCGGGCTCATAGGATTTTAAAATGCAGCACTGATGCTCAAATACAATTAGTTAATTATGCATTTAAAATCGATCACGAAAATTAAAACACAAATCCAACGGAATTTCTTTGAGGCCGATATGCTGTGTGTACTTAAGCGAACAGATTTAGCCGATGATAATTCTGCGGTTAGGTGTTCGGGTTCTCGGCGCGTGGGCCGGACAAAACGCTTGGCGTGCGAGGGAGTGAATTGATTTTTTTGTAGAAAAGCAATAAAGGCGCTTGTCGTTTAAAATTCAGTTCTTTCAAATAAAAAAGCGGAACAGAATTTTTTACTTTATTAGCTTTTCAAAAAAAATCAAGAGCGGGTGGAAAGATCGTTTTGCCTTGTCTTTTGTTTACTTTTCGACTAAGGAAAAGTAAAGAAGAAAAATTGTGCAGCGGCGCACAGCTTGTATAAATATGAAATGTGTGAGCCCCATTTTGCTAAAGCGCAAAATCCTGCACAAAAGTGAAAAAAATGAAGGAATTTCGATTAATGAAATAAATGTTTTTTACTGCAGAAAAAAACCAATTGTTTTTTCGATCACCTCTTTTGCCATTTCAGGAAGCGGTTCTCTGAAAGGATGTTTTACACCAAAGGTGTGATCACCATTTTCTATCTTCAACAACTTACCATGTTTTGCCCAAAGCAACAGCTCTTCGGCGTCGCGGTATTTCACGGCCGTATCGGCAGTGCCATGCACAATTAAAAATGGAATAGTTAAACGCTTAACCGCATGATGAATGTTGAGGCGTTCTTTATTTGCTAAAATGGTTTCGTAAAACTGGTAATACAAAGGCATATCCTGTTTGGTGCGCGCGTTTTTTGCATACACTACCCCATCGCGTTTCCAGGTCTCCACCGTTAATGGTTTGTTTCGGTCCATCTGACTAACCGAAGCCCAGGTTACTATTTTTTTCACACGCGCATCTTCTCCTGCTTTTAAAATAGTAATGCCGCCACCGCGACTATGACCTAACAAATATAATTTGTTACCATCGCTTTCTTTTTTTAGTGCTTCATAGCTTAAAGCCCAGTCCATTACTTTTTTCAGATCATCCAATTCAATAATGTAATTATTGTTACCAAAAGCTTCCAGATCGCCAAAGTTTAATGGATCTTCTGTAGTAGTACCGTTATAAGAAAAATTAAATTTTATGAAAACAAAACCTGCTTCTGCAAATTGCTGAGCCATAACATTAAAATGTCCCCAGTCTTTTAAGCCTTTAAAGCCATGAGAAAAAATGATAATGGGTTTTGCAAGGCCATCTTCTTTATAAAAACAGTCCAGTAGAATTGGTTTGTCTTTGCTTCCGGCAATTTGAAGGTTTTTAATTTGTTTCATTTATCTTTTATAAAGATACAAATCGTAAAATAAAATCTTCCGGTTATATTTTTTTCATTCAACTTTTTCTTGACAAAAAGTTGAGCAATCCCGATAGCTATCGGGACAAGGCTGCTAACAAATTCTTTGATTTTTCTTTTTGTCACTTTTGGAGCGCAAAAGTAACCAAAACGCTTTCGATCTTTTGAAGGAGATTTTTTCTTTCGCGATGAAGCTACAGCGAAAGAAAAACCGTTGTCTCGCTGAGCGCTTTTCTGGATGCCGAATCAACTAAACGCCTAGCTCAGCTCGCTACTATCTCTGCAAAAGATCGAAAATGCATAACCCGTTCAACTAAACGCATAATTAGCATACCGAATCTAATCCGCGTAAGCACACTTAGTGATTCGGCCTCATAAGATTTTGCGTAAAAATTCATTATAAATTAAAAGGGTTGGCTTGTGTGAAGATGATTTTTGTCTCTCGCGAAGCGCTTAAATCATCAGGCTTAATTTGTGATGAATTTTAGCAAAATATTATGTAGCCTTGACTTTTTTGGTTACTTTTTGTGTTAAGACAAAAAGTGACGTCTCTCTCTAAGAAACGGATTTAGGGTGAGGCTTGATATCAAACCTTTTTTTCTCAAGCATAAACTTTTCAGTTTCTCAAGTGTTATTTCTTTAACATGCATTTTGTATATTCACACATAAAATTTGGATCATGAAAAGATCAGTTCAGTTTTTAATAACAATGGGTTTTATTTTAACCGTATGTTTAACCCTAAGCAGCTGTAAAAAATACACCTGCCAATGCACTGCCTATAGCGGAAACAATCCTGAGCCCGGCAGTTATGGTACTTTTACCGTTAAAGGCTCTGCCGCTAAAAGAAAAAGAGATTGCAACGATCATTCTACCAAACCCGATGCTAATGGAAGTTATACACAATGCGTTATAAAATAATCTAAACACAAACTATGAAAAAACTACATTACGAAATTACCATCCACGCACCACAAGAAAAAGTGTGGCAAGCAGTTACCGAAGATAAGAACTACAGAGAATGGACCGCTCCATTTCATCCCGGCTCTTATTTTGAGGGCAGCTGGAAAAAGGGCGACAAGATGCGTTTTTTGGGTCCCGGAGAAAATGGCCAGGTAGGTGGCATGCTCTCATTAATTGAAAAAAGCGAATACCCTTCTTATATCTCCATTAAACATTACGGGCAAATTGTAAAAGGTAAAGAAGATACCACCAGCGATGAAGTAAAAAAATGGGCGCCTTCTTACGAAAATTATACCTTCGAAAAAACAAACGATAACACAACCTGTTTTATTGCAGAATTGGATATGCCTGAAGAATGGGCTGAACACATGGATACAGCATGGCCAAAGGCACTTGATAAATTAAAGGAAATAGCAGAAAGATAATTTTATTACATTCATTTTTTTCTAAAATTTCTTTTACTATTTGTAAGCAGAAAATAGTGCGCGAATTATTTTTAGGAAAAAATTAAAGGAGAATAATATCTTTGTAAAACAAAGATGTTAGATAAATTCATACAGATCGTTTCAAAAACCGTTAGCTTATCCTCTGTAGATGAAGGCCTCTGTAAGCAACATTTTGAACCCATACTGGTGCCCAAGAACAGGATGCTGGAAGAAGAGAGTAACGTACCGCACTATATTTATTTTGTTATTTCTGGATATGTGAGGCTTTTCAGTTACGACGAAAACGGAAATGAACATACCTCCCATTTTAATTGCCCGCCGGGCTTTATAACGTCTTATCAGCACTTTATCAATCAAACACGATCAAACGAAAATGTTGAAACTGTTACCGATTGTGAGCTGCTACGCATCTCAAAAAATAATTTAGACACACTTATTTCTCAAAGCCCCGCGCTAAAGGATTTTAGTATCTATGTGCTTCAGCAGTCTATGACCTATAATGAAAACCGTTCTAAAGAGCTTGCTACTTTATCGGCCGAACAGCGCTATTTAAATCTTATTACCAATTATCCCGGCATAGTACACAATGTGCCGCTGCAATACATTGCTTCTTTTTTAGGTATGAATGCTAAAAGCTTAAGCCGTATTCGCCGCCAGGCAATTAAGTAACATTTGTGAACAGCTGTTTCAAAATGGATCTGCAACTTTGTTATTAAATAAACTATACTAATATGACAATAAAAAATTTAGCATTGGTTACAGGTGCAAACGGTCACCTGGGCAATAACCTGGTAAGGCTTTTAATAGAAAAAGGGATTCCGGTAAGGGCTTCGGTTCGCAATATTAAAAACACAGAATGTTTTGCAGGCTTGAACTGTGAAGTGGTGCAAGCCGACATAACGAACAAACAATCCTTAGTAAACGCGCTTCAGGGTGTAGAAACGCTTTATGCCGTGGGTGCAGTATTTAAACTATGGGCAAAAGACCCTATAAAAGAAATTTACGATGTAAATTTATTAGGAACAAAAAATACCATTGAAGCCGCCGTTGAAGCAGGTGTAAAAAAGATCGTATATGTTAGCTCCATCGCGGCTTTAAATTATAAAAGCCTTCCTGCAAAAGAAAGCGGTGGCTATAACAGCGATAGACGTGACTGGTATTACAATTCAAAAAATGACGGTGAGCTACTTGCCTTTGAGCTGGCAAAAAAACATACTATCGAACTTGTTGCAGTTTTGCCTTCGGCCATGATAGGCAGTGTAGCATTTACCCCATTAAGCACCTCTTATAATTTTATTGACCTCATACTTAAAAAGAAAGTGCCGGTAGAAACGAACATGGCCATTAACTGGATAGATGTTAAAGATGTGGCAGAAGGTTGTTACTTAGCCGCTATAAAAGGAAAGAGCGGTGAGCGTTACATTTTAGCCAATGCAAAATGCACATCTATAAAAGAAACCACGCAAATAGCAAAAGATATTTTTCCGGAACTGAAAATAAAAATGCCGGTGCCTGTACCAAAGTTTATATTATACTTACTGGCAGGGCTAATGGAAATAGGAAGCAAATTAAATGGCAAAGCGCCCATACTCTCGGTTAAAGATGTGAACATTTTTTATGGCCTTAAGCCCGATTTTGATATCTCAAAAGCCAGAACAGAATTAGGCTTTGATCCCAAATCGCCTAAAGTAGCGGTTAAAGAAGCCATGCTTTACCTTGCAAAAAAAGGCAGTCAATTGAACCAGCATTGAAATTAACTTTATTTCACGCATTTAAAATTTTCCGTTTTGTATCTTTATGCATATGAAGATCCTTTCGGGTGCTTTTATTTTAATGGTAATAGCTTTGTTATTATTTTTTAGCCTGGGGTCAACTCAAACAGTTGTTGCGGATAAGGGAATTGCAGTTGTTACAGAAAGTAAAATAAAAGCGGATCTTCAAATTCTTCGCGTCAAAGCAAAAGAAGCATTGACCTTTTGTAAAGCAAAAAAATTCAATACCGATTTTTGTATCTTAATTGATATGAGCATTCACTCCGGCGCCAAACGCTTTTTTGTATGGGACTTTAAAGGCGATTCGATTCAATATAGCTTTTTAGTGGGCCATGGTTGTTGCAACAATCCCTGGAGCCAGGATGCCTCGAAAGATTCTCCCAACTTTAGTAATGTAGATGGTAGCCATTGCTCATCATTAGGAAAATTTAAATTAGGCGAACGTGCTTACAGTGATTGGGGCATTAATATAAAATACATTATGCATGGCCTTGATAAAACAAACAGCAATGCTCAATCGCGTTTAATTGTTTTCCATAGCTGGGAAGTTGTTTCCGATACAGAAGTGTATCCTGCCGGAACGCCGGAAGGTTGGGGCTGCCCAACGATCTCTAATAATAGCATGAAGATCATTGATCCAAAAATAAAAACTTCAAAACAACCGGTGTTGATGTGGATCTTTAAATAAATTTTTGTTTCATACAACTATTGATTTCTTTTTTTACTTTTCCTTAGTCGAAATCCTTCGACTCGGCTCAGGATAAAATCCAACAAAAGACAAGGCAAAACGATTTTCGTAAAATAATATTTGGCCTTACTTTTTCCTTGATGAAAAAGTAAGCAAAAAATCAAGGCTTATTAAAATTTAGCTAAAAATCAATTTGTCTCAAGCTGATGATTTAAGCGCTTCGCGAACAGCCAAAATCATCTTCGCACATGCAAACGCCCTTGAGACAAATGATTTTTTTACGCAAAATTTTAAAGGCCCGTCTCACTTTGTGTGCTTACGCGGAAGCATTTTCGTATACTAATTTTGCGGTTAGTTGAACGGGCTATGCATTTTCGATATTTTGTAGAAATAGCTGTGAGCTAAGCTAGGCAGTTAGTTTCTTAGGCGCATAGAAAGGTGCTTAGCGAATCAGCGGTTTCAATTCGCTGCCTTTACGTCGCGAATTGAAAATTTCCTTCAAAAGATCGAAAGCGTTTTGGTTACTTTTGCGCGCCAAAAGTGACAAAAGAACTTAAAGAAATAGCGAAACTGAAGGGTTTTCGACTAAGGAAACAAATAAATTATTTAAAAGAAAAAATCCTTATCTTCATATACATGAAAAAGACATTATTTATATTTTCAATACTTATTTGTTTTGCAGCTAAGGCGCAAAGCTTTATTACAAAAACACCAACTTTTATTGGTAAAACGCAGGATGAAGTAACTGCACTTAATAAAGCAAATAATAACCAGCTTACAACCACACATACTGATTCGTTGATGACATCGCTCGTCTTCCAGGATCCTGTTGTTGAGTTGGATTATGAATTTTGGTTTTCGAAAGATAAAGTATGCGTAGCTTATATTACACAAACGCAGGATAAGAAAACAAAAGACGAGTTTGTAAAAGAAGTTGAGAAAAAATGTCCTGAAAAATTAAATGAGAAAGTATGGCTTCAGAAACTGGATGGTAAAAATTATGTTTGGACCTTGCAGGGTAGTGATGCTTTTTTTGCCTTTAGCGTTTCGCAAAGCAAATAATCTTAGCCTATTACCTTTTTATTGATACGGTACCCTTTACCTTTTTGTGATTGAATAATACGTTTACCAAAAAACTGGCGGATATTATAAATGTGTACATCAATGGTACGCTTTTTTGCAACTTCCTCATCCAGCCATATCAAACCTGCAATTTCGGTTTTGGTGAAAAACTTATCAGGTGCGTTGTATAATAATTCAAACACTTTAAACTCTTTACGTGGTAATTGTATAGGCTCGCCTTTATTAAAAATTAAAAAGCGCTCATCATCCAAAATAACTTCTTTTCCAACACCAGTCTTTAGTTTTATCCTTCGTTTTAAAATATTCTTTAAAAATAAGATCATTACACCAGGCTTTGAATGAAAATTAATAAAAGAATCGGCACCAGAATTTAGTGCTATTTCTTGTGCAAAATCATCCTGCTTATCAGAATAAATAATAATAAATGGCTTTGAATTTAAATTCCGTAATTTTATTTCTTTGGTAATTAAAACAGCATCGTTGGGCGTAATATCTAAATTCAAAAAAATAATATCACACGCGTTTTTTTCGAGCAGTTCAAAAAAATCACTCTCCTGGTTGCAGATATATACGTTTGAATAGTTATTCTTAATAAGATCAATGGTCTTAAAGATCCGGTTAACCGAATTATCAAAAAATACTATTGAGTAGCTATTATTGCTCATAACCAAAAGCGTAAAGTTTGCTTATTAAGTTTAAGCCTAAGCCAAGCAAAAGTTAATTTAATATTAAATAAATTCAATGCCCAATACACAAACATCATCGGTTTGTTCGTTTATACCTTTCCATTGCTGAAACTGCTGCTCAATATTTAAAAATTGTTGTGGCAGTGGGTTGTTGGCAATAGAGGTAATATACTTCTTAAAGTTTTTACTTCCCATTTTTTTATTGCTATGCCCGCCAAACTGATCCTGGAAACCATCACTGTACAAATACACATTTATAGAATTGCTAAATTTGCAATAGTGCGTAGTAAATTTACGATTGGTCTCAATTTGCCAACCACCAATTGGGAAGCTATCTCCATAAAGTGTTACAGGTTCAATACCTTTGCCGGTTACGAGTATGCTGGAGTTAGCTCCGGCAAACTGAAAATCGCGGGTTATGGGATTAAAGGCTATGAGTGAGATCTCCATCCAATCGTTATTTAAATCGGCATCATCTTCGTGCCGTTTAAATGTTTCTATCCATTTTTTATCAATCTCATTTAGGATCTCTCCTACTTCAGCATATTCTTTTGAATATACCAGGTAATTTAAAAAACCAATGGCGAGTGTAGAAAGCATAGCGCCACCAACACCATGCCCGGTACAATCGCCAACGGCATAATAACTCCAGCCATCTTTTTTACCGAGCCAAAAAAAATCGCCGCCAATTATTTGCAGTGGATTATAAAAAACAAAATAAGGATGCCCGTTCTTTTTAAAATGTCTCTCCTGCGGCATCATCCCTTGTTGCACAAATGAGGCGTAATACAGCCCATCAATAAGATCTTTATTCTTTCTTTCAAGTACCTGGTAAGCTTTTGAAATTTCGAGAGAAGGATTCTCGTGTATAAATAGTTCTGTGGTCATGTGTTGCAAAGAACCGCAGTACAAATAAACTCAACCAAAATTTATAATTAACCTAAAGTTAATTTAGCTTAATACTAACAAAATTTAGATTAAAATTAATTTGAAAGCCATCGCACTCCCGATAGCTATCGGGACGGCTCAAACGTGTTAAACACGTTTGCCCTGAGCAAATATTTTATGGGCCGAAAGGTTAAGAATAGCAAAGATCTTCTGGCATTCTACATACATGCTTTTTGAATTTTCGGGACTTTTATGTTTTAATACTTTAAAGTAAGCGTCCATTTTTGAAGCCCACACTTTTACTATTTTTAAATTCTTTTTGGCAATAAGTGTTTTTAATTTTTCCTCCTTGCCAATCTGTTCATTCAGTTCAGAAATAAGGGCCTTAATTTTTTTATCTTCAGCAGAACCTGTAAGTCCGGATTTAGAATAAATAAGCTTTAGCAGATCAATATTTAAATGGTAATTGCTTAACAGCGCTTCTAAATAAAAACCTTTAGTATAAGCAGATTCAATTCTTTTTAATGCTGATGTTACTTTTCTTTGTGTCATATTATAAATGCAAAACGCCTGCTAAAGATAGCAGGCGTTTTTACTTAATTGCATTTAATCTTATTTGCTTACTACTAATTTAACGGTTTCTTTACCATTAACTGTAGTCAATGTTACAAAGTAAACTCCGTTGTTTAGGTTGGCAGTATTAATTGTAAAGCTGTTTTCGCCGGCAGATAAAGCCTGGTTAACAACAGGGCTTGCTACTAACTTACCGTTGATATCAAAAATAGTTACATTTAATTCTGAAGTAGTTTTAGCATCAATTACTAAAGTAGCAGCATCTGAAGTTGGGTTAGGATAAACACTTACAATTTTATCAGAGAAGTTGGTAAAGTTTTTAATACCTGTAACTTGTGCGCTAAATACAGGGTGCGAGAAAGAAGCACCGGTAGTAACCGTTGAAGTTGCTTTTAAACGGAAGTTAGGAGTTGTAGCTAAAGAAGCCGGAAAGCCATTCACAAAATCTATTTGTGTTACAGTTGTAACTGTATCATTTAAATTTGTAGTGCTGTAAGAATGATACCATGTTTGAGGAACAACAGTTCCGTCAGTAATATATGTTGAAGCAATATCAGCCGTGATGTTTGAATTTGCAACAACACCAACCGAATCTGCAGTTGCAGGAGCATCAAAATTATCTTTTGTTACAGCTTGTTGTAATCTCCAGCCTTTTTCAAAACCTAAAAATAAAGAGTTAAAAATACGGATAGCCGTGTTACGACGAATGTGCATAGCGCACTCATGTTTATCACCTGCAGGAATAGTACCGGTACCATCACGTTTTGCACCCACCATAGTCATGTTTGAGAAAACAGGTTTTGTTAAAGGTAATACCAAATATGGCGCTGTACCGTTATTGTCAACCTCAAAACCGTTAGATTCGCCTGTTGCTAAAGCCACATCAGAAATGTTAGGATCTTTTACACCTAAACCAAATTGAACTCGGCCTCTGAAACCGAAATCACAATCAAAATCATCATCAGTACCACGGTAGGCAATTAAATATTTTGCATCTACTGTACCACCGAACCACTCAAAAGAATCGTCGCCTGAGAAAGATACTTGCACGTGATCGATTTGTGTACCCGAGCCAACACCGCCCAATGTTAAACCATTAATCTCTGAGTTTTGCGTTAATGGATCTAAAGCAACACCTGCAAATTCAATTCTTACATAAGAAAGAACACCTGAATTATCAGCATCATTAGTTCCACCATAATATCTGTCAGGGCTGCTTGTTACAAACCCTTCAATTTTACTTACGTTAGGATTTTGTGAGATGCCACCTGTATTGATAACTCCGTTACCACAAATTACTAAGCCTCCCCAATCGCCAGGGTTACGGCCATTAGCAACAGTTTCGTTAGATGTGAAAACAATTGGATTGGCCGCAGTACCTTGTGCCATAATTTTAGCGCCACGGGTGATGATTAATACACCCGGAGTTGTTGGATCATTCTTACCACGGATAATAGTACCCGGCTGGATAGTTAACACCGCATTATTTTTTACATGCACAAAACCATCTAAATAAACAACACCGCTTAATGTTTGGTTAGCCGTAACATCGCCGCTAAGTGTGCTTGTAGTTGCAGCATAATTTGTGTTCTCAGGGTCAAAATTAGCCCAGTTTGCCGTCCAGTCTGTTGCGGGTGTATTATCTGTAACAGGAAACGCGCCTTTGTAATTAACAGGGGTCCAGAATGCCTGCGCATTCATTAATGTGCAGGCTAATAATGCTGCAGCTGATAAATAAATTTTTTTCATTGTTTTTGTTTTTATTGATTGATTAATTGTAGTTCTGATTTTATTCAGCAAATTTAGAATGGTAATTTATTGCTGACGTTAATTCTATTTTATGAAAGACTTACACTTACATTAATTTAAGGTTAACAAAAAAGGCTATGATTTACATAGCCTTAACATTAGATTGAAAAAGAAATAATCAGAACCTGAAACTTAATGATAAAGATATTGTAGGTGATAATTTTGTATTGGCCATTATATTATCAAAATTATTTGCATGCGAATTATTCTTGTTTTCGAATTCAGAATTTTTATCCAGCTTGCCGTTTTTATTAATGTCTTGGTACAATATTTGGTTTTGCGCCAACAGATCTCTTATGTTAAATTTAATTTCAAATTTTTCTTTAATTGTTTTTACTAATTGAAGATCTAACACATGGCGTGGATTTTCCCAATAGCTTGGTTCACCTTTCGATCCTACAATAACTATTCTTCTGCCAATAACATTGTATGAAACACTGGCACCCCAACCTTTATCATTATCCAAATATTGAATGCCCGCATTTACAATGTAAGGTGATTGGCCTTGTAAGGGGCGCTCTTCTGCTTCCAGAATTTTACTAACATCTACTTTTGATTGTATGTAAGCAAAGTTGCTGAAGATAGTTGTATTGTTTAAGAATTTTGAAGAATCAGTATTGAATAAAGTGCTTAACTTAAAACGATACTCCAATTCTACACCCACATTTTCTACTAATGGCACGTTAACAAACGTTAGACTCCTGATCTGTGAAGCTGCATCAACAGCCTGCTCAACTGCGTTAACTATCTTTTTATAAAACCCCGAAACAGAAATGATCTGTCCGGCACCCGGAAAGTATTCAAAACGCAGGTCGTAATTATCTATTTTTGCTCTTGTTAAACCGGGATTACCACTGATATTAAACGTGGTGTTAAAATCCAAAAAGTTAAATGCAGCCAGTTCTCTGAATTCGGGACGTGAAACAGTTTGGTAATAAGAAGCGCGCACATTGATCTTTTCTGTGGCACTAAACACCGCATTAACAGAAGGTAAAATATCTATTACAGTTGTATCTGTTCTTTGCTCTTCACCAAAAAGTGTGGCCGTTAACTTTTGATTGTAGGATTCAACACGCGCACCGTAAATAAATCTAAGCTTATCAAACAAGCGCGAATCCAGCATTAAATAACCGGCATGTAACATAGATGAAGCTGCATAGTTATCTTTTTCAGTAGTTGCTTCAGATAATTTAAAACCGCCATCTTTATTGCCCGGGTTATCCATGATGCCAATATTTTCAGGAGAGAAAATAACACTTTCATCCAGGTATTTCAGATCTGTATTTTCTATTAACGATGAATTTTTACGGTACATCGAATAACCTAACAAACGTGCATAAAAAATACGATCACGAAAAATATGATTACCGCCAATTTGGATCTCATGTTTCGACTTATCACCAATTTTAAAGGCACGGCTTATATCGTAACGCATGCTTTTCATATTTTCTTTTGTGGTGTTAAATAGCATGGTACCTGCATTTTGTGCAGCAGTACCGGTTGTAGCAATAACAGCATTGTATTTTATAGTATCGTCTTCAAATTCTGAATTTTTTACATAGGTCATTCTTCTTAAATTGGGTGTTTCACGTTTAATATCGCTATAACCGGCCACCCACTTAAATTTAATTTTTGCAGGCTCAAAATAATGGTCGCCGTTTAACTGCGTTGAATAAATTTGATTTTGTACAAACCATCTCACTGTTGAACGTTCCCATGTTTGGGTATTGATGTCCTGCGAGCCTTTTCTGGTAATTACCCTGTCTTCTGAATTAATGCTATATAAATTTTTTAATCCTATTTGGTGATTATTGCCAAATTTGTAAGATAAATTCCAGAGAGCACTTGCTAAAACCGTATTTGAAAAAGTGGTATCAATATAATCACGTGTTTTTACAACATCGTAATTACTGCCCTGCTCTTCAAACTCACGGCGATTGGTAAAAAAAGTATTGTTATTGTTTTGATAGGTTAAGGCAAAAATACTGCCCGCATTGTTTTTAAATACCTTACCAACATTTGCTACCGAAGCTTGCAAAGCTAAGTTAGGCATTGCTTTTTTTGTTTGCAGGCTCCAGTCGTAATTTACTTTTTTTGCATATTCTATCTGCTCCAGTTTGTCTGTCGAAAAATCTTTAGTGCCAGGAATTCCTTTTGGCTCGGCTCTTGCTCCATCATCAATACCTAACCAATCAAATTTACCCCCTTTATAAGTTTTAAAATCTTTAAAAGATGTTTGCGCATTATAGCCACTTGATACGGCAAAACTATACGCATTTTTTTCAGGAATACTTTTTGTGTTTATTTGTATAACACCACCTGCAAACTCGCCGGGTAAATCGGGTGTAGCTGTTTTTAAAATAACAATATTATCTAATAGATTTGCAGGAAAAATATCAAACGAAAACGCTTTCTTATCGCTTTCAGAACTTGGTAAGGGCGCGCCGTTTATATATGCTGCATTATAACGATCGCTCATACCACGAATAATTGCAAATTTATTATCCTGTATGGTAGCGCCACTAATACGTTTAATAACGTCACTCGTATTTCTATCCGGTGTTTTACGAATGGTTTCTGATGAGATACCATCACTTACACTGGCATTATTTTTTTGCTGAAGAATAAGTGCTGTATTATTCTCTTTATTTAAGGTAACTACTACCTCTACTTCATTTAGGTCCTGAGAAGAAGATGCATCCAGCAACACATTCAGATTTGTAACATCTCCTTCTTTCACATCAACCCCTGCAATTTTTTTTGTTGTATATGAAATATAACTTATAACAAGCGTTACTTTACCAACAGCCACGCCGCTAATCATAAATTTTCCGTCAAAATCGGCGCTTGCTCCTTTGCCCGTACCCTCTATTAATGCTGTTGCACCGGGCAGGGTTTCTCCGGTCTTAGAATCTAAAATAGTACCCGATATTTTGCCCGTTTGACCAAGCAATGTAGAAAATGTGGAAATAAATAATAATGTGAAAAATAATTTTTGCATTGTGCGTGTTATAATATACGGCACAAAAAAAGCCTTTTTAAATTACGGCTACTTAAATTTGATGTTACCAAAAGTTTAATTTAATTGTTGTTTTTGGTTTATAATTTAATAATTAGTTAACTTTGGAGAATAGGCATTGTAGTAATTTTAACCCGGACACAAACACAAGATATGAGCAATTCTAATTTTAAAATACTGTTGGTTGATGATGAGCCGGATATTGTAGAGTTTTTAGGTTACAATTTAAAAAAAGAAGGTTATACCATACTAACCGCCAACAATGGTAAAGACGCCGTTGAAATAGCAAAAAAAGAAATTCCGCACTTAATAGTACTAGATGTAATGATGCCCGATATGGATGGTATTGAAACCTGCAGGGAATTACGCGAACAAAAAAATTTACAGGATGTACTAATAGCTTTTTTAACTGCCCGCAGCGAAGATTATACACAAATTGCAGGTTTTGAAGTTGGTGCTGATGATTATATTACCAAACCCATTAAGCCCCGTGTTTTTATTAGCCGTGTAAAAGCATTGTTGCGTAGATTGCAAGCAAATACCATTTCCGAATCGGTAATTGAGTTTGGAAATATTCGCATTGATAAAGAAAAACATGTGGTGTATAAAGGTGATGAGGAAATTGCATTACCAAAAAAAGAATTTAAATTATTTTCTTTATTAAGCAGCAAACCCGGTAAAGTATTTACCCGCGAATTTATTTTAGATACAGTTTGGGGTGATGAAGTGGTAGTGGGCGACAGAACCATTGATGTACACATTCGCAAACTACGCGAAAAAATTGGCGACGATTATTTTAAAACCGTAAAAGGTGTTGGTTATAAATTTGAATTTTAAACCCGCTTAATGTATTTAAAAGCCCGCTTTTGTAGTAAGAGCGGGCTTTTTTGTTGCTAAAAAATTGCTATATTTAGTGATTAAATTTCACATACTTCTTCTTGCACAAAAAAAACAAATACTTTTTATCGTTTGCTATTTGTCTTTTTTCATTTACCCTATTTTCTCAAACTATCGATTCTTTGAAGCTTGCCCTTAAAGCGGCTAAACACGATACCACACGTTGCACGATATTATCGGCCATGGTAGATGCAGAAAGCAACGATGAGCTATGGCCAAAGTATAACCACGAATTAAAAGCGCTTGCAGAAAAGAATATTGCCACCGAAGGGGCACTTAAGCCTGTTTATTTAAACTACGTTGCAACCGCCTATATGAACACCGGCGTTGGCCATACCTATCATGGCGAAAATGAAAAAGCGTTAGAGAATTTTAAAAAAAGCCTGGCGTTATTTAAAGAACTTGGCAATAAAAAAGGAGAGACCGAATCTTTAAATAACATTGGTTATGTATACAATGTAAAAGGCAACATTCCACTGGCTTTGGAGTATTTTCACGAATCGCTAAAGCTTTATGAAGCATTAAAAAATGATAAAGGTATGGCCAATACGCTTAACAATATTGGCTCTATTCACGACCGACAGGGCGACAAGACAAAAGCACTTGAATATTACCAGAAAAGCCTTAAAAAAAGAGAAGGCGTGAACGACAAAGCGGGTATAGCGCAATCATTGAATAATATTGGTGCCCTTTATGATGTTATTAACGATTCAAAAGCTTTGGAGTATTATCAAAAAAGCTTTGCCATTTACCGAGAAATTGGCGATGCGCTTGGTATTGGCAATTCATCCAATAACATTGGCTCTATTTACCACAGGCAGGGCAACAATTCTTTAGCTTTTTCCTACTTTGAAAAAAGCTTAAAGATAAATGGTGCAATAGGCAATAAAAGCGGTGTGGCCTTTACATTAAATAATATTGCAACCTTATTATTAAAAACAAACCGGTCTGCCGAAGCTTTAAGTTACGCCATTAAAGGTATGCAAGCTGCCAGAGAGGTGGGATATCCTGAAAGAATAAAAAACTCTGCAGATATTTTAAAGCGGATCTATCTGCAACAAAAAAAACACAAAGATGCATTTGAAATGTACGAGCTCGAAATTAAAATGCGTGATAGCCTTATTAACCAGGAAACACAAAAAGCCGCCGTAAAAAAACAATTGCAATACGACTATGAGAAAAAAGAATTTGAAATAAAAACCGAACAGGATAAAAAAGACGCCATAGCAAAAGAAGAATTAAAACAAAAAGAAAAGCAACGCAATTATTTTATTGGCGGCTTTGCCCTGGTAATAGTGTTAGCACTTTTTATTTTTAGAAGTTACATGCAAAAACAAAAAGATAATAAGATCATTATTGAACAAAAAAACCTGGTTGATGCCAAACAAAAAGAGATATTGGATTCTATACACTATGCCAAACGCATACAAAGCGCTTTATTACCAAGTGAGAAATACATTGACAAAAGCATAAAGCAATTAAACAAAAAAGTACTGTCTTGTGTCTTTTGTCTTTTATCATTTATCACACTCGCGCAAAATACCGATTCATTAAAACAGGTTTTAAAAACGGTAAAAGAAGATACCACGCGTATTAGAGTTTTAAATGCCTTATCAGAATATTTTACTGCGGGCGAAAACCAATGGTGGATATATAATGAAGAAGTAATAAAGATCGCTGAAAAGCATTTGGGCTCACTTACCACACGCACCGATACCTTTTTTATGCGCAATTTAGCGTCAGCAATAGGAAATAAAGGTTATGTATTAAACGTAAGGGGTAAAACACTTGAGGGACTTGCGTTATTTGAACAGTCCTTATTGCTGCATGAAAAAACAAACGATAAACAAAGTGCTGCCAGCACACTCATTAATATTGGCAGTGTTTATGATAGCCAGGGCAACCTAACCAAATCGCTCGATTATTATCACCGTGGTTTAACTGTGCTCGAAAAGTTAAATGATAAAGAAAACATTATTGTTGTATTTATAAACATTGGCAACATTTATAAAAAATTAAAAGACCTAGGTACGGCTATGAATTATTACAAAAAAAGCCTGGCCATAAGTACCGAAATTAAGAATGATAGCCGTATAGGTATTACCTTAAATTATATAGGCATGATATACGATGAGCAAAGCAATCTTACAACAGCTTTAGAATATTATATGAAAAGTCTTATGCTTGGAGAACGCTTGCGCGATAAAAATATTTGCTCAAAAGTATATAACAACATAGGCAATATTTACAGGCAGCAAAACGATTATAAAAATGCAAAAGCATATTTTAAAAAAAGCATAAAGTGTTACGAAGAGTTACAGGATATAAAAGGTCTTGCCAATACCTACGATAATCTTTCTAAAGTATTTTTAGCCGAGGGGCAGGTAAGCGAGGCTTACAAGAACGCAAAAATGGGCTTTGATTTTGCGCAAAGCACGGGCAACATAAGGGCCATTATGAACTCCTCAAAAACATTAAAACTAATTTTTCAAAAACAAAATAACTATAAAGATGCTTATGATATGTATGCCCTCGAAATTAAAATGAGTGATAGTATTAATAACCAGGAAACACAAAAAGCTGCTTTAAAAAAACGACTACAATACGATTACGAAAAAAAAGAAATTGAATTAAAGGCCGAGCAGGATAAAAAAGATGCCCTTGCCAAAGAAGAATTAAAACAAAAAGAAAGAGAACGCAATTATTTTATTATTGGCTTCGCATTGGTATTAATATTAGTTGTATTTATTTTAAGAGGTTATAAGCAAAAACAAAAAGACAACGCACTTATTATAGCGCAAAAACAATTGGTAGATGCCAAGCAAAAAGAAATTTTAGATAGTATTTATTACGCCAAACGTATACAAACGGCGTTGCTGCCAAGTGAAAAATATATTGATAGGAGTTTGAAGGGTGAGAGAAAATAATTTTACTTATTTTTCTTAGTGTATTTCTTTTTTACTTTTTGAGGAGTTTTTGTAATTTCTTCCTTCAGTTTAGCAATTTCTTTGTTTAAAATGTTTATTGCTTGGGCTAGTTCAGATAGTTCTTCTTTTGTAGCATAACCATAATCGACCTTGTTTTCTTTAAGATTTGTCTTTTTCTCCTCAAAGAAGTCGCTAACATTTACTTTTAATGCTTTTGCAATTTTTATTAAATGTGAAGAGCTAACATCAATCTCACCGCGTTCAATTTTACCATAATTTCCAGGGCTCATACCAATTTCATCCGCAAGATTGTCCTGGCTTAATCCATTAATAACCCTTAATTGACGTATTTTATCGCCTACTTTTTTGCTCACGAGCAAATTTCAGCTGCTTTTACCATTTTAAATAATCATTTAATGATATATATTTGTCATTAAATGAGTTTTTTGTATCATTATATAATTATTTGCAGTCTATTAAATAGTAACTAAGGTGTAAACTAAAAAAGTAATGAGTCAAGATATTAATCAGTTAATTTTAGGAGATAATCTCGAAATATTAAAGAGCTTGGATAGTGATACTATAGATTTAATCTACTTAGATCCTCCATTTTTTAGTAATAGATCTTATGAAGTAATTTGGGGTGATAGCGGTGAGGTGCGCAGTTTTGAAGATCGTTTCAGTGGTGGAATTGACCATTATATTTCTTGGCTAAAAGAACGTGTAATAGAAATGCATAGAATATTAAAACCAACAGGTGTTATATTTTTGCATTGTGATTGGCATGCAAATAGTTATATAAGGACCGAAATACTTGATAAAATTTTCTCTTATAATAATTTTCGTAATGAAATAATTTGGAAAAGAAAAACTGGAAAAGGAGAAACAAATCACAAGTCAAGTGTATTCGGTGTTTCAACAGATACAATTTTCTTTTATTCCAAAACCAATAATTACATCTTTAATAGCCAATTTACATTTGATGCTGACGGCTTTCAAGAATATTTAGACAGTAATTTTAATTTAGTAGATGATACGGTAAGAAAATATCGAAGTGCGGATTTGGGTAGTCCTTCGCCGCGCCCAAACTTAACATATGACTATAAAGGTTATTCGCCCCCAAAAAATGGTTGGGCAATTGAAAAAAGCAAAATGGAACTTTGGGATGAAGAAGGCCGTTTATTATTTCCTATTGACAAGAAGGGAAGGATAAGGCGTAAGGTTTTTTTAGATGAAGTTAAGGGTAAACCAGTCCAAAATATCTGGGACGATATAAACATGGTATCTGGTAGCTCAAAAGAAAAAATTGGTTATCCTACACAAAAACCAGAAGCTTTATTAAAAAGAATAATTGAAACGGGCACAAATGAAAACTATTTAGTGCTTGACCCATTTGTTGGTGGTGGCACAACTATTGCGGTTGCTGATAAATTGAATAGAAAATGGATTGGTATAGATCAATCTGTACAAGCAGTTAAGGTGACCGAATTTCGTTTAAATCAGCAACAAGATTTATTCAGTAAGCCATTTATTGTTCAGTTACATAAATACGATTACGATACTCTCCGATATAAAGATGCTTTCGAATTTGAAAATTTTATCGTTACTGCTTTCGGCGGTAGACCAAATACAAAACAACGTGGGGACCTTGGATTAGATGGAAAAACTCTCGACAACGTTCCTATTCAGATAAAACGCTCTGACAATATCGGTAGAAATGTAATAGATAATTTTCATTCTGCAATTCAACGAAATGACAAAAAGTTATATGAAAAAAATAAAACAGAAATTAAACCTGTTGGTTTCATTATTGCCTTTTCATTTGGAAAAGGGGCTATTGAAGAAGTTGCTCGCTTAAAAAATAAAGAAAATATTGTTATTAAACTTGTGCTGGTAGAAGAAATTATTCCTATAGCAAAGAAACCAACAATCTCAGTTATTCTTGCCGATAAAGGAAAAGATAAAAAAGGGTTACATGAAATTGAATTTACTGCAAAGGGAAATTCAGAAGCGGGAGTTGAGTTTTTCTCTTGGGATTTTGATTATAAAGATGAAAAATTTAAAGCAGAAATCTTACTTGATAAAAGCGGAAAGCAAACTTATAAATTTAAAGCAGGCTCTCATCAAATTGCAGTCAAAGTTGTAGACAATGATGGACTTGAAAGTACAGAAATAATTAAATTAAAAGTAAACGGCGTTTTAGAACGGCAATAAATAAACATTTTCTTATACGTTTGTTTCTTACTCAATTTCAACCATTTTCCTAACGTCAGGAAAATGGTCTTTTATCTCTTCTCCGGCATTTTGACAAGCTTCTTTAGCTTTAGAAATTACCTTCTCAAAATTTTCCCATTTACTATACCCAAGTAATTTTTGCAATTCACGGGCGCTCCAGCATTCAACATTTTCTATACTAATCGCTGCTACTTCAAACTGCTCAAATAATGTTTTAATTTCTTCTGCTTTCATAAATCAAAATTACGGCCTCAAAACGCTGTTTCTTGCTATATTTTATAGATAATTGTAAAATCAAAAAGCCCCATTTCATTTAAGAAACGGGGCTTTCTTGTGCTCCCACCTGGGCTCGAACCAGGGACCCTCAGATTATGAGTCTGATGCTCTAACCGGCTGAGCTATAGGAGCGGTTAGTTTTATTATATTTACCCTTTATGGGGATTGCAAAAATAGATAAAAGCCCCATATTTGCAAAATAATAATGCAGCATATTAAAAATATCATTTTCGACCTTGGCGGTGTTATCATTAACCTTGATACAAATAGAACCATTGCCGAATTTAATAGACTGAGCTATATGCCTTTTGAGGCCATTTACACGCAGGCCCAACAAAGTAGCCTGTTTGATGATTTTGATAAAGGCCTTATTTCTACCGAAGAGTTCTTTAACGCCATTCGTAAAGAGATACGCTATGATGGCCCTGATGCTGAGCTGCTACGTGCCTGGAACGCTATGTTGCTGGATGTGCCCGAACGCCGCCTGGATGTGTTGGTAAAAATGAAACAGAATTATAATACCTTTTTATTAAGCAATACCTGCGAGCCACATATAGCGGCCTTTGAGCACGATTTGTACATTGAGCACGGTGTAAAAAATTTTAATGATTATTTTGACGGGGTGTATTACTCGTGCAGAATGGGTATGCGTAAACCCAATAAAGAGATATTTGAATTTGTTTTAAAACAAAACGATCTTAAACCCGAAGACACGGTTTTTATTGACGACTCCATACAACATGTTAAAGGTGCCGGCGAGTGTGGCATTAGCGCTTTTTTATTACCTAAAGGCGAAGAGATAGGCGATTTTTTAAAGAGCTTGGGTTTATTGTAATTGTCGCCCTGAGGTTGTCGAAGGGTGCTCGGTTAATGGTTCGACAAGCTCACCATGGCAGAGCATTAAATAGATCTGATAAACAACATCACCACTTCAAAAAATTCTTTAGGTTTTTCGGCATGTATCCAATGCCCCGAGCCTAAAACAGTTTCTAATTTAAAGTTGGGAAAATGTTTTTCAAAATCTTTCAGGTCACTTTCTGCAATATAATTTGATTTTTCGCCACGTACTACTAATGTTGGTGCCTGGCTACAGCCCTGTGGCAAAGCAACGCCAATGTTGTTATAATTTTCAGTAATGATCTTTAAATTAAACCGCCAATCCATACTATTATTTTCGGCATCGCGCCAGTAAATATTTTTTAATAAAAACTGTTTGGTGCCAAAATCGCTTAAGTATTCGCTTAAAACTGTTTCGGCTTCTTTACGTGTTTTTATTTTTGTAAAATCAACCGCGTTCAATCCTTTCAGCACATCATCGTGATGCGGTTCGTAAGCGCGCGGTGAAATATCGGCTACAATTATTTTTGCAGCAATGCCTTTGTATTTTAATTCAAAAAACATGGTTACTTTGCCACCCATGCTATGGCCTAATATAATAGGGTCTTTTAACTGATGGTCATCAATAAATTCTTTCAAATCATCGGCCATAACTTCGTAATTCCAAACATCACTGTGTGGTGATAGCCCATGGTTGCGAAGATCCAATGTAAACACATGTAAACCTTTTTCTGCAAATTGTTTGGCGAGCGTGTTCCAGTTATCGCTTTGGCCAAATAAACCATGCATAATAATTAATGGTTGCCCATGCCCGAATTCTCTGTAAGCTAATTTCATTTCAGTTGTCGTAAATATAATTGTACTGTGTTTTCCAAACCAAAATATAAAGCATCGCTAATTAAAGCATGCCCAATTGATACTTCCAATAAATTTGGAACCTGTTGTTTAAAAAATTTCAAATTGTCTAAACTCAGGTCGTGCCCTGCGTTTACGCCCAGCCTTAATTCTCCGGCTAATTTTGCAGCGGCTGTAAATGGTTGAATTATTTTTTCTTTTTCTGTAAAAAACAATCTGGCATACTCTTCAGTATATAATTCAATTCTATCTGTTCCTGTTTCTTTTGCGCCTTTTACCATTTCTAAATTTGCATCTACAAAAATAGAAGTACGGATATTATTTTTTTGAAAGAGTGCTATCATTTCTTTTAAATAATCTTTGTTCTTAACAGTATCCCAACCATGATCGCTGGTTAACTGTCCTTGTGTATCGGGCACCAATGTTACCTGTTGGGGTTTTACTTCTAAAACAAGATCAACAAATTTTTGTTCTTTAGGATTACCTTCAATATTAAATTCTGTTTTTAAAAGTGGTTTTAATTCACGCACATCTTTATAAGTTATATGCCGTTCATCAGGTCGCGGATGTACGGTAATGCCTTGTGCACCAAAGCGCTCAATATCAAATGCAGCTTTTAAAACATCAGGAACGTTGCCACCGCGGGCATTACGCAAAGTGGCTATTTTGTTTATGTTTACGCTTAATTTAGTCATTTTGAGGCAATTAATGTTTTGTTACTTTTTGCTAAAATAAACAGTAAAGCTAATTAAATTACATAAATTTGAGAAAGAATATGTTAGTTGTTGATCTTATAACAGATGAAATTCCTCCACTAAAAACCACCGATACGGTTGAGTTGGCTTTGGATTGGATGGAACAATTTAAAGTGTCGCACTTGCCTGTTGTAAAAGATCGTGGGCTAGTAGGCCTTGTTTCTGAAATGGACCTGATGGATTACAATCATCCTGAACAAACCATTGAAGACAGCAAACTACATTTAATGCGCCCGGTTATTCATACGCACCAACACACCTACGAATTGGTAAAATTAATGAGCGGCTTAAATTTAACGTTAATGCCGGTGCTGGATGAAAATGAAAACTATAAAGGCTGTATTACTTTAAAAGGTATTGTACAGAATTTGAATAACATGATCTCGGGACAAAATCCGGGTGGGGTTATTGTTTTAGAATTAAATCAAAACGATTATTCGGTTACACAAATTGGAAATATTATTGAAGGTAACGATGCAAAAATTTTAAGCCTGCACGTTTCTTCGCAACCCGATAGCACAAAACTGGAAGTGACCATTAAAGTTAACCGCGAAAATCTGTCCAGCATTATTCAAACATTTAATCGCTATAATTATATTATTAAAGCTACTTACAGCCATAGCGATTATGAAACAGGAATGAAAGATCGTTTAAACGAGTTTCTTCATTTTTTGAATATTTAAAATTCCAAAAAAGATCTTACAATGTTTTAATTAATTGGGCGTGCCCTTCGGGTCGGGCTTTCGCCACTCGCTTTTTTTATTCCACTTCGTTGCATAAAAAAGAGCTCAAACAAAGGCTCTATCCCTCACGCAAGTCGGAACAACAAAGTCCGAAATTTTGCGTTAGCGATTGAAGTGGAAATCCTTTTTGTGAGGTTACGAAACAAAAAGATTGAAACGAAAAGCGCAGGCCGAAGGCAACGCCCAACTTTTTTACTTTTGTTATTGAGAAGATTTAACTTTTTAATTTTTCCGCAAACTCCTGCGGCGTCACCGCATCTTCAATTTTAAAATTACCAATGCGCGTGCGGCGCAGCGCTGTAAGGTGCGCGCCACTGTTTAAAGTCAAACCAAAATCGCGGGCAATGCTGCGTATATAAGTGCCCTTGCTACAAACAATTCTAAAACTAACGTTTGGCATATTGACGCTTGTGATCTCAAATTCTTTAATTTCAATTTCACGTGATTTCATTTCTACTTCCTGGCCCGCTCTTGCCATTTCATAGGCACGTTTGCCGTTAATCATCACCGCGCTAAATATTGGTGGTACCTGTTGTTGTATACCAGTAAAATTTTTTGCTGCCTGTTGTATGGCATCTAAAGTAATATGTTCCGTAGAAAAAGTTTTGTCTACTTCTTTTTCAAGATCGTAACAAGGCGTGGTAGCGCCCAGTAAAAAAGTGCCGGTGTATTCTTTTTCCATGCCCATTAAGTCGTTAATGGTTTTGGTTTTTTTACCGGTGCAAACAATTAATAACCCGGTTGCCAAAGGGTCGAGTGTGCCGGCATGGCCAATTTTTGGTTTTACCTTTACACCATCAACAATTAAAGAAGGGTGATTTTTTATAACGTACTTTAATTTATTTACCGCCTGAAAACTGCTCCAGGTATAAGGCTTGTCAATTAATAAAACTTCGCCGGTATAAAAATTATAGTCCATATTTATCAAAACAATTTTAAAAAAAAGTCCCTCTCCTTTGGAGAGGGATTTAAGGTGAAGCTTGTTGAACCCAAATGCTTTAAAACACCTCTTTAGCTACACGTTTGGTAGCCTCAGAAGTGCCCATGGTGTAAAAGTGTAAACAAGGCACATTGGCTTTTACCAATTCTTTACTTTGTTCAATACACCACTTAATACCCACCTCTTTTATGGCTTTATCGTCTTTACATTTTTCTAACTCTTCGTAAAAAGGTTGTGGAATATCGCACTGAAAAATTTTAGGAAGAGCTGTAATTTGTTTCATGCCGGTTAAGATCTTTAAGCCCGGAATGATGGGAACATGAATATTATGCTCGCGGCAAAGTTTTACAAAATCAAAATATTTTTTATTGTCGAAAAACATTTGTGTTACAACATACTCCGCACCTGCATCTACTTTCGCTTTTAAATTTTTAAGATCGCTGATCATGTTAGGCGCTTCAAAATGTTTTTCAGGATAGGCGGCAACACCAATACAAAAATCGGTTGGCGCAGCATCTGTCATGTCTTCATCCATGTATTTACCCTTGTTCATATCTGTGATCTGTTTTACCAGATCAATAGCATAAGCATTACCCCCCAGCTCAGGCACAAACGAAGGTTCTGTTTTTATACTATCTCCTCTTAAAGCCAACACGTTGTCAATTCCCAAAAACTGAAGATCAATAAGCGCATTTTCTGTTTCTTCTTTTGTAAAGCCGCCACAAATAATGTGTGGTACTGCATCAACATTATACTTATTCATAATAGCCGCACAAATACCAACAGTACCGGGGCGTTTACGAATACTTACTTTTTCTAAATAACCGCCGGCACGTTTTTTATAAATGTATTCTTCGCGATGATAGGTTACATCAACAAATGCAGGTTTAAATTCCATTAATGGATCAATACCATCATAAATGCTTTGTATACTTTTTCCTTTTAAAGGCGGGAGAATTTCAATAGAAAATAATGGTTTCTTACTCTCAGAAAGCTTTTGTGTTAACTTCATAAATATTAATTGACAGAAATGATCTCTTTTATTTCGGGAACGGCACGTTTAATAGTTTCTTCTATGCCTGCTTTCATGGTCATATGGCTCATGTTACAGGTTTTGCAGGCGCCTTTTAATTCTAATTTAAGAACACTGCCTTCTGTTATCTCCACAATTTCAACATTACCTCCATCGGCCTCTAAATAAGGACGTATAGAGTCTAATGCGTCTTCAACCCGTTTATGCAATGCTTCCATCTTGTAAATTTATAAGCAAAGATACGAGTATAGAAGAACTTACCAAAAACAATTCATTTACTTTGTTAGGTATTTAACTTGTTAAATGCGTTAAATTTTAAGTACTTTGCCTTTAATGGAAGAAGACAACTTAATTTTTGGTACACGCGCTGTTATTGAAGCGGTAGAAGCAGGCAAAGACATTGAAAAGATCTTTATTCAAAAAGGTTTATCCAATGAATTATATCACCAACTGCGCACAGCCTTAAAAGGGCAAACCGTGCCACTTCAGATAGTACCACCCGAAAAATTAAAGCGTATTACCGATAAAAATCACCAGGGTGTTGTAGCTTATTTAACGGAGATAAATTATTATAATACCGATGAGTTGTTAGCAAACGTTTTTGAAAAGGGGAAAATTCCTTTAGTATTGATATTAGACCGTGTAACGGATGTAAGAAATTTTGGAGCCATTGCCCGCGGCGCAGAATGCGCCGGCGTAGATTTTATGATCATACCCAGCCGCGGTGCTGCGCAAATTACCGGCGATGCCATAAAAACCAGTGCCGGCGCCTTGCACCGGATAAAAGTTTGCCGCGAAGATAATTTAAAAAATACGCTGGAGTATTTAAAAGAAAGTGGTTTGCAAATTATTTCCTGCCACGAAAAAACAGATAAATTAATTTATGATGCTGATTTTACGAAACCAACTGCCATAATTATGGGAAGTGAGGAAAACGGCATAAGTAATGAATATTTAAAGCGTAGTGATTTGCAGGTAAAAATACCAATGGCCGGCAAAATAGCATCGTTAAACGTTTCGGTAGCATCGGGTATTGTTTTGTTTGAAGCTGTGAAGCAAAGGTTATAGAGGTAAACTCAAAAAAATAAAAGCCACTAATCACACTAATTCTCACAAATCTATATTGCTTGCCATGATTAAATTATTATGTTTTGTGAAATTTCTATTATTCAAAACAACGTTGTTGTTTGAATAATTATTTCCACTAAACAAAAGCGGTAAAAGTATTAGTGCTAATTAGTAAAATTTGTGGCTAAAAATATGCCGTTAGTGGTTAAACTAAAAACAGCTTCTCAAAAATTTTCTCAGGGCTTTATTACTTTCCCTGGGCGATTCTAAAAAACCAAAGTGCCCATCGTGTTCCAAATACAAAACATGCTTGTTCTTTATTAATTCTGCCTGTTCCAGCAATTGTTCGTATGGTAAAACATTGTCCTGTTCGCCTATTACCATCATGATCGGATACTCCACCAGGCCCAAAATAATATCGCGGCGTGGCCTGTCTTTCATACCATGCAAAGCGGCAATAATGCCCTTTTTACCGGTTTGTTTTGCTATGGCAGTTGCAAAGGCAATTTCTTCTTTTAAATATTTTAAATTTTTTGTGGCAAATAAATTTTTAATGGTAGCCTTTGTATAAATACTTCTGTTTGCTTTTACAGCATTAATGGCACGCAAGCGATCTTTTTTCTTTTCATCACTATCGGCATACGCTGTACTATGATATAAACACAGGCCTTTTAAGTTATCAGGGTACAGGTCGGCAAAAGCCAGCGCTACATAACCGCCCATGCTATGTCCGATAATAACATACTTTTTTAAACGCAAAAAATCCATTACTGCTTTTACGCATTTGGCCATTAACTCCATACTATGAGCATAACCAACACATTCTGTATCGCCATGGCCGGGCAGATCAATAGCTATGACCCTGTAAGAGCGCGAAACGTTATTGATTGTTTGCTCCCAGACCTTATGCGAACCCAAATACCCGTGCAGCAATACAATTACCTTACCTTTTCCTCTATCAAAAAAAGTAACTTTTTCGTTCTTATATTTTGCTGCTTTTATCACAATAATTAAAAACAAATTTAACCGCATTATCGGTAATAAAAAATCATAATTTAAACCGTTCTACCCTATTTACGGTATATGCAAAAGTGGCAAAAAACTGTATTTTTGTTCATCATCTATGGAATCTTTAGATCATCTTAAAATTGGCCAAACAGCTGTAATTAAGTCGTTTGCAAACGATGCCCTAAGCTCAAAATTAATTGAGATGGGTTGTTTGCCTGGCGAAATTGTAAGCCTTTCAAAAACCGCACCTTTAGGTTGCCCAATGGCGATAAACATTGCTGGCTATGAATTAAGCCTTCGTAAAGATGAAGCCGCTGCTGTAATAATAGAATTGGTGGCATAATTTTTTTGTTAGACAACAAGCAAAATAATTATTTGAAAGTTGCTTTGCTGGGAAACCCCAATGCAGGCAAATCCAGTGTTTTTAATGGTTTAACAGGCCTCAAACAAAAAACAGGTAATTACGCAGGTGTAACTGTAGACAGGCAGGAAGGATCCGCTTCTTTTTTATATAACGGAAATAAAATTGAACTTTCTGTTCTTGACTTGCCGGGTATTTACAGCCTTTTTCCAAAATCAAACGATGAAGAAATTGCCTGCAAAACATTACTGGATGAAAGAGAGAATATTGATGTTGTTGTTATTGTTGTTGATGCATCTAACCTTAAACGCAATTTATTATTAGCCACACAGCTTATCGATCTGAAGTTTAAAACGGTTGTGGCTTTAAACATGATTGATGAAGCAGATGCGCAAAATATAAAAATAAATATTGCCGAATTGCAACAAACTTTAGGTGTAGAAATAATTTCTTTGGACTCGCGCAGACAAAAAGGTTTTTCAAAATTAAAAGAAGCTATTGTAAACGCTAAAGTAAGCGAAAGTTTTTTTTATGATCTTAATGCCGCTTATATTAAAGAATACAATAACTATAAACATTTTATTGTTGCAACGCTTGCTTCTGTAAAAAATAAAGAAACAATGCAGTATGAAAATGCCGATAAGATCTATCGCTTTAATACCATTAATTACATCGTTGCAAAAAGTGTACAAAGTCCCGAACAGTTATCTTCAAAAAAGATAACCTCAAAGATTGATGCCGTTACCACACACAAAGTTTATGGTTATTTTATTTTATTGCTAGTGCTTTTCTTAGTGTTTCAATTTATTTTCTTTATCTCCGAAACACCCATGAACTGGATAGAGACCGCCTTTTTAAATTTAGGCGATCTTATACACGAATACTTACCAAAAGGCCAGTTAAACGATCTTATTGTTAACGGATTAATTGCAGGAATAAGTGGTGTGGTAATGTTCATTCCGCAGATTGCATTTTTATTTATGTTTATTGGTTTTTTAGAAGACAGTGGTTATATGGCCCGTGCCAGTTTTATTATGGATAAAATTATGCGTCGCTTTGGTTTAAACGGCAAATCGGTTATTCCTTTAATTAGCGGTACAGCCTGTGCGGTACCCGCCATAATGGCTACACGCGCCATAAGCAATACTAAAGAACGCCTTATAACGGTTTTTATATTGCCGTTAATAAGTTGCTCTGCACGTTTACCGGTTTACACCTTGCTTATATCAGTTTTGTACCCTAACAGTAAATTTTTGGGTGTATTTAATTCTAAAGGCCTGGTATTATTTTTATTATATCTTTTAGGCTTTGTGGTAACGCTTATCACCGCTTTTGTTTTAAAGAAATTACTAAAAACAAAAGAAGCTTCTTTTTATGTGATGGAATTGCCGGTTTACCGCTGGCCGCAGGCTAAAAACATTGGTATTATGATGTTCTCAAAAGTAAAAGTATTTATTAAAGAAGCCGGTAAAGTAATTTTAGCCATCTCCATCGTACTTTGGTTTTTAAGTACTCATGGAAGCAGTAATAAATTTGTTGAACTGGAAATAAAACAAGCGGCACTCGAAAATAACGAGGTAACTAAAAATTCAGAAGAATTAAAAAAGATAGAAACTCAAAAATTACAGCAATCTTATATCGGGCAATTTGGCCAGTTTATTGAGCCGGCTATAAAACCCATGGGTTACGATTGGAAAATTGGTATTGCGCTTATTACCTCCTTTGCCGCCCGTGAAGTCTTTGTTGGCACTATGGCCACCATTTACCAGGCCAATGAGGAAGATACCGATAAAGGTATAAAACAAAAATTATTGACCGAAAAAGATGAGCAGGGTGCATTACGATATACACCTGCCGTTTGCTGGTCGTTATTACTGTTTTATGCCTTTGCTTTACAATGTATGAGTACAATAGCCGTTGTAAAACGCGAAACAAAAAGCTGGAAATGGGTGGTTGTGCAACTGGTATTTATGTCTGCCCTGGCCTATTTATCTGCTTTTAGCGCTTATCAGTTACTTTCGTAATCAACTTTTTAGGGCGCTCATCCCTAAAATTATCCACTAACACTAAATTGCTATTTAATATTTTGGTATTCAATAAATTAATTACATTTTTACAGCCTAATTATTTAAAAATGACTCCACGTATTTTAATTTCTGTAACAGCCGCCATTGCACTTATTTCGGCCTGTAACAACACAAAAAAAACTACTACAACTGCTTTAACAGATGAGCCAAGCATTTTGCTTGATACCATAACCGTTCTTTCCAACGAAGTTCCAAAAAAAGAAGTTTACCGCGCATCCAACCCACGCACTACCGATATTATTCATACACGTTTGGATGTAAATTTTGACTGGACGAATTCACGCATGAATGGTAAAGCATTAATCCTGGCAAAACCTTATTTCTACCCAACCAATATGCTGTATTTAAACGCGCGTGGTATGGATATTAAAAGTTTAACTGTATCTGAAATTCTTTTTTTACCCATTAACAAAAAAGTTGGAAATAAGATCGTCGATTCGGGTATTGAAGAAAAATTAAGTCCTGTTGCCGCAGCAAGTTATAAATACGAGAACGATTCGTTAAAGATCAATCTTGGAAGAACATTTAATAACGAAGAAAAATATTATGTTGAAATAGTTTATGTTGCAAAACCTAATGAATTAAAACAAGGTGGAAGCAGCGCCATTAGCAGCGACAAAGGTTTATATTTTATTAATCCAACAGGTGAGAATGTGTACAAGATGCCGCAAATATGGACACAGGGCGAAACGCAATCCAACTCTGCCTGGTTTCCAACTATTGATAGCCCAAATGAAAAAATGACCCAGGAAATATTTATGACCGTTGAAGAAAAATTTACCACACTATCTAACGGTTTGTTGGTTGACGCAAAAAAGAATGCCGATGGAACAAGAACTGATCATTGGAAATTGGAAGAGCCACATTCGCCTTATTTAGCTATGATGAGTGTTGGTGAGTTTAAAAAAGTAGTGGATGAGCCGTGGAAAGGTAAAGAAGTAAGTTATTACGTTGAAAAAGAATATGAAGCCCACGCAAAAGCAATTTTTGGCGATACCAAAGAAATGATCGAGTTTTATTCGTCAACGCTGGGTGTACCATACGCATGGCCAAAATATGCACAAATTGCCGTGCGAGATTATGTGAGCGGCGCAATGGAAAACACAAGTGCCACATTGCATGGCGATTTTGCCGTGTACCAAACAACACGAGAAACATTAGATGGTAAAAAAGGAAATTCGATCATTGCTCACGAACTGTTTCACCAATGGTTTGGTGATCTTGTTACCTGCGAAAGCTGGAGTAATTTACCATTGAATGAAAGTTTTGCAACCTATGGCGAATATATGTGGGAAGAATACAAATTTGGCAGGGATGCCGCCGATTATCATCACTATAACAGTCGCGAAGGTTATATGGCTTCTGACAAAGAAGTGAATCTTATTCGTTTTAATTATGATCAGCGTGAGGATATGTTTGACGGCTTTAGCTATAATAAAGGTGGACAGATATTACACATGTTGCGTAAAGCAGTTGGTGATAAAGCATTTTATGCTTCATTAAAAAATTATTTAGAAACAAATAAATTTAAATCGGCTGAAATACATAATTTACGTTTGGCTTTTGAAGAAACAACAGGACAAGATCTTAATTGGTTCTTTAACCAATGGTTCTTAAACCGTGGACGACCATCTATCTCGCTTACAAGAAACTTTGATGCAGCAACTAATATTTTAGAATTAACTGTTGAGCAAACTCAAAATTTTAAAAAATATCCTTTATACCGTTTACCTCTTGAAATAGATGTGTATGTAAATGGAAAAGCTGAGCGTACACATATTGATATTACCGATGCAAAACAAACCTTTAAAATAAAAACCAGTGGCCAGCCGCAATTAGTGAATTTTGACGCGGAAAGACAATTGTTATGCAATCTCGATTATGAAAAAACGCAGGAAGAATATATTTTTCAATTTAAAAACGCACCTTTATTTGATGATCGCTATGAAAGCTTAAAAAAGCTGGAAACAAAATTAGCCGATGCAAATGTGTATGCCTTGTTTAAATGGGCAGCAGAAAATGATAAATATTTTGTGATAAGAAGTTATGCTATTGCAAGACTGGCAGATGCGCCTGTGGATAAGTTAGCGGATTTGAAAACAACATTACTATCTGTATACAACAATGATAAAAAAACAAAAACGCGTGCTAAAGCATTAAATGTGTTAAATAAAAAGTTTGCAAACGATGCGGATGTAAAAGCATTGAATTTAAAAGCCCTGAATGAGCAATCGTACGCCATATGTGGCGAAGCGTTAGAAGCTCTTGCAAAAAATGATCCAAAACTGGCAATGGAAAAAGCAAAGATGTATGAGAACGAAGGCGGCAAAGATGTTTTATTTGCTGTTGGAGAATTATATTCAAACCATGGTAGTGATGAGCAGATCCCTTTCTTTCAAAATAATTTAAAACAGTGTAATGGTTTTGAGTTAATGGGCTTTATGGGTATGTATGCCAAAACTGCCAAACGCTGCAGCACTTCCACGTCTGCAATTATTGCTGTAAGTGATCTTAATACGCTTGGCAAAGGTGCTAACAGGTTCAATAAATTTAGTGCTGCAAAAGGCATTAAAGATATTTTAACCGTTTGGGAAGGAAAAGAAAAAACGTTGAAAGCACAGTTAGAAACTGCTAAAAAAGAAAATAAAGATGTTTCTGCACTTGAGAAGGATCTTAAAATGACAAGTGAAACAAAAGATATTATTGCTAAGAAATATACAGAAATAAAATAAATTTACAATGCTGTATTAAAGCCTCGCAATTTTGTGAGGCTTTTTTGTTTCTATTAAATTAATTGATATTTTTAAAGTCTATGAAAAATTTGGCTGCGTTTGCCCTTCTTATTTTGAGTTTTATTTTTACAGCTTGCGGATCTAAAGAAACAATAGATGATAAAGCTATTAAAGTTATGGCACAGTTTAACAGCAAATGCCCTATAATGATAGATGCCGAAACCCGAATGGATGGTATTGAAATTAAGAATGGCAATACAATCGTTTATAGATACACACTTATTAATTTACTAGCCTCAAAAGTTGACACTACACAGTTTAACAGGGCTTTGAGGCCTGGCATTATCAATACTATTAAAACTAATGCAGAATTAGACGAACTAAAACGTATTAAATCGAGTTTTGAATACTACTATAAGGATAGAGAAAATAAATTCATTTACTCTTTTATCATAAAACCTGAAGATTATCAATAATTAAAATAATTTATGGCATCAGCTGAAATAGAAAAAATACTTTTTATAGATATTGAAACGGTTCCGGTAACCTATAAATATTCTGATCTTGATGAAAATTCAAAAGACCTCTGGAATAAAAAGTGGCAATATAATAAAGAAATATCACCTGAGCAGCAATACAACAAAGCGGGCATTTATGCCGAGTTTGCAAAAGTAGTTTGCATTGGCCTGGGGTATTATAACCAAAAAAAGTTCAGGGTAAAAGTTATTGCTTCAGATAATGAAGTTGATATTTTAAATCAATTTTCGGAATTATTAAAAACGCATTTTAATACTTACGCTCATTTATTATGTGCGCATAATGGTAAAGAATTTGATTTTCCTTTTTTGTGCCGCCGCTTTTTGATCAATAATTTACCGCTTCCTAAAATATTACAGATCCAGGGCATGCGACCATGGGAAGTAAAACACATAGATACTATGGATCTTTGGAAATTTGGGGATGTAAAAAATTTCAGTTCTTTAAATTTGCTGGCGCATGTTTTAGGTATTCCCTCACCAAAAGATGAAATAGATGGAAGCATGGTTGCCAAAACATTTTATGAAGAAAAAGACCTCGAGAAAATAGCTAAATATTGTAAAAAAGATGTTATTACACTGGCCCGTGTTTACAACCGCTTTGCAGGATCGGGAAATTTAAACGATGATGATATTATTTTTGTGTAACTTCAAACAAAATTAAACACGCTCTTATATGGCGCCTCGTATAGCAATTATTGGCAGCGGAAGTTGGGCAACAGCACTGGCAAAATTACTGCTTAATAATACTTCAAAAATAAACTGGTTCATTCGTAAGCGGGAAGATATTGATCTGTTTAAAGAACATCTCAACAATCCAAAATATTTAAGCTCGGTAGAGTTTGATGTTTCTAAAATTACTTTTTTTAATTCTGTTTCTGAATGTATAAAAAACTCAGACTTCATTATTCTTGCTATCCCTTCGGCTTTCTTACACACTTCATTTGCTGATCTAAAAGAAAAAGATCTAAACGATAAAATTATTTTCTCTGCCATTAAAGGTATTGTGCCCGAGCATAATTTAATTGTTGGCGAATATTTAAATACGGTTTACAATGTGTCGTTTCAAAATATTGGTGTAATAACAGGTCCTTGCCATGCGGAAGAAGTGGCCATGGAAAAACTAAGTTATCTGACTATTGCTTCACAAAATACAGATAACGCTTCAACCTTAAGCAATTTATTAAACTGCCGCTATTTAAGATCATCGGTTAGTGATGACATATACGGCACCGAATATTCTGCAGTATTAAAAAACGTAATTGCAGTAGCCGGCGGAATTTGTCACGGCCTTGGTTACGGCGATAATTTTTTAGCCGTGCTTGTTAGCAATGCTATCCAGGAAATACAACGTTTTGTAGATCAGGTGCATCCTATAGACAGGGATATAAAGGCCTCTGCTTACCTAGGCGATCTTTTGGTAACAGCCTATTCGCAGTTTAGCCGTAACCGTATGTTTGGCAACATGCTTGGAAAAGGTTATGGTGTTAAACGCGCACAGTTAGAAATGAATATGATCGCCGAAGGTTATTATGCTGTAAAATGTGTTTACGAAATAAATAAAAAATATAATGTGCACATGCCAATAACAAATGCTGTTTACAATATTATTTATAAGAATAAAGATGCCGGAAAAGAAATAACCGAGTTGTCTTATCAACTATCCTAAACTTGAGAACGCCAGCCCTTATACTCTCCGTTTTAATGCATCCGCTGCTTATGGCAACCTACATGTGCCTGCTGCTTTTTTTTGGTATTCATAATACAGTTTATGATTACCTAACTCCTTTTGAAACAAAATGGCGTATTTCTGTAATTGTATTCATGTTCTCATTTGTTTTTCCTGTATTAAATATTTATATTCTGGTAAAACTAAAGCGCGTTCCAAATCTTACACTTTCCAATCAAAAAGACAGAACTTTTCCTTTATTTATTACAGCCTTATTTTATTTTGGTTTATTTTATCTCATGATGGATATTAATATATGGAACAGTATTAAACTATTTATTATTGGTGGCGCGCTTTGTATTTTAATAACAACCATCATTAATTTAAAGTATAAGATCAGTGCGCACATGGTTGGCCTGGGTGGCGTTTTAGGTATTTTAATTTCTGTTTCATATCTTATTAAGTTTGATATGACACCTTATTACATTGCTGTAATTTTAATTGCAGGGCTTGTTGGTTGTGCGCGTTTGATATTAAAAGAACACAAGCCCGCGCAATTGTATCTTGGCTTTTTTTTAGGATTAATAGTACAAAGTGTTTTGTTTTTTAGTTTACAAAAAATAACCTTTGCTTAAATAAATAAATTTTGAATTTAGTAATTGGCGCTACAGGAATTTTAGGAGCACATGTTGTTTTAAAGCTTTTGCAAAACAACCAGTCTGTTATTGCAGGTAAACAAAAAACCAGCGATCTTAAAAAAGTAGAAAAATTATTTTCATATTACGATACCAACTACAAGCAGCTTTTCGAAAAAATTAAATGGGTTGATATTGATGTAACAGATATTTATTCCATTGAAGAAGCGCTTGAAGGAATTGTAAATGTATATAACTGTTCGGGCTTTGTATCATTTAATAAAGCTGATCGTAAAAAACTTTTTCAAATAAATGAAGTTGGCGCCGCTAATGTTGTAAATGCCTGTCTCGAAAAAAAAATCACTGCGCTTTGTCATGTAAGCTCAATAGCAACAATAAATAATTCAGATTATATTGTTCCGTTAAACGAAAATGTATTTTGGAAATCGTCAGGCAAAGAAAGTGATTATGCTATAAGCAAGCATAATGGCGAACGCGAGGTTTGGCGGGGAATTGAAGAAGGATTAAGTGCTATTGTTGTAAATCCCGGTGTTATTTTATCATCCGGATTTTGGGATCAAAGCAGCTCACAATTATTTAATGTGTGTTACAAAGGCAATAGGTTTTACACAGACGGAAAGGCCGGGTACATTGCTGCTGAAGACGTTGCGGCCTGCATGATAGAGCTGATCGAAAAGCGCCTGTTTGCCAACCGTTATATTTTAATTGAAGAAAATTATTCCTTTAAAGATATTCTTAGTGCTGTTCAAACCGGCCTTAACCGCGCCAAGCCCACTGTTAATGCGGGTAAAAACCTGCTTAAATTAGCCGCTCTAATAGATGCATTTACATGCCTGTTTAGCGGCAAACCACGCCGAATTACAAAACCTGTAATACATGCAGGCCTTAATAAACAAGTATTTTCAAATGCTAAGATAAAAACTGTTTTCTCAAAGAGCTTTATCCCTGTAAATCAAGCAATTGAGAAGATATGTGCAGATTTTTTGGCTGATAAAAAGGGTAAATAAAGCTAATTCCTGCTTTTTTTCATAAAAATTAAATTTTATCAATTAAATTTTTGTTTTTGTAGATTAAATATCTAATTTAGTCTATTATTTAAGAAAATTTAAGGAATACGTATGCACATTGCTATTGCAGGGAATATTGGGTCTGGAAAAACTACTTTAACATCGTTACTCGCGAAACATTATAAATGGCACGCACATTATGAAGATGCAGACGATAACCCTTATTTGAACGACTTTTATGAAGATATGCAGCGTTGGTCCTTCAATTTACAAGTATACTTTTTGAATAACCGGTTTAATCAAATATTAGACATCAGAAAAGGTAAACATTCTGTAGTTCAGGACAGAACTATTTACGAAGACGCGTATATTTTTGCTCCCAACCTTCATGCAATGGGTTTAATGACCTCTCGCGATTATGATAATTATTTTTCATTATTTAAATTAATGGAAAGTTTAATAAAAGCTCCTGATCTTATTATTTACTTAAGAGCAAGTGTACCAACTTTAGTGAAGCAAATACAAAAGCGTGGGAGAGATTATGAAAACAGCATTCGTTTAGACTACTTAAAAAGATTGAACGAACGTTACGAAGCATGGAGCACTTCTTACGAATCAGGAAAAATTCTTGTTGTTGATGTGGATGATATTAATTTTAGCGAGAACAAAGAGGATCTTGGAAAAGTAATTAGAATGATTGATGGTGAACTAAACGGTTTATTTAAATAAATTAAGTGAGTGTAACTTTAAATAAAGAATCAGAATTTTTTGATCTGCATTTTGCGAAGCAGGTAAAAAATGTAAACCAGGACGGTGAGCTGATATTGGCTTATGATGGCGTTCTGAACAACGAAACAATTTCAAAGCTTGAAAGCGAAATTGAAGGCAAGATCCTTGAAAAAAGTTTTCCTAAGCAAGTAGTAAAAAAGGTTTTCTTTATTTGTGTTGAATCACTTCAAAACCAATTGATACACGGACATAAGGATGACAAAGGTTCGCAACACAATTTCTTTTTATTAGCACATACAGATAAATTTGTAAAGATCATTTCCGCTAACCTTATTACAAATACAGCTGTAGATGTTGTAAGACCTTTAATAGAAAAAATTAATTCATTTGATGATCCTGCGGCTTTAAAAGCTTATTATCTTGAGCACTTAGAGAATAACGAATTAAGCGATAAAGGTGGTGCAGGCCTTGGATTTATTACCATTGCCATGAAAAGCGGTAATAAGATCATCCCTTCCTTTGAAGTTATAAACGAAAAATACTCTTTGTTTTTACTAGAGGTAAAAATAAATCTTGAGTAAAAATAATGTCTCAAAATAAACAGACAATTCTTTTTTTAGCTTCCTGGTACCCTACACCACAAAACAAAAATCACGGTATTTTTATAAGAAATCATGCTTTATCGTTAAGCAAATACATGCCGGTTATTGTTGTATACGCTTATTCGACAAGCCTTACAGAAGATTTTAGAATATTTAAGAACAAACAAGGCAACTTTGAAGAATGGCTTTTAGAATTTCCAAAAAGCACAATGCCGGTCTTTTCGTTCTTCATAAAATTTTTTCGTTTTAAAAAAGCATACAAGTTATTGCTACAAGAATTAATAAAAGAAAAAGTAAATGTAAAAGCCATACAACTTAATGTTATTTTTCCCGCAGCACTTGCTTTATCTATATTTAAAGATCATTTTAAGGTGCCGTATACGATTGTTGAACATTGGAGCGGCTATTTACCCGAAGACAATAATTATAAAAGCGGTATTGTTAAAAATGCTACAAAAAAAGCAATACATTCTGCTAAAAAAATATTTTATGTTTCTGAAAAACAAAAACAAGCTATGTTAAGCCATGGATTAGAAGGAAATTACGAATTGCTTTATAATGTGGTTGATACTGATTTGTTTAAAGAAAACACAAGCAATAAACGCCAGAGGCCTTTACTGCTGCATGTTTCATCGTTAGTAGAACGGGAAAAAAATATAAGCGGCACATTGCGCGTTATTCAAAAATTACAAAAAACTGCTTACGATTTTGATGTTTTAATTGTTGGAGGTAATGAGCAATCTGTTTCTTATTATAAAAACGAAGCAAATAATTTAAAATTAAAAAACATCAATTTTGTGGGAGAAAAAACACCTACTGAAGTTGCCACATATATGCAGCAAGCGCACGCTTTACTTCTTTTCAGTAACTACGAAGGTATGCCTGTTGTAGTATTAGAGGCACTTGCAAGTAGCTTACCTGTTTTTGTAAGTAAAGTCGGACAACTTCCAGATTTAATTACTGCTGATCTTGGAATATTAATTGATGTAAAAAACGAAAGTGAGCTGGAAAAACAACTTGCTTTATTTTTAGAAGGAAAACTAAAATTTAATTCTAAAAAAATGGTCGAATTTATTTCTAAAAACGCCTCTTACGAAGTTGTAGGAAAAAAATTAGCCGATCTTTATTTGGCCATCTGATCCTGTACAAATTGTGTTAATTCTACAAACTGGGCTACCGAAAGCTGTTCGGGCCTTTTATCTAAAAGCGGGTGACGCAATTCGTTATTGTTAAATAAAGTTCTTACCGAATTACGAATTGTTTTTCTGCGTTGATTAAACGTTGTTTTTACCACTTTTTTAAAAAGTTCTTCATCACAATCCAACTTCTGCACATTATTTCTTGTTAAACGTATAACAGCGCTTTTTACTTTTGGCGGTGGTGTAAAAACATTTTCGTGTACTGTAAACAAATATTCAATATCATAAAACGCCTGCAACAATACGCTTAAGATACCATAAACCTTTGAACCCGGTTTTTCTGCAAGGCGCATGGCTACTTCTTTCTGGAACATACCCACAACATAATCAACACTGTTTTTATTGTCCAGTACTTTAAACATGATCTGACTGGAAATGTTGTAAGGAAAATTGCCAACAACATTAAATTTTTGCCCTGCCACTTTTTGAAGATCAGCCTGCAAAAAATCCGAGAAAATAATTCTATCGTTCTTCTCGGGGTATTTTGATTTTAAATAATCAACCGATTCCTGATCAACATCCATTGCCAAAAAACCTTCTACCTCATTTATCAAAAACTGTGTCAATACACCGGTTCCGGGTCCGACCTCAACAACAAAAGATGTTTTATCTTTTTCTAAAAGAGCTTCAACAGTATTTTTAGCAATGGTTTCATCGTTTAAAAAATGCTGGCCTAAATGTTTTTTTGCTCTTACAGGTTGCACGCTTTTAATTTTTTTGATACTGTTTTCCGCCTAAGGCCATTAAGTAAACTTTAATTAATTCATCAAGATTACCATTTAATACACCTTCTGCATCGGTTACTTTAAATTCTGTCCGGTGGTCATTCACCATTTTATATGGGTGTAATACATAACTACGAATTTGTGAGCCCCATTCTATTTTCATTTTTCCTTCTTCAACAGCATTTTTAGCTTCGTTACGTTTGCGCATCTCTAACTCATATAATTGCGAGCGCAACATTTGCATAGCGCGTTCGCGATTCCCCAGCTGCGAACGCTCTACCTGGCAAACAACTACAATACCTGTTGGTTTATGCAATAATTGCACTTTACTTTCAACTTTATTTACGTTCTGCCCTCCGGCACCACCGCTTCGCGAGGTACTCATTTCAATATCCTGCGGTTTAATTTCAATTTCAATAGTATCGTCAACAATCGGATAAACGTAAACAGAAGCAAAACTTGTATGTCGTTTAGCGTTAGAGTCAAACGGACTAATTCGTACCAAACGGTGTACGCCATTCTCTCCTTTTAAATAACCGTATGCAAAATCACCTTCTATTTGTATGGATACAGATTTTATTCCGGCAGTATCACCTGCATTATAATCCAGTTCTGTAACTTTATAGCCATTCTTATCAGCCCACATTTGGTACATGCGTAAAAGTATACTTGCCCAATCGCAGCTTTCGGTACCACCTGCTCCGGCGTTTATCTGAAGTATACAACCTAATGCATCTTCTTCGCCACGAAGCATATTTTTAAATTCAATGTTTTCAAGTTCTTTAAAAACTTTATTGAATTCTGCTTCCGTTTCTTCTTCAGTAGCATCGCCGCTTTTAAAAAACTCATACAGGGTATTAAGATCCTCAAGCTGCTTATGCAAATTATCATAAGCACCCGTCCAGGATTTAACTTGTTTTACTTCGTTTAAGATTTTTTCTGCTGCCTTTGAATCGTTCCAGAAATTGGGATCAAGGGTCTTTTCTTCTAATAATTCAAGATCGTGTTTCTTCTTATCATAGTCAAAGAAACCCCCTCAACGCGGCACTGCGATCATTCAAGTCTTTTAGTTGCTCATTTGTAAACATGGCGCAAAGATAATAAAAATTTAAGCATTTTGCTTTTTAAATGGCCAAAAAAATACATAAGTGATGATCATTATCAGGCCAAAGCCTACAAGGCCGGTAACAAAGGCTATATATACATGCATGATAACACCGATAAATAATAATTGCTTTTTTATCTTATTTAACCATATTAAAAAAGGAAAAAACAGTTGATAAAATAACACTATATAATTTAAACAACAATTTAAGCTTTCGTTTTTAATAATTGCTCCCGAGAATAAATTAAAATGTTCGATCTCACCAAGATGAGCAATTGCTGAGCCAGTGAGCCAATCATTACTATAAAGCTTTGCAACAGCTGCAATAAAATAAACCAGGCATACCTGGATGATAATAGCTAAAGCACCAAAATTATGAAAGCAAATAGAAAGTGGATTTTGATCGGTTGATTGTTGTTTATATGATTTAGCAAGAAAACAATTAAAGAATAATAATTGATTTAAAAGCAAATCGCCACCGGTAAGGGTTGGATAAATTTTATTATGAATATTTATAACACAAAACCAAATAAGAAATTCGAAAACAAACGGAACTTTTTTCAAAAAATAGCTTAAACCAAGAAACAATAATGTGCCAAAAATAAAAACATATCCAAAATTAATAGCCGAATTGTTGTACAATAAAAAAGCAAGATCTTTTATTACACCAATTGATTTAATCTTATTAAAAGCAATGGCGTGTTCTCCAAAAAAAAGCGAATAATAACTTAACCAATAAATAGCTTTAAACGCTACAAACAAATACATAGCCATTTTAAAATATACAGCTTGCCAGCTAAACTTATATTCATTAAAGAAATATGCTGTAATCTTTTTCAATAGGGTTAGTATTTTATTAGCTAAATTTAGATGTTTATTTTTACCTTTTACAATTAATGGTACTTTTTAAAAATAAAATATGGCTTTTTGCTATTTTTTTTATTGCAATAGTTTTTTGTTTTATAGAAGCAAACGGCAAGGGCGACTTTTATATTTTTTTATCAGCAACGGGTGATCTGAATACTGGCGAAAATTTTTATGAAAATAAATATGTAGATGGTTACCATTATTTCTACTCTGTTCTTTTTGCACTTTTATTAAAACCTTTTTATTCGCTGCCCTTCTTTTGGGTAAAATTTTGCTGGTTACTTTTAAATACAGCCATTTACATTCAGCTTTTTAATATACTCACCAAAAGCAAATTAGTTCTTACATTAAACGAAAAGCAAAAGAACATTTTTTTGCTTTTGGTATTTGCCTTTTCGTTGCGCTTGTTTTTGGACAATATGCATAGCTCGCAAATAACATTGTTAATACTATGGTGTTGTATTTATGGCTTATTTTTAATCGATAACAACAGGCCGGTAAGTGGTGCTGCGATTTTAGCTTTAGGTATAAATATTAAATTATTACCAATTGTATTTTTACCCTATTTAATTTACCGTGGCTATTTTAAAGCCTTTACATTTACAATAGTATTTTACTTCGTTTATCTATTTGCTCCTTCTGTTTTTATTGGACATGATTACAACATGGTTTTACTAAAAACATGGCTAACTTTAATTAATCCGTCTAACCAAAATCATGTTTTAGATGCTGAAGAAAGAAGTTTTCATGGGCTTTCAACTTTGCTATCAACATTATTTGTAAAAGATGTGAATGATGTATATGCTTTATCTTTAAAGCGAAATATTACCGATGTTTCTATTGCCACTTTAAGCAAAATTCTTTTATTTACGCGTTTGGCACTTGTTGCTTTTACCTTGTACTTCTTAAAATGGAAGCCATTTATAAAAGCAAGGTCTTTGTGGCATCAATATATTGAAATAAGTTATTTGCTATTATTAATTCCTCTTATCTTTCCTCACCAGCAACATTATGCATTCTTATTTGCTGTTCCGGCGTTTGCGCTCAACATACTTTATTTAATTTTATATAAAAAAGATATTTCCCGAATATCTAAACTAACGTTTAGCGGATTGTTACTACTTATCTATTTATCGGTTAATTTAAAATTACTTCTTGGAACTTTTAATCCTTACTATGATCATTACAAGATACTGACTTATGGAACTTTATTATTAATTCCTTTGTTGATTTGGTTAATGAGCAGAAAGCAAGTTCTTAAAGATTCTTAAGCAAAGTAACGTGCCCGTAGTGCACCTCATCTTTTTCTGTAACTACATTTTTAAAAGTGATCCTCCAAACATAAGTATCCTGCTTACATTCCTGGCCGCGATAAAAACCATTCCAACCTTGTTTTGGATTTTTTGTACTGAATAATTTTTCTCCCCATCTGTCAAAAATATCAAACTCATAATTAACAACACCAATGGCAATGGGCATAAAATAATCGTTTAATAAATTTTCGTCCGGCGTAAACGCATTTGGGATCCAGAATCTAAATTCAGGTAATATTCTTACTGTTTGCCTTATGGTATCCCTGCAACCAAAATTATTTGTTACAAACTGTGATATAACGTAATTTCCATAATTCTCATACGTATGCTTCTCATAAGGAAAAACAGACCATCCGCCGTCGCCAAATAAATATTCCCAATGCAATACGTCAGAGCTTGCTGTACTGTTTATGGTTATTTCAGGGTCAAAAATACTTGTTACCTGTGGCGAAAATGTAAAGCCTGCATAGGGAGAGGGATTTACGGTTACATTTGTAACAGAGACCATATTGGTATCGAGACAAAGACTGGTGGTTATTACTGTGAGCGTTACACCATATACACCTGTTGGCGTAAATACTTGTGTTGGCTCAAAAAGTGTTGATGTATTGCCGTTACTAAATTGCCAATAATAAGTCAACGGCAGATCGCTACTACTACCATTGCTAAAAGCAACGGTTGCGGGGTTGCATAAGCTGGTTGGCAAATTACTTATTTTTGCAATAGGCCTGCCAACTATTCTAACGGTATCAATAAAAGAATCTATACACGAAAATTGTTTGGCAATTAATTTCACATAATATTTGCCCGCATTTGTATATGTAATGTTTGCGGGGGTAAGAAGAGTTGACGTACTGGGGCTTGCCGCAGAAGAAAAATTCCAGTTGAATGTTGTTTGCGGTAAATAAACGCCCGTTACACTAAAATTAAAAGCATTGCCTCTAAAACATTGTTTAAGATTTGGCGGAAAACTAATATCGAGTGGCGGATAAACATAAAATGTTTTTTGGGCGGTATCTGCACAAGGCTTTCCTGGATTGGTGATAAGTGTTACTACATAAGATCCTGTATCAGCATAGGTATAACTTGGGTTAACGAGATGCGACGTGTCAGCATTAGTGGTATTATCTCCAAAATCCCAGTTAAATTCTGTACCGCCAATACTTTGGTTGCCAAAATTAAATGTATTGCCCATACATTTTGATACCTGATCGGGGATAACGCTTAAAACAGTAACACTACACGTTACAACATTTATCTGAAAGTCGCGGTAGTGTGTATTAATTAACTGGTTGTTTCTAAATTCCTGTACACAAATACCAAATACCCATTGGCCGTTAAGGTTTGGTGTACCAACTAAAACGCCGGTTGTTGGATTAATTGAAAAAGCTGGATTACTTGCAATGGGATAACCTGATGAATAGGGTGGAAGAAAAAGTATGGGAGAATAAGGCGGCGGCGGCGCTTCGGTAGGACAAAATGCCGGTGGGGATATACAACTACTGCTGGTTCCAACTGGCGCGCCACTATTTAAGGATGGACAACAACCGTCAAGTCCCTGGAATGGAGAACAAATTGAATATACTAATTGATCTCCGTCCGGATCGGTTGCCCCGTGATTGAAAGTAAATTTTAAACTGTTGCAAACAAAAATAGGGGGCAAATTTGTAAAGCGTGGCGAGTTGTTGAAAGCTACTGTTTCAGGACCAGGAATGTGCGTATAATAAGTAGAACCTACCAGTCCGGGATTTACAATATTTAAAATTGTGCCGTTGCGGCAACATCTTTGATAAACTATGTAATAACCACCACTTAAGGGGGGCAGGTTAACAGTATAAGTATAAATGCCCTGTTCTACGCAAACGGTATTAGGCGTAAGAATGCAGGGATTATTGATAGCAGGTGGAACCGGCGAAATTACTGGCGCACCAATATCAAAAACACCAATTAAGTTTTGTGATGCATCGTAAACAGTTATGTAAGCTGCCGCTGCATTTGCTCCAGCGCCGTCAAAAGGTGCCAGGCCGGTAAAACAATCCCGGTAAACTTTTAGGGTGATACGGTAATTTCCACTACCAAGGTCATCATAAATCATTTCGCCACCAACAATGTGTGTAGCAAATGCTTTAATAGTAAAAAAGCAAATAAGTATGAAAAAAAACTTTTTCAAAACACTCTAAAATTCAAGCATTAAATTACAAAAAATAAGTCAAACCAAGGCAGGGCTTTAATGCAGCTAAAAATTAAGTTCAGGAGATTTGTTTTGATCAATTAACAAATTAACTAAATGTTAAATTACTCATTCTTAAGAAGAGCAATATGTCCATAATGCACTTCATCCTTTTCGGTAACTACATTTTTAAATGTTATGCGCCATGCGTAAATATCCTGCTTGCATTCATGTCCACGAAAAGAGCCGTTCCACCCCGTTTTAGGATCGTTTGTTTTAAAAAGTCTTTCGCCCCACCTGTCAAAAATCTCAAAATCATAATTTTTTACACCAATAGCTATCGGCATAAAATAATCGTTTAATTTATTTTCATCGGGTGTAAAAGCATTCGGTGCCCAAAATCTAAACTCCGGTAATATTTTAACTGTTTGTGCAAGCGTATCGCTGCAACCATATTTATTGGTGACTACCTGTTCAATTAAATAATCTCCATATTCCTGGTAAATATGTCTTTCAAACGGAAACCCTGAGCTTTCGCCGTCTCCAAATAAATACTGCCAATATAATACATCATAACTTGCCGCGCTGTTTATGATTATTTCAGGATCAAAAATACTTGTTACCTGCGGAGAGAATGTAAAGCCTGCTTGCGGTTTAGGATTAACAGTAACATTATTTACAGATACAATATTTGTATCTTTACAAATACTATCTGTTACAACCGTAAGCGTAACGCCATACACACCAACAGGTGTAAATACCTGTGTTGGTTCATACGCTGTAGAATTATTGCCATTACTAAAATGCCAATAATATTTTAAGGGCAATTCGCTACTGCTACCATTGCTAAACGCCACTGTTGCAGGATCGCATAAGCTTGTTGGCAAATTATTAATCTTAGCAATAGGAGGGCCTATAATTTTAAATGTTCTGGTAACAGAATCGCGGCAGTTATATTGTTTTGCCCTTACCTTTACTGTATATGTTCCTGCGGCACTATAAGTAATATTTGCAGGGTTGCTTAAAGTAGAAGTGCTTGGTGTTGCAGCCGAAGAAAAATTCCACTGGAAAGCTGTTTGCGGCAAGTAGCTACCCGTTATATTAAAATTAAATGAATTGTTCTTATAACATTGATCTGCTATTTGAGGCAAAGCAATTGACATTGGCGGATACACATATACCGTTTTTTGTGAAGTATCGGCACAAGGTTTACCCGGATTGGTAATGAGGGTTACAACATACGTACCGGTATCAGCATACGTATAATTAGGATTTAAAATATGAGAAGTGTCTGCATTTGTTGTAGGGTCACCAAAATCCCAATTATACGCCGTACCGCCTACACTTTGATTGGTAAATGTAAATGCATTGCCCATACATTGCGAAGGCTGGTCTTTAATAATACTTTGCACAGTAACACTACAGGTAACTACGTTTACCTGGAACTCCCTGTAATGTGTATTTAATAATACATTGTTCCTGAATTCCTGTATGCAAATATTAAATACCCATTGCCCGTTCATATTTGGTGTGCCGCTAAAAATACCGGTTGTAGAATTAATAGAGAAAGCCGGATTGCTGGCTATTGGATAGGACGATGTATAAGGAGCCTGGAAAATGACAGACGAGTATGGCGGCGGCGGAAACTCAGTAGGACAATTTGCGGGTGGTGATGGGCAGTTGGGGCCACTGTTGGGTGTTGAAAATAATCCCGCGCAACAGCCGTCAAAACCCTGATAAGGGGCACAAATAGAATATACCAACTGATCGCCATCCGGATCGGTAGCAGAATGATTAAAATTGAATTTTAAACCGTTACAGATAAAAATTGGCGGGAGATTTGTAAAGCGCGGCGAGCTATTGAATGTTGCTTGTTCCGGACCGGGAATGTGCGTATAATAAGTAGCCCCCATGGATCCGGGAGTTACAATATTAAGTATGGTAACATTTCTATAAGCAACCTGATGAACAACATGATACCCACCGGCAACAGGTGGAAGATTTAAAGTGTAAGTATAAACCCCCTGTTCTACACAAACTGTATTCGGGGTTAAAATACAAGGGTTATTTATTGTTGGCGGTACAGATGTTATAACAGGTGCGCCAATATCGTAAAGACCAATAAAATTTTGCGCAGCATCATACACTGTTAAGTAGGCCGGTGTTCCGTTTCCTGTGCCCTGAAAAGGAGAAGCACTATTACAATCCCTGTAAATTTTTAAAGTTATCTTGTAAACTCCTCCTCCTAGGTCATCATAAATCATTTCGCCCCCTACAATATGCGTAGCAGCTGCTCTTAAAACAAAAAAGCAAAAAAAAATGAAAAATATCTTTTTCATCCTAGTGAATTTAACTGTTAAATTACTAAAAATTAAGCGCGTTTTTGGATGATTTGACATCTGGAGTGTTTTAATTTTTAATTGGTTACAACCTTTTCGTTTTTAGGCCTTTTTTTGCATATTTTTGTATATATGGTAAAATATTGTTTTATAATCCTGGCGGCTTTGTTATCTAAAATTTCTATTGCCCAACTTTTAGTTGCCCGTGATACCATTTCAGTTATTGAAAATAATTATGTTTTAAAAATGCCATGGGCAAATGGTATTAATTGCTCTAATGTTTCAAATATTGATCTGAATTTTGATGGTAAAAAAGACCTGGTTGCTTTTGATAAACCAACACTTTTTTCACCCGGGCGGTACCGCTGTTTTATAAATATGGGTACTGCAGGCCAAACAAAATATGTTGCAGCACCCGATCTGAGTTATTCTTTTCCACAATGCAGCGATTGGTCGATGCTGCTGGATTATAATTGCGATGGCAAGGAAGATATTTTTTGCTCGGTAAACGGCGGTATAAAAATTTACAGAAATGTAAGCACGCAAACAACAGGTATAAATTTTGTATTAGAGAGGGCCATTTTAAATTCAGATTTCAATCCACAATCAACACCTGCTGTTTACCCGCTTTATGCCAGCTCAATTGGTGTGCCTGGCATTGCAGATATTGATAACGATGGTGACCTGGATATTCTTACATTTAGTTCGGGGGGGTTTTATGTTGAATATCATACCAATCAAAGCCAGGAAAAAGGGTATGGCTGCGATAGTTTGATATATGAGTTAAACACTGGATGTTGGGGAAAAATTACTGAACAAGGCTGTTCGGTAAGTTTAAATGAACCCTGCAGTCCAAAACCGTCACCATTTAATACTGCCGATCCATCACAAAAAGACAATCGACATGCCGGCTCCTGCCTGATGTGTATTGATGCCAACTCTGATAATTTAATGGATCTTATAATGGGCGACATTTCCTGTAATCATGTTCAGTTTGCTTCAAATACGGGCTCTGTAAGCAGCGCGCTTATTACCGATACAACTATCATGTATCCAAATTATCCGAATAAAAATAACACAACGCGAATAAAAATGAATAATTTTCCATGTGCTTATCATGTAGATTGTGATGGTGATGGAAAAAAAGATCTTATTGCTACACCAAATGTTTCAGGAAGCGAGAATGTGAAAAGTGTTTGGTATTATAAAAACACCAGCACAACCAATACCGTTAATTTTCAATTTGTAAAAAATAATTTTTTGCAGGATGAAATGATAGAGGTTGGCCAAAATTCGTTTCCTGTTGTTTTTGATTATGATGTTGACGGAAAAAAAGATTTGTTAATTGGCAATTACGGTTACTACGCTCCCACTAATTTAAAAGCACAATTGGCCCTTTACAAAAATATTGGCACAGCAGCTCAACCATCTTATTCCTTAATAACAAAAGATTTTGCAAATGTTGGCGCTCAAAGTCTTAGTCATGCCATACCCACAGTTGGCGATATTGATGCTGATGGTGATATGGATATTTTGTTAGGCACTTCAAGCGGCCAGGTACATTGGCTGGAGCATACCGGTGTAACGGGTAATTATACTTTTCACAACAATCCTTTTACTTTTACCACTAGCTCTGCCGAAGCGGCGCCACAATTATTTGATATTGATAGCGACGGTAAACTTGACCTGATGATAGGCACAAAAAATGGCAGGATCTCATATTACAAAAATAGCGGCACTACATCTGCACCAGCTTATACACTGGTAACTAATTTTTTTGGTGGTATTGATGTAAAAGGTAACATAAACGTTTATGGTATTGATGGTTATGCAGTACCTTTCTTTTATAAAGAAAATTCGTTGACGAAGTTATTAGTTGGCAATGTTAACGGACAGATCTTTTATTATGATGTGCCGGCAGTTATAACCAATACCTGTACATTAATTGATGCCGATGTAAATAACATTTACGAAGGCGCGCAAGCCGCTGCATTTTTTGAAGATGTAAATAACGATGGTAAACGTGATCTTTTTGTCGGGAATGGTTCCGGCGGATTAAGCTTTTTTTCATCAAAAGCATTAAACATTGGTATTCACGAAAATACTTTACAGGAAATAAATAATTATGTTACTTTATTTCCTAATCCGGCAGCAGACAGGTTACAATTAAGCATTGATGGTATTGAATTTGAGACGGGAACCATAATTTTGTTTGATATTTTAGGCAAAGAAGTTCAATCTTCAAAAGTACTATCCAACTCTCAAACGTTTTTTTTAAACGCTATTAATAGTGGCGTTTATTTTGCAAAAGTTGTGTTAAGCAACAAGTCCAAAACCGTTAGTGTTACAAAAAAAATCATTGTTGAATAATTGTACCTGAAAATAAAATATTTACCCTTCTTTATCCTTCCTTTTTTATTCTCATGTAAAAAAGACATTGGTTTTACCGGTAAAGGAAATTATCCTGATGATATAAGTATTATTATTTCAAAGAACTGTGCTGTCTCAGGGTGTCATAATGCTATTAGCGCAGGGGCTGCAAGCGGTTACAACCTCGAATCCTGGGAAAGTATGTTTGCAGGAAGTAATAATGGTCAACCGGTTATTCCATACAGCAGTAAATTTTCTTCGTTGTGTTATTACATTAATACTTATGCTGAATTGGGTTTACAAAATAGCCCCACAATGCCACTTAATAAACCTGCTTTATCTTACAACGATGTAAAAAAAATAAAAGAATGGATAGATGCCGGTGCCCCCGATATTAATGGCAATGTTAAATGGGCTGATAATCCATCAAGAAAAAAATTATACGCTGTTAACCAGGGCTGTGATGTTGTAACAGTTTTTGATGCCGAAACACAATTGCCCATGCGCTTTATTGAAGTTGGCAATAAGCCCAACGCTATTGAATCGCCTCACCAGGTAAGGGTATCGCCTGATGGTAAATACTGGTATGTTGTTTTTATTAATAATAATATCATGCAAAAATTTAAATGCAGCGATGACAGTTATGTTGGTGATATTCCTCTATCACCATTGGCAGCAGGAACAGGGACAGATAATGCACTCGATTGGAACACTTTTGTAATTTCAAAAGACAGCAAGCGTGCTTATTGCGCCTCATGGACCCCCAGCGGTTGTGTTGCCGCAGTTGATCTTGTAAATAAAAAACTATTACATTTTATTGGTGGCCAATATTACCCACATGCAATTTGTTTGGATGCAACGGAAGAAAATATTTATGTTGGTGCACAAACCGGAAATTTTTTAGTGAAGATAGACACTGCTTTTTCGGGCTCTAATGATATTTTATTAGAGAGCGCAAAAAATTTAAGCTCATCGCTAGACCCGCATGATATTGTCTTGTCGCAAAACAACCAACTATTAATCACCTGTCAAAAATCAAATGATGTAAGGGTGTACGATATTGGATCGGGTATTGTTACCAATACAATAAGCACCGGAAAATATCCACAGGAAATTATTTTTTCGCCTGTATACAACAGTTATTTTGTGAGTTGCACCTATGACAGCACAACGTTTCCAAATTCTATGGGCCTAATATCAAAAATAAATGCGGCGGGCTTTACTGTTTCTAATTTAAAAGTAGGTTACCAGCCGCATGGCATGGCCATTGATGAAACTAAAAAGTTATTATACGTTTTATCGCGTAATGTTCAATCTAATGGTCCCGCACCTCACCATAGTAGTATGTGCAACGGGCGTAACGGCTTTTTAAATTTTATTGATCTTTCCTCCTATTCTGTCTTACAAAAACGTTACGAATTAAGCGTGGATCCTTATTTTATTTTTACGCGACCATAATGCACATTAATGAAATATTAAAAAAACAGCCCATTTTATTGTTTGATGGCGAATGTGGTTTTTGCAACAGGAGCGTATTGTTTTTCTTGAAGCGGGAAAAAAATAAAACCATGCATTTTGCACCACTGCAATCTAACATGGGTAAAGAACTAAAATCTTATTTTGAGATAAGCGAAAAAACAGACAGTGTAATTTTAATACGCGATCATTCTGCTTACATTAAATCCTGCGCTGCTTTACGCTTATTTCCTTATATGAAAGGGCTTTGGCCATTAATGATTGTGTTTGTTGTTGTTCCGCCTTTTATCCGTAATTGGGTTTACGACTTGATTGCAAAAAAAAGAATGAAAATTTTTGGGCGCGTACAAAATTGCGAATTGCTTCCCAAAGAAGACAGGGAAAGGTTTTTAGATCTTTAAATTTTAATGCCGATCACACAAACATCATCTAATTGTTCCAACTTACCTTTCCAGTTATTAAAAGTAGTTTCAATAATTTGCTTTTGTTCCGGCAATGGTAAATGAGAATTGTTTAAAATAAGTTCCTGTAATTGTTTGTTTTTGAATTTTTTTCCTTTTGGTCCTCCAAACTGATCCTGCAAACCATCCGTCATGGTATAAATAATATCGTCTTTTTGCAACTCAAAAGTACGTAATGTAAAAGGCTCATTGTCCTTAGGCGATCTGCCTACAGGCATTTTATCGCCGGCCTGTAACAACAACTCTTTATTTCTTATAATGAAGAACGAATTATTTGCCGCACTGTATTCTAATTTATTATTATAAATATCAAATGCTATTAAAATGCAATCCATTCCATCTTTACCGCCTTCTTCGCTTCCGTCACTTTTAAGCGCACTAATTAATCGCAGTCTGGCGTGATCTAATATTTCGTTTGGTTTTAACAATCGTTTTTCAGTAATGGCCTCATTTAAAAAACTTATATTCAATAGGCTCATAAAAGCACCGGGTACGCCATGGCCGGTACTATCCGCAGTTACCATATAAAATTTATTATTACTTTTTGTAGCCCAATAAAAATCGCCGCTTACAATATCTTTGGGCTTATAAATAATAAAATGTTCGTTAAGGTTGTGTTTTAATAAATTATCGCTGGCCAGTAAAGCATTTTGAATACGGCGAGCGTAATAAATAGAATCCATAACCTCTTTTTGCTTTTCATCTACCAGTTCTTTTTGATGCTCAACTTCTTTCTTTTGTTGCTCAATAATTTTTTTCTGTTTTTGCGAAACCCTGAATCGGCTTACCATAAATACCGCAAATAATAGTACAATTGCCAATCCACTATACAAACCATAACGCTGCAGTTTTTCCTGCTTTAATTCCATAGCCACTATCCTTTTTTCATCAGCAGAGCGAAGACTGTCTTCAATCACTTTTTTCTGGAAAATATAATTCATTTCCAGGCGAACAGTTTTTTTTGTGTTCTCTTCATTTATCAAACTATCTTTTGCACCAATAAACTTATTATAGTGCAACAGGGCTTCTTTATATTTTTCTTGTGAATTATATAGGTGATAGAGTGCCTGGTGCGATTCTTTTATACCCTTAAGATCATCCAGTTTTTCTGAAAGTTCGAGCGATAGAAGGCCGTATTCTTCTGCCTCTTTATATTTACCTAAATTAAAATAAGCAACCGTTAAATTATTGTACACCATTTCCTGCCCCTGCTCATCACCAATTTCCCGGTGAATGGCCAAAGCATGAAAACAATTTTTTATAGATTCTTCAAAAGCGCCTAACTGATCGAGATTAATGGCAATGTTAGAATACGCTCGTGCCATACCCGCTTTATCGCCTATCTGCCTGCAAATATCCAAGCTTAATGAATTGTGAATGATGGCCTGCCTGTATTTGTGTAAACCGTAATACACAATGCCCAAATTATTATGCGCAGAAGCAATACCCATTTGATTATCTTGTTTTTTTGCAAGCCTTAATGATAACGATTGATATTTAATTGCCTCTTTAAAATTACCGAGATCATAATATACATTGCCAATATTTGTGTAAGCGCTGGTAAGCGCCTTCTCATCATTTAATTTTTCTTTTAGTCTTAACGAAGCAAAAAAACTTTCGAGTGCCTTTAAGTAATTGCCTTGTAGGTAATACGAATTTCCAATATCGTTATAAGAAGAAGCAAGCCCGGCTTCATCATTTATCTCTTTACGCAATGCTAATGCAGCCTCGTGATTTTTTAACGCGGCCGGAATATCTCCATAATCCATGCAAATATTGCCGATGCGGTTGTATGCTTTTGCTTCTCCTTTTTTAAAATTTAATTTAATAGCAAGGTCACGAGCTGTTTTTGCGTATTGCAAAGAAGCATCCAATTCACCAATGTTATGAAGCTTTTTACTAAGCAAAACGCTGAGGTTTACCTTTGATGTATCTTCTTTAACGGTTTTTAAGATCGCTACAAGTGAGTCTGTTTCGCGGGTTTGCGAAAAAAATTTTTCAGGATCGTTAAATAAAAAAACGAACAGTAGAAATAAAAATGGTGATCCTTTTTTTAACATGAACCCGGATATTAATTTAAAATTACAGAAAAATATACCCAAAAGAAATTATTTTCTTTCGGCAAAAGCAATACTTGCCACCGACAGCGTTATGCCTTCCACATCTTTTAAGGCCATCCAGGCAGCTTCAATAGTAGCACCAGTGGTAATTACATCATCTACCAATAAAATATGTTTGTTTATAAAAGCTTGTTTGTTTTTTAAACTAAAAATTCCTTCCACATTTTCCCAGCGCTGATATTTTTTCTTTTTTGTTTGCGTGCTGGTTTCCTGCGTACGTTCAAAGGAGCTTACGTCCAAAGGCTTTTTTAATCCCCCTGCAAGACCTTTTGCAAACCATTCACTTTGATTAAAACCACGTGCGTTTAATTTTTTATAATGAAGGGGCACTGGTACTATTACATCAAAATCATAAATAGTTTCTTCCTTTTCGAGATCTTTTGCATACAGATTGCCAACAAACAAGGCCAGCTCTTTTTGGTTTTGATATTTTATAGCATGAAGCAGTTTTTGAACCTTTCCATTTTTTTCAAATAAGTAAAAACAAAGGCTGTTTTGTAAAGGAACACGGCCTGCAAAGGTGCGACTTAACTCATTTTCGGTATTTTTATGATAATTGCTCTTAGGTAAATTTAACCTGCAATGGTTGCAAATAAAGGTTTCATGCTTAAAAAGGCTATTCGCACAGGCCTCACAATGCCTTGGGTAAATTAATGACAGGAAGTCGTTAATAAGTGTCATAGAATTAGTCGAAAATACACTTTTTTGTTTGTTATTTTTGTATTATGAGTGAAGAAAAACAAGAATCAAACAAAAAACGGGGCATTATACTTTGGATAATTATTGCGCTTTTAATTGGCACAAATGGTTATACTATTTGGTTACTCTCAAAAGAGAAAGACCACGTTGTTGAACAAAAAATAGTTACCGAAACTATTATTGTTGAACGCGATAATGTAAAATCCGATCTTTTGGTATTACAAAAAGATTATGACGGCTTGGTAGCTAAAGATGCTGCTATGCAAAAAGATATTGATGAGAAGAAAGCCCGCATTGAAGAATTAATAAAAGAAGCCGAAAAACACAAAGGCGATGCCTACATGCTTTCTAAATTAAGAAAAGAAGCAGAAACCTTACGTGCTATTATGCAGGGTTATGTAAGAACTATTGACTCGTTGAATACATTAAATCAAAACCTGGTTGCCGAAAAGAAAACAGTTTTAAAGCAACTGGATGTTGAGAAGGAAAAACAAAATACGCTTATAAAAGAAAAAGAAGAATTAAAAAGCACTATTGTTAAAGGTAGCATTTTAACCTGCTTTAATATTAGTGCAAAAGGTGTAGCCTTTAAAAAAGGTGGCAAAAAAGAAGTAGAAACTACTAAGGCGCGTAAAACCGAAAAAATAAAAGTAACCTTTAGCTTAGGCGAAAATAAAATTGCCAAGGCTGGCGAAAAAACTGTTTTTGTGAGAATAATGACTCCTGATGGAAAAGAGATGGCAAAGAGTTACGACGAAACCTATAAATTTAATTTTGGTAAAAGCAGCGGCTACTACGCCGGCAAAGAAACATTAAATTATGCCAATGTTGAGATTACAGGTGTTACCTATTGCGAAGGCAACGGCGAATTAGTGCCGGGCAATTATACCATAGAAATTACCTGCGATGGCGTTGTTATTGGTAGTAGCGCTATAAAATTGAATTGACCTTGTTGTGCTGACGAAAGAAGCATCTCTTCTTTCGCACAAGCCGGCTCAAATGTATACAATACATTTACCTTCTCCTTCGTTGGAATGACACTCATAAAAAAATCCCTTTACCGAAAAGTAAAGGGATTTTTTTTGACGTTTTATTTTTATTAAAGGATCAACATGGCATCACCATAAGAATAAAAGCGGTATTTTTCTTTTATCGCTTCTTTGTATGCTTTATTAATAAGATCGTAACCACCAAATGCGCTTACCATCATCAATAAAGTGCTTTCTGGCATATGAAAATTAGTGATCATACAATTAGCAACGCTAAATTCGTATGGCGGGAAAATAAATTTGTTAGTCCAACCAACATAAGGATTTAATTCTCCTGTTGTTGAAACCGATGATTCGATACCACGCATAACAGTTGTACCAACAGCACAAACTTTTTTCTTTTTTGCTTTGGCGTTGTTTACAATTTTACAGGCATCGCTCGAGATCAAAGCTTCTTCGCTTTCCATTTTGTGTTTGGTAAGATCTTCCACCTCAACAGTTCTGAAAGTTCCTAAACCAACGTGTAGTGTTAGTGGTGCAAATTGTACGCCTTTAATTTCCAAACGTTTTAATAATTCGCGACTAAAGTGTAAACCTGCGGTTGGCGCGGCAACTGCGCCTTCGTTCTTAGCAAATACAGTTTGGTAACGCTCAGTATCTTCTGGCTCATTAGCACGTTTAATATATTTTGGTAATGGTGTTTCGCCCAAATCGTACAGTACTTTTCTGAATTCTTCATAACTACCATCGTATAAGAAACGTAGTGTACGACCGCGAGACGTTGTGTTATCAATTACCTCTGCAACTAGATTATCGTTCTCGCCAAAATATAATTTGTTACCAATACGAATTTTACGCGCAGGATCTACTAACACATCCCACAAACGGCTTTCAGCGTTCAATTCACGTAATAAGAATACTTCAATTTTAGCACCTGTTTTTTCTTTGTTTCCATACATACGTGCAGGAAATACTTTTGTATCGTTCAATACTAAAACATCACCATCATCAAAATAATTAATAATGTCTTTAAATTTTTTATGGCTAATTTTTCCGGTGGCACGCTCAACTACCATTAATCGTGAATCTTCGCGGTTTTTTGCCGGATGCTCTGCTATAAGTTCTTTAGGCAGATTAAATTTAAACATGGATAATTTCATAGTTCTCTTTTTATTTGTTTTAATGCAGGAAAATGAAACTTAAATTTTTTTGAGTGTTGAGCCATGAATAATACAGTACCCGGCTCAAGCAATACTGATCAAAAAATAAATGTCATAATCTTACGGGATTAATTCGGAGGGCAAAGATAAGGTATTTTTTGCCGTTTTTTATTAAAAAAGTATAAAATATTGAAGAAAAAGGCTCAACTTTCTGCCCGACTGAACATTTTTAGCTAATTTAGGTTGATATTTTAACTATGATATTTGCGAAGAAAACCATAAAAAAATGGGTGGCAGGCTTGTCTCTAACCGCTGTTATTATTATTGGCGCAGCCTATACCCCCGATTATTTTGAGATAAGCAAGAACCTGGATATTTTTAATGCCGTTTACCGCGAATTAAATGTGGCTTATGTTGATGAAACCAGGCCGGGCCAGTTAATGAAAACCAGCATTGACGCTATGCTTGGCTCTTTAGACCCTTACACCGTTTATTATACCGAGAATGATATAGAAGATTACCGTTTTATGACCACGGGCGAGTATGGTGGCATTGGCGCGCAGGTAAACGATATTAATGGCAAATTAATTATTGGCGAGCCCTACGAAGGTTTTGCCGCTTATAAAGCTGGCATTAGGGCCGGAGACCAAATAATTGGTATTAATGGTAATAATGTAGAAGGTAAGAACAGCGATAACATTTCAGGCTTATTAAAAGGCAACGCGGGCACGCCAATAAAATTAAAAATAATTAAAGTAGGACAAACAACACCGGTAGAACTAAACCTGGTGCGAGAAGAAATAAAGGCTAAAGCAGTACCTTATTTTGGAATGCTGCCAAATGGTGAAACAGGTTATATTAAGTTAGTTTCGTTTACCGAAAACTGCAGCGCTGAAGTAAAAGAAGCTTTATTAGATCTTAAAGGTAAAGGTTGTAAAAATATTGTACTAGACCTTAGAGAAAATTTGGGTGGCCTGTTACACGAAGCGGTAAACATTGTAAATTTTTTTGTTGAAAAAGGACAGGAAGTTGTATTTACAAAAGGCAAAGTGGCCGATTGGGATAAAACGTATTTAGCTGTTAACAACCCTATTGATACGCAGATTCCTTTAGTGGTTTTAGTGAATGAGAATTCTGCATCAGCATCCGAAATTGTGAGTGGCGCTTTGCAGGATCTTGACCGTGCTTTAATTATTGGTAAACGTACCTATGGCAAAGGTTTGGTACAACAAACAAAACCGTTAGTTTATAACGCGCAAATAAAAATTACGGTTGCTAAATACTATATACCAAGCGGCCGTTGTGTGCAGGCTTTAGATTACTCCAATAAAGATGAAGAAGGTCGTGTAGAAAAAGTACCTGATAGTTTAATTACCGCGTTTAAAACAAAAGGTGGAAGAATTGTTTATGATGGTGCGGGTATTATGCCCGATGTAAAAACAGTAGAAGATAAATATAGTAACGTTCTTATCGCGCTGATCTCTAAAAATCATATTTTTAATTATGCTACAAAATATTATTTGGCGCATACTCAATTAGCTCCTCCTGCCTCATTTAATTTAACTGATGCCGAATACAATGATTTTGTAGATTATTTAAAAGACAAAGATTACAAATACAAAACCAAAAGCGAATTAGAATTAGAAGATCTTAAAAAGAACGCTGAAGAAGAAAAATATTATTCTGATATAAAAACAGAATTTGATGTGTTGATGAATAAAATGGCTTCGAACAAAAAAGACGATCTTGTAAAACACAAAAACCAGGTTAAGCGTTATCTTGAAGAAGAAATAACATCACGCTATTATTTCCAAAAAGGAAGGATAGAGTTTTCTCTTAAAAATGATGATGATCTTAAAGAAGGAGTAAGATTATTAAGTGACCAAAACAAAGTGAAGATACTTTTAACCAGCAGCGAAAAAGCCACAAAGCCTTTTAACAGTAAAAAGAAATTTTAACAAGCCGCAGATTTCGCAAATAACGCAGATTAAAAAGAAATTTTGTGACCTGTTTAACTAGCTCTTTATTATCAGTGAGATCTGAGGCAAAAACCGCAACTAAAATCCACCAACAAATCCTATCTGAAATATTGGATTGGGGTAAAGCGATAATGATGTTGGTGTAAGGTTTACCATTATAGATGTTACAAGGGCAGCATTCTTTCCAATCATTTGCCTGTATCCGCCACCTACTAAAAAATAGTCAACCCACACTTTTTCTTTTGGGTTGTTATAATTAAAAACGTTTGGTTGTAATAGATGATCGAACTGTGCCTGGGCAAAAAAACTCTCACCAAAATAATACCTGGCATACGAAGTACCCCCATAAATAGTTTGTTCAAAACGACCATAGCCTGAATAATTTATGCTTACATAATTATAAATAAATCCTACTCCAAAATTAAACCGTTTAAAAGGTGTATACCCTATGGTAGGTGCAAGATAGATATTTGTGTAAGTACCAAAACTTAATTGAAAATTGCCACCATACGTTACTTTATCAAGCCAATCCCTGTTTTTTTCCTGCCGCGGTTTTCGTATGGTATCTTTAGCCGGGTCTCCATAATAAACGCTATCTGTTTGCGTATAATAATGCAAACAAATAAATACCATAAAAACTAAACTAAAAAACCTTTTTTTCATGCACTTTATAAAGTATCTTCGTATACAAATTTACGAAATATGACCATACTTGTTACAGGCGCATCAAAAGGAATTGGATTTGAAATAATAAAATCATTTTCAAAAAATTCTAAAACGCTTGTAATTGCGGTATCACGTAATATTGAGCCAATCACAAAACTTGTTAATCAAAAAAACACGCATTCCATTCTGCCAATAAAAGCTGATATTACAAATGCGAACGATCAAAAAAAGATCATTAAAATTTTAAGCTCATTAAACTTAAAAGTAGATGTATTAATAAACAATGCAGGCCAAATAGTAAATAAACCTTTTGAGAAAATAACTGGTAAAGAACTTCAATCTGTTTACGCCACAAATGTATTTGGTCCGTTTACATTGATACAATCTTTATTACCTTTCTTTACTAAAAAAAATAAAGCGCATATTGTAAACATCAGCAGCATGGGTGGTTTCCAGGGCAGTTCAAAGTTTCCGGGGCTTAGCGCCTACTCCAGCAGCAAATCTGCTTTAAGCGGCTTAACCGAATGCCTGGCTGAAGAATTAAAACCAAAAAACATTTCGGTTAATTGTTTAGCCATTGGCGCTGTACAAACCGAAATGCTAAGCAAAGCTTTTCCGGGATACAAAGCGCCTTTAGAGGCAAATCAAATGGCAGAGTTTATTTGTAATTTTGCATTAACCGGCCATACTTTTTTTAACGGAAAAATTATACCGGTATCATCAACAACACCATAACCATGAATAAACTAATATTAGCTTTTTGTTTATGCATCTCATTTGTTTGCCAGGCGCAACGAATTAAGCTCCAGATTGAATTCAGGTACGGCCTGCCTGATTGCAGCGGTAAATGCAAAACAGATGCGGAGATCCAGAATTCGAAAGTTGACAAGCCTTTGGCAAAACAACGTTTTTATGTATATCAGAGCGGCGTATGTGTGGATAGTATAAGAACAGACGATAGCGGACTTGTTGTATTAAAATATCCTCCTGGAAGATACTATTTATACGAGCCCTGGAAACATTTTAAAAAAACACCCGATAATTCGCCAATGACAGATTTTTTTCCGGATTGCCTTGCCAAAGAATGGGTAAAACCAAATTATTATTTAACTATTGAAATGGATGGGCAATATAAAATGACTTACAATGAAATAAGTGCCAGTCGCTGCCCCTTTCAATACGCCTGTTTAAAAGTACGTCATTTACCAACACTAATTAAAAAGTAAATGCACAAATATTGTTTAATATTTCTTTTATTTTTTATTTCACCTTTTTATTCGCAAACAATTACACAAACCATTAAGGGCGTTGTAATTGATAAGCAAAGCCAAACACCCATTCCCGGGGCCGTAGTGCAGGTTTTAAATTCTGATCCTTTACTGGGAACAATCACAAATGAAAAAGGAGAATTTAAAATTCAAAATGTACCTATAGGGAGATGGCAATTAAAATTTCAATCTGTTAGTTACAAGGAAAAATACATTACTGTTATTTTAAATGCAGGTAAAGAATCAATTTCTAACGTTGAAATGGAAGAAAGCGTTATACAAGGTGAAGAAGTAGTTGTAGTGGCCGAACAGGATAAAACAAAAACAAATAACAAAATGAGCACAGTAAGCTCTCGCGTATTTAGTTCGGAAGAGGCTGCCCGTTATGCAGGCAGCAGAAATGATCCGGCGCGTATGGCAGCTAACTTTGCAGGTGTAAGCGGCTCTAACGATTCAAGAAATGATATTATCATAAGAGGCAACTCACCGCTTGGCATTTTATGGCGATTAAATGGATTAGATATTCCAAACCCCAATCACTTTGGCAATGCAGGTTCAACCGGCGGGCCAGTAAGTATATTAAACAATAACACTTTAGATAATTCTGATTTTATGAGCGGCGCTTTTGCTGCCGATTATGGTAATGCTACATCAGGTGTATTTGATCTGCGTATGCGAAAAGGTAATAACGAAAAACATGAATTTTTAGTGCAAATGGGCTTTAACGGTTTCGAGCTTGGCGCAGAGGGTCCATACAATAAAAAGAAAAGTTCAAGCTATCTTTTAAATTATCGTTACTCTACACTGGCTGTTTTTAAAGCACTGAATATTGATTTTGGAACAGGCGCCGCTGTACCACAATATCAGGATATTACATTTAAAACTGATTTTGCTACAAAAAAAGCAGGGTCTTTTTCTTTTTGGGCTGTTGGTGGTTTAAGTTACATTGCTTTGCTAGAACGCGATAAAAAACCCGGGCAGGAAATTTTTGGCTACAGCTCACGTGATACTTACTTTCGCTCAAATGTTGGTGCCGCAGGGCTTTCACACACCTATCTTTTTAAAAACAACGCTTACATAAAAACAAATGCCGGAACAAGCATACAATATAATAACATTGTAGCCGATAGAATTGATACAGCGTTTAAAACACCAAATAATTTAAAACCCGAATATAGGCAAACCACGCAAACAATTCGTTACTCGTTTAATACAACCTATAATAAAAAATTTAATTCAAGAGATTTTATTAATACTGGTGTATACTCAGATCTTTACACTACTTTATTTATTGATAGCATTGATAATTATTTTGGCAACAACACTTTTGTTACATTGCGCGATTACAGGGGCACAACTGTTTTAATGCGTGGCTTTATACAATGGCAGCATAAATTCACCGATAATTTTTTAATTAATGTAGGCGTTAGCGATCAGTTCTTTTTACTAAACAATTCTAATGCCATTGAGCCGCGCGCTGGATTAAAGTATTCCATCAACAACAAACAATCTATAAGTCTTGGTGGCGGTATGCATAGTCAATTACAACCCATATATATTTATTTTGCAACCGATTCGCTGAATGGTAAACGTGTTGAGACCAACAAAAATTTAGATTTTACGCGCGCTACACATGCCGTGCTTGCTTACGATAATAGCTTTGCAACCAATTTTAGATTAAAAGCAGAATTATACTATCAATACATTTATAATGCACCAATACAAAATTTTCCAAGCTATTTTTCCGCTTTAAATTTAGGCGCAGATTTTGAGAGCCCCAACGTAAATAATTTAGTAAGCAAAGGTACCGGCGAAAATTATGGTATTGAATTAACACTCGAAAAATTTTACAGCAAAGGTTATTACATTTTATTTACAGGCAGTTTATTTGAAAGCAAATACAAAGGCAGCGATAATATTATTCGCAACACAGCTTTTAACGGCAATTATGTTTTTAATTTATTGGGCGGCAAAGAATTTAAAATTGGCCAAAGACACACATTAAGTGTAGATGTTAGGGGAACTTATGCCGGAGGTAAACGTTATACACCTATTGATCTTAATGCAAGCATTGCGTCTAATGATGAGGTGCGTGATGGCACCCGCGCCTACGAATTTCAATATCCCGATTATTTCAGATTGGATGTAAAACCAGGATACCGTTATAATTCAAAAAAATTAACGCATGAATTCACCATTGATATTCAAAACGTAACACAACATGCAAATGTGTTTCAGCAGTCTTACGACATTCAAAATAAAACCATAAAAACCGATTATCAATTACGTTTTTTTGTGATACCACAATACCGCTTACTTTTTTAAAGTAAAAAGCCACACTCAAACGGTGTGGCTTTTTAGTGAAGATATTTATTAATCTAAGCTACTTTATTAATTACTGACTCAGTTCTGGCACTTCATTAGCACTTTACAAGCACTGGCATTTCATTAATCGCTTAAACGCGATTAATCCTTAGCAATCTTTAAAGTTTGCGAGCTGCCTTCTTTTGTCGAAATTTTTAAATTATAAATTCCTTTTGCAAGCGAGGCAATGTTTAATTTATATTCTGTTTTATCTTTAGTAAAACCGGAGTTTTGTTTCAATACTAGTTTTCCGGCAACATCATACATTTCAATAACAACATCAATATTCTTTGCTTCGTTTACTTTTAAAGTAATATTATCTACAGCAGGATTAGGGAAAACTTTAAAGCTTGTGTTAGCATCAATTTCTACAATACCTACACAATTTAAAATTGATACAGCAACCGTTTGTGTAGACAAACAACCGCCATTTGCTCCCGTTACAGTATAAGTAAAATCAATACCAAATGTATATGTTGCAGTTGCGGCATTTCCACCTCCATTGCTCCATGTATATGTATTTGCTCCCGAGGCAGTAACCGTTACAGGGTCATTATCACATGAAACAACACTGTTTGTAGATAATACCATGTTTGGTATAGTTTCTACTAAAATTGTTTGAGTGCTTACCGGCCCCTGGCCAAAACTATTTCCAGATACCATTGATATAGTATAAACACCTGCAGTTGTAAAATTCATTGTTGGTGTTTGCACTGTGGTTGAATTAAATGTTACACCTGTTGACGGTGTTATTGTCCAACTCCAGCTTGTTGGTGTATTACTTGAATTATCAACTAATACTTTATTTACACCAACGCATAATGGTCCATAATAAGAGAAGTTAGGAACCGGTGCCGCTGTTGTTTGAATAACATCTGCTTCGTAAACACCACGGCCATATGTAGCTGCGTATATTTTACCCGGTGCAGCAGGAGTCATTTCAAGATCCATAATTGCTACGTTTGGTAAACCTGCGTTGTAAAGCGTCCAGTTGGTTGATGAATTATCTTTATAATAAATACCAACATCCATACCAATATAAATACGATCGTTAGAGCCTGGTTCATATACCGAACAGTTGGCCGGTAAGTTAGGCAGGTTAGATGAAATATTCATCCAGGTAACACCACCATCAACTGTTTGAAAAACTTTATTACCGGCACTGTATCCACTTACAGTAACCCATGCTTTATCAGGATCTGTTGGTGAAATTGTTATAAAGGTTAACGCACCGCCTGACGCTGCCGTACCTGTAGCATTTGTCCATGTAGTACCGCCGTTAATTGTTTTTCTTATAGAACCCGCATATAAAGCATAAATTACCTGGTTATTAGACGGTGCAATTGCGAATTCAACCATCGAACCACCACCACCTGTAGTGCCTAATTGCGACCAACCGGTACCTAATGCTGTAGATTTAAAAAGTTGATTACGGCCAGTGTAGATTGTGGTTGCAGATATAGGATCCTGTTTCCAAGGTGTAACCCATGCACCTGTACCGGTAACACCCGATGAAATATTTAACCAGCTTGCACCACCATTTGCAGATCGGTAAATGTTACCATTAAATTGTGATGCAAACATATTATTGTCGTTGGTTCTATCAATAAAACAATCCATACCATCGCCAGCTAAACTTGCAGTATAATTTGCGCCGTTTTTAATATTAGTCCCATTATCCTGATGGCCGGTTATCCATTTGTTTGCATTAATTCCCGATAAACCTATCTTATATATTTGCGCAATATTTCTTTGAGCCGTTATATCAGTCCATGCATTAGTTCCGTTATAAACAAACATACCTCCGTCATTTGCGGAATAGAGCGTACCGTTAGTTGAATATTGTAGTTCATGAATATCTGCATGAATATATGGGTTAACTGAATTCCAGCAACCGATCATAGTCCAGTTAGCGCCTCCATTTACCGATTTCCATACATTTACGCCACCAACCACTACTTCGTCAGGAGTTATCGGTGATGCTGCAATAGTAAGATCAAACCAACCCTGACCCTGGCCTGTTGAAGTGCCTGCACAAGAGTTACCAATAATATTTGGAGTGGTAGACATGGTTGTAAAATTTACACCATCGTTTGTTGAACGGTAAACACCAAGAAACTGGCTGTCTGAACTTTTGCTTGCCAAAACATAAACATAAGAAGGGTTAGTTGGCGTTACTGCAATTGACATCCTATTGCTACCTGAAGTTGGAATACCGGTTGAAACAACAGTAAAACTTGAACCGCTGTTTGTAGATCTGTAAAAAGCCGTTCCGCAAGCGTATAGAATAGTTGGATTTGTAGGATGGAATTTCATATCCCATGTAGCTACAGTACTAACCGTTGTCCAGGTTGCTCCACTATTGATACTTCTATAAATACCTGCATTGGTAGCTGCAAATATTATTTGAGGGTTTGTGGGATCTAACAGTAATTTATGTATTACTCGCCCTTGCGATACAGGAAAAGTTAAACCGGTTGGCACCCATGTTGCACCTGCATCTGTTGATTTGTAAAGACCATCTGAATTTACTGGAAACGCAGATAAAAGGTCATCTCCGCCACCTGTAGCCAGGTACATTAAGTTTGGATTTGTTGGGTCGATAACCAGATCTGAAACAGCAGTTACCGGTAAATTATCGGTACTTGTAGTCCACGAAGCACCGCCGTTAGTGGTTTCCCATAATCCTCCTCCTGCTGCACCTGCATAAAATGTATTTGCATTTGTTGGATGAAACGTAATAAAATTATCTCTTCCGGCTTTGCGTGGCAATCCGCCAACAGATCCGGTTGGCGCACCCATAGGGCCAACGGGTACCCATGTGGCAGACATAACTGAATTTGCACTTGAAAATTTACCTGCACCATTAGCGGGGTCATTATAGTTTTTTAAAAAATCAGAATAATTTTTTGATGTTTGACTTAATAATGAAAGATCTCCTGTAGGATAAACACGCGGTTCTACAAAATACTCCCAACGCTTAAAAACCTTATAACCATTGCTTTTAACCGTTACATCTTTTCCTTCAAAAGATTTATAAAATTCTTTTTGAATTTCATATAGATTGGCATTGGGCTTGCTGGCCATTTCGATCCACTCTTGCGAGAAAGAATGTTTAGACGCTAATATTAAGCATAGTAACAGTACTGTTTTTTTCATGATAAATTTATTATTTAACTAAACTATTAAAAAAAAGCACAGGCTCAAAGGTTTTTAACAAATAAAACCATGTATATTTGATTATGAAAATCTTTAGGAAAATCCTGCTATTTTTTGCCGCGTTTTTTGTGCTTTCATCTTGCTCACAAAAAAAACTAGTAAGCGCGCAAATTAATTTTATGCAACCTTATTGTGGCGGCGCAAGACCAACACCTGAAATAATAAAAGACTCAGAAACACCACGTCCGTATGCGAACAAAACAATTGTTTTTGTTTCTTCAACCGGGAAAACAGATTCGGTAAAAACAAATGCTGCCGGTTTGTTTAGTGCAAAATTAAAAATTGGCGATTATAAATTATATGAAGCCTGGCGCTACTATAAAAAAGCAGATGGCGGCATGGTAGTGAGTGATTTTGATGTTGAATGCTTGAAAGAAGAATGGCAAAAAGAAATCAAAATTGTTACAGTTACAAAAACAGAAATAAAGTTTTCTGAAAAGAATGAAATAATTGAAGTTTGTCCCTGGAACCTGCCGTGTATTCTAGAATCGCACAGGCCACCTGCAAGGGAGTAAAAAACTATTGTTTATTTACAAATTCTAAAAGCCATTTTACAGCAGCTTCTTCGCGCGTAAAAACTTTTGAAGGATGACGGCTTTTTCCGATCTTAATAAAAAAGTTAGCTATGATACGTTGCGGCAAACTTTTTATTAATAAAGCTTCTGCTAATTTTAAATGCCGGTAAGGATTATTTTTGCCGGCGTAATTACGCGCTTCGGGTGAAAGATTTTTTTTGCCGTTTCTTACGTCAATCAAAACCGGTGTAGCTTTTCCCTCTGTAATTATATAACAGGCATCCACCTGTTGTTTAATCTCATCAAAATCAATTTCATCATCTGTGTCGTTAAAGGCAATTCGTAAAAAGCCCCTTTCGTCATAATTAATTTCAGAATTATATGTTTTTAATGATCTCAACTAATAATTTCAAAGCTATGTTACTATCAAATATACAAATCTACTTTTTAGAGCGCAACTATTTTAGGCTTATTCTTAAAACCTTATAATTTTATGCCCGCAATACACACATCGTCAATTTGCTCCAGTTTTCCTTTCCAACTGTTAAATGTCTTGTCTATCATGGCTAGCTGGTCGGCTGTTGAAAGTTCCTTCATATCAAAAAATAATTGTGCCAATCGCTTACGCATAAATTTTTTACCGCTGGTACTACCTTTATCGCCGCCAAACTGGTCATAGTAACCATCGGTAGAAAAAAACAAAGTGTCGCCTTTATTAAGATCAAGCGTTTGTGTTGTAAATGGTTTGCTGTGTTCAGATAAACCAATGGGTTGTTTATTGGCCGTTAACTCTTTTATTTCATTGTTGTGGATATACCATAATGAATTATTGGCACCGGCCCATTTAACATTTATAATATTGCCATTACGCTGGATAGAACATAAAGAAATATCCATACCATCTTTAACATTTTGACTTGTTTTTGAAAATGTTTCCAATACAAGGTCCTTTGTTTTATCAAGTATCTGGCCGGGATCGTTTAAACCATACTCTTTAACCGAACTATCTAAGGCATTGCTGCAAACAACACTTACCATAGCTCCCGGCACACCGTGCCCCGTGCAATCGGCAACAGCAAACAAAACGGCATCTTTTGTTTTGTATAGCCAATAAAAATCGCCGGCAATAATATCTTTTGGTTTATAATATACAAAGCTATCTCCCAGTTCTTCTTTTATTTTTGTTAGCGGAGGTAAAATAGCCTGTTGCAGATTTTTTGCGTAATTGATGCTATCAATAATATCTTTTTTCTGTGATTCTATCAGATCATTTTTTTGCCGCAACAATAAATTGTCTTTCTTTTTTTGGTTATTGCTTTTTAAAACAATTACAACCAAACCAAGCAATAAAACCAAACCTGCCAATGCAGCGTAAATTAAAAGTTGTTTTCTTTCAAGTGCATTCTTTGCTTCTATTTCTTTTTTTAATTGTTCGCTTTTAATAGTCTCTTGCTCTTTATCAAATTCATATTGCATTTCGTAGCGGGTTATCTCAGCAGTTTTAGACGTGCTGAATAAGGAGTCCTTATATTTTTGTGCCCATGCACGATTAATAAATGTAGAATCTATGTTTCTTAATTTATAAAAACACAACGATTTATCCAGGTAAAGATCTGCAACCCGGTTAAGATCGTTATTGGCGGATGACAAAACCATCGAGTGATTATAATCTTCGAGCGCTTCTTTAAATTTATTTTTATAACGGTTTATATCGCCTTTGTTTTCGAAGTAATGAGCCACGATAGCAGGATTGCTTTGATCGTTAATCAACTTAGCAGTCATGTTTAAATATTTTTCGGCAGAATCTAATTTTAAAAGTTGGATATAAAGTGTAATTAGATTGTTTAAGGTTAGCGCCTTTTTAGATACCGGCGCATTTTGTTTTTCGTTTAAATAAATTGTTTTAGTATAATAATAAATAGCAGAGTCGTATTGTTTTACTTTAAAAAAATTATTGGCGATGTTCGAATAAGAGGTGGTAATTCCTTTTTCATCTTTTTCTTCAATGCGTATTTGCAAAGCTTTAATTAATAATTCTTTTGCTTTATCATATTCATGTATATCATTATAAACATTGGCAAGATTTGAATAATTACTGGCCAATGATTTTTTTGTTTTTTCGTTAAGCTTAATCGCTTCTGTTAAATAATAAATAGCACGCGGATAATTACCCATACGGCGGTATAATACGGCAACATTACTTAAAACGCTGGAAATATTTACTGAATCTTTCCTACGAACATTGTAGTTTAATAATTGTAATGAAACGTCAAGCGCTTTTTGAATATCACCTTTAAAATAATAAGTAGATGTAATGTCGCCGAGGTAATTTCTAAAATAAATGGAATCTTTATACTTAGCAATACAATTATCAGTCTCTACTTTGTAATTACCTAAAAGATCGATGGAAGCCGCAAAATTTTCTTTTCCGTTATAACAATCAATAAGCTTTACGTATTTGCGTAACCTTAATGTATCGTTCTTTTCTGCATCGAGTAGCTTTAAAAGACTATCACACTGAGCTGATATTATTTTAGCTGTAAATAAAAATAATATCAGGCAGGCAGTTTTTTTCATTAAACTATTTTAAAAAATTAAATTGTTTATGTGCTTATGCTTTTAAAAAGCTCATTAGCTTTTCAACACTTGCCTTTGCATCACCATACAACATTTCTGAATTTGGTTTGTAAAATAATGGATTATCTTCGCCTGAATAACCAGCGCTCATAGAACGTTTCATGATAATTACCTTCTCGGCTTTCCACGCTTCAATTACAGGCATACCATAAATAGAGCTTGCGGGATCATCCTGCGCACTTGGATTTACCACATCATTTGCACCAATAACCATTACAACATCTGTATCTGGCATATCGTCATTAATCTCGTCCATTTCTAAAACAATATCGTAAGGCACGTTGGCTTCTGCCAACAATACATTCATGTGACCAGGTAAACGACCCGCTACAGGGTGAATGGCGAAACGTACATTTTTTCCTTCTTTACGTAAAGTTTGCACCATGTCGTAAATCGGATACTGCGCTTTGGCAACCGCCATACCATAGCCCGGAACAATAACAACCGATTTTGCTTCTTTTAATAAAGCTGCCACTTCTTCATGATTTAATGCGGTTACTTCTCCTTCAATTGCTTTTTTCTCGCCGCCCGAACCATTGCCCGAACCGTTTGCAAATATTACCGAGAAGAACGAACGGTTCATAGCATGACACATGTGCATTGATAAAATAGCACCTGAGCTACCAACCAATGCGCCTGTAACAATTAATAAGTCGTTGCCTAACATAAAGCCGGCTGCCGAAGCTGCCCAACCAGAATATGAGTTTAACATAGAAACAACAACCGGCATATCGCCACCACCAATAGCCATAACCAAAACCACACCAATAAAAGATGCAATAGCTGTCATGATTAATAAAAATAACATGCCACCGGTTCCTTCTGCATTACAAAACAAAACACCAAGTACTGTACAAGCTGCAAGCAATACTAAATTCATTGTTTGCAAGCCTTTAAATGCCCATGGTTTTGAAGGCACTTTGCCATCCAATTTTCCCCAGGCAATAATAGATCCTGTGAAAGTGATAGCACCAATAAAAATCCCTACAAATACTTCTACTAAGTGAATGCTATGCGCAGCACCTGTTAACTCGTGCGATTTAGGATCTAAGTAAGAACCAAAACCAACCAATACAGCCGCTAAACCCACAAAACTGTGTAATATAGCAACCAGCTGCGGCATAGACGTCATTTCTACTTTGCGTGCCAGCAATAAACCAATTACCGAAGCAACTGCAATTGCAGAAATAATGTATACATGACCCGCAACACCCTGACCTAAAACGGTTGCAATGATGGCTACGATCATACCAATGATACCATAGAACACACCACGTTTTGCCGATTCTTGCGAAGATAAACCTCCAAGACTTAAAATAAACAGGATACTGGCAAATAAGTAAGCTGCTGTTTGTATTTCTTTTGCGATGAACATAAATCTGGATCTTATTTTTTAAACATTTTCAACATACGGTGAGTAACAAAAAAACCACCAACAATATTTATACTTGCCACCAAAATAGCAATGAAGGCAAGGATTGTCATTGGACTGGATATATCATCTGTAGTTTGTAATAAACCACCCACAACAATAATACCGCTAATAGCATTGGTAACGGCCATTAAAGGTGTATGTAACGAATGCGCTACATTTGAGATCAATTGCCAGCCTACAAATACTGCTAATATAAATACAGTAAAGTGTTGTATAAATTCTGGCGGCGCAAACTTGCCCACTAAAAACAATAATCCACCAACTACCAATAAACTAATTATCATAGATGTAGTTGCTTTTTTTGCTTTTGCTTCTGCAGATAATTTTTCTTCTTCTGCCGTTGGTGCCGCTACTTTTTTTACGTTGCCACCAGCTGTAGGACTTACCGGAAGCGGCTGCGGCGGCCAGTTAATTTTGCCATCATAAGTTACCATTGCCCTTGAAACAACGGCGTCTTCCATGTCAATTTTCCATTTTTCTGCTTTGCCCATGTCATCTAACAAATGACATAAGTTGTTACCGTATAATTGCGAAGCTTGTGAAGGTAATTGATTTAATTTACCAACTATGGTTACGCCATTATCGGTTGTAAAAACTTCGCCATTTTTTGTAAGCGCGCAGTTGCCACCTGTTGATGCAGCCAGATCGACAATAACAGAACCCGGCTTCATAGCAGCTACGTGATAATCTAACCAAAGCTTTGGTGCAGGCTTGCCCGGAATTTGCGCTGTTGTAATAACAATATCAACTTCCTTCGCTTGTTCTAAAAACAATTTCATCTCTGCCTCAATAAATTCTTTACTCATTTCTTTTGAGTAACCCGATGATGTTGCTCCGTCCTCGTTTATTTCAACTGTTAAGAACGTAGCGCCCATAGATTGAATTTGTTCAGCTACTTCTTTACGTGTATCAAACGCTCTTACAATGGCACCTAACGAATTAGCCGCGCCTAAGGCCGCTAAACCCGCCACACCGGCACCAATTACCAGTACTTTTGCAGGTTCTACTTTACCTGCAGCAGTAATTTGTCCGTTTAAAAAACGCCCGAAATGATAAGAGCCTTCAATAACAGCACGGTAGCCTGCGATGTTAGCCATAGAGGAGAGCACATCCATTTTTTGCGCACGTGAAATGCGGGGAATCGCATCCATGGCAACAGCATTTACTTTTTTATCGGCTAGTTTTTTTAAGAGGTCTTGATTTTGTGCGGGCCATAAATAGCTCAGCATTACCAAACCTTCTTTCATCATAGCAACCTCTTCGGTGCTTGGCTCTTTTACTTTAAGAACTATATCGGAACCGCCATAAATGTCGGCAGCAGAATTAACTATTTTAGCACCTGCTTCTTCAAATTCTTTATCAGAAAAATTTGCTTTAAGGCCGGCACCTTTTTGAATTTGAACCTCAAAGCCTTGCTTTTGCAAACGCTTAACGGTTTTAGGAGTTGCGGCTACTCTTAGTTCGTTTGGGGATATCTCCGCGGGAATTCCAACTTTCATAAATGATTGGTTTTTAGGAACCCAAATAACGCAAAAAAATCGGGAAATTAAAAGGTATTTTAAACAAGTTTTGCCCTATTTAAGCAGATCTGGACGACGCAGCTTTGTGCGCTCCACACTTTGCTCATGGCGCCACTTGTCAATGTTGGCGCTATGTCCGCTTAATAATATCTCGGGTATGGCCCAACCGTTAAACTCCGCAGGCCTTGTGTAAACAGGCGGCGCCAGTAAATTATCCTGGAAAGAATCGCTCAGGGCAGAAGTTTCATCATTTAAAACCCCAGGTACTAAACGAATCACCGCATCGCTGAATACTGCAGCAGGAATCTCTCCCCCACTCAGCACATAATCGCCAATGCTTATCTCTTTGGTAATTAAATGCTGGCGCACGCGCTCATCAACGCCTTTGTAATGTCCACAAAGTATAATGATATTCTTTACCAGCGAATACTGGTTACACAACTTTTGTGTTAACAGCTCGCCATCCGGACTCATATAAATAACCTCATCGTAATCGCGCTTAGACTTAAGATCAGCAATGCAGGCTGCTATGGGTTCTATCATCAATACCATTCCCGCCCCGCCGCCAAAAGCGTAATCATCAATCTGTTTTTGTTTTTGGGTAGAATAATCGCGCAGGTTAATGAGATTGACTTCCACTAATTTGTTATTAATAGCCCTTTTTAAAATAGAATGGCTAAATGAGCTGGTCATTAATTCCGGTACTGCGCTGATGATGTCAATTCTCATGGCCCAAAGATAGCGATTGCTGTGATTTGTTAAAAATTAAGCCGCTAATTACACAAATTTCACTAATACAATGAAAACCAACCTGCATGCACTACCATATTGGTGTAATTTTTATGTTTCTGCAATAAATTGTAGAAACATGATTCCACTAATTTGTACCCATTTAAACTAAAAGGTTGGTGTAATTAGTGAAATTAGTGGCTTTTCTGAGCCAGAACAAAAAAATATGCCACGAATTACACTAATATCTCTAATGGTAATGTTTAAGTCTATAATTGAGGTAGTGCAATTAGTGGCATTTAATTTAAGCACGAATTACCCCAATCGTCGTGGTTTTTGAGAAATGATAAAAAACTTTGTGTCATTAGTGAAATTAGTGGTTACTTACTCTAAGCAAAAATATGCCACTAATCGCACTAATTTCACTGATTCTTAAAGAGTAACTTAAAATACTTTTTGTAATTCCGGTTTTTCTAATGATAAATCATTAGAAAAATAATTTCACTAAACACAACATAATTTGAAAAATTTATTTCGTGTAATTAGTGAAATTGGTGGCTAATTATACACAAATGCTCATATTAACGATTTGGTAACATTGGCCTAAACATAAGGTGAAGTAGTGATATTAATTTTATACCATTGAAAAACTTAGTTTACATACTGTTATTTTTAAGCTTTAGCGCAATATCTTTTGCAGGTAACAGCGATAAAGAAAAAAAGGCCGTTGCGGTAACTCACAAAACCCTTGCAGGCAAAATTACTGATACTACAGGCGAATCTATTGCAGGTGCAAAAATTACCATTAACGAAACCGGCGAAACTTTTTTTGCAGATCTTGAGGGTAAATTCACACTACGTGTAAAAACAGATAAGGTATATTCTATCTCAATAAACACAGTTGGTTTTCAACCTTTGGAAGTAAAATCAAACACACTTTCTTATTTTTCTGCACTTTCTCTTACAGAACTTAACTAATTAACATCGGTAAGCCTTTATTCATAAGGCATTCACGCTTTTTAACGCCATTCACGGTAAAGTTAAGGTTAAATCTGCATTACGCCATTGTTTCCTGAGTGTTATCTTAATATCTTTGATATAGGAAATTGATCCACTCATTTTAAAACAAACGGTTATGAAAAAGTTAGTAGTAATAGTTTTATCGGTTTTAATAGCAGGCGTTACAAACGCTCAAATACAAAACGAAAAAGGTTTATATATAGACAGCGAAGGAAATTTATTTAACGGCGTTGTTCAAAAAACAGAAAATAACATTAAAACAGATTTTAATGTAAAAGACGGTATCATTAACGGCGAGGTAACCTACTATTATGCTTCAGGCAATAAAATGGAGACCGGTACTTTTACAAACGGTGTTAAAGATCTTAAATGGACACGCTTTAACGAGAACGGTACTTTATCTGCCATTGCTTTTTACAAAGCTGGTAAAAAAGATGGTACCTGGTTAGTGTATGATGAAGCCGGCAACAAACGTTTTGAAATGAACTACAACAACGGCAATAAAACCGGCGTGTGGATGAGCTGGGATGAAGCAGGTGCCGTAGCCAGCACAAAAAATTACAACGCTAATTAATTTTAATACACTTTATATAACAAAAAAACCTCAACATATGTTGAGGTTTTTTTACTTGTGGCTGTGATAAGTATGAATTAGCGTAGCGCTTTTCATATAATAAATATTTTTTTATTACTCATTTGTCGCTTAAAGATCCAAAAAACAGTAACACTAAAACTTTCTTATTAGACAATTACAGCCAACCAATTTCTTTTTATAAAATTTTTGTATTTCCATTAAGAGTTTATCTTAATAGTAATTCCTCAAACTCTTTTTTCTTGTCTCTTGAAAGACTAACATATTGTCCATTACTCATTTCAATTTCAGCATTTACTTTTTGATAGGCTTTAATCGCATTTTTATTAATGATGTATGAGCGGTGAGGCTTATAAAAGTTTGTTTGACTTAGCAACAGCTCGTATTCCTTTAATGGTTTTGACACAACATACTTTACAGCATTGCTTAAATAAAATTCAGTATACACATTATCTGCCTTTAAAAAAACAATATCCTTTACGTTCACAATTATTTTTTTTTCATTCATTGATAAAACTATTTTTTCAATTTTATCAGTCGTTGAAACTTCCTGTAAAATTTTTAATTGTTCAAGCGACACGTGATGTTTTTTCAAGACTCGGGTTACCGCTTCAATTAAACGAATTTCGTTAATTGGTTTGAGTATATAATCAACAGCGCTTAATGCAAAGGCTTCTAACGCAAACCCACCATAAGCTGTTGTAAATATAATTTCAAAATCAAGTTCTTCTTTGGTTAAATGGTTGGCAATATCAATTCCTAACTCACCATTTAATTGAACATCTAAAAAAACAAAATCTGGTTTATGTTCTTTAATAAATTTTGAAGCCACGCTAATTTTATCAAAATCAGCTAGTACCTCAATGTGTGGAAATTTAGATGCTATAATGTTTTTAAGTAAAGTAACAGCCTGTGGCTCATCTTCAATAATAACACATTTAATCATACAGTTCAATCGGTATTACAAGTTTAACAATAGTTCCGGCAGCATTGCCTTCTTTGTCCTTTTTATCAATAATATCTTGAGTTATTTTTTCGGTTTTATTGGCATTTAATAATTCAATACGGCTGATGTTTGCTTCAGTGCTAAACGATGCCGATTTTTTAATCATCCGCTTTCCTATTTCTGCTGCTGCAGCACGGCCTATGCCATCATCTTCAATGTATATAAATAATTTGTTGTTGTTTTCTTCAAACTTTATATTTAAAACTCCCTCGCCCTGTTTATTAGCTAAACCATGCTTAACAGCGTTTTCAACCAATGGCTGTAGTATCATTGCCGGTATATAAACGTCATGTAAATTAATGTTATCAGAAGCATTGATAGTGTATTTTATTTTTGGCAAACGCATGTTTTCCAGTTTCAAATAATTTTCCAGTAATTCGATTTCATCATATAAACTAATTTCGGTATTGCGGCTGCTTTCTAAAACCGAACGGCTCAAATCACTAAACAATCCAAGCGATTTAGCGGCATTTTCTTTGTCGCCACTATAAATATAACCTTGTATTGAATTAAGGGCGTTATAAAAAAAATGAGGATTCATCTGGCTCTTAATGGCTTTAATTTCGCTGTCAGCTGCCTTTTGTTTTTCTATTAACAGTAACTCAGCGTCTTCTAATTTTGTTTTTAATAATTCGTTTTGCTTTTTTGTTTTAAACCTGGTAAATAAAAAGTAAGTAATTAATGCTATAGTTATTGCTAAACCAATGATGCTATATAATACAATGGTCTTTTGTTTAGCTTGTAAGGAAGCTATTTTGTTTTGATGTTCGAGATCCTTAATAGCAGCTTCTTTTTTTTCGGTTTCGTAGTTAAATTCTGTTTTTAAATAGTCATTTTTTATATTCTCCTCTTTTATACTTTCATTAGCTGAAATAACTAATTCAGCCATTTCAAATGCTTTTTTAGAATTATTTTGCGATAAGTAAAACTCCTTTAAAACTATGGCTGCTTGTTTTATCTCATATAAATTATCTATATCTTTTGCCAATGATAATTTTTTGTTGGCATAATATTCAACTAAATTGTTATTATTATTACGTTCATATAAATCTATTAAGTAATTACACAAAACCACATATTCTGACTTTAAATCGTGACTAATTTGAATTGCTTCGGCTTTTTTAAGGTAAATTTCAGCTTCTAATAAGTGTTTTTGTTTTTCACCTTTATTTAAATCAGACTTGGTTAACATTAATCCGCCCAGGGATGCTAAAGAATAGGCTTGCTGTAAAGGAACTTCTGATTCGTTGGAAAGTTTTAGTGCATACTTAAAAAATGCTTCATACTTATCTATCTTTTTTAAATTATTTTTATAATCCGGGTTTGCTTTCATCAAACAGCGTGTTAGCTTATTATAATTGCCAGCCAAACTATATTTTGCATTTAGTTTTTTATTTAATGAAATTGCCTTTGAGTAGTAAGGTATTGCTTCGGTATACCTATCACCATATTCCATCAAAACAGCTATTCCATCATAATTTCGGGCCAAATTTCTTTCATCCTTTACCTTAACTCTAAACTCTGTAGATCTTAGCATATAATTTAATGATATATTATACTGCGAGAGCGTTTTATATACTCCTGCTAAACAATAGTAGATGTCGCCCATATCCACATCTCTCTTTTTTACTAAATAATATTTTTCTAACACTTTATAAATTTGCAAAGCCTCTTTACTTTTACCCTGCATCTCCAATATCACCCCTATGCTCCTTGCTGTAGTTGCGGCGTTTTCTAAGTTCTTATCTTTTAAATAGAACTTTACTGCTTTAGTTGCGTATTGCAACGATTTTTTTGCATCGCCAACAGCATAGTAGTAACCCATATACCCTGTATAGTTATTTGCGGCAATTGAAACTTCGTTAAACTCCTCGCAATATTTTTCAGTTAATTTTAAATAAAAAATTGTACTATCCAATTGATCTATCTGTCCATAAACATAGCCGCATTCGTAATGATAGTTTATAAAATAATTTACAAATGGTTTTTTATCGTCTTGCTTGTAATTATTATAGGTAATATGTTTAAATACAATTTCACGATAAGCAGCTAAATATGGTTTCATGATCTCATAATCCTGAGCGCTCTCTATAATAGCTGAGAGTAGCTTACAAACACTGGTATCTTTAACCTTCGTTTTATTATAAACAGAAACTAAGCTATCGTGTTGGTTAAACTGTGCATTAATAAATGAGGACCCAATGAAAAAATAAGTAAGTAAAAAAAGCCTGAGCTGCATACAAGCGAATTTAAAATCCCTAATATAAAAACATTTCACAAGTTTAAAACCACATTTGACAAGTTATTTTTTGTTTTGAAGTGTTTTATTTTGTGTTTTGCAGCTTATGCAAAAATTACATCAAATTGCTTTTAAGATAGGCCGCGAAATAGTTTTTATTTTAATGTCAGATATTGTTTTATTAAAGGCCGAAAATATTTATTGTACCGTGTATTTAGCTAACGGGCAATGTATTTTGGCTTCAAATACTTTAAAAGATATTTTAGAAAAATTACCTGCTAAGCTTTTTTTTAAGCCACACCGTTCATATGTCATAAATACAAATTATGTTGAACGTTATATTAAATCTGATTTATTATTGTATTTAAAAAACATTAAAGAACCGATTCCTGTATCTCGAAATTTAAAATCGGAATTTGAAAAAGTGGTTTTGTGATTTTGAAAGTTCGTGGACCTTTGTTTCTTATAGTTACAAATTACATTTCACAAGGTTAAATATACATTTCACAAAGTTGTTTTGGCGAGACTTTTTTATTGCTTTTTATTTGCAGCATATTAATCTAAAAAAGTATTTATGAAAAAATTATGTTTAATAGCATCAATAGCTATAGTAAGTTTAAGTGCAAATTTAAGTGCGCAGGGTGCATTTGCCAAAATGAAAGAAAAGCTTGAAAATGCTGCAACACCAAAAGGAGCCTATTATTTTTACTATGAAAATATTGGCAAAAAAGAAAAAGCAAAAGAGGTTCTTATTACCGAAAAATTTTCGGTAATAGATGAAAATAATTTAGCTACAAAAGGCACATCAAAATATGGAGGAGATCCTGATAGAACGTTTAAAAAAATTGAAATACCCGGCATGAAATTACCTGTTTTTAATGATGGTGATTGTCACAATTCCATTATTAAAATACAAGATGGCGTGTTTTTAAAGCTATATTTCCAGGGCCAGGCTTGCGAAATGCAATTTTTAAATCTAATAGAGGTGTTTTCATCGAACAAAGAATTTATTAAAGAAATTCAAAAAGATGATAAGTGTGAAAATTACAAGAAGCTGGAAGTTGCAGTAGCTGATTTTATAAAAGCAGTAAAGGATGTTGATGACGCTAAAAATGCAGAAGAGAAAAAGAAACAAGATGCCGCAACAGCTAATGTTAAATTACCAGCGCCTACTAAAACAAATCCCTGCAATCAAGCCAAACTTCAGGAGTTGTGCCAAACACGCGTTGGTAATGATAAAATTGCATATTGCTATTTTGGAATTCCTGATATGCTAAAAGCCATTAGCCCTACAAATGAATGGAAAATGATTAAAGAAAAGAAGACCGTTAACGGAACTTATGATGACTTTATTACCAAAAGAAGAATATTTGCAATTTGTATTTACCAAACCGAAGAAAATATAAAAAATGGAATATATAACCACACGTGTATTACCATAGAAGAAGAACACGCATTTGATGTATGGGATGGAAGTAAATTTAATGGAGAGCTAAAAGCTACAGGTACTATGTACCTGGGGCGTATTACAAAAGAAAATGCAATGCAGTATAAAGATGTTTTAAAGTAATTAAATGGTTATAATCTTAAACAACCATTCTGCAAAATTGCAGAATGGTTGTTTTGATATTTAAGTATAAAACGGAGTGTCGAAAAATGCTTATAGTAATTATTGACTTCATTGAAAACCGAAAGTAATGAATAAATATAATTTAAAACTGATTCTAGTATTATACCTTTCTATTTTCGTTTTTAATGGAATACTAGTTGCGCAATCCAAATCCGACTCATTACACAAATACATTGAGAGTTTAAAGGACGGACGATTTGCAGGTGAAATAAAAATTGAAAAAAAACATGGCCTTAGAACCACAGATGTTGATTCCTGGCAAAACGTGCCAGTTTTCTTTTGGAAAGATCTTACAGGTTACCAGGTGGGTAAAAATAAAAACGGAAAAATAATTAATTCAATTAAAGTATGGGCTAAATATGATATTGGTATTAATGAGCTAATGCGTGGAGTTATTTGTTGTATTGAATATTCTAATGAGGATAATTCGATTGACAATGATATTCTGCTTCTTATTTATCACAACCATGCAAAAAGTGTAGTATCACAAAAAAGTGTTTTTACAATACAAGACGAAACACCTGTTATCTTTACACAACCAAAAGGAAAAACAAATACTGATTGTTTGGTGAAAATATCAAATAAATTAACGTTTTATTGTTACTCCCAATTCACTAAAAACAATATTACAGATAATGCTTTTGGCAATTATAAAGTAGATGGTGTTACCGGAGATATTGTTGAACTGGAATAATAATTACACTTTAGTTCAATTGCCTTTTATATCAGCCTCGCCAGGCACGTAGCAGCGTTTTTTATTTTACACTAAGTCTTTGCCTTTTCAACCTCTTTAATTTATAATGTTTTTTTGTTACAGTTCACAAGGTTAAATATACCTTTCACAAGGTTGTTTTGGCGAGCTTTTTATAATGACATTTCTTTGCATCATAATTTTAAAAATATAAACATGAAAAAAATTTACACATTAGCTGCAACCTGTTTATTATCGGTATGTGGCCTAAAAGCACAAATTAACTTTCAGCCTGCTACTCAATATTATGGAACCGGCACAAATACAAGCGATCTTGCGTCCGGCGATTTTAATGGTGATGGGTTTAAAGATATTGTAATATCCAATGTCTTTACTAGTACTTATGGAACATTCTTAGGAAGCAGTACCGGTACGTTTACAAATTCTTTTAATTCGGCTGCGCTAGCATTTCAGCCATATGTTTTGGCAGTAGCCGATTTTGATAATGATGCAAAACTGGATTTAGCGCACACTGACAATTTTAATACTGTGAGAACAAGAGGGGGTACAGGTATAGGAACTTTTACAGCAGTGAGCAATAGCGCTTTTGCAACTGGTAATAATTTGTTGGATATGATAGCTGATGATTTTAATAATGATGGGAAGCCAGATTTAGCCACAGCAAATAATAATGGTGCAAATATAACTGTAGCGTTGTGCAGTACAACTGGAACTTTTGGCACATCTACAAATTTTGCGGTGGGGTCATTTCCTTATGCCCTAACGTCAGGCGACTTTAATAACGATGGCAATAAAGATATTGCTGTTGCTAAGGGAACTTCCACAACTGGTTCGGTAACTGTTTTATTTGGTAACGGTACCGGTTCATTTGGTACGCCGGTAAATTATGTAACTGGGCTCGGGCCGCGCTCAGTTAAAGCGGCCGATTTTAATGGAGATGGTAACCTGGATTTAGCAGTTGCAAATTACGATTCAAATAATATTTCGATTTTGCTTGGTAGCAGCACTGGTACTTTTGCAACTGCCATAAATTACAATGTTATTCCTCAACCAACATCGTTAGTTTGTGCAGATATTGATGGGGATACTAAAATTGATTTAGCGGTTACGAACTCTAATAACGTATCTGTTTTAAAAGGCAATGGTTTAGGAACTTTTTCAGGAGGTGTTAATTTCACAATTCCTGGTGCTAATGGTTTAAGATTAATAGCAGGCAATTTTAATAACGATACTAAAATAGATTTAGCTGTTAGCCAATATAATGGAATGGCAGTTTTCCTAAATACTTCTGTTTGCACCGCAAGTATTTCTGTAAGTAGTGGAACTATTTGTTCGGGTCAATCATTTACTATTGCACCAAGTGGAGCAAGCACATATACGTTTAGTGGCGGCAGTGCAGTTGTAACGCCAACAACGTCGTCAAACTATACTATAACGGGCACAACATCGGGGGGTTGCATAGGCACAGTAAATTGTTACATTTCGGTGCTTACCTCACCTACAATTACAACTATTAATAGCGGTACTGCAAATTTGTGTGTTGGTAACTCTACAAATTTATATTTAGCAGGATATAGTGGCCCAACGGTAGTAACATACACCTGGAGTAGTGGAAGCAACTCGGCTAACTTATTAATTAGTCCTACTGTAACTACAACTTATACGCTTTCAGTAACAAACAACGTAGGCTGTTCTGCAAGCGGAACTATCACTCAAGTAGTTAGTAATTGCAACACAGTTGGTATTAATGAAATTGATAACAATAATACAATTAGCATTTATCCTAACCCTGCTAATGAATTTATGACTGTTAGTTTAATAACTGAGTCGGCTGATACTACAACATTTTATATCATCAATGCATTAGGCGAAACGATAGTAACTGAAAAAGCAAGTGCCGCCAACACAACTTTAAATATAGATAATTTAAAAAGCGGAATTTATTTTGTAAAAATGGAAAGTAAAAATGGTTCAGCTATTAAAAAATTTATTAAACAATAAATCTAATAACAAGTACATTGTTTTTATACTCAGTTTGGCAAAGCCCCGCTAATAGCTTAGCGGGGCTTTTCTTGCGCATAATCTCTTTGTATTATTCTGTGGCAACTGAGCAAAATACATTTCACAAGGTTAAATCTACATTTCACAAGGTTGTTTTGGCAAGGATTCTTCAGTGCTGTTTATTTGCAGTAAAATTTTAAAAATAAAAATATGAAAAAAATTATTTACAAATTAAGTTTTGCGCTATTTACATTCATTAACGGAGCGTTGCTTGCACAAAACTATTATGCCAAAACTATTGAAAAAATAGGAATAAACACTTCAGCAAGCTCTAGTTCAAAAATGGCAGTTTCAAAAAACACTATTTTTGTTTGTGGTGGGCAAACAACACCGGTTGATATTAATCCAAGTGTTGCATCCACAACTGTACCCGGTTCGGTTTATATTCGAAGAATTACAACATCACAGCAATTGCTGTGGGCATACGCATTTAATGGCCCTTTAACGGTTAACAGGTTAATTTTAGACAATAATAAATCGGTTTACTTAGTTGGTAATTATAATGGTGCTATTGATGTGGATCCGGGTACTGGTACTGTAAACGTAAACAACAGCGGCACATCATCAACAACAGATGGTGTTGTAATTAAATTAGATTCGAATGGTGTTTATCAGTGGCATCAAAAAATTGGCAACACCGGAAATGATGTTGCTAATGATATTGCTTTTGATCCGGCCACTAATTGTGTATTCGTTACAGGTTACTTTAATGGTACTTTTGATTTTGACCCAAGCCCAACGGCATATAATCTTACAGCAACCAATGCTGATATGTATGTTTGGAGATTAAACGCAACTACAGGTTCTTTTTTTACTGCCTGGGCTAATACAGGTACTAGCGATCAATATGGCAATACAATTGTTTGTGACGGCAGCAGTAATGTAATTGTTTCAGGTTCTTATTATGGCACTCCCGACATGGATCCGTCTGCATCAACATTTACTATAGCAGCAGCGAGCGGGGCGGATGGTTTTGTAGTAAAATATAATCAGGTAGGTACATTACAGTGGGCTAAAAAATTTGGCGGACCAACGTACGGCACTTCAGCAACAAAAAGTCTTTTAATTCCAGGTGGAAATTTAATTATTGCAGGCACTTTTACTGATTTAGACATATTTTATAATGGTGGCTATGTTGTAACAAATAATAGTTTACTTGGAACTATGAATGACATTTTTTATCTAAGCATCAATCCCGCAACCGGAAGTTTAACCGCCGGGTTTAAATTAGGAGGGGCCAATGATGATAATGTAACGGATATTTCGTTAGACCAATTTAATAATTTAATAATTTCAGGAAATGCACTAGGCACCTGTAATACAAACCCTGTAGGAACCAACACCATTACCTTTGGTGCCAGTGCCTATGGAACCTTTTTTACAAAAATGATTGGAACGGGCGTATTTGATTATACACGTACTTTTGGAGGTGGCTTATCGTCAGCATCCATAAACAATTTATTAGTAAACGAGTTTAATGAATATTTAATTTCCGGCGTTTTTTCTTGGACCGGAAATTTAGATCCTAGCCCTGGTGTTATACAGAACTATTATGCAGGCAATTCGAATAGTAATGGCTTTTTAATTAATTATGCTCCCTGCACAAGCACGGTGGTAGCCTCGCCAGTGGTTACCAATACATTAACAGCAATTTGCGATGGCGACTATTATATCATGACTGCCAGCTCAGTAGGTGGCGGCATTAAATGGTACGCTTCTTCAACTTCTACAACCGTTTTGGCTAATGGAACCTCATACAATACTAATAATCCCTTTACTCCTGCAGGCGTTTATAGCTATTACTTAACTAATAATAGCGGTTGTGGCGTTTCCCCACAAACTGTATTAAATTTAACTGTAAGCTCTATTCCCACAATTACGCTGGCTACAAGTAACAACTTATTATGTGTTGGTCAACAGGCAACCATAACGGCAAGCGGAGCTACTAATTTTTCTTTGAACAGCGTTCCTTTCTCAACATCGGTAGTTATTTCACCTACCACTAATACCACCTATACAATTGTTGGTGCTAATATTGGGTGCCCGGTAACAGCAGCCACCATTACTCAAAGCGTAAGTACTTGCACAGGCATTGAAGAAGCAATTAATAATAATTTTATATCCGTGTATCCTAATCCGGCTAATGATTTTATTAGTATTGATTTTTCTGCAAGCGAAAGGATGGATAATATTACCATTTATGTTGTTAATACAGTTGGCGAAATTATATTAATTAAAAAAGACATTTTAAGTAACACAACATTGCAAATAAGTAATTTACCGGGTGGGGTTTATTTTATACAAGTTGAAAGCGGAAATGGCACAACTATTAAAAAGTTCATCAAACAATAACTAATAACAAAAGTTATTTTTCACCTTTACTTTATGGCAAGGCCCGGTTAGCTAATTAGCCGGGCCTTTTTATTTTATTATTTATTTTTTAAGTTACTTGCTTTAAAAAGAGAAGGAAAACAGGCCTTTAATGAGCGCCTTATTATAAATTGACTGATAGTAAGGGCAAAACAATTAAGCTTAATTGCCGGTACACAACAAATTACCTACTGCTGGCAGTAGGTGTTTTTGTTTAAAATAGTTTGTAGCTTTACATAAACCAACAACAAACGTTTACAAACAATTAAAAACGGCTTTATGGCGCCTAGCGATAAGTTAGTGCCAATGCTTAGACGACCCACTTAAATAGATACCAACATGGAAGACAAGAACGAAATTCAGCAAGAAATTGCAAACTTAATAAGTCAACGGGACACTTTAAAGCTTGAAATAGAGGCTTACAAAAATGACATTAACGTGGCGACAGAAGGCAAGCCTACTTTGAGAGAGCAAATGACAGCTCGACTTGCAACAATGGAATCCACAATTAGCACTATTTCTGCAAACGTTGACAAGATTAATGAATTTCATAGCGAAATATTGCGCCCAAAGGAAGGACAAGATAAATCACAAATTGAACTTTTTAGAGAGGCATTCTCTTCTGTTTCATCAGACAGAATAAAATCAGAAGCTGAAGTTAAAGCAATAGAAAATTACAAAATTGAATTACTTGGCGACCAAGAAAAAAACATAGTTGGACAAAAGCAACGAATTGACGAACTCGAAAATGAAATAAAAACCAAGAAAAAATTATGGGAAGACAATTCAGATACCCTTTTTAAAAAAATTGAAGGTTTGCTACCAGGTGCAACTGCTACAGGTTTAGCAAAAGCATATCAAGACCAAAGAATTTCGTACAATAAACCATATTGGGGTTGGGCAATAACATTTGTTGTGACCCTTTGCTGTATTATTTTGTTTGCAATTTCAAATCTTAAAGACGCTTCATCAGTTGAGGACGCATTTTTAAAAGTTATTTCAAGACTTCCGTTTTTTGTTCCGGCATTTTGGCTTGCAATATTTGCTAGCAAACAACAAAGTCAAAACAAACGACTTCAACAAGAATATGCTCATAAAGAGGTCTTGGCAAAATCATACGAGGCGGACAAAAGAGAAATTGAAAAACTACCCGACTCAGCAGAAAAAACTAAACTGTCCGAGAAATTACTTGAAACTATGATTGACTCCGCTAAATTTAATCCTAGCGAGACACTTGGTAGCAGAACTCACAATGACGGCCCTCCAAGTGTTTTCGAATTATTCAAAATTAAAATGCTGAAAAAATTGACTGGTGCAGACAAACTTAATTGACAAAAAAGCACTAGGCACTAACAGCAAGCAAGCACAATTTTTGGGGCAGGGCTGCTCAAATACACGGGTGGACAATAGCCAAAAACTGATGCCTGCTTGCAAACCGTTAAATACAATCTTAAACAAAACGGCCGAACTACAACGGCAATTTTACGCTAAAAACTGGTAGAAATTAACCGGCCTTATAAAAACAACCGCTGGTTGTGGTAATACAACCAAAAGTAGTGTAAAAACAACCAAGGGTAGCGCTCATTTTTTGCACAATGCTTATGTAACAGCGTAACTTTGTAGCATCACAAAAAAATAAACACGATGCTAAATTCAAAATCAATTGGCAATAAAATTGCCGAAGCAAGAAAGAAGATCAATCTTTCGCAAGCAGAACTTTCACAAAAAGTGTCTATCAGCCCCCAGGCAGTAGGTAAATGGGAACGTGGAGAATCCATGCCCGACATCAGCACCCTAAACAAGCTAGCAGAAATTTTGGGTGTTGACCTTAACTACTTCTCAGATAGTTTCCAGGAATTTGAAACCAAAACACCAAACGCCAAAACCATCAGCCTTAAAAAAGAAGAATTAATAATTGACCGACCAAAAAATAGCTTTGACTGGAACTGGGATATGTCTAAAGGAAACTGGGCCGACGCTGATTTTTCAGGCTTGAAGAATTTAAAAGAAAAATTCAGTTCTTCAAATATGATTAACTGCCAATTCACGAACTCCGATCTGTCGGGCTTGACACTTGAAAAAAACAATATTGAAAAATGCGATTTTTCAGTTTCAGACATCAGAGACGGAAAAATCAGGTCATCCAACCTGTTAAATAATCAGTTTCATAAATGTTCTTTTATAGATGCTGAATTTTGTAAAAGTAATATTGAAAAATGCAATTTCTCCGGAGCCAACTTTTCAGGAACAGAAATTCTCGAATCAAATTTAGAGAGTAATGTGGTTACTGATGTGGTTTGGAAGTTCACAAAATTTTTTAAGTCCAACTTAAGCAACATGACGTTTACAGGAACGTTTGAAGATTGCCATTTTGAACATTGCGGATTTTATAGCGTTAAGTTCGAGAACGCAATTATTCTAAACACCTTTTTTAAGTATAATGATAAATTAAAAAAAGTTCAATTTATAAACTGTAAGGTGGATAAGTTAACCTATGCCTTCTTAAAAAATAACGAAGCAAATTTAACGGGAATAACAGTATTGGAGTAACAAAAAAATAGTGTGGTTAAAATATGTTTTATAAAAAGTCCCCAAAATCCAGTGCTTTTTTTTTAGTTGCGTACTGCGCATAGGTGTTTTTATTTAAAATAATTGTAGTTTTACATCAAGCAACAACAAACGTTTACAAACAATTAAACATGGCTTTATACCGCTTAGTAGTAAGGCTCTATAGATCCTGCAAAAGATAGCGCGATAATAAAATAAAGTTTAAACAAATTAATACATATAAAATATGAAAAAAATAGCAACACTTTTTTTAGCAACTTTTACGATTATTTCTTGTAACAACCAAAATCAGAAAAATTTGGGAAATGAAAATAACGAAAAATTAGTAAAACAATATTTCGAATATTTCAATAACCATCAATGGTCAAAAATGGCTGATATGTATGCCGAAACTTCCGAATTTAAAGACCCCTCTTTAGGACAAGGAATTGTAAAGCAAACAAGGCAGCAAATTGTTGACAAATACACAGAATTAAACAAGGTATTTCCAAACCTACACGATAAAGTAATACAAACTTATCCGTCTGGCGACAAACATATAATTGTTGAATTTGTTTCAACAGGAACAGCAAGTGATAACTCTAAATTTGAATTGTCAATTTGTACAATATTGACAATCGAAAACGGGATCATAACAAAAGACTTTACTTACTACGACAATTTTAACGAAGAAACAACAGGAGAGTAAACTATAACAGAAAATTAACAATGAAACAACTTTTACAATTATTACTTTTCTTCACTTGTTTAGCCACTGCACAAAGTCAAACAAAAAAACTGAGTGAACCGGAAAAAGACTTTGAAAAATTTTGGACAACTTTTAAAGATAATTATGCCTTTTTTAAACTAAAAGGAGTGAATTGGGATAGTACATATATAAAGTACCGGCCTTTGATAACAAAAAAGACAACAGAAAAGGACCTTGTGTCAATATTTGGACAAATGGTTGAACCATTAAAAGACGGACACATTACAATTTCAAAAAGAGAAGAAATCCTTTATAAGGGGAAAAAAAAGTCTCTCTTTCTGCAAGAATTTAAAGGTATTGAAAAACAATTTTGGCAAACTGTAAATAAAACTTTGCTGACTAACAAATTTACAGAACCAAAAGGAATTGGCCCCGTTTTTAAAGAAGAGAATTTGTATTACTTTTCAGAAAATCCGGAATTTTGTTACCTGAGAATTGCGAGATGTTTTGCAAATGCAGAAAGCGTTTTTGATGACAAAAAGGAAGATGCAGATACTAAATTAATGCTGGCTTTATTTGACAGTTTATTGATTACATGCGGCAATAAAAAAGCACTTATTATCGATCTGCGAACAAATGGTGGCGGACATGGTGGAATTGAACTTGCTAGTAGATTTGTAAAAGCAAAAACATTAACACATTACAAAGCAATCAGACAAAAAGGTGGTTATGAAAAATTTACAGAACTTGAACCTAATTATATTGAACCAAATAAAGGCCTGCAGTTTTTGAAACCGGTTGTTATTTTAACAAGTGATAAAACAGCAAGTTCAGCAGAAGATTTTACTATTTCTTTATATCAACAATCAAATGTAACTACAATTGGAACGAATACTTCGGGAATGTTATCGGATATGTTTGGAACCGATTTATCAAATAAAATTTCGTTTACACTTTCAAATCAATGCTACTATTCAACAGATAAAGAAATATTAGAAGATAAAGGTGTGCCGGCAAAAATTGAAATTAAAAACTCAAAATCTGATATAACAAATGGAACAGATCCTGTAATAACCAAAGCAATAGAAACACTAAAAGGGTAAAAAAAGGCAATTAACGGTGCTTTGTCTAAAATGGGTTAATCTACTCAATATGTTTTATAGCCACTTACATATTTACAGTAGCAATTAATTTTTATTTACGCTTGGCTTTGTAACAAGCAACAAACATAAAAAGCCGGTTAAAGATTATTTGATAAAAATTTCTCATTATTTCAATTTGTCGGGCTAATTCACTATCTCCGCACTGTTAATACCCGCCACATAGAAATAGCGATTGTGCATAGTCTGTGATACAGTTAGGCAAGTGTTACCTTACAGTTATGTTACGGTTAGGATGTCCTATAGTAACAGTTAGGATATCCTATACCAATAGTTATAAAATAAGCCTTTTTAACAAATCTTCCCCTTTCAGCTCCTCACAGGCACGTTTGCACCATGGCTATATTGTAAAATACAGAAAAACTCGTTCAATTCACCAAAACACCGTACCTTTGCGGCGCATGAACCTACTTTCAATAAACAACCTTACAAAAGCCTACGGGGCAAAAAAATTATTTAATAAAATCAGCTTTGGTATTAACTACGGCGAAAAGCTGGCTTTGGTTGCAAAAAACGGCTCGGGCAAAACCACGCTGTTTAAAATTTTAAAAGGTATTGAAATTGCCGACGAAGGTGAAGTAGTATTTAGAAAAGATATTACCATTGGCTTTTTAGACCAGAATTTTGCCTTTGATGAATCCTTAAGCATTCAACAATTAATTGATACAGCAGATAATAAATTTGTAAAGGCCATTCGCGAATACGATGAGGTAATAAAGCTGAGCGAAACGTCTACCGACCCAAAAGTGGCCGACCGAATGGAAGCGGCTTTAAATTCAATGAACGAGATAGAAGCCTGGGATTATGAAAAAAATATTATTGAAATTTTATCGCGCTTAGAAATAAGAGATACCACTCAAATTGCAAAAACATTATCAGGCGGGCAAAAAAAACGTGTGGCGCTGGCGTTGACTTTAATTAATCGTCCGAATTTAATTATTATGGATGAGCCCACGAACCATTTAGACATTGACATGATTGAGTGGTTAGAGAATTATTTACAGGATGCGTCATTGAGTATTTTATTGGTTACGCACGACCGTTATTTTTTAGATGAGGTGTGCGATAAAATTATTGAGATTGATAATTACCAATTGTACGAATACAACGGCAATTTTGATTATTATTTAGAAAAGAAAGCAGAACGCGAACAAATTGCCAATGCCGAAATTGATAAAGCGCGCAATGCTTACCGTCGCGAAGTAGTTTGGGTTCGCAAGATGCCAAAGGCCCGCGGTACCAAATCAAAATCGCGAGTGGATGCTTTTTACGAAATTGAGAAAAAAGCGAAACAAAAACGCATTGAGAAAAAAATTGAGCTCACTGTAAAAATGGAGCGCATGGGATCGAAGGTGGTAGAGCTGCATAAGATCACAAAAAATTATCCCAACAAAACTATTTTAAATGATCCTTTTACTTACACCTTTATCCCGGGCGAAAAAATTGGTGTGGTTGGAAAGAACGGAGTTGGTAAAACAACCTTGTTAAATATTATCCAGGGCAAAGAAGCGGTGGATTCAGGAAAGGTCTCTTTAGGCGATACCATTGTATTTGGTTATTATTCACAAGCAGGTATGATAATTAATAATGATAAACGCATTATTGAGATCGTTCAGGACATTGCCGACCATATTCCTTTAGCTAACGGTACCAGCCTTTCCGCATCGCAATTATTAACGCGTTTTAATTTTACACCGGCCGTACAATTTAGCTACGCGCATACATTAAGCGGTGGCGAAAAAAGGAGGTTGTATTTATTGACCGTGTTAATGAAGAACCCTAACTTCCTAATTCTAGATGAGCCTACTAACGATTTAGACATTGTTACACTACAAACGCTGGAAGAATTTTTGGAAGAATTTAAAGGCTGCGTGTTGATCGTATCGCACGACCGGTATTTTATTGACCGTTTGGTGGATCATACATTTGTACTGGAAGGTGATGGGGCTATTAAAGATTTTCCGGGCAACTATACCGAGTACCGCGAATGGAAAGCTAATAAAAAAGATGAGCCTATGCCGGAATTAAAAATTGAAATTCCTGTTGAAGAAAAAACCGTTGTTGCTGAAAAACCAAAAACAGAAACGCCAGCAAAAAAGTTATCATACAAAACACAACGCGAATTAGAAATTCTCGAAAAAGAAATGCCCGCTTTGGAAGAAAAGAAAAAACAATTAGAAGATAAATTAGCAAGCGGCATTAGTGATTATAATGAAATTCAAAAACTAAGTGATGAATTAAAAACCATCACCAATGCACTCGATGAAAAATCGATGCGCTGGTTAGAGATACAGGAAGAAGCTTGATTTTCTTTTGTTTATTTAAAGTAAACAAAAATTGGCAAATAATTTCCACCATCATCTTTTGTTGGATTTTATTCTGAGCACGGCAAAAGCACGGTGTGCTTTTGAGCGAGGTTGTGTGTTAGGTTTGAAGAAGTCGAAGGGTTTCGACTAAGGAAAAGTAAATTAAAAAAATTGGGTGTAGCAAAAGTGACAAAAAAAGATGATTAATTTTTTGAAGGGAAAAGTGGCCTATCACGCTTGCTTTGGCCCAAGCACTTGTTTCATAAACTCACTTGCAAAAACAAAATCAAATAATTCTTTATTTGTTGTTTTAAGAATTTGCGACTTGTCACCCGTCCACCAGTTCTCACCTTTGTAAACAAACATAATGTTATCGCCAATTTCAATTACACTATTCATGTCGTGCGTAACAATAATGGTAGTAATATTATACTCTCGTGTAATATCCTGTATCAGATCATCAATAACGATAGATGTTTTAGGATCCAAACCTGAGTTGGGCTCATCGCAAAACAAATAACTTGGGTTGTTGGCAATAGCTCGCGCAAGAGCTGCACGTTTTTTCATACCACCGCTTAACTCGGCCGGATATAATTTATTTCTTCCAACTAATTGAACGCGCTCTAAACAAAAATTCACACGCTCTAATTTTTCCTCTTTGCTCATGCTTGTAAACATGTCTAAAGGAAAGCGTACATTTTCTTCCAAGGTTTGCGAGTCAAATAAAGCGCCGCCCTGAAACAACATCCCTATTTTTTTTCTCACCTCTTGTTTTCCGTCCATATTTAAGGCCGGAAAATTTTGTCCGTTGTATAACACTTCACCGCTATCTACCTCATGCAAACCTACCATCATCTTTAAAATGGTACTTTTTCCGCAACCGCTCTCACCAATAATTAAATTGGTTTTGCCCGGTAAAAAAGTAAATGATACGTTTTTTACAACCTGCCTGTCGCCAAAGGTTTTATTGATATTTCTAATCTCTATCAATGCCCTATAAATAAGTTGGTGTAAATTAAACTAAACAATAAAATCAAGATGCTGCTATATACTACGGCGTTGGTACTGCTTTTACCAACTTCTAAAGCGCCGCCTGAAGTGTAATAACCATAGTAAGAAGAAACCGAAGTAATAAGAAAAGCAAAGGTGACACTTTTACCAATAGAATAACCTACTTTCCACGGCATAAAAAATGCCTGGATGCCAAATATGTATTCGTATGACGTGCAGGCCCCTGATGAAACACCCATAATATAGCCACCCACCAAACCAAGAAACATACTTAATACAACTAAAAAAGGAAAAATGATCATGGCACCTGCAATTTTAGGAAAGATCAAATAGCTGGCTGAGTTGATACCCATAATTTCCAAAGCATCAATTTGCTCGCTAATACGCATGGCACCAATTTCAGAGGCAATGTTAGAACCAACTTTACCTGCTAAGATCAAACACAAAATGGTGGAGCTAAATTCAAGGATCATACTTTCACGTGCAGTAAAGCCAACAGCGTAAAGTGGTACTAAAGGACTATCAACCGCATAAGCTGCCTGAATAGTAATAATGCCACCCATGAAAATAGAAATAATTGCTACAATAGGTAATGAAGTAATGCCAATATTGTCGATCTCAAAAATGATCTGGCGAATGTAAACACGCAAATTCTGAGGCTTTTTAAACACCCTGTACAAGAGCATAAAATAGCGGCCTATGTGAAAAAAGAGGTTCATTTACGAAGCTTAAAAATACTAAAATATTCCCGTATATTTGTACATGTTCAAACGTGGCCTTATTATTCTTTCCCTTGTAGCTTTTGTAACACTTACAATGGAAAGCTGCCTTTTTCACAAAAATAAATGTGATGGTTGCCCGGGACTTACCAAATCCAAACGGGTAAGAAAATCAAGCAAAGGTTCTATTTAATTAATACGCCACTTGGGCATGTAAACCAACACCCACGGCAATTTTATGCCAACTGTCCTGGCTTGCCTGGCGAAAATAAGTTGGAGTTCCTACTAATTTTGCTGAAAAAAATAATCCTTTAACATCACCAAGATCTTTGATCCATTCAATAGAAATGAAAACATCATCATCTACGTATAAATTGTAAGGTGTAAGATCAAGCTCTATCAGGCCGGCATTTTCTTTCAGCTCAATAATTACATTTTGCGTTAAGATATTTTCTTTAGGATTTCCATCTTCGCCTTTATTGTAAACATTAAATCGGAAGATAGGTTTCTCGATGGAATTTCTGGCAACATTAATATAGAATTTCTTTAAATGGGTTTTGGGGTTTTTGATGTTTAATTTTACAGCTAATTCCGCTCCAAGTGTGTTCTTAACAAAACCGGCGGTAACATGGTTGGTTTTCGTCTCGTTACCAAGTATCTTTGTTTTTGTTTTTTTTGCAGAAACAGAAACCTCATTTAAATTAGTTGCCGCAGGAGAAAGTAATATTCTATTTTGATTGTTTAAAGTTTCTATAGATAAACTTCTTGCCCTGTAGCCGATCATAGAAACTCTTACCGGCGCGCCGGCAGCGCTATCAGGTACTGTAAAATTAAATTCACCGTTCTCGTTGGTAACAGTACCAAAACCTTTACCAATAATACCAATATTTGCAAACTCAATAGGTTGGTTTGTAGCGCTATCTAACAAAACACCTTTACATATTTTTTGTGCAAAAAAAGACTTAAATAGGAAGCTTAAAAAAAGTATGTAGATAGTTTTCATAAAATAATAGTTAAGCTTAAGACGTTTGACTGCTTATAAAAGTTACACGTTAATATTTTGCACCGCCAATACCAATGTTTTCAATAGGGTGCCAGGTTGTTTTTATTTCCTGCAGTTCGAGAATTAAATACGGATTTTGATTTTCTTCTTTTGTCCAGTCTTTATTCCAGTTAAAAGAACGTTTTACATTTAGTGATGCATTTTCTGAAATAAGCTTCTCTTCTTCTTTATTTTTTCTGCAATAAATCACCGCGTTTACATCCATGTGTGAAGAAAAGTGGCTATGCAATTCGTTGGAAGTACCGGTTAAAATATTTACTACACCACCCGGAAGATCAGATGTGGCAAGCACTTCGGCAAAAGTAACAGCGCATAAAGGCAATGTATTTGAAGCAAGAACAACACAGGTATTAGCACCGCAAATAATGGGAGCAATAACACTTACCAATCCTAATAAAGATGAATCTTCCGGTGCAATAACCGAAACAACACCGGTAGGCTCGGGTACTGAAAAATTAAAATGAGATGAAGCCACAGGATTTACAGAACTGAATAAAGCAGCATATTTATCGCACCAGCCGGCATAATAAACCAATCTGTCAATACTTTGTAACACCTCTGCTTGTGCGGCTTTTGCAGTAATGCCTTGTAAAACCAATTCGTCAATAAATTGTGTTTTTCTTCCTTCCAGCATTTCTGCAATACGGTATAAGATCTGGCTGCGGTTAAAAGCGGTCTTTCCGCTCCAGCCTGTAATGGCAGAGCGCGCGGCAACTACAGCATTTCTAAAATCTTTGCGTGATGATAAACAAACATTAGCAACGGTATCGCCTTTTTTATTTTGCAAAGCATAATACCTTCCACTTTCGGTGCGGGGAAATTGTCCGCCAATATATATTTTATATGTTTTTAAAACGTTTAAACGAGGCATGTTCTTTACTTTTTGTAGTAGTAAAGATAAGGGATTTTTGTTTATCGACACCCTTAACTTGATTCTGGGTCTCAGTATTTTTTTGAGAAATGAGATTCCGGCTCAAGGCCGGAATGACAAAAGTTTTTAAAGAAACTAGAACGGAACAAACGTTACACCAAACATAAAATTAAAGCGCTGGCTCGGGTACCTGTCCCAACGATAATAACGCTGGTTGGCAATATTATTAAACTGTACAAAGAAACTCAACATTTTACTATACCGGTATTCTGCGCCCAGGTTGGCATCTACATAGCCCTTTAATTGTTTTGGAACATAACTAACTGCTCCTGTATCTGTTTTTTGAATTAATGCCCATTGTTGCCCTACTAAAAAGATATCGGCCTTTACAATAATTTTACTTTTTAAATTATAAATAGCAGAAAAAGTAATATCGTAATCGGGCTTTTGATATGCGCGTGTTAAATTTTTTGTTTTGTATAAATAATAATTTCCTTTAGCTAAAATATTTAATTTTTCTTTTAATTGATATTTTAACTGGCCGCTAACGGTTAGCAGCGTGGCATTATCATACACCACATCAAAACGGTTATACACCTGGTTAACACCACTGTAATCGATCACAAAAAATTGCAGACTGTCGTACTGCGCATAACTTACTTTTGCGTCGTAAGCTGTTTTGCTGCTTAAATTTCCTCTTAAGCCAATGTATGCATTGTACTTATTATTTGTATTTGCATAATGAAGAGTTGTATCTACAAACCTGTTCTCGCTGCTTAAGCTGCGAAAACTATTCTTTATTAAACCGCCGTTTACGCCTGCATAAGGAATAATCATGTTCTCATACACATTATAAAACACATTTAATTTAGGAAAGAAATAAAACCTGGTTTTGTTCTTAAAATTATCCAGTGTGCCGGTTAAACCAATATCTGCATGCCATCGGTTATTGCCTGCTTCAAACGAAGGACTTAAGCTAACAATAAGATCATTCAATGTATCATTTGCTTGTTTGTGATTATAATAGTCGGTTAAAAAGTTAACGTTCAGTTTTTCTTTATTAATAAACATGCTGCCCATGGCATTAAACTTTATATTGTTCTCTGTTTCACGATTTAAGTTCTGCAAATTATAATAACTTAAGCCAAGATCATGGTTAATATGAGTACTATCCGTATAATGACTTTGCAATCTTAATTTTGGCTCCAACAACTGGTAACGCTGACGGGTAAAATTATTTTCCAGTTTATTTAAACTTGTATCATAACCATAATAATGTATTACATTTCTTTCATAATTAAAATCGCCGCTCAATGTATGTTTTTTATAGAATTGTTTTGCAAATAAATTTATTTCGTTATCGCTATAGCCTCCGTAACCAACATCCTGCAAATGCGGTGTACCCGAAAAATGTTTTAAATGCGCGCCGTAATTAGTTTCGCGCGAACGCGTGTTGGCGATCCAGAATTCGCCGTAAGGCATATTGTAAATTGGGCCATAACCTACTTTTAACAATGAATGGTATAATTTACTTAAGGGCTCGTTTTGTAGTTTAGCCTGTGTAATTGGCTGCACCTGGTATTTAGGAAATAATGGAATGCTTGTAATGCCATATTTAATATCCTTAATGCGTTTAACGGTATCTTTAATTTCAGGCACGTCTGAAAATTTAGAAGCATCTTTTATAGTTGGCTTAAATGTGCTTGAAACACTAAATGTTTCGGTGCTATTGGTTTGCGCCATAACAGCAACCGTGTATCCTAAAACAATTAAAATGATCAGCAACCACTCTAACTGCTTTTTACGACGATTATCAAGAAGTTCGCTCTTCTTTTCAGTTTCTTTTTTAGGTATGTCTAATACACTCATCGTTATTTATTTTGGTTGCGTAATGTTTGTAGAATCTGCCGGAGTAGTTGAACCTTCTGCTTCCATTTTTATTTCCTGCATAATTCCTGCATCCTTATTTGTTTCGTAAAACTTCACTTTCATATCGTCATACGACATTTTTTTCTCAGCCGCTTCTTTTGCAGCTTGTTTTGCTTTTAATTCTTCCAAACGTTTTTTAGCTTCATCAATATATTCCTGCTTGGCTTTATTGTCAATTATTGTTTCCAATATCACCTGTGCATCGGCATCGTCGCCTTTTGCCGTATAAGCATCTGCCAGCAATAACATGCCTTTGTTGTTCCAGTCATCGTTGCTGTATTCGTAACTAATTAATTTATTAATTGTCTTTTCTACTTCTTTGTATTCTTTTTTATTGAATTGTATTTTAGCGATGTAATAATAGGCTTCGGCACCAGTAACGTTCATCGATGCTTTTGTCATAGCTTTAAATTCCAACATCGCATCATCGTAACGATTGGTTTCGTATAATGATTTTGCTTTAATGTATTTTGCTTCGGTAGTTTGCTGCGGTGTTAATTTTTCGGTATTCAATACCTTACCGGCTTCCGTTAAAGCGGTTTCAAACTGAGCCAGATTAAATGAGCAACGCATGGCGCCTAAGCGCGCAAGACTTTTATTAGAGGGGGTTTCTGCAAACTCCTGCAGCTGCATATACAATGGTAATGCCTCGGCATATTTTTTGTCTTTGTAATAAAGGTAAGCAGCTTTAGAAAGTGAAACTTCGCTATATAAATTTCGAGGTTTTTGTATCACAAATAAATAACCCGGTAATGCTTTTTCGAACATGCCTCTATCGTAAGCACATTCTGAAAAACTAAATTGCGCTTCATTTATATATTTTCCGTTTGGAAATTTAGAGATATACGCTTCCCATTTTGGCATAGCGGCATTGCAATCTTTTTGCGTGTAAAAGGCATCGTAAGCCGAAACATAGGTTGCTTTTTCTATTGCGTTTTCAGATAAAGGATTGCCGAGTTTTTTGAAATACTCTTCCATTTCGTCTATCTTACCTTTTTCTGTAAAGATCTTTTTAATGATCTCTAACACATCTTTTGCCGCGTCGCTTTTTGAATCGTATTTTACAAATTTGTCAAAGTATTCAAAGGCTTTGTCGTCCTGTTTGCGCTCGTAATAAATATTTCCTAATTGTGCATTGGCGTTTGAAGTAAAAGAAGAGTTTGGATAATTCTTCAGGATCTTGTTATAATAAACAATAGCATTTTCCTGATCTTTCACATTATTATAATACGTATCTGCTATCTCATTTAATGCCGCACTTAAATAATTAGAAGCGGGATAACGCGTTTCGATCTTTTTTAATTCAGAGATCTTCTCGTTATAATTTTTATTTAAGCCATCGCATAATGCTTTTTGGTATAAACAATAATCTACATCCAACTTATTTTTTGCAATGGCTATTTTATAATTTTCAGAAGCCTGAGCAAAATCACGGTTCATAAAATAACTATCCCCTACGCGAATGTGCGCGTCGGTTATCTTATTCTCGTCGTATGCGTTTTTAGTCAGTAAAAATTTACGGAAAGAAATGTTGGCATTTGTATAATCATCTTTTTCCTGGCGTTGAAAATAGGCATAACCCAAGGCGTAATTACTAAGATCGTATTCTACTAATTGCAAAGCGCCATCCATTACCTGGAATTTTTTCCAAAGATCAATTGAGGTTGTATAGTCTTTGCGAATGTAAGAAATCTCGCCTAACCAATATTGATTTAAGGCATTTAATTTAAGATCTGTATTTTGCTGAAGTGATTTTTTAAATTGTTTTTCAGCATTATCCAGATCATTATTATTAAAATACTCCACGCCTCGGAAATAAATTAATTTTTGATAGGTAACTTTTAAGATGGGATCAATGGCACCAATAGCTTCTATACTTTTAATAGCGAGATCATAATTTTTTGTGGTAGAATATACGTTAATTAAAAAATTATAGCACTCTTCTTTACGCGGTGAGTTGGGATATTCCTTTAAATATTTTGTAAATGCTTTAACCGCTTCGTTAAACGGAGAAAAATCTAATTCGTAACTCAATTTTGCAAAACCAAATAAAGCATCTTCTGTTATTTTCTTATCCTGATCTATTTGATAAGCGCTGTAATAGGCATTTTTGGCCTTTAATTTTTCGTTGAGCTTCACATAACAATCGGCCATATGGTACCAGGCATTTTGTGCTAATGAGTCTTTATTTACAGTTACTTTTTCAAAACTGATTACAGCGTTGGCGCAATCGTTTATTTTATAATAACAATAACCCAATGCATAATTGCCTTGTGGTGTTGACGAGTTTGTTTTCTTTAAATAGGTTAGGGCGTTTGTATAATCTTTTAAGTTAAAATAACTTTCGCCTATCATGCGATTGATCTCACCTTCTTTTTGAACGTTAGCACTATCGTTCAAAAGCGCAGGTGCTTCCTTCACCACCCTATCGTATTTACCTTGTATAAAATAAATTTGTGTAATGTAATAAGGCACCACGCTTCCAAATGTTTCGTTACCAACCAAACGGTTAAAGCCCTGTAAGGCGGTTTCATAATTTTTTTCTTTATAAGCAATATGCGAGTAATAGTAATTTGCCGGAAAAGCATATTTATTATCTACATCTTTTATTTCGTAAAGATCTGTTTTTGCTTTTTCGTCTTTGCCGGTTTCTAAATAACTATAACCACGTTTAAAGTAAAGTTCCGCTAATTGTTCTTTATCTAATTTATAAATATCCACCTTCTCTAAAAATTCGAGTGTTTCGGGATATTTTTTCTTTCTGAAATTTGATTTTCCTAAATAGAAATTGGCGTTATTGATCTTGTTGCTTTCAGGATACTTCTCAACAAACTGTTTCATCTGCCATTCGCCATCCTTATTAAATACTTCAATGGCGCAGGCTGCAGAATAATAAAGCGCATCTGTTTTTAAGATTCGTGAATTGCTTATTGCCACATAATCTAAAAAACTTTTTTGCGCTTGCACATATTGCTTTTTATCAAACAAGTCTAAACCCTGCTTAAACAGGGCATCTTTATCAGTAAAAATTGCAGTTTTTTGCGCCAGGAAAGTGGAACTAAAAAATACAAAAAGCGCCAGGGCACTAATTTTTAATACGTGCTTCATTAATTAAATTGCCAATTTTTTATCACACTAAATTTACCTTTAGCAGGCTAACACTTTGTGGCGGCGTTAATGCAGTTATTAACCCCGCCGTGTTGATATTGGAATAACTCTGTTTAGAATAAAAGTTACATTAGATTTAACTTAGAAGTTTGTTTGAATCATGAGTGAATTGATAAAATTTGATAATGTAACTATCTTCCAGGATGAGCGCCCCATTGTAGGCAACTTAAGCGTTGAAATAAAAAAAGGCGAGTTTGTTTATTTGCTTGGAAAAACAGGCAGCGGCAAGAGTAGTTTTTTAAAAACCATTTACGGCGATTTAACATTAAATAACGGTAGTGCCAAAGTATGCGGCTTTGCACTGAATGATCTTAAACAAAAAGAAATTCCTTTTTTAAGAAGAAGATTGGGTATTGTTTTCCAGGATTTTCAATTGCTGGGCGACAGAAGCGTTTATGAGAATTTAAAATTTGTAATGAAAGCAACCGGCTGGAAAGAAGACGCTAAAATAAAAGAGCGCATTTTAGATGTACTTAAAAAAGTGAACTTAGACGGCAAAGAAAATAAAATGCCTCACGAACTTTCGGGTGGCGAACAACAACGTGTGAGCATTGCACGCGCATTGGTGAATAATCCTGAATTAATTTTGGCCGATGAGCCAACGGGAAATTTAGATCCTCAAACTTCGGAAGAAATTTTAGTGCTCTTAAAAAAATTAAGTGAAAGCGGTTGTGCTGTACTATTTGCCACACATGATATGTTGGTTTACAACAAATTTAAATCACGTACTTTATTGTTTGAGAACGGTAAGGTAATTGAACAGAATTAAAATTCAAGCCACGAATTACACAAATTTCTCAAATCATTTGTTTGGCTTCCTTTCTAAGAGTAAGGTTTTATGAAATTTCTAGTCTTTATCGAATTATAAAGAATAAATTACACTAAAAAGTCTTGTATTAATTGTTTTGTGGTATTAGTGAAATTAGTGGCAAGCCTTTTATTTTAATGTAGTATAAGTGACAAAAAAATATCATAAATTTAATCTATAAAAAAATATAATGAAAAAATATAAATATAATGTAGCAATAAGTCTTGTTCTTTCTATGGTCATTGGCTTTTCGATGTATATGCATGGAAGTAAAAATGCTCAGAACAATGCAACAAACGAATCAACTAAAATAAGCTCTGTTTCGCACAATGGTGACGATTGCAAGCGTTGCAATAAATGGGTTGCCAGCTCGGGTGTTCCGGCCATGTTGTGCAACGATTGTGGTTTTGGCAATAAAAAAGATAACTGTGTAGCCTGTGATAAATGGGTTGGAAGCACAAAAATTGCCGCTCAATTATGCAGCGATTGTGGCTTTGGCAGTAAAAAAGACAATTGTGCTAAATGCAACAAATGGATGGGCACTACCAAGATTGAAGCTAAATTATGTAATGATTGCGGATTTGGCAGCAAAAAAGACAACTGTGCGAAATGTAAGTAAAGCGAAAATTATATCTTATTATATTCTTCCTTCACAAAATCCATTAACTCTTTTATATAAGCTGGGCTAAAATCAAATTTAATGCCTGCCGTTTCATAAATTTTCGGAATGGATTGAGTGTATCCTAAGGCCAAGGCTTTTTTATACTTTTCAATTGCCTCTTTTGGGTTGCGTTTATAATTGCGCCATACAGCAACCGCGCCTAACTGTGCAAAACCATATTCAATATAATAAAACGGCACTTCGTATAAATGCAATTGCACCTGCCACCTGCGTTTTAAATTACTTTCAAGGCCTTTATAATTAATAACAGTGCTGCCAAATTCATTCATTATTTTTTGCCAAGCATCATAACGGTCTGCGGTTGTGTGCTTTGGGTTTTCATAGATCCAGTGCTGGAATTTATCTATTGCTGCTATCCACGGCAAGGTATCCATTACCCCTTCCAGCTGTTGGCGCTTGGCACGTTTTAATTCTTCTTTATCTTTAAAAAATTCGTCCCAGTGTTCCATGCTAATTAATTCCATGCTCATACTGGCCAACTCTGCTACTTCGCTTGGCGGCGATTTAAAATCAACCAATTCCAGATCAAAATCTAAAAATGAATGGATAGCATGGCCGCCTTCATGCACCATTGTTACAAGATCACGATGCAAACCAACCGAGTTCATAAAAATAAAAGGAACGTCTGTTTCATACAACGGATATTGATATCCTCCGGGTGCTTTGCCTAACCTGCTATCCAGATCGAGGCGTTTCATTTTTTGCATGGTGTTTATACACTCGCCAAAAAAAGGATCTAATTTATTAAAACAAGCAATAGTTTTGTCAATTAATTCCTGCGCTGTAGAAAACGGTTTTAAAGGAGGCAAGCCTTCTTCATCTACCGAAGTATCCCACGGACGATAATCATCCAGCTTTAATTTTTCTTTGCGTTTTTTATCATGCTCATTAATTAAAGGCACTGCATGTAATTTAACTGCTTCGTGAAAATCCAAACAATCTTTTACGCTATAATCAAAGCGCGCTAAAGCCTGGTGCTTGTAATCACGAAAGTTTTTAAAACCAGCATTTAAAGCAACCTGATTTCTTAACTCAATTAATTTTGTGAAGAGCTCATTCAACGCATCTTCATCCTGCGCCCTTCTGTCTTGCACTTTTTTATATACTTCTTCCCGCACAGCACGATTCAGATCTTTTAAAAAGATGCCTGCTTTTTGCAATGTCATTTTTTCGTCGGCGTATTCAATACTTTGCGCGCCGTTAATTTCGCCAAACTGTTGTTCTAATTCCTGAAGCTTTGTATTTAAAGGAATATTTTCTTCTCTAAAAAGATCAATGCTGTTTTTTATACCACGCAAATAAATATCATAACCTGCTTTGGTTAATTTATCTTTATACGGCGTAGCCATAATTTTTTTATTAAGCTCATTGGCAATGGGTGACATGTGCGGTTCAATGTTCTGCACAAAATCGTTAAAGCTATCGCGCAACTCAGTATTGGCAGTATCACAGGTCATTTTAATATAACGCCATGCCATGTTCTCGCTAATTACTGCGCTTAATTCGCTGTAATCTTTTAGCCACTTCTCTAATTCATCAACCGAATTAATGGCACGATCCTGTAATTGTGTAAAATAGGGTTTTAATAATTCCCAGGTAGTAACCGTGAAATCTTTTGCAACAAAATTTCTTTTCATATTTAAATTTTATGATCCTATAAATGAAAGGTTGATTTTTTTCCGATATTATTAAAGTTAGCTTCTAACCATGTATTGCAGGCTTTGTAGCCAAGATTTTTTAAGTGCATTAAAAAATCCCAATCGGTATTTAATTTGCTTGATAAATTAAATTCACCTAAAACATTATTGGAGCTTACACGATGTAAATTTATTTTTTTCAATTTGCCATCTAGTGTAATTCCTTTATCAACAAGGTCGTTCACAAACTCCATGTGTTTAATTTCTAAAGCTAAAGATGAGTTAAAGCTTATTTCATTTACACGATCTTTTATCTCTTCAATATTATCGGGTACTTTTTTAATAACAAAAGGGTTTACTTCAATCAATAAAATATCATCGGTACCTTCGGTATGCTCTGTTAAAGGTCCCAGCGGTGGGTTACCCATATAGCCTCCATCCCAATAATGTTCACCATCTATTTCAACGGCCTCATACATGTAGGGTAAACACGCGCTCGCTAAAATTGCTTTTGCCGAAATTTCTTTTGGCCCGAATATTTTTGGCTCACAGGTTTTTACATTGGTGGCACACACAAATAATTTTGGCGGACTCATTTTATGAAGCTCATCAAAATCAATCAATTCTTTTAATATTTTTTCGAGTGGATTAAATTTTAAAGGATTCATTTGCGCCGGCGACATATTTTCCGAAGCCATAGTAAAAAATTTATAGGTTGGCGAGTAATCCATATTGCCGGGGCTCATCACTTTATCAAACCAGGTTGGTTGTAATGGTGATAACTTTCCTGCTTCTGAAATCTTGTGCCAAAATTTTACCAATAAATGTTTGGCTAAATTCTTTCCGCCTTTATTTAGCCCGTAAACAGTGCAAACCCCATTCATAGCACCTGCGCTGGTACCACAAATGCCGTCTATTTCAATACGTTCATCATCCAATAATCTATCCAAAACACCCCATGAATATGCACCATGAGCGCCTCCGCCTTGCAAGGCTACATCAATTTTCTTCACTTTTGTCATAGCCTAAAAATAACAAAAAAACCTGTATGCGGATATAAAAATCTAATTGAAGTAAATTTTTTTCTCTTTTGTTACAACGTTCTCGGCAACAAGAATGAGTTTAAGGTTTGTAAGAGTGATATTGCGTGTGTTTTCTAAATAATTTTTTGTAGAATGAATTATCATTTTAAAATAATAATTGTTTTCCAATGGCCCATTAATTGGTTTATTTAAAGATGATTCGAGATAATAAAAACTATTGGCAAAAGCTACAACTAAAGCTGCATAACCTTTTAAACGGTTTGTTTGGTGATTTATTTTGATTTCAGAAAAAACATCTAATTGTTGTTTTCCGTTATTTTCATATTCACAATATAACCTGTAATTTGAAGTAGGCGCCGGCGCAAACAAATTCCAGTTTTGATGAAAATAAGGATAAACATAACCATGGGCATAAAAATCTACCCTACTTTTTTCTGAACTAAAGGGTTTTGAGTAGAGGAAAACTGAGCTAAAATGTATAAGCAAATAAGCCAATAAAAAGGCCGATATAACTATTTTATTCCTATATTTAATGCTCTAAATTAATAAAAAAACAAGCATGAAAAAAGCTGTCGTTATCCTCTTACTATTTATTGCTTCATCATTTACTTTTGCGCAAGATAAATTATTAACCATCCAGGATGCATTAAACAAAGGCCGTAGCACTCTTGCACCAAAACGCTTACAGGCGCTTGGTTTTATTCCCGGTTCAAATAAAGTAGCCTATATCGAAAAAAATGAATTGATCATCATCAATGCGGAAACAGGCAAAACGGTATCAACTATCTCTACCGTTGGCTTAAATAAAGATCTTGTTAAAGCATCTATTGATACTGTCTCGGCCTTTGACGGACTATTATGGCAAAACGAAAATCAATTTTATTTCCGCAATACCAAAGGCGAATGGTTGCATTCTTTAGATAAAAAAACAACAGTTAAGTCTGAAAGAAAATTAAATGATTTTACCTTAGAGAATCTTGATGTTTTTAAAGAAGGGGAAATTTTTGCTTATGTAAACGGAAACAATGTTTTTGTTACAAATAATGGTAAAACCAACCAGGTTACTACCGATGGGTCTTACGAAATTGTAAACGGAAAAAGCGTACATCGCGATGAGTTTGGTATCACCAAAGGTTTATTCTGGAGCCCGAATGGTAATGCCCTTGCCTATTACAGAATGGATCAAAGTGATGTGGATGATTATCCGATCATTGACTGGACGACCTACCCGGCAAAAAACAAAAATATTAAATATCCAATGGCAGGTAAAAAAAGTCACTACGTAACTGTATTTGTTTACAACCTAAAAAACAACACAAGCACTAAAATAAAAACCGAAGGCCCAAAAGATCAATATCTCACTAACATTACTTTTTCGCCAGATGAAAAATACATTTACATAGTGGTATTGAACCGTGAGCAAAATCATTTTAAAGTAAATGAGTACGATGCAACAACCGGTGACTTTAAAAGGACTTTGTTTGAAGAAAAAGATGAAAAATATGCCGAACCTTTAAACCCTATGTTATTTGTAAAAAACAATCCCTCGCAATTTATCTGGCAAAGCAGAAGAGATGGCTTTAACCATTTTTATTTATACAACATTAATGGTTCTTTAATAAAACAACTTACAAAAGGTGCTTGGGAAGTAAAGGATGATGCCGGTTTTGACGATAAAGGAGAAAACCTGTTTTTTCATGCTGCAGAACAAAGCCCTATTAACCAGGATTTTTACTCTGTGAATTTAAAGAGCGGGAAAATGAAAAAGTTAACACAGGATAACGGTTACCACACTGCCATATTAAGCCAAAAAGCAGACTATTTTATTGATGTTTATACTTCTTGCTACACTCCACGTGAATATAGGGTTGTTAATGCAGTTACAGGCAAATCAAATACTATTTATAAAGCAGAAAATCCATTGAAGGATTATAAATTAGGTAAATGGAATTTGTTTACCATTAAAAATAATGAAGGCACAGACTTGTATTGCAGAATGTTTAAACCTGTAGGTTTTGACAGCACAAAAAAATACCCTGTGCTTGTTTATTTATATAATGGTCCGCATTCGCAAATGGTTACCAATACATGGATGGCCGGCGGAGAAGTTTGGTATCAGTACATGGCACAAAAAGGTTTTATTGTTTTTACATTAGATGGCAGGGGAACGAACTACCGCGGCAAGGCTTTTGAGCAGGCCATACACAGGCAGGTGGGGACAAAAGAAATGGAAGACCAAATAAGTGGCGTTAACTATTTAAAATCGTTGCCTTATGTTGACGCTTCACGTTTAGGAGTACACGGCTGGAGCTATGGTGGCTTTATGACCACATCGTTAATGACGCGTTATCCCGGCACATTTAAAGTGGGTGCGGCCGGCGGTCCGGTAATTGATTGGAGTTATTACGAGATCATGTATGGTGAAAGGTATAACGATAGTCCACAGGAAAATAAAGAAGGCTATGATAGAAATAATTTATTGAATTATGTTGACAAATTAAAAGGCAAATTATTAATGATCCATGGCGCGCAGGATCCGGTTGTAGTTTGGCAGCACAGCATTATGTATCAAAAAAAGGCGGTAGATAAGGGCATACAGCTGGATTATTATGTATATCCGGGCCATGAGCATAATGTACTTGGAAGAGATAGGGCACATTTAATGGAAAAAATTTGTAATTATTTTATAGACAATCTGTAAATAATTTTTAGCTTTAATATAATTATCCCAATAAAAAACTGTTATGAATAAACCATCATTTCGCGAAAGAACAAGGTATTACTTTGAAAATACCATGTCAGCCGGTCCGGCCGGTGTAATTAAATGGCTGGCCATTTTTTCTTTATTTATGGTATTGATATTAGGATTACTGATCCTTGTATTTGGTATTAAGAGCTCGCCTGAGCCTGATGCTGAAAATTTAGGTTTTATTGAAGGGGCCTGGCAAAGTTTAATGGCCACCTTAGATTCAGGAACGATGGGTGGTGATGAAGGCTGGGCGTTTCGTGCGGTTCGCTTTGTAGCAACTTTAGGCGGTATCTTTTTGATCTCAATTTTAATTGGTACCATTTCATCTGGTATTGACGAAAAACTGGATGAGTTAAAAAAAGGACGCTCCCGTGTTTTAGAGAGCAATCATACTTTAATTTTAGGTTGGAGTGAAAAAGTTTTTTCTATCATTTCAGAGATCATTGAAGCAAATGAGAATCAAAAAAAACCAAGTATTGTTATTTTAGCCGATCGTGATAAAGGAGAAATGGAAGATGAGATACGTGGTAAGATAGAAGATTTTAAGAACACAAAATTAATTGTTAGAAGTGGCAGTCCGCTTGAATCAACAAATATTTCACTTGTAAATCCAAACGAAGCCCGCTCTATTATTGTATTGGCAGGCACTGAAGATAATGCAGATACCTACGTAATTAAATCTGTTTTAGCTTTAACTAATGGCAAAAACAGGAAAGAGAGTCCTTATTCAATTGTTGCAGAAATAAAAGATCCAAAAAATATGGAGGCTGCAGAACTGGTTGGTAATGATGAAACGGTTTTTGTTATGTCGTCGGATCTTATTTCCCGCATCACGGCGCAAACTTGTCGCCAATCTGGCTTAAGTATTGTTTACAGTGAGTTATTGCAGTTTGAAGGTGATGAATTGTATTTTCAGGAAGAACCAAAGTTATTTGGCAAAACATACAAAGATGCATTGCTTGCTTACGAAACCTCATCAGTTGTTGGTTTATTTACAAAAGATGGTTCTGCTTTGATCAATCCACCAATGGATACCATTATTAATAAAGGAGATAAAGTTATTGCTATTTCAGAGGATGATGATACCGTTGTATTAAGTGGTAAAACTACTTTTGATATCCATGAAAGTTTATTTAGCAGAAGTGAAATGAAAACAGCAAGTGTTGAAAAAACATTGATACTTGGCTGGAACGCGAGGGGCTTAAGAATTATCGAAGAGTTGGATAACTATGTTGCAAAAGGATCGGAAGTGCTGATTGTTGAGGATGGAATGGATATAGAAGATGAAATTAATGAATTACAAAAAACGCTCGATAAACAAAAAATAAAATTACAAAAAGGCAACATTAATGATAAAGCTACGCTTGTAGGTTTAAAACCTGAATCGTTTGACCATATTATTTTATTAAGTTATACTGATATTGATACGCAGGAGAGTGATGCAAAAACATTGATCTGCTTATTACACTTGCGTAACTTAAGTGAAAAAGCCGGAAAAGATTTTAGCATTGTATCTGAAATGTTAGATATCCGCAACCGCGAATTAGGTGTTGTTGCCAAAGCAGATGATTTTATTGTGAGCGATAATTTAGTAAGCTTAATGTTAAGTCAGCTAAGTGAAAATCCTGATCTTAAAAAAGTTTACGATGTATTATTCCAGGCCGAAGGTTCTGAAGTATATTTAAAACCGGTTAGCAAATATGTAAAACCAGGCCAACCTGTAAACTTTTATACGGTTGTTGAAAGCGCCGCACAATTAGGTGAATCGGTTATTGGTTACAGGATATCTTCTCAAAGTACCGATTCTGAAAAACATTTTGGTGTAAACATCAATCCAAACAAAGCATCAAAATTAACCTTTAAAGAAAGTGATTTTATAATTGTTTTAGCTGAAGATTAAAAATTACGAAAATGTTTAGCCACTAATTTCACTATATAACACTATACTATTCGCGCGCAATAGGCAATTTGTTTGGTGAAATAATTGTTCAAGCGATACCGCTTGAACGATAAATTACACTAATTAAATAGTTTACAACCTATTACAATCAGTGAAAACTTGTGTAATTCGTGGCGCAATTTAAATTAGCGGAAGATTAAAAGTAAAATTTCTAAAACAAAAAAGCCGCAGAAAAAATTCTGCGGCTTTTTTGTTTTAAATATGGTAAATTATTTCTTCGCCATTAGAGCTTCTATCTCATCGGCTTCAATAGGTATATTCTTCATCAGGTCTAACTGGCCGGTTGTAGTGATCATTAAATTATTCTCAATACGAATGCCTAAACCTTCTTCAGGAATATAAATGCCCGGCTCAACGGTAAATACCATACCGGCTTGCATCGGCTCTGTAAAGAAACCAACATCATGCACGTCTAATCCTAAAAAATGAGAAGTTCCATGCATAAAATATTTTTTATACGCCGGCCATGAAGGATTTTGTTTTTTTACATCTTCGGCTTTTATTAAACCTAATTGTAATAATTCTTCTGTCATCATATCACCAACAGCCTTATTGTATTTTTCAAAGGTTTGACCGGGCAATAACATTTTTGCTGCAGCTTTATGTACACGCAATACGGCATTATAAACTTCCTTCTGGCGTTTTGTGAATTTACCGTTCACGGGCACACAACGTGTTAGATCACTTGCGTAGTTAGCATACTCAGCGGCCACATCTAATAAAATAACATCGCCATCTTTACACTGCATATTGTTCTCAACATAATGTAACACGCAGGCATTCTTTCCGCTTGCAACAATTGGGCCGTAAGCAAAACCCTGCGAACGGTTACGAATAAATTCGTGAATTAATTCTGCTTCAATTTCATGCTCCCATATACCGGGTTTAATAAACGATAACAAACGGCGAAATCCTTTTTCGGTAATATCGCAGGCCTGTTGTATCAATTCAATTTCCTGCGTGCTTTTAATAGCACGTATCTTTTGCATAATAGGCGCACTGCGTTCAAATTTATGTAATGGATATTTTGCAAGAATAATTTTATTAAAGCGTGCTTCGCCAGTCTCTACTAAATTACTATTACGTGTATGCTCATTAGAATTTAAATAAATATGTTCTGCCTGAAAGAAAAAGGGCTTCATTACCTTATCAAATTCATGATACCAGTAAATATGATCAACACCACTTGCCGCAGTAGCTTGTTGCTTGTTTAATTTTGCGCCTTCCCAAATGGCAATTAACTCACTTGTTTCTTTTACAAATAATATCTCTTTATGTTTTCCATCCTTTACATCCGGAAAAACAACTAAAATAGTTTCTTCCTGGTCAATTCCTGTTAAATAAAACAGGTCGCTATTTTGTCTAAACCCCATACTACCATCTGCATTGGTAGGCATAATATCGTTGCTTACAAATATGGCAAGTGAATTTGGTTTTAAATTATTTTTAAATTTATTTCTGTTCCCAATAAATAAACTGCTGTCAATAGCCTGGTATTTCATAGTTAAAAAATTATAGCTACTAAAGTAGAAATAATAATTTACAAAAACAGCACGATAAGAATAACGGTTTTAAAGTTTTCAGGGCTTTTGTAATCCTCAGGAAGTAAAATAAGCAATCTTGTTTTTATATATCTCGGCTACAAACACCGTATCAAGTGGCTTATATTCGAGAATGGTTTCTTCGTAAAAATGATCGTTATTAGAGTTATAAAAAATCACTTCCCAATCTTGCTTTTCCTTTCCCCTGTTGTACATTCTTAAACTTACAAGGTTAGAGGTAGGAAAACTATACTTACTACGGTTCTTAAAAATAAAAAAGCCCTTGCTAATAGTAAACCCCTGCTTGTGAACGTGTATTTTTGTATAGCGGTAATCAAAACGCAGATAAATAATTGCTATTAACATCTCAAAAAAGATACTACCGCCACTAAATAAACCGGTAACAAACGCAGTAAGTAAAAATGGCACTAAAATAACCATTACTATAGGAAAAGAATTTGTTCTTAATGCATTACTCTTTATGATCTTCGCGGTAAAGCCTTGTTGCAAAGCATTTAGCTCATTCAATAAACGTTTGCGCACATTTACTTCAGTGATTTTATTAGTAGTTTGTTGATTTAATAAAATAGCGGTGCAATAATACAGGTATGGATATTCTTTTTTTATTTCAAGTGGTGATTCAAAATAATGTTCTATACACACGCTAATAAACTCGTTAATATTTGTACCGCCATATTTTCTAAAAAGTGTTTGTTTATTGTTTCTTATGTTGTAAAAGGCCTCCATGGCTGCTGCCAGCCAGCGGCTAAAAAAATGGTCAAAAAAATAATCCTGGTAAAAGCTTTTTACATCGTTAATACGCAAAGCATGTGCAAACTCATGCAGGCCAAGATTAATGTTATCATCGCTTATCTTATATCCTCTTAAAAAACCTTTCCAGCTAAGGCGAATAAAGCCCTGCAAGTTTGTTTCACCTCTGAATTTAAGGCCCGAGGCCTTATCATCAAAATCGCCGGGATGCACAATAATTGTTTCAAAATAGTCAAGATCCCAGCTTGTTAGTCCGATTGTTAACTGTACAGCACAGGCGGCAATAATGGCTTTTACCCGGTTATCCGGTTTAAACCCCTCGGCGCCAATAATGGTCTTTTTTTCAATAAATTTAAGGCATCTTTCCACAAACACTTGCTGCCACTGGCTGTTAAGGGTGGTATAATAAGCAAAATACTCTGAATAAAAATAGTGTAAGCTACTTTCTTTCAATTCAATATCCGCTTGTGGCATCAATTTATATGAGGATTTTTTACAAAAAAAAGGTTTTTATTTTTAATTAAAAACTTATATTTGCTAATAGAATAAAATTAAAAGTGTATGATCGATTTAACAGGAATTATTTCCATTTCAGGACAGCCGGGATTGTTTAAAATTGTGGCTCAAAGCAAGAACGGTATTATCGTAGAAGGTTTATCGGATAAAAAAAGAGTGAATGTTTATGCCTCTACTAAAGTTTCAACTTTATCGGATATCAGCATGTTTACTACCGGTGATGATAAACCTATTGAAGAGATCATGACTTCCATTTTTGAAAAAGAAAAAGGTGGCGCTACCATTGATAACAAAGCAGATGATAAGGCTGTAGAAAAATACTTTGGTGAGATATTACCTGATTATGATAAAGACCGTGTTTACGTAAGCAATATGAAAAAATTATTTAGCTGGTATAATGCGCTTCAAACTACAGGTAATCTTAAAGAAAAAGGTGCTGAAGGCGAAGGCGACGATAAAGCTAAAGCAATTAAAGCTGAAGATAAAAAAGCAGCAGTTAAAAAAACAAACACTAAAGATACAGGTAAAGCAAAAGCTGTTGCAGGTGTTAAAAAAACAACCGGTGTAAGAAAAACCGGCACTGCTTAATAGTTTTCGAAATATTTATAAAAGCCATCTTAACAGGATGGCTTTTTTTATGGGATTTGCTTAAATATATTGTATTTTTATTTTTAATTACCCTACAGCCTTACGGTAAATTATTATGAAACGGTTGTTACTTTTTTTATTTTATTTCATTGTGCTTTTTACTACAAAGGCGCAACTTTCACCCGGCATTGAGTGGCAAAAAAACACATGGTCGCCGGGAGGGCTTGCAGGCTTGCAAACCCAGCAACAAAGTGGCGAAGAATGGTGGTATAGTCATAAAAATATTTTAAATACATCAGGCCAACATACTGCATATATTACCTGTGGCTATACAAATTTAGTAAGTACTGCGGCAACTTATACAGCAGCCGAATTAATGTATAACGAGGGGCCGGAATCACCCTATAACCCCATAACTCCTGCCCTTTATGATTATACGCAGTTACCCGAAGGTTGTTCAGACAGGGATTACATTGGCGAGCATCGCACACCATCACGAGGTAATGTTGGACTAAATGATCTGCAGGGAAACATGATCTACTGCAAGCCCAAAACCGTTGGGGCAATTGAGGAAGTGATACAAGATCCTCAGAATCCCGACTATGCTTACATTGTTGGCATTCATTTGGGAATAAGGCCATACAAGGATAAGGTAAATTTCATCTCTTATAATCCAACACCTGCCAACCCCAATGATAACTTTTCGCTTACCAGTTTAGGTGTTGCGCCAGGTTACACGAATGAATGTGGCCACTTATACATTGCAAAGGTGGAGATAGCTACAAGCAAAGTTATATGGCAGGGTTTATATGGCTATGTAGATTATTCCACCTCACCTTTAATAGCATACGAGTGTAAAAGCTATGGTTACGATATTATTAAAAGCTCTAACGGACATTTAATTGCAACAGGGTTTTCACAGGTAACTAATATTGCTAATGGCCCTGGCTATCCTTTTATTCTTGAATTGGATGCTGCAACTGGTTATCTTATTAAAAAAGTTGTTTTGCCTTTAAACGGCAACGAGTTAAAACCCGTGTCAAACATAATAAGTGGTTATTGTACGGCCGGCATTGGGCATTCTGTAGAAGAAATTTTACCTACCGGTGATTATGCTATTGCAACTGTTTATTCTTTTGGTAACACCGGACAGGAAGATCAGAATAATGCTTTTATATGGAGTTTGGATCAGAATTTGAATTTAAGCACTAACTGGGCAAATAATCCCATACAAATAGCAGGCCTTGGTCCAAATTATAATTCAAACGTGTGGGAAATAAAATATCATAAGGCACTTAACCAATTATTAATACCGGTTGTAAGAGATTGCAGTAAATGTTCTGCCGCAGGCTCAAACGAAGGTCAAGGCTTTGTATACAGGTATCATGTAAATGGCATGCTCGTAAAAAACAGCACTAATCCTTCTTCAATGGGCAAAGTAAATGCTTTCGATCTTAGAATTGGTGTTGAAGAAACCGATGATGGTGGCTTTATTGCAGTAAGTTCGGTACGGCCACCTACTGCCGATCATTCCCCTGCCACCCCAGCCGAATTAGGTTATTTAGCTACCTGCCCAGAGCTTGGTTTTACAGATTGGGATACAGATGCTTTAGTTGTAAAGTTTACAAGTACAGGAGCACTGCATTGGACAAAAACATTTGACCTAGCCGAGGGCCGGCCACGACAAACGCCCCCCGGCGATCTGAAAAGACAAGAGTGTATGTATAAGATCACACAAACACAGGATGGGGGTTATACCATAAGCGGTAATTCAAGCGGCAACTTCGATGATAATTATATGGCTAAGATCTATAACGAATGTAATTCGCAACAGGCATATGCCAGTGGGCCAAATTATGTAATTGATATTACTGAGAATACAACCTGGGATTCATCGCGTACGGTTTTAGGGAAAATTGTTGTTCACCCGGGTGTTGTTTTTCTTATTTCAGGACCAAATACAATTGTACGTTTTGCAGACAGCAGGTTAACAGGTATTGAAACAAATATAACCGTGATGCTCGGCGGCTTTGTAAATGTTATAAATGGAGCAAAATTAACATCAATCGATAATGCCATTTGTAATAACAGCAAATGGGATGGTATAAAGTTTGAGGCCAATCCTGCTGCAGCAAATACACTATTGGTATATCCAAATCCCGCGAGTACTAATTTTAATTTATTATATAATGGTGATGATATAGCAATAGTGAGTTACTATATTATTGACATGCTTGGTAAAGAAATAAAAAGGGGATCATTACAATCATTTATTTCGCAGGAAATAAATACAGCTGCGTTTAGTGAAGGTGTATATACTATCTATTTAAGCAAGAGTAATAAGGTTTTTAAAAAGCAAAAGCTGGTTGTACTTAAATACTAATAACAACTTTAATACGTTATATCTATAAAGAAGAATAAAATGAAAAAATTAAAATTAATAGCAGCGTTACTTCTTCTTTTAAATTTTTTAAAGGCCCAAACGTGGTCACAATTGCCTGATTTTCCAGCAACCGAAAGAGACGATGGTGTTGCCGTGCGTGTAAATGGAAAAGCTTATTATGGCACTGGCTTGCTGGCAGGTTTTAGTTTAGGAAAAGATTTTTATTCGTATGACCTGGCTGCAAACACGTGGTCAACCATTGCACCAATGCCAACAGGCTCTGACAGGCAATATGCAGTTGCGTTTTCCTATTTAAATTCATTTTATGTATTTAGTGGTGCTGGTTATTCGAATGCAGTATTTACAGATCTGCAACGTTATGATGTTGCAACAAATACATGGACAACGCTGGCAGGCAAACCGGGCAATGGCTTAATTGGCGCCAGTTGTTTAGAGTATGGCGATAAAATAATTATTGTTGGAGGCAAATTTCAGAGCGGCACGGTAAGTGATGAAGTGTGGGAATATACAATAAGTACTAATACTTGGTTGCAAAAAAACAATTTTCCGTTTGCAGGCAGATGGCGTGCAGGCGCATCTGTTTTAAATGGTGTTGGTTATTTGCTGTTTGGGTTAGATAATAATTCATCATTTAGAAAGGAGATGTATAGTTACAATAATGCAACTGATATATGGACCAAAGTAATGGATTTTCCTTTGCCGAAAGGCCGGGCATATGCTGCATTAAGAACAACAACCGCTAAACTTGTAATGTTTGGAGGTTATGATACTTTAAATGTTTATTACAATGATGTGTGGTTTTATAATGATATTACCAACTCGTGGACACAAGGCCCAAACCTGCCGGCCGGCGGGCGTAAAGGCGGCATGAGCTGTACAAATAACGACAGGTTTTATTACAGTTGTGGTATTGATGTAAGCAATACACGTTTAAAAGAAACCTGGATGATAGATATACCTGTTGGCATAAAGGAGAATTACAATTCAGTTGGTTTTTCTGTTTATCCAAATCCTTGTAATGATAAATTAACTATCTCTTCGACAGAAAGTTTAAATTATACATTTGAAATAACTGATGTAACTTCTAAAGTAATTTTATCTCAGCAACGGATAAATTCAAATACTATTGATGTTTCATCTCTTGAGAAAGGAATTTATTTTTTGAAAGTTTTAGATGGAAATATTCTTCTTGCAACTAAGAAAATAATTAAGGAGTAATTTGCGATCTTATCTCGACTGCGATCGACATGGATTTAAATAAACAGGAATTATTTATCCTTGTAAATAACCATGCTAATGCTGCCTTTGGTTGGCGATGAGTTATCGCTTAATGAAACAACAAACGGTTTGCGCTGACCTTCAAAACAATTATAAACCACATAGCCTTTATCCTCTGTTGGATTAGGTAATTTGTTAGCGTAATAATCTTTAAGATCGCAAAATAAATAGCTGGCAAGTTCCAGGTCGTTACTGTTTATTTGCAAATTAATTTCTTCAAGACTGTCTTTATTCAAAGTATAGTCGATTGAATAATTTGTTTCTTCGTTTACTTTATACTCAAAATACAAATGCCCCGGCGATCTTTCCACAGGTACTGCACTTTCAATGGTTTTAATAACTTCGGGCTTACTGTTAAGATTAATGCCTCTGAATACGCCATCTTTAGAACGGATGATCTCATCCAACAAAGGATGATAGCCTTCAAAGATGCGTGGTTTGGTTTTTACGGCCTCCTTTTTCTCACCTTCACATGAAAGTAAAAACAAAAAAGAAAAACATGCCAGTATTTTAAAGGTGAATCTCACAAATTTATTCGCTAAGCCAAAGATAGTTAATTATACAGTCTTAAAAATAAAAGCAACGCAAATAACTAACAAGTTATTGTTTTTAAACTTTGTTAAATACCCGTAAAAATACTTAGACTTCTTCTGTCACTACCTTTACCTCAGGATGCATTAGCTCGCTGTTTTAGTTATTAAAACTAAAGGGCTCATGAGTGCGTCATCTCTTCAGCTGGTTTAACTTCAGGACGCATTTGAGGGAAGAAAAGCACCTCTTGAATAGCAGCATTATTTGTTAAAAGCATGGTTAAACGATCAATACCGATACCAATACCAGCTGTTGGCGGCATACCATATTCTAATGCGCGTAAAAAATCATGATCGATAAACATGGCCTCATCATCGCCACGCTCCATTAATTTTAATTGCTCTTCAAAACGCTCGCGTTGATCAATAGGATCATTTAGCTCGCTGTAAGCGTTGGCAATCTCCTTACCGTTGATCATTAATTCAAAACGCTCCACAAGGCCTTCAACAGTGCGGTGCTTTTTAGTAAGCGGGCTCATCTCTACCGGATAGTCGGTAATAAAAGTAGGTTGTATGTAATTGCCTTCGCATTTCTCACCAAATATCTCATCAATTAATTTTCCTTTACCTGCGTGCGCCTCAACATGTATGTTTAATTTTTTACAAACATCACGCAATTGTGCTTCATCCATGCCACTAATATCAAAGCCTGTAAATTCTTTAATGGCTTCATACATAGTAACACGTTTAAACGGGGCTTTAAAATCTATTTGTTTTTCACCAACTGTAATTTCTGTTTTTCCATAAAGATCGGTTACAATTTTCTCCAGCATTTTTTCCGTAAAATCCATCATCCAATTGTAATCTTTATAGGCAATATAAAATTCCAATACTGTAAATTCAGGGTTGTGTGTGCGATCCATACCTTCGTTTCGGAAATCTTTTGCAAATTCAAATACACCTTCAAAGCCACCAACAATTAATCGTTTTAAATAAAGTTCGTTGGCAATACGCAAATACAAAGGCATGTTTAATGCATTGTGATGTGTAATGAAAGGTCGCGCTGTTGCACCACCGGGAATGCTTTGCAGGATAGGCGTCTCCACCTCCAACAAACCTGCGTTGGTTAATGTTGTACGAATTGAATTAATAATTTGCGTACGTTTTTTAAATGTATCGCGCACCTGCGGATTGATAATAAGATCTACATAACGCTGACGATACCTGAATTCTGGGTCACTTACTTCATCAAATGAATTTCCTTGTTCATCAGTCTTTACAATTGGTAAAGGCTTTAATGATTTGCTTAACACTTTTAATGATGTTACATGTATTGATATCTCGCCGGTTTTTGTAGTAAACACGTATCCGTTCACGCCAATAATATCACCAATATCTATTAGTTTTTTCCAAACAACATCATAAAGCGTTTTATCCTCGCCGGGGCAAATATCATCTTTACGAATGTATAACTGTATGCGGCCTGTAGCATCCTGAATTACTGCAAAACATGCTTTACCCATATCGCGCACACTCATAATACGCCCGGCAATTGAAATATCTTTATAATTTAATTTATCACGATCGTAATTCTCCTTTATATCTAACGCATTTACATTTACCTTAAATTCTTCTGCAGGATATGGATCAATGCCCAATGCCCTAAGTTCTGTTAACTTTTGTCTTCTTTGTAGTTCTTGTTCGCTTAAGTGTGCCGACATATTTTAAAAATTTTTAGATAGTAAAAGTACATTTTTATCTCTATTCAAAGAAAAGCGGTTTTTAGGCTTAATATGGCCTGAATAAATCTAAATACGGGGATTTTTACGTATATGAGGGGAATATATCATTGAACTATTTGTGCAAAAATTTCCACAAAAGCGGCATAAACTGGCTGGCATTTGATTTGCATCCATTTGGACTACTGATTTAACAATCTTTTTGTTTAATCTTTAATGCAATTTGTTAAACAATTTTTATATTTATGTAGAATTCAACCACTTAAAAAGACGAAATATGACAGCAATTGAATTTAACACCAGGATAATGAACGAAAAAAGTTCATTAAAAAACTTTGCTTTAAGTCTTACCCGAAATACTGACGACGCCTTAGATCTTTTACAGGATACCTATTTAAAAGCGATAACCTACCGTGAAAAATTTGAAGAAAGCACCAATATTAAAGCGTGGTTATTTACAATTATGAAGAATACTTTTATTAATGCCTACCGCCGCAATGTAAAAACAAAACAATTAATTAGTAAAGGTGATGATATTGCTATGGACCGTGCCTTTAAACAAAACAGTTATGATCATAGCGAAAGTCGTTTAAATGCAAAAGAAATAATTCGCCATATTGAAAATTTAGGCGACGAATATAAAGTGCCTTTTACCCGTTATTATAATGGTTATAAATATGAAGAAATTGCACAGGAAATGAAATTGCCGTTAGGAACCGTTAAAAGCAGGATATTTATAGCCCGCAAAATTTTAATGGATGGCTTAAAACATTTTAGAAATTAGTTTCTAAAATTTTGTGTGTTGTTTAAATTAACCCTACCATAGCTGGAGGGTTTTTTTATTTTATGAAATAGCCATCACAAAAAAGAAAAACAATAATTAAATGGCGTATTACATATAACAATTAATAATAACCGTGTATGAAAGATGTAACATTATTTTGGTTTAGAAGAGATCTTCGCTTACAGGACAATGCTGGCTTATATTATGCTTTGCGAGAAAATAAAAACGTGTTGCCAATTTTTATTTTTGATAAGAATATTTTAGATCGGTTGGAGGATAAGAATGACCGGCGTGTTGATTTTATACACCAGGCTCTAACCGGTATTAATCAAGAATTGATTTTGCTTGGTTCAACCTTAACTGTTTTTTATAGTACACCTGAAGAGGTTTTTAAAAAACTAATTAAAGATCACTCGGTTAAAAATGTTTATACCAACCATGATTACGAGCCCTATGCCAACGAGCGTGATTCAGAAATAAAACAATTATTGCAAAAAAATAATATTGAATTTAAAACCTATAAAGATCAATGCGTTTTTGAAAAAGATGAAGTAATAAAAGATAATGGTGAACCTTACACGGTTTTTACACCCTACTCCAATAAATGGAAAAAAACACTTAAGCCATTTTATTACAAAGCGTATCCAACAAAAAAGTACTTTAAAAATTTTGTAAACTTAAACGCAGAAGAAATTCCATCACTGCAAAAAATTGGTTTTAAAAAAACCGATATTGTTTTAAATAAAAAAATCAGTGTAGATAAAGAATTAATTCAAAAATACAAGCAACAACGCGATTTTCCGGCCATTACCGGTACGAGCCGTTTAAGTATTTATCTGCGTTTTGGTGCTGTAAGTATTAGAAGTTTAGTAGAAAAAAGTTTGCCCTTAAGTGAAACCTGGTTGAATGAATTAATATGGCGCGATTTTTATATGATGATATTACATCATTTTCCGCATGCGGCATTTAATTCGTTTAAAAAACAATACGACGGTATTCCCTGGCAAAATAACGAGGAGTATTTTAAAAAATGGTGTGAAGGCAAAACCGGATTTCCGATTGTTGATGCCGGCATGCGCGAATTAAATGCAACCGGTTTTATGCATAACCGAGTGCGCATGATCGTAAGTAGTTTTTTAATAAAAGATCTGTTAATAGACTGGCGTTGGGGTGAAGCTTACTTTGCACAAAAGTTAAATGATTTTGATATGAGTGCAAATAACGGGGGCTGGCAATGGGCGGCTGGCAGTGGTTGCGATGCAGCGCCTTACTTTAGAGTGTTTAACCCAACAGAACAACAAAAAAAATTCGATCCAAAATTTGAATATATAAAAAAATGGGTGCCGGAATTTGGCACTTCAAAATATGTTGAACCGATGGTAGATCATGCTAAAGCAAGGTTAACCGTAATTGCTTTATATAAAAAAGTACTTACTGATAGCAAGCAAATGGAGTTGTTTTAGTTTTACAACTTCAATTGCCACTAATTGCACTAATTTTTGAAATCAATTCTTATTTAGCTGCTAAATTAGTTTGGTTATTTCTTGTTGCAATAAACTGCAACAAGAAAATTAATTTCACAAATAATGGTTCAAAAAAATTAGTGCTATTGGTATAGTTTGTGTCAATTTATTTTGCCAACTTAATGATCCTGATTTTATCAAACAACCAAATGATAGGATAAGTTGGGTCGAACTCCCACCATTTAGCTGCAAAATTAGGCTTAGCGCCGGCCTGGTGATGGTTGTTCTGAAACAATTCACCCATTAATAAAAAATCAAAAAAGAATGTGTTCTTTGATTTATCAGGACAATCAAAATTACGGTAGCCATATTTATGTCCAGCCCAGTTTACCATGGCACCTTGTATTGGCCCAATAATAAAATGAATGGGTAATAACAGGTACATCCACCAATAATTTGCAAAAGCGATATAAAATGCAATATAACCGGCGGCAAATAGCAGGCGCGATGTCCAGCTATCAGCAATTTTATCAATAACTGGATACTCAGGAAAATTACGATCAAATTTCGCGTCTACCTCAACTCGTTTATTATGCACATCGCTATAAATGCGTTTGGTGTGCACCATCATGCTAAATACTTCTTTAAAAAAATGCGGTGTGTGCGGATCTTGCTCAGTATCGCTGTATGCATGGTGCATGCGATGTAAAATAGCATAAGCGCGGGCATTTAAATATGAAGAGCCCTGCGTTAGCCAGGCAAAAATGTAAAAAAAACGTTCCCAGAATTTATTCATAGTAAACATTTTATGTGCCGCATAACGGTGTAAAAAAAATGTTTGCCCAAATAAAGACAAGTACCAGTGCAATATTAAAAAAGCAAAAATTACCATTTATATACCTGCAATTTTAAACATACTATTCATCATATATACGATCAAAACGCAGCTTTTGTTTTAAATTTTATTTAATAAAAATGTTAAGTAAACAAAAAACCCTTTACAAAATGTAAAGGGTTTTTTAATGCTTATTTGCATTAGCCATTCAGTGCTTCTGCTCCGCCAACAATCTCAAGAATCTCTTTAGTAATTGCAGCCTGACGGGCTTTGTTATAAGTAATTTTTAATTCTTTTTGCATTGCTTTAGCATTATCTGTTGCTTTGTGCATAGCGGTCATACGCGCACCGTGTTCGCTGGCAACTGAATCTAAGATGGCTTTATAAAATTGAGTACGAATAGAGCGCGGAATTAATTCATTAATAATTGTTTCCTGGCTTGGCTCAAAAATATAATCTGCTTTTGCAGAAGATTTTTCATCTACCTGCGTTGGAATTAATGGAAGTAATTGCTCTTCGGTTGGAATTTGAACAGCAGCATTTCTAAATTGGTTATATACTAAAACAACTTTATCAAATTGTTTAGTTAAGAAAGCTTCCATTATTTTTTCGGCAACTACAGAAGTTGTTTCAAAATTTAATTTTTCAAAAATAGTTCCCGCATGGTGCGGCAGATCGCTGCCTACAATACCATAAGAAGTACGCTTAAAAGCATCCTGCACTTTTTTGCCGATTGAAAGCACGGTAATATTATGTCCCGCATATTCATTCTTAATTAACTGGTTTGTTTTTTTAATGATGTTAGAGTTAAATCCTCCTGCTAAACCACGGTTTGAAGAAATAGCAATGATCAATAAATTTTTTCCACCTGTATTTCTTGCGTACGCATTTTCGCTTGCATCAACACTTGCACTAACGTTCTCTAAAAGTTCTTTTAGTTTGTTAGCATAAGGGCGCATTTGAGTAATAGCATCCTGGGCCCGCTTTAATTTAGCAGCACTTACCATTTTCATGGCGCTGGTAATTTGCATGGTTGACCCAACCGATACTATTCTATTTCTTACTTCCTTTAAACTAGGCATCTTTATCTTGAAATTTTAAATGTAAAATTTTAAATGTTGAATGTTTTAGATCAATTTAAAATTTATAATCTATAATTTATAATTTCTTTAGTTATACTTTGCAGTTAATTCTTTTGCGGCAGCTTCTAAAGTGTTAGTTATCTCGTCAGTATATTTTCCTGCTTTAAGATCATTCAACACATTTTTATGCTTACGCTCTAAAAGATCTAAATAGTCTTTTTCAAATTCACGAACTTTATTTACAGGAACTGTTCTTAATAGATTTTTTGTTCCTAAATAAATAATAGCAATTTGTTGTTCGACACGGAAAGGTGAGAACTGACCTTGCTTTAATATTTCTGTATTACGTGAACCTTTATCCAATACTGATTTTGTAGCAGCGTCCAAATCAGAACCGAATTTAGAGAAAGCCTCTAGCTCACGGTATTGAGCCTGATCTAATTTTAAAGTACCCGCTACTTTTTTCATTGATTTAATTTGAGCATTACCACCCACGCGCGATACCGAGATACCTACGTTAATTGCAGGACGGATACCGGAGTTAAATAAGTTAGACTCTAAGAATATCTGTCCATCGGTAATTGAAATTACGTTGGTTGGAATGTATGCAGAAACGTCACCCGCTTGTGTTTCGATAATCGGCAAAGCTGTTAATGAACCGCCACCTTTTACCAAATGTTTAATAGATGCAGGAAGATCGTTCATGCTTTGTGCAATTGAATCATTATTATTGATCTTTGCGGCACGCTCTAATAAACGACTGTGTAAGTAGAACACATCACCAGGATAAGCTTCACGTCCAGGAGGACGACGTAATAATAATGATACCTCACGGTAAGCAACTGCTTGTTTTGATAAATCATCAAACACGATCAATGCCGGACGACCGGTATCGCGGAAGAACTCACCAATTGCAGCGCCTGAAAATGGCGCGTAAAATTGTAATGGCGAAGGATCTGACGCGTTAGCTGCAACAATTACCGTGTAAGCCATAGCTCCGTTCTCTTCTAATACACGCACAATGTTTGCAACTGTAGACGCTTTTTGACCAACTGCTACATATATACAGAATACAGGCTTACCTGCCTCATAAAACTCTTTTTGATTAATGATGGTATCAATACAAACGGCAGTTTTACCAATTTGGCGGTCACCGATCACTAATTCACGCTGACCGCGACCAATAGGAATCATGGCGTCAATAGCTTTAATACCTGTTTGTAAAGGCTCAGTTACCGGCTGACGGTAAATAACACCTGGAGCTTTACGTTCAATTGGCATTTCATAAGTTTCGCCAACGATTGGTCCTTTTCCATCAATAGGATTTCCTAAAGTATCAACCACACGGCCTAACATGCCTTCACCTACTTTTAATGATGCGATACGACCTGTACGTTTAACGGGGCTGCCTTCAGCAATACCTTCACTTGGCCCAAGTAATACGGCACCAACGTTATCTTCTTCAAGATTTAATACAATTGCCTGTAAGCCTGTTTCAAATTCGATCAACTCACCTGATTGAACTTTAGATAGACCATAGATACGGGCAATACCATCACCTACTTGTAATACGGTTCCTACTTCTTCTAACTCAGCCTCACTTTTAAAGCCGCTTAGTTGTTGTCTTAAAATTGCAGATACTTCTGCCGGTTTTATCTCAGCCATTTTATTTTGGATTCAATTATTAATTACTACTTGGTATATATTTATTACTTAATAAATTCTTTTTAAGATCATTTAAATTACGTTTTACGCTTTGATCTAGTTGTTTGTCGGCAATTGAAAGTACAAAGCCTCCTAAAATGGAAGCATCTACTTTTTCTATCAATTCTACATCGCCGGATCCTGCTTGTTTTTTAACGATCTCAAGCACTTTCTCTTTTACTTTCGCATCTAAAACTGCTGCAGTGGTAATAACTGCGGTGGTAATATTTTTCTTTGCTTTAAATTGTTCGTCAAAAGCAATTGCAATTTCAGGAATGTAAGCCTCACGGCGTTTTGTTGCCAATAGGTTTAAGAACGATAAAGTTAGTTTTGAGATCTTACCGCTAAAAATGGCATTAAGGATCGCAATTTTTTTATCTGTTTTTACAACCGGGCTATTTAGTAAAACAACAAATTCGTGATTTTCATCACTTACCTGTTTTACTGTTTGCATATCTTTCCTTGTTTCTTCCAGCTGTTTATTTTCAACAGCAAGGTCGATAAGGGATTTAGCATATCTTGAACCAACGATCATCTTAATTTAAGTTTACGTCTTTCATTAAATTGTTTACCAAAGCTTTTTGCTTTTCGTCAGACGATAATTCGCTGCGTAATATTTTTTCTGCGATCTCGATAGATAAAGTTGCAACCTGGTTTTTTAACTCAGTAACTGCTGCATTTTTTTCGTTGATGATCTGCTCTCTTGCAGAAGCTAAAATTCTATCAGCATCTTTTTGAGCCTTGGATTTTGCTTCATTAATAATAGCATCTTTTGTTTCGCGGGCCTCTTTAATTAAAATATCGCGCTCGTTGCGCGCTTCAGCCATAATTTTTTCGTTATTGGCTCTTAATTCACGCATATCATTCAATGCACTTTCAGCACTTTTTAAAGCTGTTTCAATACTTTTTTCGCGGGTTTTAATTGCCGTTAAAATTGGCTTCCATGCAAATTTTCCTAAAATAACCAACAATAATATAAAGGTTATGGTTGTCCAGAAAATTAAACCAACTGCGGGCTCAATTAAACTTGCTGCTATAAATAAACTGTTCATATTTTTAGTTTTTTGTTCTTTTAATTAAACCAAAGCTTTTACCAACCGTAAAAGCTTTGGTTTTGTTTTTTTGAAATTACTTCGACATTAAAGCAACTACCACACCGAATAATGCAACACCTTCTACAAGGGCTGCAGCGATGATCATAGCTGTTTGAATTTTCGAGGTAGCTTCTGGTTGACGTGCAATAGCGTCCATTGCGTGTCCACCAATTTGTCCGATACCGATGCCGGCGCCAATTACGGCTAAACCTGCTCCGATTGCTGCGATACTTCCTGTCATTTTGTTTTTGTTTTTATTTGTTATTGTTTATTCTTAAAAATTTTTAGTGATGTGCTTTTGCGATTTTTTCATCGTCTTCATTGTGTGCACCATCTTCGTTATGATCGGCCACTGCCGAACCAATAAATAATGCCGTTAACATTGTAAATATATATGCCTGTAAAAATGCTACCAGACACTCCAACACGTCAATAAATAAGGCAAATGCCACTGATACCGGTGAAATAAAATAGGTTTCAAAAACAAATATCAAACCAATTAAAGAAATAACGATGATGTGGCCTGCGGTAATGTTTGCAAACAAACGAATCATTAAAGCGAATGGTTTTGTAAAAATACCTACTATCTCTATAGGAATTAAAATTGGCCAGATGGCTTTTGGCGCGTGTGGTAAGAAAATATGAGCCCAGTAATTTTTATTGCCATTAATGTTAGTAATAATTAAAGTAAATACAGATAATACCAATGTAAAGGCAATATTACCGGTTAAGTTAGCGCCAATTGGAATTAAACCGAATACGTTATTTACAAGAATCATAAAAAATACAGTTAATAAGTAAGGCACATACTTATCTGAAGTATGCCCGATATTAACTTTTGCAATATCATCACGCACAAACGTAATTAATGGCTCAAAGAAAGACTGTTTGCCTTTTGGCGCAGAAGTAACCCCTTGCTTTTTATAAGCACGGGCAATTGATGTAAATATTAATACAAGTACAATTACCGAAATAAACATTTGAGTAACGTTTTTTGTGATCGAAAAATCAAGCGGCGAGGCATTATGAACTTCAGCTTCACCTTTGTCATTTTTTGTAGTATTTAAAAAAGCGCCGTCTTCATTTTGCAAATCAGATGCATAATAGATTTTTTCTTCAAAGTTCACGAATTTCTCACCATTCTTCTCAACAATATGTATGCCGTGTACATCGTGATGAAACTCAGAAGACATGAACATAACAAGGCCATTATTGGTTTTAAGAATAACAGGTAAGGGAATTGAAACCGCATCATGACCTTCGCCCCACAAATGCCATGAGTGCGCATCTAAAATATGTTCAAAAGCCACCTTGGTAATATCTACTGGCTTTTTTTCGCTATGATCAGGAATATGGATTGCTGATTCGGGCTCGTTAGGCTCAGATGCTAATGTTGGAAACGAGAAAAACAGGGCAAATATCACAAAGCAGATGGTTAAAAATCGCTTGTATGTGTTAATTTTACTGGTCATTACGGTAAATTTATTAAGAAACACTTTAAATTCGGGTGCAAATGTAGGCATAATTTGTTCAAAAACAATATAGTTTTTAGACTAAATTCGGTTTTAAAAACATCAAGTTTAACGGCAACAAGTAGTGTTTATAAGATTTTAATTGACTGTTGAAAACCCTTTCAAATACTTGAATTTTATTGTTAGGACGGCGGCATTGCCCAAATAATTACTTAAAACCTGATAATTTTACTAATTTCAGCCCATTATCTTAAAATATCATGAATTATTGGCTTATAAAATCAGAACCCTCGGCTTACAGCTGGGAACAATTTAAAAAAGATAAAAAAACCGATTGGACAGGCGTACGCAACTATGCCGCCCGTAATAATTTAAGGGATATGAAAAAAGGCGATCTTGCTTTTTTTTACCATAGCAACGAAGGAATGGAAATTGTAGGAATTGCCAAAGTTACTAAAGAACATTTTCAGGATCACACTACAGAAGAAACAGCCTGGTTGGCGGTTGAATTTGCGCCGTATAAAGATTTTAAAAACCCCGTTAAACTTGAAGCCTTAAAAAAAGACCCTTTCTTTAAAAATATGGATCTGATAAGGCTTTCGCGTTTAAGCACTGGAAAAGTTAGCGAAACAGAGTTTTTTAAGATCTGCGATATGGGTGGGGTAACTTTAAAATAAACGAATTGAAAAAGATCCTTTTCATATTCTTTATTTCCTTTCAATTTTTAACCGCCCAGGTTGCAAGTTTGGATTGTGTTAACGCTTTAACTATTACAAGCGGCTATACCGTAACTTTATTTGCCAATACAGGTTTTGGAAGTGTTAATGATCTGCCACACCCTAGCAACATTAGTAATCCTACGGTAAACCCAATTGGTAATAACCAGGGCTGTATGCTGGCAGATGAGTTAGAGCCGGGGTGGTATATTTTTAAAATTTGTAACACCGGATTATTACAGTTTATTATTGGCAGCAATAACGGGCCGTTTCCGCAACAGTCATTCTATGATTGGTCGCTTTGGAAATACTCGCCAAACGCCTGTACAAAAATTCACAACAATCAATTAGCACCTTTAAGATGCAACTGGAATGGTGCAAGTACAGGCGGTACAGGCATTTGCGATAGCCTAAATTTACCTGCCGGTGGCTTTGAGATAAACTATGAAGCACCATTGCCGGTAAATGGCGGTGATACCTTGTTACTTTGTTTTAGCAATTACAGCAACGTAAACTATTATATGGATTTTGTAAGCATTGGCACAAGTGGTATTTGTACAAATCTAATTACATACATTCCACACAATAAACTACCAAAACAAAAAGCTTTCTGCTATAATTCTATTTCAAATAAAATAGAATTGCTGGATAAAGATATTAAGACCTTTACCATTAATGACGCTCAAGGTAAAGAGATCTATAAAAATAAAATAAGAGAAACGGATTTTATTGATTGCAATAATTTTGCAAGAGGTATTTATTTTTTAACCTATTATTCTGGTAACGAAACCTTTGCCACTGAAAAGCTGTTGATCTATTAAAATAATTTGTCAATTAGTTTAATGGCGTTGTTTGAGCGCTCATCATTTAAACCATTAATTACATTATAGGGGGCTTTTAGTTTTTCGAGCTCTACCTTATTCATATTAAAGATCATGTTACGGCTAAATTTATTTTGTCGCTGTACATCCTGCATCCATGGCACTTCATTGGTCATTAAAAAATAATGATCATATTTTACCTTGCTTACATTTTCAAGAATAAATTCGGGTGTTTGGTTAAACTCCAACTCAGCCCAAATCTTAAGTGTTATTAATGTTGTGTCGCAAAATAAAAACTTGTTTGCTTTTTTTAAGAATATATTCTCATTCTCAATTTGTTTTTTGGCAATAGTAACAAGATCTTGCAAAGTATAATTATAAATATCCGAATCGTTAAAATATTCGCGTGCGTATTCGGGTACCCAAACCGTATTGTAATATTTTGCCAGCACCTCGCAAAGTTCAGATTTACCGGTGCTTTCAGCGCCAATTACTGCGATTTTTATAATACCGCTTTTCTCCATTTCAGCCAACCGTAAAAAGCAATTATTGTAAAAAATAAATATAGTACAGCAAACAACCACATAAATTTTACGCCATACAAAACTATATATGCGCCATCAATTAACACCCATGCAAACCAGTTCTCTACCCATTTTTTTGTCATCATATAGGTTGCTGTCAAACTGCAAGCCGTTAGTATGGCATCAAATAAAACCTTATCACCTTTAAAAAAGCCAATTAAAAAATAAAACAAAAAGGTTAATACAACCGTAGCAATAATTAAAACTGAAATTAATTTTAACGGTACTTTTTCTACTTTAAATTCTTTCTCTTTGTTCTTATCCCAAAAATACCAGCCGTAAATGGCAGCACCTAAATAAAATACCTGCAGGCCCATATCACCAAACAATCTTGCTTCATAAAATTCAACTGCGGATGCTATAACAGACATTATTGAAACGGGCCAACACCAAATGCTTTCTTTAATTGTAAGCCAAACACCAATTACACCGCTAATTAAAGCTATAATTCCCAAAAAAGACATGGGTTAAAGTTCGAGCTTATTTTCTTTATACGCGTCTAATATTTTTAAAAAATTTTCGTAAGGTGATGGATGCTCCCAAATGTAAGAGTTAAACGCTATACCATAAAAGCCCATATCTGCAGCTTTGGCTATTGTTTTTGGCGAAGTACCGCCACGGGCAACAAATTTTTTACCGGCATTTTTAAGAGCTGCTTTTACGCCGGCCTCATAAAACCCACTGTAAAATTCGCCGGTAATACTATTAAACATAGTGCCTATAAGTATATAATCATAATTATAATCTTCTTTTTTATATACCTGCTGTAATCTTGAATACGAGCGGCTTTTTGATATTTTACTGAATTTTAGCTTTAACCGCTGTCTTACAAAAAAGTACTTCCATTTTTTTGAAAGATGTGTGCTGGTTAAATGAATGCCTTTCAGATCAAATTTTAATGCCAGGTGATGATGAGAGTGTATTACAATGTATTTATGAAAATGTTCGGGGATCTCATTTAAGAAATCAGACATTTGATTTGTAGAATACTTTGGCTTACGCAAATGTAAATGTCTTAAGCCACTCTCAAACATCTTTGTTATTAAACTTGCCTCATCAGGTACATCTTTTGAGGCCGTAATTACAAATAACTCCATACAAACACGATTGACTTAAAAATTAAAAACACTTACTTATTTCAGATACTAAAAATACATTTTTTTCTAATGCATTGCCAATTACTATCAAATTTGCCCCGGCATTTATTATTTTCTGCGTTTTTTGTGCCGAATTAATGCCGCCGCCTATTATTAATGGCAGGTTGCTGTGTTTTTTAATGTTGCTTATTAAATTGGCAGGTATGCTGGAACTGGCGCCGCTTCCGGCCTCAAGATAGATAGCTTTAAACCCCAGTTGCTCAGCGGCAATAACTGTATTTATAATAAGGGTTTTGTTTTTTGGATCTAAAGGTTGTGTACCTGTAACAAGTTGCGTTGTTGAAACTTTACCCCCATCAATTAACAAGTAAGCAGTAGGTAAATACGGCAGTTTCATTTTACGGATAACGGGTGCAGCGGCAATATGTTTACTAATAAGATAATCAGGATTACGGCCCGATAGCAGGCTTAATAGTAACAAACCGTCGGCTTTTTTTGAGAGTTGCGTTTCATTGCCCGGAAACAAAATAACAGGAATTTTAGAGATCTTTTTAATGGCCAGAATCGTTTTTGTTACATCGCCCTTTTTAAGCTCACTTCCACCCACTAAAAAACAGCTTATTTTAGTTTTGTTTGCAAGCTCAACTAATTCAGGATTGAATTTATCCGGGTCTATTAATACTGCCAATAAAGGTTTTTTAGCTTCTTCAAGCTTTTTTATAATCTTTTTAAAGCTCATTTAAAACATACACCATTTTATACTCATCAATATTTTCGCTTATTAAACGGTATTGCTTTTTAAAATTCCCGTTATCAATTTTACCAAAAATAACAGCGCCTTCAAACTTTTCTACAAATAAATTTTTTTTAAAATCAAGTTCTTTCAAGCCGTATACCTTATACATGGCTTCTTTAGCCGCCCAAATAGTTATTAGTTTATCAACATCTTCCTTTGCAAACTCCATTTCACTATCTGATAAAAACTTATGTTTAATCCTTATTACTTTATCTCTTAACAATTCAATATCAATACCTGTATTCTCTTTTTCATTAATTATTATAGCCAACTTATCGTGCGAATGCGAAATAGAAATATGCTCGGTTCTGCCTTTTAAAAAGGGTTTTTTAGTGCTGTGATAGTCTAAGATAAAGTCTTGCATCCCTAATAATTGTTTTAACAACATCCTACTTCCGGCTTTTTCAAGCTCACGTTTAGGAAGATCTGGCAGACTTTGCCCAAATACTAACAGATCAAGTATACCGATAGTTATAAAAGGTGTTATTTTTTTAGTGTTAATCACAAATAATTAGTTGAGAATTACAAACTTATGACTTATCTTTGTATTCCTTAAAAAATAAATCAATTTAAAGAAAAATATCATGCCAGTAACAGCAACAAAATTTGTAAAAAGCAAAGTAGCAGACATGTCCTTAGCAGAATGGGGACGTAAAGAAATTAAATTAGCAGAAGAAGAAATGCCGGGTTTAATGGCGCTTCGTGCAGAATATGGTAAATCTCAGCCATTAAAAGGTGCGCGCATTGCAGGTTGCCTTCACATGACTATTCAAACAGCCGTATTAATTGAAACATTAACAGCTTTAGGCGCTGAAGTTACCTGGAGCTCATGCAATATTTTTTCTACGCAAGATCATGCAGCAGCGGCAATTGCAGCGGCAGGTATACAGGTATATGCCTGGAAAGGTATGACTGCGGAAGAGTTTGACTGGTGTATTGAACAAACTTTATGGTTTGGCGAAGAGCGCAAACCTTTAAATATGATCTTAGATGATGGTGGCGATTTAACAAACATGGTATTTGATCAATACCCGGAGTTAGCTGCGGGCATTAAAGGTTTATCTGAAGAAACTACTACAGGCGTACACCGTTTATATGAGCGTATGGCAAAAGGTACTTTACTGTTACCTGCTATTAACGTTAACGATTCGGTTACCAAATCTAAATTTGATAATAAATACGGTTGCCGCGAATCTTTGGTAGATGCTATACGCCGTGCAACTGATATTATGTTGGCAGGTAAAATTGCTGTTGTTGCAGGTTATGGCGATGTTGGTAAAGGTTCGGCTCAGTCATTATCATCGCAAGGTGTACGTGTTATTGTAACTGAAATTGATCCTATTTGCGCTTTACAAGCTGCAATGGATGGTTATCAGGTTATGAAAATGGATAACGCTGCAAAAATTGCAGACATCCTAGTTACCACAACCGGAAACAAAGATATTATTGTTGGTCGTCATTTCGAATCAATGAAACACGGCGCTATTGTTTGTAACATTGGTCACTTTGATACCGAGATAGACATGGCATGGTTAAACAAAACTTATGGTAATACTAAAGATACTATTAAGCCACAAGTTGATCAATACACCATTAATGGTAAAAACATTATTGTTTTAGCCGAAGGCCGTTTGGTAAACTTAGGTTGTGCTACAGGCCACCCAAGCTTTGTAATGAGTAATTCATTTACAAACCAAACTTTAGCTCAGTTAGAATTGTGGACAAACACCGCTGCTTACGAGAAAAAAGTATACGTGTTGCCAAAAATTTTAGATGAGAAAGTGGCACGTTTACATTTAGGTAAAATTGGTGTTGAATTAGATGTGCTTAATAAAGATCAAGCTGACTATATTGGTGTAAAAGTGGAAGGTCCGTTTAAAGGTGACGCTTACAGATACTAAGAAATAAAAAAATAAAGTTAAAAGATCCGCCCTTGGGCGGATCTTTTTTTATAAAATATACCGAATGAAAAAACTAATAACTATAACAGGTGCATTTTTAATGATATTATTAAGCGCATGTGGTCCCACACAAAATGACGCTATTAAGTACAACGATTCTATTATGAAAATTATTGACGGGCTTGCTATTGAACACACGTTGTTTTTAAACCAAATTGATGGTCATAATATTGATTCGTTAAAGTTAACGCACAAACTTTTTGTTGCAAAAGCAAAAGAAAGCTTAGAGGCAAGTAAAAAAATTGGCCCTTTTGGCGATAAAACAGAGTTTATTGACGTAACGCTTGATTATTTTAACACATTAAATTCAATAGCAAATACAGAAGGAAAACAAATGGTAGAGATCATGTCTAAAGACAGTACACAACTAACACAGGAGGATCTTGATAAAATAGATGTTTTGGCTGCTAAATTTGATAATAATTATGGCAAAGTATATGATAAAATTTCGGCTGCCCAGGAAAAATTTTCTAAAGAATGGAAATTTGAATTAATAGAAGGTACAAAATAATCACTTATATATATACTAAAAAAAACCCGACATAACTTGCCGGGTTTTTTTATGTGCTTTTTTTGATGTCTTTTTTCATATGTAAGTTTTTTATCTTAAATGTAAGCATTGATTTATTCATGCTAAATACTTTTGATTAAGAACTAATTGTATTTATAATATGAAAACAACCAATACTCCTGCAAAAATAAAAAGTTTTGGCATTACGCTATTCTTAGTTATTTCGAACATTTGTGTTTCGCAAACTAATATAGCGCCAACACCAATTGTACGCCTTGTACTTAATGGTTCTACATGCTCAGAAGATCTGACTACTTTTTATTTTCAACAGGGCGGCTCCTTAAATTTTCAAAGCAATTTCGACGCTTACAAATTAATTTTTAATTCTAATCAACCTTATATTGCGAGTGTAAGTAATACAGTTTTATGCAGTATTAAGGGTATGCCACCTTTAAATTCAAATATGATAATGCCTGTTAAAGCAATTACAGCCGCCACGGGCAGTTTTACTTTTTCATCAATAAAAAGCGATTTTCCAAATAACATATGTGTAACTTTATTCGATGCGTTTACAGGAATAACAACAAATATTCTAACTACAAACTATTCGTGCATATTATACGACACAACAAGCATATCAAGATTTAAAATTAATTTTTTTACCAGTACTTTATCTGTAACAAACAATATAATACAACCTAACTGCATTATACAAACGGGTATACTAACTTCAAAGGGAAACAATAGCGGCCCATGGAATTATGAGTGGCGAGATTCAAATAACGCAATTATAAAAACATCGTTAAATAAAACAACGGTAGATTCTTTAACGGTGTTACCCGGAGGAAATTATTCCGTAAAAGTAAATAGCGTAGGACAATGTGATAGTTACCAGCAAACGTTTACAATAAATGCTATCAGTACACCGATTGCAAATTTTTCAATCAATAATTACACTATTTATCTTGCCTCAGGCCAGATAAATTTTACAAATCTATCTTCAAATGCACAAACAAGTTATTGGGATTTTGGAGATACATATGGAAATTCATCTTCCAACAATCCTGTTTATACTTATACGCAAGCAGGAGTTTATTCGGTAAAATTAATTGTACAAAACAATTTATTGTGCAGCGATACAATTACAAAACAGCTTACAGTGCTAAATACTACAGGTATTAAATATCAATTACCGAATGATAATGCTCTGCTTTTATACGACAATGTCTCAGGAAATTATACACTTAAATTCAACTACACATTAAACTCAAGCCTGTTAATTGCATTGTACGATTTAAATGGCAAGCAGGTCCTATCTGAAATTTGTGATGCTAACTCGACACAAAGTTTATTAATAAATACTTCTATTATAACTAAAGGCATTTATTTACTTAAAATTATATCAGAAGAAAAAGAAATAACGGTATTTAAAATCGTAAAATAACACCCCCTCTAAAAATTTAGATGAAATTGCTAGTAATTTTAGAGCCATAAAGCACGCAAACTACTCTTTCTAAAATTGCATTTTGTCGAAATTGTAGGAAAACAGACCCGTTTATTGATATATTAGTCTTTTAATCAATTTTTGCGGCTTGTACTAATGGTGTTATCATTTAAGAAAAATTTCAGGCTTTTGCCCGTTAAATTTATTTTTGTTTTTTTTCTTGTTATTTTTAATAACAATTTCAATGCTCAGGTTACCCTATTTTCAGAAAACATGGGCACAAGCGGTGCCGCGGGCAATCCAGTAATTACTTCTTTTTCTTCTTTTCAAAATTCAAATTGCTCATATACTTATGCCGGTACCGGTGATGTGAGAAACAATACAACATCATCAGGTTATACCGGTGCCTCGGGCAGTAACAATGTTTTTTTAGATAATGGTCTTTCAAAAACACTTATTATTTCCGGCATCAATACTCTTGGCTATACAGGCCTGAGCCTATCTTACGGCGTTTATTGTTCAGGATTTTTTACAGTTGGTGGAGGATTAACGGTTGAAACCAGTACTAACGGTATAACATATACTGCCTTAACACGTCCAGGCAATTTCTGGTTCTTCCCAGGTTGGTCAAACGAAACCTGTACGGGTACTATTCCTAATACTCCTAATTTGTTTATTCGTTTCACAAATGCTAATGGCGGTTCCGATTTTAGGATAGATGATATAATACTTTCAGGAACAATTGTTGCGCCAACAAACCCAACACCTTATAATGGCTGGCCAACTGCTTTTACTTTTAATAATTGGGCTGCAACAAATGCCGCGGGTACCTATCCATCTAATATCATCTTTCATTATGGCGCTATCAACAATATTCATCCTTCGCTTGCTCAAATAACAGCTTCCCAAAATTACGCCCTGGCTTATAATCTTGTTTCATCCTGCGATTCAAAAATTACAGGACAAGGCGCAAACGGTGTTTCTTTTGTAAATGCAAACCCGGGTAATTCAGGTACTGGTTCCGGAAACTTAGGTGAAACCGTTTTAGCTTTAAATACATTGTGTAGAAATAACATTAACGTTTCGTGGCGTGCCGGAACAATTACAAATAACGGTAATGCCTATAAATTACGGGCTCAGTACCGCGTTGGTACTACCGGTGCTTATACAAATCTTCCGAATAGCGCCCTCACTCAAATAGAATATACCAGCAATTCAGGTACTATTAATTTTGGCCCGATTGTTTTACCCGCAGCATGTAACAACCAGCCCGTTGTGCATATACGCTGGGCGTTTTACCGTTCAGGCGCGGGAACAGGTATTGGTGACGAGATCTTTCTTACTAATGTAAATGTAACGAGTAATCATCCTGTTACAATTTTTTCAGTTACAGGTGGTGGCAGTTATTGTTCTGGTGGAAACGGTGTTGCAATAGGATTAAGTGGCTCACAAGTTGGTGTTAATTATCAATTAAAAAATGGCGCAACAAACATTGGCTCCCCTGTTGCAGGTACCGGCTCTGCTATTTCTTTCGGAACCCAAACAACTTCGGCAACTTACACTGTTTTAGCAACAGATGTTTCTACTTCATGCACAAATCCTATGACAGGCAATGCTGTTATTACCATTAATGCGCTTCCCTCAATTAATTTGGTGAGTAATCAATCGGTTTGTGGTGGTAAAGCAGTGGCTGCAATAAATTTTAGCAGCCCATCTCCGGGCGCAACGTTTACATGGACAAACTCTAATACTTCAATCGGTCTTGCTGCAAGCGGCGTAGGAAATATTGCCGGGTATACTTCTCCTAATGTTCCATTACCGCCAAATGTGGTTGGTACTATTTCAGTAGCGGCCGTTTTAAGTGGTTGCACCGGCACAGCAACAACTTTTTCTATTACCGTTAAGGGCCCGCAACCAACAAGTGTATGGAATGGAACTGTATCTAACGATTGGTTTGATTCAAACAACTGGAGTAATTGCGTTTGCGGAAGTATCACAAGTGCCACTATTCCTTCAATTGCCGGGCCAAATTTCAATCCTGTTATTGCCGGCTCTATTGCAGCCAACGTAAACACAATAACATTAAATAGCGGAGCTAACCTTTCATTTCAAACAACACAAACATTAAATGTATATGGCAATTGGATAAATAACGGAACGTTTAACGCACAGCAAGGCAATGTTGTTTTATGTGGAAATACTGCACAAACTTTGAGTGGAAATACTACTACGTTTTATGATCTTACTTTAAATAATTCTGCGGGGGCTGTTAATTCATCTACACAACAAATACAAGGCAGCCTGCAATTAAATGCCGGAACTTTTAATACAAACAATAATCTAACACTTGTTTCAAATGCAACAGGTACCGGAAAAATTGGTCCTATCAATCCTACAGCCGATATTATTAACCAGGTTACCATACAACAATATGCGCCAGGCGGATCAACAGGCTGGGCTTTGCTTGGCGCTCCCTTATCCTCACCTATAACAATGGCTTCATGGAATGATAATTTTGCTATTACTTGCCTAAGTTGCCCGGACGGATCGGTAGTTAGCTCTGTGCCGTTTACTTCTATTTATTCTTATGATGAAACAATTGCCGGAACCTACAGTTCAACAGCAAAGTATATTCCAATCACAACAATTTCTGCCGGCATTACAAATGGCAAAGGTTATTGGACTTACCTTGGCAACGGTTTTCCCAATACTACAGCAATAACATTTGATGTAAAAGGTACAGTTGCAAAAAGCAGTTGCTTAAGTTGTTCAGGTGCGGTTACAATTCCGGTTTCACGAACCATTAATAACGGTTTGCTGGATGACGGATGGAATTTAATTTCCAATCCCTTACCATCCCCAATTAGCTGGGCAGCTTTAAGAAATAGTAATAGCAATGTAGATAACGCGGTGTACGCTTTTAATGCAGATCTTAATGGTGGCCTTGGTGATCATACAACATACGTTAATGGCATAAGCAGCCATATTACCGGCGGTATAACTGATGTTATACCAATGTGCCAGGGCTTTTACATTCATGCCACAGCTTCTACGGTTTTAACGGCAAACGAAAATATTAAGGTAAATGCCAATCCCGCATTTTTAAAATCAAATACTATTTCGACAATAAAACCAATAGCCAGATTAGTAATGGACAATTTAACTAATTCGAAAGATATGGCAACTTTTTATTTTGAGCAGGGTGGCACGCCTCATTTTCAAACAGATTATGATGCTTATAAAATGATCTTTGATCCATCGTTGCCATACATTTGTAGTATGAGTGATACTATTAATACCTGTATAAATGGTTTGCCCCAGCTTAATACTAACCTTTCTGTTCCGGTAAAAGCAATTACGCCAACAACTTCTTCCTACACCTTTTCTTTATTAAAAACAGATTTTCCAAATGATGTATGTGTAACTCTGTTTGATGCATTTACCGGCATTACCACAAACATACTTACATCTGATTATATTTGTACATTATATGATACAACTTCAATAGCCCGTTTTAAACTTAATTTTTTCTCTACATCATTAGCCGGAACCACAAATGTTTTACAAGCCACCTGCACCCAAACGCAAGGTTTAATAACTGCCATTGGAAATAACGCAGGCCCGTGGAATTATGAATGGAAACAAGGAAACACAATTTTAAAAACATCTTCAAATAAAGCAACAGCAGATTCGTTAATATCATTTAACGGCGGCAATTATACAGTTAAAATAAATACAGTTGGCCAGTGCGATAACTTTAATCAAACCTTCAACTTAACAACTATACAATTACCAACAGCCGCATTTTCTATACCAACAAATACTGTTTCTACAGGCACACAGGTAATTTTCACTGATCTTTCTGTAAATTCTCAAAACAGTATTTGGGATTTTGGAGATGGTTTTGGAACTTCTAATTTTTCAAATCCCGTTTACAGTTATTCGCTTGCAGGAAATTACACTGTTGTTTTGATCGCACAAAGTGTGGATATGTGTACTGATACAGCGAGTAAGCTTTTATCCGTTATAAATGATATTAATGGTATAAGTGCGTTTTCTAAAGAAAATAACGTGCTTTTATTGTATGATAATGTAAATGCAGTTTATTTGGTAGCTTGCAATTTTTCTTCAGCAAAAAACATTACGCTAACTTTAATTAGCACCAATGGTAAAATAATGAGACTTGAAAATTACAACACTGTTCTTTCTGATAAACTAAATATAAACATGGCAGAATTATCGAAAGGCGCTTATATTTTAAACGTTAGTTCGAATAATAAAATACTCAATACATTTAAGCTTATAAAATAATTTACTTTTCTTTTTTCAGGCTTCTTAACATCTCACCAAAATTTTGCTTTTTATACATAGCGTTAATAATATTAACAATGCGGCCGGCTTTAGTATCAATACCTTTTGCCGTATATACATAGCGGTGAAAATAATTACGGTGCGAAAGTAACAAAGAATCAAATTGCTTTTTAGCTATTTTGTCTTCATTTAAAGCTTCTATTAATTCCTGCGATTTTATTGCCGCACTTTTGTCCAACTCTATTTTTAGAGAAACAGCTGCCCCCTCTTTTTTTCCAAGTTTTTTACGAAGTTCAGCATTTATCGCAATTATAAAATTTCCTTCACCTATTGGGTAAGTTGCAAGCCTGTCAAATTTTACATCATCAATAACTCCTTTAACACGAAACTCTTTTTTATCCGGCCTTTTTAATTTAGTGAGAATATCCGGCGGTACATCTATATATGTCCAACCCGTTTTTTCGCCTTTGCTTGAAAATTTTTGAATGATGGCTTTAAAGGAATGCATGAATCAAATTTAAATTTTAACATAAATATATACAACATTTAAAAACCCAGGCAACCTTTTGTTTTAAGTTCTTGTCTTATATATAGAACCATAAACTATTAAATTATGAAAACCATAAAATTACTTATCTGCGCGCTTAGTTTGTTTTTTGTTAAAAGTGTTTTTGCTTTTGGCCCATCGTTAACATATACATTAGTAAATCCCTGCGTGCCGATGGTAACCATTACGCCAATTCCAAATACGTACGGTTGTTATTCATTAACGGCCAATAATAGCGTTCCTAATGATCCTGACTCATATTACCAATGGCAGTTTCATGACGGCAGCAATGGTATCGGCAAAATTATCTTTCACTGCTATTCACCGGTAACGGTTACAACTAATTATACGGTATCACTTACTTATACTTCGCCTGTGCTTTGCGGGCCGGTAGCTAATGTTCAGGTTTTTACAATTACTGTAAACCCGCCGGCATCAACGCTTTGTGTTAACAATACAGCCAGTGTAACTTTGGCAGTCAATTCTGTTACAGTTTGGGCTGGCATAGCTATTCCCGAAATATTTACCAATTATGAGTATGGAGACAATTCGCAGCCGACAACAAATTATACGCATACCTATGCAAACTGTGGCAACTATATTGTTAAAGTAAACCAGTGGGATATGAATACACCAAACGATACCTGTTTTGCTTATGCCGCAGTTAATATAAATTGCGATAGCCCAAATGCTATTAAAGATAATTCCAAGAAAAATAAGACTTTATTTTATCCAAATCCGTCCCGCGACATATTAACTATAAAAACAGAAATACCTTTTAACAGCATAAAAGTTTATAACCTTTTAGCTACGGAAGTTTTAAGCCTAACTGATTTGCAAAGCACAGAAAGTAAAATAAAGCTTGAAGGATTTTTACCGGGAGCTTATTTTGCTAAAATACAATTCGAAAATGGCGGGCAGGCAAATATAAAATTCATAAAAGAGTAACAAATATGTAAAATCACAAAAAAACGGTACACTTTTTGAATTATGTCCGATAATGCAAATTAACCTTAATGATATAATAAAAGGTTGTAAGGCTAAAGATGAAAAATCTTTTGAAACACTTTATAAAAGTTATTATAGGATACTTTTAGGCATTGCGTTAAGGTATAGTCGTGATACAGCTGAAGCTGAGGATATTTTACAAGATTCGTTCATTAAGATTTTTAACAGCATTGATTCTTTTAATATAAAAGGCTCTTTTGAAGGCTGGATGAAACGCATTGTGCAAAACACTGCTATTAATAGTTACCGGAGTAATTTAAAATTTGACCTGCATGTTGCTATAACAGATGAGATTGATATAGGCGATGACAGTTTTACGTCTGTATTTGAAGCTTTTTCGAATAAAGAAATCCTTACTTTATTAAATCAATTGCCAGAGGGATACAGAATAGTAATTAATCTGTTTTACATAGATGGCTATACACACCAGCAAATTTCTGAATTACTTAGTATAAGTGTAGGCACCTCAAAATCGCAACTCTTTAAAGCAAAAGCCTATTTAAAAGATTTATTAAAGGTATATCATAAACAACAGGCCGTATGAATGATAAAGAAACCATAAAAAATAAATTCATCCACTTTGAACCTGAAGTGGATGACCTTGCTATTAACCAAAACTGGGAAAAAATAAAATATTTCGTACCCCAAAAAGAAAGGAAAAAACGCGGCGCTTTCTTCATTTTATCTATTGGCGCAGCTTTATTTATTGCCGGCTTAATAGGCACACTGTTTTATACGCCTTTTGCAAAAGACTCCGTTGTTTACAAAAAGACTAAAGCTCAACCCAAGGTAAAAACAACTAACAAATCTATCTCAGAAAACACAGCTCAGCAAAATGAGATTACCCAAAATTCAAATGTGCATAAAAAACAATACAAACCTTCAATTCATGGCGCTATAGTTTCTGGTTGTAAAACAATTACACTCAACGCTAAAGAACAAATATTTAAAAACTATAATGATCTCACTCTTCCCACCCGCCAAAAACAAAATTATGATTTTGTAACAGATACTATTTCGAAAAAAAACCTGTTTGCCGATATACTCCAGCGCCTTCAGATACCAAGCTTTGCAACAGAAAGTCTGCGCGAGATATATCCTGAATTTAAAAATGCATACAACTCGCAAAATCCGATTTCGGCGCTTAGCATAGATGTTTTTGGAGGTAGTGGTTTATCGTACAAACGCCGCGTTCAACACATGGATTTTAAACAAAAAAATAAAGATATAGGTTGTTTAGCGGGTATTTCAATAAATTATCTTTTGCAAAATAAATTTACTGTATGTGGGCAATTTATTTTTGATAAGGGTAATTTAAATTACAGTTACATTACCAGCCAAAATAAGATCACCAAACAGGTAATAAGTATTAGCAGCTCGCCGGCAAGCGCGCAATTCGATTCTACTTATTACATAAAAGCGTTTACAGAATATAATATAGGCGCAAATTATTCTTGCCATTTTGCGTTAGGTGCAGAATATTTATTATTGCAAAAAAACAAATTAAGCATAAGTGCATCGGCACTATTTAATGTTTGTTATACAAAATATAACCATGGATACGCCCAGTATTATGGTGATGAAGTTTTCTTATATATCAAAGGTCAGCCCGATCCGCCTTCTTCTAACATTGTACCATCTTATTTTAAAGAAGAAGATAATTTTAAAACTACAGAGGTGGTGAACCTGGGTGCCTTGCCCGGCGCGGTAATTAGCTATAGTTTAAATAACAAACTATCTGTAATTTTTAAGCCTTCTTATTTTATTGGCTTTTCAAAAAACAAACTGCTTATAAATTCTTCTTCTTATCCATTAAATGAGGACCGTCTTTTTATAAATGCTGGTTTACGCTTTAAGCTATAATTTATACCGCTTTCAACTCAATAACAGTTATCTCTGGCCAAATACCTAAACGGCCTGGATAGCCCAAAAAACCAAGACCTCGGTTAACATATAAAAATTGCTTATCCATTTTATATAAGCCCGCCCAGTTCTTATAGATCCATTTGGCCGGACTCCATTTAATCCCCGGTATTTCAATACCTAATTGCATACCATGTGTATGGCCGCTTAAGGTAAGATCAACTTCAGGATATTCTAAAACAACCTGCATATCCCAATGGCTTGGATCGTGGCTCATTAATATTTTAAAAGGGTAATCCTCTGCACCAACATAAGCATCTTTCATTTTACCGTAGCGCGGAAAACGCATATTACCACCCCAGTTTTCAATCCCTAATAAACCAATTTTAGCTCCGTTTTTTTCTATGGCTACATGCTCGTTCATTAGCAATCTCCATCCAAAATCTTTTTGTTTTTCTTTCAATTTTTCAAGGTTTGCACGCTTTGCTTCTTTGGTATCCCATTGCACATAATCGCCATAATCATGGTTTCCTAAAACAGAATATACACCATGCGGTGCTTTAAGGCTCGAAAATAAATGCTCATAGCCTTCTACTTCTTTAGCTTCATTATTTACAAGATCGCCGGTAAATAAAATAAGATCTGCATTTTGTTCTTTAACAATTTCAAATGCTTTTTTTAATCCATCTTCATTTAAAAAACTACCGGTGTGAATATCTGAAAGCTGAACAATTTTAAAACCATCAAACTCTTTAGGGATTTTTGATGAAGGCACTTTTACTTTATGTACACGATACTTATAGGCACCGCTCACCATACCATAAATAAAGCCAACAGCAGGTACTACAGTAAATGTAATAGCCAGCTGGCTAAGAAATTTTAGGCGGCTAATGCCTTCTGCAACTTCAACCGAATCGGCAGGTTTACTTTTAAAAAATGAAAAGAACCATTTACAAAGTCGTAAAATATCATCAAATAATAAAAAAGTACAGCCAATTAATTTACACAAAACTATTATTATCATTATCGAAGATAAAAGTCGCAAAAAGGGCGTCCAGTTTGGTGGAGGATAAATAACTGCAACAATTGCCATTAAAATGCTAATGCAGGCAATAATATAAGTTGTATAAAGTAAAACTGTTTTTTTGCCTGGAGAAAAATCCTGTGTAAATGTTTTTACAGCCTGTAAAAAATATAATTCAATAAGAATTATAAGCGTTGAAAAAATTAAGATACGTACAAACATAGAGTGCAAAATTAAGCATAAAGCCGCACAAATTGTTTTGATATTATTTAAAAGGCAAGCACTAAAAAGTGTCTTAACTTACCGATAAATTTAAGCACTTTACCGCCGGTTTTGTTCCTAAAACCGATTTCGCAGACCTTTAACCTTCTATAACACTTGATGAGCGGCATAAACAGGCCTTACGGTATTTACATACGAATGTTAATTATTTCCAAATTCAGATGTTTCAGCGCGGCTGCTTTCCTCTATTTTTGAATAATATTCACCTTTGTAGTGTAATTTTAAGTATGGCAAATAAAATAAAGATCGGGATCATTTTTGGCGGGCAAAGTAAAGAGCGCGAAATTTCTTTTGCGGGTGGAAGAACCGTTTACGATAATTTAAATAAATTTTTATTTGAGGCCGTTCCTGTTTTTGTTGATAGCTTTGGAAATTTTGTTGAATTGAATTGGGAATTTATTTACAAAGGCACTATTCGTGATTTTTATCCCCCGGTAGATTTTTTACCTACTCCCGATAGCTATCGGGATCATCGCTTTCAGTTATATGCCGAAAATTTAGGAGACCTGAACGAAGAACAACAAAGTGCATTGATACAAAAGATCGGAAAAAAATTAAATCCATCAGAACTAAAAACAAAAATTGACTTTGCGTTTTTATGTTTGCACGGCCCTTATGGTGAAGATGGCCGTATACAAGGTTTATTTGAATACCATAAAATTCCTTACAGTGGTTCCGGTATTTTAGCATCAGCCATTGGTATTGATAAGGCAATACAAAAAGAGATGATGGTAAGCAAGGGTTTTAACAGCCCTAAATATCTTACCATCAATAGGCAGGATTGGATTAAAGGAAAAGCAAAAACATCACTTAAAAAAGTGGCAGAATTGATCGGCTTTCCTTGTGTAGTTAAACCGGCTAATCAAGGCTCTAGCATTGGTGTGAGTATTTTAAATGAAGCGAACGATTTTGAATTTATGAGTGCTGTTGAAAAAGCTTTGTTTACAAAATGGATAGATGCAAAAGAATGGCAGAGATATAGTGATGAAGAAAAATTCAATTATGTAAAAGTACTAGCTGATATTCGAGAAGGCATGGGAATGCCTGTGGTTATTAGCCATCCAAAAGAATTAAACGCACCTGTAATTTACGATCCCAATAAATTAATTGAATTTTTAAACGCCAATTTAAAAACAGACGGTTTTGTTGTTGAAAGTATTGATGGTGAAAGTACTGTTTTAGTAGAAGGGTTTATTGAAGGAAAAGAATTTAGTTGCATTGTGTTGGAAGACGAGGAAGGAAAAGCAATTGCATTACCACCAACCGAAATAAAAAAAGGAAAAGAATTATTTGATTACCGCAGTAAATATTTACCGGGCCTTTCAAGAAAGATAACACCTATTGACTTACCGGATACGCAAATTGAAGCCATAAGAAAAGATTGTGAAAAATTATTTTACGAATTACACTTTGATGTATATGCGCGTATTGATGGTTTTTTAAGTAAGGATGGAAAAATATTTTTGAACGACCCAAATACTACCAGTGGCATGATGCCTTCTTCGTTTTTCTTTCACCAGGCAGCAGAAATTGGATTAAATCCATCGCAATTCTTAACATTCATTATTCGCACCTCCCTTTCAAAACGATTGATTCAATCAAAAGGAAATATTAGTTACAAACATTTATTGGATCTTTTAGATAAGCAAATTCATAACGAAAAAAATGCGGCAAGCAATAAAACGCGTGTTGCAGTGGTGCTCGGAGGCTATTCTTCTGAAAGGCATATCTCTGTAGAAAGTGGAAGAAATGTTTTTGAAAAATTATCTTCTTCAGAAAAATATGCACCCTTTCCCGTTTTCCTTACAGGTAATTCGCAAGAACATCAAATGTACCATGTGCCTATTAATTTATTATTAAAAGATAATGCAGATGATATAAAAGAAAAAGTTGAGAATTTTAAAGTGCATTCGGTCATCAAAAAAATAATGCAGGAATGTGAAGCAATAACGCATAAATATGCATCAGCTAACCATACAGCAGAACCCGAAAAATTAACCTACGCTTCTTTAAAACAAAAAGCCGATGAAGTGTTTATTGCACTGCATGGTCGCCCGGGCGAGGATGGCGCAATACAAGAGCAATTAGATAAAATAAATTTACCTTATAACGGTTCAAATAAAGAAAGTTCTTCTATTACAATTGATAAATACAGAACGAATGAAATCTTAAAATCTAACGGTTTTCTTATTGCCGATCATATTTTAATTTCGAAAGAAGACTGGACAAAAGACAAAAATAAATTTGTTGAGATCTTATCTAATCGTATTAAATATCCATTTATTGCCAAGCCAGTTGATGATGGTTGCAGCAGTGCGGTTAAGAAAATAAAAACATTAGAAGAATTTGAAGCCTTTTGTACATTGATCTTCCGAGCAGCTGAAGACCTTGATACGAAAGCAGCCGAAAAGCTACATATAAAACCAAAAGAAGAATTTCCACAAAAGCAGGTGATCCTTGTTGAAGAACTGATCAGCAAAAAAGATGCGCTTCACTTTTTAGAAATTACCGGTGGCATGCTTACCAAATTAAATAGGAATGGCGAAATAGAATACGAAGTATTTGAGGCATCAGAAGCCTTAGCAGATGGAGAGATATTAAGTTTGGAAGAAAAATTTTTAGCGGGTCAAGGTCAAAATATTACTCCCGCGCGTTATGCAAAAGATGCCAAAGACAGGCAAAAAGTTAGCGACCAGGTAAAAGCAGCATTGGGTGGAGCTGCTAAAGCATTAGGCGTTACAGGTTATTGTCGCATTGATGCTTTTGTGCGTGTATTTGCAGATTGCAGAACAGAAGTTGTTTTTATTGAAGTTAATTCGTTACCGGGTATGACACCTGCTACCTGTATTTTTCACCAGGCAGCTATTAATAATTACAAGCCTTACGAATTTATTGACAAGATCCTTGAATTTGGAAAAGAACGTTTAGCTACAGTTTCTTAAAATTATTATAGTGTCGCAACTCAAACTATATATGCTCTTGTTGGGTTGCAGGCCTGCTGGAAGATTAACTGAACAACACGATATTTATTTTGGTATTGCAACAGAATTAAAAGACCTTATTCCCCATATAAAAAATTCCTGGCCCGAAGCTAAAGGCAATATACATATTGATGCCTGGCGGGAAGTAACGAAGGTAAGCGATTATAGGGTTATTATCATTAAACGTCCTTTACCTTCAATAGGATTTGATAGTTTGAGTGACGAAAAAGTTTCTGAAGAAAAACTCTTCTTCATTAATTTGGGTGGCTATAAAGTTGAAGAATTTGACGAGTTTCATTACAAATTACTGGCAATAGCAAAAACTTCGGGTGAAGCCATAAAAAAGGCAAAACAAACTGCATTTTATAAGCACGCCGGATTTAAAGGTGCGGCGTCGCACATTGATGATAAATATGGCATTGATATTGACGATATACACAATGTTAAAGAAATTTTATCTTCACATTTCAAAGAACTTTATTCTATTGAAATAAAAGAAGAAAAACGAAAAGAGGAAGATAAAATGCATTTAGGTTATTTGCCACTTAAAAATATTGGTTAAGCAGCTTACAATTCACTATTTTTACATTAATGGAATTTGAAATTAAGCCACAAAAAAAATTAAGCCTTGGTTTAAATGAATTGTGGGAATACCGCGAGCTTTTCTATTTTTTTACTCTTCGTGATATTAAAGTAAAATACAAACAAACCATTCTTGGCTTTTTGTGGGCAGTTTTACAACCTTTGGTAATGGCATTGCTCTTTTCATTTTTTTTAGGTAAAGCAATTAGTAATTATACCGAATTGCCTTTGCCATACTCTACGTTCGCATTAAGCGGCTTAATCTTATGGGGTATATTTTCATCCGGTGTTAACAATGCCGGTAATAGCATGGTGACAAATGCCAATATCATTAAAAAAATATATTTTCCACGACTAATAATTCCAATATCAGCCGTACTTGTTGGTGTATTTGATTTTTTAATGGCATTTGCAGTGTTTATTGTTTACTGTTTATTTAATCATGTTTCGTTTACATGGATAGGCCTATTATATTTTCCTTTTGCAGTTTTACTTACATGTATTGCTACCTTTGGTGCCGGCTGTTATTTGGCTGCGTTAAATGTTAAGTACAGAGATGTAAGATATATCATTCCCTTTTTAGTTCAGCTTTTATTATTTATAACCCCGGTAATTTATCCAACAAACATCACACAAAATATTTATTTAAAAGGATTATTGGCGCTCAATCCTATGTCAGCCCCACTTGATATTTTCAGGGCTGGTATTACCAATAGCGCTATTAACTGGCAAACAGATCTTATAAGCATAGCTTCATCGTTTATTATTTTTATTGTTGGTCTTGTTTTTTTTAAAAAAACAGAGGCTTACTTTGCGGATCTGGCCTAAGTTATGAGGATTATTTTAACCACTTTTTAAGTGAATACCTCAAAATTATTTTAATTTGTTCTTTAATTAGTTGGCATGAATTTTTGACGATTTTTATTAACGACTACTAAATAATCTAACCATTTAAAACCTATATTATGAAAAAGCTTGTATTCATTTCTATTTTATTTTTATTTATCACAAATAAGGTTTGTTCACAGGCAATGATCCAGTTAGGATCAACAATGGTCTCGGTAGACACTGCATACACCGGACTTTCCATTCCCTGGGAAGTGATTTATGGCCCCGATAACTACTTATGGGTAACTGAGCGCAAAGGGCTTTTGAGTCGTATTGATCCTGTTACGCATACAAAAACTGTAGTTTTAGATCTTACTGCTTCTATTTATGCACAATCTGAAGCTGGTTTATTGGGAATGAAACTACATCCTAATTTCAATATCACAAAAGAAGTGTTTTTGGTTTACACATTTGGCTCTAATACTACCAATGCAAAAGAAAGACTTGTAAAATATACTTACAACAATACAAGTCTGGTAAATCCACAAATACTTATTGATAGTGTTGACGCGGACATTAACCATAATGGTTCTCGTTTATTATTTTTACCGGATGGTACTTTACTAATGACAACAGGTGATGCATTAAATACATCCAATTCACAAAACTTAAATTCAAAAAACGGAAAGGTTCTTCGTGTAAATGCTAATGGTACAATTCCCGCAAATAATCCTTTTCCGGGAAGCCTGGTTTATACATTCGGCCACAGAAATCCACAAGGATTGATGGTAGCGCCAAATGGTTTTGTTTATTCATCCGAGCACGGCCCTTCCAACGATGATGAATTTCAAATAATAGAAAGCAGCAGAAATTATGGATGGCCAAATGTAGAAGGTTTTTGCAACCTACCTGCAGAAATAACATTCTGTTCAGCCAATAACGTTAAACAACCTATCTTCAATTGGAGTCCAACCATTGCCCCGGCAGACATTGTATATTATAATAATCCGGGATTTCCCGAATTTCATGACCAGGTGATCATGTCTGTTTTAAAAGACAAAAAGCTGGTAGCTTTAAAATTAAATGCCACCGGCACAGCTTCCGTTTCGCAGAATTCATATCTCACTAATATGTTTGGCAGGTTACGCGATATTTGCGTTGGTCCTAATAATGAAATATATATTGCTACTAACGGTAGCGGTTCTGCCAGTGAGAACAATCATAGTATTATAAAACTTACACCGCCAAACACTGTTTCAGTAAAAGAAATAAATGCCGGTTACGATGCAAAGGTTTATCCATCTGTTACAAAAGAAAATATTACAATAGAATTAAATAATGCAAAAGAAGAACAAATGTTTTTAAAAATTACGGATCTTACCGGAAGTGTTGTTAGAAAAGAAAGTTTCTCCTCCAATAAACAACAAATCTCTTTAAATAATTTAGCGCAGGGATTTTATTTTGTAACGCTTAACAATGCAGATTATAAACAAATACTGGCCAAAAAAATAATAAAAGAATAGTTATTTGTTTAACAGTACATGTACACCATATATTTTATTCTTCAATTCAGTTACACTTTCAAAAGCTTCTTAATTACAACTTTTTGAAGATTGATTATTTTAATTGCGTAAGTACCTTTAGGTAATTCGGAAGTATTTAATTCAATTCTAAAGTTATTTTGTTTTTGAAACGGAATATTCACTTTCTTTCCCATCACATCATAAACTTCTAATATAGTATCACTAAATTCACTCATTGAAGTAATTACAACTTTGTCATTAAATGGATTTGGAAATAAATTTATTGAGCCTTCCTTATTTCCAAAATCTGCAAAGATCATGTTAAACTTCTTTGTATTCCCATTATGATCTGTTTGCATCAAATAGTAATAGTTAATGCCAGCATTTGGTGACGTATCAAGAACACTATATTCTTTAATTGAGGAGTTGTTTCCTGCCCCTTTTACCTCAGCAATTGATGACCAGTTTAACCCATCAGCAGATTTAAAAACAGTAAAAAAATTATTATTCATTTCTGAAGCTGTAACCCATTCTATGAGAATATCATCACTATTGACAGTTGCAAAAAAGTGTTTTAATTCAATTGGCAGAACCGACATTTGGCAAGAGCAATATGCTGATTGCGGAACTACCTGCCTGGGTATTCCTAATGCCGCACTTTCATACTCTAAAACAGCCCTGTTTTGACCGCCGTTCTCGCCAAAGTGAATTTTAAAAGGCATTCTGCAAACCGGAAAAATACCAACTGCCGAAATGGTTAGAGGTGAGTGTAAGCCACCATTATTAATAAATGCAGTAGCTGCGGTTGGGTTCGTGACTAAAGCGTTTGAGCCCATCCACATCCAACTGGCATCATCGCTTGTTAAATAAAACGTATAGGTTCCTGCTGTTTGAATAAAAATACTACCTGTCCACCGAGCGCTATATAAATCGGGGTTTGTAAGCGTTCCTCCTGCCGGTGGTACAATAGCACCCCAAATATTATCTGCATTAAAGTTGATCACATTATCGGTTCTTGTAAGGCCAGGGGCATTGCTTGTAAAATACGTTTGCACATCGGCGTAATAGCCAGAGTAATATTCCCCTTTAGCACCTGGTGGGCAGGCACACGCTGTAGTTGTGTTTGAACAGGTAAAAGTTGTTTGCGCGAAAAGAACAGTTGTGTTAATTGAAATCGATAACAGGTATAATAAATTTTTTATTTTTTGCATGGTTTTCCTTATATATTTCTCTGCAAGTATGCAATAACGCTTAATAAATATTGAACTTAAATACAGTGTTTATAACGAATGTAAGATTTTGTCTTTTTATGATAAAAAAAGCCCCTTTCTGTTTAGAAAGGGGCTAAAATTGATTTAAATATATTTTATAAGCCCAATAATACTTCTTCAGGTAATTTGCCTCCAAATAAAATACGGCTAGGATTCTCCAACATCTCTTTTACCTTCACTAAAAAGCCAACGCTCTCTCTTCCGTCAATAATGCGGTGATCGTAACTTAATGCAATGTACATCATTGGACGAATAACAACTTGTCCGTTAAAAGCCATTGGGCGCTCTACTACATTATGCATGCCTAAAATGGCGCTTTGTGGCGGATTGATAATTGGTGTACTCATCATACTTCCAAAAACGCCCCCGTTAGTAATAGTAAATGTTCCACCGCTCATATCTTCAATGGTTAATTTACCGTCGCGTGCTTTAACGGCCAAATCTTTAATGCCTTTTTCAATTTCGGCAATGCTCATTAATTCTGCATTGCGCAATACCGGTACCATTAAGCCTTTTGGCGCGCTAACAGCAATGCCAATATCTGCGTATTTATTATAAACGATTTCTTCGCCATCTATCATTGCATTTACTGCAGGGTAATGAAATAATGCCTCAGTTACTGCTTTTGTAAAGAAGCTCATAAAACCAACATTGGTTCCATACACCTCTTTGAATTTATCTTTGTATTTAGCACGGATAGCGTAAATCTCGCTCATGTCAACTTCATTAAATGTAGTTAACATAGCTGTTTCGTTCTTAACAGCAACCAAACGCTTGGCCACTGTTTTACGTAAAGAGGTCATTTTAGTTCTCTCTCTATCGCGACCACCCTGCCAGCTGTTACTTAATACTTTTGCGGCAGTTGGCAAACCGTTAGATAAAGCGGCCAATACATCTTGCTTTGTAATGCGCCCATCTTTACCAGTGCCGTTTAACTGACCGGCTTTAATATTATTTTCTGCCATTATTTTAGCGGCGGCAACACTTGGTGTACCTGTAGCATAAGTTGCGTCCTTTACAGTTTCTTTGATAACTGAGTTTGTCGAAGTTTCTTTTTTAGGCTCTTCTTTCTTAGCTTCTGTTTTAGTTTCAGTTTTTGGTGTTTCTTTTTTAGCTTCAGGTTTTACCGAAGTGTCAATTTTTACAACTACCTGTCCCACTTTCACAGTATCGCCTTCGGCAGCTAGTACTTCAATTTTGCCCGACTCTTCGGCATTTAAAGTTAAAGTTGCTTTATCAGAATCTATCTCTGCCAATACCTCATCTTTTTCAACCACATCACCGGTATTTTTCACCCAACGCGCTATTACTACTTCTGTAATTGATTCTCCGGGACTTGGTACTTTTAATTCTACAATTGCCATATATAAAAATTTTAAATTATAAATTTTGAATTATTACTTAACTAATACTTTTGAGAAAATGCTTGTCATAATTTCTTCATTTTCTGCTGCGTGACGTTTAGCAAAACCGGTTGCAGGACTTGCTGCTTCTTCTCTTCCAACATATTTTAAATTCAGCGATCGCAGGCATTTGTCTACAAAACGCCATGGACCCATATTCTCAGGTTCTTCCTGTACAAAAATATGTTCTTTTACTTTATTGTATTTTTTTAATATTACATCAACCTGTTTTTGCGGGAAAGGATATAATTGTTCTAAACGAATAAATGCAATATCATCTGCGCCTTCTTTTTCTCTGCGCTCAATTAAATCGTAATAAACTTTACCCGAGCAGAAAGCAAGCCGTGTTACTTTTTTTGCATCTGCCTTTGCATCATCCAATACTTCGTGGAAATTAGTTTTTGTAAAATCAGATAACTTACTTACGCAGCTTGGGTAACGCAATAATTTTTTAGGTGTAAAACAAATTAATGGTTTACGGAAATCTCGTTTTAACTGGCGGCGAACAACATGAAATTGTTGTGCCGGTGTTGTTGTATTTACAATTTGAATATTATTTTCAGCACATGCCTGCAAGAAACGCTCCATACGGGCGCTTGAGTGCTCAGGGCCCTGGCCTTCATAACCATGCGGCAATAACATGATCAAACCATTCATACGGCGCCATTTATATTCTGCCGAAGTTAAATACTGATCAATAATAATTTGTGCTCCGTTAAAAAAATCACCAAACTGCGCTTCCCAAATTGTTAATGTATTTGGTGCGGCAAACGCATAACCGTATTCAAAACCTAAAACACCATACTCACTTAAAAGAGAGTTGTAAATACCAAGTTTCGCTTTTGAATCAATACTGTTTAAAGGTGTATATTCTTCTTCACTATCTTCAACCTTAACAACAGCATGGCGGTGCGAGAAAGTGCCACGTTCCACATCCTGTCCGCTAAAACGTACAGGATATCCTTCTTTCATTAAAGAAGCATACGCCAATAATTCGCCCATGGCCCAATCGTAATTATCGTTGGTTATCATGGCTTTTCTATCATCAAAAACTTTTTGAATTTTGTTGAAGAACTTTTTATCCTTTGGCAGTTCGGTTGTTTTATTTGCCAGCTCTAAAAAGGTTTTTTCGTCGATAGCTGTTTTTGGTGATTCTTCAAAATCCTTATCAGTAGCCATTTTCACACCTTTCCAGTTTCCTTCTAAGAAAGAGGTGATCTTAGCTTTATCTGTTTTCTTTGCTTCATCTAAATTGTTATCTAACTCAGATTTAAATGCCGCTTCAATTTCTTTTGCTTCATCCGCCAATGCAGATCCTTCTGCCGCTAATTTCTTAACGTAGATCTCTTTTGAATTTGGATGCGAAGCGATTGCTTTATACAACAACGGTTGTGTAAAGCGCGGCTCGTCACCTTCGTTATGGCCATATTTACGATAACATAATACGTCAATAAAAACATCGCGCTTAAACTCCTGGCGGAATTCCATTGCCAGTTTCGAGATGAAACATAATGCTTCTACATCATCGCCGTTTACGTGAAACACCGGGCACAACACAACTTTTGCAACATCTGTACAATAGGTTGAAGAGCGCGCATCAATAAAGTTTGTAGTAAAACCAACCTGGTTATTAATTACAAAGTGAACGGTTCCGCCTGTTTTATAACCATCCAGCTGGCTCATTTGTAATACTTCGTAAACAATACCCTGACCTGCAACCGCAGCATCACCATGTAAAATAACCGGGCAAGCTTTTGAGTTATCACCTTTATGTAAATTATCAATTTTTGCACGCACAATACCTTCAACAACCGGTGCAACGGTTTCTAAGTGTGATGGATTTGGCGTTAAGCTGATGTGAACTTTTTTTCCTGTATCGCTTGTTTGATCGGAAGAATAGCCCATGTGATATTTAACATCCCCATCAAATAAAGAGTCTTCACTTGGCCTGCCTTCAAACTCAGTAAACACATCTTTGTATGTTTTGTTCATGATGTTGGTAAGCACATTTAAACGCCCGCGATGAGCCATACCAATAACATAATCTTCAATACCTAAATTAACACCGTGTTCCATTAGCGCATTAATAGCGGGAATCACAGTTTCACCGCCCTCTAATGAAAAGCGTTTTTGACCAACAAATTTTGTATGCAAATAATTCTCAAAAACAACCGCTTGTGTTAGTTTTTTAAGTATGGTCTTTTTTTCCTGTTGATTAAAATTAGGTGTATTGCGGTTCTTTTCCATACGCTCCTGCAACCATTTTAAAACTTTTGGCTCGCGCATGTATAAATATTCAACGCCAATACTCTGGCAATAAGTTTGCTCTAAATGAGCTACAATATCTTTTAATTTTGCAGCACCAATGCCAATCACACTTCCGGCCTGAAAAATAGTATCTGTATCTTTATCCGAAAGTCCAAAATTCTCTAAAGCCAAAGATGGCTCATAAGTGCGGCGTTGGCGAACAGGATTTGTTTTGGTGAATAAGTGCCCGCGTTGACGATAACCATTGATTAAACCAATAACTTTAAATTCTTTGCTAACGTTTTCGGGAATTGCACCACCATCGCCATCATACGAGGTTTTTGCAAATTCAAACCCTTTAAAGAAATCTTTCCAGGAAGTGTCTACTGAATTCTCGTCCTGCTTATACTGTAAAAACAGCTGCTCAATCGCATTAACATCACTTGTACCAACGTATGAAAATTTGTCCATTTTATTTGATTAGAATAGAACGTAAAATTAACAAATTTTGCAAGATATGAGCTAATTTTACCTTACTTTTGTAAGGATGAAAAGCCCTTTTAAAATACTTTTTTTGATTTTTCCGTTTTTGTTTGTCTCAGGCTCTGTTTTTAGCCAAAACAACCAGGCACAAACTCAGTTAAAAGTAAAACAACTGGTAGAAAAAAAGGCAGAATATAACCGTTTAACAAACGGTGAAATGGACGGTTACCGCATTAAGATTCATTTTGGTGCAGACAGGGATGCGGCAAGAAGCATAAAGTCAAAATTCTCTGCAAAATTTCCTGAATATGAGACGCATGAAGATTACCAACAACCAAATTTTGTGGTATTAATTGGTGATTTTAAAACAAAGCTGGAAGCGTTTGAATCATTAAAGAAAATTCAGCCTGATTTTCCAAATTCTTTTATTGTTAAAGGAAGAATTAAGGCCTGATAATTACAATTTTTGCAGTAATAAATTCCTTACCAATTCCGGCTGCTCATAGGTAACCAAATGCCCTGTATTTTGCAATTTTAAAAAAACAGATGGGCAATGATTGATATTTGCCTTTGCAAAACTAAAATTACAGGTATCTGCAATCTGATCATTAGCGCCTGTAATTACATAAGTTGGCGTGTATAATTTTTTCCAATCAGGTAACATCAACTTCATTTCAGCAGCGTGCGAATATTTTTCTTTAGTAGCTACATTAAGCATTTTGGGTAACATCCATTGCACCGGTCTCCATGTTGCAATATTGCTAAACCAATAAAATTTCTCTTTATCAGGATCAATTACCGGTGAGATCATAAATAATTTTTCTATCTGCTGAGGATAATGTATAGAGAGCCAGGCTGCAACTGGTGCCCCGTATGAGCGGCCAAGCACTACCACTTTTTTGCCGGTATGATTTTCTTTTTCAATAATTTCTTTAACCGCTAAAGCCTGTATCTGTGTGGATGTTTCGGGGGTGCCGTAATTTGATTTACCATAACCTAATCGATCAACGGCAATTATCTTATAATTATTTTGTAATAAAGAATCGTCCATTAAATTCATATAGCCATACCATGCACCGGGTGCACCATGAATAAGAACAAGCAATGGCAGAGAATCGTTATTACACATTACAACATAATGCACATTTTTATTAAGGAACGAAGTTTTTTTATAGCAGGGTTTGATCTTTTTATTTTCGTAATGCTGCGCTAATTCTTTATCTGTATAAATATATTTATTAAGCACAAAACAACCGTTTATAAAAACGGTTGTAAATACTATTAAAATAAAGAAGGTAATTTTCTTAAAACGCACGCACAAAGATAAGACAGGAAGCTGTTATTTTTTTGTTAAATCTTGTGGAGAAGTACGAAAATATAGGGAAATTAAGACTTTTTGTTTTTTAATTCGTTCATTATACGTTCCACAAATTTTTCGCTCGGCATAAAAGCCTGTTGTATGCGTTTTGCATAACGAATACTATCAGTAATTTCTTTGTTTTTTTGTTCAATAATATCTTTTTGCTTTTTATTTTCTTTTAAGCGTTTAAAAATTATGAATGAGAAAATGGAAACTATTATTAAAAAAAGTACAGATACAATGAGTATAAGATCTTTTTTAAAAGCTTCCGATCTGGCAACGGCTTCTTTTTGTTCTTGTTCTTTTTGAACCAATATCTTTTCTCTTTCGTATTCAAATTTTAAAGTTTCGCTGGTAAGTTTACGGGTATTGGCTTGGTTGTAAATACTGTCTTTTACGGTGGTCCATATTTTATGAAACGCCAACGATTTTTTATACTCGCCTGTTGTTTCGTAAGCAAGGCTCAATTTATTTGCAATATTCTGGATCAGATCTTTGTTATCCATTTCAACAGCTTTTTCATAACCCTCTTCCAACATAGGTATTGCCTTTTTTATATTTTTTTGTTCAAACGCAATTTCACCTAAAGTTTCGAGGCAGGTGGCAATACCTTCTGAATTATTGTTTTTTTTAGAAAGTGCTAACGATCTTTCATAAAGAGGAACACAAAGATCTAATTTTTTTTGCCTCTGATAAACGTTTGCCAGATTATAACTTCCAATGGCTATCATTTCTTCATCACCGATCTCTTCTGCCATCCTCAAAGCGGTTTTAAGATAGGTAAGTGATTTATTGAACTGATCGTACGTTTGATAAAACAAGCCCAGTGCCATATAAGAATTACTTACGCCCCATTTATCATTCATTTTCTTTCTAAGATCAAGGCCTTTTATATAGTATTTTATGGTGTTGGCCGTATCGCGTGCTTCCTGGAATAAATGCCCAAGGTTGGTATATGAACTGGCCATGCCTTCGCTATCGTGCAAGCGCTCTTTTATACGAAGCGCCATAAAATAAAAATCCAAGGCTTTTGATACGTTACCGTGAGATTTATAAGCAACCCCAATATTATTTAGCATACCCGACATTCTTGAAGAATCACCTAATTCAGAATAAAGGTCTTTTGCCTTTGTGAAGTAAAAAACAGAAGAATCCTGGTTACCATGATAATTATAATATTGTGCTATATGATTTGCAGATGCGGCTACACCTCTTTTGTATTTTATTTTTTTAGCAGCGTCGTATCCTTTTTTTATAGATATCCAGGCAGTATCTACCAAACCTTTACTCATAAAATAATTACTTATGTTTAAGTAAGCCCGCATGCCAGTGGTATCGTTTGCGTGTGTTTTTGCAACCTGGTAAAGGCTATCAATATTGTTTTTTTGTGAAAAAAAATTAAACACAAAAAATAAAAAAATTAAAAAGAGTATATTTTTTTTAATGGTCATTTATTGCCAAAACCAATTCGTAAAAAAATTGTCATTTAAATATAACAAAAAAACCCTTGTTGTTTGACAAGGGTTTTTTTTTAAAATCAAATTAATTACGCATCAACAGATTCTTCCATATAAGCCTCTATTGGCGCACAAGAACAAACCAGGTTTCTATCGCCATAAGCATTGTCTACACGTGCAACACTTGGCCAGAATTTATTATCACGCACCCAATTTAAAGGGAACGCTGCTTTTTGACGTGAGTAAGATTTTTTCCAATCATCACTCACAACCAATTTACAAGTGTGTGGCGCGTTTTTAATAACGTTATCGGCTTTGTCGTACTTTCCTTCTTCGATCTCTTTAATTTCTTTTCTTATCGAGATCATTGCTTCGCAAAAACGATCTAACTCTGCTTTACCTTCCGATTCAGTTGGCTCTACCATTAAGGTATTTACAACCGGGAAAGCCACCGTTGGTGCATGAAAACCATAATCCATCAAACGTTTTGCCATATCCGCCACCTCAACATTGCTTGCCATTTTAAATTCGTTGCAATCTAAGATCATCTCGTGGGCGCAACGACCGTTTTTACCGGTATATAAAATTTTGTAATGGCCTTTTAAACATTCTTTAATATAGTTGGCGTTTAATATTGCTGTTTCTGTAGCTTCTTTTACCCCATCACTGCCCAACATTTTAATATACCCGTAAGAGATCAATAAGATCAATGCGCTACCATATGGGGCTGCAGATACTGCTGTAATGCCTTTATCGCCACTTGTATTTACAATAGTGTGAGAAGGTAAGAACGGAACTAATTTTTCAACCACACCAATTGGTCCCATGCCAGGGCCACCACCACCGTGAGGAATAGCAAATGTTTTATGAAGATTTAAATGGCAAACATCTGCTCCAATATTCCCTGGAGATGTTAAGCCAACCTGTGCATTCATATTAGCACCGTCCATATAAACCAATCCACCGTTATCGTGAATTAATTTTGTAATGTCCATGATCGATTCTTCATACACACCGTGTGTAGAAGGATACGTAACCATTAAACATGATAAATTATCTTTATGTTTTTCTGCTTTTTCTTTTAAATCAACAAGATCAATATTTCCCTTATCATCGCATTTTGTAACAACAATTGTCATACCGGCCATTGCGGCACTTGCAGGATTTGTACCATGAGCAGACGAAGGTATTAATGCAACGTTACGGTTTGGATTTCCGTTAGCGATGTGATATGCGCGGATAACCATTAAGCCGGCATACTCTCCTTGAGCGCCTGAATTAGGCTGAAAGCTCATACGTGCAAAGCCTGTAATCTCAGATAGATCTTTATTCAATTGTTCTATTAACTCTGTATATCCTTGTGCCTGTTCCACCGGAACAAAAGGGTGAATGCTTGCAAACTCAGGCCATGTAATCGGCAACAATTCTGAAGCTGCATTTAATTTCATAGTACAAGACCCTAAGGAGATCATAGAGTGTACCAATGAAAGATCTTTATTCTCTAAACGTTTGATATAACGCATCATTTCGCTTTCACTATGATATGAGTTGAAAACAGGATGTGTTAAATAGGATGAAGTTCTTCCCGCAAAAGTTCCTTTAATTAAATTTTTAGGATCATAGCCTTTATCAGAATAAGATTTACCATTTGCTTCTGCAAATACAGACAAAATATCTGTTACATCATTTTCTTCAACTGTTTGATCGATAGAAACACCAACATGTTTGTCATCAATGTAACGGAAATTAATTTCTTTTTTCTCAGCTAAAGCGCGAACTTTTTTAGAATCTGCGGCTACAACAATTGTATCAAAAAACAATTTTGTTTTTACTTCGTAGCCTAAGGTTTTTAATTCTGATGCAACAAAGCCGGTTACGCCGTGCACACTTTCAGCAATAGCCTTAATACCGTTTTGCCCATGATATACTGCATACATACTTGCCATAATTGCCAATAAGGCTTGTGCAGTACAAATATTTGAAGTTGCTTTATCACGTTTAATGTGTTGTTCGCGTGTTTGCAAAGCCATACGTAATGCCTGGTTACCTTCTGCATCAATAGATACGCCAATGATACGGCCTGGAATTAAACGTTTATAATCTTCGCGGCAGGCGAAAAATGCTGCATGCGGACCACCATAACCTAATGGCACGCCAAAGCGCTGAGAGTTACCTACAACGCAATCTGCGCCCCACTCACCCGGAGGTGTTAATAATGCTAAAGCTAAAAGATCGGTTGCAACTGCTAATTGAATATCTAACGCTTTTGCGCTTGCCGCAAAAGTTTTATAATCGTTCACTTCGCCGTTAATATCAGGATACTGAATTAACGCGCCAAAATAAGAATCATCTAATTTGCTTGTGTTCGCATCTGCAATAACCAGCTCAATGCCATACGGCACAGCACGTGTTTTCACCACATCAATAGTTTGAGGGAAACAGGTATTACTTACAAAAAATTTATTGGCGTTATTTTTTACTTTATCCTTACTACGGTTACTGTAAAACATAAATAAGGCTTCAGCAGCTGCGGTTGCTTCATCCAATAAAGAAGCGTTTGCAATTGGCATGGCAGTTAAGTCCATTACCATGGTTTGGAAATTTAAGATCGCTTCCAAGCGACCTTGTGCAATCTCAGCCTGATAAGGCGTGTAGGCTGTGTACCAACCCGGATTTTCTAAAACGTTACGCTGAATAACGGCTGGTAAAATATTATTGTAATATCCTAACCCAATGTAAGAACGGAATACTTTATTTTTTTTGCCTAAAGCTTTTAAGTGCTTCGTATATTGAAACTCGCTCATGGCAGGCGCTATATTCAAAGGTTTTTTTAAACGAATATTTGCGGGCACAGTTTGATTGATCAGTTCATCAACAGACGAAACGCCAATTTTTGCCAACATTTCTTTGATCTCATTTTTGCGTGGCCCGTTATGGCGGGAAGCGAATTTATCAGTAGTCATTTGTAAGTTTTTAGAAGCCTTAAAATTACGCAAAAAAGTGCGCATTTTATGCTAATTTTTTTTAACATTTGTTCATAACGAAATGGCTGAAATAGCCTGAAAAAAGGGCGTTTTTACGGCTGAACTCTTATTCCAATGAGACAAACGTCCCTTCGACTCCGCTCAGGGTAACCTGACTCGTTTGCTTTTATACTTTTATTCCAATTAAGCAAACGTCGTCTACCTGCTCATAGTCGCCTTTCCAGGAAAGAAAAGCCTCGGCAATGCGCTCTTTTTGTTGGGCCACAGGCAGTGATGAAATGCTGATAAGAATCTCTTTGAGCAATTTGTATTTTAGTTTTTTGCCATGCAGACCGCCAAACTGATCGGCAAAACCATCCGTAAACAAGTAAATAATATCGTTTGCTTGAGTATTTATTTTTTGTGACGTAAAATTTTGTGGTTTATCTTCAATGAAAGCACCTACCGGGAATTTATTGCCATTGTATTCGCTCAACTCATTGCCGGAAATAACATAAATTGAATTCATAGCACCGGCAAAAAGTATTTCTTTTTTGTTTTTATTAATTGCCAGCAATGTAACATCCATACCATCTTTAACGGTATCTTCATTAAAGCTTTGATGCAGTGTTTGCGTTAACCAACCATTTACAGCATTTAAAATTTCAGCAGGATCATTTAAGTTTTTTTCGAGCACTGCTTTGTTTAAGAGATTGTAATTGATAATAGAGATCAAAGCACCCGGAACCCCATGTCCGGTGCAATCAGCAACTGCAATAAAAATATGATTAGCTGTTTCTTCCATCCAATAAAAATCACCGCTTAAAATATCTTTTGGTTTAAAGAATACAAACGAATTAGGCAAAGTTGTTTGCACTAATTTATCAGGTGGAAGAATGGCATGCTGAATACGTTCGGCATATTTTATACTATCGGTAATATCTTTGTGTTGAGCTTCTACTAATTTATTTTTCACTTCAATGATCTTATTCTTCTCGCCAAGTTCCAAATTGATCTTGTTCTTTTGACGGTTTTGGCGGATGAGCACAAATGCAACAATTGCAACGATCAATAAAATAATACCAATTAAAAAAATAGTTATTTGTTGTCTGCTGCTTTCTACTTCGTGAACTTTTAATTTTTCGTTTAAGAGTTGATTCTCTTTTTCTTTTTCGTTAAGCTCATATTTTTTTTCGAGCTCGGTAATTGCTTTTTGATTATCTGAATTAACAAGAGAGTCTTTAATTGAAATGTGCTTTTGAAGGTCCTCGTAAGCTTCTTTTGTTTTACCAATATCGTAATAGATGGCGGCACGGTTGAGGTATAAATTACTTATGTTGTTTTTGTTTTCTCCCTGGTATTCAAAAGCTTTATTAATATATAACAATGCCTGATCGTATTTTTTAATACTTCGCGCTAGTTCCGCAGAGTTAGAATATCCATTGCTAAGTCTCCCAATATCCCCAATCTTATTAAAATATTCAATGGCTAAATTATTATATTCAATTGCCTTGGGAATATTTTTTTTGTGATATTCTAATTTACAGTAGTTAGTATATGCATCGGCTAAAGTTGAATATCGTTTTTCTTCGATATTTATTTCGATGGCTTTTTTTAAAGCTTGCTCTGCTTTATAAAAGTTATTAAGTTCTGTGTACGCAAGCGCTAAGTTTACAAGGTCTCCTGATAATTTTGATTTACTATTATTAATTCGATTTATTTCTGCGCTTTTTTCCCAATAAACCGCAGCTTTATCATAATGCCCCAAATAATAATTTATCATTCCCAGATCTGCATAGCCTATGGCGATATTCTGCAAAACATCTGTCTCTTGCCAAATCTTTAAAGCGTCATAAAATAGCTCTGCTGCTTTTTCATATTCTCCGGAGTAGAGTTTTATCAGGGCCTTTGCCCGCAAACATTTGGCCTGGCCAACCAAACTTTTATTTTTGATTGCCTGAATCATTATTTTATTAACAGAATCAACGGCCAATGAATAATTTTCCTGGGCAATTAAAATGTTTACATATTGTATGCCAAGAGAAATTTGCAACCGTGTATCATTCTTGATATACTGTTTGGCATTATTATAATACTTAATTGCTTTTTCAAACTTGCCAGAACTTACAAATGGGTCAATTATTTTTTCTATAATAAATACTGTCTTTGCCGAATCTCCATTAATATTGCTAACTATGCTAAGTAAAGAGTCTACATTTTGTGAAAATGCAACATTAAAATTGAAAACAATTATTAGTGTTAAGTAAAGATTACGCATAGCTTTGCTTGCAGTATAAATATATATAAATATTTTTTATTTAAGATTATTATTATTATACTTGTTATGTATAAACAACTTAAACTAGAATTTTATGGCATTAGGTAAAGTAGAATCCATTGATCCTGTAAGTCCTGTAAAAGGAACAATAAAAGAAGATGAATCGGAACAAGTTTATCCCTTTGAGGATAAAAATTTTCCAAATACGGGATTGAAAGTTGGAGATCCATGTACCTATGATATAGATTATTCAGCCGAAAGACCACTTGCTAGCAATTTAGCGGCATATACACCAACTGAACAGGAAATTAATACTGTGGTTCAGGGACCACTAACTGTAAATACCGGTGAAACCTTAAAAATAAAAAAAGGTGGGATGGTTAACGGAAATATTGTGGTTACCAATGCAAATCTGATCGTTGAAGATACTGGTGGTGTAACTGGACAGATTACAGTTGATGCCCAGGGCAGTTTCATTATAAGAAAAGGCGGGATGGTAAACGGCAATATTGTTGTAAACAAAGGAAGTGTTTGCAGAGTTGTTAATAAAGGTAATGTAAAAGGTAATATTGTTGTGAGTTCAGCGAACCGCTTAATAATTGGTAACGACAATGGTGGAGGCACTATTACCGGTGCCATTACTGTAGATAAAATAAGAAAAGTTACAATTACAGCAACCTCTGTTATTAACTGCGGTGCTTAATATTTCATTTTAATAAATTAAAAAGCCGAAGATAAATCTCTTCGGCTTTTTAATTTAGTTTTTGTTGGCTTCGCCTCCGCTCAGCCTGACAATTATTTTTATGTTGATTGTTGAATTTTTACTTTTTTGTTTTTTATTTTTTCTTCGCGGATCAATTTTATGGTTGCAGCAATTTTATCTGCCTTTACAGCTACATACGCCATGTGATCCAACACTTCTATCTTGCCAACATCGTCTTTTTGCAAATTGCCTTTTTGTAGTAATAAACCAACTATATCTATTTTATTTACCTTTTCTTTTTTGCCGGCACCTATATAAATAGTTTTCCATTTTCCTGATTTTGGTGCAACAAATTTAGAGGGCAATGTTTCTTCTTCGGGTTCAATTTCTAAAAACGGAGGTAAATGGTCTTTGCTATCCAGCAAAAAATAAACAGTACCTCTTGCATTCATTCTTGCAGTGCGCCCATTACGATGAATCATCGTATCCTCGGTTGTTGGTAATTGATAATGGATCACAGCCCCTATTTCAGGTATATCCAAGCCCCGGGCAGCGAGATCGGTTGTTATTAATAAATTAGTACTTCCGTTTCGTAATTTTATTAATGTCCTTTCGCGTTCATGCTGATCTAAACCCCCATGATAAATGCCGTGCTCTACTTTATAATATTCCAGTTGTTCACTAATTCTATTCACTGCATCGCGATGATTACAAAATACCAATATTGATTTACTTCCTATCTTCCCGATCAATAGCATCAATGCTTCCAGCTTATCATCTCCAACAACTCTTACCGATCTAACCTGCAATGTTTCTTTTACTTCCTGCTTGCTATTGGTAAAGTTTAATTCTTCGTATTCTTTCAATCCAACAAAATCGGGGATTTTTTCGAGTTGTGTTGCAGAGGTTAAAATGCGTTTATTTATTTTTCTGCAGTTTTTAATAATGAACGACATCTCTTCGTGAAACCCTGCTTCCAGGGATTTGTCAAATTCATCCAACACTAATGTTTGAACTGAATTTAAGTTTACATTTTCTTTTCTGATATGGTGTGCTATTCTTCCAGGAGTGCCTATTAACAGAGCTGGTGGATGTTGCAGGTTGTTCTTTTCTGTTTTTACATCGTGCCCGCCGTAACAGGTGTTTACTTTAAAACCTGTACTCATTTGTTTAAATACCTGTTGTATTTGTAAAGCTAATTCCCGTGTGGGTACTAAGATCAAAACCTGCACGGTTTCTTTTTCTTTATCAAAAATCTCCAAAAGCGGAAGTAAAAAAGCCAGCGTTTTACCCGAACCTGTTGGCGAAATTAAAACCACATCCTGCTGCTTTTCAATAGCAGTAATAGTAGCAGACTGCATTTCATTTAATGCTTCTATCTTAAAAAGAGAAAGTGTGTTTTTAAATTTCATATTTAATAAAATAAAAAAGCCCGGTTTTTAATCGGGCTTAATAAATTTTGGTGGAGAATATCGGATTCGAACCGATCACCTCTTCACTGCCAGCGAAGCGCTCTAGCCAAATGAGCTAATCCCCCGTTTTTAATAACCCTGCAAAAATAAGATTAATTTCTTACTCGCGTCTTATTTAATTTATTAAAAAGGGAAATAAAAAAGGCGCTTTAAAAGCGCCTTTCAATTCGTTTAGTTTTCCACCTGTGTGTCGCCCACGTAGATGCCGCCCTTATACACAGCTATCCGCGTTAAAATTCCGTTATCATCGTAGATATAAGCTTTACCATCCATAAAACGATTGTCTTTAAACACACCGTCTTTTGTTATTTGCTTATTCTTGTTATACAAAGTTTGTTGACCATTTAAAACCATTGGACCTGCCCCTTTTTTAACTGCCTCGTTTGGTTTTTCATCTGGCTTAACAGTAATTTTTGGTGCATTGTCTGCTGGAATATCTGATTTTGCAACCAAAGGTTTTTTAGGTTGAAATTCTTTAATAGATGCTACATCCACATTACCGTCTGCAAAATTCTTTTCTGCTTTTGGATCTCCTGTTTCGTAGTATTCTTTAATTAAACCGCTTTCTTTACCATTAACAAAGTTACCTTCAATAGCCAACTGCCCGTTATCATAATAATATTTTTGTGCGCCCTCGCGTTTTCCGCTTGGATTAAAAACAAATTCGTGTTGTACTTGTCCGTTATCGTAATATAATTTGTAGTTACCAACCCAGCGGTTATTTTTCCAGTTTCCTTCTTCACTTATTTTACCATTTTCATGATACATGATAGCGTAACCATCAGGACGGCCATTTGTGAAAGTTAATTTATTGCGCATGTTACCATTGCAAAAGAATTCCACCCAAATGCCTGCTTTTCTGTTATCCTGGTATTTACCTTCCTCTACTTTAGCTTCGGGGGCATAACACGTACCCGGTTTGTGCTTTCCAAATAAAACCCACTTACCTTGCTTTTTACCTTCTGCGTCTATTTTATTAATAGTGTCCTTGCCGTTTGACGGATTTATTTCCCAGGTTTGTGACTGGGCGAATCCGATAGAAGAACTAAAAATTAAAATGAGTATAAATTTTTTCATGGGTATATCAAATTTATTAATAATTCTGGTTAATTCAATACTTTTTAGATTAAAAACAGAAAATAATCGATAAACGGTTAAAAAACATAATTAAACGCTAAATCCCACTATTACTGCCTTTTTCTGTGTTTAGTTCGTTAATTTTTACGTGGTAAAACACAAAAAGTTTCACCAAAATGTAGAAAAAATTACTTTTTGAGAAATGGTATTTTACACACCTTAGCCTTTATAGGTTTATCGCGAATTATTACAAAAATCTCGCTGTCTGGCTTAGAAAACTCAGTAGTTACATAACCTAAACCAATGGCTTTATTTAAAGTTGGAGATTGTGTTCCTGAAGTAACTTTTCCAATAATAGTGCCGCTTGCATCAGCAATTGGGTAATCGTGACGAGGGATACCACGATCGATCATCTCAAAACCAACCAGCTTCTTTTTAACACCCTGTAACTTGTGTTGCTCTATATTTGCTTTGTTAGTGAAGTCTTTGTTAAACTTTGTTATCCACCCTAAACCTGCTTCAATTGGCGAAGTGGTATCATCTATATCATTTCCGTATAAACAAAAACCCATTTCTAAACGCAATGTATCGCGGGCACCAAGACCAATTGGCTTGATACCAAATTCTGTTCCTGCTTTAAAAATACCATCCCACATGGCTTGCGCGTGTTTATTATCAAAATAAAGCTCAAAACCTCCGGCACCAGTATAACCCGTATTGCTAATAACAACATTATCAATACCGTTAAATTTGCCTTTAACAAATGAGTAATATGGGATATCTGCCAGCTTCACATCCGTTAATTTTTGAAGCGCATCCATTGCTTTTGGGCCCTGAACTGCTAATAAAGACGTGTTCTCTGAAATATTCTTCATTTCAACACCCCAGGTATCGTGTTTTTTTATCCAGTTCCAGTCTTTTTCAATATTGCTGGCATTAACCACCAATAAATAACTTTCAGAATTAATTCGGTATACTAACAGGTCATCTACAATGCCACCATCAGCATTTGGCAGACAAGAATACTGCGCTTTGCCATCTGTTAAAACAGCAGCATCGTTACTTGTTACTTTTTGAATAAGATCTAAAGCATGGGGGCCGTTTAAAATAAATTCGCCCATGTGGCTAACATCAAAAACACCAACACCATTGCGCACTGTGGCGTGTTCTTCATTTAAACCGGCATAAGATACAGGCATATTATACCCTGCAAAAGGCACCATTTTTGCGCCTAAGGCAATGTGCGTATTTGTTAAAGCTGTTGATTTCATTGTATTTAGAGATTCTGTCATTGTAGTTATATTATGAGGGACTAAATGTAACAAAAATGTATATAAAAAACAGTTTCTTATAAAATAAAAAACCCCTCCGTTTTTTCGGAAGGGCTTTATAAAATTATTTGTTTTATTAATCTACATTTTCAATTACCAAAGCGCTGGCACCGCCGCCACCATTGCAAATACCCGCTGCACCATATTTAGCTTTGTTTTGTTTTAATACGTTTAAAAGCGTAACAATTATACGCGCTCCGCTTGCTCCTAAAGGATGTCCCAAAGAAACCGCTCCGCCATTAACGTTTACTTTTGATGCATCTAAATTCATCATTTTAATGTTTGCTAAACCAACAACGCTAAATGCTTCGTTCAATTCAAAATAATTAATATCGCCCATTTTCAAACCTGCTTTTTCTACCGCTTTTGGTACTGCCAGGCTTGGCGTAGTTGTAAACCACTCGGGGGCTTGTTCAGCATCTGCAAAACCTTTAATTTTTGCTAATGGTTTAATACCTAAAGCATCTGCTTTTTCTTTGCTCATTAAAATAACAGCTGCAGCACCGTCGTTCATTGTACTTGCATTAGCGGCAGTTACTGTTCCGTCTTTTTGAAACACAGGTTTCAACGTTGGGATCTTTTCAAAATTTACGTTTTTATATTCTTCATCTTCTGCAAACTCAACATCACCTTTTTTAGTTTTTACAGTTACAGGAACGATCTCATTTTTAAATTTGCCTGCGCCCCATGCCGCTGCTGAACGTTTGTAAGATTCAATAGCGAAAGCATCCTGTTCTTCACGCGTAAATTTATGGTCCTTCGCGCAAAGTTCTGCACAATTTCCCATTGGGAAATTACCGTAAACATCGGTTAAACCGTCTTTTGCCAAACCATCAATTAATTTTGCATCACCATACTTTGCACCCCAACGTGTACTTTCAGAATAAAAAGGCACAGCGCTCATGTTTTCCATACCACCTGCAACAATAACATCAGCATCGCCCAGCATAATGCTTTGCGCGCCTAACATAATTGATTTCATACCACTGGCGCAAACTTTATTTACAGTTGTGCAAATTACACCATCGGGCAAACCTGCAAACTTAGCAGCCTGGCGGGCCGGAGCCTGACCAAGATTAGCCTGCATAACAGATCCCATGTAAACTTCGTTCACCAATTTAGGATCTAAATTAATTTTTGCCAGCGCGCCTTTAATAGCAGCGGCACCTAATTGCGTTGCCGATACGCCGGCTAACGTACCACCAAAAGAACCCATTGCAGTTCTTACAGCAGAAACTATATACACTTCTTTCATATCTTGATTTAATCGTTTTAGTTTTTTTGAACGGGCCTAAATTAGCATTTTAATTATAAGAATCACGTTAAATGTTGTAAACAGTTTTTAAAGGATTTTTAAGTACTTTCGTCGAAGGAAAATGATGCAGGGAACAGTAATAAAATCAACAGGTAGCAACTATTTAGTTAAAGTAAACGACGCGGTATATTTATGCCGTTTAAAAGGAAAAATAAGGATGGAAGGCCGCAAGACCACCAACCCTATTGCTGTTGGCGATATAGTGGATATTGAAGTTGAAGAAAACGACGAGGCAAATATTGTGAAGATCCATCCACGCAAAAATTACATCATTCGCAAATCTATTAACCTTAGCAAACAGGCCCAAATTTTAGCGAGTAATTTAGACCAGGCCGTTTTAATTGCCACTTTGGTCTCACCAAGAACGAGTTTAGGTTTTATTGATCGCTTTTTAATTACTGCAGAAGCTTACCGCATTCCTGCAAAAATAATTTTTAATAAATGTGATCTTTTAAATGATGAACTTTTACAAATTCAAAAAGAAACGATTGATATTTATGCAAAAGTTGGTTACGACTGTTTTGAAGTAAGCAGTTACGATGAAAAACAAATTAAGCAATTACAAAATTTATTTAAAGATAAAACTACTTTAGTTGCGGGTCACTCAGGAGTTGGAAAATCTACTTTCATTAACGCTTTGCAACCGGGCCTGGATCTTAAGACCGGCGAGATTTCCTCTGCTCACGCCAAAGGTATGCATACAACCACCTTTGCAGAATTACATACTTTGGATTTTGGCGGAAGCATTATTGATAGTCCAGGCATTAAAGAACTAGGCCTTGTTGAAATGAAAAAAGAAGAAGTAGGCCACTACTTTCCTGAAATTCGCGATCGTATGAATGATTGCAAATTCAACAATTGCCTGCATGTGAACGAGCCAAAATGCGCTGTACTAAAATCGGTTGAAGCCGGCGAAATAAGTGAAGAGCGTTACCACAGCTACCTTGGCATTTTAAACGGCGAAGAAATGGACTGGAAGGAGTGGGAGGTTAAATAGCCTTTATTTAGTGATATGACTTCAAACCAAAAAATCTGGGAAGAACTTACGGTATATCGACTTTTACCAAAAGATCAATTAAAGCCCGTATACAAAGACTTCACCAAAATTATTGCTCAGAATCTTTCGCATTTTGGTTTTAAGCTTCAGGGACGAAAACTAATAAAACTTTCGAATGATTTGATTCATATAATTCACCTTGATACAAGAGGAAGTTGGACGGGAATTAATGATTCGTATGAAATTGAAATCGCGATTGTTCCGGTTTGTGACATTGAAGTGTTTATAAAAAACTATGAATTAACAGGCTCAAAAAACATATATCAAATTATCCCGAAACTAAAAAATTATCATAGAATTACCCAGGAATATGTATTGCTTGCAGACTTTATTACAAGGAAGCTGATCGAGCACATTCTACCCTATTTTGACATGTATGATACTACTAAAGCAATTCTTGAAAACAGGGACCAATTCGAACTTGGCAACATAGTTGAAAGAAATGAAAACCTGATTCTCTATAGTGAATTATTAAATCATGAAGACAAACAAGCAAGTAAAATTGTAAAATTTGTACTTGAAAGACTGGATCGTATCTATCGTGACAAAAGTAAAGTAGAAGAAATCTATACTAGTTTAAGCAATTACTCTTTATGGTTAAAATCAAAAGACTGGTATAAAATAGATAATGATCTCCAAAACAAAAGAGAAGTAATACTTAAAAAGCTAAAACTAAGTGCGAGTTAAAAACTCCACCAACTTTTTTACAGCCAAAGCGCGATGACTAATTTCGTTTTTTGTCTCAGCGCTTAATTCTGCAAAAGTGCTTCGGTAACCTTGCGGAATAAATAAAGGATCATAGCCAAAACCGTTAGTGCCTCTTTTTTCATAAGAGATGGTTCCTTTAATTTCTCCTTCAAAATAATGTGTTTCTCCGTTTAAAATTAAAGTGATCACCGTTACAAAACGTGCTTTACGATCGGTCACTAATTTTAATGCTTCTAACAATTTTTTATTATTGTTCTCGTCGCTTTTAGGTGTGCCTGCATAACGCGCGCTATAAACACCCGGCGCATTATTCAAAACTTTAACTTCTAAACCACTATCATCTGCAAAAACGGCAAGCGTTTCATTTTTCTTTTTTAAGAAATCCAAAACGTATTGTGCTTTTAAGAACGAGTTTTCTTTAATGGTTGTTCCGGGTTCGGGAATATCTTCTGTAATGCCAACATCTTCCAGTCCCAATACTTCAAAATGCGAAGGCAATAAGGCTTTTATTTCTTTGATCTTATTTTTGTTTGAAGAGGCGAAAATTATTTTCATCGTATGTTTTTTGCCACAGATTACACAAATTTACACAGAAAATTATCTTTATGGTCAGCGAAATCTGTGGCCAAAATTTCACGAAAACCGCCGCTACGCTGCATATTATTAATTCAATTTTAATCAAATAACTCAATGTATTAAACACTAAAAATAAATAAAAAAGTTAGCTACGACAGGCCAATTTATTTTCGCAACTCAAAATTTTGTCCAAGATAAACTTTACGCACTTGCTCATCATTTGCAAGATCTTCTGCACTTCCGCTTTTAATAACGCTTCCGGAATACAGCAGGTATGAACGATCGGTAATGTTTAATGTTTCGTGTACATTGTGATCGGTAATTAAGATGCCAATATTTTTATCTTTTAATTTCCGAACAACTGTTTGAATGTCTTCTACCGCAATGGGATCAACACCTGCAAAAGGCTCATCCAATAAAATAAATTTAGGGTCAGTTGCCAGAGCCCTTGCTATTTCTGTGCGGCGGCGCTCACCGCCGCTTAACTGATCGCCAAGGTTTTTGCGCACATGATGCAAAGCAAATTCATCTAACAGACTTTCTACTTTTAAATCTTGTTCTTTTTTGGTTAGTTTTGTCATTTCAAGAACGGCGCGCAAATTATCTTCAATACTTAATTTACGAAACACCGATGCTTCCTGCGGCAAATAACCTACTCCCAGCTGTGCACGGCGGTACATCGGCTCTTTGGTAATATCCAGATCATCTAAAAATATTTTACCACTGTTTGGTTTTACCATGCCAACGATCATGTAAAAAGAAGTTGTTTTACCGGCACCATTAGGGCCTAATAACCCTACAATCTCTCCCTGTTGCACCTGTACAGATACATTGTTGGCAACCGTACGGCTTTTGTATTTCTTTACTAAATTTTCGCTGCGTAAGATCATTTCATCTCAAAGGTAATGAGATTTTTGAAGAATGCAGTGTGTGTGCTAATTAACCGCATCAATTATTTCTAAAAAAAGTTAAGTTTGGCCCTGCAATGCCTTGATTTGAGCAATTACTTTATCAATGTAGGCGCTCCAGCTATATTCTCTTACGGCCATACTGGAATTAATACATAAGGAATTATAATCTGCATGATCAAATATCTGTTTTATACATTTTACGATGTTTTCCGGAATATTCTCTTCGCAATAAACACCAAAATTAATTTGCTTACCAAACGTTTCTACAAACTCAGCGTAAGGCATCACAATTATTGGATTATAAAAAAACATGGCTTCTATTGTGGCAGAAAAAGCTCCCCATTTGGGAGTTGTATTAATAAATAGCTTAGCTTTTTTAAAAATATCGTAATACAGCTCACGCTCTTTATCATTTCCCTTATCCAGATAGCCATAGCATATAACATCTGCAGGTAAGGTCTTTTCGATCTCCGTTTTATTTATGCCAACAATATGCAATTTTAAAAGTGGATACTGCTTTTTTAAATTTTCAAAAGCAGAAATTAAACTTAGAGCACCTGCAATATATTTTCGACTGCCCGCAAAAAGAATTTCACTTGAATTTGCTTTTGCCTGTAATGCTTTTGCTTCAGAAATAGTATTTATTGCATTTATAACATTACCTAAATACTGAATGTTTTTATTGCTGTACTTTTTTTTCATGAGTGCCGCAATGCCCGGAAATAAAGGCAATACAAGGTCGGCTTTTTCAATTACCAAATTCTCGCGTTTTATGCTTTGTCTTTCTAAAATATCAGGCCTACGGTTCTCGTAGTAATCCAAATAATAATCATAGGTCCAGTCGCCAAAAAGCACAACAGGTTTTTTAGTTAAGCCTGATGCCGAAAAACTAAAGGTGAGAAAAATAAAAACATCTGTTTTAGGATGATCGTTAATTGCTTTTTTTATACGTGCCTGTACATTCTTAAAATGTTTTCGTGATCTGAAATATTCAAAGTTTGTACGTTTGTTAACAAGCCTACGGGCAATGCGGCCCATAGTCTTATCCCAAATATTCTTTAATGATGGGTCGGGTGTAAGATCAACACGATTTACTTTAATACCTTTTGTAATAAGTGTTTGTGTAAATAAATAAGGTACGTTAGACCATGTGCTTAGTTGTGATGAATCTCCGTTTGTAAATACAGTTACTTCTCGCAGACCTTTCATTTTTATAATGCCAGCTGGAAACCAAATTTAAATCCGAAATTATCAATAGCTCTTGGCAATTGGTAATTCAGGCGCCAGAAAGCATCTACCCTGAACACTTTGAAAATATTTTCTACACCAACACTGGCTTCTGCATAAGGGCCTTTATCCAAAGCTTTAAGTGTTGAAGGAAATAAAAGTGTTTTCCTGTTTTGTTCATTCACTGTACCCCAAACTGTTTTAATTGTAGCTACCTCGCGCCATTTTAATTTACGCAGCAATGGAATCTTGTTTAAGAATAATCCTTCAAAGTGATGATACAAAGCTGCCGATACAAACTGATCACTTGCAAACTCATAATACTTCATCATATTAAAAGCCATGTAATCGTACAAATACGTTTCGTTACCGCCATGCAATTGCATGATAGGATATGGTACCGCACCCCAAATCTTACCACCTTCTAAAACATAATCGGTATACCCTAAAATTGGTGTAATACGAATTCTATCACTAATGTTTAAAACCAGTTTATGATAATCGTATTCGCCTTTAAATGCATTTTGTAATGATTTGGCATAATTTAATTGAAGCACAGGATAACGTGTGCCTATTGATAAACGAGAGAATCCTTCACCAACAAATTTTTCTTTCCAGCCAAAACGAATATTAATGCGTGCCTCTGTATTATTAATATACTCGCGTTCTCCAACAGCGCCATCGCGTTTCACATACAAATATTTATTTGAGCCGAGTGGTGTAAATTTTCTGCCTACAATTGTTCCGCGGGTTATTAAACCCGGAAACCATTCGCGTTCGTAGTACCCTTCTGCATGATCTACGCGTGTTAAATTGGTTAATGGATTTGTTCTGAAGAAAGAGGCCAACACGTTATCCTGTGAGAAGCCATTGGTGCTTTGCCCAAGGATCTCGTAATCGCTTTTATAGTTAGCGCCAACAATTTGCCGGACGGGTTTTTTGGTTAAAAAACTTTTAAAGCCAATGGCGTATTTAAATTTTTCGTCTAACAAACCATAAGCAACAAAACCGTTTAGTTCGTACCATTTACTGAACATCTCGCTGGTACGACCTCCAAATCTTAAACGCAGCCCTTCAACTTTATTATACGAAATTAAATTTGAATAGGGCCCTATCTCAAAATTGTTTATCTTTTTATAACCTGCAACCAATAAGTAAAACACATCTACCCAGGTGCGATATATTGGCAAGCTTTGAATAGTATCTATCATTTTAAAGATTTTGAGCTCACGCTGCGTTAAGCTGTCGTGGCGGTTCTCAGCCCAAAACTCATCCGACTTTTTTGTAGCCCCTTCTTCCACAATTATCTTATCGGCAAACTCGTAAAATTTATCTTCTTTAGGTTTATTGATCCTTATTTTTTTGTATGAAGTTGTTTTACGTCCGTAAAAACCAATGGCTTTTTTTGTTGGTGCAAAATCTATCACCAACCTATCCTTACTTAACATCCAAATGCTATCGGTGTACGAAAACTCTTGCACAATATTTACGCTGTTAATGAAATTCACGTTGGCATCTTTGGGCAAACTCATCTCTAAACGCTTTATCCCCCAAGTGGTATCAGCTATCCACATATTACCACTAAAACTTAACTCTTGCACACGCTTTGGTTTAAAGCGAATGTGATAAATATACTGGTTGTTCTCAAAAGCACTATCTTCTAAAAAATACTTGTAATAAAACAAACCGTTTTCACTTACCGGGCTTGGTAATTGTTTGTTAAACACTAAAATATTGTTATCGTAAATATTTATGTTCTGATACATGTCGCCCAAAACCTGCGATACACTTGCGTTTTCAATACCGGTTATCTTGCTTGCAATCACAACTTCTTTTTTCCGGGTTGGATTTTTTTTGTAATAGAATTGCGAAAGATTTTCGATAATAAAAAATGGCAGAGAGGGTTTTTCAGTGCTAAAGGTACTGTCTACATTATCAAACACAAACGCTATTGGTTTTAAGATTTTTTTATCGCGCATTTCTTTTGGAATGCGGTTAAGATCAAATTCTAGTTTATTATATGTTTCGTATTCGTAAGCTTCAAAATTATTACGGTTGTTTTTTTCTTTTGCTTTTACGCAATTGCGAACTATACGATGTGCGGGGTTTTCTCCGGCATTAACAACCACCTCCTCAAGTGACAGGCCGCCAAGACTTTCTAATGGAAAATTAATTTCCTGCTCGGTTAAATTTTTATTTATCGGTCTTGCTAATCGTTTATAACCAACATAGGTAGCAACTATAGAGTCGCCAAGCTTTGATGTTTTAATAATGAAATTCCCGTCAAAATCGGCCTGGGCACCAATAGTTGTGCCTTTTATCAAAACAGGTACAAAGGGCAGGGCTTCTTTATTTTCGATAGAAAAAACCTTACCGCGAATAGTATATTGAGCGTTTAAAACAAACGGAAGAAAGAATAAAAAAAATAAGCTCTTTGTAAGAGTTTTAATTTTCATGCAGTAGTGTTGTTATTTTTTTTCTGCAGGTTTTTGATCTTCAATAATTACCTGTGTAAAATCAAAATACCTTATTGGGTTTACATGAAAATTCTTTAAGCGGGTTTTTATAAGCCTGCAATTGCTTTCGTACCAAAGAGCTAATAATGGGGCATCATCCATTAAAATTTGCTCTGCCTTTAAAAAATTAACTGCCGCCGAATCTCTGTCAACGGCATCACGGCCCATTTTATAATACTTGTCGTATTCGGCATTTTTATATTTTATAGTATTTGGGTAGGTCATCCTGGTCATATCTGCTGTTACAGGTTCGCCATAAAATATAGATAAAAAAGACTCAGGGCTTGGATAATCGGCTACCCAGCCATCCCTAAAAATATCGCCCTTGCCTTGTTGTTGTAGTTCAAATTTTTCAGGATTTGGCAAAGACTCAAACGTTATATTGATGTTCAGATTATTTTTTAATTGTTTCTGTATCTCTGCAGCAACAGTGTTGTTTCGGCTATTACCTGAGTTAACGATTAGCTGTACCTCTTTAAGACCTTTACCGTTTGGATACCCTGCTTCAGCCAGCAATTTTTTAGCCTTTTCAATATCAATATCATATCCTTTTACAGTGTATGATTTATAAAACTCGAAGGTTGGTGGCACAATACCGTTAATAGCCGGGCCGTAAGCCTGTCCGTTAAGCACGCGATCAATAATCTTACCTCTGTCTATCCCGTAATTAATGGCCTGCCTTAGCTTTAAGTTATTAAATGGGGCTTTATTTACATTAAAAACATAATAAGAAGTGCCCATTTCGGGTCGTTGATCTAAAATAAATACAGGTGGGCTGCCTTTAAATGATTTAATGTTCTCTTCAACCACTTGTTTAAGCTGATTGCTTGGAACTGAGCCTATAAAATCCACATTTCCGTTTTGAAAACGCTGTAAGGCTACTTCGGTGGAAGAAACAATATCAACGATAACCGAATCTATATACGGCAGGGCTTTGCCATCTTTATCCTTTGCATAATAATTACCGTTCTTGTACAAGGCATAATGCGTTTTGGTAGATGTTTTTTCATCTAAAATAAAAGGACCTGCACCAACAAATGAATCTTCTTTTTTGGCCTGATATGCCTCTTCATTAATGATTGCCGCTACAGGATTTGCAAGAATCTCGAGAAAAATATTAGGTGAGTTTAAAAGTTCAATTGAGAAACTAAGATCATCAATTATTTTAAAACCTTTCAGGTCTGATTTTTGTCCTTTCGAACTCTCCAAGTAATATTCATCCGCACCTACTATCCTGCCTTTACAAACAGTCTCAAACTGAACATTTCCGGGTCTTTCAGTACATAAAAGCTCAAAAGTGAACTTTACATCTTTACTTGTAATTTTAGCATTATTTTGAAATTTAAGGTCTTTACGAAGGTGAAAAGTTATGGTTTTACCGTCTGGGCTGATCTCCCATTTTTCTGCTAAACCAGGTGTTAGAGTAAGATCTTTAGGATTTATACGAACAAGGCCTTCATGGATCTGAGAGGCTATAAGACCTTCAACGACATTGGTAATACGATGTGGGAAAATGCTTACAGGGGTTATAACCTCGGCAATTCTTACAACTTTATCTCCTCCCTTAAATTCACTGCCCTCAGAGCCTGTACCATCACTTTTACATGCTCCAAAAAAGAGCGCAAATGCCAGTGAAATTGAGCTAATTAGCGAAATTCTCATATTTATCCTGTTTAATTAACAAATTTAATTAAATTAGTTTAGATAAAAATGAAATAAAGTGCATTTTTATCTAAAATATATTTTGTAATTCAAAAAATTGATTATAATATTGCAACGTTAAGAATTGAACTATTTTCGATGAAAAATTTTATACTTTTTTTACTTCTATGTTTTACCAGCATAAACTTTGCTAAGGCGCAAGGCGGTGTAATAATACTAGAAGGTAATTACCAGGGTAAAAACATTTATGTACAAAACCCTTTTGGTAGCGGTGGCGTTGGTTTTTGCGTAACCGAGGTAAAAGTAAACGGAAATATTACTACAGATGAGATCAACTCAAGCGCCTTTGAGATTGATATGAAGCCTCACAAGCTTAACATTGGTGATAAAGTTGAGATCAAAATTTTTCATAAAGAAGATTGCAAACCTAAAGTATTAAATCCTGAAGTTTTAAAACCAAAAAGTACTTACGAAGTGGTTAGTATGACTGCTGATAAAGATGGCAATATTAAATGGACAACCAAATCAGAAACCGGTAAATTAGCTTTTGCTGTTGAACAATTCCGTTGGAACAAATGGGTAAAGGTTGGTGAGGTTGATGGTGTTGGAACTCCTACAAGTAATGAGTATTCATTTAAAGTAGTGCCTCACAGCGGTAAAAACCAGGTACGCGTTCGTCAAACAGATTACAGTGGGCAGCCTCGTTTAAGTAAACCAACTGAATATGTGAGCGAGGTTCCTGAAATTGAATATGCTCCAATGAAAGCAAGTAAAGACATTACTTTCTTCCAAAAAGGAAAATCAGATAAACAAATTGAAACCATGTATGAAATTTATGATCAATATGGTAACATCGTTAAAAAAGGATTTGGCAGTAAGTTAGATGTAAGCAATCTTCCTAAAGGCGGTTACTTCCTTAACTTCGATAATAAAATGGGTGAATTCGTAAAAAAATAATTCCCACAAAAAGAAATTTAAAAAAAACCCTTTTCCAAAACGAAAAGGGTTTTTTTATTCACTAATAATAAAGCTAAATTTGTAACATGTATTCAATAACAATAAACGGAAGCCAAACGCTTAAAACAAATTTAAACACATCTAATAAAACTTTTGAGGGCACATTAAATGATGCTCTTGTAAAAGGCGATTTTGAAAAAATAAATCCTTATCAATATCATTTTATTTTTAATAACAAGTCTTACAATGTTGATGTGGTAAAAATAAATGCTGAAGAAAAAACCTTGGTGGTAAAAATAAATTCTGTGCGTTTTAATTTACAGTTAAAAGACAAATATGATGAGCTATTACACAGTTTGGGACTTGATAATTTAGCAACTAAAAAAGTAAACGAAATAAAAGCACCCATGCCGGGCATGGTATTAAATATATTGGTAAAAGAAGGTGATGAAGTAAACAAAGGTGATGCTTTAATTGTTTTAGAAGCAATGAAGATGGAGAACATTTTAAAAAGTCCGAGCCACGGAATTATTAAAAAGATTGCCATTAACAAAGGTACCGCTGTAGAAAAAAACCAAATACTAATACAATTTTAAAATGAGTGATAACAGACGAGATTTTTTAAAGAAAGGTGCATTGCTTTCTCTTTCGGGTTTAGCAAGCGCGTTAATAGGAAAAGATAAATTAAATACAATTGAAGAAGTGACAAATAAATTAGATCAAACGCCGGCATTTACACTTCCAAAATTACCGTATGCTTACGATGCCCTGGAGCCTTACTTTGATAAGCAAACCATGGAGATACATTACACCAAGCATCACCAGGCTTATGTAAATAAGTTGAACGAAACACCTTCAACCAATATCGATTATATGTCGAGCGATGAAGTTAAATGTACGCATGTAGATAAATATTGGTCGGCAGTAATAAGAAATAATTTAGGTGGCCATTATAATCATTCACTATTCTGGACCTTATTAAAACCAAATGCAAAAGGTGAACCCAATTTACCAGTGGCAACTTTGAATGAAGCCATTAAGAAAAATTTTAATTCGTTTGATGATTTTAAAAAACAATTTAGCGAAGCGGCTACAAAAATATTTGGCAGCGGTTGGTGCTGGTTAATTTTAGCAGATGATGGTAAATTAAAAATTGTTACAACTGCCAACCAGGATAATCCTTTAATGAAATTAGATGGCGAACGCGGCAAACCTATTTTGGCTTTGGATATTTGGGAGCATGCCTATTATTTAAAATACCAAAACAAGCGTGCGGATTATATTGCCGCATGGTGGAATATTATAAACTGGCAACGTGCTGAAGAACTTTATACTACTAAATAAAAAACGAATTTTTTACGAATAGATACAATACGAATCTATTTGCCCACATAAAATTATGACTCACAAAAATTTTAAAAACATTGATAAGGTAACTTACGGCAGAGGATCGTTTGCCCAGTTAACCGAAACGATTGAACCAATTAGAAAAGAGAACAAGAATTATTTTGTTTTTATTGTAGATAATTATTTTAAAGGAAAGCCTTTGAGCAACAAGCTTCAAAATAAAGCTGAAGACCTTGTTTATTTTATTGATGTTGATCCGCATGAACCAACAACCGAGCAAATAGATTCACTTCGCGATGAGATCCTTGCAAAAAAAGGATTGCCAAGCGGTGTTATTGGTATTGGCGGCGGAAGTATTATGGATATTGCAAAAGCATTATCGTTAATGTTAACCAACGAGGGTTCTTCAACCTTATACCAGGGCTTAAATTTAATTAAGAAACCGGGCGTTTATCATTTAGGTGTGCCAACCATTAGCGGTACAGGTGCCGAAGTGTCAATGACGGCAGTGCTTACAGGCCCTGAAAAAAAATTAGGTTTAAAATGCGACTGGACAGTTTTTAACCAGGTAATATTGGATCCTGAATTAATTGCGAGCGTACCAACCGACTGGTGGTTTTACACCGGCATGGATACTTATATACATTGTATCGAATCGCATGGTGGTATTCGTAATAACGCCTTTAGTTTAGCCTATGGCGATCAATCGTTAAGCTTATGCCGAGAAGTTTATTTACATGAAAATGCGGGCCAAACGCCCGAGAATGATGATAAACTAATGGTAGCCTCTTTAATGGGCGGTTTAAGTTTAACCTATAGCGAAGTAGGCGTTTGTCATGCATTAAGTTATGGTCTTTCTAAAATTCATGGTACGCGCCATTGTTACGCCAACTGTGTTATCTTTCAACACTTAGGTGATATCTATCCTGAAGGTCATAGCGAATTTATGCAGATGATCAAAAAACATAAAATTGAACTTCCGCAAAATTTAAGTAAAGACTGGGATGAAGAAACTTTAAACAAGATGGCGACCGTTAGTTACAATTTACCATTTATGTGGAACCACGCATTTGGCGATAACTATAAAGAAATTGCTACTATGGATTATATTAAGGATCTGTTTAGAAGAATGTAATTGAAATTAATTTCTGTCATTTCGACGAAGGAGAAATCTCATATATCTATATTTCCTTGGTCAGCAGGGCATTGATTTTCTAAAAAGCAAAGATCTCGGCAACAATACCCGGTACCACACCAATAGCAATGGTTGCAGCGGTTGTTAAAACGATTACTAATACATTTGATCTCTCGATTGGTAATGGCTCTTGTGTTTCTTGTTTTTTGAAATACATGACAATTACAATTCTTAAATAATAATACACACCCACTGCTGAAGTTAAAATGGCTATAATTAATAACCATTTGTATTGTGTGCCTATCATTGCTGTAAACACAAAATATTTTGCAAAGAAGCCTGATGTAATTGGAATACCTGCTAACGATAACATAGCAACGGCCATACATAAAGCTAAACTTGGGTTACGTTTTGCCAAACCGTTAAAAGCATCTACA
>JAEUTP010000026.1 GCA_016787705.1 Bacteroidia bacterium | reverse complement strand
CTCCCCGCCACCATTATTGATACCTGCCATTAAACTTATTGTACCAAAGATTACCATCGCATTAATTAACCAAAGAGCATTCCATCCCCATTTGATGTTGTGTATTTTTGCATTACTAACCGTTGGTACTACGTAATATCCTAAACCAATTATGCCTAATGATGCCCAACCCCAAAAAACCATATTCGTATGAACAGGTCTTAGCCTTCCAAAACTCAACCAACTAATATGATCCGCATCAGGAGACACAAATTTTATTCCTACATATTCACCAATAGTACCACCAAGTACAAGCCAAAAGGCAGCGCATCCCAAATACCATAGGATTAATTTTGTGATATCTTTATCGAGGCTAGGCCTTGGAATTGCTTTCTTTTTTTGTGCTGTGAAGTGAACCTGGTGATCTGGATTTGCATTTTGAATGATGCCTATTGTATCTTCTGCCTTATTTTTTCCAGATAGCTCATAGTTAGACAATGTATAATCAAGTGCTGCTTTACGTTTTAGAAGAGTACTTTCCAGTTCCTCATCTTCTATTGTTATAAGATTTTCTGCAAATTGCTTAGAATCTTGTAATTTATTTTGATTATTATAAATTTTGAACGCATTAATTGCTTTAACAATCGCAAAAATTGATCCTAGCAAAACAGGTATTAAAATTAATATAAGGGTTATAATAATACCGCCTTGACCAAACAATCCCTTTTCCGGATTAGTATTATTTTGAGCAGATAATGTTAATGAGGAGAAAAGTATAAGTATAATAGTGCTCATACTTTTATTTATGTCATGTTTTTTTTTAGAACGAAGTAACCGTTTTACTTTAAGATATTCTGCTATTTGATTTGAATTTAAACTAGATATATAGGAAGAAAATCTTTGAGTAGTAGTTTCCTTTCTCCATTTTTTTTCAAGAGATACCTGAATATTAAATTTCCTAAGAAAATGCCAAATGATGGCCAAAAACAATCCTATGAGTAATATAAATATGAAGGTTGCGGTTGGTGGTGAATTTTCAAGATGAATCATGTTATTCGCTTCTTGAGCATTTAATAGCATTGAGCCATAAAATATAAGTATGGCGGTTATTATTAGCCTTAGCTTCATTTTGATTGTATTTAAATGTTTGTAATAATAAAAATGGTGTTCAAAAAAATACTTAAGTAAAACATCGAAAGACAGAGCTTACCCGAACCAAGGGCAATAAAAACAGCGTTGCTAGCCATTGTAATTGCTGCACAAGTTGCTAACACAATAACGTGAGCATTATTTTGAAGAATAAAGCCACAAGCAATGGAACCCAAACAGCTTTGAATTGTAATACCCATTGCCATCCATCCAAAACGGGACTTTTCGAATTTTTCTGCTTGCTCGTTGAACCAAGTATCAATTCCTCTATTAGATGAATTTTGGCTTCCATTCCGAGCACTGATTTGTGATTGTTTAGATGTATTCATGATTTCTATTTTTTGAACTTTATATTACAATATATTAAGACCTTTATATCCTTTAATGTTTTAATTTTTTTTTATCTATGTAAAAATGTTAACCCTTCTTTTAGCCCAAGTGACAATTCTAGAATAGTGGTGTTTTCGAGCATATATTTTAATTCATCTCTTACAATTTTAAATTTATTATGTACTGGGCAAGGCTGTTTTTCCGAACATTCTTTAAAGCCTAATCCACAACCCTTGTATATAGAATCACCATCAATAGCCAATACTATCTG
>JAEUTP010000019.1 GCA_016787705.1 Bacteroidia bacterium | reverse complement strand
ATCGGTCGAACAACTTGAAGCTCTTACAAAATTATAAAGACTAAAAGCTTAAATCAAAAGTGATATAAAATCTCGGCGTTTATTTGTCCTGGTAAAACGCGACCGCACACGCAGGGGCCCCGCCTAATGCAGCCTAACTACCTTATAGGCGTGACTTTATCACGCCTATACAACAAAATATGGTGTATAGGCGCATGTTTTGCATAAATATTTTTTTAATACTACTAATTATTCTTTTACCAATTTAGTTCTGTAAATAGCTTTAGCATTTTGCTTTACCTCAATAAAATAAATGCCTTTAGCTAATTGGCCAATGCTTATTTTTTCTTCGGCAGCTGAAATTTCTTTTACCAGAATTATTTTTCCTAAAGCATCGCTTAAAACCAAACTACGGTTTGCCGCTGCAACAACCATAAAATAATCGTTGGCCGGGTTAGGGTAAATGTTTAATGATGTATTATCTGCAATTGTTTTAATACCAGTACAAACCGATACGGTCATGTTAAGTATATCGGTATTAGAGCAGCCATTGGCATTGGTATAAGAATATACTGCTGCATAATTTCCTGCGCCAATATTTGGATTAAAGCTGTTACCTGTAACTCCGGGGCCACTAAACACACCGCCTGAAGGCGAACCGCTTAATGTTACCGGCGCATCGCTGTTGCATAATAAGGTTTGTGTGGCCGATAATGAAACATTTGGTAACATATTAATCACCACATTGGCAATAGCCGATGTAGAGCAATTATTGCTTGTTCCATATACAGTATAAGTTGTACTATTTAATGGCGTAACCGTAATGCCCGATGTATTTTGTCCTGAACTCCATGAATAAGAATTTGCGCCATTTGCCGTTAAATTGGCCGATTGCCCTTCGCATACGGTTGCTGAGCTAACTATTACATTTGGGTTGGAGTTAACTGTAACGGTTGCCGTTGTATTGGCATTACAACCAGGGCCATTGCTTGCCGTAAGGTTGTAAACCGTTGTACTTGCCGGACTAACATTTATAAATGCCGCGTTAGAGCCTGTGCTCCAGGTATAGTTGCTGGCAGCGCTGGCATTTAAGTTTACACTTTGGCCTGCGCAAATGGTAGCCGAATTAACTGTTAAAGCAGGGGCAGCGTTAACTGTTGCAGTTACTGCGATTGGCGCACTGGTGCAATTATTTTTTTGTACCTGCCAGTTATAAAAGAAATAATAATAGCCGCCACCCGCGCTTGAACCAGTGATGCTTACCAAGCCTCCAATATTATAGGGGTAGGCACCACCGGCACTGTTACGGTATACGTTAATGGTTGTACCACCCAGCCCTAACCGGTAACCGGTACCCGGTGTTAAATCAAAATCAAGATTAACGGTATTGCTGCCTATGGCACAGTTTACAACGGTACTTGTTATTAATACATTGGCGGAATTACGCAATTCTACTGTTCTGTTACCTGCTGTACTTGCATACATCACAGCAGTTTTTAAAGTGGAGTTTTGTATCACATCAAATACTTGGTATTGGCCGGCAGTATTGTAATTGCCACCTGCGCCAATAGATGTATTGGTAGCAGCGCCAAATACCGGTGCGTTGGTAGATGTATTTACCACATAATAAGTGGTGTTGGCGGCAATACTGGGTGTTACATAATTAGTACCAATGTTTAAAGGCGTACCTGTTGCAGTAGATGTAGCATACCAGTATAATTGTGAAGTACCGCTGGCATTTAATGAAACCGTACCTGTGCCGCAGCGCAAACCACCCGTTGTTACAGGGTTATTTGGAATATTAATAACAATGTAAGAAGGTTTGGTAATGGAATCTACGGCAGTAAGGCAACCGTTAGCTTTTAATTTTACGGTATAAGTTCCCGCCGCAGTGTATGTGTGTGCAGGATTAGTAGAAGTTGAAACCGGGCTGCCATCACCAAAATTCCAGGTGTAGGTATTGCCGTTAACGCTTGTGTTACTAAAGATAACGCTGGCAGGTATTGAACAAAAAGAAGTTGAGTTAGCCACAAAGTTTGAGGTTACAGTGCTTGCGTAAGCCGGGCCAACACCTACAGCATACCAGGCATTGGTGGTTTGTACCACTTCGTTACTGCAATTACCAAAAATATCTTTAGCTGCCTGTATACAATATCCGCGGGCCGCCATATAATTAGTAGAGGGTGTAAAGTAAACTGTTAATGCCCTGAAAGCTATCAGTGCCGCAGATGCTTTGGTGATACCTATAACATTGTATGCATTGTTAATATCGTTTGTTCCTGTTCCGCCCTGGCTTAATAAATAAAACCAGTAATTGCTCACACCACTGTTGGTATGAACACCACCATTATCGTTTGTGCCTGTATACCAATACGTTCCAAGGTATGTGTCAGGATCCTGAAATAAATTAGGGTTACTCATGTTACGAATACCTTGTCCGCCTGGGGTTATATCTTGTCCAATCTTCCAGTCCCATTGTGTTGGCCTGCCATAATTCTCTATCATGGTTCCAAAAATATCTGAGAAACTTTCGTTCAAAGCACCCGATTCATTACTGTAAGTAAGGTTAGATGTATTAGAAGTTAAACCGTGTGTGATCTCGTGTCCGCAAACATCCAGGGCAGTTAAAATAGTAAAGGTGGTTCCGTTACCATCGCCATAGGTCATGCGTAGGCCATCCCAAAACGCATTGTTGTAATTTGTATTGTAATGCACGTAGCTTAATAATTTGTAACCGGCATTATCAATACTGTTACGGCTGTGGTTAAGCATATAATAATCATAGGTCATTTCCGCACCCCAATGTGCGTCACGCGCAGCCTGATCAACATTTACGGCTGTCCAGTTTGTAGTAGCGTTTGTAAAATCGGTAGCCGAGTAGGTGGCGGTGTTTTGCATATTATAGGTCTCTATACCCAGACCACGGGCAGTTTCGCGTAAGCGGTAAGTACCGCCATTATTATCTGCTGTAACAGTTTGTGTGCCGCTATATTTTGTAACCACTGTATTGGTAACGTCTGCATGGCATATTAAATTTTCTTCTTCTAAAATGGCACCGCTTTTTGCATCTACAATTACATTAGCCCTGTACAAAGGCTCTTCGGCATAAATATTAAATTTGTAGGCATAAAGTACGCTTGGCTGTTTTGCCACAGTATGCTGAGTGAATAAAACCAATTGGCCTTTTGGATAATAGGTAAAATCAGGTTTATTAAGTACCTGTTTTGTATGTTCTTCTTCTACTTTATTTTCCCACTTGTATTTTTTCGCATTCACTTTTTTAAGGGCGGCCTGTAAAGCGGCGCTCTCACTTAAGTTTATGGAGTTTAAAGGTTTTTGAATAAGGCTAAGGTCACCATTTATAGAAATAACCTGTCCGTTTTTTGAATGTACAATAATTACAGCATTATTAATTACTGCATTTTTATAGTGTAATTGGTATTTTGAATTAAGATAACCCAAATGATCGGGTTCGCTTTTTATTTTTACGGCTTTTACATCGCTGTTATTTAAAACAACTGAGTTTAAAAACGCTTCAACCTGCGCTTCATTTATAACGTAATCTTCCTTTAATTTAACGAAGTTTACCTGGTTGTTACTGTTATAAGTATATTCTTTAGCTATCTCTTTTAGCTTATTGTTGTTTTGCGCGGTTAAACTATTGCATGTAATTAATGTTAAAGCAATTACGTTTTTTAAATAAAAAACTTTCATCTTTTACCAGGGGGGTTAAATTAGTTGTAATGAAAGTATAAAAACGCTTTTTTAAAAGCAAATAATCTGTTAAAATGTTATACAATTAACAGTTGGGTAAAATGGCTTTAAAAGAGGCTTTTTTGGTCTGTTACTTCGCTGTTACAGTTATGTTACAGTTATGTTACGGTTATGTTAGTGTTATAACAGTGTTATAACAACACTGGTTAGACCATTGTTTTAAACGGGGGTAAATGTTAAAATTTAAGGTTTTTCCTCTAAAAAAGTAGAGCGATAGATGTCACCAATGGCTATCATCTTTTCATCAAAGATCTTTTTACCAAAAGCATCTTCCAAAAATTCTTTAGCGTTAGGGTCTTCGATCTTGTATTCTTTAAGTTCTTTTGGCTCTGATAAAGGCAGGCCGAGGCACGATTTATAAACTTTCCAAACAAATTCGGCATTATATAATTCGTCATTATTTAAATTAATCTTATTGTCGTAGTGCAGTCCAAGCTTGGCGGTTGCCCAATTGTGCATTTTAGTGATCACATCCGCAGTAAGTACTTCCTGTTCTATAAGTCGCTTCACCATAAACTCACCACCTATCGACATTTTTTTGAATTCTTCGAGATTACATTTTTTTAAAGGCTCAGTAGCATAATAAACCATTGGCACATCGCTTTCAATAAAAACAACACCGGCATAATTAAATTTACTGTTGCCATTTGGTAAAAAACTATTGGCTTTGTTGGTCTTTATAAAAACAATATCACCGTCTTTTATTTGTGTTTCAAGTGGTGCATCGGTCGTTTGTGCAAACGAAATAGCAGCAACGGCTAAAATAAAGAAAAGAGATATTAATAATTTTGTTTTCATAGGGATAATGCAACAGGGATGAAAACGTATATTTGTTCTGATTCCTGTATGTTTTTACGTTCTGTGCCCGTAAAGGTTGTGTTTTTTAGTGTTTTTTTGTTAAAATATAAGTGTCAGCATTAACGTTTTCGCATCAGCATCAAACCGTCTCTAACAGGCAATAATAATGTTTCTATGCGATCGTCGGCGCTTACTTTTTTATTAAAATCATGTATGGCCAGTGTATCTTTATCCATTTCATGCTTAATCACTTTTCCGCTCCAAAGCACATTATCGGCAATAATTAAGCCGCCTTTTTTTACCTTATCAATAACAAGATCAAAATAAACCGCGTAATTTTTTTTATCCGCATCAATAAAAACAAGATCAATTTGTTGGTTAAGCTCAGGAATTACATATCCTGCCTGACCAGTAATTAATTTTATCTTGTCTTTTAAAGGTGAGCGGTTAAAATATCGCTGGGCAAAAGCATTGGTTTCTTCATTTGGATCTATTGTAATTAATTTGCCGCTTTCTTTTAGCCCTTCTGCTAAACATAAAGCCGAATAACCGGTGTAAGTTCCAATTTCCAGTATCAATTCGGGTTGCTGCATTTTTGATAAAAAGCTCAATAAACGCCCTTGTATATGGCCACTAAGCATACGTGGACTATTGACCTTTAAATTTGTTTCGCGGTTAAGTTCTTTTAAAAGATCACTTTCTTTTTCAGAAAAGTTTTCACTGTAAGCACTTAATCTTTCATCAATAAATTCCATATAAATATATTTAAGATTGCAGATTTTAGATTTAAGATTTACACTAAATCTTAAATCTGACTTCTAAAATCTGAAATCAAGTTAGCCTTTTAGAAATGATCTTGCTCACATTACCAAACACTTGCCCGGGCGAGAATTTGCGCCAGTTAAAATCATCCAGCTCACCTCCATAAATAAAATAATAATCAATATGCGCTTTTTTAAATTCCTGTAAAACATGTTCCCTGAAATTGATCAAAGCTATCCAGCCATCATCGCCATTATCATCAAACCATTCCTCATAATAGCTATCATCACTGTTATGAAAATTAAGCACGTTCTCACCAATTAAAATATATTTATTAATGCCCATGTAATTAAGGTCGTCAATAAAATCGCGCTTCAATAGCATAATATCGTTATTGATAGCATCATTCCATTCACCAATAAATTCAATAATGGCATATTTTTCCTGATAATCAACAAACAATATTTTAATGTACATGGTGTCACTTCCAATATCATCCCACTGCGGATGAATATAAAAATTGTAAATGGTATTTGAATATTCAAACTCGCTGTAATCACGCTGGTAGAAAGGCGATTGCGGATCGTCTGCAGCTATATACAAATGCCGCCAGTTAAAATATGGTTCTATTGTATGCAAAGTGCAAATTTAGTATAAATGACTTTAAATTTTTATAATTTATTAGTTATAAAAACCATATAATTTAGTTATTTTTACGAGGTATGAGCGTTGCCATCAAGGTTGAAAATATTTCCAAAAAATATATTATAAAGCATAAAGAATCAACACACGATACTTTGCGTGAAAAAATTCCGGCGGCATTCAAAAAAGCACTATCAGGCAATTTTAAACGCCCATCCAAAGAAGAATTCTGGGCTTTACAAAATATTAATTTCGAGATCAATAAAGGCGATCGTATTGGCATTATTGGCCGTAACGGTGCCGGTAAATCAACGTTATTAAAAGTATTGTCACGCATTGTTGCTCCTACAAAAGGCCGGGTTGAAATTGACGGGCGTGTAGCCAGTTTATTGGAAGTAGGTACAGGTTTTCATGGCGATCTTTCGGGCCGCGAAAATATTTTTTTAAATGGCGCCATTTTAGGCATGACCAAAAAAGAGATCACCTCTAAATTTGATGAGATAGTTGCCTTTAGCGAAGTAGAACAATTTTTAGATACACCCGTAAAGCGATATAGTTCGGGTATGTACGTGCGCCTTGCCTTTGCAGTGGCCGCCCATCTCGATCCGGAGATTTTAATTATGGATGAGGTTTTGGCGGTTGGTGATTCTGCTTTTCAAAAAAAGTGTTTGGGTAAAATGAAAGATGTAGCCTCTACCGGCCGCACTATTTTATTTGTAAGCCATAACATGGCATCCATTCAAAATTTATGTGATAAGTGTTTGTATTTAAAAAACGGCGAAATGGTGGCTTACGGAAAAACTGAAGATGTTATCCCTGTTTATTTACGCGCCTCGCAGGAAGTACAATTATTAAAACTTTCAGATAGAACGGACAGGAGCGGGAACGGTAAATTAAAATTTACTTCCTTCAACTTAAAAAATAAACAAGGCGAAAATGTGGTTGCCGCGCATTGTGGCGATTATTTAAATTTTGAAATTGAAATTGATGCAACAAACGATCTGTCAAACGTTATTTTTTCTTTAGGTATTGATGATAACATGGGGCAACGTGTGGCGCATTATAATAACGAATTAACCAACCAGGTATTCGAAAAAATAACAAAAGGCAAACATAATATTGATATTGCCACACCAAAACTGCCTTTAAAAAGTGGTGAATATACATTTACACTTTACAGTACGGTTAATGGTGATATTGCAGACTGGATACAGGATGCAGGATCTTTTACAGTTGAGTCGGGCGATTTTTACAAGTCGGGCAAGTTACCACCCGAAGGCCAGGCAAGCATTTTTATTGAGCACTCTTTTACCTTAAAGTAACATGTACGGATTATTTAAATTATACCGAGATGAAGCAAAAAAACACGGGCTTCGAACGCCGCTCAACTATTTTTTTCGTTGGAAAAAAAGTTTAGAGCCGGGAGCTACTTCTGTGCGCGACGAACAACCGTGGATCACCTTTCAAGCCATTGATTTTTTAAATAAGAATTTAAAAAGTACCGATAAGGTTTTTGAATATGGCGGCGGCGGTTCTACTTTGTTTTTTGCAAAACGTGTGGCAGAAATTATTACCGTTGAACATAATGAAGAATGGTTTAAAATATTAAGCGATACTATTAAACAAAAAAACATTAAAAGCTGGAAAGGCAATTTTGTATTGCCGGAGAAAGGCGATCTGTTCACCCCACCTGATTTTGCCAATCCGGACCATTATTCGGCGGATGATGTACCGTCTTACGGGTTTAATTACAAGGCTTATGTTTCGGTAATTGATCAATATCCGGATATTTATTTTGATTGTATTATTATTGATGGACGTTCACGTCCTGCCTGCATTAAACATGCTATGCCCAAATTAAAAGCAGGAGGTTTTTTAGTGTTGGATAACTCTGACAGAAAATATTATTTAACACAAACAGAACCGTTGCTGGCAAAAGATTATCAAAAGCTTATTGGAGAGCAAGGACCGTCGCCTTACGCATCTGTGTTTACACGTACTACCATCTGGAAAAAACTAAAATAAATGCCTTTAGCGCCAATAGTTATATTTTGTTACAACCGCCCTGTACATTTAACTAAAACTTTAAATGCGCTAAAAAGTAATGTATTGGCTAAAGAATCATCTGTGTTTATTTTTTGCGATGGCGCAAAAGCTAATGCAACCGAAGCTGATCTTAAAAATATTAATGAGGTAGCAAACATTTGTAACAACCTTAAAGGATTTGCCTCTGTTGAGGTTATTATAGCCACAGTTAATAAAGGATTGCAAAACTCTGTTATTGCCGGATTAAATTATGTGCTCGAAAAATATGAAAAAGTTATTGTTGTAGAAGATGATGTTGTTACGTCGCCTTACTTTTTACAATTTACAAACGATGCTTTAGAAAAATATAAAGACAATACCAAAGTGCTAAGCGTTGGTTCGTGGAATTATTATTACAACAAGGGTTTTAATTTTTTTAATCATATGCCCGATACCATTGCCTGGGGCACATGGCGCAACCGTTGGAAATTATTTGAACCCGATGGAAAAAAATTATACGATCAGTTAATTGAACGTAAATTGATGAATAAATTTAATCTGGGCGGACGGTATAATTTTGAGAATATGCTTAAGCTGCAGTACGAAGGGCAAATAAGCTCCTGGGCTATTCGCTGGACGGCTGTTGCGGTTTTAAACGATACACTTTCTTTATATCCAAAAATATCTTTATCGCAGCATATTGGCTTTGATGCCAACGCTACAAATAGTTTTGAGAACGATTACAATAAAAATATTGAACTGGCACAAGGCAATATTTCTGATTTTGATATTGAAGTAAAAGAAGATGCGGCTTCGGTGGAAGCTTTTTTATATATTGAAAATGAAATAAAAAATTCACCTTCTTATTTAAAAAAAGAAAGTCCGCTGCAAAAAATTAAAACAAACATTGCTAAACATTTGCCTTACCGGTTAAAACAAGCAGTGAAAAAAATAGTGCGTAAACAGCCCGAACAGGAAATATCTGGCTGGTTTGGTAATTATAAGAATTGGCAGGAAGTGGAAAAAGAATGCCTTGGATATGACAGTACTGCCATTTTTGAAAAAGTAAAACAGGCCACATTAAAGGTAAAAAAAGGTGAGGCAGCTTTTGAACGCGATTCGGTAACATTTGATAAAATTGAATTTGACGAAAAACTACTGACTTTATTTAAAACTATTTTAAAAGAGAACAACAATAAATTATCTATTCTTGATTTTGGTGGTGCTCTTGGAAGTGTTTATTATCAGTACAGGCAGCTGTTGGATAAAAATGCCAGTATAAATTGGAATGTAGTAGAGCAGGGACATTTTGTTGACTATGGAAAAAAAGAACTACAAGATAATGAATTGTATTTTTATTATAGATCGCAAGAGGTGTTAAACAAAACAAAACCCAACGTGTTATTATTATCAAGTGTATTATCCTACCTGGAAGAGCCTTATACAATACTAAATTCATTGATGGAGCTTTCGATAAGATACATTGTAATAGATCGTAATTTGTTTTTACAGGATGAAGAACGCTTAACCAAACAAATAGTTCCAAAAAATATTTATGAAGCATCTTATCCCTGCCGGATATTAAGTGAGAAAAAAGTAATAGATACGCTTTCATCCAAATATGAAGTAATAAATACTTTAGATCCCTATAAAGGCCTCGAAGTTGATCTTGGCGATAAAAAAGCGTATTTTAAAGGGCATATTTTAAAATTAAAATAATGGAATTGAACCAACTGATAGAAAAAGTATTGACCACACAACTATTGCAGGATAAACCTCCTGTATTATTGGATATTGGCGCTTCGGGAGAGATTCACCCGGAATGGCGCATGATAGCAAAACACTCTGTTTGTGTAGCTTTTGATGCTGATGACCGCGATTTTAATAATTCAGAAACAGATTCAGGCTATAAAAAAGTTCATTTAATAAATGCCATTGTTTCTAATAAAGAAGACAAAACAACTGTTTTTTATTTAACGTCATCTCCGCATTGTTCAAGCTCGCTATATCCTTTAATTGATAAATTAGAAAGCTGGAGTTTTTCTGATCTTTTTAAAGTTGAAAAAACAATTGAACTGAAAAATGTTTCGTTAGCATCGGTATTAAAAGAAAAGAACATCAATTATATGGATTGGTTCAAAACCGATTCGCAGGGAACAGATCTGCGCTTGTTTACTTCGCTGTCAGACGAACTTCAAAAAAATGCCATTATTGCACAATTTGAGCCTGGTATAATTGATGCCTATAAAGGCGAAGATAAATTTCACGGTGTATTGACCTATATGGATAAAATGCCTTACTGGGCTTCTGAAATAAACATCATGGGTTCAAAACGTATTGCCAAAACAACACTGCAAAAATATAAATTAGATCCCGCTACCGATTTTAATATCCCAAACAGTTCGTGCTGGGGCGAGATCACTTATTTTAATTCATTCGAAAATAAGAACAGTGATCGTGATATTTTATTGGGCTGGGTATTTAGTACTATTAAGCAACAGCATGGCTTTGCGCTTGATCTTTTAAATCTTAAAAATACAATTGATAAAAATTTATTTTCCGAACTTGAAAAATACTCACTTGAACAAATAAGGCCTATCCAGGTTACATTTACTACAAAACAAAAAATTAAAAATAAATTAACCCATTATATCAATAAATTGTGAAACTGAATTTTTGCACATTATTTAACTCCTCTTATCTCTCGCGCGGATTGCTCATGTATCAGTCTCTGGAGAGGCAATGCAAAAATTTTCATTTATATGTTTTTGCATTTGATGATACGTGTTATGAGTTTTTTAAAAAAGAGAATTACCCTAAATTAACTGTTGTTTCTCTAAAAGAATTTGAAGATAAGGATCTGTTGCGTATTAAACCGGGCCGTAGTGCCGGTGAGTATTGCTGGACATGCGCCTCATCTACCATTTTATATTCAATAGAAACCTACAAATTAGATAACTGCACCTATATTGATGCGGATATGTACTTTTATTCAGATCCAACCATATTAATAGAAGAAATGGGCAATAGTTCGGTCTTAATTACAGAACACCGTTTTACGCCTGAATATAAAGAATCTGAGATCTATGGAAAATACTGCGTACAATTTGTAACATTTAAAAATGATGCAAAAGGCATGGAAGTTTTACGTTGGTGGCGAAATGCCTGTATTGACTGGTGTTATGGCAGAATAGAGGACGGTAAATTTGGCGATCAGAAATACCTTGACGATTGGACAACACGTTTTAAGGGTGTACATGAATTGCAGCATTTAGGTGGAGGTATTGCTCCATGGAATCTTCAGCAATATTCTTTCGTAAACAATAATGGAAAAATAACGGGAATGGAAAAAAGATCGGGCAAAAAATTTAACGCTGTTTTCTTTCATTACCACGGTTTAAGATTTTATAATAATGGTGTTGTATCACTTACCGGTAATGATTATGAAATGACCGACGATGCCCGCGCCTTATTTTATTTTCCTTATGTAAAAAAACTTTTAGAAGTAAAAAAACAATTAAATAATAAATTGCCGGGAGTTAATGTTGACGGGGCAAATGCACCTTCGCCCGAAATGCCGTTTACATTAAAAAGCAGTATCACCAAGTATTTAAAAGATACAAGGCAATCACTGGGCAATGTGTTTGGTAAGAGTATGGCATCAAAATTGAAACACTTTCATTACTTTTTTTACGAGAAAATATAAAGCATTTTGCGTCCCCTTATTTCTATAATCATACCAACATTTAATTCTTCAAAAACCCTGAAGGCTTGCCTGGACAGTGTTTTTGAACAAAGTGCCTCTTTTGAAGTGCTGATAATGGATGCTGTTTCTACTGACGGAACTTTAAAGATTCTGGATGAGTATACTTTAACATATGCAAATATTAAAGTATATAGCGATAAGGATAAAGGCATTTACGATGCCATGAATAAAGGTATGGACCTGGCAAAAGGCGAATGGTTGTTTTTTTTAGGTAGCGATGATGTTTTTTATGACAAGGATGTACTTTCAACCATAAGTAAAAAACTAACAAATACCGATAGGGAAGTGGTTTACGGAAATGTATTGATAATAGGCGATACAGCTTGGGCTAAAAATGGCGAGATATATGCCGGCAAATTTACAACAGAAAAATTATTGAACCAGAATATTTGTCACCAGGCTATTTTTTATAAGCGGGATTATATGTTAGAGCATGTAGGTTATTATAATCTTGACTACGTAAAATCGGCAGATTGGGACCTGAATTTAAGATTTTGGGCTAAAACCAAATTTGCACATACAGAACTTACAATAACAAAGTATTCTGTAGAAGGCTTTTCGGGCAACAGTGGTGATGCAAACCTATCGAGAGATTTTGTAAACAATGTGATGCTTTATTTTAATTTCTCACCCTTCAATCATTTTATAAACACCAGTAAATTTGTTTATTATAAAGATGTATTGCGCTTGCAGCAAGAAAATCATCCTTTAAGATATAAGCTGGGATCAGTAAAAAGGAGCATACGAAGAGTATTGAATAAATTTTCTTAAATTCACTTCTGTATTTTATGGATTCCAAACAAAAATATTTTGCATTTACACTTTGCTCTAATAATTATTTAGCGCAGGCCAACGTGCTAAAGGAATCTTTTTTAAAATTTAATCCCGATTTTCAATTTTATATTGGTTTGGTAGATGAACTTTCTCCGGTGGTTAATTATGATAATTTTAAACCGGCAGCCATAGTTCCTGTTAAAGAGTTAAAAGCAATTAATGTAAATGAGTTAATTGCCAAATATGATATCATTGAATTTAATACCTGCGTAAAACCTTCGTTTTTTAAATACATAATTCAACAAAATAAGGATGCGGAAATTATTTATTACATAGATCCGGATATTTGTTTTTATGATAGTATACAAGAAATAAATGAAATACTGAAAACTCATTCCATGGCTTTAACGCCACATATAACATCTCCCATTAAGCTGGATGAATTTGGAGCCTATGAGCCATTATTTTTAAATTATGGAATTTACAACCTTGGGTTTTTAGGTATAAATGCAAAAAGTAAAAATGCTCTTGCTATGTTGGATTGGTGGGAAGAAAGAACGCTGACCATTGGCTATAACCGCACTTCTGAAGGATTATTTGTAGATCAGTTGTGGATGAATTTAGCACCAATGTATTATAATGATGTGGCTGTTTTAAAAAGTTATAAATTTAATATGGCTCCATGGAACCTTCATGAACGTTCTGTCGTAGAAATTAAAAATGAAGAAGTTGTACTGAATGATAATTCTAAATTAGTATTCTATCATTTTAGTAATTTAAGCACTGATAAAAATGAGATCTCTAGGTTTTACACGCGGTATGATTTTAATAAATTTCCTTTGTTAAAAAAATTGTATGAACCTTATTTTGAAAAAATTGAAGCGCAGGGCTATTCTAAATTAAAAACAGTTCCAATTTCTTACGCACTTTATAAAAAAGAGAAAGAAAGAACTTCTGCGGCAAAAAGCATTGTACTTAAAATGATAGGTTTTCTTGAAAAAGTAAGTCGTAAAGTATAAATAAAAACAAATGTTATTTTCAATCATAACTATAAATTTAAATAACAGCGAAGGTTTAAAAAAGACCATTGAGAGTGTTATTTCGCAGGATCATAAAGATCTTGAATATATTGTTATTGATGGTAACAGTTCAGATGATAGCGTAAGTGTTATTGAAAGTTATAAGGATAATATTGATTATACTATTTCTGAACCTGACAGCGGTATTTACGATGCGCAAAACAAAGGCATCTTAGAAGCTACCGGTAAATATTTATTGTTCTTAAACAGTGGCGATGTTTTAAGCGAAAAAAATACCCTGAGTTCTGTTGCTGCTTTGGTAACAGATGCCTCGTTTTATTACGGAAACCTTATTATGAATAAGGAAGGAAAAAAAGAAACACACGTTGCCCCAACCAAGATCGATCTTGATTTTATGTTGAATAGCACGTTTTGGCATCCATGCGTTTTTATAAAAGCCGATCTTTTTAAAAAATATGGTCTTTATCGCACTGATTTTAAAATTGCAGGCGACTATGAATTTTTTATCCGCTGCCTCTTAAAGCCAAATGTTTCCTGCGATCATATTAATCGCTTTATTTCTGTATTTGATGGCAGTGGTGTAAGTAATGATTCAAAACTTGCGGCTTTATTAACCGAAGAAAGGGAAAGAGCCTGGCATTTAAATATATCTGAACCTATATTTGAAAGTTTAAAAAAGCACAATGTTTTTTCGCGCAGTAAATATTCAAAGATCATTAGTACTATTCAAAAGTTCAGGGGGAAATAAAATGTCTAATGATAATGTGATAAAAGAAACTTTGTTTTCCATAAAAAAGAAAGGCTTGTCGGCCACTTCAAAATTCTTTAGAAAGATAAATCGCTTATTCTTAACAAGTACTTTAACCGAAGCAGATTCTTATAAAATTCCTATAGTTATTAATAACCGTAACCGTTATACATGTATGTTACAGTTAATTAACTGGCTCGAAAGAAATAATTATTCGAATATTATTATACTTGATAATGATTCAACTTATCCTCCGTTATTGGAATATTATAAAACTACAAAGCATAAAATTATTTTTTTAAAACGTAATGTGGGCTACATGGCACTTTGGCAAACAACTTTTTTTGAAGAGATTAAAAAGGGCTTTTACGTTTATACCGATCCGGATGTAATTCCTAATTCTTCATGCCCTGCAAATGTTGTATATAAGTTATATACTATTTTGTCAAAGTATAACTCAATTGAAAAGGCAGGCGCTGCTTTAAGAGTAAACGATTTGCCGGATGAATACGATAAAAAGAATGAAGTGCAGGAATGGGAAAAGATTTATTGGCAAAAGCAGGTTGAAAATAATGTATATGATGCAATGGTAGATACCACTTTTGCTTTATACAAACCATTGGCCTTTGGTAATGCAGAAATGTGTAAGGCTTACAGGGTAGGGGGAGAATATGAATTCTTACATTTGCCCTGGTATATAAATTCAGATAATTTAACCGAAGAAGAAAAGTACTACAGAAGCAACGTTTCAAAAGCTTCATCACACTGGTCGAGTAAATAAATGAACGCATTAGTTTCAATATGTATACCCGCTTACAAACAGCCTTTGCTACTTAAAAAAGCAATCGATTCTGTTTTAATGCAAACGTATACTAATTATGAAATTATTGTAAGTGATGATACCCCGGATGATTCAGTTAAAAAGATAGTAGAAGCGTATAACGAACCAAAGCCCCGTTATTTTAAAAATAAAATAGCTTTAGGAAGTCCGGAAAACTGGAATAATGCTGTAAAGCAGGCAAAAGGTAATTATATTAAAATACTGCACCACGACGATTATTTTACGAATAAAGAAAGCCTTCAAAAATTTGTTACGGCTTTGGAATCTGATGCGAAAATTGATTTTGCATTCTCCTATTCTGATATTTATTTTAAAAAAACAAACGAACATTATTTACATAAACAAACCAATGCGCAATTAAAAAGATTAAAGGCACAGCCTGAATTTTTATTCTTTAGAAATTGCGTGGGTGCACCAAGTGCTGTTATCTTTAAAAAAAATGAATCTCTAAGTTTTAATAAAAATTATAAATGGTTAGTAGATGTTGAGTTTTATATAGCGTATTTAAAAAAGCATAAACACTTTTTGTGTATCCCCGAAGCCCTTGTAACGGTTGTGGATGGCAATGAAGAGCAGTTAACGCAAGAGGTGTCTACCAATAAGAAAATAGTGTTACAAGAAAATCTTTTTCTCTTTTCTACTATTTATTCTGATAAATTAAATACAAAAAAATCACTCTTATTTTTCCAGGAATTGTTTGTTCAGTTCGACGTGAAAAATTACGATATGTTAAGATCGGAAGTTGAAATACCAGGCAATATAGATGGCTTCTTAAAAGAAGTTTTCTCTGATCTTCCTAAGAACAGTTTATTTAAGAAGGTTAAAAAAAGATTGCTCACAAGTCGTTATAATAAAAATATATTTAAAATAGAACGTTTTTAATGATCGTTGTTAAGCTCATAGGAGGGTTAGGTAATCAGCTGTTTCAATACGCTGCGGGTAGTGCATTGGCAAACTATCACAAAACAGATCTTGCTTTGGATACATCGCACTTAAAATTAGTATCGCATGGTGCTTATACGCAACGTAAATTTGAATTGGAGCCTTTTAATATTTTAGCTTCTATTGCAAATGAAGAAACATTGAAGGTTTTCAATTTTAATCAGGGTAGGGTAATTACGCGTTTAAAAAAGATGAGTCCCGGTTTATTTAATAAAATGATTTTTAACGAACACCACTTTAATTTTCATACTGAATTTTTAAACCTTCCAAAAGACACTTATCTGAATGGTTACTGGCAAAGTGAAAAATATTTTAATTCTTTCAGGGAAAAATTATTAACAGAAATTACTTTGAAAGAACCGCTGAGCGCCGCTGCTTTATTGATCGATAAAAACATTGGCGAAGTAAATTCTGTTTCTTTGCATGTAAGGCGTGGCGATTTTGTGAGTTTAAAATCTGCTAATCAATTTCATGGTTATCTTGAATTGGATTATTACAAAGCTGCTTTAGAGCAAGTAAAAAATAAGGTGCCTGACCCTGTTTTTTTTATCTTTAGCGATGATCTTGATTGGTGCAAAACCCATCTTGATTTTATTGAGAAGAAGCAATTTGTTGATGGGAAAGCAAACGATATAACTACACAGGAAGAACTGATCTTAATGAGCCGGTGCAAACATACTATTATTGCTAACAGTAGTTTTAGCTGGTGGGGTGCCTGGTTAAATCAAAATAAAAGTAAAAAGATTATTGCGCCAAAAAATTGGTTTGCTGATAAAAAAATTAATACTAACGATCTTATTCCTGCTGACTGGATAAAAATATAAATAATCAATCGCCTGCGGTTTCAGTACTGATGCCCGTTTATAACGGCGCTAAGTATCTTCATGAAGCTATTAAAAGTATTCTCGATCAGAGTTTCATGGACTTTGAATTCTTAATAATTAACGATGGCTCTACCGATGATTCTGAAAAAATAATTCTTTCGTTTAAAGATCCGCGTATTGTTTTTATTAAAAACGAAAGTAATATGGGATTGATTAACTCTTTAAACAAAGGCTTAAAAATTGCAAAAGGCAACTACATTGCCCGTATGGATGCAGACGATGTGGCATTACCACAGCGTCTTGAGTTACAGGTAAAAGAGTTTGAGAGCGATCCAAAAGCCATTGCCGTGGGAAGCGATTATTTTTTGCTTACGGAAAAGAGAACATCCCTCAAAAAAAATAAGAATAACAGCGATTATCAAAAAGCTGTGTTATTTTTTTCTCCCTGTTTTTGCCACCCAACAGTGATGATGAAAAATATTTTTGCTGAAAAGAATTTACTTTACAAAAAAGATTATGTGCACGCAGAGGATTATAAATTATGGACAGATCTGGCTTTTTTTGGAGAGTTTAGAAATGTGGCAGTGCCTTTGTTAAAGTACCGTTCGCATGCTACGCAAATAAGTAACCAAAATCACGCTACTCAACTTGCAATAAGTGAAAAAATACGAAAAGAATACTGCGATCAGCTTAAGTTTAAATTAACCGATGAACAATTTGCTATTTTAAATTTAATTGGTAATAATGTTTTTGTTACCTCTATTAAAACACTTAATGAAATAGAAGTTTTTTTATTGAATTTAAAAGAGCAGAATAAAAAGAATAAAGCATTTAATGAAAACTCTTTTAACTTGTTCCTGCATAAATTCTGGTTTGATAGCTGCGGTTATTCAAATCTTGGGCTTGCAGCCTACAGTTTGTATTCAAGATCTATGCTTTCAAAAGTAACAAAGGTAACGCTGGATAAAAAAAGCAAGTTGCTTACAAAATGCCTTATTCGAAAATTCAGGAAAGCCTGATTTTTTTTAACCACATAGAAACATAGAGTTTTATTGATGTTAAATAAACTGAGTCTACATAGCTTTTTTCGATTTATCGAAAAAAGAGGCGCTATGATTTTCTTTTTTATAACACAATTGTTTCTAAAAAACTATGTGGCCTATGTGTTTTTTTTTAAGTGATTCCTATTAGTTTTTTTAATTGCTCTGTCCAGTTATTCCAGTTAAGCAACTCATCGTACAATTTTCGTGTTTCTTTTCTTAATTGTGTGTATTCATTTGGATGATCAATTAAATGAGAGATCTTATCTGCATAGCTTTTTCCTTGATCACTGTAATTAACTAAAAAGCCATTTCTTCTTTCTTTTAAATGGCCTGCCACACCACCTGTATTTGCTATAATACAAGGCATGCCGTAAGCGCTGGCCTCGTTTATAACAATAGGCGTGCAATCAAAACGGGTTGGCAGTATTAAAAAATGATGTTGCTTATAAATGTCATTTAATTGTTCTTGACCTTTAGGATCATTTTTATCAATAAAAGAAATTACAGTCATTTTGGGGTGATTGAACTCATCGGGTGGAATACAGCCTAAAATAGTTAAGGATGCGTTGTAGCCTTTCGCTAAAAGCAATTTAAATGCATTATAAGCAATTTCTCCACCTTTATTTTTCCAATATACACCAACAAATAAGAGCTTCCATTCTACAGGAGCAGAAAATTCAAGTTCTTCTTTAGTTGGCAAACGGTCAAAATTTGCACCAAAAGGTATTATATTTACTTTGGCAGGATCGGTCTTATAATCTTTAATAACCGACATTTTTGCCCATTCTGAAGAAACAATAACGAATTTACTTTTTTGAATGGATTGTTGTTCGATAAAATTTCCCTCTTTAATTGATTTTTTAGTGAGATTTTTTAAACTGTCATGATAATTTAAACAGCCTGCAAAAGTACCGTCAGTAATATAAATTACGGGTACATTTGTTTCAATATAGGCCAATTCGCAAGACCCTGCAGGAGCAACAATGTAGTCGTAGTTCTTTTCTTTAAGCCTTTTATTAAAGTAGCTTGCGTAGCCTTTGCTTATAAAAATGCTGTGCCGGTAACTATATCTTTTATTAAATAATTTTAAACTTAACTGGTTAATAGCTTGGGCAATAAACAGTTTTAAAGAAGGCTTGTAAGGGCCAAGTATATATACATCTCCAAAACCACACAAGGACTTGTAAATTGAATAATGAGTACCACTCCAGATACTTTTGTTTTTAGGATCGTCAGAAGATAAATATGCTATTTTTGGGCGTTTCACTATATAATTTAACTATACTATTCAGAACTAAAATGTTAAATTTACGATTATTTTAATACTTAATTCCCTGTTTCGATATGAAGTTTTCGATTATAGTTCCTTCTTTTAATCAAGAACAGTTTATTGGCGATACATTAAGGAATTTAGCAGAGATAAAACAAAAAGCTTCAGCAAAAGGACTTGAAATAGAGATACTTGTTTTTGATTCGGAATCTAACACTGCTGTGCAGGAACAGATTAACAAATACAGGCAATTTATAGATTTTCTTGAAGTGGAAAAAGATAAAGGTCAGTATGATGCTATTAATAAAGGTATTTTAAAATGTACGGGTAATTACTGGACCTGGTTAAATACCGATGATTTATTAAATGTAGAAGGCTTTTTTAAGCTGGTCGATATTCTTAAAGCAAATACAAACATTGATTATATTTACGGTGGAGTAAATTACATTAATGAAAAAGGCGAAATGACCAAGCAGTATCATTCATATCCTTTGGATTTTAAGATCCTGTACTCGCACACGCCTGCCATATTTCAGCCGGGTTCATTCTTTAAAAAAAAATTTACCGATAAAATTGGTTTATTAAAACCTTATCAATGTTGTTTTGATTACGAATATATTTTAAGATGCTTTAAAAATAAGGCTGTTATCTATTGCTGCGATTTTATTGTTTCTGATTTCCGGTTTTATAAAACATCCAAATCAGGAAGTATTACAAGCATTTTTATAAAAGAACAACTTCAGATAAGTAAAGATTATGGTCGAAAATTCTTTCATTTTTTAACGCCTTTTTCTTATTTACGTTTAACCAAACATTTTTTATTTCCACGTAAATGAAGGTTTTACTTTTATCAGATACTTATAGCGAGCACACTGAAAAGTGGGCTCTTGGGCTGGCTAACAGTGGCATAAAGGTAGGATTGTTTAGCTTTAACAAAGCATCTTATAGTTGGTACGTTCACGATAACATCACTGTTTTTTTTGAACCCGATAATAAAATAAATGCAGACACTACGTTAACAAAAATAGCTTATATTAAATACGTGGCTATCTTAAAAAAGATCATCAGACATTTTGAACCGGATATACTTCATGCGCATTATGCTACCAGTTATGGCTTTGTGGGCGCGTTAACAGGTTTTCACCCTTTTGTTATTTCCAGCTGGGGCTCTGATGTAATGAAATTTCCAAACAAGAATTTTGTGGCAAAATCTATTTTAAAATTTAATTTTAAAAAGGCCAATCTGTTATGCGCTACTTCTTTTACAATCGAAGAATACATTCATCAGGTAATTGATAAACCTGTTTCTGTTATTCCTTTCGGGATAAATATTGATGAATTTAAACCAAAAAAAGTTAAGTCTTTATTTAATGATAATGATATTGTTTTAGGAAGCATAAAACCACTTGAAGGTCTTTATAATATTGATATTCTTATAAAGTCATACGCTAAATTATCGCTAAAATTTGATAATTTAAAACTGCTGATAATAGGAGAAGGAACTGAAGATAAAAACCTGAAAGAACTTTGCAAAGAATTAGGTATTTTTGAAAAGGTAACGTTTACAGGCCGTGTTGCTTTTAAAGAGATAAGCAATTATTATAATATGTTGGATGTGCTGGTAAATATTAGTGAATACGAAAGTTTTGGTGTTTCGGTTGTTGAAGCAATGGCATGCGAAGTGCCGGTTATTGTAAGCAACGTTGGCGGATTAAAGGAAGTAGTGAAGGATGAAAGCGTTGGACTAAAAGTAAATATTGGCGACGTAGATGATACTGCCAGAGCAATAGAACGATTAATAACAGATAAAGAATTGTATGAACGAGTTGCTGTAAATGGAAGAAAGCATGTAATAGAAAAGTATAATTGGAAAAATAACCTACAGCAAATGATAAATGAATATTCAAAATTGTTAATCCAGCAAAAAAAATAAAATTGATCTTAAAACCAATTAACGATATTGCCCTGTTTACAGAAAAAGCTGAAGCTGCCATTGGTGTGTTCGGTTCAAAAAAATGGCTTTCTGTTTATGGAGAACGACTAGAATTAATAGGTATTTACAAAGATGAGCACCAGTTAATTGGCGGCTTTTATTTTTTTAAAACAAGAAAGTACGGTTTTAATTTTGTCAAGCTTCCGCCATATACGCCGCACTGCGGCCTTTTCTTTGTGTCTGAAAGTAAAAACAGATCATCTGTAAATAATTTCTCTAAAGAAGTAATGAATGATATCTGCGCCTATTTTACAGAGCAAAAAAGTTCGTTAACCATCCTTGCATTTCCATCAGATATTATCGATCTACAGCCATTTATTTGGGATAAATATAAAGTAATACCGAATTATACGTATCATATCGGTCTTAATAAAACCATAGATGAGATCAAGAGTAATTTTGATAGCAAGAACAGAAATCTTATTAATAAGGCTATAAAAGAAGAGATACTTGTTTCACAGGATTCAATGCGTCGCGAAGAATTGTTTAAATTTTTTAAAGGCACTTTAAAATCTGCTGGTGCAAATGTTTATGAAGAAGAATTAAAGAATATTTTTTTGCAGTTTTCAGATGCTTCCAATTCTTTTGCTATGATAGCAAATAAAGATAATAAATTTTACGGCGCTGTTTTTTGCGTATTTGATAAAAACAATTGTTACTATTTACTGGGAGGTATAGATAAAAATTCAGGTATACAAGGCGTTAATAATTTATTGATCCTGAAAAGCATTGAAAAAGCAAAAGAACTGGGTTGCACCACTTTTGATTTTGAAGGTTCGATGCTAAAAGGGGTAGAGAAATTTTTTCGCAGCTTTGGGGCCGAGCTCATTCCTTATTACACGGTTAATAAAGCCTTGTTGCCATTAGAGATCTTTTTAAAATATAAGAAACGCGAAATATTTTAATGGATAAGGTAACGCTTATAAAGCATAAAGATATTGATCTTAAAAAATGGGATAAAGCAATTTTATCGTCAAAAATGCCTTTGGTATTTGCGCAATCTTTTTATTTAAATGCAACATCTCCAAAATGGGATGCACTGGTTATTGGTGATTATGAAAGTGTTTTTCCGTTAACTGTAAAAAATAAATTAGGCTTTAAATACTTGCCGCAACCATCATTTACCTCGCAGTTGGGCGCTTTTGGCAAAATTAATGATGGTGTTGAGATGGCATTTTATCGTTACATCACCGCGCACTTTAAACTTATCGAAATAGAATTAAATGCTTCAAACAATTTAAAAGTAAAAGGATTAAGCCAAAAAAGGACATTTATTATTGATTATAAAAAAGAGCACGCGTACAATCAAAACACCAAACGTAATATTAAAAAAGCAGAAGAGAACGGTTTTATAGTTATAGAAGCAGATGCAAAAGAAAGTATCTCTTTGTCAAAAAAAATCATCGATCCTTTTCTTGAAAAAGAAGTAGGTCTTTCCAGATCGGTTATAAAAACGTTTAATAGCTTATTGGCAAATGGGTTAAAAAATAATCAGATAATTACATTTAAAACAGTGGATCCAAAAAAAAATGTAAAGGCTATTGGACATTTTGCTTTCAATAATACACATGTTTTATATTTAAAAGGCACTAATGTTGATAAGAAAGATAATAGTGGCAGCATGCACTTATTAATTGATTTTGCAATAAAATATTTTGAAAAAAAAGCCAAGGTCTTTGATTTTGGCGGAGGGGGAAATACAGGGTTAGCAGGCTTTTACCGCGGCTTAGGTGGTAGCCAGTTAGATTATCATTTTTTAAAGATAAACCGTTTACCTAAAGTAATAAACGTTTTAAAAGGAAAGAAAAGTTAAGCTATGAAAGCTATAATTTCTCACGATATAGATCACATAAGTGTTTTAGAGCATACTTTTAAGGATGTAATTATCCCAAAATTTATGGTGCGCATGCATATCGAATTATTGGCGGGTAAAATATCTATGCGCGAATACATGTTACGCTGGACAGATTTTTTTAAAAATAAATGGCAAAATATTGACGAACTTATTACCTACAACAATATCAACAACATACCTTCTTCTTTTTTTATTGCCGTAAACAGAGGCATAGGCCTCAATTATTCGAACAGGGCCGCATTATTATGGATTGAACAGATGCAGCGCCGTAACTGCGAGATAAACATACATGGTATTGAATTTGAAAACCAGCAACTTATTAATAAAGAGTTCGAATTATTTGATAAGCTGGCAGGTCAAAAAAACTTTGGCGTAAGAATGCATTACGTTAGGAACTCCGCGCAAACATATAATATGCTTGATAAAGCAGGCTATAAATTTGATAGTACTGAGCACTCTTTTAAAGATCCATATAAAATTGGTAACATGTGGGAATTTCCTTTCCAGATAATGGATGGCTGGGTTATTGAAGATGGAAAAAAGTGGCAGTCGTTAAATCTAGAAAAAGCAAAAGCAAAAACACTTAAAATTATTGATAAAGCACAAGATCACAATTTAAAATATCTTGGCATCGATTTTCACGATCGCTATTTCTCTCATTCCTTTAAAACCTGGTTGAACTGGTATATGTGGCTTGTTGAATATTTAAAAAGCAATAAGATCGAATTCATAAATTATGGCCAGGCAATTAAAGAATTGGAAGCTTAGGTTTACCTCATAAAAGTATATAATTACCTCATTTATTGTTGCTAAAAAGAATAATGCTTTAACTTTGATTTAATCAAAAGATCATATAACATATTTATTCATGTTTTTGGATCGCTGGCATTTTTATTCAGCGCTTTATTAGCATCGCCTCAGTGGCCATATCTTAGTAGGATGTTTCATAACCCTGGCGGCCAGCTGGATGTTATTTTTCAGGTACATTTACTTATTTTTTTTTATTTAAATTATTACTTTTTTGTAGATAAATTTTACTTTACAAAAAAATATGTTTTGTATGCAATAGTTATTGTTGCTGTTATTATTGTTTCTTTTCCCGTAACTGATGCTATAGTTTTTGGCTTAAATGATCTGCCGGCTCCTATAGAACATGAAGGACATCATAAACACCATGACCGCCCATCTTTATTACTGGTGTTTATGAATAAAAAGCTATACCTGTTCTTATTTGTTTTTGTGGCATCTCTGTTTTTAAGAATCAGGCAGCATTTAAAAGTTATACAACAGGAAAAAACAACTAGTGAATTATCTTTTTTAAAAGCGCAGATCAACCCTCACTTTTTATTTAATACCCTAAATAGTATTTACTCTTTATCCTTACAAAAGTCAGATGATGCGCCGCAAGCTATAGTAAAACTTTCGAGCATGATGCGTTACGTGCTTAAGGAAACAAAAGATGATTATGTAGCGCTTGACAGTGAATTAAATTATTTGCGTGATTATGTAGAACTACAAAAACTGCGAATTGATAAAAAAGTGAAATTTAAATTTGATATTGAGCGCAATGGAACAGAGCAAAAAATTGCACCACTGATACTGATACCTTTTATTGAAAATGCTTTTAAATATGGCGTAAATTCTGAAGAGAATTCATCAATAAGTATTAAAGTAAATGTTAACCAAAAACAATTGTTTTTATATATTCACAATAACAAAGTAAAAAATATGTTTGCCGAAAATTTAAGCACTAATTTAGGTATTGAAAATACACGTAAACGCCTTGATCTGCTTTATCCCGGTAAATATGAACTGAATATAAGTGATCTTGAAAAAGAATTTATTGTAAATTTATCTCTTCAATTAAATGATTAAAGCAATTGCAATAGATGATGAGCCCCTGGCTTTAGATATTATTGATAATTTTTGCACTCGTTCTTCTAAGGTAACTCTCGAAAAAACATTTACTTCACCACACGAGGGATTAAAATACCTTAACAAGTATCCTGTAAATTTAATTTTTCTCGACATTCAAATGCCCGGTATAACTGGCCTTGAATTGGTTAAGAATTTAAAGCAGGATGTAATGATAATTTTCACAACAGCGTTTGACAATTATGCTGTTGAAGGTTTTAATTTAAACGCCATTGATTATTTATTAAAACCTTTTTCTTATGAACGTTTTGTTCAGGCAATAGATAAAGTAGCACATTATCAGGCGCAGTTATCAAATCCTGCTAAATCTGATCAGCATATTTTTATAAGGGCCGATTACTCTTTGATAAAAGTTGAGTTTGAAAAAATAAAATACATCGAGGGTCTGGATGATTACATCAAGATTCACCTGGATAACGCCAAGCCAATAGTAGCAAGGTACACAATGAAATTTTTTTTAGAGAATCTTCCGGGTAATTTATTTATACGCGTTCACCGTTCATTTATTGTGCCAATTAAAAAGATAAGTGCATACAAAAATAAAGCACTAAAAGTTTTAGATATGGACATACCTGTAGGCCCTAGTTATGAGACGGTTGTAATGGATATTTTTAACAATAAATAGTTTACCTTTTTTTTTCATCTTTTTACCTCTTTTATTTTTTACACTGTAACTTTTAAAGTACATTTACTTAACAATAAATTTACTTTATTATGAAATTATTTACATTTAAAAACGCAGTGTATGCGTTTGTATTATTGTTTTCTTTTGCTTTAAAAGCACAGCAATGGAATGGCTTAACTCTTTACAGTAATAGTGGTTCATCTATTGCTTATTTAATTGATACAAACAGTACTGTAGTTAAAACGTGGAATTTTACGGGTGGCGGTACAGGTTACTCCACGCATTTAGCACCCGGTGGAGACCTATATCGTAGCGTAACAACAAGTAATGTGCTAACAGGTGGAGGTATGACAGGGAAAATCCAGAAATGGAGTTACTCGGGAACCTTGCTTTGGGATTATACGTATTCCTCATCAACCTATTGCATGCACCACGATCATTGTGTAATGCCTAATGGTAACGTTTTAATTATTAGCTACGATGTTAAAAGTGCTGCAACGGTTACCGCAGCCGGTGGCACCAATAACATTACAGTTTGGGCAGAAAAAATTCTTGAATTACAGCCAACAGGTCTTAATACAGCTAATGTGGTGTGGCAATGGAATGTATGGGATCATTTGGTACAAAACGTAAATTCAAGTCTTGCCAACTACCAAACATCAATTGTAAATAATCCGCAATTATTAAATATTAATTATGCGCTGCAAAAAGACTGGATGCATATGAATGGTATTGATTATAATCCCATCTTAGATCAGATCGTAGTAAGCTCTCACAATTTAAACGAGTGGTATGTAATTGATCATAGCACAACTACAGCCCAGGCAGCAGGCCATACAGGTGGTAATGGTGGTAAAGGAGGTGATTTTTTATACCGTTGGGGTAACCCATTTGCTTACCAAGCAGGAGCTTCAAGCGTTTTAAATGTAACACACGATGCACATTGGATACCTGAAGGAATTCCAAACGCGGGACAACTTACCGGGATAAATAATAAAGGTATTACCTCACCTACACAACAAACCACAGTAGATAGGATAATTACACCAAGAAATAATTATAATTACACAATTACAACCGGTTCACCTTTTACTCCTTTATCTTATACTTCAAGACATGTTAGCCCTTCTTACACAAGTAATATGGGCAGTTCTGATCAGTTTCCAAATGGCAATCAAATGATATGCCTTGCAACCTCAGGATATATTTATGAAATTGATCCCTCAAATACAGTTATATGGAGTAAAAGTACAGGCGGCACTACTCCGCAGGCTCATCGCTACACTACGTGTTATATAAATAATCCTGCACCTGCACAACCGGTTATCACTTACAATAATCCTGATCTTGTATCAAGCGCCGCAACAACGTATCAATGGTATTTTAATGGTAATTTAATTGCAGGAGCAACCAGTCAATCTTACACGCCAACACAATATGGTATTTACGTTGTAAGAACTACCGATGCTAATGGATGCGTAAATGTATATTCGCAAGGTTTGGATTATACACCGGTTACAGCCATTAAATATGCAAGTAATAAATTAAATACGCTAACGGTTTTCCCAAATCCTACCACCGGAAAAATAGAACTTGATTTTAATGGTTACTTAACAGAAGATTTTACTGTTTCTATTTTTGATAACATGGGTAAATTGGTGTTAATAAGCAAAAACGAAACAAAAATAGATCTCTCAAATTTTAACAGTGGTTTGTACGTTTTAACTGTTTCTTCCCCAAATAAAATATCAATAAATAAAAAAATAACTTTAGTAAAATAATAGCATGAAAAAATTATTAAGTCTTCTTATTATCCTTTGTATCTCGTCGGGTGTGTTTGCAAAAAAAGTAAAGTTTGCAGTTAATATGGGTACTAATACTATTAGTCCAAATGGTATACATGTAATTGGTGATTTCCAGGTAATAGCCGGATTTGGTACTTCAGATTGGGATCCAGGAACAACCTCATTAACACAAGAAGGTTCTTCAACCATTTATAGCATCATCGTTAATATTCCTGCATTTAATAAATATGAATATAAATTTGTAAATGGCAATCAAACTTACGAGGCAGAATTTGTGCCGGAAGAAGCGCGTGTTGGCTATAATTTTAATGATAACCGTTGGTTATATGTTGATTCATTGGCAAATGATACCACATTTGTTGGAGCTATTATGTTTGGCGGTAATGCACCGTTCGGAAAATCACTAATTCGCTATAAAGTAGATATGAGTGGGGTTTTACCGGTTTCTGCTAACGGCACGCATGTTGGGGCGAGTTACCAAAACTTTAATCCTGCAACTGTTTTTATGTATAGTTTTGGTAATGATGTTTATGAGATCATTAATTATGTTACAAATGGTACTTACCAGTTTAAATTTTATAACGGCAATACAATCGGTAATTCCGAAACTGTTCCGGGCAGCTGTGCTACCTCAGGTAATAGATCTATTATTGTAACAAAAGATACTGTAATGCCGGAGATATGCTTTTCAAGCTGCGCTGTTTGTGCCTTAGGTGTTGGTGTTAAAGAAAATTCCTCATCGGCTTTATCTTTAAAAATGTATCCAAATCCTGCAAAAAATGTAGTTACACTAAACTCAAAAATAAAGGGTATTTATGCCATCGTGGTATTTGATGCAAAAGGAAAACAGGTAATGCTGGTTAAGAATGTTGAAACTGAAACAACTCAATTAAATATTCAGGATCTTAATGCAGGAATTTATTTTGTTCGTTTAGTTGGTAAAAACAACCAAACTACAATACAAAAATTAGTAGTAGACTAAATTAAAAATGCTCAGGTACTTTAAATTATTAGGGTTGCTCATACTTTTAAATTTTAAAAGTTATGGGCAATCTTTTTATAATACAAACGCTATTCAAAAAATAGAGTTGCATTTTAATGATCCTAAATGGGATTATATGTTGGATACAGCCAAGTTGGGAAAAGAAGGCTACGTAATGGCTCAGTGGGTGAAGATCAACGGTATTCAATACGATAGTATAGGTGTAAGGTATAAAGGCAATAGTTCTTACGACTCAACCCGCTTAAAAAATCCAATACACATTGAGTTGGACGCTTATAAAGATCAAAATCACCAGGGATATCAGGATATTAAATTAAGCAATTGTTACCAGGATCCATCTATGCTGCGAGAGGTGTTGGCTTACAAGATTCTTAAAGATTATATGCATTGCCCTGATGCAAATTTTGCGCAGGTATACATTAACAATACTTATATGGGTGTTTATTCAAATACCGAATCTATTAATAAAGCATTTTGCGGCAATCATTTTTTTTCACAGGACGGAACTTTTATAAAAGGCAATCCAAGTATAACTCCGTCATCAAATACAAAATGTAATTTAAAACAGTTAAATGGTGATAGCAGCGCCTATTTTAATTTTTACGAAATAAAATCTGATTATGGCTGGAAACAACTGGAAATACTTTGCGATTCGGTTACCAATCATCCAAATACGATAGAAAATGTAATGGATGTTGATAGGGCTATATGGATGCTGGCATTTAATAATGTTTTAATAAATCTTGATAGTTACAGCGGAGCTTTTTGCCAGAATTTTTATTTGTATAAAGATCGTACAAAGCATTACAATCCAATTGTGTGGGATCTTAATATGAGTTTTGGCGGATTTCCTTTTTTAGGAAATTCAAATTCAAGTCTTGCCAGCCTTACAATTCCTAACATGCAAAACCTACCGGTTAGTATTCATTCAAGCGATGTATATTGGCCCTTAATAAAAGCAATTTATAATAACCCATTATATAAGCGCATGTTGGTTGCTCATACACGCACCATGTTAAATGAAGTGTTTGTAAGCAATAATTATATTACAGACTATAACCAGCTAAAAGCATTGGTAGATACAGCCGTATTAAGTGATACACGTAAGTTTTTTACTTACACGCAATTTCAAAATGCTTTAAACACAAATTATTCTGTTGGCAGTTATTCAGTACCCGGCATACAAACTTTAATGAGCGGCAGAATTTCTTATCTACAATCTACAGCGGATTTTACGGTTACAACACCAACAATTACAGCTGTAAATAATAGTGCAAGCCCTGTTTTAAATACAGCATTAACATTTACAAGTAATGTTGCAAATGCAAGTACAGTTTACTTTGGGTATCGTTTTTCTTTAGCAGATAAGTTTAAACGCATTTTAATGTATGATGATGGTGCGCATAGCGATGGTACTGCCGGTGATAATGTATACGGAACAAGTATTGCCATGTCTGGCAATCAATTACAATATTATGTTTACGCCGAAAATGCCAATGCCGGAATTTTTTCACCTGAAAGGGCAGAACATGAATTTCATGAATTAAAAATCCTTCAAAATCCATTACCCGGACAAATTGTTATAAATGAATTTTTATCGAAAAATAACGATGATGTAAAAAATGAATTTAATTTACTGGAAGATTGGATAGAATTGCATAATACTACCAACACACCTTTGAGCCTTAGTAATTATTATTTAAGCGACGAGAATAAAGACAAAGCAAAATTTGCATTCCCCAATAATACCGTAATACAACCAAATGGTTTTTTAATTGTTTGGGCAGATAATGTTAGTTTAACAGGCAATCAATTGCACGCGCCCTTTAAATTGAATGAAGATGGCGACAGGATCATTTTAAGTAATGGTTTAAGGTCAGTTTTGGACAGTGTTTCGTTTGGTAACCAAACTTCTGATGTATCTGTTGGTCGTTGTCCTGATGGCATTGGTAATTTTACATTTCTGCAATATCCATCCTATGCTTTGTCTAATTGTGCTGTTGGTGTTAACGAGTATAGTTATGATTCATCTGATTTTATGATGTATCCAAACCCCGCCAATAGTTATTTTAATTTAAGAACACAGTCCTATACAAAACAAAATATTGAGATCACAAATACACTGGGGCAAGTTGTTTATAAAAATACTTTTGAAAGCACTTTAACGGTACCAGTAAATGGGTGGCAAAGCGGTTTATACCTTGTAAAATGTAATAATTCAACTAAAAAAATAATAATAACTAACTAAATAAATATATAAGGATGTTGTACGTTAAGAATATAATGAAATTAGGTTTTTTTGTTTTGTTTATTGTAACTTTATTCTCTTGTAAAAAAGAAGCCGGAGAGGGTGGTACATCAACTATAAAAGGTAAAATATGGGTCGAAGACTGGAATAACGCTTTTACCATTAAAAATGGTGAATATGCAGGATATGATGAAGATGTTTACATTTTATACGGCGATGCTGTAAGTTATAGCGAAAAAACAAAAGCTAATTACAATGGCGAATTTGAATTTAAATACCTACGTAAAGGAAAATATAAGATCTATGTATATTCAAAAGATAATACATTACAGTCTAAATCGGGCGATATTTCCATCATAAAAGAAGTTGAAATAACAGCTAAAAAGCAAACTAAAGAAATTGAACAAATAACTATTTATAATTAAGAATATGCAAAAATTACTCATTGTTTTTATATTATCATTTTTAACCACTCTTTCTTTTGCACAAAAAAAGAAAGAAATAAAAAAGCTGGGTATTAAAACCATTACCTCAGTTGAAACGCATGGCGCCAAAACTATTACTGATTCTAAAGCTACATATAATTCAAGCGGTTTAATGATTGAAGAAATAAATTACGATAAAGAAGGGCTTTTAAAATCAACTACCAAATATAAATACAATGGCGATGATGATGTGATTGAAGAATTGGAATACGATGAAAAAAATGCCTTAAAAGAAAAACGCACTTATAAATATAACTCTTTAAAAGAGAAAACAGAAGAATTGATAAGTGATGCTAATGGCAAACAATTAAAAAAAAATGTTTATACTTATGATGCCAAAGGTTTAAAAACCGAACGTAAAACTTACGATGGCAACAATAATTTAGTAACCTCAAAAAAATACACTTACGGTTATAAATAATTTGCAAACAGTTAACGACATATTAAATTCATTTACCGCCATTACTTTAAAAGAAATGGATGGGGTTAAGCTAATGGATAGAACTGATACCAAATTTACCTTTAAAATGGAGTTGTTGCCTGAGATTTTAAAGGCTATAGAACCATTTTACAAATGCTTGCACATTGAGTCGAAAGTGATGAGTAGCTATAAGACATTATATTACGATACAAGCGGACTGATGCTTTACAACAAACATCATAATGGCGAATTGAACAGGTATAAGATCAGGCATCGCACTTATGTTGATTCTAACCTTGGTTACCTGGAGGTAAAATTTAAGAATAATAAAGGTCGTACCATTAAAGAAAGAATTAAAGAAAAAGAGGCTGCGGCTGTTTTTAATGAAAAGTCGCACAACTTTTTATCCGGTGAGTTACCATTCGATCCCAATACACTTGTGCCTATTGTTTGGGTAAATTATAGTCGTATCACCCTTGTAAATAAGCAAAGTGCAGAACGATTGACTATTGATATAAACCTTGAGTTTAAAAAAGATGATCAAAGTACGGTTTTGGATAATCTTGTAATTGCAGAGGTAAAACAGGAAAAAAAGAAACCGTCGCCATTTATTAAAACAATGAAAAAATTAAGAGTGCGTGAAGGGTCAATAAGCAAATATTGTTTTGCTATTGCTTTTATGCACGATGGAGCAAAGAAAAATAATTTTAAAGAAAAATTACTGGCATTAAAACACATCATTGATTATGACACTATTACAAATATCTACAGACGTTGCGGTTGATAACAGCACAGCAGAGTTGGTAAAAATACTGAGTAAATTCTCATTCAGGTTTTTAATAGATATCGTTTCGGTATTTATTTTGATCCGTTTGGTGTATTACCGCGTTTACAAACGCAGCGATCTTTTCTTTACCTTTTTTATTTTTAATGTAGTTATCTTTTTAATATGTTTTTTGTTGAATAAAGTCGAATTAAGCATGGGGGCGGCCTTTGGTTTGTTTGCTGTATTTAGTATGTTACGTTACCGTACCGAAGATATAAGTATTAAAGATATGAGCTATTTGTTTTTGGTAATAGCCATAGGTTTAATAGCTGCTGTTACCAAGATAAAAGACACCAGCGATGGTTACGAATATTTGTTTTTAGGCCTTATTAATCTTGTAATAATTGGTGTTGCTTTTATTTTTGAAACGAATTTATTCTTTAAAAAAGAAGCGGTTCAAATTGTTAATTATGAAAATATTGAATTGATAAAAAAAGAGCGTCATGCCGAATTAATTGAAGATATTAAACAGCGCACTGGTCTTAATGTACACCGTATTTCTATTGGCAAGATCGACTTTTTAAAAGATGCCGCACAAATAAAGATTTATTATTACGAAGAAAAAATTTAATGCGCTCATTTTGCTTTTATATTTTTTTATTGTGTTTAGGAATTTTTCCGGTAATAATTAATGCACAGTATTATGATGATGATGCAGGGTTTTGGTTGTATCTGAAGGTGGATAAAAATATCACTAAAAAACTCAACGCGCAGTTTACTATGCAAAACAGGTTTGAGAATAATATATCTGAATACAGCCAATTAAACGGAAACATTGAGCTGACCTATAAATTAAATAAACACTTTAGGTTGGTTGGCGGTTATGTATATGGCTTTAAAAAAAATGTGGAAGGACTTTATGGGGACAGGCAGCAGGCTTATACAGGGTTTATAATTAGGAAACGCTTTAAAAGCTTTTTGTTTTCTTACAGAAACATTTTCCAGGGACAGGTTAAAAATGTTAATTCAAGCGAAAACGGCGCCGTGCCAGTTTTTTTTGACAGGAATAAATTTTCGGTGAAATACGATATCAATAAACGTATTGAAGTAATGCTGGCTGATGAGATAAACTTATCTTATAATCAGACAAATTTTGATAATATTGCACGTAACAGGGCATTTGCAGAAGTGTATTATAATCTTAGCTCTAAATCATATATAGCAACCTATTTTATGGTTCAGCAGCACTATCGTTTTAAAGGCCAGCCAAAGCGCGATTTTATTTTTGGCCTGACTTATTCACACAGTTTTTAATGTTTACTTTTAATAAAAGTTCATCATTCCATTTTTTACCCCAGGCCGGATAATAACCATCCGGCTTTTGCTCAGCGTAATGTTTGCAGGCTTCTTTCAATAATTCAATTGTTTTTGGTTTTTTACTTTTATCTAAAGGATAAAAAATTAAATAATAATATCCGTAAACCGACAATAGTCTTGGGTTTGATGGAGCAACTTTTCTTAACTCTTCTATTTCCGTTTCAAGTAATTTTATATTATTTACCCTTGTTTTTTCTTTGTTAAAACGTAATTCAATTATTTTAAGGTACGCTTCTAGTATTTTATTTTCCTGTTGTTTTATATTTAAAGTATCGCTTCTTTTCAACGCTTCTTTTGCCAGTAAATAATTTGAGAGGGCAGAGGCAGTGTCTTTTTTTAATATAAGATCGGCAATTCTTGTTAAGCATAAGGTATGATGAAAAGCAATTGGCCAATCATTTGGTGAGCCTACCAACAGTCTGTTAAACGCGTCAGCACTTTGCCTTAAAATTTCAGGATTGTTACATGAATCGGCAATAGCAATATTAACTTCCATTACCTGTTCATAAAACGACTGTGATTGCAAGTTTAAGGTTAAAACAAAAAATAGCATTAAAAAAATGTTGCGCATAACTTAACAATGAATGATTAGATTGTGGTAAATGTAGCACCTTTGTTTTTAAAAATATTCAGTCGTTTTTAGCTAGTTTTTCACCAGTAGGCCTAATTATACACCATTACACGTGATTTTTGCTTTTAGTCGCTTTTTTTTTTAAATTCACAATTCAATTTAACATCTTAACTATTTAATAACAATTAAATTACTAATAAAATTAGCCGGCATAAAATATATTTTTTGCACAGGTAAAAATTATAAATAAAAATTATGTTTAAAAAAAAGCACTTAGTATTTGTTTTTTGTTTAGTGGTAATAATCGAATTGGCTTCTTGTAAAAAGCCCCCGGGAGAAGGCGGTTTTGCGAGTATTACAGGAAAGCTCTACGTTAGGAACTATGAAGAAACATTTACCGTTTTAACTTCACAATATTATGCAGCAGGTGAAACAGTTTATATAATTTATGGTGATGGACAGGAAGTTGGTAATACTGTAAAGACCTCTTACGACGGTTCATTTGTATTTAATTTTTTAAGAAAAGGAAAATACAAAGTTTATGCACTAGGTAAAGATTCCACAAAACCATATCAGTCGGTTCCAAAAGAAAGTTTATTCGAAGTTGAGATTACGGAGAAGAAGCAAAAAATGGTTTTAGACGATCTCGTAATTATTGATTAATTGACGGCCAGTAAAAAAATATTTTTTTATTTTTTTTTATTTTTTGTAATTGCTGCACATGCCCAGGATACAAAGGATGCTGGCTTATGGTCAACTTTTACTGTACAAAAAAAAATAAGCAAGAGAATAAGTTTTGTTATTGACCAGGAGTTTCGCTTACGCGAAAATTTCCAGCGCATTAATTTATTTTACACCAATGTTGGCATTGATTATAAAGCAACCAAATGGTTAAAAGTTAGTCCTACATACCGTGCTATACAAAAAAAGCGATTTGATGGAACTTACAGCCACAGGCACAGGTTAATGATGGACCTTACATTTAAAAAGAAACTTCAAAAAATTACTTTAAGCGAACGTGTACGTTATCAAATAGAAGTGCAGGATCTTTATACCAGTAAAAAAGGAAAATTACCTGAGCAGTTTCTGCGTTTTAAAACAGACCTTAAATATACTGTCAATGATAAGGTAACGCCCTATGTTTCCTGTGAGCTCCGTTACCAGATCCATTCACCAAGAGGTGATGGGCCGGCTTACGATAATGATTTTCACCGCATAAGGAATGTGGCCGGTATAGAATATAATATTAATAAAGATAATGCCGTAAACCTTTATTATCTTATACAATCAGAATTTAATATTTCAGATCGCGAAAGTATATATATTATTGGTATTGCTTATACACTTACATTATAATATTTAATCGAGTATTCGGTGTATGAAACTAAGATTGTTTTTTATTAAGCCACTTAATAATTTTCTTGCAATCAGGTTTTTTCCAGGGTGAAACAACACTCACTAAAAAACCATTTTCATCAATTAGGTATTTTTGAAAATTCCATTTTACGGTAGAGTTCATTACACCGTTTTGAGATTTTTGCGTAAGCCATTTATAAACTGGATGGGTATCAGCACCTTTAACCGATATTTTTTGCATCATTAAAAATGTAACGCCATAATTACGTTCGCAAAACGAATGGATCTCATTGTTTGTGCCCGGATCCTGGTGCGCAAAATCGTTGGTAGGGAAACCAATTATCATAAGGCCTGAATCTTTATAAGTAGTATAAAGCGTCTGTAACTCTTTAAACTGGGGTGTTAAACCGCATTCGCTGGCAGTATTCACTATAATAATTTTCTTACCCTTAAATTCTTTAAAATCTATTTGTTTGCCTTCAATGCTGGTGGCAGTAAATTGGAGAATGCTGCTGCTGGGTTGCCCTTTTAGGAAAGAAGAAAGGAAGAAAAAAGGTGTCATAAATAATTTAATAATAAGGTTTTTCATTTTGAATGTTTAAATTTAAAGCAATTAATCTGATTATAGGTTTATTATGAGCATTTGGAACGGAGAAATTACTACAGACTTATTAAACGCTTTAAATAAAAACACTTTAGGCGAATTTTTTGAAATAGAATTTACACATGTTGGCCCTAATTTTTTAAAAGCAACTATGCCTGTAAACAATAAAACAAAACAGCCTTTTGGTTTGCTGCATGGTGGAGCTTCGGTTGCTTTGGCAGAAACAATAGGTAGTGTAGCCAGCTGGTGCTGTGTTAACCGCGATCTTTTTATTGGTGTGGGCATTGAGATAAATGCCAATCATTTAATTTCTGTTACCGAAGGAAAAGTAACTGCTGTTTGCCACGCCGTTAAAGTTGGTGGCAAACTGCATGTTTGGGATATCAGGATCTATAATGAAAAAGAAGAATTGTGCTGTACCAGCAGATTTACCTGCATGATCGTGCCGAAAAGACCTTAACATTTTTTTGACAAATTTTCTTAAATGTATTTTTATCGCTGGCATGAAAATTATATAGCTTGTTATATGACATCTATAAACTAATTATCATGAAAACGCTGAAAAAAATACTATCTATACTCGTATTAATATTTGTGATAGTTTCGTGTAAGAAAGACCCGGTAACTGCGCCGCAATCAAACAGGGAACCGACGCCATATTATGTAAGGTTAACAGATGCGCCGGCTTTATACCAGGCAGTATACGTTGACATACAAGGTGTGGAAATAACCGGTAATGGTGGCGCTAATGTTATGTTAAACGTTAACCCGGGCATTTATAATCTGCTCGATTTTTCGAACGGAATTGATACGTTAATTGCAACAGGATCTTTATATGTGGATAATGTTCAACAAATAAGATTGATCCTTGGTCCGAATAACTCGGTAGTTGTAAATAATGTTTCTTATCCTTTAAAAACACCAAGCGCACAACAATCAGGTTTAAAATTGCAGGTGCATCAGGATCTTCAACCTGGAGTTGCGTATTATGTTTTGCTTGATTTTGATGCAAGCCTATCTATTGTAGAACATGGTAACGGCGATTATTCTTTAAAACCGGTGATCAGAACCATACAAACGGCTTTAAGCGGTTCTATAAAAGGTAAAATAGTTCCTTCGGGAGTTTTTGCTACAGTGTTAGCTACCTCAGGCCCTAATTCTTATTCAACAATTGTAAATGCAAATGGCGAGTTTGTAATTGCGGGTTTGCCTGCAGGTACTTATACTATTGTTATTACGCCTGCCACACCATATAACCCAATTACCTTAAATAATGTAGTGGTTACTGTAGGCGGATCAACCAATGTAGGAAATCTTAATATTTAAATTTTTAATTATAATTAAAAAGCCCGGTTCTTAAAAACCGGGCTTTTTTGTTTCTAAAAAATGACATCATAACCTGTTGCACCTTGCCAGTAACAAAAAATCTACCAGCACCAAAGCCGCCATGCTTTCTACAATAGGCACCGCGCGTGGCAATACACAGGGGTCATGACGACCTTTGCCTTCAAGGCTTATTTCTTCACCTTTATTATTTACCGAATTTTGTTTTTGTAAGATCGTTGCAACTGGCTTAAAAGCTACATTAAAATAAATTGGCATACCATTACTTATACCACCTTGTATGCCGCCGCTATTATTGGTTTTGGTTTTTATTTTATTATTTCCATCGGACGCTGAGCTTGTCGAAGCGTCAGAATAGAAAACGTCATTCAATTCAGAACCCTTAAAATTAACACTGTCAAAACCGCTGCCGATTTCAAAACCTTTTACTGCGTTAATGCTAAGCATGGCATGTCCAAGAACTGCATGCAGCTTATCAAACACAGGTTCTCCCAAGCCAATTGGAGTATTTTGTATCACGCATTGTATCACACCGCCAACAGTATCGCCTTGTTTTTTTATATCTTCAATGTAAGCGATCATCTTTTCAGAAGTACTTTCATCCGGACATCTTACAATACTGTTTTCTGTTTTTGAAATATCTAACTGATCAAATGTTTTGTTAAGTTTAATTTCTCCAACCTGTTTTACAAAAGCATTAACGGTAATATTCTTTTGCTTTAAAACTAATTTAGCAATAGCACCTGCAACAATTCTGCAGGCAGTTTCGCGGGCGCTGCTTCTGCCGCCGCCACGATAATCTCTTATACCAAACTTTTCTTCGTAAGTAAGATCGGCATGTGATGGTCTGTAAGTATCTTTTAAATGCGAATAATCTTTTGGTTTTTGATCTTTATTCTTAATTATAAAGCCAATAGGGGTTCCTGTAGTAACACCTTCAAAAATGCCGGATAAAAATTCAACAGCATCATCTTCTTTTCTTTGTGTGGTAATGTGCGATTGCCCTGGCTTTCTGCGGTTCAATTCTCGCTGTATAAAATCAAGGTCTATTTTTAAACCTGCGGGGCAGCCATCAATAGTACCACCAATAGCAACACCATGGCTTTCGCCAAAGGTGCTTAATTTAAAAAGGGTGCCAAAAGAATTACCTGCCATGACCTAAAATTAGCAAATAATTAAGAAATAGTGAGTATAAATAACTATATATTTATTCTGTATTTACTTCTGCTATAAGCTGCAAAAACACCTAAACCACCTTTTATATTTGTGTAAATAAGTGATGGTTCTGCAAACGGATTTCCTTCCTGGTAATTATTAAAAGATTTATAAAACAAATAATAATCTTTACTGCAATTTATCAGTAAAACATCATGCGCCACAGTACTATCATTGTTTGTGTCTCCATAATAGGTGTTAAAACCTGTTTCGAGTAGCTCGCCATTATGACCTTCATCTGTATAAAGCGCTCTTGCAAATGTCTCAGTTCGTATTGTATCGTTTTGCCAAGAGTATACTTGTAATTTTATAGCCGAGATGCGGTAAAAATTTACCGTTGAGGGATCATCAATAAAACTAACTTTAAATCGTTTATATTCAGTATAATTCTCTTTTATTATTTGAAAAGATGCATTGGAAATGGGAACAGTATTATCCGGCATTTTAGTAATTGCTTCTACATAGCCACCATTACTTAGATTAATGGATAGTTTGTATGTTTCTCCAAAATATATTGGGTAGTTAGCGGATAGTGTTTGATAATAACCACTTTGAGGATTGAACGTAAGAGTGATATTTCCCTGCGATGAAGAAAGAAGAATAGTTGCGTCCGCAACAGGATCTGTAATGTCAATATTTTGTTCACCAAATAAAGGTTGCGACATTGTTAATTTTACCCTGATAACTGTGTCCTGAGGACTTAAATAGCAGAAAACAACAGGTTGAGATTTGGTATCAGGTAATTTTATATTTGCTTCTTTTTCGCAAGCGAATATAAAAAGCAGCACGATAAATAAGACAAATCCTTTCATTGTTTTTAAAATTTGTAGGTCCATGAAACACTTGGTAATATAGGAAATAGAGATACCTGCATAAGCTTGGTTTTGTTTTGAGTATTGTCATATTGCGTGTAATAATAAAATGGATTTTTCCGGTTGTATAAATTGTAAAAACTCAGCTCAAAGATGCGCTCGCAACGTTTTAATTTTTTATGAAACTGTATGCCTATATCCGCACGATGATAAGCCGCCATGCGGAAGGAATTTTTTTCACCATAATCACTTACAATTTGCCCGTAATTATAACTTAGATTGTTGTTTAGTACATTTTGTTCTATGCTATACGAGGCTAGTGGCAAAGTAATAGCGTTGCCAGTACCGTAAACCCAGGTTGCTGAAATATTGATGTGATCGTTTATTTTATACATACCTACTATAGAAAGATCGTGCCTGCGATCGTAACGCGCAGGATATCTTTTCCCAAAGTTCAAAGAGTCAAATTGTAACCATGTCCATGATAATGTATAACCTATCCAACCGGTAAAATTGCCTGATTTTTTTTGAATAAAAACTTCCGCACCATAACTTAATCCGTTGCCACTGGTAACGTTATTCTGCCAGTCTGTTCCATTATCATCCGGGTCGTTATCGTTTATCTGTAAAAAACTAGCGCCTTCTTTATAACTCAAAACATTTTTCATCCATTTATAATAACCTTCAAGCGTAATGGTTAGTTTTTGTTTTGGAAGATCTTTAGCTGCACCAATTGCAATTTGTTGTGATTGCTGTGGTTTTGTTTTGTTGGTAGCCGGAACCCAAAGATCGGTTGGTAAACCAATGCCGGTATTGGATAATAAATGAAGATATTGATTCATTAATGCATAAGATGCTTTTAATGAAAAATCATTTTTAAATAAGTAGCGAAGTGCTGCGCGTGGCTCCGGATTAAAAAAATTATCGCCATTGCTGTTGAAACTGCTTACACGAACCCCAAAATTTCCCCTTAAATGCTGTGTCATTTTCCAGTCATCTTCAATAAAAATGCCGCTCTCAAAAGTGTTTATTGGTTTTGATGCGTTGTTTGAATTGCCCGAAGGTGAAGATGATTTTATAACGATGGCCTGAGGTACAAAATAATGCCAGGTACTGTTAATACCATATCTTATATAATGATCCGGCGTAGGCATAAAATCAAAATTATATTTAAAACCAAGATCGCGGATTGTAGAGTTGTAAGTTAAATTAAAGAAATCGCTGCCGTATTTTTCGCTGGCGCCAATACCTAGTTTATAGTTGGTAAAAATAAGCGATGCATTTGAAAACAACCTGCTACCGAAAAGATGGTTCCATCTAAGCGTACCGGTTGCGTTGCCCCAATTAAGGTTTGATTTACTTTCGTTATTATTGCTTTTTGTATTAAAATAAAATTTATCGCGACCAAAATAACCACTTAAATATAATCTATCCTTGTCATTAAAAACGTAATTTAGTTTAGCATTAAAATCATAAAAATAATAGCCTCCACGATTTTTCTCAGGCAAAAATGGATAAATAAGGGCATCAATATATGTTCTTCTTCCTGATACAAGAAAAGAACATTTATCTTTTAAAATAGGGCCTTCCAATGTTAATCGTGAAGAAATAATACCAATACCTGCTTCACCATGGATCTTTTCTTTATTTCCATCTTTCATTTGCAAATCAATTACAGAAGATAAACGTCCGCCATAGCGAGACGGAAATCCACCCTTTATAAGTTCTACACTTTTTAAGGCATCGCCATTAAAAACCGAAAAGAAACCAAATAAATGAGTTGCATTGTAAACAGGTGCTTCATCTAATATAATTAAATTTTGATCCGGCCCGCCACCACGCACGTAAATACCAGAACTGCCTTCGCTACCCTTTTGTACACCCGGCATTAATTGAATAACTTTTAAAACATCTTTTTCTCCCAATAAAGCAGGAATTTGTTTTATCTGCTCAATTGGAATATCTATTGTACTCATTTGCACATCATCACTTATTTTTTGATTTTGTTCGGCTGTAACTTCAACTTCCTGTAACTGTTCGGCGGCAAGTTCTATGTTAACAGACATACTTTTGTTAAGATATAATTTTAATTTTTTCACTTTAAAACCTGTGTAACTTATAATGATCTCTACCGAATCTTCGGCAAGTGTTAATGAGTAAAAGCCATAATTATTAGTGGTAGTGCCTGTTTGTAATTTAGGGACTACAATGTACACACCTGGTAAATTTTCTTTACTACCTTGCTCTGTAACATAGCCACTTATTGTATACTTTGTCTGTGAAATCAAGAGCATTTGCAATAAAACAAAAAGTATAAGCAATATTTCTTTTTTCATTGTTGTTGGAATTACCTTAATAACGCTAATAATTAAATTTATTGTGTTGGCTTTTAGGATATTTTATATTTTAGGTAAAAACAATAGTTTTTGATAATTTTAAACTTCAAAAATAGTATGAGCAAACTTCTTATTAAGAATATAAAAACCCTGGTACAAGTTCGCGACGAGGCACCTGAAAAGGTTTGTGGTAAAGATATGGCAGTATTGCCATGTATTGAAAATGCCTGGTTAGCTATTGATAGTGGCTTAATTGCCGATTACGGTTCTATGGATGATTTCCCGGGTATTACTGATTGGAAAGGATTGGACGTAATAGATGCCACAGACAGAATTATTTTACCATGTTATGCCGATAGCCACACCCACATTGTTTACGCAGGTAACCGCGAAGGTGAATTTGTTGACCGCATTAATGGATTATCATATGAAGAAGTTGCTAAAAGAGGAGGAGGGATCATTAACTCTGTTCAACTGCTAAGAAATACCAGCGAAGAAGAATTGTTTCAGCAATCATTAATACGTTTTAATGAGATCATAAAGTTAGGAACAGGTGCTGTTGAAATTAAAAGCGGTTACGGCTTAAGTTTAGAAGCAGAGTTGAAAATTTTACGTGTTATTAAGCGTATAAAAGAGCTTAATGTTATTCCTGTAAAGGCTACATTTCTTGGTGCACATGCTATTCCGCCTGAATTTAAAGGCAATAAAGAAGGCTATATTGATGTTTTGATAAATGAAATGATTCCGGCTATTGATAAAGAAAAACTGGCAGATTACATTGATGTATTTTGCGAGAAAGATTATTTTACTGCGGCTGAAACTGAAAAAATTTTAGCAGCGGGAAAAAAACATGGGCTTGTTGGAAAAGTACATGCAGAGCAATTAAGTCATAGTAACGGCATACAAACAGCTGTTAAATGTGAAGCAATAAGTGTAGATCATTTAGAATATTGCAACGATGAAGATATTAATGCACTTTTAAAAAGCAAAACAATGCCAACTGTGTTACCAGGCGCTGCTTTCTTTTTAAGTTTGCCTTTACCTCCGGCGCGCAAAATGATAGCTGCCGGTTTGCCTGTGGCGTTTGCCAGTGATTACAACCCGGGTAGTAGCCCAAGTGGTAATATGAATTTTATAATGAGCCTTGGTTGCATTCAATATAAATTAACACCCGAAGAAGTTATTAACGCCACAACCATTAACTCGGCTTATGCCATGAATATGGGACATAAAGTTGGAAGTATTACCCGTGGAAAATTGGCAAACTTTATTCTTACTAAAAAAATAAACTCTTACGGTTTTATTCCCTATTCTTTTTCGAACAATCACATTGAAAACGTTTTTATAAACGGAGAAATTTTTAAATAGACCGCATTTGAAAAAGTTGGCGTATTTAGAAGGTTTACGGGGCGTTGCGGCGTTGATAGTTGTTTTTCATCATTTGGTATTGTTATTTTACCCGGCTTTAAATTACGGTAATGGAACTAACGCAACTCTTAACATTATTGCCGTAAGCCCCTTAAATATTTTTTATAATGGTGATTTTGCAGTGTGTTTGTTTTTTGTTTTAAGTGGTTACGTTTTAAGCTATAAATATATTCTCACAAATGACCCACAGATTGTTTTAGGTTATGCCATTAAACGTTATTTCAGGCTAATGCCTTTAATCGCAAGTTCGGTTTTGGTAATATTTTTATTTAGCAGGTTAGATCTTTTGCATACCCAACAACTCAACGATCAATTGCATTTGGGCGATTGGCTCACAGGTATGTTCAATGGCGATGCCGCTTTTATTGCCATGCTTAAAAATATTTTTTACGGCATTTTTATATTTGGCGATAACAGTTATAACCCGGTGGTATGGAGCATGGGCATTGAGTTTATAGGCTCCATGCTGTTATTTGCTTTTTTATTATTGAATTATAAAATAAAACCAAAATGGATCTTATTTGTAATAACACTTTTACTGGCCTTATATCTTAAGCGGTATTATTACATATCGTTTTTATTAGGTTATGGTTTATGTTTTATTGATCAGAAAGAAATTTTCAGGATCAGGTCTGTTGTTTTAAAAATTGTACTCCTGCTCGCAGGTATTATGTGTGCTTCGTATCCTGCGGCCTGGCAACACTGGAACACCTCCCTTTACGCTTTTATGACCTTTGAAGGCATTGATCTGTATTCATTTTACCATGTTGTGGGTTCAGGTATTTTGTTACTGCTCATTACACAAAGCAATGCTTCAAAAAATTTCTTTTCATTAAAACCTGTTTTGTTTTTAGGCAAGATCTCTTTTTCAATGTATCTCTTTCATCTTATTATTTTGATATTGATAATACCACATGTTTTTAGCTGGGGCATTTTGACTTTAAATTATAATATGACTGTGCTTATTTGTATTATGATTTCTTTTCCGTTAATATTAGTAGTAAGTTATTTAACAGAAATGATCATAGATAAACCTGCGCTTAAATTCGCGAATAAAATTGAGCAAAGGTTTATGAAAATTTTCTTTAAACTAAAAAGTTAAACTCTTAACCTTTGTTATTTCTTTTGCTCGGTAATTAAGAAACCGAAACCATAAAATTATTATTGCCACGAATTTCACGAATATCGCTAAAATATAGAGTAACCTTGATTAGTGAAATAATTGTTTATGACGATACATCGTCATAAACAATATAAAATTACACAAAACAAGAAATAGGTAGATTTACTTCATTTGAGAAATTAGTGTAATTTGTGGCTAAAATAATTTCAGCAACAAAAAATTTCTAGCATTTAAGCTCTGTGCCCAACCTTGCTTCAAACTTAGCGTTATATAGTTCTTTTGGAAAAGGATAAGTTAAGAACCATTTTATAAAGCGCTCTTGCAGTTTTTTAGAGAATTTGTCAGCGCATTTACGGCTGTTTACCACTTTGTAATTTTTTAATTTCCCGGCGCTGTCAATTTCAAGAATGGTATTCATATAAATACTTTCGCAGCCGCTGCAGTTCATCTTTAATTTATTTTCTTTTAAGATGGTGTGGTATTCTTTCGCAAACCATTCCTGTTCAATCTTTCTAAAGGCGCTGTATTGCGGATCTTTAAGCTCGTATGATTTTGGTGTAGAGTCTTTTATTTCTTGGGCTATGAAATAATTTGGAAATAAAAAAAACAATATAATTAATTTTGCATAGCGTTTTTTTTTTTATAAATTTTTCCAGTCGTTTTAAATTGTTTGTGCTCCACTCCATATCTTTAAAAAGAGTTTATTGTTTTTTAATATGTTTTTCTAAATACTTTTCATTTGGTAGTAGCGCTTTTTGTATTCGACTGGCATAATTAATAGAATCAAGTATTTCTTTTTGCTTATCATCAACCAATTGTTTTTGTTCTTCTACTAGTTTTTTTTGATTTTCAATTAATTTATTTTTGTATAGTAATTCTTTGTTTATTTTTTGGTTTTGTTTTAAACCTCTAAAAATTAAGATAGCCAGGGCCAACACAATTATCAAGCCTAAACTTATTGTAATTATAATATTGTTTTTATTTTGATTTTCTTTTTTATTTATCAGGTCTTTTTGCCGTTGCTCCGCGTGTGCTTTTTGTGTCTGGTTATCTAACTCGCGTTGAAATTTTTCGCGAATGGCCGCCTTTTTCAATTCTTCTCCATTTAACTGATCGCGAAGTTTAATATAGTTAAGGTAATGTAAATGTGCTTCTTTATAGTTGTTTAAGGCAGAATCTATTTTGTATGCCATTTTTTCGGTATTTAGTATTTCGTTTGCAGCACCACTTTTATTGATTGTTAAAAGCGCTTTATCTGCATATATTTTTGCCTTTTTGAAGTCATTTATTTCAAAAAGATCTTTTGCCAATGAACTACCGGCCAGCCATAGCGCCAGATAGTTATCAGGTATTTTTAAAGCGATATCATAGTTTTTTTGGTGCTGTTTTATGGCTTTATCATAATTTCCTAAATCAGCTTCTACAGAGCCAATGGCGATAGTAGTTAAAAACTTAATTCTCGAGTCATTCGTTTGATTAGCTAAAGAATATCCTTTATTGTAAATAACCAACGCTTCGCTAAAACTTTGTTTTGCCTGGTAGGCTTCTCCCAAACTCAAATATATCTCGGGTAGTGTGTTTATTTCTTTTAGTGCGCCATACCGTTCAATAGACTTCAAATAGTAATAAATTGCTTTATCGTAGTATTTTAACCGGGCGTATAATAAACCCATCAGATAATAACCTCTCGATATCCTGCTTTTATCTCCAATTTCTTTTTCAAGCTCCAATCCTTTTTCAAGGTATTCTTTTGCGTGAATGGTATCTCCCTGATCAGCATATAAAAAACCAATTTCTTTTATGAATCTTGCTTTGCCTTTTTTATAGTTTGCGTTTTCCCAAAGAGTTAAGCCTTTTTGTAGTTCCTCCAGCTGACGGATGATATTACCATCTCTAAAATAATAATTGGCAAATGATATGATTGTGTTTGTTATTCCAGCAGTATCCTGCGCTTCTTTGAATGCCGCAAGTGTTTTTTCTAAATAAGTAAAATGATTTTTTGAGCCCGATTTTTCAGTCCTTTCATAGTAAACCGCTATAAGATTATATATCTCGGCTTTTTGCGTTAAATATTGTCTTTTTAGTTCCCCTTTGCTTGTATTCTTAACTAAATTTTCGGCTATTTTTATGCCGGGCTCACCGTATTTTAGATTGTCACTAAGGTCACAGGCAATACACAGGCAAAGATGAAGCCTTAACCGAGTAGAATCGTGCTTTGCATTTTTAAGACATAACCCGAGGGAATCAACTATTTTATTTTGCGGAAATACATTTATGCTTAGCATAATTATGCAAAACAAAATAAGTATGAGTCTGTTTTTAACCTTCAAAATAAATTAATTTATTACATATAACCACCCATTTGGGTCTTTATTTTCTTTTTTCTTCTGCCACCGCAATCTTTACGCGTTTTGCAGGATTCGGCTATGAGGCTGAAGAGGATTAAAAAAATAAAAAAGTATTTAATTGATTTTTTCATTTATTAAAATTGTAAAGTAAATATAATAAAAAAGCCCCTCAATTTTTTGAGAGGCTTTTCTATAATTGAAAATAATATTAAGCTTTTACATTAGCCCTAATGATATTTAAAGCGCCACCTGCTTTAAACCACTCAATTTGCTGAGCGTTGTAAGTGTGGTTGGCTTTAATTTCTTCAGAGCTGCCATCTGCATGATTTAATACAAGCGTTAATGGCTGGCCCGGAGCAAATTCAGTTAAGCCTAAAATATCAATTGTATCGTTTTCCTGGATCTTATCATAATCTGCTTTATTAGCAAACGTTAAGCCCAACATACCTTGTTTTTTAAGATTTGTTTCGTGAATACGCGCAAAAGATTTTACCAATACAGCGCGTACACCTAAATGACGTGGCTCCATTGCTGCGTGTTCGCGTGATGAACCTTCACCGTAATTCTCGTCACCAACAACAATTGATCCTATGCCTTTTGCCTTGTAATCACGTTGTACTTTTGGTACTGAATCGTAAGCGCCTGTTAACTGGTTTTTTACAGTGTCTGTTTTTTCGTTAAAGAAATTTACTGCGCCAATTAACATGTTGTTTGAAATGTTATCTAAATGTCCACGGAATTTTAACCATGGGCCGGCCATACTGATATGATCGGTGGTACATTTTCCTTTTGCTTTAATCAACAATTTTAATCCTTTTAAGTTAACACCTTCCCATGCTGCAAACGGATCTAATAACTGTAAACGATCGCTTGTAGGCGAAACGTTCACTGTTACTTTACTTCCGTCAACCGCCGGTGCCTGGTAACCCGGATCATCTACCGCAAAGCCTTTGGTTGGTAATTCGTCACCTGTTGGAGGATCTAATTTTACTTTTTCTCCTTTTTCGTTGGTTAAATAATCTGTTAACGGATTAAACGTTAAGTCACCGCCAATTGCCATTGCGGTTACAATTTCAGGTGAGGCAACAAAGGCATACGTGTTTGGATTTCCATCGGCCCGTTTTGCAAAATTCCTGTTAAAAGAGTGAATGATGGTATTCTTCTCTTGCTTCTCAGCGCCCATCCTGTCCCACATGCCAATGCAAGGCCCGCAAGCGTTAGTAAATACTTTTGCGCCAATCTGATCAAACACATCTAAAAATCCGTCACGTTTAATGGTGAAACGAATTTGTTCCGATCCCGGGTTGATCAAATATTCTGATTTTGATTTTAAATTTTTTGAAGAAACCTGTTTTGCTAAACTCACTGCACGCGAAATATCTTCGTAAGAAGAGTTAGTACAAGAGCCCAATAAACCAACTGAAATTTTTGTTGGCCAGCCATTAGCTAAAGCAGCTTCTTTTAATTTAGAAATTGGAGTAGCCAAATCCGGAGTGAACGGACCATTTACATGTGGCTCTAATTCTGATAAATTAATTTCGATCACTTGATCAAAATATTTCTCAGGATTTTCGTATACTTCCTTATCTGCAGTTAAATGTTCTTTTACTGTATCTGCTAAAGCAGCAACATCTGCACGGCCTGTAGCTTTTAAATAACGGCTCATGCTATCATCGTAACCAAATGTAGAAGTAGTAGCTCCAATTTCTGCACCCATGTTGCAAATTGTACCTTTACCCGTACAGCTCATAGCTATTGCTCCTTCTCCAAAATATTCAACTACGGCATCAGTTCCACCTTTTACAGTTAAAATACCTGCTACTTTTAAGATCACGTCTTTTGGGGCAGTCCAACCGCTTAATTTTCCTGTTAACTTAACACCAATTAATTTTGGCATTTTTAATTCCCATGCTAAACCTGCCATAACATCACAGGCATCAGCTCCACCAACACCAATGGCTATCATACCTAAACCACCCGCGTTAACAGTGTGCGAATCTGTACCTATCATCATTCCACCCGGAAAAGCGTAATTCTCTAACACAACCTGGTGAATAATACCAGCACCCGGTTTCCAAAAACCAATACCATATTTATTGGCTACAGAGCCTAAAAAGTCAAATACTTCTTTACTTTCTTTATTGGCAAAAGCAAGATCCTCATTAGCACCATTTTTAGCTGTAATTAAGTGATCGCAATGCACGGTTGATGGAACAGCCACTTTTGGTCGACCCGACTGCATAAATTGTAATAAGGCCATTTGCGCAGTTGCATCCTGCATGGCTACTCTGTCCGGAGCAAAATCCACATACGATTTTCCTCTTTCAAAATTTCCTGATTTTTGATCCACATGTAAATGCGAATACAATATTTTTTCAGTTAATGTAAGCGGACGGCCAATTAATTTACGGGCTGCTTCTACTTTTGATGGAAGGTTTTTGTAAACTTCCCTGATCATGTCAATGTCAAATGCCATAGTATAGGTTGTTGATGTTTGTAAAATAAAATAGACTTCTAAGTTATAGAATTATTGTGAACTTTAAAAGAATACTTACCTGATTTTTTTATAGAATAGTTTAAAATTTGTCTAAATAAGTGTTCAAGATTAGATAGTGTGCATTTGGAATTAAAAATTAACTTTACAGTATTCTAAGATTTTTATGTTCAGGAAAATAGGCTTATTGCTTCTTTTGATTCTGTTGTTTTGCAATACATACAAAGCGCAAACCATCGTTTCTGCTCCCCGTGAGGCAAATTTCGTAAACTACACAACAGAACACGGACTGGATTATGTAAATGGTTTCAGGGTTTTTGAGGATAAGAAAGGCTATTTATGGTTTTGTGCCAAAGAAGGCATAAGCCGCTTTGATGGGATTAATTTTAAGAATTTTACCGAAGCAGATGGTCTGCCATCGCCCATTGTTACTGGTGCCTGTGAAGATAATGCAGGTAATGTATGGATAAGCACTATAAAAGGTTTGGCCATTTTTAAAAATAACCGGTTTGATACAGCAGTTAATTTACCAAAGTTTCAAGCTATTAATTTAATTAAAGCAAACGATGGAACTATTTGGGTGGCCGGAAATGGTGGGCTTGTTAGAATAGATCCATTAAACAAAGAAAAACGCCTGATTAAAAAATATCTTCTAGGCGAAAAAGTAGATAATCCATCGTTTAGAAATGTATGGCAAAATAATAAAGGCGAGATAATGGGCGGCGGCGAATCGGGCTGCTTTATTATTAAGAATGATTCCTTAGTTCGTTATAACGATCTGCCAGGACCAGTTTATACGATGATTGAGTTTGAAGACGGTACTGAATGGTTTACCGGTTGGGACAGGCCTATAAGCGTTTATAAGAATGGGAAATTAGAGAAAGAAATTAAGCTGGGCTCGTTTGCATTGGATATGTTGCGCGATGCAAAAGGTAATATATGGCTTGCTACCTGGGATAAAGGGTTATTTAAATATGATGGTAAAAAATTCATTAATTATTCGGCTAAAGAAGGCCTGGGCTTTAATTCGTTTTGGGGTATTGATGAAGACTCAGGAGGGAACCTGTGGCTAAGTTCATGGGGTAGGGGACTTTTTAAATATTCAGGAGAGAACTTTACGCGTGTATCCGAAAAATCGGGTTTACGAAGCAATAATATTACCGGCATCGTTGAAGGTGAGCAAAATAAAATATGGATTTCTTCAGAACAAAGCATCTCTTCTTATAATACAGTGACAGGAGAAATAAATAATATTACTAAATGCGATGGAAAAGATCTCTCACTTGTAATTTCTTTATACGCTTATAAGCCAAATGAGATATGGGCTTTGGGTTATATTGGCCAGGGCTATAAAGTTATTAATGATAAAATAAGTGTTGATAAAGATGTGGTTGGTTTTTCGGCAAGTAAAGACAGCCAGGGTAATATATGGATAGGTACAGATAAGAATGGTGCTATGAAAATTACCGGTAACGATAGCCGTTTTATTAATGTAACCAGCGTACAGCCTGATAATAGAATTATTTCCGTAACAGAAGATACAAAACATAATTTTTGGTTTATTAATGAACACAAGGGCATTCACTTTTACAAAAACGATAAGCTTAAAACATTTAACCGAAGCAACGGATTTGTGAACGAAATGGTAACTGCCATAACCGAAGACAGTACAGGTTTTTACTGGTTTGCCGTACCAACAAAAGGTGTTTACAAATGTGCTTTGGATAACAATGATAATATAAAAATTGTTGATTCGTTAGTTGCTGCCTGTGGTTTGGTTTCAAACAATGTACGTTCGGTTGCAGTTACAGGTGATAAATTATATATGGGTACAAAATTTGGTTTATGTATCATGGATCTTAAAGTGTATGAACAAGGAGAAAAGAAATTAAATTATTATAATAAAGAAGATGGTTTGTTAAACCCTGATTGCAACCTTGCTAGTATTGATAGTAAAGGCAATTTGTGGTTGGCTACAAATGGTGGTATTTTTGCTTTTAACACGGCGCAAACAAAATTAAATACAAAAGAAACCAAAACGTACATTACACAAATAGATCTTTTTTTTAAGGAAACAGATTGGTCGCAATACTCAAATGAAAATGATGATAATGGTTTACCAAAAAATCTGAATTTAAATTATCAGCAAAATCACCTGACATTCAAATTTATTGGTATTAATTTAGTAGCGCCTACTAAAGTACTGTATCAGTATAAATTAGAAGGTTTGGATAAAGACTGGTCGCCGGCAGTAAATAAACGTGAAGCCGATTATTCCAGCATACCACCGGGCACTTATACCTTTATGGTAAAGAGTTGTAATAATGATGGGTTATGGAATAAAGAGCCTCAATGCCTTGTGTTTACAATAACACCTCCATTCTGGAAAACAATTTGGTTTTATACTATTTGCGGAATTTTGTTGTTGCTAGGATTTTACTTTTTTGTAAGAACACGAGAGAAAAAATTACAAAGAGAAAAAACTATACTCGAACAAAAAGTAGATGAGCGTACACACCAGCTAAAACAAGCTTTTGATGAGATAGGTGCGAAAAATAAAGAGATTACGGACAGTATAAATTACGCAAGTAAGATACAAGTGGCATTATTACCCTCACAAGAAGATATAAAACATTTAGCCAAGGAGTATTTTATTTTATTTAAACCAAAAGATATTGTGAGTGGTGATTTTTATTGGGCCGAGCAAAAAGGAGATAAATTTTATCTGGCTATTTGCGATAGCACCGGGCATGGTGTGCCGGGTGCCTTTATGAGCTTATTAAATTTGAATTTTATTAATGAATCCGTTAACGAAAAAAATATTTTAAAACCAAATGAGATTTTTAATTATGTAAGGAGTGAATTGGTTACAGGTATTAGTAAAGAAGGACAGAGTGATGGATTTGACGGAACCATGGTGTGTTTTGACAAAGCAAATAATAAATTTACATATGCAGCGGCAAATACAAAACCAATTTTAATAAGCAATCATACTATTAAAATTTTACCTGCCGATAAGATGCCGGTTGGTAAAGGAGAGAAAGATGAATCGTTTACATTGCATGAAATAGATTATAAAGCAGGGGATACCTTGTATTTATTTACTGATGGTTATGCCGATCAGTTTGGCGGCAGCAATGGTAAGAAAATGAAGTTTAAAAAACTGGAAGAAATTGTTTCGTCTATTTACGATAAACCAATGGCCGAACAATTACAAATACTTGAAAAAGAATTTATGGATTGGAAGGGAGCGTTAGAGCAGGTAGATGATGTGTGTTTAATTGGAATAAGATTGTAATCATAAAATTTCGAGGTCATTCCGGCTTTGAGCCGGAATCTGAGTTATCTTCCGTTTTTAGTGCTGATCCCGATGGCTATCGGGATGATTCAATTTCAGGGTGACGACTAAATTACTATTCTTACAAATCCTTATTTACACCAATTCCAAACAAGGCAAAATCATATTTTATAGGATCGTTTGGATCTAATTGTTTTAATACTTCTGTAATTTCTTCAACGGCTTGCCAATCGTTCTGCGTTCTTTTTAATAAACCTAAAGTGCGGCTTACATTGCCTGTGTGAACATCAAGCGGCAGGCAAAGATCTTTTGCTGAAATGCTTTTCCAAATACCAAAATCAACACCTTTTTTGTCATCTCTTACCATCCATCTTAAGAACATGCAGAGTCGCTTGGCACTCGATTTTTTGGAAGGATCTGAAATATGTTTTTCTGATCTTGATAAATGTTTTGTTTCTAAAAATAAATTACGAAAGCTTACAATATTATGTTTTAAATTAAGATCATCTTTTTCTATTACATTTTTAAAAGCGGCTTCAAGATCTTTATTATTTGTATAAATATTTTTTAATGAACTCAAAAAGAAAATGCAATCTGAGCCGTTAAACGTACGATGTACAAATTTTTCAAAAGGCTTTAATTCTTTTTTTGAGTGATTTAAAATAAAGTCGTGAGGTGAGTTATCCATCCAATCCATTAAGCGTGTAGCGTTTATAATAATTGATTTTCTATTTCCCCAGGCTATTGTAGCGGCCAGGAAAGCAGAGATCTCAATATCTTCTTTTTTAGTAAATAAATGGGGAATGGAAATTGGATCGTTTTCAATAAAAGATCTGTTATTGTATTTTAAATGTTTCTCATCTAAAAGTTCTTTAATATTTAAAATATTTTTTTTAGTCATGAATTAGTTTGTCCTGTTATGTCGAGCATGGCAAAGCGATTGTCTTTGAGCGAGCTTGTGCGCTTGCGAGAAGTGTTATAAAAGCTAACACACTTTCCCGATCAAAATCCTACCAGGCTTTTGCAGTGCTCGAAGTAACAGTTATTGCAATTTATTAATATCCAGTTTTTTTAATTTTGGATTTATCCTGTCAATACCAAAAACAGTTAATATGGTCATTGCGCCACCAAACGCAATAGAAGGTACAAGCCCAAACAGCTTGGCAGCAAAGCCACTTTCAAAAGCACCAATTTCATTACTGCTCCCAACAAAAATATTATTGATGGCGCTCACTCTTCCTCTCATATTATCAGGCGTTAGTAATTGTAAAATACTGTGTCGTACCACTACACTCACATTATCAAAAGCACCTGTAAAAAATAACATGGCACAGGCCAGCCAGTAATTGGTACTTACAGCAAACAAAATAGTAAATATGCCAAAAGCAATCACCGACCACATTAAAGCAACACCGGCTTTTTTTGCAGGCGGGTAAGCCACCATAATAAATGCTGAGATAACAGCGCCAATAGCGGGCGCTGTTCTAAGCAAACCATAAGCTTCAGGACCAAGATGCAAAACTTTATCTGTAAACGCCGGAATTAATGCAACCGCACCACCAAATAAAACAGCAAACAGATCTAAGGTAATAGCACTTAAAACCATTTTTTGTTTGAACACAAAATTTAAACCTATTTTCATGCTTTCAAAAACAGTTTCTTTTTTCTCGCGAATTTCAGGTGCGCCGGCATTTTTAATTTGCCAGATAAAAAATAAAGCAAGTATAAAAAAAACAACTTCTAATAAATGACAATAATTTGCATTTAACGTATTATTGCTGCCATATATCAAACCCGCCAATACCGGGCCAAGTATAGCTCCTGTATGCCAGGCTGTGCTATTCCAGGTGGCAGAGTGTGTATAGTATTTTCGCGGTACCAGTTGGCTCATAAATGGATTTGTAACCGCGCCTAAAAAAGCACGTATAACTCCAAACGCAAATACAATTGCAAACAAAGCTATCATACCCATTTCTTTAAATAAATGAATAACAGGTTCTGAATTTAAATACAAAAACAATGCTCCCAATAAAAGTAAAATTGTTCCGGTCAATAATATTTTCTTTTTATGAAGGATATCAGCAACATGTCCACTAAAAAAACAGGTAATGATAAATGGAATAGCTTCTGTTAAACCTATTAAACCTAAAACAACTTCTTGTTTTGAATGCTCGTAATAGATCTGTAAATAAATGGTGCTGAATTGCATTTGAATGGCAAGGGTTAAAAACAATCTCACCATGATGAACAAGCGAAACTCTTTGATATTAAATATTTCTAAAGATTCAGATTTTACAAGTGCCATAAACTTGTTCAAAATTAGTGAAGAAAATTAATAGTTTCTAATAAATACACTTTGTAAAGCCAATCAATTTTGTATTTTTAACCTCCCTTGGAAAACAACCTGAAACATATTAATATTAAATCTTTATCGGAAGACGATCGTCCGAGAGAAAAATTAGCAACATTGGGCCGCCAGAATTTGAGCGATGCCGAGTTAATTGCTATTATTTTAGGCTCTGGCAATAGAAAAGAAACAGCGATACAACTGGCTCAACGTATGCTTTCTGAGAACGGAAATAATATTAATGTATTGGCAAAATTAAGCCTGGCCGAACTTAAAAAATATAAAGGAGTAGGCGAGGCAAAGGCAGTGAATATTGCCGCGGCTTTTGAATTGGGGCGTAGAAGAACAGATCTTGAAACTACTCAAAAAGTAAAAATAACTTCAAGTAATGTGGCTTATCAAATTCTTCACAAGCGATTGAGCGATCTGCCGCATGAAGAATTCTGGGTGCTGATCATGAACCGTGCTAACCAGGTAATTAAAGAAGAGAATTTAAGTAAAGGCGGCATATCGGGAACAGTTGTGGATATTAGATTGATTTGTAAATCTGCTATTGAGAATAATGCAAGTGGAATTATCATCGCACATAATCATCCCAGCGGACAAGTAACTCCGAGCATGGAAGATAAAGTAATTACGAATAAATTAAAAGAAGCATTAAAAACATTTGAAATTCCTTTACACGATCATCTGATAATTGGCGATCAAACCTATTTTAGTTTTGCTGATGAAGGACTTTTGTAAAGGTCAGATGATAAAAGATGTAAGACAAATCCTGATTAATAAATTTAGAATTTAAAAATGATTAAGATAGTTACTATTATTGGCGCCAGGCCGCAGATCATTAAAGCAGCGGCTTTGAGCAGGGCAATAAAAAATAAGTACAGCAAACAGTTAAAAGAAATTATTGTTCATACCGGCCAGCATTACGATGCCAATATGAGCCAGGTATTTTTTGATGAGCTGGGCATTCCTGCACCTGATTATAATTTAAATGTTGGTAGTGGCGGCCATGGTGTGCAAACCGCTGCTATGATAACGGGTATTGAAGAAATTTTAATAAAAGAAAAGCCAAATGCCATTGTGTTGTATGGTGATACAAATTCTACATTGGCCGGCGCTATGGCAGCTGTTAAAATTCATGTACCGGTTGTACATATTGAAGCGGGTCTTCGCTCATTTAATAAGGCCATGCCCGAAGAAGTTAACCGTATTATGTGCGATCATGTTAGCTCTTTTTTATTTTCCCCAACAAAAACGGGATTAAGCAATTTAAGAAAAGAAGGATTTAAGAATGATGCATTGCCACCCTACAATGCCAATAACCCAAAGATCTATCACTGTGGCGATGTAATGTACGATAACAGCTTATTTTTTAGTGAAGTTGCAGAAAGTAAAACAGCTATTCTTGATAAATTAAAATTGCAAAAAAATAAATTTATTTTGGCAACAATTCATCGTAACAATAATACCGATGAGCCAAAACGTTTAAATGCTTTGTTTACAGCTTTAAATGATATTTGTAAAGAAAGTAAACTGGATGTTGTATTGCCTTTACATCCGCGCACATCTAAATTGCTTGAGACGAATCTTGATAAAAAATTATATTCTGAAATTAAAGGTAATACACAATTTAAAATATGTGACCCAGCATCTTTTTTAGAAATGGTTTCGCTTGAAAAAAATTGTAAGTTGGTTATGACCGATAGTGGCGGTGTACAAAAAGAAGCTTTTTATTTTGAAAAGCCTTGCGTTATTCTTCGCCCCGAAACAGAATGGATAGAATTGGTTGAGTGTGGAACAGCAATAATAGCCGATGCTAGCGAAGAAAAAATTAAAAAGGCTTTTGAAACATTAAATAACAGAACTGATCTTAAATTTCCTAAGCTTTATGGTGATGGGCATGCAGCCGAATTTATATGCGCAGAAATAATTAAGTACATTATATAATCGGTGAAAATTAAAGTAAAGATATTTTCATTCTTGTTACTATTTGTATTTAGCACATTGTGTATGAATAATGCATTTGGACAAAAGACAAAAACAAAATCCACTACCATCACAAATAAAGAAAAGGACAGCAGAGGTAAATCCACTCCTGCTAAACAAGGGGGAAGTAAAAAGCGAGGGGCTAAACCTTATTGGATGATTGGCATTGGCGGTAATGTGGTTGATGATGATGGGAGTCCGTTTAAATATTTATTTAATGCGTTACCAAGATGGAACGTAAGACCATATCCAACACGCCTTACGGTAGAAAAATCATTAAAGAAAAGTTTTAGTATGGAAGGCGCTTTTAATTTTAATACTTATAAAGGTTTTAAGATTATTAATAATGAAGTGGGAAAAGCGGGCATTTTTCTTTCTTTGGATATTAATTTTAAAAACAGTATCAATAAAATGCTGGGAAAGAACAGTCGCTTTGATCCTTATTTTGTGTATGGTGCCGGAGCCACATTTAGGAGTGTTCGTTCATTGCCAATTGGCGGAAATATTAATGTTGGTTTAGGATCAAATTTTTGGATAACACGCGCTTTTGGTATTAACATACAAAGCCTTGCTAAATTTGGAATGAGTCCTATACGATTATTTAAAACATCCCAAAATTATTTACAGCACTCTCTTAGCTTTGTTGTAAAATTAGAGAAAGGTGGAAAAAATCCGTTTGTAAGGCCACGTTATAAGTGGATACACCGAAAAAATCTAAGTGAGGAAAGAAACTGGTAATTTATTTTTGAATGGCTGTTTGGTGCGCCATTGTTTTTGAAGGAGATAAAGAATAAACTTTATCCAATACTACCAAAAGAATACATAAAGCAATAAATGCAATTGCCTTTTTAATATTGTTGATCTTAAGCCTTTTTAATGCAATATCTGTCATCTCATTAAACAATACGAATTTGATGCCACTTTAGTTGGGTAGAGGGTTTTTAACAGCTTCTAAACAGCTTTTTAACAAAAAACTCCGGTTTCAGTAATGAAACCGGAGTTTTACTTAAGAATTTAGAATATTTATTAAGCGTCTTTCTTTTCTACCATTCCTTCAGGTTTTGGTAAAAGAACTTTACGGCTTAATTTAATTTTTTTGGTTTTTGGATCATCACCAACATATTTTACTTCAACCACATCGCCTTCTTTTAAAACACCTTCTAAAGTGTCAATACGTTTCCAATCGTACTCGCTAATGTGTAATAAACCATCTTTACCCGGCATAATTTCAACAAAAGCACCATAAGGCATAATTGTTTTTACTTTTGCCTGGTAAATATCTCCAACTTCAGGTACTGTAACAATACCTTTAATTCTCGCTTTAGCAGCAGTAACGTCAGTAAGATTAGTTCCAAAAATTTCAACAACACCGGTTTTATCAACTTCTGTAATTACAATGGTAGTATTGGTTGCTTTTTGCATTTCCTGAATCACTTTTCCACCAGGGCCAATAATAGCGCCAATAAATTCACCGGCAATCACAATTCTTTCAAAGCGTGGTGCATGTTCTTTGTAATCTGCACGAGGTGTATCAATTGCTTTCAACATTTCGTTCATAATGTGTAAACGGCCCTGTTTAGCTTGTTCCATAGCCTTTGCCATTACTTCGTATGGTAAGCCATTTACTTTAAGATCCATTTGTACTGCAGTAATACCGTCTTTAGTACCACACACTTTAAAATCCATATCTCCTAAATGATCTTCATCACCTAAAATATCAGATAAGATTGCGTAATCTCCTTTTTCATCGGTAATTAAACCCATTGCTATACCTGCAACCGGTTTCTTGATCTTCACACCTGCATCCATTAACGCTAATGTACCGGCGCAAACAGTTGCCATAGATGATGAACCATTACTTTCTAAAATATCACTTACTACGCGAATGGTATAACCTGTATCCATTGGTACCACTTTTTTTAACGCGCGTAATGCAAGGTTACCATGTCCAACCTCACGGCGGCCAACGCCACGGTTAGGTTTTGCCTCACCGGTACTAAAGCCGGGGAAGTTGTAATGTAAAATAAAAGTTTCTTCACCGCTGTTAAAAGCGCCATCAATTTTTAATTTATCTAATGGTGTACCTAAAGTTACAGTAGTTAACGATTGTGTTTCACCACGTGTAAATACAGCGCTACCGTGTGGAGTAGGCAGGTAACCTGCTTCAGCCCATATAGGACGGATATCGGTTGTTTTACGGCCATCCAAACGCACTTTTTCATCAATTGCCATGCGACGAACTGCCACATATTCAACCTCATGATAATATTTATTTATTAAAGCTTCTTTTTCTTTTAATTCTTCAGCCGAATATTGTTTTTTAAATTCTTCTAAAGGTGCTTTAAAATTAGCCTTACGATTGTGTTTATTAGGATCTAATTTTTTAGCGGCAGCATAAACAGCATCGTAAGTTTCTTTCATTACTTTTGCTTTAAGTTCTGCATCATTAGTTTCGTGATTGTATTCACGTTTGGTTTTTAAACCTGCTTTTACAGCAAAATTGTGGATCTCTTTAATTTGAATTTTAATGGCTTCGTGCGCAAACTTAATAGCTTCCAGCATTTCTGCTTCGCTTACTTCGCTCATTTCACCTTCCACCATACATATATCTGTAGCAGAACCGGCAACGATCATTTCAAGCGTGCAACCCACTAATTGTGATTTTGTTGGATTGATAACTAATTTGCCATCAATTTTCGCAACGCGTACTTCGCTGATACCACCATTAAAAGGAATATCACTTACTGCAATTGCTGCCGAAGCTGCTAACCCTACTAAAGCATCAGGTATATTTTCTTTATCAGAAGAAATTAATGATAACATTAATTGAGTATCTGCATGATAATCATCGGGAAATTGTGGGCGTAAAGCACGATCCACAATACGTGAAATTAAAACCTCGTAATCAGATAATTTTGCTTCGCGTTTAAAAAATCCTCCCGGAAAACGGCCTGTTGAGGCATATTTTTCCTGGTAATCAACTGTTAATGGTAAAAAATCAACGCCTTCTTTGGCATCTTTATTACTTACGATAGTAGCTAATATCATGGTATCGCCCATTCTTACTACTACAGCGCCATCGGCTTGTTTAGCCAGTTTTCCTGTTTCAAGTGATATCATGCGCCCATCGCCAATATCAAATGTGTGTGTTGTTCCTATTTGTGACATATTTGTTTTTGTTTTGTGTTCCGACGTTTTCGGAACGGGTTTATATATTGTTTTAGTGTCTTAATAAAAAAGGCACTTCGAATAAATTTCGAAATGCCCCCTTTTAATAATTCAAGCCCGCAAAATTACTTACGGATATCTAATGTTTTAATGATAGCACGGTAACGCATTAGATCTGTTTTCTTTAAATAATCTAATAACGCACGACGTTTACCTACTAAGTTCAATAATGAACGTTGAGTACCAAAATCTTTTTTATTATTTTTTAAGTGATTAGTTAAATGATCAATACGAAGAGTAAATAACGCAATTTGCGATTCTGAGCTCCCTGTGTTTTTTTCAGCTCCTCCGTGTTTTTTGAAAATGTCTTTCTTTACTTGTGATGTTAAATACATTGTATTATTTTTTTAAGGATACAAAGATAGTATTATTTGATTAATCCCAAAAATTATTTACCTTTTATGATTTAAAAATGAACAAAAAGGCCCTTTTTTTGCCATTTTTAATTAAAAATGAGGGATTTACCAAACGGATCTACTTTTTAGCATCAGCTAAAAACTGAGCTAAACCACTATCGGTTAACGGATGTTTTAATAATGCAGCAATTGCACTTAATGGTGCAGTAATAACATCTGCACCAATTTTTGCACATTCTATTATATGCATTGGGTGACGAACACTTGCCGCTAAAATTTCAGTTTCGTAACCGTAATTATCATAAATAATGCGAATATCTTCGATTAGCGTTAGTCCATCGGTACTAACATCATCCAACCGTCCAATAAAAGGAGATACGTATGATGCGCCGGCTTTTGCTGCTAATAATGCCTGACCTGCAGAAAATACAAGTGTACAGTTTGTTTTAATGCCTTGCTCAGTAAAATATTTTATTGCTTTTACACCATCTTTTATCATAGGTACTTTTACAACAATACGTGGGTGTAATTTTGCCAACGCTTCTCCTTCTTTTACCATGCCGTCAAAATCTGTTGAAATAACTTCGGCGCTTACATCTCCTGTAACAATATTACAAATATCAACATAATGTTTTAAAATATTTTCCTGGCCTTTAATGCCTTCTTTTGCCATTAATGAAGGGTTAGTTGTAACACCATCTAAAACACCAAGGTCTTGTGCTTCCTTAATTTGAGCCAGGTTGGCTGTATCAATAAAAAATTTCATATTCTGTTTTTGTTTTTGCAGGCATAAAGATAGGCGATGAATGTAATGCCTTTTAAAAATTGTATCAACAAATCATATACTTTGCGAACAAAGCCAGCCTGTACTCCAGGCATTTTGAAAATTAAAGCCACCGGTAATGCCGTCAATATTCAACACTTCGCCGCAAAAGAACAGCCCGGGAACCAGTTTGCTTTGCATGGTCTTAAAATCTATTTCTTTTAAATTAACGCCGCCGCAGGTAACAAACTCTTCTTTAAAAGTGGTTTTGCCTTCCATTTTAAATTGGCTGTTGCAAAGATTTTCATTTAATTTATTTAATTGCTTATTGCTTACCTCTGCCCATGGCTTTGTATTATCAATACCCGCTAAAGAACATAAAAATTCCCATAAGCGTTTTGGCAGATCGAATTGCGCATTGGTATATGGAAAAGCCTTGTGTTTTTCTTTTTGAATGCGTTTTAATTTGGTTTCCAACTCATTTGATTTTAAAGGAAAAACCCAATTCACAAAAATGGTGGAGTTGTAATTAAGGCTATAAAATTCTTTTGCTGCAAATGCTGAAAGTTTTAGAACAGCAGGCCCGCTTAGGCCCCAGTGTGTAATTAAAACCGGACCATTATAATTTAATTTACTGTTGGCAATTTTTACTAAAGCATTTTGTACACTAATACCTTGTAATTCTTTTTTTATTATCTCGTTAGGAAAGTTTAATGTAAACAAACTGGGAATTGGTTCGTCGATTGTATGACCAAGATCTTTTATAATTTGATATGCTGAGGTTTTATTATACCCGCCCAATGCGCAAATAATTGCATCTGCATGGACGCTGCTATTATTTGTTTTAATTAAAAAACCGGTTTCTTTTTTTTGAATAGAAAGAACTTCGCATTGTGTTTTTATTTCTATTTTTAATTCGCGCGCTAGGTTTAAAAAGCAATCAATAATGGTTTGGCTATCGTTAGAGTATGGAAACATTCTTCCGTCCTCTTCTGTTTTTAAAACAATTCCTTCTTGTTTAAACCAATCTATTGTATCCTGCACACTAAATTTTGAGAATACCTGTTGCAATTCTTTATTGCCACGCGGATAATTTTTTACCAGTTCAGAATTTTCAAAACAATGATGTGTAATGTTGCAACGCCCGCCACCGGATACTTTTACCTTTGATAAAAGCTTATTTGTTTTTTCAAAAATAGAAATCTTACTGGCAGGGTCTTTCTTTGCAAGATTTATTGCTGCAAAAAAACCTGCTGCACCACCACCAATAATAACAATATGTTTTTGTGTACTAATGATCTAATTTTTTATAGCGCGCGTTATTTCTCTTTTTCCCGGCGGCCCCTGCAAAGATTCAATTGTAAAACCACAGCGCTTTAAGATGCGTTTTAACTCTCCTTGCGCACAAAATGTGATGATGCAGCCACCCGTATTTAAGATCGAATATAGTTTTTCAAAGATAGGGCTTTGCCACATTTCAGGCGCCGCACCCGGCCCAAAAGCATCGTAATAGATCACATCAGCTTTTTGCGTGTAGTTAAATTCATTCGCATCACTTTTAAATTTGGTAATACTGAAATTTGAATTTATTATATTTTCTTTTTCCCATTCGCAATTTAATACAGCATCAAGTTGTTCTTTTCTTATATCAATTAACTCAAAATAATTCAGCTTTTCAAAAACTTCTTTTTCTAAAGGATATTTTTCAATGGCAGAATAATTTACGTTTAAATTTTCTTTAACAGCTTTCTGCAAAGAAAGCATTGCGTTTAAACCTGTACCAAAGCCTATTTCAAGTACATTAATATTTGTTTTTGTAATAAATTTTAAACCATTATTTATAAAAATATGCGTACTTTCTTGTATAGCGCCAAATTTTGAATGATAAGTAGCATTCAATTCTGTATTTAAAATTGTTGTTGATCCGTCGGCCGTATGTATCAGCTCCAGCATTATTTTTTCTTTTTTCTTCCGTAAATTAAAAATAAAAGAACAGGTAAAACAAAAATATCGGCTAAAACGGCAATAATAACTGTTATACAAATTAAAAAACCAAAATAAAAGGTGCTCTGAAAGTTACTGATCATAAGTGTCATAAAACCACCTAATAAAATAAATGTAGTTAAGATGATAGGTTTACCGGTTTCAAAATAGGTACGTTTAAAGGCATACATTAAACTTTTGCCGTAACCTAATTCAATTTTTAAGCGAGAAATAAAATGTATGGTATCGTCCGTTGCAATTCCAAAAGCAATACTAAATACAAGAGATGTTGCAGCTTTTAATTCAATACTTGCAAAGCCCATAATGCCGCCAATTATTACCAATGGAATAACATTTGGTAAAATAAATACCAACACCATGCGCCAACTGCGATGCAAAAAAAACGTAAGTAAGCCAATAACAACCAATGAGAAAATAAACCCTTGTGTCATGTTATTTACCATATATTCATTATTGCGATCAATTAAATGCGCGGCGCCTGTAATTTCGAATTTTAATAAATTCGGGTCAATATTCTTATCAATAAAAGCAATTAAATTTAAATTATGCTGAGTAGCTTTTAAGCTTCCCATATCTCTTATCTTTGCACTAATACGTGTTTGCAAGCCATCCGTTGTTATTAAACGTTTTACTTCTTTATTTTTTTTATTGCTTTTTAATTGTTTTGAAATAGGTTCGTAATCTTCCTTAGCAGGAAAAACACCACTACGGTCATCATTGGAATTTTGGTAAATTGATTTTACCAGACTTGCAGGCGATAATAAAAAGCCTGCATCATATTCTTTCTTAATAAACTCATCTACTTTATTTAATTCTGTAATTACATCATAATCCCAAACACTTTTCTTTTTATTTTTAATAGTGATAAGCATGCTAAAAGGCCTTACACCACTATAGTTCTCGTCAAAAAAATCAAAATCTTGTTTTATTTTTACTCTATCATTAAGATCTTCGAGCAAAATATTATTTACTTTAATATTAAAAATTCCAACTATAGATAAAACCAAAATAATACTTGTTGTAACTAAAATTGTTTTTTGATGCCTGAAGATCCAGAACAAACCTGTACGCATTAAGTTATAAGTACGATTATTGGTGCCATGTACAGTAACCAGTTTTTTTGGTGTAAAAAAATAAAGTAATGAAGGCAACAAGGTATAAGTTAAAATAAAAGCAATGGTAACACCTACCGAAGTGTAAATGCCAAATTCTTTAATGGGCTTTATGCTCGAAAATAGTAACGATAAAAAGCCTACAACCGTTGTAAGCAAAGTTAAAAAAGTAGGAAAACCAACTTCTTTTAATATTAAAGGATAGATTTTTTCGCGCGAAGTTCCTTTTGCCATTTCTTCGAAGTACTTTGAAAAAAAATGTACTACATCACTCATACCTGCAATAAAAATCATTGTTGGTAACATGGCGGTCATAATATCTATTGATTTGCCGCAAAGTTTCATGATACCCAATGTCCATAAAATAGAAATGAGTACAATAATAACCGGCACTACAATACCATAAATACTTCTAAAGCTAAACCATAAAAAGATAACAATAACTACAAATGAGAGGCAAATAAAAATAACGAACTCTTTTTGCAGGTTATTTAAGTAAACATTTTGCGCAAAGATTCTGCCTACAAAATGAATATTATCAAAGTTAAATTTGTTAAGCGCGGTTTCAATATTTTTTGCCAATGAGTCGCTTTTGTTTTTACTTAAAACATCATCGGTTTTTATATAAATACTTAATGATTTTGCGTTGATAGGAAAAAAAGAACCAACCAGGTGCGGCGATTGGTAAATAGCAATGCTATCGTCTTTATACAAACTTTCGTCTGAAAAGTGCAGTACACTGGTTTGCACGGGTACAAGGCCGCCCAACGAAAGATTTTTTAAATTTGTTGGTGAAGATACAGCTTGTACATAAGGGATTTTTGCCAATTCATTTGTCAAACTATCCACTTTTATTAAAAAATCTTTTTTAAAAATGCCGGCTTTATTTTCTACGGCTACAAGGGCAAACTCATTATCATATTCAAAGGTTTTACGGTAATTATTATAAACCTCCAATTCATGATCTTCGTTAGGGAAAAATGCCTCAAAATCATAATCAAACTTAATATACTGGAGCTTGTAAACGCAAAAAAGAGAGAATACAAGAACAAAGACAATTATTATTAAATTATATGTTTTTTGAGTTCTGATAGAGCGTAAATTTACATACTTTCAACAAATAAAAACTTATATTTGATTCCTCTTAAATTAAAGTTTAACATTCAATAATAAATAAAATATGCCAAAAGGAATTTATAAGATCCCGACACCGGTAAACGAACCGATAAAAAGTTATGCATCAGGAAGCGCTGAGCGTAAAGAATTACAGGCAATGTTAAAAGAACTTCGCAGTAAAGAAATTGATATACCAATGTATATTGGAAGTGAAGAAGTTCGCAGCACAACAAAGGTACGACTTGCGCCACCGCATGATCATAAACATACCTTGGGCTATTTTTATAAAAGTGAAAAACAACATGTTGAACAAGCCATAAAGGCTGCTTTGGCGGCCAAAGAAAAGTGGCAAAATTTAAGCTGGGAGCATCGCGCAAGTATTTTCTTAAAAGCTGCCGAATTAATTGCAGGCCCTTTTAGGGCTAAATTAAATGCAGCCACCATGTTAGGTCAAAGTAAAAATGCTTTCCAGGCAGAGATTGATAGTGCTTGCGAGATCATTGATTTTTTAAGATTTAACGTGCATTACATGCAGGAGATCTATGCCGATCAGCCAATATCTGGTCCGGGTGTTTGGAATAGGCTAGAATGGAGACCTTTGGAAGGATTTATTTACGCGTTAACACCTTTTAATTTTACAGCCATTGCAGGAAACCTGCCAACAAGCTGTGCCATGATGGGCAATGTGGTTGTTTGGAAACCCAGCAATACACAAGTATATAGTGCAAATGTATTAATGGAAGTATTTAAAGCTGCTGGTGTGCCTGATGGTGTTATTAATTTAATTTATCCAAGCGGCCCTGATGCTGCAGATGTTGTATTTAATCATAAAGATTTTGCGGGTATTCACTTTACAGGCAGTACAGAAGTTTTTCAAAACATATGGCAAACTATTGGTAACAATATTCATAAATACCGTTCGTACCCACGTATTGTGGGCGAAACAGGCGGTAAAGATTTTATTATGGCACACAAATCTGCCGATGCTAAAGTTCTTTCGGTGGCTATTTCTCGCGGTGCTTTTGAGTACCAGGGGCAAAAATGTTCTGCGGCTTCACGTGCGTATATTCCTTCTAATTTATGGAATGAAGTAAAGGCTTATTTGGCTGCAGATCTCAAATCTATGAAAATGGGCCCAACTGAAGATTTTACCAATTTTATAAACGCGGTAATTGACGAGAAGAGTTTTGATAAATTGGCTAAATATATCGATGCTGCTAAAAAAGACAGCAGTGTTGAAATTATTGCCGGAGGAAATTACGATAAGAGCAAAGGTTATTTTATTGAACCTACCATTATTGTGACTAAAGATCCAAAATATGTAACCATGTGCGAGGAGTTATTTGGCCCGGTGTTAACGCTTTATGTTTATGATGAAAATAAGTTTGAAGAGACTTTAGAGATCGTTGATAGTACATCTATTTATGCTTTAACCGGTGCTATACTTTCGCAAGACCGTTACGCAATAGAACTAGCTACAAAAAAATTAAGCAATGCAGCGGGTAATTTTTACATTAACGATAAATGTACAGGTGCTGTTGTTGGCCAGCAGCCTTTTGGCGGCGCGCGAGGCAGCGGAACAAACGATAAAGCGGGGGCGAAGATAAATTTATTGCGCTGGGCATCTCCAAGAACAATAAAAGAAACGTTTACACCGCCAACGGATTACAAATACCCGTTCTTACAGGCAGATTAAAAATTAAAATGAGGGGTAAATTAATAATTACTTTTTTTGTGGCAGTACTTTCGGGCTGCGTAAAAGAAAGAGTTTGTAGTTGCTCTGACGGAACAACTGGCGGAGGTTATGGATATAATACAACGCGCCGGAAATTAAAGAAGGAATGCGCTAAGGTAGAAAAAGAGCTAAAGGCCACATATCCTAATATAACCTGTGAACCAAAATAATTAAAAAAAACAATTTTAAAGGCAAGATAGATTCTTGCCTTTTTTATTAATAATTTAATCTGTATTTTTCTGATGTAAAAATCATGACGCCTATTAAACGTATTTGTTTTATATTCTTCATTTTGTTTGCTAATTCTTTTTTTGGCCAGAATTATCTTGATTCAGTTGCAATTAAAATAACCAAAGCAAAAAACGATAGCGTTAAGATAGATGTTTATTATAAGGCCGCTTTATCTAAAGATAAATTAAGATCGCGCCAATGCGACTCCTTAAATGATCTTATTCTTGAAACAGGAAAACACTCTGCTGAAAAGAGATTATTATCTTACGCGCTGTTTAAACAAGGGTATTATCATAACCATCGCGGTGAAAGTAGTAAGGCGATCGAAAAATATTTTATGGCGCTTAAAGAGGCCGAAAAAGTAAACAATATTTATGTTCGCATTATTTCGCATAACCGAATTGGTAATGTTTATTCGCTGGAGAAGAATGGGAAAGGAGCTGTGAGGCAATATCATTATTCTATTCCTTTAGCAAAAATGATAAATGATAGTAATGATCTTGCTGATGCTTATTCAAGTTTGGGAACGATTTATAACAATAACAAGTTGCACGATTCATCACTTTTTTATCATTTTAAATCGCTTGAAATAAGGTTAAAACAAAACAATAAAAAGAATATTGCACTTACTTATAACGGCATTGGCTTAACATACAAGAGCCTTAAAGAATATGATAAAGCGATAGATTTTCTTAAAAAAAGTCTTGAAATAAGAATAGAAGTAAAAGATAAAAAAGGCGAAGCCGGATCTAAAATTAATATTGGTAATGTTTTAAATTTGAAAGGCGATGTTAATAAAGCGCTAGAATATTTAATTGATGGAACTGAGATAGCATATAAAAGTAAAGCCGGAGATTTTTATTGTAATGGCTTGCTTGGAATTAAGAACTCTTATTCAAAAGCTAAAAAATGGAAAGAATGTTCATTGGCGTGGGATAAATATAAAAATGCTACCGATTCGGTACGAGGAGAAAAGATGAGAAAAGATATTCTTGAATTAGAGGCCAAGTACGATAGTGATAAAAAAGATGCTGATCTTAAACTTCAGGAAGAGCAGATCAAGTCAAAGATCGCAGAGAATTCTAAACAAAAGATCTTAATAATTGCCTCGGTAATTGCTTTATTAATGGCGCTTATAGCTGTTTTCTTTATTTACCGCAGTTTCAAGCTTAATAAAAAGAATGCAATTCAATTAGCTTTTAAAAATCATTTAATCGAAGAAAAGAATAAAGAAATTACCGATAGTATAAATTACGCGCGTTTGATCCAACAAAGTTTATTGGCATCTGAAACTATGCTTAATAAAAATTTAAAAGAGTATTTTATTTTATACAAGCCAAAAGATATTGTAAGTGGCGATTTTTATTGGGCCGCCGAAACAACCAAAGGATTTTTATTGGCTTGTGTTGATTGTACAGGGCATGGGGTTCCGGGTGCTTTTATGAGTTTAATAGGGAAAGAGAATTTGGATAAAGCCATTGTTTCAACCAACAGCCCTAAAGAAATATTAAGCGAATTGAATAAAGGCGTAAAACGATCGCTTAATCAAAATAGCGGTAATGGTAACCGTGATGGAATGGATGCTGCACTTATAAGAATTGAAGAGCAGGGTGGAGGAAAAGCAAAAGTAATTTATGCTGGCGCTAATCGCCCGTTGCTTATCATTAAAAAAGGAGATACACAAATTGAAGAAATAAAAGCTACAAAGCAAGCTGTTGGTGGTTTTACAAGCGACGATCAGGAATTTGAAGAGCATGAAATTTTATTGGAAAGTGGAGATTCTATATTTATTTCAACGGATGGTTATGCCGATCAGTTTGGTAGCGATAAAAATAAAAAGATGACTACCAAGCGATTTAAAGAGTTATTGATTTCTTTGCAGGCATTAAGTTCTGCCGATCAAAAAAATAAACTGGATGATTTTTTTAATACCTGGAAAGGTAACAATGAGCAGTTGGATGATCTATTGGTAATCGGTATCCGCATCTGAATTGTTAAAATTGATCTCAAATAGGGGAAACTTCACCTCAAAAAGTTGTATCTAAACTTCTAAATTATTATGTTAGCTAAATAATTAGCAAAAACACACAAAATTATGAAATTAAAATTACCCTTAATTGCTGCAGCATTTAGCCTTGCATATGGCACAAATGCGCAAACAGGCAAAATAGCGTTAAAAAGTAACGCAGTTCAGCCTCAGGAAAACAATTTTACTATTACCAAAAGAACCTGTGGTACCGAACAGCCAAATGCTGAATGGGATGCATGGTTCAATAAAGAAGTTGAAAAATTTAAAGCTGCACAGGCTACAGGTAAAGCACAGGCGCTTAATTATACAATTCCTGTAATTGTACACGTTATTCATGGTGGGCAGGCCGTGGGCACATTCCCTAATATTGCTCAGGGGCAAATTAACTCGCAAATAACAGTATTAAATCAGGACTTTAGTGGTACAGGCTTAAATGTTGGTAACTGTCCGGCGGTTTTTACTTCACTTATTTCTAATACTGGTGTTTCTTTTTGTTTAGCGCAAAAAGATCCTAACGGTGTAACATTAGCTGAGCCGGGTATTGAAAGGATCAATTATGTTTCAAAAGGCTGGAACAATCCGGCAGGCGCTGCTTACAATACACCGGCAACATTTCAGGCATACGTAAACGGCACAATTAAACCGGGTAGTATCTGGGATCCTACAAAGTATATGAACATTTGGATCACTGACGAAAATGCTTCTACTGGTTTATTAGGTTATGCTACTTTTCCTGCAGGCACCACTTTAACCGGTATGTCAAGTTTGGGAACTGCAACTACTGATGGTTTATGGTGCTGGTCAAGAGCCTTCGGATCAAATACGATCTTCCCTGGCGGAACGTATGATCCAACTTATAATAAAGGTAGAACTGCAACTCACGAAATTGGTCACTGGGTAGGTTTACGTCACATCTGGGGTGATGACGGTACAGCTTGTACGGGTACTGATTATTGTAATGATACGCCTAATCAGGCTGATGAGAATTATGGTTGCCCTAACTTTGCAACTAATACCTCTTGTAGTAATGCGGGTGATATGGCAATGAACTTTATGGATTACACAGATGATCCTTGCATGTACATGTTCACTAATGATCAAAATACACGTATTCAAACTGCAATGAGTCAAGGTACTTACCGCAGCCAGTTAAGTACAAGTGCAGCTACGTTATGTACTATTGCTGCAGCTACACCAACTGCAAACTTTACAATGGCAAGTACAGGTTGTATTGGCACAGGTGTAACAACCAACAATACAACTAACGGTACTCCCGCTCCAACTTACGTATGGAGTTCAAACCCTGCAACAGGTGTTTCGTTTAGTCCTAATAATACTTCAGCATCTCCAACAATTAACTTTACAACTCCGGGTACTTATAGCATTTCAGTAGTTGCTACCAATTCACTTGGAACCAGCTCAAAAGGTCAGAACATTGCAATTGCAAACTGCGCTGCATTATGTGCAGACACAATAACAAATGTTTCTCCAACAGGCACACTTTTGGTTGGTGCCGCAGGTTCAGATACTTCAACTCCGGGTTGCAGTCCTAAAGCAGGTTACATCATGGGGTCTAACTGTTATGATGATAAAGAAAAAGCAGAATTCTTCCCGGTAAGTTTGTATAGCTCTATAACATCGCCTCAAATTAAGAGTGTACTTGTTATTTTCTACAAAGAAGGAACTAAAGGAACAACAGGTTCTGCATCAGCCGCAGTTAATTTAAAATTATATAACGGAACAATGGCAGGTGGCCCAACAGGCACAGCTTCTCCGTTTGGTCAGGTTAATGCTACAATGGCCAACATTACAGCTGTTACTGCTACCAACTCGGTTACTTACGTTGGCGCGCAACCAATTGTTTACACCAACCCTATCTTAAGGCCATACAGGTATATATTGGCTTCGCCGGTAAATGCACCTGCAACTAATGGTTTCTTTGCTTCTATTACTGTGCCTACAGCTGCTGGTGATACCGCAGTTATTATGGATGATGCAAGTGTGGCAGCAGGCTCAAACTGGGAATTATGGAGTGATAATTCGTGGCATAGTATTTCTGTAGCATGGGGTGGTTACGATGCCAGCATGGCTATTTTACCCGAAATTCAATGTGCTGTAACGGGTATTAATAAAAACTCTGTGTTAGATGCTAACGTTAGTTTACATCCAAACCCCTCAAGCGGCATGGTAAACATTATTGCAACTTTACCAAATTCTCAGACATTAGAGATAGTTGTTCATAACTCATTAGGCCAAGTAATATCAAGCACTAAACACTCTGGTGTTACAAGCAACGTGTTTAACATGGATCTTACAAATTACTCAAACGGTGTTTATTTTGTAACCATTAATAACGGTGAAGAGAAGATCGTTAAGCGTTTAATTTTAAGCAAATAATACTTTTGACATACTTTTTAAAAAGGCCCCAAATCAGGGGCCTTTTTTATTAATACTCCATTGTTGAATTCAATAAACACAGCTATTGTTAAAAAATCACATTAATAAAACAAAAAGCCCCGCTTTATAACTTTATTTTTGGGATGTACAATGGCAGCAGCAAAACGACAAACGGAAATGAGCTTAAAGGAAGTAATTGCCTTAATTACATTATTGGATGATCCGGATGAAGTAATTTACGATCAGGTAAAAGACCGCTTTGTAGTTCTAGGGCCACCTGCCATTCCTCATCTTGAAACAGCATGGGAAAATAGCTTTGATGCGATCATGCAAAAAAGAATTGAGAACATCATTCACACCATTCAGTTTGAAACGCTGCAAAAAGCTCTTAAAGCCTGGGCCAAAACAGATCAGGACGACCTTTTGAAAGGAATTTTAATACTGGCGCGTTACCAATATCCTGATTTGGATGAAAATAAAATAAAAAAGCAGCTTGCCACTATTAAGCAAGACGTTTGGTTAGAGTTGCATGAGGACCTTACAGCACTTGAAAAAGTAAAGATTATCAATCACATTTTATTTGAAGTGCACCAGTTTAGCGGAAACATTACTAATTATCATGCACCGCAAAACTCTTTTTTAAATAACGTTTTAGAAAGTAAGAAAGGTAACCCGCTTATGTTAAGCGTTGTTTACCTTTTAATTTGCAACGAATTAAAAATACCTGTGTACGGCATAAACTTACCACAGCACTTTGTATTAGCTTATTTGAATGAGGAGGCTAATTTGATAGATGTAAACAATAAAACACTTTCAAACAATATTTTATTTTATATTAATCCGTTTAGCAAAGGTTTATTATTCAATCAAAAAGATATCGATCAGTTTTTAAAACAATTGAACCTGGATCTTGAGCCAAAGTATTATTTGCCTTGCAGTAATATTGATATTATTAAACGCTGCATCAATAACCTTATTTTTTCTTACGAAAAATTGGGTTATGTTGAAAAAGTAGAGGAATTAAAAGGCCTTGACTCACAATTATAGGGCTTTTGCTCAGTTATTCAAAAAAAATGTTATTATTGTTTTATTTCTTTAAAAATTGATTTACCTTTAATTAAAATTAAAAACCATGAAAAAAATATTATTAACTCTTTCATTAGTTGCTTTGTTTGCTGGTGTAACTAAAGCACAGGAACCTGTAAAAAATAAATCTACTAAAAAAGAAGTGGTTAATCCCGATGGCACAACTTCGGTAGTTGAAGAAACATCTACAACTCAACCAACAAAAAAAGAAGAACCTAAAAAATCAGGAACCAGGATGGCTATTAACCAAAAAGGTACAGCCGGAACAAATGATACAAAAAAAACAACTGCTAAAGAGGAAAAAACAGAATCTACAAACCCTACAAGCCCAACAACAAAACCTCACTAAGCTTTAAATATATTATGAGAAAAGCCCTGCATTTGCAGGGCTTTTTTATTAAAAAAAGATTTTATTAAGATTTTTTTCGTTGATTTAATTCATCACGAATTTTTGAGGCCAACTCATATTGTTCTTCATCCAAAGCTGTTTGAAGCAGGTTCTTTAATTCCTCGGTGCTTTTACCTTTATAATCATCTGTAGCGCTAGAAACAGGCATTTCAGATAATTCAGCAATGTGTTCACTCTCTTCGGTAGTCGTTGCAGTCTCATCATCCAATACAATACCTGCACTTTTTAAAATAAATTCGTAAGTAGAAATTGGGCATTTAAATCTTACGGCAATAGCAATAGCATCGCTTGTACGCGCATCTATCTCCACCTCTTTAGAACCATCATTACACAATAATTTAGCGTAAAAAATGCCTTCTACCAGGTTATAGATCAATACTTCGCTAACAGTAATATCAAAGGTTTGAGAGAAAGTTTTAAAAAGATCGTGCGTTAAAGGCCTGCTGGGACTCATTTTTTCAAGTTCAATGGCAATGGCCTGAGCTTCAAAACCTCCAATAATTATGGGTAATCTGCGGCTACCTGTTGTTTCGCCCAACACCAGTGCATAAGCACCGCTTTGTGTTTGGCTGTACGACAATCCCACTATTTCTAAACGGACTTTCTTCATCAAGAACTTGTTGATTCTAATTTAAGAATAAAATTTTACTTAATTCTGATTTGCCTTAAATTTTTTAACGGCTTCGGTCAATTTAGGAAGAATACTAAACGCATCTCCAATTACACCATAATCGGCCGACTTAAAGAAAGGAGCCTCTTTGTCATTATTAATAACAACAATGGTTTTGCTTCCGTTAACCCCCGCCAAATGTTGAATAGCGCCGGAAATACCAATAGCAATGTATAAATTCGGACGAATGGCAACACCCGTTTGTCCAACATGCTCATGATGCGGTCTCCAGTGCATATCGGCTACCGGGCGAGAACAAGCAGTTGTAGCCCCTAAAACGTTAGCAAGGTCTTCAACTATTTTCCAGTTCTCAGGGCCTTTTAATCCGCGACCTGCACTTACTACTAATTCTGCTTCCGGTAATGGAATAGCACCACCAACATCGTTTGATTTGGTTTCTTTTATAACAATTTTAGATGCAACAGCAGAAAGATCAGCGTTAAAATCTGCCACCGTAGCTTTATTATCTCCTAATTTAACCGGAAAACTGTTTGGCAATAAAGAAATAACTTTCATATCGCTTGTTATGCTGTAAAGAGCCGAAGCTTTTCCTGAAAATACATTTTTCTTCACATCAAAACTTCCACCCGCAACCGATGGATAATCTACTGCGCCTGCAACTAAACCTGCTTTTAATTTTGCGGCTAATCTTGGTGCAACTGCTTTTCCAACAATATCAAAAGCAAAAATAATTACTTTGGCGTTTTCTGCTTTAGCAGCTTGTTCAACTGCTGTACTAATAAACATGGCATCAGCATTCATTTTATCATTTTTTACCGATAAAATTTTTGTCGCACCCGCTTTTCCAATTTCTTCTAATTGCTCGGTCGAAGCATTGTTTACAATTGCCGTAACAGTTGAACCTGTAAGCTCTGCTACTTTTGCTGCGTAATTAACACACTCTAACGAGGCTTTTTTTATCCGGCCTTTATTAATTTCTGTATAAACCAGTACTGACATTTTATATAAGTTTTAGTTTGTAAAATTTTTAATTAAATTACTTTAGCTTCTGTATGTAATAACTGTACCAATTCATCCAGGTTATCTTCACTTATCATTTTAACAGTAGTACGACCCGGATTTAAAGTATAAGATTTAATAGAAGTTAAAGCTATTGAAGCGCCTGCCGCAACAATTGTTAAAGGTTTTGTTCTTGCAGCCATAATGCCACGCATGTTTGGAATGCGTTGTTCAGCCATACCTTTTGCACAGCTAATTACCAAAGGCAGTTCGCATTCAACAACCTGTGTGCCACCATCAATATCCTGTTCAACAGTGGCTTTATTTCCGGCAATATCCAGTTTTGTAGCAAGTGATACGAATGGCAGATCTAGTACACCTGCAATCATGCCACCAACTGAAGCGCCATTATAATTAATAGTTTCTTTACCAACTAAAATAAGATCGTAACCATTTGCTTTTGCATAATTGGCAATTTGTTCAGCTACAAAAAACGCATCAGGCCCTTCACCGTCAATTCTTACAGCATCGTCAGCGCCAAGTGCTAACCCCTTACGGATAGTGGCTTCGCTATCTGCCAATCCAACATGTATAAGCGTCACTTTTTCTGCAAGGTTAGCTTCTTTTAATTCTAACGCTCTCACTAAAGCATACCACTCGTCGTAGGGATTGATCACAAAAGTAATTCCTGCGCTGTTAAATTTTGTATCACCGTCTGTAAACTGAATTTTTGAAGTTGTATCAGGTACATTGCTTATTGCTACTAAAATCTTCATATGTAAAAACAATTAATTTTTAAGAGTTGCAAAAATATAAAATAAAATCCCTAATTACAATCCATTTTTAGAGAATAAAGCGCCATTTTGTTTAAATATTTTAAACATTTTAAACAAAATGAATTGTATGCCTAAACTGCGACCGCAAATTTTCACTATCTTTACATGTACAATTGCTTTGTATGGACGTAAAATCACAATTAATAGAGATCCTAAAAAAAGAAGACTACACTTTTAACCAGTTGGCCGAATATCTTGGCATGAGCGAAGGAGAATTAACCGACGCATTAAATAATAAAACATTGGAATTAAGGAACCTGGAGCTTATTTCAAAAGCATTAAGGGTGCCATTATATAGCTTTTTCAGATCTGAGAATTTTAAGATCGATTACAAAGAAAAACCTTATTACATAAACAAACTTTTAACTGAAGAAGATGCTAATAAAGATGCTACCTCGTTACAGGGTGAAATTGATCTTTTAAAGCAGATCATCTATTTAAAAGAAGAACAACTCAAACGACTTAACGTATCTAAATAAGCGTTTAGCTCTTTATGAGTATATTTGCATTATAATTAATATGGCATTCGATCTTTTTATTACCTTTTTACTTATTTTATTAAATGGATTTTTTGTTGCCGCTGAATTTGCTTTGGTAAAAGTTCGTGCCTCACAATTAGATGTTAAAGCACAAAAAGGAAGTTCACGTGCTAAGCTTGCAAAAAATCTTTTAGAAAAGCTTGATGCTTATCTTTCTGCCACACAGTTAGGAATTACCCTTGCCTCATTAGCTTTGGGTGCCGTTGGTGAAGAAGTTATTTCGCACATGGTACAGGGTATGTTTGCTAAAACCGGAATGGTAACAAATCCTGTAACAGTGCATAGCATTTCGTTACCAATAGCTTTAACACTGCTTACTTTTTTTCATGTTACTTTAGGTGAGCAAATTCCAAAAATGATAGGCATTAAATACAGTATGGATACTATCTTGCTTTTTGCATGGCCACTTCGTATTTTCTATTTTATTTTTTCTCCTTTTATCTGGTTGTTAAATAAAACATCCAGCATGGTGCTTCGCATTATTGGCGTTAAAAAAGTGGGAGAAGATGAGGTTCATACCGAAGAAGAATTGCGTTTAATATTAACCGAGAGCGAAGAAGGCGGTGCTATTAAACCAAGTGAAAATGAATTGATTCAAAACGTTTTTGATTTTGATGATCGTATAGTAAAACAAATTATGGTGCCGCAGGGTAGAGTGGTGGCACTTGATGTAGAGCTTGGTCGTGGTGAGATTACCAAAAAAGTTATTGAAGAAGGCTTTTCACGAATACCGATTTATCTTGGCGATATAGATAATGTGATTGGTATTGTTCACAGTAAAGATCTTTTAAAAGCCTTAATAGAGAACCGTTTCAGAACGTTAAAGGATATTATGCGTCCTGTACATTTCATACCTGAAAGTATGAAGATCAATGAATTGTTGCGTGATTTTCAAAAGCATCACATTCAAATGGCTATTGTTACCAATGAGTTTGGAGCCACTGCCGGTTTAATTACCATGGAAGATATTATTGAAGAGTTGGTTGGTGAGATACAAGATGAGCATGATGAAGAAAAACCAAATGTTGAGAAAAAAAGCGATACCGAATTTATTGTAAATGCGCAGGCAACTATTGCAGATGTAAATGAGGCTTTGCCAATTGCCCTGCCCGAAAACTCGCATTACGAAACAGTTTCAGGATACATTAATTATATTTTCGGAAGAATTCCTGCTGTAAACGATAAGCGTAAAAAAGATGGTTATGAATTAACTATTTTAAAACGTACACGCCAGAGTGTAGATACTGTAAAATTAAAAATGCTGGAAGAGCAAGAAGAATGAAGCAAAGCTTAAATGCTAAATACTGGGATAACCGTTACCTGGATAATGATAGTCCATGGGATATGGGCCAGGTATCTCCACCGCTTAAGGTTTATTTTGATCAACTTATAAATAAAGACAGTTCAATTTTAATTCCAGGTGCCGGTAATGCTTACGAGGCTGAGTATCTTGTAAAAAATGGTTTTACAAATGTTTTTGTGTGCGATTATGCAGCTGCGCCCTTGCAAAATCTTTTACAGCGTTGCCCTGAAATAAAAGCTGAGAATTTATTACTCGAAGATTTTTTTAAGATGAATAATAAAAAATTCGATCTCATTATTGAACAAACTTTTTTCTGCGCCATTGATCCATCGCTTCGAAAAAAATATTTTGAAAAGATGAATGAACTTTTAAATACAAATGGAAAATTGGTAGGACTTTTATTTAATGACATGACTTTAAATGATGATAAACCTCCGTTTAAAGGAAATATGGAAGAATATAAAGCATATTTTAAAGATATTTTTAAAATAAAAGTTTACGAAACCGCTTACAACTCTTTAAAGCCAAGAGCAGGAAGAGAATTATTTATTAATTTAGTAAAGATTTAACCACAAAGAACACCAGGAAGGCACGAAGTACACTGAAATTCTTTGTGAATAGTGTCAAAACTTTGTGATTAAACATATAATACTAGCGACTTTAAAATGAACCAACGCGAATTATTTTTAAGACATGTAGCGCAAACATCTGATTTGCCCTTGCTGGGCGTTGATGTGAATATTAAAGAAGCTAAAGGCGTTAAGCTAATCGATACTAATGGAAAAGAATATATAGATCTTATCTCAGGAATTTCAGTTAGTAACATAGGGCATTGTCATTCAAAAGTGATAAATGCCATTAACGAGCAATCGCAAAAATTTATGCACTTAATGGTATATGGTGAGTTCAATCAAAGTCCGCAGGTGCAATATGCCAAACATTTAACCGATCTTTTACCCCCGCAATTAAACTCTGTTTATTTTACGACCTCTGGAAGCGAAGCTACAGAAGGTGCATTAAAGCTGGCAAAGCGCGTGACTGGTAGAACGGAAATTATCTGTTTTAAAAATGCCTATCATGGTAGTACGCATGGGGCGCTAAGCGTAATGGGCGATGAATTCTTTAAAAACAGCTTTCGTCCTTTATTGCCTGATATTAAAATTCTAGAATACAATAAATTAAAAGAGCTCGAACAAATAACTTCAAAAACAGCAGCGGTTATTATTGAGCCAATACAAGGTGAAGCAGGAGTTAGAAAAGCAGACAAAGAATTTTTAAAACAGTTGCGCAAAAAATGTGATACACATTGTAGCATATTGATTTTTGATGAGATACAAACCGGTTTTGGTCGTACAGGCTCTTTATTCGCGTTTGAGCAGGCAGAGGTTGTGCCAGATATTTTATTAATAGCAAAAGGCATGGGCGGTGGTTTACCAATTGGCGCATTTGTTTCTTCAAACAAATTAATGGGATGTTTAACCAATAATCCTGTGCTTGGACACATCAATACGTTTGGAGGTAATGCAGTTTGTGTTGTTGCAGCTAAAGCTACTTTGGAAGTTATTATCGAAGAAAAGCTCTCTGCACGTTCCAAAGAAATTGAGAAAATAATTAAAGATCATCTTCAACATAAATTAATAAGAGAGTTGCGTGTATTTGGCGCTTTAGGTGCTGTAGATTATGGCAGCGAAGAATTAAACATGCGTATCATTAAAAACTGCATAGAAGCCGGTGTTATAACCGATTGGTTCTTGTTCTGTTCTACAGCTATGCGAATTGCACCGCCTTTAACAATAACAAACGAGGAGTTAATTTCTGCTTTACAAAAAATTAAGATGGTTTTAGATGCAATCTGAAAAAACAGCCACTAATTACACGAATTCCTCTAATTGTTTTTTAAGAAGCCTTGTTTAGCGAAATTTATTGTTCAAGCAATAACACTTGAACAATCAAATTGCACCAATTAGAGTCCAGTTTAATGTTTTTTCTAAATAAATTGTGAAATCAGTGAAATTCGTGGCTCATTCTCTGGAAAGTTAGTCTTTACAAAAAATTAAGACGGTTTTAGATGTGATATCATTCTAAAATTGTTATTTTTATATTCTAAAATTAAAAAATCATGGGATTATTTGATAAACTGAAAAATGAATTTATTGATATTATCGATTGGGTTGATAATACAAATGATACGATCGTATGGAAATTTCCTCGTTACCAAAACGAGATAAAAATGGGTGCAAAGCTTACCGTGCGCGAAAGCCAGGTAGCAGTATTTATGAACGAAGGTAAAATTGCCGACGTGTTTCAACCAGGCATGTATACTTTAAGTACAGAGAATACGCCATTACTAGCTACATTAAAAGGCTGGAAATATGGATTTAATAGTCCATTCAAAGCAGATATCTTCTTTATCAGCACTCGCCAATTTATTGATCAAAAATGGGGAACTAAAAATCCTATCACCTTAAGCGATCCGCGTTTTGGGTTTATCGAATTAAGAAGTTTTGGTTCATTTGCCTTCAGAGTAACTGATGGTGCTAAATTTATAAAAGAAATTGCAGGTACTGATGAGAATTTTACAACCGAAGAAGTAACTGAACAATTACGCAGTATGATCGTAAGCAAGTTTACTGATGCTGTTGGAGAAGGTAACATCCCGGTTGAGAAATTTGCTGCCAACATGGATGAACTTTCCAAGATCGGACACGAAAAATTAAACGCCGATTTTGTTGAATACGGTTTAAGTATTACTAAATTTTTGGTTGAAAACGTTTCAATGCCTGAAGAGTTGAAAAAGGAAATTTTTAATTATTCGCGTTTAAATGCAATTGATATGAATAAATTAGCGCAATTTAATACTGCAAATGCTATTGGAGATGCCGCTAAAAATCAGGGTCTTGGTGGAGCTGGTGTAGGTATGGGTGTTGGTTTTGGAATGGGAAATATGATGACCAACATGTTTAACAATGCAAACAACGTTAATCAAAATACCAACCAGGGCAATAATACAGTACCGCCGCCGCTTACGCAGTTTCACGTAGTTGTAAATGGCGCACAGGCGGGGCCTTTTAATTTAGAGCAGTTACAGGCGATGGTTAATCAGGGTCAGTTAACAAGAACTACGCTTGTTTGGAAAGCAGGTATGGCCAACTGGGCCGCTGCCGAAGCGCAACCCGAGCTGGTTACATTATTTAATAGCGTTCCTCCTCCAATTATGTAATAATTAATTACGATTTTAGTTAATAAAGCCCTTGTAATTTTGCAGGGGCTTTTTAGTTATGTAATAAAAAGATAGTAATTTTGGCCCATGAAATTTTTACAGCGACTTAAGTTTTACGGCTTTGGGTTTGGATTAGGCTTATTAATTGTATTTGCGATGTTTGGTACCCGCAGTTGTGTTACACCAAACGAACAAAAAATGCAGGAACTCGTTTTTCAGGATTTTAAATTATCAGAAAAAGCAGCCTGTAAATTAAAATGTATCATGAAGAATGAAATGCTTCTTAAAATAGAATTAAGGCATTTTGAAGTAAATTATGATGTTAGTGATATTCATAAAAAACCTTGCGGTGAGTATTACATTCAACCAAAAAAAGAATACGAAGGCAAATACAATTATAAATTGATCATAAACGATTGCGATACCATCTCAAAAGTGGATGATATTAGTATTCCGGCAACATATACCTGTAATTGTCAATAGAACCCTTATATAGTGATGAAGGCTTTATGCGTGAGGCTTTAAAAGAAGCCCAAAAAGCTTTTGATAAGGATGAGATACCTATTGGCGCTGTAATTGTGGCAGATAATAAAATAATAGCCAGGGCTCATAATTTAACCGAAACATTGAATGATGTAACTGCACACGCCGAAATGCAGGCCATTACTGCTGCGGCTAACTTTATTGGCGGTAAATATTTAACAGATTGCACGCTTTATGTAACCATTGAGCCTTGCGTAATGTGTGCCGGGGCCATTGCCTGGAGCCATATCAGTAAAATTGTTTATGGTGCCGTTGAAACTAAAAAAGGTTTTTCTGTTTTAGATAAAAGCCTGCTTCACCCAAAAACAACTGTGTTAAAAGGTATTTTGGCCCAGGATTGCGAAAAAATAATGAAGGATTTCTTTGTTAAGAAGCGTAAATAATTGTTTTTGGCATTATTTTTGGATAACTTTGGATATAAATCCTACAATCATTAAAACTATATAATATGAAAATTTTAAAGACTTTATCTGTTTCATTTTTATTGGGAATGACAACACTTAATTCTACAGTATTCGCTAATAATACAGTAGTTTCGGTTAATTTTTCTGAAATTCCAGTAAAAACGGTTTGTATTAAACATGCTGCAGCTTCAAATGCAGATAATTTTTTCGCCCAAGCCACTTTTCTTTCTTTTGAAGTATATAAACCGGGTTCAAAAGAAGATCTTGCTAATATCATTAGCTCTTTAAAGAAAGCAAGTGGTGTTGAAAGTGTTACCGAAGGTAAATTAAACGGCGATTACCAGGCAATTACAATAACTTTAAAATCGGCTAAAAACAAAGCATGGTTTGCTTCTGAGTTTAAAAAAGCAGGCTTAAACACTGTCCGAATTAATAATAACCCCATTGTTGAGGTTGATAAGATGTAATTTTTAAATAAATTAATTTTAAGAGCCAAACAAATTTGTTTGGCTTTTTTATTTTATGGACTTTAGTCCACTCACATAAGAATATTGAATTTATACGTAATTTTAAAACATGATAAACGCACAAACTATTTTATTAGAAACCGTTAAAAACGCACTAACACAACTTTATAATATAAATAACGCTACAATTACTTTTCAAAAAACAAGAAAAGAATTTGAAGGCGATTTTACTTTGGTAACTTTTCCATTTATTAAAGAAGCAAAAAAGTCGCCTGAACAGGCGGGGCAAGAGATAGGCGATTTTTTAGTGAAAAACAACGCCAATGTATCTGCATACAATGTTGTAAAAGGATTTTTAAATATTTCTTTAAGCAATACTTTTTGGCTGGGTTATTTTAACGCTGTTAAAGATTCAAAAACAATAGGCTATAAAAAAGAGAACAGTTCCGGCAAAACTATTATGCTGGAGTATTCATCGCCCAACACCAACAAGCCTTTACATTTAGGACATGTACGTAATAATTTATTGGGCTTTTCTGTATCTGAGGTTTTAAAAGCAAACGGACATAAAGTTATTAAAGCTAATATTATTAACGACCGTGGCATTCATATTTGTAAAAGTATGCTGGCCTGGCAAAAATTTGGCAATGGTGAAACACCTGCCAGTTCGGGAATGAAAGGCGATCATTTAGTTGGAAAATATTATGTAGAGTTTGATAAAGCTTACAAAAAACAAATCGAGATTGCGAAAGACATTGCTCTTCAAGCATGGGTTAAAATATGGGCAAGACAACCAAAGAAAGATGGATACCTTAGTAATGAAGCAGCAATTGCACTTGTTGCTCTTATTAGTGCATTTACAGAGCAATCTTCAAGACAAAATAAAACTTATACTTTACCTGAGAGTGATTTAGAGAAACTATCAAAAGATGAAATAAAAGAGATCTCACATGATGAAATTTTTGACGCCATGTGTGTTAATTTTTATCATGAATTGAAAAAGCATATTGGCCATGAAAAACTTCAATACAAGTTTACTGGTGATGAAAAGAATGATTTTGAAGCGCTTTTCGAACTAGTAAAATCGAGATTGCCGTTGATTCTTGAAGCTCAAAAAATGCTACAAAAATGGGAAGCCGGGGATAAAGAAGTGGTAGATCTTTGGAAGACCATGAACAACTGGGTTTATGAAGGTTTTGCGGTAAGCTACAAAACGTTGGGCGTTGATTTTGATAAAATGTATTACGAAAGCAATACGTATTTATTGGGCAAAGAAATTATTGAAGAAGGTTTAAAAAAAGGAGTTTTCTACAAAAAAGAAAATGGCAGTGTTGCTATTGATCTGAGTAAAGAAGGATTAGATGAGAAGATAGTTTTAAGAAGCGATGGCACCAGTGTTTACATTACACAGGATATTGGTACCGCTATCGAACGTTTTAAAGAATTTCCGCAATTAAATCAATTAATTTACACAGTTGGAAACGAGCAGGACTATCACTTTAAAGTTTTATTTAAGATTCTTGAAAAACTTGGTTACGATTGGGCTAAAGAGTGCTACCATTTAAGTTATGGGATGGTAGAATTGCCTGAAGGAAAAATGAAGAGTCGGGAAGGTACCGTTGTAGATGCCGATGAATTGCTTGACGAAATGTTTGCTACAGCAACAACAACCACTAAAGAGTTAGGAAAGGTTGATGATTTTAATGAAGCTGATCTTAAAGAATTAAACAGAACAATTGGATTAGGCGCTTTAAAATATTTTATTTTAAAGGTAGATCCTAAAAAGAAAATGTTGTTTGACCCTAAAGAAAGTATTGATTTTAATGGACATACAGGGCCTTTCATTCAATACACACATGCGAGGATAAAATCAGTTTTACGCAAAGCCGCTTTTGATTTTGAGAAAGTGGAAAGTAAATTGGAGATGAGCGCTATAGAAAAAGAACTGGTTAAACTTATTTACGATTTTGATGCTGTTGTAGAAGAAGCAGGCGCAGCATTTAATCCTGCGCTTATAGCAAATTATATTTATGAGTTAACTAAATTGTATAATCGTTTTTATCATGATTGTCCTATTTTAAAAGAAGAGAATGAAAATATAAAAATATTCAGGTTGCAGCTTTCTAAATTGTGCGCGCAAAGTATTGCTAACGCTATGAAGTTATTGGGCATTAGTGTTCCTGAAAAAATGTAAACCCTGCCAGGGGTAATTCGTAATTTATAGTAAACCACTGGCAGGGTTTACATTTAAATAAAAACATGAAATTCTTCAGCGATTTTTTTAAAGCCATAGGCAATTGTTTTAAAGCGTTTGCTTTGATCTTCGAAAAAGGATTATGGCCGTATATGTTTATATTTTTAGGTTTTTGGTTAGCACTTTGGATACTTAGTATATATGGTTTATTTATTTTGGCCGACGGACTTTCTGATTACTTAAGCAATTATGTTGAGTTTAGTGCCATTCCTGACACAGGCCACTGGTTGTCGTTTGCAAAACCTTACTTAATTGGTACTTTTTCGTTTTTAATAAAAATATTATTTAAGCTGGTGTTATGGTTTACAACAAGCACGCTTATAAAATATGTTTTGTTAATGATACTTTCTCCTGTATTTGCTTTACTTTCAGAAAAAGCAGAAGAGAAATTAACAGGTAAAACATTTCCATTCAACTTTCATCAATTATTAAAAGATATTTTACGAGGCATTGCCATTAGCTTACGTAATATGTTATTGGAATACTTTTTTATTGTTACCTGCTTTTTTCTTTCATTGTTCTTTCCGCCTTTATTTATTATTACTACACCGTTCTTATTATTCCTTGGCTGGTATTATGTAGGCTTTGCTTTATTGGATTACAACAGCGAGCGCCATAAATACGGCGTATCAAAAAGTATTAAATTTATAAAAGAGAACAGGGGCACAGCCTGCGGTATTGGTTTTGTTTATAGCTTTTTTATGGCCTTACCATTCTTTCCCGGCTCAATTGTAGGCATTATGTTTGGTCCTTCGGTTGGTGTTGTTGGAAGCACGATCAGTTTCCTTCAAATAAATAAAATTGATATAATAGAGGTGAAGAAGGAGTAATTAAATTCTTATTCCAATGATCGTTACATCGTCAATCTGTTCAAGATCACCCACCCAATCTTTAAAGGTTTTTTCTAAAATATCTTTTTGTTCCTGCACAGATAATTGCGAATTTGAACGAAGCAATTCTTTTAAATTCTTGCTCATAAATTTTTTGCCTTTGTCGCCACCAAACTGATCAGGGAAACCATCAGTAATAGCATAGATCATGTCGCCTTTTTGCAATTGCACGGTTTCCTGAATAAAACTTTCATTCTCTCTTTCATGTTTACCAACCGGCATTTTTTGTGGTTTTAATTCTTGTAAGGTTATTTCTGTTGCTTTTTTTCTTACAATATAAACCGGGTTGTTGGCAGCTGTCCACGTTAAAACATTTGTTGTAAAATCAAACACCAAACAACTACAATCCATTCCGTCCTTACCACCTGTTTCGCTTCCATCGTTAGCGAGTGTGTCAATAATTTGTTTTCGTGTATAATTTAAAATATCTGCCGGCGCGCTTAAATTTTTAATAACGGCTTCTTTTAAACTATTCATATTAAGCATGCTCATAATGGCTCCCGGAACTCCATGTCCTGTACTATCTGCGGTAACCAAACAAAATGTATTATTTGGTAATTTACTTGCCCAGTAAAAATCGCCGCTTACAATATCTTTTGGTTTAAATAAAATAAAGTAATTGTCTTTATTGGTATGTAAATTTAAATTTTCGCTTAATAGTTTTTTACTCGCTAACATGGAACGTTGAATACGTTCGGCATAATTTATACTGTCTGTTATTTCCTTATGTTTTAATTCAACTAATATTTTTTGTTCTTCAATAGTAGCCGTGCGTTGGGTAATAATACCTTCCAGTTTTATATTTTTTTCTTTAAGGCGTTTAATATTTAGTTTAACGATAATGTAAACCAATGCAATAAAAACAATAGCATAAGCTATATAAGCCCAAATAGAACGGTACCAGGGAGATAAGATCTTAAATGGGAAATTTAGCTCGAGGATTTCGTCAGTTAGCTCATTAAAAGCTTTTACATGAAAAACATAATCGCCTTCAAATAAATTGCTGTAATTGATCTCAAATTTTTTTTCGTTAATACCAAAATCTTTGTCTTTTCCTTCAAGATAATAACTAACACTAATATTGTTTAAATTCTCGTAACAATTTACTGCCAATGAAAATTTAATGTCATTATCAGAGTAAGCGAGCTCAGGTTTATTTTGGGCAAAAGGGTAATTATAAGGTCTGTTTAAAGCAATGGTATCATCTTTAGAGATAACACTTCTTAAAAATAAACTGAATTGTTTTCTCACAGTGTCTTCCTGTTTTTTAAGAATGAACAAACCCTCATCGCTGGCAATAAAGGCAATGTTATTTTGTTTGTCAAAGGTAATGTTGTTTGGCTTAACGTCTTTTAAATGGGTAATACCTTTGTTATTGATTTGGTATTTACCATCTTTTTTCTCAATATAAATAAGCCCTTTTTCAATGATATTCTTTTGCCTGTTCTCAAAATTCTTATTGCAAAGAATATCTCCGTCTAATTCAGACGCTCTGAAGATCTCTATTTTTTTAGTTAAGTTGTATAGTTCATTGTTATTTGTAAATACAAATTTATTCTCACCTTTTTTTATCAATGAATAAATACCATCGTTAGTGGCAACAAATAATTTATTGTTAATGGTAAATAAAAAATTTTCCCTATCATCACTGGGCAAACCATCTTTAACTCTTATTGAGTCAAGTAAATAAGAGCGACTATAATTTAAAAAATAAATACCGGTATTTTCCGTTCCGAAATAAATGTTCTTATTCTCATCTGCCGCTAAACAAATTACTTTACTGTTTAGATTATAGGATTTAACATACATTAAAACGTTGCCACTTAAATTGTAAACGTCAACTCCATCTTCGGTAGCAGCATAAATAACATTATTTTGATAAGGGTCGTTTAAAAGATACTGTGTGTTTTTGTCAGAAACCTGTGTTATGGTTTTGCCGTTATAAATAAAAATGCCTTTATCGGTACTTATAAATAAATTGTTATTGTAATTCAATAAATACCAGGTTTGTTTATTAAAACCAAGTAGTTCTTCAAAGTGATTTTGAACTTTATTAAAATACTGCAAGCCTTTATCAGTAGCAATGTATAAAATACCATTAAAGTAGGTGGCAGATTGTACGGGGCCGTTAATGCCTTGAGCACGTGTGTATTTGTTTAATCCGGAGTTAGCTTCAATATATGTGATACCGTAAAATAACGAAAACCATAAGTTGCCATTAAGATCTTCAAAAACAGATTTCACATTTTCATCGTTTAAGCCATTCTTGGTATTATAACGTGTAACAATCTCTAAATTTTTATTTAAAACAAAAGCACCTTTTTTATTTGTGGTAGCAATAAAATTTCCATTCTTTAATAGGGTTCCGTTATTAATTTCAACATCGCTTAATTCTTCATCGCAGGGCGCGGTATATTTCTTAAAAACCGATTTGGATGGCGCTTTGATATTATAGTCCATTTTATAAATTCCTTCTACACGTATTCCAAAAGCAAATTCGGTTGAAGAGATTGGATAATTAAAGAATGGTTTTTTTGAAGAAAGTTCTTCTGTATTTGAAACAGGATTTAAAACGCCATTTTCGAGTACCAAAAAACTATTATCAATATCGCAAACAAACAAATGGTTGCCGCAAACAAAAGCACGGATATGAAATGCGTTGGTTGGATTAAAAGCTTTAAACAAACCGTTCTTATATTCAATTAATTTATCGGCCGATAAAAAATAAACAGCATCGTTTAAGCTTACAATGTGTTTAATTGATTCCTGTGGTTTTTCGGCTTCTTTTAAATTGTTTGCCAGCGAATAGTAAATAAATTTACCATTTTGAGCCTGTTGCACCATTCCAAAATCACCATCTTTTGATCCAAAATATATCTCGCCGGTTTTACTGCTAAAAATACTGGTAATAGTTACTTCATCATTACGGCTGCACAATAGCCAGTGTAAACCATTATAAATTAAAATACCGTTATCGTTAGCTACATAAATAAGGCCTTTTTTATCCTGAACAACGCCAAAATTATTTGCGCCGGCACTATAATCTTTTGGTACATAATTTCTAGAAAAATAATTTTCATTTTGCGAGCTTAAAACCTTGCAAAATAAAATAAGGATAAAAAGGTATTTTAGTTTTTTTTTCAAGACCTCTAATATAAAAAAAGCAGAATAAACTTCTGCTTTTTAAATGATAAATATGTATAACTGTTATTCTACAACAACCTTTTTAATGGCCAGTGTTTTGTTGCTATGGGTAAAGTTTATAAAATAAACACCTTTACTTAATGATCTCATATCAATGGTCTCAAGCGTGTTGGCGTTTTTTACAGATTTAATTAAAAGTACTTGTCCAAGTAAATTTTTAATTTCCATAGTATAATTCATACCGTTTAACTCAATAGCATTAATAGTTAAATTGCCGCTTGTTGGATTGGGATAAATATTAATATTTTGACTGTTTATACCAGTTTCATTTAAACCACTTGTATTAGGAAATTGCTTATCGTTAGAGTTATTACTTTTGGTGCGTGTTTTTTGTACCAATGCAGACGTTTTAAATGTTGGATTACAATTAAAACCCTGTGCATGCACATGCCATTTAACATTACCATTTGTAGCCAAAGCGCTGTAAGACGGATCGCTTAAGAGGTTAGCTGTTGTAGCACCAATAGTTGTTGTAATACCGGTTAAAACGCTTTGACGTGATAGTATATAATTTGTTACCGGGGTAGGGCTTGATTCAATAGCATAAGGGTTCCAGTTAAAATTACCGTTTTGCTGATCTTGGATAAAAATAGTTTGATGGTACAAACTCTTATTACTATAGTTGCCGCAATTATCTCGTATTTGTAATTTGTATTTGTATGCCGTTAAATTCGGGTTACCATTAGCTGGTCCTATTGTTTGAGCCGTATCCAGGAACATGCTAAAGTTGTTATAATCAACAGCGCCTATGCGCTTGTATATATTTGTTGAAACTTCACGATATACTACAAAACTATCAACATTAGTGTACAAGGTCTTATCCCAATAAATTTCGTTATAAATACTTAAACTGTCTACCGTTATCATACAAATATCAGGTACTTGCGCATATTGTGTTACCAATAAAGTAGAAGTTGCTGTACAGCCATTATTTAAAGTTGCCGATACCGTGTATTGGGTAGAAGCGGAAGGGGGTGTTACCGTTGGAGTAAGAACAGATATGCTGCTAAGGCCTGTGGCAGGTGTCCAGCTAACGCTTGTTGCCGCGGGGTTGGCAGTAGCATTTATTTGTTGAGATTGATTGCATAACAAATTTAAATTTCCTCCGGTATTTATACTTGCAGGTAAAACTGTAACGTTAAAATTGCTGCTGTTACCCGAGCAAGCACCTGTAACGCCTATAACACTATAAGTTGCATTTGCAGTAGGTGTAATTGCAATGGTAGATGTAGTTGCGCCTGTACTCCAGGTATAGCTTGTAGCGCCGCCTGCGCTTAAAATTGCAGTAGCGCCTGTACAAACATTCGAAAGCCCGCCTATAGTTGCGGTTAAACAACCGATTTTAGCAAGGAATGAATCGTTATTACCATTGCTGCTTATTGTTGTAGTTCCAAAAGCCATTGCACCACTTACGTTATATGCGCCTGTTACATAAACATTTCCAATTGCATCGGCGGCAATATCATAAGCGCTTTCATACCCAACACAAGTTGCAGAGGTGGCCCATTGTGCAGTACCGGTTGGATTGTATTTTACTACAAACATATCCTGGGTTGATCCTGGTGTGGTATTAGTTAGAGTATATGTGCCAACTGTTACAACGGTTCCTGAAAAATAACCGGTTAAATAAATGTTATTATTTCCATCAACCGCTACACCGTTTGCCATTTCAGATTGCGTACTTCCGAGGCTGCTAGCCCATTGAAAAGTACCACTGCTGTTGTATTTAGCAATAAAAGCATCATTTTGTCCGCTGTTTGGCAGGTTAGCTGTGCCAATTTGCATTGTAGACCCATAATAGCCACCACAAAAATAAATATTACTCGATGCGTCAATATCCATATTTAAAAAGTAATCTGCGCTGCTATTGGCAGAGCCTCCGGTTCTTACCCATTGAAATGCTTGTGAGTTATTATATTTTGCAATGAACACATCCTGTGAACCAAGACTGGTAACAGCAGAGCCAATTGTACTTGAATTACCTGTGATAGGAGAGAATGCCCCGCCAATATAAATATTCGAAGCATCAACTTCTACCGAATAACCATAGTCGTTAGAGTTTACGCCACCAGTAGCCCATGCACCCGCCGGAGTTCCAAATGTTGCATTGAACCTGGCTACAAAAACATCGTTCGAACCACCGCCTGTACTTGCATTTGAAACAGGGTAAGCACCAAATGAAAAAGTAGGGCTGTTAAAATAACCGGTAACAATAACGTTATTAAGAGCGCTAGAATAAGCAATACCTTTAGCATTTTCACTTGAACCCGAACCATATTTAAATGACCAAAGTGAAGCACCGCCATTGCTGTATGCGGCAACAAACATATCAAAATTGCCTGTAGTACTGGATTGACCAAGAGTACCTGTACCTACAGTAAGTACCTGGCTATCGTAACTTCCACAAATATAAATATTGCCGTTGGTGCCGGTACAAACGCTTCCAACTACTTCTAACCCCGTACCGCCAATAGTTTGTATCCAGATCATGTTTCCCTGCGGATCAAATTTAGCAAGGTAGATATCTCCGCCGCCCATGCTGTTAACTGTAACTGTGCCAATTTGCATAGAGGGATTAAAAAAACCACCTGCAACAATAATATTCCCTGAAGGGTCGGTACAAACCGCTCTTCCTGCATCGTTATTTAAGCCGCCTGATCCTTTAGCCCATAACCAGGCTTGTGAATATATATTACCTGAATTGATGAATGCTGCACCAATTAAAAAAGTTAAAATAAATACCAACTTTTTAATGAAATTTTTAGTAGATGTTATTTTCATTTTTTTATTTTAAAATTATTTCTCTGTTATTTTAAATCAACATTAAATGTACAAAATCCTTTCTAAAATCTAAACTATATTTAGTGACAAAATTCATTGTTTTTTGGTTTTAAAAAAGCAATTACTGCCACTTATTTTAACAATAAAAGCAGAACTTAATTCTGCTTCTATAATTAAATAAAATTTTAAGAACGGTTTATTCTACAATTACTTTTTTAGTTGCAACTAATTTGTTGTTTTTTATAAAATTCACAAAATAAACACCTTTGTCTAATGCACTCAAATCAAGTGTTTCCGATTGAGTTGATGCCTTTTTTATGTTGTTGTTAATTAATGTTTGTCCAAGAATGTTCTTTACTTCAACACCATAATTTAAACCATTAAACATGGCGGCATCTATTGTTATATTGCCATTTGTTGGGTTTGGATAAATGTTGATGTTTTGTGCATTGATAACCATTTCATGAATACCGCTTGTATTTGGAAACTGTTTATCGTTTGAGTTGTTACTTTTAGTACGTGTTTTTTGGACTAAAGCCATGGTTTTAAATGTAGGGTTGCAATTAAAACCCTGCGCATCAACATACCATTTAACGTTACCGCTGGTTGCCAAAACAGAATATTGAGGATCGCTTAACAGGTTAGCCGTTGTTGCACCCACCGTTGTGGTAACGCCGGATATTACGTTTTGGCGTGAAAGTACATAATTGCTAACAGGCGAAGCGCTTGCTTCGATCGCATAACTGTTCCAGTTAAAATTACCATTTTGTTGATCCTGAATAAAAATAGTTTGGTGATATAAACTTAACGAACCATAATTACCACAAGTATCTCTTATTTGTAATTTATATTTATAGGATGTTAAATTAGGATTACCGTTTGCAGGCCCGATCATTCTGTTTGTATCAACATACATGCTAAAACCATTTTTACTTACCGCACCAATACGTTTATAAACATTTGTTGAAACTTCACGGTGAACAATAAAACTATCAACGTTTGTATACGATGTTTTATCCCAGAATATTTCATTGTTGATACTTAAACTATCTACAGTTACCATACAAATAGCTGGTGTTTGAGGAACAACCAATGCAATGGCAAACGTTGCAAAATTATTACAGCCGTTAGCACCTGTGCCGGTTACTGTATATGTAGTATTTACCGCCGGTTGCGCAATAATGCTGTTTGTTGTTTGCGACGACGGATTCCATAAATAACTGTTGGCACCACTTGCCGTAAGTATATTTGCTTTGTTAAGACACACTATGTTTTTACCCGTTACTGTAAGGGTTGGATTGTTTAACATATTTACGCTAATTGTGTTTATACCTATGCAACCGTTAACATTTGTTCCGCTAAGGGTGTATACCTGTGAAGAAGACGGCGTAAAAGCTAAGTTGTTGGTTATGCCATTGCTCCATGTATAAGTTACAGCACCTGTACCGCTTAATGTTAATAAACTGCCAGAACAAACTGCTGTTGGCGATGCTGTAGTTGTAAGTGTTGGCAAGCTGTTAACCGTTACCTTGCTAACTTGTGTAGTAGTTGTGCCGCAAGCATTTGTTGCAGTAACAATTACACTAAAGGTTGCAGAGGTGGTAAAGATCATACTTGTTGTAATACCAGTAGAAGGCATAAAAATAACGCCGCTTGCGCCAACAGCATTCCAGCTATAACCTGTTCCAAGATCGGTAGAGGTAATATTGATAGGAATTGTTGTGGCTGTATTAGCACACAAAGTGTAATTTGCCGCGTTGGTAGTAACAGTTGTAGGTAAAGTACAGCTTAACTTATGTAAAAAGGCATCAGTTAATCCGTTAGTAGTCATGTTAAAAACACCTGCCCCCGGATCAAAATCACAGGTAGTCCAATAAGAACCTGTTGTATAAATATTGTTTGAAGCATCTAAAGCCAGGTCTGAAGAGTAATCTCCAATGTTACTGCTGCCCCAGGTTTGTACATATATAAAATTTCCGTTTGGATCTAATTTTAGAACATAGGCATCGCTGTTGGTACCACCAACGCAAGATACAGTGTAGCTTGCTGCCGATGGATCAAAATCAACGATATCATTAAAGCTTCCTGTTACATAAATATTACCTGTAGGGTCAAGCGCAATGTCGCTTCCACTTTCAGAGCTTGTTCCGCTGAATTGTTTTGCAAAAACATAGTTTAGGGTTGAATTTAATTTGCTGATAAAACCATCATTAGATCCCAATGCGCCAAGACTCACTGTTAAAGGTCCCGGATCAAAATCACATGCGGCATCAAAGCTTCCGGTAGTATATACATTATCTAACGCGTCTAAAGTAATCCCGCCTGGTGAATCATAACCGGTTCCGCCAAATACAGCGCTATTTTGAAAACCACCTGAAGAGGCCGCCTGTTTTACGATAAAAATATCACTTTGGCCTAATGAGTTTACGGTACCACAGCTGCATTGAGGAGAGATGTCAACAGCGGTACCTTTAAATGTACCCGTTGTAAATACACTCGTTCCTGTTGCATTTACGGCAACGTCGTAACCGTAATCATCCTGTGTACCACCCATTGAAAAAGCCCATAAGTAGTTTCCGTTCACATCCCATTTACAAATAAAAGCATCCTGTGCACCGTAAACTGTTGCTGTATTTGTTGTGGCCGAAGGATTAAAATCACAACTACCGCTAAATGTTCCTGTTGAATAAATATTGGCAGATGCATCTAGGTCGAGTGCGCTTCCCCAGTCATCCTGCGTTCCTCCCATTTGTTTGGCCCAAACATAATTTCCTGCAGAGCTGAGCTTTAAAATAAAAACATCTCTTTTACCTGCAGAAGTAAGATTTACGGTTGTTGCATTAGGATCAAAATCTACTGTACCTGTAAAGCTACCAATAGCATAAATATTTCCGCTGGCATCTGTTATAACATCACTGCCAACTTCATTTCCGGTGCCACCAATGCGTTTTGCCCAAAGAAATACACCTGCCGAAGTTAATTTTACAATGTAAATATCATCGGTACCTGATGTAGATGTTAAATTAGCAACACCTGGTCCCGGATCAAAATCTACTGTGCCATTAAACGAACCAATATTTATTACATTTCCGCTTGGATCTGTACATACCGCATTGCCATCATCGTAAGTTGTGCTTCCAAATGATTTAGCCCATACAAAATTCTGAGCCGGTGCAATGGTGTATAATAAGATAAATAATGAAGAAAGTAAGACGTAGTTTAATTTTCTCATATTGATTTTGTTTGATTGTAAAATATTGATTTTTATAATTTATTTAAAATTACAAAATCAGTAAAAGCGCCTGAATCATCTTAATAAACGCTTTTATTAAAGGAATAAACGCTCGTTTTAAGGAAAAAAGGTTTTTAGAGAAGAAATTAAAGAAAGTGTTAAAGTGTTATTTACTGTTTCGGATAAATTCCAACGCAGTCATCCCTGTGTGTTTTTTAAAGAACCTGGCGAAGTAAGAGTTATCGTTAAAACCCAATTCACCGGCAATAACGTTTACCGGAAGTTTTGAATGTGTTAAAAGTCGTTTTGCTTCCAGTATTATCCTATCAGAAATAAGATCGGTAGTAGTTTTGTTTAAACATGTATTACTGATCCTGTTCAAATGTTTTTCAGTAAGGGCCATCATTTGCGCGTATTGCTTTGGGGCTTTGATCTTCTTATAATTTTTATCAATAAGTTCTTCAAGTTGTCGCAATTTTCCAAGATAATTCCCGCTTTTAATTTCTTTTTCAGGTTGATATAAACGCGTAAGTTCAATGTAGGTTAAAGTAATGAGCGTGTGTATTTTTTGAAATTTTAATACATTATTTCCTTCGTATTCTTTTTTTATTTCGGTAAAAAGAACTTCAGCTTTTTCTCTTGTTTTTTTAGTTAATAACAGAAGAGGGGGGGTATGAATAGAATTAAAGAAAGGAAAATCCTGTATTTTTTCCTTTGCCGACCAGCTATCGTAAAAATCTTTTGTATGAAAAAACACAAAACCATCTGTCTCTTTCGAAAGTTTCCAGTTATGTGTTTGTCCCGGACGAAGCATAAATACCGATCCGGGTTCAACTTTATAATTTGTAAAATCTATCTCATGTGTACCACCACCTTTTGTAAATAATACCGTAAGAAAAAAATCGTGTTTGTGCGGTGTTAAAATAATATGATGATTTTGCAGATGCTTTTTCATGCTATTGGCATAAAAATCGTTGTCGCGCTCATAGGCCCTAAAATCCTTTATATTATAAACCGGTAAATTTTTTTTAGGCATATACAAAAATAGTAAAAATGTCTTTATTGTGCTATTTTTAGCATCTTTTGTTATATACACGCACTAAATATCTTCGTATCTTTATACCAAAATTAATACTATGAGATCAGAAGATAATAAATTGGTGAACATGGTAAAAGGTAAATGTCCGAATTGTGGTAAAGGAGATGTATTTGTAAAAGACAAACCATTTTATACTTTACCGGTAATGAAGGAAGATTGCGATGTGTGTAATTATCATTTTGACAGGGAGCCGGGATATTTTTTAGGAGCCATGTATATTAGTTATGGCTTAGCTGTTTTAGAAGGAATAATAACATTTTTAGTTTGTTATTTTTTCTTTCCTAAAATGGAAACTTTTTATACAGCTTTAATTCCCTGTATTACAGTATTGCTCTTATCTATGCGTAATTACAAATGGTCACGCGTATTTTATATGTATATTTTTCCTAATTAAATTTATATTTTAATTACGGGAAAATTGTTTTGATTTTAACCTTCTAAATACACACCCCTCTTTTGGTTTAAAAACCGAAAACGGCCTTAAATATTATGCGAAGCAAGGGAAGTGTGAGGCCTGTGGTTGTGCAGATAATTGAGCATTTAAAAAGTGTATATTTTGCTGATGCTATTTTTGAATTAAGAATGGTTTGGTCTATCAGGTTATCTTCTAAAACAGAAAAAGTATGTTCTGGATGTGTTTTTAAAAGTTCTGATTTAAATTCATCTTTGCTTAAACATGCAATACTACCGTTAAAATATAAATTAAGAGTTTTATTTTTTTTGGATGGCATTGTGTTTTTATATGTTCTTGGGAAAAGAGAAACGAGTGTAAAAAAAATAGATGCGCCAAGAAGCACGAGGGATAATATTATAAGCGAAGCATGTAAATGTTTTGTGAAATTACTGTAAACAGAAAGAATGCCAAAAACCAAACCACTGTTTAATACAATAAGTCCGGCATGTTTGGCTTCTGCGAATTTTAACCATTCATTTACATTTTGAAAAATATCTTTAAGATCTTCTTTCATGATTTTTTAACATGATATTCAAATCTACAAAAAAAGAGAGAACCATTGTTGATCCTCTCTTTTAAATTGTATTAAAATTAGTTTTTAGAAAATTGAGCCAATTACATGCATTAATTTTTCAACCTGGCTGCCCCATAATAGTTTAGAAGATTCTCTTTCAGAATTTGTATCGGCAAAATCGGTAATAATTAATGAGATGTCGTTTGTTAGATCATCACGTTGAATTCTGAATTCAAAATAACTGCCATCGTTCTTATCTACCCACTGAAAACGCACTAACATTACATCAACGGTTTTTAATAAACGTGCTTGTTGCATTTGCCCATCCCAGATAAAGGTATAAATGCCATTGCGAATATTTACATCATCGCAAAACCATTCAGATAAACCACTTGGAGTAGATAAGAATTCGTAAAGCATATCAGCCGAAGCATGAATAATGAATTCTAATTCAAATTTGCCATTAGGTTCTTTTTCTGGTTTAATAGCGTATGAGTCGGTTTTTTTAATTGGGTTGGTTATAGAACTTGAAATAGAGGCTATTTTAGAAAGAGAGATCTCTACTTTTTCTTTTTTAGGGATTGTATTTGTTATGGCTAATACCTCTTTACTTGCGGTTTGTTCTTTCAAAGCCTTTTTAGTTGGCTCGTTGTTTTTTTCTTCTTTTATCGACGGAGTTTCTCTTTTAAGAGATACAGGTACGGCTTTATCAGCTTCTTTTAATATTTTTTTCTCTTGTACTTTTTTTACTTCAACTTTTTTAGGAATTACTTTTTCAGCAGCTTTTTTTGGTTCTGGCTTTTTAGCAATATCAGCTTTAGTTTTAGCAGGTTTTAGAGTTTTTTTAGCAACTATTTTTTTTGGAGTAGCTTTTTTTGTGGAAACAACTTTTTTAGCAGGTTTTGTATTTTTTTTTGCAACAACTTTTGCTTTCTTATTTACAGGTTTTGCTTGTTTGTTTTTAGATGCAGGTTTCGTGGCCGCTTTTTTAGCAACAACTTTTTTCGCCGCCGATTTGGCAGGTTTGGTAGTTTTTTTCGGCTTGCTTTTTTTTACAGACGAAACCTTATTTTTATTCGACATATCTCCAAAATTTTCGGAAATATATAAATTTTTAACATGAAAGCAAATAAAAATTAAATAAATATTTTGTTTTGGCCATTATAAACGAATGTTTATATTTGCACCCCTATAAAAACGGCGGGATAGCTCAGATGGTTAGAGCGCAGGATTCATAACCCTGAGGTCTCGAGTTCAACTCTCGATTCCGCTACTGAATTAAACCCTTGATCTTCAAGGGTTTAGTTTTTTTTAAACAAATTGAAGGTTTAACACTCGAAATTAGGAGTCGGATGGTGGAGTCGGATTTGATTTTGATCAGAAAAAAGGTGTATGTAGCTTTATTTCAAAATTGATAAATTAATTCAATCATAGTTGAAATAAGTCAAAATCCATAGCTACTTCGGAAATCACTTTTTCATCAATATAATGGTTCATCATTACATCTTCGCCTGAATGTTTAGTAATAATTCTCGCTTTTTCACCATGTTTTGCGTAAAGATGTGAAATATACGTTTTTCTAAGATCAGAGAATTGTAATTTTTTATTGGTTTTGAGCTGTTTAAAATAATGAGTGAAGGCTTTACTCATAAGATCCATTATTGTCTTTCTTTTGATTGTCTCTTCTGTTGCTAATATATATTTGTCAGTCATTTTATATTGATAATAATCAAGTGTGTATAACAAGTTTTTAAGTGGAGATATAACAGGGACATAAATAAGTTTGACTGCTTCTTTAGCCGATATATCATTACTTCTATTAACCTTAAAGTCTTCAATGCATATTGAAATTGGCTCTTTATCTTCATTTTCAATAATGCCTTTGAATTTCATTTCTACCAGTTCTTCTCTTCGTCTTCCTGTTAATAACGCGAGAAGAAAAGCATTTTTTAACCAAGGTTTGAAATAGTTTTTATTTTGGCCAGTGCTTAATGTTTGGATACCATTTTCCTGGGTAATTATTTTTAAAAGACCATGAAATTCTGTTTTTGATATAGTATTAACTTTTTTCTCGGTTTTTAATCTTTTAAAACCTTTAAATGGGTTTTTTATTCCAAATTCGAACTCTTCAATTAAAAAATCCATAAAAACCCGCATGGTCCCTATAAATTTGTTATAAGTTTTAGGCGCAAAATTCTTTTCCTCCAGTAAATAACTTTTTAGTTTTCCAACAATATCTTTATCCAATTTTTCAATTCGAAGAGAAGTAGAGATTATTTCCTGCATCTCAAGATAATGTACAAAATACTTGAAATAACGTTCTACTTCATTTAAATGTCCTTTTGATCTCTGCTTATGCTCTTGTTCGTGTGGAGTTTCATTGTTTAAGTATGAAATGTAATAAGCCATACCTTCAACGATTGTTCTTGGGACCTGTGTTTTGGTAATGCTTATTTTGTTTGAGTAATTACACCTTTCCATTTCCTCTCTGAAAGCAAGAGCTTGTTTTATAGCTTCATTTTCATCTTTTGTATCTAATACTTTTGTTTTTGCTCTTCCTGCAGATCCAGGTATATAAACGAAAACCTTGTATTTGTGATTTTCAATTTCGGTACATAGATTAATTTTTTTTCTTGTAAGGCCACATTTTTGATCTACTTTGAGTTTACATTTATTGCAATAAATATAAAGCCCAGGCACCCTTATTTTTTTTGGATTTTTTAATCTGCGCACGTTAATCTTTTTTACTAATAATATTTTTAATAAATTTATTTCCAGACTTCCCTGGCGCTATAAATTTTTTGTTTGCTGTCACTTTTTGAAGATCTTTATCTAAAATGGTTAAATAGTCTCCACTTTTAAGAGCACAATAAACTTCTTTCCAGTTTTCCGGATATTTTACCTTTAATGATTCTATAAAAGGTTTATCAATACATAATTCCAGCTCTATTTTATTTACATACTTTTCCTTGCCTATTTTGAAAATAAAAACTCCATTTCGCTTACACCAGCTAATCGCTGTTCTAATATCTGTAGCCATTAATACATTCATAACTACTTTAATATTTATATTTGCTGCCGATAATTCATTTTTTAATTCATGATTTTTTTTGTTTAATGACATTTTGTAATATGAATAGCCTGCATTTCTTCTGATAAGATAAATTAGGATTTTTCATTCTGCCCGGTATTTCCGTTTGCTTTATAATTTCACTTTTCTCGTACTTTTAAATGAATAAATTTCTCCTTCCTGAGTTTTTATCTCAATTTCCTGATATGCTCTCTTATAAATAATTTCATATAACCTTGACTCTTTTTTAAATTTTTTAATTTCTGTTAATTCAGCTAGGTATGGTTTATCATTATCATTAAATCTAATCGAAATTGATTTATACTGCCCGCTGCGAATATAATCTAAGAGTAATTGCTCCGAATCAGTTAATTCAATAAGGTTTTTGGGTAATTTTTTGTAATCAATGCTAAAAATTACGTCTTCTAATAGATCGTTTAATGAAATGGAAATGTGATTATGCGTAAAAATTTCTAAATAATTTTGTTCTTTGGATAGACTATTCAATTTTTCAGGAACAAAAAGAGTCAACCAATATGATGAATCAGATCGTTGAAGTTCATCTCCTTCAAAACTCACTGCTTTAACACCAATAATGAGTGAGACTCTATTTTTACTATCTAATAATTGATTGATGATGATATCAAAATAATTAATAAAGAGATCTTGATTTTTTTTTAGTAATTCGCGGCTAGCTTTAATTTCTTCTTTTTCTATTTCTGTCAGCTCAGTATTATCCAATGCTATTTCTAAGTACTCTTTAAATTTCGGTTCATATAAGTACTCTGCCAATTTAGTTTCTTTAAATAATTCCTCTTTTATTTGACGTATAGTATCGAAACCAATACTAAAATCTCGAAGCTTACTTACTAAACGTAACCATAATAACTCTTTAAATGAAAATTTATGGGCATAGTGTTGTCTGTGTTTAAAGAGCAAAATTTCTTGTTCTTCCCAATAATTTATTTGACGACTAGATAGATTTGTATCACTTAAAGTGTATACCCTAGATCTTTGATAATCATTTTTGAGCGTTGTTGCTAAAAGATAGTCGTTTAATTTTATTGTATTGATATTGAACATATTAGTTATAAGTTTTACAAATATGTAAAATATAATTATATTTACCAAATTAAATTTTAAACATGTGTTCTGAATAGATTATCTAATTGACAATTGTGTTTTGTATAGATGAAGTTAGGAAGTTGATTTTTTGAAACAGAATAACGTCCTAAGTAGGAAGAAAAGACCATAAAACACTTTATGATAAAGTTTATGAATTCAAAAAGAGTCTTTTAAAGACTTTCAAAGAATACTAAAATGCTGAGGAAGATAATTAATATATATACGCTATGACATTATATATCATTGGAAACGGTTTTGATAGGTATCATGGTTTGGTTACCAGTTATCAAGCTTTCGCTTTTTTTCTTCAGGATAATTATTCAGATATTTATGACAATATAATTAAATATTATGGACTGAAAGATATAGATAGAGATGAAGATGAAGACCATTGGGACCCTGAATGGGCAGTGTTTGAGAAAGCAATGGCAGATTTAAATTCAGAAGAAATATTAGATGAATTTACTGATTATCTCGCAAACCCTGCAAATGATGATTTTAGTGATGGTGATTGGGATACATACAGGATAGAAATACAAGGTGTGGTTGATAACCTAACGATAAATCTTTTTAAGGCATTTAAAGAGTTCATATTACAGGTTGAATTTCCAGATGATACTGAAAATACAAAGTTGCACCTTGAAATCAAATCTTTGTACTTAACCTTTAATTATACTGATACTCTGGAGAAATACTATGGCATCTCAAAAGATAGAATTCTTTACATACATAAAAGCGCTCATGCCAAAGATGAAACGTTAATTCTTGGGCATGGTGTTGACCCTCAGAGCTTCATACCTGAAGAACCAAAACCACCCGAAGGTTTAAACGAAGAAGATCTTATGAATTGGCAAGAACAGCAGGCCGATAATTTTGAGCTTTCTTTTGAAATGGGGAAGGATGAACTACTAACTTATTTTTCAAAGTCCTTTAAACATACAGACAACATAATTAATGAGAATATAGGGTTTTTTAAAAAAATAAACCATATAGAGAACATAATTGTACTTGGACATTCCCTGTCAGATGTAGACATGCCATATATAAAGAAAGTTTATGAATCAATTCAAAAGAATGCTACTTGGGCAGTTTCTTATCACAGAGATGAGGATAAAGAAGTTTTTAAAGAGACGTTAGTAAATTTAGGTGTTCGACCAGAAGACATAAGGTTAGTTAAATTGAATGAATTAAAAGTAAATAAAAGGTCTTTTCTTTTATTTTTAAAAATAAAAAATTGGTTGTTAAATAAATTATACTTTAAAATAAAAAATTACATTTAAAAATAATATATGATTATATATATATTTAATTTTCTTGCATGTATAATTAATTTTTGAATTTTATAAAAACCGGTTTTAAAACATAGGTGTAAACCGGTTTTACAAGCAAAAACCCATCAAATCAATATCAACCGGATAAACGAGATACAACCGATTATCATTTAAAAAATATAGTGACGTTATATTGACTTTTTTTATAATTTATTTAGGAATGTATGTCGGATAAAAAAAGTTTAATTTTTTAAAATGGCTTTTTTTAATATAAAGAATTTATATTTTAAAATAAAGTTTGTATTATATAAAATACGAAAAATTGCACCGAGTCTTAAACTGAATGTTTAATTAATTACTGAAAATGTTGTTTAAGTCTATTTCCTTGTTTTTTTAAGGGCAATGAACCTTATTTATTAATATATAATTAAAAAATAATAGCAGCGCCATAATTATTTAGAACATCGTGAATTGATTGAGCTAGCGTTAGTGGTTAGAAAAATACTAACATCGGTTTCAAATGTTATATATATTGATAACCTGACATACACGCATGAGCAAAAGGATGTATGTTTTTAAAAGGATTTTGACTATAAGGTATAATTACTGATAATTTAAAGTGATTTGCTGTACCTATATTCTTTAGGCCTCATGAAAAAATGCTTAAATACAAAACCGTCAATTATAACTATCCCATTCCAGGTATCCACAATTGGATTGAATTTTAGTAATTCCAAAATATTTATGCTTTCTCTCTTGATTAAAGACAAAAGGGCTGTTTGCCTATCAAGCTTATCTTTATCTATTCGTTGCTGAGCATTTACTTCTAAGTAAGTAATTTTCGCCTGTTGTTCAGCAATTATTTTTTTAGCGCTTTCCGAAATGAAATTTTCATCTTTATTTAATTCGGGATTTATTGCCACCATATCTGGCGTTTTTTCTTCAACATTTAATACAATGGGTTTGCTATCGGGTGATTTGTAATGAAGATTGTCAGGCGTATTTATATCATGGATTATTTCGTAGTTATCATCATGCAATTGAAGGAGTGTTACTGCTCCAAAAGAATATACGACTTGTTTTTTTGAATTATACCTGCTTGGTGGTAAATAAAATCTATCCAACCCAAATTGTCTAAATGTATCAAGATCGACAATTGATCCTGATTTAAATTTTAATAGCGTCAGATACCATTTTTTTTGATTCTCACTAATTGTATTAAATTCTTTATCTCGCTCTCGGCGATTATTTCGACCATGTTCGCCACGGCAGCTTTCCGAACAAAAGACAGATTTTTTTGAAATCGGTTGATAATGCTTTTTGCACTGTTTACAGATGTGAATAACATTTTGCTTTTTCATTGTATGATTATTTTTTAAATACATACCACAATAATATAACGAATTTTTTAAACGATCAAAATTTTATCCTGACATAGAAATGCGTCAGATTAGTAAAGGTTACATAATTACAGTATAGTTATAATTAAATAAATACGAAAACAACAACTGAAAGTATTGATTTACTTTTGATCAATAACCAAAGGTTTGCATATTTAAAAACAATGTCTATTAGCTTAAGAATTAGTCTAAAACGTTGAACTACATTCATTAACCTATTATTCTTTAAATAACATTATTTTTTAACAGGGTATTTATTTTGACTATAAAAAGTTATCTTTGATACAGCTAATTAAAAGATTATAGGACAATAAAAATTTAACATACTAGCGTAAGTAATTCTTAGCAACCCGGAAACCGCGAAACTTCACTGCTGTACAAGAATAAGCTTAAATGCTCATGCCAAAGGCGTGGGGTTTAGTTTATTTGTATGGCAACGTGCTTCGCGGTACGTCGGGCGGCAATATTCTGAATTCCCACGCTGATTTTTTAGGATATGAGCCAATACGATTTTCAAAACTTTCTTACCCATAGCCATGATGACGAGGTCTTATTTATGGCTGAGACCTGTTTCACTAAGGAGCGATTGAAACAACTTGTAATATCTCAACCCGGAACAATTCTTAGCGCGATCCGGAAAGAATTTAAACTATTAGAAAATTATGAAGTTGCAGAATTGATTCATAGGCTTAACCGCTTTGAATTATCTAAAGTATTAAAAAACCTTATTCCAAGAGATGCTCTCGTAAAAGAATTGATCCAGTTAAGCATTCACACTAAAGATGAACTAATAAAACATAACATGGACAAAGAAATAAAAAGCATTACTCTAAAATTAAATAGTCTCAACAGAGTTATTGAATCTAATCAAAGCGTCTATTCAATGATTCTTGATTTAAATGATCAGATTGAAATTTGTAATAAGGGAGTTTTAGTATCAGCAGATAAAAATCTACTTATTGAACATAGGATTACATTAAAAAATGAATTAAATGAATTAGTTCTTAAAGCAATCCAGGAAGAATTTGGCGAGTTATTTAAGATTTGTATAAATGCAAAACCCGAAAATAAATTACCTGAAAGAATAAACATTCATAATGTATTCAAAAATACAATCATTTTTGATTTCCAGGCAAAAAGAGGAATACAAGATGTGATCTTTAATGGGTGCAAATTAAGCGAAGGAAATTACTTCTGCATAATATGGCTGGCAGATCTTATTGGCTTTCCTGATACTGAACGTTTTATAACGCTTTATCATTATAATATCGAAACTATTTCCTCACTTATTGGAGAAATGTACGTTTATGATAGTGCTTGGAACGGTTATAAGGTTTGTGGGGTTTTGTTTAATCAAGGTGAAGAAGTATTGGAGCCAAAGTATTCTATGATTGAAGTGATATCTGATGAATATTTTAAAGCATATCGTATTAACCCTACTAAAGAAAAAGATGGGAATGCTCAAGAAATAGTTGAAGGCTGGCAATACTATAATAAATATGGAAAACGAATACATGATTTCGAAGAGATTTAAGAAATAAACCAATAAAAAACATAAAAACCATGAAAAAACAAACACTATTAGCCTTTATATTAGGCTCAACGCTTACATTAAGCTTATCATTTACACAAAGAAAATCAGAATCCGATAGGTCGCTGGCAAAAGTAAACCAGATTGATGGAAAATACGTTTTCATAAATTGCACGCCTGCGGTACCTTACGAAACAGCTTTTGAATACACAACCAGGCTTAGTAAAATGGGATGTCCTAGTATTTCAGAAATGGCGGAAGCCTCTGTTAAAAGTGCTAGTAAAAAAGGGCTACCATATGATGCTATAATTGTAGGAGATACAAAGCTAGATTTGGCAATTAAATTTAAATAATAAACAATGAAAATAGAAAGAGGAATAATAACAGCTGATATGAGTAGTGAACATGTCCATGTACGTGGTATTGGAACATTATCGAAGTTAAATGTCACTTCATTATTTGAGCGCTATTATAAAAATGGCGAAGCTGTTCTTGGTACAATTATTGATAAAAAGTACACGCTTTGCCAAAATTTTAAATTAAAAACTGGGGAAAATTTCTTTGGTTATATAGTTAGAAATAGCTTTGGAAGCTCTGCTATAAGTGTACAGGTTATAAGTAATTTTGATAAGGACAAATATTATCTATATAACCAGGATAAAGATTATAAACTTGGAGAAGAATTGGTTCTGAAAAAGGAAAATATACTTGGCTTTTTTGATGAAAATGAAAAAGTATAATAGTCAGATTACAAACAATTCGCAAACTTAGTCTTTTTTTGCTACGGTACCAATAAGGAACAAGTTTTACAGGAAATGATAAATCAACATAGGTAATATTACCTACTTCAAAAATAGGTAATATTACCTATTGACAGACTCGTTTTAACAGACTATTATTGTCCTTCTTCTCTCTTTATATAAGTATAAGTTTGTGTACTAGTTATTTATTGTAAGTTATTATCAATGATGAAGGTTAAAGCTATGGTGCTTGAACTTGAAAAAAATATATTGCAATTTTCTCCATTTTTTCACGAATGGATTAAAGACAAACGTTGCAATTTAAATGAAGAGGATCTCTATTTAATTGAGATACATTCCAGAAATGGTTTTAAAATTAGCTTATATGAAAGCTTCATGTTTTTTAATAACAATAAAAACATTGCTCATGTAAATTCAAAATTGAAAATTGAATATCGTAAATATAAAGAATGGTTAATAAGTAGTTTCCTTTCTAACATTATTTCAATAGCTAGGAAAAATAACGGATGGAATGTATTAATTTCAAGTTTAGAAATTAACAATCAAATTAAAACCATATTAGAAAAATTTAATGTCCGGACATTAAATGAAATATACATAAAATTTAAAGAAGAAGATTTCTTAAAAGAAAGAAATTTTAAACTCATAATTGAATTTGAGAGAGCTTTAAAATTAAATAAAAACTAAAAATATGCTATATCATCTTAAATATCATTTAAGCGAAAAGTGGAAAGCTGTCGTATGTGATGTAGAATGACTTTATTAAATAATTTTTTTAAAAATAAAAGATTCGGTTTGAAACCAAATAACGTGCGCACTGATATGGCAAAAAAAATATTAACTAAAATGATGAAGTTAAATTCTTTATTTGGAGTAGGGGCAAGATATTACGCAGATGATCCAAAATTAGGAATTCAATTTTTAAAAGAATGTCACGATCAAATTATTTTGCACGAAAAAATCATGATCACTCATCTCGGTAATAGTGTGGTAAAAAGTATTAAAGAGATCTTTAAAAACAATAATATAAACGCAATGGATTAGATTAAGAATAAATCACTTAAAAATCAGTATTTTTTGATTCTAGTTGCCAAAACTGAGAATGTCCATGATTCCCAGACCAAGTAGAATTTTTTTAATTTTCATAATAATTGATTTAATACTAATAGTAAACAATAATTACTTTAAAATATAATTGAGATAAATTTAAAACCTATGTAAATTATCAAAAGTCAAATTTAAGCTAATCCCTAGTTAAAGTTTCTCTTCTAAGTTCTTTATATAGCTTGATAAGATCTGCATCTGTTTTTAGTATGTAATCGAAACCCATATTTTTATAATAAACAGAATTATCATCTGAAAGGATGATATCAACATTGGATTTTGTAAATACTTGGATGCGGTCTTTTGATTTGGCTTCTACTTTTTTAAAGCCATAAGCTTCTAGTGTCTCTTTATTTAATTCCTGTCCCACAGATCAAAAGTAATATATTTATAATTTATTTGATACCCAGCTTTATGGATTTTATTGAAAATTAATTGGTGATAAAATAACTAGCTGTTTTCCAATTGGTAAATTATTTGGTTTACTATAATTGATAACAAAATAATACTATTAATTGTAGTTGTTTTTAATATTCCAAAATGGCCGAATGAGAAAGGTAGCGAATAGTGCAATAATTGAATAATTGCAAAAGCAAATTATAAAGCTGCAAAAGCATGAAACGCATTCTGCCGAAAGCCTTTGCAACTAGTTTAAGGAATGATGAATTTTTTTTCAGGTAAATGTATTTACAAAAGGTGCTGTTCATGAACTTATAACGTTTACAAACGCATTAACCTACGTCCAGACGTAGGTTAATCCAATTAAAAGAAATACAGACCAAAAAATATCTTATTTTTATAAAGTATAAGTTTCTAATTCACATTTATGAGTGCCAATAAAATTAAGATCATGATAGCCGATGATCACTTAGCAGTTATGCAAAGTATTATCAGCAGGTTAAATGAAGAAGATAATATTATAGTTATCGGTCAGGCAACTAATGGTAAGCAACTAATCGAACAGATTGTTAATGAGGAACCAGATATAGCAATAATTGATTTAGAAATGCCAATCATGACAGGAGCAGAGGCTGTTAAAATTATTGCAACCAATCATCCAAAAGTTAAACCTATAATGTTGAGTGGGTACTATTCTGAATATTTTATTTCTGAATTAGTAAAAATCGGAGCTTGCGCATACGTTTCGAAAAATTTTGACATTGATGAAGTGATACTCACCATTAATAAAGTTTTTACTGAAGGATATTATTTCAAAAATAAGTTCAACTGAAATTTATGAGTAGGGTATTTTATAGATTACAAATGAAAGCTGGTTCTGAAGGTGAAACAATTACAGATAGGTTTTTAGCGGTAAATCGTATTACTTCAGACGAGGATTATGCAGGTGAGCAGTTTCTAAATCTCAGAACGGGTGATATCATTCTAATCCATAAAGGTGCGTATCCAGTTTGCCTAGTTTCAATAGCACATAGAGTTCCTGAAAATGAATTGTCAACAGATTCTTTTGGTGTTGATTATGTTGTTTCTATTTTGAGTTATTATAAAGAAGTGATAATTGAAAATCCTTTGTTGAATACTTTATGGGGAAGTACTCCTCGAACAAAAACTTTTTCGCCAATATATTTAGGAAATCAAACCTATAGCAGTATAAGCCAATGGTATAATTATATTATCAATCGAGATTCTATGATAGAAACAATAAATTTACTTAAATACAAACATCAAATTATATTACAAGGCCCTCCGGGTACTGGTAAAACTAGGCTTGCAAAAATAATAGCCGAAGAAATGACTAAGCCAAAAAATGTTGGTAGTCCAAAACAAAAAATTGATGAATTTCTGAAAAGTTTTGATGGTAACACAATTGAAGTAAAAGAAAAAAGAAAAGAACTTTTTGAACTTCTTAATGAATTTCAACAGTTGTTTCCAAAAGAAAAATTACATAAACTCACGTTAGAAGATTATGCGTTCGGGCAAGGTGACAATGATTCGTTTTGTTATTGGCTTGAATATCTTTTGTGGGAATTGAGTATTTATTCAGGTTATGCAAGTAAGTTTTTAATTTATTGGAAAAAAGATATTGGCGATTACTCCAAGTCGGGATTTCTTAAGAATATTGAAAACAACGAAGATGCGATGGAAAGACTGGCCAAACAACTGCATAACGTAGCTAATGAGAAAAATCTTGATGAAGCAGAAAATTTTTTAGGAAAAGGTTTTATTTTAAAAATATTATGTACGTATTATCCTGAAAAATATTTTCCCATCAATAATGAAAAATACATTAATAACGCCTTGAAATTATTGCAATTTGATGGTTCGAAGCTCAGTTTTATTGAAAAGAACAAAAAATTACAGGAACTATTTTTGAAGCTAAAAAAAGAATGGAAGGCTAATATTTCAAATATTGAATTCGGAAAATTTCTATTCGGTAATTTTGATCTGAAGGGAAAAATTTCCCTGGAATCAAATGAATTAATAATGACTGGTGATTACAAGGTCGTCCAATTTCATCCTGCCTATTCTTATGAAGATTTTGTGCGTGGTATTTCGGCTCAAACAAATATTAACAATCAAATAGAATATGAAGTCGAAAATAAAATTTTAGCTGAATTTGCTGAAAAAGCCTTGAATCAGCCGTTAGCTAATTTTGTATTAATAATTGACGAGATAAACCGTGCAAACCTACCATCGGTACTTGGTGAGTTAATCTATGCCCTCGAGTATAGATTTGATGAAAACAATCCTAAAGGAACAACAGTTGAAAGCATGTACGAATTAAAGGGTGTCGATCGGGTTTCCAGTGGGGGTAAATCGTTAAAGCTTCCGAAAAATCTATATATAATTGGAACGATGAATACAGCAGACCGTAGCGTTGGTCATATTGATTATGCTGTTAGAAGAAGATTTGCATTTGTAAATGTATTGCCTAAGATACTACCAGAATTCACAGAAAAAGCGAAGGCACTCTTTAATGAAGTTTCTAAACTTTTTTGTGAGCAATTCCGGGAAGATGATATTTCATTAGAAAATTCTAAGTACTTAGCGCCTGATTTTAAACCAAGCGACGTCATACTCGGGCATAGTTATTACCTAATAAAAAAAGAGGAAAAAGAGATGCTAAATATGACTGATGATGAAATACTGAAATTGAAGCTGAATTTTGAAATTAAACCAATTTTACGGGAATATATTAAAGATGGAATTCTCTCTAAAGAATCGGAAATCATAATAGAAAATATGTAATGTTTGACCACCTAATTAATACGACCGAACATGCTCTTGTAGATCTAGAAGAAAGGTTGTTTAACGCATCCTTTGAAAGAAAACTTTGTTTTGTGGAAAATTGGATCACCGAAAAAAAACAAGTTCAACTAACCTATTTCATTGGGACTGATTGGATAATAAAAGGTGAAAAAGCTATTTATGTTGCTCCCAAAATTAATAGCGAAATTTGTGAATTGAATTTCTTAAAGATGCTTTTTGATTCCATAAATAATTCGGAAATCTCAAGCCACACAAAAGATTTATTTGATATAAAATTTGAAGAACCTTATATTGAAATTAAGCAGACGCAAGATGTATTAACACCGCTACTTGTTCTACAGTTTTTGAAGACGGTGCAAAATATTGTTAGGAAAGGATTAAGAAAATCATATTATAGAGTTGAAAATAATTTGAGCGGAAGAATCAAAGGTAAAGTGATGGTTTCTAAAACCATAAAAGAAAACATTTTTAAGAACAGATTATTGAACACGTACTGTAACTATGATGAGTTTGGCCTTAACGGTTATGAAAATAGGATTTTAAAAAAAGCGTTACTTTTTGTACAACGGTATTTGTCGACTCTAAGAAGCGCACATTCGATTGATTATATTACTAGTATGGCAAGTTATGTTTTACCGGCATTTGAAAGTATTTCTTCAGAAGTAGATATTAATGAAATTAGACCAACCAAACCAAATGTTTTTTACAAGGAATATGAAGGTGCTATCAAACTTGCTAAATTAATAATGAAACGTTTTGGACATAATTTAACCAATATTCACGATCGTGAAGTAACACTAACCCCGCCTTTTTGGATAAATATGGCAAAGCTTTTTGAAATTTACGTACTGGCCCACCTAAAAAATGCTTTTGGTAATAGCGTTAAATATCATTTTTCTACCTACGGAAATGAATTGGATTTTCTATTAAATACGTCAAAATACAAGATGGTAATAGACGCAAAATACAAACCCATTTATTTTGAAAGCTTGCGCCATCAGGATATTAGGCAAGTTAGTGGTTATGCAAGATTGCAGAAAGTATATAAGGAATTAGGGAAAGAGGAAAATGAAAATATTGATTGTTTGATTGTTTATCCAAACCAGGAAAAAGGCTTAGATAATTTACTAAACGCTGAATTTGAAAAAATACCTCAATATGTAAATATTTATAAAGTGGGAATTAAATTACCAATCGTCAAGCCTGCGAATAAATAAATTTAATTGCGATTCATATCACTATAAGTATCAAAAAGAAAACACTAAATCATTTGTTCACATACAAAACAGAAATATTAGATATTTTTTTTAATAGATAGAAAGATAAACTGGAAGCTTTTCTTAATGTAGAGAATTTATGTTATTTTATTGGTAATTTGAAACTTTAATTTTGTTAGTTTTTCAAGTTTATTTGAATAGTGATTTTTATTCTTTTTGTTAGATTTAAAAATTGTTTATATTTATAATGTTTAAACTAAAGTTATGAGAGAGTTTATAAATATTCAAATTTCAGCTGGGCTGAAAACAAGACTAAAAGAAATTGTAGATGAAATAAATGTTATAAACGAGAAGAAAAAAAATATTCAAGAAGATGTGGAGTCAGAGAATAGGCTTCAACAATTGTTTTTAGAAAGATCAAATATTGAAAATGTATTAAAAAAGGGTATATAATTTTATCACGTAAATTTTTTTAATTATTTGGTATTATTTTTATTTTAACTTCAAGCGATTTATTAACCTGCAATTTAAGGTTTTGAATTATTTAGTAATTTAATAACTCTAGTTTCTTAATTTTGCTAATTTGTTTAGTTTTAGTACTAAGCGATAGTCAATTTATACGTTTAAACACGTAGAAAAAAACGATATTTGGTAAAAGTACGTTGAAAATACAACCACTTATAAAAAAAAAGTGATCTTTTTTTTACTATTTAAAAAAAAAGTCTAATTTAGGACTGAATCCAATTTTTTCACTTTAAATTAATGTTAGAATTATCCAATATAATTTTAATAGTTATTAGTTTTATATAAATGGTTAAATTACATTTAAGTCAGCAAGAAATTTATTTCGATCAGGTTTTAGATCCTAAGAACTCCCAATATAATATTGGTACCTACATTATAATTAAAGGGGATTTAGAAGTTGAATCATTTAAACGAGCAGTTTTAAGCGTTCAAGATGTTTTTGATGTATTCAAGTCTGGAAAATTCGCCGAAGATAATCCCGTTGTACATTTAAAGAGTGATTTCTCTAGCATCGATATTACTGAATTAACGCTAAATGAAAATTGGTCTGAAGCGCAAATTAAACAATTATTACGTGAGCGCATTAATTTACCTTTTGAAATTCATGCTGGCAAGTTATATGATTTTACTTTAATTAAAAGAGAAAAAAGAGAACACTGGTTTTATATTGGATGTCACCATTTATTTTCAGATGGATATGGCGTACCATATGTTCTGCTATCTTATATTTTTGATAAATACCATTCTTTAAGAATTGGAGATGAAAAAGATTTTCATTACCCTCCTTATTTTCCTTTAGCTGAAAAATCAACCGAATATTTAATTTCCAGTAACTATGATTTAGATAGAAACTATTGGAAAGAGAGATTCGCCGAATCTTATAGTCCAATCATTCAAAAAAAGAATGAATCCACTTCATTTCAAACTGATTCAATACAACTCTTTTTTAATTTAGATGAACAGAAAATTCTAAGATCATTTTGTATAAATCATGAGATTAGCTTACAAGATTTTTTAATTGCAGTGTTAACTGTTTATTACAAAACGACAAATAATATAAATGTTTTTGATTTTTGTCTGCCAATCCACAATAGAAACGACCGAAAAGAAAGGCAAACGCTTGGAGTGTTTTCAAAATTTATGCCATGTCGAATAGATGCTGGTAATTTAAAATTAATTGAACTATTTAAGATTATAAAACAAAATCAGCGACAAGATTATAGACATAAACAGTTTCCGGTAAGTCATTTCAATTCAATGATCAAAGACGATATCAATAATTCGTCAAGTCCATTTGATATTTGTGTTAACTACAGGTATTTTAAACTGAATACTTCTGAAACGGAACTTGACTTGAAAGGATTCAGAAATGATTCAAGCTTTTCTAAGACTCCAATTGAATATAGTTGGTGTGACTTTGCTGAGAAAGGAAAAGAAAATTTATATCTGGAAATTACTTTCCGAGAAGATTACTTTTCGAAAACAGAAATAGAGTTGTTATCTAAAAGAATTTCGCTAATAATTGGTCAATTTTATTATACTCCTGATGAATATATAGATACTTACGAAGTAGTACCTAAAACTGAGAAAAAATTACTTAGAGCATTTAACGATACAAAAGTAGATTTTCCGCGAGACAAAACGTTTGTTGATTTATTTAGTGCTCAGGTTAAACAAACTCCTGATAGAGTTGCCTTAGCTTTTGAAGAAAAAGAGTTAACATATATACAATTAGATGAGCTTTCTAATCAGTTAGCCCATTACTTGCAAAAGAACTATGATATTAAGCCGGATGATTTAATAGGTATTAAACAAGAAAGAAGCGAATGGATGATTATTTCTATTTTGGGAATATTA
>JAEUTP010000016.1 GCA_016787705.1 Bacteroidia bacterium | reverse complement strand
AGACGGAAAGAAAATTAAAAAAGCGTGGGAATGGAAACTAATGGGTATGAAGAATGAAGAAATTATTCTGAAACTTCAGGCTATCGGAGTAAAAATGTACAAACAGCAATTACATAAAATTTTCATTAACCCTTTTTATTGCGGATTAGTATCACACGGAATGCTGAATGGAAAAGTGGTCGAGGGAGTGCATGAAAAAATGATCTCAAAAGAAACCTTTATGAAAGTGAATGAGGTTATTTCATCTTCAACTAAGTTCGGAGTACCGCACAAAGCAGAAGATGTAAATATTCCGCTTAAGGTTTTTATTAAATGCTCGGATTGTAATCAGCCCTTTACAGGCTACATTGTAAAGAAGAAGAACTTGTATTACTACAAGTGTAGAACAAACGGTTGTAAGTGCAATAAAAGCGCAAAAGAAATGCATCGCCTATTTTCAGACGAGCTTGAGAAATACGAGGTAAAACCTGATTTAACTGAAGCGATCAAAATTGAATTAGAAAGCACATACCATGAACTGAATAAAGACTCCGTTGAAAAGGAACTGATCCTTAAGGCGAGAATTGTCGAACTAACCAAGGATATTGAAACGCTTGAGGAGAAGCACTTCATAAAAGAGGAGATGCCCAAGGAAACCTACGAACGTTTTAGGGTAAAATACACTAAGGAATTTGATAAAATCCGGAAGGAAATGGCGACTTGTGGGATTTCCATTTCGAACCTAAAAGAAATGATAAATGAAGCTGTAATTCTTTGCCGAAACCTGCGCCAACTGTGGCAAGAAGGCGGTATAGCACTAAAGGAGGGGTTGCAAAATTTACTCTTCCCGTCCGGTTTGGTATATGACAAAAAAACTGGGGCATTTCGAACCTCAGAAATCAACTTTATAATTGCACAAATCGCCCGACACACGGGCGATTTGGCTTTAATAAAAAAGGGACTTAGTTCTCTTTTTGAGCCCAAGTCCCTTTCAGCGGTGAAAGAGGGATTCGAACCCTCGGTACAGTTTCCCGTACGCATGTTTAGCAAACATGTCCTTTCGGCCACTCAGGCATCTCACCGTTTTTGCATTGCAAATTTAATTAAATTTTAATTATTTTCTATAATTTTTTTAGAAATATTAAATATCGCTCAAATACACATCTATTAAGCCTTCCGGGGCACTAAAAAAAAGTTTTTTTTCGGTTTCGTCTATTTTTTCTATGAAATCATCCACCAAAGGAAGAATAACTTCTTTCTCCTTAAATTTAACAGTAACCAATACCTGCTGCCCGTTATCGGAAGTGCTAAAAACTTCGCCTAAAGAGCCGTAGGTTTTATCAATGATCTCATAGCCTATCCAATCAAAATCTGCTTCTGCTTCGTCAATCAGATCGGCACTAATGTGAACCTGTTTTCCAATAAATGTTTTTGCTTTTTCAATAGCATCAACATCTTCCAGCTCAATAATAAATCCGTTATTATTCTCAGAAAATGTTTTTATGAAATAAGGGGCCATTCCTGTAGGCGTTTCAATGAACACAGCCTTTACGTCTTCTATAAAAAAATCCTTATCAGCCTTAATGATAAGATGACCTTTTACGCCGTGTGTTTTACTAAAATATCCAATACTTTCAAGCTCCATTAATTTAATGCGGCTTTCACAAAACTAACAAATAAAGGATGAGGATTTTCTACAGTGCTTTTGTATTCAGGATGAAATTGAACACCCATAAAGAATGGATGCTTTGCAATTTCTATGATCTCAACCAAACCACCATCAGGATTAATTCCTGATAATGTTAAACCGGCTTCTGTAAATTGTTTTTTGTACTCGTTATTAAATTCGTAACGGTGACGGTGACGCTCGTTTACCATTGTGGAATTGTATGCTTTATGGGCAAGAGTTCCTTCTTCAACCGTACATTTATAAGAGCCTAAACGCATGGTACCGCCCATGTGCGAAATTGTTTTTTGATTCTCTAAAAGATCAATAACAGGACTGCTTGTGGCAGGATTCATTTCGCGGCTATGCGCATCTTTTAAATTTAAAACATTGCGAGCAAATTCAATAACGGCACACTGCATACCCAAACAAATGCCTAAAAACGGAATATTATTTTCACGAGAATATTTTATGGCAGCAATTTTTCCTTCAATACCGCGGGTCCCAAAACCTGGCGCTACTAAAATTCCTTTTAAATGCCCTAGCTTTTGCTTGATATTTTCTTCGGTAATATCTTCACTATGTATCCAGTCCAATTTTACTTTGCACTCGTTGGTAACACCTGCATGAATAAAGGCTTCTGCAATAGATTTATATGAATCTTTTAATTCAACATATTTACCTATCAAACCAATGGTAACTTCTTTTCTTGGATTTTTTAAAGTATCTAAAAAACCTTTCCACTTTGTTAACTCAGGATCACCTTTTGTTTCTATTCCTAATTTTTTAAGAACAATCACATCCAGCCTTTCTTTTTCCATAAATAAAGGTACTTCGTAAATGGTAGATGCATCTAATGCTTCAATTACTGCATTAGGCTCAACATTACAGAATAAAGCTATCTTACGACGGATATCCTGATTTATGGCATGCTCAGCACGACATACTAAAACATCCGGCTGCACTCCATACTCTAACAATAATTTTACTGAGTGCTGTGTAGGTTTTGTTTTTAATTCACCACTGGTTGATAAATATGGTAATAAGGTTAAGTGAATAACCATACAATCGTTGCCCATTTCCCATTTTAGCTGACGAACAGCCTCAATATAAGGTAACGATTCAATATCACCAACAGTGCCTCCAATTTCAGTAATTACGAATTGGTATTGGCCGGTTTTTCCTAAAAGTTTTATGCGGTTTTTAATTTCATCGGTAATATGTGGAATAACCTGAACTGTTTTTCCCAAATATTCGCCTTTACGCTCTTTTTCGATCACATTTTGATATATGCGACCGGTTGTTACGTTATTGGCCTGTGAGGTTGGTACATTTAAAAAACGCTCATAGTGCCCAAGATCAAGATCGGTCTCGGCACCATCATCGGTAACATAGCATTCGCCATGTTCGTATGGGTTTAAAGTACCCGGATCTACATTAATATACGGATCAAGTTTTTGAATGGTTACGGTAAAACCGCGGGCCTGGAGTAATTTTGCCAAGCTTGCTGAGATGATTCCTTTTCCGAGAGAAGATGTTACCCCACCGGTAACAAAGATGTATTTGGTATTTATAGACATAACAGTTTTTTGAAAACTGTAAGCAAAAGTAGATAAAAAAACTGACTTGTAAGGATAAAATTTTTGCAGCCTTTACCAACAAAAGTTAATGTTTTTAAAGTGAAAAGGCCTTTTAACAGGCTGCTTTAAGCCATAACTGCATTTAGACTTATTTTTTCTTAAAGATACCCATAGTCTCAAGTTCTTCGAGGGCAAGGCGACGGCGTTTATAGATAACGGTTACGAATGCATCATTTTGTCCGGCAATAACAACCTTTTTATTATGTTCATAAGCGGCTCTTAAGGTTTTAAACGAACCGCCAATTGTTAGTCTTGTAATACCGTCTTCTAAAAGAAGATTTTCGAGCTTACCGCAATCTTTTAAATGCGGAAACGAATATACTTTTGGATTTTTAAATGCTGCTATCTGTATTCTGAAATCTAAACTATCGGCACTTACATCAGGGTATTTTTCTGTATACAACCTTATCTTTTCCTGGGCCGGTGTTAAAGGCACAAAATTTTCCATAGTCATATTAGCCGGTCTTACAATTCCATTTTGAGATGAAGGTGCAGTTGGTGAAACCACAGCAACACTTGAAGTAACCGTATTGCCTGGAACAATAGTTGGCGAGTTAACCTTTACTGATCTTACAGTTGCAGCATTACCGTTAACAGAGTTGTTTATTGCTGCACTTAAGGTTGGTTTTGTATTTGTTGTATTGCCTTTTAAACTATCGGGTGTTGATGTAGTAATTGCATCTGTATTTGTTTTTACCACCCCAACAGTTGGTGTTGGACTTATAGTTGCAGTTTTTAGAATATTTGTTGTTGGTGTAGCTGTAACATTTGCTGTATTTTTTACAACGGCTAAAGTTGAACTTGTACTTGCGGTATTGGATTTTACACTACCTACTGTTGGTGTTACTTTTGCAAGTATTGCTGCAGAAGTATCGGGCTTAAAATTAAGATCTATGTTTTGATTTTTTTCAACATACCCAATTATTCCAACGGTAGACAATTTTATTACCTGTTCAGGCAATTTATTACCCCCATAAGTTATTTTAAACTGATCGTTAGCAGGAAGAGAAACCACATATTTGCCTTTGTTTGATCGTGTTATTTTAACAACAGCATTTGTTACTATATTCTCTACTTTTATATCTGCATCAACCACTTCATTACTTTTAGTAATGTTGCCTTTTACTAAAAAAACAGGAGCTTTACTCATTTCAAAACCTGTTTCCATTGTATAAATATCTCTCAGGCCAAACCCGCCTTTTCTTCCGCTACTGTAATAAGCATTTGTACCATTTGCGGCTAATACAAAATAAATGTCATCGTCAGGAGTATTAATAGGATAACCTAAGTTAACAGCTTTTTTAAATGTAGAATCGACAACATCCATTGAAGATTTGAAAATATCATAACCGCCGGTACTTTTTAAATTTTTTGAGCTAAAAAATAAGGTTGTTCCATCAGCATGAATAAACGGTGCATCTTCGTCAAAAGCCGAATTTACAGAGTCACCTAAATTTACAATACCTCCCCAGGTTGAATCGGGCATTAATTTAGCTTTATAAATATCTTTTCCACCAAACCCTCCGCTACGCTCACTCGAAAAGTAAAGTGTTCTGCCATCAGGTGATAATGAGCAATGTCCTTCCCAAGAGTAAGTATTAACCTTGCCTTTTAATTTTACCGGTTGTGAGTAGCCATTGGCACCTAAGTAGCTTACATAAATATCACCATGTCCATCTGTAACATCACGATAGGTAAATAAGGTTTGTGCATCCTGACTTACAGATACAATAACATCAGCAGCATTTGTATTAATATTTTCAAGAGGGGTGGCGCTTTCGAATTTATTATATTGTTTTTGCGACGTGTAAATATCGGGGTTATAAAAACCATTAGGATCGGGTAATGAATAAATATTTTGTTTACCGCCTTTGCTTTTTGAACCTGTATAATTAAACATCATTACCGATTCATCGGCTGAAATAACCGGCAAATACTCATCCTCAGCAGAATTAACACCAAAAGCAATTACACTTACTTTTGCTTTTGTTGGAATGGCATTGTAATACTTTGCATTTAAAATATACTTTTTTAAAAGTTCGCCTTTTGCTTTTTCTTCGGCCCTTATACGCTTATAGCCAAGGTGTTTGTTTACCATTTCCAGGGCCTCATCAAACTTATAATTATAATGGTAAGCACGTGCAAGATCGTATTCTATCTGATCGATATTTGTATTAACAGCGTAAACTTCCGAAAGTGCCATCATAGATTGATCGTACTTATCAGATCTGTAAAGACAACAAATACCATATAAATATTTGATGAATTCTTCTTTAGGGTGGTTTAAATAAATTTGCTCCAGCATTGGCAAGGCAATCTTATAATTTGCCTCATCATATAAAAGCAAAGCATTATCTAACGAGTCACGCTCTGTAAAACGCCATTTACGCGTATTGGTTATTTGTGAAAATACAGATGATGTAAATAAACAGAAGAATAGTATTTGTTTTATTTTTATCAATTAAATCTGTATTGTTTAACAATCTATAATACAAGTATTCTAATACGCGCAACCATAAATATACTAACGTTTAACTGCCTCACAAAATTAATTTATGGATTTGTCGTTTTATTGATTTATTTTTATAAATATTTAGGCGAAACGTGTTTTTTAATACTATACAATATCTAATTTTTTTACCAATAGTTGTAGTCCTGTATTATCTTTTGAACCCAAAATACAGGTGGGTAATTCTCTTTTTATCAAGTTGTTTTTTTTATATGTACTTTATTCCTAAATACATATTATGCTTATTTTTTTTAATACTTGTTGACTTTTTTTTGGCAAAAAAAATAGGTGCTACAGATAATCAAAAAAGAAAAAAACTGCTTCTTTTTTTAAGTATCGCATCAAACTTTGGCTTATTGTTTTATTTTAAATACTTGTCGTTTTTTGCAGATAGTTTAAATGTATTATGGATTCCTTTGTTTGACAGTAAAATTAGTTTAACTAACGAGATCCTGCCAATTGGTTTATCATTTCACACCTTTCAATCAGTGAGTTATGTAATAGATGTTTATAAAAAGAAGTTAAAGCCCGAAACTCATTTAGGCATTTACTCAACCTATGTTTTGTTCTTTCCACAAATGGTTGCAGGGCCAATTGAACGCTTCTCAACACTTGGCAATGAGCTAAAAAAAAACACTGTTTTTACTTTTGATTTAATCAAAAAAGCTGCGCCATTAATTTTGATAGGCTTGTTTTATAAAATGGTTATTGCAGACAACTGTGGCGAATATGTAAACAGTACTTATGCATCGGTTCAGGAAAAAAACAATTTTAATGTTTTAATTGCAGTCTTTTTATTTTGCATTCAAATATATTGCGACTTTTTTGGCTACTCACTCATTGCTCAAGGAAGCGCAAAATTATTTGGTATAAAACTAATAGATAATTTTTCTTTTCCTTTCTTTTCAGAGAACCTTGTTGTTTTTTGGAAAAAGTGGCACATTTCGTTAACAAGCTGGTTTAGAGATTATGTATACATTCCTTTGGGAGGCAGCAGGGTTTCGGTATTTAAACACTTATTAAACATTGTTATAGTATTTACTTTGAGCGGACTATGGCATGGCGCCGGGTTTAATTTAATTATATGGGGTTTTGTTCATTCTGTATTTTATCTTTTCGCCATTTATATTCTTAAAAAAATGCCGGTTAAATTACCTAAAATTGTTACTTATATTTTTACTTTTATCCTCGTTGCTTTTATTTTCGTTTTTTTTAGGAACGGAGATCTTTCTGAAAGTATTTTAATTTTTAAGAATATTTTTCCAAAGGAAAAATCGATCACCTTTGAGCCAGTTTCCTTATTTTTAGTTTTAAATATTGTAATATTATTTTTTATAGAATACAGGGTAAGAGCATATTTAAATTATCAAACCTTTTTATTGAACAATAATTTCTATAAGAATTTGATCTTATATTCTTATTTACTATTTGCAATATTAACTTTTAGCGGCATTGACAATTTGCCTTTTATTTATTTTCAGTTTTGAAAAAGTTAATAGTATATATTTTCATTTTTACAGCAATTGCGTTTGCTGCAAATTTTTGTTATATAAAAACGGGACTTTACGACGCAGATATAATAAAATGCAATGCCGAACTTGTTTATAAAATTGACTATTCTTTAAACGATTACAATACATTATACCTGGGCGAATCATCAAACTTTACTTTTAGCGACAGAGACAGCTCTAAAAGATCAATTTCAGAACTAATTGATGAGAATGATCCAAATTTCAAGGTCCTCACTATCTCAAAAGGGGCAATTCATGCCGGTACATTTAAGTTATTTATCAAAAGGATCAAAAACACATCATCAATTAAAAATATTATTTTAACCGTTAACTTGCGCTCGTTTGGCATTAACTGGATAGAATCAGACCTTGAGACCAATCTTTCGCGTGCTAATATTTTGTATTCCGATTATCCGCCCATTCTAAAAAAATGCATGCTGAGTTTTAAGGCTTATGATAACCAGGAATTATTCAAGAGAAAAGAAACGATAAAATCACATTATAAAAATGATAGGTTTAAGTTGCAAACTTTAAAATACGAAAGTGTAAGAGATTGGGACAAGGAAATGTTCAATAAAGGAATTTTAGACGTAAATGGAAATAAAGACCAGGAAAAAACAGACATTGCCTGTCATTTTATTAAAAACTATGCTTTTGTGATCAACGAAAACAACCCACGAATCAAAGACCTTGACGACATTGTTTTGTATTGCCGTGAAAATGATCTTAATTTAATTTTTAATATTCTGCCTGAAAATTATGAGCGGGCAACGGCGCTTTGCGGTAAAGATCTTGAAACATTAATGAGGAATAATGTTGGGTTTATTCAGAAAAGATATGGAAGCAAAACCATTTTGATAAACAATTTCGATCTTTTAAAAGACAGTTGTTTTATTGACAGGAGTTGGCCTACTGAGCACTATATCTATTTTGGAAGAAAAGCCATTGCAGACAGGGTAAGCGAAGAGTTAAAGAAAATAACCCATTAATTTATAATAAGTTTTCTATTATATATCTGTCCGTCTTTAAATTTTAATCTTACAAAATAAACCGATCCGGGTATTTGCGACACATCAATTTTAAGATCCGTATCTTCTTCTCTGATCAAAAAAGTATTTAATACTCTTCCTGTTATATCAACTAATTCAAGCGAGATCAAATTTTCGTCAACAAAAACAATATTTACCTTATCATCTTTTTGAAAAATATACGGAACACTGTTTTTTTGATTTTTCTTTACGCCAACGACTGATGAATAATTATAAACTGTGCTATCATGTCTTATCAAATAAACATCTTCTCCAATACTTCCAAAGCTCCGAGTTGATCCAACGCTTACGTAGCCGCCATCCGATAACGCTTCAACGGAATAAATAAATTCATCTTCTGTACCACCTGAACCGTTTATTTTATAAGAAAATCCATTAAAAAAAGCGACAAAAAGGTCTGCCTGTGCTTTGAATCCAGAAACTTCGCGACTTCTTACGAAGGTATTTAAACCACCATTTTGATATGAGTTTGTTGTTGAGGAAAATTCTCCATTATTTATATTCGATGTATAATCACTCTCCCAAACAAGAACTCCTGTTGATGTAATGCTATGAATAAAGCCTCTAGGATAAGGATCTGAGGTGTATGTTTTTGCCCCGCAAATAACGTAATCATTATTGAATTTTTGCACTATATCAGTCGCATAATCTCTATTAGGCCCTCCATTAATATGATAGAAAATAGTATTGCCACCAAGATCGAATTTATAAAAATACATATCTCCGTTTATTTCTCCATTACTTTCAGTATAACCCACTGTTGCTAAAAAACCATCATTTGTTTTTATAACAGATTTCAATTCTTCGTTTTCAATCCCACCAATTGTTTTTTGCCAAACTAAGGCGCCAAAAAGATCATACTTTAAAAGTAATCCGTCTTTTTTTCCTGCTCCCATGCTACTTGTATGCCCACATACAACTATATCTCCATCAGCTGCTAATACTACATCATAAGCAAAATCCCAATCCAGCCCACCAAATGTTTTTTGCCAAACCAAATTGCCATTCTTATCCGTTCTAACTAAATAAACATCATACCCTCCCGCGCCAAAAGAATTAGTAAAGCCGGCAACAACATAGCCAGAGTCGGGCAACTGAATAACAGAACGGCCAACATCGTTATTAAACCCGCCAAAAGTTTTTTCCCAGATAGGAAAACCCATGCTATCTACCTTTACCAAATACACATCTGTATTACCGGCTCCATAACTCGAAGTACTGCCGGCAACAATATAATGCCGATCCAATGTTGGTTTACCTGAATAACCAATATCAACACCATAACCTCCAAATTTTGTATAAAATCTTTTAGGTGCCTGACCAAAAAGAAAAACTGAAAAAAGTATAAGGTATACTAAAACTATTTTTTTCATGTTATTTAAATTTTCTCGCAAAACTAAAAAACAACCCTTGCCCCGAAGAACTTTTTGGAACTACAAAACCTTGTAAGCTATTACTACCCACACGCAGGAACCAATCCTTACAATTCCATGTTACTGCGGTACCAACATTTAATCTTACATAACCACCGTAACCAACATGCAAACTAAAAGTTACCTTTTTTACCCGGTACTCAGGTTCTACAAAAATATAGGGTGTATGATTGGCATTAAATATGTATCTGAATCCTGTTTGAAGGCAAAAACGTTCATCGTTTCCAAAATAAATTTTATTGATTATTACAAGATTGGTTGGAATGTTGGTATTAAAATTTTCTCTTCTGGCGTTTGTTAATCCGCGTAACAAACTATCCCTGTTTATTCTGTTCAACGTTGAATCTTTAAGATCAATTATATTATTAACCTGATAGCCTGAAAAATGTAAGCTCGAATCGCTGCTATATTGAACACTATTATTGAGCCAATGAATAAAACCAATGTTATTTGCATTAACAAGTAACTCGCTTCTTTTACCAACTTTGCTTTTGTAAGGCGTTTCAAAATAAATATCTGCACTTGCCCCCATACCATTAAAACCGGCAATTTTTTTATTATTGGTATCGCTTATAGCTAAATTAAAATTAGAATTAAAAACCAATTCACTACCATCTGATGAAGTAAAAAGACCAGAATTTTTATTTGTTTTTAAATAAAATAACTGCTCACCTTTTAAAAAAGAAAGTGATATACCTATTTTACCAACCGAATCTACTTTATGCATAATAGCGCCAAATTTCACTTCCTGGAAGCGTAATGCATTAATGTTACAGTTTTCTAAATTTGCCGTTAAGCCGCGATATGGCTCGTTGCCATAGAACATTAAATTATAAAAATCTTTAGAATAGGTTGCATTTAAAATTTCCTGGTTCTTAAAACCGATTAAAAAATCAAATTTGTTGTTGCCTTTTATAAAAGAACTAACAGAATAATTTAAATTAAGTCCGAAATTATTTTTTTGTCTTAAATGTTTTGATGATTCTTTTTTAAGATCATTATCGATATGCCCCCCAAAAAACAACTTATTGGTAAGACTGCTGTTCATACCGTTACTGCCAATATCAAAATCAAGATTAGCGGAAACGCTACGTTTAATATTACCATAATTAATAAATTCGGTATTGTATTGGGCATTTAAACCAAAACAAATAACAATTAAAAAAAATGTTATATACTTATTTTTTCTTGTCATTAATTGGTTTTCACTTTATAATTAAGTTCGGCAATAATATTAAGATCGATACTATAATTTTCATATATCTTAATATCCGGCGGGTTTGGAGGCATTCGAAAATAAGTAACCAGTTTAATTGTTTTTGTTTTTTTTAATTTATCTATCCTCTCCTTTGAAACAGGTATCGTTATTTTTGATTGAGTTGGAGATGTTACAATATTCTGAGCATCAGTTATTCCTTTTTCGATAAAATTTACTCCTGGTAAAAATAACGAATCAAGTACCTGGTTTTGATCATCCATTAAGTAGCCCTGCATCTCAGCCCGAAAAGGGTATCCGTTTAGTGCCGAAATAATAAAATTGCCGCTATTCACATTCTCTAATTGTTTTACATTAGAGAAATCTACTTTGGAATTTGAGATTAATTTAAAATAATCGGCATTAAAGCGCAAAGGGATATCAATATCTGCTAATACTTTTATACCGGTATTATAATATGCAAAATCATTATAACCTGATAAGTTACCAAGTGGATTTACATTTATTTTTCCTTGATAAGTTAATTTATTTGGAAGGCTGGATAAAAAAGGAACAATATTACTATTAGTATTAGTTAATGATACAGTTTTAATGCTTGGAAAAATCGTATACCCGGCTTTAGTAGCTCGGTTAATATTTATATTTGATAAAGAACCGTTAGAAAGTGTAATACTATTTGAGTTTAAAGAGTTTATTGCTTTTATGTTTGAAAGATTTGCCGAAAACTCAGCACCAAACTCGTTAATGATCTTAAAATTTAAATTAGCATTATTCAATAAAAAATTAGATGCCTGAAAATTATTAAATATATCTAATGTAGCTGTATCAAGAGGTATATCAATTGTTTGCTGCCCAAAATAACCTTCCACATAAGCCGGAATAATATTAGAATACGTTAAATCTGCTTTTGCGCCTTGCCCAAAGTTAACAGCTACCGGGTTGGCATTCGGATTTAAAGTAACTGTATAAGCCTGTACAATAGTATTATAGGCCGTGCCGAATTTACCACGCATATTTAAGGTATAACCCGATAAATCATAAGTTTTAACAAGAGTAGCAGGCGTTGGAGGTACGGTTTCAAATATTGTTAAAGGTTGCCCGTTTTTTTTTGCGCTTGGTATTATATATAAAAGATCGAGTGGCTCAACCAAATCATTTGTAAATTTAACAGTTAAAAGGCCGCTTTTTATATCAAACCATTTTAAAGCAACTCCGTTGGAAATATTAAAATTCAATTCAGTTGGTGCAAAAAATGTGAGTGATTGACCTGGTGTTAAGTTTATAGGGAAAGGTGTGGTGAAAGGAGTTGTAATACTTGTATCAGGCAATGCTAATAATGAATCAAGTTTTATGGCTGTAATTTCGCGGTTTACGTTTAGGCTTAAAAGCCCGGTATTATCTGCTTTAAATATTGAATCGCCAATAAAATTTTTAATATTAAGATTGCTCTTCACTACCGGAAAAACCACATCTACGTCCCAATCAGCTGCAGAAGGTTTACGGCAACCATAAAATGCAATTAAAGCTAAAGACCAAAGGCTAATTTTTCTTAAAACACCCATTATTACAAATATATAGCATTTAATTGAGCCTTAAAAATGTTTATTTTATTCTTGAAATTCGGTTTTTTTTTCTATATTTGCTATCAGTAAAATGAATTTCGGAATCAGGTTTTTTATATCATGGATAATCTCGGCGGTAGTAATGTTTGCGCTGTTTTATTTATGGCATGGTTATTTTCTTAATGACTTTAAACGAATAAACTTTCCTCTTACCTGGTTCGTAACTTTTGCAGCTTGTACTTATCTTATTTTTGGCGCTGGTATTTACTTTCTTTACGAATCACAACCACTTAAAAGGATCACTAATTTGTTTGCGAGGGGTTTATTTTGCGGTGTTGTTGCCGGTTTTTCGCTTTTTATGATATCAACTATAGTTAACATCTCTTTAACCAAACATTTAAGCTTAAATCACCTTATGGTGGATTGTACCTGGCAAATAGCCGAACAAACTATTGGCGCAATGGTAGTTGTACTTTTTAAGGTTGTTATTCATGAGCCCGTTCATGAACATATTTGATCGTTAAATCAATCTTATCTTTTATTCTGACATGAAAAACTTTTTTTCTTTTTTAAAATCAAAACAGTTTTTTATTCATTTTACCATAATACTCACTACAATTTTCATTGTGTTCTTTTGTCTTATAAAATGGCTAAGTTCATATACTAACCACGGTGATTTTGTTGAAGTACCCGATTTTAAAGGCCAGGAAATAGGTAATTTAAAATCTTTTGTAAATAATAAAGATGTTGCTTATCAAATAATTGATAGTATTTACGATCCTAAAGAAAAGCCCGGAACCGTTTTAAGACAAGAACCTGAAGCAAAAAGCAAGGTTAAACACAATAGAACCATCTATTTATACGTTACAGGCATGGTAGCACCACAAATTCAAATGCCAAAATTAATAGATAGAAGTGAAAGACAAGCCAGACTCATTTTACAAACCTATGGATTAAAAATTGGTTCTGTTAGTGAAAAACAGGCGGATTGTAACGGTTGTGTACTATCACAAACAATTGATGGAAAAGAAATTGAACCCGGAAAATCTATAAAAAAAGGAAGTAAAGTTAGTTTAGTAATAGGTGTAAAAGATAGTTACTATACATCCAACCCCGGTGATACAAGCAGCACAAAAGACCCTGATTTTGATGAAGAATAGAATGCTTAAAAACTTAATATATACCTGCATATTTTTTATTGCTTGTAGCAATTTCTTTGCACAAGAAGGTTTAAAACCTCTTACTACAAATATTAATTATTTGTATGGCGATCTTAAACCCTTAAAAGATGAAAAAGCCTATTCTAATTATAATAAAAGTATTTCAGTTGCAGCTGGCGGACCAATTTTTATTGATGATTTTTCATATGCCTACTTACAATCGTATCCTAACCAGGCACTTTGGAGCGATTCATCTACTTATGTTAATACAACCTTTGCTATTGCACCATGGAGTGTTGGTGTAGCAACTTTTGACGGATTAAACAAACACGGCTATCCATACACACCTAATCTTGTTAACCAACAAACTACTTTACCGGCCGATACTTTAACGAGTAAAGCAATTGATTTAAGTTCTTATACGGTAAGCCCAATACATGATAGCCTGGCTCTTACTTTTTATTACCAGGCTCGCGGCCGTGGCGATTCGCCGGAGTTAATAGATAGTCTTTTACTTGACTTTTTTAATCCTCTACAAAATAAATGGAAAACGGTTTGGTATCAACGCGGCAATTCAAGTGCCAATACAAATGACACCATGTTTAAAAGAGGATTTGTAAGGTTAGATTCTGCTTATTACCGCAATGCCGGTTTTAAATTCCGCTTCAGAAATAAAGCAACCACAGTTGGGAATTTTGATCATTGGCATTTAGATTATGTTGTACTTGACGTTAACAGAGACGCGATTAAAGATACCAGTAGTTTTGATTATGCCTTTGGCTATATTCCAACACCTTATCTTAAGAACTATGCTGCTATGCCTTGGAGACAGTATGATAAACCTGATATGCTTCATAAAAATTCTGTTTTTGCACGCAGTAACGGGCTCCCTGGCAGCCAAATGACATATACCTATACACTTTACAACAACAGTAATTTAGCTGTAGCAGGCTACACAAGCGGCGCAACTAACGTAAATGAAGTTACTAATGGCTTTTTTAAATACAAAGGCTGGATACGCGATACACTAATATCTAATCCTCTTTTAAAAGATACGTTTCCGCTTATGACCGCCCCTGTTGATTATAAGATCAAACATGTAATTTACAGATTCGGTATTAGTACGCCTGATTATATACAAGCTAATGATACGGTTTTACAACATCAAATATTCAGCAACTATTTTGCTTTTGATGATGGTAGTGCCGAGGGCGGTTATTATATTAACGGTACAGGTGGAAGAATGGCCGGTAAATATGTTTTAAAAACAAGCGACACACTGCGATCCGTTAGGATATATTTTGACCAGGTTGGATCATTAACATCACAGATCTATAGTTTTAGAATTAAAATATGGGCACCCGGCGTAAACGGACCAAGCAATATTTTAGTTTATAAAGACAGTGTAAGAACACCTAATTATTTTCCTAATGGCAGCATCAACTCTTTTTCAGAATATTACCTCCCTTCTCCGCTGATCTTAAACGCCGGAACTTATTATATTGGCATACAACAAGAATCTGCAAGCGGAGTTGTGGTTGGTTTTGATAAGAATTTAGATCATCATACCAACTTTTATTACGATTCAGGTAACGGTTGGACTCAATCTTCGATCTATGGTTCTATTATGATCCGCCCTGTGTTTGGGGTTCACATACCTGTAACTGTAAAAGAATTAAATATAACTAAAAGCAATATGTTTTCGGTGTATCCAAACCCTGCCGCCCATAACTTCATAATTCAATCACTGGAGTTTGATAAAGGAACTTATACGCTAATTAATTCTCTCGGACAAAAAATAAGCGATGGCAAGATCGAAAGTTCGTCGCAATCCATTAATACATCAGACTTAAGCAATGGCCTTTACTTTTTGATCTTAAAAGTAAACGATAAAATAGTGCAGCAAAATAAAATCATTATTCAGCATTAATCTCATGTCAGCGTTTGAAGAAGAGCCGGATGAGATAAGTGGTGAAGAAGAACAAACTCTCTACGAGCATCATAATATAAAAGTAGAAAAAGGGCAGGTAATGATGCGTATTGATAAATTTATCATGATACGTGTTGCACACACTACCCGCACAAAAATTCAAAATGCCTGTGACGAAGGACGCGTTTTGGTAAATGGCAAACCCGTAAAATCAAATTATAAAATAAAAGGGCTTGATGAGATCTCAATCGTTCTTACTGTACCGCCGCGTGATATTGAAGTGGTACCTGAAAACATTCCTTTAGATATTACTTACGAAGATGATTACATTGTTTTAATAAATAAAAAGCCCGGCATGGTAGTTCATCCTGCCTATGGCAATTACCGTGGAACTTTGGTAAACGCTTTGGCCTATCATTTTCAAAACCTGCCAAAAACAAAAACAAAGCTCAATAACGATCTGTACCTCGAACGCCCAGGCCTGGTGCATCGCATAGATAAAAACACGTCTGGTATTATTATCATTGCAAAAACAGATTTGGCTATGGTACGTTTATCAAAAGACTTTTTTGACCGTACCATGGATAGAAAATATATTGCTATTTGCTGGGGCGATTTGAAAGAAGATGAAGGAACCATTGTTGGAAACGTTGGCCGCGACCCGCGCGACAGAAAAAAAATGCATGTTTTTCCGGAAGGCAGTGAAGAAGGAAAACACGCTGTTACACATTACAAAGTAATTGAACGATTTGGTTACGTAACATTTATTGAATGTAAATTAGAAACCGGTCGCACACATCAAATTCGTGTGCACATGAAAAGTATTGGCCACCCTTTATTTAATGATAATGAATATGGTGGTGATATAATTTTAAAAGGATTAAATACGGCAAAGTACAGGCAGTTTGTGCAAAATTGTTTTGAGCTGTTGCCACGCCAAGCACTACATGCCAAAACCCTTGGCATCACCCACCCCATTACAGGTGAAAAATTATTCTTTGACAGCGAGATACCTGATGATATGCAGGCTGTTTTAGAAAAATGGCGAAAATACATGAAAGATAAAGTGTTGGATTAAGTAAAGACAAATTCCGGTTGTATTAAAATAATAACCACTTATCTATTTATATTATAAATTATCTCATCTAGTTTTTTGACTGCTAAAATATTTGTATCTTTGATTTAAGGTAACTATAATAGTATAGCTTTATAAGAAGATGAAAAGTTATTTATTCTCATTAATTGTAGTTAACATTTATTTTTTTAAAGCGCAAACTTATGTTCCTTTTCCTGACAGTAATGCTGTTTGGACAATAAGCGGAAGCTCTTTTCAAGGACCTACAAAATATGCAGTTAAGGGTGATTCAATTTATAACTCTTTAACTTACAAAAAGTATTTTATTGTAACTGATACCAATCTTTCAAATGCTCAATTCCAATTCTACGCACTAATTCGACAAAATAACCTCTCAAAAAAAATATACGGAATACAAAATGGAAGCGCAGCGAAAAATTACTCTACGATTTTAATCTAAATGTTAATGATACCGCATCGGTAAGCTCATTTGAATTTGGTTTTGGCTACAGTAATAAAATTATAGTATTAGCCAAAGACAGCGTTTTAATTAATTCACAATACAGGAAAAGAATTAAAGTAAACGGATATACCGTTCCTTTCAATGGACCCGAATATTGGACAGAGGGCATCGGTAGCTCTTTTGGTATTTTTAATAGTGGTATTTCTGGATTATGGATAACTGATGTTTGTTTTCCAAACCTTTTGTGTTATAAACAAAATTCTGTTTTAACCTACAAAAACCCTGCCTGCCTAACCTGTTTTGATATTATTTGTACGGATGTAGGAATAAATGAATCTTATGAAGATCACGGCTTAACAGTGTATCCTAATCCAACCAATGATATTTTTAATATTCAAACTAAAAATCTTTCTATCTTTAAGAATGCTTTAGTGAAAATAACCGATCTTTCAGGTAGAATTTTATTAGAAAAACAAATTATAAAACAAATAAATATCAAAGATCTAAAACCCGGCATTTATTTTATACAGCTTTATAGTAGAGAAAAATTAATTGCCATTGAAAAAATTATTAAAGAATAAAGTTAAATATGAAAAAAGATCTACTTATTGTTCTTAGCTTGATCGTACTAACAACTATTAAAGCACAAATATGGTGTCCGCCAGGGGCTCAATGGCATTACACAAGGTATTATGGCCCATATACAGCCTACGCAAAACATACCTTTGTAAATACAGTTACCATAAACAGTTTAACTTGCCAGGAGATAAATTATTATTCGCAATATTATTCGCAAATGAATAATGCCGTTAACACTTATTCAACAAATATTTATACGCACGTCAATAATAATATTGTTTATTTGTTAGACCCAAATTCTAATAATTTTGATACACTTTTTAATTTTAATGCTGTAATAGGTAGTAAATGGGGCTTGCCAAATAAGTCTACTGTCAACTGTTCTAAATCACGTGTTTTAGTTACAGATACCGGACATAATGTAATTCAGGGTGTTAATTTAAAATGGTTTAAAGTAACGCTTACCTCTTATGTTTATAATTGGCCTAATCCTGTAACGGCAAACGATACCATTTATGAGCGCCTTGGATGTTTGACCCAGTACTTTTTCGGGTCGGAAGATGTTTGCCCTACAATAACTGATGCCACTAAGGGCGGACCATTAAGATGTTACAGTGATAACCAGATAATAAATTATAAACGTTATTCAGGTTTATGTAATGATTTGTATATACCCACAACGATTAAGGAGTATTTAACCGAAATTAAACTACAGGTTTATCCTATTCCGGCAAATGATGTTTTAAATATTGACATGATAGAACTTCCTTCAAGTGAAAAATCAATAATAAAAATAAAAGATCTTTTAGGAAAAACTGTTTTGGAAAATGAATTAAATAAACAAATAAATATCAAAGATCTAAAACCGGGCATTTATTTTTTACACTTTTATAACCAGGAAAAATTAATTGCTATGCAAAAAATAATAAAACAATGAAAGCATATTTTATAATATTGGCAATTATATTGACGAGTTTAACTTTTAGATCACAAACGTATAAGCCGTTCCCAAATGACAGTGCTACGTGGGGTTTTCATAAATCTAATCCAAGTGGACCTACTTACGTGCGCGAGATCGTTAAAGGCGATACTGTGCTTGGCGAAAAAAATTATCACAAAGCATATTCAAATGTTAACACAAATTCTTTGGTTGGGTTTTACAGGGAATTTGGAAAAAAAATATATGCCAAAGTATATTTATATCCTGATACTTCTGAAATACTGATCTATGATTTTAACCTGAATGCAGGTGATACTTTTTATGATAAAAGATATGATCCTAATCTATCACAATCATTTTATTACAAGTATGTTTTAAATAATATAACAACTACAACATTAACAACTGATGTAAGGAAACAATACAACTTTAATTTTGTTGGTTATCAGGGTACCTCATCTTCTTACTCAAATTTGGGCGGAGCCTGTAATTTTTTCTGGATAGAGGGAATTGGATCTTTAAAAGGTATTTTTAATAACCGCGCACAAGGTGAGGGAACTTTATGTCATGTTGCTGCATTGGTGAGTAATGCGAGCTTCGTTACTCTGCAATGTTTTGAACATAAAAGCATTCAATATATGTCTAACAGCTGCATTACGCTTAATCAAAAAGAAATCACTGATGAATTAGTTTTTAAACTTTACCCGAATCCCGCCAATGAGTTTTTAAATTTTGAGCCTTATACAGACTATGCTGATAATAAAGTACTAATATATAATTCAATTGGCCAATTAGTAAAAGAAGAAATAATTAATAAGAACTATGTTGATGTAAAAGATCTCCCGGCTGGTGTTTACCTGTTACATCTTTTAAATTCTGAGCGCAATAATAAAAGCAGCCACACACGTTTTATAATTGCAAGATGATGTAAAAACAAAAAAGGCGCCATTTTCATAGCGCCTTTTTTATTTAAATTAATTTTCTTTTTTATTTGCTCAACACCATTCTCTTAACAACCCTTTCGTTTCCATTTTTCACTTCCACTAAATACACTCCTCCAGCCTGATTTTTAAGATCAACCTCATGAACTGTTTGCGAAACATTATTTAATTTATTTGAATACACATTTTGTCCTAACATATTATAAACTGTTATTTCAATATTTTGAGAATTGGCAAAAGTAGTGATCACATTAAAGTTACCATTAGATGGATTTGGATACAAGTTAACCGCGTTACTTAAAACAGAATTTTCTTTTACACCTGTAGCGCAATCAATAATTGGCAAAATAGCTAAATTAAAATTACGGCTTCCACCCCACGATGTTTTCATATCATGCCATGTATTATCGCTGTATTTTTCCCATGCTGTATTGGCTGTTCCTGTCATTTTATCAAAAACAACTACAGTATCACCCGCGGTAGTTGGAATAGTTACAGAGGCAAAAAAACCACCTGAGGTAGGTGCATTTATTGGCGAAGGAAATGTAAATTTATATGGCATAATTACAGGCACACCAAATGCGAGATTTGGATTACCGCAATAACTAACACTTGTGGTATTTGTAGAGGCTGCAATTGTTGAAAGGTTAGAGGTTGTTGAACCTATTAATGAACCCGGTGCCGAAGACGCTGAAGAACCACTATAGATCTTCATATCTACATTCCCTGTTCCATCAGTACCTACACCAGTGTAGTTAAAAAATAAAACCACCACCCCATTAATTACCGGATTGGTTGCACTTGAGTATTTTGATGCGCTTATAAATTCTGCTTTTTCAAGATCTCCGAAACAATTGGTTCCGGCAATATAGCCAGCTTTGCCAGGACCTTGTATACAGCCCGGATCGCCTGCGCTGGCAGTTGCTCTTCTTTGTCCAAGCGGATTTGCCAATGTATCTGTATTTGTAAAATTAGAAACTGTATAAGAACAAACAACCGGTGAGCCACTGCATAGCGTAGCCGAGCTTGCCGTTAATTGTGTTCTGAAAGGGCAGTTAGCCATGGCTGTTTGAATACGATCTCGCTGATCGGGCGTAAACATATACATACACGCATCGTCAGAATAATCCATAAAGTTCATGAACATATCGCCGTTTGGCCCGTTAGAACAGGTAATATGCGGATAAGAAGGGCAGCCATTATTATCTTGTTGTTGTACCGGTGTATCATTACAAAAATCATTTCCACAACTGGCATCGCCCCAAATATGGCGCAGACCTAACCAATGACCAATTTCATGCGTTGCTGTTCTGCCTTTATTAAACGGTGGCGCTAAAGTACCAATATCGCCTGTTGCCCTTGTCCAGCACCAAACACCATCCGTGGTTGCTGTTCCTAAACCACTCGACAATCCGGATAAACCTGTACCCGGAGGAAAGGTAGCATATCCTAATAAGCCTACTGCTCCATTTACATCAGATATCCATATATTTAAATATCGTGTGGGATCCCAAATTGTATTTGGTTTAATTGTTCCTTCAATATAGTTCCTAAAATCGGTAGTGGTTGTAAAAGTTGTTGGATCTGCCCAACTGTTTGAATTAAAATTTATTCTCTCAATGCCAGCCTCTGCCAAAGTTACACCTGAGGGATTTTTTTGTGCCAAACAAAAATTAACATTGCAGTTAGAAACAAGTGATGAAAATGCGGTACTGGAAACGTTTCCAACATTTAAACCTGTACCTGCAAAATCGTTATTTAAAACGGTAACCTGTGAGTTAATTTGTGCCTGCGAAATATTTGGATAATTACCAACGCTTTGGCCACCATGTATAACATGAAAAATAACAGGAATTGTATAATTAGCGTTTTGATTTTTTTGATCAGAATTATTTTTTTTAAACTCTTCTACTTTTTTATTGAACCACTCATTCCATTCAATACCAGGATCGTTGCTTAAGCAAACTCTTTTAGTTATTTTATTTGTTTGAGCAAAAGCAAAAACACAAATAAAACAAAATGATAAAAAAAATAAATGTTTTTTCATAGTATAATTTTTAAATGATATTTAATTTTAATTGAAATTACGAAATTCTATCGACCTGCAAAAAATAATTAGTAAATGTTATTATGTTTCTATTCATGTGTCCGTCAATTAAAAGTTAAACCAATGCATAAAATAGGAAATGGCTAATTATTTAAATAAATTAGATGCAAAATAGCCATCATGAAAAATACGCTACATACTATAACTGTTTTAATATTTATATTAACTACCCAGGTAATTTTTGCTTTGGATGGAACGGGAACCCTGGTTTCGGGCAGCATTACACGAAGTTTTGCTTTTCATTGTCCGGGCACAAGTGTTGCCCCCAACCTACCGGTAATGCTTGTGCTGCATGGTGATGGAGGAACAGGCGCCGGAATTAAAGGCTACTCAGGTTTTGATGCAGTATCAAACACTCAAAATTTTTTGGCTGTATATCCTGATGCAAAAAACAGCTCATGGAACAGGTATGCTGATAATGTACCCGGAGATGCCGGCTTAAATAATCCCTCAGCTCCAGATGATGTTTTATTTATTTCTGATCTTATTGCTTATTTATGTGCAAACTACCAAATAAATTCACAAAAAGTTTATGTAGCTGGTCACTCTGCGGGAGGATTTATGTGTTATAATCTTGCGTTACAATTACCAAATAAAATTGCCGCGTTTTGTCCGGTTGCCGGCAATTTATGGGGAGATAATACTTTTATTAACAATGCGTTTTCTAACTCTTTTGTGAAAGTACCGATCTATCATATTCATGGCGATGCAGATGGTACGGTAGGCTATCCTGATCCGGATTTTACACCCGTAGCTTGGGCAGAGTGGCCGCTTTCAGGCTTTAGTTATCCTACCTGCAACAATAGTACTTACACTTCAACTTTGAGTATTCTAACAAACAGCGTAACAAAACTTTCTTTTTGCGCGCCAACATCCACTGTTAAAGAAGTTTCGCTTGTAAGAATACACGGCGGCGGGCATAACTGGCCCAATGTTTCAGGCTTTAATGCTGCACTGTCTATCTGGAATTTTTGTAATACTTATTTAAAAACAAGCGCTACCTCCTGTGCAATTACAACCGGCGAAAAAGAAATTAGCAATTCAAGTACTGTATTTGTTTACCCCAATCCTTCCAGCGGTTTTTTTTCACTCTCAAACGAAAAAAATATTTCTCAAATTAAGGTATTTGATGTTTTAGGAAAAGAAGTAAGCTGTATAAAAGCAACTGAAAATAATTATTCAATTAATAATAATGCTAAAGGAATTTACTCTTTACAAATAAACTTTGCTAATGGAGACAAAACAGTAAAAAAATTAATTATTGAATAGATCAAACAAATATCTTTCCGGGATTTAAAATATAATTGGGATCAAAAACTTTTTTAATATTCTTCATCAACTCTAAGTGATACTGAGAAAATACAATTGGTAAATATTTTTTTTGAACCAGGCCTATGCCATGTTCACCACTAATAGTACCACCAAGTTTTTTACATAATTCAAAAATCTCTACAATTCCTTTTGGTAAATCGTTATCCCAAACCTCATCACTTAACTCGCCTTTAATAATATTTACATGTAAATTGCCATCACCTGCATGGCCATAACAAACCGACTTAAATCCATACTTTTTTCCAATTTCTTTTACCCCTTTTAAAAGTGTTGGCAATTCTGCGCGCGGCACAACAGTATCTTCTTCTTTGTACACACTATTACTTTTTACGGCTTCTCCTACTTTTCGTCTTATTTTCCATAAAGCATTTTTTTGTTCGGCGCTATCCGCAAATAAAATATCATCGCAGTTATTTGCCTGCATTACATTGCTAATAATTTCGCAATCACTCATCAATACATCCATATTATTTCCATCTACCTCAACCAACAATAATGCCTGCCACTCAGGCTTAATTTCAAAATTAACTTCGCCACTATATTTAATACTCCAGTCAATGGCATCACGCTCCATAAACTCCATAGCGCTTGGTATAATACCTGCACGAAATACTTGTCCAACGGCTTTGCAAGCTTGCTCTGCGCTTGCAAAAGGAATGAGCATTAACAGATCATGCTTTGGCAGTGGAATTAATTTAAAAACTATTTTAGTTACAATACCCAGTGTACCTTCACTACCAACCATTAAATGCGTAAGACTGTAACCGGTAGAATATTTTAAAGTGTTGGCGCCCGTCCATATGATTTCGCCATTTGGTAAAACAACTTCTAAATTTAAAACATAATCGCGCGTAGTACCGTATTTAACAGCTTTTGGTCCGCCGCTGCTGTGCGCAATATTACCGCCGAGGCTGCAACTTCCCCAGCTTGCAGGATCGGGCGGATAGAACAGACCAAGCTTTTTAACTTCTTCCTGAAAAACATAATTAATAACACCCGGCTCAACCGTGGCCTGTAGGTTACGTTCATCAATGCTGAGGATCTTATTAAATTTTTCCATGCTTAAAAGAACTCCTCCTTTTATAGGCAATGCGCCTCCGCTAAGCCCAGTACCTGAGCCCCGTGTGGTTAAAGCAATTTTATTATTATTACAAATTTTAGATACCGCAGCTACCTGCTCAACAGTTTGAGGTTTTACAACAACATCGGCATAAAACACAAAATCTTCGGTCTCATCCTGCCCGTATTTCTCTAGTTGCTCTTTATCAGAGCTTATAAAGTCTCTGCCAACAATAACTTCCAGTTCTTTAAAGGTTATTGACGTTACTTTGTTATAATTATCCGAACTCATACTAAAATTTTGATTTTTAAAGTTACTATGTTTGCCATTTAAAATCAGATCTCAAACAAAAAAATATAACCGTGTTTATTAACACCCATACACATTTTCAATTATACGATGCTAAAATAGAGTTGGTGAATTTACATGTTGATTCTACGGTAAAAGCCAATCATTATTCTTATGGACTTCATCCCTGGCACTTAGAAAAAGATACTTATGAAGCGCAATTGGGTAAGCTGGAAGTAATAGCGCATGAAAAACGTTGTATTGCCATTGGCGAATGTGGTTTAGACAAACTCTGCAAGGTAGATTTTGAATTCCAGGAAAAAGTTTTTATTGAACAAATAAAAATTGCCAATAAAATAAACAAACCTTTGATTATTCATTGTGTTAAAGCATTTAACGAGCTTATTAATTGTTTGAATTTAAATGACAATAAGGTTCCTGTAATAGTACACGGCTTTAATAATAACGAAAACATTGCACGAGTAATGGTAAACGAAGGTTATTATTTTTCGTTTGGCAAAGCATTGTTAGGCTACGAATCAAATGCATCCAAAGCAATAAAAAATGTAGGAAGAAAAAATTTTTTTTTAGAGACGGATGATGCCGATCTATCAATAAAATATGTTTACAGAAAAGCTGCAGAAATATTAGGTGTTGATGAAGAAATAATAAAGCAACAGATACAAAGTAATTTTGAAACCGTTTTTAAAATACAATTATAATGGATACAAGCTGGATGGAACGTACCTCCTTATTGGTTGGTGCTAAAGGATTAGAGAAATTAAATAACGCCCATGTATTAATTGTTGGTCTTGGGGGGGTGGGCTCTTATGCAGCTGAAGCTATTGCCAGAAGCGGTGTTGGTAAAATGACCATTATCGATGGCGATACGGTTGATCCTACAAACCGTAACAGGCAATTACAAGCGTTAGTTTCTACACACGGACAAAACAAAGCGCATTTAATGGGTGAACGTATTAAATTGATAAATCCCGATGTTGATCTTACTATTGTAGATTCTTTTAAAACGCCTGATGACATGAAAGAATTTATGAAACAAAAATTCACTTATGTTATTGATGCTATTGACAGTATCTCGCCAAAATTATATTTATTGCAAATGGCCTATTGGAATAACCAGCGTATTATCTCAAGCATGGGGGCCGGCGGTAAAATGGACCCTACACAAATACAGGTGGTGGATATTTCTAAAACTGAAGTTTGCCCTATGGCACAGTATGTAAGAAAGCGTTTGCGTTATATGAATATTTACAAGGGTATTAAATCTGTTTTTAGTGCTGAAAATCCGGCCAAACACTCTATTATGAAAACAGATGGAAGTAAATTTAAAAAATCTGCTTATGGTACAATTTCTTACTTACCTGCCGCTTTTGGTTTAACCTGCGCATCGGTTGTAATTAGAGATATTGTTGAATGGAAGGAAGTAAAAACGCCGAAGAAAAAATTGTAATTATTTATTTAAACCCATTAAGATCATTAATACAAAAGCAAAAAGAATTTGATAGGATAAATGTTTCGAAAAGAACATTTCGTTAGCAATGAGTGTAAAATGTTTCATACAGGTTTTAGAGATTTACTTATACAAAATTGAAGTTCATTAATCTGTTTGTTAAAAGCCAGTATTTTAACATTTTGTTTTGTAGCGATTAGACAAACTATTAAATTTTGCCGCTGAACCTAAAACCTTACTTAATATAAATAGCTTTAAAAGAAACCTTCGTTGGATCGCCATAACCACTAATTGCCCTTACAATAAGTGTTGTGTCATCTTTCCACTTTATTTTTTCCGGACCCCAATTATTTATTTCCCTTAGTCCTTTTGATATGTAGGTACTATTTGTGTAATCAAAAAGCTCAAACCCATTTAACGTAAAGGCAGCCTCCAGATCAAGATTATAACAAACAAACTTTTTTTTATTTGGCGATGCAAAAGGAAAGCCAATTGTTTCAAGTGAATCACCTGTTTCTTTATTGACCAACCAAACACTACTTGATTCGTATAGTGAGCAATACACTACATAAGCATTAATGTCTTTATTAAAAAATTTGAAATCATAGGTTGTATAGTTCTCATCACTATGATCGTTTACGAACTTCACAATTTTATTGTTATCACAACTCAAAAAAAGTGTATCGCTGTCGCGCCTTGCTAAATGCTTGTATAAAGCCAATACTGAATCGGATTCGCCATAAGCAAAAGGTTTTGCAAACGAAAAGTTAGTATCGGTAAGCGTTTGCATATTGTAAACTGTTTTACCAATAGTAATGGTATCGAATTGTTGCTTTACAACTTCTTCTTTATATTCTTCGATTTTATTTTCAGAACAGCTCAGTAATAAAGCTGTAAAAGCAATAGCAAGATTTTTTTTCATAAAGCTGAAAATAAAAAAATCCCTCTTTCGGGAGGGATCTTTTAAATTTTATTCTTTTACTTCGCCGTCATCACCGGTTACTTTCTCCGTCTCAACTTCAACCTTCACGTCTTCGCTGCTCGAATAATAAGTATTGTATTGTCTTATGGCATTGGCGATAGCTTCTTTATTAAAAGTAAATTTATCCAGGCCATCCCATATCTCCTGATGCTCTTTCATATAAGGCTTAATATCTTTTTTGTAGAATTTTTGAGAGATCTGTTTTATTTCTCTTAATTCTTTGCTTGATTCATCGGCCTTAGTATCATGAATAAAATAAATGCTTTCAACAATTGGCTGCCCGCCTAAAGTACTTGGATATTTGTACTCATAAAAACATAAACGTCCTTTTGCTAAATATTCAATATAAACTTCGCCTGCATCAAACGGAATAACCACGAAATTTCTTCCGTCAAAACCATATTTTTTTGCTTTTTTAGTGGTAACCGCAGCTAATTTTGCAGCACCTTTTTTAAAATTAAAGCCTTTATAAAAATCGGTTTCTCCACCCGTAGGATTGGTTTGGATCTCACCTTTGGTAGTATCGTTTTTCATACCAACATAATAACCGGGGGTTAAAGTAGCAGCCATTTTTGGGTCTTTTTTAGGCTGAGCCAATGCAACTACTGTAGAAGCTATAAATAAGGCCGAAAGTAATTTCTTCATAATTTTAGATTTCGTAATTATTACCAAATATATTTATATCTGCCCTAAACACAAAATTTAATGTCCTGTTTTGTGATTTTTTAAAGCAATAAAACAAAAAAAATCCCTCAAAACAATGTTTTGAGGGACCTTTATTTGATCATCCGGATCTTATTTTCTTTCTAAAACTTCATCAATCATACCGTATTCTTTAGCTTCCTGTGCTATCATCCAGTAATCACGATCGCTATCTGCCCATACTTTTTCATAAGTTTGGCCGCTGTGTGTAGCAATGATATCATACAATTCTTTTTTCAATTTTTGAATCTCTCTTGCAGTGATCTCGATATCGCTTGCTTGTCCTTCTGCACCGCCTAATGGCTGATGAATCATGATGCGCGCATGTTTTAAAGCAGTGCGTTTACCTTTAGCGCCGGCACACTGTAATACAGCACCCATACTGGCAGCCATGCCGGTACAAATTGTAGCAACATCAGGCTTAATGATCTGCATGGTATCGTAAATACCTAAACCCGCATAAACACTGCCTCCTGGCGAGTTAACGTAGATCTGGATATCTTTTTTAGCATCCACGCTTTCTAAGAAAAGTAATTGTGCCTGCACGATATTAGCAACCTGGTCGTTAATACCTGTGCCTAAAAAAATTATGCGGTCCATCATCAAACGCGAGAAAACGTCCATTTGCGCTACGTTTAGCTGACGCTCTTCGATGATATATGGAGTTAAAGAAGATTGAATGCGCGAAGTATAACTATCGTAAGTTAAACTGTTAATGCCTACATGTTTTGTAGCATATTTTTTAAATTCATTATTGTCGAACATAATTTTAAATTTTTAATTAAACCAAATGTAGTGTTTGGATGTTGTTCTTTCAAATAATGTGCAAAAGTTTATTAACGCTAAAATGTCATGAATTAATGGTTTAAACGGCAGGTTTAACATTGGTCTGTTTTTAGCGTTTTGATTAACTTTTAACTGTTATTAAGTTAATTGATAATGAGATATTTAAGCCTTAAAATTTGCAAATTTTGTAATATATATTTTGAAAGACAGTTATTGCATATTGAATGGCCATCTCATAAGCATTTATGAGCCCAGCGTTGCCTTTAACAACCGCGCCTTCAGGTATGGCGATTCTTTGTTTGAGAGCATTCGCTTTTGCAATAACAAGGTAATGTTTCTGCGCGATCATATTACCCGTTTAAAACTGGGCATGACAGTTTTGCGTATGAACCTGCCAGCTGAGTTTAATACTGAGAACATTCATGAGCTTATTATGCAATTGCTAAAGCATAATACACATGCACCCAATGCAAGAATACGCTTAACTGTTTTTAGAAATGAAGGTGGTTATTATAGCCCTGAAACAAATGATATTTCTTTTTTAATTGAAAGCGAAGAGATACAAGGCCCTTACGAGTTAAACCAAAAAGGCCTTTGGGTAGATGTATATGCCGATCTTAAAAAACCTATTAATAAATTATCTAATTTAAAAACAGGTAACGCATTGTTTTATGTGATGGCAGGCCTGGCCAAGCAAAGCATGAAACTGGATGAATGTTTTTTAATTAATGATACAGGTGCCATTTGTGAAAGCATTAGCTCTAATGTTTTTATTGTAAAGAATGGCACTTTATATACACCGCCTTTAACAGAAGGTTGCGTTGCCGGTATTATGCGCAAACAAATTATGAGCCTTGCTACACAGAATAAGATCCTTACTTTTGAAAGTCCGATTACCATAAACACGTTAATGAATGGTGATGAAGTTTTTTTAACCAACAGTATTAAAGGCATACAATGGGTGGGCCAGTTCAAACAAAAATATTACACCAATCATACCTCACAATTATTTATAGATAAATTAAATCAACTGACAACAGCAATACAATAACTATGTACCAACAGATCATTGCAACCATCGAATCAACCCTTAAAACCTTAGGTATTAATCCTTCAGAAGCAAAAGTAAACGAAGGACAATATAATATTAGCAAAGATAAAAGCACAGAAGTGTTGCTGGATATTTGGGAGGAGAATGAACGCGTATTCTTCCAGGCGCTGAGCCCTGTTACCAAATTAAAAAATCCAAACAATGCCGATGTATTAAAAATGTTGCTGGAAGAAAATCACGGTTTGGTAGAAGCAAGTTTTGCTGTTGCCAAAGATGATATTATCATTAAAGAAACTATTGAGTGCTCTGCCTTTTTTAACCAGGAAAGGGCTATTGCAACAATTTCGCGTATTGCATACTATTCAGAGACGTTTAGAAATAAGTGGGCGATGCCAAGCTAATGGAAAATGAATTTATTATTCGTTTTTATACTTGTTGAAAAAATAAATTTTAGCCCAGGTACCATCCCTCGCAATATTTTTTTGAAAAACTACAGTTGTGTCAGTAATTGATTTAATAAACACTTCTCCAAAAAAACTTGTTTCAGGTGGTTGATTTTTTTCCAGCGTTATTATTAAACTTTTAGCTGTGTAACTCCATTCCCCACAATGATTAATATCTTTACATGAATCTATTTTTATTATGTTGGATAATGAATTAAAAAACTTTCCATTCTTTAAAAAATAGGGCGTTTCATAATTTGTCGGATATGAAACTATGTAGCTTTTTGTTTCAGAACCTAAAACCACTTCCGAGTGTTCTAGACTCCAGTGTTTCTCAGATAGTTTATTAATTACTTTGTCATTAATTTTAACGAAACGAGGTTTTAGAGAAATATCAGAATTGATAAAAGATGTAAATAAGCAAAAAAATGAAACTATACTTATATATCTGTAAATAGCCATATTCTTATTATTTCAATTTATCCAACAACAAACACAGTTCCCTTGTCAGTTCTTTCCTGCTGTATTTATTTACTTTGGCTTCGTTAGCTTCGCTGGCTTTGCCGTTAAAATAAGCGAGGATGTTCTTTTCTAAATTTACTTCATCGGTAAAATCGCTTATTAAGCCGGTGTTGGTATGGTTAATTATTTTTGCAAGATCGCCGTTTGTTGGGCCAATAGCCAACACTGGCACTTTAGCGCTCATGTATTCAAAAAATTTACCTGTTAAAATACCTTTTGCATTCTTTGTATTATTAACCAGCAGCAATAATAATTTAGAGCGTTGTTGCTCTTCAATAACTTTATTGTGGGGCAAGTAATCAATTTTATTTACAAACTGAGAGAGACCAAATTCTTCTATTTGTTCTTTTACAAAAATGTCGATCTTACCAACCAGTTTTATTTCCAACTGATCTTTAAATTGAGCGTTCTTCGAAACTATTTTCTTTAAAACTTTCCATAACACCTGCGGATTACGATCTTTAACCAATGTGCCAATGTGGGCAATACTAAATTTTTTATCTTTTTGAATTATTCCTGTATTTAGATCCTCTGTATCAAATCCGTTGGTGATCACTTTAAATTTATCAAGCTCTTTTCCTCCTCCATTCTTATACATTTCCAAAAACTCATCGCTCATGGTTTGGCCAACACTTAAAACAATATCTGCATGTTGCAACACACTCAATTCTTGTTTATGGTGCTTTTTATCTGCCCAACCCGTTAACATTAATTTTTCGTAGAAATCAATATTGGTCCAGGGGTCTCTAAAATCAGCTATCCATTTTAAACTACTCAACTTCTTTTTTAAACCCAGGGCAATTAAATGCATACTGTGTGGCGGACCACTGCTGATGACAAGATCTATTTTGTTTTTTTGAATGTACTCATTCAGATAATTGATACTTGGTTTTATCCAGTATTTACGTGCGTCAGGAATAAAAAAATTTCCACGGATCCAGATGCTTATTTTTTCAGTGATGCCTGTTTTTTTATTCTCGCTTAAAAAAGAGGCATTTATTTTATCATCTTTCTTTCTACCAATAAATTTTTTATAAAAACCATAGGGTTCCCAGATAGGCGTTTTTAAAATCGTAATTCCGTTAGGCACGTCTTTTTGCAGACTCTCATCTACAACCGGGATCTCACCATTTTCGGCTGTGTACACAACAGGCTCGTAGCCAAAATCGCGCATGTATTTTACAAACTTCAACCAACGCTGTACTCCTGCCCCACCGCTTGGTGGCCAATAGTAAGTTAGAATAAGAACTTTCTTCATTCGTCATGTAAAACTACAAATATTATTTCATTTTGAAATAAACACATTTCAGGGCTTAAGCACTAAACTTTGTGTAAAAAATAAACCCCGACCTTAAGGCCGGGGTTTATGATCATTTATTTAATTGGACTTTAGTCCTAAAAAAAGTATTATTTTGCTACAACAAATTTTTTGGTTGAAACAATATTCCCTTCCAATAAAATTGTAGCAATATACGTTCCGTTTTCAAATACTGAAACATTAATAGTTGAATTTCCTTTCGTTTTATTTATTAAACGGCCGGTGATATCGTAAACTTCAACCTCATCGTATTTTCCTGCAATATTTAAAACATCCGAAACCGGGTTTGGATAAAGGTTAATATCATTTACATTATTTTTAAATTCCAAAACACCTGTTGGCGTTAGGCTTCCTGCCTTCATACCATTTCCAAAACTTGTTACCCACATTTCGTTAGCATTAAATGGATTAAAGAAAACTCTTTCCGGTTGTTGAAAAGGATAACTTTGCACAATAGAAAAAGTTGGCGTTGCAGCATTAATATTATTTGAAACCCATAAACCATTTGTTTCGGTTGTCATAAATATCTGGTTAGCGTTGTTTGGATTGAAAGTGCATGATGTTACACGATCAATAGTTGCGGCATTGGTTAATTTAACCCAGCTTACACCGCGGTTGGTGGTTTTGTATAAACCTCCAAGGCCATTTGGCGGACCACCCCAACCGCTAAATACACCTGCATACCAGGTATTTTGCGCAGGATCGTTCGGATCAATAACAATATCTTTTGTCCAATAAAACATTCCGGTGTGCGAAACATCTGTCCAGCTGTTTAATGCCGGATCAAAAATAAATACTCCCGAACTGGCAGTAAATACGCCTGCACTTGTTCTCCTGCCTGAATATGTTGCAACCACTTTACCATCGTTTAAAACAACAATGCTTGCAGGATGTTTTTCTGTTCTCGGAGGGTTTGGTAACAATGTCCAGTTTGATGCAGCAAGATTATTAAGATCGCTTGTTACATAAATACCACCAATACCTGCGCCGCCATTATAATGAATAACACTTGCATAAGCACGGTTAGCATTGTTGGGATCTAAGGCCACCCAAAATACAGGATGATTGAATACTTTTAAATTTGTCCAGCTGGCGCCATTATTTGTAGAATAGATAATTTTTCCGTTAGCATCATTCGCGTCAAGTATATTATCCTGTAGGCGTGTGCTTTGATACATATCATGAATATTTGAAGTTCCGGCATATAGCGTACCGTTAGTAGGATGCTTGGCTATGCGGTACATTGAATTGGCGGCATGACCCGTATAATTGAACGACCATGAAAGCCCGGCATCGGTACTTCTTACACCACGTATATCAGAAAAACAGGCAAACATATTATTAGCGTTCATCCACTCTACCTGCCAGCAGGTTGTATTTTCAATACCAACACTTTTATAACTTTGATTTGGAGGCGTAGTTGCGTTTGCAGGATTTTGAGTTGTAGGATCTACATAACCCTGAGACCAGCTTGTGCCACCATTATTTGTTTTATGGGCAAAACCAAAATCGCCAAACAAAACGCTTTGTGAATTATTAGGCGCTACAGCAATTCCGAATGCACATTCGCCATAGCTCCATGGGCGATCACCACCTTGTCCGCTCCAACCGGTAATAATATTTTGGTTAGTACTTGTATTAAAAACATTTGTCCAGTTAGTGCCTGCATTAGTTGTTTTAAAAACCGTTGGATATGCAATGCTGTTGCTTCCTGCAAGATAAACTGTATTGATATCGTTACCGGCCATGCCAACAAACATTGGATAATCGTTGGTTAAATTAATACCGGTTAACTTTGGTGTCCAGTTTCCTGAGCCATAATCTACCGCATAAACACCTTTTGCAAATTGATAATAATCAGAGCCAACAAGACCTACATAAATATCACCTACATTAGCAGTAATGCAAAAGAAACGTGTAATAGCGCCAACCTTTGCCCCGGCAAAAGACCATATTCGTTCGCCTGAAGGGATGCCTGCAATTGCAGCTGTGCTCCAAGATGTACCTCCGTTTGTAGAAAGTAAAACACCATCGTTAGTGCCAATATAAATAGTGTTGCCGTCAAAAAAAACACCACCTACAACATTTCCGGCGCCGGTGTTGGTAGCTGTATGAATGCTTGTAAATGTTGTACCACCATTTGATGAAAAAAAGATTTCACCATAATAAGAAATAATAACGCGTTGTGGATTATTATAATCTGCATCAATGCTAAACGTTTCTTCTGTATCATCAGGGTTACCTGCCAGTACATTCCAGGTAATGCCATTGTCAGTACTTTTCATTGGCCTAACCATATCTTTAGCATAACTAATTGAATACAAAAGGCCTGAAGTAGAGGTAAAACAAACTTTTGAATTATGGCCGCCAATTAGTTGCTGAAAATTTACCTGGTTGTATGCGTTCCCAAAATTAGTAGTATGAAAAAGTTCTCCCATATCGCAGGAAATATAATATTCTGAATTGTTTGCCGGGTTAATAGAAACCGCAAATAAGGCGCCACCGCCGCCAATACCTCTTGATGAAAAAGTGGAAGGCTGCGCTATTACAAAACAGCTTAAGGCTAGAAATAAGATAGTAAATATTTTTTTCATGGCTTTGGGGTTTTAGTTACCATGAAATTACTAAATAAATTTAGATTCTAAAATTATTTACACAATTTACAGTTCAAAATACGCTTTAAAGCGTATCAATGTTGCACAATTATTCTTCTGGTTGTTTCCTGTAATGTATTATTAAAAGAGACCTTTAAAAAATAAATGCCTTCACTTAAGCTCTCAGTTTCAACTGTAAGCATTTCTTTATTCAGTGCATTCTCTTTACATAAAATCATTTCACCTAGCGCGTTAAATACTTTTATAGTTTTAATATTTTGTCCAACAATATTAGCTGTTTCATTTGCAGGATTTGGATAAGCGTATGCAAAATCATTATTGGTATTTTCTCTAATACCTACTGGTTTTAAGTTCCAGCCTATTTCTTTTAAAATACCCAATTCCCAAGACGCCGGAATTCGCACGGTATCGCCCGCTCCCCAGTAATAAGACATTATGGTGTTAGCGTAACTTTGATGAATGTGCAAAAGATCTACGCCTATTGTAAAGGTACCTGCGCCACCCGATAACCTGATGGGTGTATTTGAATGAGATGCATTGGCATACAAAGGGCCGCTAAAATAGAGCGGACCATTCTTTAAACTATCGCCAAGCGCACTAGAATTTTGTGGTGCGCAAGTCGTTAAATGATTGCCCGATGTTTTAACCATGTATTTATCAAAGATGCCCGGCACACTGTCTTGCCCGCGCCATGGAAAAGAAGTAGCAATTGGAAAAGTTGATGAAGGAATATTTCCGAAAGATCCTTTGCCTGAATTATCAACAAAACCATCGCTATAAAATCCTAAACCGTGTCCAATTTCATGCATGGCAGTAGAAATAAAATCTGTTTGTGAAGCCGGCGGTTTACCTGTACCAAAATAATAAGATGTGTAGAGATTAAAATAAATGTCCATATCGTATTCGCCAGGGTTGGTTTCAACACCTGCTAGTTGATTTGCCAATGGTGTTGTATATAAAATATTGGCAAATGTTGCATTAGTAAAATTTTTACGTCCGTTAGCAAATGTTATGGCTGAAAAAGGTAAGAATGATGCATTTACAATAAACACATTTACTTTAACCGGAACTGTTATTTGCAAATAGTTACTCCACTTTTGGCCCGCAATATTTAGTGCTGTTGTGAAACCAGCAGGTGCTGTGCCATTAATAGTAAAAGAAAAAGAATTTATCTGTGCTTTGCAAAAAATGCTAAGGATAATAATAATAAAGAATAGATTTTTTTTCATGATATTATTTTATGGTCACATAAATGTATAAATAAAAAAAGGCTGCTTGATAGCAGCCTTTAATTGAGTGTTATTTTTATTAGTGATGTTCGGAAGAATGCTCATCACCGTGAGCAGCCTCAGTTGTGCTAACAGCGCCATCATGTCCTTTTTTCAATTCTTGTTGCTGTTCAATAAATATTTTATCTACACGGGTAAAGTTACCTGGCTGACCTGAATAAATACCTTCTACCAAAATAATAAAGATGGCATAAAGAATAAAGGTAATGTAAGGTAATAAAATTGTGTATTTAAAAAATTTTGTTTCGTGACCTAAATGCATAAACCAAATAACAATGGCGGCAGCTTTAACAACGGTTAAACCAATAAATAACACTTTTAACCCTAATGTACCTGACCAGCCATGACTTGGAGCCATAGAGCCTATAATTAACTCAAAAACAGTTATGGCTAACATTATCCAAAACACATTCCATAGGGTGCGACGGGCTTTTTTTCCATACGCCTCATCGTGGTTGTACATTGTTTCGTACGAAGGGTAATCATCATGAAATTCTGACATAATATTTAGTTTTTAAAGTTCTTTAATTTATTAATTATAAAATTACAATAAGTAGAAGAAGGTAAATACGAATACCCATACAAGATCAACGAAGTGCCAGTATAAACCAACTTTTTCTATCATCTCGTAATGGCCACGTTTTTCATAAGTGCCTTTTAATACATTTAAGAAAATAACCAAATTAATAATTACACCGGAAAATACGTGGAACCCGTGGAAACCTGTTATAAAGAAAAAGTAATTGGCAAATTGAGGTACACCATATTCGTTCACTGCCATAGTTGCGCCATTATAAACTTGTCTGATATATGCATGTGTAGCGGGATCCCAAACATTTCTCCAGGCACCACCATGACCTTCAGGACCACCTGTATGGGTTCCAACAATGAAATGATACCACTCCCATGCTTGTGAACCTACGAAAGTAGCACCGCCAACAATTGTCCAAAACATCCAAACAGTAACACCTCTTCTATCCATACGGTGACCGGCCTCAACAGCCAACACCATGGTTACAGAAGACATAATTAAGATGAAGGTCATTAAACCGACATATGCCAAAGGCAAATGTTGTTCAATAAAAGGAAAATGAGTAAATACATTTTCAGCTTTTGGCCAAACATCGGCATATTTATGACGAATAAAGCCATAAGAAACCAATAATCCTCCAAAAGTTAAAGCATCGGAAACAAGGAAAAACCACATCATCATTTTCCCATAACTTATCCTGAATGGTGATTGCCCGCCATCCCAAGCTGCTTTTGCATCAAACTCTGCTGTATGCGCCATAATTAAATTTTAAAATAATGTTAAAAATTCTGTTGCAATATTAACGATAAAAATATAAAAACAAAAACAAATACACCCATAAAATATCAAGAAAATGCCAATAAATCGCAGTCAGCTCAATTCCAAGGTTATCTGATGATGAATATTTTTTCAACAGGGCTTTTGTTAATGAAACCGCAAGGGCTATTAAACCACCTATCATGTGCAACAAATGCAGAAAAGCGATAACAATTAAAAAAGATCCGGCAGCATTGCTGAATTTTCCGGCAAAATAAATTCCCTGGGCCGAAAGCTGCTTCCAACCGGCATATTGCGTGTAAAAAAATGCAATTCCAAGCAATAATGTTGCTAATAAAGCAATACTAGTTAACTGGTAGTTATCTTTTTTTATGGCCCTTTGAGCTAAAAACATGGTTAAACTGCTGGTAACAATTACCGCTGTACTAATAAGCATAATTGGTGGCAGCTGAAACACCAACCAGTTACCATTTTGAGCCCTTACAACATAAGCACTTGTTAAGCCGGCAAAAAGCATAACAATACTAACTATGCCTATCCACAACAAAGGCTTTGAAGCCTTTCTCCTGGCTAACCTCAACTCTTCGGCATGAGGTTTCTGTTTTTTAATTTTAGTTGTTTCCAATCTTTAATTTTTATGATTTTGTCATTAATGCTAATTGAACTACCGGCAAATAAACCAACGTTACGAAAAATAATTTTTTAGCGTAAACATCTGTTGGCAGCCGGTAAAAATTATAGGCTTGTAAAAGAAGTGCCATGCCACATATAATACAAACGCTTACACTTATTATACCAACAAATTGAAAAACAAATGGAAAAATACTTGTGATCAATAAAAAAACCGAATAAATAAGTATTTGAAATTTAGAAGCGTCATCTTTTCCGCCTTTTGAAGGTAATAAATGAAAATCGGCTTTTGCATAATCATCATTATTAAACCAGGCCAACGACCAAAAATGAGGAAATTGCCAAACAAACTGAACCATAAACAACAAAAAAGCAAAAAAAGTTATTTCACCAAAACCCTCGGTAGCCGCAACAGCACCAATTAAAGTAGGTAAAGCGCCCGGAAATGCGCCAACAAAAACGGCTAAAGGTGTAATTCTTTTTAAAGGCGTATAAACAACCGCATATAAAATAATTGATATAAAACCAAGTATACCACATAGTGGATTTGTAAACACCCAAAGTAAAATAGTACCTGCCATACCAAAGAAAATACAAAAAACAAAAGCTTCAACATCGCTAATTACGCCGGTTGGCATAGGTCTGTTCTTTGTGCGCTCCATTAAACGGTCAAAATCTTTTTCAATTATCTGGTTAAACCCATTAGCCGCAGAGGTTACAAACAAACCACCAACTGTTATTGCAATAATAGCATAGATGTTGATGTGAGTTGCAACTGTAAAATAAGTTACAATAGCCGAAAATACGACTAAAGAACCAAGGCCAAGCTTGCTTAATTTAAAAAAGCCCGAAATTTTCGAATAAGGAGTAACGGCAATATTATTAGTGGTATTTTCCAAAGACACTGCAAATTTAGAACTATTATTAATAGTAGTTGAATTGCAACTCAAAAAAAATAATCACGTAAAAGACCAAAAAGTAGAATTAAAATAGACAATTTACCCTCTTTTTTTTAAATGTTAAAAAAATTAGGTAGTAATTAAAATATTTTTCTATTTTTGTGACGTTATAAATCTAAACTTTAAAGATGAATTCAAAATTTTTACGTACGATAGGGGCCAGTTTATCGGTGGCAGTAATTTTAACAAGCTGCGATGGGCTTGGAAAAATGCTTAAAAAACAAAAAGACATTAAATATACGGTGTCTCCAAATCCGATTGAAATGCATGGAGACAGCATTCAATTTAGTGTTAGTGGTAAATTCAACCCTAAGTTATTCGCTAAAAAGGTAACTCTAACCCTTACACCTGTTGTTAAAGGTAATGGTGGAGAAAAAGCTTTAAAGCCGGTAGTATTAGTAGGTGAAAAAGCTACTGGTTCGGGCCAAAAAATTGGTTACACATCGGGTGGTACATTTAACTACACTTCAGAAAAATTTGCTTACGAACCATATATGCGCAACGCTAAAGTTGAAGTACGTGGTGTAGGTACAGTTAAGAAAAAAGAGAAAAAGTTTGAACCGGTTGAATTAGCTGATGCAACTATGGTTACTTCTTTATTAGTTCGTAACGATGAAAAAGGAATCATGGGAAAAGATGCGTTTGTTAAGACTGTTCCTGTAAATCAAACTACTCATATATATTACACAATAAATGCATCTAACGTTCGTCCGGCTGAAATGAAATCAGAAGAGATGAAAGCAGTTAATGACTTTATAACAAAAAACTTAAGCTCACCTTGGTATGAATTTAAAGGTATCGGTGTTTCAGCTTATGCATCTCCGGATGGTGAAACTGATAAAAACGAGCACTTAGCTCAAGACCGCGCTAAAACCGGTTCTGCTGCTGTAATGAGCGAGTTCAATAAAAACAAAAATAAAGATATTAAATTTGGTAAAACTAAAGAACAATATCAGGTTGGTACTACTAAAGAAGACTGGGAAGGTTTTAAATCATTGATGGAGCAATCTACAATGGCTGATAAAGATCTTATCTTACGTGTTTTAACAATGTATTCAGATCCTGAGCAACGTCGTAAAGAAATTAAAAATCTTTCTAAAACATATCTTGAATTAGCTGAAAAAGTTTTACCAAAATTACGTCGTTCCGAGATCACTATCAACGTTGATAAAAAATCACGTACAGATGAGCAGATCACTAAATTAATGACTTCAAATCCTGATAGTTTATCAATTGAAGAATTATTATATGGCGCTAACTTAACTAACGATGTAAATACTAAAGTTCAGGTTTATACGTCTGCTGAAAAACAATATGGTACTGATTGGAGAAGTGCTAACAACTTAGGTGTTGCATTATTAATGCAAAATAAAGTTTCTGAAGCCGGCGCTGCATTTAAACGTGCCGCAGCTATCAACGCTTCAGCACCCGAAGTAAATAATAACCTAGGTGTTATTGAGGCTAAAAACGGTAACCGTGTTGCTGCAATGGATCTTTACAAAAAAGCAGGCGGTGCCCCTGAAACCAAATACAACATGGGTATCTTAGAAGTACGTAATGGTAAATATGCTGACGCTGTTGCTGATTTTGGTGACTATAAAGGTCATAACAAAGCTTTAGCGCAGTTATTAAATGGTAACGCAGGTACTGTTAAAGAAACTATTGATGCAAGCAACGAAAAAGAAATGGGATACAGCTACTACTTAAAAGCAGTTGCTGCTGCTCGTGGTGGAAACAATGCTGAAGTTCTTAGCAACTTAAAAACAGCTATCGAAAAAGATGGTGCTTTAAAAGCTTATGCTAAAGATGATGTTGAGTTTGTAAAATTACGTGCTGATTCTGGCTTCACTGGTTTAGTGAACTAATTTTCAAAATAAATTTAAAAAACCTTCTCCACAAGAGAAGGTTTTTTTATTTTCATACTACCCTAATTTTATAATATGAAAAGACTATTTTTTTATTTAATAGCAGCATTGCCTTTTATACTCTATTTCTTTAAACTAGTTCCTTCGCTGGTTGCAGATGAACTGCCGGATAAGGCATTTATTACACCTTTTACTTTTGAAGGAAAAAATTATTACACGGTATTTGCACAATATGAGCAAACAAACGAAAACTCAAGAGGCCAAACAAGCCATTCTATCTCAGAAAAAGTATTGATCTTTGATCCCGAAGTAAAAAAAATTGTCAACATACAACATTTAAACGGTGATATTAAAAAAATGTCTAACGGTTATTTGTGGGATATAAATTCTGATAACGGATTATTTCTTTATAATCCGCTAAATGGTAATGTTTTGTATACAGAAAAAGATCTAGCCAAAATTTTTCCAAATTTAAAAGAAAGAGGTACTTATTATAATTATAGAGATTCTATCTGGAAAATAAAATATAATGATGGCAGTGAAGAGTCTTTTAACGAAAATAAGATTCCTGAGCTGCAAATGAAAATATTTAACGCTTATGAAGTTGATTATAAAAATAAATGGTCAACCAACAAATCATCGGGCGAAAGATCGTTTATAGTTTATAATAAAATACAAAGCAAAAACGATTTTCTTGATCCGCAATTTATAAACGACAGTTACACAGGTAAATTAATTGCACTTGATAATGGATCAAAATGCCTTATTTCATTTCAAAAGGAAGTAAATGGCTCGTATTATTTTGCGCTTATTGACTCTGCCGCTTCTGTGATTTGGGAAAAACCCGGCAACACACTCGCTTCAGTGCGCGGTACACAATATGCGTTAAAAGACAAAAACGAACTCGTAAATTTTGGAACTAGAAAAGCAACCGGTTTTAATCTTACCACCGGGGCTATAGCTTGGGAAGCGAGCTATGGCGGTGATGGTTTAATGCCCAACTGGCTATTTTGGACATTAGCTTTTTCCTGGGCAATTATATTTGGTTATTTTGCAGAACCAAAAACCAGCAAAAAATGAATTCCTGATTTATAAAGGCTATTCATTATCTTTGCAATGAAACTAACACAAACAACATGCCTCAATTCCCAGAAACAGAATTAATTTTAAGCTCCGAAAAACGGGTTTATCATATTAATTTAAGGAACGAAGATATTGCAGATGATGTAATTGTTGTTGGTGATCAAAATCGTGTAGCCCAGATCTCTTCTTACTTCTCTAAAATAGATTTTAAGACCGAGCACCGCGAATTTGTTACGCATACCGGTATATTTAATGGAAAAAGAATTACGGTTTTAAGCACAGGAATTGGCACCGATAACATTGATATTGTTTTAAATGAATTGGATTCTGCTGTAAATATTAATTTAGAAAGACGAGAATTAAACCCGGTTCACCGTAAATTAAATATTATTCGTTTGGGTACCAGCGGCGCTTTGCAGGAAGATATTCCTGTAAACGGCCTGGTAGCAAGTTCTCACGGCATTGGTTTAGATGGTCTTTTAAATTTTTATGAAGGCTGGAAAACAATTAATGAAGATCTTATCAGCGAAGCATTTATTAAACATACCAATTGGCAAAAAAATTTACCTTATCCCTATTGCGTTGCCGCAAGCGAAACATTATTAAATAAATTTAAAAATGATACGCATGTTGGCATTACAGCCACAGCGCCCGGCTTTTACGGGCCGCAAGGCAGGCAAATACGCTTAAAAGCTTCTGCACCCAATTTAAACGAATTGCTTACCGCCTTTAGATTGAACGATTTTAAGATCACTAACTTTGAAATGGAAACCTCTGCGCTTTATGGTCTAGGTAAATTATTAGATCATAATTGCTTAACCATTTGCGTAATTATTGCCAACCGCGTGCGTAAAGAATTTACAAACGATTACAAAAAAAGTGTTGAGATACTTATCGAGAACTGCTTAAACAAATTATCAAATTAAATATGACCCGTAACCAGTTAATAGAACAAATAAAAAACAAAAAAAATTTTTTGTGTGTAGGCCTTGATCCTGATATTGAAAAAATGCCAAAACATATTTTAACTGATGAGGACGATCCTATTTACGAATTCAACAAAAAGCTTATTGATGCTACTGCACCTTACTGTGTTGCTTTTAAGCCTAATACCGCCTTTTATGAAGCTTATGGCTTAAATGGTATTGAAAGTTTAGAAAATACCATTAAATACATTAAACAAAATTACCCTGATCATTTTTTAATTGCTGATGCCAAGCGCGGTGACATTGGAAACACAAGTACTATGTATGCCAAAGCATTTTTTTCTCGCTTAAATTGCGATGCGATAACAGTTGCACCTTACATGGGAAGTGATTCGGTAAAACCATTTTTAAAATTTGAAGGTAAATGGGCCATTGCATTAGGCTTAACCAGTAATGAAGGCGCTGTTGATTTTCAAATGAAAAAAATTGATGGTAAAGAATTGTATTTAAATGTAATTGAAACATGCGCTTCATGGGGCACAAAAGACAATATGATGTTTGTTGTTGGTGCTACAAAAGCGGAAATGCTGGATGACATCCGCAAAATAATTCCCGATCATTTTTTATTGGTGCCGGGTGTTGGAGTCCAGGGCGGAAGTTTAGCAGAAGTTTGTAAATATGGCTTAACCAAAGATATTGGCTTGCTTGTAAACTCAAGCCGTGGAATAATTTACGCCTCTAATGGAAAAGATTTTGCCGAGAAAGCTGCTATAGAAGCAAAAAAAATGGCAGATGAAATGGCCACTTTTATAAAATAAAAAAATTAATAACAAAGCAGAGAATAACTCACGCTTAATAACATAATTTATCATGGAAGAAAACAACAACCAAAACCAACCGCATTTAGATATAGAATTAAGCGAAGAGATTGCAGAGGGGATTTATTCTAACCTTGCTATCATTACCCATTCGCAAAGCGAATTTGTGCTTGACTTCATCAAAATAATGCCAGGTGTACCCAAGGCCCGCGTAAAAGCAAGAATTGTATTAACACCACAACATGCAAAACGCCTGGTTAAAGCTCTTGCAGAAAATATTCAGAAATTTGAGCAGGTTAATGGCAAAATAAAAGATCTTGAGAACGGGTTTCCAATGAACTTTGGCGGACCAACAGCTCAAGCCTGATTATTCTTTAATAATTTTTGCCGTTCTGATTTCTCCGTTTACTTTTAATTGTGCAATATAAACGCCTTGTGATATATCATAAACAGGAATCTCCGCTTTATATTTTCCCGGTGTTTGTTTATCATCATTAAAAATTGTTTTTACTTCTTTGCCTGTAATATCTAATAATTTTAATTCACAAACAGATGTCTCAGTTAAATTATAAATCATAAATGCCATATTGCTTGAAGGTTGCGGATACACGTTTTCAATAGCATCAACAACTTTATTTTCGTTTATTCCTGTTGCAATATCCGGTCCCATTTGCAGATCGTCAATAATGGCCCAAGTGCCGGTTTGCGGAATATGAACTCCTTGTCCATCAACACCCTGACCTGACAAATAAATACTTACAAAAACCGTATCAGCATTAGTTATAGGAAATGTTGTATAATTAAACGGTGCAGTAAACTGTTTAAATACATTAGTTGTACCCGTCGTATAGGTATAAGCAATTGCATATTGCCCGTTGGTTGTTGTTTGATATACATAAGGATTAAACACCAGAGAATCTCCTGCAACAATATTACACTTATACCAACCTTGTAAAGATGATGGTAAGCCGGTAGTAGAAAATACACCTAACACCGCGCCTTGCACACTATAACTGGCAGCACTTAAGCCCCTAATATAAGCGGCATGAGACCCTGTATGTGATGCCGATGTATCTCTTATCTGGTAAGAATTATAATTATAAAAAGTTGTATTATAATTATTTGGTTTATTTGCGGTAACAAATTCAAAACCCGGGTTTAATATTTGTGCAGATATTTGCAGACCTGCAATTACTAAAGCTAAAAGTAAAATTTTCTTCATACTGTTTTATTTTCTTATTATACCATGTGCATTTGTGCAGCAAATGACTTGTTTTTGTTACTTTAAATATAAACAAATATATATATTTATGTTGAAAAAAAGAGGTGAATATGCAATATAAGGTGGTTAAATTTAACAAAAACAGAAAGAACTTATGAGTGAAGTAAAATTGCTATTAAAAATTGCCGATCTATTAAAAATTGATCTTAAAAGTATAAACGCTACTGTTGAATTATTGGATGAAGGTGCTACGGTTCCTTTTATTTCCCGCTATCGTAAAGAGGCAACCGGCAGTCTTGACGAAGTTCAAATCATGCAAATACGTGATGAAGTAGAGAGATTAAGACAATTGGAGCAACGTCGCGAATCGATCTTAAAATCTATCGATTCCCAAAATAAATTAACGCCTGAACTAAAAGAAAAAATACTTGACGCAGAGACCTTAAATAAACTTGAAGATCTTTACTTACCATACAAACCTAAACGTAGAACAAAAGCTACTATTGCTAAAGAAAAAGGCCTGGAACCTTTGGCGCAATTTATTTTAGAACAAAAAAACGATGCCGTTTTTGATGAGGCCGAAAAATTTATATCAGTAGAAAAAGAAGTTACTTCTGTTTTAGATGCTTTACAGGGCGCCCGCGATATCATCTCTGAAATTGTGAGTGAAGATGCTATTGTGAGAGAGAATATGCGCGAATTATTTAAGCGCACCGCTACCATCAAAAGCCGTTTAATAAAAGGTAAAGAAGAAGCAGGTGAAAAATTTGAAGACTATTTTGAATGGGAGGAAAAATTAATGAGCTGCCCGTCTCATCGCATGCTGGCTATGCGCCGTGGCGAAAAAGAAGATATTTTAATTTTAGATATAACCGTTGATAACGAAGAAGCAATTGCTTTAATTGAGAAAAAAATAATTACCTCGCGGGGTGAAGCGGCAAATCAAATTAAAGAAGCCATTGAAGATGGTTACAAACGTTTATTGCAACCAGGTATTGAAGCAGAAATGCGCTTAATGACAAAACATTTAGCTGATGAAAAAGCGATTGTTGTATTTGCTGATAATCTTAGAGAATTATTGTTAGCTGCACCATTAGGACAAAAAGCTATTCTAGGTGTTGATCCGGGTTTTAAATCGGGCTGTAAAGTAGTTGCATTGGATAAGCAAGGAAAGTTACTTGAAGAAACCGTTATTTATCCTCACGAACCTCAGCGCAAAACTGTAGAAGCAGAAATGGTTGTATTGGCCTTTTGCCAAAAACATAATATCGAGGCTATTGCTATTGGTAACGGAACCGCTTCCCGTGAAACGGAACAATTTATCCGCAACATTGATGTATTACCAAAAAGTATCCCTGTAATTGTAGTGAGCGAAGCAGGTGCCTCTGTATATTCAGCAAGCGAAGTAGCACGTGAAGAATTTGCGGCTTATGACCTTACCGTTCGCGGTGCCGTTTCTATTGGCCGAAGATTAGCAGATCCTTTGGCAGAATTAGTGAAAATAGATCCAAAATCAATTGGCGTTGGGCAATATCAACATGATGTGGATCAAAATCAATTAAAAAATAAATTAGATGAAGTAGTTGGTGGTTGTGTTAATGCGGTGGGGGTTGAGTTAAATACAGCATCCAAACAATTGCTTTCTTACGTGTCGGGTATTGGCCCCGTGTTAGCGCAAAATATTGTTGACTATCGTAATGAGCACGGCGAATTTAAATCGCGTAAAGCTTTAAAAAAAGTGCCGCGTATGGGCGAAAAAGTATTTGAACAATGTGCAGGCTTTTTGCGTGTAAAAAATGGTGTACATCCATTAGATAAAAGCGCGGTGCATCCTGAGAGTTATCATATTGTAGAACAAATGGCAACCGATCTTAACTGCAGCATTGATGAATTAATTGAAAATAAAGACCAGCGCAAACAAATTCAGCTTCAAAAGTATGTTACAGACACTGTTGGTTTGCCTACCTTAAAAGATATTTTATCAGAGTTAGAAAAACCAGGTCGCGATCCACGTAAAAGTTTTGAAGTATTTAGTTTTGATGAGAATGTTCACGAAATTTCCGATCTGCGCGAGGGCATGCGCCTGCCGGGTATTATAACCAATGTAACTAACTTTGGCGCTTTTGTTGATGTGGGGGTTCATCAGGATGGACTGGTTCACATATCGCAACTGGCAGATGAATTTGTAGACGACCCGAATAAAATTGTAAAAGTGGGTCAAAAAGTTTGGGTCAATGTAACCGAAGTTGACGCGAAACGTAAACGTATTGCTCTAAGTATGAAAGGCGAAAAACAAAATGTAAAAGCTTCAAAACCAAAAGTTGCTAAAGAGGAAGAGTATAATCCAAATGATATAAACAGTGCCTTGGCGGCGTTAAAAAATAAATTTAAAAAATAATGGCAAAAATTGAACAATTAAAATGTCCTTCGTGCGGCGCCACACAAGTGTCGCATATAAGTGGCATTAATTATCAATGCGATTATTGCGACAGTACTTTTATTTTAAAAACTGACAACAACAGTCCGAGCAATTTTGATATTCCTAAAAATATTGATCTTAAACCGATTCCAGTAAAGCCAATAGTAATAATAGTTATTGTTGTATTTATGTTTGTATTAATTGGTATTGGAGCAAGCGTATTTTATTTTGTAGGTGGTAAAAAGCAGATTGCAGCGGTTGATATTTTTGGCGACTGGCAAAAACCTAATGTAGATAATTACAATTGCCTGGTTGGCTCCAAAGGTGCTGTAGTATGGCTTGTGCTAAAAAGTCAAACCAATAAATTAGATAGTGTAAAATACACTTTACGTTTAATTGACCCTGCTACAAAAAAAACAATATCAGAAACCCTTCTAGATCAACCAAAAGCCTGGAAAGATCTTTTTAACCGTTATAAAGTATTTGACAGCGAGTTTTATGTAAGCAACGATACTGTGTATAATATTTCCGAAGAAGGCGGTGTACAGGGATTTACACTTTACACAGGCAAACGCTTGTTTGGAAATGAATGGTTGGAGAAAAAATTTCCGGAACTTAAAGGGGGTATTACAAAAGCAGGAAAAGAACTTTACAAAAAGCGTGTAAAGATTACCTCCGCTTCTGGCGATGATTTTTATTATTATCTTGATACTAAACATCTCTTAACGCAAAAAGAAGCAGATGATGAAAATGGGCGGGAAGAATTATTTACAGAAGATATTTATCTATCACAAAATAAAAAATCGCAATTATATTTATGTAATATGAAACGATTTTCGACCGATGACTATTTTATTTCAGATAGTTATGTTGAACAATTTAAAAATTCGGTAAACAAGCGTTATTTCGCATCTTACATTAAAGATGTAAAATTGATAAGCGAAGAAGTTTATCCAAAAGCTCTGCCAATAGCAAAATATAACAACAACCTTTTATTTTTTTACGTTTCTGATTTTTCGAAACAGGCAAAAGGCGTTTTAGCATTGGTAAATAAAAGCGGTGAATTTGCCTGGAAGAACCAGGATACCTCCTTTAAAAAAATAGTGATAGAAAATTCAGGAGATAATGTTTATCTGCGCTACCAATTAAAAAACGACCTTATCGTTGTAAATATGAATCTTTCTGGCCACCAAAGCGTAGGAATAGATCTAAAAACAGGAAAGACAAAATTTGTTTTTCATCAATCTTATTCTCTCGATTAATTATGAAAAATTTTGGCCTTATTGGCAGATCACTTTCTCATTCATTCTCAAAAAAATATTTCGAAAAAAAATTTGAGGACCAAGATCTAAGAGATCATGCTTATTTAAATTTTGAATTACAAACCATTGAAGAATTTAAAAAAGTTTTAAAAACGCCAGGCCTAATAGGTCTTAATGTTACCAATCCATACAAAGAAAAGATCATTCCTTTTTTAGATGATTTAAGTGTGGAAGCAAACGAAATTGGCGCTGTAAATTGCATTAAGCTTGTACGCGGTAAAACAATTGGATATAATACAGATGCTTATGGTTTTGGCCAAAGTATAAAACCTTTTTTAGACACCACACACGATAAAGCTCTTATACTAGGCACCGGAGGTGCCGGCAAAGCTGTTGCTTATTCTCTAAAAAAAACTGGGGTTGATGTATTTTATGCAACAACATCCAATAAAAAAAACACAAATGCTTTTTTTTATAATGAGATCAATGAACGCATGATGGATGCATTTAAGCTAATTATAAACACAACGCCTTTGGGTTTATTTCCTAACGTAAATGAAGCACCTGCCCTGCCCTACCGTTTGTTTACAGATAAACATTTGGCTTACGATCTTATTTATAATCCTGAGCAAACCTTATTTTTAAAACAAGCAAAAGAAAAGGGCGCAATAACTATAAACGGCTTAAGCATGTTGCAACTACAGGCTGAAAAAAGCTGGGAGATATGGAATCAAATGTAAAATGGAATATGGCAAATGTAAAATGTCCTAATTTTCTCCCTTTTCCATCTTACCTTTTACATTTTCCATTGTTATGGAAATTCCCTGCTTTCGCGTCTTATAAATAGAAATGTATAAGTTCAAACACATATTTATTTTTCTTTTTGTTTTGAGCTTTCAATTTATTCATGCGCAAGATGAATTTTTTTTTATTAAAGGACAAATTATTGAAAGTATTTCAGGTAAAGTCATTGAAGCTGTTTCTGTAAATATCTCCAACAGTCCTTATTCTACCCGGACAGATCAAAACGGTAATTTTACTTTAACAGCTCCTAAAAAAGCGGTTTATAAAATCATTGTTTCTCATATCGCTTACCAGGGATTGATAAAAGAATTAAAAACAAAAAATTCAGATACTATACATGTAACCATTGCACTATTGCAAAAGGAGAATGTATTAACTGATGTTTCAGTGTATGCAACGCATAAGCCTGAAACTTTAGTTGGTAAAACCAATTACAGTGTTTTTGATTTCGATTTTTATGAAGACAAATTACTTTTATTAACTTCTTCCGGATCACTCTCAAAGGCGCAGATACAGCTTTCTAATTATGAGGGCAAAATATTTTCTTCTTTTGATTTGCCAAAACAAGCCGGTGAAGCAAAACATTTTTTTCATGATTATGAAGGTTATACAGATGTAGTATGTAAAGATTCCGTCTTTCGTCTGGATGTTATAAATACTGAGCTAGTTGTGCAAGCTATACGACAAAAAGATTTTAGTACTTACATTGAACCAATTGCAGACAGCGCTAACAGTAATTTTTATTTTCACGATAACTGGATAAAGTATCCCTTATTTAATTACTACTATTTAAAAAATAACGATTCGCTCAACCATTTGTTAAGCACTATTACCAATAGCGATCTGATGAAACTTTATAACCTTGAGTATTATTATTTGCCATCACGTATGCAATTGGAAGCAAGAAGAATTGCGCGATATTATAAAACAGATAAACGTATTATTGCTGCATTAATGAGTGGTTTTACGCAAAGCATGTTTTACGAGCCTTTATATGCACCTATTTTTATTTTAAAAGATACTATTTGCATATTTAATCATCATAACGATTTTCTTTATCATTACAATAATAAAAATCAACTGATAGATAGTGTTACTATCTCTTATCACCATCCCAAAAACTGGCGTGAATGGAAAAAACAATTATTTGTAGATGAATTAAGTAACAAAGTATATGCTTTTTTCAGTAAGGATGGTCATCATTATTTAAAACAGATCGATCATCAAACCGGAAAAGAATTAAGCACTTATAAATTAAAACACCACAGCGCAGAAAAAATAAAAATAAAGGATGGCTATGTTTATTACGTTTACAGACCTTTTGATAGCACCCAGGAAAGATTCTTGTATCGGGAAAAGATCGAATAATGCCGGTAATTGAAATAGAAACAAAAATAAAAGCGCCCATTGAAGTGTGTTTTGATCTTGCAACCAGTATTGATCTGCACATGCTTTCCACCGAAGGTACCAACGAAAAAGCCATTGCCGGTGTTATAAGCGGTTGTGTAAAACAAGGCGATTTTGTTACCTGGGAAGCTACACATTTTGGAATCCGGCAAAAGTTAACATCAGTTATTCCAATTGTAAACCGCCCTTTTCACTTTAAAGATGAGCAAAAGAAAGGCGCCTTTAAATACTTTAAGCACGATCACTATTTTGAACAGCAAGGTGAATTTACTTTAATGAAAGACAGGTTTGAATTTGAGTCTCCTTATGGCATTTTTGGAAAAACATTTAACTCTCTTATTCTTACAAATTATATGAGAAAATTCTTGATGCAAAGAAATTTGATGATAAAAGATTTTGCTGAATCTGGTAAGTGGCGTAAAATACTTACCCACTAAGAACACTAAGCTATTTCACAAAGAAGACTAAGAAAAATACTTCGTATTCATAGTGCGTTCTTTGTGCACTTTGTGGTTTAAATAAGAATGGAATTAATCTTTCTTCTTCAAATACTCATCCGTAAAATGGGCATCGTGTTTTGGTTGTGCAAATTTATCAGCGTTATATTCTTTAGACGCATTTTTTGGAATGGATAAACTTTTCCAGTTATTATTCGTAAGCATTTTTCCTACAAAAACAATTTGCCCTACGTGGTAAGGATAATGAGCTAATTGGCGCATAATAGCATCCATTGCAGAACAACCCTGGTTGCGGATATAAACCGTTTTGCTTAGATCATCTTCGGTTAAAGAACTCAATGTGTCAAACAAACGTTTCCAACCTTCATTCCATCTTTCTAATAACTCCTTTTTTGTCTTAATATCGTTTTCAAATTCACCATCACGGTTACGGTTTTCTTTTTCCCCATCGGCCGTTAAAAAATCTGTCCAGCGGCTAAGCATATTGCCATGCAAATGTTTTACAATGATGCCAATACTGTTACTATCCTCATTATACATGTAAAACAATTGCTCTTCGCTTAATTGCTCAAATGTTTTTTCACCTAACAATTTATAATAATCAAATTGTTTTTTTGCCGTTTCTAAAAAATCATTTTTCATGGCGTATAATTTTATAATTACTCTTCTTTCTTTTTGCCGCCTTTATTATAATCAACTTTATTAAAAGGTTTGTAACCATTGTTTTCTGAATTATTTTTATCCTGGTAACCCTTATCACTATTGTAACCTGCGCCTTTTTCATTTTTCCAGCGCTTATAACATTCCATTATTCTTGAGTAAAGCTCAACACCTTCATGCGTAACAATAAATTCATTACTTACATTATAACAGTATTTTCTGAAAGCGTAATAATCAATATTATCATCGCCTGTTAAACGACGCAATATTTCAGGACTTAACCTTTTTTGTACTTCCTCTTCAATTAAAAGATCTTCAAAAATTTTTGCCAGTTTTCTTACCTGCCTGCCTTCTTTACTATACCTGTCGTACAAGGCAGTTATCGGGCTGCTTGCGTAATCCAAACTTCTTATCTTACTTCTGTCAATAATATCGTTCATGTACTCACGCTCGTATGGTTTAATTTTAAAAGAAGTAACAGTAACTGTATTTAAGTTTATGTATTGTTTTTCAAGAACAATAATAATTTCACCTTTGCTGTTTGACTTTAATTTATTTACAGGCAAATAGGCTTTAGAATAACCAACAAATGAGCAAATTAAGGTATCGTTATTATTGGATGAAAGTAAAAAACGACCATCATTATCACTCATTGTGCCATTTCCGGTACTTTTATTGATCAAAAAAACAAAAGGCATTATTGTAGCGCTATCCTTTTCAACTACAATACCCTTTAGGATCCTTTGCGCGCATAAACAATTAACCACAAGGGTAAATCCCAATAGTGCTATAAGTTTATTCCTCTTCACTGCTATAAATGTACCTTTTTCTCAAATATATTTATAAACACATGGTTAATAATTTAACCTTTTTTAGGCACAAAATCATTTCTGAAAAAGGCTTATTTGGCGTAAATTTAAGGTCTATCAATGGAAAATTTTATAGTATCGGCCCGTAAGTACCGTCCGCAACTGTTTAACACAGTTGTTGGGCAAAGCCATATTACCAATACTTTAAAAAATGCCATTATCAATAAACAACTGGCTCAGGCTTATTTGTTTTGCGGGCCACGTGGTGTGGGTAAAACAACCTGCGCGCGTATCTTCGCTAAAACAATTAATTGTTTTAACATTAATGCTAATGGCGAAGCTTGTGATACCTGTGAATCATGTACTTCATTTAATTCAGGGGCATCTTTAAACGTTTATGAGTTAGATGCCGCCAGTAATAATTCCGTTGAAGATATTCGCAACCTGGTAGACCAGGTGCGCTTTGCGCCACAATTAGGCGAATACAAAGTGTATATCATTGACGAGGTGCACATGTTGAGCACCGCCGCCTTTAACGCTTTCTTAAAAACGTTGGAAGAGCCTCCAAAACATGCTAAATTTATTTTAGCAACAACAGAAAAGCATAAGATCATTCCAACCATATTATCACGTTGCCAGGTTTTTAATTTTAATAGAATTAAAACAGAGGATATCAGTTCTCATCTTGCTTTTATGGCTAATGAAGAACATGTTACTTTTGAGCCCGAAGCTTTGCACATTATTGCGCAAAAAGCAGATGGAGGTTTGCGTGATGCCTGTTCTATTTTTGATCAAATGGTTGCTTTTACAGGTAATCATCTTACTTACAAACAGGTTGTAGATAATTTAAATGTTTTAGATTATGATTATTATTTTAAAATAACCGATTCTTTTTTAACTCAGCAATTGCCTGAGATCATGCTTACTTTTGATGATATTCTTAAAAAAGGATTTGACGGACATAACTTTTTAATTGGTTTGGGTGAACACTTGCGCAATTTGCTGGTAAGTAAAGATCCGCAAACTATTACATTAATTGAAATTAGCGACACTTTAAAAAAACGTTACGTTGAGCAGTCGCAAAAATGCAGCCTTACTTTTTTATTAAAAGCTTTGGCCCTTATTAGTAAAACAGATGTGAATTACAAGAGTGCAAAAAATCAACGTTTGTTGGTTGAAATGGCACTTATGCAGCTCACCTTTTTAACCGCATCGCCCGATGCGGAAAAAAAAAATGACAGCTTAGAATCTGATCTTGAGAAAAAAGCTGAAACGGCATCTTTAACTGCTTCAGTTGTTTCAAAAGTTACTTCATTAAATGAACCTGAAATTAAACTGGCTACAAAACCCAGCGTACCCTTTGATCAGCTAAAAATAAAATCTGCCTTTAGTTTAAACGAAACCAAAGCGCAAAATAACAAAACACTTGAGGCTATTCTTAATAGTGCCGAAGAAGTAACCCCTACCGAAGCAAACAAAGAAGTAAATCTTGAAGACGTTAAAAACGTGATAAAAGATTATGCTATTACCAAACAAAAAAATGGTCAAAAACAAGTTGGTATAACATTAGAAATGGCCCAAATTACCTTTACAGATAAGATCATTACTCTAAAGATCAATAACGAATCTCAAAAAGAAAAGCTAACGGACATTAAACAGGAGTTTTTAGATGAGATACGAAAATTGCTGCAAAACAACTCCATTGGGCTTGAAATTGAGATCAGTGAAGCCGAGGCACAAGGCAAAGCTTACAAACCTGTAGATGTTTTTAAGAATATGGCTGAAAAGAACCCTGCCTTACTTGAGCTAAAAAAACGTTTTGATTTAGAAATAGATTATTAAATTTATATCTCCAAAATAATAACGTATCGATGATAAATAAAAAATCCAGGTTTTTCCTTTTAGCTATATTAATTACTGCTATTTCATTCGGACAAACAACTACAAAACCAAAAAAACCTTTAGGAAAACCAAACGGATTATCAACGCCTGTTGCAGATATTCATCAATCAGGCCCAAGTTATGAGTTTGTATTGAACGATCCGTTAAAAACAAGAATCTACACTTTAAAAAACGGTCTGAAAGTATATCTTTCTGTTTATAAAAATGCACCCCGAATTCAAACATACATTGCTGTGAGGGCCGGCAGTAAAAATGATCCGGCAAATGCAACCGGCCTTGCGCATTATTTAGAACACATGGTTTTTAAAGGCACGGATGTTTATGGCACAAAAGATTTTAAAAAAGAAGAAGTTGAAATAAAAAAAATAGAGAATTTATATGAAGTATATCGACAAACAAAAGATGAGGCAAAACGTAAAGCCATTTATCACCAAATCGATAGCATAAGTGGTGTTGCTGCAAAATATGCTATTGCCAACGAGTATGATAAAATGATGGCAACTATTGGTGCGGATGCCACTAATGCTTTTACATCATTTGATCAGACAGTTTACGTGAATGATATTCCAAGCAATCAAATTGATAATTGGCTAAAGATAGAAGCAGAACGTTTTCGCAAACCTGTCTTGCGTTTGTTCCACACAGAACTGGAAGCTGTGTATGAAGAAAAGAACCGCAGCCTCGATAGCGATAATAACAAAGTATATGAAGCACTAATGAGCGGCTTGTTTCAAAAACATACTTATGGCACACAAACAACTATTGGCACTATTGATCATTTAAAAAACCCTTCATTGGTGGAGATCAATAAATTTTACAATAAATATTATGTGCCTAATAATATGGCCATTGTTATGAGTGGTGATTTTGATCCTGATAAGGTAATTATAGAAATTGAAAAGAATTTTGGAAGCTTTGCATCAAAGCCGGTTGATGTTTATAAATTTGAGCCTGAAAAGCCAATTACTTCAAAGATCGTAAAAACAGTTATCGGTCCTGATCCCGCAAGTGTAAATATGGGTTGGCGCGTTGGTGGCGAAGGTACAACTGATGCTGATGTTGGTGAGTTGATGGCAAATATCCTTTATAATGGTACGGCAGGCTTAATGGATATTAATTTAAACCAGGCACAAAAAGTACTTAATAGCAATGATATATTTTATGTATTGAACGATTATACTTTGTTTGGTTTTACAGGCGAACCAAAAGAAGGTCAAAGTTTAGAAGAAGTAGAAAAATTAATTTTAGAACAAATAGAATTAATTAAAAAAGGAGACTTTCCAGATTGGTTGCTGGAAGCTGTTATTACAGATTTTAAATTACGTAAAACAAAAGAGCTGGAACAAAACTCATCACGCGCTGCTGAAATGTTAGACGCGTTTATTACAAATACCAAATGGCAAAAAGCCGTTGATAGGTTAGAACGTATATCAAAGATTACTAAAAAAGAAATTGTTGATTTTGCGAACAAGAATTTCAACAGTTCAAACTATGTTGTGGTGTATAAAAGAACCGGTGTAACACCACCAATGGAAAAAGTTGAAAAACCTGCTATTACACCAGTAGAGGTTGACAGAGACAATACCTCGAAATTTGTAAACGATGTAAATAATTGGATTCCTGGAAAAATTGAACCTAAATTTATTAATTATGAAAAAGACATTGTAAAAGCTTCCATAAAATCAAACATACCCGTATTATACAACAAGAATGTAGAAAATAAATTATTTGAATTATACTACAAATTTGATATGGGAAAAAATAACGATAAGTTATTGCCTGTTGCCGTTAAATATATTCCTTACCTGGCTACAGAAGGAATGAACGCTGCGAAAATAAAACAGGAATTTTACCGCCTGGGTTGTTCGTTCAACGTTTTTAGTGACAATGAAAATACCTGGGTAAGCTTATCAGGATTGTCTGACAATTTTGAAAAAGCTTTAAAATTATTTGAAAAAATATTAGATAAGCCAATGGTGGATGAAACCGTTCTTAAAAATCTATTGGCAGATGTTATTAAATCACGTAACGATAAAAAGCTTTCTAAAGAAACTATTTTAAATTCTGCCATGCTTAATTATGCACGCTACGGTGCTGTAAATCCTTTTTCGTATGTTTTAAGTGATGATGAGATAAATAAAATAACCGTTGCTGATATTAAAAATAAAATAAAATCATTAAGTGGGTTTGAGCACAGCGTTTTGTATTATGGTCCCAGTGAATTGGACGAAATAAAAGGTTTACTAAATGCTTATCACATTGCTCCCGAAAAATTAAACCCTGTTCCACCAATGTACAATTTCACTGAACGTATTTTAGATAAAACCGTTTATGTGGTAGATTTTGACATGACACAAGTTGAGATCATGATGCTTTCTAATGGCGAAAAATATGATGTTGCAAAAGTACCGTTAGTGGTACTCTACAATAATTATTTTGGTGGCGGTATGAGTAGTATTGTTTTCCAGGATCTGCGCGAATCAAAGGCGCTTGCCTATTCTACCTATTCGGGTTACAACCAGCCTAATAAAATAAATAAAAATTATTTTAATGCTTCTTATATTGGCTCACAGGCTGATAAATTAAGCGAAGCGTTAAAAGGATTAAGTGATCTTTTAAATGATATGCCAAAATCTGAAGGTGGTTTTAATTCTTCAAGAGAAATGATATTACAGGAAATGAGAACACAACGTATTACCAAATCTGAGATACTTTTTAACTATGTGAATGCAGAGAAACTCGGAAACAAAACAGACATAAGAAAAGATATTTATGATAAGATTCAAAACTATAAATTTGAAGATATTCAGAAATTTCAAAAAGAAACAATTAAGAACAAACCAACCACTGTTTTAGTATTAGGAAAAAAAGAAAATCTTGATCTTAAAGTTCTTGAAAAATATGGCACCGTTAAATTTTTAACCCTTAAAGAAGTATTCGGCTACTGATAATTTAAGATCTCAGATTTAATCTAAGGTCAAAAAATCTAAAATCTAATTTTATATATGGTCTCTTTTGAAAATACAGAAAACGCATTTAAAGCAAAAACAAATTCAGAATTAAACCGTTCTTATTGGTTGTTCAAACTAATTGGCAATCCCCTATTAGTAAAGATGGGTGCGAATTTTGGTCCATTGGCTTTAAACGTTGGTTTTAAAGGCCTGATAAAAAACACCATCTTTAAACAATTTGTTGGCGGTGAAACCATTCACGATTGTTCTGTTACTATTGAACAACTCGGCAAATACAATATCGGTACTATTTTAGATTATAGTGTAGAAGGAAAAGAAAGCGAAGAAGATTTTGATCATTGTTTGAAAGAAACATTAGACACCATAAAAAAAGCAAAGAACGACAAACATATTCCGTTTTGCGTATTTAAAGTTACCGGCTTAGCACGTTTTGATCTTTTACAAAAAGTAAGTGCAAAAGGAACCTTAACAGAGGCCGAAAAACAAGAATGGCAGCGTGTAAAAGATCGTGTAACTAAGATATGTGGCTCTGCTTACGAAAATAATCAGGCTATTTTTATTGATGCGGAAGAAAGCTGGATACAACCAGCCATTGATGATCTTGCCAATGAGAATATGGCGCTTTATAATAAAAATTCTGCGCTAATTTATAACACTTATCAATTTTACCGTCACGATCGTTTGGCGTATTTAACAGAATCCATCAAACACGGAAAAACTAACGGTTACCACATTGGCGCAAAATTAGTGCGTGGTGCTTATATGGAAAAAGAAAGGAAACGCGCAGCTGAAATGAATTATCCTTCTCCTATTCAACCAAGTAAAGAAGCCAGTGATAATGATTATAACGCAGCCTTAAAATTATGCGTGGATAATATTGATGTAATTGGGCTTTGCGCCGGCACGCATAACGAAAAAAGCAGCCTCAATCTTGTTGAGTTAATGCAGCTAAAGAACATTCAACCTGCTGATAAACGTATTTATTTCTCACAATTATTTGGTATGAGCGATCATATCAGTTATAATCTTTCTCTTAACAATTACAACGTGGCCAAATATGTGCCTTATGGCCCTGTAAAAGAAGTATTACCCTACCTTATAAGAAGAGCACAGGAGAATACCAGCGTTAAAGGCCAGACCGGACGTGAGTTGAACCTGATCATGAAGGAGAAAAAAAGACGAGCGGAAATAAAAAAATAACGCGTCTTTTCCCGCTTTTCTTTCCTCTTTTTTCCCGTTAAAATCGTACTTTTACGCGGCAGAATGTACCAATTTTTAAACCAGGATATTTTTAAGCAAATTCAAGCCTGTGCCGACGAATTAAACGTTGATGCTTATGCTATTGGCGGTTATATACGCGATATTTTTTTAAAGCGTGCGAGCAAAGATATTGATGTGGTTACAATTGGTAAAGGAATTGATCTTGCTACCTCACTTCATAAAAAATTAGGAGAAGAAGCGCATCTTTCTACATTTAAAAATTTTGGTACCGCACAGGTAAAATATAAAGATCTTGAGATTGAATTTGTAGGTGCAAGAAAAGAAAGTTATAATCGTGATTCACGTAAACCCATAGTAGAAGATGGTACTTTAGAAGACGATCAGAACAGGAGAGATTTTACAATTAATGCTTTGGCAATTGGCTTATCAAAAAACAACTTCGGGAAACTATTAGATCCTTTTGATGGACTGAAAGATCTCGAAAATAAAATTATTCGCACGCCATTAGAACCTGAAATAACCTACAGCGATGATCCTTTAAGAATGATGCGTGCTATACGCTTTTCATCGCAGCTTGGTTTTGAAATTGAAGAAAAATCACGTATGGCCATTATATGGCAAAAAGAAAGAATAAAAATTGTTTCAAAAGAAAGAATAACGGATGAATTAAATAAGATCATTCTTTCGCCTGTTCCTTCGGTTGGCTTTAAATTGTTATTTGATACAGGCTTATTGCACATTATTTTTCCGGAGATGGTAAAATTACATGGCGTAGAAACAATTAATGGGCTTTCGCATAAAGATAATTTCTATCACACTTTAGAAGTATTAGACAATACGGCCAAAAAAAGTGATAACCTTTGGTTACGTTGGGCTGCCATTTTACACGACATTGCAAAGCCTGCTACCAAACGTTTTGAAGAAGGACATGGTTTTACCTTTCATGGTCACGAAGACAAAGGTGCACGCATGGTGCCAAAGATCTTTACCAATTTAAAATTGCCGTTGAACGAAAAAATGAAATACGTTCAAAAATTGGTAGAGCTGCATTTGCGCCCCATAGTTTTAGCAAAAACAGAAGTTACAGATAGCGCTGTAAGAAGATTATTGTTTGAAGCAGGCAATGATATTGAAGACCTGATGACACTTTGCGAAAGTGATATCACTACTAAAAATCCTAACAAAGTAAAGCGCTACATGTTCAACTTTGAAATTGTGCGCAAAAAATTAATTGAGCTTGAAGAAAAAGATAAGATCCGTAACTGGCAACCCCCAATTAGCGGTGATGAGATCATGAAACTTTACAACTTAACTCCCGGAAAAGATATTGGTATTTTAAAGAATGCCTTAAAGGATGCAATTTTAGATGGAGAAGTTGAGAATAATTATAACAGCGCAAAAGAATTTTTAGATAAAAAATTTGCAGAGCTAAAAAAATAAATGAAGTTCCATTTAAACTATAATCCCCAAAAATTTGACTTTGAGATAGGTCATGAACAAAATTTATTTTTGATCGGCTCCTGCTTTTCTGAGAATATTGGCAATTTATTAGATCAACATAAATTCAAATCTTATTCTAATCCAAGTGGCATTTTATTTAACCCGGCCAGCATTCATCAGAGTATTACCGATATTTTAAATTTAAAAGAGTTGAGCGATAATTTTATTTTATCACGCAACGGCCTTTATTACAGTTATCTTCATCATACATCTGTAAACGCTTCTACAACTAAAGAGCTAAAAGAAAATATAAATTTTCAAACTAAAAAAGCAAATGGGCTTTTAAAAAAAAGTGATGTATTGATCATTACTTTTGGCACTGCTTTTTTCTATCACCATTTAACAAGCGGGCAAGTTGTTGCCAATTGTCATAAACAACCACAACAGATCTTTGAGAAGAATTTATTAGCAGTAAACGAAATTGTTTCGGCTTATAATGGTTTAATCAAAAAACTGCAGATATTTAATCCAAAACTGAAGATCATTTTTACTGTATCGCCGGTAAAATATTTAAAAGATGGTGTTGTAGAAAATAATTTAAGTAAATCTACCTTGAGCGTTGCAGTACATGAATTGATCAAACGAAATAAAAATTGTTATTACTTTGCTGCTTACGAATTGGTAAATGACGATTTACGAGATTACCGATTTTATAAAGAAGACCTTGCTCACCCCAACGAAATGGCCGTAAATTATATCTGGCAAAAGTTTTCAGAGACTTGTTTTAATGAAAGCACGGTAGCCTTGAATAACCAGATCCATAAACTAAATTTAGCCTTGAACCATCGTCAAATGAGCGCTGGAAGCCAGGAACAACAAAAATTACAGGACTTTATAATCAAACAAAAAGAAGAGATAAAAAAACTATATCCCACAATTGAATTTTAACCAAAAACACTTAATTTTAGACTAAATTACACACTATGTTGCGAACTCATACCTGCGGAGAACTAAGAAATACTGATATTAATAAAACCGTTACATTATGCGGTTGGGTACAAAAAAGCCGTTTAATGGGCGGTCTAACTTTTATTGATTTAAGAGACCGCTATGGTATTACTCAATTAAAACTCTCTTCAGGAAACATAGAAGGTTACGGAAGAGAATGTGTAATAAAAGCCACAGGTAAAGTAATTGAGCGCGAAAGCAAAAATAAAAATATTGCAACCGGAGATATTGAAATAGAAATTGAAAAAATAGAAGTTTTAAATAGGGCTGTTACTCCACCCTTCACAATTGAAGATGAAACCGATGGTGGTGATGAATTGCGCATGAAATACCGCTATTTAGATCTTCGCAGAAATAGTGTAAGAAAAAATTTAGAGCTGCGTCACCGTATTGCTATTGAAACAAGAAATTACCTTGATAAATTAAATTTCTTAGAGGTAGAAACGCCGGTACTTATTAAATCAACACCTGAAGGCGCACGTGATTTTGTTGTACCAAGCCGCATGAATCCAAACCAGTTCTATGCCTTACCTCAAAGTCCGCAAACATTTAAACAATTATTAATGGTAAGTGGTTTTGACCGTTATTACCAAATTGTAAAATGTTTTAGAGATGAAGATCTTCGTGCAGACAGGCAACCTGAGTTTACGCAGATAGATTGCGAAATGAGTTTTATTGAGCAGGAAGATATTTTACAAACCTTTGAAGGTTTAGTAAAGTATTTATTTAAAACCGTTAAAGGTATTGATATTCCTGATTTACCACGTATGAGTTATGCCGATGCCATGAAACATTATGGCAACGATAAGCCTGATACACGCTTTGAAATGAAATTAATTGACTTTAAAGCTATAGCAAGTGGTGCTAACTTTAAAGTATTTGATGATGCAGAAACGGTAATTGCTATTTGTGCAAAAGGCGCTGCAGAATATACACGTAAGCAATTGGATGAACTGACGGAATGGGTAAAGCGTCCGCAAATTGGCGCTACAGGATTGGTTTATGTGCGGGTAAATGCAGATGGTACAATAAAATCGAGTGTAGATAAATTTTATAATGAAGAAGCTCTTAAAAAATGGGCCGAGGCTTGTGGTGCAGAAAAAGGTGATCTTATTTTAGTATTGGCGGGTGCAGAAGAAAAAACAAGAAAAGCCGCTAGCGAATTACGTTTGGAAATGGGTAACCGTTTAGGCTTACGCGATAAAAATAAATTCTCTTGTTTATGGGTAATTGATTTTCCTTTACTTGAGTGGAACGAAGGTGATCCAAACCTATTGGCATCATTGGCCGGAAGATGGCATGCAAAACATCATCCATTTACCTCTCCAAAACCTGAGGATATTGAGTTATTGAACAGCAATCCCGGAGCCGTTAGAGCCAATGCTTATGATGTGGTAATTAATGGTGTTGAAATTGGCGGTGGAAGTATTCGTATCCATAATAAAGATCTGCAGGCAAAAATGTTTGATATTTTAGGCTTTACCAAAGAAGAAGCCCAAAAACAATTTGGCTTTTTAATGAATGCTTTTGAATTTGGCGCACCTCCACATGGTGGAATTGCTCTTGGATTTGATAGACTTTGCTCTATGTTTGGCGGAGCAGATAGCATTCGTGATTTTATTGCTTTCCCTAAAAACAATTCAGGTAGAGACCTGATGATAGATGCGCCAAGTGAGATAAGTGAAGAACAGTTAAATGAATTGAATATAGCAAACGTAATAAAGAAAAATTGATTGTTGCCGGCTTTATAGCTTTTTTAATTATAGGATTGATCTTAGGATTAATTGGCGGCGGCGGCTCTATACTAGGCGTTCCTGTTTTGGTTTACATTATGTGCTACAGCGCGGGCATTGCCACCTCCTACTCTTTATTTATTGTTGGTTTAACTTCATTAATAGGTGCCATTTCTTATTTACGCAAAGGTGAATTAAGTGCAGAAGCAATCTTACAATTTGCCATAGCATCGATGATCACCGTTTTTTGTGTACGAAAATTTGTTATGCCCGCTATTCCGGAAGTACTTCATCCATTTGGAATTGAGCTTACAAAACACACACTTATCATGATCACTTTTTCCATTCTTATTTTATTTTCATCTTATAGCATGATCAAAAAAAGAAAACCCAACACTATTAACGATGTTAAGTGGGATGAATTTGCAAAAAGTCCCATGGGCATTCCTTTTGTAGTTTTATTGGGTATTTGTGTTGGCTTTATTACAGGATTTGTTGGTGCAGGTGGCGGATTTATTATTGTACCGGTATTAATTTTCTTCTTACGTTTAAAATTCAAAAAAGCAATTGGCACATCATTATGCATAATAGCAGTAAATTCATTAATTGGTTTTACAGGAAATATTGGCAACCAGGAAATTGACTGGATCTTTTTATTAAGTATTTCAGCAACCTGTGCGGTAGGTATTTTATTAGGAAGCTTATTGTCGAATAAAGTTTCTGCGCAAAAATTAAAACCGGCCTTTGGTTGGTTTACGCTTGTAGTGGGTGTTTTTGTTTTATTGAAAGAAACAGTAATTCACTAATTATAATAGCACCTGCCCAGCTCTCACAACAATTTCAGAACCTTCGGCTAACATGACAGATAGAGGTTTCTCTCTTTCTAAAAAAGCAAAATCATCGCCATACACATCTTTAAAATTAATATCGATCTTATAATTACTTACAGGGTAAACTTCCCAGCGCGGATGCTCAACACCATATTCAATTGTTTTTGTATCGTTAATTTTTGTGTAACCCCAATAATGCTCTGTAATAAACTCTTCTTCGCTGCCGGGTAAAATAGTTTGCTTTTCGTTTCCGGCAACTACGCTCATTTTATGCCAATGCTCTTTTTTAAATTCGTACATCACTTCCTGCTCTATGCCTTTCTTTTTCCAGGTATGCCCTGTACGCATGGTTTGGTATTTTTCTTTATAAAGTGTATTTGCCACTAAGGTTATTGCGTATTTTGGAACTATTTCTTTTATAAACACAACGCCTCTTTTGTAAATACCTTTCTCCTTATACTTTACATAAAACCTGAGATTTATTTCTTCAAAATTAATATGCAGTGGGATTTTAAACCCTTTGATCTTTGTATCTACAAACATAAACCCAACAAGACTGATATAACAGGTATCATTCCACTCGTCCATTTCAACATGGCGGGGCATGTACTTTTCAAGAATTAACTTGTCAATTTTATAGTTGACTAAAATCAGTTTCCGCCATTGGGCCTTTAAAAAAACAGAAGCCATTGCTCAGCAATTTTTTATTATTTTCTAACGTAAGATCTGTAATAGCTACACTCCTTAATAATTTCCTGGTAGTATTTTGTAGATGCGTATTCTTTTTTTAGTTGTGCGAAATAGATTCCTGATTTAAAATCTCCTTTGTAGGTATCCGGCTTAGTATTAAAAAATTCATTTTGTTCGCATTTAGCGGCCATAAATGTGCATTTGGCTTTAAACTCAGCATCTGTTGAATTTTGTTTTGCCAGTAAATAATATTTTAATGCAAGACTGCAATCAAGAGGTGATGTATAACCCCAGCCTCCAACTCGGTTAACTGAAAAGAGTCGCGCGTTACCATAATAGGTCATGTTATAAAAACCATTGGCAATTAAAAAATAATTCTGAGCAGCTTCGGCTGGTTTAGCAGCAGCAATCCCTTTCATTTCTATTAATTTTTCTACAAAAGATATGCTGGTGTATTTTGTTTTTTGTTTAGCCTCATGATCACAATCATGACAATCTTTTATATGAATAGTAAAAGGATTTCCCAATAAAACAGTATTATGTTTTGGAATAGATTTATAGGCCCTTAAAGCATCTTCTAATTGATCTTTATGTGCATAGCGAATGGCGAGCAATTCTACGTAATCAAATTTATTAAGCGAAGATACCTCGGTAAATAATTTTTCGAATTCGCTTTTTGGTTCTTTATCACAATATGCTATCATGTTTTTTAATTCATCTATCTTTTCAAAGCGGGCGCTCTCAATTCCATTTGAAATTAACTCTGCTTTGTCACGTTCACCTTTTTGAATAGCTAATTTTGCCAAGGTTGTTCTTACCCATTGCTGCGCGGCAGCAAACCTGAATGTTTCATCTGTTTTATCTTTAAACAGTACTTTAAGATCGGTTAAAAGTTCGGCTTCCGCTTTTGATGTTAATTCTGTTAAGCGGGAAACTTTACCAACAATACTAATAAGATGATATTGTGATTTTATTAAATTACTTGTTTTAGAATATTTTTCGGCAAGCTTTAATTGTTTATCACCGGTTGCAAAATCTTTTTTAATATAATTAATATAAGCAGCTGCTAAGTGCCAGATAACAGGGTTATTAGTTGTGTTATTGGCAGATGTTTCATTTAAAAATGCAACCAAATTCTTATCTATTTTTTCTATCAGTTCTTTTTGTTTTGAAATATCGTTACCTAAAGAACCATTAAATTTTTCTTCTTCGATATTTACTGCGCGCATTAACAACACATCTGCCATTTCAGATTTTGGATTAAGCTTTAGGATCTCTTTCATAGCTGTTAAGTAATCTGTATAGAGTCCAAACATTTGCCACAGCACTTCTTTTTCATGCGTGTTTTTTGCAAGAGCAAGGCAAGCCTCCCAATCGGCCTGCTGAACAGGATGAAAAGATAAATAAGCACTTTTTTGCATCACATCAAAACCATCGTATATTTTTGAGAATAAATAATTGGCCTGTGCAAATTGCTTTTGTCTGTAATATGCGCCGGCACTATAACTTAAAGCGCGCCATTTTAAATTATCTTCCGATTTAAATACCGCCTCATTGTCTTTATAAACTTTAATAGTATTTACATAATCCTTATTAAAAAAATACAAACGCTCTAATTGAAACGCATAACGCTCTTTCATAAAAGGATCGGTAGCTTTTGCCAAAAAATTAACGCCACCTGCAATTTGCTTTATAATCGAAAACGTTTCTTTCTTCTTTTCAGTATCGCCCCAATAGTTTATTTCTTTTACAGTAAAATCTTCATTACGCTTTGCAAAACCAACAAAATATAAAAAGCCTGTTGCTTTACTTTCAGGCTGAACAGTTTTTAAACTGTATCCTTGTGACCTTGAAGTTAGGTTTGCCGGTTTTTTCTTAATATAGAATATCATCGAATCTATTTGATTAATTGAGGCTTCATATAACCAATAATCTATTGCTTCTTTGGTAAGATTGTTGCCAAGATATCCCATCCAATCTTTGGTATTCTCTTCTTTAAAAATTCGTGCGCTTGCATCGTCATAACCATCGTAAAACGGTGTAGCCTGTGTTCTGAAAAAAGGCTTATATTTTGGCTGGTTAATTATTTCAGGAGTAAACATAGAGTCTTCGGTTCCATCCCAATCTCCACCACCACAAGCTAAAACTGTAATAGCTGCAACAGTTAATCCACTAATTAAAAATAGTCCTGATTTTTGTAAATGTTTCTTTGTCATACTTTTTTATATTATCTTCATCAAAATCAAAAAAAATAATTCTACGATCTTCTTCTTTTAAATTTGTGTTTAGTAATTCTGCTGCTTCAATTAATTGTTGATCATTTAACGTTTCTAATTTTAAAACATCATTTGTTTTATAAAAAATACCGTTAGCTAAATGATCTGTTATTACTTTAAATTTAGCATTATTTTTCGAATCAATTTTCCTGTACCCATTCTCCAATGCAGAATCTTTGAATCTTAAGAAAATATTTGTATCATTTATTATTGGCATATCTTTTTCAGATATCAATCCAATTAAAGCATCGTTTCTATAATGAACATACCAGGTAAAAACAGGTAATGCAGCGTCTAAAGGAAGCTTATAGCCTTTAATAAAACCTGTATATTTTTCGGCATTTTTTTGATCGTAAATAGAATTAACTTCATTTTGATCATGCACATTACCCATATTATAAAACATTAAAGTACCGCGGTCAACAGGCGGAATGCCGCTTTTAAGTGCGTATTTTACCTGGTGTAACCGAATGGTACAGCTAAGTTTAACATCTTTTGAAATGAGTTTTCTGATCTCTTGCAAAAAGGAAAAATAATTTTCTTTTGTTTTGCCTGACCAATCACAATCAAACTGCAATTCGTTGTAATTATCTTTTAAAGCATTAATCTCTTTTATAATATTTTGGGCAAGTTTTGAAATATCAGTTTTACCGGAATTTAAAAAAGTACGATTGGTGATAAAAACGACAGGAATAATATTTATGTTTTGAGAAATGGAATCCAAGCCGTTTATGATCCCAACGGGAAAAGGTTCGCGGGCTTCCTCATCAATATCTACATCAAAAAAACGAGTGTAAATTGTTTTACATTTAAGATCTACCAACATACTTTTTTCTGTTGGCGAAATCTCAAATTTTGTTTTCCAATAATAAAAAGAAAATTCAGAAATGTTTTTTTTGCAAGAAAAAAAAGAAAAACAAATTAACACAGTCGCTAATTTTAATACGCTATGTTGCATATATCATTTTTTCTTCTTTTTTTTAATAAGATCGATCACTAATTTAGGCGGGCGGCCAATTACTGCCTTTTCACCATCAATAACAATAGGGCGTTCAATTAAGATGGGGTTTTTATTTAAGATCTCAAGCCATTTGGTATCGGTAATTTTTTTACCATTGTATTTTTCTAAATACAATGGTTCATGCTTTCTTACAATATCAATAGGTTTGCATTTAAGCATTGAAAGAATTTCTTTTAGTTCTTTTTTGCTTGGCGGAAGGTTTAGGTAATCGCGAATCTCAATTTCACAATTTCCTTTTTCTAAAATATCGAGCGCTTCACGGCTCTTTGAGCAGCGTGTATTGTGAAAAATGATCATTCTAAAGGAAGTTCTTTTATTTGCATGAACATATCATTAAAACGCAAACGTGTTTTTTCAATAAAATCTTCGTTAATGAGTTTTTTTAAATTCTCAACGCTTTTTACTTCTGCCACCGAAAATTTAAAAAGTTGTTCCATTGGTCCGGCCTCAAAACGCACTTGGTACTTATCATTCATATGAAAGATGCTGATGGTCATGCTGTGGTGCGGTATACTATCTATTATTCTCACTCCACATCTTTTTTAAAGTTCAACAAATTTTTCATAACACCCCATGGGCTAATATTCCTGTCACCATCTTCATGAATACGACTTTGAATAGCGTGTGCTAAAAGAACATAATGTTCGTGACCTGAATTTTTTAAATACTCTTCTGCTTTTTCATCACCATTTATCAAATTAGCAGCAGCGGCCCATTCGTATTGTTTGTTATCCATTAAAAATTTAAAAGCCTTTTCATCTTCCCAAATAGCATTTACAAAAGCAGCAAGCACAAAATATTTATTATTCCATAAAAATTTAAAAGCCTTTTTATCATCACGAATCGCATCGAGCACAGCAACAAGTTCTTTGTATCCGTTATTCATCAAGTAATTAAAACCGGCAGTATCCTTCATCACATGGCGTGTAAACTGATCGATAGTGTGTGTTGAGTAATGTTTCATTTAAAAGAAAATTATTACTATAAAGTTAAATAAAAAACCGCCCTTACGGACGGTTTTAATTTATTTTAATAATTCGCGGGCTATCACCAGTTTTTGAATTTCGCTGGTACCTTCGCCAATGGTGCAAAGCTTGCTATCGCGGTAAAATTTCTCAACCGGAAAATCTTTTGTATAACCGTAACCGCCAAAAATTTGCACAGCTTCTGTACTAACACGTACACAAACCTCGCTAGCGTAATATTTAGCGATAGCGCTTTCTTTGGTCATTTTTAAATGCTTGTTCTTCATATCAGCTGCCTGAAATGTTAATAATTCTGCAGCTTCGAATTCAGTTGCCATATCGGCCAACTTAAAAGCAATACCCTGAAAGTTAGCAATAGGCTTACCAAACTGTTGACGCTCTTTTGCATATTTAATACTTGCATTTAAAGCGCCTTTTGCAATACCTAAACTTAATGCAGCAATTGATATACGGCCACCATCCAATACTTTCATAGCTTGCACAAAACCATCACCAACGTTGCCCAGTACTTGTGATTTATGTATGCGACAATTCTCAAATATCAATTCAGCCGTTTCGCTGGCACGCATACCTAATTTATTTTCTTTTTTACCACCACGAAAACCCGGAGTTGTACGCTCAACAATAAACGCTGTAATACCATGGCTATCCAATAACTCACCTGTACGCGCCAAAACAACGGCCACGTTACCGGTAATACCGTGCGTGATCCAATTTTTAGTACCATTCAATACCCAATAATCGCCATCTTGTTTTGCAACACATTGCATACGCATTGCATCGCTACCGGTGTTGGCTTCTGTTAAGCCCCAGGCACCGATCCACTCGGCTGTAGCTAATTTTGGAAGATATTTTTTCTTTTGTTCTTCGTTACCAAATTGCAAAATATGGCCTGTACACAAACTATTGTGTGCAGCCATTGATAAAGCAATTGAACCGCAAATGCTACCTAATTCGGTAATAGCAGTTACGTATTCAGTATAACTAAATCCTGATCCGCCATATTCTGTTGGCACCAGAACGCCCATCAATCCAAGCTCACCAAGCTTTTTAAAAACTTCAACAGGAAATTCCTGCGATTCATCCCACTCCATCATTTTAGGATAGATATGTTCTTTACCAAATTTGCGGATCATATCCGCGATCATTGTTTGATTTTCGTTTAATTGAAAATTCATACCAACGCCGTGCTCTAATAGTGTACCAGACATGTTATATTATTTGAATGATTAATTAATTTATTTTTTCCGTTCAGGAAATCCAATCCTATTACAAAGTTAAAACCTAAAACGTTAGCTCCTAATTTTTTAACAAGATTTCCTGCTGCTGCTGCGGTGCCGCCTGTAGCCAAAAGATCGTCATGAATGATCACATTCCAGTCTTTTTGCAAAGCATCTTGATGCATTTCTATTTTTGCACTACCGTATTCTAATTCATATTCGTGACTGATGGTTTTATACGGTAATTTACCTGCTTTACGCACTAATACAAATGGTATATTTAATTTATTTGCAATTAAAAAGCCAAACAAAAAACCCCGGCTTTCAATACCAACTATTGCATCGGGCTTTTTATCAAAACGTGCTATAAATTCATCAGCAATTTGAGAGCATAATTTTTGATCATAAAAAATGGGTGTAATATCCTTGAACATAATTCCCGGTTTTGGAAAATCAGGAATATCCCTAATGGCTTGTTTTATGGATTGTTCAACATTCATTATAAGCAGAGTTACAAACATAGCATTTTTTTGTATCCTTACTACTAAATATGCTACTAATTGCACTAATTTCTCAAATTATTTTTCAACTAAATGGTTAAATTAAATAGCAATTCCTAATCACTATGTTCTTAGCTTTAATCCCACTAATTATGCGGCATAAAAAAGCCCCGTAAAAAACGAGGCTCAATTAATTATTTTAATGGAAAATTTATTGTACCACAACAATTCCATTCGCTAATAAACGAATTTCTTTCTTTGGAGCTGTGATCGCATCAATTTCCTGTTGAGGTTTTTTAGCATCTTCTGCATAGTGTTTTAACTCAGCAACCGAAGTAGTTTTTGTAAAAGCAATACCATCTAATACAACAGTTTTGCCTGAAAGTGCCGATGGTACAAAGAAGGCGTAGCCTTTCATTTTTACAAAAGCTTTTGTACTATCATTTACCTGCATGGTTAACCAGCAACCTTTGCTTGAACAAACATCCAATACTTTGCCCATAACTTTTGCAGCAATCGTATCTTTTCCTTTAAACATGGCAGGCAATTCGTTTACAGGAATGGCATTCATTCTATCAACCTTAGCACCGTAAGTATCGCCTACATTTGCATTACCTGAAGGTGGTTGAGCGATTGCTAAATTCGCAAAGAAAACTGTTAGAAAAACTAAAATTATTTTTTTCATGTTATTATATTTTAAAAATCATTAATAATAAACTGGTCTGCGAACTTCGCTAATGTGTTTACTGAAACGAATTACCTGGCGTGTGTAACCATATTCGTTATCGTACCACACATACAGCACAATACTTTTTTTGTCAGGGGAAACAATTGTTGCCTGGCTATCAAATACGCTTGGGCAAGAGCTTCCAATGATATCGGTGCTAACTAATTCGTTACTGAATGCGTATTGAATTTGTTCTACCAAAGCACCTTGTAAAGCATAACGTTTAATAATTTCGTTCACATCATCGCGTGTAACTTCTTTATTGATATTTAAATTTAAGATTGCTAAACTTACATTTGGGGTTGGTACACGTACTGAATTTGCAGTGAATTTTCCACTTAAATGAGGCAATACTTTTTTCAAAGCGCTTTCTGCACCTGTTTCTGTAATTACCATGTTTAAAGCGGCAGAGCGGCCACGGCGGTATTTTGGATGATAGTTATCCAATAAATTCTGATCGTTTGTATAAGAGTGAACAGTTTCGATATGTCCTTTTTGAATTCCTAATTCTTTATCTATCACTTGCAAAATTGGCATGATAGCATTTGTTGTACAACTTGCTGCAGAAAAAATAGTTTCTTTTTTTACATCAACCGTTTCGTGATTAACACCGTGTACCACGTTTGGCACATCGCCTTTTGCAGGCGCCGTTAATAAAACTTTTGCTACACCTTTTGCTTTTGTATGACGGCTTAAAGCATCTCTATCTCTGAAAACACCGGTGTTATCAATTACCAACGCATCTTTAATACCGTGCTTTGTGTAATCAACATCTTCAGGATTTTTTGCATCGATCATGTAAACTGTATGTCCATTAATGATCAAAGCTTTGTTCTCAAGATCTTCAATAACAGTTCCCGGAAAAGGACCATGAACCGAATCTGTACGAAGTAAGTCTGCACGTTTTACAATTTCCGCATCGCTGCTACCACGCGTTACAATTGCTTTTAAGCGTAATTGCTCACCTTTACCTGCTTGTGCAATTAATTCGCGCGCAGCTAAACGGCCAATACGACCAAAACCATATAATACAACATCTTTAGGAGTTACCGGATTTGGCACACCTAACATATCTTTTAATTTATCGTTTACAAAATCGGTTTGGGATTTATATTTTGCTTTTTCCTGGTCCCATTCAAAAGCTAATTTTCCAATATCAATTCTACCTGCACCAACTTTTGACTCAAGAATTTCGTTTGCCAAAGCAACCGTTTCATAAACCGAAATAGGTTTTTTTACAATGTTCTTTGCATATAAATGCAGATTCATGATCTCACTTGCACTTCTATCTACCAACTGGTTACGGAATAAAATAAGCTCGATAGATTTTTCGAACCAAAGTTTACCAACTACGTTTATAAGATCTAAAGCAGCTTTTTCCTGTTTGATCCAATCGTTTAATTGAGATTTATAATCTGTGTTTGTTTTTTCTAAAGATTCCATTGGCGTAAATTAATTTTGTGCAAAAGTATTAAATCCCTAGTCAACAGCCAATTTTGTTAATAAAGAACCCTGTTAATGTTTATAAAAGTACAGATTTTTAGCCCAAAACAAGGGCCTGAAATTAACAAACTATAACCCTGCAATTAAAAGCAAATAATTACCTTTGGTGTATTATGTTAAGAGACGTTATTTGGACCATAATTATTGTTTGGTTAATTTATAAGCTGGTTGATATTTTTAAAGGAAGCTCAAAAAGATCTTTTGCAGGAAATAATTCCAATACTCAAAGCAATCAAAATCAGTCTTACCAATCCAATACAACTTACACTTCTAAAAAAGACAGTAAAGAGGCCATTCAAAAAAGCGCTGATAAAGAAGGCGATTACATAGATTTTGAGGAAATAAAGTGATTTAAGAAGTAAGACATTAGATTTAAGATTTACATATATTTACAAATCTTAAATCTAACTTCTAAGATCTAAAATTTAAGCCGTTTGTTTTTTCGAAACTTTAGCCTTTTCAATATTAGCAACGAATTCATCAAAGAGGTAACGTGCATCCAGTGGGCCCGGGCAAGCCTCCGGGTGATATTGAACAGAGAAGACGTTTTTGTTTTTTAAGCGGATACCTTCAATAGTACCATCATTTAAATTAATGTGTGTTACCTCGATATTAGGATTTTTTTGAATATCTTCAGGATTTAGACCAAAACCGTGATTTTGTGAAGTGATCTCACTTTTGTTGTTTATTTTATTTTGCACCGGTGCATTGATACCGCGATGACCTGCGTGCATTTTAAAAGTAGAAATACCTTGAGATTCTCCTAATAACTGATGTCCTAAACAGATGCCAAAAACTGGAATATCTGTATTCACCAATTCTTTTACAAAAGCAGAATCTTGCGGCATAGCACCCGGATCGCCAGGACCATTAGATAGCATAATACCATCGGGTTTAAATGCAAGCACCTCGGCAAGTGTTGTTTTCATTGGAAAAACTTTTAAATAACAATCACGCGAAGCCAATGATCTTAAGATGTTTTTTTTAACTCCATAATCAATAACGGCTACTTTATGTTTGGCTTTTTCTTCGCCAAAGAAATAACTTTTTTGTGTAGAAACTTTTGATGATAATTCCAAACCTTCCATTTTTGGAACCTTTGCCAATTGCTTTTTTAAAGATTCAACATCTAAATTATCAGAAGAGATAATGCAGTTCATAGAGCCACGATCTCTTATATAACGTACAATAGCACGGGTATCTACATCACTTATAGAAACAATGTTTGACTCTTCAAAATATTGCTGTAAACTTTTTTGGGCGCGTGGGCGTGAAAAACCATTATTAAATTTTTTACAAACAAGGCCTGCAATTTTAATGCTATCGCTTTCTACCTCATTTTCTTCAATACCATAATTCCCAATGTGTGAACTGGCCATTACAACAATTTGCCCAAAGTAGGAAGGATCTGTGAAAATTTCCTGATATCCTGTCATCCCTGTGTTAAAGCAGATCTCACCGGTGGTGGTTCCTATTTTGCCGGCAGCTTTTCCTTCAAATACTTTTCCGTCTTCTAATACTAACAGTGCTTTGGGTGCTGAAGAATATTTTAAATGCATATCTTTTTTCAGAGTTTTTTAGAGTAAAATTCTAAAACGTAAAGTTGCAATTTTTTTAAATTGTATTTTTTAAATGTTAATTTGTTTTTAAAACTTAGAACTTAGCTTGTATTGCCGAAAGCTTTACTCAGCCAATAAAGTCCTTCAAACAAAAATTCGGAGTTTTTTATTAAAACCTTAATTAAAATGAATCTACACCCAACCTTTATCCAAAACAGAACGTGTTTATTAGCGATCAGGATAAGGAGGAAATAATTAACTTTGCACCCTTAGTAAAAAGTGCCCGTTATTGCCTAAATTATTAGATTATTTAAAACTAAAGCCCTATATTAGCTAATTAAAATTCACTCACATTATGAAAAGAATTCTACATTCTTGTTTTTTATTTGTAGTACTGTTTTTCTTACCAAAAGCACTTGTATCTCAGACTATTACAACGCCCGCTAACGCTTGTGTTAATCAAAGTGTTCAGGCAACGGTAACACCTACTGTTGTTGGAGCGACTTCTTATAACTGGACGGTAACCCCTGCTGCTAATTTCGCACCGGCAACCGGTACTCAAATATCAATCACATACACATCTGCAGGTCAATATACCATTGTTTGTGTGCCGTTTAATGGGGCTGTACCAATCCCACCGGGAGCGAGCGTTGTTGTTAACGTTACAGCAAGTCCAACAGTTGCCGTGGTTCCTGCTTCGCAAACAATTTGCGCGGGTTCATCTGCTACTTTAACAGCAAATGCTACGGCCGGTTCTACATTTCAATGGTTTAACGGTGCTACAGCTTTAGGTACTGCTGCTACAGAAGTTGTAACTCCCGCTTCTACCACTATATATTCAGTAATTGCCTCTGTTGGTTCTTGTACTGCTTTTGCAACCACAACGGTTGTGCCAACAAATGCGTTAAATCCAACTGCCGGGTCTTCTGCTTTTTCTGTTTGCCCTGGTAGCGCAGTAACTTTAACGGCTACAGGGGGTGCTACTTACACATGGGTTGCGCCTCCATCAAATACTATAGGCACTACAGCAAGTGTGGTTGATAATCCAACAGTTGCTACAACATATACCGTTTTTGTTTCACAGGGTACTTGTAATGGTCAGGTTACTATTCAAGTTGGCATGTCTAGCGGTTTAACTTTAACAGTAGCAGCCAGTTCTTCTACAGTTTGTCCGGGGCAAAGCACTACTTTAACAGCCAGTGGTGCTGTTAACTATACCTGGTCGCCGGCAAGCTCACTAAGTGCTACCAATGGCTCGGTTGTAACTGCATCACCAATGTCGCAAACAACTTATACAGTTGTTGGAGATAACGGTTCAGGGTGTACGGGTACTGCTCAAATCACCATTAACATGGGCGCCGGTGCTTCAGTAGGTGTTTCATCAACAGCATCTGCTGTTTGTACAGGCTTTACATCAACCCTTTCAGCAACCGGTGCAACATCTTATACATGGACAGGTACAACATTTACTACTGCAATTGTTCAACCCTCAGTTTCTGTTGGCCCTGGTACCTATACCGTTATGGGCAGTACCGGTGCAGGTTGTAATAGTTTTTCTGTTGTAACAATAAATTTAGCACCGCCATTAAATATTCAGATTACCCAATCAAGCTTTACCACATGTATTGCCAGCAATTATCCTCAATTCTCTAAACCTGTAACTTTAAATGCAACAGGAGCCTCAATTTACAGCTGGGCACAATGTAATTATACTTATATGACCCAATGTATAGGCCCCACAATTACAGTTAGGCCGCCAACATCAACCTGTTATACTGTTACCGGATCTACAGCTGTTTGTTCAGGAACTCAACAGATTTGCGTAACTGTTATTCCTCAATTCACTATGCAGGTTACACCGCAACAACCAATTATTTGTATTGGCGATTCTATTCTTCTTAAAACCACTGCTATTGGTACCTTAGCCGCATTGCCTATTCCAGCCTCTACACCTACTTCTAATGGATATGTATGGACAGAGCCTGCTAATGCACCGCCACCAAGTTTAAGCAACCCTTTGTCAGGTACTGTTATGGCTTATCCGTTAAATAGCTGTACTTATACTTTCGAAATTTATGATGCAAGACAATGTGTTTCTTTACCAAGATTAATAACGGTTACGGTATTGCCAAAACCTATTACATCTATTGCTATACCAACTATTAATAACGTAGCAACTAACACGGTTTGTTTTGTGGGGCTTAGTCCGGGAGCGCCAGACAATACTTTAACATTAACAGGAAATAATCAAAACGCGGGTTTACCTTTTGGTGTAGTGCCAACGTACACATGGGTATCGCCGTATTTGCAGGCACCATGTAACTCGCAATCTATATTAACACCGGCCAATAACAACTCTGTAATTGTAAATGCACCTTGCAGGCTGCCACAAGTTGTTACGTATTCATTAATTTCCGGCTACAATGGCATCCCCGGTTGCAGGCGTGATGATACTGTAAGTGTGCGTGCTATTGATTGCAGACCCGTCCGCAATATTTTCTTTGAAACCGCCACACCTAATGATACCATTTGTTCGCGAACCTGTGTTACCTTCCTTAACCATACAGATACTATGGCTGGTGGGCCGCAGCAGTATAAATGGCAATTTGCCGGTGGAGCTCCTGCTACATCTACCTTAAACAACCCAACTGTTTGTTATAATTTGCCCGGTATATTTAATGTTGTTTTAACTGTTTCAAATCCTTATGCTTTAGCCGATGGAGGAAGTACTTTAACGGCATATCGTTTAAATTATATAAAAGTAGTGGATATTCCTAACGTAACTATTGTGCCTCCGGGGCAATTGGTAAGTGATACCGTTATTAGATTTGGCCAATGTTTACAATTAACCGCAAGCGGCGCCAAGAGATATGAATGGCGTGAAAATTATTTTATTTCAGGATTGAGTGTTCCTATTGTTACGGTCTGTCCACAGCAAACTAAACTTTACATTGCCAGGGGTTATAACAGTTCGCAATGTGCTTCTGAAGATTCTATAAACGTTATTGTAGTGGATGATTGTGGTGAAATGTTTGTGCCTAACGCCTTCTCGCCAAACAATGATGGGGTAAATGATGTGTTGTATGTAAGAGGTCAGTGCCTTGAGACATTAACATTTATGGTGTTTAACCGATGGGGACAAAAAGTTTTTGAAACCACTGATAAAACTATTGGATGGGATGGAACATTTAAAGGAGATATTATGAATACAGGTGTTTTTGTCTATCGTCTCGAAGGCAAGGATTATGAAGGAAAGGGTTATAGTTTAAAAGGTAACGTAACACTAATAAGATAATGCATATGAAAACTAAATATATAGTCAATTCTTTTTTTGCTTTTTTAATGGTAAGCCATTTATCTAAAGCCCAGGATATTCATTTTTCACAATATACCGAAACTCCAAGCAGTATTAATCCTGCATTAGCCGGCGTGCATTATAACACTCGTGTTATAGCTAATTTCAGAACGCAGTGGGGAAGCGTAGCTACAAGTTACCAAACCATTGGTTTATCTTTTGAACAAGCAATTAAAGCAAAAAAATTAGGCAAAGGTTATTTTGCCATTGCTTTAAACATTTTTAGAGATGCTGCGGGTGATGCTAAATTAAATACACTTAATCCCAATCTTGGTATTTCTTATGTTGGTAAGATCAATAAACAAATGAAAGTTTCCGGTGGTTTGCAAGGCGGTTTGTTTTACAGAACCATAGATGTAAATAATTTACGTTGGGATAAACAATATAACGGTTACGAATATAACTCAGCTTTACCAAATGGCGAGCCCAGCACTCCAAGAAGTTCTATTACATCTTATGATATGGGTGGTGGCATCAACTTTAACTATGCTCAAAGCGAAAAATTCTTTAGTTCTAAAGATGGAAATAAATTTGACTTTGGATTTTCGGCCTATCATTACAGTATTCCGGCGAACTCATTTATTATTACGAGCGAAAAATTATATACACGTTATTGCGCTTATGCTAACGGTGATTTTAATATTCCTAATTCGAAAAACGCCATCATGCCAAGCTTTTTGTATATGAAGCAAGGCCCTAATAGCCAGTTTATTTTAGGTGCGCTATTTAAATTTATTTTAGTTGATCAATCCGTGTACACTGCTAACAGAAAACCATGCGCCATCTCTATTGGTTCACAATATCGTTACAGAGATGCGATTGTACCACAGGTTTTAGTGCAGTATGATAAATATGCTTTTGGTGCTTCTTATGATATAAACGTTTCGGCTTTAACACCTGCTTCAAAAAGAAACGGTGGGCTTGAAATTATGTTAAGATATAATGTATCACCCGGTTATGGCCGTAATTTAGGTCGTGGTGATACCAGGGCATCTTATTAAATTATTAAGGCGTTAGTTATCTAACGCTTTTTTTTTTCTGAACAAAAAAGTAAATTGTAGGTTAAATTCATGATTGGTTTTAATAAATGAAAAAACAAAATTTATGCCTAATGATAGTTTCGCTTTTAAAAAATTTTGCATAAAACAAGACAAATGTGCCATGAAGGTAGGTACAGATGCTGTGCTGTTGGGTGCCTGGATCTATCCTAATGGCAGTAAAACTATTTTAGATATTGGAACAGGTACGGGCGTAATTTCATTAATGCTAGCGCAAAAATCAGAAGCAAAAATCACCGCCATTGATATTGATAAAGAAAGTACCGAGCAGGCAAAATTAAATGTTGCCGAAAGTATTTATAATCAAAAAGTAGAAGTAAAAAATATTTCCATTCAAAACCTGGCAAAAGAAAGTGATCAAAAATTTGATATGATCGTCACTAATCCACCTTATTTTATTGATTCGTATAAAGGTGCTGAGCTAAACCGAACTATAGCAAGACATGCAGATCTTTTGCCGTTTGAAGAATTAATTGACAGTGTAAAAAAATTATTAGATACAAAAGGTAAATTTTGTTTGATCCTTCCAAAAAATGAAGCAGCAATTTTTAGAAAACTGGCTGAAGCAAAAGGCTTATACTTATCTAAATTATTGCGTATACGCACTAAGCCTGAGAAGGAGAGTGAGAAAAGGCATTTAATGCAATTTGAATTTAAAGAAACTGAGTTCTCGGAATCTACTCTGGTGATTGAAGAGAACGAGTCAAGAAATTATACTCAGGCCTATAAAGATTTTACAAAAGATTATTATCTGAATTTTTAGTTTAAGATATTCTTTTAGAACATTCCTGAAAAAAATTACAAACTTTCCTAAAACAAAAAACCCCTCACAAAACTGCAAGGGGTTTTTCTTTTTAAAATTGGCATCGACATACTCTCCCGGGCTTTAGACCAAGTACCATCTGCGCAGGTGGGCTTAACTTCTCTGTTCGGAATGGGAAGAGGTGATCCC